>NZ_CM178738.1:0-752500 GCF_058681395.1 Brevundimonas sp. AVps23W
GACGACGCCCTCGGCGATGACGTCGCACTTCATGATGCCGCCGAAGATGTTGACCAGGATGCCCTGGACGTTCGGGTCGGCGGTGATGATCTTAAAGGCCGCAGCGACCTTTTCCTTACCGGCGCCGCCGCCGACGTCGCAGAAGTTGGCCGGCTCCTTGCCGTACAGCTTGATGATGTCCATCGTCGCCATGGCCAGACCGGCGCCGTTGACCATGCAACCGATGTTGCCGTCCAGCGAGACATAGGCGAGGTCCCACTTGGAAGCTTCGATTTCCTTGGCGTCTTCCTCGGTTTCGTCGCGCAGGGCCTTGATGTCGTCGTGACGGAACAGGGCGTTGCCGTCGAAGCTGACCTTGGCGTCCAGAACGCGCAGATGCCCGTCCTTCATGACGATCAGCGGGTTCACTTCCAGCATGTCCATGTCCTTCTCGACGAAGGCCTTGTACAGGGCGGGGAACAGCGACTTGGCGTCTTCGGCGGCGGCGCCCGTCAGGCCGTAGGCGGCGTTGATGGCGGCGACGTCGGCTTCGGTCACGCCCGCGTTCGGGTCGATGACGATGTTCTGAATCTTCTCGGGCGTGTCGTGGGCGACGGTTTCGATGTCCATGCCGCCTTCGGTCGAGACGACGAAGGCGATGCGGCCATAGGCGCGATCGACCAGCAGCGAGCAGTACAGTTCACGATCGATATCGGCGCCGTCCTCGATGTAGAGGCGGTTGACCTGCTTGCCGACGTCGCCCGTCTGGGCGGTGACCAGGGTGTTGCCCAGCATTTCCTTGGCGTGGGCGACGACTTCCTCGATCGAGAAGGCCAGGCGCACGCCGCCCTTGGCGTCGGCCGGCAGTTCCTTGAACTTGCCCTTGCCGCGGCCGCCGGCGTGAATCTGCGACTTCACCACATAGAGCGGGCCAGGCAGTTGCTTGGCGGCGGCTTCGGCCTGATCGACCGAGGTGATGGGCACGCCTGCGGCGACCGGGGCGCCGAAGCCTTTGAGGACCTGCTTGGCCTGATATTCGTGGATGTTCATGAGGGACCGTCGCAACCGCTGCTGGGAGAGTTGCGGGGCTTATAGGCCCCGTCCGTTCGCAGGTGCAACCGTCCACAGCCTCCCTTTAGAGCCTGATCGTTTCGGACGGAGCCGCGTAGCGGTTCAGTCCGAAGCGTGAATCAGGCTCAGGCTCTAGTCGACCCAGTCCCGCTTCAGCGTCCGCGAGGCCCCGATCAACAGGAACGCCGCCAGAACATAGAAGCCCATGCCGGTGTAGATGGCCCACCTCAGGCTCTCCTCCCCGAACCGGGGCGCCAGCAGGTCGCTCATCCAGCCGAAGTAATAGAAGCCGACCGCGATCCCGAGCAGATTGTTCAGCAGCAGGAACAGGGCCGAGGCCGTGGACCGCATGGCCGCCGGGACCAGATGTTGGACCGCCGCCGTGATCGGCCCCAGCCAGGCCAGGTTCAGGCCGGTTGGCAACAGGAAGATCAGGAAGGCCAGGACCAGCTGCTGGGTGTTGCTGCCGCCGCCCGGCAGGACCAGGCCGATCAGCCAGGGCGAGTTCATCGCCAGGATGAAACAGGGGGCCGAAATCAGGAAGGCGATGGCCGGGGTCAGGGGATAGGCGCCCTTGCCCTTTTTCGACAGCTTGTCGGCGATCATCCCGCCCAGCCAGATGCCGAGAATGCCGCCGATCAGGGCGATGCCGGAATAATACCAGCTGGTCTGGCGCAGGGTCAGGTCGAAACTGCGCATGAAGAACAGCGGCAGCCAGCCGGCGACGCCGTAACCGCACACCGAAGACGAGGCCGCGCCGAGGCCCAGCAGCCAGAAGCTGGGCTTCTTAATCACCACCGAGGCGGTGCGTCGCGCCACCATCAGCGACACCCCGATCACGCCCGCCAGGAGGCCGGCGAAGGCCAGGACCAGCGGACTGCCCAGGGACATGCCCAACAGCCAGTTCGCCGCCGCCAGGATCAGCAGCCCGGCGCCCAGGCCCAGCATGACCTGGGCGGCGATCTTGCCCGCCCGGTCGGTGCCGACCGGCGCGGCCGCCAGGGCCGCGACCTGGGCCTCGGTCTTGACCGCATCGGTCCCGCCGCGCTTGGGATCCTTCACCGTCAGCCGCAGCAGGGGCGCGACCAGCAGGCCCAGCAGACCCACGACGATAAAGGCCGTCCGCCAGCCATAGGTCGCCGCCAGCAGCCCGCCGACCAGGGTGCCCGCCGCCATGCCCAGCGGAATCCCGAAGGCGAAGGCCGCCAGGGCCCGCGCCCTTTGATGCGGCGGGAAATAGTCGGCGATCAGCGAATAGGCCGGCGCCACCCCGCCCGCCTCGCCCACGCCCACCCCCATCCGGCACAGAAACAGCTGGCCGAACGACCCCGCCATGCCGCACAGGGCGGTGAACCCCGACCAGACCGCCAGGGCCCCGGTCATGATCCACACCCGACTGAACCGGTCGGCCAGCCAGGCCAGGGGAATGGCCAGGGTGGAATAGACCGAGGCGAAGGCGATGCCGCCCAACAGGCCGAACTGGCTGTCGGACATGCCGAACTCTTCCTTCAGCGGCGCGGCCAGGATGCCGATGATCTGCCGGTCCAAGAAGTTCAGCATGTAGATCAGGATCAGCACCGCCAGCACATAGAAGCGGTAGCCCGGTCGGTGCGGTGCGGGCGACTGCCCGTCCGTCAGCGTGTCGGTCGTCATCGGCGTTTCCCTCGGCGTCTTCTTCTTGTTGGTGCGAGCCTAGCCCCAAGTCCGGTTCCTGCAAAGCAAAGGGCGGCGGTCCGAAAACCACCGCCCTCCGTCAAGCGTCTGTGGCGATCAGAACCGGTAGGTCAGACGCGCCGAATAGGTGGTCGGCGGGCCGTAGAAGGCGCTGATCGAGTTGTTGTAGGTCGCGCCCGGGAAGCTGTAGCCCCCGACCTTGTAGCGGACATCGGTCAGGTTGCGGCCGAACAGGCCGACCTCCCACTGTTTGCTCGGCGCGATCCAGACCACGCTGGCGTCAGCCAGCACATAGCCGTCCTGGTCCAGGATGGGGTCCGGCGTGTCGAACAGGTGGTATTCCGACCGATAGGACAGCGACGGTGTCACCCGAATCTCGCCGCCCATGATGTCGCCGCGCCAGGTCATGCCGTAGTAGGCCGACCATTCGGGCGAGTTCTGCGGTTCGCGGGTGTCCGAGATATCGACCGGCGTGCCGGTGATCCGGGTGATGAACTCGTCGAACTCGTTCTTCAGATAGCCCAGCGAGAAGTTGGCGGTGATGTCGTCGGTCAGGAAGGCCGAGCCTTCCAGTTCGAAGCCGTAGATGGTCGAGGCGCCGGCGTTGTCGACCACCGAGGCGATGCCGACAGCCGGGGCCGTGGCCACCTGCTGGGTCGTGATCTGCTGGTCCTTGTAGTCGGAATAGAAAACGGCCGAGGCGAAGTTCATCCGCCGGTCGAAGGCCGATCCCTTCAGGCCCAGCTCATAGGTGGTGACGGTTTCGGGCTGGTAGCCATTCACCGTCTGCGGCACCAGGGCGGCGTCGCCCCGCATGTCCCAGCCGCCCGACTTGAAGCCCTGGCTGACCGAGGCGTAGCCGGTGATTTCCTCGCTGAAGTCATACGAGACGCTGGCCCGCGGCGTGAACTTCTCGAAGGTGTCGGACGCCGAATAGTTGGTCCGGGTGGCGTAGACCGGGCGAACCGTCCCGCCGGTGTAGGGGGTGCTGGTCGCGCCCAGGAAGAACTGGCGCAGGACCGAGGCGTCCTTGTCGTCCTTGGTGTAGCGCCCGCCCAACGAGACGTGCAGCCGGTCGGTGACGTCATAGCTGAAGTCGCCGAACACCGAGAAGGACTGGGTGTCCACAGACCCCGCCGCCGCGATGGCCAGACCCAGGTTGCCCGCGATGGTGTCGAAGGCGCCGGACGAGGTTCCGTCCAGATAGAAGACGCCGGCCACGCCCGACCACCGGTCGCCGGTGAACAGGGCCTGGAACTCCTGGGTGAACTGGTCGTCGGAATAGATGGCCGGCACGTCCAGGGTCGGCAGAGGCGTCTGGTCAAAGTCGATGATCGTCTCGGTGTCGCCGCTGCGATAGGCGGTGATCGACTTCAGGGTCAGCAGGTCGTTGACCCGGTATTCGCCCGTCAGGGAGACGCCCTCGGTGACCACCTTCTGCTCGCCGGTGATGCCGGCGTAGGTGTCGTATTCGCTGGCCGGGGGCGTATAGCCGCCGGTGGTCGAGTTCACCTCGCGGTGGCCGTGGCGGGGGCTGGAGTCGTCTTCAACCCGGTCCCAGGCCAGACGGAAGAACAGGCTGTCGTTCGGCGTCCACTCGGCGCTGGCGCGATAGGCGGTGACGTCCTTGTCGTACTGGTCCTGGCCGGTGTTCAGGTTCTCGCCGTAGCCGTCGTGCTGATAGGTGGCGACCGCGCCCCCGATGGCGAAGGTGTCGCCGACCGGGACCGAGCCGGACAGAAGGAAGTTATGCTCGTTATACGACCCGACCTCGGCCCGCGCCGTCAGGCTGGGATCGTCGCCCAGCCGCTTGGTGACGTATTTGATCGCCCCGCCGATGGTGTTGCGGCCGTACAGGGTGCCCTGCGGCCCGCGCAGCACCTCGATCCGCGAAATGTCGAAGATGTCCAGCACCGCGCCCTGCGGGCGGGCCACATAGACGTCGTCGATATAGAGGCCGACGCCGGGCTCGAAGCCCCACAGCGGATCCTGCTGCCCCACGCCCCGGATGAAGCTGATCAGGGTCGAGTTGGAGCCGCGCGCGACCTGCACCGTGGCGTTCGGCGTCTGCTGCTGCAGGGCCGTGATATTGGTCGCGCCGGTCTGTTCCAGACGCTCGGCGCTGAGGGCCGAGACCGCGACCGGCACGTCCTTCAACTGTTCGTCGCGCCGACGGGCGGTGACGACGATGTCCTCGACCATATTGGCTTGCCCGGCGTTCGCAGCCTGGGCCGCCGCCTCGGCGTCCTGGGCCGTGGAAGCCCCCGCCAGCACGCCCCACGCCGCGCCGGCCAGCAGCGCGCACTTCACATGATGTCTCATGATCCTACCCCTTCGGTTGTCGTTTCCAGCCCGTTGACGCTTTTATTCAGCGTTCAATGATTTTCCTGAACCTGACCCGGTTTCCGTCGTGTGTCAAACCCTCCCCTTCCCCCGCGTCACCGCGCCGCCGCTTCGATCCGTGGCGTGGCGCCGTTGCACCGGTGCGACCGCCCGCCTAGCCTGACGGACATGAGCAAGTCCGACGCCTCGTCCCCTGCCGCCCGTCCCATCGCCGCCGCGCGCCGCAAATCGGTCGCTGACGCCCCGCCGGCCCGCCGCGGCCGTCCGCCCAAAACCCAGGCCAAGGCGGCGGGCGAGACCCGCGACCTGATCCTGGACGCGGCCGAGGACCTGTTCTCCAAACACGGCTTCTACGGCGTCACCATCCGCGAGGTGGCGCGCGAGGCCGGCGTGGACACCGCACTTGTGCATTATTATTTCGGGGCCAAGCGCGACCTGTTCGACGCCGTCTTCCTGCGCCGGGCCGAGGTCTGGAACGACGACCGCGTCGCCGCCATCGACCGCTACGCCGAGGCCGCCGGCGCCGACATGACCCTGGAGGGCCTGCTCGAGGCCTTCCTGCGCCCCCCGTTCGAATGGTCGCTGAAGGGCGGGCCGGGCTGGAAACACTATGCCGCCCTGGTGGCCCAGACCAACGCCAACCCCACCTTCGGCGGCGAGACCATGGCCCGCTATTTCGACCCGTCCATCCGCCGGCTGATCGAGCTGATCGCCGTGGTCCTGCCGGACGCCAGCGAGGTCGATCTGTACTGGGGCTATCACAATCTGTCGGGCGCCCTGACCCTGACCCTGGGCGAGACGGGCCGTCTGGACCGGCTGTCGGGCGGCTTGGCCCGGTCCGGCGATCTGGAGACGGCCGGCGACTATATGGTCCGCTTCGCCGCCGCCGGCTTCCGCGCCGTCGCCGGGGTGTCGCCGCGTTAGCTGAAGAAGACCGCCCACATCAGCCGGCCGGGCAGGAAGGTGAACAGGCCGGCGACGATCAGCCCGCCCACGAACATGCCCGTCATCGCCCGCCGGTGCGTCTGCACCCGGTGACGCCGCGCGGCATAGACCGCCATCGGCAGCCCCACCAGGGTCCAGCCGCTGAGCAGATGGATCAGCGACAGGCCCGCCGGCCCGCCCGGATTGATCTCGTGGATGAAGAAGGAGCTGAACGCCGTCGTCCCCATGGCCAGCACCCAGGTCCAGCCCAGCCCCCGGTGCAGCCGCGTCCCCTTGATCCCGGCCAGCAGCACGATACCGATCGCGAGCGCGGTCAAGGCCGCCGCCACATGGATCTGGATCGCGCTCGGCGCCGCCGCCAGCAGACTGAAGTCCGGCGCCCTCAGATTGAACCCCAGCAGGGCGACCCGCCCCCCGTCCGCAACCAGATAGGCGACGATGGGGACGCCCAGCAGGACCAGGGCGGCGATGGACGGGACGAAACGGGCGAGACGGGCGTGACGAAACAAGGGAAGACTCCGGCGATGTGTCTCGCCGCTTCTGAAGCCCGGCTCGCAGTCGCGCCTCCGGTTCTGCGCCAACGACCACCTCCCCTTCGCGAACGGACGCCCCTTCCGCAGCGACGGAAATCATGATTTCAAACCGGCGCCCTTCCTTGAAAGCCGCCATGACGCCTTCCGCCGCCGACAGTCGCCGAAC
Organism: Brevundimonas sp. AVps23W; assembly: GCF_058681395.1. NCBI lineage: Bacteria > Pseudomonadati > Pseudomonadota > Alphaproteobacteria > Caulobacterales > Caulobacteraceae > Brevundimonas > Brevundimonas sp. AVps23W. The sequence continues at coordinate 6,712 of NZ_CM178738.1, forward strand.
CTTCCTGCGCGGCCTGGTCGTCGCCGCCCTGGTCGGCGTCTTCCTGGCCACGACCGGCGCCTTCGGCAGCGCCAACGCCCCCTATGGCCAGCGCCTGGCCTATTGGGTGCTGGTCATGATCCTGGGCGGGCTGTGGGGTCATCTGTCCAGCCGGGTCGTGACCCGGTTCATCGACGTGGACGACCGGCCCTGGGTGACCGTCGCAGTGATGACCGCTGCGATCACCGGCCCCCTCAGCGTCATCGTCTGGGCCGCGACCGGCCTGTTCTTCGCCCAGAAGCTCTATCCTCTGGCGGCCCTGCCCCAGCTGTTCGGCCCGGTCCTGGTCGTCACCCTGGCGGTCACCACCGTCAATGTCTTCCTGGGCCGGGCCCAGCCGGTCCAGACCCATGCCGCGCCCACGCCGTCTTCCGCTACGGCCTCACCGCCCCCTGTCCGTTTCCTGGATCGACTGCCGATGAAGCTCCGGGGCGCGACCCTGCACGCCGTCCAGGCCGAGGATCATTATCTGCGTCTGCACACCGACCGGGGCTCGGACCTGATCCTGATGCGCCTGTCCGACGCGGTCGAGGAACTGGAGGGGCTGGAGGGCGCCCGCACCCACCGCAGCTGGTGGGTCGCCCGCTCGGCCGTGCGCGGCGTCGATCGCGGCGACGGCCGCGCCACCCTGACGCTGGAGGGCGGCCTCAGCGTCCCCGTCAGCCGCCGCTACGCCCGCACCCTGCGGGAAGCGGACTGGTGGTGAGCCCCCGGATCAGAGTCAGGGCGCCGGCGCGGCCTTGAGCGCGTCGACCGAAGCGGCGCACCCGCTCAGGGTGTCGTCGCCGATCTCGACCCGCGCGGTCAGGGGATAGGTGCGGTCGCTCATCCCGTCCGAACATTCGGTGGCGATCAGCACCACGTTCAGCGCCGCCTTCAGGTCGGTGGAGGTGACATAGGTCGCCATCGTCCCCTGGACGTTCGCCCCGCGATTGGGCGCCCGCTGCGTTGGCTGGTCCATGCGGGTATAGACGATGGCGTCGGGCGTGATCTCGACGCTCCAGAAGGGCTCGGTCCCCAGCGCCCGCACCGGCCGGCCCAGATCGACGCCCGCCAGGATCGCGGCCGTCTCGGGCAGGGGCGCCGATTCCGGCTCCTTCTCATTGCGGTCGTAGCAGCCGGCAAGGCCCATGAGGACGCCCAGCATCGGCGCGGCCAGAATGGCGGATCGGATTGGACGCATGGACGGGCTCCCCTCGTTCGCCGTGCAGGTGTGGGCACGGACGGCCTCGGTCAAGGGCGCAGCCTGAGTTAAGCTGTGCGAATGTCGATTCGCCCGACCGCATTCGAATTTTTCGCCGGCGGCGGTCTCGCCGGCATAGGTCTGTGCGGCCTCGACACCGCCTTCGCCAACGACATGGACCCCGCCAAGGGCCGGGCCTTCGTCGCCAATCACCCCGACATCCCCTTCCGCCTTGGCGATGTCTGGTCCCTGACGACGGCCGATCTGCCCGGCGCGCCCGACCTGGCCTGGGCCTCGTCGCCCTGCCAGGACGTCAGCCTGGCCGGCGCGCGCGGCGGGCTCGAAGCCGGGCGATCCGGCGCCTTCTGGGGCTTCTGGCGACTGATCCAGGGGCTGGCGGATCAGGATCGTGCGCCGCGCGTCATCGTGCTGGAAAACGTCATCGGGCTTCTGACTTCAGGTGAGGGGCGAGACTTCGCCGCCGTCTGCGCCGCCATGGTCGAGGCCGGATATCGGGTCGGGGCGCTGGAAATGGACGCGGCCCATTGGCTGCCCCAGTCGCGCCCTCGCCTGTTCGTCGTGGCCATGCGGGATGCGGCCCTCGATGGAGCGCCCGAGGCATCCGCTCCGTCAGGCCCCTTCCATTCGACCCGTCTCTTCGCCGCCCACGCCCGCCTGCCCCAGGCGGTGCGCGACGCCTGGGCCTGGTGGAGCCTGCCCGTCCCGCCCCGACGCAACCTCGATCTCTCCGCCCTGCTGGAGCCGGACGATGCGGTCGAATGGCTGGACGAGGGCGACGCCGTCCTGGCCCTGGCCGCGCCGCTTCACCGCGCACGGGTCGAGGCCGCCGTCGCCTCGGGCCGCCGCATGGTCGGCGCCGCCTATCGCCGCGTACGCACCGAGAAGGGCGTCAAGATTCAACGGCTGGAAATCCGGTTCGACGGCCTCGCGGGCTGTCTGCGCACCCCGGCGGGCGGGTCGTCGCGCCAATATGTCGTGGTCTGCGACGGCGGCCGGGCGCGAGTGCGTCGCCTGACCGGGCGCGAGGCGGCGCGTCTGATGGGCGTGCCGGACGACTACCGCCTGCCCGCCAGCGAGAGCGCGGCTTTGAAACTGATGGGGGACGCCGTGGCGGTTCCGGTGGTGCGCGCCCTGACCGAGGGCCTGCTTCTTCCCGCCCTGACGGCGCAGCGCGCGGCGGCCTGATCTCGCGCCAACGCGCCTAATTTCGGGAAGAAACCCAGGCGCGCTTTTGGCGCTTTGTCACCCTGTTTTCAGAGCGCCAAGGCGCCAAACCATGCAGGCGTAACCCGCCGGGGTCAGCCGCGTCTCAGCGCTGGACCCACTGGCCCTGAGCGTTGCGGTACCACTGGCCCGACTGGATGCGCGCCAGCAGCTGGCTTTCGAACATCCGGGCGCCGGCGACGTCGGCGCTGGTGCCGGCCTCGGCCGCGCTGCGGGCGTAGGCGGCGCGGCGGCCGGCGTTCATGGCGTCCACGGCGGCGCGCAGGGCGGCGTCGGACGTGCTGACGCGGAAGCCGACATAGCCGTCGGCCTGTTCGCCGACCGTGCCGGCGGCCTTGGCCTGATCGACCAGGGTCTTCTGGGCTGCGGTCTGGGCCAGGGCGGCGCCGCCGAATGAAACGGCTGCGGCCAGGGCGCCGACAGCGAGGAATTTACGAAGGCTCATATCGGCCTGTCCTTTCAAAAGAAGCGAGGCGATCAGAAGAGGTTCGGGTTCTGCTGAAGCAGTTGCTGCAGCTCCTGATCCAGCCGGACGCGGACGTCAGCGTCCAATTTGGCGTAGATCTGGATCGGCGCAACCTCCAGACGGATGGTCGGGGCGCAGGCCGCGACCGCGACGACGACCGCTCCGAGGCCGACACCGGCCAATTGGCGCTTGTTGATCATGGCGAGAACTCCGGGTCGGTCAGTTTGGATGGGTCCATTAGCACGGCTGCGGGTGAACCGTCGCTGAATGGTTTGGCTTAGGGCACGGTCAAGGGCGCGGGCGTCGGCTCGGACTCAGTCTGCCCCTGCCGCGCGCGGTTGACGGCCATGATATCGGCGAACAACTGGTTGGCGTTCAGGGTCGTGTCCAGGGTCAGGTCGATCTGGGTGCCCGACGGCAAGGGCAGCTCCCGGTTCAGGAATTCGCGGCTGATCAGCTCGGCCAGGGTCAGGCGCAGCTCCTGCCGTTGCGGCGGCTCATGCCGTCCGCGGATATGGAACAGGACCGAGACCCGCCCCCCGTCCAGGCTGTTCACATCGGCGCTCAGCTGGTCGAAGGCCAGGTTCTCCATCGCCTGATAGGCCAGGTCCTCGACCATGTTCGGCGGCACGTCTGCGCCCCCGCCGCCGGCGTTCACATCGGTCAGCACCTCGCGCTTGATCGACAGCCGCCCAGGCTGAACCGCGCCCAGGGTTCCGGCCGTGATCTTCAGCCCGGCCTGCGGATCCATGATGAAGGGCAGACGACCCGAGACCAGGGCGTCCAGCACCACCTTGTCGGCGAACCCGCTGTCGGCCACCAGATCGCCCAGCTGAACCCGGTCCAGCACCACCACGCCGCTATAGGCCTGGGTCGGGTCCAGCGGCACGACGAAGGGCTCGACCGACACGGTCCCGCCCCCGGCCTGGACCGATCCCCCGGCGATGCTGATCCCGGCCCCGCCGATGGCGAAGGTCAGGTCCAGAGCCGTCGCGTCCGCGCCGACGTCCAGGCTGTCGATCATCAGCCTCTGGTTCGGCGCCGTGACCACGGCGGGGCTCAGGCTGGTGAATTGGATCTCCCCCCGCGCGCCCTTGACCGGCCCCGCCGGGCTGACGAAGTCCAGCCCCGGCACGCTCAGCAGCCCGCTCGAGGTCGGCTCGCCATCCTTGGTCCAGTCGAACCGCCCGTCGAAACTCACGGACCCCGTGACCGGCGACTGAACGAAGACCTCGACCATCGGGCTCAGCATCGACGGTTGCAGCCCGCCCTCGACGAAGGTCACCTCCGGCGCCGCGATACGGATCCCCCCCGCCCCGGTTCGGCCGTCATGGGCCAGGGTCAGACGCCCCAGGGAGGTCGCCGCCGCCTCGCCCGTCCCCTTCAGGTCGAACCCGCCGCTCCAGCGCTCATTGGCCAGGGTCGCCTGGCCCGAGGCCGCAAAGGGCTCGAACCGTTTGGGCGTGGTCGCATCGACGACCTGGGCGTCCGCCACCGTCGCCGTCAGCCCGACCCCCGCCCTCGTCCCGTCCACCACGACCCGACCCGAGGTCTGTTCGAACCGCATACCCAGGAAGGGCGCCTGGGCCGACACGCCCTGGAACCCGCCGGCCACGCGCCAGACCCCGTCCTTGGAACTCAGCAGCGGCCCGGTCTCGGGGCACAGTTTGCCGGCGATCTGGTGGACGTCGTTCTCGTCCAGCTCCAGCCGCTCGACCGTCAGATCGACGCACTCGGGGGTGACATAGGTCAGCCGCCCCTCGGACATGGCCAGCAGGCCCCGCGTCCGGGCGTCGATCCCTCGGGCCAGGTCGAAATCCAGCCGCGCCCGGCCGTCCAGCAGGGCCTCGAACCCGGTCTCGGTCAGCCGCCACTTCGACACGGCCACGGCCATCTCGGGCAGGCCCCGCCCCCGCGTCGCCGTCAGGTTCAGCGCCCCGCCGCCCAGCCTGCCGGGCTCGGCCTGATAGGCCGCCTCCCCGGCTTCGGCGACGGTCAGCACCCCGCCATTGGCCGGGGTCAGGGTCACGGGCCGGGCCAGGCTCACGCGGGTTCCCGCCGATCCGGTGGCGAACCGCACCGAGGGTGCGTTGAGGGCGAAATCCCCCAGCGCCTTCTTCATCTCGGCCAGCTCCGCGATATCGTCCGACCCGACCGGCCCGAACAGGGGCCAGGCCCCGCCCGTCGACCGCAGCGAGCCTTCGGCCGCGATCCGCACCGCATCGTCCTTGACCACATCCAGGCTCAACTCGCCCCGCGCCTGCTTCAGCTCCAGATCGCCGAAACCGATCCTTTCGAAGTTCGCCTGCACAGGCCCCGTAGCCTCAAAGGCCGCGTCCCGACCGCCCATCGACAGCCCGCGCGACTGGATGGACAGTCCCTGTGTCCGCGCCTGACCGGCCTCGCCGGACGCCGCCGTCAACGTCAGCGGCGTCTCCAGGCTCCAGCGCACGGCCTCATCGCGCGCCACCGTCAGTCGTCCGCCCGCCGCCGATCCCTCGACCCGGCCCGCCTTCAGCCCTGGCCCCTCGATGGCCGCCGCCTTCACGCCCAGATCGGTCGCGCCGTCCAGCCGGAAAGCCTCGATCCACCCGGCCGTCGAACCGTCGAACCGCACCGCGACCTCGGCGTCGCGCGCCTGGGTCTCGCCCACGCCCAGCACGCCGCCGACCAGCCGTGCGTCGATCACCGCACGGCCATCGCCGCGCCGCGTCTTCATATCGGGATAGGGCAGGTCGCCGCTCAGGCTCAGCCGCGCGGCCTCGCCGTTGATTCCGTCTCCCTCGAACCGCTCCGCGTCGGCCTCGATCCGCAGGGCGATCCGGTCGCCGGTCGTGGTCAGATCGACCGTCGCGCCCAGCCCCAGGACCTCGATCTCTCCGCTCTTCAGCGCCGCCGCCGGCATCCGCGCGTTCAGCCGCATCAGCTTGCCGTCGTCCACCCGGGCATCGGCCAGGATCTGGACCGGCCCATATTCTGTATCCAGCCGCCCGCGCCCGCCCTCGACAATGACCAGCGGCCCGCGCGAATCCGGCCTCGGCGGCCCGCCGGTGAACCGCTCGACCAGGGGATCCAGCGACCCCAGCGACAGTTTCCCCTTCTTCCAACTGGCCCGCATCACCGGCCGCACCAGCCGGATCCGACTGGGCGTCACCCCCAGGCCGGTCTTCGACCAGGGCAGGGCCACGGCGTAATCGACCTCGACCCGCTCGACCGTCACATCCGGGTTGCTCGGATCGCCGATGCGTATGCGCCCGACGAAGCCGTCCAGCTCGATCCGCTCGACCTCGACCTCACTCTGGATTCCTTGCCGCTCCAGCCAGCCGACCAGGACCTCACGCGCCGCCGCCCGGCGGTTCAGATAAAGGGCCGCCGCAAGCAGGGCCGCGACCAGCACCACAGCCAGCAGGATAAGGCCGATGCGCCGCAGCACATCGCCCTTTCGCCGAACACGGCGGGGCTGCGGAGTTGGACTGTCCGGGATTTCGGTCAAACGGGGACGCCGTGTCGATTGAGAACTGATCGCCGCGCCACCATCGCCCCCCTCGATGCGAATACAAGCCTCAAGCGTGGCAGAACGCGCCCGACGACAGCTTGGTTGCAGCCAAGCGGGGCGATAAGAGGGCGAGGCTGCGGATCAATCGCATGAGTCTGCGAGGCTTTTTTCCGTATGCCCCCGGTTCTTAACGCTTTGTAACGGTCTGTCTTCCCAAACTGAGACAGGCAGGGTATAGCCGATGACTTCGCGCTTCGGGGTTTGTTCGGCGCGATCCTTGGCTAAGACGTTTGGCGCCTCTGGCGTCGCAGCACGATGGGACCGATGGCTCAGTTCGACCCACGCCGCCAACCGATGCGTCTCGCACCGCATGTCGTCACGGCGGCTGCGGCCGTTTCGGTGGCCCTGCTTGCCGGCAGAGTCTATCAACCCGCCCAGGCTGAAGAAGTTCCGGTCCTGTCGTCGGCCCAGATGGCCGCCATGGAAGCCCAGGCCTTTGCGGCCGCCAATGCTCCGGCCGGCATGACCGCCCCGGAAGCCATCCCCGTCCAGATCCGTCGCGGCGAAACCTTCGAGCAGGCCGTGCGCCGCACCGGCGTCGCGCCGGAAGAAGCCAGCGCCGTCGCCGCCACCGTCGCCAACGCCTTCGACCTCGCCGACCTCCGCGCCGGTCTCCGTTTCGAAACCGCCATCGCCAAGCCGCGCGACGGCCGCGGCGACGCTCGCCTCATCGGCCTGACCATGCGCACCGGCCCGGCCAGCCAGCTGACCGTGTCGCGCAGCTTCGACGGCGCCCTGCGCCTGCGTTCGCTCGAGGAAAAGGTCACCCACGAGACCGTCGTCCTGAAGGGCGAAGTCGAGCGGTCCCTGTCCGCCAGCGCCCGCGAACTGGGCGCCACCGCCTCCATCGTCCGTTCGGCCAGCCGCCTGTTCGCGACCAAGTTCGATATGCAACGCGATATCCGCGCGTCGGATGAGTTCACCATGGTCTTCGACCGCGACGTGACCGAGGCCGGCCGCACCGTGGGCGTGGGCGACCTGATGTACGCCGAACTGCGCGGCGTCACCTTCTATCGGTTCAAGCCCGCCGGGGCCAAGGAGGCGCAGTTCTTTGACGCCTCAGGCAAAAACCTGCGCTCGGCCATGATGCGCACCCCGTTGCAGAACTTCCGCCGCGTCTCGTCGGGCTTCGGTTTCCGCACCCACCCGATCTCCGGCTACAAGAAAATGCACCAGGGCATCGACTTCGCGGCCGGCACCGGCACGCCGGTCGTCGCTCCCGCCGACGGCGTAGTGGTCGAGGCGCGCCGCTGGGGCGGTTACGGCAACTGGCTGCGCATCCGCCACAACAACGGCCTCGAGAGCGGCTACGGCCACCTGTCGCGCTACGGCTCGGGCATCCGCGCCGGCCAACGCGTCAGCCAGGGCCAGGTCGTCGCCTATGTCGGCTCGACCGGCGCCTCCACCGGCCCGCACCTGCACTATGAGCTGTGGCGCAACGGCCAGCGGATCAATCCCGCCGGCGTCCGCACCCAGGAAGGCACCGAACTGTCGGGCGCCGACCTCGCCGCCTTCCGCGCCGAGAAGGCCCGGATCGACCGCGTGATCGCCTCAGGCGGTCAGAAACGCCCCGCCCTGCAGCAGGCCTCTGCCGACGGCCTCCGCTCCGCCCAGGGCTGATTGAGCCGGGCCGAGCGCCCGTCTCCGCTTCACCGCCGGATGTGGAAGCGCGGCCGTGATGGGCCACGCCCATACTTGATCAAGACATTGTCGCTGGCAGTCAACGATGGACGGTCGAGCCGCCCTTGAGCCCCAACGCCATACGCTTGCGATGCAAGCCCGCCCTTGCGACAAGCGTCAGGCCTATCCAATCGGGCAGAAACCTGAACCTTGCGCCCTTGCACTGTCTGACAGCGACAAGAGGTGGCGACCCCGGCAGGACTCCAACCTGCGACCTCGGCTTTAGGAAAGCCTTGCTCTATGCGGCTGAGCTACGGGGCCACGGAGGATGAACTAGCGGTTCAGGGGAGGCGGGGAAAGATGCTCCGGCTCAAGATGTCGTTTTTTGAGGGCGGTGGGGCGCATTCGCGATCACGCGGCGCTTGTGGTTAATCCCCGTTAAGATACAATATCTTGTCGTGAACAAATCGCGAATGAGGCCGAGTCGCCGATTCGGTCATGATTCGTTTCGCCCCTGTTCCGCGAGAGGCGTGCCTGTCGTTAACCCGGCTGGTGCGTGCGTTGGACGACGGCGTGAAGCCCCGCCAACAGATGGTCGATCGCCTCCCCGCCCTGGCAGTTGTTCGCCAGGATCAAGGTCAAGGCGTGCGCGTGCACCTCGACCTCGGGCCAGGACCAGGCCTTGGCGGCGGTCATCTGATGCGCCACCTCACACAGGCTGTAGGCCGCCGTGTAGAAGGGCGGGATTTCCAGAAAGCCGGCCAGGTCCACAAGCGCCGAGGCCAGGGCATAGACCTTACCGTCGGCTTTGGGCGGGCGGCGGCGGCACAGGCTGTTCAACAGATCCACCTGCGCCTGAAGGACCTCCATGATCCGGTCACGGTGGCTTTCCAGCCCCTGTTCGGCCCGCTCGACCGCCTCTTCTATCGTGATGCCGCCGGGGCGCGCCATCTGCCTCTGGAGAGAGGTGCGGACCTTGCGGATACGCGGAGGCTCGGGGGAGGTGGTCATGACGCGGTACTCACAGATTGACCTTCATGGGCTTCAACATCATGTCGATCGTGTCCTGATCCATATTGGCCTCGACAGCTTCCCCCAGCTCGCCCGACAGATCCGTGGAACGGCGCCCCTCGCCACCTGGCGGGGGGCCGTAATTGCGGACACGTCGATCCGGACCGACATAGTTTTCGACCTCGACGAAGTCACGGGAATGCGTGCCCAGCCAGGCGATGCGTTTCAGAAGCACCGCCGGCGTCAGGGGCTTGGCCACGATATAGCTGGCGCCGCAGTCGCGGCCCCTGGCGACGCGAGCGTGGGCCGCGTGGCCCAGGATCATGATGACGGGGGTGAAACGGGCGGGCTCCGCCGCCTCGCGACGCAGCCACCGCACGAAGTCGTAGCCGTCCATCTCCGGCATGGCGCAATCGACCAGGATCAGATCGACGGCCCGACGTTGCAGCAGATCGACCGCATCCTTGGCGGATGGACATTTCAACTGTTCACGGACGCCAAAGCCCTGAACGATCGAACTGAGCAAATCGAGCGAAGTCGGTTGGTCGTCGACCAGCAGAACCGTCGAATGCGCCAGATTGATCTTGTCCGGCGTCTTGATCACGACGTCAGAACAGCATCAGATCGCCTGAGTCCGACGCGCCGGCCGTCTGCACGCCGGCGGCGGGGCGCAAGCGAACGGCCATGTCGGCCAGGGATATGCGGCTGACGGACTCGGCCGGCGTTGCGCCGTTGCCGAGCATTCGCAGAACGCCGGACAGGGCTTCGAGCCTCTGGGTCAGGGCGTCCAGGGCCTGAGCCTCGGTCAGGGCCTCGGCCCTGTCCTCCGGCGGCGCCCGACGGACCAGCCGACTGACCAAGGCCTCGACGTGATCGATCCCCTCGCGCACGCCCATCAGTTCGTCGGCGATCGCGGCCAGAAGTTGCGCATGTTCGGGGGGGGCGTGCATCAGAACAGCTCCAGGGCGCCCATATCGATCGGGGGCGGTGCGACGGGAACGGGCTTGGGCGCCACGGTGTCGGTGACCGCGCGTTGCATGGCCTTGCCGGTCACGGGCCAGTAGTGCAGCCGCCGACCGCCGTCGCCGCGGAGACTGCCGCCGACGACCGGAATGCCTTCATCACGCAGGAATTTCTCGGCGAAGTCGGCATTCGAGCGACCGACGTCGCGCAGGCTGTCGAACATGCGACCGCCGCCGAACAACTTGGCCTCCAATCGATCGCGACGCCCCCCGGCCTTCAGCAGATCGTTGATCAGAAGCTCCATGGCGTAGGCGCCGTAGCGACGCCCGGCGTCAGTGCCTGCGCCTGAGCCTTCGGGCAGGAGGAAGTGGTTCATGCCGCCGATCCCGGCGACCGGGTCCCGCAGACACATGGCGACGCAGGAGCCCAGGATCGTGCTGAGCACGACGTCCGGATCGGTCGTGATATGGTGCTCGCCCTGTCCGACGTGCACCCTTTTTTCCTTGGTGTCCTTCAGGGCGGCGAAGCTCATGTCAGAGCACCGAAGACGGCTTCCAGCTTGCCTTTCAGCTGGGCGACGGTGAAGGGCTTGACCAGGTAGTTGTTGACCCCGAATTGCACCGCCCGCTGCACCAGTTCGCGGTCGGCCCGACCGGTCAGCATGATGAAGGCGGTCTTGGAAGTCGGCGGGTGAGCGCGCACTGCGCGCAGCAGACCCAGACCGTCCAGGTTCGGCATATTATAGTCCGAGATGATGAGGTGCGCCGGCTTCTGGATGATGTCGCGCAGGGCGATATCACCGTCGGCGGCTTCGCGGATCTCGCGCACGCCCAGTTGTTGCAGGCTGGTGCGAACCAGCGAGCGCATCGTCATCTGATCATCGACGACCAGACAGTGGAGAGAGGCGGCTGCGGGCATGGGGGGCGCTCCCGGGGGGTCAGGCGATCGACCGTGCGCCCGTTTCGGCGCACAGTTCTAGGATTGCAGGGGACAGGCGGTGCAGCGGCAACTGCCGCTCCACGGCGCCCAGTTCGAAGGCGGCTCGGGGCATGCCGTAGACGACGGAGGTCGCCTCGTCCTGCCCCAGGGTGCGTCCGCCGGCGTCACGGATGGCCTTCAGGCCCTTGGCCCCGTCCCGGCCCATGCCGGTCAGGATCACGCCGGTCATCGGCCGCTTCAGGCGCACGACGGACTCGAACATGACATCGACCGAAGGGCGGTGGCCGTTGACCGGATCGCTCTGCACCAGGTGGCAGCGCGGCGTCATGCCAGGCGTGACTTCAAGGTGAGCCGCCCCCCCCGGCGCAAGATAGATGTGGCCGGTCTTCAGTTGCGCGCCCTCATAGGCCTCCGTCACCGTCGGCGCGCAGACGCGGTCCAGACGGGCGGCGAAACTGGCGGTGAAGGTCGCCGGCATATGCTGGGTGATGATGGTCGCCGGGCAGTTGGCCGGGAAGCCGCTCAATACCGTCAGCAGCGCCTCGACCCCGCCGGTCGAGGAGCCGATGGCCAGGATGTGGCTGGCGGCCGGGCGATAGGTGCTGGGCGCCGCCTCCCGGGCCGGGATGTCGGTGCGGGCGCGGACACGCGAGCGCGCCGCCGTCTTCACCTTGTCGATCAGGTCGTGGAAGGCGTCGACGCTGGCCACGGCCGGCTTGGCGACGGCGTCCACGGCGCCGATTTCCAGCGCCGCCAGGGTTACGTCGGTGCCCGCCGCCGTCAGGGTCGAGACCATGACCACAGGCATGGGCCGCAACCGCATGATCTTCTCGAGGAATTCCAGCCCGTTCATATTGGGCATCTCGACGTCCAGCGTCAGGACGTCAGGGTTCAGTTCCTTGATGGCGGCGCGCGCCTCGATCGGATCGGCGGCCGTGCCGACGACTTCGATTTCGGGGTCCGACTTCAGAGCGGCCGAGATCAGACCGCGCATCGTCAAGCTGTCGTCCACCACCAGGACCTTGATCTTCGCGCTCATCATGCGGCTCCCAGGCGGTAAGTGGTCAGACCTGCGGTCTGGAGTTTGGTGGCGGCCGGTCCGGCGACTCGCTCGGAATGGCCGATGTACAGGGTTCCGCCGGGCTGCATCAGCGGCACGAAGCGGCTCCAGACACGCTCTTGGGTCGGGTCGTCGAAATAGATGACCACGTTGCGGCAGAAGATGACGTCGAACTTGCCCTTCATCGGCCAGTCGCCGATCAGGTTCAGCTCCTTGAACGACACCAGTCGCTTCAGTTGCGGCCCGGCGGTCCAGTTGCCACGGTCTGCGCGGTTGAAATATTTGCGCCACAGCGTGGCCGGCGCCGGCTCCAGCGCCTCTTCGGAATAGGTGCCGTCGTGGCCTTGGGCGACCATGTTCGGGTCGATGTCCGTGGCCAGGATACGCACGTCCAGGTCCGCCGCCTCAGGCAGGACCGACAACAGGGTCAGCGCCATCGAATAGGGCTCCTGCCCGTTCGAGCAGGCGGCCGACCACATGCGAACGCGGCCGCCGGCGCGGGCCCGCTCGACCAGCTTGGGCAGGACGCGGTCGCGCAGGTCGTCGAAATGGTGCGGCTCGCGATAGAAGCGGGTCACGTTTGTCGTCAGGGCCGCCGTCATCTTCTGACGTTCGTCGATCCCATCGACGCCCTCCACCAGGGCGCAATAGTCGCGGAAACTGGACAGGCCCAGGGTCCGCAGGCGTTTGGCCAGACGGGAATAGACCAGAGCGGCCTTGCCCTCGTTCAGCGCGATGCCGGCGTGGGCGTGCAGCATTTCTGCGATCTGACGGAAATCGTCAGCGGTGAAGACAAACTCACCCTCTACGATCGATCCCCGTCCGGGTGCGGGATTCATGCGGCTTCCGCCTCGACCTGGGGCAGGATGTGATCCAGTTCGATCAGGCTGATCATGCGCCCGTCGATGGAGAAGATGCCCTTGACGAAGGTCTTCACCTGATCGCTGGCGACGTCCGGCGTCGCCTGCACCGAGGCGTCGTTCATCTCCAGAATGTCGGACACGGCGTCAACCAGCAGGCCGACCATCCGGCCGCCGATATGGGCGACCATGATGACGTGGCGAGCCGTCGGTTCGGACGTCTCCAGCCCAAAGCGCGCGCCCAGGTCGATGATCGGCAGGACGGTGCCGCGCAGGTTGATGACGCCCTTCATATAGCCCGGCGAACGCGGCAACGGCGTTGCGGGGGTCCAGCCGCGGATCTCGCGCACCGACATGATGTCGACGCAGAATTCCTGTCGGCCGATGCGGAAGGCGATGAGTTCGCGCTGGGAGTCGTTGGCTTCATTCATGGTTCAACTCGCGAGCTTGAAGTCGGGGCGGCCGGATTTGCGGCGCATGTCGGTGACGAGGACGTCAACGTCCAGGATAAGAGCGACGCGGCCGTCGCCCAGGATGGTTGCGGCGGCGACGCCCTCGACCTGCTGATAGTTGGTCTCGAGGCTCTTGATGACGACCTGGCGCTGACCCTGGATGGCGTCGAACAGCAGGGCCGCCTGTTGGCCGCCCTCGGTCTCGACGACCACGGCGACGCCTTCGGACGGGACGACCGGCGTGTCGCGGAAGCCCATCGTCATGGCCACGTCGATCAGGGGCAGGAACCGCTCGCGGAAGCGGATCACGGGATCCACGCCCCCGACATAGTGCAGGTCGCCCTCTTGCGGGGTCAGGCTTTCGACGATGGCCGGCAGGGGCGCGATCAGGATCTGGTCGGCGGCGGACACGACCATGCCGTCCAGCACCGCCAGGGTCAGCGGCAGGCTGAGCGTGAAGGTCGAGCCCTTGCCCGGAACGGAACTGATCGAGATGCGGCCGCCCAGGGCCTGGATCGAGCGCTTGACCACGTCCATGCCCACGCCGCGGCCCGAAATATCGGACACCACGGCGGCGGTCGAGAAGCCGGGCAGGAAGATCAGATTGTCGATCTGCTCGTCGGTCAGGGCGGCGTCGACTGCGATCAACCCCTTGTCGATGGCGATCTTCTTGACCCGCTCGCGGTTGATGCCCCGGCCGTCGTCGGAGATTTCGATGACGATCCGGCCCGACCGGTGCAGGGCGGCCAGACGAACCGTACCCTCGGCAGGCTTGCCGGCGGCGACGCGGTCCTCGGGCGTCTCCAGCCCGTGGTCGATAGCGTTGCGCAGCATGTGGGTGATGGGTTCGGCCAGGCGTTCCACCACGGTCTTGTCGACCTCGGTGTCCTCGCCGGACGTGACCAGACGAACCTGTTTGGAGACCATGTCGGCGACTTCGCGGACCAGGCGCGGCATGCGCTGGAACACCGACTTCACCGGCTGGGCGCGAATGGCCATGACGCTGTCCTGGATCTCGCGCGTCAGCAACTCGAGATCTTCCAGGCCCAGGGCGATGCCTGACGAGCGGGCCAGGCCGCTTTCCAGCACGCGCTGCGACAGCATGGCCTGCTGGATGACCAGTTCGCCGACCACGTTGATCAGGCGATCGACCCGGTCCAGGTCGACGCGGATGGTGACCGGCGCCGGGGCCACGGGCGCGGCGACCTGAGCCGGCGGGACCGGAGCGGGGGTCGGCGCGGGCGCCGCAGCGACCGGAGGGGCCACAGGGGCGGGGGCGGGGGCGGGGGCGGGGGCGGGAGCCGGAGCGGGTTCAGGCGCTGCTGCGACGGGGGCGGGCGCTGGCGCCTCGGGGGGCGCGGCGCCGGCGGCCTTCGCCAGAAGGGCGGCGACATCCAGATCGTCGCTGGCCGGCAGGACCGCCGGCGGCTCCTCTTCGAATTCCAGAGCGGGTGCGCCGCCCAGGGGCGAAACCGTCAGATCGCAGTCGGCCTCGACGAAGTCGAACACCTCGCGGACGACCTTTTCTTCGACCTCGGCGGTCAGATCGATCGTCCAGGTCAGATAGCCTTCCTCGGCGACGAGGATATCGAGCGTCGGCAGGGTTTCGGCGTCCACGGATACGGTGGTCGGCCCAACACGTCCCAGTTCGCGCAGCAGCAGGCCGGCTTCGTTGGCGCTGCCGTACATGCGGCTGTGCGGTTTGAACAGAACACGCCAGCCCGTCTGAGCCTCAGGCGCGGCCGTCTCCACCTCGCCCGAACCGCCCAGATCGGCCAGAGGCTCGTCCAGAGCGGCGTCGAAGGCCATGGGGGTGAAGCCGAAGTCGTCTTCGTCTTCTTCGACAACCGGGGGCGCTTCGCCGCCGTGGGTCAGGAGTTCAAGCTCGTGCACCAGACCGGCCGAACGCTCTTCGTCCACGGGCGGCGCCAGACCTTGCGCGGCCTGGATATGGTCTGCCAGCACGTCGGAGGCGCGCAGCAGGGTCTTGATCGTGACCGTGTCACAAGGCTTTCGACCGCCCCGCAACTCGTCCATCAGGGTTTCGAAGACGTGGGCGAAGCGAACCAAGGCTTCCAGGCCGAACGCCCCCGCACCGCCCTTGACCGAGTGAACGGCGCGGAAGACGGCGTTGATGGTTTCAAGGTCTGTCTGACCCTGTTCCAGCAGCATCAGCTTCGATTCCAGTTCAGCGAGCAGTTCGTCGCATTCCTGGAAGAAGGTGGCTTTGATGGCTTCGAAGGCGTCCATGGCTTGCGGCCTGACCGATCTCTTGGGTTAGGCCGCGACGCGGCGAACGGCGTCGACGAGCTTGGCCGGGTCGAACGGTTTGACGATCCAGCCCGTCGCGCCGGCGGCGCGGGCGCGGGCCTTCTTCTCGGCGTCGCTCTCGGTCGTCAGCACCAGGCACGGGGTGGTCCGGTGGTTCGGATCGGCGCGCATGCCTTCGATAAAGCCGAAGCCGTCCATGCGCGGCATGTTGATGTCGGTGATCACCACGTCCGCGCCATTCGCGGCCAGGGTCTCCAGGCCGTCGATACCGTCGACCGCCTGGATGACGTGGTAGCCCGCGTCCTCCAGCGCCATCAGCAGCATGTCGCGCATGGTGCGGGAATCATCGACGGTGAGCACTGTCTTTTTCACGCGAGCGTTCCTTCAATGAGGTCTTGAGCGTTGATGTCAGGCGCGCCGAAGGCGGCCCACTGTTCGGAAAAACCTTCAGACCGGGGTTCGATCGTCAGATCGGCCCCGTCGGCGGCCCAGGTCTTTTGGGCCGACAGCAGCACCTGCAGGCACAGGCCGCCCAGGCGTTCGACGTTGGAGGCGTCCAGCGTGAGCGACTGACCGCGTCGGGCCAGCAGTTCGGCCTTCAGCGGCTCGGCGGCGTTCATGTCCAGCACGGGCGTCAGGACGATGGCGTCGGTCATGAAAGCTCCCTTCCCTCTGCCTCACCGCCAAGCATCGCATGGTGGTGGTAAATATCGCTTGAAGAGCGAATCATCAGAACTCCTCCCAACCATCGGCTTCCGCCTCGACCTTGGGCGCAGCGCCGCCACGTCCCACGGTCTTCAGCGCCTGGATGACGCGGCTAACCGGCTTGGCGTGCGAGGCCGCTGGCGCTTGCGAAGAGCGAGCGGGCGCAGAAGCCCGACGAGGCGGCGCCGCCGCTTCGTGCGCCCCCTCACCGACCTTGAACTGAGCGACGGACGCTTGCAGGGCCTCGGCCTCCTGGGCCAGTGAATGGCTGGCGGCGGTCGACTGCTCGACCATGGCCGCATTCTGCTGGGTCACCTGGTCCATCTGGTTCACGGCCGTGTTGACCTCGGCCAGGCCGATGGCCTGTTCCTGGGCCGAGGCGGCGATCTCAGACACCAGGCCGTCGATCTCGGCCACCCGGTCCACGATCCGTTGCAGGGCCTCGCCGGTCTGACCGACCAGTTTGACGCCCGACCCGACCTGGGTGGTCGAGGCGGAGATCAGGGTCTTGATCTCTTTCGCGGCTTCCGCCGAGCGCTGGGCCAGGGCCCGGACTTCCGAGGCCACGACCGCGAAGCCACGACCGGCCTCGCCCGCACGGGCGGCTTCAACCCCGGCGTTCAGCGCCAGCAGGTTGGTCTGGAAGGCGATCTCGTCGATGACGCCGATGATCTGGTTGATCTGGCTGGACGAGCCCTCGATGGCCTGCATGGCCTCGACCGCGTCGCGAACGATCACGCCCGAGGTTTCTGCGTCGCCCTTTGCCGCCTGGACCACTTCGGAGGCCTGACGCGCGCCCGATGCGGTCTTGTTCACGGTGGCCGTAATCTCGTCCAGCGCGGCGGCGGTCTCTTCCAGCGAGGCCGCCTGTTGTTCGGTGCGACGCGACAGGTCGTCGGCGGCCTGAGAAATCTCGCCGGCGCCGGAGCGAATACCGGCCACATTGCCCAGGACCACGCTCAAAGCCTGTTGCAACTGGGCGATGGCGGCGTTGAAGTCGGCCTTCAACTGCTGCGAGCGCGGAGCCACCTCGACCGTGAAGCGGTGGGTCAGGTCGCCATTCGACATGGCGGCCAGACCCTCGGCCAGGGCCGTCAAGGCCACACGGTCTTCCTCGGCGACACGGGCCTTCTCGGCTTCGTTGGCCAGACGCTCCTGTTCGGACATCGAGCGGTTGGCGGCGGCCTCCTGCTCGACGCGAACCTTGTCGACGGCGGCGTCGCGGAAGGCGACGATCGCCTGAGCCATCTTGCCGAACTCGTCCTTGCGGTCAGCGCCGACGATCTGGATGGAGGTGTCCCCCGCCATCAGCTTCTGCATATAGCCGATCATGCTGAAGGTCGGCCGCACTATGGCGCGGGTCGCGACCACGCCGGCGACGAGCGCCATGACGATTGCGCCGACCAAGCCGATCAGCAAGGCCATAAAGGCGGTGCGTGCGGCATTGACCTGAGCCTGGCGCGACGCATCCAGGGCGGTTGTGTTCTCGGCCTGCAACGTCTCAATGGCGACTTCAACCGGTTCAATGAACTTGTCGGCGGTGCCGGTCTGACCGATCATCTGAGCGGCTTCTGCGGTCCGACCTTCAGCAACCATGGCCTTGCCGACCTGGACGATGTTCTCATACCAGCCGTCGGCCGCCTGGATCGCCTGATCGATGGGCGCGCCGCGATCAGCAGGCAAGTCTGCGCGCAGTTGTTCCAAGGCTTCCTTGAACTTGGCGCGGTGAAGATCCAGACGCTCGGAATAATAGGCGTCCTGCGACAGAAGATAGCCGCGATAGGCATTTTCCTGTTTCGCAAGCCGGAACTCGGCGACCGCCAAGGTGCGGTTCACCTTGTTTTCCAAGATGCGAGCCTTGTCGGATTCTTGCAGCGCGAAAAGATTCACCGCCACCACGGCGCCCATGACCACAATCGCCGCGAGGACAACCCCGAAGGCGAGAGCGAGCTTGCGCCCCACCGGCATGTTTTGAACTAAACTCAACCTACTCTCCCACGGTCATTAAGACCGAACCAACTTGCGATGACGGGACATGCCCCTCATCACAGCCCCCCGGCCGCCCCAGCGCGCCCTAGCCTTGCCTGTTCGACCACCGCAGCAGCGGCGAGCGAGACAGAAGGTTTTGAGCGCCATCAGCAACCGCATCTGCCCAACAACAATGGAAGGATGATTAATACGAATTCTGAACCCGAGCTTAGGTAGGAATGCGTACGCTCTGTTACGGCCCCAGAATTGACGCCAACCGGAGTAGCGCGAGCCGCTCGGGGTGCGGATGACATCCGGCCCGTACAGGCGCCTGGTCCGTCCCGAGTTTTTGCATGAGGTGGACTATGCGAATGTCGCTTTCGCTAGGGCCGCTTTATCGCGAAACCTGCGGGAAGCGCCGCCAGGACGGCGCTGGCAGATAAGTACGACTGCGTACTTGGAGTTGACGCCCATACGCTGAAAAGATGCTCATTCCTGAGCGCCCGCTCGCCGAAGCCATGCCAGCGAAGACAATACTGCTTTCCAGTGAAGCCTCGGAAGGTATACAAATGGGCCCGAAAAGCGGCAACGGCACGTTTGAAATGATTCCGCCACAGCAAGATCGCACATGATGCGAATGCGAGCAGGTAATGTTACTCAATTCGTGAGCGGACGAAGCTGGCAATCCATCTTCACACCACGCCGTAACGCCGTTTTGCTTGCCTGCATCTGCGTATCGATTGCATCGCTAATTAAATTCGCGCTTCAAGGCGTCGAACATGTCCACTACATGCCGCTGCTCGGTGCGGTTATGGTGTCGGCCCTGCTGGGGAGCCGCCCCGCGACACTGCTGACCATCGTGTTTTCGGTCGCCGTCGATCTGATCATGACGACGCGAACCAGCCTGATGGATGCGGCAATCAACACTATTCTGTTTGTCCTAATGGCGGGGGTGCTGGCCGATGTGTGTCAACGCCTGACCAGCCGATCCGCCTTGCTGCACAGCACCCTGACCTCTGTGCCCGTCGTAACCCTGGACGGCGACGGCCGTATTCTTCGCATCACAACCCCAGCCGCCGAACTCCTCGGGGTGGCGCCGAAGGACGCCGCCAACCGCCCTTTCAGCCTCTTCGCTCCTGACTTCAGTGAAGCGACCCTCGCTTCAGTAGCCAATGGCGAGGCCCTTGCCGCACCTTCCGCAGGTTACTGGCTGGCGCGACGGCCGGACGGCGAGATCGTTCCCCTGACCATCCACGGCAGCCGACTCTCTCATAGCGCGACTCCCGAACGGGTCGTTCTCTCCTTGGCGGATCAGCGACAGGCGCTTGCCGTCAATGATCGTATGCGCGACCTGATGAGCCAACTCAGCAGAAGCTGGCGACTGAATTCGATGGGCGAAATGGCGGCCACCCTGGCTCACGAGCTGAACCAGCCGCTCACCGCCGCCACAGTCTACCTTCACGCAGGACAGACGGACATCGCCCGGGCGGGGCCGATCGGCGACAGCGCCAGCCGCGCGTTGGACCTGGCCAAGACTCAATTGCTCCGCGCCGGAGACATCATACGCCGAATGCGCGAATTGATCGCGACTGGCGGCTCCCAACTGACGCAAGAGCGGGTCTCGTCCATGATCGACGATCTGGGCCCCCTGTTCGACCTGATCCGCCAAGACACCGGCGTCTCCATCCGCATCGATGTGCAGGAGATCGGCGATCTGGTTCTGGCGGACCGGATTCAGTTTCAACAGGCGATCGCCAATCTGGCGCGCAATGCGGTGGACGCCGTCTGTGATCGCGCCGAAGGTATCGTGTCAGTCACGGGACGCAGTCTGGCCAACCAGGGCTATGAGATTCGCATCGACGACAACGGCCCCGGCATAGCCGAAGACCAGATGGATCGGATCTTCCAGCCCATGATGACGACAAAGGCCGGCGGCATGGGCCTGGGCCTGTCTGTCACCCGTTCGATCGTCGAAAGCCATGACGCCGTCCTGACCGTGGGCCGAAGCCCGCTGGGCGGCGCCGCCTTCTCCTTCTGCCTATCCCCCGCCTCGGAGCTCGAAGCCGCATGACCGACCATTCCGTCTTCGTCGTCGATGACGATCAAGCCATGCGGGACTCGCTGCTGCTGCTTCTGAGGGGCGAGGGCATCCGCGCCAGAGGATTTGCCAGTGGCGCCCTCTTCCTCGAGGCCCTTCCAGACGAGAAGGCCGCCTGCGTCATCACCGATCTGCGAATGCCCCAGATGGAAGGGACCGAGCTGATCCAGCGGCTACGCGCGCTGCGCGGCGAGGCATGGCCGATCATCGTCATCACCGGCCATGCGGACGTGCCCTTGGCGGTCCAGTTGATGAAGACCGGCGTGATCGATTTTATCGAGAAGCCTTTCGATCCCAACCGCATCCTAGAGGCCGTTCGCGGTTGTCTATCGGTACTGGAGCGCCACGGCGTTGAAAGCGAGGTACGAGAACAGACCACTACTCGCCTGGCCACCCTCACGCCGCGAGAGCGCCAGGTGTTCGACGCCCTCATCGACGGCAAGTCGAACAAGGAAATCGCCCTGATCCTCGACATCAGCCCCCGCACGGTCGAAATCTTCAGGGCCAAAGTCATGCAGAAGATGCAGGCCACAAGCCTGTCCATGCTGGTGCGTCTGGGGCTCAGCGTCACAGAGGGCTGAAACTTCGGCGCAAACGCCCCTTGAGCCCAAGGAAAATCGTCGCCACCTTAGACAGGTCATGAGCGACCGGTCCGCAGGCCTCGCCCCATCCCGCGTCACTGCGGTTTTGGGGCCCACCAACACCGGCAAGACCCATTTGGCGGTCGAGCGGATGCTGGGTCACGCCTCGGGCATGATCGGCCTGCCGTTGCGCCTGTTGGCCCGCGAGATCTACGAGCGGATCGTCAAACAGCGGGGGGCGGCCGCCGTCGCCCTGATCACGGGCGAGGAAAAGATCGTCCCGCCGCGCCCGCACTATTTCGTCTGCACCGTCGAAGCCATGCCGCTGGAGCGGTCGGTCGAGTTCCTGGCGGTCGATGAGATTCAGCTGGTCGCCGATCCCGAGCGCGGCCATGTGTTCACCCAGCGGCTGCTGCACGCGCGCGGTCGGTGCGAGACCATGTTTCTGGGCGCCGGGACGCTCGAGCCGCTGATCCGCCGTCTGGTCCCGGACGTCGAGATCGTGACGCGGGACCGGCTGTCCACCCTGTCCTATGCCGGGTCCAAGAAACTGACCCGCCTGCCCCGCCGCAGCGCCATCGTCGCCTTCTCGACCGAGCGGGTCTACGCCATCGCCGAACTGATCCGGCGTCAGAGGGGTGGGGCGGCCGTGGTCATGGGCTCGCTGAGCCCCCGAACCCGCAACGCCCAGGTCGCCCTGTACCAGTCGGGCGAAGTCGATTTCCTGGTCGCCACCGACGCCATCGGCATGGGGTTGAACATGGACGTGGACCATGTCGCCTTCGCCGGCCTGAGGAAGTTCGACGGTCGCCGGACCCGCTGGCTGCACGCCCACGAAATCGGCCAGATCGCCGGCCGCGCCGGCCGCCACCTGCGCGACGGCACCTTCGGGGTCACGGCTGAGGCCGAGGATCTGGACGCCGACCTGGTCGAACAGGTGGTCGAGCACCGGTTCGATCCGGTCGAGGCGGCGGAATGGCGCAACGCCCGACTGGATTTCGACACCCTGCCCGATCTGCTGCGGTCCCTGACCGTTACGCCTCAGCGGGCGGGGCTGAGCCTGACCGCCGAAGCCTTGGACGAAACCCTGCTGCGCCGGTTGATCAAGGACGAGGAAGTGGCCCGTATCGGCCGGTCGCGCGGCGCCGTCATGCGGCTGTGGGAAGCCTGCCAACTGCCAGACTTCCAGAAGACGACGCTGGATGAGCACGCCCGTCTGGCCAAGGACGTCTTCCATGCCCTGACAGGCAAGCGGGGCAGGCTGACCGACGACTGGATGGCGCCGCGCTTCGCCTTCGTGGATCGCGACGACGGCCAGATCGACCAGCTGTCGGCGCGTCTGTCGGCTGTCCGCACCCTGTCCTACATCGCCAACCGTCCCGACTGGGTTCACGACGCCCAGGGCTGGCGTGACAAGACCCGCGCTCTGGAAGACCGCCTCTCCGACGTCCTGCACGAGCGACTGACCGCACGGTTCGTCGATCGTCGCACCACCGCCCTGATGCGCGCCCTGAACGTGCGCGAAGACACCTTCGCGGGCGTGGCGGACGACGGCGAGGTGACGGTCGAAGGCCAAGTGGTCGGCCAGCTTGAGGGCGTTCGGTTCCAGATGGAGAAGGGCGCCTCGGCCCTGGAGGACCGCACCCTGCGTCAGGCCGCGGTCCGCGCCGTGACGCCCGAGATCAATCGCCGCCTCGGCCGTCTCGCCGCCGAGACGGACGACGGTTTCGCCGTCACGCCTGACGGAGCAGTCCTGTGGCGCGGCGTCCTGACCGCCCAGATCCAGGCGACGCCGGCCGGAGCCGACCCGTTTTCGCCGGTCGTCCGCCTGCTCGGCGAACTGGGGCCGACACCCGCCCGCGAGCGCGCCAAGCGCCGGATTGAGGCCTGGCTGGCGTTCGAGGCCGGCCGCGCCTTGCGCGACCTGCGCCGCCTGCGCCAGGCGGTGGAGTCGGGCGCCCTAAAAGGCCTGCCGCGCGGCATCGCCTTCCGCCTGATCGAGGCCGGCGGCCTGATTGATCGGCGCGATGTCGAACGCGATCTGGCCGCCCTCAGCCAGGTCGAGCGTCGCACGCTGAAAAGCTTCGCCATACGCGTCGGCGTCCATTCGGTCTGGCTGCCGGGTCTGCAAAAGCCCCGCGCCCGTCATTTCGCTCAGGCCTTCCTAGACGCCCCCCTGATTCCCGCGACGCCCGACCTGATCCCGGCACCGGCCGAACCGCCCTCGCCTCGCCTGCTCTCGGCCCACGGCCTGCGCCAGGCCGGCCGCTGGCTGGCGCCGGTCGAGACATTGGAGAAGATGGCCGATCTGCGCGCCGCCAAGACTGCGGACCGTGGCCGCCTGTCCGACGCCGCCCTGGTCGATCTGGGCTGGACCGCCGATCAGGCGAAACAGGTCATCGCCGCCCTGAAGACCGAACGGGCCCGCCAGCCCGACAAGCCCGGCGTCGCGCCGAAGCCGCCCAAGGATTCACCCTTCGCCGCCCTGGCCGCCCTGACAGCGCCGCAACCGGCGCCGGCCCGCGCCAAACGGCCTCGCCGTCGTCGAAAGGCTCAAGCTTGAGCGACAACGCCTGCCGCATCGACATTTGGCTGTGGCGCGCCCGGTTTGTGAAGACGCGAGGCCTTGCCGCCGATTTGGTCGAGAGGGGCGCGGTGCGCCTGATCCATCAGGGACGTGAGGCGCGGCTGGACAAGCCCAGCCGCTGCGTTCGTCCGGGCGATCTGCTGACCTTCGCCCAGAACGGGCGAGTCACCACACTGCGCGTCGAGGCGCTTGGCGAGCGACGCGGGCCTGCTGAGGAGGCCCGCGCCCTTTACGCCCTTATTTCTGAATGACGAACTCGCCTTCGATGTGCAGCTTCACCTCGTCCGAAACGACCGGCAGGGCGTAGTTGATGCCGAAGTCCGAACGCTTGATGGTCGCCTCGCCGTCGAAGCCGGCCTTGTAAGCGCCCATAACCGTGCCGGCGCCGTTGAACTCGACCTCGATGGTCACGGGCTTGGTCACGCCGCGCAGGGTCAGGTCGCCGACCACGGTCGCCTCGTTGGCGTCGTCCGCATCGACCGTCACCGAGCGCGAGACGAAAGTCGCGGTCGGATGGTTGGCGGTGTCGAAGAAGTCGGCGGTCTGCAGGTGGCCCTTCAGCTTGTCATCGTTCGGGGCGACGTCGGTCAGCGGGATGGTGGCGGTCAGGGTCGAGGCGGACGGATTAGCCGGGTCCAGCTTCAACTCGGCCTTCACGTTCACGAACTGACCCGTGTAGGTCGAGAGGCCGAAATGGTTGACCGACCAGGTGATCTTGCCGTGGCTGGACTCCAGATCATAGGTCCCGGCGGTGACCTCGGCCGGGTTCTTGGTCAGGGCGGCCTGGGCCACCACGGCGCCGCCGGCGGCGAGGCTGACGGCGAGGGCGCCGGCGAGGGCGTATTTCATGAAGGGAGTGCGCATGGGGATGTTCCGTTTGATAAGGATCGATATATGCAATCAGCACAGTTGCTATTTAGCCTGACTGTTGTCAAGGCGCGCCAGGCCGTCTGCGAACGTCTCTCGCTTTAAGCCCTGCTGTTGACAGTTGGTTGCACGGCCGCCATGTCGCAGCCTCTCACCCACAGTCCCGACCCTTTTCGCCGCCCCATGACCTACATCGTCACCGACGCCTGCGTGAAATGTAAGTTCATGGACTGCGTCGAGGTATGTCCGGTGGACTGCTTCTACGAAGGCGAGAACTTCCTGGTCATCGCCCCGGACGAGTGCATCGACTGCGGCGTGTGCGAGCCCGAATGCCCGGTCGACGCCATCGTCCCGGACACCGAGGACGAGCCGGACGGCAAGTGGCTGCAGGTCAATGCCGAATACGCCAAGGTCTGGCCCAATATCACCGTCAAGGGCACGCCTCCCGCTGATCGCGAACAGTATGAACGCGAGACGGGCAAGTACGAGAAATACTTCAGCCCCAAGCCCGGCAAGGGCTCCTGATCGAACGACGGCTCTGCGTGCCGGTCTCGCTCGAGCGCCAAGGGCCAAACCTTCGCAAATCCTCGATGGGCCTGTGGACGTTTTGAAAACCCGTCATTTTGTGATAGGGTCTGTTTCATTGGATCGGGCGGTCCGCGAAAACTTCGCGCCGCCCGTGTTTGCGACAGAATCCCGCCCACAGACGGGATCGGCCAGAGGTTTGGTGATCCGTTTCCGCATTTGACGCCCAGAACGACCTCCCCGACGGCTCCCACCGACGGTTGAGGTCCTGTCTGCGTCGAACGCGCCTTCGCTTCGCCCGGCCCTGAACCGGGAAAGGACGAATATGACGAGCAAGACTGGTCTGGAGTTCAAGGTTGGCGACGCGGTCGTCTATCCGGCGCACGGCGTCGGCAAGGTCGCGGCGGTCGAGACTCAGGAAGTCGCGGGCATGTCGCTGGAAGTCTATGTCGTGACCTTCGACCACGAGAAGATGACCCTGCGCGTCCCGACCAAGAAGGCCGCGACCGCGGGCCTGCGTTCGCTGGCCGCCGACGACGTCGTGACCAAGGCCCTGACCACCCTGAAGGGCCGCGCCCGCATCAAGCGCACCATGTGGTCGCGTCGGGCCCAGGAATATGAAGCCAAGATCAACTCGGGAGACCTGATCTCCATCGCCGAAGTGGTCCGCGACCTGCACCGCGCCGACACCCAGCCGGAACAGTCCTATTCGGAGCGCCAGCTCTATGAATCGGCCCTGGACCGGATGGCGCGCGAAGTCGCCGCCGCCAACAAGATCGACAAGGACGCGGCTGTCGAGCTGCTGGCCAAGTCGCTCAGCGCCAAGAAGCCGATCCCGACCGCCGAAGCCGCCTAAATACAGGCCAGGGCTTCGACCTCGGACAAACGAAAAGGCCCCGGAGCGATCCGGGGCCTTTTTGGTTTGACCGACATCAAGGCGGACCCGCCGCGTCCGGCGTCTGGTCGTTCCGAGAAGGAGCCGACCATGACCGACGCCGCCGCCCCGCTGGGCTTCCACCATATCCGTCTGGAACTGGCGCGCGAACCGCAGCACCCGGAGGGGGACCACGACGTCGGCTATGACATACTGGCGCCGCTGAAGGCCGACCGTCGCCTGGACGCCGCAACCTGGCGCGAAGCCCCCGAGAAATGCCGCGTCCGCCGCTTCTCGCATGGCGCGACCCTGGCGTTCGGCCGTCTGCGCCACGCGGCGCCCGACCGCTGGTTCCTGGATTTCGAACCCGGCGAGGCCGACGACGCGCACGGCTTCCGCCTCGCCGATGAAGTGCTCGAGACCGGCGAATACGTCAGCCTGTCCACGGGCGACCAGACCCATACCTATGTGGTCGCCCGCGCCGAGGCGGTCTGAGGATCAGAAATATTCGGCGTTGGCCGGGCATTGGGCGCTGATGCGGCGCGCGGTGATGGTGGCGGGAATATAGGGGGTGCCGCGCAGCAGCTGGGCGCCGCCGCGGAAGCTGAAGCTGGTGTCCTCATAGGTTCCAGACAGTCGCACATTGACCCGACGGCCCTTCTTGTCCTGACACGTCCCCTCGAACCGCGCCTGACCGTTGCCGACGACGCGAGTCGGATAGGTGCAGCGCCAGCGATTGGTCGACAGGCCGCCGAAGAAGCGGTTGATCTCGCTAGGGCGGACGCACTTCTGCTCCGTGTCGCGCTGACCGACCGCGCTGGTGGTATACTCCCAATAGCCGGGCAGCACCTCGGCCTGGGCCGGCGTGGTCTGGGCGGGTGCGATCGCGGGCGCGGCCAGCATGACGCCGCCGGCCATCACGGGCGCCAGGACGGCCCACAGCTTGAGGGACCGGGCGCGTTTGGACAGAGGAGCGATCGGGGAGGAGCGAG
This sequence comes from Brevundimonas sp. AVps23W, assembly GCF_058681395.1. Taxonomy (NCBI): domain Bacteria; kingdom Pseudomonadati; phylum Pseudomonadota; class Alphaproteobacteria; order Caulobacterales; family Caulobacteraceae; genus Brevundimonas; species Brevundimonas sp. AVps23W. The sequence goes on from NZ_CM178738.1 coordinate 33,574, forward strand.
ACATGGCGGCCTTCTGTTCAGCTTGGATCTTCATGATATGACTCATACGGCGCGTCATTTGAATGACGCCTGAACGACACCCGGTTCCGACGCCGTTGCGGCGATCCGCGAAACCGGGGCAAGACTCGGCTTGACGCCCGACCGCCTCTTCCCTTATACGGCCCCCTCTCGCGCGGGCTGCTTCCCGCGCGTACTTGTTTCATGCGTCTTCTCCCACGCTTCGGGCCGGACGCCGCACCTTAAGGATCTGACGATGTCGCGTCGTTGCGAACTCACCGGTATCGGCCCGATGGTCGGCCATAGCGTGAGCCACTCGAACATCAAGACCAAGCGCCGCTTCCTGCCGTCGCTGAAGACGGTCAAGGTCACCTCGGACTCCCTGGGTCAGACCTTCTCGCTGCGTATCTCGAACGCCGCGCTGCGCACCTTGGACTACAAGGGCGGCCTGGACGCCTTCATCGTCAAGGCCCGCGACGAGCAGCTGTCGATCGCCGCCCAGCGCATCAAGCGTCAGGTCCGCGCCAAGCTGGCCGAGCAAGCCGCCGCCTGATCGGCGACTGCTGAACTCATTCTGGAAAAGGCCGGCGGCGACGCCGGCCTTTTTCTTTGCGCGCCGTTCAGAGCAGGACTAATCCCGAACCGTAACCGGAGGGGATTCCGCATGACTGTCGCCCGCACCCTGGCCTTCACGGCCGCCGCCCTGACGCTGTCAGCCTGCGCGACCTTATCCGCCCCACCCACGCCGGTGCGGGATTCGACCGCCTACACCCTGGCCACGGACCAGACGTTGACGGTCGAGCAGCAGGCGATGCGGTTCGACACCGCCGACCTGTCCATCAAGGTCATCCCGCAGGACAAGGCGATCGACGCCGTCGCCGTGCTGGGCTTCACCGCCAAGGCTCCCCTGAATCGGCTGGTGGTGGATCTGGATACGCTCCTGCCCATTTCTTCGGTCCAGATCGACGGCGTCGCGGTCGCCTCCGACCGCTGGTCCAACCCCGAGGGGCGACTGACCGTCGATCTGCCTCAGACCCTGGCGGCAGGCCAGTCTGTCGCTCTGCGGGTGGCCTATGCCGGCAAGCCTCGCGTCGCCCCCCGCGCCCCCTGGGACGGCGGCTTCGTCTGGTCCACCGCGCCTTCGGGCGAGCCCTGGATCGCCACCGCCGTCCAGGGCGAGGGCTGCGACATCTTCTGGCCCTGTATCGACAGCCCGCATGGCGAGCCTGGTCGGGTGGATCTGCACATCACCGTCCCCTCCGAGCTGTCAGCGCCGTCCAACGGTCGTTTCATGGGCAAGGTCGATCACGGCGACGGCTGGACGACCTGGAACTGGTCGGCGAAGAGCCCCAACACCTATGCCATCGCCCTGAACGTCGGCCCCTATGAAGAGGTCAGCGGCCAGTACCAAAGCCGGTTCGGCAACACGATCCCGATGAACTACTGGCACCTGAAGTCGGATGCGCCCGAGAAGGTCCAGGCCCTGTTCGCCGAATTCCCGAAGATGCTGGACTTCTTCGAAGCGACCGTCGGCCCCTTCCCCTTCGGCGACGAGAAGATGGGCGTGGTCGAGACCCCGCACCTGGGAATGGAGCACCAGACCATCAACGCCTATGGCAACGCCTACAAGATCGACGGCCGGGGCTATGACTGGCTGTTGCAGCACGAGTTCGGTCATGAATGGTTCGGCAATCAGCTGACCAATCAGAACGCCGACGACATGTGGCTGCACGAGGGCCTGGACAGCTATATGCAGCCCCTCTACGCGCGCTGGCTGTTGGGCGATCGCTATATGCAACGCGAGCTGGCGAACCAGCGCGAGGGGCTGGTCAACAAATTCCCCGTCGTATCAGGCACGCCCAAGACCGAGGACGAGGTCTACAAGGGCGACGTCGGTCCAGGCGGCGACATCTATTCCAAGGGCTCATTGATCACCCATTCGCTGCGGATGCTGATCGGAGACGCCGCCTTCCACCAGGCTCTGACCCGTCTGGTTTATGGAACCGACGATCCGCGCCCCGGCGCCTTTCAGCCCCTGTATCGTTCGACCCCGGACTTCCTGCGGATCGTCAACGAGGTGACGGGTCAGGATTATGGCTGGTTCTTCCGCGGCTATCTGTACAACGCCGCCCTGCCGGTGCTGACCCAGACGCAAGAGGGCGGGATGCTGCGGCTGGAATGGACCAGCGGGAACGGCGAGCCCTTCCCCATGCCGCTGGAAGTCGAGATCGATGGCCGCGTCCAAACCGTCGCCATGACCGGCGGTCGGGGCGAGATCGCTGTTCCGGCGGGGGCCCACGTCCTGATCGATCCGCAGAACAAGGTGCTGCGCCAGATGGACATGATCGACGCTCTGAAAGCCTATAAGGCGGAGCAGAAGGCGAAGACGCAGTAGTTCCCCACGCGCAATCTCCGTCATCGCTCCCAATCTCCGTCATCCTCGGGTCAAGCCCGAGGATGACGGATAGGTGTTGGAAAAGACCCTAAGCCGCCTCCACCGTCACCGACTGCCGCACCATCTGGCACCGTTCCTGAGTGGTCAGAAACGCGATGTCCGCCGCGTCGCGTCCGCAGGCGATCCGCACCAGACCTTCGACCGGCGCCAGCCGCGTCGCATCGACCAGCCACCAGCCGTTATCCAGCCAGACCTCGAAGATGGCGTGGAAGTCGGGCGGGGTCAGTTGGTGAGCAAAGGCGCTGACCGCGCGCGCGGGAATGCCCGAAGCCCGGCAGAAGGTCATGCCCAGGTGGGTGAAGTCGCGACACACCCCGGCCCGGTCAATGAAGGTCCGCGCCGCCGTCGTCTCGGTGTCCGACACGCCGTGCTCATAGTCGATGTTCTCGGTGATCCAGTTCAGGATCGCCAGCACCCGCGCCCCGCCCGAGGTGTCGCCGAACTCGCGCGCGACGAAGCGGCCGAACTGGTCCGACGGACAATAACGGCTGGGCTGAAGATAGGGCAGAACCTCGGCCGGAAGCTCGCCCCAGTCGTGCTGGGCCACATCGGGCGGCAACCCCTTCAGCACCCCGTTATCGACCACCGCCTCATAGATCAGGGCCACTTCGCCCTCGACATGGCAGCGCAGGGTCCGGGCGCCGAAATCGACGTCTTCGTCCTCGTGAAACTCGACCGGCGGGTCGAAGGTCAGGGTTTCCTGGAGAATGTCCTGGCCCGGCCAATGGGCGACCTGGATCTTGTAGATGGCGTCCGTCGGCGGATCGAAACGATAGACGAGCTCGGCGCGGACGCGCAGTTTCATTTAAGGACCAGTCAATTGGAGGGGGCGACGCCCCCCAACGCCACGCGACTGCGGCCGTTCCATGGCCAGGCCGTCGCACCCGCCGACGCAGGGGTGAAATGTACGCAACCGTACGCTTTAGGCCCGAAATAGACAAGCGACAGCAATATGTTAGGGTGATCGCCTATGGCATCCTCCCTAATCGACATTTCCCCTGATCGGGGGATGCGGCCAAGCCTGATCAGCGCACGCTCGGGCGAGACCATCATCACATCGCAGACGGAAGAGCGGCAAGCATGACCGACTCCGCTCTCGATGACGACATCGACCTGACCGACTGTGATCGTGAGCCGATCCACGCACCGCAGGCGATCCAGCCGCACGGCCTCCTCCTGGTCCTGAATGCCGAGACCCTGACCATCGAACAGGGCGCCGGGCTTATCGAGCAACTGACGGGCAAGTCGGCGTGGCTCGGCCAGGACGTGGCGGTTCTGCTGGGCGATGTGATCGGCCGCCGCCTGAGCGGCATGGCGCGAACTTCGGAGACGGGTTTCGCCGGCCGCTGGCGCGCCGCCAATCGGCTGGAATACGACGTGGTCGTCCACTATGCGCGGGATCAGGGTCGGGCCGATGGCCAGGATCGGATGCTTGTCGAGATCGAGCAGAGCTCACAGCAGGCCAGGCTCAGCGTCGAGCTGATCGCCAGGATCGACGCGGCCGGCGCGGCGCTTGAGCGGGCGGCGTCGGTGCAGACCGTGTGCGAGCGTGCGGCGGAAGCCTTTCGCAGTCTGACAGGCTTCGAGCGCGTCATGATCTATCGTTTCCTCGACGACGAGGCGGGCCAGGTCATCGCCGAATCCCGCGCGATCGGCGCCGGATCCTTCCTCAACCATCATTTCCCCGCCACCGACATCCCGCGTCAGGCCCGCGCCCTCTATCTGCGCAATCCGGTGCGGGTCATTCCCGACAGCCGCTATGCCCCACAGCCCCTGCGCCCCGTCGCGCCTGGCGAGGAGACGCTCGATATGAGCGACAGCGGCCTTCGGGCCGTCTCGCCCGTCCATATCCAGTACCTGAAGAACATGGGGGTGCGCGCCTCGGCCTCGGTGTCGATCATCGTCGATGACGCCTTATGGGGTCTGGTCGCTTGTCACAGCACGACGCCGCATCTGCTGCCCTATGAGCTGAGGGTCGCCTGCACCACCCTGGCCCGGGGCCTGGCCCGGCAGCTGAAGACGAAGGCCGACGCCGAACTGTATCGCGAGCGTGTGCGACTGCGCCGGTTGGAGGACGAACTGATCGTCCGCCTGTCCACCGATCGTGATCTGGACGCCGCTCTGGCCGAACATGCGGGTCAGCTGACCGATCTGGTCGGAGCGGACGGCCTGGCCATAGTGCGCGGGGACCAGATCGCCTGTTTCGGATACACCCCGCCGGAAGCGGCGGTGCGCCGACTGTCCGACTGGCTGCACCAACAACCAGGCCTGCGCCCCGTAGCCTCCAGCGCCCTGTCCGCCCTCCTGCCCGAGGCCGAAGCCTGGCGCGCCCACGCCAGCGGCCTGCTGGCGGTTCGATTGGCGGGCGAGCAGCCCTTATCCCTTCTGTGGTTCCGCTCCGAGATTCTGGAGACGGTTCGCTGGGCGGGGGATCCGTCCACCGCCGTAAAATCGACCGCCAGCGGCGCCCTGACACCCCGCGCCTCCTTCGAGGGCTGGTCCCAGACTGTTATGGGCCGCGCCCGACGCTGGAGCGCCGCCGCCGTCGAATCCGTCGCTCGCCTTAGAGACGCACTGTCTGACTTCGCGGCGGTCAATCAGTTGCGCACCCAGAACCAGTCGCTGTTGGCGCGGCTGACGGAGCGCGACCTGAAGCTGGAGCAGCAGCAATATCTGATGCGCGAGGTCAATCACCGGGTCCAGAACAGCCTGACCCTGGTGTCCAGCTTCCTGGGTCTTCAGGCGCGAGACCTGGGCGAAGGTCCCGCAGGCTCGGCCCTGCAGGAGGCCCGGCGACGCGTGCGCGCCGTCTCGACCGTCCACACGCGTCTTTATCGGGGCGATCAGGACACCACAGTCGACATGTCCCGCTACATCCGCGAACTGGTCGACGACCTGGGCGCCAGCATGGGGGCCGACTGGGCGGCCGTCATCGAGACCGACCTGGCGCCGGTCTGTATCGACGCCGGTCGAGCCGTGACCATGGGCCTGATCCTGACCGAACTGATCATCAACGCCCAGAAATACGCCTATGACGGCGGCCCAGGCCCGCTTCGCATCAGCCTGAGCGAGTCGGGCGACATGCTGCGTCTGGTCGTCGCCGACGACGGCAAGGGCGATCACAAGGCCGGCAAGGGCTTCGGCTCGATGATGATCGGCAGCCTGGTTGCCCAGCTGGACGGCCGTATCGACTATCACAACCAGGCGCCGGGTCTGGAGGTCGTGCTGCGGGCCAGGATCGACCCCGTCTCCGAACTGATCTGATCATCCCGACGCTGACCGTGGCGAAAGGTCGCGGGGCGGCGTAAGAGGCCCCATGCCTCCCCTCGCCTCTCGCGTCTCGTCGCTTGTCTCCCCGCGCGCCTTCGCCCTGATCGTCCTGCTGATCGCCGCCTGTGTGCTGGGCCTGGCGCCGATCCTGGTGCGCCTGACCGAGACGGGGCCGGCGGCGGCCGGCTTCTGGCGGTTCGTTTTCGCCCTGCCCCTGCTGACTATTCTGGCGTCGCGGGAGCCCGGCGGGATCGCGGCCCCGTCGAAATGGGCGCTGCTGGCGGGCCTGTTCTTCGCCCTGGATCTCAGCTTCTGGCACTACGGCATCGTCATGACCTCGGTCGCGAACGCCACCGTCCTGTGCAATCTGACGCCGGTCGTCGTGACCCTGTTCGGCTGGATCGTGCTGAAGGAGGCCCCGCGCCGCCTGTTCCTGCTGGCCCTGGTCCTGGCCATGGGCGGCGCCTTCGCCATGGCGGCCGGCGCTGACGGAGGCCAGGGGACCAATCCCCCGCTGGGCGACGCCTTCTCCCTGTCGGTGGCGGTCTGGTACTCGGGCTATTTCCTGGCGGTGAAGGCCGCGCGCACCACGGCGGGCGCCATGCGCGTCACCTTCTGGGCCACCCTGCTGGGCGCGCCCCTGCTGCTGATCGTCGCCCTGGCCCTGGGCGAAGACATCATCCCGGCGAGTGCGGCGGGATGGGCCGCCTGTGTCGCCATGGGGGTGATGCACGTCTTCGGCCAGGGCGGCGTCGCCTGGGCCCTGGGCAAGCTGCCGGCGTCGATCACCGCCGTGACCATACTGATCCAGCCGGTCGTCGCCGGCCTGCTGGGCTGGTGGATCTTCGGCGAGACCCTGACCCCCATACAGGCTCTGGGCGGCGCCCTGGTGCTAGGCGCCATCGTGATGGCCCAGCGCTCGCAACGGACGAAGCCGACGCACGACGGGCTCAAGTAGCGCGAAGCGCGATAGCCCAAAAAGAAAACAGGCGCGGAGGAGACCCCCGCGCCTGTTCCATAGCCTTATCGGCCGTTCGGCTTAGAGGAGCTTGAGGTCGATCGCCGAGGTCTTGCCGCGCTGGTTTTCCAGCTCGTATTCGACCTTGGCGTTTTCATCGAGACCCTGAAGGCCGGCTTTCTGAACGGCGGTGACGTGAACGAACACGTCAGAGCCGCCGCTGTCGGGCTGGATGAATCCATAGCCCTTGGTGGGGTTGAACCACTTGACCGTACCGGTCGCCATGTCTGCGTCTCCGTAAACGCGCTTTTCCAGGCGGATCCCCCTCGGGGTGACCCGACAATCCATCTGGACAGCTCGTTCAGGCGAAGGAGCGAGACGCGGGTGTGGACCCCACGCAAAATCCGGACTGTACTGTTGTTGTCACCCGGCTTTTCCAGTCGGTCAACAGCAAAGCGATTCGGGATGTTCAACCTTACCGACAGACGCCACGCTCGGCGCCGTCGATATGCAGGTGGTTCTCGTGGGCGGCGTTGTAGTCCGGCGTCAGAACCGTGGAAAACAGCCGACACGCCCCGTCTCGCACGACATGGAGGAAGCGTGCGCCCGGCTCGCCCGCCGGTCCCTCCCCGCGCCAGTCGTTAAGCACGCTGACCGTCCGCCCATCCTCCAGCGTCACCCCCGCCACGTCGAGGGCGTTGGCCCGCGCATGTTCGCTGGGCCGCTCCTGCTCATCCTGCGAGCCGTAAATGCGGCGGCAGGAATAGGTCCCGTAGTTCTCGACCCGCGCCGGCGCCGATCCCAGGATGTCGCGGGCCGCCGGCTGCAGCACCTGACGATCCCAGATGACATAGCGGACCGCCAGCGGGCATTGCATCACCACATCGGCCGGCGCCAGGGGCGTGACCGCTCCGCCGGTGATCCGCACCGCGCCGCGCACGATGCAGAAGCCGCCGTCGTCACGATCCGCCGCCCGCGAGACGTCTACGCCCGCCTCCCGCAGCACCTGCATACAGGCCTCGGTCGCCCCCTCCACCTCTTCCGGCGCCGCCGTGGCGGGCAGGTCGAAGTCCGCCACCTTGGCCGCCGTCGCCCGACCCAGGGGTTGGTTGAGATCCAACGGCTTCCACGGCAGGTCCTGGGGCGGCGCATAGGCGTTCAGCAGCGCAAAGGCGGCACAGGCCAACAGCCCGACCTCCCAAAGCAGATTCCAGAAATCGGCGAAGTCGCGCTTCATACATCCCCAGCATGGACCGCCCACGGTCCCGCTGGCAAACGCCGCGACGAGGCGAAACGTTCATCCGGCGCGTGATCCGGCCGAAGGAGGCGCGACAGCCTTAACACTTGTTCGGATTTGCCCGCTGTGCTGGGTATGCGCCTTTCGCGCGCCCAGTTGCGGCGCGGCAGTTGGGAGTGAGCCGTTGACAGCGACGGATGGGGGGGCGCTCGAGCCTCGCAAGACTTTCCTCGGGCACCCGCGGGGGCTGGTGGTTCTGTTCTTCACCGAGATGTGGGAGCGGTTCTCCTTCTACGGCATGCGGGCCCTGCTGGTCCTGTACCTGACGCAGCATTTCCTGTTCGGACCGGCCGAAGCCCAAGGCATCTACGCCGCCTACGCCGCCCTGGTCTATCTGATGCCGGTCATCGGCGGCATGATCGCCGACCGATATCTGGGATCGCGCAAGGCCGTCATCATCGGCGCCGTCCTGCTGGTCATGGGTCACTTCACCATGGCCTTCGAGGGCGCCGGCGGACGTGAAAGCCTGACCATTGGCGACACCACCTATCAGATCCAGGTCGTAGGCCGGGACCAGAACCGCCAGATGTTCGCCGTCAACGGCGACGAGCGGGTCCAGATCGCGATTTCGCCCGAAGGCGTCCGCACCGTGGGCGCCGAGCCGGCGGCCGCCAACCCCGCCTCAGACTTCCCCGCCTTCACCGCCGCCGGCGGCTATACGCTGAAGACCGAGCGCGACCAGGCCCTGGGCGAACCCGTCCTGTTCCTGGCCCTGGCCCTGATCATCGTCGGGGTCGGCTTCCTGAAGGCCAATATCTCGACCGTCGTCGGCGCCCTGTATGAAGAGAACGATCCCCGTCGCGACGGGGGCTTCACCATCTTCTACGTCGGCATCAACCTGGGCTCCTTCCTGGCGACGGCGGCCTGTTCCTATCTCGGCTTCAACTATGGTTGGGCTTACGGCTTCGGCCTGGCCGGCATCGGCATGTTGTTTGGGCTTCTGACCTTCGTCTTGGGCCAGTCCTGGCTTGAAGGTCGCGGCGCACCGCCTATTCCGGTCGAGGGGCGTTCGATCCTGGGCGTGCCCCTGGTTCCCTTCTTCTGGATCGCCGGCCTGGTCGCTGTCATCCCGACCTGGCTGCTGATGCAACGCCACGAGATCATCGAGACGGGCCTGCCCTGGATCGCCGGCGTCATCTTCGCCTCGGTGGTCGGCTATACGGTCTTCCGCCTGAAGGGCGCCGAACGCAGCCGCATGCTGGTCGCCCAACTGCTGATCTTCTTCTCTGTCCTGTTCTGGGCCCTGTTCGAACAGGCCGGGTCGTCCCTGACCCTGTTCGCCGACCAGTCGACCCAGATGCCTGACTGGTTCAACGCCGGCTACACCCAGATGTTCAACCCGGGCGTCATCATCATCGGCGGCCCTATCCTGGCCGCCCTGTGGGTCTGGCTCGGCAAACGGAACCTGGAGCCCTCGACCCCGGTCAAGTTCTCGTTCGGCCTGGTCTTCGTCGGCCTGGGCTTCCTGGTTCTGACCTGGGCGGCGGCGAACCAGGCCAACGACGCCTTCCGCGTGCCTCTGCTGTTCCTGTTCCTGACCTACGTCTTCCACACGATCGGTGAACTGTGCCTGTCGCCGGTCGGCCTGTCGATGATCACCAAACTGTCGGTGGCGCGCGTGGTCGGGATGATGATGGGCGTCTGGTTCCTGTCCAGCTCGGTCGCCCACATCGTCGCCGGCCTGATCGCCAAGGCGACGGCGACCGACACCGTCGCCGGGGTCGTGACCAGCCCCGCGCTGGCCTTGCAGACCTATGGGTCGATCTTCGGCACCATCGGCTGGACGGGCGTCGGCGTCGGCATCTTCCTGCTGCTGATGTCCCCCTTGCTGAAGAAGGGCATGGCCGGGGTTCACTGAACCAGCGGCGCCTGACGTAAAGAAGCCCCGGCGGAGCGATCCGCCGGGGCTTTTTGCTGGGCGCGGCCTCGCCTCAGAAGGTCTTGCGGACCCGGATCGAGACGAAGGTGCGGGGATCGACCACGCTGTCCTCGACGAAGGCCACGGCGCGGGTGTCGCGGTTCGCGAAGACCGTGCGGCTGTTGGTGAAGTCGTCCCACAGGTTCAGCTGGGCGCGAATGGCCAGGGTCGGGCTGGGCTTGTACTCGGCGAACATCTCGACATAGTCCGTGCCGCGCCATCTGGAGACTTGGTCGGGCGAATAGGTGGGCTGCCCCAGATACGGCAGCCAGTTCACGCCCCATTGCAGCTTCCAGCGGGTGATGTCCTGTTCGATGCCGACATTGGCCTGGGTGGGACGCACGCCCGAGATCGGCCGCTCCTCGCCCGTCGTCGGGTCGGTGACCGCAGTCTTGTTCCAATCGTTGCTGAAGGTGAAACGCGCACCCGACATGCCGAGCTTTTCCAACGGCACGGTCACGTTCAACGACAGCCGGTCCAGCGTGCCCTCGCCGATATTGCCCACCGCCGACAGACCGTCGCCCAGGGGAATCTGGTCGATGGCGTCGATGATCTCGTCATGACGATAGCCAATGGAGACGACACCCTCGCCCCAGAAGCGGCGTTCGTAGGTCAGCTCCGAGACCCAGCGCTGCTCCGGTTCCAGATCGACATTGCCGCCATAGACGTTCTCCTCCTCCAGATCGGCCGAGGCGGCGAAGTCGGAGAAGTCCAGTTGACCCAGTTCGCGCTCGAAGCGGAAGCGCAGCTGGTTGTTCGGCATCGGCGTCCAGGTGGCCATGAAGCGCGGCTTGGCGAAGAAGAAGCTCTTCTCCTGGTTGGCGTCGCCCGACTGGCTGATGGTCGAGGCTTCCAGCCGCACTCCGGCCTCCAGCGTCAGATCCGGGTGCAGCCGCCATGTGCCCTTGGAAAAGGCCTCGCCGCGCGTCTCCTCGACCTTCACCGAGGCGCTGGGCAGGAACACCGGCACGCCGCCTTCGCTATAGGCCTGGTCGGTTTGGCGCATATTGTAGGCGACCTCGCCGCCGGTCTCGATCGTCAGCTTGGGCGAACGTTCATGGCGAACCAGGGCCCGCAGAATGGTCTCGGAGCTTTCGCCGGAATAGGCGAACACTTGTTCGGGCGCGTCCACGCCGTTGTTCAGGACGTTATAGGTCGAGACCCCGTCCCAGCTGCCGAATTCGTGCATCAGCCGGGTCTCCAGCTTGAAGCGGTCGTTCAGGGGCCGTTCCCAGGTGACGCCGAACTCGCCGCTCTTCTCGTCCTCGCTTTCCAGGCTTTCGCGGAAGGCGGTGGCGGATTGGCTGGTGTTGTACCCCTGCCAGTCGTTGATCCCGTAGCGGGCGGTCAGATCGACCTTCCCGCCCGCCAGCGGCCCGGCATAGGTCCCGCGGATCGAGTTTCCGCCGCCATAGCCGTCATTATTGGTGACCTCGTCGCGCAGGACGTTTCCAGCGGCGTCGCGGCGGATCAGGCGGCCGGGCCCGTTGGAATCGCTGGTGCTGATCCCGTCGGACAGGGTGACGCCCCAGCTGCGGTCGCCGTCACGCGCCGTGAACTGATAGCTGCCGCCGTAAAGGTCCTGTCCCGATCCCTCGAACTGGGTGGTGTTCCAGGTCAGGATCGACTGGCGGCTCGCCTCCTTCTTCAGGATGACGTTCACCACGACCGAGAAGCCCTGCATGTCGATGCCGGGGGCACCGCCGCGGATCAGTTCGATCCGCTCGACCTGACGGGCGGGGGTGCGGCTGAGGACGTTGGAGCCGGCGTCATTCTTGGAGGCGGGGCGGGCGTTGTTGATCAGCACATTGCCGACGGCGCCTTCGAAGCCCCGCGCGCCGCTGCCGTCGTCCAGTTCGAAGCCGGGCACGCGGTTGACCATGTCGAGCGCAGTGTTGGGGCGCTGGGCGAGGAAGAAGTCGGGGGTGAAGACCAACACCCCGCGCTGGGCGGCGTCGGCCAGCGGCGCTTCTCGGGTCGGTCCGGTCGGCACGGGCGCCTGGGCCACCTGTGGTTCGTCGCCGGCGTGGGCGGTCGCGGCGGTAAGCAGCAGGGCGGTGGTGGCCAGCAGCAGGGTCTTGTTCATCGGTCTTCCCCTCTCGTTCGTTGGCGAGAGATGTGCCGATCCGGCGCATTCATCTCCAGTTACAAGGCCGAAAGGTGGATTAAATCTACGACAGCATTACGCGGATTTCATTAAGGAACGGCAAGCTGTTGTACTACGTCAGAACAATGACCCGATCCTTCTCTATTATCACCGCCCTATTACTCGCTTGCAGCGCGGCCCAACCGGCGACGGCTCAGGAAGCGGCTATGGCGTCGGATGCGGTCGAGGATATCGTCGTCATCGCTCGTCGTATCGAGGGGCCGATGTGGGAGGTCCAGCGCGGTGACAGCACACTGATCCTCGTGGGGTCGATAGACGGCCTTCCGCGAGACATGGAATGGCGCACGGACGCTTTGGTCTCCGCGGTGGAGAGGGCGGATCGAGTGCTGTTCCCGATACAGGGTCAGGCGTCGTTGGCGGATGTCGGGCGGCTGATCTGGCGAATGCGCACTCTGACGCGTCTGCCCAACGACAACACCAGTGCGGATTACCTGTCGCCCGAACTTGAGACGCGGGTGGAACGGATTACGGCCGAGGGTCCGAGCCGCCAAAGCATGCTGATGCTGTCGGCGGACCTGATGGAACATGGCGGCTATGCCCGCCGCGCGCGGCCCGTGTCGGAGGTGGTGCGCCGGGCCGCGCGCACGTCCCGCAAACCGGCCGAACCCGTCGGCGTCTTTCGCGGCGACGAGATGGTCGAGAAGATCCTGACCACGCCGCCCGAGGCCTATCTGGACTGTATCGAGAAGGCGACGACGGCTGCGGAAGTCGGGGAGGCCGAGGGTGATCGACGGGCCGAGGCCTGGCGACGCAGACAGGTGCCGGCGGTGCTGGCCTCGCCGCTGGAGCAGGCGACGAACGCCTGCTCCTATTGGGCGGTGATGGACGAGGGCGAGACCTTGCGCGGCATTTGGAACAAGGCCGTAGACGACGCCCTGTCACAGCCCGGCGTAACGGTGGCCATTGCGCCGCTTCGACTGCTGGCCGAACCGAACGGCGTGCTGGACCGGTTAGAGCAAAATGGGCTGGAGCCGCTCGGACCCGAGTGGCGGCCCTCAGCCCCCTGACCCCTTAGTTCGCCGGCGCTTGGCGGTTCGGGACGGCGTCGCGGGCGGCGTCGCCGATGTTGTCGGCCGCACCGCCGACGCTCTCGGCGGCCCCGGCGATGGCGTTGGACTCGATGGCGTCGTTGCGGTTCATGTTCATCAGGAACCAGCCGATGATCAGGACCAGGGCCAGGCCGATGATCAGGGCGATGACGCCGCCCAGGCCGCCGCCGCGACGGCTCTCGACGACGACGGGCGCTGCTGCCGGCGAGGGGGCGGGATTGTTCTCGGTGATCCGCTCGACCCGGCCGTCAGGGTGTTCGACGGTGCGTTCGGTGGGCATGGTGTTCCTCTCCAGTGTGGCGAGGAAACACGCGCTCGGCGATTAGGGTTCCGGCCTGTTCAGACCGCCGTTCCGCCGACGGTCAGGCCGCCCATCTTCAGCGAGGGCTGGCCGATGCCGACCGGCACCCCCTGTCCCGCCTTGCCGCAGACGCCGACGCCGGGGTCGAAGGCGAAGTCGTCGCCGATCATCTGGATCTTGGTCAGGGCCGTGGCGCCGTCGCCGATCAGGGTGGCGCCGCGCACCGGTGCAGTGATGACCCCGTCCTCGATCAGATAGGCCTCGTTGCACTGGAAGACGAACTTGCCGTTGGTGATGTCCACCTGGCCGCCCGAGAAGTTGGCGGCGTAGAGGCCGCGCTTGGTGTTGGCGATCATGTCGGCCTTCGAATCCTTGCCCGCCTCCATGAAGGTGTTGGTCATGCGCGGCATGGGCATGTGGGCGAAGGACTGGCGCCGGCCGTTGCCGGTGGCGGCGACGCCCAGCTGACGCGCCGACAGCCGGTCGTGCATCAGGCCGACCATGATCCCGTCCTCGATCAGGACGGTGCGCGAAGTGGGGGTGCCCTCGTCATCGACCGACAGGGAGCCGCGACGCCCAGCGATGGAGCCGTCGTCCACCACGGTGACGCCGGGCGCGGCGACCCGCTGGCCCATCATGCCGTTGAAGACGGACGAGCCCTTGCGGTGGAAGTCGCCCTCGAAGCCGTGGCCGATGGCCTCGTGCAGCAGGACGCCGGGCCAGCCGGCCCCCAGGACCACGTCCATCTCGCCCGCCGGGCAGTCGATGGCGTCCAGATTGACCAGGGCCTGGCGCAGGGCCTCGTCCACCTGGGCCTGCCAGCGCTCGGGCGCCATCCAGGCCTCGAAGCCGGCGCGGCCGCCGGCGCCGGCGCCGGCGCTCTCGCGCTTGCCGTTCTGCTCGACGGTGACGGAGACGTTCAGCCGGACCAGGGGGCGGACGTCGCGCACCACCCGTTCGTCGGCGCGCAGGATCTCGATGGCGCGGCGCTCGCCGACCAGGGAGGCCGAGACCTGGACCACGCGCGGGTCGCGGGCGCGGGCCCAGGCGTCGATCTCGGCTAGCAGGGCGATCTTGTCCGAGAAGGTCGGCGAGGCCAGGGGATCGACGGCGTCATACAGTTGCTGATTGGTGGCGCGCGGCCCCTCGGCGACGCGGGCGGCGTGGCCTTGCTTGGCCAGGGCGGCGCTGTCGGCGGCGCGGCGCAGGGCGGCGGCCGAGATCTCGTTGGCGTGGGCGTAGCCGGCGGTCTCGCCCGCCACGACCCGCAGGCCGAAGCCCTCGGTGGCGTCATAGGCGGCGGACTTCAGCCGGCCGTCGTCGAACACCAGGCTCTCGCTCTCGGACCGTTCCAGGAACAGCTCGCCGTCGTCGGCCCCGGTCAGGGCGGTCTTCAGGATCGACAGGGCTTCGTCGGTATCGACGCCGGCGGCGTCGAGGATGGGGGGCGGGGCGGCGTGAACGGTCATGGGCTGTAGGTAGGGGTTGGCGAGCGGTTCGTCACCTCGCGGCGAGGAATAGACTCAATCGACTCGAATCTTTTGGAGTTTATTTTCGTCTAGTCTTTCGGCGATCTCCTTGCGGCGGTTGGGCCAGGGGAGAGGCTAACACGGCTAGAAGGCGTGATAGGTCGAAGGCGGGTTTGAAGAAGCAAGTCACTGAATTATTTGGAACGAAGCCAGCCTAATTAGGAGAGCCCCCCTTTCGTCATTCTGGGCGGAGGGCCGCTTGGCCCGTAGACCCGGAACCCAGCGGCGCCGAAGGCGAAATGGATCCGCAGCACGATGTTGAAGGTCAGAGTCCGCGACAGGTTCGCGCTCTCGCGCGCCGCTGGGTTCCGGGTCTCCGCCGCGCTGCGCCCGGAATGACGAAAGGAAGGAAGGAAGAGCCGGCTACCGCGCCAGCTTGCCCTTGGCCTTGCCGGCGGAGAAGACCACCTCGGGGTCCGGCGCCGCGATCTCCTCGCCGCAGTGATCGAGAACGGTCAGGATGTGGCGCATCAGGTTCAGGCGCGCCGTCTTCTTGTCGTCGGTGGCGATGATGGTCCAGGGAGCGAAGTCACGGTCCGTCTCGTCCAGCATCCGGTCGCGGGCCTCGGAATAGGCGTCGAACCGGGCCTCGGCCTCGGCGTCCAGCGACGACAGCTTGAACCGTTTCAGCGGATCGACGCGGCGCTCCTTCAGCCGCTTCGCCTGTTCCTTGCGCGAGATGTCGAGCCAGAGCTTGATCAGGATAATCCCGTCGTCGGTCAGCATCCGTTCGAACCGCGGGGCGTCGGTCAGGAACTGGGCGTAGTGTTCGGGCGTGCAATAGCCCATGACCGGCTCGACCCCGGCGCGGTTGTACCAGGAGCGGTTGAAGATGACCGTCTCGCCCGCCGCCGGCAGATGCGGGACGTAGCGCTGGAAGTACCACTGGCCGGTCTCCCGGTCGCTGGGCTTGGGCAGGGCGACGACGCGGGTCTGGCGCGGGGACATGTATTCGGTCAGCCGCTTGATGGCCCCGTCCTTGCCGGCGGTGTCGCGCCCCTCCAGCACGATGACGACCCTCAGACCGTGTTCGATGGTCCAGGCCTGGGTCTTCACCATGGCCAGTTGAAGCTGCTCGAGCTCGGTTTCGTAGGCGTCGGATTTCTTTCCCATGGCGGGACAGTGGAACGCGGGTCGCGACAGGGCAAGCGGAGCGGCGTGACGCCAGAAGATGACGGTCTTCTCACGTGTCCGTGCCGCCTGCCGGGGTTAGGGTGGTCCAAACCGGGAGGGGTTTCGACATGCTGAACCGCCGAATGCTTGTGATGTCGGGCCTGGCCGCCGCGACCGCCGGAGCGATGGGCGCCAGGGCGGCATCCGCCGACACCTATGAAGCCGCGCTGGAGGCCGCCTTCGCCCAGACCCAGCCGGTCGCCCTGGCCGGCGGGGTGTTGACGCGCGACGGCCTGGTCTGGTCCGGGGCGCGGGGCGTGCGTCGGGTCGGCGCAAGCGATCCCGCGACCCTGGACGACCGCTGGCACCTGGGGTCCAACACCAAGGCGATGACGGCGGCGCTTTACGGGCGACTGGTCGATCAGGGACGGACGGACTGGGACACGCCGATGGGCGACCTGTTCCCGGGGATGAAGATCGATCCGGCCTGGGAAGGCGCGAACATCAGAGACTTCATGCACCACCGGGCGGGTGTGAAGGACGCCGACGCCCTGGGCATGATCTTCTTCATGACGGCGCGGGGCGACCCCCGCCCCCTGCCCGAGCAACGGCGGGCCGTGGTCGAGCGGATCCTGGGCGCCGCGCCGACCGGGACCAAGGGAGCCTTCGAATACGCCAACGCCAACTATATGCTGGTCGGGGCGGCGATCGAGGCGATCACGGGCCGGTCGTGGGAAGAGGTGATCCAGGCCGAACTGTTCGCGCCCCTGGGCCTGACCTCGGCCGGGTTCGGCGCGCCCAAGACGAATGCGACGGGCGGGGCTAACGTCTGGGGACACCAGGGCGAAGGGGCGGCGCGCACCGCCGCGGACCCGGCCGATCCGGGTGCGGACAATCCGGCGGCCCTGGGGCCGGCGGGCACGGTCCATATGAGCCTGGCCGACTATGGCCGCTGGCTGAGACTGTTCCTGACGGACGGCGACGGCTGGCTGAAACCCGAGACGATCCGCCTACTGACGGTTCCAGGCGCCGGCGAAGGCCTGCCCTACGCCCTGGGATGGATCGCGCCGCCGCAGGTTCCGTGGGCCGGGGGGCCGGTCCTGACCCACGATGGGTCGAACACCCTGTGGTACGCCACCGCCATAGTGGCGCCGGCGCGGGGCCTGGCCTTCATCGGCCTGAGCAATGAGGGCGCCGGCCAGGCGGCGACCAGCGGCCTGATGCGAAATATGATCGCGACTTTGGGAGCATAGACGGCCCGATCTGGCCCGACGCCTGCAATGTTCCGGCTCAAGTCGTAATCCGGTCCCGATCTGGGCCGGCTTGAGTATGGGAACAGCGTCGATGCCTGTGCGGCCGATCCGTCGATCCGACTATGACGCCCTGAACAGGCTGCACCGCGACGTGGGCTGGCCCGAACGGTCGCAGGCCGGATGGCGCTGGCTGGAGCAGAATCCGGCACGCCTGGATATCGACGCCCCCCTCGGCTGGGTCGTCACGGATGCGGATGACGCGCCGGTCGCCATGCTGGGCAATCTGATTCAGCGGTTTCGCCAGGGCGACCGGGTGCTGCACGGGGCGACGGGCTTTTCGATCATCGTGCCGCCGCAGCACAAGGGCGCCAGCCGGCCGTTGATCAAGGCCTTGCTGGCGCAACCAGACCTGTTCGCCCGCTATACGCTGAACGCCAATGCGCGGTCTGCGCCCCTGTACCGGCTGTTCGGGATGGAGCCCGGACCGACGCCGACCCATGCGTTGAAACTGTCGTGGGTGGTTGATCGCTTGGCGTGCCTGAAAGGACGCCTGCTGCGGATGATGTTGGGCCATGTCTCGGCGGAGACGGCGCGGCGGCTGGGCGAGCGGCTGATGAACCCTCGCCTATTCCGCCCCGCTCGGCTCAGCCTGCCCGCGGATGTGGTGATGGTGCGCGACATCGGCGGAACGGTCTATGCCGACTTCTGGCGTGATCTGGCGGCAGAGGGACGGTTGTTGGCGGACCGCAGCCCCGAGATGCTGAACTGGCGGCTGTCCGATCCGGATCAGACCCTGCCGCCGATCCTGCTGGGCCTGGTGCGCGAGGGACGGCTGGTCGGGATGGCCGAAGCCCTGATGACCAAGACCAGCCTGATCGAACCGCCCTGTCTGGACATTATCGATCTGGTCGCGCTGAAGACCGCGCCCCAGGCGATCGAAACCCTGGCGGCCTGTCTGATCGCCAATGCCCGCGCCCTGGGCGCCGCCAAGGTGCGGTTGCAGGTGACGACGCCGGAGATCCTGGACCAGTTAGGGGCCTTGCCGCCCAAGGCGCGGCGCGAGGGCGGCTGGGGCCACTGCCACGCCATCGTCGAGGATCCGGCGCTGGCGCACGCCTGGTCGCCGACGCCGTTCGACGGCGACTACGCCGTCTGCGCCCGTCCCGTCCCCCTGCCCCGCGCCTGGCGCACGCCGGTGCGAGGCCAGAAGACGTCTTCAGGCGGATTGGGGCTGGCGTAGGGACGAGGCCGGAATAGAGGGGGTCAGGCGCCGGGGCGCGACTTCAGCGTGTCGCGAATCTCGGTCAGCAGGGCCTCTGTCGCGGTTGGCGCGGAGGGGGCCGGGTCGGGCTTGGCCGCCTCCTGGCGACGCAGGGTGTTGATCCCCTTGACCACCATGAAGACCACGAAGGCGACGATCAGGAACTGGATCACCGTATTGGCGAAGGCGCCATACTGGATCGAGACCTTCTCCACCGCCTCAGTCGCCGGGTTTTCCGGCCGAAGCACCCATTCCAGCTCGGAGAAGTCGATGCCGCCGGTCAGCAGGCCGATGGGCGGCATGACCACCTGATCGACCAGGCTCTTGACGATGCCATTGAAGGCCGCGCCGATGATGACCCCCACGGCCAGATCCACGACGTTTCCCTTGACCGCAAACTCGCGGAATTCGGACAGAAGGCTCATGGGGGCGCTCGATCTTTAGAGGTTCAGGCGTCGCCGGACGCGTTCAGACGCTCGCGCAGTTCCTTGCCGCTCTTGAAGAAGGGCACGGCCTTGGCCGGCACGTCCACCGTCTCGCCGGTGCGCGGATTGCGGCCCAGACGCGCCGGGCGGGACCGCACCGAAAAGGCGCCGAAACCCCGCAGCTCGACCCGACCGCCCTCGGCAAGGGCGCCGGTCATCTTGCCGAGGATGACATTCACCAGCCGCTCCACCTCCGCATGGGTCAGGTGGGTGTTCTCGGCCGCCAGTTTCTCGATCAGTTCGGACTTGATCATCAGGGCCCCTGCCAGCGCGTGATCGACGGGTCAGCGCCCGTCGAGGATCCAGAACCGCACCCTAACCCCCGCTGAGCGCGGGAAAAAGCCCTTATCCACCAAGGATAGGCGGCATTCGCACGATTTATGTGCGGTTCCGCGCACTGGCGTGGCCGAAAACAAAAGAAAAGGGCGGCGGGATCGCTCCCACCGCCCTTCAGTCTCTTTGCGCTACCGCGAAGCGAGAGACGCTTCGCGGCTTTAGCGCTTACTCCTTCGAGCCGGCGTTCTTCAGCGCGGCGCCCAGGATGTCGCCCAGCGAAGCACCGGAGTCGGACGAGCCGAACTGTTCGATGGCTTCCTGTTCGTCCTTCATTTCCAGCGCCTTGATCGACACCGAGACGCGGCGCGAGGCCTTGTCCACAGCGGTGATCATGGCGTCGACGCGGTCGCCGACGGCGAAGCGTTCCGGACGTTGCTCGTTGCGGTCGCGCGACAGGTCCGACTTGCGGACGAAGGCCGTGACCGGCGCGTCGTCTTCACCGAACTTGACCTCGATGCCGCCCGACTCGATCGACGAGACGGTGACGGTGATCTGCTGGCCGCGGCGATAGGTGTCGCCCTCGCCGATCGGATCGCCGCCGAGTTGCTTGATGCCCAGCGAGACGCGTTCCTTCTCGACGTCGACGTCCAGGACCTTGGCCTTGACCATCTCGCCCTTGCGGTAGCGCTGGATGGCTTCTTCACCCGAGACCGACCAGTCGAGGTCGGACAGGTGGACCATGCCGTCGATGTCGTTGTCCAGGCCGATGAACAGGCCGAACTCGGTGGCGTTCTTGACTTCGCCCTCGACGGTCGAGCCGATCGGGTGGTTGGCGACGAAGGCGTCCCACGGATTGTCCTGAGCCTGCTTCAGGCCCAGCGAGATGCGGCGCTTGGAGGCGTCGACGTCCAGGACGACCACGTCCACTTCCTGAGAGGTGGAGACGATCTTGCCCGGATGGACGTTCTTCTTGGTCCAGGACATTTCCGAGACGTGCACCAGGCCCTCGACCCCGGCTTCCAGCTCCACGAAGGCGCCGTAGTCGGTGATGTTGGTGATGCGGCCCGTGTACTTGGCGCCGACCGGATACTTGGCTTCCACGCCGTCCCAGGGGTCCGACTGCAGTTGCTTCATGCCCAGCGAGATACGTTGGGTGTCCGGGTTGATCTTGACGATCTGGACCTTGACGCTGTCGCCGACGGCGAGGACTTGCGACGGGTGCGAGACGCGCTTCCACGACATGTCGGTGACGTGCAGCAGGCCGTCGATGCCGCCCAGATCCACGAACGCGCCGTAGTCGGTGATGTTCTTGACCACGCCTTCGCGGACTTCGCCCTCTTGCAGCTGGCCGACCAGCTCGGTGCGCTGTTCGGCGCGGGCTTCTTCCAGGATGGCGCGACGCGAGACGACGATATTGCCGCGCGGACGGTCCATCTTCAGGATCTGGAACGGCTGTTCCTTGCCCATCAGCGGGCCGACGTCGCGGACCGGACGGATGTCCACTTGCGAGCCGGGCAGGAAGGCCGAGGCGCCGCCCAGGTCGACGGTGAAGCCGCCCTTGACGCGACCGACGATGGCGCCGTTGACCGGCTGGCCTTCGGCGAACACGACTTCCAGACGGGTCCAGGCTTCCTCGCGGCGGGCCTTGTCACGGCTGATGACGGCTTCGCCCAGGGCGTTTTCGACGCGCTCGAGGTAGACCTCGACGTTGTCGCCGACCTTCGGCAGCTTGGCGTCGTCGCCCTGGCCGAATTCGCGCATCGAGATGCGGCCTTCGGTCTTCAGGCCCACGTCGATGATGACGATGTCTTTTTCGATGCCGACGACGCGGCCGTGGACCACTTGGCCTTCGCCGAAGTCGCGGCCCTGAAGTTGTTCGTCGAGCAGCGCGGCGAAATCGTCGCGCGAGGGGGAGAGGGTGTCAGTCATGAAGCTGAAAAGCATTCCGTAGGGGCTGTGGCGCGCGACCGGACGGCCCCGCGCGAGGTGGATGTTCAGAATAGGCAGGTCGTCAGGATGCGAGGCCGTTCAGAACGATCAGGACGCCCGCGGAAGCCGAGGGTGGACGCGTTGGATTTGCAAAATGGGTCAAAGACCGTGTTTCGCGCGCGCCGCCTCGACGATACGGCGGGCCGCATCGAAGGCCGCCTCTATACCCATGTCAGTGGTATCCAGCAAGACCGCGTCTTCCGCCTGGACCATCGGGGCTGACCCGCGACCGGCGTCGCGCTCGTCCCGGCGCTGGATATCGGCCAGCATCTCGTCGAAACCGATGTCGAAGCCGCGCGCCGTCAACTGTTTCCAGCGACGGTCGGCCCGGGTCTCAGGCGCGGCGGTGACGAACAGTTTGGCGGGTGCGTCAGGCGCGATCACCGTGCCGATGTCGCGCCCGTCCAGCACGGCGCCCCCGGCCTGGGCCGCGAAGGCCTGTTGCAGGTCCAGCAGGGCGGCGCGCACGCCGGGATGACCGGCGACGCGACTGGCCGCCTCGCCCGCCTCGCCGGTGGTCAGGCGGGGATCTTCGGACACGTCGGCGGCGTCCAGGGCCCGGGCGACCTGGGTCGCGGCCGCCTCGTCGTCCAGCGAACCGCCGGCCTCCAGCAGTTTGACGCCCACGGCGCGGTACAGCAGGCCGGTGTCCAGATGCGGCAGGCCATAGGTCCGCGCCAGCCGGGCGGCGATGGTGCCCTTGCCCGAGGCGGCCGGGCCGTCGACGGCGATGATCAGAGGCATCAGGCGGCGGAGTCCACGCGAACGGGGGCGAGGCGCAGCCCCAGGGCCTGCATCACCTTGAATATGGTCGAAAGCTCGGGCCGCCCCTCCTCGCTGAGCGCGCGATACAGGGCCGTGCGCGACAGTTCGGCGTCGCGCGCCATCTGGGTCATGCCCTTGGCCCGGGCGACGACGCCCAGGGCGTTGGTGATCAGGCGGGGATCCCCGAGTTCAGCGGCGGACTCGAACGACGCCACCAGAAACTCCTCGACCGCATCAGGCGTATCGAGGAAGTCGGCCGCGTCGAAGGGAACAGTCTCAATCGGCATTTCTCAACTCTCTCGCCAGAATCAGCGCCGCCTCGACGTCCCGTTTTTGGGACGACTTATCGCCGCCTCCAAGCACGACGACCCAGGTGCGGTTCCGCTGAAACGCATACACCCGATAGCCGGGGCCGACGTCGATCCGCAATTCGCTGACGCCTTCCCCGACAGGTTTGACGTCGCCCCAGTGTCCAAACTGAAGCCGGGTCAGCCGATCGGCGATCCTGGCGAGCGCTCGTGCGTCTCGCAGTCTTGAACGCCAGCTCACGAACTGCGGCGTCAGTTCTATTGCAACCCGCCCATTGTCGTCTATAGGCGACATCTCGTCAAGCGATCTGCCCGCCCAGGCCGTTCATCATCTCGACGAAGCCGGGGAAGCTGGTGGCGATCATGCCCGGTTCGTCGACCGAGACCGGTTGTTCGGCGGCCAGGCCCAGCACCAGATGGCTCATGGCGATGCGGTGATCGTGGGCGGTGTGGACGGTCGCGCCGCCCTTCACCGGGCCTCCAGTGACGATAAAGCCTTCCGGCTCCTCCTCCACCTGGACGCCGCAGGCCCGCAGGCCCTCGACCATCAGCGAGATCCGGTCGCTTTCCTTGACCCTCATCTCGCCCACGCCGCGCATAACGGTGACGCCTTCAGCAAAGGCGGCGGTGGCGGCGAGGATCGGATATTCGTCGATCATCGAGGCGGCGCGCGCTTCCGGCACGACCACGCCCTTCAGGGCCGAATAACGGGCGGTGATGTCGCCGACATCCTCGCCGCCCGCCTGACGCCGGTTCGAAATGATCAGGTCGGCGCCCATTTCGATCCAGGTGTCGAACAGGCCGGTGCGCAGGGGGTTCAGCATCACCCCCTCGACCGTCACCACCGAGCCCGGAACCACCAGACCCGCCGCCAGCGGGAAGGCGGCCGAGGACGGATCGCCCGGCACGGCGACGAAGGTCCCGGTCAGGGCCTGACCGCCCTTCAGCGTGACGGTCCAACCCTCGCCCACCTCCTCCACGCCGACCTCGGCGCCGAAGGCGCGCAGCATCCGTTCGGTGTGGTCGCGGCTCTTTTCCGGCTCCGTCACCGAGGTGACGCCCTGGGCGTTCAGCCCGGCCAGCAGGATGGCCGACTTGACCTGAGCCGAAGCGACGGTCTGCACATAGTCGATCGCGCTCAGGGTTCCGCCGGTCAGGGCGACCGGGAGTCGGTCCTCGGCCGCCAGCCAGCCGAACCGGGCGCCCATGTCGGCCAAAGGACCGGTGACGCGCTTCATCGGCCGCTTCCGCAGCGAGGCGTCGCCGTCGAAGGTCGCCGTCAGCGGATAGCCGGCGGCGGCCCCCATCAGAAGGCGCACCCCGGTGCCCGCGTTGCCGCAGTCGATCACGGACTGGGGCGTCTTGAAGCCGCCCGCCCCTTCGATCCGCCACTTCCCGTCGCCGGTCCGCTGGACCTTGGCGCCGAAGGCCTCGACCGCGCGGGCGGTGGCCAGGACGTCATCGCCTTCCAGCAAACCCTCGACCTCGGTGACGCCCGAGGCCATGCCGCCCAGAATCATCGAGCGGTGTGACATTGACTTGTCGCCGGGTGCGCGGACCGTTCCGGCAAGGGCGTCAGAGCGTCTGGCGGTCAGTTGAGACGGCATATTCACCCGCTTCAGGCTGTGTTGGGGAGGGAGCCGCGCGGGCGGCGCGAAAGACAGCTTTTGACAGCGGCTCCTAGGGGTGGCAAGGGACCGCCCCGAATTCAACCCGTTGAAGGTTCCAAACGTGGCCAATCCCGAACTGGGCGCCAAACAGGTTTGCCCGAACTGCCAGGCTAAGTTCTACGACCTGAACCGCCGCCCCGCCCACTGCCCCAAATGCGGCTCGGATTTCGATCCCGAAGAGGCGCTGAAGCTGCGCAGCCGTCGCGTCCGTCCCGGCTATCCCGCCGACGACGAGGACACGGACGATCAGGTCAAGGACAAGAAGGCCGAGTCCGACGAGGACGAGGAAGAAGAGATCCGGGCGCCGGAAATCGACGAGGAAGGCCATGAGCCGATCCTGACGCCGGACGACGATGACGACGCCCCGGCCGACGCCTCGGAAGAAGCCGGCATGGGCGCCACCGACGGCGACGACGACGATCTGGGCGACGATGACGACGACTCCGTGCCGTTCATCGAAGACGACGACGATGACTCCATCGACGACGAGATCGCCAAGCCGTCGCGCGACGACGACTGATCTTTTTTGTTGCGTCCGCCGCGTTTCCCTTTAGGGGAGACGCGGCAGGCGAACAGCCTTTCGAACCCTGTGTCGGGATTGAAATCGCTGCTGTTTTTCGCATCCGGAACCGATGTGAAAATAAATGTCGAAACGGGCTTGATCGAAAAAAAGCTCTGACATAGGTTCCGCCGCCTCGCCGGGGGCCATCGCAAGATGAACCGGGCGAACCAGACCGCAAGGTCCGGGGCTTTAGCTCAGTTGGTAGAGCGCTTGCATGGCATGCAAGAGGTCAGCGGTTCGACTCCGCTAAGCTCCACCAGTTTCCAGAAGCCCGGCTGTGAAAACAGCCGGGCTTCGTTGCATCTGGAACCTGAGCGGTTCGCCGCGCGCTTGCGCGTGATGACGTCTCCGCTCCAGGCCGGCCTCGAAACCCTCGACGACACCCAGATCATTCGCGTGGCGGGGGCCAGCGTCACCGTCGGCGGCCTGGTCAGCGGCCTGGTCATACTGCTGGTCGCCCTGATCGTCGCCCGGCTGGTGACGCGCGCCCTGCGGCGGGTCCGCGAACGGTCCGAACGCAGTCGGCAGGCCCTGTATCTGCTGGAGCGGCTGGCGGGTTACGCCATCATCATCGTGGGCCTCATGTCGGCCCTGTCGGCGGCGGGGCTGAACCTGTCGTCACTGGCGGTCTTCGCCGGCGCCCTGGGCATAGGCGTCGGTCTGGGCCTGCAAGGCGTGGTCAAGGAGTTCGTGTCCGGCCTGTTCCTGATCTTCGACCGTATGGTGTCGGTCGGGGACTATATCGAGATCGAGGACATCGGCATTCGCGGCGCCATCATGGAGATCGGGCCGCGCGCGACGCGGGTGCGGACCAATGACAACGTCAATGTCCTGGTGCCCAACTCGCGCTTCATCGAGCAGCCGGTGACCAACTGGACGCTGAAGGGCGACACCCGGCGCATCCACATCCCCTTCGCCGTCGCCTATGGGTCGGATCGGGGCAGGGTGCGAGAGGCGGTTCTGGCCTGCGCGCGGGCCAGCCCCTTCACCCTGCCCGAGACCGAGGCGCGCAAGAGCCAGGTCTGGCTGGTGGGGTTCGGCGACAAGGGGCTGGAGTTCGAACTGCTGGTCTGGCCGACGCGAGAGGCGGTCAAGCGGCCTGCGGCCATGCACGCGGCCTATACCTGGCTGATCGCCGACGCCCTGGACGGGGCCGGGATCGAGGTGCCCTTCCCCCAGACCGACCTGCGCATCCGCAGCGCTTTCGGCCTGGAGGGCGACGACGCCCTGGGGCGGCTGGGCTATGGTGGGGGCGCAGGTCCGACGCCGACCGCCCGGCCCCCGGCCTCGCCCTCTGCCCCAGTCCCGGCTGCCGGCAACGACGCCGCCGAGGATCTGATGATGGCCGAAGACGAGGACGGCCCCCTGGAACCGGCGCCCGGCCTGCCGCCGGGACGGACGGGGGGTTAGCGCCCCTCCTCCCGCCACCCTCGGGCTCGTCCCGAGGGCCCACCTGTCCGCCGCACGTCGAAGGGTGCGGGCCACCGGTCTCGACACGGGTTCGAACGACCGCGTCTGCATCAACCGTAGGCCCTCGGGACAAGCCCGAGGGTGACGGGTCTAATACTGGGCCTTGGCCCTCAGCCGGTAGGCGTGGAGCAACGGCTCAGTATAGCCGTTCGGCTGATCCACACCCTCGAACACCAGGGCGCGGGCGGCCTGGTAGGCCAGGCTGGCGTCCGGATCGGGCGCCATGGGCCGATAGAGGGGGTCGCCGGCGTTCTGGGCGTCGACCTTGGCCGCCATCCTCAGGAAGGCCGCATCCACCTGATCGGGGGTGCAGACGCCGTGCAACAGCCAGTTGGCGATATGCTGCGAGCTGATCCGCAGGGTGGCGCGGTCCTCCATCAGGCCGATGTCGTGGATGTCGGGCACCTTGGAACAGCCGACCCCCTGGTCGATCCAGCGGACGACATAGCCGAGGATGCCCTGGGCGTTGTTGTCCAGCTCGGCCGCCACCTCGTCCTCGGACCAGTTGACGCCGTTCGCCAGCGGCGGGGTCAGCAGATCGTCGAGACCCGGCGTCGGTCGGCTCGCGACCTCGGCCTGGACGGCGAAGACGTCCACTGCATGATAGTGGAGCGCGTGTAGGGTGGCGGCGGTCGGCGACGGGGTCCAGGCGGTGTTGGCGCCGGTCCTGGGGTGGGCGATCTTCTGCTCCAGCATGTCGGCCATCCGGTCGGGGGCGGCCCACATGCCCTTGCCGATCTGGGCCTTGCCCGACAGGCCGCATTTCAGGCCGATGGCGACGTTGCGCGCCTCATAGGCGGTGATCCAGGCGCTGGACTTGATGTCGGCCTTTCGCACCACCGGCCCAGCCTGCATGGCGGTGTGGATCTCGTCGCCGGTGCGGTCCAGGAAGCCGGTGTTGATGAAGACGATCCGGTCCTTCACCGCATGAATACAGGCCGCCAGATTGGCCGAGGTGCGGCGTTCTTCGTCCATCACCCCGACCTTGATCGTGTGACGCGGCAGGGCCAGCAAATCCTCGACCGCGTCGAACAGCCGGTCGGTGAAGCCAGCCTCGTCCGGCCCGTGCATCTTCGGCTTGACGATATAGACCGATCCGGTCGCGCTGTTGCCGAAGGCCCCGAGCCCCTTGATATCGTAGAGCGCGATCAGGGTGGTGACGACGGCGTCCATGATCCCTTCGGGCGCGTCGGAACCGTCGGTCAGACGGATGGCGGGCGTGGTCATCAGGTGGCCGACGTTGCGCACGAACAGCAGGCTGCGGCCCTTCAGGGTCACGTCGCCGCCCTGGGGCGCGGTCCAGCGCCGGTCGGGCTCCAGAGCGCGGGTCAGGGTCTCGCCGCCCTTCTTGAAGGTGGCGGCCAGGTCGCCGCGCATCAGGCCCAGCCAGTTGCGGTAGGCCTCGACCTTGTCGGCCGCGTCCACGGCGGCGACCGAGTCCTCCAGATCGACAATGGTGGTCAGGGCCGATTCCAGCACGACGTCGGCCAGGCCCGCCGGATCGGCGCGCCCGACCGGGTGCGACGGGTCGATCACCAGTTCGATGTGCAGGCCGTGGTGCGCCAGCAGGATGGAGGCGGGCGAGGCCGGATCTCCGACAAAGCCGACGAACTGGGCCGGCTCCTTCAGGGCGGGGACCAGGGCGCCCTCGACAACCGACCAGCCGGCGACATCGGCGTGCGAGCCTTCGGCCAGCGGCGCCGCCTCGTCCAGAAACGCCTTGGCGCGCGCCACGACCCGGGCGCCCCGCGCCGCGTCATAGCCGCCGCCGGTCGGCAGGTCGCCGAGCGCATCCGTGCCGTACAGGGCGTCATACAGGCTGCCCCAGCGGGCGTTGGCGGCGTTCAGCAGGAACCGCGCGTTCAGCACCGGAACGACCAGCTGCGACCCCGCCATGCGGGCGATCTCGGCGTCCACTCCCGTAGTGCCGATGGAGAAGGGCGCCGGTTCTTCGACCAGATAGCCGATCTCGCGCAGGAAGGTCTGGGACGCCGCCACATCGTAGGGCTGACCCCGACGCGCGGCGTGCCAGGCGTCGATCCGGGCTTGAAGGTCGTCACGCCGGGCCAGCAGGGCGCGGTTCTCCGGCGCGAACCGGTCAAAGACGGCCGTCGCGCCCGACCAGAAGCCCGCCGCATCCAGACCCAGTCCCGGAAGGACGTCTTGTTCGATCAGGGCCACGAGCTCGGCCGCAACCTTCAATCCGGCGCGATCTTCATAGGTGGTCATGGCGGCCCTTCTCCGGCGACGGCCGGGCTGTAACAATGCGTGATCACGTAAGCCGACCACGCCCGGCTTCGCAAGGGTCACGTCGCGTCAGCCCGTTCGCTTTTCGTCTAAGGCGCTCGCTTGCGGTCCGCGCGAGGGGCGTCATGATCCGGGCCATGACCCTGTTTCGCCCCCTTCGCCTGTACGGCGTCCTGTTTTCCAGCCTGGCGGTGGTGATCCTGGTCGCCCTGTTGATCCCGGCGGGACAGAGCGGATTGACCCGGATGGCCTATGGCTGGATCGCCGGGGTCGCGGTCTTCATCGCCGCCACCCTGGTCCGAATGGCCCTGGCGGAAGACGCTGACGCCATCAGAAGGCGGGCGGCGGCCCTCGACCAGACCGGCGTCGCCGTCCTCCCGCTCAGCCTGCTGGCGGCGGCGGCCAGCATCGTCGTCGTGGTCGGCGAGGCGCAGAGCGGCGGCTTTCCCTTGCGGAACGGCCTGTTGGCCTTGGGCACGGTCGCCCTGTCGTGGAGCTTCATCCATCTGATGTTTGCGCTCCACTACGCCCACGCCTTCTATCAGCAGGGCGAAGACGCCGAGGACCGGGGCGGATTGATCTTCCCCGGCGAGACCCAGCCCGACTACTGGGATTTTCTGCATTTCGCCCTGATCATCGGCGTGGCCTGCCAGACGGCCGATGTGCAGATCGCCGACCGGGGCATCCGGCGGCTGTCGAGCGTTCACAGCCTGACCGCCTTCGTCTTCAACACGGTGATCGTGGCCCTGGCGGTCAATCTGGCGGTAAGCGCCCTGGGCGCCGGCTAGCCGTTACGCCCGCCCCGTTCGGTCACAAAGGCTTAACCGCGTCCGTGAACCGGACCTCAAGCGAACTGTCATACATCGGAAGCACGGACGACATCGCGTCCGGTTCGCCAGAAGCGTTTCGCCCATGCTGTTTCTTCTGAACGATGTCGTGTTCGACCTGGACGAGGCCTGCCCGGTCACGCCTGCCGACGCGCGCCGGTTCGAGAAGCTGGGCTTCGACTATGTGCTGGAACTGGGCTGCGAACTGTTCGCCGAGGATCCGCTGCTTCACCGCAACGATCCCGCCCGCGCGCGCCGCCTAGCCTGGCTGATCGCCGAGCGCAGCCCGGACGTCAACGCGGCCCTGTTCGCGGCGCCGGCCGCAGGTTGCAACCCCGACCTGGTCGAGCCGCGCTTCTGCACCCTGCCCGATGCGGTCATGGGTCAGTTGCACGACAAGGGCCGTCGCCTCGACGCGATCGCCGCCGATCGCGCCGTCTGGAACCGTCTCGCCGCCTGAGACGGCCGTCTTAAACCGCCGTCAGAACGCCGTGAACAGCAGGTGCACGACGGCGGACACGGCGAAGATGAAGCCGAAGCCCATCACCAGTCCAAAAGCCGGATGCATCTTGCGGGGGCGTTCGAAGCGCGAACGGTCGAGACCGGAAACACGGTCTTCAGGATGGATAACAGCCATCGTCATTTCCTTTCCCTATGGTCCCGGTTTGACCCGGGAGGGGAGCGTCGGGCTCTGACGGCCTGATCGTCCTCCGACCCGACAATGACTCCAATAGCCCCTTGTGGCGAGGGGTTATTTGATCTGCGGCAAATGGTGCGCGGACCGGCAGGATTCTTCGCGTGATCTGCACGCGGCTCTTTACGACCCCGCACAACCTTTGCGACAACTCAGGGGTCGGGGGAGACGGGATTGTTCAAGTCCCGTTCGGCAGAAACGGGGAACAAGCCATGAAACGATCGGGACTGGGCGCCGTATTGGCGGCCGCCTTAGCGACGCTGAGTCTGACAGCGACAGCGGCGCGTGCCGATTGGCTGAAGGCAGAAAGCGAACGTTTCATCGTCTATAGCGAAGGCAGCGAACGGTCGCTCCGGGACTATGTCCAGAAGCTTGAGACCTTTGACCGCGTCATGCGCTATCGTTCGGGCCTGCCGATGAACGAGGCGCCCCCGCGCAAACTGCCCATCTATCTTGTCGGCTCTAGATCCGGTCTGCTCCGGGTCCATCCCGGTACAGCACCCAACGTCGTCGGCACCTATTTTCCGACCTCCGAGGACATATTCGCGGTCGCCATCCGCGGTGAAAACGACGAGGTGCTGCTGCACGAATACGTCCACCACTTCATGCTCGGCAGCGCCCCCGCCGCCTACCCCGGCTGGTTCGTCGAGGGTTTTGCCGAATATTACATGACGGCCGACATAGCGGGCGACGAGATCAAACTGGGAGGCTTCAGCGACAATCGCGCCTATTGGCTCATCAATGGGACCTGGATTCCGCTCGAGGTTCTGCTGCGAACGCGGCCCGGCGAGGTCACGCGCAGCAGTTACCGAGAGACCTATTATCCACTCGCATGGCTGTTGACCCACTGGTTCTTCAGCGACCCCGAACGTTCGCGGCAACTGGGCGCCTATCTCGCGGACGTTTCAGCTGGCGGCGATCCGGTCGAGGCCATGGAGACCGCCACGGGCATGAGCCTGACCGAGCTGCGCTCGGAACTTCGGAAGTATATGACGAGCCGACGGCTGATGGGCCGCACCATCAAAGGTGACTTTCCGACGGCCGACATCGTCGTCACCCGCCTGCCCAAGTCGGCGAATGATCTGCTGCTAATCAACCAGAGACTGAAGATCGGCGTGGAGGATGAGGATCGGGCCGAACTGGGCCAGGAAGTGGCGCGGATATCGGCCCGCTACGGCGACGACCCGCTGGCCTTGTTGGCCGCCGGTCACGCCGGCATGCATTTTGGCGACCGCCCAGCCGGAGAGCGCGCCTTGCAAAGGTTGATCGAGCTGGAGCCCGACAATGTCGAGGCCTTGCAGTTCCTGGCACAGGAGCGCCTGCGCCAAGCGCGCGATGTCGAGGACCTGGCCGAAAGCACCGCATTGAAGCGCGAGGCGAGAATCTATCTGGGCCGCGCCTACGCCGCTGCGAACAACGACTATCGGACCCTGATGCTGATCGGCGAGATGAGAAGCGGAGAGCCGGGCTATCCCAATGAAAACGACATGCTGACGCTGGGCCTCGCCTTCGACCGGGCGCCGCAGTTGGCCGAGGTGCGCCTGAGCTACGCCGCCGCCTTGATCGAAACCGAGGAGAAGGACGAGGCGATCAGTGTGCTCAAACCGTTGGCGAATAATCCGCACGGCGGCGGCGCGGCGGATGTGGCGGCGCGGATGATCGCCGCGCTCGAGGGCGGGGAGCCGCTGCCCACGCTCGAAGAGCCGACTGACGGCGCAACAGCCTCCCAGCCCGAGGCTCCATCGGAAGACAGCCCTCAATCGCCCCCGGCGCCCGCCAGCGAGTGACTTTCTCAGCCGGGCGCGCTAGTCGCGCGCCATGACACTGACACTGCCCGAGGAGGCGGCTCGCCGCCGGACCTTCGCCATCATCGCCCACCCGGATGCGGGCAAGACGACCCTGACCGAGCATATCCTGCTGGCCGGCGGCGCAATCCGCGCGGCCGGGGCCGTGCGGGCGCGCGGTGAGAACCGGCGGACGCGGTCCGACTGGATGAAGATCGAGAAGGAGCGGGGCATCTCCGTCAGCGCCTCGGTCATGACGTTCGAGCACGACGGCAAGATGTTCAACCTGCTCGATACGCCTGGGCACGAGGACTTTTCCGAAGACACCTATCGCACCCTGACCGCCGCCGACTGCGCCATCATGGTGCTGGACGCCGCCAAGGGGATCGAGCCGCAGACGCTGAAACTGTTCGAAGTCTGCCGGCTGCGCGACATTCCGATCATCACCTTCATCAACAAGCTGGACCGCGAGGCCCAGGACCCGATGACCCTTTTGGACGACATAGCCAGCCGCCTTCAGTTGGATCCGGCGCCCATCTGGTGGCCGGCCGAGAGCGGCAATCGTCTGCGCGGCATGGTCGAGGTCGGCACCGGCCGGTTCCAGCCCTATACCCGCAAGATCGCCGGTTCAGCCGAGGATCCCGAACACCCCGCCGCCCTGCCGCTGGACCAGGCGGCGCAATATTTCGAGGCGGGCGAGCAGGACAATCTGGCCGAGGCGGTCGAACTGGTCGAGGGCGGCTATCCGGCCTTTGACCGTCAGGCCTTCCTGGAAGGCCATATGACGCCGGTGCTGTGGGGGTCGGCCCTGCGCCACTTCGGCATCGACGAACTGCTGAAGGCCATCGGCGACTGGGCCCCGGCGCCCAAGGTGATGAAGGCGAGGAAGGAATCTCCCCCCGAGACCCGCAACGCCCCCGCCCCCGTCGATACGGTGGTCGAGCCCGGCGCCGACGAGGTCACCGGCTTCGTCTTCAAGGTCCAGGCCAATATGGACCCCAACCACCGCGACCGGATCGCCATGTTCCGCATGGCCTCGGGCGCCTTTAAGCGCGGCATGAAGCTGAAGGTGCAGAACACGGGCAAGGCCCTGTCGGTCAATGCGCCGATCATGTTCTTCGCCAGCGACCGCGAACTGGCCGACGACGCCTTCGCCGGCGACGTGATCGGCATTCCCAACCACGGCGTGCTGCGCGTCGGCGACAGCCTGTCGGAGAGCGGCGTGGTGCGGTTCGCCGGCCTGCCCAACTTCGCGCCGGAAATCTTGCAACGGGTGCGGGTCAAGGATCCGCTGAAGGCCAAACACCTGAAGAAGGCGCTGGAAGGCCTGGCCGAAGAAGGCGTGACCCAGCTGTTCCGCCCCGAGATCGGCTCGGACTTCATTGTCGGCGCCGTGGGCCAGCTGCAGTTCGAGGTCATGGCCGACCGTCTGGGCGAGGAATACGGCCTGGACGTCATCTTCGAACCCAGCCCCTATGCCGAGGCCCGCTGGGTCACTCCAGCCTCGGGGGGCTCGGATACAGATATCGAGGATTTCTCGGGCAAATATCGCCCCCAGATGGCCCGCGACATCGACCAGGCCCCGGTCTTCCTGGCCAAGTCCAGCTGGGAGACAGGCTATGTCGGCGAACGCTTCCCCAAGGTGGCCTTCACCAAGACCAAGGAGCGGGGTTAACCCCGCGCCATCGCGTCCTCGATGACCCTGGTCGCCTTGTCCGGGCCCAGGCCATAGGCGACGGCGGCGCGGTATTTGCCGTCGGGCCCCATTAGATAGACGGTCAGGGAGTGGTTCATCGTGTAACCCTCGCCTTCGCCGACCTTCTCGTAATAGGCCCGGTAGGCCTTGGCCGCCTGGGCGATCTGGTCCGGCGCGCCGGTCAGGCCGATGGCGCCCTTGGGAAAGCCGTCGGATGACAGATAGTCCTTCAGCTGCTGGGGCGTGTCGCGTTCGGGGTCGATGCTGACGAAGACGATCTGGAGATCGTCCGCCTTGTCGCCCAGCCGTTGCTGCACGGCGGCCATTTCGGCCAAGGTGGTGGGGCAGAATTCGGGGCAGTAGGTGAAGCCGAAGAAGACCAGGCTCCATTTGCCGTTCAGCATCGTCTGATCGACCGGCTGTCCGTCCTGGTTCACCAGCTGGAAATCGCCGCCGACCAGCGGCTGTCCGGTGGAGCCGATCTCGCCGGTGGCGGGCGCGCGGCTGGACACCACCACCACGGTGACGATGGCGAGAGCCGCAGCAATCGCAAGACAGGCGCCTGCGAACAGCAGGATGGAACGACGCGGCATGACGACCTCTGACGAAAACCTCGGACCCGGTCTATAGAAGGCCCGTGACATCGACAGAAGACCGCATCGCGCCGCATGCGCCCCCCTTCTCGTCCGAGGGGGGGCTGTCCGACGCGGGCTGGCGCGACGCGCCGCGCCGGGGCCGCGGCTTTTCGCTGCGCACCCTGATCGTCCTGCGCTGGTTGACCATCCTGGGGCAGAGCGCCGCCATACTGACGGCGTCGCAGGGTCTGCACTTTCCCCTGCCGCTCTGGCCCTGTCTGATCGTCATCGCCGTCAGCGCCGCCGTGAACGTCGGAGCCATGGCGCGGGTGCGCCGGCTGGAGGCCAGCCTGCCGGACGGGCGAACCACGGCCATTCATCTGGGCTTCGACATCTTCCAGCTGGGTCTGTTGCTGGGCCTGACGGGCGGGCTGGAGAACCCCTTCTGCCTGTTGCTGGTGGCGCCGGTGACCATCGCGGCGGCGGCCCTGCCCGCGCGCCAGGCCGTGACCCTGGGCCTGCTGGCCCTGATCGCCGTGGGGGTGCTGTTCTTCTGGTCCGAACCCCTGCCCTGGCGGCCCGGCGAGAATTTCCACCTGCCCCTGCTCTATCGGCTGGGCATGGTCATGGCCCTGGTGACGGGGGTGGTCTTCACCGCCGGCTATGCGTGGCGGGTGGCGGCTGATGCGGAAAAGCTGGAACTGGCCCTGGCCACGACCCAGGACGTGCTGCAACGCGAGCAGCGGCTGGCGGCCCTGGGCGGACTGGCGGCGGCGGCGGCGCATGAGCTGGGCACGCCGCTGGCCACCATTCAGGTCGTGGCCAAGGAGCTGCAACGCGCCTCGGCCCCTGACAGCGAGGCGGCCGAGGACGCCGCCCTGATCCTGCAACAGGCCGAGCGCTGCCGGGGCATACTGACCCAACTCTCGCAACAGCCCGAGGGCGACGACGCCCTCTATGCCGACGTCGCGCTGAAGGCCCTGCTGGAAGAGGTGGTCGAGCCGCACCGGGGCTTCGACCTGGTGTTCGAGGTTCTGGTCAAGACGCCCCCAGGCCAGCCGGCGCCGCGCGTGCGCCGCCTGCCGGAGGTGGTGCACGGCCTGTCCACCCTGGTCGAGAACGCCGCCGACTTTGCAGCCTCCACCGTGCGGGTCCAGGCCCTGGTCGACGCCGGCTGGATCGAGATCGCCATCCTGGACGACGGACCGGGCTTTCCCAGCGACATCCTGCCCCGGCTGGGCGAGCCCTATGTGACCAGCCGGCCCCACGGCAAGGCGCGCCTGGCCCTGGCGGCCCAGATCGCCGCCGCCACATCCCGGTCCCGCGACGCCCGTGCAGAGACCGCCATCGCCCCCAGCCAGGGCGGCATGGGCCTGGGCTTCTTCATCGCCCGCACCCTGCTGGAGCGGACCGGCGGGGTTGTCAGCGTCGGCCAGGGTCTGCCCCGCCCGGAAGCCTCGCCCGAGGGCCGCAGCCCCCCGCGCGGCGCCCGCGTGGGGGTGCGGTGGGCGCGTCCGGCGCTGGAGGTGGCGGCATGAAAAGGTCCGGCGCGGCCTGACCTGCGTATTGGGTCGAAGAGTCGCAGGGGCGAACCTTGGCCTTGACCCGGACGCGACCGGTCCCGACTTGAAGCAGCAGGAGAACAGAATGTCCGAACTCGAGACCCGTATCGCCGCCCTGCCCGACAAGTCGCTGCTGTTGCTCGACGACGACCAGGCCCTGCGCACCCGGATGGGGCGGGCTCTGGAATCACGCGGCTTCGAAGTCACCACCGCCGGGTCCGTCGCCGAGGCCACCCAGTTGCTGCGCGACAAGGCGCCGGCCTTCGCCGTTCTGGACATGCGGTTGGACGACGGCAACGGCCTGAAGGTGGTCGAGGCGGTGCGCGAGAAGCGCGAGGACGCCCGCATCGTCATGCTGACCGGCTATGGCGCCATCGCCACCGCCGTCGCGGCGGTCAAGGCCGGGGCGGTCGATTACCTGTCCAAGCCCGCCGACGCCGACGACGTGGTCAAGGCTCTGCTGGCCACCGCCGACGAGGCGCCCGAGCCGCCCGACAATCCGATGAGCGCCGACCGGGTCCGCTGGGAGCATATCCAGCGGGTCTACGAGCTGTGCGACCACAATGTCTCGGAGACCGCGCGCCGCCTGGGCATGCACCGCCGCACCCTGCAACGGATCCTGGCCAAGCGCGCCCC
Source organism: Brevundimonas sp. AVps23W (assembly GCF_058681395.1). Classification (NCBI taxonomy): domain Bacteria; kingdom Pseudomonadati; phylum Pseudomonadota; class Alphaproteobacteria; order Caulobacterales; family Caulobacteraceae; genus Brevundimonas; species Brevundimonas sp. AVps23W. Next base: position 69,688 of record NZ_CM178738.1, read on the forward strand.
GCGGTAGATCTAGCCGGACTTGCCCAGCAGCCCGGTCAGCCGGGCCAGCTGCGGCTTGACCATCGGCATGGTCAGCATGGTGGAGCCCACAGCCATCAGCAGCAGGGCGGTGAAGGTCTCGTTGGTGATGATCTGCTTGTCCAACAGGATGTTGGCGAAGATGATCATGATCAAGGCCTTGGTCTGAAGCAGCCAGCCGATGATCGAGGCCTCGCCCTTCTCCCACTTCAGGATACGGCCGGCCATATGCACCCCGGCCAGCTTGCCCGCCACCGAGGCGACCAGCAGCACCCCCGCCGCCGCGAACACCGCCACCCCGCCGACGTCCCACTGGGTCCGCAGGCCCGTGCTCAGGAAGAAGACCGGCATCACCGCCAGCAGGATGTGATTGCGGAACAGGTCCATCTTGGCCTGATCGAACCAGCGGTGATCCAGCACCGCCCCGGCCAAAAACGCCCCCACCATGAAGTGCAGCCCCGACCAGTCGCCGGCGAAACCGCAGGCGGCCAGCCAGATCAGGGCCACATACCAGCGGTCCGATTCCGGCAGACGCTTCATCAGCCATCGCACCGCCCAGGCCGCCACGGCGAACCCGACCAGAAACCCGACCTGACGCCCCACCCGTTCCCAGTCCAGCAGGATCAGGGCCAGCACCCCCCAGATCGCCACATCGTCCAGGCTGGCGTAGCGCAGGATCCGCTGGCCGATCGGCTGGCGCAGGATCTCCAGCTTCTCCATGAACAGGATCAGGATCGGCAGGGCGGTGACCGCGCAGGCCATGCCGATGCCCAGCACCACCTGCCAGGTCTGACCCTGCGGCCCCGTCCAGCCTGGGAATTGCAGCATGCCGATGGCCGCCAGGGCGCCCAGGGCCAGGGGCGCCAGCAGGGCCAGCCCCGAGGTGACCGCCGTCTCGCCCCGTTTCTCCCAGGCCTGATGCAGGTCCAGCTCCAGACCGGCGATGAAGACGAAGATCATCACCGCCCACCAGGCCACGCCGTTCAGGGCCGTGATCACCTGAGGATTGAACACCGTGGCGTAATAGGCCGGGAACACCGCCCCCAGCACGCCGGGTCCCAGCAGGATGCCGCCGATGATCTGCACCACCACCAGGGGCGCATAGTGATCGGTCTTCAGCCCGCGCCAGATCAGATAGGGCGCGCTGAAGATGATCAGCATGGCGACCAGATACAGCTCGGTCGTGTTCATCGCGTGATGCACCACACCCCTCCCAAGGCGACGCTTCTGTCCCTGCACCGCCGCTCTCGCCTGGCGTCGCGTCGCCGGGGGCGCCTCGAGCGGTCGGTCGCTATCGGTCAGAGACGCGATAGCGGTAGCACTCCTTGTTCACCCTGGGGAGTAGATCTCGTTCCGGCCTGCGACGCTGACCGGAACGACGTCCTGGGCGATGATCAGGCCTTGATTCCTAGATGCTCCGCGAAATTCCCACCGCGATAGTCGGCGTCAAACAGGCCGTCCTCGATCAGTTGCGGCACCAAGCGCTCGAACAGCAAGTCCATCGATCGCGCCGCCCCGCCCGGAAGGGCGATGAAGCCGTCGCCGGCGCCCGCTTCGAACCACCGGGCGATCTCGCGGGCGGCGTCCTGGGGCGTGCCGACAAACAGCCAATGCGCTGACCCGGAGACTTCCGGCCGATCCAGAAGCTCGCTCACCGTCGGCGTTTCCCGTTCGATCAATCTGCGCAACAGGTCGGCATGGGTGCGGCTGCGCACGGGCCGGTTCAACTTCGGCAACATGCCCGGCGTGATCGGCATGTCGGCGGGCAGTGCGCCGACGTCCAGGCCCAGGTTCTCCAGAATATAGGCGTGCTTGCGCTGCAGATTCTGTCCGGCATGGGTTTGCGCATACAGGTCGCGCGCCTCCGACTCGGTGTCGCCCAGAAACAGGCTTAGCCCCGGCAAGACGCGCAGATCGTCGGGATCGCGGCCGTGCGCGCTGGCCCGCGAGCGAAGATCGGCGCGCAGATCGACGCCCGCGGCGATGTCCGGCGCGGCGGCGAAGACGCCATGGGCGACACGCGCCGCGAAATCCCGTCCCCATTCCGATGCCCCGGCCTGGAAGAGGGGAATCTTGGCGCCAGGATAGGTTGGAACGGTCAGGGGGCCCTCGACCGAGAAATGGCTGCCGCGATGATGAATCGGCTGCACCTTGTCGGCATTGGCGTAGAGGCCGTTCGCGCGATCCAGCACCAGCGCCTCGTCCGGATAGCTGGCCCACAGGGCTTGCACGACATCGGTGAACTCACGCGCCTTGGCGTATCGATCCGCCGACGAAAGCATGGGCTCGTCGCCGAAATTGTCGCTGCCGTCCATCGAGGTGACGATGTTCCAGCCGGCGCGGCCCCGGCTCAGCCAGTTGAGCGACTGGATCTGCCGCGCCACCACATAGGGCGGGTAGAAGCTGGTGGAGGCGGTGGAGACAAGGCCGATGCGCTGGGTCTCTTGCGCGATCGCCGTCAGGAGCAGGCTCGGATCCAGACTGCTGAACCCCGGCGCGCTGGACAGTCGCGACGCATCGAGAAAGAGCGAGTCCGGCCGGAACAGAAAATCCAGCTTGGCCGCCTCCGCCCGCTTGGCGATGTCGATGTAGAAATCGGCGCAATGAATGTTCTCGATGCCGCTGTCGGGCCGCCGCCAGCCTTCGCCGTTCAGCCAGGTTATCGCCAGCGACAGACCAATACAAAGCTTGCCCGACCGGGTCATGACGCCTCCTCTTGTGAATATGAAACCGTTTGCGGCCCGCCCCCGCCGACGCCGCCCGCCCCCCCGATGGTGGGGACGATCAACGGCGTGCCGGTGACGGGATCGCGCAAGACCATGCAGGCCAGGCCGAAGACCTGGTCGATCCGCTCTGGCGTCAGGACGTCGTCCGGGGCGCCGGCGGCGACGATGGCCCCGTCCCGCATGGCGATGACATGGTCGGCGTATCGCGCCGCCTGGTTCAGGTCGTGCAACACCATCACCAGGGTCTTGCCATGGTCGCGATTGAGGCTTCGGCAAAGCTCGAGCACCTCGAACTGGTGGGCCACATCCAGATAGGTCGTCGGCTCGTCAAGGAGCAGGACCGGCGTTTCCTGGGCGAGCACGAGCGCCAGCCAGACACGTTGACGCTGACCGCCGGACAGCTCATCGACGACGCGGTCGGCCAGATCCGCCACCTGGGCCTGGGCCATCGCGCGCCGCACCGCCTGATCGTCCGCCTCCGACCACTGGCGCAGCAGGGTCTGATGCGGATAACGCCCGCGGGCGACCAGATCGGCCGCCGTAATCCCATGCGGCGCGCTGGCGGACTGCGGCAGATAGGCCAGGGTGCGCGCCAGGGCCTTGGCGCCATAGTCGCGGATGTCTCGACCGCCCAGGAATATCTGGCCGGCGCTGGGGGGCAAGAGCCGTGACAGCGCGCGAAGAAGAGTCGACTTGCCGCAGGCGTTGGCGCCGATGATGACGCTGATCTGGCCCAGCGGGATGTCCACATCCAGATCGCGTGAGACCACGCGCCGGCCATAGGAGAGCCCAAGGGCTTGTCCGCGAAGGAGTATGTCTGCGGGGTAGGGCATCAGGTCACAGAGTGCGCGATCGGCTGAGCAGCCAAAGGAAATAGACGCCGCCGATCAGGCCGGTCATGCGGCCGATCGGGAGGGTGGCGTGAAACGGCAGAGCCTGGGTGACCAGATCGGCCAGAAGCACCAGGCCCCCGCCCATCAGGGCCGCCGTCGCGATGGGCACGCCCCGCGACAGGCTCAACCGCTTGGCCAGCTGTGGCGCGGCGAGCGCGATGAAGGCGATCGGCCCTGCCGCGCCGGTCGCCAGGGCGGCCAGGGCCACGCCGATCGCGACGGCGAACAACCGCGTGCGGTCGACCGCGATCCCAAGCTGCCGGCCGAGGTCGTCCCCCATCTCCATGATCGCGAGCCGACGGGCCAGCGCCATGGCCAGCGGCGTAAGGATGACCACGGCCGTCATCACCGGGACGGCGTGATCCCAGGTGCGGGCGTTGAGCGAACCGGCGAGCCAGAGGTTGGCCAGAACCGCGCTGTCGAGCTTTCCTTGCGACAGAAGCAGCCCATTGAGCGCGGCCAGGGCTGCGCCGACGCCGATCCCGACCAGCACGAGCCGATCACCGACGATCCTGCCGCCCGTCAGAGACAAGAGATAGACGATCACGGCTGCGGCCAGACCGCCGCAAACCGCCGCAGACGCAATGCCCAGGGGCTGTTGCCCGACCAGCACGATCCAGGCGATCGCCCCTGTCGCGGATCCGGTCATGAACCCGATCACATCGGGCGAGCCGAGAGGGTTGCGCGACACCGACTGGAAGATGGCGCCGGAAACGCCCAGGGCCGCCCCGACGAAAAAGCCCGTCGCCGCCCTCGGCAGACGAAGGCCCAGAATAATCCTGCGATCGCTTTCCTCCCCGCCGCCGCTGAACAGGATTTCGGCGATCTGGCTCGGCGCGATCTCTATTCGCCCCATGGTCAGCAGACCTGCGGTCAGGCCGACCGTCAGCAGCGCCAGAAGCAGGGCGACCGTCATTGTCCGCGGGTGCAGACGCACGGCGATGCGGTTCGCCCTCCACACCGGCCCCACGACGCTGGCGGTCACGCGGAATAAAGCGCGATCACCCATGTCTCGCGAGCCTTCCCTTGCGGACCAGCGCGATAAAGAAAGGCGCCCCGATCAGGGCGACCATGACGCCGACATCGATCTCGCCGGACCGAATGATCAGCCGCCCGGCGCAATCGGCCGCGAGCATCAGGAGCGCGCCGATCAACATCGCATAGGCGATCAGCCAGCGATGGCTCGGCCCCACGACCGCGCGAGCGACATGGGGTGCAGCCAGGCCCAGAAAGCTGATGGGCCCTGCGGCGGCGGTCGCCGCGCCGGCCAGAAGAATGACGGCCAGCGACGCAAGCGACCAGACCGCAGCCGGGCTCGCCCCGAGACCCCGCGCCAGGTCATCCCCCAGAACCACGGCGTCCAGAGCGCGGGCCAACCCCGCCACGATGGCCAGACCGAGCCCGACGAGAACCGTCACCGGCGCCAGAACCTCATAGCCCCGGCCCTCCAACGATCCGACAGCCCAGTGACGGAACCGATCAAACACCTCGGCGTCGCTGTTGACGGTGATGATCTGGGTGAGCGCGAGCAGGACGACCGACAGGGCCGATCCCGTCAGCACCAGCCGCACGGGGCTAAAACGTCCCATAAGCCCGCCCAGCAGGACGACGGCGAGCCCGGCGAGCGCCGCGCCGACAAGACCGCCGAAGATCGAGCCTGCGACGCCCGAACCGCCGAAGCCGGCGATGGCGACCACGACGCCAGCCGCCGCACCGGCGTTGACGCCGAGCAGTCCGGGTTCAGCCAGCGGGTTACGGGTCAAGGCCTGCATGACGACGCCCGCCGCCCCCAGCGCCGCTCCGGCCACGATGGCGACCAGGGCCCGGGGAACGCGCAGATACCGGATCAGCAAATGATCGCTGTTCGTGGGATCAAAGGCGACAAAGCCATGCCAGGCCGTCGCGGCAGTGATGGCGCGCGCGCCCAGCAACAGGCTGGCCACGGCCAACAGGGCCAAAAGGATCAGGCCCAAAATCAGGCCCCAAATCAGGCCCGCGCCCGGTCCTCCAAGTCTGCGGGCCCAGGGTGAGCCAAGAGCGTCACGCCCTCCTCGGGCCGAGATCACCGCTCGAAGGCCTTGGTCAGACCATCGACGATTTCGGTCGCGCTGTAATAGTCGATCCGAAAGGAATTGGCGCCCAGCCCATGGACCTGTTTCTTGCGAACAGACGGCAGGTTGGCGAGGACGGGATCGTTCAGGAAGGCGGCGGAGCGGCTATCGTCGACCCGCAACAGAAACGTCGTCTCCGCCTTCAGCTTGGTCAGGTTTTCGTACTGCGACCACACGAAGTCCGTGCGGGGCTCGGGCGTGCTGTGCCAGCGAGGGTCGGGGTTCTCGACCTTGAACCCCATGGCTTCCAGCAGTTGCCCATGCGCGCCGTCGCTGGTCGCGATGGGATTACGCGCGCCCGGCCCGTTGTAGCTGATGATATTGACCATCCCGGCGGGTGGCGCGATCCGGCTTCTGGCGTTGGCGACATAGCGGTCGAAGTCGGCGATCCGGGCGGCGGCCTGCGCCTCAAGCCCGGTGGCCTGACCCAGTTTGACGGCAAGGCTTTGCCAGGTCTGGCCGCCGTAATCGAGGACGATGGTGGGGGCGATGGCCTGAAGCTCGGCGAGATGCTCGAGCGCCGAGTCCGCGCCCCCCGTGGACACCACGATCAGATCCGGCCTCACCGACTGAGCAGCCTCAAGGTCGATACTGCCTGCGGGCCAGACGTTCTCAACGCCTCGCGCGTCGGCGACGTCCGCCCATTGCGCGAAGAAGACGCCGTTGGCCGCCGAGGTGCTGGCCACAACCGGCGCATTGATCGCCAGCAGGGTTCCCGTGATCGAGGTCGATGTCGACAGGATGCGGCGCGGCTTGGCGGGAATGTCCGTAAAGGTGCCGTCGGCATTGGCGAAGTGACGACGCCACTCGCCGGCGGTCTGCGTCTCGGCCGGGACTGCTTTTCGATCACAAGCCGCCAAGCCCAGCGTCGCCAGGCTCAGCGCCGCCATCAGGACGATAAGCCCGGCAATTCGGATCGGGCGTGACGCGGCAAGCATGTGGGTTCCAATCGACCGGCGCCGACAGACGCCTTGAACTCGCGAGTAGTTATCATTAGCGATTATAGATCGGCTGGATCAACCGTCTTGGCTTTGGCCAGATCGGGAAATGCTGTCGCGAGATCGCACCGGCGGATCCGGCGTCTCGCGCGGTGCGAGGCCTTAGGACGACGGAAGACCAAGTGCGATGAATTCCACCACGACCGCCGAAAGCCGGTTATCGATCTCGCAGGTGCTGGGCGAGGCCCATCTACGGTCCCTGCCGGCCCCTCGAGCGGAGGGGCACGCCCATCCGTCCGCAGTCGTGGCGGGCGCCTTGTGGGCTCGCGAGGTGCAGACCGGCCTGATCGTCAACACCCACGACGTCACCTATCTTTCCAACTGCGCCTTCGACGCCGACAAGGAGCGCTCGCTCAGTTGCGGCCTGGTGCTGACCGGCGATGTGGTGCCGATCGCGCTGGACGGCTATCTCCCCGCCCGACAGGCGCTGAATCGACCGTTCGTCATGGGGTTTGGACAGTCGACCCCCTGCGGCCGCACCTGGCGGGCCGGCGCGAAAAGCCGGGGCGCCGGCTTCACCTTGACGCCCCGGTTCCTCGAACGATTTGGCGATTTGGCGGACGAGGATGGCCTGGCCGTTCTGCACGACTATCTGCGTCCTGGGTTCCACAGCACGGCTCTGCCCGCCTCGCATCGGCTGACGCAGATCGCGCACCGGCTTCTGGACAATCCCTATGGCGGACGGCTGGCCGATCTCTTCGCCGAAACCCATGCGCTGCAATTTGTATTTGAGACCGCGATCCTGCTCCGTGACGAAGAGCGGACGGTTCGACGGGTCGGACGCCTGAACTACCGACGCGCCAGCGAGGCCCGCGAAATCCTCGACGCCTCCCTGGCCCATCCCCCGAGTTCGCTTGAGCTCGCCCGGCGCGTAGGAATCAACCTGACAACCCTGCAAGCCAGCTTCAAGGGCGCGTTCGGCACGACCCTGTTCGGCTATGTGCGCGACCGGCGTCTGGAGATGGGCCGGGAGCTGATCCTCGAACAGGGCCTGGGCATAGCCGAGGCCGGCTATCGGGTCGGCTTCACCAGCCCGGCGGCCTTCACCGCGGCGTACCGGCGCCATTTTGGCCGGCCGCCTTCCGCTGAAGACCGCGCCGGCCAGTGACGGCGGTTACCAGGAGAGCTTCAGCGAAGCGGTGAGCGTCCTGCCCGTGCCGTAGTAGCAGGAGGTCAGCGCCGAGCAGGTGGCGACATACCGCTTGTCGGCCAGGTTGCTGCCGTTCAGGGCCAGAACCGCGTGGGCGCCGCCGATCTCGCCCAGGTCATAGCGCACGGCCGCATCGAACAGCTGATAGGAGTCGATCGCCAAGGTGTTGGCCAGATCGCCATAGGTGCTGTCGACATAGCGCACGCCGCCCGCCACGCTCAGACCCTGCGCCGGACCGCGATCGAACGTGTAGTCCGCCCAGAACGATCCCATCCAGTCGGGCACCCGGATCATGTCGTGGCCCTGGTTGGTGGTGTCGCGGGTGACTTCTGAGTCGAACAATGTGCCCGCCCCGATCAGGCTCAAGCCCTCGAGCGGCGTCACGCGCCCTTCAAGCTCCAGCCCGCGAATGCGGACCTGGCCGGTCTGGACCTGATACGCCTCGGCTCCGGTGTTCAACGGATCGGCGGTCAGGACGTTGTCCTGGCGCAATTCGTAGGCCGAGAGGGTGATCATGCCGTCGATGGTCTGGGGCTCGTACTTCAAGCCGGCTTCCCACTGGTCGGCGGTGATGGCCTCGAAAGCACTGCCGTCACGCGCCGTGCCGGGCGTGGGCTGGAACGACTGGGAATAGCTCACATAGGGCGAGAGACCGTTGTCGAAGGCGTAAAGCAGCCCCGCCCGTCCGGAAAACGCTTCGTTCTTGGTCTTCACTCGAACATTGGTCAGGGTGTTCAGCGAGTCCAGATTGGCCCAGTCATAACGGCCGCCCAGGGTCAGACGCCATTTCCCCGACTTGATCTGATCCTGGAGATAGACGCCGGTCTGTCGGTCGGTTTCGTCCGTGCCGACCTGGTTCGCGAGGGTCGGGGCGAAGTCGTAGTTGGTGTAGACCGGGTCATAGACGTCGATCTGGATCGCGGTCTGCGACACGACGGCCTGTTTGCGCAGGAAGGTCCAGTCGGTCTGTTGCCAATCGACGCCGGCCAGGACGGCGTGCTCGAACGCGCCGGTCGAGAATTCCCCGGCCAGCCGGGTGTCGATCGTATAGCCGTCGGAGTCTCCCTCCCCCTGAACGGCCCGACGGGGCAGAATTCTTCCGTCTGTGAGACTGTTGGGATTGGTGACCGTCTGACCGCGAACGCCATAGACCACCGTGGCGCGGTACAGCGAGTCCACGTGCATCACGCGCGCGCTCTGGCTCAGGGTCAGGGCGTCGCTGAAGCGGTGCTCGAACTGGTAACCCGCCGACCAGACGGTGCGATCATAGACGTTCCAGTTCGGCTCGCCCAGGAAGGTCTGGTTGTCGATATAACCGTTCGCGGCGGGGATGACAGAGCCCTGGTAGGGCAGGAACTGGAATGTGCTGCCGCCGCTGTCTTCCTGATAGAGGCCCAGGAGCGTCAGCCGGGTGTCGCCGTCCTTGGCCTTGAACTCGACGCTGGGCGCCACCAGCCATTGCTGATGATCGACATGATCAAGCTGGGTTCCCCCGTCCTTGAAGAAGGCGACGAGCCGCCCCTGAATCTGCCCGTCAGCGGCGCCGCCGCCAACATCGCCGGCGATCTGGTACTTGCCGTTGGCGTCTGCGGACAGTTGCAGCACCTGCGCCTGGCCCGCGACCGGCGTCTTGCTGACCTGGTTGACCATGCCGCCGGGGGCGAGTTGACCATAGAGAACGCTTGAGGGGCCCTTCACGACCTCCACCTGCTGCATGTTCCAGGTATTGATCGAAGCGTGGTTCCAGCTCGAACTGCTGTCAGAGGGCATCCGAAGCCCGTCCAGCATCACATTGCTGGCGAAGCCGCCCGCGTCGAAGCCGCGAATGTACATGTCGTCGATCCGGTTATCCATGCCCGAGCTTTCCGGCAGGACCCCGGCGACATAGCGGGTCGCCTCGTTGAGGGTCTGCACGCCGCGCGCGTCAAGTTCGTCGCGCGTGATCACCGAGACCGATTGCGGCGTGTCGATCAATGTCGTCTGGGTCTTGGTCGCAGCGCCGACGGATTCGGCGGTGCGATAGGCGTTGACGACGATCTCATCGATCTCCTGCGCGTCTGCACCAGTTGGCGCGCTCTGCGTCGATGAGGCGTTCTGGGCGAGAGCCGGCGACGCCACGGCGAGAACCAGGGCGAGGGCGCTCGCGGAACAAGACAAGGCCGGCCCGGACAGGCGCAGGCTGCGGATAGGGGAAACGGCGTGCTGCGGGCGCATGGTTTGACCTTTATTGAGAATGCCTCGCAATACTGATGATTGGCCAAGCTCGGCAATAGCGGCGGCTATGTCAGGCTGAAGGATTGCTGTCGCCAGATGCAGATCGGCGCCCGGACGACACGCGACCGGCGATGCCGGGCGCTAACCGAGGGCAAACGACAGGAGATGACATGCCCGAGACCCTCGCTCGCGTCCCCACCCCGCACGCCGCCAAATACCTGCAACAACTCTGCAAACACTGGGCGCACCGGTTCGAGGTGGACTTCACGCCGGATCACGCCGTGGTGGCCCTGCCCGAAGCGCGCCTGACCCTGAACGCCTTCCCCGAGGCGCTCGAAATCCTGCTCCAGGGCGAGAGCCTTGAAGGCGTCCTGCGTATGCGAGACGTCGTTCAGTCACACGTGGACGGCTTCGCCTTCAGAGAAGCGCCGCTAAAGTACGCTTGGCGGCCATAGAGGCGCTGGACGAGGCTTGCGATGGGCGGGCCTCGGCGTCACGGCTTTGCCGCTGTCACGGGCCAGATCAGAGACAGGGATCCGGTCTGGAATCAGACCATGGACGTTCAGTCGAATCGGAACTCGCCGCACCCGGACCGGCGAACGAAGTCGCGCTCTTTGACGAAACCAATCGCAAATTCGCGAAGGGCCTGATCGACGAACGCATCTAAGACATTGAAATTGGAGCGGGCGATGGGAATCGAACCCACGACATTCAGCTTGGGAAGCTGACGTTCTACCGCTGAACTACGCCCGCGCGAGGTCTTCCTTAGACGCAGGTCTGGCGCGGCTCAAGGCGGCGGGGCAAGGTCTTGTGGGGAGAGGATGCGAAATGCGGCAAGACGACGAAGGGAGCGGCCTGGACGGCCTCGGCTTCGGCTGCCTCGCGGCCTCGATCTTGGCGGCGGCGATTGCGGCGGCGCTGTGGGTGATCTTCGCCTGGGGCGTCAATCAGGCCTGAGCGCCGCCGCCTTTGGTTTTATTCGACGCTTTCGACGGCGACGCCGCGAGACTTCAGGATCGACTGGACGCTGTCGTCGCCGGTCAGGTGGGCGGCGCCCACGGCGATGAAGGCCGTGCCGGAACCCTGGAGCTGGGTCTGGATCTGGTCGGCCCAGTCGGTGTTCCGGTCGACGATCAGGGGACCGTAAAGAGCAGGAAAGTCGGCCTTCATTTCAGCGACCGTAATGGCCTCCAGCGCCTTCACATCGCCTTTAGCCCACGCGTCCACTAAGCTATCCAGCATTTCGGCGCCTCGCTGATAGTCCCTGATTCCCTCTCGAACCAGATCGACCTGTACCGCCTCGGGCAGGTCCGCCGGAACTCGAACCTGCTGCTCGATCGTCTCGAAACCATGCGACGACTTGCCTGCTGCGTCGGCGCGGGCCTTAAGAATCCGCTCGGCGCCCGACATCGGATCGTAACCGGCCTTAGCCAGGGGCGCCAAGGCCAAGGTCATCCCCGCCCACCACGGACGCATCGGCTCCATCGCTTCAGCCGTCGCGCCGATGCTGGCAGCAGCGGCCTCGAGCCCGATCCGTTCTTCCACCGTGAGGTAGCTAGAGAGGCGCTTATTCGAGGAATAGCCATGTTGTTGGATGACGGCCACGACGGCGGCTTGGTCGTCGGGATTGCTGAACTCGAACCATATCTGGTCCGAACTATCGAAAGCGGCCTCGACCTTGGGACTGAGCCAACCGACGGTCGGGCGCAGCACATGGACCGTACCAAACAAATACAGGGTCGAGTCCGCATCCTTGACCACCCACAGGGCCGGGCCCTGGCCCTGAATGGCGGGCGCGGCGGCGGCAGGAGCCGGGGCGGCTTGAGCCAGGGCCTGAGCGGGCGCGCCAGCGATGGCGAAGACCAGGGCCAGGCCGGCGGCGGCGGCGGCGGCGCCCTGGGCCAGGCTGGAGACGGAGGATTTCAGACGTTTGGCGAGAGTCATGGCTGTTTCCTTCGGTTGAGAGTTTTCAATGGAGGCCGCGCCGCATCGAGGCGACGGTGGAGGCCAGAAGGTAGATCGTCATCAGCACGGCCATCATGCCCCAGGCGGAGACCCCGCCGGTCAGGCCCAGGCGTTCGGCGGCGGCATAGAGGAACAGGGCCATCTGCGAGGCCCAAAAGGCCAGGGCGCTGGTCTCGACCATCACCCGTCGCAGCATCTCGTCCGCACGGCGCCACAGCAGCAGATTGGCGACGGACTGGACGACGGACAGCACCACCAGGCCGACGAAGACGAGGTCGGGGGCCATCACGGCGGGGCCCCACATCGGGGCCAGCATCAGCACGCCGGCGATCATCATGACGACAGCCTGCAGCACGCCGCACCCGCTGGGCAGCTTCGGGGAACGCAGGACGACCATCACCGCCATCATCACCCCCGTCGCCAGCAACAGGGCGGCGATGACCAGGGCCAGGGCGTCGTCCCAACTCAGGTCTTCGATGGCGAGTTGACCGCCGACCAGATAGCCGACGCCGGCGCCGACCAGGGCGAGGAACACCAGGCCGCCGATACGCAGCGGCCAGGACATTTTGATCTCTTCAACGCTCGACATGTCAGTCCTCCGAGAAGATGGATTCGATGGGTTGGTCGAAGACGCGGGCGATCTTGAAGGCCAGAGGCAGGGAGGGGTCGTAGCGACCGGTCTCCAGCGCATTGACCGTCTGGCGCGACACGCCCAGCAGTTCGGCGAGATGGGCCTGGGACCAGTCGCGTTCGGCCCGCAGCACCTTGAGGCGGTTGTTCACGGTTCAGCCCTCACCGGCGCTTCCACCACCACCAGATCCAGGCGACGCCGTAGCCAACCAACATCAGCAACATCATCGCATAGGCGCCGATGGCCGCATGGATGGCGGGGTCTTCGCGGCCAAAAAATGTGAAGGGAGGACGCCAACTCGACGCTTGAGGCACCAGGGACAGAATGATCGCGACGCTGCCCAGCATCATGCCCGTCGAGCCGCCCCAGAACCAGGCCGACTTGTGAGCCTCGCGCGCCGCCTCGTCGATCGAACGCATCCACAACACGGCCGTCCATAGGGCGGCGGACATAAGCCCGACACCCAACAGGCCGAGCACGACCGGCGCGACCGCCGCCGCAAACCGGGCCATGGCGTCAGGGTCGTCGGCGAAGAAATAGCCGACCGCGTATCCAGCGACGCCGGAGAGGATGATCAGGGCGACCATGGCTACAGCCGAGCCGATCAAGATTTTCACCACAGTCCGCGGCATGGAACGCTTCCTTGTCTTTATGACAAGGAAACTTTACCTAGCGACCTGGAGGTGTCAAGCACCCTTGTCAAAGAGACAAGGTCAGTTGTCTGCCGGTCCCGTCAGCTCCGGCCGGGTGATCAACCGCGGCTGGATTTCGACCTGAGAAAGCGCAGGAATTTCCTTGCCCTCGTGGTCCACCTGAAGATCCTCGAACCGGCGGGCCGAGACCATGACCTGGCTCTCCAGCGAGCCGACGAACTGGTTGTATTTCCCGACCGCCTGATCCAGCGCCCGACCCACCGCCGAGGCGTGGCCGCCCATGACCGACAGCCGCTTGTAGAGTTCGCGCCCCAGGGCGGCGACCTTGTCGGCGTTGGCCGCCTGTTCCTCGGCCCGCCAGCCGTAGGCCACGGCCTTGCACAGGGCGAACAGGGTGGACGGAGTGGCGATGACGACCCGCGATTCCATGGCGTCCGACAACAGGTCCGGCGCATGGTCCAGGGCGGTAGCCAGGAAGCTGTCGCCCGGCACGAACAGGACGACGAAATCCGGGCTGGGCTTGAACTGGTCCTGATAGGCCTTGGACGACAGCTGGCGGACGTGGGTCTTCAGGCTGGCGGCGATGCGCAGGCCGACCGAGCGGACGCGCGCCTCCTCGTCGCCTTCCTCGTCGTCAAAGGCCAGGGGCACCTTGGCGTCGATCACGAACAGACCGCCGCCGGGCAGACGCACCAGGAAGTCGGGCCGGTTCTGCCGCCCCTCGTCGTCGGCGCTCGAGGTCTGTTCGGTGAAGTCGAACCGCCCGGCCATGCCGGCGGCCTCCAACACGTTGCGGCAGGTCTGTTCGCCCCAGCGACCGCGCCGGCCGGTATTGCCTCGCAGGGCCTCGGTCAGTTTGCGCGCCTCGTCCCGCGTCGCCGACGAGGCGGCCATCAGCTGGGTCAGCTGTTCCTTGAGACCGCCGGTCTCCTCGGCGCGGGTCTTCTCCAGCGCCGCCACATGTTCCTGAAACTTCGTCAGGGTGTCGGCCACCGGCTTCAGCTGCGCCGCCATCCGCTCGCGCGCCAGCTGGTCCTGGGCGCGGAAGGTCTCGGTCGCGCGACTGACCATCTGGTCCGCCACTACCTGGGCCGACTGGGCCGCCTGAGCCTTCAGCAGTTCGCCCATGGTGACCCGGCTCTCCTCGACCAGATCGATCCGCGCCAGGGCCGCCGACAACGCCCCCTGCGCCCTCTGCCACCCCATAAAGGCCCACAGGAAACCGCCCCCAAAGGCAGCGGCGAGGACGGCGAGGATCAGCACGAGCATGTTCATGCTCCGTTCCTAGCGGGAGTCGCCCTCCCGGAAAAGCCGGTCCGCGACCGGCCTTCCGGGAAGGACTTTAACGATCCGCGCCCGAAGCCACGTTGCGGGACGCGATCAGGGCCGAAACGTCGATGCCGGAGCCGACGACGCAGGTTTCCGCATCCAGCGGGCAGACGCCCAGGGTGCGTTCGACCTCGCGCAGGCGGACGACCTCGGGGTTGGACCGGATCGATTCGGCCAGCAGCCGGTTCGCCTCCGCCTGGCCGCGCGCCTGGGCGATGCGGGCCTCGGCGTTGGCCCGTTCCAGATTGACCCGCTCCAGGGCCGCGCGCGTGTTCTGTTCGGCCGTGGTGCGCGACTGGATGGCGGCGACGACGCTCTCCGGATAGCGGATCGACCCGACCCACTCCATCCGGATGATGTCCAGCCCCTGAGGCGCCCATTCACGTTGCAGGGCTTGCATGGCCCTCTGAAGCACGATCTGGCGCCCCGGACCGATCAGTTGGCCGGGGCAGTCCTCGGCGTCCTGGGTGCCGACCGGAGCGATAGGGCCGCCGGGGGCCGCCACGGGCGCGACGGCCGGAACGCTCGACTGCTGGGCGTTGCAGGCTACGGGCAGTTTTTCAGTCTCACGCGCGATAGCTGCCCGCACCGAGGTGCGCAGCGGGCCGTCGATGAAGGCGTCGAACTCCTGACGCCAGGTGGCGTAGAGGTCGGCGGCACGGTCCTCGCGCACCTTGAAGGTCAGGGCCACGTCGGCGGTCATCGGCAGACCCAGAACGTCGGAGAACATGATCTCCTCGTTCTCGCGACCGTCGGCGTTCGGCTCACGCGTGTAGGAATAGGTGCGTTGCAGGGTCTGATATGTGCGGATCTTCTCGCCAATCCCTTCCCAGTGGAAACCCGGTCCGAGTTCCTCCTTCTGGACGCCAGGGTTCGGCCCGAACTTGGTGGTCTTGATCCCCATATAGCCGCTCTCGACCGTGACGCTGCACGACGAGACGCTGATCGAGGCGACCACGATCAACCCGAGTATGCCGCCGATCATCAGCAGGGTGCGGCCCACCGAGCCGCCGCCTCGAAGTGACGGCGGCTTGATCCCGCCCATTCCGGTTCCAAAAGTCATTGGTCTCCCCCCGAGACTCCCAGGGCGCGAGACGCCCAGGCAAACAATCGCCATGCGGCCCAGCACAGGGCCAGAATGCCGGCGATTCCGACCACCGAGGCGGTGATCAGACTGCCGGCGAAATGCGCTTCCAGAATCAGGGGCACGGCGAACCGGACCAGGAAGATGAACCCGATGACCAGGGCGGCGATTCCCGCCGCAGCGCCCAGCGCCACCTTCACCTCGCGCCCCATTTCGCCCCCCACGAACACTTGGCGACTACCACAGCGCGTTTCGGGAGCGGGATCAATCCCGGCGGATCATCACGCCGGCCGGCGCGCCCGCATGGCCTGGACGATGGTGCCGTCGTCCAGCCAGTCCAGTTCGCCGCCCACCGGCACGCCGCGCGCCAGGGAGGTGACCTGGACCTCGGGGCCGGAGATGCGCTCGGCGACATAGTGGGCGGTGGTCTGGCCGTCGACGGTGGCGGGCAGGGCCAGGACGACCTCGCGCACGGCCCCGCCCCCCTCGTTCTGGTGCCTGACCCGTCCGACCAGTTCGGCGATGCGCAGATGTTCGGGGCCGACCCCGTCCAGGGCCGACAGCAGGCCGCCCAGCACATGATATTTGCCGCGGAAGGCGCCGGATCGCTCCATGGCCCACAGGGCGCCGGCCTCCTCGACCACGCAGATCAGGCCGTTGTCGCGCGATCCGTCCGAACAGATGGCGCAGGGGTCGCGCGTGTCGGGCGCGCCGCAGACCGAGCAGGACACCACCTTCTCCGCCGTCTCGGCCAGGGACGCCGCCAGCGGCACAAGCAGCTGCTCGCGCCGTTTCAGCAGGGCCAGGGCCGCGCGCCGGGCGGAGCGAGGGCCCAGGCCGGGAAGCTTGGCGAGAAGGGAGATGAGCCGTTCGATCTCTGGCCCGGCGGAGGCGGCCATCAGAACAGTTTCGGCATTCCGGGAATATTCATCCCGGCCATCGGACCTGCGGCCTCGCGCATCAGGGCGTGGTTGACCTCGTCCAGCTTGCGCTTGGCGTCGGCGTGGGCGGCCACGATCAGATCGGCCAGGATCTCGCCCTCGCCCGGCGTCAGCAGGCTGTCGTCGATCCTGATCGCCGTGATCTCGCCCGCGCCCTTCAGCGCCACGCTCACCAGCCCGCCGCCCGAGGAGCCCTCGGCGGAGGTTTCGGCCATCTTCGCCTGGGCGTCCTGCAGCTTTTGCTGCATCGCCTGGGCCTGCTGCATCAGTTGTGTAAGGTCTTTCATAGGCCCTAGATAAGACGAAGATCGGCGGCGCGACAGGGGTGTTCGCCACATCCCGTTCGGCGCGACGCACGAATGGGCGCACGATCAGAAACGATGGATTGCGATATCTGCACTTGCAACAGTTGCTGAAGCGACTAGATCAGCCCTGCACTTGTTGCTTTCGTAATCAGGACGCCCTCCCATGGCCTATGATGCTGTCACCCAACGCGACGCCCCGCTGTCGGACGCCGCCCTGTCGCAACTCTTCACCGAGGCGCGCACCCGCAACGCCTGGAGCGACCGCCCGGTCGCGCCGGAGCTGCTGCGCCAACTGTACGACCTGACCAAGTTCGGCCCCACGGCGGTCAACGCCAATCCCGCCCGGTTCGTTTTCGTCACCTCGCCCGAGGCCAAGGCGCGCCTGATCCCGCTGATGAGCGAGGGCAACCGCGCCAAGACCCAGCAGGCGCCGGTAAACCTGATCATCGCCCAGGACATCGACTTCCACGAGCATCTGGACGCCCTGTTCCCGCACATGCCAGGCACCAAGGCCTGGTTCGCTGACGAAGCCGGACGCCGCGAAACCGCCTTCCGCAACGCCTCGCTGCAGGGCGGCTATCTGACCATCGCCGCCCGCGCCCTGGGCCTGGACGTCGGCCCGATGTCCGGCTTCGACGCCGCCGCCGTAAAGGCCGAGTTCTTCCCCGACAGCAATGTCGAGCCGAACTATATCCTCAACCTGGGTTACGGCACGGACGAGAACCTGTTCCCGCGCTCGCCGCGCCTGTCGTTCGACCAGGCGGCGACCATTCTCTGAGGTCGTGCGAGCAACCGAAAAGGGGGCGGCCTTCGCGGGCCGCCCCCTTTTTGATTTCCCGAATTCCCGCACCTCAAGTTCGTCATCCTCGCCCTTGTGGCGAGGATCCATACGCCCGGTGTCCGACGTCAGAGCCCGAGAGTATGGATCCTAGGGACAAGCCCTAGGATGACGACAAGGGGATGCGATCAGTTGTTCGGCGGCGCCACACTGGTCGCAGCGGGCGAAGCCGCCGGGGTCTGCTGGGTCGTGGGGGCCGCACCGACCGCCGGGGTTTCGCCGGTCGCGTCGGTCGCAGGCGCGCCTTCAGCGACCGGGGCCTCGCCTTCGGCCGGAGCCGCCGCGCCGGGCTGGCGCGCCGGATCGGGCGCTGGAATGGCGAAGCCGCCGGAGCCCTGATTCCGCAGCCAGGCGATCAGATTGATCCGGGTCTGGGTGTCGCGAATGCCGGCGAAGGACATCTTGGTGCCCGGCACATAGCGGGCCGGGGCGGTGATGAAGCTGTTCAGCTGGTCATAGCCCCAGGTCGGCGCCTCGGCCTTGTGCTTGTTCATGGCGTCCGAATAGGCGAAGCCCGCCCGGTGCATGACCGGCCCGCCGACCACGCCATACAGGTTCGGGCCTATGCCGTCGGCCCCGCCCTGCGCCGCATTGTGGCAGGCCTGGCAGCGCGCGAAGGCGGCCTCGCCGGCGGCCAGGTCGGCGGCCGGCAGGACCGTGCCCCAGTCCGGCGGCAGCTCGGCCTGCTCAGCGCCGGCGGCCTCGTCCGGCGCATCGACGAAATAGCCCATCTTTTCCGGCGGCTCGGAATGATAGATCAGGCCTGACGCCTGTTGCACGACCAGGATGACGAACGCCGTCCCCAGGGCCGCCGCGAAAATCTTGTTCCATTTCAGATCGCCGCTCATGCGCGTCGTCTCATCCCGTCCCAGAGGTTTCCCACCTTCGCCATCTTAACGCAGCGAAGCCTTCCTTGCCTGATCAGGTCTTACACGGTAGCGCGGGCTTCGCAACCGGCGCGAAATCTTAAGCGGCGGCGGGCAGATCGAGGCAGAGCCATGAATCCATTGATATTGATACCCGCTCGCATGGCGGCGACCCGTCTGCCGAACAAGCCGCTGGCCGATATCGGCGGCAAGCCCATGATCGTGCGGGCCTATCAGCAGGCCGAAGCCTCGGGCCTGCCGGTCGCTGTCGCCGCCGGCGACCCCGAGATCGTCGCCGCCATCGAGGCCATCGGCGGCCGCGCCATTCTGACCGATCCCGACCTGCCCTCAGGCTCCGACCGGATCCGCGCCGCCGTGGACGCCATCGACCCGGAAGGCGATTTCGACGCCGTGATCAACGTCCAGGGCGACATGCCCTTCGCCGATCCGGGCCTGGCTGTGGCCTGCGCCGCCATTCTGCACGGCGAACCCAGCTGCGACATCGCCACCCTGGTCGCCGTCGAGGCCGATCTGTCGGATCGGACCAATCCCGACGTGGTCAAGGCCGTCCTGGCCCTGAAAAGCAACGAATGGGGCGAGAACGAGCGTCAGGCCCGCGCCCTCTATTTCACCCGCTCGACCCTGTACGGCGACGCGCCGATCTGGCGTCATATCGGCGTCTATGGCTATCGCCGCGCGGCCCTGAACCGCTTCTGCGCCGCGCCGCAATCGCCGCTGGAGAAGCGCGAGAAGCTGGAACAACTGCGGGCGCTGGAAATGGGGATGCAGATCTGGGCCGCCGCGATCGACGAAGCCCCCCTGTCCGTCGACAATCCCGCCGACCTGGAGGCCGCGCGGGCTCTGGCGTAACGAATCGCCCTCCCCTTCATGGGGAGGGACGGCGAGGCGGAGCCGAGCCCGGGTGGGGCAGTTCGGACTCGCTCACGCCTTTTCGAACCCCACCCCGATCGCTACGCGATCGCCCCTCCCCATGAAGGGGAGGGAGATTACCCCTCCTCCGCCCAGGCCTTGATCAGGCTGTGGGCGATGGCGAAGGGCGGCGGGGCCTGGATGGTCGGATGCTCGCCGGCGATCACCGCCCGCACCTCGGCCCGCGTTAGCCAGGCCACCGATTCCAGCTCGGTCTGATCGGGCCGGGCCTGGTCGTCCGACACCTCGGCGATCAGGCCGATCATCAGTTGCGACGGGAAGGGCCAGGGCTGGCTGGAGTGATAGACGGCGTCGACCACCGTCAGTCCCGCCTCTTCCTTGACCTCGCGGGCGCAGGCCTCCTCGATCGACTCGCCGGGCTCCAGAAAGCCGGCCAGGGCCGACATCCGCCCCGCCGGCCAGGCCGCCTGGCGACCCAGCAGGCACATCGGCTCAGGCCCGCCCTTGTAGACCGGCAGCATGATGGTGACCGGATCGACGCGCGGGAAATGCTCGGTCCCGCAGGCCGGGCAACGCCGCTTCCACCCGCCCGAGGCCGTTTCGCTCAGCGTCCCGCAGTTGGCGCAGAATCCGTGTTTGCGTCGCCAGTCGAACAGGCTCTTGGCCCCGCCCGCCATGGCGGCGTCCTGCGCCGGCAAAATCGCCGCAGCGCCGCGCATCTCGTGAAACACACCCAGGCCGCCCAGCGGGCCGTCAGTCGGGTCGATGGAGCCCTCGAACTCGATGGCGAAGACCGGGGCGTCCTTCCAGAGCCCCAGGAAGACGTCGCGATCCGGCACGATGTCGCGGGCGTGTTTCAGCGACAGCCACGCCAGCCGCGGCCCGTTGGCCGTCTCCTCGACCAGGGGCCGCCCCTCCCACAGGACCAGGGCCTGGGCGTCGGGGTTGGCCTCCTGCGCAGCCAGCCATTCGGGATCGTTGCGCAGGTCGCCGGCGCGGTCGAGCGGATTACCGGCGAAGATGTTCTGATGACGGTGAGGCATCCCTCCTGATAGCATGGGGCTCTTGGGAGACGTAAACATGCGCGTGCGCACCGCCATCCTATTTCTCGCTCTTTCCGCCTGCGCCAACCCGCCGTCCGACACCTACGAGATCGGCGGTCCGGATCGTGCGGTCGTCGAAAGAATCGAGCGATCTGTGAAGTTGCCGTCGGATGCGGCCCCCTTGCGAACCTATGCGCGAAGGTACTGGTTCGAAGACGGCCGAGTGCACGGTCTCTATCTGACCCCAGACATCGCCAGAATGGCGCCTGGGGTTCGCAGCCAATCAAGCCCGCCTAGATTCCAAGTGTTGGACGGAGGCTGTAGCGTCATCAACATAAGCTTCGACCCGGTCAAGGAGGTCTTGGATTTCGTGAACTGCAACGGTGTGGCTTGATTCCGTTCGCCGCACCCGTCATATCCCGTCTTGGAGATCGCGCGGGCGAAGGTTTCGCCAATCTGGTCAGGGCCGGAAGGCAGCAGCCACAACGAATTCCCCTTCGGGTCGCGCGGTCTCTACTCACTCTTTTTTGGTGCGCTACGCTCGCGACGCGGTCGCTCGCAGCTTGAGCGCAACTTTTGCGTTATCGCTCGCTGCGTGGCGGCTTGCCGTTTAAGCTCAGCGCTATGCTCGTTGTCGGCCGTCGCCGATTATGAGACTGTCTTCATATGAAGTGTCTGTGGCTCATTGCGATGCTGCCGTTGTGCGCCTGCGGGTCTGCACCTGCTGATCCACGCCCTCAGTTGACTGAAATCCGAATGCCTCCCGGGATGATGTGCGATTTCGGCGTTTCCGCGCCAGACGCAGCGGAGATTGCTTTAAACGCTGATGGAACGGTGGAGGTTTCCACCTGGTCTGGCGAGCAGATTCTTCTCGTCTCGAAAGCAGAGGTAGGTCGAACCCTTTATGCGTTCGGGATTGGCCTCGAACAGCCGATCTATGTTCGCGCTGACGAGGCCGCACGCTATCGAGAAGTCGAAACGATCCTGCGCGATCTGTCGATGCGAGGCTACGCGCGCATACGATTGAGGAACGTTGACGTCTAGGTTCACAGTGACCGACAAGGGTGAGCCGCATCTTTTTAATAGGCGACTGGCTTCGCCCCGTCCTCTTGCCACTGTAAGACTGTCGCCATGACGGACAGCGACACGAATCTCGACGGCCCGCCCTGGGAAGAGGACGACGTCGTCGAGCGCGACGAGAACACCGACGACATGTTCGGCGCGCCTGCCGCTGCGCCGGAGCCCGCCGCCGCGCCAGCGCCCATCGCGGCCCCTCCGGTCGCCAAATCCGCCCCATCCGAAATCGAAGCCCACGCCGACGACGGGTCCGCCTATCAGGTGCTGGCGCGGAAATACCGGCCGCGCACCTTCGAGGATCTGATCGGCCAAGAGGCGATGGTCCGCACACTGACCAACGCCTTCTCGACCGGCCGGATCGCCCACGCCTTCATGCTGACCGGGGTGCGGGGGGTCGGAAAGACGACCACCGCCCGCCTGCTGGCCCGCGCCCTGAACAACGAGACGGAGACCATCGACCGGCCGTCCCTGACCCTGACCGCCCACGGCCGGCACGACGCCGCCATCATGGCCGGCCAGCATATGGACGTGATGGAGATGGACGCCGCCTCCCACACCGGCGTCAACGACATCCGCGACATCCTGGAGAGCGTCCGCTACGCCCCCGTAGAGGCCCGCTACAAGGTCTATGTGCTGGACGAGGTCCACATGCTGTCGACCCAGGCGTTCAACGCCCTGCTGAAGACGCTGGAAGAGCCGCCGCCCCACGCGAAATTCATCTTCGCCACCACCGAGATCCGCAAGGTGCCGGTGACGATCCTGAGCCGCTGCCAGAGGTTCGACCTGCGCCGGGTCGAACCCGAGATCCTGGTCGATCACCTGGGCCGGATCGCCGAGCGCGAGGGGATGAAGATCGAGCAGGACGCCCTGGCCCTGATCTCGCGCGCGGCCGAAGGGTCAGTGCGCGACGGCCTGTCCCTGCTCGACCAGGCCCTGGTTCAGGCCGAGCGCGGTCAGATGGTCAAGACCGAGACCGTGCGCGACATGCTGGGCCTGGCCGACCGCAGCCAGACCATCGCCCTGTTCGAGTCCGTCATGGCCGGCCGCACGCCCGAGGCGCTCGAGAACTTCCGCACCCTGTACGGCTTCGGCGCCGATCCGGTGCAGGTGACCAACGACCTGCTGGAACACTGCCACGCCGCCTCGGTGGCCAAGATGCTGGGTCCGAACGCCACCCGCCTGCCCAATGACCAGGCGCAGAAGCTGGCCGCCCTGGGCGCCGCCATTCCCGCCGCCACCCTGTCGCGCACCTGGCAGATGCTGCTGAAGGCGCTGGACGAGGTGCGGCGCGCGCCCAATCCCGCCGACGCCGTGGAAATGGCCATCGTCCGCCTGGCCTACGCCGCCGACCTGCCCGGTCCCGAAGAGGCGCTTAAGCGGCTCCAGTCGGGCGAACCCTTCGGCGGCGGTTCGACCCCGCGCGGCGGCGGTGGTGGCGGTGGAGGCGGCGGAACGTCCGCGCAACTCGCCGCCCGTCCCGTCATGGCCCCCGCCCTGCCCGATCCGCAAAGCTTCGAACAGGTCGTCGCCCTGATCGGCCAGAAACGCGAAGTCGGGCTGCAGATGGACGTCGAACGGTTCGTCAAACCCGTCTCGTTCAAGCCCGGCGCCATCGTCTATGAAAGCGTCGAAGGCGCACCGATCGAACTGGCGCGGCGCTTGGCCGGGCGGCTGAAGGAATGGACCGGCCGCACCTGGCTGATCGCCGCCAACGGCCAGGGCGGCGGCGAGACCCTGATCGAGCGCCAGAAGAAGGAACGAGCGGCCGAACGTGCGAAGGTCGAGGCCGATCCCTTCATCAAGGCGGTGCTTCTGGCCTTCCCCGGCGCCAAGCTGGGCGAGATCAAGACCGCCCCGACCGTGGTCACGCCCGAAATCCCCGAGCCGTCCGAGGATGACGACGAGGACTGAACGGGGGCCTGTCCGGAAGGCGGGCGGCCTCAGCCCGCCCGCCGCGATCAGTAGGCGTTGACGCGCTTCAGGATCATCGGAACCGTGCGCCAGATGATCAACAGGTCGTCGCGGAAGGTCCAGCCGGCGGCGTATTCCACATCGGCCTCGACCCGGCGGGCCATGCAGCTGAGCTGATGGATCTCGCCGCGCAGCCCCAGGATCTGGGCCAGCCCCGTCAAACCGGGACGCACGGCGAAACGCTCGGCGTAGCGCGGCAGCAGGGCGCCGTAATGATTATCGTGCGCCAGGGCGTGCGGACGCGGCCCGACCAGGGACATGTCGCCCATGACCACGTTCAACAGTTGCGGCAGCTCATCCAGGCTGGTGGCGCGAATGAAGGCGCCGACGCGGGTGACCCGTTTGTCGTTCTTGGAGGCGTGGGCGATCCTGTCGCCATCCTCCGTCACCGTCATGCTGCGGAACTTGAGGATGGTGAAAACCTTGCCGTCGCGGCCTGTGCGGCGCTGACGGAACAGAACCGGGCCTCGACTTTCGACGACGACCGCCAGGGCGATCATCAAGAGAGCAGGCAGAAGAACAAGCAGGGCGCCGCCAGCCACAATCAGGTCCATGGCGCGCTTGCAGGCGGCGGAGCCGGAGCCGCGACGGAACGTCGGGGCCCAGACTTTTTCGACCGGCGTCGCCTTTGGCGAGATCACCTGGACCGCAGCCAGCGACGGATTAGACAAGCTGTCAAACATCCTTTTCCCCTCCCTCGCCACACGCCCGAGGATAGTTAAGCGGCGAGTAATGTTGCAACGCAAGATAAAATGCCGTGACAACTAATTGGACGTCGTTCTTGTTACCCAAGGGCAACATCAACCCCAAGCTTTAATGAACTCCCCCCCTGCCGCCTAGCCTTGGAGCGGCACGATAGGCCCCACTTTGGGCGCCGGTTCCGAAGACGGCGCCTGGCGCCGCTTGAGCCAGGTCCGGACCCGCGACTGGATCCGGTCATCGACGGCGAAGTGGAAGGCGAAGGCGAAGGCCACTGCGGCCAGCACGCCACCGCCCCACAGAACCCACTGAACCGGCTCCGACAAGGCGAAGCGCGCGACCGCGATATTCGCCACGCCGAACCAGGCGATGCGGACCACCTCGTTGGAAATGAACATGGAAAACGAGACCATGGCGGCGGTCTCGATCATTTTGGAGGGACGACGCACCGGCGCCGCCCCGGCGGCCAGAATGATGATCGAGATCAGGGCCAGAGAGATCAGGGCGTTCTTGTCGAAGGCCTGGGCGACGACCAGGCCACAGAAGGCGGCGACGCCGGCCCAGCCGGCGAAGCGGGGCGCGATCCAGACGTTCTGGGCGAACCAGGCCAGGCTCATGCCCAGGAAGAACAGCGGCAGGGCGCGAACAAAGCCGTAGCCCATGGGCATCTGATAGACCGGATAGCCCAACAGGCTCCAGCACAACTGGTTGGCGGCCAGATAGGCGCCGATTCCCAGAGCCAGGGCGCCCCACGGCCCCAGCCGCGTCAAGCCGCGCAGGATCCAGGGGAAACACAGATAGCAGCCGATCAGGGCTGAGATCGACCAGGTGGGCGCGTTCCAGCCCAGGCCGCCATGGACGCCGTAGGCCTGAAGCAGAAGCAGTTGGGCCGGCAGTTGATCCCAGCGGAACCACTCCGGATTCCGCGGCAGGGCGCCGGCCGCCGCGCCCAGCAGAACCAGGACGACCAGCGACAGCCCCAGGATCAGATGGGCCGGAACCACGCGCAGGAACCGCTTCAGGAAGAAGTCGCCCGGCGACATCCGCCCCTGTTCCACCGCCGCGCCATAGACCCGCATCAGCACATAGCCGGAGTCGATCAGGAAGAAGTTGGTCAGCAGAAAGCCGCCCCGCTCGAACACCGGATGCACGGCTTCAGCCAGAGGAACCGGCCCGGCCGCCTGATAGTGGTGCAGGATGATCAGGAAGGCCACGATGAAACGCAAAGCATCCAGCCAGCCGCCACGGGCGATCGGGGTTGTTTCGTTTCGGGTCGAAATCAGGGTCCAGGGCACGGAAAACGCCTCCTAAGACCCCGACCTCGCAAGAGCCGGGCCGGAAGAGTCTCAGCCGCGCACGAGGCGCAGAAACTCCTCGCGCGTGCGCGGATCGTCGCGAACGACGCCGATCAGGTGGCTGGTCGTCAGGCTGGCGCCGGGGGCGTTGACCCCGCGCAGGGTCATGCAGCTGTGCTCGGCCTCGATCACCACGCCAACGCCCTGGGGCTTCAGCACGGTCTGGATGGCCTCGGCGATCTCGGCCGTCATCTTCTCCTGGATCTGCAAGCGCCGGGCGAAGCCGCGCACCACCCGCGCCAGCTTGGAGATGCCGACGACGCGGTCGGTCGGCAGATAGGCCACATGCGCCCGACCCACGACCGGCAACATGTGATGTTCGCAGAAGCTGACGAAACGGATGTCCTTCAGCACCACCAGCTGGTCGTAGCCGCCCGTCTCCTCGAAGGTCTTCTCCAGATAGGACAGGGGATCGGTTTCATAGCCGGAGAACAGCTCGCGATAGCTGCGCGCCACCCGCGCCGGCGTCTCAAGCAGACCCTCCCGGGCTGGATCATCTCCAGCCCATTCAATCAAGGTGCGGACGGCGGCCTCGGCGTCGGCCTGGGTCAAGCGGGAGCGGGCGGCTGGTGGAGGGGCGTCGGTCATTGCGGGGCCTAATAGCGAAGCGAGGCGAAGAAGGGAAAGCCTTCCGCCCCTCATTTACGTTACGGCGACCGTTTCGGACGCAGCCGGCCAGGAAATTGCCCGCGCAAGGCTCCAACGCCTCCCGCCGGGCCGTCTTCAGGCTGCGTGGGCGTCGAGAGGCGCAAGGTCCAGAACGGCCGAGTCCGCAGTAGACAGCAGTCGCACCAGATCGATCAGGACGACGAAGCCGTCGTCGCGTCGCACGACGCCGGAGATGTAGTCCGAGCGCCATTTGATGCCGATGTCGGGCGAGGGCTCGATCTGGTCGGCGGTGAAGGCCGTGACCTCGAACACCCGGTCGGCGACCAGACCCAGGCTCAGGGTCCGGTCCTCCAGCGGGATGTCCAAGACCAGGATCCGAGTGTTCAGCGTCGGCTCGGTCGGCGCCATGCCCAGACGGATCCGCAGATCCGCCGTGGGGATCCCCTGCCCCCGCACATCCGTCAGGCCCAGTAGATAGTCAGGGCTATTGGGAATGCGCGAGGGCGGCTGATAGGTCAGGATCTCCCGCACCAGTCCGACCGGGGCGGCGAAGACCTCGTCGCCCAGGCCGAATGCGACATACTGGCCCTCGACTGCACCCTGACCCTTGACGGCTTCAGCCATCAGGCGCTCTCCCGAAATTCCATATCCTCGGCGTCCGCGCCGCCCGTGGCCAGGTCCAGGGCGAAGCCGTTGGCGCGGGCCTGCTGAGCGTGGACGTTCGGCCTAGAAACGGAAGGCGGCGCCGGTCTAGCCGCCTTGAACGCCAGAACCCGGACCGGAGCCGGGGCCCGAGGGGGCGTTCCCGCCGCATCGGTGCGGAAGAAGGCGATCGAGGTCTGCAACTCCTCGGCCTGGGCCGCCAGTTCTTCCGAGGTGGCCGACATTTCCTCCGCCGCGCCGGCGTTCTGCTGAATTACCTTGTCCAGTTGCTGGATGGCGTCGTTGATCTGGGCGGCGCCTATGTCTTGTTCACGGCAGGCGGCGCTGATCTCG
Source organism: Brevundimonas sp. AVps23W (assembly GCF_058681395.1). Classification (NCBI taxonomy): domain Bacteria; kingdom Pseudomonadati; phylum Pseudomonadota; class Alphaproteobacteria; order Caulobacterales; family Caulobacteraceae; genus Brevundimonas; species Brevundimonas sp. AVps23W. The sequence continues at coordinate 97,051 of NZ_CM178738.1, forward strand.
GACACCAGTTCGGCGGTCTTGCGGATGTCCGGAACCAGGCGTTGCAGCATTTCGCCCGCTTCCTGGGCCGCCTTGACCGTGTGCCCCGACACCGCGCCGATTTCGGCGGCGGCCGTCTGGCTGCGTTCGGCCAGTTTGCGCACTTCCGAGGCGACGACGGCGAAACCCTTGCCGTGCTCCCCGGCGCGGGCGGCCTCGACCGCCGCGTTCAGGGCCAGCAAATCGGTCTGACGCGCGATCTCCTGCACGATGCCGATCTTGTCGGCGATGGTGCGCATGGCCTCGACGGCCCGATGCACGGCCTCGCCGCTGGCCTCGGCGTCCTTGGACGACTGGCGCGAGATCTTCTCGGTCTGGGCGGCGTTGTCGGCGTTCTGTTTGATGTTGGCGGCCATCTGCTCCATCGAGGCCGAGGCCTGTTCGGCGGCGGCGGCCTGTTCGGTCGCGCCCTGGCTCATCTCCTCTGAAGAGGATGACAGCTCCTGGCTGCCCCCTGAGACATTGTCGGCGGCCGACAAGGCGTCGCTGACGACGCCCCGCAGGCGTTCGATCATCAGATTGAGATCGCCCAACATGTCGCCGATTTCGTCCCGGTTGGTGATGACGACTGTCCGGGTCAGGTCGCCCTCCGCGACGGCGCGGACGGCCTCAGTGGCTCGGATCAGCCCTTTGCGAACGACCAGGGTGATGCAGACACAGCCGAGAACCGCGCAGAACAGGGCGAGGGCGGCGGCCACGATCAGGCCGATGCGCGCCTCGTTGAACACCGCCTTCGCGCCTTCTTCGGCCTGGGCCATCAACGCCTTGTCGGTCTCGACAATGTTCTTCGTGGCGGCCTCAATCGCGGAAAGACTGGCGCGCGCTTCCGTCATCATCAGCGCCTTGGCGCCGAGGTTGTCGCCGCCCAGCGCCAGCTTGTGAATTTCTTCGCTGATGGGCTTGTACTCCGACCAGGCGTTCGCCAGCGAAACCCACTCGGACTTGGCGTCTTCCGACGCAGCGGCCTGGCCCTGCGCCAGCAGTTCCTCCAACGCGACGCGGCCCTGGCGGACCTCTTCGGAAAGCTCTCGCACCGCTTCGGGATCCGTCGTCAGCAACATGCCGCGCTCACGTCTCACATAGCTGCTGAATTCGGTCTGGATACTCTGGGCCCGGCTCAACTGGGCGGCCGGACCAGCGACCACCTCATGGATCGCGGCGTGCAACGACGACAGGTGACTGAGGGAGACGCCCACCAGGACGCCGATCGCCACGATCAGCAACCCGAAGGTCACGATCAACTTGGCCTTAATGGTGAAACGCATGGCCTATCTTCCCGAACAGATGATCGATGACGAAGAACGGAAGCGACGGACGACAGACGTCCTGGCGCGGATGCAAAATATACAAATCGACCGGCCGGGGCGTGGCGCGGGACGGTCTGAACCGCCGGCTTCTTCATTCGCTGACCGCATAGCTTCAGCCCCAACCGCAGGGCGGATCGCCCCACAACCGAGAATTATCATTACCGGAGACGGTTAAGCCGGTCTCAAGCGCCAGTTAAGGAAGTGTACTTAAGAAAAACCCTTATATTCTACGGCCCTTACCGAGACCAAAGCCTACAAGCCGCATCCCTTCCGGCACACCCGAGAAGCGATAAAAGAGGCCGTTGCCCCGCCGCCTTCAAACGGAGGCTTTACAGCCGGCAAGGCGGCGTTCGGATTGAATTGTCTCGCGTCTGAGCGCGACCAAAGGCGACGCGTCGACTGTCCGAGGAGGGGCTGATTACGACGACCGTCCCCGACCTGATCGCCCTGATCACGCGGCGCTCGGCAGCTTTCGGTCATTCACGAACTAGGCGTCACCGCTTGAGATCGCGTCCGGCCATAGGGGTTCAGCGGCGCCTGAGCATGGGCCTCGTCCATCGGCAGGCGCACCGGGTCGCCATAGGTGGCGCAGGTCGAGGAGAAGGCCATGACCTCGATCCCGCCGCGCTCTAAATCAGAATGATCCAGTTTCCGAAGAGCGGATCAACCTGCCAGAGCCGTCAAGGGCGGCAAAGGGACGATCGTCAGTGCAAGGACCGACACCGCTTCCCCGGCAGGCGGAATATCGAGCAGCAAATACGGATCTTCGCCGGTTTTATAGAAGCTATAGCCGTCGCAATACGCCTGCAGGCTGCGGATTGCGGATGCCGGGAGCGGCTCGACCTGTTGCGCGAACATGGCTTTTCTACTGTTTCCGCCGCTATGCAAAACGACCGAGCGGATCATGCCGTGCTCGGCAAGCTGCCCCAGCGGTATGGCGATCACCGATCCCGTGTCCTGTTTCTGCACCGGTACGCGAAGCCGCAAATCACCGAATGTGGTCAGCGAGAGGCTGGCGGGAATGAGCTTAGGCACATTGTCCTTGATCAGCGTCAGCGTCAGCTGGCTCTGCGTATTGTCGCCAAGCAAGTCCCCTTGCATCAATCCAAAACCCGCAATGGCGTACATATTGCCCGCCATGGGAGAGAGGCTGTGCATATTCCCGGCGAACCACATGAGGGAACTGCCCAGCGAGCAGAGCTGCCCGAAAGGGAGCGCGCCAACAAAGGGGGATATGGCGTCCATGTTCACCATGTCCTCATGTATTTTACTGCCGAGCATATGGTGTTTGAACCCGCCGAACAGTGCGACTTCTTCCTGGGTCGGCAATAAAAGCAGCCGCGCCAGTATCGCCGTTGTCCATAGCCGCGACAGCAGAGGATTTTCAAACGGGTCCAGGCCTTGCGCGGTTTTCGCCTCGCAGTAATGGTCGAAAAAGCGCAAAGCGGCGCGACGCACTTCGCCGCAAACCGCCAGTTGTTCCGGCGGTCTGTGATCTTCTTCGCGTACCGGCTCGCTACCCTGATAGTCCTTCACCGGGCCGGTGGGGGCGGAGCAGAACTGCTCCAGCAGCGAGATATTCCGCAGAATATGTTGCATGGCCAACGGCGTCGCCACACTGCTGTCGATCAGGCCGACGCCGCTGTCGCCCTCCGGCAGATTGACGAAGGCATGGTCGAAAATCCCAACATAGACACCATGCAGGCGGACATGGCTAAAGCCTTCCTGATCCAAAAGCCCCCGCAAGGTGCGCTGAATCGTGCCGCTATAACCGAGATCCGCCAGCACGATATCCGTACAGCTATCGAAATCCGGCACATGGTGGCGAATATACTCCAGCAGCCGTTTGCGCAGGGCGCCGGCGGCGCGACTTAAATCGTCGCGGCCGATGAGCTTGGGCAGTTCTTCGGCGAAGACCTCACCGCTCACGACGCCGCCCGGCTGGTTCCCGAAAAACTTGCTAATGGAAGGAACCGTGGTGTTGAAGAATTCACAGATGCCAGCTTCATCAACCTTATCAAAGCGGCGGAACATCTCCTGCACCGGTTCCAGATCACCGGTATTGCCGATCAGCACGATGCGGCGGTTGATTTCGAGATAGGCGCCATCGCCCAAGCCTGCCTGATCCCAGAATTGTTTGGGAAGATAGCCGTCGCGGGCGAGGAAAAAGAGCTTCACCTTCCTGCCCGGCCCGCTCAGCTCCGCCACGCGCTGCTCGATGAGCCGGTGGAAGGCGGCCAGCACCGGCCCAACCACAGTCGTGCCGACCAACTCCGGCAGGCCGGCGTCTTCACTCAAGGCAGAGGCGGCCTGGCGGCGCAATACACGCAAGCCGCCGTCCAGCCGCTTCTCGATGCCCTCAGACTGGCCCTGAATAAGCTGGAGTAGGCTGGATTCGCGCGTGAATATGGGGCTGAAAGCTTTGGGCGCCTGCGGATAATATACAGTATGCAAACCGAGTGATTTAGGCTTGGTGACGTCCGCCACCTCATTATCGCCGATATGCGCCGCACGCGCGGGCTCGATATGTTCGCCCTTCAGGTAGAAGTCGAATAAACGATCGGCCTTGGAGTGGCCGTGATCGCAGGAGGCATAGAGGAAATCGAATTCAAGTGTCGGGCATGCATGGTTTAGCAGGCGGCGCAACTGGTCGGGCGACCAATAGGTATCGGAAAGAAAACCAACCTTCAGGCCCTTCGCTTTCGCTTCCTGAAGCAATGCATAGATGTCGGAATTGCAGAAGCACAGATCCAGCTCGGCCTGAAATTCCGCTTCAGCAAGCGCCAGCCGCTGCGCTTCCTGCATGCCGTAAGCCTGAAGCGGAAAATGCGCGTATATCTCCGCAATCGTCACTTCCGGAGACTGCTTATTCTCCATCCGTTTCCTGCGCGCCTTATGCTCCGCCATCGTGCGATGCTGGACGAAGCTTTCCATCATATGACGGTGCGAGTCCGGTATGGGAGCATTCTTGAAAGCTTGCTCGAACACCCCATCCGGGCCGCTGGCGCGGCGCAGCAGGAAGGTGTCGAAAATATCGAACGAAAAGTATTCGATCTGCTGTGTTTGAATAATATGTCTGGCCTGTTCCAAGCTTTGCGGATGCATGGTCAGTCTTTCTTCTGTTCATCAGCTACGCGCAGCACGCCACAGATCCATGGCGCCACTCATCTCAAAACGATGGCTTTATGGCTATGATATTGAGATGCCACTCTTCGCTATCCGTACCGGTTAGTTGCCGGACGACCCCCGAAAACCCTGCCTGAACGAGTTCGTCCTTCAGCGTGTCCACCGTATATCCCCAGCGATGCACATCCTCCCGGTCGCCGCCGCGAGCCTCGTCGCGCCACCCCCAAAACCCCGCAAAGGCATGCGCCTCTTGATCGGGGAACGGCCCTTGCGCCACACCAAGGAGCTGCTTGGCGTGAAATACTATGTCCGGCACAATGACGTTGAGGATCCCATCCGGTTTTAGAATGTCATGCCAGGCACGGAGCGTGCGGCGCGCGTCCATGGGATCGAGATGCTCCAGCATATGGCGCGAATAGACCAGATCGACACTGCCGGTGGCGAACGCAGAAACATCCCAGGCCTCTGCGACCACATCTGCCGCAGAGGACGGTCGAATATCCACATTCACAAAGCCGGGCTTTTTGGTATTGCCGCAGCCGAAATTGACCTGGATCGGGCTCATAGCGACTTCCATTCTGCGGGGCAGGCAACGGCGATGAGAAACTGGCTGTCGGGCTCCAGTGGAGTCAGCCCCATCATTTCCGCTGGCAGCAGGCCGTCCAATCGTTGCTTTTTCAGTCGATAGACGGTTTGGCCCCATTCGGCGGCAATGACCGGCCTGCCTATTTCGGCCAGGAGGGCGTAAATTTCATCGCGGCTAAAGTGGCGGGTGTGGTGCGCGAATAGATCGCTGTTGGTCTGATAGGGTAGGGTTTCTTCACGCGGCACCGAGATAAAGAGCGGTCCATCGGTTGCCTGCCCGATCTGCCGTAGAAAACCCACCGGATCATCGACGTGTTCCACCGACTCCAGGCTCACGGCAAAATCGAACAGCCGCTCCGAGAGCGTGAAAGGAAAGATCGCCTGGGTGAAGAGCGTGCGGTGATTGCCGAAATGTCTTTCGGCCATGGCGACGGCTTCGGGCGAGCCGTCAATGCCGACCATGCGCCCGCCCGCCATGTCGGCAATCATCCGGCTGCCGTAACCATTGCCGCAGAACACATCGAGCCCCAGGCGCAGCCGCGCGGGCGGCATATGTTCACGCAACCAGCGCGCCACCGCGGCATAGCGTGCGCGGTGATCGGCGCGGATATCGGCGATCTTACCGGCGATTTGCCGCTCGCCGCTGGCCAGCGAGAAGTCCTTGGACGTCGGCGCCGTGGGTTGGGAGACGGTGGCTTCGGCGATCGCCAGGCGGGCCCCTGGCTCCTGCGGGGCAATGGCAAGCGCCCGCCAGAAATGCTCCATCCCCTCGCGCAGGTTTCCACCCGCCTGCGCTGCTACACCCTGCACGATATGTAGAGTCGGCTCGGCCGGAAAATCCGCAGCGACTCGGCTCAGAAGCTGTTGCGCCTCATCGATTTTCTCGTCGCCAAGCAGTGCAATGGCGGAATTAATCGCATCCTGGGGAAGTTCCCGCATTGCGGCTTGGCTCATGCGACGACCTTTTCGATAGCGCTGTATCCCCAATCCGCATTCATGCTGCGACGGATGCGGTTGGGCGCTTGTTGCATGGCTGCGCGATGATCGAACGACAGGCCAAATAGCTGGCGCCAGAAATGAACACCCAGCCAGTCATGGTTTTGCGCCACCAACGCGCCTGAAGACCCATCGCCGATCGGGGGCGTATCGCCGAACGTGTAGAGTGGCGGCAGCAAGGCTTCGGCCTCGACTCCAAAATACGCCGCTTCCGTCAGCCCGCTGGAATTCAACGCCACGACACGCTCCAGCTCCGGCTGGCATAACAGATGATAGAGATTAGAATTGACCCATTGGATGGAGCCGAAGCGACGGATCGCCTGTTGCGAGGCGCTGCCCGCGGCGTCGTACGGATGGGCCTTGAACAGCACCAGCGGGTAATCGCAGCACAGCTGGTGAATGCGGCCGGCGTGATCCTGCAGGCTGTGAAACCCGCCGTCCTCGCGCAGCATCGCCCGATCATGTTCCACCTGTCCGAGTATCAGGACCGTGCCGGGGGATAAGGCCAGGGGCTGGCGCATCCACGCGGACTTGGCTTTAATCCAGGCGGCTTGCTGGTGAATAACATCATCCGGCAAACGATGTTGTAGAAGTACATCGTGCACTTCTGTTACATTCGTTCTAAGCGCAAAAACAAGATCGTCCAGAAAACGTACTGGATGCAAAGCAAAATCGATAAAGGGAATATTCGCCTGAGAGAGAACATGCGTGGTCGATTCGGGCAATTCATAGCCAATTACCAACGCATCCTGCAGCGGATCCGTCAGCATGCGGCGCGCGCCTTCCGGCCAGTCACGCGATACGGCAAGCTCGCCCCAACCGGCGAGGGACAACTCCACCCCGCAGCGGCGGTAAAATAACGGCGTATCGAAAGCGACGCCTTTCGGCGGCAGCAGGCGCTCATCCCACGCCATCATGGCGACAGGATAACCGCATTGCTCAAGCGAGGGCGCGATCATCGACCATAGCCAGCGGATATTACGCCAGGTCGCACTCGACCATCCGCCATGCCCATCCGCCAAAGGGCGCAAGAGATCGCCGGTAATGACAATATGCTTAAAGGGAGCCATGAACGCTGTCAGTAAAAGGGAGATTCACGGGTTAATTCAGGACCCAAATGTTAAACGCGGCCGCCGAAGCAAATGGGGCGGTTCGCGTTCGGCAGAAAACTGCCGAACGCGCGATGCAATGACCCAACAGCGATCTGTTAGGGCATTTTCCGATCAGTCTGCATCATACCCTGCGGCGTCGAAGTCGTCGGCGCATCACATGGGGAGTAGGTCTGTATGAGGCGGGCGATGGCGTGATGTGCGCACCATCCGCCCCATCACCCTGCCCGCCTTCCGGGAAGCCGCCGTGGTGAACTCGATCAGCGACGCCGGAGCGCGAAGCTACCTCGACCCCGCGGCTGGCGCCCTCTAACCGGAGCGTAATCTACAGCCTGCGGTTCGCTGCCGACTCCACCAACGCCTCGCCCCTCAGCTCGCCAAGCTCGGCGTCTGCCACCTGCCCCCTACCTACCGGGGCGCCCTCCATGCGGCGTGAGGCGCAAACGGGATCAGGTCTGAGTACGGTCCCGCTCGGCCGCATGCCAGCGCCAGGCGGTGCGGACGATGTCGTCCAGCGTCCGGGTCGGGGCCCAGCCCAGCACCTCGCGCGCCCGGCTGTTGTTCGCCACCAGGCAGGGGGCGTCGCCGGGGCGGCGGGGCGCGGTCTCGACCGGGAAGGGCTGGTTGGTGGTGCGGCGGATGGTGTCGATCAGTTCCTTGACCGTCGTGCCCGTGCCGGTGCCCAGGTTGAAGACCGTCGTCTCGCCGCCGTCCAAAAGGTACTTCAGCGCCCGCACATGGGCGTCAGCCAGATCCATGACGTGGATGTAGTCGCGCACCGCCGTGCCGTCGCGGGTATCGTAGTCGTCGCCGAACAACTTGAAGCCCTGACGCTGGCCCAGGGCCGTCTGCAAGGCCAGGGGGATGGCGTGGGTTTCCGGGTGGTGGCGCTCGCCGATCCGGCCCTCTTCGTCGGCGCCGGCGGCGTTGAAGTAGCGTAGGCAGACCGAGCGGAATCCGGCATAGGTCGAATAGTCAGCAAGGGCCTGTTCGACCATCAGCTTGGTCCGGCCATAGGGATTCAGCGGCGCCTGGGGATGGGTCTCGTCCATCGGCAGCCGCACCGGGTCGCCATAGGTGGCGCAGGTCGAGGAGAAGACCATGACCTCGATCCCGCCGCGCCGCGCCGCCTCGATCAGGGTGATCGCCCCGGCGACATTGTTCTCATAGAAGCGGCCGGGCTCTTTAACCGATTCACCGACCTCGATCAGGGCGGCGAAATGCAGGACGGCGACAGGGTTGTGTTTGGCGATCACCGCGTCCAGGCGCGCGCCGTCGCGGATGTCGCCGGTCTCCAGCTCGCCCCACTGCACGAAGGCGGCGTGGCCGTTCGACAGATTGTCATAGACGACCGGCCGGAACCCCGCCTGCGACAAGGCCAGACAGACATGCGAGCCGACGTAGCCGGCTCCGCCGGCGACCAGGACCGTGTTGTTCATCGTATCCCCCGAAATAAGGGCGGCGCACCGCCTCATCCTCAAACCATAGATGCATCAGCGAACACCACCCCCAAAACGGGGAACGCACAGACCGCGATGCGATTGTTAGGTGCAGGTTCAGCAAGGCTGGTGCATACGGCGCCATCGCCTCTGCGCCGCCAACCTTCATTGCTATGTGGTGGAGCAAAAAGGTACGAGTTCGAAGACTAACTTGAGGAAAGCTGAATGCGCGTCGCGATGATCGGAACCGGCTATGTCGGCCTGGTGTCTGGGGCCTGTTTCGCCGATTTCGGTCATGTGGTGACCTGCATCGACAAGGATTCGTCGAAGATCGAACGGCTGGAGAAGGGTGAGATCCCGATCTTCGAGCCGGGTCTGGACGACCTGGTCGCCACCAACGTCAAGGAAGGCCGCCTGTTCTTCACGCTCGACGGCGCCGAGGCCATCCGCAACGCTGACGCCGTCTTCATTGCCGTCGGCACCCCTACCCGTCGCGGCGACGGCCATGCGGACCTCTCCTACGTCTATGCTGCCGCCGAGGAGATCGCCGGTCTGATCGACGGCTTCACCGTGGTGGTGACCAAATCCACCGTCCCGGTCGGCACCGGTGACGAGGTCGAGGCCATCATTCGCAAGGCCAATCCGAACGCCGACTTCGCCGTGGTCTCCAACCCCGAGTTCCTGCGCGAAGGCGCCGCCATCGGCGACTTCAAACGTCCTGACCGCGTCGTGATCGGCGTCAACAACATCGACAGCGACACCGGCGCGCGCGCGAAGGCCGTGATGAGCGAGCTGTACCGGCCGCTGAACCTGAACGAGAGCCCGCTGCAATTCGTCGGCCGGCGCACCTCGGAACTGATCAAATACGCCGCCAACGCCTTCCTGGCGATGAAGATCACCTTCATCAACGAGATGGCGGACCTGTGCGAAGCCGTCGGCGCCGACGTGCAGCAGGTGGCGCGCGGCATCGGCCTCGACAAGCGGATCGGGTCGAAGTTCCTTCACGCTGGCCCCGGCTACGGCGGCTCCTGCTTCCCCAAGGACACCATCGCCCTAGTCCGCACGGCCCAGCAGTACAAGTCGCCCGTCCGCCTGATCGAGACCACGGTCGAGGTCAACGACGCCCGCAAGAAGGCCATGGCCGGCCGCGTCGAGACCACCCTGGGCGAGAGCGTCTCCGGCAAGACGGTCGCCCTGCTGGGCCTGACCTTCAAGCCCAACACCGACGACATGCGCGACGCCCCGTCGCTGGACATCGCCCCGGCCCTGATCGCCGCCGGTGCCAAGGTCCAGGCCTTCGACCCCGAGGGCATGCACGAGGCCGGCAAGCTGCTGCCAGGCGTCGAGATGAAGGCCAACGCCTATGACGCCGTCGAAGGCGCCGACGCCGTGGTCATCATCACCGAATGGGACCAGTTCCGGGCGCTGGACCTGGATCGGGTCAAGGATCTGATGAACCAGCCGGTGCTGGTCGATCTGCGGAACGTCTACCGTGCCGAAGACATGATCAGGCGCGGGTTCAAATACTCCAGTATCGGACGCAACTGACTTAATATTTGGAGCGCTACCAACGTCACATTGGATTCAATCTTAGGCCGACCTTGTTCGTAAGCCCGATTGCTTCCGAGCTAGTTCTCAACTGAACCCAGGCCGCCATGATGTGGTAGAAGGAGCTGGCGGGTGCGGGCTCGTCGATGAACTGGTCGTTCTCCAGCAGCTTGTCCCGCCACAGGCCGTCGTCGGTCAGGTAGCGCCACAGGGCCCGTTGCGCCATGGCGGCCTGTTCGAGCAACCCCGCCCGGTCGCCGTCATCGGAGAGTTCCGCGAGGATCAGAGAGGCTTTCATCCATTCCGTCTGCGGCCACAGGCGGGCGCGGCGGCTGAGGATGGCGCCGTCCTGGTCCATGGCGTCGACGGCGACCTGACGACGCGGGCCGACGCCGCGCAGGCCGAAGGCGTAGAGTTTGCGCGCCGCTTCGATGGCGGACGCATCGCCACGCGCGCGGCCGTAGCGGGCCAGCAACCAGGCCCACTCGAACTGATGCCCCGGTTCGACCAGCCGACCGTCATCGCCTGCGGCCGGCGACCAGTCTTCAGCGAAGAACTCGCGCAGGAAGCCGCCCTCGGCGTCGATGAAGTGCTGACGCGCCAGAGCGACGATCCGGTCGCTAAGGGCGCTCCAGCCGGCGTCTTCGCTGACCGCCTCCCAGGCCAGGGCGGCTTCAAGCAGGTGCATGTGGCAGTTGGACTGGAAGGGATAGGCGCCGTTCTCGATCAACCCGCCTGCGGGCGGAGCATCGGCGAGGAGACGGCCTCGGATCGCCTTGGCCCGCGCCTCATGCCCCCCCTCCAAGCCCGCCTGAACGGCTGCAGCGAGCGCGAAGAGATGGAAGGCCTGATCATACAGCATCGGCGTCTCGTCGAGCGGCGATCCATCGGCGGCCAGCACGGTCCGCATCAATCCGTCGGGTCGGAGATAGGCCGCCTCGATCCGCGCCAGGCCGCATTGCACGACCTCACGCCACGGCCCCCGCCAGCCCATCCGGCCTGCATCGGCGAACACCTGAACCTGCCGCGCCTGAACACGGGCGCGCCGCTGGCTTTCGACTTGCCGCCCGTCGAGGCCGAGCAACTCGGCAAAGGAACCATCCGCCGATTGGCCAAGCGAGCTCCAGATCGGCAGGGCGCGCATGTTGAGCCAGCGGGTGAAACGCGCGCCGCCGTCCAGCAAGGATTCCGGTACCGGTCGGGCAAAGTCGAGATGCTGCGGCGACGACAGCTTGAGCCGCTCCACCACCTTCTTCACATCCTGGCTACGGCTGAGGTCGCACACCAGCACGGCGTCGCGTTCGGCGATGATGGCCAGGTTGCGCACGCCGATCGCGGCGACCACCATACCTTCCGCCGCTCGCGCCATACAGCCTTCGGCGTCCTCAAAGACGAAACTGCCGAGGTCGCCTTCCCCCGTCGCGGCGACAGAGTCCCAGGCGCCCAGGTCAGACCATTCGAAATCCACGGCCAGAACCGACGCGCGTCTGGTCTTCTCCATTACCGCATAGTCGATCGAGATCTTGGGGGCGCTCCGGAACGCCGCGCCGAGAACCGCCAAGTCACCGTCGCCTTCGTCCGGCAGGGCCGCCCGCGCGGCGGCCTCCACAGCGGGGGCCGCAGACTGCAGTTCACCCAGCATGGTGGCGGCCGAGACGATGAAGTTGCCGCTGTTCCACAGATAGCCGTCGGCGATGTAGCGTTCGGCGGTCTCCCGGTCCGGCTTTTCGACGAAGGCCTTGACGGCGGACAGGCCCTGGCCCTCCGCCGCGATATAGCCGTAGGCGGACGACGGTTCGGTCGGCGTGACGCCCAGGGTCACGATCAAGCCGTTCTGCGCCGCCTCGGCGGCCCGCTCGGCGGCCGTGCGGAAGGCTGGATAATCCGGGATATGGTGATCCGAGGCGACGAAGACATTGACGCCGTTCGGATCACGCCGCGCGGTCCAGGCCGCAGCGACAGCCATGGCGGCGGCCGAATCCCGCGCTTCAGGCTCCAGCAGAATTTGGGCCGTTACGCCCAGTTCGGCCAGCTGCGCGAGGATGGCCTCGCGGTGCGCCACGCCCCCGACGACGATCAGACGTCCGCCAGCATCCGCCAGCGGCGCAACCCGCAGCACTGTTTCCTGAAACAGCGACCGGTTGCCCGACAGCGGAATGAACTGCTTGGGTCTCGACGGGCGTGACGCCGGCCAAAGCCGGGTGCCGGCGCCGCCGCACATGATCACCGGATAAAGATTCATCGTTCCTCCCAGGGCATTCCGCAGGCACAGGCCGTCTTCAGATCAACCACACCAAGATGACGGGACGTCACTCGCCGCTATCAGATTTCCTGATTGAAGGCGCCGATCTCGGGATAGGTGGCCAGGCGCGGCTTGATCTCCTTGCGGAACAGGTCGCGCATGTCGTCCTCGGAGCGCATGCTCTCGACCACCACCACCAGTTCAGGCTTGTTCGACGAGGCGCGGACCAGGACCCAGGAGCCGTCCTCCAGGTGCACCCGCACCCCGTTGACGGTGATGGCTTCGAGGATTTTTCGGCCCAGGATCTCGCCGCCGGCCTCGGCCAGGTCGGAGTATTCCTTCACGATCCGCTCCAGCACACCGTACTTCAGCTCGTCGTCGCAGTGGGGCGACATGGTCAGGCTGGTCCAGGCGTCCGGCAGGGCCGCCTTCAGTTCGCTGAGTTTCTTGCCCGGATTGCGGTCCAGCATGGCCAGGACCGCCCCGGCCGCGACCAGGCCGTCGTCATAGCCGTGGCCCAGGTCCCCGGCCATGAAGAAGTGGCCCGACTTCTCGAACCCGGCCAGGGCGCCCAGTTCGGCGGTTTTGCGCTTGATGTAGGAGTGGCCGGTCTTCCAATAGACCACCTCTGCGCCGTTGGCCTTAAGGATCTCGTCGGTCTTGTAGAGGCCGGTCGATTTCACATCGACCACGAAGGTGCTGTCGGGATAGACCTTGGACAGGTCGCGGGCCAGCATCAGGCCGATCTTGTCGGCGAAGATCTCCTCGCCCGTGTCGTCCACCACGCCGCAGCGGTCGCCGTCGCCGTCGAAGCCCAGGGCCAGGTCGGCGCCCGTCTCGCGCACCCGCTGGGCCATCTGCACCAGCATGGCGTGATCTTCCGGGTTCGGATTGTATTTGGGGAAGGTATAGTCGAGGTCGGTGTCCATCTCGATCACCTCGACGCCCATCCGGCGCAGGGCGTCGGGGGCGAAGGCGCCGGCCGTGCCGTTGCCGCAGGCGCAGACCACCTTCAGCGGGCGCTTGATCTGCACCTTGGAGGCGACGTCGGCGACGTAGGTCTCGCGGAAGTCCTCGACCCGGACCAGTTTCCCGCCCGGCCGGGCCACGCCCTCGCCGTTCAGCACGATCTGTTTCAGCCGGCCCATCTCCTCGGGGCCAAAGGTCAGGGGCTTGTTCGCCCCCATCTTCACCCCGGTCCAGCCGTTCTCGTTATGGCTGGCGGTGACCATGGCGACGCAGGGCGCATCCAGCTCGAACTGGCCGAAATAGGCCATGGGCGACAAGGCCAGGCCGACGTCCAGAACCTCCATCCCGCCTTCCAGCAGGCCCAGGATCAGGGCCTGTTTGACGCTGAGGCTGTAGCCGCGGAAATCATGGCCGGTGACGATCTTCGGCGCCACGCCGATCTCGTGGACATAGGTCGCCAGGCCCAGCCCCAGGGCCTGGATGCCGAGGAGGTTGATCTCCTTCTCCAGGATCCAGCGCGCATCATACTCCCGAAACCCCGTCGGCTTGACCAGAGCCTCGGTCTCATAGGCGGCCGTGTTCGGCTTCAGGTCTTGGCGTGGGAGCAGCATGCACGTTCCTTCAGGATGATGACGTCCGCAATCAAGGCCTAGCGCTGCCCAATCTGGGCGAAAACACACAACTGCGGTTGCTTTGAAACACATTGATATGCTGCGATGCAACATACAACGTCAGGCTGGTGGATTGGGCAGGGCGCGTCAATCTTGGAGCAATCAGCAACAAAACATTTTGGCCCGTCTGGATAATCGATGCGTGTGTTCGGATTCACAGGCGGACTCGGCCACCGACGCGACGCCGACCACGTTGATGATTCCAGGTGACACAGCAAGCCTGTCACCCTGACTCGGGCCGAGAGAATCCAGCTTCGAGTGATCCACAGAATGACGGCGGATCACAAACGCCGGGACTCAGGTCGCCGCCGGATTAAAACTCAGGGGCAGGTCACTTGATGGCATAATGTCGAATTCGGAAAGCGATTGTTTCTATCACCCATTTCTCCGCGCCGGCGGGTCGTTTTTCAATAATCCATAGGCCGAAGATCGTGAATAAGTAGATGGCAGCCCCAAGTAGAACAAGACCGCCCAGTTCGGCCCAGCGGAACCAGTAATTGTAGATTGGTGGAGTCAGTAACTGGGCCAGTAGAACGGCGCCCACCATAATGACGGCTGCGATCAGGGTGCGATGGCAGTTTAGCAACTGACGAGCCACCGACAAATTCAGGAGCTTGCCGGCCATACCCAGGTTGATCAAGACGATAATTACCCCGGTCAAGCTGCGAGTTGCGGCGGCTGCGGCGAGTCCAAAAAGCCAAGCGGCGAGAAGCGTCAGTGGCAAACGAATGACAAGTGCAGTCATCTCCCTAAACACCAAGATGCGCGGCTGGCCCGTCGCCATGGCTAGAGACTGGACAGGTACGACCATCATCTGCAGGGCGATCGCGGGCGCCAGCCACCAGATGACGGCGACCGCAGGACGCCAGGCTTCACCCAGCAGAAGGGTGATCAGAGGCAGGGCCACGGCGGCGAGGCCAAACCCGATCGGCGCGATCAGGGTCACGAGGATCTGCTGGCCCTTTAGATAGGCGCCTATCAGGCGCGGTCGGTCGTCCTTCATTCGGGCGAACCCGGCGAACAACGGCTGCATCACTGCAGAGGCGACCGTATAGGTGGCGAGCGCAGCGATATCGCCGCCCATCGCATACTGGCCCAACGGCGCCTTGCCGAGGATCGAGCCGACGAAAAAGCGGTCGGCCTGCTGGTTCAGGGTGAAAATGATCCGAGACAGTGTCACCCAGCTCGCGAAATGCAGAATGTCCTTGAAGCCGGAGGTGTCGAACCGGGGCCGATAGGGGGCCAGGAAATGCGTCGAGATCGCCGCGATCACGGGCGCTGCGACTAGGCCCGCCACGAGGGCCCAGTAGGACCGGGTGATCCAAGCGAGGCCGACCATAGCCACGAAGCTGACCACCTTGCCAAACAACTGGGTCTGGGCCACCGGCGCATAGTTGACCGCGCGCAGGTGATGGACCATCGCCGGACTGGCCAAGCCTTGAGCGAACGGCGCTATGGCCAGAAACTTGATGATCAGCTCAAGGCGAGGATCATTGAGCGCGACCGCCAGCGGGCCCGAGATCAGCACCAGCATCATCGCGATCAGCAGGCCGCGCAGCACCGTTAGGGTGAAGGCGGAATCAACGTCCCGCGCCTCAAGTTTCGAGCGCTGGACCAGGACGTCGATGACCGGCAACTCCGTCAGGGAGTTCGCCACCAAGAGGACCGACGAGGCTAGGGTAACTAGGCCGAACTCGGCCGGGGCCAGCACCCGGGCGATCACCACCACGGCGATCATGTCGAAGGATTTGACCAGCAATTGCACGCCCGCCATCACGGCGGCGCTGCGCGAGACACTGTTGCCGATCATGAAAACGCCGCCGCCTGTGACACCCTCTTCTTATTGCACAATCGAATAGACGTCGGTCAGCTTCCGTCGTGCCGACCGAGCGACCTTGTAGCTGTCCTTGAGCGGGCCGATAGCGACCAGCATCACGACATTCTCGGAGCGGGGATACAGGCCAAGCTGCCTCAGCGAGCGATCCTGGGCGGGCAATGCCGACCAGTTTAGCGCGCAGGCGCCATAGCCCTGGGCGTGGACGCCGAGCAGCAGGTTCATCGCGAACATCCCGCCGTCGATCCAGCCTTGATAGCGTTCAGACGCCTCCACGAACTGGGCTTGGTCCACGGTGACGATGGCGACGACCGGCGCGGTCTCGCCGAAACCCCGGTTGCCGTTCTGGCAGGCCAGAACCTTTCGCTTCATCTCGGGCTCTGTGACGAAATAGACCTTCGAGGCCTGCCGGTTGCAGACGCAGGGCGCCGCCTGGGCCGCCTGAACCGCGCGTTCTAGAACCTCGGTCGGGACCGGCGTCTCGGCGAAGTCGCGAACAGAGCCCCGCGAGATGATGAAGCCCAGGTGGTCGGTCGGGTCGATAGCGCCGCGTCCCCGGGCCATCGTCGGATGGCCGGCAACGGCGACGCCGCGAGTCTGTGCGAGCGCGATGGTCTCGTCGATCCAAGGCGGGTTCTCGACCCCGCCGGCGATGTTAAAGTCGCGGTATCCGGCCAGGGCGTCGACGGCCAGTTGCACCTCGTGGTGGCAGACGTCGTCCCGGATCGCGCTTTTCAGCATCAGGCACAGGTCGTGGAAGGCCTGGCGACCAAAGCCGTAGCGGGGTTCGGGCAGGGCCATGCCCTTTTCGATCATGTGGTAGTATTTGGTGATCAGGGCGCCACGGCTGACGTCGTCCCTGTACTTCTTCGACATGCCCGACAGGCTCGAGAAGCGGCGGTAGTCATAGCCGTAGGCGGCGATCAACCTCAGCTCGTTCAGGACCGAGCGACCGGCGCGCTTGATGCCGACCGGGATAAGTTTGCGAAGCTTGGACATGATCTATCTCGGGGACACCGGCTCCAGCGCGAAGGCTGGCCGGGTTGTGCAGTGCAATAATGGCGTTTCGCGCGGGCTCAATCTAGTCGCTCCCAAAGAAAAAACGTCGTCGGGTTTCGGGGAACGGCGCCGATGTCGAGCCGCAACCTGGCTCGGCCATCGGCGCCGGCTGAAACCTCTCCCTGCCGAATCACTTCGCCGCGCAGGTTCAGCACCGACAGTCGGCCCCGCCCCGCCGCCGGCGCGCGCAATTCGATGTCTGCGACGACCCGTTCCATCAAGATCGGCCAGGTGCCCCACCGCTTCACGGACCGGGTCTCACCAGTCCCCTCCAGGACCATGCCGCTATTTTCGGCGTCGCCGGTTAGGATCAGCAACACCTTGCGGCTGTGGGCCAACGACTGGCCATCCAGAGTCGAGGCCGCGACCAAGGCGCCGCGATCGACCCGCCGCACGGTCATGACACCCAGGGCCAGATCATTTGCCGGTCCGACGACGCTGATGGCCTCGGTTCGGGGCGTCACGACCTGGAACAGGCCGCGCTGAACTTCCAACGTCATTTCGCCTGTGGAGCTCTGGAATATGCCCTTTGCCGGATCTGTCCGGTTGTTGGGCGCCAGCACCCCGACGCGGCGAAGATCGGCGACCAGCCTTTCCTGCTGAGCCAGGGCCGCTCCGGTCGCCATGTCGATCAGACGCTTCATGACCTTGTCAGAGAATCTGTAGGGCTCAGCCGTAGAGCCGACGATCCGGGTCGAAGCGGGCAGTGTGTCGACCTTGTCCGGCGCGATCAGTCCGAACCGAGTCAGTAGGGCCGCCTGGCGGATGGATAACGGCAGGAAGGCAGAGCCCGGTCGCCCGAACTGATCCGCCCCAAACGGCACGGCGACCATCCCCTTCGCCGGCGCCACGTCGCCGCGGTAGAACAGGAGGGTAGCCAGGGTCTCGCCCGCCCGCGCCACCGGGTCCAGTCCGATGGAATAGGCCATCATCGCCCGTGTGTCGCTCGTCGCCTCGGGGATGGCGGGTTCGACCGACAGATGGGCGTGGCGACAGATGGCCGAATAGCCCTGGAAGGCCGACAGGGCGGGGAAGATCAGCCCGGCCTCATAGCGGTACGGATTGGGATAGGCCTGGCCGTATTCCGATGACACCAGCGGCCGGTCCAGCCACCGGCCCGCCGCGTGGTTCAGCCATGCCCCCATGCCCGTCGCCGCCGTGCTGGGCATGACCAGCCGCGATCCCGTGGCATAGCTGGTGACCTCGCCGACATAGGAATGCAGGTCGGTCACCGGCATCTGTGCTCGGCTGGAGTTGTCTTGCTGCTTGAACCATTCCGAAAAGCCCAGCACGGGCCCCTGGAAGCCCCTTTCCTTGAGCCGGTCGGTCATCCAGCGTTGGGATCCGACCTCCAACTCGGCGATGAAGGCCAGGAACTGGCGCATTCGCGGGCCGTCGTCGTCCCATGACGCCGGCGCGGCGACCGGCGCGCCGCCCGCGATCTCGGCGGCCGAGGCCTCGGGGATCAGCCGGGCCAGGCCCCCGCCGGTCGCGGCGCGGGCGCGCACCCACCGGTCGAAACGTTCTTCGATCCCCGTGGGATAAAGCGCGCCCGGCCTGCCATAGATGGACGACCAGAAGGCGATACTGTTCTCGTTGGCGCCCACCACGAAGGCCAGGGCCGGATCAGCCAGGGTCGTCATCTCCGTATAGGGATTGGTCCGGCCATAGAGGATGTCGACCATCTTCAGCCAGTCGGCCTGGGCGGCCGGATCGAAATTCACCCGGATCTTCAGACTGTCGATCGAGCGGGGGCTGTCCCAGCCTGCGTTGGCTTTCGAGCCCTCGGGGTTCGTCAGCCCGTCGATCATCCAGTAGACGCCGTTCCGCTTCAGCGCGGCCAGCTGATAGTAGAACCGGTCCAACTGTTCGGGATCGACCTGGAAATCGGCCCGTCGCCCGTGCAAGGCCAGACGGGTGTCGGCGAAATGGAACCGCGCCAGAGTATAGCCGTGGAGACGCAATTGCTGCGCCATCCGGTCGGCTTCGGCATGGGTCGGAAAGGCCGAGGTCATGGTCGGGCCGTTGCTGACGACGGCGCAGTTGAACCGCGCCGGGCCGGCCCCGCCTGTGAACCTCAGCTCGCCTTGGGGCGTAAGGCGCAGCGGCCCCTCCGACCCGGCGGGCGTGGACGGCGTCAGGCTGGAGAAGTCCAGCGCACTGCCGGGCGTGATCTCCAGCGATTGCGCCGGCAGCGGCAACCATTCGGCCGGAGTCGCCGGCTGCGCCATCGGGGCGATCGACAGGGTAATGGCCAGAAGCGGCGCGAACCGGACGAATGGCCAGAAGGTCACGGCTGAGGTTCCTTGACGGCGGGTCCCACCGTCTGCCCTTCAGGGCCGGCGGCGAGAAAATTCAGCCCTTTGTCCACTTTAGTGGATACGCAGGTCAGCAGCTTCTCCACCATTCTTATGTTACTACTCGTTATTTGAAATATGCCGATCTCGGATCGACCAACAGTGTAAAGGCGGGCATTATGGGCGCATCGCGCCCGATGTCCATCCGCTCGCGTCGGCGAGACTTTGGGTGCCAGCGCCTTCTGACGTTCCAAACCTGTGTAGAAAAGCGCCGCTGCGCCTGTTTCGATAAGCTGACATGGATCTTCAAGATAACCTCTATTTCTCGAGGCCTGACTATCCGCTAGACCGATCACCTCAAGCATATCGAATATCCAATTCGTCAGTTGACGTGTCGCTGCAGAAGAAAACTTTTAGCCTGACGGATGGCCTAGCCATCCGTTTCAGTGCAACAGGTGCAGGCCGGATCTAGAGACTACTTCTGTTTTTTCCTACCGACCCAACCCTTCCTGGCACGGTCAGCTTCCGAAGCTAGAAACCATAGTACGCCACCGATGTGCGCGGTGTAAAGCAGAGTAAAATAGTTCATGGGGATTGGGCTTATTAGAAAAGTCCCCATCAAAATTCCCACAATAGAAACCGGCGCGAATGAGGGACCTAAGTCTTTCACCCTTATCAAGGCAGTTATGGCCATAACTGTCATAATGATAACAATAATTAGGCCGGCATAGCCGAACTGGAACTGCGCTGCGTAAAGACCGATGTCATCGAGACTGACAACATATCCAGAAACCCCGTAAAGCTCGCTAGCACGATTAAAGCCAAATGAGACAGGGTTGTCATATCGCGCGTTGGCCGACATGAAGCCGAAGCCAAGACCATGAGATTCGTCGAAAATGAACCGATAATGCTCTATAGTTGTTTCGCGCCAAGAGGCGCTAACATCACGAGCAAGGTATTCGTCTAGGCTAGTAAAATTTGATAAAAAGCGACCGACAACATACCCAATAAAAGGTACGGCAACGAAAGGCGCGACTAAAGCAAGTAAAAACTTTCTGTTGCCCTTCAATATGATCGCCCAAGAGAGCGCCAGTGCCGCCATAACAGCAAAAATTGCCAGGCGGCTCTCGGAAGCTAAAAATACATTGTACGATATTACGATGACTACAAGAATGGGCAGAATAACGTCTTGTAGCTTTTTACCATTGACGATTTTCATCACAGCTATCACCAGACCAAAGGCTGCCTCAAGCTTAAAGAAAACGATTCGAACTTCACTTCCAAAAGCAGAGCCTCGAATGTAGAAGTCAAGGAGATGAATTTTCAGGGCTAACGTAAAAACCAGCAGCAATGAAGCTAGAAAACCAGTCCAATAAAAAGCTTCGACTGCGTCACCCAGGCGGCAGTTGAACGCCCTGAATGTCATGATCATTAGGATAGGAGAGACTGTGTAAGAAGCGATGGCCCAGGCTTCTAAAGGCTGAGGCCTAATGAACACACTCCAAGCAACGGAAGAAAAAACGAATGCGGCGAAAAGGAATATAGCTAATCCGTCCCATTTCGTGAATCGCAGAGTTCCTAGGCAAACTCTGACAAAAAAGACGAGAACTCCTACCAGTGTCGCTACGGCACATAGCTGCATTCCCAGCACGTTGGTCATTCCGATCAGAGTGAACGGAATGCCTTCCCACAGGCAGAGTAGCAGGGCGATGAAGGCCGTGCGGAGCGGGGTGGCGCCCAGCGACAGGCTGCGGCGCGACGGGGCCGAGGGGCGATCCAGCCGCTGACCGCCGGCCCCGGGGGGCTGGCTTCGCCAGCGGCTACCGGACGGGCCGACGGCGGTCTGGGGGGCCGGGATGTCGGTCACTGGTCGAGCGTCGCGAAATTGAGCGCGGCCAGAGCCTTGACCCTTGGCAGGGCGGACCGGACCTGATCGCGTACCGCCTCGCGGTTGTCGAAGGCGTCGGCGAAGAAGGCTTCCAGGGCTGCGGCGTCCTTGGCCTGTTCCGGGGTGATCCGCTGGTCGGGCAGGCCGAAATGTTCGAATAAGCCGATGAACTTGTCCTGATAGGACAGGCCCCACATCGGCGTGCCCATCGACAGAGCGCCGACGCCCAGATGCATCCGACCCGTCACCAGCATGTCCGCACAGGCGACCAGAGCCTTCAGCTCGCTGGCCCGCGCCGGGGTCGGGGCGAACGCCACACGATCGCCCAGGATGGGTTTGAGCAGGTCGTACAGGGGCGACAGGGCGGCGTTGTCGCCCAGGCCGCCCTCGCGGAAGTCGTGGGGCACCAGCAGGAAGGACACGGGATAGCGTTCCGACAGAGCCGGCAGGATCATCTTAAGTCGCTGGTTGAGGCTGTTCACCTCACCCATGTCGTTGTTCTTGAAGATCATCGGATGGACATTCAGCGCACAGACGAAACGCCCTTCGGCGCGCTGGGCTGTCGTCCAGGCATCCACAGCCGGATGATCGGGGGCGGTCGGCGACGGGGGCAGCAGGAAGGCGCTGTCAGCGACCAGTTCGGCGGCGTGGGCCCCGACCAGGTCGAACTTCTCCTTGGACATCCGGTCGCGGGCATAGACCCTGAGCCGGGGAGAGATCATGTCTACGGCCTCGATCACCTCGGGCGCAAGCTCGTCGGCGAACGAACAGCCTAGCACGAATGACCTCAGGCCCCGCCGCGCCGCTAAATCCGAGAAGGCCCACTGACGCAGGGCGTTGGGGCCGGAGTAGTGGCCGTCCATGACGTCGGCGCCGACCATGATCAGGCTGTCGTACTGTTCAAGCAGCGCGCGGAAGGCGCCGTAGCCGTGCCCGTTCCAGACCGGCTCGGCCTTGACGTTCATCGACACCAGGATCGAGGGCAAAGGCTCGGACACGCAGACGATGCCGATTTCCGCCTCCGGATTGCGCCGACGCACTTCCTGGATCACGGCCGAGAACATGGCGTCGTCGCCGCGCGAACCGACCACGGCGCCGGGGTCGCTGGCCACGACCAGAACCTTGGCCACCGGTCCGGGAACGCGCGGCGGCAGGGCGTCGATCGCCCGCGCCGCCGAGCGCCACAGCGATATGCGAAGCCGTCCAATGAGACTGCTCTTGAGCGCAGACAAGGACTTGAAGGACATGGAACTGGCGATGGCGGCTTCCCCGATATTCATGTCCGAACACACAAAGGTTATAGATCTCGCAACTGCGAAGTCCAGCCGCATAGCAGGGCTAGGTCAATGAAATCGCGAGCTGAACAACGGTGTGCGTGCGGACCTCTTATTGAAATGTGTGTTGATCGCCGGCGACGACGCCGTGCAGGATTTTGCTTAATTTTGCCGCGCCGCCCTGGCCGAATCGGGCGCGGGCTTCGGCGCGGGCCTGATCGACGATGAACGGCGTCTTGATCAGATCGGTCATTAGGGCGGCGAACCGTTCGGGATCGGCGGTCAGATTGAAACAGGCCTGGCTGTCTGCATCCATACCGTCGGCGGCGAACGGGGTCATGACCAGCGGGGAATCGAAGAACAGCATCTCCACGCTCTTGGTGTTCAGCCCGCTGCCTTCCAATATGGGGTTGACCAGAACCCGGCCCTGCAGCCTGACCGCTGCGGCGTCTTCCGGATTGGCCAGACATTCGACGTTCTCGGCCTGAGACAGGTAGGACTGAAACTCCCCCGTCGGGTTAGAGCCGGCGATCAGCAGCACATAGTTCGGCGCAACCTTGCGGACGTGCGGCAGGACCTCGTCGATCATCCATCGTACGGCGGCGACATTGTTGGGCGACCATAGATTTCCCAAATAGACCGCGTCATAGCGGCGCTCAGCCCAAGGCAAGGGCTCGCGGCGGGCGCGTTCCAGCCGGGGCACGAAGGTCGGGACCCAGTCGATCCGCTCGACCCCCAGACCCTTCCAGAAGGGTAGGGCGTCCTTAGAGATTTCGAGGACATGGGCGGCCCGCCTCAGCGCCCCTATCTCGAACCGCTTCAAATGCAAACGCGCCGCCGCAATCGACAGCCGCGACCGCCAGGATTTCGCCAGCCTGTACTGGATCGCCATATAGTCGTGCTCGATATTGTGCGAGCGGACCACGACGGGGATCCTCAAGGCGCGCCCAATCCGACCCGTGAAGTCCGCCATGTGGATGCTGTCGGCGATCAGAAGATCGGGTGCGAAGGTCCGCACCCCGGTGATCAGCGCCGCCATTTCGTCGCGCGACGGATAGAGGGCGGCGGCCAGGGACGGCAAATACGACAACCGTGACAGTCGGGCCAGCAGAGCCGCCAGGCTCCGGGGCTTGTCCAGCACCCAGACCGGATCGAAAACCCCGTTGAAGCCTGCATCGGCGTCAGCCTTGGTTTCGGACCCTTCTCTCCAGCAGATCACGCCGACCTTCCAGCCCTCCCTCGTCAGTCCATCATATCGGTTCCAGATATCGACCCGGGCGCCGTGCGAAGTGGGCCATGGCGGCTCCTGACACACCACCAGTGCGCGAGACCCGGATCGGGCGACGTCGGACATCTCAGCGCGCTCCACGCATCTTGCGATCGACCACCATACGAGCAAAAGCGACGAAGCTGCGCGCGTAGGCCTCACCGGTGAAGGCTCGCTCGTAGCGGCTGCGCCCCGCCCTCCCATGATCGGCGACTGACTGGGGGGTTTCGACATAGGCCCGAAGCGCCTGGGCCAAGGAGGCGGGGTCGTTGGGCGTAAACAGGCGGCCCGTTCTGCCGTCTTCAACGATCTCGATCAGACCCCCGTGACCGGCGGCGACAACTGGCCTGGACCAACTCATCGCCTCAATAGCGATCAAGCCGAAAGGCTCGGGATTGCGCGACGGCGCCGCAACGATATCGCTCCACTCATAGGCTGGCGACGGATCGTCCAGAAACCCCTCCACTGTGATCCGGCCCTCGAGTCCTCTGACCGCGATCAGCTTCAGCAGCGCATCCTTGCTGGCCGGTCCGCCAAATGTGTCGCCCACAACCCGGACCTGGATCCGCTCACGGTCGGCCTGTGACAAGAGGGCGATGGCCTCGACCAGAAGATCCTGGCCTTTCCAGTCGTTGATCCGCCCGATCATCAGAACCCGCAGCGGACCGTCGCTCCGGATCGCCCCGCCGGTCGGCCGTTTTGGCCCCTCGTGACCATTGTGGATGACCTGCGATACCGCCCCCTGACTCAGGGCGTAGGCATCTTCGGTCGCCTTAGAAATGAAGACCAACGCCGCTCGCGACCAGCGCAACAGCCCGCTCAGGATGGTGGCGGTCACACCTGTCGGCAGCTCGTGGGCGTGGACAATCACGCCGCCCCGCCACAGTGGGGCGACCAGCATGTAGTCCATGATCACCGTAGTGCTAATATAGACCAGATCGGCATCCTGGCCTCGCTTCCACGCCCTAAACATCGCCAAGGGCAGTTTCAGCAGCCGCAGCGGAAGCCTCACCCCCAGACTGCGTCTCAACACCCACAGGTCGTCGATCGTCACTTCGAACCCATCGGCTCTCAGCGCATCCGCCAGAGTACCTTCCGCCGGTATCGATGCAGTGATCCGGGCCAGGGGCCATTCGGCGCGTAACGCATGCAGGGTCCGGATGAACACCCGATCCGATCCATAGAGTTCGAAACCCTGGTGGGCGGCGTGGATCGCTTTCATCGTGCGGACCCAGAGGCTCCGGGGACGGCGTCCGATCCCGCGCACAGGCTCTCGTATTCGCGTAGGATCGGCTCCCATTGGAAGGCATTCAGGAAGCGGGCGCGGGCCTTGCTGCGGGCCTCGCTCAGGCCTTGCGGGTCCTCGACGATCCGGTCGAATACCGCGTCGCACTGTTTAGCATTCGCAAAGAAGAACTGATCCTCGCCGGCGACCCATCGATTGTAGGGATTGTCGTGGCCGATGACCGCATTGCCGGCACCCAGGGCCTCGACCAGCGAAGGATTCGTGCCGCCGACGCTGTGGCCGTGGCAATAGGCGGCGGCGTGGAAGCGCAGAGCCTTAACCACAGCGGGGTCGTAGATGGCGCCGGGGAAGACGACGCGGCCTTCGCCCGCTTTCATCACCTCGGCATGATAGGGGTTCTTGTCCGGCTCGAGCTTGCCTAGGCAGACGAACTGCAGGTCGCGCGGCTTGGCGGCGAAGGCCTGGATCATCGGCAGGATGTTGTTCTCGGGCTCGATCCGACCGATCGAGATCAGATAGCGGCCGGGATTCAGGCCCAGGGCCCGCACCGGTGCCTCGGAGGCCTCGGTCACGGGATCAGCACCATAGGGGATCATGACGATGTCGCGCCGGCTGCGGCGACGGGCCAGGTGATTGGCGATCTCGGGGTGGTCGGCGATCAGCTTGTTCGACGTCAGGGCGCCGATCCATTCATTCAGATACAGCCAGATACGGCCGTGCCACGGCCATTTGGCCCGCTTCCACTCGATCCCGTCCATATTGGTCAGGACGGGGTTAGGGGTGAGGCGCAGCAGGGCGCTGAAGACGGCCGTATTATAGCCGAGCACCAGCATCACGCCGCGCTCCTTCATGGCGTGGCGCACGCAGGCCCAGTCGAACTTCATCGTGCCGAAAGCGCCGCTGTCGGCCGCGAAGGTGACGCGACGCACGCCCTCCCACTCATCGATCACCTGCCCGGCCGGACCGTCGTCCACCTGGCAATAGACCGTCACGGCCCAGCCCTTGTCACGCATGTGCTGGGCGAAATGGTGAGCGAAGGTCTCGAACCCGCCATGGGCCGCGGGAACGCCCCGGGTGCCGATGATATAGAGGGCGGGCTTATCCACCCCCTATGCCCCGCGCCGCAGGACGTTTTCCCGCAGGTACTGGCCATAGGTGCTCTTGCCAAGCCTGGCGGCGAGTTCTTCGAGCTTGGCGGCGTCGATGAAGCCCTTCTGGTAGGCGACCTCTTCGGGGCAGGCGATCTTGAAGCCCTGGCGCTTTTCCAGGACGCGGACGAACTCGGCCGCCTCGATCAGGCTGTCGGGGGTGCCGGTATCCAGCCAGGCGTAGCCCCGGCCCATGATCTCGACCGACAGCTTGCCGCGCTCCAGATAGATGCGGTTGACGTCGGTGATCTCCAGCTCGCCGCGCGGCGACGGCTTCAGGTCGCGGGCGATCTCGACCACGTCCTTGTCGTAGAAGTAGAGTCCCGTGACAGCCCAGTTCGACTGGGGCTTGGCCGGCTTCTCCTCGATCGACAGGGCGCGCATGTCCTGGTCGAAGGCGACCACGCCGTACCGTTCCGGATCATTGACGTGATAGGCGAACACGGTCGCCCCCTCGGGCCGGCTCATGGCGCTGGTGAACAGGTCGGTGATGCCGTGGCCGTAGTAGATGTTGTCGCCCAGGATCAGGGCCGACGGATTGTCGCCGACGAAGTCCGCACCGATGATGTAAGCCTGGGCCAGGCCGTCGGGGCTGGGCTGGACCGCGTACTGGATCTCCATGCCCCACTGCGAACCGTCGCCCAACAGAGCCTGGAAGCTGGGCACGTCGCGCGGGGTGGAGATGATCAGCACCTCGCGGATGCCCGCCAGCATCAGGGTCGACAGCGGATAATAGATCATCGGCTTGTCGTAGACCGGCATCAGCTGCTTGGAGGTGACCAGGGTCATCGGATGCAGGCGGGTGCCCGATCCTCCGGCCAGGATGATGCCCTTCATGGGAGTGTCCTTTCGGCGTGGAGTTCGTGGACGATCTCGGCGACGGCGGCCTGCCAGGGGAGGGGCGCGATGCCGTAGTCTCGGGTCAGTTTCTCGGTCGACAGGCGCGAGTTCGACGGGCGCCTGGCCGGGGTCGGGTAGTCGGACGCGGGAATGGCCTCGACCGCAGCGGACGGACCGCCAGTCGCGGCGCTGAGGGCGAAGATCTCGCTCGCCAGCCCGGCCCAGGTGGTCTCGCCGGCGTTGACGAACTGATAGACGCCGGTCGGGGCGTCCGCGTCGGCGATCATCTTCAGAGCGATGGTCTTGAGCGTTTGGGCGATGTCGCGCGCCGAGGTCGGGCAGCCGTGCTGGTCGCCCACCACCCGCAACGCCGGTCGGTCGGCGGCGAGCCGCAGCATGGTCTTGAGGAAGTTGGCGCGGTGGACGCTGAGCACCCAGGCCGTCCTCAGCACGACCGAGCGGGGATTGCCGGCGCGGACCGCCAGTTCGCCCGCCAGCTTGGAGGCGCCATAGACGCCCAGCGGCCCGACCGGATCGGTCTCGACATAGGGACCGGCCTTGGCCCCGTCGAACACATAGTCGGTCGAGACCTGGATCAGCGGGATGCCGGCCTCGCGCGTGGCGTCGGCCAGAACCGCCGGGCCCATGGCGTTGGCGGCGAAGGCGGCGGCGACCTCGCTCTCGGCCTTGTCCACGGCCGTATGGGCGCCGGAGTTGATCACGGCGGCGAAGGGCGTGGCGGCGAAGGCGGCCCGAACCGAGGCGGCGTCGCCCAGGTCCAGCTCGGCCCGCGTCGGGGCGTGCAGCACCACGCCCTCGGGCCAGGCGGCGGCCTGGAGCTCCAGTCCCACCTGACCGGCCCCGCCCGTGATCAGGATGTGGACGGGATCAGCCATTGGCCACGCCCAGCCGCTGGGTCGAATAGCGGGCGTCCAGAATGTCCTGCCACCAGGTCTGGTTCTCCAGATACCAGATGACCGTCTGTTCAATGCCCTGCTCGAAGGTCACAGACGGAGTCCAGTCCAGGTCGGAGCGGATCTTGGAGGCGTCGATGGCGTAGCGATGATCGTGACCCGGCCGGTCGGTCACATAGGTGATCTGATCGGCGTATTGGCCCTCGGCCTTGGGACGCAGCCGGTCCAGGATCGAACAGATGGCGGTGACCACCTCGATATTCTTCCGCTCGGCGTTGCCGCCGACATTATAGGTCTCGCCCGGCGTGCCGGTCTCGAACACGGCCTGGAGCGCGCGGGCGTGGTCGTCGACGAACAGCCAGTCGCGCACGTTCGACCCGTCGCCATAGACCGGCAGGGGCTCGCCGTTCAGGGCCCGGATGATGATCAGCGGGATCAGCTTCTCGGGGAAATGATAGGGGCCATAGTTGTTGGAGCAGTTGGTCACCAGCACCGGCAGGCCGTAGGTGTGGCCCCAGGCGCGCACCAGATGGTCCGACCCGGCCTTGGACGCCGAATAGGGCGAGCGGGGATCATAGGGCGTGGTCTCGGTGAAGAAGCCGTCTTCGCCCAGCGAGCCGAACACCTCGTCGGTCGAGATATGGTGGAAGCGGAAGGCCGCCTTGGCGGCCTCGTCCAGCTCGCGCCAGTAGCCCAGCGCCTGGTTCAGCATGACGAAGGTGCCGACCATATTGGTCTGGATGAAGGCCCCCGGCCCGTCGATCGAGCGATCGACATGGCTCTCGGCCGCCAGGTGAGCGACCACGTCGGGCTTGAATTCCCGCAGGGCCTTGGACACGGCCTCGGCGTCGCAGATGTCGGCCTGGACGAAGGCATAGCGGTTGCTGGAGGCCACAGGCTCCAGCGAGCTCAGCACGCCCGCATAGGTCAGCTTGTCGTAGACCAGGACCTCATGGTCCGTATGCTCGATCAGCCGCCGCACCAGGGCCGAGCCAATGAAACCGGCGCCGCCGGTGACCAGAATACGCATCGATTGTCTCTCAGTCAGAGTTCAGGTCAGAGCGTGGGCAGCGGCTCGAGCGGCCGGCCGTCGTAGTCGAATGGGCTGTCGAACTCGGCCAGGGTCGGCAGAACCTTGTCCTTGTCGGACAGGACCGCGCCTGATGCCGGCAGAGGCCAGTCGATGCCGATGGTTGGATCGTTCCAGACGATGCCGCCGTCACAATCCGGCGCATAGACGTCCGTCACCTTGTAGGCGACCTCGACGTCGGGCTCGAGGGTGACGAAGGCGTGGGCGAAGCCGACCGGCACGAACAGCTGCTCGCCGCCCTCGGCGGTCAGCTTGGCCGCCACATGATGTCCATAGGTCGGCGACCCCCGCCGGATATCCACCGCATAGTCCATGATCGAACCGCGGACGCAACGCACCAGCTTGGCCTGGGCATGCGGCGGGCGCTGATAATGCAATCCACGGATGGTGCCCTCGAAAGCCGAGAACGACTGGTTGTCCTGCACAAACCGCGCGTCGATGCCTGCCGCCAGCGCAGAAGCCTCCGAATAGGTCTCCATAAACCAGCCGCGCGCGTCGCCAAAACGGCGCGGGCGCAGCAGGCATACGCCTGCGCCGTGCCCATTCGACCCACTCATTGCAAATCCCCCATGATGTCTTTCGAGCTAGAGACACTGAGGTCTGCATAGCACCGATCCCTGATGGACCTCCAGCATTTTGCTGCGGCGCACAAGGATTACCTTGCCTTTGCACAAATGAACCAGCGCGAATCTGATTCCCCCGCGTTGTCCGTAGGTTGTCACCCAAGATCAATACTAGACTCTACAACCCCATATTGGGCGCCTTCCGGGAAGATCGAACTGGACGGCGTCCGAAAAGGGATTTCAAAAGCATCCACAATTGCAACGACGGCGGACGACTACATCAACAGACGCCCACACTCATTAATCGCCACCCACCCGCCCGGATTTTGTCCCGATCCTAGCCACGACGCGCTAAGAGCGTAACAAACTCTGAGGTTCAATTAGGTGGACTGAAGAGAGCTTTGATTCAGGGCTTGATGTTCAGATGAGAAGCGGGCCTTTTCGAGCCACTCTTGGTCTAGGCGGTGTGGACAAAGTGCCTAGAGCGAACAGTTTGGCGGACATGTACGTCCACCATGGTCACACCCAATCGCAGACGTTCGGCAAGTGAGGGGTCGCGAGCAATTCAAGTTATTCATTGTCACCGAAAGCAGGCGCAGCGCCACTCATCAATGATTGCGAAGTCCGCGCCCCGAACGCCTGGGGCGCTAAGAGTACGAGAGAGTGTCTGATGGCAACGTCAAACCATAGCTCGATTCATGAGAGCTCTAGAGCGATCTGGAGGACCCCCTGGCCGCCTGGGAGTGCAAGCGCCATGCGCGTCAAGCTTAAGGGCGTCAATACCGTCAAGAAGCGGCTCAGTGACGGCAGCGTCGCCCGCTATCATTATTTCCGCGCCACCGGCGCCAAGCTGGAGGGCGAGCCGGGGACGCCGGAATTCCTCGCCTCTTACGCAAGGGCCGAACAGCAGATTCGCGACGGCAATACGCGCGGTTTCATCGCCGGTTTGGTGCGCGACTACATGCGGTCGCCCGAGTTTCGCACCCAGCTCGCCGAGACCACGCAGCGGGAATACAAGCGCAAACTCTGGGCGATTGAAGAAGAGTTCGGCGACATGCCGGTCGCGACGCTGAACAATCCCCGCGTCCGCGCGCCCTTCATGGAATGGCGCAACAGGGTCGCCGAGGAGTCGGGCCTGCGCGAGGCCGATTACCGCCTGTCCGTCACGTCCGCGATGTTGAGCTGGGCCGTTCAGAACGGCCAGATCGACGTCAACTATATCAAGGGCTTCAAACGCCTCTACCGCTCGGACCGGGCGGATGTGATCTGGCAGGCCGCCGACATCGAGGCCTTCATGGCGAACGCGCCGCTGGAGATGCAACGCGCCCTGATCCTGGCCCTCCATACCGGGCTCCGGCAGGGCGATATCCTGAAACTGTGCTGGACCAACTACGACGGCGAGAGCCTGACGCTCAGCATCGGCAAGAACGGACGCGGCGGCCTAAAGGCGCGCCCGGTCGCCATTCCCTGCACCCAGTCCCTGCGGACCATGCTGGACGGGATGGCGCGCACCCAGGCCGTGATCCTGACCACGACGACGGGTCGCCCTTTCACCAAGCGCCATTTCGGGAGCCAGTGGCGGCAGGCGATGAAGGCGGCGGGGATGGAGGGTTCGCCGCTGCACTTCCACGACCTGCGCGGCACGGCGATCACCATGCTGGCCGAGGCCGGGTGCAGCATCCCCCAGATCGTGTCCATCACCCAACACTCGCTGGCGACCGCAACCCGGATCCTCGACGTCTACATGTCCCGGACGCGCCACCTCGCGAACCAGGCCATCGCCCAGTTCGAGAACGCCTCGGCAACCAATTCTGCAAACCGCCGCGCCGAAACGCGTGAACGATCGCTCACCCCAAGGATGACAATATAATGATTTCAATGAAAAGAGATGGCGCACCCGGAGCGATTCGAACGCCCGACCCCCAGATTCGTAGTCTGGTGCTCTATCCAGCTGAGCTACGGGTGCGGCTGCCTTGCGGCGAGGGCGGGTCTTTAGCGGTAGAAATCGGCGGGCGCAAGCGGCGGAATGCAGTTTATGCGCGACGGGCGGTTGGCGTGGGGTCCGGGACGGCCTAGGTCGGGAGGCGACGCCCTCCCTCGTCCGGACCACGCCCATGTCTCTGTTCAGCCGTCGCCTCGTCGCCTTGCTCATTCCTGTTCTGGTCGCCGGGTGTCAGACCGGTGGGCGGCCCACAGAAAGCAGGGCCGAGCCGGGCGCGCCGGTTCAGGTCCGGACCCAAGCCCAAACCCAGACTGAAACGCCCGCGCGCGGGCCCTTCGTGGCGGCGGCTAATCCGCTGGCGGTCGAGGCGGGGATGGAGGTGCTGCGGCGGGGCGGGTCGGCGGTGGATGCGGCGGTGGCCGTGCAGGCGGTCCTGGGCCTGGTGGAGCCGCAGTCGTCGGGTCTGGGCGGCGGGGCCTTCCTGATGAGCTATGAGGCGGCCACCGGGCGGGTGACGGCCTATGACGGGCGCGAGACGGCGCCGGCCTCGGCCACGCCCGAGCTGTTCTACGAGAACGGCAAGCCGCTGAGCTTCGTCGACGCCCTGCTGTCGGGCCGTTCGACCGGCGCGCCGGGCGCCGTGGCCATGCTGGCGATGGCGCAGAAGGATCACGGCAAGCTGGCGTGGCGCGATCTGTTCGGCGAGGCCGAACGGCTGGCGCGCGACGGTTTCGAGGTCAGCCCGCGCCTGGCCGGCATGATCAACGGCCCCGTGCCCCAGGCGCGCAGCCGGTGGGCGCAAGCCTATTTCACCAAGGCGGACGGCGAGCGGTATCAGGCCGGCGACGTCCTGAAGAACCCCGCCTACGCCCGGACGGTGGCGGCCCTGGCTGAGGAAGGGCCCCAGCTGTTCTATGGCGGCCGCATCGGTCAGGAGATCGCGCGGACAGTGGCGGAAGGGCCGCGCCCCGGCGGCCTGACCGAGGCGGACATCGCCGCCTATCGGCCCTTGCGGCGCGACGCCCTGTGCCGGCCCTATCGGATCTATGTCGTCTGCGTTCCCCCGCCGCCGTCCAGCGGCGTGGCGCTGTTGCAGTTCCTGGAAATGGCCGAACAGACGCCCGACCTTCAGAAGGGCGCCGACAGCCCGGCCGCCTGGGTCGCGTTCGGGCAGTTGCAGCGCCTAATGTACGCCGACCGCGACCGCTATATCGGGGATGCGGACTTCGTCGGCGTGCCGATCGCCGGCCTGCTGGATCCGGACTATGTCGCGTCGCGCGCGGCCCTGGCTCCCAGCCTGAACGGTCCGGCGACGGCCGGCGCCCCCACGGGATCGCCCCCGCGCGGCGAAGACCGGACGGCCGAGCCGGGCGGCACCTCGCACATGGTCATCGTCGACGCCGAGGGGAATGCGGTCAGTATGACGACCACGGTCGAGAGCATCTTCGGCAACGGCAGGATGGTCGAAGGCTTCTTCCTGAACAACCAGCTGACCGACTTCTCCTTCACGCCGATGGAGGACGGCCATCCGGCGGCCAATGCGGTGGCGGCGGGCAAGCGGCCGCGGTCGTCGATGACGCCGGTGCTGATCCTGGATCGCCAGGGCCGTCTGGTCGGGGCCATCGGCTCGCCGGGCGGGTCCAGCATCCTGGCCTATGTGGCCAAGGCCCTGGTTGGGATCATTGACTGGGACCTGCCGGTGCAGGAGGCGATCAATCTGCCCAATCTGGTGGTGCGGGGCGAGATGGTCGGCGCCGACACCGCCCTGATCGCGCCGGACATCCGCGACGCCCTGGCGGAGGCGGGGATAAGCCTGCGGCCCAATGCGACCGAGACCTCAGGCCTGCACGGGGCGATGTGGCGCGACGGCCGGTGGGACGGCGGTGCGGATCCGAGGCGAGAGGGCGTGGCGGTGTCGGAGGTTCGCTGACGGATCGGCGACCCGAAGGTGCGGATCAGCGGCGCGGCTTGATCGACAGCTGGAAGGCGATCAGGCCTTCATCCACGTCGGTGTCCAGCCCGTTCATGCCGCGCAGGCCCTTGCCGGCGTCGATCTCGCGATAGACCAGACCGACCGAGGTCTGGACGTCGCCCCGGCGATAGGCCACGCCGACCGAGGCGTCGCCCAGGAAACCGCCGCGATCCTGGGTATAGCCGGAACGGGCGTAGTCGCCGTCGCGGGTGCGGGCGAAATTATAGCCGACCGCGCGGCCGGACCCGGCGGCGTACAGATACCACCGGGGACGTTCGCCGAAGCGCGCGGTTCCGTCGGGGGCGAGACGATCCAGGCCTTCGCCGATCTTCAAGGTGGCGCCGGCCTCGGCCGATCCACCGTCGCTGCCGACGCCGAAGCCGGCGTGCGGGGTCAGGCTGACTTCCAGGCCGGACGCGGTATGCCTCACCGCTCCGCGGAAGCCGCGAACATAGCGGAAATCATAGCCCTCGGCCTCCAGCTCGGCCCGGTCGACCGGCGTGACCGGCAGGGGCGAGCCGTCGGCCCGACGCAGGCGCCCGGCGGTTTCCAGAGTGACACGATCGGTAAAGGCGTTGCGGTCGATCCAGATGTCGTTGCGGCTGGTGGCGGCCAAACCCTGGGTCTCAGCCGGCCGCAGGGGCGCGCTGATTTCGATTTCGGATCCAAACCGGGCGTCGGGAGCGACGCGGAAACCACCCGGCTCATTGAGGCGCGCGGTCAAAGTCTGAGGTGTTTCAGGGGCTTCGTCGAAGGCGTTCGGCACCGTCGCCTGGGCGCGCGCGTCGGCGACGCCGGCTGTCGCCAGGACGATCCCTACTCCAACGCTCCACACCACAACACGCATTCGGTCTCCCACCGTCCGCTGTTCTCCAGCTTGCACCAGGTACAACCAGACTCCAACAGACATTTTCACGACACTCTTTGGTCCCTTTTGAAACGACGGCGCCACGCAGGGGTTCCAGACGTGAAAAAGGGCCCCGCGTCGCGGAGCCCTTTCGGTCTTGGATCTGACAGACTTACTGGCAGGCCAGGCACTCGTCGTAGTCGGTCTTGGGCATGGAAAAGAGGTCGGGCTGGTTCGGGTCGATGACCGCCTCGGCCTTGTCCTCGGCGCCGGCGAAGGCGGCGCGCTGCACCGACTTGGAGCGCAGATAATACAGCGACTTCACGCCGCGTTCCCAGGCGGACCAGTGCAGCATGTGCAGGTCCCATTTGTTGACGTCGCCGGGGATGAACAGGTTCAGCGACTGCGCCTGGCAGATTTCCGGCGCGCGGTCGGCGGCCAGTTCCACCACCCAGCGCTGGTCCAGTTCAAAGGCGGTCTTGTAGACGCCCTTCTCGTCCTCGTTCAGGGCGTCCAGGTGCTGGACCGAGCCCTCGTGTTCGAGGATCGAGTTCCAGACCGACTCAGTGTTGATCCCCTTCTCGTCCAGCAGACGCTCCAGATAGGGGTTCTTGACCGCGAACGAGCCTGACAGGGTCTTGTGGGTGTAGATATTGGCCGGGATCGGCTCGATGCCGGCGGACGTACCGCCGCAGATGATCGAGATCGAGGCGGTCGGGGCGATGGCCAGCTTGTGGCTGAACCGCTCCATCACACCGCGCTCCTCGGCGTCGAGGCACGGGCCCTTTTCTTCAGCCAGGACGCGACTGGCCTTGTCGGCCTCGCGACGCAGGTGCTTGAACAGGCGCATGTTCCACGACTTGGCCATGGCGCTTTCGAAGGCGACGCCCTGGCCTTGCAGGAAGGAATGGAAGCCCATCAGGCCCAGGCCGACCGAACGCTCGCGCTTGGCCGAATAGACGGCGGCCTTCATTTCCTCCGGGGCGCGGCGGATGAAGTCCTCCAGCACATTGTCCAGGAAGCGCATGATGTCTTCGATGAACTTGGGCTCTTCGCGCCATTCCAGGAAGGTCTCGGCATTGACCGACGACAGGCAGCAGACGGCGGTCCGGTCCACGCCCAGGTGATCGCGGCCGGTGTGCAGCATGATTTCGGCGCACAGGTTCGACTGCTTGACCTTCAGGCCCAGGTCGCGCTGGTGCGGCGCCATCTGGCGGTTCACCGTGTCCGAGAAGATCATATAGGGCTCGCCGGTCTGCATCCGGATGTCGAGCAGCTTGGTCCACAGCGAGCGGGCGTCCACGGTCTTGATGACCGCGCCGTCCTTGGGCGACTTCAGGTCGAACGTGGCGCCGGCCTTCACCGCCTCCATGAATTCGTCGGTGACGTTGACGCCGTGGTGCAGGTTCAGGGACTTGCGATTGAAGTCGCCCGAGGGTTTGCGGATCTCGAGGAACTCCTCGATCTCGGGATGGTGGATGTCCAGATAGACGGCGGCCGAGCCGCGGCGCAGCGAGCCCTGGCTGATCGCCAGGGTCAGCGAATCCATCACGCGGATGAAGGGGATGATGCCCGAGGTCTTGCCGGCGCCCTTGACCTTCTCGCCGATGGAGCGGACGCCGCCCCAGTAGGTGCCGATGCCGCCGCCGTTCGAGGCCAGGGCGACGTTCTCGTTCCAGACGCTCTGGATGCCATCCAGGCTGTCGCCGACGGCGTTGAGGAAGCAGGAGATCGGCAGGCCGCGATCCGCGCCGCCGTTCGACAGGACCGGGGTCGCCGGCATGAACCACAGGCGGCTCATATAGTCGTACAGGCGCTGGGCGTGCTCGGCGTCGTCCGAGAAGGCGGTCGAGACGCGGGCGAACATGTCCTGGTAGCTTTCGCCCGCCAGCAGGTAGCGATCTTCCAGGGTCTTCTTGCCGAAGTCGGTCAGCAGGGCGTCGCGCGAACGATCCACCTGGACCGATTTCACGACAGTCAGATGCGGCTTCTCAGGGGTCGTATTCGTCACAACACCTTGGAATTCCGTCGTCTTCAAAGCCTCGCCGCCAGCCATGGTCATCTGCGTCCTGAACAATAAACAGCCTAGAGCCACCTGCGCCGTAACCACATCATCTAGTGGCTTCGTCGCTCCCCGAGCCCACATATAGGGCGCACATGCCTAATAACCCGTCAACGTCTTGACGCTCGCTTTGTCGGCGAATCGGTCGGACAAGTCGTCCACGCCTGGGGAAAATCCAGCGAGCAAGCCAGCAAACCCGTTGGCGGCCTTCGCAGGCGCGAGATCACGAACGCGTGATCGGAACATAGGGCGAGCTTGGCCGTTTTGCGCGCCATGGCCGTTTTCGATTTCCGTCCCTTTTTGATACGCGCCCTGACGGTTGCGCGCACGGAGATGGCGGCTTTGACGGCCCTGCTCGTCGCCGCCCTGGGCGTCATGAGCTTCATCGAGATCGCCGACGACATGACCGAGGCCGACGGCCAGGCCCTTGATCAGCAGGTGCTGGCCCTAATGCGCCCCTATGCCGACGACCCCGGCCGCCCGTGGGGTCCGTGGTGGCTAAAGGAGGCGGCGGCCGACATTACCTCGCTGGGCGGCCTATCGGTGCTGGGCCTGTTCGCCCTGATCGTCATTGTCTTCCTGCTGAGCCAGAGGAAATGGCTGTCGTCCCTGCTGCTGGCCCTGGGCCTGATCGGCGGCGTGGTATTGAGCGAGGGGCTGAAGGCGGTGTTCGAACGCGAGCGCCCGCCGGCGGCCATGCAGGCGGTCGAGACGCTGAACGCCAGCTTCCCCTCCGGCCACGCCCTGCTGTCGACCGTCTTCTATCTCAGCGTCGCCGTCATGCTGACCCGCGCCTTTCCGCGCCAGAGGTTCAAGATCTTCGTCCTGGGCGTCGGCATTCTGATGGCCCTGCTGGTGGGCCTGACCCGCATCTATCTGGGCGCCCATTGGGCCACGGACGTCTTCGCCGGCTGGGCGGTGGGCTCGGCCTGGGCCATGGTTCTATGGCTGGTCGCCTATGGGGTCGCGCGCTGGCAGAAGGGCCATCAGGCGTCCCTGCAGGACGAGCCGTCGCCGATGGAAGCCGAAACGCCAGAGTCGGAAACCTTGGGCGATCCGACCAAAGTCTAGACCCGCTTTGCCGTCAGACGCAGGATAGTCTGCCCCACGACGCCGCCTCGACCTGAACAGAGCGGCGCGCAAACGGGAGACACGCCATGGACCCTGCCGCCCCCTATGCCGCCCTCTATGCCGAACGGCTGAAGACCCCGGACCAGGCCGCCGCCCTGATCCGGTCGGGCGCCAAGGTCGCCATGGGCCTGGGCGTGTCCCAGCCCCCCGCCCTGCTGAAGGCCCTGGCCGAACGGGCCGAGCGGGGCGAGGTCGAGGATGTGAACCTCTATTATCTGCTCTCAACCGCCATCGCCGGCGACACGGTGCTGCGCTACGAGCTGATGGACCGGATCCGGCCGTGGAGCCTGTTCCACAGCGCCGTCGAACGCCGGCTGGAGCAGCGCGCCTTCGAGGAGGGGCGGCCCAATCCGGTCCAGTTCATCCCGACCGGCTTCCAGCAGTCGCCCCGGCTGCTGTGCGACGAGGTCGGGGTGGACGCCCTGGTCTGCACCGTCTCGCCGATGGATGCGGACGGATTCTTTTCTTTCGGGACCAATACCGACTACGCCAAGCCGGTGTCGGAGACGGCGCGGACCATCGTGGTCGAGGTCAATCCGCACATGCCGCGCGTATTCGGCGACTGCACCGTCCATGTCTCCAGGGTGTCAGGCATCGTCGAACACGCCGCCCCCCTGCTGGTCGTGCCCAGGGCCGAGCCCCAGCCGGCGGATCTGGTTATCGGCCGCATCATCGCCGGTCTGGTCGAGGACGGGGCGACGCTGCAAATGGGGATCGGCGCCCTGCCCAACGCCGTCTGCGACG
Organism: Brevundimonas sp. AVps23W; assembly: GCF_058681395.1. Taxonomy (NCBI): domain Bacteria; kingdom Pseudomonadati; phylum Pseudomonadota; class Alphaproteobacteria; order Caulobacterales; family Caulobacteraceae; genus Brevundimonas; species Brevundimonas sp. AVps23W. The sequence goes on from NZ_CM178738.1 coordinate 135,200, forward strand.
CTCTGAAGGACCACCGCGACCTGGGGGTCCATACCGAGATGCTGACGCCGGGCCTGGTTGAGCTGATGCAGGCCGGCGTCGCCAACCACGCGCGCAAGACCCTGCACCCCGGCGTCGGGGTCTTCGCCTTCTCGATGGGCGACCAGAACACCTATGACTTCCTGGACGGCAATCGCGGCCTGGAGGCCCGTCCCGTCTCCTACGTCAACGACCCGGCCGTGATCGCGCGCAATGCCAAGATGGTCTCGGTCAACGCCACGCTTCAGATCGACCTGAGCGGCGCCTGCTGTTCGGAATTCCTGAACGGCCGCCAGTTCACCGCCTCGGGCGGACAGCTGGACTTCGTGCGCGGCGCCTATGGGTCCGACGGCGGCAAGTCGATCATCGCCTGTCATGCGACGGCGGCCAAGGGGACCTGTTCGCGCATCGTCGCCCAGCTGGACGGCCCCGTCACCACGCCCCGCAACGACGTCCATATCATCGTCACCGAACACGGCTGGACCAACCTGAAGGGCAAATCGACCAGCGAAAGGGCCCGCGCCCTGATCGCCCTGGCCGCGCCCCAGTTCCGCGACGACCTGATGGCGGAGGCCGGGCGCCAGGGGCTGATCTGAGCCCAATCTTGCGAGTCGTTATCGCCTTTTCATTTCCAACCTCGCGGCCTAAACCCCGCCGCGTCATCGGGGAGTAGCCGCCCGCAACCATCAGCGGGGCTCGCATCAACATACTTCCTCTCCCGGAGAGGATGGTGCGGGAACGGTCCAGACCTTTTTAGGTCCGGATCACGGCAAGACCGGCGGCTTTCGCAGGGATGTCCACGCGGGGCCCGGCTGCGAACGCCACAGGTCCGTCCGCCGAGGCTCCCGCGCACACAGGTTCCTTTTGGAAGCCTTTCTGATCTCGACCGGCCTGGTCTCCATCGCGGAGATCGGGGACAAGACCATGCTGTTGTCCATCGTCATGGCGGCGACCTGGCGACGGCCGACCCCCATCATTCTGGGCGTTCTCGCCGCCACCCTGCTGAACCACGCCTTCGCCGCCCTGGCCGGCACGGTTCTGGCCCATTTCATCACCGGCGACTGGATGCGCTGGATCGTCGGCGTCGCCTTCCTGGGCTTCGCCGCCTGGGCCCTGATCCCCGACACGCTGGAGGAGCAAAGGGGCGAGGTTCAGCGCGGCTTCTGGGCCATCTTCTGGACCACCGCCTCGGCCTTCTTCCTGATCGAGATGGGCGACAAGACCCAGGTCGCCACCGCCATGCTGGCCGCCCGGTTCGAGAACCTGCCCCTCGTCGTGGCCGGATCGACCCTGGGCATGATGCTGGTCAACGGCCCCGCCGTCCTGCTGGGCGAGACGGCGGCGAAGAAACTGCCGCTGAAATGGATCCGGCTCGCCGCCGCGGCGGGCTTCGCCGCCACGGGCCTGTGGATTCTGCTGGCGTCCTGATCCTCAGCGCAGGACGGTCAGGGCCAGATGCTGCAACAGCATGATGGTCTTGGCGTCGCGGATGCGGCCGTCGGCGATCATGGCCAGGGCCTCGTCCAGCGTAGGCTCCAGCACCTCGATGTCCTCGCCCTCGTCCGGGTGGCCGCCGCCGTCGCCGATCCGCATGGACGCGTCATATTCGGCGACGAAGAAGTGCAGGATTTCGGTGACGGAGCCGGGGCTCATGAAGGCCTCGAACACCTTGCGCACCGCGCCGAGACGATAGCCCAGCTCTTCCTCGACCTCGGCGCGGATCCGCACCTCGGGCTCGGCGTCGTCCAACAGGCCGGCCGCCGCCTCGATCAGTAGGTCGTCATAACCGTTCAGATAGGCCGGCAACCGGAACTGCCGCACCAGCAGCACGGTGCGCGCCGCCGGATTGTAGGGCAGCAGCACCGCCCCATTGCCCCGGTCGTAATGTTCCCGATTCTGGGTCTGCCAGACGCCGTCGCGCCGTTTCCAGTCGAACCGGGTGGTCTTCAGCACATACCAGTTGTCCGAGAGAAGCCGGGTCTCGTGGATCCTGAGACGGTCCTTGACGGTCATCGGCTTCCCTCGGGCGGTCTGGCGCTAAGCCTTGCGGGCGTCGCGCTTGGCAAGGACGCGCAGGCGCAGCGCATTCAGCTTGATGAAGCCGGCGGCGTCCTTGTGGTCATAGGCCTGGACGCCTTCCTCGAAGGTCACCAGATCCTGGTCGTACAGGCTGTTGGGGCTCTCGCGGCCGATGACCGAGACATTGCCCTTGTACAGCTTGACCTTGACCGTGCCGGAGACGTTTTCCTGGCTCTTGTCGATGGCGGCCTGAAGCATCTCGCGCTCGGGCGAGAACCAGAAGCCGTTGTAGATCAGCTCGGCGTATTTCGGCATCAGCTGGTCCTTCAGGTGCATGGAGCCGCCGTCCAGGGTGATGCTTTCGATGCCGCGGTGGGCCGCGATCAGGATGGTCCCGCCGGGGGTCTCATAGACGCCGCGCGACTTCATGCCGACGAAGCGGTTCTCGACCAGGTCCAGACGGCCGATGCCGTTGTCGTGGCCGTACTGGTTCAGGGCGGTCAGGATCGTGGCCGGGCTCATGGCCTCGCCGTTGATCGAGACGGCGTCGCCCTTCTCAAAACCGATTTCGATGACGGTCGCCACATCCGGCGCGTCCTCGGGCGAGATGGTACGCTGGTGGACAAACTCGGGCGCTTCGACCGCCGGGTCTTCCAGCACCTTGCCCTCGGAGGAGGAGTGCAGAAGGTTGGCGTCGACCGAGAAGGGCGCCTCGCCGCGCTTGTCCTTGGCGATCGGGATCTGGTTCTTCTCGGCGAAGTCCAGCAGGGCCTCGCGGCTGCGGAACTCCCACTCGCGCCAGGGAGCGATGACGCGGATGTCGGGCTCAAGCGCATAATAGCCCAGCTCGAACCGGACCTGGTCATTGCCCTTGCCGGTCGCGCCGTGACAGACGGCGTCGGCGCCGACCTGACGGGCGATCTCGATCTGGCGCTTGGAGATCAGCGGACGGGCGATGGAGGTGCCCAGCAGATAGTCGCCTTCATATTGGGCGTTGGCGCGGAACATCGGGAAGACGAAGTCGCGCACGAACTCTTCGCGCAGATCGTCGATGAAGATGTTCTCGGGCTTGATGCCCAGCTTCAGCGCCTTCTCGCGCGCCGGGCCCAATTCTTCGCCCTGGCCCAGGTCGGCGGTGAAGGTCACGACCTCGGCGTTATATTCGGTCTGAAGCCACTTCAGGATGATCGAGGTGTCCAGCCCGCCCGAATAGGCGAGGACGACTTTCTTCACGGGCTTGTCGGCGGGGGCGGACATGGCGGCTCTTTCAGTAAACTCAGCAGCAGGGATCGGGGAGTTGACGCGCGCATAAGACCGGGGGTCCGGCGATGCAACCTTTTCCGGGGCTCGGGTGCGCGAAGATGAAGCTTTGTTCATGTTCGATGGGCCGCGTTGCCAGTGCACCGACCATCGTTATGGTCCGGTCCAACTGTAACCCAAGGATGTCTTCCATGCGCCGCACAGGTTCCCTCGTCGCTGCGGCCGCCCTTCTGGCGGTCACCACTCCGGTCTGGGCCTCGGCGCCCGCGGCGCCGGCTCAAGCCGCCGCCCCCGCGATCCAGGCCGCGCCTGTGTCCGAACTGGTCGCTGAAGTCGATATTCCCTACACCAAGTTCACCCTCGACAACGGCCTCACCGTCCTGGTGCACGAGGACCACAAGGCCCCGGTCGTGGCCGTGTCGGTCTGGTACAACGTCGGCTCCAAGGACGAACCGGCCGGCAAGACCGGTTTCGCCCACCTGTTCGAACACCTGATGTTCGGCGGGTCCGAGAATGCGCCCGGCAGCTATTTCACCCCGATGCGCAACATGGGCGCGACGGACATGAACGGCACCACCTGGTTCGACCGCACCAACTATTTCGAGACCGTCCCGACCCCGGCGCTGGAACAGGCCCTGTTCATGGAAAGCGACCGCATGGGCTATATGCTGGGCGCCATCACCCAGGAGACGCTCGATCTGCAACGCGGCGTCGTCCAGAACGAGAAGCGCCAGGGCGACAACCAGCCCTATGGCCTGAATGAGTACAAGCAACTCGAAGCCCTGTTCCCCGAAGGCCACCCCTATCGCCACTCGACCATCGGCTCGATGGCCGACCTGGACGCGGCCTCGATGGAGACGGTGCGCGACTGGTTCCGCTCCAACTATGGTCCCAACAATTCCGTGCTGGTCCTGGCCGGCGACATCACGCCCGCCAAGGCGCGTGAACTGACCCAGAAATATTTCGGCCCCATCCCGCGCGGTCCGGTCAACAATCCCGCCCAGGCGCCTGTCCCGACCTTATCCGCGCCGATCAGCGAGACCACGCGCGACCGCGTCTCCAACGCCCGCGTCCAGATCAGCTGGGCCGTGCCCGGCATGCTGGATGCGGACACCGTGCCTCTCAACATCGGCGCATCGGTACTGGGCGGCCTGGCCAGCTCGCGCCTGGACAACGCCCTGGTGCGCGGCGAGCAGAGCGCCGTCTCGGTCAGCGCCTCGAACGGCGCCTATCATCGCGTCGGCATGTTCGAGATCACCATCGACGTGAAGCCGGGCCAGGACCCGGCGGCTGTCGAGGCCCGCGCCCGCGAGATCCTGAACGGCCTGATCGCCGACGGCCCGACCGCAGCTGAGGTGGAGCGGGTCAAGACCCAGTATGTCTCGCGCACCGTCCAGGGGCTGGAACAGGTCGGCGGCTTCGGCGGCAAGGCCGTCGCCCTGGCCGAAGGCCAGCTCTACGCCGGCGATCCGGAACACTACAAGAAGGAGCTCCAGGCCTATGCAGCGACCACCCCGGCCCAGGTCCAGGCGGCGATGCAGAAATGGCTGACCCGTCCGGCCTATACGCTGACGACCCTTCCGGGCGACCGCGAAGCCTATGAAGAGGCGGCCGAGGCGCCGTCGGGGGCCAACCACACCCCCGCCCCGCCGATCGAGCGTGTGGCCCGTATGCCCAAGCCCGAGATCGCCGCAGTCGCCAACGTCGATTTCCCGTCGGTCCAGCGCACCCGCCTGTCGAACGGCGTCGAGGTAGTCTACGCCCAGCGTGACGCGGTGCCCGCGACCAAGATCGCCATCGATTTCGACGCCGGCCTGGCCGCCGACGACGCGTCGAAACTGGGTCTGCAAAGCCTGATGCTGGACCTGATGGACGAGGGTACGCGCACCCTGAATGCGACCCAGTTGGCCGAGGCCCAGGAAGCCCTGGGCGCCACCATCTCGACCGGCGCCTCGATGGACCGCTCGGTTGTCCAGCTGTCGGCCGTGACGCCGAACCTCAAGCCGTCGGTGGCCCTGCTGGCCGATGTGGTCAAGAACCCGGCCTTCGCCGCGCCGGAGCTGGAGCGTCTACGCGCCACCCGCCTGTCGCGCATCGCCGCCGAACGGACCCAGCCGGCCGCCCTGGCCAACCGCGCCCTGCCGGAACTGATCTACGGCGCATCCAGCCCCTATGGCCGGCCCTTCAGCGGCAATGGCGACGAGGCCAGCGTCAAGGCGATCACCGAGGCCGACATCCGCGCCGACTACGCCGAATGGATCCGGCCCGACAACGCCAAGATCTTCGTGGTCTCGGACAAGCCCCTGTCGGAAATCACCCCGGTTCTGGAGGCCGAGTTCGGCCGCTGGACCGCCCCCGCCGTCGCCAAGGGCACGAAGGACTTCTCGGGCTCCATCCCGGCCACCACGTCCCGGATCGTGCTGATCGACCGGCCGCAGTCGCCGCAGTCCTACATCCTGGGCGGCGAGGTTCTGGCGGCTCAGGGCACGGACGATCTGCTGGTGTTCAACGCGGCCAACAATGTGCTGGGCAACGACTTCCTGTCGCGCATCAACTCGGATCTGCGTGAAACCAAGGGCTGGTCCTATGGGGTCAACGCCTCTGCCGCCGGCTTCGTCGGTCGCGTCCCCTATCTGGTCACCGCCCCGGTTCAGGCCGACCAGACCGGTCCGGCCATCGCCGCGCTGAACGCCCAGTTCAACGACTTCCTGAAGGGCGGCAAGGGCGTGACCCCGGCCGAGCTGGAGCGCACCGTCAACGGCAACACCCGTCGCCTGGCCGGCAGCTACGAGACCTCGTGGGCGGTTCTGGGCGCCATGCGCGGCAACGACATGCTGGGCCGCCCGGACGACTATCCCGAGACGGTCGCCGCTCGCACCAACGCCCTGACGGCGGCGCAGATGGATGCGGCGGTCAGAGCCGCCCTCGACCCGTCGCGCTTCGTCTGGGTCGTCGTCGGCGACGCCTCGGTGGTCAAGCCGCAACTCGACGCCCTGGGCCTGCCGGTCGAGGTCCGCTCGGCGGCGCCGGCCGCCCAGTAGGACGGGCCACAGCCTGAAACGAAGAAGGCCCGGAGAGCGATCTCCGGGCCTTTTCTCATTGTTCGTTCCGTCGTGGTTGGATCAGTCCAGCGTCGCCCCGGTCGTGCGCATGATCTCGGCGCGCAGTTCGGGCAGCCCCAGGCCTTTCTCGGAAGAGGTCAGGGCCACCACCGGGAAGGCGGCGGGGCGTTTGGAGATGGCCTTCAACGTGGCCTCTTGCACGGCCTCGCCCTCGCCCTTCTTCAGCTTGTCGGCCTTGGTCAGGACGATCTGATAGCTGACGGCCGCCAGGTCCAGCGCATCCAGCGCCTCCTTGTCCACGCTCTTCAGCCCATGGCGGCTGTCGATCAGCAGATAGACCCGTTTCAGCGTCACTCGGCCGCGCAGATAGTCGCGGCCCAGGTCCTGGAACTTCTTGACCGTGGTCTTGGACGCCTTGGCCCAGCCGTAGCCGGGCAGGTCGACCAGACGCATACGGCCGTCCAGGTCGAAGAAGTTGACCTCGCGCGTCCGGCCCGGCTCGTTCGAGGCGCGGGCCAGCTTGTGCATCCCGACCAGGCCGTTGATCAGGCTGGACTTGCCGACATTCGACCGACCGGCGAAGGCGATCTCGGGCAGGTCGGGATCGGGCAGTTGCTCGATCTTGGCGGCGCCCATGATGAAGGTCGCCGGCCGCGCGAACAGGATCCGCGCGGCCTCGATGTCCTCAGGGGTGAACTCGGTTTCGTCGATCACGCGGCCTTCGTCTTCCGGATACGGGCGATGAAGTCGTCGATCGGGTTCTCCGCCTTGTAGCGGTGCATGATGTAATACTGCTGCAGGATGGTCAGGATGTTCGACCAGGCCCAGTAGACCAGCAGACCCGCCGCGAACGGGGCCATGATGAAGGTGAAGACCAGCGGCATGAACTGGAAGATCTGACGCTGGACCGGATCGGCCGCCGGCGGGTTCATCGCCGTCTGCAACCACATGGTCAGCCCATAGGCCATCGCCAGCAGGCCGATGCCCAGCGGCCCGACCAGCAGGGCGCCCAGCAGAGGCAGGGTCGCCGGATCCCAGGGGATCAGGCCGAACAGGTTCCACACCACCGACGGGTCGCGCGCCGACAGGTCGTTGATGAAGCCCAGGAAGGGCTGGTGACGCATTTCGATGGTGACCGTCAGCACCTTGTACAGGGCGTAGAACACCGGGATTTGCAGCAGAAGCGGAAGACAGCCGGCGACCGGATTGATCTTCTCCTTCTGGTACAGGGCCATCGTCTCCTGCTGCTGCTTCTGCGGGTCGTCTTTGAACTTGGTCTTGATCTCCTCCATCTTGGGCTGGAGGTTCCGCATCTTGGACATGCTGGCGTAGGCGTTGTTGGCCAGCGGGAACATGACCAGTTTGACGATGACGGTCAGGGCCAGGATGGCGACGCCGAAGCTGCCGACCAGGCCGTAGACGTTCTCCAGGATCCAGAAGATCGGGCGCGTCAGGAACCAGAACATGCCCCAGTCGATCGCATAGACGAAGCGCGGCAGGCCCAGGTTCTCTTCATAGGTCTTCAGCACCTCGGCCCGCTTGACGCCGGCGAACAGGCGCTGGGTCTCGGTCGCGGTCGCGCCCGGCTGGATGGTGCGGGTGGCGCCCAGGATATTGGCTTCCAGCTGCTGACCGCCGTTGACGTCACGGACGCGGAATTCGGTTTCGACCGCCTCGTCCTGCTGCGGCAGCAGGGCCGCCAGCCAGTATTTGTCGGTGATGCCCAGCCAGCCGCCGGTCGAGGCGTTCTTGATCCGCGGCTCCTTCAGCCAGTCCTTGTACTTCTTCTGCTCGGTGCGATAGGCGCCCGGCTTGCCGAAGGTGCCGATGGCGCCCTCGTGGACGATGTGGGACGAACCGGCCAGCGGCGGCACGCCCTGGCGCTGGACGCTGCCGTAGGGGGCGATGGTGATGGCCTGGGTTCCCAGGTTCTGGACCGTGTCCTTGACCGAGAAGACATAGCGATCATCGACCGACACCAGGCGGGTGAAGCGCAGGCCCTGGCCGTTGTCCCAGGTCAGGGTGATCGGGCTGGTCGGGGTCAGGGTCGAACCGGCGGTCAGGCGCCAGACGGTGTTCGGTCCCGGCACGCCGCCGACCACATTGGGGCCGGTCCAGCCGAACTGGGCGAAATAGGCGTTCTGCATCCCCTGCGGGCGGAACAGCTCGACCGGCTCGGGCTTGTCCTGCGTCTCTTTGTAATCGGTCAGGAACAGGTCATCGATGCGGCCGCCCTGCAAGGACAGCGACCCCTTCAGGGTGCCCGACTGGATCGGCACGCGCGCGGCGGTGCTCAGCGCCTGGCTGCGGTCGGTGACGAAGGTCGCTCCCTGGGGGCTCAAGGCCGTGCGGGCGGCGTTCTCGGCCGTTTGCGACTGTTCGGCCTGGGCCTGCTGCTGCACGGCGCGGCGCTCGGCCTGCGGCCGCAGCACGGCGAACCAGTAGACCCCCAGGATCAGGGCCGAGCACACGATGAAGATGATCGTGTTGCGCGAGTTCTCGTTTTTCATGGATTCGGGCGGTCCTGGCCGGATGGGGCGCGGGCGGGCGAAGGCCGGGCGGCCTTCGGTGTCGCCAGCCTTGTAAGCGTCGATTTCACGTCGTCAAGCAGACGGTCCCACGCACGCTCGGTCGTGCCCATGCGGGCGATGAAGACATAGTCGCTGCCGGGCACGCCATGGACAGGCAACATGGCCCGCGCCGCCTCGCGCAGACGGCGTTTGGCGCGGTTCCTGACCACCGCGCCGCCGATCTTGCGGGTGGCGGTGAAACCCAGGCCGATATGCGGCGATCCGTCGCCGCGCTCCAGCCTCTGGATCACCACGCCGCCGCGCGCTTCGGAAACGCCTTTGGCGGCCGCCAGGAACTGGGGCCGCCGCAACAGACGTTTGATCTGTAAAGGGTCGCTCATGCGTCCTTGGCTCCGGACGCGAGAGCCGCTTACGCCGTCAGGCGCTTGCGGCCCTTGGCGCGACGGCGCGCAACAATCTTCTGGCCGTTCTTGGTGGCCATCCGGCTGCGGAAGCCGTGACGGCGCTTGCGCACGAGTCGCGACGGCTGATAGGTCCGCTTCACGGTCGGCTCCTGACGTTAAAAGGTTGGGCGGCGGGGCAAGAGGCGTCCGTCGCAGGAAGGGCGGGCGTATAAGTCGCATGTCCGCGTGAGTCAACGCTCGGACGGCAATTCGGGAATGAAGAGCGTATGGCGAAACGAACGGCGAAGGAATGGGCCCTGCGACTGCTGCCGCTGGCGGTCATCGCCGGCCTGGTGGTCGCCTTCTTCGCCCTGGGCTGGAACCGCTATCTGTCGATGGATCTTATCCGCGAGCACGGGCTGAATCTCCAGGCCTACGCCCAGACCCATTGGTGGATCGCCTTGGTCGCCTTCATCGCCGTCTACGCCCTCGCCACCGCCTCCACCATTCCGGGGCCGGTCTTCCTGACCCTGCTCGGCGGGATGATGTTCGGTCCCTATGTCGGCGCCCTGGCCCAGGCCAGCGGAGCCACAATCGGCTCGGTCGTCATCTATTCCGTCTATCGCACCTCGATCGGCACCTGGCTGCGCGCCAAGTTCGAGGCCGACGCCGGCTTCATGGATCGGCTGGCCAAGGGGATCGACCGCAACGCCTTCACCACCCTGTTCACCCTGCGCGTCATCCCCAGCGTGCCCTTCGTCCTGGTCAACGCCACGGCGGGCATGATGGCCGTGCCGCTGCGGCCCTATGTGATCGCCACCTTCATCGGCCTGCTGCCGTCCACCTTCATCTACACCTGGATCGGATCGCAGTTGGGCGACCTGTTGCGGGCCGGGGTGCGGCCGGACCTACCGATGCTGCTGCGCCAGTTCTTCTGGCCGTTGATGGGGGTGGCCTTCCTGTCCCTGCTGCTGCCCATCGGCATCAAACTGGTCCAGATGATCCGCGCCCGGCAGACGGAGACCGCGCCGGCATGAGCCCCCTGTTCGACAAGGCGGCGGCGGCGCTGAAACTGTCGCCCGAGGCGGTGGAGACCTGGCGCGAGCGGCTGCGCCCTCGCGCGCCCGACGGCCTGTCGGCGCGGCTGCTGCTGCTGACCGTAGCCTTCACCCTGGCGGTCGAGGCCCTGATCATGGGGCCGAACCTGGCCGCCTTCCACGAGCGCTGGCTGCGCGACCGGCTCCAGGCGGCGGAACTGGCCTCCGTCGGCGTCGAGGCCCTGCCCTACAGCGCGGTCGAGGACGATACGGCGGCCGAGCTGATGCGGATCGGCGGCGTCCAGGCCGTGGCCCTGACGGAACAGGGCGTGCGACGGTTGCTGCTCCAGGCCCCCAATCTGCCGCGCGCGCCCGAGCTGATCGACCTGCGTCAGCAGAACAGCTGGGCGCGGCTGACCGACCCCTGGCGCACCCTGTTCGGCCATCCGGACCGGTCGCTGCGGGTCCAGGCCAAGCCCCGCTATCGCTCGGGCGACTTCATCGAGATCGTCACCTCGGCCCAGCCGCTGAAACTGGAGCTGAAAGCCTTCCTGCTGAACAGCCTCCTGGTGTCCCTGCTGGTGTCCCTGACGGCGGGGGCGTTGCTCTACGGCGGTCTGGCCCTGCTGGTGCTGCGCCCCCTGCGGCGGGTCACCCGGTCGATGGAGCGGTTCGCCGCCGATCCCGAGAGCGAGGCCGAGCCCCCCTCCGACCGGCATGACGAAATCGGCCGGGTCGAGCGCGAACTGTCGCGGATGCAGGAGGAGGTCCGTCAATCGTTGCGTTCGCGCGCCCGGCTGGTGGCGCTGGGCGAGGCGGTGGCCAAGATCAACCATGATCTGCGCAACATGCTGACCTCGGCCCAGATGGCGTCCGAGCGGCTGGCGACCTCGGCGGATCCGCAGGTGGCCAAGGCCCTGCCTCGACTGGAGCGGGCGCTGAGCCGGGCCGCAAGCCTGTCGCGCAATGTGCTGGAGTATGGTCGCAGCGAGGAGCCGGCGCCCCAGAAGACCCGCGTGGTCCTGACCAAGGCCCTGACCCTGGCGGCCGAGGATGCGGGGCTGGAGCCGGACGGAGTGCGGCTGGTCAAGCAGTTGCCCGCCCGGTTCGCGGTCGAGGCCGATCCGGATCAGCTGTATCGCATCCTGGTCAATCTGATGCGCAACGCGCGGCAGGCCATCGAGGCCGATGGGGGGCGTCCGGCCGAGCGGCGGGGCAAGGGGGCGATCACGGTCAGCGCCTTCGGCGAGGACCGGCTGTGCGTCATCCGCATCGCCGACGACGGCCCCGGCATTCCGCCGCGCCTGGCCGAACGGCTGTTCGAGCCCTTCGTCAGTTCCAAGAGTTCCGACGGATCGGGTCTGGGCCTGACCATATCGCGCGAGCTGGCGGCCCTGCACGGCGGCGAGCTGAGGCTGGTCCCCAGCAACGGTGACGGGGCGGTGTTCGAGCTTAGGCTGCCCGCCTGATCCCTATTCCAGCCCGTCGTCGGAGACGACGAAGGCGCGGTTCGACGCCTTGGCCTGGGCGGCCAGTTCGTCCTGCACCAGATGCCAGCGGCGCAGGCGTTCGTAGTCGATGGCGTGTTCGGGCGAGGCGTCCAGCCAGTGGCGGAAGTCCTCGATCTGCAACTTGGCGTTGGGCGCAGCCGGATCGGGCAGAGGCGGAACGTTGGGCAACTGACGCGCCACTTCGGCGGGGATGGGGAAGTCTCCGGACGAGGTGCTGAGGATCATGGACGGGCTCGGTGGCGGGGTTGGCGTCAGAGAGAACCTCGACCATGACGCGAAGCCGCGTCGGGCGCCACCTTTTCGTCACGCGGGCGTTGTTGCGGCGGAGCTTCGCAAAGGCCAAGCTGGGTCCGAACCCTGGAGATGTCCATGATCATCCGCGCGTCCCTGATCTGCGCCCTGCTGGCGGCGACGTCGGCCCAGGCCGGGCCCCAGGCCGCCCCGCAGGAGGCTACTGACCCCTACCGCGACCAGCGCGCCCTGCCCGATCCCAATGACCCGGCGGCGCGCGAGGCGATGGAGCGGGCGCGGGGCGAGGCCTATCACCGGGCCGACGACTCCAAACAGACCGAGGAAGAGCTGCGGCTGACCCGTGCCCTGAACGACGAGATCGCGGCCCAGAACGCCCTGGCCGACCGGGCCGACGAGGCGGCCCGGCTGGAGTATGATGCGGCCCTGGCCCGGCATCAGATCGAGGTCCGCCGGATCGAGGACCAGGCCCGTGCGGCGGCTGAGGCGACCCGCGCGGCCCAGGACCAGTACGACCGCGACTATGCGGCCTGGCGCGAGCGGGTGCGGCTGTGCGCATTGGGCGTGAGAAGCGCCTGCGCGAGCCCCACGCCGCAATAGGCCGTCAGGCTCAGCCCGCAACCAGACTCATGTCGCGGCGGGCCATCATGCGGTCGAACTCGGTCCAGACGCCGTCGGCGCCGTGCCAGTTGCCTTGGGTCGCAGCCTTCGAATATTCGGTGGCGCGCGCCTCGAAGAAGTTGGCGTGTTCGACGCCCGACAGCAGGGATTGCAGCCAGGGCAGCGGGTTCTCCGTCACCCCATAGACTTCCGGCAGCTTCAGCTGGCGCAGACGCCAGTCGGCGATGAAGCGGATATATTGCTTGATGTCCTCGGGGGTCATGCCGTCGACCGCGCCCATTTCGAAGGCCAGGTCGATGAACTTGTCCTCCATCTTCACCACCGTCTTGCAGCAGTCGACGATGTCGTCGGCGACCGACTTGGTGACGGCCCCCGTCTCCTGGTTGAAGGCGTGGTATAGCTTGATGATGCCCTCGCAGTGCAGGCTTTCGTCACGCACCGACCAGGACACGATCTGGCCCATGCCCTTCATCTTGTTCATGCGCGGGAAGTTCATCAGCATCGCGAACGAGGCGAACAGCTGAACCCCTTCCGAGAAGCCGCCGAACATAGCGAGCGTCCGGCAGATGTCGGCGTCGGAATCGACCCCGAACTGGCCCATATAGTCGTGCTTGTCCCGCATGGCCTCGTATTCCATGAAGGCGCCGAACTCGCTCTCGGGCATGCCGATGGTCTCGAGCAGCAGGGCGTAGGCCGCGATATGGATGGTCTCCATGTTGCCGAAGGCGGCCAGCATCATCTTGACCTCGGTCGGTTTGAACACCCGACCGTAGCGTTCCATGTAGTTGTCCTGAACCTCGATGTCCGCCTGGGTGAAGAAGCGGAAGATCTGGGTCAGCAGGTTGCGTTCGTTGTCGTTCAGGGTCGAGGCCCAGTCCTTGACGTCCTCGCCCAGCGGCACCTCTTCCGGCATCCAGTGGACCTGCTGCTGCTTCTTCCACATGTCGAACGCCCACGGATAGCGGAACGGCTTGTAGGCGGCGGAGGGCGTCAGAAGACCGGCGCGGTCGGGGCGGATGATCGGGGTGATGGCGTTCATCGAACTGGACCTGAAAACTGCGATTCCGGAGAGGGGTTCACCATGCGACGCCGCACGCCCGGCGCCAAGCCGGAAATCATCTATGTGGTGATCAAAATTGTCCTACCCGCTACATCTTGTGGTTCCGCTTGAGGAAACTGGGGACGGGCCTGGGGATGGTCCGCCGACCGTCCATGCCGGCGAACGCAGCGGCGTGTCGTAAAAACCGTCGCGCTCTCGCTCACCTCCCCGTCCGCGAAGGCGGACGGGGAGGACAGGCGGGAGCGTCAGCGAACGCCAGGAGGGGGCGACTCGGTGTCTGACGCTGGCGTGGTCTCACCACCGTCGGAGTCGCCCCCGCCTGGTCGCAAGCGCGACCTGTCCTCCCCACGCGCCTTCGCGCGCGGAGAGGTGACGCCAGCCTGTCCCTTTAGCAGGACGTTACCGTTTGTAGATTTTCTGCACCATGCCGCCAGCAAACATGGCGCCGCCCGCGCATTGACCCGCCGCATCTTCGCCCTGATATGGCCATGACCGCGAGGCGCTCCCCCTGACCGCGCGGTCGGAGACGATCATGTCCAAAGTCCTGACAAAGGCCGGCCTTTATCGGCGCGGCGGACGATGTAGCGGCTGAAGCCGCCCGATCCGTCAGATCCATTCCATAGGCCGGACGTCGAAGACGCCGGTTCCGCGCGCCCGTGCGCGCCAAGAAACAATCATCAGGAAATCTCTCAATGCGCACCGCCTTCCGAGCCGCCTCGCCGGCGCTTCTCGCCCCCGCTCTTCTCGCAACCGTCTCCGCCGTCGCCCTGCTGAGCGCCGCGCCCGCCTTCGCCCAGGACGCCGCCCAGAATGAAGCCGCGACCGTGGACGAGATCGTCGTCACCGGCACCCGCGTGCCCAATCGCTCGCGTCTCGACACCCTGGCGCCGGTCGACGTGGTCACGGCCCAGAGCCTGCAAAACCGGGGCACGACCGAGTTCGCGACGGCCCTGGCCCAGTCGGTGCCGTCCCTGACCTTCCCGCGCCCCTCGGCCAACGACGGCAGCGACTCGATCCGTCCGGCGACCCTGCGCGGCCTGTCGCCCGACCAGACCCTGGTCCTGGTCAACGGCACGCGCCGCCACGCCTCGGCCCTGGTCAACACCAACGGCGTCGTCGGACGCGGCTCGGCCGCCGTGGACCTGAACGCCATCCCGACCGCGGCCCTGGACCGGGTCGAGGTGCTGCGCGACGGGGCCTCGGCCCAGTACGGCTCGGACGCCATCGCCGGGGTGGTCAATCTACGACTGAAGCAGGCCTCGAGCGGCGGCGGCGCCAGCGTCACCTATGGCCAGTATCTGACCACGGTGAAGACCGCGCGCGGCGAGCGCGACGAGGAGGACGGCGCCACGACGACCGCCTCGGCTTGGCAAGGCTTCGCCCTGGGCGACGACGGCTTCCTGACCCTGTCGGCCGAATATCTGAACCGCGAGTCGACCAACCGCTCCGACTATGATCCCCGCGCGGCCGCCAACGGCGCCGTGACCGCCCGGTTCGGCGATCCGGACGTGGAGCAGTGGACCGTCTTCGCCAACGCCGGCAAGGGACTGGGCAATGGCTGGGAGGCCTATGGCTGGGCCGGTTATCAGGACCGCGACAGCTCCGGCGCCGCCTTCCCGCGCCTGCGCGACAACGTCAACAACGTCACGGCCGTCTATCCGAACGGCTTCCTGCCCAAGGTGGCGGTCAATTCGCAGGACGTGTCGCTGGCCGGCGGCCTGCGCGGCGTCATCGCCGGATGGGACGCCGACGTCAGCCTGGTCTATGGCCGCAACGCGCTGGATTTCCGCACCGAGGATTCGCTGAACTCCACCTATGGCGCCGCCTCCCTGACCAGTTTCGATTCCGGCAGCCTGATCTATGACCAGCTGGTGCTGGGCGCCGACTTCAGCCGGCCGTTCGAGGCCGGCCTGGCGGGCGGGCCGCTGAACCTGGCCTGGGGTCTGGAGCAGCGCTGGGAGAATTATCAGATCGAGGCGGGCCAGCCCGAGAGCTACAATCGCGGGCCGCTGGGGTCGAATACGGCCCTGTCGGGCGGGGCCCAGGGCTTCCCCGGCTTCCAACCCTCGAACGAGGTGGACGTGGATCGCGACAATTTCGCCGCCTACGCCGACATCGAACTGCCGATCACCGAGAAACTGACGGTCGCCGGGGCGGTGCGGTTCGAAGACTATTCCGACTTCGGCGACACCCAGACGGGCAAGCTGTCGGGCCGGTATGACTTCACGCGCAACTTCGCCCTGCGCGGCTCGGTCTCGACCGGCTTCCGCGCCCCGTCGCTGCAACAATCCTATTTCACCTCGACCTCGTCGGTGATCCAGGATGGGGCGGTGGTGGAGACCGGCACCTTCCCCTCGACCAGCGCGGTGGGCATGGCCCTGGGCGGCAAACCGCTGAAGCCCGAGACCTCAACCAACTATTCGCTGGGCACCGTGGTCCGGCTGGGGGCCTTCGACCTGACGGTGGACGCCTATAAGATCGACATCGAGGACCAGATCGTCCTGTCCGAGCTGATCCGCAACCCGACCCTGCTGACCCCGCTGGGGGTCCAGGCGGCGCGCTTCTTCCTGAACGGGGTCTCGACCACGACCGAGGGGGTGGACGTGGTGGGTCGCTATCGCCTGCCGACCGACAGCGTGGGCGATTTCGACTTCACCGTGGCCGCCAACTTCAACGACGTGTCGCTGGACACCGACCTGGCGCCCAGCCTGTTCGGCCGCCAGCGCATCCTGACCATCGAAGAGGGCACGCCGGACGTGAAGGTCTCGGCCGGCGCCGACTGGCGGCTGCAGAAGTGGGGCGCCACCCTGCGGGCCACCTATTACGGCGACGTGCTGCAACCGGGTTCGATCGAGGCCAACGACTATCATACCGGCGAGAAGACGGTGATCGATCTGGAGGGCCGGTATCAGCTGACCGACCGGGTCGGGCTGGCGGTCGGGGCGGACAATCTGTTCGACGAATATCCGGACGCGACGCCGGCGTCGCTGAACTCGAACGGGGTGCTGGGCTATCCCTACAACTCGCCGTTCGGCTTCAACGGCCGGTTCGTCTATGCGCGGGTCAACCTGACCTGGTAGGCAAGCTTAAGCCGCCTGGACGTCGTCGATCCTGTGTTCGGCGGCGTCCATGGCCTGGTCCATGGCGGCGTAGAGCCGAGCCTGGGTGATCGGCTTGGCCAGATGGGCGTCCATGCCGGCGGTCAGGCAGCGGGCCACATCCTCGGGCATGGCCTCGGCGGTGACGGCCAGGACCGCGATCTCGGCCGCCGGACCGTCCAGGGCGCGGATGGCGCGGGTGGCGGAGACCCCGTCCATCACCGGCATACGCACATCCATCAGCACCAGGTCGAAATCGCCGCTCCGCACCGCCTGAACCGCCTCGCGGCCGTCGCAGGCCTCGGCCGTCTCGCAGTCGGCGGCCTCCAGCATGAGCCGCATCAGGTCGCGGTTGGACGGATGGTCGTCGACGATCAGGACCCGCATCCGTCGGTCCTGAACCGGCAGGGTCTCGGCGGCGGCGACCTCGACGGCGGGGGCCGGGATCTCGACGGTGAAGGTCGTGCCCTCGAAGGGCGCGCTTTCGACCGAGACGGCGCCGCCCAGCCGGTTGATGTGGGTCTTGACCAGGGCCAGTCCCACGCCGGCGCCTTCATGGGCGCGAGCGGTGCTGGCGTCGCCCTGTTCGAACAGGCTGAAGATGCCGGCCAGGACGTCCTCGGTCATGCCGCACCCCGTGTCATGAACCTCGACCCGCAGCCGGTCGTCCCGCCGATCGACCAGGACACGCACCCCGCCCCGGCCGGTGAACTTGACCGCATTCATACCCAGATGGTGCAGGATCTGACGCAGACGCCGGCCGTCGGTCAGGGCCGCGCCGTCGGCGCCGGGCGCGAAGGTCACGACAAAGTCCAGGTCCCGCACGGCGGCCCATTCGCGCGCCGGGCCCATGGCTTCATTCAGCAGGGCGCGCATGTCCACCGGCTTGGACGCCACCTCGCCGCCGCCGCTCGAAATCTCCAGCAGATCCTCGATAAGGCGCAGCATGGCCTCGCCGCACTGGTGGACGGCCTCCACCTGACGCCGGCCCTCGGCGTCCAGTTCGGGATGGCGCGACAGCAGGTCGGCATAGCCGGTGATCCCGGTCAGGGGGGTGCGCATCTCATGGCTCATCATGGCCAGGAAGCGGGACTTGGCCGCATCGGCTTCCTCAGCCCGCTGCAAGGCCGCCACAGCCGTATCGGTGCGGGCGCGCAGGCGTTCAAACAGACGCCGGCGCTCGGTCGACAGGGTGGTGATCGGCAGGGCCGTGGCCACGACGCTCAGCAGGAACAGGTGAAGCACGTTCATCTGGCGCATCACTGCGGGCACGGCGGCCAGGGCGGGATCCTGGCTCAGCCGGGTCAGCACTACGGGACCGTGGCCGGACAGGGTCGCCCCCGCGCCGATCGCCGAGACGACGATGACGGCGCCGGCCGTCCACGGCGGCGACAGCCGGAAAGCCAGCAGGATCAGGGGCGGGAAGATGATGAACAGGATCGGCGCCGTCGTCTGACTGAAGGCCCACAGAACCGCCGCGATCATCAGACCCGCCAGGGCGAAGACCTCGACCCGCGAGGTCTGGGCGACATTCCGGAACCGGTGCTTGCGCGCCACCAGCAGCAGGGCCGGCGTGACGATCATCATCGCCAGCAGCTCCATGTCGAACAGATGGTGCAGGCGGAACTGAAGAACCTCGAGCGGCATCCCGCGGGCCAGGATGACGATCAACCCCGCCAGGATCGTCGACAGGGCGACGGCGGGAAGGGCCACGCCGACCGCGAAACGCAGCAGGCGTTTGGGTCGCGTCATGTCCAGGGCCGCCCCGCACAGGCGTCGGGCCAGCAGGGTCGCGACCACGACTTGCAACAGGTTCAGGGCGACATTCGCCACCACGAACAGCAGCGGATCCCCCCTGACGATATTGCTGGCCAGATTAAGCAGGACACAGCCGACCAACACGCCCCGGGCCTTGCGCCGGGGGAGCTGAAGCACGGCGGCCAGCAGGACGGGATTGGCGGGCCATAACACTGTGGCGTGCAGGGTGGCCATGCTCCACTGCCCCAGGCCCAGAGCGGCGACGAACAGCAGGACATAGAACCAGGGCGGCGGCCCGGCCTCGCGTCCGGCGTCGTGGCGGAAGAACCGCCACCGCCCGCGCCCCAATGTCTGTGTGCTCCCGTCCATGGTCTTAGATGACGGGGATTGCTTAAGAATCCCGTTGCCCCCCGGTTAAGTAGAATCCCGCATGGCCGGTGCGCTGTTGCGGAAGCGGTCGAATGGGCCGTATTCAGGGCGGTGCATGCGGCGTCGGCCGCCCTTTCGGAGTGTCCCCCATGCGTCTCCTGTCCTGCGTCGCCGCCGCCCTGATCCTGGTCGCCGCACCCAGTTTCGTCTCCGCCCAGACCGCGCCCGCCGCCCCCGCTGCCGAACCCCTCGACGAAGAAGATTTCGAGGCGCGCGCCGAGGCCTTCGGCAAGACGATGGAGACCATGTCGGCCGAGATGCAGGCCGCCGCAGCCCAGACGGACAAGGCCAAGGCCAAGGCGGACCTCGACGCCCTGCAGGCCCGCTATCAGCCCCAGGTCGACGCCTTCGCCGCCGATGTTCAGGCCTTTGCGGCCTCCCAGGGCGCGCCGGCGGATCAGGTCGTCATGATCGCGGAACAGATGAAGACCATTCCGGCCAAGGCGCGCGCCGAAATCGAGGCGGCGGCCGCCACCCCCCAATAGCCTTACCGCGATTTCACTTGAGGCCGGGCGGCCTTGGGCGGAGTTTGATCGGGTCGTCAACGGGGAAGTCTCCCATGATCCGCGCTCTCAGCCTGACCGCCGCCCTGGCGCTCCTGCCCCTGTCCTCCGCCCTGGCGCAGGACGGCAAAACCTCGTCCGTGGCCGCCAACCCCGATTCCGCCGAGGCCCGGCTGGAATCCGCCGCCGACGCCTTCGAGAAGCGGATGGAGGCCTTCGGCAAACGGGCCGAGGCCATTTCCGAAGACGAGACCCTGAGCGAGAGCGAGCGCGGCCAGCAGATCGCCGCCCTGTGGTCCGACTATGCCCCCGACGTCGCCGCCTTCACCGCCGAGGCCACGAAACACGCCTCGGAACTGGCCGCCGAAGCCCTGAAGGACATCGACGTGGACGCCCTGGTCGAACAGGCCTTGAACGACCCCGAGGTTCAGCAGGCGATGGAACAGGGCATAGCCGCCGGAACCGGCATCGCCCGCAACAGCGCCTGGACCAATCCCGACCCCGAACAGCTCGAGACCTACGGCCTGATCGCCCAGTACGCCCTGGACCAGGCCAGCGACACCCTGGAGGACGAGGCGGTCGAAGCGCCCGAGGCGCCCGAAGCCCCTGAACCGCCCGAGACGCCGACCGCCTGACGCTACTTCCTGGAAGTCACCTCTCCGCGCGCGAAGGCGCGGGGGGAGGACAGGTCGCGCTTGCGACCAGGAGGGGGCGACTCAGACAGCCGTGATGACCACGCCAGCGTCTGAAACCGGCTCGCCCCCACCTGGCGCTCGCTGACGCTCCCGCCTGTCCTCCCCGTTCGCCTTCGCGAACGGGGCGGTGAGAGACCTCTTCTTGACCGCGCCCGCGATCACAGCGACACGACGCCGCATGAACGCCCTCCCCGTCGATCCGCACCTCTATTCGACCTTCCTGGGGGTCATGGTGGTGATGGCCATCACGCCGGGGCCCGCCAATCTGTTCGCGGTCGCGACCGGGGTGGAGAAGGGCCGGGCCTCGGCCCTGGTCGGGGTGGTGGGCATGAACTGCGCCACCCTGGTCTGGTTCGCCGCCGCCGCCCTGGGCCTGGGCGCCCTGGTCAAGGCCTTTCCTGACGCCTTTCACCTGATCGCCATAGGGGGCGCCCTCTATGTCGCCTGGCTGGGGATCAAGGCCCTGCGCGGCGCCGTGCAGAACACCGACCCCGCCGACCCCCAGCAGCCCGATCACGCCGTCGCGGTGCGCAAGGGCCGCAGCGCCTTCATCGACGGTTTCGCGGTCCAGATCGCCAATCCCAAGGCCATACTGTTCTTCACCGCCGTCCTGCCGCCCTTTCTGGACATCCAACGGCCCGTGGCGCCGCAACTGGCCCTGTTCGCCCTGGCCGTCATCGGCATGGATATGATGTCGATGAGCGCCTACGCCCTGTCCGGCGCCGCCCTGTCGCAGCGCATGCAGCAGCCCCGGTTCCGGCGCGGCTTCGGCCTGTTCGTCGGCATCCTGTTGCTGACGGCGGCCGTACTGATTGTATTAAGGCTCTAGACGCAGGCAGGCTTCGTCCTAGATTGAAGGGGAACGTGGTCGTTCATGCGCCGTTCAGCCGCCAGCGCGCCCGAATGGGCGATCAAGGAGTTGATTTCATGAAAGCCCTTCCCAGAAACAGGTCGGCGCTCAGGGCCCTGGCCCTGACGACGGTCGCGGCCCTGGCCCTGGCCGCCTGCGCCACCGCCACCCCCTATCAGCCCGCCGGCCTCAACGGCCAGCGCGGCGGCTATGCCGAACAGCGGGTCGAGTCCAACCGCTACCGCGTCAGCTTCGCCGGCAATTCGGTAACCTCGCGCGAACAGGTCGAGATGTCCCTGCTGCTGCGTTCGGCCGAACTGACGGTCGAGAACGGCTATGACTGGTTCGCCACCGTCAACCGCGCCACCGACCGCGACACCCGCTACGTCACGACGCCGGACCCCTTCTACAACAGCTTCTACGGCCCCTACTGGGGTCCGTCGTGGCGCTATTACCGCGGCGGTTTCTGGAGCCCGTGGAACAACTGGGGCGGCGACGACTTCGACACCCGCCAGATCGACCGCTACGAAGCCAACGCCGAAATCATCATGGGTCGTGGTCCCAAACCCGCCGACGACGCCAACGCCTTCGACGCCCGCGAAGTGGTCCAGAACCTGTCTTCGCGCGTCATCCGCCCGGCACCTTAAGCCGCGCAGGCGCAATGGATAGCGTATCATTGTAGTTGAAGAACACTTTCCCCGAAATGGGGAACGGTGATATTCGAGAAGTATGTCAGTCCCGGTCCACTGTCCGTCTTGCGGCCTGCGTTTCGTTTCGCGGGGGTTTTCAATCAGGGACTCGCGCAATGTAACCCTGTCCGGCAACCGCGAGTCATGTCCTCGATGTGGTGGCATGGCGAACGTGCAGGACGGTGTGTACGATTTTGTTGGCGACACAATTTCATCGTTCCGACGACTAGACGCTGCGTCTATTCAAAAATTTCAATCTGTTCTTGCCTCAGCCAAGGAAGGGCGGACACGGCCAGACGAGGTTATTTCAGAGGCCGTCGCAATAAATCCTGCGCTCGGCAAACTTGTCGCCACTCTACAGGCTGTCGGAGGTATCCCTCTCCTCGTTGCGCTGTTGGCGTTGTGGCTTCAGTACGCCACCGGTCGAGACGATGATGCAGATCAGGAGGCGGTTCTCAGTGAACTGCGAGCTTCGAACGCTCAGCAGGAGCAACTAATTGATGAGATGCGGAAGCTTGTCGCAACGCAAAGTACGCCACCGCCGCAGCCGTATTCGGCACCAAAGCCAGAGACTACCCGGAACCCACCCAACGAAGTGTTAGGTCAGAACCGGGCAGCAAGGCGCCGCGCATTGAAGCAAGAAAAGAAAACAACTAAAGCACAGCACACAAAACGCTCCATCTAGATCATTTTGCAATTCTCGGCCTCAATGTTACGCACTACCGCCGCTCTCTACTCATTCTATTTCATGGCCGCCAGGGCGTGGCCGGCGATCAGGGCGTCGGCCAGACCGTGCGGATTGCGGACATTGTAGTTCTCGGTCGTCACCACCACGACCGTGTCCAGGTCCGGAACGATCACCACCTTATTGCCGCCGGTCCCCGCCATCGCCCAGGCGGGATGGGCCACGCCGTTGACCTGATAGGTCGGCAGCCAGACCAGATAGCCGTAGTCGCCCCGTTCGGGATCGACCGTGGAATGCGGGGCGGTCATGGCCTTCGCAAAGGCCTCCGGCAGGACTTGGCGCCCGTCCCAGCGGCCCTGGTTCAGCAATAACTGGCCCAGGGTCAGCAGGTCGCGGCTGCGCAGGCCCAGGCCGCCGCCGCCCTGGGCCAGACCCGTCGGCGAGGTCTGCCACTGCTCGCCCTCGATCCCCAACGGGCCGAACAGGGCGTCGCGCGCAAAGGCCTGAAGCGGTTCGCCCGTCGCCGCCTGGACCACCGCGCCCAGGGTGGTCACGCCTGCGGTGCAGTAGCTGAAGGCCCGGCCATAGGGCTGGTCCGCCGGTTTGGGGATCCAGGCCGGAAAGCCCCGGATCGGCAGGTCCATGGCGAACTTGACCCAGTCCTCGATCAGATACATCCGCTCCTCGTTGCCGCGCGAGAAGGAATTGTCGTCGTCGCATTCCAGCAGTGAACTCATGGTCAGCAGATCCTCGACCGTGATCGCGGCCTTGCGCGGGTCCGGATTGTCGAACGGCCCGTGGTCGGCGACGAAGGGCAGGATCGGGGCATCGACGCTGGCGATGTCGCCGCGCGCGACGGCAGCGCCGACCAGCATGGCGGTGACGGTCTTGGTCACGGAGCGGGTGTTGCGCCGGCTCTCGCGGCCCGCTTCATCGAAATAGACCTCATGGACCAGCCTGCCGTGGCGGGCGATCAGGACGCTGGTGATCTTCTGGAAGGTCCCGGCGCGGACGGCGGCGTCCATGGCCGCCAGCCCCTCGGCCGAGACCCCCTGGCTTTCAGGCGCGGCGACGGGCCAGGCCGGTTCGGCCGCGACGGGGGACGAGACAAGAGCGAGCCCGAGGGCCGCGACAAGCAGAGAACGCATGACAATCCTTGAGAGAGGCGAGACCCGACGTGTCGCAGACCGCGCGCGCCGGGTCTTGAACAGGTGAAACCGGCTCAGGCGAACAGGGCGCGATAGCGGCCGGGCGTCAGGCCGTAGATATGCCCGAACTCGCGGGTCAGATGGCTTTGATCGGCATAGCCGCCGAGTGCGGCCAGCTCGGCCAGGTCCACGCCCTTGGCCAGACGCCCGGCGGCGCGATCGGCCCGCGCCTGGCGAATGGCGGCCGCCGGCGAACGGCCGAAATGGCGACGATAGCGGCGCGCCAGCGAGACGGCGTGGACGCCGACGATGCGCGCCACGGTCGCCACCTCCAGCCCCGGCTGATCGGCCAGGTCGTGCAGAACCTCATGGGCCCGCAGCAGCCACTCGGGCGCCGGGTCCTCGTTCAGGTCGCCGGGGGTCAGCACCGCCGCCGCCAGATCCAAGGTCAGCCCTTCCATCGCCACGGCGTCGCCCGCCGCGAACCGGCCGGCCACCCCGATCAGACGTCGCGCCGCGCCTTCAGCCAGGGCGCCGCGCAACCGCACAGGGTCGCCGCGCCCGGCGCTCTTCGGCGGATCGAAACTGATGGACAGGAAGCGGCCGCCGGCGTCGGTAAAACAGTCGCGGTGTTCGACGCCCGGTGGATTCCACACCAGGGCGCCGGGGCCGAAGGCGGCGCCCTTGGGCGTCAGGGGGTCGTGCGCCAGGCTGCAATAGCCGTCGTCGAGCGCCAGAATGAAATGGGCGTCGTCATGGGCGTGAAACACGACGCTCTCGGGCGGACGGTCGGCGATCCACAGGCCGACGCGGAAACCCCCGGCCTCGACCGTTCGCGACGCCGCGCCGAAGAAGTCGCCGGACGACAGATGTGGTCTGGCCATGAACCGATCTCCGCGCGGCGTCTCCCGCCACGCTTGGCATCATGCGCAGGACTCGCGCAAAGAAAAAGGCCCGGAACCTGGGTTCCGGGCCTGTCTCTGTCGGTGCTGGCGAAACTCGGACCTAGTCCAGGGTGCGCTTGATCTCTTCGACCGTGAAGCACTCGATGTAGTCGCCTTCCTTGATGTCCTGGAAGCCCTGGAACTGCATGCCGCATTCCTGGCCGGCCGTGACTTCGTTGACCTCGTCCTTGAAGCGTTTGAGCGTGTTGAGCGTGCCCAGTTCGAGCACGACCACGTCGTCGCGGACGATACGGACGCGGGCGCCCTTGCGGACCACGCCTTCCGACACCCGGCAACCGGCGATCTTGCCGATCTTGGAGATGTCGAACACCTGCAGGACGGCGGCGTTGCCCAGGAAGGTTTCCCGTTGCAGCGGCGCCAGCATGCCGGACAGCACGCCCTTAATATCATCCAGCAGGTCGTAGATGATCGAATAGTAGCGGATCTCGACGCCCTCGCGGTCGGCCAGATCGCGCGCCTGTTTCGACGCACGGACGTTGAAGCCGAGGATCGGCGCCCCGGCCGACTTGGCCAGGTTGACGTCGCTCTCGGTGATGCCGCCGGCGCCGGAATAGACCGTGCGGGCGCGCACCTCGTCGGTGCTCATCTTGTCCAGCGAACCCATGATGGCTTCGGCGGAGCCCTGGACGTCCGCCTTGATGACGACCGGCAGTTCCGAGGCCTTCTTGGAGCCCAGCTTGGCCATCATGTCGACCAGCGAGACCGAGCCGCCCGAGACCTGGGCCTTTTCGCGCTTCACCCGCTGACGGTATTCGGTCAGCTCGCGGGCGCGGGCTTCGGATTCCACCACGGCGAAGACGTCGCCCGGAGACGGGGCCTCGTCCAGACCCAGGATCTCGACCGGGACGGACGGACCGGCTTCGGTCAGCTGCTCGTTGCGTTCGTTCAGCAGGGCGCGAACCTTGCCCCACGATCCGCCGGCCACGACGATGTCGCCGCGCTTCAGCGTGCCGCGTTTGACCAGGACGGTGCCGACCGGGCCGCGCCCCTTGTCCAGCTTGGCCTCGATGACCACGCCCTCGGCCGAGCGATCGGCGTTGGCGCGCAGGTCCATGACCTCGGCCTGGACCAGGATGGCTTCCAGCAGGCCGTCGAGGTTCATCCGCTCCTTGGCCGAGACCTCGATGATCTGGGTCTCGCCGCCCAGGCTTTCGGCGATGACTTCGTATTGCAGCAGCTCGTTGACGACCTTCTGCGAAGTGGCCCCCGGCTTGTCCATCTTGTTGACCGCGACGATCAGGGGCGCATTGGCCGCCTTGGCGTGCTGGATGGCCTCGATGGTCTGGGGCATGACGCCGTCGTCGGCGGCCACGACCAGCACCACGATGTCGGTCACATTGGCGCCGCGCGCCCGCATGGCCGAGAAGGCGGCGTGGCCCGGGGTGTCCAGGAAGGTGACCTTCTGGTCGTCTTCCAGCCGCACCTGATAGGCGCCGATATGCTGGGTGATGCCGCCGGCTTCGCCGCCGGCGACGTCGGTGGTGCGCAGGGCGTCCAGCAGCGAGGTCTTGCCGTGGTCGACGTGGCCCATGATGGCCACGACGGGGGCGCGGACTTCGGAGGCCTCGGCGTCGTCGGCCTCGCCCAGGAAGCCGGTTTCGATGTCGGATTCAGAGACGCGCTTGACCGCCATGCCGAACTCCTCGGCCACCAGTTCGGCGGTGTCGGAATCGATCACGTCGTTGATCTTCATCATCAGGCCCTGCTTCATCAGGAACTTGATGATGTCGACGCCGCGCACGGCCATCCGGTTGGACAGCTCCTGCACGGTGATGACGTCGGGGATGACCACTTCGCGCGGACGGTTGGGCGCGTCGGTCGAGCCGCCCTTGCGCTTTTCCTTCTCGCGTTCGCGGGCGCGGCGGACCGAGGCCAGCGAGCGCATCCGCTCGGCGGCGTCGCCGTCGCCGACCACGGACTGGATGGTCATCCGGCCTTCGCGGCGCTTGGGCTCGCCGCGCGTGCGGCTGACCGCCTTGCCGGCGTCGGAGAAACGCTTCTCGCGATCGTCGTCACGGCCGACCGGACGGCCGAAGCCGGCGCCGGGGGCGCGGCTGGGACGGGCGACCTCGGCCTGGGCCGGGGGCGCATTGGGGGTCGCACGACCGCCGGGGCCGGTGCGCGGACCGCCGGGACGGGCGGTGCCGGGAGCCGGACGCGGGTTCAGGGCCGAATAGCGGACGGGCTCGGCCGGCTTGGCGCCTTGCGGGCGGCCTGCGCCGCCGGCGCCGGGACGGGCGCCCTGGGGACGATCACCCTGGGGGCGGTCGCCTTGCGGACGGTCGGTCTGCGGACGATCCGTATAGGACCGCTCGCCGCCGCCCATCGCCTGTTCACGGGCCGAACGACCGCCGAAGGCGGGACGCTCGGGCGCCGCGCGCTGGGGATTGCCGGGCTTGGGCACGCGCTGGCCGAAGTTGACGACCGGACGGGCCGGAGCCGCCGGACGGGTCGGAGCTGCGGGGGCCGCAGGCGTCGGGGCCGGCGTCGTCGTAGCAGTCGGGGCGACCGGAGCCGGAGCCGGCGTCGGCGCAGCGGCGACGGGCGCGGCCGGCTTGGGCGCAGGCTTGGCCGGAGCGACGGGCGCGGCGGCGGTCAGCTTGGCGGCCTCGGCGCGTGCAGCCTCGGCTGCGGCCTTGGCGGCGGCGGCCTCGTCACGCGCAGCCTGGGCGGCGCGTTCGGTGGCGGCGGCCTGTTCGCGCGCAGCGGCTTCAGCGGCGGCCTTGGCGGCGGCGTCGGCCGCAGCCTTGGCGGCGTTGGCCTGGGTGGCCATGGCGATGGCGCGGCGACGCGCTTCCTGCTCTTCGGCCGACAGGGCGCCGCCGGCCGGTTGCGACGAGCGCTGGCCCTGGGGCCGGTTCTGCGAGGCGGCCTGTTGCGGGCGCGCGACGTCGAAGCCCTGCGGGCGTTGCGGCCCGCCGGCGCCCGGTCGGCGCTTGGTCTCGACCACCACCGTCTTGGACCGCCCGTGGCTGAAGCTCTGTTTGACGGTCCCGGTCGGGACCGATCCCACAACGCGCGGCTTCAGGCTCAGCGGAGCGCGCGGCCCCGTCTGGGACGGCGTGCCGCCCTGGTTGCCCTGGCCCGAACCCTGGTTGGTCTTGTCGTTTTCGTCGCTCATCCGGTCGCTTTACTCGGGGCGGAAAGGCCCGCCATCCTCATCTAATGCACATGAACGACCGTGAGCCCGTCTCCGCCCTTGGAGACAGGCCCTCGGCCGCTAAAATCCTTAGCTCGCCCCTGAAGGGGTTGCTCCCGCCGATCCGCCTTCGACACCGGAAATCTCCCAGTGAGGGGGGCGAAGCGGCCGAAATCCAGCCAATCGTTCGACCTCCATGGTCCACCGATCGGCCCGTCCGCCCGCAAGCAGGACGGCGTGTATCGCATTTTCCAGCCCAAGGGCCAAACTCAAATCGTCCACAGTGAACGCGCCGCAGACTTTCGCAGTCTGATGACGGGCCAGGGCGAGGATTTTGCCACGCCCGTCGGCCGAGCCGTCGGCGGCCTCGATCACCCAGGCGACCTTGCCGGCCCGCAGATTGGCGGCGGACTTTTCGAAGCCAGAGATAAGCACGCCTTCGCGCCGGGCAAGACCCAGCTGGTCGAGACAGCGCCGGAACAGCAGCCGTTCGACGACATCGGCTAAGTCGGCCGGGGCGGTCAGCTTGGTTTTGGCCGACCGGGTGAAGCCGTTCTTCTTGACCGCCGTCTCGACCGAGGCGCGGCTGGCTTCGACCCACAGGCCGCGTCCGGGCAGTTTCCTGCCCAGGTCGGGAACCACCTGGCCATCGGGCCCGGCGACGAAACGGATCAGGCGAGATTCGTCCATGACCTCGTGAGAGACGAGGTCCCGGCGTTCCCGATCAATCGTTGCGTCGCGCAAGCTCATATGTGGCCAGGTCTCCCATCACGCGTTCGACGGTTCGGAGGCGTCCTCGGCGAGGACCCCCGTATCGTCGGAAGTTGCGTCTTCGGAACCGTCGGCGTCGGCTTCGGTTTCAGCGGTCGCGTCGCCGAACACCTGATCCGGGTCGTATTCGCCGTCGGCGAACTCTTCCTCGGCCTCTTCCGGCGCAGGCTGCGGCAGTTCCGAGGCGTCGATCCAGCCGGCGGCCACACGGGCCTGGAGGATCAGCATTTCGGCGTCTTCCTGGGCCAGGTTGAAGCTTTCCAGCACGCCGGGGACCTTCACCCGTTCGCCGTTCTTCACTTCATAGCCGCCGCGGATTTCGTCGGTGGCCAGGTCGGCCAGGTCCTCGACGGTCTTGACCCCGCCTTCGCCCAGGGCGACGGCCATGGCCAGGGTCACGCCCGGCACCTGCAACACGCCGTCCTCGACGCCCAGTTCGACGCGCTTGGCGTCCAGCTCGGCCGCCTTGCGGTCCAGGAAGTCGCGGGCGCGGGCTTGCAGCTCCTCGGCGGTCTCCTCGTCGAAGCCTTCGATTTCCGAGACTTCGTAGGGATCGACATAGGCCAGGTCTTCGATCGTGGCGAAGCCTTCGGTGACCAGCAGCTGGGCGATGACCTCGTCCACGTCCAGGGCTTCCTGGAACAGGCCGGTGCGCTCGCTGAACTCGCGCTGGCGACGCTCAGAGTCCTGGGACTCGGTGATGATGTCGATCTGCCAGCCGGTCAGCTGGCTGGCCAGGCGCACGTTCTGGCCGCGACGGCCGATGGCCAGCGACAGCTGTTCGTCGGGCACGACCACTTCCACGCGGCCGGCTTCTTCGTCGAGCACGACCTTGGAGACTTCGGCCGGGGCCAGGGCGTTGACGATGAAGGTCGGCTCATCCGGGTTCCACTGGATGATGTCGATCTTCTCGCCTTGCAGTTCGGCGACGACCGCCTGAACGCGCGAGCCGCGCATCCCGACGCAGGCGCCGACGGGATCGATCGAGCTGTCGTTCGACAGGACGGCCATCTTGGCGCGCGAGCCCGAGTCACGGGCCGCGGCGCGGATCTCGATCACGCCGTCATAGACTTCCGGCACTTCCTGGGCGAACAGCTTGGCCATGAAGCCGGGGTGGGCGCGCGACAGCATGACCTGCGGGCCCTTGGCCTCGGGCCGGACGTCGTAGATGTAGGTGCGGATCCGGTCGCCGATGTTGAACACTTCGCGCGGGATGGACTGGTCGCGGCGCATGACGCCCTCGCCCCGGCCCAGATCGACGATGGTGTTGCCGTATTCGACGCGCTTGACCGTGCCGTTGACGATCTCGCCGACGCGATCCTTGAACTCTTCGTACTGGTTGGCGCGCTCGGCCTCGCGGACCTTGCCGGTCACAACCTGGCGGGCCATCTGGGTCTGGACGCGGCCGAACTCGAACGGCGGCAGGGTCTCGACATATTCCTTGCCGACCTCGGCCTCGGGATCGCGCTTCAGGGCGTCCTTCAGGCGCACCATGGCGCTGTCGTTGAACTCTTCCAGCTCGTCTTCCGGCTGCCAGTCGTCCTCGACGATGGTGACGTGACGGGTCAGGGCCAGTTCGCCGGTCTTGTGGTCGATCTTGGCGCGGATGTCGTGGTGGGCGCCGTAACGCGACTTGGCGCCCTTCTGGATGGCTTCTTCGATCGCCTCGATGACGACTTCGCGCTCGATGTTCTTCTCGCGGGCCACGGCCTCGGCGATCTGCAGCAGTTCGAGGCGGTTGGCGGAAATACCGGTGACGGCCATCAGGCGTTGTCCTCAGAAGGGGTCGTGGTGTCGGTTGTCAAATCGGCGGCCTCACCTTCGGGCAGGCCGTCGTCTTCAGGTTCGCCGCGCGCGGCGCGAATGGCGGCGCCCCGTTTCATCAGGGCGTCGGTCAGGACCAGTTTCGCATCGCTCAACCAGTCGAAGGGGATCAGGGCGGTTTCGTCCTCGCCGTCCAGGTCGATCAGGACATTGCCGTCCTCATAGCCGGCCAGCACGCCCTTGAACCGCTTGCGCCCCTCAATCATCCGGTCCGTCTCCAGCCGCGCCTCCTCGCCCTCGAACAGGTCGAAGTCGAGCGGACGGGTCAGGGGCCGGTCGATGCCGGGCGACGAGACTTCCAGCATATATTCGCCGGCGATGGGGTCGGCGGCGTCGAACACCTCCGACACAGCGCGGCTCAGCTTGGCGCATTGTTCGACCGAGATGTCGTGGTCGGACGGGCGCTCGGCCATGATCTGCAGACGCTGGCGCTTGGAGCCGGTCATCAGGCGGACGCGCACGATCTCGAGGCCGAGCGACTCCGCGATGGGGTCGATCAGCTCCAGCAGTTGGCGGTCCTGGGCGGTTCTTGCGCGCAAGCGGCGATTATCCAAAACAAAAGCGGCGGTCCGTCCGGGCCGCCGCTTGGAACGACGCCGTTGGACGCCGGTCTAACGATGTGGAGGGCCATATAGGCGTTTCACATTCGCTTGTCAGCCCTTTTCGCAGGGCCTCATGCGTCAACGGCCTTTCGCAGCACCTCATTGATCCGCGCCTGCCAGCCGGGACCGGAGGCGCGCCACCGATCCAGCACGTCGCGATCCAGCCTCAGAGACACGTGGGCCTTGGTCACCTCCGACTTCGGACGCCCCCGCGTCAGCGTGCCCGTCGCGGCGCGCACGACCTTATCGCCCGTGCTGATTTCCGCCCGCGCAAACACCTCGGGCGACCAGGGCGGCGCCTCATCGGGATCGTCCCAGTTCGGCGAGGTAGAAGTCTCTTTCCGGGCCATTGCACTTCCTCATGGAGATGATGCGCCGCCCCGTATCTCGGGGCGTCCACACGACCATCACGACAACGCCGTCGAGCAGGCCCATCGTCTGCAACCGTCGCTCGCCATAGTCGCGGCGGTCGTCCTCGACGGTGAGACAGTCTCCCGCGAACATCCGACCGGCGTCGCGGAAGTCCAGCCCTCGCGCCTCAAGGGTCTGGAACCGCTTGGCCTCGTCGTAGCTGATCTTCACGACAGCCGACTTATCCTATCCCGTATGATCGAGCGGCTGCCGCCTTGATTGATTTAATGTAGCACAAAAAATCAGGGCGTCAATTTTGACTGCGAAGCCCTCAGATCAAGGCCAACCGCCCCAGATAATCCATCTTGCTCAGCGGCACGCCTTCTTTGCGCAGGATGGCGTAGGCGGTCGTCACGTGGAAATGGAAATTGGGCAGGACGAAGCTGGTCAGATAGCCCAGGCCGTCGAAATTCATCTCGCGGCTGGGCGTCTTCAGCGTCACCGGCCGGGTCTCGGCTCCGGCGAAGGCGGCGGGGTCCACGCTCTCGATGAAGGCGATGGTGCGGGCGATCCGGTCCTTCAATTCCGCGAAACTCGTCTCGTCGTCGGCCATGGCCGGATTATCGACGCCGGCCAGCCGCGCCACGGCGCCCTTGGCCGTGTCCGACGCCAGCTGAACCTGGGCGGGTAGAGGTCGCATGTCCTCATGGAGCCGGGCCTGGATCAGGACGGCCTCGTCAAAGCCTTCCGCCGACGCCTTGTCCAGAAAGCCGGACAGGTTGGTCAGGCCGCGCACGAGGACGGGGGCGGCGACGTCGTAGATCGAAAGGGTCATTCCAGGGTTCCGGCCAGGGCTTTGGTGAGGAGGCCATAGCTGGGCGGTTGATGGCCGCCGCGCCACCCCCACCCCCGTCGAATCTAGAATTCTTCCCATCCGTCGGCCGCCGGCCCCGACTGAACGGCCGTCTGAGGCGCAGCCTGGGACACAGGCGCGACGCCGCCGCGACCTATGGTCTTCAGGGTGGCGGCCATATGGGTCGAGCGCGCGGGCGCCGTAGCCGCCGACCTGGACGCGACGCGGGGGGCTCCGGCGGAAGACTCTGTTGAAGACTGGGAGGGAGCCTGAACGGGGACCGTGTCGCCGACCTTGAACTGGGCGACCGAGGCCTGAAGCGACTGGGCGTCCTGGGCCAGGGCGTGGCTGGCGGCGGTCGATTGTTCGACCATGGCCGCATTCTGCTGGGTGACCTGGTCCATCTGGCTGACGGCGGTATTGACCTGTGCCAGGCCGATGGCCTGGTCCTGGGCCGAGGCGGCGATGTCGGCGACCAGGCCGTCGATCTCGGCGACCCGGTCCACGATCCGTTGCAGCGCCTCGCCGGTCTGACCGACCAGTTTCACGCCGGATCCGACCTGGGACGTCGAGGTCGAGATCAGCGTCTTGATCTCCTTGGCCGCATCGGCCGAACGTTGCGCCAGGGCCCGCACTTCCGACGCCACCACGGCGAAGCCGCGACCGGCCTCGCCCGCGCGGGCCGCTTCAACCCCCGCGTTCAAGGCCAGAAGATTGGTCTGGAAGGCGATCTCGTCGATGACGCCGATGATCTGACTGATCTCGCTGGACGAGCCCTCGATCGCCTGCATGGCCTCGACCGCATCGCGGACGATGACGCCCGAGGTCTGGGCGTCGCCCTTGGCCGCCTGGACCACGTCCGAGGCCTGACGCGCGCCCGAGGCGGTCTTGTTGACGTTGATCGTAATCTCGTCCAGCGCCGCCGCCGTCTCTTCCAGGGACGCCGCCTGTTGTTCGGTGCGTCGCGCCAGATCGTCCGAGGCCTGGGTGATTTCCCCCGCGCCCGAGCGGAGGCCGGCCACATTGCCCAGGACCACGCCGATGGCCTGCTGCAACTGGTCCATGGCCCGGTTGAAGTCGTCGCGCAGCTGGGCGTATTCGGGCGGCAGGTCACAGCTGATGCGATAGGTCAGCTCCCCGTCCGCCAGCCGGGCCAGACCCACGCCGAAGGACCGAACCACCAGCGCCTGCTGCTCCCGCTCGACCACTTCGCCGGCCTGCTGACGTTCCCGCTCCGCTGCGGTCCGCGCGTCGATCAGATCGGCGTCGGCCTTGCGCTTGGCCTCGGCCGCGTCACGGAAGACGACCAGGGCGGCGGCCATCTCGCCCAGTTCGTCGCGTCGGCCCACGCCGGGAATATCGATCTGCTGCTCGCCGGCGGCCAGGCGGCGCATCGTGCGCGTCATCGCGTCCAAAGGCGCCGTCACGCCTGTCAGAACGAAACGGGTCGCCGAGACCAGGGTGATGATGGCCAGCAGACTGATGACGCCCATGGCGATCAGCGACAGGCGGAAGGCGTGCTGGGCCACGACCGCCTCCTCGCGCGCGACCCTGGCCTCCAGATCGACCAGTGCGCCGATGGCGGCGGTCAGGGGATCGATGGCCGGGTAAAGCGTGTGGTCGGCGAAATGCGCCAGGGCGACCCTGTCGCCGGAGGCCAGTATGGCCTCGAGCTGAGCTGTCGCGGCCTCGGCGCCGGGCAGATGGGCGTTGGCGGTGTCGATCAGAGCCTGCTCCTCCGGCGACACGGCGCCACGGGAGTTGAAGTCGGCCCAGTTGGTGTGAATCAGCCCCTTGGCCTGATGAACGCTGTCGATGGCCTGTTGCTGGGTGAAGGCGCCCGAGCGCGCCTTGTGCACCGTATCGACGATGTTCACGGCGTACATGTCGCTGACCACCTTCAGCGCCTGCATGGGCGCGACACGGTCGACGATGATGGTCTGGATACGCCCCCCGGCGGCGGCGGCGGACAGCCAGCTGACCGCTGCAATAAGGCCGAGCGCCACGCCCATCGCGGCAAGGCCGGCCAGCAGACGGGTTTTGACTGTGATCTTCATTCGGCGGCCCCAGGTTTTCAGGAGCCTCAGGCGTTACGACCCGTCTGCGCGATGCGAACACACGCCCCACCCCGGACATCACACTCGAGAGGGGATGGGGATTTCACTGCGCGAACAGGCGACGCCTGAAGCTGGGGCCATTAATGGTTTCCAAGTCGCGACGAAGCGTAAACCACGCGTTACGGCAAATTACATACCAGCGTTCTTTAACGGCGCATTCCAGTCAAAACTCTTCCCACCCGTCCGCCGAAGCAGCCTGGGATTCGGCCTGAAGCGCGGGGGCCGCGCCTCCACGGCCCACGGTTTTCAGGGCGGCGGCCATATGGGTCGAGCGCGCGGGGGCCGACGGGGCGGCCTTGCGCGTCGAACGGGGCGCAGCGACGGGCGCTGAGGCTCGGGCGGCGTCTCCGACCTTGAACTGGGCCACCGAGGTCTGAAGCGCCTCGGCCTCCTGAGCCAGCGAATGGCTGGCGGCGGTCGACTGCTCGACCATGGCCGCGTTCTGCTGGGTGACCTGATCCATCTGGTTCACAGCCGTATTGACCTCGGCCAGGCCGATGGCCTGTTCCTGGGCCGAGGCGGCGATCTCAGACACCAGGCCGTCGATCTCCGCCACCCGGTCCACGATCCTTTGCAGGGCCTCGCCGGTCTGGCCGACCAGTTTCACGCCCGAACCGACCTGGGTGGTGGAGGCCGAGATCAGGGTCTTGATCTCTTTCGCGGCTTCCGCCGAACGCTGGGCCAGGGCCCGGACTTCGGAAGCCACCACCGCAAAGCCGCGGCCGGCCTCGCCCGCACGGGCCGCCTCGACGCCGGCGTTCAGCGCCAGCAGATTGGTCTGGAAGGCGATTTCGTCGATCACCCCGATGATCTGGTTGATCTTGGCCGAGGATCCCTCGATGGCGTGCATGGCCTCGACCGCATCGCGGACGATGACGCCGGACGTCTCCGCGTCGCCCTTGGCCGACTGGACCACGTCCGAGGCCTGGCGGGCGCCCGAGGCGGTCTTGTTGACCGTGGCGGTGATCTCGTCCAGGGCGGCGGCGGTTTCCTCCAGAGAGGCCGCCTGTTGTTCGGTGCGGCGCG
This sequence comes from Brevundimonas sp. AVps23W, assembly GCF_058681395.1. Taxonomy (NCBI): domain Bacteria; kingdom Pseudomonadati; phylum Pseudomonadota; class Alphaproteobacteria; order Caulobacterales; family Caulobacteraceae; genus Brevundimonas; species Brevundimonas sp. AVps23W. The sequence goes on from NZ_CM178738.1 coordinate 170,454, forward strand.
ACAGGTCGTCGGCCGCCTGGGAAATCTCGCCGGCGCCGGAGCGAATACCGGCCACATTGCCCAGGACCACGCCCATGGCCTGCCGCAGCTGGACGATGGCGCTGTTGAAGTCGCTCTTCAGCTTGGCGTAGTCGCCGGGGAAGTCATGAGTGATGCTGTAGGTCAGGTCGCCGCGCGTCAGGTGCTCCAGACCTTCGCCCAGAGCCGTGACCACGGTCGCCTGTTCGCGGGCCAGGGCGTCGGCCGCGCGCTGGTTGCGAGCCCGCTCCTCGTCCGACTGGTTGCGCAGGGCGGCGCCCTCGGCTTCCAGCTGGACCTTCTCGATGGCGGCGTCGCGGAAGGCGATCAGGGCGACCCCCATCTTGCCCAGCTCGTCCTTGCGCTGGGCATGGGGCACGTCGATCGATGTGTCGCCGGCGGACAGCCGCCCCATGCGATCACCGATGCCGGTCAGGCCCCCGACGATGGACCGGGCCACGACCAGACCGGCCGCCAGGGCGGCGACGGTCGCCAGGGCGGTGGCGATCAAGGTCTTCAGCGCCGCCGCATTGACGTCTTGCGACAGCTGGACCGACTCCTCAGCGGTCAGCTTGACCTTGGCGTTGGTGAAGGCGGTCAATTTCGGGACCAGATCCTTCATCTTGGCGTCGATCTGAACCAGGAGAGCCCGTTCCGCAGCCTTGTCATTGACGAGGCCAAACTCGATGGACCGCGCGGCCTGGGCGCGGATTTCGTTCAAGGGGCCGCGGAAGCCCTCGATCTCGTCTTTCCAGTGCGGGGCGATGGATTCCGCCTCGCCGAGCAAGGTCTCGATCGTCTGGATCTTTTCTTTCGCCTGATCGGCCGCCTCGCGCGCTTCGGCCGAGGCGCCGTCATAGGCGAAGACCTTATAGACGTCGTAGCCCAGACCCTGAAGGTTCCGGTTGACCCGGATCATCCGCACCATTGCGACGTTATCGACATCGACCAGCCGGCTGTAGTTGGCGTCGATCCGCTTCATCTCCCAGGCGCTGAAGACGGCGCCGCCCAGCCCCACCAGGGCCAGCAGGATCAGGGGCACGATGATCTTCACCGCGACCTTGGTGTCCGACAGAATCTTGTTCAAGGCCGTCTCCAGGCGCCATAGCACAGACAGGGCTCAAAGGATTTGAACCCGGGCTTCCGGCGTCTCACCCGCCCTTCGGCCCGATGGGATGAACAGCGACGTCCACCGGGGCGACAGAGGGGTGAGGTCTGAAACCTCCTAGATTATGGCTTCCCGCCTTGAGACGAATCCTAAACGGGGCGTTAGGGCAAAACACCTATACCCCCGTTCCCTGATCGTCGGTCCTCGTCCCGAAGATCAGAACTCTTCCCAGTTCTCGGCCTGATCTTCGGCGTGAGGCTTGAGGGCCGCGCCGCCGCGCCCGATGGTCTTCAGCGCCGCCGCCCTATGACCCGAACGGGCCGCAGCCGGGAACGCGGAGCGGGACGCGGCGACCTGCGCGGGCGCGCGGGCGGTCTCGCCGACCTTGAACTGAGCCACCGAGGCCTGAAGCGACTGGGCTTCCTGGGACAGCGAATGGCTGGCCGCCGTCGACTGCTCGACCATGGCCGCATTCTGCTGGGTCACCTGGTCCATCTGGTTCACGGCCGTATTGACCTGGGCCAGGCCGACCGCCTGTTCCTGGGCCGAGGCGGCGATTTCCGACACCAACCCGTCGATCTCGGCCACCCGATCCACGATCCTTTGCAGGGCCTCGCCGGTCTGACCGACCAGTCTCACGCCCGAGCCGACCTGGGTGGTGGAGGCGGAAATCAGCGTCTTGATCTCCTTGGCCGCCTCCGCCGAGCGCTGGGCCAGGGCCCGAACTTCCGAGGCCACCACCGCAAAGCCGCGACCGGCCTCGCCCGCACGGGCGGCCTCAACGCCCGCGTTCAGGGCCAGAAGATTGGTCTGGAAGGCGATTTCGTCGATCACCCCGATGATCTGGTTGATCTGGGCCGACGACCCCTCGATGGCCTGCATGGCCTGGACGGCGTCACGGACGATGACGCCCGAAGTCTCCGCGTCGCCCTTGGCGGCCTGGACCACGTCCGAGGCCTGGCGCGCGCCCGAGGCGGTCTTGTTGACCGTGGCGGTGATCTCATCCAGGGCCGCTGCGGTCTCTTCCAGCGACGCGGCCTGCTGTTCGGTGCGACGCGACAGGTCGTCGGCCGCCTGAGAAATCTCGCCGGCGCCGGAGCGGATGCCCGCCACATTGCTCAGGACCACGCCCATGGCCTGTTGAAGTTGAGCGATGGCGGCGTTGAAGTCCGACTTCAGCGATTCCGAACGCGGCGCGACCTGGATCGCGAAACGATGTGTCAGATCGCCGTTGGCCATGGCCGAAAGACCGTCGGCCAGAGCCGCCAGAGCCACGCGATCCTCTTCGGCGATCCGCGCCTTCTCGGCCTCATTGGCGAGACGCTCCTGTTCGGTCATCGAACGCTGCGCCACGGCATCTTCTTCGAGCTTAGCGGCGCGCAATCCGTTGGTCTTGAACACATCGACGGCTTGGGCCATCTGGCCGACTTCGTCTCGCTGCCCCGCGGCGGGAATATCGACGCGGTAGTCGCCCGCAGCCAGCTTCGTCATCGCAGCGGTCATCGCCGTGATCGGACGCGAGATCGTCATCGACAACATCCAGGCCATCAGCACGGCGATTGCGGCGGCGATCAAACCGCCCACCACCAGAGAGGACTTCAAAAAGGCCTGGGTCTTGGCGCGGGTCGCGCTTCTCACGGTCTGCAGGCCCTGCTCCTCTTGCGACATTTCGTCGAGCACGGCACGGACGGCGTCCATCTTCGCCTTGCCCTGCCCCGAGCTTTCCATCGCGCGACCGGCCTGTTGCGTCTCGGGGACAGACATCAGTTCGATCTCGGGTTTGGCGACCTCTTCGCGCCAGGCGGCGGCCATGGTGTCGAGGCTATCAAGGCGCGCCTGTTGCTTGGGATTATCAGACGTAAGCTCTCGCAGTTTGCTCAGCGAAGTCTCGAAAGCTTGGACGCCATTGTTGAACGGTTCGAGAAATTCGCGATCACCGGAGATCAGAAAACCTCTGACGCCGGTTTCCTGATTCACCATGGCTTCGGAAACCGACCGGATCTCAAGCAGGACGTCGTTCGTGTGCGAATCCCAGCGCTGCGCCTCCTCCAGCTTGTTTGCGCTCAAGAATACGGCGCACGACATGCCCACGACGGCGACAAAAACGGCCGAAAAAGCAATGATAAGCTTGTTGGATATCTTCACATTGCCGAAAGACATGGCGCTGGCAGATTTGGAATTCACGGTCTTGTATCCCCCTTGATGACGAGCGGCGCCACGCTTGTCGTTCGCTCAGGAACTCGCGTGATCTGCCGGGGGCAGGGATGCGTCACCGATAGTTAACGAGAGTATAAAATATCAGTTTTGAAGCGAAACTTCACACACTCGACATATCTAAATATTGAAAATCAGAACAATAATTTGTTTGGTTGCAGTAAATACTCGATGTACGTGTAGAAATTGCTGTTCAAGCAGACAATGAATACGCCGCCCGACCTAGAATTCTTCCCACCCATCCACCGCCGGGTCAGCTTGGGGCGCGGGTGCGGCGCCGCCGCGACCGATGGTCTTCAGGGCGGCGGCCATATGGCCCGAGCGCGCGGGCGTCGCAGAGGCGGCCTTGGGCGCCGGACTGGGCGTGACGGCGGGAGCAGACGCGCGGCTCGTCTCGCCGACCTTGAACTGGGCGACCGAGGCCTGAAGCGACTGGGCTTCCTGGGACAGCGAATGGCTGGCCGCCGTCGACTGCTCGACCATGGCCGCATTCTGCTGGGTGACCTGGTCCATCTGGTTCACGGCCGTATTGACCTGGGCCAGGCCGACCGCCTGTTCCTGGGCCGAGGCGGCGATTTCCGACACCAACCCGTCGATCTCGGCGACCCGATCCACGATCCGTTGCAGGGCCTCGCCGGTCTGGCCGACCAGTTTCACGCCCGCGCCGACCTGGTTGGTCGAGGTCGAGATCAGGGTCTTGATCTCCTTGGCCGCCTCCGCCGAACGCTGGGCCAGGGCCCGAACTTCCGAGGCCACGACCGCAAAGCCACGACCGGCCTCCCCGGCGCGCGCCGCCTCGACCCCGGCGTTCAGCGCCAGCAGATTGGTCTGGAAGGCGATCTCGTCGATGACGCCGATGATCTGGCTGATCTGATCCGAAGAGCCTTCGATCGCCTGCATGGCCTGGACCGCGTCGCGGACGATGACGCCCGAGGTCTCCGCGTCGCCCTTGGCCGCCTGAACCACATCCGAGGCCTGACGGGCGCCCGAGGCGGTCTTGTTGACCGTGGCCGTGATCTCGTCCAACGCGGCGGCCGTCTCCTCCAGGCCCGCCGCCTGTTGTTCAGTGCGGCGCGACAGGTCGTCGGCGGCCTGCGAAATCTCGCCGGCGCCCGAACGAATGCCGGCGATATTGGCCACCACTACGGCCACAGCCTGTTGCAGCTGGGCGATGGCGGCGTTGAAGTCGGTCTTCAGCTGCGCCGCCTTGGGCGCGAACTCGGCCTCGATCCGATAGGTCAGGTCGCCGTCGGCCATGGCCGACAGGCCCTGGCCCAGGGCCTCAATGGTGACGCGGTCGGCCTCGGCCTCGCGCGCCTTCTCGGTCTCGCGCGCGGCCCGTTCCTGTTCGCTCATCGAGCGTTGCGACAGGGCCTCGGCCTCCAGCCGGTCCTTTTCGATGGCGGCGTCGCGGAAGATCGCCAGGGCGGCGGCCATCTTGCCGATCTCGTCGCCGCGTTTGACGCCGGGAATCTCGGAGGTCTTGTCGCCCTCGGCCAGGCCGCGCATCCGCCGTTCCAGCGCCACCACCGGGGCTGACACCGAACGGCCGATGAACCAGCCCGTCGCCCCGACCGCCAGCAGCACCAGCAGGGCCATGGAGCCCAGGGCCAGGGCCGCCTTGCCCACGGCCGCCGCGATCTGGTCGGTATAGACGCCTGAGCCGACCACCCAGCCCCAGGGCGCGAAGCCCTTCACATAGGAAATCTTCGGCGAGGCCCCGTCCTGGTTCGGCTTGGCCCACTGATAGGTGACGAAGCCCTCGCCGTCCTTCTGAACCACGGCGACGAATTCCTTGAACATCAGCACGCCGTCGGCGTCCTTGTTCTCGCTCAGATCCTTGCCGTTCAGCGCCGGCTTCATCGGGTGCATCACCATGGTGGGATGCATGTCGTTGATCCAGAAATAGTCGTCCGCGCCATAGCGCATGGCGCCGACCGCGGCCTTGGCGGCGGTCTGGGCCTGGTCGCGGCTCAGCCGGCCGGCGGCCTCTTCGCCCTGATAATAGGCGACGACGCTATAGGCGATCTCGACGGACTTCTTGGTGCGGTCGGCGATGTCGTCGCGCATCACGGCGTCCAGCCGCATCAGGGACAAGCCGGTGACGATCAGCAGACCCGCCATCGTCACCAGGGCCAGGAGATTGATCCGGCCGCCGATCGTCAACGCCTTCATGGTTCGTCCCCGTTATTTTACTTAGGGAACATTCCTAACGAAGTTCGTTAAACACCTGCCTATGTTGAAACTACGTAGAATACCGTATTCGTCGGGTCAGGCTTTGCGCCGGTATTCCAGGAAGATCGGCGCGGTGTCGCCCAGCTTCTTCTCTTCGTAGCGGGTAATCACATGATCCGCCGGCGGAACGAACCAGTCCTGGTCCGCCGCCCCGATCCGCTCCAGCCCCGGCGTGCGCTCCAGCCGCTCCAGCGTCCATTCGGCATAGTCGCGCCAGTCGGTGACGAACCGCAGCGTCCCGCCCGGCTTCAGGATGCGGGCGAAGGCCTGGGCCGTCTCGTCCTGCAACAGGCGGCGCTTGTTGTGCCGCGCCTTGTGCCAGGGGTCGGGAAACAGGATCAGCACCCGATCGACCGAGGCGTCGGGCAGGGCGTCGACGAGGTCGCGCGCGTCGTCGGCGTGGATGCGGACATTCTTCAGCCCGCCTTCCTCGACATGGCGCAGGGCCGAGGCCACCCCGTTCAGAAAGGGCTCGCAGCCGATCACCAGGGCGTCGGGCCGCGTCGCCGCCTGGGCCGCCATATGCTCCCCGCCGCCGAACCCGATCTCCAGCCACACCTCGACCGCCTCAGGCATCATCGCCTTCGGGTCCAGCGGACCGGCCTTGGGGTCCGGCACGGCGATGGTCGGCAGCAGGCTGTCCATCAGCGCCGCCTGCCGCGGTTTGATCGGCCGCGCCTTGATCCGGCCGAACGACCGCAGCGGCCGGTCGAGATGGGGGTTTTCGTCGTCGTTCATGCGCGTGCCGTTACCGGTCCCAGGCCGGAGCGTCCAGACCATCCGCTCTCACCTCCCTGTTCGCGAAGGCGAACGGGGAGGACAGGTCGCGCCAGCGACCAGGTGGGGGCGACTCCACCCTATCCCGCATCTCGTCGCGCGCGCGCCACCGTCAGGATGAAGCCGAGCACCCCCTCAAGTTCGTCTTTCACATGGATCGCCCGCACGCGGACAACCTTCACGCCGCGCTCCCCCAGCCACGCCGCCCGTCGCTGGTCGTGAGCGACCCGTTCCAGCTGGTCATGAACCGCGCCGTCCACCTCGACCGCCAGCTTCGCCTCGGCGCAGTAGAAATCGAGAATATACGGACCTATCGGATGCTGCCGGCGGAACTTGCAGCCGTTCAGGCGACCGGCCCGCAGCGCAGTCCAAAGCCGGGCTTCCGGCGGAGTCATTAAACGGCGAAAGGCCTTCGCGCGTTTGAAGCTCAGACCGTCAGCCACCGTCTCGCCCCCTCCTGACCGCTTCGCGGTCTGTCCTCCCCATTCGCCTTCGCGAACGGGGAGGTGAGGATCGTACCGTAACCTCACCGAACATCGAAATCTTTTGACGCCTCCGGCAGATGCCCCTCCTATGACGGTCGCAAGACACGTCGGGCTGGCGTGTCGTCGGGAAGAGGGGATCTGATGATCGGATATCATCTGCGGGGCGCCAGCCTCGCGGCCATAGGCTTTGCCGTGCTTGGCTTGTCGGCCTGCGCCACCACGGGCGCGGAATCGGAGGCGGCTGCGCCGTCCAAGGACAAGACCCTGGCCGCCGGCCTGGATCCGGCGACCACCCTGAACCCCTATCCGTCCACCTATCAGCCCTTGCCGCGCGAGAATTTCGCCGTGGTCGGCGCGACCGTCCTGACCGGCACAGACCGCAAGATCGACAATGGCGTGGTCGTGGTCACGGACGGCAAGATCGCCGCCGTAGGCGACGCCTCGACCCCCGTCCCCGCCGGCTATCGCGTGATCGAGGCGCGCGGCCGCTATGTCACCCCCGGCGTCATCGACGTCCACAGCCATCTGGGCGTCTATCCGTCCCCCGGCGTGCAGGGCATGAGCGACGGCAACGAGGCGACCAGCCCCAACACCGCCCAGGTCTGGGCCGAACATTCGCTGTGGCCCCAGGATCCGGGCTTTAACACCGCCCGCGCCGGCGGCGTCACGACCATGCACATCCTGCCCGGCTCGGCCAATCTGTTCGGCGGACGGGGCGTAACCATCCGCAATACGCCGTCCATCACCATGCAGGGCATGAAGTTCCCGGACGCCCCCTATACGGTCAAGATGGCCTGCGGCGAGAACCCCTCGCGCGTCTATGGCTCGCGGAACCAGAGCCCGGCGACCGGCATGGGCAATATGGCCGGCTATCGCGCCGCCTTCATCGCCGCGCGCGACTACAAGGCCAAATGGGACAAGTGGCGCGAGGACGGCGAGGGCGCGGCCCCGACCCGCAATCTTCAGAACGAGACCCTGGTCGGGGTGCTGGACGGGTCCATCCTGATCCAGAACCACTGCTACCGCGCCGACGAGATGGCCATGATGATCGATATGGCCAAGGAGTTCGGCTACCGGATCACCACCTTCCACCACGCCACCGAGGCCTACAAGCTGGCGCCGCAACTGGCCCAGAACGGCATCTGCGCGGCCATGTGGACCGGCTGGTGGGGCTTCAAGATGGAGGCCCTGGACGCCATTGAGGAGAACGCCGCGCTGGTGGATGCGCAACAGGGCTCGTGCGCCGTCATCCACTCCGACGACGCGGAACTGACCCAGCGCCTGAACCAGGAAGCCGCCGCCGCCCTGTCGGCCGGTCGCCGCGCCGGGCTGAACATCTCGGAAGAACACGCCATCGGCTGGATCACCTCCAACGCCGCCAAGGCCATCGGCATCGCCGACCAGACCGGCTCGCTGGAGGCCGGCAAGCGCGCCGATGTGGTGATCTGGAGCGCCGATCCCTTCTCGATCTACGCCCGCGCGGATCAGGTCTTCATCGACGGCGCCCTGACCTTCGACCGGACCAACCCCGCCTATCAGCCGACCAGCGACTTCGAGCTGGGCCAGCCGGGCTATGGCCTGACCGCCGCCAACGTCGCCGAAGGAGCCCGCTGATGCGTCTGTCCCACATCCTCGCCGGCGCCGTCGCAGCTCTCGCTGTCGCCGCCCCCGCCCTTGCCCAGGACACCGTGGCCATCGTCGGCGGCCGCGTCCTGACCGGAACCTCGGTCATCGAGCGCGGCACGGTCGTGATCCGTGACGGCAAGATCGTCTCGGTCGGCGCCGGCGCCGCCCCGTCCGGCGCCCGCGTCATCGACGCGACCGGCAAGACGGTCGCCCCCGGCTTCGTCGCCGTCGATTCCGGCCTCGCCGGGACCGAGGTCGGCGCCGTCAGCGGCACCAACGAACTGCGCAACAGCGCCAACACCCTCAGCGCCGCCTTCGACATCTCCTACGGCCTGGACCCCTGGTCCTTCACCCTGCCGGTGGCGCGTCTGGGCGGCATCACCCGCGCCGTGGTCGTGCCCCAGCACCCCGGCTCGTCCGGCGGCCATGTGCACGAGGACGAAACGGCCGGCGCCGGCGAGGGCGGCTATCAGACGCCGGGCCTGTTCGCGGGCCAGGCGGCGATTATCGACCTGGGTCAGGATGCGAACATCCTGGTCAAGCCGCGCGTGGCCATGGTCGCCCCCTTCGGTGAGGCCGGCGCCGACATCGCCGGCGGCGCCCGCGGCGCCCAGTTCGTCCTGTTCAAGGAGACGATGGCCGAGGTCCGCCTCTACGCCCGCAACAAGTCGGCCTATGAGCGGGCGGGCCTGCGCGACCTCAGCCTGTCGCGCGCCGACCTGGAGGCCCTGATCCCGGTCGCCAACGGCTCCATGCCCCTGATCGTCAGCGTCCACCGGGCGTCCGACATCCAGCAGGTGCTGCGTCTGGCGCGCGAGGAAGGGATCAAGCTGATCCTGGACGGCGCCGAAGAGGGCTGGCTGGTCGCCGGCGAGATCGCGGCGGCGGGCGTGCCGGTCCTGCTGAACCCCATCTCCAACCTGCCCGCCGATTTCGAGATGCGGGCGGCGCGGATGGAGAATGCGGCGGCCCTGAACGCGGCCGGCGTCGTCATCGCCATCAAGGGCAATGAGGGCTCGACCCACCGCGCCCGCGAGGCCCGCTACAACGCCGGCAACGCCGTCTCGCACGGCCTGCCCTATAGCGCCGCCATCGCCGCCCTGACGGTCAATCCGGCCAAGATCTTCGGCATGGCCGGACAGTTCGGCCAGATCGCGCCGGGCGCCGCCGCCGACGTCGTGGTCTGGTCCGGCGACCCGCTGGAACCGCTCAGCCAGCCCTCGGCCGTCTTCATCGACGGCGTCGAACAACCCCTGACCAGCCGCGCCCTGCTGCTGCGCGACCGCTACCGCCAGCAGACGCCAATGCCGCCGGCCTACCGCAACTGACGGCCGCTTAGAGCCTGAACGGAAAGGGCGGGGCCGCAGGGTTCCGCCCTTTTTTATCCTCCCCCTCTGGGGAGTTAGCGCCGCCCTTCTTTCGTCATTCCGGGCGAAGCGCAGCGGAGACCCGGAACCCAGCGGCGCCGAAGGCGAAATCTATCCGCCGCAGGCTGTTTGAAGGTCGAGTCCGCGACAGGTTCGCGCTCCCGCGCGCCGCTGGGTTCCGGGTCTACGGGCCAAGCGGCCCTTCGCCCGGAATGACGAAAGAGAAGAGGCCGACAGCCCAAGCTCCATCAACCCCATCTCCTCCCACTCTGGGGGAGGTGGCGCGGCGCGTCTTCCGCGCCGTGACGGAAGGGGTGCGTCCGCAACACAGGCGCCTCTGCGGCGTCCAGAGCCCCTCCACCGCTTCGCGGTCCCCCTCCCCGCAGGGCGGGGAGGGGACAGAACGCCGCCGCAGCGTCTGCTGTGCGATCAGACGCCGATTTCGCCAATCAACGCGTGGCGGAACGTCGCTCTCGACATTGCAACGAACAGCCGCCAGGGCCAAACTACGATATGGACCTACAAACCCGCCGCACAATCTTGAGAATATCGCCTCTCAAGTTTGGAGGCATATACGGCATCGCTTGGCTGGCCATGGGATGGATCTTGGTCGAGCCTTTTTGGACCTCAGGTTCCATCAGCGAGTACCTTGCGTCGGGCAGCCGGTCGGCACATCGATGGCCTATCGCCGCGGTTGCGGCCTTAGTGGCGATCCCAATTTTGGTTTTAGCTTTCGCCAAGGTTTTGCGCCATGGAGGCTCATTATTGTCGATATCGGGATCAGTTCTCTCAAGCCCGTATTTTCGGAAGCCTTTGAATTTTGACTCGGCCCATTTTTGGCTCAGACGCAGCATCTACGGCCCTTCCGAGCTTGTCGTGCTCAGCGACGGAGTTGAGCATACAGTTCCACTCATTTTTGCCGCAGGCACGCCGCACATGAACCTGGAAAGAATCATTGAGATCAGCGGCTCAAATGAACCTGCCAAGCGACAACCGATTGCCCTCACCTAGACCCCTTCGGCCCTGTTTCAGCTTCCTGTAAGCCCACCCCACCCTCGACGACCCGCCCCCGTCCGCGCTAGGTCAGGCCCATGCCGACCGCCCTCTACATCGACGCCGACGCCTGCCCGGTGAAGGAGGAGGTCTATCGCGTGGCGCGGCGCTATGGGCTGAAGACCTATGTGGTCTCCAATGGCTGGATGCAGGTCCCGCGCGAGGCCCTGATCGAACAGGTGGTGGTGGACGCCGGGCCTGACGTGGCCGACGACTGGATCGCCGAGCGGGCGGGTCTGGGCGATGTGGTGATCACCGCCGACATTCCCCTGGCGGACCGCTGCCTGAAGGCCGGGGCCCAGGCGCTGAAGTCCAACGGACAGGCCTTCACCCCGGACTCGATCGGCTCGGCCCTGGCCGGGCGGATGGTGGGCGAGCATCTGCGGTCGATGGGGGTGGCGACGTCCGGCCCGCCGCCGTTTTCGGCCGCCGACCGGTCGCGGTTTCTTCAGGCCCTGGACCAGGCCGTGGTCAAGGCGCGCAGGGTCGCCCCCCCGAGCCAGCCATGACGACGACGATCCCCGAGGACGAGCTGGAGTTCCACTTCTACCGCGCCGGCGGACCGGGCGGCCAGAACGTCAACAAGGTCTCGACCGCCGTCCAGATGCGGTTCGACGTGAAGAACTCCCCCAGCCTGACCGAGCCGGTCAAGGCGCGGCTGATGAAGCTGGCCGGCAGTCGGCTGACGCTGGAGGGGGTGATCCTGATCACCGCCGTCCGCCACCGCACGCAAGAGCGCAATCGCGCCGACGCCGTCGAACGGTTGCAGGCCATGGTGGACGAGGCCTCGATCAAGCCCGTCTTCCGCGTCCCGACCCGGCCGACCAAGGCCTCGAAGGAACGCCGGCTGAAGGCCAAGACCAGCCGCGCCTCGATCAAGTCGGGACGCGGCCGGCCGAACCTGGATTAGCGGCGCTGAACTAGCGGCCCCGGATCAACCGCGCGGGGGGCGGCCGCCCCGACCCTGGCCACGCCCTTGACCGGGCCCGCCCTGCATCGCCGTCTTGGGCAGGCTTTCCAGCGTCAGGATCCCGTCGTGATCCTGGTCCAGCAGGACGAACCAGCGCTCGCCCGCTGCGGTCCATTCCTCGGGCGTGATCTTCTGGTCGGCGTTGCGGTCGGCCGCCCGCACCGGCTGGGGCACCGACAACAGGCCGGCGCGGGCCAGACGCTCGGTCCCGCCGCGATAGGGCTGGGCGCGCGGCTTGGCGCCCGATCCGCCGCCTTCCTGACCGCCGCCCATTCCGCCCATGGGATCCTGCTGCTGGTCGCCGTTCAGGTTCATCTGACCGCCGCCCGGCGGCCCGCCCCGTCCAGAGCCGCGACCGCCGCCCATTCCGCCGCCTGGCGCGCCGCCCATTCCCCCGCCCATAGCGGCGAAGGTGGAATCGACCAGCCGCTCATAGGCGAAGATTTCCGACGGCCCGACCACGCCGTCGCTGTCCTGATCCAGGGTGGCGAACCAGCGCTGACCGTCGGCGGCGAATTCCTCGGCGGTCAGGCGACCGTCGCTGTCGGTGTCGGCGTCGGCGAACCAGGCCGCGACCGGATAGGGCTCGCCCGGCTCGGACACGAACAGCTCGCCATAGGGGCTGACGAAGATTTCGCTCCTCTGCGGCGGGGGACCGCCTTCGCCGCCGGGGCCGCCTGGGCCGCTGGCGCAGGCGGAAAGCAGGGCCATCATGCCGAGGCCGGCGACGGAATATTTCATGTCTGAAACCCCAGAAGACGGAAAAAGCGCCGTCGTTCCAAGGCTTAGCGCATCAGCTTGGCCTTAGGATGGCCCCAAGGCCTTGGCCGTCCTGCGCCCTAGCCTTCGACGGGGCGGAACCGCAGGCCGGCGATCCGGTCCTCGGGATCGAACAGGATCATCCATTCGGTGACCTTGTTGTCGAAGGTGACGCGGAACAGCTGGGCGTCGCCCTCGGCCTTCTCGAACTCGACCGTGCGGACGGCGCCGAAGCTCTTGATCAGGGGGCTGATCTCGGGCGACAGCTGGCGCATCCGGGTCGCCAGATCCGGGGTGAAGACCGAATAGTCGAAGCCCGCGCCCTGAACCGCCGCGATCACGCCGCGCAGCGCCGCCTCGGCTCGCGCGATGTCCGGCGCCTGGGCCTCGACCGAAGCCGGAGCCTGTGCGGGGGCGGCAGGCGCGGCGTCGAAGGCGTTGGGCACCGCGCCCGCAGCCGCCTGGGCCAGCGCAGGCACAGGCGCCGCAAACAGGGCTGCGGCGAGAGCCGTCTTGATCAGGCTGGTCTTCATGCGAAGGCTCCGGTCAGTGCAGATAGGGCCACAGAGAAAGACCCAGGGCCGTCAGGGCCGCGACCACCGCGACCGTGATTGAAGCCGTCATCCAAGCGGGAGTTCCCGACTTTTCGATGACCACCGTCACCGGACGCGGCGGGTCCTGCACCAGACGCGAGATGGCCCGCGCCGCCGCGATCATCTCGTTCAGGGCGTCGCGCGCCTGGGCCTGGGGCCCCAGCTCGCGACGGATCCAGCGTTCGACCACCGGCTGGGCGGCCTTCCACAGGTCGTGGTCGGGCTGAAGCCGGCGCGCCACCCCCTCGACCGAGACCATGGTCTTCTGAAGCAGGATCAGCTCGGGCCTCAGCCGCATGTCGAACAGGGCGGTGATCTCGAAAAGTTGCCCCAGCAGCCGGCCCATCGACACCTGGCTGGCGGCCCGGCCGATCACCGGCTCGCCGACTGCGCGCAGGGCCTGGGCGAAGGTCTCGACCGAATGGTGCGGCGGGACATAGCCGGCCTCAAAATGGACCCGGGCGATCCGGTCATAGTCGCGGCTGATGAAGCCCCACAGGATCTCGGCCAGATAGCGTCGCTCGGCCGGACCCAGCCGCCCGACGATGCCGAAGTCGATGGCGGTCAGATGGGCCGGGGCGCTGGCGAATAGATTGCCCTCGTGCAGGTCGGCGTGGAACACCCCGTGGTCCAGGGCCTGGACCAGGAAGGCCCGCACCACATTATCGGCCAGCAGATCGACGTCCAGGCCGGGCAGGTCGGTCAGGGTCGGATCGGTCATGGGCACGCCCCTGGCCCATTCCAGCGTCAGCACCCGCTTGCCCACCCCGTCCCAGATGACGGCGGGGGCGGACATATAGCCGTCCTTGGCCAGGACATCGGCCATTTCGCTGGCGGCCGCCGCCTCCAGCCGCATGTCCAGCTCCAGGTCCATCGAGTTGGCGATGGTCTCGACGAAGGCCTGGGGCTCCAGCCGGCGCGACAGGGGAACCAGCCGGTACACCAGGGCGGCGCCCAGCCGCATGGCGTCCAGCCCGTCGGCGACCCGGCGCTCGACCCCGGGACGCAGCACCTTGACCGCCACGGCGCGACCGTCCGCCAGGGTCGCCCGGTGCGCCTGGGCCAGGGAGGCGGCGGCGACCGGCGGGCTCAGATCGATGAACAGGCTCTCGACCGGCCGGCCCAGCGACTTCTCGATCTCGCGCCGCGCCTCCTCGATCGAGAACGGCGGCAGGGCGTCCTTCAACCGGCCCAGGTCGCGCGCGAACTGCAGGCCGAAGATGTCGGCGCGGGTGGCCAGGACCTGGCCCAGCTTGATCGCCACCGGCCCCAGGTGTTCGAACGCCTTGCCCAGCCTCTGGCCCGGCCGGCCCTGACGTCCGTCGCGGCCGGACAGCATCTGCACGACGCGGGCGAAGGGTCGGGCCCAGACGGGCAGCAGGGGATTGGCCTCGCGCGGGATCAGGGCGTCATGGCGCGCCAGAACCCACAGCCAGCCCAGCAGGCGCAGAAAGGCCGCGACCGGATTCTGCACCGCCACGGCGGCCGGCGGCGGCGGGGCCGTGCGATAGACCCGGGTCAGATCGCCCACCCGTGGTGGATGGCGGCGATCCCGCCCGACAGATTGGTCACCGAGACGCGCTTGAACCCGGCGTCCTCGATCAGGCCCTTGAAGGCCGTCTGGTCGGGGAAGCGGCGGATGCTCTCGACCAGATACTGGTAGCTGTCGCGATCCTTGGCCACCCAACCGCCGATGCGCGGAATGGCGTGGAACGACCAGGCGTCATACAATTTGCGCACCGGCCCGGTCGTGGGCCGCGAGAACTCCAGGCACAGGAACCGCCCGCCCGGCTTCAGCACGCGCCGCGCCTCGGCCAGGGCCTTGTCGATATGGGCCACGTTGCGGATGCCGAAACTGATCGAATAGGCGTCGACCGAGGCGTCCGGCAGCGGCAGGTTCATCGCGTCACCGACCGACCAGCTCATCTCGGGCTCGCCGCCCTTGTGGACCCCGGCCAGGATCATCTCGGCGTTATAGTCCAGCACGATCACCGAAGCGTCTTCGCCGCCCCGCCGCTCCTGGGCCGCGCGCGCCATCTTCGAATAGCGCCGCGCCATGTCGCCGGTGCCGCCGGCCACGTCCAGGATGGTCTCGCCGGGGCGTGGGTTCAGCTTGGCGGCGGCGATGTCCTTCCAGACCCGGTGGACGCCGACGCTCATCAGGTCGTTCATCACGTCATAGCTGGAGGCGACGGAATCAAAGACCCCGCGCACCATCTTCACCTTCTCGCGCGCATCCACGTCGCGGAAGCCGAAGGAGGAACGGTCGCCCGACGAATGCGGGCCATGGGAGGAGGCGTCGGTCATGCGCGCGGTCTAGCGCGTCGCGGCCCTTCCGTCACCCCGAAGTCCGTCCCCCTCGGAGCCCGCTTCCGGTTGAGGCAGTTCCAAGTCCTTCATCACCTCACGCATCAGGCCGTAACAGCCGCAGGAGGCCGCCTCCAGCCCGTCGCGGTCCAGCACCCGAACCCAGCCCCGGCCGCGCTGGATCAGCGTCTTGCCCTCCAGCACGGTCCCGACCTCGGACACAGTGGCCCGGCGCACGCCCAACATACCGGCGATGTCGGCCTGGGTCAGGTCGATCCGGTCGTCCTCGGCCCGGTCGTGCAGGGTCAGCAGCCAGCGCGCCAGCCGTTCGTCCAGCCGGTGCTGGGCGTTGCAGGCGGCGGCCTGCTGCACCTGGGCCATCAGGCCTTCGGTGAAGCGCGACAGGGCCGAACGCAGGCTTTCGCTCGCGTCCAGCGCCGCGCCGAACGCCTCGGCCGAACAGACGGCGGCGACCCCGTCGCCTTGGGATATGGCGCGGCTGGCGGCCCGGGCGTTGAACGGGCCGCAGGTCACCCCGACCAGTCCCTCGCGGCCGATAGCGGCGGTCTCGACCATCTTGTCGTCGGGCAGGACGGTCATCAGCGACACCACCCCCTTGATCGGGAACCAGACCTCACCGACCGCCTCGCCGGCGTCATACAACATCTGGCCGCGCGCCACTGTGCGCGTCTCCAGATGGGGCTCGATCCGCTTGCGGTCGGCGGGCTCAAGGGCGGCGATCCACAGATTGTCCATACCCAGTTCCTCCGCATCCGAAACGGCGACGCTTTCGCAAGACCCGGTAACGTCAGAGCGCGCCGGTCTGTTCCGCCCCGCCCTGACGGACGCTTGCCGCGCGCGGCCGGGTGGCTTACGCCGGACGGAACCGACAAGAGATCGTGCTGGGAGACGCGCAATGGACGGCAATATCGGAGCCCGGGCGGCCTGCGCCGCGCTGAACGGCTGGAAGCCGAGCGAGGACGGTCGCGACGCCATCGTCAAGGCGATCCTGTTCCACGACTTCAACGCCGCCTTCGCCTTCATGACCCGTGTGGCGATGCAGGCCGAGGCCCTGGGCCATCATCCCGAATGGTTCAACGTCTACAATCGGGTCGAGATCCTGCTCACCACCCACGACGCCGACGGGGTCACGGATCATGATGTTCAGCTGGCCCAGTTCATCGACTCGATCAGCGGCGATCTGACGCCCGGCAACGGACACGATTGATGACCGCCCCCCACAGCCGCCCCGGCCGCGTCGCCGGCAAGACCGTCCTGATCACCGGCGCCGCCGGCGGCCTGGGCGAGGCCATGGCCTTCATGATGGCCCGCGAGGGCGCCCGCCTGGCCCTGACCGACATCGACGGCGACCGCGCCGCCGCCCTGGCCGCCCGGATCAACGCCGAAATCCCCGGCGCCGCCTTCGCCTACGCCCACGACGTGGCCGACGAGGCCCGGTGGGAACAGGTAGTCGCCGCCGCCGTCGCCGACCTGGGCGGCCTGTCGGTCCTGGTCAACAACGCCGGCGTCGGCGGCCCCCTGGCCTTCGTCGAACAGGACACGGTCGAGAACTGGCAGCGTCAGTACGAGATCAATCTGCGCTCGATCATGCTGGGCGCCAAATACGCCATGCCGCACCTGCGCGCCGCCGCGCCGGCCTCCATCGTCAATATTTCGTCCATCGCCGGCATGGTCGCCGCCCCCGGCATGGGCGCCTATAACGCCACCAAGGCCGCCGTCTGGATGTACACCAAGACCCTGGCGCTCGAGGCGGCCAAGGCCGACTGGAACGTGCGCTGCAACTCGGTCCATCCGGTCTTCATCAAGACCCCGATCCTCGACCCCTTCATCGCCATGGCCGGCGGCGACGAGGCCAAGGCCCACGAACGCCTGACCCGCGGCATCCCCCTGAAGCGGATCGGCGAACCCGACGACGTCGCCTACTGCGTCCTCTACCTCGCCTCCGACGAGTCGAAGTTCGTCACCGGGTCCGAGTTCAAGATCGACGGCGGCATGACCGCGCAATAGCGCGCTGGCGCCTTTCTTTTTGGGCCTACCGCGCTTCGCGCTGCTTGAGGCCGGGTGATCGTTCGCGTCCCTATTGCGCGGTCATCTGCTTATTCGGGATTGAGACCGCCCGCCGCTTGCTGTAAGCGGCCTCTTCGGCGTCTCGCCGACCACGCACCCGTAGCTCAGCTGGATAGAGTACTGCCCTCCGAAGGCAGGGGTCAGAGGTTCGAATCCTCTCGGGTGCGCCACTTCGGTTTAAAGCCGAGAACTCCGCCAACAGCAGCAGATTCCCCACCATTGCTGGGCGCCTTGTCACGCCGGCAGGCGTGACAAGGCGCCGCCGGCATGTTGGCGACGCCTTGCGTGACGGTGACTTTATTCAGCGTTGGCGACGCCGATATTCCCGACGACGGACGACTCGATTTCCTGAACGGCTACGGGAGGCTCGAACGCCGTCTCTTCCTCGTAACGCGGCAACGCGGCATGGAACGGACAGCCGGCGAACCTCTGATCGTCCTTATAGCGTGCGGCGAAATGGGCCGGAAACGCCTTGTCGAGCGCGCGGATCGATTCGCGGAGAACCTGCTTGTCGTGCCGATCCATCGCTTCGCGTTCCTCGACGTAGCTGCGCGGCGGATCGTCCATGAACGTCTCCTGATACCAGAAGACCATGCCCAGCAGCTTGGGCAGAAGGTCTTTGGCCATCGGGAACGGAGGGTCGATCTGCATCGTCTCCAATGTCGTCGGCAGTGCGAGGCTACGGATCAGTTGATGACCCAGCCAGTGCAGGTTCTCGGGGAAGAACCTGAACACGAATTGCTCGTAAATGGCCGAGGCGATCAGATTGCCGCGTTCGGGTTTCGGCCGGGGCTCATTTTCGATCGCTTCACAGAAGCGGACGAGGCCGTCAAAGTCGTCTGGATAGCCATGCAACGGCTTGTCGTTCTCTGCCCGGAAGAGTTTGGACATCTCCCCCCAGAACTTATGGGCGGCGATCTTTTCCCGCTCCGATATTCCCGGCACTCCCATTTGAAGGCGAAGCCGGTGCATCGTCACCGCAGTGAAGGCGCAGACGTAAATATAGTCTTCGTTATAGGAAAACGTGCCCGGATACTGCTTTGCCCAATAGGCGTGAAGATTATTGATGCCGGCGACGGATTTCTTGGTGCGCTCATCATGCGGTCCGTACCACCACCAAAGGGCGTTTGCGTTCTGCGTCTGCTCAACGCGAGAGGATGAGCGTTCGACGACCTTCCCTCCATCCTCGCGCCAGATGGCGGCCGCGCCCCATTCGCTAACGACGAAGTTAGGGAAGGTTAGCGCGTAAATCAGATTCTGCATGAACTCGTCGGCGCCATAGCAACTCGAAAGCTGCCAGATCCGGACATAGTCGGTTTCTGGATCGAGGCCTTCCATTTCGGCCCTGATCCATTTTTTAGGAGCGTTGCTCATATCTATGTTTCCTCATTTCTTGATTGGCTGCCCCCTTCAGCAAGGGCGGAGGCAAGCGGAAGCCGGGGTTCACAGCGGACAGGCGCGCAGGTCTTGCTGCTGGCTGATCCTGTGATCGGTGGTGAGCGGCTGAATGATCCAGTCGCTGTTGAAGCGGCCAGGGCCGCACCCGTCGGTATCGCGAACGCGAGAGGTTGCTGGGGCGGAACCGCGTCACACTCGCCTGCCGCAGGTCGCCAAGGCGCGTGCAAAGCGGCGATATCGACCCCGCCGCTCTCCTCTCGCCTGTGCATTGATAAGGCGCTCACGGCCGGCCCAATAACTGAACGATACAGTTCACTTATCGTCGGAATTTGACCGCTGTCAAGATAACTATACGGTACCGTATCGTTATAGGATGCCGCTGGCGGTCGGCCCCGCGCACCCGTCGTGAAAGGACTATGATGGCGCGAAGACGGACAGAGGACCGGCGGCTTGGTTTCGTCAGGGCGGCCAGCAAGCTGTTCATCGAAAAGGGCTTCGGAGCCGTGACGATGGAGGCCATTGCTCAACAGGCCGAGGCGTCCAAAGCGACGCTCTACGGATATTTTTCGAGCAAGGAGGAGCTCTTCGAGGCTTTCGTCAATGAAGCCGGCAAGGGCGGCATTGAGGAGATCGAGGCCGCGAAAATCGGCCCGGACACCGCCCAGGTTCTTCGGCAAGTCGGGATCGCCTATCTCGACCTGGTCACCCGCCCGGATGTCGTGGAGGCAAATCGCCTCATCATGGGTGAGGCCGGCCGGCAACCGCAGCTCAGCCGCATCTTCTACGAGAGGGGTGCGCGCAAAACGCTTGTCGCCATCAGCGAGACCATCGCCAGCTTGATGGATTCAGGACAACTGGTGCGCTTCAATCTCCGCGACGCCAGTCTTTACTTCAAGGCTCTGTGCGAGGCCGGCCTTGTCGAGCGTCAGCTCTGGGGGCTGGACGGCGCGCCGGATCAGCAGACGCGCCACTCGGCCGTCGACAAGGCGACGGCGGTGTTTCTTGCGGCGTTCGGAGCGGGCGACAACAGAGCCTTGCCCTGAGCCGACCGTCAGGCTGTCCACCGCGCCATGACGACATAGCGTAGCGGTCCCCGTGCGCCTGAATCGAACGGCCAGCATGTGGTCAGGGCCAGGATTGGCGTCGGCGTATGGCGGTCGATGCCGAACTGATCGTTGCGAACGACATAGCCGCCCTCGACACGATAAGTGGTTCGCACGCCGTGGATGTCTTCGACCTGTATGACGTCGCCTGGGCGCAGATCCTTCAGGAAACGAAAATGCGTGTCGCGGTGGGCCGCGAAGACGGCCGTGCCGCGCTGGCCCGGGGCGGCGCTTCCCGGCAGGTGGGTGGGCCCGAACGCCATGGCTTCGCCTGATCCGCCCGACAGGATGATGTCGCTGACGCCCAGTCGTGGCGCGGTGATCCGGGCGACCGGCGCCGTATCCGCCCAGGGCCAGGCCTTGACGGGCGAGCCGCTCTCCAGGGCGCGAGAAAAGGCGCGATCCAACAGAATCTGCGCCAGCGCCGCCTTGGCGGGAATGATCAGGCCCTGGCCGGCCAGCGCCAAGCCGACGATCAGGAACAGCACCAGGGCGAAGGGGACGGCGCCCGTCAGGCGCCGTCCTTTCGTCATCGTCTTAATCGCGACGCTCACGCCGGCCTCCGCCGACGGACGAGCCACAGACCCATTCCGGCGATTATCATCAGGACCAGGCCGCTGCCCAGCGTCTGCTCCCAGGTCGTCGCGGTCTGGGGCAGATCGAGCGGCTCCAGCGGGTCATCGGCCGCCGCTCCGCCGTCCGCGCCGGTGCTCGTGGCCGGCCCGCCGAACAGGGCGTCGAAGTCCCAGCCGTGGGGCAGGTTCAGCGGCAGTTCCTCCTCGGTGAGGCGCGCGCCTACCGGGCGGCGGGGCGTATGATCGACGGCGACCAGGCTGGTCTCGCGGGTGACGATCGAGAAGTCCAGACCCAGCTGGGCGATGGCGCCGGCCGCCGCCTCGTCGGTCATCTGGCCCAGGCGGCTGGCCACCTCGATGTCCGTGATCCGGCGCTTGCCCCAGAGCTTGCCGATACCCCGCCCCTCGACCGCCTGGCTCAGGTCGATCCGACGGCTCCACGGGCGACCGTCCAGCACGCCCGACACCGTCATCCGACCCAGCCGGTCGCCGCTGCGGCCCAGAACGACCAGGGGCTCGCCTTCATAGAGGTCCGGCAGATCGACGGGCGTGAACTCGGCGTCTCCGCCCTGACCATAGACGCGCAGGTCGGTCACGACCGGACGGGTCAGGCGATCCAGCAGGGCGGACATCCGGGCGATGACCTCGCGCGTGTCGCCGATATGGGTGTATGCGCCTCGCCCGACCTCGGCCATCCGGCTCATCAGGAAGCTGTTGGGCGCACTGCCGATCCCGACCATGAAGACCCGGCTGCGGCCGCGATCCGACCCCAGGGCGCTCAGCATCTCGTCCTCGTTGCTGATCGAACCGTCGGTCAGGAAGATGACCTGGCGCACGCGGCGTCGGTCCTGGGGCGTATCATCCACCAACGCGGCTCTCAGCGCGGGCAGCATCTCGGTGCCGCCCTGGGCCTCGAGCTGACCGGCGAACCGCAGGGCCAGCGCCACCTGGTCGGGCGTGGCCTGGACCGGCTTGTCGAACAGCTCCGTCATGCTGTCGTCGAACCGGATCACATTGAAACGATCGACGGGCGTCAGGCTGCGCAGGGCCAGCTTCAGGCTTTCGCGGGCCTGGTCCATCGAGTCGCCCGACATGGAGCCGCTGTTGTCGATGACGAAGATCAGTTCACGCGGCGGCGGCGCACGACGGCGACTTGGAGCCGGGGGTTCGATCACCGCCATCAGATAGTCCTGGTTCCTCAGGCGCTCCCGGAACAGGCTGACCGACGGATCGGCCTCGGCCGAGCGCCAGCGCAGCTCGAAATCGCGATCCGCGGGGACGGTGGTCTGGGTCAGCGAAATGGTGCGGCCCGATCCGGGCGCGTCCACGATCCGCACAGGATGATAGGGGCTGACCACGCCCGTCGGCGCAAAACCGGGGTTCAGATGCACGGTGATGGACACCGGATTGGTCGGGGCGTGACGGCGCGGGTCCAGAACCGGCGCGCCGCCGGCCCTGGCGGTCGCGACATCGGGCGCGCCTTGGGCGGTGGCGGGCGTATAGCGGGGGCCGACGACCAGGGGCAGGCGGAAACTGTATTCTCCGGAGGTCCGGCGAACCGGCGCCTGGTATTCGATCTCGATCAGAACCGTCTCGCCGGGGCCGATATTGGCCACGCGATTGGTGAACAGGTTCGGCCTTTGCTGTTCGACCAGTCCGGCCCCGCGTCCCTCGGCCTTGGCCTGGTCATAGATCCGCCGGGCGGCTTCGCGACGTTCGATCCGCCCGATGATCACGCGCTGGCCGATCACCATCTTCAGACTGTCGACCGCGCCGTCCTCGGGCAGCGGATACAGATAGGTGGCCTCGGCCCAGTCTCGCCCCGTGTTGCGAAACGCCTGGACGACCTTCACCCGCGCGGTCTGGCCGGTGATCGTCACCTCCATGTCCGTGCCCAGTTGCACGGCGGCGGGCGTGGCGCCGTTGCGGGTCTTCAGCATCAGGGCGCCGGAGGTGACCTCACCCGTGGGCGCGGCCTGGCGTGCGCTGACGGCCGAGGCCAGACTGAGCGCCAGCATCACGGAAATCAGCAGCAGGGACACAGCCCCGATCAGCGGGGCGCCGCTTCGACTGGATGGACGGAAAGGCGAGGTTCTCATGGGCCATGCTCCTTGATGGAGCCTTTTGACTAGGCCTCGAACCGTGCGCACAGCCACGCGAAATCCAGGCCAGTCTCCGCCGTTTTCCGCCCGGCTTTCCGTGTCCTGTCCGCGACTTGACGGCATGTGCGGAAATGTGCGCATTCCATCACAGGTTCAGGAACGGGGAATGGCGTGATCGACACCGAGGCCGAGCGCATATCGCATCGCGTGCGCGAGGAACTGGCGCGGCGCCGCCTGTCGCGACAGGCGCTGGCGGACATGGCCCGGATCAGCATCTCGACGCTGGAAAAAGCCCTGTCGGGCCGCCGCGCCTTCACCCTGGCGACCGTCATCCGTCTGGAACAGGCGCTGGGCGTGCCACTGCGGCCAAGCCAGACGATCTCCCAGCCCATCGAACTCCCGGCGGCTTCGCCCGACGCCATGGGATCCTATTCTCGCGGCGCCGTGCGCTGGCTGGAAGGCCGCTATCTGACCCTCCGACCGTCCTTCGGCTACCCGAACCACATCTACGCCTATCTGACGGACATCGTCTGGGACCACGAGCGATCCCATCTGGCCTTCTCGGAATCCGAGCGGCTGGACAGCGCCTTTTCACAGCGCGGCAGCGTGTCGGTCCCGCACCTGTCCGGACACACCTATCTGGTCACCAATGTCGACGGGCAATACCGGATGGCGGTGCTGGGACGCCCCACGATCAAGGGGGCGCTATACGGCATTCTGACCACGCTGATGGTGGGCCACGGCTCCCAGCTGGTGCCGGCGGCCGTGCCGATCGCCCTTACGCCGTCGCCCCAGACGCCTTCGCCCCAGGAAGAGGGGACGTTCGGCCTGATCGCACCCGACAGTCCGGCCTACGCCCGCTATCGCGCGGAGCTGGACAAGGTCACGACCGACGACTTCGCGCGCTTCCCGCGCTGACGCGGCGAGCGGATGTCGCATCGCCAGGCGCGGGCGTCGCCTAGGCTGACAGGGCCGGGTCATTGAGCGAGGCGTGCAGCCTCGCCCCGAAAAACCTGCCGACAAACCCTGCCGACACCGGGCGCGCCGGCTCCCATTGTGAAGCCTTTATTAAATTCCGGCGCGTCGCCGGAACCGCCGCGTCCTTGGTCCTTGGGGGGCATGTCCTTGCCCCGGCTCAAGGGACTGCAAGTCAATGAAGAGATCCATGTTCAAATCCCGGCTCCTCGCGTCGTCGATGACGCTTGCGGCCGTCATGTTCGCGGCCCAGGCCCAGGCCCAGGACACGACCCCGGTTGAAGGCGACGCCACCGACCTGACGGCGATCACCGTCGTCGGCAGCCGCCGCGACGCATTGCGGACCCAGATGGAAAGCGACAACGCCATCAGCGTCATGTCGGCCGACGACCTGGAACACACGGCCGTTCACAATGTCGCCGAAGCCCTGGCCCTGCTGCCCGGCATCAGCGTCACCAACACCGGCAACTCCTTCTTCGGCGGCGTCGACGGCGCCTCGCGCGGCGAAGGCATGTTCGTCGGCGTGCGAGGCATGAACTCCGAGTTCACCCTGGCCCTGATCAACGGCGTCAACGTCGCCCAGGGAATGCCCTACTCCCGTCAGGTCCAGCTCTCGCTGTTGCCGCCGTCGGGCCTCAAGACCATCGTCGTGAACAAGAACTCGACCGCCGACATGGACGGCGACGCCATCGGCGGCACGGTCGACTTCCGCACCCCCTCGGCCTTCAACTTCGCCGACGGCTACGGCTCGCTGTCCGTGTCCGGCCGCGTCGAAAGCCGTGCGCGCGACTATGACGAAGACGGCCTGGGCGGCGGCGTCAACGGCGAGTTCGCCCGTCGCTTCGGCCCCACCGAACAGTTCGGCCTCTATGTCAGCGGCTTCTACGACAAGCGTTCCTACGCCAACTCCATGGTGGCCGGCCTGATGAACGCCCAGAACGACGGCGGCTGGGCCTATCTTCATTCCTCGACCAGCTCCGGCGAGGGTGTGAACCCGACCGAGCTGGACGCCGAAAGCAATCTGGCGCTGACCGGTTTGAACGTCGGCGTCTCGACGGGCCACACCGAACGCTACGGCGGCAATTTCTCGCTGGACTGGCATGCCGACGACACGCTGGAACTGTACATGCGCGGCTCCT
Organism: Brevundimonas sp. AVps23W; assembly: GCF_058681395.1. Taxonomy (NCBI): domain Bacteria; kingdom Pseudomonadati; phylum Pseudomonadota; class Alphaproteobacteria; order Caulobacterales; family Caulobacteraceae; genus Brevundimonas; species Brevundimonas sp. AVps23W. The sequence continues at coordinate 195,346 of NZ_CM178738.1, forward strand.
ACGCCTTTGCGGAGACGGAGCAGAACTCGACCATAGTGCAGTTCGTCCAGAACCGCTCGCGCGTGCTGAACACCGCCACCGGCTACTATGACCTCAACCTGACCAGCTCGTCGAACCGGGTCTGGTACACGACCAACCCGGAAGAGGCCGACCTGGGCACCCTCAGCCTGGGCGCCGTAAAGCGTCTGGGCGACTGGACCCTGTCGCCGTCGATCTTCTATTCGCAGGGCAAGAACGACCGTCCGAACCACATCGAGGCCTCGATGCGGAACAATCAGTCGGACAACTACAACGCCGGCGTCCAGACCCCCTATAGCGGCCTGTTCATCGGCTATGACGCCGACGGCTATCCGATGCCCCTGCTGACCACCGCCCAGGCGGACCAGGTCAACAACGCCAACACCGCCCTGCTGGCCCGACGCGCCGGCCAGCTGACCGAACAATTCTCGGGTCAACAGAAGGCCGGTCTGCGGTTCGACGCCGAACGCCTGTTCGACGGCGGCGCCCTGACCTCCTTCAAGACAGGCGTAAAATACGTCACCAGCCATCGCCGCGTCAGCAGCCACGACTGGACCAACAATCACTTCGCCAACCTGATGGGTCGCGGCGGCGTGACCTGGGACGAGCTGGGTCTGGCGACCGAATATTACGACTCGGTCTACCCGGGCCTTTACGACATCCGCGTGCCCAAGGTGAACCAGGACCGCCTGCTTGAACTCTTCTATCAGTATTTCGACGCCGACGCGGCGGCCGCCGACCTCTGCTACCTCAACTGCAATACGCTGAAGGGCGACGAGGACGTCACGGCGGCCTACGCCACCGGCGACTATCAGTTCGGCGATCTGCAGATCATCCCCGGCCTGCGCTACGAACACACCCAGATCGAGAACACCTACTGGAACAATGACGTCTCGGCGAAGCGCTTCGAGTCCAACTCGACCGAGTACAACGAATGGCTGCCCAGCCTGTTCGTCAACTATCGTCCGGTCGGCGATACGGTCTATCGCGCCTCGATCACCCGCGCCTATATGCGTCCGGCCCTGGTGCAACTGGGCGGGGCGGAAACCACCTCGCGCGGCGACGGCTCCATCACCGTGACGCGGGGCAACCCGGACCTGAAGACGCTCAAGTCCTGGAACTTCGACGCCTCGGCGGAATGGAGCAACAGCCAGGGCGGCTACGCCATGGTCGGCGCCTATTACAAGCAGCTGTCGGACTACATGTACGACAACGGCTCGACGACGGTGAACGGCGGCTCGAACTCGGGCGGCACGACCTATAACGGCGAGACCTTCGAGCGCGTGACCATCGTCTCCCCGACCAACGGCGGCGACGGCTATGTCCGCGGGTTCGAGGTTCAGCTGTACCAGCGCTTCGACATGCTGCCCGGCCTTCTGTCCGGCTTCGCCGCCGGCGCCAACTACACCCGCCAGTGGACCGAGGTCGACATCGGCGGCGGCGAGAAGCACCGGATGCAGAACGCGCCTGAAATGCTGGCCAACATCAAGCTGAACTACGCCTGGGGTCCGATGACCATCGACCTGAACTACAACTACTCGGGCGAGTCCGTCACGGCCTACAACCGTGTCGCAGGTCTCGACACCTGGGCGCGCCCCATCCGCCGCACCGACCTTCACGCCGGCTACGCGTTCGACAACGGGGTCATGCTGGATGTGTCGGTGTCCAACCTGTTCGAGGACTACAGCTACTGGACCCATGTCGGCCAGCACAGCCTGGCCATTTCGGACGTGGTCAACTCGGGCCGCACCACCCTGCTGACGCTCAAGTACGACTTCTGACGGATCGACGCCGGCGCGGTTCCGACCGCGCCGGCGTCACTGTCCCGGCTAGAATTCCCGACGAAGGGACATGACGATGCGGCGGCCCGACTGGATGACGTCGGACAGGGCCAGGCTGTCGCGTCCCACATGCGCCCAGTAGCTGTATTCCCCGGTCAGATTGGTGACGGTCAGATCCAGGCTGACGTCCGGAGCAGGCTTCCACCGCGCTCTCGCATCCACACGCTGGGCCGGCCGGACCCAAAGATTATCCCACGCGCCTTGCGCGCGCAGCACATTGTAGCTGGACAGATAGGCGCCCGTGTAATTGTAGCTCAGATACAGGCTGAGCCCCCCCAGTCGATAAGACAGATCCACATTGGCCAACCAGTCCGGCGCATTCTGCATCGGCATATCGCGGCCCAGTTCGTCCTGCCCCAGATCGACATTCGACCACTGGCGGCTGGCGTTGACCTGCAAACTGATCTCGCCGCCCTTGATCAGGGGATCGGCGATGGACTGGAGAAACTCGGCCTCCAGCCCATAGGCTTCGCCCCTCCCGCCGTTCTGGGGCATGACCACCCGGGCGCCGTCGACCGTCACGGCCTCGCCGACGTCCAGACTGCCCTCGCTCTCGAACAGATAGTGGTCCAACTGCTTGTAATAGGCCGACAGGCTCAGGGCGGATCCACCGCCGAACGCCCGTTGATAGGCGAAGTCCGCATTGATCGCGTCCACCGCCTTCAGATCCGGGTTGCCGCGGGTGACGGTCGTCACGCCGTTCAGGGTCTCGACCCGCACCCCTCCGCCCAGCTGCATGAAGGCGGGGCGGCTATAGGCGCGCCACAGCGCGGCCCGCCAGACGGTGTCGTCATCCTGCCGATAGTTGAGGTTCAGGCTGGGCAGCAGCTTGTCGTAGCGGGTGCGGCTGCTCTCCCAGTCGCCGGCTTGTTCGCCATCGGCGTCGTCCGGCATGATCCAGTAGGTGTTGCGGATACGCGTCTGTTCGTAGCGGGCGCCCAGTTGCAGCTCCAGGCGTCCCGAAATCCGCGTCGCCATCCCATAGACGGCGTGAACGACCTCGCGGCCCGACTGGCTGTTGCAGTTCAGATTGTTGACGTACAGGGCGCCGCAGGTGTTGAAACTCGCCTCGGAGCGGTTCTCCAGAAAATAGGCCTTCAGCCGCGCCTGATCGATCTTGGGCGCCGACCAGTCGTAGAGGCCCGGAAACACGTCGGCATAGACCCCGTTTGCAATGCCCAACGACTCCCAGGTCAGTCCGGAGGTCTCGTACAGGTCGCCGAAAAAGAGATTGGTCCAGTTGCGATTTGTCAGGTCCCGGTCGCTTCGGCTGGACTTGAAGCCGAACGACAGGCTCCGCCAGTCGCCCGACGACGGCGTAAAACTGATGTCCGACCCGAGGCTGTAGCGGCTCTGGCTGGAGAATTGTTCGGTCATCTGGCCGGCGCGCCGCGCCAGCAAGGTGGCGCCCGCATTGTTCAGATCATCAAACACCACCTCGGGCCACAAGGGCACGGGCAGGCCGTTCTCATATCGCACCGTCAGACCGCTGAAGGCGCGCGGCGTGGTCGCGGTATTGTAGCCGTCGCGCTGATTGATCCAGGCCGAGGCCTCGATATGGTCGGGCCGAGCGCTTTCGCCCCGCGTCGCCAGCACATAGGACGAAGCCCGCCATCGTCCCGCCCGCGCCCTGGCGCCCAGGTTCAACGTCGCCAGCGAGGTGATGTCGGGATTGGTTTCGTACCAGACGCGGGTCGAAAGACTATCGACCGACAATCTGTACGCCCCCGTCCCGTCGTCGATCCAGCGCTGGGGCCCGCTGACGACCTGGGTGAAGGTCGAGTTCTGTTCGGTGTCGGCCCGCGCATGACTGCCCTGGAGATAGAGGTCCAGACCGTCGTTCACCCGCCAGTCCAGCGAAAGCGTCTGGTTCTGTATCCGGCTGTGGCCGCTCGACACCCCGACGTTGACGCTGGTCGATATCAGATTGTCCTGCGGCCGCGTCGGATCCACCGCCCCGCCCTCGGACGATCCCGAGACGGCATAGGCCCATCCCCGGTCGTTCTGCGCGGCCATCACCCCCCCCAGTTCAGAATTGACGAAACTGCGATCTTCGTAGGCGGCGGCCGCATACATCCCGACCGCGCCGTCACGTCCAAAACGCCTGGCGTGCTCGACGCGGACCGCGCCCCCCAACCCGTCCTCGCCATAGTCGCGGGCGCGGGTTTCGACGCGCACGCCGGTCGTGACGGCGGTCCAGGGCGAGCGATCGACATCGGCGGCGCGCGGGGTCTGGAAATCCAGGGCCCCGCCGATGAAGTCGCCATCCAGATTGGCGCGCCCGGTCTTGTGCACAACCACGGCCTGGAAGGCGTCCGGCGGCAGCAGGTTCAGCTGAACCCCGCGCGAATAGGGCAGGCCCTGCGCCACCGGCGCGCCGTTGATCATGGTCAGGTTATATTCGGCGTTCAGCCCCCTGTAGGCGGCATAGAGGCCTTCGCCGCGAGAGGCTGAATCGACGCCCCCGATGAATGACCGCCCGGTATTGATCACGGTCATCCCCGCCAGGCCGCCCAGGGCTTCCGACAGGTTTTGTGCGCTCTCCCGGTCCATATCGAGGCGGGACAGGCGGTCCACGACATTGATTTCCCCCGCCTCCGTATCGAAGGTCCGACGGCCTTGGGCGATCTCCAGCCGGGGCGCGACGACCAGCACCGCCGTCAGTTCCGGCACGACCGGCGCTCGCTGCGGAGCGGCCAGCCCTTCTCTTCGGGACGCGGGAGGCGGAACGGCCATGACGACCAGCGTGCGCTCATCCACGCGCCGAGCCTCGAACCCGGCGTCGGCGAGCGCCATATTGAACGCCTTGCGCACTTCGAAACGCCCGCGCACCGGGCGGCTATAGCGTCCCTGCACCCGGTCGGCCTGAAAGAGGACCTGCACCCGCCCCTGTCGCGCCAGTTCTCGCAGCGCCTCGTTTAGCGGCTGGGCGGGCACGTTGAATGCCGACTCGGGCCCGGACGCCAGGGCCTCTCCCGGCGAGACGGCGACCGAAATCACGACGCTCGCACCCAGGCCGACCACAAGAGCATTCAGTGCGCCGCCGCCCATAACGACGATCCGTGACAACCTCGACCGGCGCGGTTCTTAGAGGCGGGCTGCAATGGAATGATGACACGGTCGGCGGCACGCCTGCCGGCTTGGCCTGCGGGCCTGACCCGCCGCATCTGAAAATTTCGGCGGGTCGCCGACGAAATTCTTGGCGGGGTTCGGGCGCCGGCGCGTCTATAATACCAGAGGCTAAGAGCGAATTTTGATGTTTGACGGCGCCGAGCCATCGATGACAGACGCGAAAGCGAACCAAGCCGCGAGGAACGCCGTCTCGACGATCGTCGCGCGCTACGATTCCCGACTCCGTCGCTATCTCCAGCGGTTCCTGGCGCCCGCCGACGCCGAGGACGCGCTTCAGGACATATACGCCCGGCTTCTACGCCTCGCCGGAAAGATCCCGCCGCCCGAGTTCAACACCGTCTACGTCTTCAAGACGGCGGACAGCGTCGTGCGCGATCTTCATCGCCGCCGCCAGAGCCGCGCAGGGGGGCGACACGTCGAATTGCACGAAGACCTCGCACAGGAGGATCCGTCTCCCTTTGACGAATTGCGCTGGCGTCAAAACGCCGTTCTGCTCCGCCGCGCCATCGCCGGCCTCAGCCGGGACGAGCGGATGGTCTTGATGCTGCACCGCGTCGAGGGCCTCAAGCTCGTCGAAATCGCCGAACGACAAAAACTGCCGTTGCGCACCGTCCAGCGGCTCCTGGCGGACGCCCTGGCGCGCTGTCGCCACAAACTCAAGGACTGTGGATGGTTCGAACAATGATTCCGTTTCCCCCACGTGATCGCGATGCGGACCGTTTCGTCGCCGACCTCGCGCATGAAGAACAGGGCGGTACGCCAAGCCCGCGCCCCGAGACGAACGAGGTGCAGGCCGTATGGGACGCCCTGGGCCGACTGGACGCCGCCGATTTCGAGATCGCCGCGAACGACGCCCGTCCGACCTATCCGTCGCGTCGCGCGCTGGTCGTCGGCTCTGGTCTGGCGGCGGGCGTCGCCGTTGCAGTCGGCGCCGGCCTGCTCTGGACCCAACGTCCGGTCGTTTATGAGACCGACATCGGCGAGCGCAGGACGGTGCTCCTGGCGGACGGCTCGCAGGTGACGCTCAACACCGCCACCCGGATCGAGGTGCGGCTTTCGGACCAACGCCGCCTCGTGACGCTCGACAGCGGCGAAGCCTTCTTCGCCGTCGCCCATCGCTCCGACGCCGCCCCGTTTGATGTCGTCAGCGACGGCGCCCACATCCGGGTGACCGGAACCCGCTTCAATGTCCGGCGAGATCCACGGTTCACACAGGTCGATCTCGTTGACGGCCGCGTATCGGTCGGCCCGCTGGACGCCAGGGCCAAACGCCTCAACCTCCGCCCTGGCCAGGGTGTGCGCCTGGACCCGAAGGGCGTGCCCGGCCCCGTCGTCTCGGCCCGGCTTCGTCAGATCGCAGACTGGCGTGACGGCCGGATCAGTTTCGATCAGACGCCGCTCGCCGACGCGGTGGCCGAGATGAACCGCTACAGCCGTATCCGGCTTACGGTCGCCGATCCGTCCCTGGCCCTGACGCCGGTGGACGGCGTCTTCACCGCCGGCGACTCCCAGGCCTTCGTCCAGGCCTTGCACATGCTCTACGGCGTGTCCGTTGACCGCCACGGCGAGACCTGGACCCTGTCGCGTTGAAGGCCCGCTGAACCGAATAACACCCATCGGGTGAACTCATTCGCCAGCTAGACATTTGTACACGCTGCTTCCACGATTCAGCGCCGTCGCCGCCGCTCGCGCCATCGACATCCCCGTCACCGGCATCGACCTGATGGTGAAGTCGCCGCGCGAGCCCGACTACGCCTTTATCGAGGCCAACGAACGCCCCGGCCTGGCCAATCACTAACCCCAGCCGACGGCCGAACGTCTCGCCGATCTGCTGAACACGCCCAGCCCCACCGGCTATACCGACGAGGCCGTCTGGCTCTTGTGCCGGGAACTGGGGCGTCTGGGCCTGGAGTATGAGCTGACCCGGCGCGGCGCCATTCGCGCCCGCCTGCCCGGCCGCACGCCCAAGCCTGCCCGCGCCGTCGTCGCCCACGTCGACACCCTGGGGGCCCAGGTCAAACAGGTGAAGGACAATGGCAGGCTTGAGCTGGTGGCCATCGGTCACTGGTCGTCGCGCTTCGCCGAGGGCGCGCGGGCCACGATCTTTTCCGAGGGCGGCGCCTGGCGCGGGACCATCCTGCCGCTGAAGGCCTCGGGCCACACCTTCAACGAAGAGGTGGACACCCAGCCGGTCAGCTGGCGCCAGATCGAGCTGCGCATCGACGCCGTGACCCACGGGCGCGACGACACCCTGGCCCTCGGTATCGACGTCGGCGACATCGTCGCCATCGACCCCCAGCCCGAGTTCATGGACACCGGCTTCATCGTCTCGCGCCATCTGGACGACAAGGCGGGCGTCGCCACCCTGCTGGCCGCCCTGGAATGCATGATCCGGGAGGAGCGCACCCCGACGGTAGACACCTGGTGGCTGTTCACCATCGCCGAAGAGGTCGGCCTGGGCGCCTCGTCGGTGCTGATCCCCGACGTGGCGGCCATGGTCACGGTCGATAACGGCACGACCGCACCGGGCCAGAACTCGTCCGAGTTCGGCGTCACCATCGCCATGGCCGACCAGACCGGCCCGTTCGACTGGCACCTGACGCGCAAACTGGTCCTGCTGGCCCGCGACCACGAGATTCCGCACCAGAAGGACGTCTTCCGCTACTACCGCTCGGACTCGGCCTCGGCGCTGGAATCGGGCGCCGACATCCGGACGGCCCTGGTCACCTTCGGCGTGGACGCCAGCCACGGCTATGAACGGATCCACGACAGCGCGCTGGCGGACCTGACGCGCCTGCTGATCGCCTATGCCGAAAGCGAGGTCGAGATCGGCCGCGACGCCAAGCCGCTGAGCGACGTCAAGGGCTTCACCCACCAACCGCTCGATGAGGACCGGGACTGATCGAAACCCTCAACCCGCGGCGATGACCCCGTCCAGCCGGGCCGTCAGCTCGGCCTCGTCCAGCCCCTCGACCTCGATCATCTTCAGCCGCGACTGACCGCCGCGCGCCAGATCGACCGAGGATTTCGACACCCCCAGGGTCTTGGCGAGAAACTTCACCAGGGCGGCGTTGGCCTCGCCGTCCACCGGCCGGGCGCGCAGCCGCACCTTCAGCACCCTGCGGCCCTCGGGATCCAGGTCCCAACCGTCGATCCGGTCGCTGGACGCGCCGGGCTGTAGTTTGATGGGCAGTCGGGCCAAGGGATCAACCGGCGGCGCGCCGATCCGGGGAACGGTGATCACCGACCCGCCACACGACTTCGACATCCCCGGTCGTCAGGGTCGGTGTCGCCCGCTCGACGCCGGCCTCGTCGGCGAATTCCGCCAGGAAGGCCGTCTCGCTGAACATCATCACGACCGTCCCGCGTTCGCCCTTCTTCAGTCCCAGGTCGGGGCGATCCGCCAGAAGGGCCACGACATCGAGTTCCTCAATCATAGTCGTCACTCCACCATCGCGGTCGTCAGACGCGGAACCCCGTCCGATCCGACGATCCAGCCGCTGCTGATCACCGCCGTTCGACCACGGAAGTCTAGCATGAAGCGGATGCGGTACAGAGTCCCGAACGGGGTCGCCCCCACCCGCTCGGCGTCGGCGTCCCTCGCCGCCTCCAGAAGCCGGCGCTTCAGCACGGGGGCGTCGATCAGGGTCAGACCCAGGGCGGCGGCGAAGACCCGGGCCTTGTGTCGGCCTTCCGGATGTTCAACCGACAGGCAGTAGGCTTCGATCTTTCCGTCCGGAACGACCGCCTGCCCACCGCCTGGCAGTTTCACCTGGGTCTCAACCCAGGGCGGCCATCAGTTCCGGCACGATGGTCTTGTAGTCGCCGACCAGGCCATAGTCTGCGACCTGGAAGATCGGGGCGTCGGGGTCCTTGTTGATGGCGACGATGGACTTGGAGTCCTTCATCCCCGCCAGGTGCTGGATGGCGCCCGAGATGCCGATGGCGATGTACAGGGCCGGGGCGACCACCTTGCCGGTCTGACCGACCTGATAGTCGTTCGGCGCATAGCCGGCGTCCACCGCCGCGCGCGAGGCGCCGATGGCGGCGCCCAGCTTGTCGGCCAAGGGCTCCATAACCGCATGGAACTCCTCCGCCGAGCCCAGGGCGCGACCGCCCGAGACCACGATCTTGGCGGCGCCCAGTTCGGGACGGTCCGACTTGACCATTTCTTCGGCGACGAACGTCGTCTTGGGCGCATCGGCGCCGGCGACGCTCTCGACCGGGGCGGACCCGCCTTCAGCAGCGGCGGCGAAGGCCGTCGGGCGCACGGTGATCACCTTCTTGGCGTCGCCCGACTGGATCGTCTCCAGGGCGTTGCCGGCGTAGATGGGCCGAACGAACGTATCGGCCGACACCACTTCGACGATGTCCGAGATCGGGGCCACGTCCAGCTTGGCGGCGATCCGGGGGGCGAAATTCTTCCCGTCCGTCGAGGCCGGCGTCAGGATGGCGTCGTAGCCGGCGGCCAGCGGGACCACAGTCGCCGCCACCGCCTCGGCCAGGCCGTGGCCCAGGCCGCCGCTCTCGGCCAGCAGCACCTTGCGGACGCCGGCGATTTTCGAAGCCGCATCAGCAGCGGCCTGTGCGCCCTGCCCGACGACCAGAACGTCCACGTCGGACGACAGGCCCAGGGCAGCGGTCACGGTCTTGTGGGTGGTGTCGCGAACGGTCGAACCGTCGTGATCGGCGATGACGAGGACAGCCATATTACAGCGCTCCCACGGACTTGAGCTTGGAAACCAGTTCGGCCGCATCGGCCACCTTGACGCCGGCCGAGCGCTTGGGCGGCTCGGTGACCTTCAGGACCTTCAGACGGTCGGCGACATCGACGCCGTAGTCGGCGACCGCCTTGACGGCGATCTCCTTCTTCTTGGCCTTCATGATGTTCGGCAGGGAGGCATAGCGCGGCGTGTTCAGCCGCAGGTCCACCGTCACCACCGCCGGCAGTTCGGCGGCGATGGTCTGCAACCCGCCGTCGACCTCGCGCGTCACGGTCGCCTTGCCGCCTTCGACCACCAGCTTGCCGGCGAAGGTCGCCTGGGGCCAGTCCAGCAGGGCGGCCAGCATCTGGCCCACCGCGTTGTTGTCGCCGTCGATCGACTGTTTGCCCATCAGCACCAGGTCGGGCTTTTCTTCCTCGACCACGGCCTTCAGCAGCTTGGCGACCGCCAGCGGCTCCAGGTCCGTGTCCGACTGGATCAGCACGCCCCGATCCGCGCCCATGGCCAGGGCGGTGCGGATGGTTTCCTGGGCCTGGGTCACGCCGATGGAGACCACGACGATCTCGGTCGCCGTGCCGGCGGCGTGATGTTCCTTGCCTTCCTTCAGACGAACCGCCTCTTCGACGGCGATTTCGTCGAAGGGATTCATGCTCATCTTGACGTTGGCAAGATCGACGCCGGACTGGTCAGCCTTGACGCGGGCCTTGACGTTATAGTCGATCACCCGTTTGACGGGGACGAGAACCTTCATGGGTCTATCCGTGAATTCGCCTGAATGTAGGGGCAGGACATGGAGCGGTCGCGAAGGCCTGTCAACGTAACGCGGGGTCAAGCTCCCGTGCAAAACCCGCCTAACGGATCCTGAGATGAAGCGTTTTCTGACCTTTCCCCGCCTGGCCATGATCTTCTTCGCCCTGTTCGGCGTCGCCGTGGCGGGGGTTTTCGCGGTCCAGGCCTATTGGGTCGCGCCGGGCGAACGCTGCGAGGCGGCGGGCAAATGGTACGACATGGAAAACCGCATCTGCGCCCAGCCCATCTCCATCGCCCAGATCACCGGCCGCCCCAACGGCGTCTCGCGCGCCCAGGCCTCGGACGAAAAGAACCGCGAACTGATCCGCATCGAAGACCAACTCGCCGCCCAAGACCGCGCCCGCGCCGCCGAAATCACCCGCCAGAAGGCGGCGTTGGCGGCGGCCAGACCGGCGACGTGATCACGCTTCACCTCCCCGTCGGCGAAGGCCGACGGGGAGGACAGGCGAGAGCGTCAGCGAACGCCAGGAGGGGGCGACTCGGTGTCAGACGCTCTTGGGGGCCACCCCGCCGCCGGAGTCGCCCCCGCCTGGTCGCAAGCGCGACCTGTCCTCCCCACGCGCCTTCGCGCGCGGAGAGGTGACGCCGCCCTCTCTTCTTTCGTCCTGTATGAACCGTGCGGCCCCTACCGCGTCGCCCCCGGCTTCCACTTCACGTCATTGGCCCCGTTCGCATTCGCCCGACGCCCCGCGACGAACAAATGGTCCGACAGCCGGTTCAGATACCGCACCGCCGCGCCGTTGACCGCTTCTCCCGCTTCAACCAGCCGCACCGCCTCGCGCTCGGCCCGGCGGCACACGGTGCGCGCCACGTGCAAATGGGCCGACAGGGGCGAGCCGCCGGGCAGGATGAAACTGTCCAGCGGCTTCAGGCTTTCGTTCATCCAGTCGATTTCCTGCTCCAGCCGCTCGACCTGGCTGTCGAGAATCCGCAGCGCCTCCCAGGCCGGGGGCGGGTCCAGCGGGGTGGCCAGATCGGCGCCCAGGTCGAACAGCTCGTTCTGGATCCGGGCCAGCATGGCGTCGATCCGGTCGTTCTGGCCGCTGTTCAGCCGCGCCACGCCCAGCACCGCATTCAGTTCGTCCACCGCGCCGTAAGCCTCGACCCGGGGATCGGTCTTGGACACCGGCGCGCCCGAGGCCAGCCGGGTCTGACCCTCGTCGCCGGTGCGGGTGTAAATCTTGTTCAGCGTCACCATGCTCAGGCCCCTTGCGTCGCCTTCCACACCATGCCACCGACCAGGATCAGCACGGCCACGGCCTGAAGCCCGACCCGCCACCGCATCAGCTTGTTGGAATGGCTCAGGGCGTAGTCTCCGCCTCGGAACAGCGAATAGAGGCCCAGACCCAGCGTCACCGTGACGGCGAGAATGGCGGCGATGACCAGGATGTCGAACATCTGCATGGCCCCAGTCTAGGCTCGTCCGTGCCGAGGGTCGCGCAAAATTCGCCGTTTCTGCGCAAAGCTAAGCCATTGGTCACCATTGACGCGGCACTATGTCGCCATGACTGATCGCGTCGTCCGCAACCTGGAGCATCTCAGAAGCTCGGCTTCCACCGCCCGGGTGCTGAACCTGCTGCGCGTGTGGGAAGAGCATGGCGAGTGCCGTATCGACGGCGCCGTGCGCAATCCCGAGTGGTCCGCCCGCCCGATCTTCCGCACCTCCGCCCTGAACCGCAGCCTGATCATCAAGCACCGGCTGCGGCGCAACGAGGTCGATCTCTTCTCCGGCCGCCGCCAGGTCGCCACCAAGATGGTCATCCCCATCGACGACGAGGATCTGAAGACCGGCGGCCGCTATGTCTTCGTCAATCAGATCGGCTTCGAGCGGATGATGGCCGAGGCCTTCGGCCTCGCCGCCGGCCATCCGGATCTCGAGACCCTGCGCCTGATCGACCGGCTGCCGTCGCTGGATCCCTTCCTGCTGCGCGAGCAGCTGCGGCGCGGCGGTCTGGACCCGGCGCCCTGCTATTTCTCCATCAGCGACGGCGATCTGGCGCGGATGCAGAGCTTCGTCCACGCCGAGATCGAGCCCCTGGTCAGCCTCAGCCTGGGGAACGACACCATCGCCGTGGCCTCGGACTCGGCGGCGCGGATGGCGGCCAAGATCCTGTCCAACAGCCCCGGCGACCAGCTGGAGGCCCTGCGCCTGACCCTGCGCCTGGCGCCGGAGCAGTATCAGGAGGGGGTCTTCTGCTGGAAGGGCTTCCTCTACTACAAATGGACCCTGTCCACCCTGCTGGGCGAGGTCGCCGCCGTGGCCGAGGCCGTGCGCACCATCAAGCCGATCGGCAAGATCGACCGCCCCGCCCGCGAGCATCTGGACCGCAGCCGCGCCGTCCTGCGCGGCCGCATCATCCGCACCTGCGACGAGGTCAGCCGCACCCTGCGGGTCTATGACGACGCCTACGCCCGCCTGACGCAAGAAGGCCGCCCCACCGCCTTCCGCGACTTCCTGCTGGACGCCCCGTCCATGTTCGCCAAGCTGGGCGACCAGCTGGGCGCCGTGCAGCATATCGTCAGCTACTGGCGCTTCCGCTTCCGCCCTGCCGCCCATCCCCCCGGCGTCGAGGAGCTGATGGACATCTTCATGGACTTCGAGACCGGCCTCCTGGGCCGCGGCGAAAGCCCCGACGACATCGCGGTGATGGCGGCCTAGAGCGCCCGCACCCGCGGCCCCTCGCCCCGGCCGTCCAGCATCAGGTCGGTAACGGCCCAGACCAGGGCGTCGGCCCGGTCCCAATGCCCCGCCTCCGCACCCCCGCTCTCGGCCTCCTCGCCGCCCAGAGCCATCAGCTCCTCCTCCAGCGCCGCGAACGCGCCCGCATGCCGCACCCGCCCCTGTTCATACAGGGCCGCCACCGGCTCGGCCCGGGCCGCCTTGCCGCGCGAGGCCCGCACGGCGGTAAAGCCGACGCCGTCCCCCTCGCCGCACCCGGCCGCCTTCAGCACCGCCTCGACCATGTCCCCGCCCTGGTTGACCTCGCCGACGATGGTGCGGGCGCCGAACAGCCGCGCCGTCTCCATGGCCCGCTCGGCCCATTTCTGCGGCGACAGCCCCCGCATCGAGCGGTCGGCCAGCACCCAGGCCGTCTCCCCGCGCCGCCCCACCGCCACGATGCCGCAGGCGTCCCCGCCGCGCGAACAGGTGGGGTCCAGCCCCACCACCACCCGCTCATAGACCGGCCGCCCGTCCCCCAAGCCATTGGCAGAGACCGGCGCCTCCCCCCGCGCCGCCGCCATCATCTCGGCGGTGAACAGCCCGCCCTCGGGCTCGACCACCTGGCCCTCCAGCTCCTGCGCCGCCCGCCGCGTCCCGCCGTACAGCCGCTCCAGCCCCTCCAGAAACCCCGGCGCCAGATGATCCCCATTGTCCCGCGTCGTCGCATGGGTGAGCGCACATAATTCCTCGGCGCGGAGCGCCTTGAGCGCCCTTGTCGGGCGCGGCGTCGTCGTAACAACGAGCCGGGGGCTATCGCTCGGCTCGCGGAGCCTCGCTACTTTAGCCCCCACGCCCCCGTCCGACGCCGAGTTCGGATCAACGGCTGGGGAGTCTGGATCGGCCGCCATCAGTCTTAGGCGCAGCCCCATCCGCAGCAGAGCCAGCGTCTCCCCGCCGTTGCGCCAGGCGCAGAATTCGTCGGCCCAGGCGGCGGCGAACTGGGGGCCGCGCAGGCTGTCGGGGTCTTCGGCCGAGAAGACGAAGGCCTCGGCCCCGCCCGGAAACACCAGCCGCCGCCGCGACGGCTGATACTCCGGCCCCCGCCACTCCACCGCCCCGTCCAATCCGACATCCGTCCAGCGCGGCAGGCTCATCACCCCCGACGGCCCGGCGATCATCACCTCGCGCACATCGTGCAAGGTCGGCCCGATCAGCGCCAGCCGCCCGCCCGGCCCCAGCCGCTCGGCCATGTCCGCGATCCAAGACGCCCCCGCCAGAGTCTTGCCCGCCCCCCGCCCGCCCAGAAACAACCAGGTCGTCCACGCCCCCTCCGGCGGCTTCTGCGCCGGCCGCAACACCAGCCCCCCAGCGCCCTGACCGCCCTCGTCGCCGCCTTCGAGCAAACCGGGGGTCTGGGGGCTCATGGAGCCCGAAGGGCGATAGCCCCCAGGCATAGTGGGGGTCTGGGGGCTCATGGAGCCCGAAGGGCGGTAGCCCCCAGGCATAGTGGGGGTCTGGGGGCTCAAGTAGCCCGCAGGGCGGTAGCCCCCAGGAACAGCGCCCGCCCTCACCCGCTCCCGGTCGAACACGCGCTCGACCTGTTCTTTCGCCATCAGGATCCGTCCCATCACGGCGAACCGACCCTCCCCGGCCGCCCGCTGGATCAATCGCCAGAAGGCGGCCCGCGTCCCCTCGGGATCGGCGGGATCGACGGTCACGCCCCAGGTCGCCCCCTCCGGATCAGGCGACCCGTTCCCCAGGAGAGGTTCGCCCTCGGCCAGCGCCCTCTGCCGCTTCTGAAGGCCCAGCTTCCCCGCCATGCTCGCCACGTTCGAGGCCCGGACCGGAAACCGCGCCTCGATATCCCTATAGGTCGCCCCCCGGTCCACCAGGGCGAAGACCTCGCGCCATTGTCCCGCCGTCAGCTTGCTGTTGGGATGCCGCCAGTCGTCCGGCCGCTCGAGGACCGGGATCGACCGCCGCGCCGGATGATCGGCCGGCAGGTCGCCGATCCGCATCCCCAGCCGTTTGGCGTTCGCCCCCCAGGTGTCGGGCGACACCCCCGCCTCGGCCCGCAACGCCTTCGCCGCCTCGCCCCCATGCCACCGCCCGAACCAGACCCGCCAGGCCGCGTCATCCATCCGACTGTTGAAATGCTTCCCCATGCGGAAAAGCCTAACCCCACCCGCACCTCAGGCGCGCAAATCGCCCATCCCGGATTTCAACCACCTGATTTCAGAAGGATTCTCTTTCAGAATTGCGCGCTTTCCGCCCGTCCAGCGCCCGCAATTCCCATCCTTCCGGCGCCCCCGCCACAAGGACCGACCGCGTCGAAAAGCGCCGCCCCGACCCACCGCCGTCCTCCCCCTGTCGTCATCCTCGGGCTTGTCCCGAGGATATATTCCGGCAACGCTTTCTGCTACTTGCTAGAGCTCAATGATCGAAGTCTCGCTTCTACATTCGTGTGCACTTGCGAGGGCAGCTACGGGCATCTCGGTAAACCACCCATGCAGGTCCAACACCTTTTCTATTCAACTGACGTCAATCGCTCCACGCTGTTTCGGCGCATCACCCCTACGCAGCCGCAGCGCGAGCAGCAGCAGGAACGCTGGCAGGATCTGCGGGATTATCTAGTCGACGACCTCGGCGAGGCGACCGGATACCGAATCTCGTCCTGGCTCCAAGGCTCCTACAAGTTCGGCACGCAAATCAGACCGGCGCGCAAGGGAGACGAATTCGACATCGATCTCGGCATTTACTTCAACTGGGTGGGCGGGCCCGACGCGACCGGAGAGGACCCCGGCGACCTCAAGGATCGGGTGCAGCGCTCCCTTCGCCGATACGCTGACGAAGCCCAAGCGGACGTGAAGGAAGTTGTAGAGCCGGCCAAAGAGCGGTGTAGCCGCATTCGGTTCTCCGGGGACTTCCACATTGATGTACCGACCTACCATCTCGACCCGGACCGCGATGCTCGGGACCTCGCAACTGAAACTTTTGGGTGGGAAGTCAGCGATCCGAAGCAGCTATGGGTGTGGTTCCAGAACCAGTTTGCCGAAGAGGACACTGCACAGGTCCGGCGGCTGATCCGATACTTAAAGATGTGGGCGGCCCTGAAGCTCCAGCAGCGGCCGGCTTCGGTGCTTCTCACCGTTCTTGCGGCCCAAGCGTATGTGCCACTTCGAGCCGATCAGGTTGCAACGGATGATCTGGGCCTGCGCAATCTCGCAGATATGATCCTCCAGCGCCTCTCTTGGCAGGCCGCAGTGCCCAATCCGGTTAATCCGGCTGAAAACTTGAACCGGCTCTCGCCAAGCGATCATGCTGCCTTCCTTGAAGGCCTCCAGCGGCTGATCCAAATCGCAGATGCGGCTTTGGCGGCGCATACCGAACAGCAAACCGCCTTGGTCTGGACGGAAGCGTTCGACGCCTTCTTCCCTGCCCCCGTCGCAGCTTCTGTGGGGAATGCGCTGGTCCCGGTGGCTCTTGATCCGCAGGTAGAGGTTCAGGCACGTCCGAAAGACTCGCCGGCGGTGTTTGCTGGCACCAATCGCATTGGCCCGATCCCGAAGGACTGCACAATCACCTTTACTCTCACTAATGCCCAACAACTTCCCGCCGGAGCGCAGGTGCGTTGGTTCGTGCGGAACGAGGGAGAAGAGGCCGAACTCACCAACGACCTCGGACACGTCGCGGGTCAGGGGACTTCTGCGACCGAGCATTCGGCGTACCAAGGTACGCACCACATGGACGTGGTGATCGTATCCGCGCTCGGTGCGGTGCTTGGCTTCCGCCGCGTGCCGGTCCAGGTCACCGGCGTCCCGATGCCGCGGAGGAACCCGAGTCGGCCCGGCTACAGAAGGTTCGCAGCAAGGCGATGACGTTGAACGACGAACAGAAGGTCGCGGTTCTCCTAGCGGCCCTCGTAGAGCGTTATCAGGCGATGCGCACTATCCGCGAACGTGTACAGAGCATCGGCTTGTGGGTGCTGGGGCTGCTTGCCGCCGCTGGCGGCTGGCTCATCCAGAGCAAAACGGAACTCTCGGACAGCGAGCGGTGGATCAGCATCATTGGCCTCGGAGCCGCTCTGTTAGTGCTCCGCTTTTGGTACTTGGCCGACCTCCAAAAGGGCTTTGCTGGGCAGCAGCGGGTTGCAGCCACCATTGAGCGAGCGCTAGGCTTTTTTGACCCAGGCGCGCTTGGCCTGATGGATAGCCCGATCTACCCCGCGTCGTGGAGCAATGCAGGCAGAGTGGATGGCAAGGGTCGTTTCTTCTCATCCAGCTATGCTCTGATATATGCGGGCGTAGCTTTCCTCGCAGCGGTGCTTTTCATGGGCTAACGGGATCGCCTTATCGCCTCCGCTGGGCAGCCTAGAAGGGTCTCCTCCAGTAATGGGAAACGATCAAGTAGCCGAAGTTCGCCGCGCGTCAGTCGTCGGCTGAGTCGTCTTTCAGCGTCTTGGCCTTGCGGCGTTCCAGCTGCTGGATGCTGGCGTAGCGGGATAGGCGGATGTCGGCGATCTGGCGCCGGGCGCCATTCGCCAAGTCGATCATTGTGGTGACGTCACCGAAATGATCCGCAGCATCGAAGCCGGCCGATCCAGCCGAGGTGCGGGCTTTCTCCACCACCGCCAGGAAGTTTCGGTAGTCCTGATAACCAAGGACGGGGGCCAGTTCCCGCGCCAGCCAGTATTCCGCCCCGTCGTCTTCGCGACGGATGGATTCGAACGACTGCCTATGCGGCTGTGTGTGCTCGATTTCGGCCATGCCGCATGAGAACAAAATAGCAACTTCTGGTCAATAGGGATTCGCGCGTCTTCCCTTCCGCTCCCTCCTCAGCCGCCATCCTAAGCCTGTCCCCAGGCCCCAGACTCCCGGTATAGACGGTGGAGTCCGCTGCGGACACACCGGGCGTATGGATCCTCGCCACAAGGGCGAGGATGACGGTTTTAGGGGGCGAGGATGACGATCTTATAGGCTACCCCGCCCTCAACCGTTGAGCCTCGGGTCAAATCCCTGCGGCGGGTTCGCCGCCCGCTGGTTAGGGCGTCCTTATCTTTTTGGGCGCGAGTCTGCCCGTGTTATGATTCGTTCTGGCCCCCTCAGCGAGGATCTCAGGATGCACGACAGCCTCGACCGGGAAATCCACGCCTACGAAACCCTGCTTCCGGCCATCCGGGCTCAGTATGGGTCGGTGTGGGCGCTGGTGGTCCACGAAAAACTGATCAAGACCTTCAAAGAATTCTCCCTGGCCGCCCGCTACGCCATTGCGCATCACAGCGGGGAGCAGGTGCTGATCCGGCATACCGACGAACGGGTGGAGACGGCGCCCTTTGTTGAAATCAGCCACTAGGTGGCCGCCGAGATCTGGGTCAGCGGCCCACAGATCGAGATCACTCTGCACGGGTCCGGCCCAGGCACGCCGACCGAGAGCCTCGAAGGCCTGATCGACACCGGCGCATCCGTCATCTGCCTCGACGGCCGTGTCGCCACGCGGCTGGGGCTGGTCGCCATCAACCGAAAGCCCATGCAGGTCGCGGACGGCAGTCAGGTGATGGCCAGCGTCTACATGGCCGAAATGACCATCGCGGACCTCGGCTTCAAGGAATGGGTCGAGATCTACGCCCTGCCCATGGCGCGCCCCAGCTCCCGCGTTCTGCTGGGCCGCTCATTCTTGAGGAACTACATGGTGACCTACAACGGGCGGGAAGAACTGTTCCACTTCCACCCGTTCGACGACGCGCCGGTCCGCTACGAGGAATTTGACGGCTAGGCCCCACCGCCCCCTTTCGTCATCCTCGGGCTTGTCCCGAGGATCCATACTCCCGGTCTCAACGACGGCGCACCCTGCGGACGCACCGGGCTTATGGATCCTCGGGACAAGCCCGAGGATGACGGTTTTAAGGGCGAGGATGACGGTTCTATAGAATGCGCCCCCCCCCAACCGCCGAGCCTCCGGTCAAACCCCTGCGGCGGGTTCGCCGCGCGTCAGTCCTCGGTTGAGTCGTCTTTCAGCGTCTTGGCCTTGCGGCGTTCCAGCTGTTGGATGCTGGCGTCGGGGGTGGGCAGGTGTTCGGGCATGACGCCGCCCAGTTCGCCGATGGTGGCGCGGACTTTTCGGCCGACCGCGCGGTGGATGTCGTTGGCCTGGGCCTTGGTGCGGGCGCCGTCGCGTTTCAGCTTGTCCTCGGTCTGGGTAGCGCGGAACAGGTTGGCGGCCAGTTCGGTCGAGCCCATGTGGTCGAGGATTTTCTGGCTCTTCTTCAGACCCTTGTGCGTGTGGATGTCGCGCATCGAGCGGCCGCCGTACAGGCCGCGATAGCCGTGGTCCTGAAACACCGCATAGTCCAGGCCGGTGACGACGCCCGCCTGGCCGGCGGCCGAGGCCAGGGCGGTGTTATGGTGGGCCATCTCCCGGCGCAGCATCAGGCGGCGGTCGTCCTCGGACAGGGCGCCGAAGGCGGGGTCGTCCTGAATTTCCTGGCGGCGGGTCTGGACGGCGAAATAGGTCTGGCCGGCGGCGATGACCGGCTTGGAGGGGTCGCCATTTTGGACGATCAGGTAGCAGGCGTAGCGGGATAGGCGGATGTCGGCGATCTGGCGTCGGGCGCCCTTCGCCAAGTCGATCATTGTGGTGACGTCACCGAAATGATCCGCAGCATCGAAGCCGGCCGATCCAGCCGAGGTGCGGGCCTTCTCGACCACCGCCAGGAAGTTTCGGTAGTCCTGATAACCGAGGACGGGGGCCAGTTCCCGCGCCAGCCAGTATTCGGCCCCGTCGTCTTCGCGACGGATGGATTCGAACGACTGCCTATGCGGCTGAGTGGTCTCGACTTCGGCCATGCCGAATGAGAACAAAATAGCAACTTGAAGTCAATAGCGGTTCGCGTAGACCGAGAGCCTCTGCGTGTCGCCTAGGATTTGGCGCCTGCGCGGCCGCACCCGCTCACCCCCACTTTCGTCATCCTGGGGCTTGCCCCCAGGATCCAGACTCCCGGTATCGACGACAGCACACCGGGCGTATGGATCCTCGCCACAAGGGCGAGGATGACGGTTTTAGGGGGCGAGGATGACGGGATTGGGGGCAAGGACGGGCCTTATCGGCCGCATCCGCTCACCCCTTGCTCACTAACACTCGTCACTCGTCACTCGTCACTCACCCCCTCAATGCGCCGCATCCCAGTTCGCCGCCGCCCGCGCCTCCACCACCAGCGGCACGGTCAGGGCCACCGCCGGATCTGAGGCGTTTTCCATCACCCGCTTGATGACGGTGATGGCGCGGTCGGCCTCGGCCTCGGGGGTTTCGAAGACCAGTTCGTCGTGGACCTGCAGCAGCATGCGGGTGGTCAGCCCGGCCTCGGCCAGGGCTGTGGGCATGCGGATCATGGCGCGACGGATGATGTCGGCGGCGGCGCCCTGGATCGGGGCGTTGATGGCGGCGCGCTCGCCGAACTGGCGTTCGGCGCCCGATTTCGAGTGGATGGCGGGGATGTGGATGCGGCGGCCGAAGACGGTGGAGACGAAGCCGGCCTGGCGGACCTCGGCCTTGGTCTTGTCCATATAGGTTCGGATGCCGGGGAAGCGGTCGAAATAGGTCTTGATATAGGCGCCGGCCTCGCCCTGATCGATGCCCAGCTGGGCGGCCAAGCCGAAGGCGCTGATGCCGTAGACGATGCCGAAATTGATGGCCTTGGCGCGGCGGCGGGTCTCGGAGGGCATGCCCTCGACGGGGACGCCGAACATCTCGCTGGCGGTGGCGGCGTGGATGTCGAGCCCGGCCTTGAAGGCGCGTTTCAGCTCGGGGATGTCGCCGATATGGGCCAGCAGGCGCAGTTCGATCTGGCTGTAGTCGGCGCTGATCAGCAGATGGCCGGGGGCGGCGATGAAGGCCTGGCGGATTTCGCGGCCCGTCTCCGAGCGGATCGGGATATTTTGGAGGTTCGGATCCGAACTGGCCAGGCGGCCGGTGGTGGCGGCGGCCAGCTGATAGCTGGTGTGGACGCGGTCGGTGGCGGGGTCGGCGGCGGCGGTCAGGGCGTCGGTATAGGTGCCCTTCAGCTTGGACAGCTGGCGCCAGTCCAGAAGGACGCGGGGCAGGGCGTGGGTGGCGGCCAAGTCTTCCAGCACGCTGGCGTCGGTGCCCCATTGGCCGGAGGCGGTCTTCTTGCCGCCGGGCAGGTTCAGCTCGCCGAACAGGATTTCGCCGATCTGGCGGGGGGAGGCGATGTTGAAGGGGCGGCCGGCGATCTCGTGGGCCTGGGCCTCCAGCTCGGCCATGCGCAGGCCGAACTCGCTGGACAGGCGTTTGAGGCGGGCGGGGTCGACGCGGACGCCGGCGGTCTCCATCTCGGCCAGGACGGCGGGCAGGGGGCGTTCCAGGGTCTCATAGACGGTGGACAGGCCCTCGCGCGCCAGCCGGGGCTTGAGGAGGCGCCACAGGCGCAGGGTGACGTCGGCGTCCTCGGCGGCGTACTGGGTGGCGGGTTTCAGGGCGACGTGTTTGAACGACTTCTGGCTCTTGCCCGTTCCGGCCACGCTCTTGAACGGGACGGGGTCGTGCCCCAGATGCAACCGCGCCAGCTCGTCCATCCCGTGCCCGTGGAGCCCGCCCTCGAGCACATAGGAGATCAGCATGGTGTCGTCATAGGGGGCGACCCGGATCCCCCGTCGCGCCATAACGGCAAGATCATACTTTGAATTCTGCAAGATTTTCAAGACACTAGGGTCTTCAAGCACCCCCTTCAGCTTGGCCAAAGCCGTCGCCTTGTCCAGCTGCTGAAGCGGCTCCCGCGCCTCGCCCGGCTCCCCGAACAGCCCCCCCTCGCCCGCCTGCGGCTCATGCTCATGCGTCAGCGGGATGTAGCAGGCCTCGTTCGGCCCCACCGCCAGCGACACCCCGCACAGCCCCGCATGCGTCGCCGACAGCGACGAGGTTTCTGTATCGAAACCCACCACGCCCGCTTCGGTTGCCCGCGCAATCCAGCGATCCAGCGCCTCTTCGGTCTGGACGCACTCGTAGGCCTCGAGGTCGAAGCTCTGAGCCTCGGCTGGACCTTCCACCACCTGCCCGTAGCGAGGCGTGGCGACGGGCGCGCTCAGGTTCGGGACGCGCTTGGGCGCAAAGGCGGAGGTTTCGCTGGGCCCTGCCTTGCCGTCGCCGACCCGGCGCTGCAGCGAGCGGAACTCCATCTTGTCCAGAAAGGCCGACAGAGCCTCGGGATCGGGATCGCGGACGGCGAAATCCTCGATCAACTCCGGCGCCGGGGCGTCGCAGGTCAGGCGGACCAACTCACGCGACAGGCGGATCTGGTCGGCGAAATTGATCAGGGTCTCGCGGCGTTTGGGTTGTTTGATCTCGCCGGCCCGGGCCAGCAGGGTGTCCAGATCGCCGTATTCGTCCAGCAACTGGGCCGCCGTCTTGGGGCCTATGCCTGGGGCGCCGGGCACATTGTCGACGCTGTCGCCGATCAGGGCCTGGAGATCGACCATCTTCTCGGGACCGACGCCGAACTTTTCGAAGACCTCGGGCTCGGCCAGACGCCGATCCTTCATCGGATCCCACATGACGACGCCGCCGCCGATCAGCTGCATCAGGTCCTTGTCGGAACTGACGATCACCGCCTCGCCCCCGGCGTCGCGCGCCTTGCAGGCATAGGTGGCGATCAGGTCGTCGGCCTCATAGCCGGCCAGTTCGACGCAGTGGACGCCGAAGGCCGCCGTGGCCTCGCGCACCAGCGGGAACTGCGGGACCAGGTCCTCGGGCGCCGGCGGACGATGGGCCTTGTATTGGTCGTACAGGGTGTTGCGGAACGTCTTGTCCGAATGGTCGAAGATGGCGACCAGGTGGGTGGGGCCGTCAGCGCCCTTCATGTCCTTCAGCAGCTTCCACAACATGTTGCAGTAGCCCTGGACCGCGCCCACCGGCAGGCCATCCGACTTGCGGGTCAGCGGCGGCAGGGCGTGGTAGGCGCGGAAGATGTAGGCTGAGGCGTCGATCATCCACAGCCGCAGGGCGGGGCCGTCCTGGGTGAGGGGGCGATCCTGTTCGGGGGCGGTGTCGGAAACGGCGGCGTCGGTCATGGCCGGAACATAGGCGGCCTGAGCCGCTGCGTCAGCCGTCAGAATTCGGTCCAGCTGGATCCCGGGTCGCGCCGGCCCGGCTGCGCCTGTTGCTGCCCCCAACTGACAATCATCAGCATCTTATGGCTGCGGATCCTATACTCGCCAATCATCGGCAGGACCGCGCCCAGAGGCGCGCCGGTCTTGGCCTCGTACAGGAAACCGGAAAACTCGGCCACGCCCACCCGGTCGCGATTGCTGTAGACCGACAGTTCCGGCAGCGAGACGACGTTCAACGAGTCGTTGATCGGAATCCGCATTTCCGGACTGCCGAAGACCCGTCGCATCTGCTCCAGCGACAGGGCGCCGGCGCGAATCTCGAACACGGCGTCGGATTCCTCCTTGTTGCGGGCCAGCCGATAGCCGGCGTCGGACAGGGCCGAACGGATGGCGCTGACGGCGTAGCGGGTGCCGTCGCCCTGGAAATAGGAGTCATCGACGAAGATCGACGACGCCGTCGGCAGAGGCAGGGACAGACCCTCGACCGCCTTGTCCGAGGCGCGGGCCAGCAGCAGCTGTTCGGTCGCGGTGCGGCCCGTGTTGCTCTCAGTGGTCGAGGCGCAGGCCGCAGCCAGCAAACTCATGGCCAGAATGGCCGCCGTCCGCAGAGCCGGGAGACGCATCACCAGGTTCCTGTATTAGGCATGGAAGCCCAAGGCTCGGCCGGCGCCAGCGGCTCGCCTTCCTGAAGCAACTCGATCGAAATGCCGTCCGGCGACCGGACGAAGGCCATATTGCCGTCGCGCGGGGGCCGATTAATCACCACCCCGCCGTCCATCAGCCTCTGGCACGCCGCGTAGATGTCATCGACCTTATAGGCGAGATGCCCGAAATTGCGTCCGCCCTGATAGGCTTCCGGATCCCAGTTGAAGGTCAGCTCGACCTCAGGGCAACGTTCCGCCGCCGACTGCTCCAGGTTCTTGGGCGCTGCCAGGAAGACCAGGGTGAACCGCCCAGCCTCATTCTCGGTGCGGCGCACCTCCTGGAGACCCAGCAGATCGCAGTAGAAATGCAGAGAGGCGTCAAGGTCCTGAACGCGGACCATGGTGTGCAGGTAGCGCAAGCGTGTGTCTCCGTCCGGGGAGGGCGTCGTCCAGCGTCCTCTATAGCCACGCTATGGCGAAACCACGACTCAACTGACGTGACGAACGTTCAGTGAGCCTCAGGCGCGCGGGCGGCGGGGCTCAGATATTCGCTCTCGTCATGCGGATGGGCCGACAGGACGAAGCGGCGGTCGCAATAGCCGCATTCGATAAAGTCGTCCTCGCCCATGTCCATATAGACCAGCGGATGGCCCAGGGCCCCGCCGCCGCCGTCGCAGGCGACGCGCTTGGTCGAGACAATGACCTGTTCGGGCGGAGGAATGATCGCGTCGGGATGGCGGGGCGGCATTGTTCAACTCGTGGACTTGGCGAGGAGGCGTCGGGCGCATACCTATGCGGCCCGTCCAGCGGCGTCAAACCGCCGCACGACCCGATGTCTCGACCAAAGCGCCCCAAATGACCGATGCGACGATCCTGCCTGACAACGCCATCGAGGTGCATGGGCTGAAGAAGACCTATGCGGGCTCCAAGAAGGCCGCGCCCAAGACGGCCCTGCGCGGGGTCGATCTGGTCATTCCGCGCGGTTCGGTGTTCGGGCTGCTGGGCCCCAACGGCGCCGGAAAATCGACCCTGATCAACATCCTGGCCGGGGTGGTGAAAAAATCGGAAGGCACTGTGACCATCTGGGGCCGCGACATCGACAAGGAGCCGCGCGACGCCGCCGCCGCCCTGGGCGTGGTGCCGCAGGAGATCGTCGCCGACGTCTTCTTCACCCCGCGCGAGTCGCTGGAGGTTCAGGCCGGCTTCTACGGCGTGCCCAAGAACGAACGTCGCTCCGACGAGCTGCTGGCGGCCCTAGGCCTGTCGGACAAGGCCAACGCCTATGTCCGCGCCCTGTCCGGCGGCATGAAACGCCGCCTGATGGTGGCCAAGGCCCTGGTTCACAATCCGCCCATCCTGATCCTGGACGAGCCGACGGCAGGCGTGGACGTCGAACTGCGTCGTCAGCTGTGGGCCTACGTCCGCCAGATCAATGCAGAGGGCGTGACCATCGTCCTGACCACCCACTATCTGGAAGAGGCGCAGGAGCTCTGCGACACCATCGCCATCGTCAACCGGGGCCAGGTGGTGGCCTGCGAGCCGACGCAGCAGCTGCTGCGCCGACTGGACAGCCGCAATGTCGTGGTCACGCCTGATGTCCCGCTGGACACGGCGCCCGCCCTGCCTGGCTTCGTCGTCACCGCCCGCCCGAACGGCGCCTTCGCCGTGGCCTACAAGAAGGGGCAGTCGTCGGTCGAACAGGTCATCGCCGCCGTCCGCAAGGCCGGAATCATCATCGCCGACATCACCACCGAGGACCCGGACCTGGAAGACGTCTTCCTCGCCTTGACCTACGGGGACGCGAGCCAGATCGATCCGACCAAGGACTAGCCGATCTCCGCGAGGAACTCGAAGATTCCGGCCTTCGCCTCAGGCTCGTCCAGCATGGGGGCGTGGCCGACGTCGGGAACCTCGACATAGGCCATGGCCGGGGCGGCCTTGCGCATCTTGTCCGCAATGACGGCGCTCAACAGGTCGGACGCGCCCCCGCGCACCAGCAGAGTGGGCTTGGTCTTCGCAAGCCGCCGGAACATGGGCCACAGGTTGGGAACCAGGGCCTTGGCCCCCGCCGCCCGGATCGGCACGGAAATATCGGGATCATAGTCCAGCCCGATCTCGCCGTCCGGTTGCTGGCGGAAGATGCGGCGGGCGAAGGCGTCCCAGTCCGCCTCCGAATAATGGGGGAAGGCGACGGCGTTGATCCGTTTCGCATAGGCCGCCGCGTCGGCCCAGGAGCCGATCTCGACCGGTTGACCGCTATAGGCGGCGATGCGCGCCAGACCCTCCGGCGCAACCTCGGGCCCAATGTCGTTCAGGATGGCGGCGACCACCGCTTGGGGCTTCAGCGCCGTCAGAGCCATGGTGATCAGCCCCCCCATCGAGGTGCCGACAAAGACGGCCCGGTCGATGGCGGCCTGCTCCATCAGCGCCAGCACGTCGGCCGCATAGACGTCGGGCCTATAGGTCATTGGATCGGGCGCGCGATCCGACAGGCCGCGCCCACGCACATCGACCGCCAGTACGCGCCGTCCGCTCTGGGCCAGGAGGGGCGCCAGCGCGCCGAAGTCGGCGCTGTTACGGGTCAGGCCATGGATGGCGATGATCGGGGGCCGTGCAACGCCGGGCCCCGGCGCATAGTCGCGGGCGAACAGGTCCAAGCCGTCCGATGATTTCCAACGACGTTCGGCATAGGCGGCGACGGGGTTCACGGGGCGCTCCTTCAACCAAGAAGGATCAGAGTAATTCACCGCGCGAGGAATTGCGATGGCGTCAGGCGCCGATCAGCTCACGCACGAAGACATCCAGATTGCCGCCCTGAAACAGAAACCCCGACACCCCGGCCCGTTTCGCCGCCTCTATGTCGCGCGGCTGGTCGCCGATCATGAACGACTTGGCCGGGTCGATGCCGTGATCCGTGATGGCGCGCAGCAGCATGCCGGGATTGGGTTTTCGATCCGGATGATCGGGATGGCGATAGCGTTCGTCCTGAGCCTCTGGATGGAAGGGGCAGGCGTAGACCGCATTGATCACCGCCCCTTCCTGCGCGAGCCGTTTGACCAGCAGGCCGTTGAAAGCGTTCATCTGATCCTCGCCGAACATGCCGCGCGCCACGCCCGACTGATTGGTGACGATCACCGTCAGATAACCCAACAGATTCAACCGCCGCACCGCCGCGCCGACACCGGGGATCAGCTTCAGGTGTTCGGGCAGGTGGGGATAGCCGGAATCCTCGATCAGAACTCCGTCGCGGTCCAGGAAGACGGCGGGTAGGCCGGTCATACGTCTTGTCTCAGCAGTTCGGTGAAGGCGGTCATCAGGTGGTAGAGGCTCGAAGCGGGCACGGCCTTGTCCTGTGAGACGCCGTCGGCGTCATAGGAATCGACCCAAAGGCCGGGGACAGCCGTGGCCAGATGGGTGTCGAAGGTCGCGGCGATCAGGTCGATGGCTTCGGGGTCGCCGAACACCAGGGCGGAACGGATCGCCTCGGTCTGGCACCACAGGCGACGCCCGGCGTCGATCGGCGCGCCTTGCGTATCGACCTCGCGGATCATGGCGCCGGCCTTCAGCCCTTGGGCGACGGCGCGGCGGTGCAGGGCTTCGGCAGCCTCGGCGGAATCGAGACCGGCGATCTTGGCCTGGCGCAGCAGCCAGGCCCACTCTTCGAGATGGCCAGGCTCCACGACATGGCCGGTCTGCGGATCGGGGGCCCAGTCCTCGGTGAAATATTCGCGAATGGCGCCGTCGACGAGGAAGCGGGTTCGGCACAGATCCAGCGCTGCCCGCGCCGCCGCCTCGAAGGCGGGATCAGGCGCCGTCGCCTGCCAGGCCAGCATGGCCTCGAGCAGGTGCATATGGGGGTTCTGGCGGCGCGGCAGGCGGGGCGGCAGGGCCTCCTGCCAACCGCCGTGGGGCGCCCTCATCTGCGCATTGATCGCCGCCACGGTCTGCAGCGCCAGCGGCCGGGCGCGTTCGTCGCCCAGCACCCGGTGCGCCGCCGCCAATGCGAACAGGACAAAGGCCAGGTCGTAGAGATCGGGCGTTTCATCTACCACCAGACCTGCGTCATCTGCGGCGGCGACCCACAGACCATCGTCACGGCGGCAGGTGGCGATCATGCCGTCCAGGCCCGCCTGCGCAATCGCCCGACCGGCCTCCCAGCCCAGATCCGCAGCTTCGCAGAAGACATAGATCTGGCGCGCCTGCACCCGCGTGCGGCGACGCAGGCCCGTCACAGGCCTGCCGTCGAAGTTCAACTGTTCGAAAAATCGCCCGTCAGCGTCCACCCCACGCGCGCCCCATAGCGGAAGGGCCTGATCGAACAGCCAGGTCGATACCCGGGCTTTTGCGTCTGCAAGCGTCGTCATGGCGTCGGCATAAGGTGCATCCCGTCCGGCGCCAAGCGGCGACGGTTGCAATGGGCAACGCGAAGTGACGGCGCCCCGTTTGGCCCTTGCGCCCGATCTTGCTAGGAGGGCGGCCAGCCTCGCGGCCCGATCGCCGCCCCCGCCTCGCCATGGAGAGCGCCCCCTCATGATCCCCTTCATCGACCTTCAGGCCCAGCGCCTTCGTCTCGCCGGCAAGATCGAGGCCGCCGTTCAGGACGCCGTCGTCGGCGGCGCCTGGGTCATGGGGCCGCAGGTCCGCCAGTTCGAATCCGACCTCGCCGCCTTCGGTCAGGCCAAGCACGCCCTGGGCTGCGCCAACGGTACGGACGCCCTGGCCCTGCCGTTGATGGCCTGGGGGATCGGGCGCGGCGATGCGGTCTTCGTGCCCAGCTTCACCTTCGCCGCCACCGCAGAGGTCGTGCCGTGGTTCGACGCCGAGCCGGTCTTCGTCGATGTGGACGCCGACACCTACAATATGGACCCGGCCGCGCTGGAGCGCGCCATCGAAGGGATCAAGGCCGAGGGCCGTCTGACCCCGCGCGTGGTCATCGCCGTCGATCTGTTCGGCCAGCCGGCCGACTATCCGGCCATCAAGGCCATCTGTGACAAGCACGGCCTGAAGCTGATCGCGGATTCGGCCCAGGGCTTCGGCTGCACCATCGGCGGCGAACATCCGCTGAAGTGGGCCGACATCACCACGACCAGCTTCTTCCCGGCCAAACCCCTCGGTTGCTACGGCGACGGCGGGGCGGTGCTGACCAATGACGACGAACTGGCCCAGCTGATCGATTCCGTTCGCGTGCACGGCAAGGCCGTGGCGGTGGACCTGAAGGACCGCACCTTCGATCACGACCCCAAATATCTGAACATGCGGATCGGCCTGAACAGCCGTCTGGACACGATCCAGGCGGCCGTCCTGATCGAGAAACTGAAGGTCTTCGGTCAGGAGATCGAATGGCGCAACCGCATCGCCGCCCGCTACAATGAAGGCCTGCGCCCCCATGTCGCCAAGGTTCCCGACGTGCCGACGGGCAATATCTCCAACTGGGCGCAATATACGGTCGAACATGCCGACCGCGACGGCCTGATCGCCCATCTGAAGGCCCATGATGTGCCGACCGCCGTCTATTATCCGATCCCGCTGCACCTGCAGCCGGCCTATGAACATTTCCCGCGTGGAGCCGGCGGCCTGCCGGTGACGGCACGCCTGAAGGATGTGGTCTTCAGCCTGCCCATGCACGCCGACCTGGACGAGGCGACCCAGGACAAGATCATCGCCGCCGTCGCGTCGTACACGGCTTAGGGCCGAGCGCTTTTTCCTTCGTCATCCTGGGCCTTGTGCCTAGGGTCCATAAACTCAGACCTTCGACCCGTCGCTCCGGACACACCGGGAATATGGATCCTCGCCACAAGGGCGAGGATGACGGGTCGATCAGAATACAAGGGTCGCAATCATGCCCAACACCCCCATCCTCAAGTTCGGCGTCGCCGGCGTCGGCGTCATGGGCCGCAACCATGCGCGCGTCGCCTCCGAGATGCGCGAGTTCGACCTGACCACCGTCTTCGACCCCGACAGCGTCGTCGCCGATGGCGTCGCCGCCGCCTATGAGGCGACGCCGGTGACGACGGCCCAGGCCTTCATCGACGCCGGCCTGGACGCCGCCGTCGTGGCGACGCCGAACCGCTTCCACGCCGACATCGGCGTCGCCCTGCTGGAAAAGGGCGTCCACGTCCTGGTCGAAAAGCCGATCGCCGCCACGGTCACCGACGCCCAGCGGATGATCGACGCCGCCAAGGCCAATGACCGCGTCCTGATGGTCGGCCAGGTCGAGCGGTTCAATCCGGCGGTCGAGACCGTCAAGCGCGCCGTGGCCGACGACGAGATCATCTCCATCCAGGTCACCCGCGTCGGCCCCTTCCCGCCCCGCATGGGCGACGTGGGCGTGGTCATCGACCTGGCGGTCCATGACATCGACATCATCCGCCACCTGACCGGATCCGAGATCGTCGAGGTCCAGCCGCAACTGGCCCGCACCCGCGCCGAACGCGAGGATACGGCCCTGCTGCAATTCCGGCTCGACAATGGGGTCATCGCCCACATCACCACCAACTGGGTCACGCCCTACAAGACCCGCACCCTGCAGGTCGCCACCAAGACCAAGTTCATCGTGGCCGACCTGATCACCCGCCAGGTCACCGAATATTTCGGCCAGCAGCCCGACGGCTCCTACTCCACCCGGATGCTGAACTCCTGGCCGGCCGAGCCGCTGAAGAAGGAGCTGGAAGCCTTCGCCCGCGCCATCCACACCGGCGAAACACCGGCGGTGACGGGGGAAGACGGGCTGCGCAACCTCGAAGTCGCCCTGCGCTGCCTGGGGGAACACTGATCGGGGCGAGGCCTAAAGTCGCCGCAATGGTTGGGAAAGGAAGAGACATGCGCTCGTCCCTCGCCCCCATTCTCGTCGCCCTGCTGACCGTGTCGGCGGCTGCGCCCGCGCACGCCGACACCCGCTATTTCTCCTATAACGCCACGGACCGGATCACCCAGGCCCTGACCAAGGGGATCACGCTTCAAGTCCGCCGCGGCCTGTTCGGGGCGATCAGTGTCGAGCGGCTGTTCTCGACCACCGCGCGCGGCTCGGCCGATTTCACGCGCGGCGGGCCGGATGCGGTGCGGCGGGTCCTGCCGAAAGGGTCGAACGAGATCGACCTCTACACCATCGAACAGACCGGCGACGGACGCGGACTGGCTCGCGCCCTATGCCCCGGCGCGGACGAAGTCTGGCTGGTGATGAGCCGCATCCGCGCGCCCAGGCCCCTGACAATGCAGGCCGTTGGTCGCTGGAGCGACGGGGCCTATCGCCACTGCGTAACCCTGAGCTACGAGTGGCGCGGCGAATGGCAGACCGCGCCGGTGTCGCCTTTCGCGGACACGGACTCCTAGCGCCTGTCACGCTTGATCGCTTATCCTCGCGGCTGAATAGGCGTTCGGAGAGACGGCGATGCGTTGGGCCCTGCCCCTGGCGGTTCTGATCGGCGTAATCGCCGCCCTGCTGTCCTGGACCCGCCCTGGCGCGTCAATTCCGCCGGCTGTCGGCGCGCCCGTCACCGTCTATCTGCTCGACAACGGTTTCCACACCGATCTGGCCGTGCCCCGGGCGGCGCTTGAACGACGCGGCGGGCCGCTGGGACAGGCCGTTGCGGCCCTGGCGCCGGGCGACTGGATCCTGATCGGCTGGGGCGACGCGACCTTCTACGTCGATCAAAGTCCGATCTCGGACCGGCTGCCCGACGGGGCCCGCGCCTTCTTCCGGCCGGGCAACCCTTCGGTCCTCATGCTGGACCCGGAGCGCCAGGATCCGCGCGACCGCTACGCCGCAGACCGCCGCGCCGCCCTGCGCCTGTCCCCCGCCGCCTTCGACCGGATGGCGGGGCAGATCGAGGCCTCGCTGGACCTGTCGAGCGGCGCCCCGCGTGTCGCCGCCGCCCGTCCCGGCGACGACGCACGCTTCTTCGCCGGCCGCGAAACCTTCTCGATCCTGCACCTGTGCAACCACTGGACGGCCGGAGTGCTGAACGCCGGCGGGGTGGCGATCCGCCCGGCGCGGTCGGTGTTTTCGAGTGAGGTGATGCGGGCCGTCAGAGCGGCGGAACTGGACAGGGCGGCTCCACACGCCTAGACCGCCCGACTTTCGCTTATCCGGCCGGGTCCGAGCCCCGGCGGGCGAACAAGAAGGAGCGGCCGATGGCCCACAAACAGCATACCCGCAATTCCTCCGGCCCGGCCGGTCCCAGCCAGCGCCAGCTGCGCGCCGGCGAGCTGATCCGTCACGCCCTGGTCGACATCCTGCGCGAGGAGGACATCCACGACGAGGCCCTGGTCGGGGTCTCCGTCACCGTGACCGAGGTCCGCCTGTCGCCGGACCTGAAACACGCCACCTGTTTCGTCGAACCCCTGGGCGCCGGCGTCGAGGCCGCCCCGACCACGGGCCATGAGAGCGAGATCATCAAGGCGCTGAACGTCCACGCCAAATTCCTGCGCGGCCAGCTGGGCCGTCGGCTGGACATGAAATTCACCCCCGACCTGCGCTTCCGCCACGACGAAAGCTTCGACGCCGCCAGCCATATCGACCGGCTGTTCGAAGACCCCCGCGTCCGCGCCGACCTGGAACGCCGCGACGAGGAAGAGTAAGATGGCTACGCGCGCCATTGGCGCCGCCTTGTCGGCCATCGCCTTGGCAAGCTGTGGCGGCCTGAAAGAGGGAAATCCGCTTCTTTTGCCGATCACCGTTCCTCTCGTTGTCGGTGTCGAGACGGCCTTGGCTATCCAACCGGAGCACGGCTTTGCTCTGTCGCCCTTAACCCGGTGGACGTATCCAAGCTGGAACCCATTGGAGACCGACGGGCTATGGTCCACCACGTCTGGTGCGGCGTTGAGAATAGACGGCCGTGGCTTTGAACTTACAAGCTCATGTGGGGTGCTATCGGGCGCTGTTGTTCAACCGCATTTTCTGCAGGCTGAATATGGCAGAGGTTATATGCTCGAGATTGCCGCTACCGACGGTGATCCGGGTTGCATAGGGGAGCCCGACGCCGTGTTTCAGAATGCCTTTGTCTTCGGGAATCGTTCCGAGGACGGCATAGAAACCGTTGTGGTCCGCTTTTACGGAGGGGTCTCCGATTCCTCGGGAAAAGTAATGCTCCCCCGTAATGAGTTCTTTCTCACATTCCCGCCGGAGCAGCCGTAGTGGCCCGCAAGAAGAAGGGCGACGTCGTTGACGGCTGGGTCTGCCTGGACAAGCCGTTCGAGATGGGATCGACCGAGGCGGTCAGCCGCATCCGCCGCCTGTTCAACGCGCAGAAGGCCGGTCACGCCGGGACGCTGGATCCGCTGGCCAGCGGCATCCTGCCCATTGCGCTGGGCGAGGCGACCAAGACCGTGCCGATGATGATGGAGGCGCAGAAGGTCTATCGCTTCACCGTCAACTGGGGCGTCTCGACCGACAGCGTGGACCGCGAGGGCGAGATCATCGGCCGCTCCGACGTTCGCCCCTCGGTCGAGGCGGTGAAGGCCGCCCTGCCCGCCTTCGTCGGTGAGATCGACCAGACCCCGCCCCGTTTCTCGGCCATCAAGGTGGACGGCGCCCGCGCCTATGACCTGGCGCGCGACGGGGTGGAGTTCGAGCTTCAGGCGCGCCGCGTCACCATCTATTCGGCCGAAGTCACGGACGCGCCGGACGCCGATCATGTCGAACTGACCATCCGCACCGGCAAGGGCGTCTATGTCCGGTCGCTGGCGCGCGATCTGGCGACCGTCCTGGGCGCAGAGGGGCATGTTTCGGCCCTGCGGCGCGAGCGGGTGGGACCGTTTCATACCGAAAACGCCGTGACGCTGGATTTTCTCGAGGATTTGGTGCATAGGGGCGCCGCCTCGGAAGGCTTGCTTCCCGTTGCGACCGCCCTGGACGACATCCCGGAGCTGGCCGTGACGGATCAGGACGCCTTCTCGCTTCGGCAGGGACGCCCGATCGTTCTGCTCCCCCGTCAGGTGGAAACCCTCAAGGATCGCCTTTCCGGCGGTTCGCGAACGGTTTCAGCCTTTCAGGGCCAGACCCTCGTCGCACTCTGTCAGTTGCGGGCCGGCCGGTTAGAACCCGACCGCGTTTTCAATCTTTCCTGATCGCCTGATCAGGGGACTCCAACCCGGCCTCAAGTAGCGCGAAAGCGCGGTAGGCCACCAAGGGAGACTTACGATGTCGGTTACTGCTGAACGCAAGCACGAGATCATCGCCGATAACGCCCGCACCGCTGGCGACACCGGCTCGGCCGAGGTTCAGGTCGCGATCCTGTCGGAACGCATCTCCAACCTGACCGAACACTTCAAGACCCACAAGAAGGACAACCACTCGCGTCGTGGCCTTCTGAAGATGGTGTCGCAACGTCGCCGTCTGCTGGACCACCTGGTCAAGGTCGACGCCGCTCGCTACCAGGCGCTCATCACCAAGCTGGGCCTGCGCCGCTAAGGCGTCGGATCAGTGTAGAATACGCTTTCGAGGCGCGGGCGGTCACGTCCGCGCCTCGTTGTGCGACTAGAGACGACCTGTGCGCCGCAGGACTTACGGCGCAGTTGCGAGGGCCATGCCGGTCCTCTCCCGGTCGACCGCGATGGCGCGGCGACCTCTGGATCGAAGGACTGAACGCCGACGCATCCGCCCCCAATGATGGGACCCCGCACGGAATACGCCGTCCGGGATACGAAAGACGAAATATGTTCGATATCAAACGCAAGACGATCGAGTGGGCCGGACGCCCGCTGACCCTGGAAACGGGCCGCATCGCCCGCCAGGCCGACGGCGCCGTGCTGGCGACCTACGGCGAGACCGTGGTTCTGGCCACCGTCGTCTATGGCCGTTCGCCCAAGCCCGGTCTGGATTTCTTCCCCCTGACCGTCAACTACCAGGAAAAGACCTTCGCCGCCGGCAAGATCCCGGGCGGCTATTTCAAGCGTGAAGGCCGTCCCAGCGAGAAGGAAACCCTGGTTTCCCGCCTGATCGACCGTCCGATCCGCCCGCTGTTCGTCAAGGGCTTCAAGAACGAGACCCAGGTCGTCATCACCGTGCTGCAGCACGACATGGAAAACGATCCGGACGTCCTGG
This sequence comes from Brevundimonas sp. AVps23W, assembly GCF_058681395.1. Taxonomy (NCBI): domain Bacteria; kingdom Pseudomonadati; phylum Pseudomonadota; class Alphaproteobacteria; order Caulobacterales; family Caulobacteraceae; genus Brevundimonas; species Brevundimonas sp. AVps23W. The sequence continues at coordinate 230,336 of NZ_CM178738.1, forward strand.
GCATGGTCGCCGCCTCGGCCGCCCTGACCATCTCGGGCGTGCCCTTCATGGGCCCCATCGGCGCCGCGCGCGTCGGCCTGATCGACGGCGAGCTGGTTCTGAACCCGACCGTCGACCAGATCCCGGCCTCTGACCTGGACCTGGTGGTCGCCGGTACGCAAGACGCCCTGATGATGGTCGAATCCGAAGCCAAGGAGCTGTCGGAAGAGAAGATGCTCGAGGCGCTGATGTTCGCCCACGCCGGCATGCAGCCGGTGATCGACGCCATCATCGATCTGGCCGAACACGCCGCCAAGGAGCCCTTCGACTTCCAGGCCGAAGACCACTCCGACGTCGTCGCCTCGATCAAGAAGCTGGTCGGCGAGGACATCAAGTCCGCCTACACCCACCCCGGCAAGTACGAGCGTCGCTCGGGCGTCGATGCGGCCAAGAAGACCGCCGCCGCCGCCCTGGTGAAGACCGACGAGAACCCCGAGGGCGTCGACAGCTCCAAGTTCTCGGCCGCCTTCAAGGAATGCGAAGCCGACGTCCTGCGTCGCGACATCATCGAGAACGCCCACCGCGTCGACGGCCGCGCCCTCGACAAGGTCCGCGCCATCGTATCGGAAGTCGGCGTCCTGCCGCGCACCCACGGTTCGGCCCTGTTCACGCGTGGGGAAACCCAGGCCCTGGTCGTCGCCACCCTGGGCACCGGCGAGGACGAGCAGTACATCGACAGCCTGCAGGGCACCTACAAGGAAAGCTTCCTGCTGCACTACAACTTCCCCCCCTATTCGGTGGGTGAAGCGGGCCGCATGGGTTCGCCCGGCCGTCGCGAAATCGGTCACGGCAAGCTGGCCTGGCGTGCGATCCGTCCCATGCTGCCGTCGAAGGAAGACTTCCCCTACACCATCCGCCTGGTCTCCGAGATCACCGAGTCGAACGGCTCGTCCTCGATGGCCACGGTCTGCGGTTCGTCGCTGGCCCTGATGGACGCCGGCGTGCCGCTGATCCGTCCGGTCTCGGGCATCGCCATGGGCCTGATCCTGGAGCCGTCGGGCGAGTTCGCCATCCTGTCGGACATCCTGGGTGACGAAGACCACCTGGGCGACATGGACTTCAAGGTCGCCGGCACCTCGGAAGGTATCACCAGCCTTCAGATGGACATCAAGGTCGCCGGCATCACCAAGGAGATCATGAAACAGGCCCTGACCCAGGCCTCGGCCGGTCGCCTCCACATCCTGAACGAGATGTCCAAGGCCATGGATGCGCCGCGCGCTGAACTGGGCGAGCATGCGCCGAAGATCGAAACCATCAAGATCGCGGTCGACAAGATCCGTGAAGTGATCGGTTCGGGCGGCAAGGTCATCCGCGAGATCGTCGAAAAGACCGGCGCCAAGATCGACATCGGCGACGACGGCACCATCAAGGTCGCCGCCAACGACCAGGAAAAGATCGACGCCGCCAAGGCCTGGATCCAGTCCATCGCCTCGGAACCGGAAGTCGGAACCATCTACTCCGGCAAGGTCGTCAAAGTCGTCGACTTCGGCGCCTTCGTGAACTTCTTCGGCGCCAAGGACGGCCTGGTCCACGTGTCCCAGATCGCCCTGGAACGCGTCGCCAACCCGGCCGACGTCCTGTCGGAAGGCCAAGAGGTCAAGGTCAAGTTCCTGGGCTTCGATGATCGCGGCAAGACCAAGCTGTCGATGAAGGTTGTCGATCAGACCACGGGTGAAGACCTGACCGACAAGATCAACGCCGAGCGCGCCGAGCGCGGCGAAGAGCCCCTGTCGGAAGACACCGGCGGCCGTCCCAAGCGCGAAGGCGGCGGTGATCGCGGTGGCGATCGCGGTCGTCGTCGTCGCGACTAAGCCCTAGGCTCGTCCGATAACAGAAAGGCCCCGCCGGCGACGGCGGGGCCTTTTTCATTCTGGGCGGCTCAGACCGTCTGTTCAGAGCGCCATGACGGTCCCGATCAGGACGCGAGCTCCAGCCCGGCCGAGGGTGGTGTTGGTGGCCGTCTGAAGTTCGGCGACCAGTTGATCGATATTGGGCACGGCGCCGGGGCGCAGGCCGTTGGCGAAGCGCTGGGCGGCGACGGTATAGGCGGCGCGGAGACGCGGCGCGGACTGCTGGGCGCGGGTGCGAAGCGCGGCGTCGGGCACGTCCACCCCGGCCTCCACAGAGAAGACCCCACGCCGGCCGTCCGCACGAAGAATCGAGGCCGTAATGACCGGCAGTCTGAAATAGGTATCGTCAGACGGCGCCGCGCCGCCGCCCGAAGAGGCGCGGGCGGAGGTCGAGGCGGCGGCCGTCGCGACGAGGGCGAGACCGAGAAGAGCGCGGCGTTCCATGCCTTCGTCCTAACTGATCGGGCTTAAGAAACTGCTGAGCCCGACATCAGGCACAGCGCATATAAGGATATCCTTATGTGTTTATTGCTCCTTCATCGTCTGCGGGCTAGAAGGGCTGAAAATCCCCTGCGGCCAGGAGCCCCCCATGACCGACTACATCATCCGCGACATCTCTCTGGCCGACTGGGGCAAGAAGGAAATCGACATCGCCGAGACGGAAATGCCGGGCCTGATGGCTCTGCGCGCCGAGTTCGGCAAGGATCAGCCGCTGAAGGGCGCCCGGATCGCCGGCAGCCTGCACATGACCATCCAGACCGCCGTTCTGATCCAGACGCTGGAAGCCCTGGGCGCCGAGGTCCGCTGGGCCTCGTGCAACATCTTCTCGACCCAGGATCACGCCGCAGCCGCCATCGCCGCAGCCGGCACCCCGGTCTTCGCCATCAAGGGCGAGACGCTGGAAGAATACTGGGACTATGCGCACAAGATCTTCGAATGGGCCGACGGCGGCTATCCGAACCTGATCCTGGACGACGGCGGCGACGCCACCCTGCTGTGCGTGCTCGGCCCGAAGGCTGAAAAGGACATCTCGGTTCTGGCCAATCCCCAGAACGAGGAAGAAGAAGCCCTGTTCAAGGTGATGAAGCGCTACATCGCCGAGAAGCCCGGCTTCTATTCGGCCATCCGCAACGCTATCGGCGGCGTGTCGGAAGAGACCACCACGGGCGTCCACCGCCTGTACCAGATGTCGGAACGCGGCGAGCTGCCCTTCCCCGCCATCAACGTCAATGACAGCGTCACCAAGTCGAAGTTCGACAATCTGTACGGCTGCCGTGAGTCCCTGGTCGACGCCATTCGTCGCGGCACCGACGTCATGCTGTCGGGCAAGGTCGCCGTGGTCTGCGGCTACGGCGACGTGGGCAAGGGCTCGGCCGCCTCGCTGCGCCAAGGCGGCGCCCGCGTGATCGTGACCGAAATCGACCCGATCTGCGCCCTGCAGGCCGCCATGGAAGGCTATGACGTCCAGACCCTGGACGACGTCGCCGACAAGGCCGACATCTTCGTCACCGCCACCGGCAACAAGGATGTGATCACCGTCGAACACATGCGCCGGATGCGTCACAACGCCATCGTCTGCAACATCGGCCACTTCGACTCCGAGATTCAGGTCGCCGGCCTGAAGAACTTCAAGTGGGACGAGATCAAGCCCCAGGTCCACCACATCGAATTCCCCGGCGGCAACAAGATCATCCTGCTGTCGGAAGGCCGCCTGGTGAACCTGGGCAACGCCACGGGCCACCCCTCCTTCGTGATGTCGGCCTCCTTCACCAACCAGACCCTGGCGCAGCTGGAACTCTGGACCAACAAGTCGGCCTATGAGACCAAGGTCTACACCCTGCCCAAGCATCTGGACGAGAAGGTCGCCGCCCTTCATCTCGGCAAGCTGGGCGCCAAGCTGACCGTGCTGAACAAGGAACAGGCCGATTACATCTCCGTGCCGCAAGAAGGCCCGTTCAAGCCCGAGCACTATCGCTACTAAGGCCCAGATCCCGGAGCCGGTCTCGTGAGCCGGGCGTCTTTCGACGTCCTGGTGGTCGGGGCCGGCGCCGCGGGCATGATGTGCGCCGCCGAGGCTGGGCGGCGCGGCCGTCGGGTCCTGGTCGTCGATCACGCGGCCAACCCCGGCGAGAAGATCCGCATCTCCGGCGGCGGCCGGTGCAATTTCACCAATCTGGGCTGCGGGCCGGCGAACTTCCTGGGAGAGAACCCCCGGTTCGCCACCTCGGCCCTGCGCCGCTTCACCCAGCACGACTTCATCAAGCGCGTGGACCGGGCCGGGATCGCCTGGCACGAGAAGACGCTGGGCCAGCTGTTCTGCGACGACAGCGCCAAACAGATCGTCCGCATGTTGACCGACGACATGGCGGCGGCGGGCGTGACCCTGAAAATGAAGACCGGCGTCGAGCGTCTGGCGAAGGCCGGCGAAGGCTGGACCATCGACCTGTCGGACGGAAGCCAGATCACGGCCACAGCCCTGGTCGTCGCGACCGGCGGCAAGTCGATACCCAAAATGGGCGCCACCGGCTGGGCCTATGAGGTCGCGCGCCAGTTCGACATCCGCGTCACCGACACCCGTCCGGCCCTGGTCCCCCTGACCTTCGAGGCGGGCCTGTTGGAGACCCTGACGCCGCTGGCCGGCGTGGCCGTGGACGCTCGCGTCGCCTCGGCGCCCGACACAAAGGCGCGCAAGGCGGCCTTCAACGAGGCCATGCTGTTCACCCACCGGGGCCTCAGCGGCCCGGCCATATTGCAGATCAGTTCCTACTGGCGCGAGGGCGAGGCCATCGTCGCGGCCATGGCCCCCGGCCGCGACGTCTTCGCCGAGCTGAAGGCCGCCAAGACCGCGAACGGCCGCCAGGCCGTGCATACGGCCCTGGGCCACATCATACCCCGACGACTGGCGGAAAGCCTGTGCGCGCGCGAAGGCGCGGCGGGCAATCTGGCAGATCTATCCGACGCGACGCTGCGGCGGCTGGATCAGGCGGTCAACGCCTGGAGCGTGAAGCCGGTCGGATCCGAAGGCTATCGCACCGCCGAAGCCACCCTCGGCGGGATCGACACCGCCGCCCTGGACCAGCAGACCCTGGCCGCCAAGGCGGTTCCCGGCCTGTATTTCATCGGCGAGGCGGTGGACGTCACCGGCTGGCTGGGCGGTTATAATTTCCAGTGGGCCTGGTCGTCAGGCTGGGCCGCCGGCCAGGCTTGTTAGACCCCGCCTAAGTCGGGCCTCCCCTGTGGCGCCAGGACGCATGGCGGCGGCGCGGCGCGGACCCTAGAGCATGGCTCGCTTTGACGGAATCGGGATTCCCAAGTTTGCGGTGATCTGATTCAACATCCGTGCTGGATGGGAGGCCAGCCCGGATGACGGCTCCTTATTCGATGGATCTTCGTGAGCGAGCGTTGGCGCGTAAGGCGGAGGGCGAGACACACCGGGAGATCGCGGCGGCGCTTCGGATCAGTCCGTCTTGCGTGTCCAAGTGGACGAAGCGAGTTGGAGAGACAGGTTCGGTGGCGCCGGGCCAGGTCGGCGGCCACAAGCCTCGCACGCTGTCAGGAGACTGCGCCGAATGGCTGCGCACCCGCATCGCCTCAGGGCCGTTCACGCTCAGAGGACTGACGGCCGAACTTGCCGCGCGCGGGATCAAGACCGGCCCTCGAGCGGTGTGGGTGTTCGTGCACGCTGAAGGACTGAGCTTCAAAAAAAACACTGCTGCCTGAGGAGCAGGCCCGGCCTGACGTCGCGCGCCGCCGCGCACGCTGGAAGGCGCATCAGGGGCGGATCGACCCGTCGCGACTGGTGTTCCTGGACGAGACCTGGGTCAAGACCAACATGGCGCCCTTGCGCGGCTGGGGGCCGAGGGGGCGACGCTTGAAGGGCCACTCGCCCTTCGGTCACTGGAAAACCCTGACCTTCATCGCCGCCCTGCGCCATGACCGGATCGACGCGCCCTGGGTTATCGATGGTCCGATCAACGGTGCGATCTTCCTCGTCTACATCGAGAAAATACTGGCTCCGACCCTGTCGCCTGGCGACGTCGTCGTCCTCGACAACCTCGGCAGTCACAAGGGCAAGGCCGCCCGCGCCGCTGTCAGGGCCAAAGGCGCACACATGATCTTCCTGCCCCCTTACTCCCCCGACCTGAACCCCATCGAACAGGTCTTCGCCAAGCTCAAACACCTCATGCGCAACGCCCAGCCCAGAACCATTGAAGCCACGTGGCGAAAGGCCGGAGAGATCATCAATCTCTTCAGCCCCGCCGAATGTGCGAACTACCTCGTCAACTCAGGATACGGTTCCGTGTGAAGGAATCACGCTCTAGCTTGGGTCTGCGGAACGGGCCCCTCTGGCGTCGCCGCGACCGGCGAGAGTTCCCCTGCCTCGCCTGTTCGCGACGACGTGATGTCGCACCGTACGGATGCGCCGATGCGAACGGACCGCCCCCCTCCGGCTCCCTCGCGTCGGCGCCCGTTTCCTGAACCTGTTCTTGATCCGCCTGGAAACCTCATGCCTCTTCTGATGTGCCCGAACGACAATTCCTCGATGCAGACCCTGGATCGCGACGGGGTGCAGTTCGACATGTGCCCCACCTGCCGCGGCGTCTGGCTTGATCGCGGCGAGCTGGAAAAGCTGATGGATTCGGCGGCCCAGGACGGGCGGACTTCAGCACCCGCGCAGCCGCAGCCTCAGACCTATGCACCCGCCCAACCCCAGCCTTGGGGCGGTGGCGGGCGGCCTTATGGCGATGACCGGGGTTACCGCGACGATCGCCGCCGCGACGACGATTACCGCTACAAGAAAAAGAAGCGCGACAGCATCTTCGACATCTTCGACTGAGCGTCAGATCTTCAGACCGGCCGCCTGCATCATGGCCTGAAGCGCGGCCTCGCCGGCGGCGGCGTCGCGGATTTCGGGCAGGCGCAGCATCTTGATCGCTTCGCTACGCGCGCGGTCCGCCGCCGGCCCAAGGGGCGCGGTTTCGCCGGTGATCATCTTCATCAGGGCGGTCAGCTTCTGCACCGGCGTGGCCTGGGCCCGCCCGATCTGGTTCAGCAGGCCGGCGTCGGCTTCCAGCGTCCCGCCCAGCACGCCGATGGCCGTCGAAATCTCTCTTTCGTCGATCTCGCCCAGCTGCACAGCGCGCACCGAACGCTGCAACCGGGCGAGCACCAGCAGTTTCTGCGAGACGCTGGGCCCGCCGGCCGTCGTCTGGCGCATCTCGTTTTCCAGCCTCAGCGAGGTGACGCAGGCGCTGAGCCAGCGCGCCGCCGCCCGCTTGTTGGCGCCCCCGGTGACGTTTTCGCATAGCCGGGTCAGATATTCGGCCTCCGACAGCACCGTCTTGCACTGGCGGACATAGGCGCCGACGAAATCCGGAGTGACCAGGCTCTTTGAGCGGTCCACGAAGGCGTTCTGCACCTCTTCCAAGGTCAGCAGACGCCCCGCCGCCGCCGTCAGGGCCATGGCGAGCGTCCGCAGGATGTCGATCTCGCCCACCGGATCATTGGGCCTGAGACGCCGCTGGCTCGCCAGTTCGCGCGTGACCATCCGGGCGAGAGACGTCGACAGCTTCGGGAAATGGCCCGCCGCCAGGCCTTGCCCAAGACGGGCCGCAGGCCCCTCGACCACCGGGGTCATCAAGGCCATGCGGGGATCCAGGCCGATCAGCCGCTCAACCTCTCGGGGGGCGATCATCCGCACCACGGCCGCGAGACTGGCCCCGTGATCCAGCGACGGACCCAGGATTTCCGCCAGATTGGACCGAACCGCCAATATTTCGGACGCGATCTGCTCGACCGCGCCCAGTATGAGCGCGCGCGGTGGCCCCTCGGGCGGCGCCGCATCGACCATATCCATCAGACAGTCCAGCCGCTCGCGCGCGCCCTTGCGGTCCGCCAGACCATGGGCGATCACGCCACCCATGATGAAGGTCCGGTCCTGAGTCGCGATCAGGCTATGGGCCAGATCGGCGATCGACTGGTTCTTCAAAGACGGGAACAGTCCCGACCGGCCCGCTTTAAGCAGCCGCGCGACCGAATCCTCGGCAAGACGCTGGTAGTGGCGCACGACGGCGTGCAGATCCTGGCCGCTGGCCTGACTTTCCGGCACGGCCACCTTCTGGACGGCGTGCTGAAGCTCCACCCCCGAGGCGTCGAGCCGCTCGGCCAGGTCCGGCCGGTGCAGCAGCTCGAACGCCGTCACTCCCTGCCGTTTCAGCCAATCCTCCAGCACTCGGGCGATCAGGGCGCGCGCATGGGGCGTATAGAGTTCGGCCGGGGCGCTGCACGCCGGGCGAACGGCCTCCGCCGCCTTGGGCTTCTTCTTTTCCTCCGGCGCCCCGATCGTCAGGATCGTGAGGGTGTTGAACTCCATCGTGTCCGGGTCCAGCGTCTCCTTGGTGACGCGCGCGGCGGCCGCCAGCCGATTGGACAACTGGTCCTCGGCGGTCTCCAGAGCGTGTTTACGATCCTCGGTCGCGATCAACAGGGTCCAGGACGCCGGAACGGTCTTGCGGACATAGACTTCGTAGTGAATCGGACCAGCCATGCGCGAACCCTGAGGGCAAAGCCTTTAAAACGGGGTTTTCACGACGAATTTTCCTTGCGCCGACGGAAACCGATCCGTCTATCGTTGAAACCGACGGCTTGGCGGCCCATCTGCCTTGGCCCTAATGTGACCGTGATCGAACGGTTACGCTTGCCGTGCGTTCTCGTTCGCGGGAACGGGAAGTTCAGGAGAAGACCACCTTGGCCAATATCACCCTGGTCGACGACGACGAGAACATCGTGGCGTCCGTCTCGCTGGCGCTGGAAAGCCATGGCCACAAGATTACGGCCTATCATGACGGCGCCTCTGGCCTGGCGGCGCTGGAAAGCACCCCGCCGGACCTCGCCATCCTCGATGTGAAGATGCCGCGCATGGACGGGATGGAGGTGCTGCGCCGCCTGCGCCAGACCTCGCAGATCCCCGTCATCATGCTGACCTCGAAGGACGAGGAGATCGACGAGATCCTCGGCTTCAACCTCGGCGCCGACGACTATATCCACAAGCCCTTCAGCCAGCGGCTGCTGATCGAACGGGTCAAGGCCCTGCTGCGCCGCACCGGCGCCGACGGCGTCGAACCTGAACCCTCGGCCGAAGTGTCCGGCAAGGCGATCAAGCGCGGCAAGCTGAGCATGGACCCGGCTCGCCACGAATCGACCTGGGACGGCAAGCCGGTGAAGCTGACCGTCACCGAATTCCTTCTGCTCCAGGCCCTGGCCCAGCGTCCCGGCTTCGTGAAGAGCCGCGACAACCTGATGGACGCCGCCTACGACGATCAGGTCTATGTCGATGACCGCACCATCGACAGCCACGTCAAGCGGATGCGCAAGAAGTTCCGCGCCGTAGACAACGAGTTCGACGCAATCGAGACCCTGTATGGCGTCGGCTACCGCTACCGCGAAAGCTGACCATCCCGGCGGGCGCGAGCCCGACGAGGAGCACATTCGCCGGCCGAGGCATCGCTTCGGCGGTTCGCGGCTGGGCGGCTTCATCCTGGCGCTCAATCTTCTCAGCCTGCTGATCCTGTTCGGCGGGGCCCTGGTGCTGAACGAATGGCGCCAGGGCCTGATTCAAGCCCGTCAGGAATCCCTGACGGTGCAGGCGGAACTGCTCGGCAATGTGCTGGGCGAACTGGGCATCAGCCGCGGCGTGCCGACGCCGGAACTCGACGTGGGCCAGGCAGCCAACTGGCTACGCGACAATTTCGTGCCCAACGGCCAGCGGGTGCGCCTCTACGACATCAACGGCCTGCCGGTCATCGACAGCTATGAGGTGACCGAGAACATCCCTGGTCAGGCCCTGCCGCCGGCGCATCCGGCCGGCTCGCCCCTGCCTGCGGATCAGGCCGAAAAGACCGACCGCGCCGCCGAGCACAAGCGACAGGTCGAGGCCGAGGTCGCCGCCGAGGTCGAACGCGCCCTGGCCGGCGAGCCCCAGACCACCGTCCGACGCAACGAATCCGGCGACCGGGTCGTGTCCGTCTCCATCCCCATCCGCCATGTGCGCCAGGTCCTGGGCGTCCTGACGCTGGAAGCGGGCAATGTGGACGAAATCCTGGACGACCAGCGACGGGCCCTGGTGCCCTTCGCCCTGGTGGCTCTGGCCGTCAATCTGCTGGCGTCCCTGGTGCTGCACCTGTTCGTGGCGCGGCCGATCATGCGGCTGTCTGCGGCGGCGGATCAGGTCAAGTTGCAGCGGGCGCGGGCCATCTCCCTGCCCGATCTGGAAGAGCGCAAGGACGAAATCGGCGATCTGGCGCGTTCGCTGGAATCCATGACCGACACCCTGTCCACGCGCATGGACGCCATCGAGCGGTTCGCCGCCGACGTGTCGCACGAGATCAAGAACCCGCTGACCTCGATCCGTTCGGCGCTGGAAACCCTGCCCCTGGTCAAGACCGACGCCCAGAGGGAGAAGCTGACCAATCTGCTGCAACAGGACGTGCGCCGGCTCGACCGGCTGATCACCGACATTTCCAACGCCTCGCGCCTGGATGCGGAGCTGTCGCGCGACCGCCCTCGGCCCATCGACCTGAACCGACTGCTGGCCGACATCGTCAGCGTCTATGAGACGACGGCGCGACCGGGCGAGATCCCTGTCCGGTTCGAACGTCCTGCCCAAACCCTGAAAGTGGCCGGCCGCGACGGCCCCCTGGGGCAGGTGTTCCGCAATCTGATCGACAACGCCCGGTCCTTCAGTCCCGCCGAGGGCGAGGTGCAGGTGGTGCTGGAGGAGACGGACGGCGACCTGCCCATCCGCATTCGGGTCGAGGATCAGGGCCCCGGCATACCGTCCGAGAACCTGGAGACCGTCTTCGAACGCTTCTACACCTCGCGGCCCAAGGGGGCGGCCTTTGGTTCGAACTCGGGCCTGGGCCTGTCGATCGTCAAACAGATCGTCGAGGCGCATGGCGGTGTGGTCACGGCCTCGAACCGGTCGGATGACGACGGCGCGGTGATCGGCGCGCGGTTCGAGATACTTCTGCCCTCCGCCTTCGGTCCGAGCCGTCGTCCATGACCCCCGCGCCGCCCGTCCACGCCACAACGGTCGCCATCCGTCGCGATGGGGCGTGGAAGGGCGTGATGATCCTGGGGCCGTCCGGAGCCGGAAAGAGCGATCTGGCCTTGCGTCTGATCGGGCGTGGATGGCGGCTGGTCAGCGACGACTATACCCAGGTCTGGGCGTCCGACGGCGCGCTTTACGCCACGGCTCCGTCCACGATCGCCGGCCGTATCGAGGCGCGGGGCGTCGGAATCGTGGCCGTCAGGACACGGCAGGCGGCCCGGATCGTCCTGGCTGTCGCCTGCCTTCCAGAGGCGGTCGAACGCCTCCCGGAGCCGCAGTCGCGGCGGTTTTCCGGGATCGACCTGCCCCTTCTGGCCCTGGATCCGCGCCCCGCATCAGCCGTCGACATGGTCGCAGTCGCGTTTCAGACGCTTTGAACCCGCGCGTAACGGGTCTATGACACCGGCCTTGCGGTCCCAAACGGGCGCGTCCGGCCTCCCTGTCGGGCACGGGGGAGTCCGGGGATGGTTTGGGGTGGGATGCGAGTGAAGTTCTCATGATTGGCCTTGTTATCGTCACCCACGGGGGGCTGGCCTCTGAATTTCTATCGGCGATGGAGCATGTGGTCGGGCCGCAGCGCGGCGTCGCGGCCATCTGTATCGGGCCGGACGACGACATGGAGCGCCGTCGGCGCGACATCGTCGATGCGGCCGCCGCCGTCGACGACGGCGACGGCGTGATCCTTCTGACCGACATGTTCGGCGGCACCCCGTCCAACCTGGCCATATCGGTGATGGAACAGACCCGCGCCGAGGTCATCGCCGGCCTGAACCTGCCCATGCTGATCAAACTGGCCAGCGTGCGCGGTCGCGAGACGCTGGAATCCTGTGTCGCCCACGCCCAGGACGCGGGACGGAAATATATCTCGGTGGCGTCCTGGGTGCTCGCGGGCGAAAAATGACCGTTAAGGCGACGCTGGACATCTGCAACACGCGCGGCCTGCACGCCCGCGCCTCGGCCAAGTTCGTCAAACTGGCCTCAAGCTTCGACAGCGAAATCCACGTCACGCGCGACGGGGTCACGGTGGACGCCCGCTCGATCATGGGCCTGCTGATGCTGGGCGCCGGCATTGGCTGCAGCATAGATGTCGCCGCCGAGGGCGCCGACGCCGAGGAAGCGATCGAGGCCCTGACGGACCTCGTCGCCCGCAAGTTCGACGAGGATCAATAGGCGCTTACAGCCCCAGGGCGCGGCGGATGTCGCGCCAGTCCACATATTTGAAGTTCTGGGTGCCGACGTCGTTGACGTCGTCCTGGATCACCACCAGCCCCTCGGGGAAGTGACCGACCACGCCGCTGGCGGCCGCCAAACCGTCGGTGCCCGTGACCCCGTCCACGACGCCGTCCACGATCTTGAACCGGCCCTTGTACTCGGGCGCGGCGCCGTCGATGCGCCAGACCGGGAAGGTCGAATCGCCCTGGCTGGAGCCGATCAGATAACGTTTATCGCCGTCCGTCAGGGTCGTCAGCCCCTCGGCGTCGGCGACCAGAATATCCTTGGCGATAGGCTGCACCAGGGTGCGCGCCGCGCCGCTCGCCGGATTGAGGCCGTAGCGCCACAGGCCGACGTTTTCTTCATTGATATAGAGGGCGTCGGTCGCTTCGTCGGCGGCGCAACCTTCGGAAATGGTGCCGATCTCGGCGCGACGCACTTCCCGCGACACCGGCTGGCCGGCGGCGTCGACGCTCAGCACGAACTGACGCAGTTCGCCCTCGTGCCCCACCAGGATCGCCTGGATTTCGGCCCCGCGCCGCGCAAAACAGAAGCCATAGGGTTCGATCACGTCGGTGGCGATGGCGCCCCAGGGCCGCACGCCATTGTCACCGGTCCCCGCCGGATCGAACAGATAGAGGGAGATCCCGGTCTTGCCCGGCGTCCGGTCGCTGGCGCCCAGGACGAGCTGCGGCCGTCCGCCGACGCTCAGCCCCTCGGTCAGATCGACATTGTTCAGCAGGCCCTCAGGCATGAACTGCAGGATCTGACCGTCAAAACCGTAGATGTAGAGGCCGGACTTCTTGTCCGTTCCGGCAATGAAGCCCGGCGTGGTCTTGCCCATCACCGTCACCGGAGACGCCGAGGCCCAGACGGCGGGATCGTCGGCCGCGTCTTCGCCGGCCGTGCCGACCGACGGGGTTTCCAGCACCGCCTGAACCTCCACGCCCGGCCCGACGAAACCTTCGCCCTCGCCCTGGAAATCGACCTCGTGCGTGGCGCAGGCCGCGACGGACAGGGCCAGGAGGCAGACGGTGGCGGTCAGTGCGCCGGCACGCTTGATGGACGACTTCATGGGGGATCCTCTTCTCCAGGGACGGCCTTCGAGACCACAGGCGCCGTCGGTCGGTCAAGGACGATGACGCCGCAGTTCGCGCGGCCTGAAGAACATTGATCCGCACACATCGTACTTGTCGTGGATGCGCCTCAAAACCTCGCACGAGACGTCGTCTATTCGTCATGGACGCGTCGCTGCTCAAGTTTATGCGCCCAACATTCGTCGAAGGCATAGCCCGACGTCAGGGGATCAAGATCATGAGATTGCAACTGCTCGCGGGCGCGTCGCTCGCGTCCCTCGCTTCGCTGGCTTTCGCCGGCGCGGTTCACGCCCAAGACGCCAGCGCAGCGCCCATCACTGCGCTCGAAGAAATCATCGTCACCGGCGAGCCGGCGATGCGGAACCGCACCGACGACGTGGTGCCCACCCTGTCCTACGACCTCGACTATTTCCAGCGCTTCGAACCGCTGACCGCCGGCGACGCCCTGAAGCGCGTGCCGTCGGTGACCTTCCTGTCCGACGTGCTGGAATCCGACGGCGTGCGTCTGCGCGGCCTTGATTCCGCCTACACCCAAATCCTGATCAACGGCGAACGGGTTCCCGGCGCTGGCGTGGATCGCTCCTTCTTCGTCGACCGCATCCCCGCTGAATTGATCGAGCGCGTCGAGGTCGTCCGTTCGTCCTCCGCCAATCGCTCCGGTGACGCGGTCGCCGGCGCCATCAACATCGTCCTGCGCGACGCCCTGTCGCTGGACGGCGGCTATGTGCGCCTCGGCGCCCTGAACTGGAAGGACAGCGACTACGGCTCATGGGGCGGCACCTATGGCGCCGTCTGGGGCGGCCAGGCGGGTCCGGGCCGTCTGCTTCTGGGCGCCAATATCCAGGACCGCCGCAATCCCAAGGAAAAGTACAGCCAGCGTTTCGACGAGCCGAACGGCACGCTCGATAACACCGAAGTCCAGACCGACATCCGCGACGGAACCGACTATTCCTTCAACGGCTCCTACGACGTTGACGTCGCCGGCGGCCGCCTGAACCTGTCGGGCGTCTTCGTCCGCACGGACCGCTACCAGGACGAGGATTCGATCGAATATGTCGATGGTGTCGAGACCGACGCCAATATCAGCACCATCAACGACAACGACGTCGATATCCAAACCGACAACCTGTCGCTGAACCTGCGCTATGTCCGCGAAATGCTGGGCGGCGAGACCAAGTTCAAGCTCGGCTACGCCTCGATCAAGGACGAGCAGTACGAGTTCGAATATGAGTCCGAGTTCCGGCGCGACTCCGTCGTCTATCCGGACGAAGACCGCTTCACCGCCGAAGCAACCCAGACCGACATCGAAGACAAGGAAATCAGCGGCGCGATCGAACATAAGCGTCTGCTGGCCGGAGATCTGGAACTGGCCTTCGGGGTTCAGTGGAATCAGAAGGACCGCGACACCTCGATCACCGAACCTGAGCGCGTTCGCTTCAGCGTCGCCAACGGCTCGACCAACGCCGCCACCGACTGGAGCTTCGGCGATTTCGAAGGCATTCCAGGCGGCGTGGGCAAGATCGAGGAAACCCGGATCGACCCCTATGTTATGCTGTCGGGCGAAAACGGCCCGGCCAAGTGGGAAGCCGGTCTGCGCTACGAGACGACCGACTCCACCATCACCGACGAAACCGTCGATGCGGACGAGCGCACGAACGACAACGACTACGCCATCCTGCTGCCGTCGGCGAGCGTTCGCTTTAAACTGTCGGACACCGACCGGATCACCGCCTCGGTGGCGCGCACCGTGCGTCGCCCCAGCTTCGACTACATCTCGCCGGCTGTTCTTGAGGGCGAATACGGCGACAACGACTTCGTCGGCAATCCGGATCTCGAGCCGGAAACGGCATGGGGCGCTGACCTCGGCTTCGAGCGTCGTCTGGGCCGTCGCGGCGTGATCGGCGTCAACGCCTTCTATCGCGACATCACCGACCTGATCGAAATCACCAACACCGGAGCCTATTCCGAGCAGGCTTTGAGCGATTACGAGGACGCAATCGACGACGGCGAGACGCCGGAGGAAGCGGCGGACAAGCTGGTCTCCTATGTCCTGACGGCCGAAAACGTCGGCGACGGCCAAGTCTGGGGTGTCGAGTTCGACCTGTCGACGCCGCTGGACTTCATCGGCATGGAGCATACCGGCGTCTTCCTGAACTACTCGTGGCTGGACAGCTCGGTTGAAGACTTCATGGGCGACCGCCGCTTCAACTCGCAGTCCGACTATGTCTTCAATGTCGGCTTCACCCAGGACATCCCGACCTGGGGCGCCGCTTTCGGCGCCACCTATCGCAAGCAGGGCGACGCCAAGAGCCGGATCGTCGGCGAAGAAGTCGTCACCAGCTACGGCGGTGACCTCGAAATCTTCGTCGAGAAACAGGTCGCCTCGAACGTGGTGCTCCGCCTGACCGGCTCGAACCTGCTCGACTCGTCGAAGGACGAGGTGTTCGACAAGTTCAACACCTTCCAAGAGCAAATCGACCGCGACTACGACGAGTATGAACTGGAAACGGAATCGGCCGGTCCCTGGTATCAGATCGTCGCCCGCATGGCCTTCTGAGCTCATTCAACCACTGACGAAAGGGCCGGACGGCGACGTCCGGCCCTTTTTTCATGCGTGGTGAACAAGCGAGGCTCTGGCCGCTTGACGGCGCCCGTGCGGATGTCGTCAGGCTGTGGTCACGCTCCCCATCGTCGGATCGCTGGTTCAGCCCTTGCAAAGCCGGACCGAGGATGGGCGGACCGCGCCCCAAATTGAGACGGATTGATTGATGTTCCTCGAAGGCGAGGTCAACTGGACGCTGATCTTCGGCATTCTGGCCGCCGTCGGCTACGCTGTAGCCGTCATCGCCCTGTGGTTCGCCGTCACCCATGGCGCCCGGCACGCCAGCGCCACCGATCAGCTCGACATCGTCCAGAAGGTCGCCGAGTCTTCGGACAAACGTCTGTTCGAAACCATGAACGCCGTGCCCGTGGCCATGGTCGAGACCGACAGCACCGGCAAATTCGTCTTCGCCAACCGCGCCGCCCACCAGCTGCTGGGGCGTCGCGACGCCGAACTGCTGGGGTTGCGTTTCCATTCCGCCACCTGGGGCATCACCTTCCCGGACGGCAAGCCGATCCCCGCCGACCTGTTGCCCAGCGCCCGCGCCCTGCGGGGCCAGACCGTGCGCGGCTTTCAGCACCTGATGATGAATGCGGCGACCCGCAAGAAGATGCTGGTCTCGGTCACCGCCATGCCGATCGAGAATGACCGGGGTCAGATCACCGGCTCCATCGCGGCCATCGTCGAGACCGACGTCCTGACCACCCCGGCGATCGAGCCCGCGCCGCCGCCCCCGCCGCCGGCGGGCCGGACCAGCCTGGCCGACCGGGTGTTTGATGCGGCGTCCAGCGCCCTGGTGGTCGTCGACGCCGAAGGCCGCATCCTCCAGGCCAACCGCGCCGCCCTGATCATGCTGGGGCGCGGCGAGGGGGTGACGGGATCCGATTTCGCCGACCTGTTCCTGCCGCTGGACCGCCGCACCGAGGGCCGTCAGGCCCTGCGCGCCGCCCTGTCGGTCGAGGATGAAAGCCCGGCGCAGATCGAGACGGTGGACGCCGACGGCGCCGGCATCCGCTGGACCCTGCTGCCCCTGATCGACGAGAACGACCGGCCGGACGCCATCCTTCTGGCCGGCGCACCCTTGGCGGATTCTCCGGCTGTGGAGCCCGCGCCCGAGCCCCTGGCGGAGCCGAGCGACGCCGAAAGCCCGGCGGATGCGTCATCGGACGAGTCCGATCCCGTGGCCTTGGCGGTTCAGGCGGCCCAGGCCGACTTTGCGCGGCGCGAAGGCGAGATCCTGGCCGCACACAACCAGGCCCTGCTGGATACGATGGCGGAAGCGGAACGGGCCGAACGCGCCGTTCGCGCCGAACTGGAGGCCGAGCGGCGCATGGCCAATGTCGGGCGTTTGGCCGGCGGCGTGACCCATGATTTCAACGCCCTGCTGGGCGTCATGACCTCGGCCCTGGACCTGATGCTGCGCCATGTCGATGAGCCCGAGCGGGTCCGTCGCCTGGGCCAGGCCGCCCTGGCCGCCGGTCAACGCGGCGAGCGCCTGACCCGCCGTCTCAGCGCCTTCTCCCAGGACGAAGACCGGACCAATCTGCAACGCCTGGACGTCGGCGTGCTTCTGGCGGGTATGGAGACCAAGCTGCGTCTGCTGTCGGGATCGGCCATCGACCTGATGATCGAAACGCCCGCCCAGCCCGCCTTCGCCTCTATCGACCCGGCCGCCTTGGAGGCTGCGGTCCTGGCCCTGACCCGGAATGCGGTCGAGGCCTCGAACGGCGCGGGCTCGGTCGCGGTTCGCCTGGCGGTCCTTCCGGACGGCGGCCTGAAGCTGAGCGTGCGCGATTCCGGGCCCGGCATGGACGCCGACATCCTGAGACGCGCGGCGGAGCCCTTCTTCACCACCCGTCCGGACGCCGCAGGCCTGGGTCTGTCGCAGGCCTTCGCCTTTGCGCGGCAGTCCTCGGGCGCCCTGGCCATCGACAGCGCGCCGGGCGAGGGGGCGGAAGTCTCCATCACTCTCCCTTCGCAGGCTCGGTCGCCCGAACAGGGCGTTGACCAGGTCGAAAACCGGCGATCCACAGACGAAACGGCGACCGAAACCGCGTCCTGAGCGCCTCCGACCCCTGCAAAGGTCGATTCCGAGGCCCCATATGATGCGCGGCGGTTGACCCTTGCCGGCTCGGCGCTAGTGTCCGCCCGCCTGCCCCCACGCGCCAGAAGACCAGAGGATACCATGGCCGAAGCCCCCGCCCCCTACGACGTCGTCATCATCGGCGGAGGGCCCGGCGGCTATAACGCCGCGATCCGCGCCGGCCAGCTGGGCCTGAAGGTCGCCTGCGTCGAGATGCGCGCCACCCTGGGCGGCACCTGCCTGAACGTCGGCTGCATGCCGTCCAAGGCCCTGCTCCACGCCTCGGAAATGTTCGACGCCGCCAATAGCGAGTTCGCCAAGATCGGCATCGAGGTTCAGCCCAAGCTGAACCTGGGCCAGATGCACAAGTCCAAGGACGACAGCGTCACCGCCCTGACCAAGGGGATCGAGTTCCTGTTCAAGAAGAACAAGGCCGACTGGATCAAGGGCAAGGGCAAGATCGTCGCTAAAGGCAAGGTCGAGGTGACCGCCGCCGACGGTTCGGTCCAGACCCTGGACGCCAAGAACATCGTCATCGCCACCGGCTCGGAGCCCACCCCCCTGCCCGGCGTCGCCTTCGAAGACGGCAAGGTGATCGATTCCACCGGCGCCCTGTCCCTGCCGGCCGTTCCGAAGAAGCTGATCGTGATCGGCGCCGGCATCATCGGCCTGGAGCTGGGTTCGGTCTGGCGCCGTCTGGGCGCCGAGGTGACGGTGGTCGAGTTCCTGGACCGGATCACCCCCGGCATGGACACCGAGGTCGCCACCGCCTTCCAGCGCACCCTGACCAAACAGGGCATGACGTTCAAACTGGGCGCCAAGGTCACGGCCGCCAAGTCGGTCAAGGACGGGGTCGAGCTGACGGTCGAGCCGTCGGCCGGCGGCGCCGCCGAAACCCTCAAGGGCGACGTCGTCCTGGTCGCCATCGGCCGCCGTCCCTATACGGACGGCCTGGGTCTGGAGAGCGTCGGCGTCACGCCGGACAAGCGCGGCTTCATCGACCACGACCACTTCAAGGTCGCGGATGGCGTTTGGGTGATCGGCGACGTGACCCACGGGCCGATGCTGGCGCACAAGGCGGAAGAAGACGCGGTCGCCGTGATCGACACCATCGCCGGCAAATACGGCCACGTCGACTACGCCCTGGTCCCCAGCGTGGTCTACACCTTCCCCGAAGTGGCCTGGGTCGGTCAGACCGAGGACCAGCTGAAGGCCGCCGGCGTCGCCTACAAGAAGGGCAAATTCCCCTTCACCGCCAACAGCCGCGCCAAGATCAACCACGAGACCGACGGTTTCGCCAAGGTGCTGGCCGACGCCGCCACCGACAAGGTGCTGGGCGTCCACATCATGGGCCCGCAGGCCGGCGAGATGATCCACGAAGCCGCCATCACCATGAGCTTCGGCGGCGCCTCGGAAGACATCGCCCGCACCTGCCACGCCCACCCGACCCGTTCGGAAGCCGTCCGTCAGGCGGCCATGGATGTCGAAGGTTGGATGATGCAGGCCTGATCCGCCGCGCCCAGCCGGGCGTCTGAAACGAAAAAGGCCCGCCCGGTGATCGCCGGGCGGGCCTTTTGTTTGGGTCTGTCGGGCTTCGGCTCAGGCGGCCCAGACCGTCCGGTCGTCCTGGGAATAGTCGTCCCGGCCCGGCTCGCCGACACGGAAGCGCGACACCAGATCGGCCAGCTTCTCGGCCTCCTGGCTTAGCGCCTGGTTGGCCGCAGTCGTCTGTTCGACCATGGCGGCGTTCTGCTGGGTCGTCTGGTCCATCTGGTTCACGGCGGTATTGATCTCGGCCAGACCGACGGCCTGTTCCTTGGCAGAGGCGGCGATTTCGGCCGCCAGCTGATTGATCTCCGCCACCTGGCTGATCAGGGCGGTCAGGGCGCCGCCGGTCTGGGACACCAGCCGCGCGCCTTCGCCGACGCTGGCGCTGGAAGCGGCGATCAGCCCCTTGATCTCGCGCGCGGCGTCGGCCGAGCGTTGCGCCAGGGCGCGCACTTCCGACGCCACGACGGCGAAGCCGCGACCCGCCTCGCCCGCACGGGCCGCCTCGACCCCGGCGTTCAGGGCCAGCAGATTGGTCTGGAAGGCGATTTCGTCGATCACCCCGATGATCTCGCTGATCCGGCCCGAGGTCGTTTCGATCTCGCCCATGGCGGCGGTGGTGTCGGCGATGATCTGTTCGCGCACCCCGACCCCGCCACGCGCCTGGGCCGTGATGTCGGCCGCGGACTGGGCGCCCTCGGCCGTCTTGCGAACCGTCACGGTGATCTGGTCCAGGGCGGCGGCGGTCTGTTCCAGGGTGGCGGCCTGGCGTTCGGTGCGGCGCGACAGGTCGTCGGTGGCGCCTGAAACCTCCGTGGTTCCCGCCCGCATGGCGCCGACCAGGTCGATGATGTCGGCCATGGTCACGGACAGGGTCTCGGCGGCGGCGTTATAGTCGTCCTTCAGCTTGCGGCTGCGCTCGGCGAAGGCGGCGGTGATCCGGTGGCTCAGGTCGCCGCGCGCCAGGGCCGCCAGCCCGTCGCCCAGGGCTTCGACCACCACAGCGTCCTCCTCGGCCAGACGTTCGCGCTCGGCCTCGCCGGCGGCGCGGGTGGCGCGGGCGGTCTCGCGCATGGCCTCGGCCTCTGCCTCGGTCTCCTTCTGGCGGACGGCGGCGTCGCGGAAGGCGATGACGGCTCGCGCGATCTGGCCGATGTCGTCGCCGCGCGAGACCCAGGGGGCGTCGAAATCGGTACGGCCTTGACGCAGGGCCTCCATCCGCTCGCACAGGGCCTTCAACGGCGAGAACATGCGGCGCGAGGCGATCAGACAGCCGCCGACCACCAGCAGGGTCACGATCACGCCGCAGACGAGCAGGCCGATCATCATATGGTTCACCGAGGCCATGAAATCGGTCTTGGGAATGCCGACATAAAGGACGCCGATGGTCTGGCCTGCGGCGTTCTTGATGGGATCATAGGCGACGAAATAGGGCTTGCCCAAAATCTCAGCCTGACCGCGATAGGTTTTGCCGGACTTCAGCACAGCGTCATAGACGGGGCCGGGCTTGAGCTTGGTGCCGACGGCGCGAGACCCGTCGTCCTTGACCACATTGGTCGTGACCCGCAGGTCGTTCATGAAGACTGTCGCCGTGCCGCCGACCAGGGCCTTGATCCGATCCACCGGCTCGTCAAAGTCGTTCATGGGGGTGGAGCCGACATAGAGTTTGCCATCGCGCGCAGAGAAACCGTCGCCATAGTCGGCCAGCACGTCCCAGGCGACGCGCATATTGGCTTCCTGGCGTTCAGCGGCGCTGGCCTCCGCATCGCGGCTCAACAAGACCACAGCCACGGCCAACAAGGTCGCGGTCAGGGCCGCCAGGGCGATGACCACCATCAAGGCCGTCTTGGCCGAAAGGGACAGGGCGCTGAGTTTCATCGTCGAATCCCGAAGGAAAGCCCACTGTGATCGCGAACGGCCCATCTGTCACGGATAAGGTTAAAACTTCCAACTTGGATGTATTGTAAACTACCTCGCCGCCATCATGCCCTTGAGCCGATAGAGAGCCTCCAGAGCCTCGCGCGGGGTCAGAGCGTCCGGGTCCACATCCCCTAGCGCGACTTCGACCGGCGAAGGGGCGAGGACCGGCGCCGGTTCCGCAGCGGCGAACAGGGGCAGGTCGTCCAGGCGCGCCGTCGCGGCCTTCTCGCCCTCCAGCCGCTCCAGCACCGATTTCGCCCGCGCCACGACCGCCAACGGCACCCCGGCCAGCTTGGCCACCTGCACCCCATAGGATCGGTCCGCCGCCCCCGGCGCCGCCTCGTGCAGGAAGACCAGATCCCCGTTCCATTCCTTGGCCGTCATGGACAGATTGCAGACGTGGTCCAACCGCGCCTCCAGTTGGGCCAGCTCGTGATAATGGGTGGCGAACAGGGTGCGGGCGCGATTGACGTCGTGCAGGGCCTCGGCCGTGGCCCAGGCGATGGCCAGGCCGTCGTAGGTCGCGGTGCCGCGCCCGATCTCGTCCAAGACGACAAAACTGCGCGGCGTGGCCTGGGTCAGGATGGCGGCGGTCTCGACCATCTCCATCATGAAGGTGGAGCGGCCGCGCGCCAGATCGTCCCCGGCCCCGACGCGGCTGAACAGCCTATCCACCACGCCCAGCCGCATCGACCGCGCCGGCACGAAGGCCCCGGCCTGGGCCAGGATCACCAACAGGGCGTTCTGGCGCAGGAAGGTCGACTTACCCGCCATGTTCGGCCCGGTGACGATGGCCAGGCGAGCGCAATCCGATCCGGAGCCGTCCAGACGCGCATTGTTGGGCGTATAGGCGTCGCCTGCGGCCTTGACCGCCGCCTCGACCACCGGATGACGCCCGGCCTCGACGGAAAAGACCAGACTGTCGTCCACCACCGGCCGGGTCGCCCCGACCTCCTGCGCCCATTCCGACAGGGCCGCGTGGGCGTCCAGCTCGGCCAGGGCCTCGGCCACCGCCTGCAGCGGCTGAGCCAGCCGCGCGACCTCGCGCCGCCAGCCTTCGAAGATTTCGGCCTCGATGGCCAGGGCGCGATGGCCGGCCTGGCTGATCTTGGCGTCCAGTTCCGACAGTTCGACGGTGGTGAACCGCACCTGGCTGGCCAGGGTCTGGCGATGGATAAACGGACTGTCCGGCCCGGCCCGCAGCAGGCCTTCCGCCGCCTTGGCCGAGGTTTCCAGGAAATAGCCCAGGACGGCGTTGTGCTTGACCTTGAAGGCCACGCCGGATTCCGCGACCGCCCGCGCCTCCAGATCGGCGACCACCCGTCGGCTGTCGTCGCGCAGGGTGCGGGCGGCGTCCAGTTCGGGCCGATAGTCGGGACGCACAAAGCCGCCGTCGCGCGCCAGATGCGAGGGCTCGTCCACCAGACCGTCGATCAGATCAGCCTTTAGCCGCGAGACCTCGGGCGACAGGCTCAGCCGGTCCAGGGCCAGGGCGATGCGGCGCGGCTGACCCGTGATCGGATCCACCTGACCGACGAACAGGCCCGCGATCCCCTCGGCGATCGACAGGCCCACGCGCACGGCCGCCAGATCGCGCGGCCCCCCGCGTCCCAGCGCCAGTCGCCCCACCGCGCGCGCCACATCGGCCGAAGCCTTCAGACCGTCGCGCAGATCGCGCCGCAGATCGCGCCGCTCCAGCAGCCATTCGACCGCGTCGAGTTGTTCGTTGATCGCCAGCGGATCGCGCAGCGGCCGGGCGATCCGCTCCGCCAGGGCCCGCGCCCCGCCCGAGGTGACGGTCCGGTCGATACAGGCCAGCAGCGAGCCTTCGCGCTCGCCCCTCTGCGTCCGGTCGATCTCCAGACTGGTCCGCGTCGCCGGGTCGATGGCCAGAAAGCCGCTTTCGCCCAGCCGACGCGGCGGGGCCAGGGCCGGGACCTTGCCGGCCTGGGTCGTCTCCAGATAGGCGGCGATCAGACCGAGCGCCGAAATCTCCGCCTCTTCAAAGGCGCCGAAACCATCAAGCGCCGCAACGCCGTACAACCGCTCGACCCGCGCCTGGGCCGCCTGGGGCTCAGCGATGGCGCTGGCCAGAGCCTGAACCACGCCGCCGGACCCGTCCAGGGCGTCCCGCGTCGCCGGGTCCGAATAGATCCGGTCTGTGACCAGAACCTCGGACGGTCGAAACGCCGCCAGGGCCGCGCCCAGGTCCTCCAGCGCACAGGCGACGCTGTCCACGGCGCCCGACGACAGTTCCACCACCGCCACAGCCGCCCGGCCCTTGCGCACCGCCACCGCCGCCAGCCGGTTGGCGCCCCGCGCGTCCAGCAGACTGTCCTCGGTCAGGGTGCCGGGCGTCACCACCCGCACCACGCCGCGATGGACCACGGCCTTGCCGCCGCGCTTCTTGGCCTCGGCGGGGTCTTCCAGCTGTTCGCAGATGGCGACCTTGTGTCCCAGGCGGATCAGCCGGGCCAGATAGCCCTCCATGGCGTGAACCGGCACCCCGGCCATGGGAATGTCCTCGCCCTGGTGCTTGCCCCGCTTGGTCAGGGTGATGCCCAGGGCCGCCGCCGCCACCTCGGCGTCCTTGAAGAACAGCTCGTAGAAATCCCCCATGCGGAAGAACAGGATGGCGTCCGGCTGTCCGGCCTTGGCCGTCAGATACTGCGCCATGAACGGCGTCGCCCCCTCCAGGGAGGCGGCGACTTCGGGCGAATGTTCGGGGGTCGGGAAAGCGGGCGCGTTCATGTGCTGTCAGGGTGACGGATCGCAGCCGACCGCTCAAGCCCGTTAAGCCGCCCTTGCACAAGCTTGTCGCCCCTGCGATAGGCCGCGTCAGGCGGTTAAGGGAACACGGTGAGACACCGTGGCTGTGCCCGCAACTGTAGGCGGCGAGAGCGTCGTCCGTCCGGGGTCTCGACCTCGGCGCCACTGGGAAACTGGGAAGGCGAGGACGGCGGTTTATGACCCGCAAGCCAGGAGACCTGGCCGCCTGTGTCGCTCGTCCGCTGTCCGGGACCAGACAGAGGCGCGGGGACTTCTCGTCGCAGCGACCCGATCTTGCGCCGTCCGGACCCTTCAGGCCCGGCGGATCGGCTCGCTCATACCGGTTCCTCGCGCGCACTCGCGGAGCCGAAATCGGGGATTCTCGCTCAATGAAGCGCTCCATACTTCTCTCCACGGCGGCGATGGCCGCCGCCTTCGCCGCGCCCGCCCTGGCGGCCGACGATGCGACGTCGCTGGACGAAGTCGTCGTCACCGCCACCCGCCTGCCCGCCGTCGTCGCCGACACGCCCGGCGCACGCGTCATCGACTCCAAGACTATCGAACAGCGCGGCGCGGTCTTCGCCTCCGACATCCTGTCCGACATCCCCGGCCTGTCGGTGACCCGTTCAGGGGCTTTCGGCGGCGTGGCCCAGGTGCGGATGCGCGGCGCCACGCCCGGCAAGACCCTGGTCCTGGTCGACGGCGCGCCGGTCAATGACGCCTCCGAGGTCAACGGCGCCTATGACTTTTCCGGCTTTGAGTTGGGCGACATCGACCGGATCGAGGTCCTGTCCGGTCCCCAGTCGTCGCTGTGGGGCTCCGACGCCATCGGCGGGGTGATTTCCTTCACCACCAAGGAGATCGACGGCCTGCGCGCCGAGGCCGAGGCCGGCAGCTATGACACCGTGCGCGGCCGACTGGCGGCGGGCGTCGCCAACGAGACCTGGGCCCTGGGCGCCTATGTCTCGCATTTCGACACCGACGGCATCTCTGCGGCGGACGAGGCCGACGGCAACCCCGAGGCTGACGGTTTCACCAACACCACCCTGGGCGTGAAGGGGCGTTACGCCGTCTCCGACACGGTCAAGTTCGACGGCTCGGCCCGCTGGTCCAAGAGCGAGGCGGATCTGGACGGCTATCCCGCCCCGACCTACGCCCTGGCCGACACCGACGACAGCCAGGAGTCCGAACAATGGTCCGGCTTCGGCCGTCTCAGCCTGGCGGCTCTGGGCCTGAGCCATCAGTTCAGCGTCTCGGCCTCAGACATCCAGCGCGACACCTTCAGCGACTATCCCTCGACCTATGAGGCCAACCGCCAAGCCTACCGCTGGCAGGCCGACGGCGCGACCGGCGCCGTGACCTATGCCTTCGGCGCCGAGCGCGAGGAGAGCGAAGGCAGCGTCTCCACCGGCGCGAAACAGGACCTGGGCACGACCTCGGTCTTCGCCACCGGCCGCTACGCCGTCACCGAGGCGCTCAGCGTCACCGGCGGCCTGCGGTTCGACGACACCGACGACTTCGGCTCCAAGACCACGGGCCGCATCTCGGCGGCCTATGATCTGGCCGGCGGCTTCATCCTGTCCGGCGCCTATGGCACCGGCTTCAAGGCGCCGTCGATCAGCCAGGCGGTCTGCGACTTCTGCTATTCGTCGGTCCCCGTCCCCACGCTGAAGCCGGAAACGGCCGACAGCGTCGAGATCGCCCTCGGCTGGGCCTCCGCCGACGGCCGGTTCGATGGTCGCGCCACCCTGTACCGGCTGAATATCGAGGACCAGATCACCTATTTCACCGATCAAGCGACCTACGACAGCTACTACGTCAACATCGCCAAGACCCGTTCCGACGGCATCGAGTTGGAAGGCCGCGCCTTGCTCGGCGGCGGGTTCGACCTGACCCTGGCCTATGCCTGGACCGACGCCGAGGATCGCTCGACCGGCGCCCGCCTGCTGCGCGTGCCCGAACATGCCGGTTCGGCGACCCTGGGCTGGAGCGGTGATCGGCTGTCGGGCGCCCTGACCGTCCGCGCCGAGGGCGATCAGGACGATTCGGGCGGCGTACGCGACAGCTTCGTCACCGCCAATCTGAACGCGGCCTATCAGCTGACGGATCAGGTCGCCCTGACGGCCCGTGTCGAGAACCTGGCCGACGAGCGGTACCAGCAGGTGCTGGGCTACGGCGAGCCCGGTCGCTCCGCCTATGTCGGGTTCAAGCTGCGCTACTGATGCGCACGCGGGCGTCGGCGGCGAAGGCCGCCGGCGCCTCGAGCGCCAGTTCCGACCAGTTCAGATCGGGGCTGGGCGCATGGGCGGCGGCCAGGATGGCGCGCAGCTCTGCGGCCGAGGCGACGCTGGCCACGACCCGATCCACGGCCTTCAGCGAGAAGGCGTAGGCCAGGGCCGCCTGCATCGGGTCGCAGCGCCGTTCCGCCAGGCGCCGCCGCGTGCGCGACAGAACCTGAGCATAGTCCGCCAGGTGCGGCGGCAGGTCGTCCCCGCCGAACAACAGCCCCCCCGCGAACACGGACGCCAGATGAACCTGGGCGCCGACGGCCTTGAGTTCGTCCAGAACCCCCTCCGCAGCCGCGCGCTGATCCAGAAGATTGCACGAGACCTGAACCACATCGGCCTCGAGACGTCGCGCCAGCAGGACGGGGCCATCCTCGATCTTGGCGCAGAAGCCGATGCTGCGGAACAGGCCGCGGGCTTTCAACGATTGCAGACGATCCCACAGGGCGCGGCCTTCGACGCCGGCAAGATCCGCCGCATTGTCGACCAGCAAGGCGTCACCGCGTGGCAGACCCAGTCGCTCCAGCGACCGGCGCGCCCGGGCTTCGACCCGGTCCAGGCCTTCGCTCAGGGATACGGTGCGCACCGTCACCCGGAAGGGCGAGGGAAAGGGCCAGGCCTGGCCGAGCAGGCGTTCACCATCGCCGTTGGGACGGGTCGCGATCATCCGCACGCCGGCGTCGGATCCGGTCTGCAACAGGAAGCGCATCGCGTCTTCGCGCGCGCCGGTCTGGCCGATCATCAAAGAATTGGGCGGGCGCTGAGGCTCGGTCACCACGGCAAGAGCCAGGCGATCTATAGGCGAGGGCGCCGAAGGGGTGGCGGGGGAATGCGTCACATTCCTATCTTGCCCTCCAATACTTAAGGGAGGCTGAGCAAGACGTTACGCGAACCTTACTTAAACACCGCCGATATCGAGGTCAGGCGTCGGCGTCCGGCTGGCGGTCAGGGTCGGCGGCCTGGAAGGCGGGGCGCGCCAGAGCGCGGGATTCCACGGCCAGAAGCCCCGGCCAGGGCTCCAGATCCATATTGAATCGCCGCGCCGAATAGAGCTGCGGAATCAGATAGCAATCGACCAGGCCGGGCGCGTCGCCGAAACTCCAGCCGTTCCCGTGGCGCGCCACCAGCGTCTCCAGCGCCGTGAAGCCTGGTGCAATCCACCGCGCGGCCCAGGCGTCGACGGTCGCCTGATCGGCGCCGAAGTCCCCGCGCAAGGACTTCAGAACCCGCAGATTGTTCAGCGGATGAATATCGCACCCGATCAGCGCCGCCATGGCCCGCACATGGGCGCGGTCCGTCGTCCCCTTCGGCAGGAGGGCCGGTTCTGGATGGATCTCCTCCAGCCATTCCAGTATGGCGGGGCTCTGGGCGACGACCAGGTCGCCGTCCTGAAGCGCGGGCACCATGCCTTGCGGGTTCAGCGCCAGATAATCGGCCGCCTTCTGGGCCCCCTGGCGCAGATCATGCGCCGCCGTCTCATAGGCCAGGCCCTTCAGCCCCAGGGCGATGCGGACCCGGTAGCTGGCGCCTGACCGCCAATAGCCGTGCAGGATCATCAGACCATCTCGAAGCTGAGGGGCTCCAGCCCGTCGATCGTCACCACCACCCGATCCCCACGCACCAGCGGGCCGACGCCCGACGGCGTGCCGGTGAAGATCAGGTCGCCGGCCTGAAGCGACCACAGCTTTCCGGCCTCCTCAATGATCCGGTCGGGGTTCAGGATCATGTCATCCAGGGTGCTGGACTGTTTCGTCTCTCCATTGACGGTCAGGGCGATGACCCCCGCCGGATTCGGCAGGGCGCCCAGGGTCAGGGCGCCGCAGGGGGCCGACTGGTCGAACCCCTTGGCCGCATCCCACGGACGCCCGGCCGTCCTCGCCTCGGCCTGAAGATCGCGACGGGTCAGGTCGCAGCCGACGGCCCAGCCCACGATTCCGCCGTCCTCGCCGATGGCGGCCACCAGCTCCGCCTCGAAATGCAGATTGGCCGTCGCGGACGGATAGGCCGGATCGGCGCCGTCCGACACCAGGGCGTCGCCGGGCTTGGAAAAGAAGAAGGGCGACTGCTTGTCCGGGTCGGACCCCATCTCGCGCGCATGGGCGGCGTAGTTCTGGCCCACGCACAGGATGCGGCGAACCGGGAACCGCCGGTCGTCGCCGGTAATCGGCAGGCTGGGGACGGGACGGGGGGCGAACAGGAAGTCGGTCATGGCCCCAGTCTAGATCGACGGGCCGCCACTGGCGAGGCCGACGAAGCGCGGTCGTCGATTGGATCGACGGGAACTTCGCCCCCGGTGTAGCGTTCGCAAACGGGGTCCCCTATTCTATTGCCAAGCTTGAAAACCGGAGCGCGCACCATGGCCACCACCAAGGCTAGAGAAGACATCAAGGCCGACCTGAAGACCCTCAAGGAGGATCTGAAGACCGGCGCCCGCGAAGAAACCCAGCGCCTGCGCGAGAAGGCCGAAGAGGCCGAGGCCAAGCTGCGCGCCAAGGGCGAGGAAGTGCGCGAACAGGCGCGCGGCTATTACGACACCGCCCGGGTGCGCGGCCGCGAGTATTATGACGACGCCGCCGAACGTCTGGACGAGGCCCAGCGCTATATCGTCGAGCGCGTCCAGGAGCGTCCGGTCCAGTCCACCGCCATCGCCCTGGGCGTCGGCATCGTCCTAGGCATGCTTCTGGCCGGCCGCCGTCGCTGATGTTCAAGGGCATCGTCAAACGGATCGTGGCGACCAGCGTGGTCGCCGCCAGCGCCTTCCTGGCCGTGGTCTTCCTCGGCATCGCGATATTCCATGCGATCAGCCTGATGACCACGCCCCTGGGCGCAGCGGCCATCACCTTCGGCCTGTTCTCTCTGGTCGCCCTGGTCGTCGCCTTGATCTTCCTGAAGGGCGACAGTCATGACGATGAGGACGAAGAGGATGCGCCCGACGGTCTGGTCGGCAAGCTGATCCACATCGTGCGCGAACGGCCGATCATCGGGGCGGTCGGCGGCCTGGGCGCCGCCTTCCTCCTGCTGCGCAATCCGGCCCTCGCCGCCATCGTCGCCAGCATGGTGGCCGACCGCAAAATGGACCAAGGCGGCTATAGCAAGCGTCGCCGCCGACGCTGAGCTTTCTGCGAACGCGACGGAACGCCGCGCGGTCGCAAACGTTGATCTGCCGACGGACGAACGGTCGAAAGGCCGCCGTCGGCAACATCAACGCAGGAGAGCTAAACCCATGATGCGCTGGGCAATTATCTTCCTGGTCGTGGCCTTGATCGCAGCCGTTCTCGGCTTCGGCGGCATCGCGAACTTCTCGTTCGAGATCGCCAAATTCATCGCTGTGATCGCTATCATCCTGTTCGTCATCGCCCTTGTGGCCGGCGGACTACGCGGGCGCGGCTCCCCTCGATTGTAACGGGCGCCGAACCGACAAGACGAAAGGGCCGGAACACGAGTTCCGGCCCTTTATTCATGCCCGCTGGATCTGCACCTGTTCCGGCCGGCGAACCTCAGACGGCCGCCTTCTCCAGCGTGCCGGGCGCGTTCGGATCCGGCGCCGTCGCGGCCTTGCGAGTGTCCTGACGGCGCGGCAGGCGCCAGATCTGTTGCGAACTATAGGCGTGGCCGTCCCAGGCCAGGGCGGTGACGGTGATGGTCTTGTCGTCCCAGTCCACCTGGTTGAAACCGGGCGGGGAGCCTCGCTCGCGATGCGACAGGGTTCCACAGCCCACGGCGTAGGAACACCGGTCCGCCAGATCGATCGCCAGGGCGAAGGGCACATGGACATGGCCCGTCATGATCAGATCCACCCCCGCCTCCGCGAAAATCAGCGCGGCCTCGTCGCCGCGCTTGACCTCTCCGGTCATCGGCGCGCCGATCATCTCGATCAGAGGGTGATGACAGGCCAGGATGCGCAGGGCGCCGATCGGGGCCTGACGCAGGGCCTCGGCCGCGCGTCGGGTCTGATCCAGATCGATGACCCCCTTGGACCAGTTGGGCCGCGCCTGCCAGCCGCGCGCGGTGACGACGCCACGCACCATCACCGTATCATTGCAGAACTGGCCGTCGTGGGCCGGGAATCCCGTCGCCGTCTCGAACGCCCGCCACGGATGGAACAGCCGGGCGACGGGGCTCCAATAGGGGACGTCGTGGTTGCCGACGATGACGAAACGCGGCTCGGGCATGGCCCGCATCCATTCGCCCGCTGCCCGGAACTCGGCCGGATAACCCTTCTGGGTGATGTCGCCGGTGATCAGCACCAGGTCGTTGGTCGTGGCGTGGGCGTATTCCAGAGCCGCCGCCACCGCCCCCTTGTGCTCGCAGCCGAAATGGACGTCGGAAAACTGAAGAACCCGCCCCATTACAGACTGTCCTCGGCCGCCGACGGTCGAGGGGCTAGGGCGCGGAACGCCTTGGGTATGAATCGCACCGTGGCCTCGGATTTCAGCAGGATGGGTTCGCCGTCTATCACGGCCGGAATGCGCGAGCGGGCACGGACGTCGATCCGTTTGGCGGCGCGGGTCGAGACAGCCGGATCGTGACGCCAGTCGCTGAACAGGGCGTTGGCCGCCAGACGGAAGGCCTGGCTGGCGTCGGACGGATCCATCGCGGCGGCCTCAAGCCCGTTCGGCTCCTCCATGGCCTTTGAGATCATCGGGCTGATCAGCACCAGGGCCTCGGCCCGGCGTCGGGCCCCGCCGTCCAGGCTGAACCTCAACCGACCGGTGAAAGCCCGTTTCAGCGCCCGCCGCGCATAGGCCCAGGCCAGTTTGACCTTGCCGGTCCGCATCGCCTCGCGCGCCGGCGCCCACAGGGCCGGCGATCCCAGTATGGCGGCGCAATAGAAATATTCGCCCTCGACCTCCCCCCCCGAAACCACTTGCGGCTCCCCCTCTTCCAGGGCGCGGCGCAGCGCCAGCTTCCAGTCCCCCGTACCGTACAGGGCCTTAGGCAGCATGTTCATCGTCCCGCCCGGCAGGGGGGCGATCATCGGGCCGTCAGGCCTGGCTTTCGACGCCACCGACCGCGCCGTACCGTCGCCGGCCAGAACGAAGATGACGTCCGCCGACGCCGCAAAAGCCTCAGCTATGGCCTGATCGAAATGGCCGCCTTCCAGCACCACGACCTGGGTCTCCAGATCATAGTCGGCCAGCACCGCCTCAGCCTCTGCGGCGGCGCCCGGCCCGACGCTGCCGGACAAGGGATTGACCAGCATGACCACCCGCTTCAATGGCGCATGGGGCGTCAGGGCGCGCAAAGGCGCGCCCTGCGGTTGGCCGATGTCGGCCTCGGGTTCGGGACTTACGATATCGGTCATGGCGCCCGAACGTTCGGCGCGCGCGGCCGTTCCCTAAAGCTTGGCTATTGCTTCAGTTCGTCGCGGGCGGCCGCAGCGCTGGGTTCTGCTTCAGGGCTGCGCCCCGCCAGCGTCTGGGCGCCGGTCCAGCCCGCAGCGATCCAGCCGTCCACCATCCGACCGGCCGCCTCGACGGACCGCTCCTTGATCGACAGAACCAGCGTCAGGGCGCCGATCAGGGCCAATAGAGTCACCAGCACATTGATCAATGGGGCGGCCGAGGCCTTCTTCTTCTTGCGCCGCGTCCACAGCGGACCTTCGGCGCCGTCGATAGCGCGCACCCTCTTAGAAAATCGCATCATTCCCCCCACTGACTTTTGTCGGGCCAGGCCCAGGATCGAAGCTTAACGCTTTCTACAGAACGACGATAGACACGGGAACCTGAACCGCTTTCCAGCGTTCTCGCCTTCGGGGCGAACCCAGATAAAGGATTTCATCATGAACAAGGCCATCATCGCGATCGCCGGGGCCGGCCTTCTGGCCTCGGCCTGCGCCAGCGACCCTTACGGCAATTCGAACCAGACGGTTCGCCAGGGCGCCATCGGCGCCGGCCTCGGGGCCGTCGCCGGCGCTGTCATCGGCAATAATGTCGGCAGCGGCAATGCGGCCACCGGCGCCCTGATCGGCGGCGCCCTGGGCGGCGTAGCCGGCGCCGTCCGCGGCTCTGCTCAGGACCGCAACAA
The DNA here is from genome assembly GCF_058681395.1 of Brevundimonas sp. AVps23W. Lineage (NCBI taxonomy): Bacteria > Pseudomonadati > Pseudomonadota > Alphaproteobacteria > Caulobacterales > Caulobacteraceae > Brevundimonas > Brevundimonas sp. AVps23W. The sequence goes on from NZ_CM178738.1 coordinate 262,877, forward strand.
CCAGCAGCGTTACAGCGACAGCCAGGGTCGCACCTACTACTGCTACGATAATCGCCAGGACGAATGCTACTGGGACAACGGCCAGCGCCGGTACTGATCGGCCAAGGGCGGCGGGCTGTTTCTGTCGCACTGATCGGGTTTCAGAAGGGCGGTTCGTCGTGGACGGGCCGCCCTTTCTTTTGATGGGAATGGGATGGGCATGAAGAGTTTTGGAATGGCGGTCCTGGCCGGGGCGCTGGCGCTCGGGGCCTGCGCGACCCCGATGCGACGCGATGAGATCGTGACCAGCGGCTCGCCGTGTATGCCGGTGCGGTTCGACATCTATTTCCGCGAAAACGAGGCTCGGCTGACCGATGCGGCCGGCCAGGCCATAGCGGCGGCGGCCGGGGTGTTGCAGACCTGCGAGGTGCGCAGCGTGCAGGTGCTCGGCCTGGCGGACGCGACCGGCGCCAGCGAGGCCAATCTGAGCCTGTCGCAACGGCGCGCGCGAACAGTGGCCCAGGCCCTGACGGCGGCGGGCCTGCCGGCCCCGGTCTTTGATGTCACGGCGGCGGGCGACGCGGGCGCGACCACGGCGGGCGGGGCGGCCGAGCCCCTGCGTCGGCGTACCGAGGTCGTGGTGGACGCCCATCCCCGGCGTTAAGGCCGCGCCGTTAAGATGCGCTGACAGGCCCGACTTCAGGGCCTAAAAGCACGGCCATGCGCGCCATCGCCCCTCTGTTCGCCCTCTGCCTTCTGGTCCTGTCGGGCGGCGCTGTCCCGGCGACGGCCCAGCCGGTCAGCCGCCCGGCCCCGTCAGCGGCGTCCGTCCCGGTGGGACCGCAGCAGGCTGACAATATCGAGGCCGAACTGGTCCCCCTGTCGCAATGGGCGGCGCCGGGATCGACCGTCGTCGTCGCGGTGCGCCAGAAGATCGCGCCCGGGTGGCACACCTATTGGCGCAATCCCGGCGACTCCGGCGGACCCACCACCATCGACTGGCGCCTGCCGCCAGGAGTGAAGGCCGGCGAGATCGTCTGGCCCCTGCCCATCCGCCAGCGGCTGATGAGCCTGGTCAACTACGGCTATTCCGGCGAAGTCTATCTGCCCGTGCCGATCGAGGTTCCGGCCTCGGCCCGGCCCGGAACCGCCTTACCCCTGACCGCCGACGTCCTGTTCCTGGTGTGCAGCGACCAGATGTGCGTGCCGGTGCAGATGAGCCTGCGCCTGGACCTGCCGATCCGCGAAGGCGCCCCGCCGCTGAACCCCGATCACGGCGCCGCCCTCGAGGCCGTGCTGGCGGCCGCGCCGCGTCCGGCCGGGATCGAGGCCCGTGCGACCCTGGCCGACGGCGTTCTGATCCTATCCGCGACAGGCGGTCCCCTCGGCGCGGCCCTGGCGGACGGCGAACCGACCCAGGCGGTCTTCTATCCATTCGAAGGCGGCGTCATCGACCACGCCGCCGCCCAGTCTGGGCAGACCGGACCGAATGGTCTGAGCCTGAGCCTGACGCCGAACGGCGACCTCGCCGCCAAGGGTTTGACCGGCCCGATCTCCGGCGTCCTGGCCACCGACGCCGGCGCCTGGGAGATCACGGCCCGCCCCGGCCCGGCTCTGGCGGGAATCACGGGCGGCCGCGCGCTGTCGGGAGAGGTAGAGACCCCCGCTCCTGCCAAGACCGGCCCAGTCCTGATCCTGCAATCGGCCCTGTTCGCCCTGGTCGGCGGTCTGATCCTGAACCTGATGCCCTGCGTCTTCCCCATTCTGGCGATGAAGGCGGCGTCCCTGGCGGCCTCGGCCCACGACGCCAAGACGGCCCGCCGCGACGGCCTGTTGTTCATGGCCGGGGTGCTGGCCAGTTTCCTGGTCCTGGCCGTCGTCCTTCTGGCCCTGCGCGCGGGCGGCGAGGCCATAGGCTGGGGCTTCCAGCTCCAGTCCCCGGCGGTAATCGCCGGCCTGGCCCTGCTGATGCTGGCGGTCGGACTGAACCTGTCGGGCGTCTTCCATGTGGGGGCCGGGATCCAAGGCGCCGGCGCCGGTCCCCTGTCGCGCCTGCCGGGCGGAGCGGGCGCCTTCTTCACAGGCGTTCTGGCGGTGGTCGTCGCCGCCCCCTGCACCGCCCCCTTCATGGCCGCCGCCCTGGGCGCGGCCCTGGTCATGCCCTGGCCCGCCGCCCTGCTGGTCTTTCTGATGCTGGGTCTGGGTCTGGGCCTGCCCTATCTGGCCGTCAGCCTCTCGCCCGGCCTGCTGCGGCGTTTTCCCCGCCCCGGCCCCTGGATGGAGCGGCTGAAGGGCCTGCTGGCCTTCCCCATGTATGGCGCGGCGCTTTGGCTGGTCTGGGTCTTTGCGCGTCAGGCCGGAGCGGAAGCTCTCGGGCTGTTCCTCGTCGCCGCCCTGATGCTGGCGTTCTGTCTGTGGCTGGCGGGTGTAAACCAGGCGCGCCGGGCGGAAGGCGGGACCGCCGTCGTCAGCACCGTAGCGGCCTTCCTCGCCGTCTTCTTCACCCTGTGCTTCGCCGGTTTAGCCGCCAGCCGCGCGGAAGCCCCGGTGACGGCGCCAGACTCCAGCCCCCTGGCCGCCGTTCCCTGGTCGGCCGAGGCCATCGACGCCGCCCAGGCCCAGGGCCGTCCGGTCCTGGTCAATTTCACCGCCGACTGGTGCGTCACCTGCAAGATCAACGAGCGCGCCGCCCTGTCCTCGCCCCGCGTCGCCGAGGCCTTGCAGGCGGCGAACGCCGTCTATCTGGTCGGGGACTGGACCCGCCGCGACGACGCCATCACCCGCGAACTGGAACGTCACGGCCGATCGGGCGTGCCCCTTTATCTGCTCTATCCGGCGTCGGGCGGCGAACCCCGCATCCTGCCGCAACTATTGACCGAAGGCGTGGTGACCGAGGCCCTGCAGACCGCCCGGACGCCCAATCCGGCCCCCTAAAGCCGGTCCAGCCGCTTGGCGTGGTTGGCCACCATCCGCAGCGCCAGCCCATCGGGCAGGAACCGCGCCAGACCGGCCATGATGTTGTTCATCACCCCCGGCGTCACGCTGGCCCGGTTCGCCTCGCAGGCCTGATAACCGATGCGGGCGACGCGGGCGGCGTCCATCCACATCCAGGCCGGATAGGCGCGCGACACCTGATCGCGTGAACCATTGACGTCGTGGAACTCGGTCAGGGTGTAGCCGGGGTTCAGCACCGTGACATGGACCCCGGTCCCCAGGGTCTCCAGATACAGGCCCTGCGACGCCTTGATCAGGAAGCTCTTGATCGGCCCATACAGGGTGTCGCCCCCGGTCGCCGGCATCTGACCCGCCAAGGAGGCCACGTTCAGCACCCGGCCGAAGCCCCGCTCGACCATGCCGGGCAGGACCAGACGCGACAGTTCCACCGGCGCCGTCAACATGACCTGGATCATGGCCCGATGAGCGCTCAGCTCGGTTTCGAGGAAGCCCGTCACACGGCTGAAGCCCGCATTGTTGATCAGCCCGTCAACCATCAGGCCCCGCGCCGCAATGGATGAAATCAACCGTTCAGGCGCGGCGGGGTCGGACAGATCCTCGGGGATCACAGTCGCAGTCACGCCGTGGGCGGCGACCAATTCATCGGCCAGGGCCTGAAGCGGCCCTTCACGCCGGGCGGTCAGGATCAGGTTCCAGCCGTTCGCCGCATAAGTCCGGGCCAGGGCCGCGCCTATGCCGGCCGAGGCGCCGGTGACGAGAACGGTCCGGCTCATCCGCCCCTCAGGCCGCGACGGGGCAGGACTTGTGCGGCGTAAAGGCCGCCAGCGAAACGGGATTTTCGGCCAGCAGATCGGCGATGGTGATCTTCGACAGGGCCTCGGTCGCGGCCTCGTCCGCGGCGGTCAGGGCCTTGGCCACCTGGCGCGGTATATGTTCGCTGATCGGGCAGCCCTTGGCGCCGGCGGGAGGCGAGCCGATGTGGGCGCAACCGTTGACGGCCCTCAGCACCTCGTCCAGGCGGATGTCTTCGGGCTGGCGCAGCAGCCACGAACCGCCGGCGGCGCCGGGGCGGGTGGCGATCAGTCCGGCCTTGGCCAGAAGGGCCGTGACCCGACGCACGACGACGGGATTGGTCGGGATCGACGAGGCCAGCACGCCGCTGGGCGCCGCCTGGGCAGGCGAAAACGCCCCCTTGTGGGCCATATAGGCCAGGGCGTGGGCGGCGACGGGAAAGCGCTGGCTGTCTGACATGTTTGTGTTCCTGCACGTAAAATAGGCGTTCGGAAGCCGAATCACAAATCCTGCGCCCCGCTACGAAGGCGAATCCCGCGCACCACGATTGAAGCGGGCGCGGAATGAGCCTAAAGGCTCGCCGCTTTGAAGGGCTCGACCTGTCGTCGGAGACCCGGAGGATACGCATGGCCGGGGATACTCCCCACGACGCGGGCGCTCTCCCCGCCGCGTCGAACACGCCGGACAAACCCACCCACGCTACGGGACCCGAGTCCCACGCCCCAGGGGGCCAGATCGCCAAGCACGGCGGCTTCTGGGCCCTGACCCTGGGCGCGATCGGCGTGGTGTTCGGCGACATCGGCACCAGCCCGCTCTACGCCCTGCGCGAGGCCATCGCCCATGCCCAGTCGGGCGTCGGCGGGGACTTGGCCGTGATCGGCGTCGTCTCCCTGGCCTTCTGGGCCCTGATGGTCGTCGTGACCTTCAAATATGTCTTCTTCCTGATGCGGGCGGACAACAAGGGCGAGGGCGGCACCCTGTCGCTGATGGCCCTGGCCCAGTTCGCGGTCGGTCGACGCAGCGCCTGGATCTTCATCCTGGGCGTCTGCGGCGCGGCCCTCTTCTACGGCGACGGCATCATCACGCCCGCGATCTCGGTGCTCTCGGCCGTCGAGGGCTTGCAGGACGCGCCGGGCCTCAGCGGTCGGCTCGACTCCTTCATCGTCCCCATCTCGGCGGGCATCCTGATCGCCCTGTTCCTGGTCCAGTCGCGCGGCACCGCCAGCCTGGCCAAATATTTCGGCCCGATCACCGCCGTCTGGTTCCTCTGCCTGGGGGCGCTGGGCCTATACCATATCTTCGACGACATCAGCGTGCTGCGCGCCCTGTCGCCCCACTACGGCGTCATGCTGCTGATCAACGACGGCTTCCTGGGCTTCATCATCCTGGGCAGCGTCTTCCTGGCCGTGACGGGGGCTGAGGCCCTGTATGCGGACATGGGTCATTTCGGAAAGGCGCCGATCCGCATGGGCTGGCTGGCATTCGTCCTGCCCTGCCTGACCCTGAACTATCTGGGCCAGGGCGCCCTGATCCTGGACAATCCCGGCGCGGCCGAAAACCCGTTCTGGAACATGGTGCCCCAGTTCGCCTACTGGCCCATGCTGGTCCTGGCGACCGCCGCCACCGTCATCGCCTCCCAGGCCGTGATCACCGGCGCCTTCTCGGTCACGCAACAGGCGGTCCAGCTGGGCCTGCTGCCGCGCATCGACATCCGCAACACCTCCGAGACCCAGGCCGGCCAGATCTTCGTGCCGGCGGTCAATACCTTCCTGATGGTCGGGGTCCTGGTGCTGCTGGTCGTGTTCCAGAGCTCGCACAACCTGACCGCCGCCTATGGGGTGGCCGTGACGGGGACCATGCTGGTCAATACGCTGATGGCCTATTCGGTGATCCGTAAAGGCTGGAAATGGCCGATGTGGGCCGTGGCCGGAACGCTTGTTCCGTTCGCCTTCATCGACAGCGTCTTCCTGACCTCCAACCTGCTGAAGATCCCCGACGGGGCCTGGATGCCCCTGGTGCTGGGGGCCTGTCTGGTCCTGATCATGTGGACCTGGGTGCGCGGCACCCAGATCCTGACCACCAAGACCCGCAAGGACAGCCTGCCGCTGAACGATCTGATCGAGATGCTTCAGGCCCGGCCGCCGCACCGCGCGCCCGGCACGGCCATCTTCCTGACCAGCGATCCGGACGTGGCGCCCGTGGCCCTGATGCACAACCTCAAGCATAACAAGGTGTTGCATGAGAAGAACGTCATCCTGACCGTGCGCACCTCCGAGCGGCCGCGCGTCAAGGAAGCCGACCGGGTGCGGATGGAGCCGATCAATGACGACTTCAAGAAGCTGACCATCACCTACGGCTTCATGGAGACGCCGAACGTGCCCCGGGCCCTGGGCCTGTGCCGCAAACAGGGGCTGAAGTTCGACATCATGTCGACCAGCTTCTTCCTGGGCCGCCGTTCGCTGATCCCGTCGGCGCGCCAGGGCATGCCCCTGTGGCAGGACCGGCTGTTCATCTTCCTGATGCGCAACGCCGCCAACCCGACCGACTTCTTCCATATCCCGCCCGGCCGCGTGGTCGAGCTGGGCGCGCAGGTGGCCGTATGAGTTCCGAAGGACGGGGTGGTCACAGCTCTCAGGCGCGCGGTCGCCGCATGGCCACCAAGGGCCGGCCCCGCCCGGCTCCAGCAGAGGTGGCGCAGGCCCCGTCGCAGGACGACATCGGCGTCGAGGCCCGCGTCGTCGCCGGCATTCTGCTGAACGCGGCGCTTGAGAAGCGCAACGGTCTGGACGAGGCCCTGTCCCAGCCGGCCGCCCGCGCGCTGGAGGCCGTGGACCGCGCCTTCGCCCGCGCGGTGGCCATGGCGGCTCTGCGTCGCCTGGGCGAGATCGACCAGATCCTGAACCGGCGCCTGCAAAAGTCGCCGCCCGAGGCCGTCCGCACCCTGATGCGCATCGCCCTGGCCCAGACCCTGGTGCTGGAGACACCCGCCTTCGCCGCCGTCTCCACCGCCGTGAAACTGGCCGAGCGCGATCCCAAGACCCGGCCCTACAAGAACCTGGTCAACGCCGTGCTGCGCGGCGTGGGCCGCGACGGCCCCGGCCTGACCACGGCCGAGAGCAATCTGCCCGACTGGATCGCCGCCCGCTGGAAGGCGACCTATGGCGAGGCGGCGCTGACCGGCCTGGCCCTGGCCGCCCGCGAGGAGCCGGCGACGGATCTCAGCCTCAAGCCCGGCGTCGATCCCGCCGCCGTGGCCGCCGCCGTCGAGGGCGAAGCTCTGGCCGGCGGAACCGTCCGGACGGGCCGGCGCGGCGACGTGGCGACCTGGCCCGGTTTCGACGACGGCGACTGGTGGGTTCAAGACGCCGCGGCCGCCGTCCCCGGCCGTCTGCTGGACGTCAAACCCGGCGAGACCGCCCTGGACATGTGCGCCGCGCCCGGCGGCAAGACCCTGCAACTGGCCGCCGCCGGCGCCTCGGTGGTCGCCCTGGACCGCTCGGCCCCGCGCCTGAAACGCCTGAGCCAGAACCTGGAGCGCACCGGCCTGACCGCCGAGGTGATCGCCGTACCCGCCGAGGACTGGGACGACGACCGCAGCTTTGACGCCGTGCTGCTGGACGCCCCCTGCACTGCGACGGGCACCTTCCGCCGCAATCCGGAAGTCCTGCGCGCCACCAAGCCGGCCGAGGTCGCCAAACTGGCCGACGTCCAGCACCGGCTGCTCGACGTCGCCGCCGAACGGGTCAAACCGGGCGGCCGGATGGTCTATTGCACCTGCTCGCTGGAGCGCGAGGAGGGCGAGACCCAGATGATCGCCTTCCTGCGCCGCAACCCCGGCTTCCGCACCGTCGCCGCCGATCCCGCCGCCCTGGGCGCCCCGCTGGAAGCCCTGACGCCCGAAGGCTGGCTGCGCATCCTGCCCTCCATGTGGGCCGAACACGGCGGCCTGGACGGCTTCTTCGCCGCCAAGCTGGAACGGGTTTCCTGACGTCCAGCGCCTTGCCCCAGCGGGCAAGCCGTCCTATCCGAGGGACCATGGCCGTTACCCCCCTGATCTGCCCGTCCATCCTCGCCAGCGATTTCGCGCGGCTGGGTGAAGAGGTCCGTGCGCTGGAAGCCGCGGGCGCCGACTGGATCCATGTCGATGTGATGGACGGTCATTTCGTGCCGAACATCACCCTGGGTCCGGACATCGTGAAGGCGATCCGGCCGCACACCCACCTGCCGTTCGACGTCCACCTGATGGTCGCGCCGGTCGATCCGTGGCTGGAGGCCTATCGCGACGCCGGGGCCGACCTGCTGTCGATCCATCCCGAAAGCGGCCCGCACGTCCATCGCACCCTGGGCCGTATCCGCCAGCTGGGGGCCAAGGCCGGGTTGGTGTTCAATCCGGCGACGCCGCTGTCGATCCTGGAAGAAGTGGTCGATCTGGTGGACCTGGTGCTGATCATGTCGGTCAATCCCGGCTTCGGCGGGCAGAAATTCATCGACAGCTCCCTGCGCAAGATCGCCGGGGCCCGCGCCATTCTGGACCGCGCCGGATCGGCGGCCCATCTGCAGGTGGACGGGGGCGTGACCTCGGCCAATGCGGCGGCCTGCGTCGCCGCCGGGGCCGACGCCCTGGTCGCCGGCTCCTTCGTGTTCAAGGGCGATTATGCGACCAATATCGCCGCCCTGAAGGCTGTGCCGGCGGCCGCGTGAGCCCGATCGGTCCCTTCAGTCCGCGCGGCCAGGACGCCGCGCCCGACGTCGCTTCCGGCCAGATCCCCGGCCTGGCCGGCGCGCCGGTCCGCACGCCGATCCGTTCGGGCTCGACCGAGACCGGCCCCGGCCTCTGGCCCGCCATCGCCGGGCGGATCCTGACCCGCCAGTTGTGGATCGAACTCTACGGCCTGCCGGGCTATGGCCTGACGCTCAGCCCGGTGCTGGGCGGGGGCAAGGTCACGGCCTTTGCGGCCACGCCCCGCGACTTCCGCCCGCACGATCCGGCGCCGGGCAAGAATCTGCTTGTCGGGCGTTTCATCCTGGCGGGCGCCTCGATGGAGGTCGAGGCCCCGGCCGATCCGTGGAACCGCCCCAGCCCGTCGCGGCCGTTCGCGGTCGAACTGCACGCCTTCAACTGGCTGCCGGCCCTGATGGCCCAGGGCGAGCGGGGCGCGCGCGAGGCCCTGCGCCTGACCCTGGCCTGGACCGACACCTTCGCCCGCTGGTCGCCTTTCGCCTGGGGGCCTGAAATCCTGCCGCGCCGCGTGATCAACCTAGCCTGCGCCGCCCGCAAGATGGGCGCTGTGGCGACCGAGGCCGAGCGGCTGAGGCTGGCCGACAGCCTGGCGCGCCAGACCCGACAGCTGCTGCGCCCGCCCGGCGGCCTGGCCTCCCGCGCCGAACGGCTGACGGCGGCGGCCATCGGCGGCTGCGTCCTGGCCGGCGCGCCGGGCCAAGGCCTGCGCCGTCGCGCCCTGTCCGGCCTGACCGGGGCGCTGAAGACGGCTGTCCAGCCCGACGGCGGTCACGCCTCGCGCAGTCCCGAGGCCGGGCTGGAGCTGCTGCTCAACCTGCTGACCTTGGACGACGCCCTGGCCCAGCTGTCCGAGCCGACGCCCGAGGCCGTGACCGGCGCCATCGCCCGCCTGACGGAGGGTCTGCGCCTGCTGGCCCTGCCGGACGGCCGTCTGGCCAGTTTCCAGGGCGGGGGACCGTCCACCGTGGCCCGCGTCGCCGCCGCCCGCGCCCATGACGAGGCCGCCACCGCCCGCACCAAGGCCGAGCCCGAGCATCCGCCGCTCGGCGCCGTCGCCGGCCTGACCCGGATCGCCAGTCCGCTGCTGACCATCGTCGCCGACGCGGCGCCGCCCGCGGGCGGCGCCTGGGGGGCGTCCGCCTGCGCCCAGCCGATGGCGCTCGAGATCGCCTGCGGCAAGGATCGTCTGATCACCGGCTCCGGCTGGACCCCCGCCGCCACCGACCGTCAGGCCCTGCGGCTGACGCCCGGCCATTCGACCCTGACCCTGGGCGAACGGTCGCTGAACGAGCCCCTGGGCGGCTGGAAGGGCGAACTGCTGGGCCCGCGCCTGGTCGGCCCGCCGATCCATGTCACCACCGATCAGCGCGACGGCGACGGCGCGGTCTGGCTGGATATGGAGCACGACGGCTGGAACGAGGCCTTCGGCCTGAACCACCAGCGCCGCCTCTATCTGGACCAGCGGATGGACGAGCTGCGCGCCGAGGAAAAGCTGTTCCCGACGCCGGGCCGCAAGGAGATGGTGCGCCAGATCGCGGCCCCCTACGCCATCCGCTTCCACCTGGAGCCGGGGGTTCAGGCTTCGCTGGCGCGCGACCGGCGTTCGATCCTGCTGCGCGGCGCCTCGGGCCGGGGCTGGTGGTTCCGCACCGACGGCCCCGACGTGGCCATCGAACCCAGCGTCCATATCGACGCCGGCCTGACCCGCCGCTCGCTGCAAATCGTCGTGCGCGGCTCGGCCCGCACCGACAGCGAGAGCCGGATCCGCTGGAAGCTGAGCCCGGCGGGCGCGAGCGGCGATCCGACCTGACATGGCGCGGGGTACGATTGATCTGTTCGACCTGATGGCGACGCGGCCGATCTCGCATCCAACCCGGATCACGTCTTTTTCTCTGGTCGGCGACATGGCGACCTTATCGGTGGAAGGCGCATCGTGGTGGGTCGAGAATCGACCGGACATCGACGGTGAAATCCAGTTCCGTTTCGAAGGTGTGACCTGTGGTTCGATCGATCTTTCGGAGCTTGTCGATCCCGAATGGGACGAGGCGCTAGATATGTTCCACATGGAGCGTACATCAGACCTTCCTTGGGCCCAGCCATCGACTGTTTCGATCTTTTGCAATGGGTCGATCCCGCGACCGTTGGACGTCTACGCCCGTGTTCAGAACTACCTTCTGGATGTCGATGCATTAAGCTCGCCCTCGGACATCTTGAATGGCGGCGACAGGCTATCGTGGTTTCTGGAAGTCGCTCGTTCGCCTGTGCACCAATTGGCGGTAGCGCCGCCCGTGATCGCCGACTTGATCATTGGCGAATTGAACGATCAGGGCGTGCCACACATTGTCACGTTTTTACGGGGTGGCGCGGTTGCGTCGATCCTAATCCGTATCGGTGATCACGGCTTCTTCTGCGAGCGGGCGACGGCGGAATTCGATCTAGACTGACGAATTACGTCTCCTCCGACAGCCCCGCAAGGCTGACGCGGCCTGCCGATGGTGCTAGACGCCCCGCCATCCTCCCCCAGCCTTCACGGACGCCGCCATGCCCGCCGCTCCCGACTTCCCGCCCGCACCCGACCGGGTCAAGCCGCAACGCGCCCTGATCTCCCTGTCCGACAAGGCCGGGCTGGAAGACGCCGCCCGCACCCTGCACGACCTGGGCGTCGAACTGGTCTCGACCGGCGGCACGCGCGCGGCGATCGCCAAACTGGGCCTGCCGGTCAAGGACGTGGCCGATCTGACCGGCTTCCCCGAGATGATGGACGGCCGGGTCAAGACCCTGCACCCCGTGGTCCACGGCGGCCTTCTGGGCGTGCGCGACGCGGCAGACCACGCCCAGTCAATGATCGACCATGGCATCGGCGCCATCGATATCGTCTGGATCGACCTCTATCCGTTCGAATCCACTGTTGCTGCGGGCGGCTCGTTCGAGGCGGCGGTCGAGAATATCGACATCGGCGGCCCGGCCATGATCCGTTCGGGCTCGAAGAACCACGGCTATGTCGCCGTCGCCGTGGACGGCGAGAGCATCGGCCTGATCCTCGAGGCGCTGAAGGCCGAGGGTTCGACCGATCTGGCCCTGCGCAAGCGCCTGGCCGCCCGCGCCTTCGCCCGCACCGCCGCCTATGACGCCGCCGTCTCCGGCTGGTTCGCCCAGCAGGTCGAGGACATCGCACCCGCTCGCAAGTCGATCGCCGGTTCTCTGGCCCAGACCCTGCGCTACGGCGAAAACCCGCACCAGAGCGGCGCCTTCTACCGCACTGGCGAGGCGCGTCCCGGCGTGGCCCATGCGACCCAGATCCAGGGCAAGGAGCTGGGCTACAACAATATCGCCGACGCCGACGCCGCCTATGAGCTGGTCGCCGAGTTCGAGGCCCCGGCCGTGGTCATCGTCAAACACGCCAACCCCTGCGGCGTGGCGGTCGGCAAGGACCTGTCGGAAGCCTATGCCCGCGCCCTGGAATGCGACGCCGTCTCGGCCTTCGGGGGCGTGATCGCGGTCAACCGTCCGCTGAACGGCGACGACGCCCGCGCCATCACCGGCATCTTCACCGAAGTCGTCATCGCCCCCGGCGCCGATGACGAGGCCAAGGCAGTCTTCGCCGCCAAGAAGAACCTGCGCCTGCTGATCACGGACGGCCTGCCCGATCCGCACGGACCGGGCGAGGTGTTCCGCTCGGTCGCCGGCGGCTTCCTGGTCCAGAGCCGCGACCGCAGCCTGATCAAGCCGTCGGACCTGAAGATCGTCACCAAGCGCCATCCGACCCCGACCGAAATCCAGGACATGCTGTTCGCCTTCACCGTGGCCAAACACGTCAAGTCCAACGCCATCGTCTATGCCAAGGACGGCCAGACCGCCGGCATCGGCGCCGGCCAGATGAACCGCCGCGACAGCGCCCGCATCGCCGCCATCCGCGCCAAGGAAGCCGGTGAGGCCAAGGGTCTGACCCAGTCCCTGGCCGAGGGTTCGGCCTGCGCCTCCGAAGCCTTCTTCCCCTTCGCCGACGGCCTGCTGGAAGCCGTCGCGGCCGGCGCCACGGCGGTGATCCAGCCCGGCGGCTCGATGCGCGACGCCGAGGTCATCGCCGCCGCCGACGAGAAGGGCATCGCCATGGCCTTCACCGGCGTTCGGGTCTTCCGGCACTAAGGATCGACCCGGGATGATCCATATCGAGGACGCCGATCCCGACCATCCCGACGCTCGCGTCCTGATCGCCGCCCTGTCCCAGCGACTGGCGGCGATCACGGGCTCCAGCGGTCAGGCCTCGTTCGACGCGGACGATGTTCGGGGGCCGGGCGCCGCCTTCCTGCTGGCGCGGGACGCGCAGGGTCGGGCCATTGGCTGCGGGGCCTTGCGTCCGCTCCAGCCGGGCGTCGCCGAAATCAAGCGCATGTATGCGGCGGTCGCCGGACAGGGCGTGGGTTCCGCCGTGCTCGCGGCCCTGGAAGCGCGGGCGAAAACCCTCGGCTACGCCGAAATCCAGCTGGAGACGCGCCGCGTCAACACGGTGGCCGTGGGCTTCTATCTCCGCGCGGACTACTGCGAAGTTCCGCCCTATGGTCGCTATGTCGGCCGGCCGGAAGCCATCTGTTTCGCCAAACAGATCGGATCCGCTTCCGCCTAAGTTGACTGGACGCCCCCCGCGCGCCGTGATGGTCTGCGGCTCCCCCGTTTCTGGAGCCGTCCCATGACCACCCTGATCCGTCCCGAAGGCCAGACCGCCGATGATCTGAAGCTCAGCCGCCGGGCGGTGGGCGCCCTGGGGGGACTGCTCTTCTCCGGCTTTGCGGTCGCGGCCCTGGCCAAGGAGGCCCAGCCGATCACCACCGACAACGCCGGGCTCGAGACGGCCGAGGTCACCTATCCGGCGCCGGACGGGTTCGAGCTGCCGGCCTATCTGGCCCGCCCGGCCGGCGAAGGCCCCTTCCCCGTCGTGGTGGTGGTGTCCGAGATCTTCGGCGTCCACGCCTATATCAAGGACATCTGCCGCCGACTGGCCAAACAGGGCTACGCCGCCATCGCCCCGGCCTTCTTCAACCGGGTCGAGGACCCGGCGCCCCTGGCCGACATGGGCCGGATCATGCAGATCGTCGGGGCGGCCGACTACGAACAGGTGATGGGCGACCTGTCCGCGACCCTGGAATGGACCAGCCAGCAGTTGTGGGCGCGCGACGGCAAGGTCGGGATCACCGGCTTCTGCTGGGGCGGCAAGGTGGTGTGGCAGGCGGCGGCGCGGTTCGCCGTCATCGGCGCCGGCGTGGCCTGGTACGGTCGCCTGGCCCCCGCCCCCGACGCGACCCCGGTCCAGGTCTCGTCGGGCCAGCCCTGGCCGGTGGATCTGGCCGACGATCTGAAGGCGCCGGTCCTGGGGCTTTACGGCGGCCAGGACCAGGGCATCCCCCTGGCCAGTGTCGAGCGGATGCGCGAGGCCCTGGCCCGCGCGGGCCAGACCGACAGCCGGATCATCGTCTATCCCGACGCGCCCCACGGCTTCCACGCCGACTATCGCGCCAGCTACGCCGAAGCCGACGCCAAGGACGGCTGGTCGAAACTACTCGCGGTCTTCGACAAATCTTTAAGAAGTTGAATTGCTACTGATGTGACACACTGCGCCGGGCTGTGTGTCATGGAGGGGCGAAGGTGGCGAATTCACAGTGGCGTAGGGCGATCCTGCTCGGTGCGGGCCTCCTGTTTCTTCCCCTCGCGGCCTGTGGCGGCGGAGGAGGGGGCGGCGGGGGTGGAGCCGTAACGCCGGTCGTGCCGCCACCCCCGCCACCGCCGCCCCCTCCTCCTCCCCCTCCGCCGCCGCCGCCCCCTTCGGTGACGTCGAGCGAATATCTGCGCAGCTATGGCGTGGCCAATATGAAGGCCGAGGTCGCCTGGCAGGCCGGCGCCACCGGGAACGGCGTCACCGTCGCCGTGGTCGATTCCGGCGTCAGCAACAACCAGGCGGATCTGGTCGGCCGCATCTCCAGCGCCTCGACCGACGTGATCACGGGCCGCAACACCCCCTATGTCGCCGACGACAGCCACGGAACCCTGGTGTCCGGGGTGATCGCGTCGAACTTCAACGGCCTGGGCTCGGTCGGCGTCGCCTATGAATCGACCATACTGTCGATCCGCGCCGACATCTCCGACTGCGAGGATGAGGAAGACGACGTCTGTTTCAGCAGTTCGGACCTGGTTCGGGCCCTGGACTTCGCCGTGGCCAACGGGGTCAAGATCATCAACATGTCCCTGGGCGGAGACGGGCGGTTCGGCGCCGCCTTCGAGGCGGCCCTGCTGCGCGCCGTCGATTCCGGGGCGGTCATCGTCGCCTCGTCGGGCAATGACGGCGAGGCCAACCCCGGCTGGCCGGCCCAATATGCGGTCGATCCCCGCTTCGCCGGCGGCGTCATCGCCGTGGGTTCGCACGGCGCCGCCAATCTCATGTCCGACTTCTCGAACCGCGCAGGGGTGACGGCCGCCGCCTATATCTCGGCGCCCGGCGAGGACGTCATCACCGGCTGCGACGGAACCAGCTGCTGGCGGATCAACGGCACCTCCTTCTCGGCGCCCCATGTCTCGGGCGCCCTGGCCCTGCTGATGGACGCCTTCCCCAATCTGACGGCGCGTCAGGCCCTGGCCATACTGATCGACACGGCGCGCGACGCCGGCGACGCCGGGACCGACATCGTCTATGGCCGCGGCCTGCTGGACATGGCCCGCGCCTTCCAGCCGGCGGGCGCCACGTCCGTCCCCATGGCCGACGGCGGCGCCATCGTCGCTGAGGCCGAGCCGGGCAGTTTCGTCGGCCCCGCCTTCGGCGACGCCTTCTCCCGCCAGACGGCCCTGGGGACCGTCCTGTTCGACGGCTATGACCGGATGTTCGCGGTCCAGCTGGGTGCAGCCTATCCGACCGCGCCCAGCCGCTCGTACCAGGCCGCCCCGTTCGAACCCAGCCGCACGGCGACGACGCGCCTGGCCCTGCCCAACGGCGGTCGGCTGAACCTGACCGCGTCCCAGCCGGCCCCGACGCCCGAGCCCATCGCCCCGCGCTACGACCTGACCGACGCCCCCTGGCTGGGCGACGAGCCCCGGCAGGAGGCCATGCTGGACCTGGAGATGGGCCGGCTGAGCTTCGCGACCTGGCAGGGCCGCGGCGGGGCGTCCTCGCCGTTCGACGGCGCGGCCGGCGACGGTTTCGCCGCCCTGGCCCAGGTCGATCATGCGATGCGCGGCGCCGTCCGCTTCGGCGCCCTGACCCTGGCGGCCGAGAGCGGCGGCGGCGACCGCCGCATGCCCCTGCGTCGGGTCGAGGAAGAGGCCTCGACCTATAGCCGCGCCACCCTGGCCTGGCGCGGCGCCGACGGCGGCCTGTCGCTCAGCCTGGGCGTCCTGGACGAGCGTCTGGGCCCGCTCGGCGCCTTCCTGCCGGGCGGATCGGACTTCGCCCTGCCCTCGCGGACCAACTTTTATGCGGTCGGCGGCGACTGGACCCTGCGGCCCGGCCTGGCCCTGATCGGCGAGGCCGGCCTGGGCGCGACCGACACAGAGGGCCGCTTCCTCTCGACCGATCAGGCGGCGATCAGCTCCAACTGGCGGCTGGCCCTGCTGACCGGCTGCACCATCCTGTGCGACCGGATCAGCTTCACCGTGTCACAGCCGCTGCGGATCGAACGGGGCACATTCTCAGCCTGGCTGGCGGACGTGCCGGTCGATTATTTCGACCCCCTGACCTATTCGCGCCGCAGCTTCTCGGCCACGCCAAGCGGGCGTCAGATCGACTTCATCCTGGGCGGCGAGCGTCAGCTGTGGGACGGCTCAAGCCTGTCGGTCCAGGCCGTCGCCAGCCGCGAACCGCGTCACGTCGCCGACGCGCCGCCCGAGTTCGCCCTGATCGGCGGGTGGCGGCGTCAGTTCTGAGGTGGGTGTTGGTGAGTAGTGTTAGTGAGCAAGAGGTGAGCGGCGCGCGTAGAAACCCCGGCTCACTTCTCGCTCACGGCTTGCTCACTAATCACTACTCACGCCCAGACGATCAGGCCTTGCTGTCGAAGGCGTGCGTCTCGGCCTCGGGCGCCGCGCCATAGGGGTTCGACGCCTGCGCGCCGGACCCCTTGGCCGCGACCACGACCATGGCCGGACGGATGGTGCGGCCGAACAGTTCGAAGCCGGACTGCATGGTTTGCAGCACGGCGCCGCCCGGAACCGTGTCCGACGGCTGTTCGATCATGGCCTGGTGCAGATGGGGGTTGAAGGCCTCGCCGGCCTCGGGCGCGACCCGCTTCAGCCCATTGGTTTCGAACGCCTGCAACAGGGCCTTCTGGGTCATTTCCAAACCGGTCACCAGGGCGACGGTCGGGCCGTCGGTGTCCTTGGGCGCGGCCATCAGGGCGCGTTCCAGATTGTCGGCCACGCCCAGCAGATCCTTGGCGAAGCGCTGGATGGCGAAGGCGCGGGCGTCGTTCTGCTGCGTCTCGGCGCGCCGCTTCAGGTTCTCCATCTCGGCGGCGACGCGCAGGGCGCGGTCCTTCCACTCGTCACGCTCGGCGATGACGGCGTCCAGCGGCGCCAGGTCATCTGACGGCTGGGCGTCCAGGCCGTGTTCGGCGTTCATTTCCGCCATATCGGCGTCCAGTTCGTTGAATTCGTCGTTAAGGGGCTTGTCGCTCACTTGTCGTTCCCGTCCAGCATCCGGCCCAGCACCCGGGCGGTATAGTCCACCAACGGAATGACACGGGCGTAGTTCAGTCTTGCGGGGCCTATGACGCCGATGGCGCCCAGAACCCGCTGTCGGCCGCTCATATAGGGCGCCGCGATCACGGCGGAACCCGAAAGTGAAAACAACCGTGTTTCGGCGCCGATGAAAATTCGCACGCCTTGCGCCGCATCCACCCCGTCCAGCAGGCCGATCAGCTGTTCCTTCTGCTCCAGGTCGTCGAACAGGACGCGCACCCGCTCCAGATCCGCCAGGCCTTCGCCGTCCTGCAACAGGTTGGCCCGGCCCCGCACGATCAGGGCGCGCTCGCGGTCCGGCCCGCCGGACCAGGCGGCGAACCCGTCCTCGACCAGGCGGGCGGCGGTCTGGTCCAGCTCGCGCCGCGCGATCTCCAGCTCCTGGGTCATCTCGCGCTTGGCGTCGGCGAAGGGTCGGCCGCGCAGACGGGCGTTGAGGAAGTTGGAGGCCTCGACCAGGGTCGAGGGCGTGACCCCGGCCGCCAGGGTCATGATCCGGTTCTCGACAGTGCCGTCGTCGGCGACGATGACCGCCAGGGCCTGATCCCCGCCCAGGGCCACGAACTCCACGTGTTTGACCCCGGACTCGCGCACCGGGCTGGACACCACGCCCGCGCCGCCCGCCAGGCCGGACAACAGGTTGGACGCCTCGTCCAGGGCGGATTCGAAATTCCGCCCCCGCCCGGCCAGCCGCCCGTCGATCTCGCGCCGCTCCTCCTTCGTCAGGTCGCCGATCTCCAGCAGGCCGTCGACGAACAGGCGCAGGCCCGCATGGGTCGGGATCCGCCCCGCCGACGTATGCGGCGCGGCCAGCAGACCGGCCAGGGTCAGGTCCTGCATCGTATTGCGGATCGAGGCCGGCGACAGGGCGATTCCGCCCAGCGACAGGGTCCGCGACCCGACCGGCTCGCCCGTCTCCAGATAGGATTCGACGATGCGCCGGAAGATGTCGCGTGCGCGCGCATCCAGACCCGCCAGCCCCGCAAAGGCCATGCCTGGGGACTGGGCGCCGTCGAACGGCGGGGTTTTGGGGGCATACAGGCTCACGGTTTCAGGATAAGCACCGGCGCCCCCGCTTCCAAGGCCAGACTTTCCAAGGACCCATCTCATGCGCCATTCGCAACGCACCGACGACCAACTGCGTCCCGTGACCATCGAGACCGGCGTCAACCGCTATGCCGAGGGTTCGTGCCTGATCACTTTCGGCCACACCAAGGTTCTGGTGACGGCCTCGGTCGAGGAGAGCATTCCCGGCTGGATGCGCGGCAAGGGCCAGGGTTGGGTCACCGCCGAATACGGCATGTTGCCCCGCGCCACCCACACCCGCGGCCGCCGCGAGGCCGCCGCCGGCAAACAGACGGGCCGCACCCAGGAGATTCAGCGCCTGATCGGCCGCTCGCTGCGCGCCGTCGTCGATCTGAAGGCCCTGGGCGAGCGTCAGGTGGTGCTGGACTGCGACGTCATCCAGGCCGACGGCGGCACCCGCACCGCCTCCATCACCGGCGCCTGGGTCGCCATGGCCTCAGCCCTCAACTATCTGCGCGACGAAGGGGTGCTGAAGTCCGACCCAATCCTAGACCAGGTGGCGGCGGTGTCGTGCGGCGTCTGCGACGGCGTGCCGGTGCTGGACCTGGACTATGAAGAGGATTCCGAGGCCGAGGCCGATTCCAACTTCGTCCTGACCGGCGCGGGCCAGATCGTCGAGGTCCAGGCCACCGGCGAGAAGCGCGGCTTCTCCCGCGCCGAGTTCGACCGCCTCTTCTCCCTGGCCGAGATCGGCTGCACCGAACTGTTCGCCCTGCAAAAGGCGGCGCTGGAGGCGGTGCGCCGCTAAGCGCACCGACCTCTTCGCACCCGCGTCAGCCGACGCGGGGCGACTTCAGGCGGCGCTTGTTCGAATGGGTGGGCGGCGCCGCCCCCAGGTCCTCGGGCACCTCGCCCTTGAAGTAGTAGCGCTGCCAGGCCTCCTTGGCCGCGTCCGGATCGCCGCCGGCCAGCCGCTGGTTGAAATCGGTGCGCGCGCGGTTCCAGGCCTCGAACTGGCCCTTCATCACCGGGTTGGACTCCAGGGTCCGGATCACCGGCTGGAACTGTTCGACCTTCTTGTGCTCGATCAGATTGATGAAGCAGAAGGGCTCGCCCTTCTCGAACGTGATCCGGCCCGGCCGGGTGAAGATCCAGTTCATCGTGAAGGGGAAGGGCAGCCAGTCGGTCTCGATCAGGCCGACCAGCGGCTGGATCCCGTCCTTCAGGTGATTGGGCGACCCCGAACACATCATCCCCCAGCCCGGCGGCGTGCGGAACAGATACTGCGGGTGCATGGTCAGCACCCCGCGCGAAAAGTGCGAGGTGACGAAATGGGCCAGGTCGTGCTGGGGCCGATCGGGCGTGATGACGATGTCTTCCTGGCGCGGTCCGCCGTTCCATTCGGCCGAGAAGCCGAACGGGCACAGGATCTCCCACCCCGTGGTGTTGGCCATGTTCAGCGGCAGGCAGCGATAGGGGTGGCGGCTGATGAAGGCGTCCATCCAGTTGCGCGACTGACGGCCGGGCACCAGATCCGGCGGCCGTGCCGTCATCGGATAGCATTCCAGTTCCAGCGGGCGCGTCTGCACGGTATCGACCATGGAACCGTTCCTAACGCCGCAAACGCGACTGCTCAACCATGACGCCACACCCCGCTTTCGACCGTGACGCCCTGACTGCCTGGCTGGCCGAGAACGGCGTGGGCCACACCACCCACGACCACGCGGCCGTCTTCCGCGTCGAGGAAGGCCTGGACCTCAAGGCCGACCTGCCGGGCGCCCACACCAAGAACCTGTTCCTGAAGGACCACAAAGGCCGCCTCTGGCTGATCTCCGCCCGCCAGGACACGGTCATCGACCTGAAAGCCGCCGCCGCCGCGATGGGATCAGGCCGGCTGTCGTTCGGGAACGAGACCCTGATGTTCGAAACCCTGGGCGTCCGCCCCGGCTCGGTCACCGCCCTGGCCCTGATCAACGACACGGACCGCCGCGTCTCCTTCGTCCTGGACCGCCGCCTGTGGGACGCCGACATCGTCAACTTCCACCCCCTGACCAATACGGCCACGACGGCCCTGGAGCAGACGGGGTTCCGGCGGGTGCTGGCGCTGCTGGGGCGGGAGCCGGTGGTGTTGGATTTCGGGGCGTTAGGGTGAGGCCCATTGCGAGTCCGCGTAACTAACCCATCCAAACTGGACGTGAGAAGGCTGGCGGGCTCCCTTTTGCGCGTCGGGCGCGAGCATCAAAACGCAACTGGTCTTTCATGGCGCGAACAGGCAGGCTGACACGCGGAGGGGTTGCTATGATAATGACAGAGAGTTCGAACCTGGGCCAAGCTCTTACGCCGCTTCGCCGGCGTACAGTGGGGTCCAACGTCCTGATCCGCTCGGTATCACAAGTTAGCTTCGAGGTCCGGAGCGCGACTGCTTTCGAGACTGCGGTGCGCGAGGCTGCTGGTTGGATGCGCAACCGCAACTCAGCCATCCCTGCCGACGCGCTTCAGGCCAACCCATTCGACGTTGGCGGCGGTGGGACTCACCCCGCGCGGGCAGTGACGCTCACCGTCGATGACGGCCGCGTCTGGGCGGGGAGCCTAGATTTCCCGGACGCAAACACCGTTGGGCGCACTTGGGTGACGGAGATCACCGTCGCCCAACAGTCAGGTCGCGTGTATTTTGGCGCTCGGCTCATCAACGTCACACGGGGGGAGGACACCCCATTTGTGTCGAGCTTGCCCGGCGTGGCTCGGCAAGTGGTTAGCCGGACCATGGCCTTGGGCGATGGCGTCCGGCTCGAAGAAACGGCGATCCGGGTGACCGACCCCGACACTGTCGATGACATGATCGCGCTGATTGATGATCCGAGCAGAAACCTCCCGGTAGTCGTCGTGACTGACGGCTTGGATTGGCGCGCTGTGGCGGATGCAACGATCTTGGCGGGCAAGCTTGCGGGCGCGGCGCACTGTTTCAGCCTGAGCCAAGCCGCTTCGCGCGAGTTCGGCGCGCGTTTCGGTCGGCTGCTGTCAGTCTTCGGCGGCGGCGCCCGCATTTACTGGCCTGGGTTTAGCGCGGAGGAATCCGATCCTTTTGAACATCCGCTTTGGGTAGCTAAACCCATTTTCCACGACCGAACCGACGAGATCATAGTTGCCGTCTTGGCTGCCTCCATTACGCGCGGCACCCGCAGTGAATACCCGCGTTTCGATGCCATTCGCCAAGCGGCCGCCGCTCAAATGATCGCCGCCGAACGCACCACGACGTCCGGCGCAGGCTTAATCCAGTTGTTTGAGGACGAAAACCTGCGGCTGGAAGCAGAACTCGACAAAGCGCGCCAAGAGATGGATCAGTGGATGATCGAGATGGACGCTGAACGTAATGAGCTCGCGCGCGCCTTAGCAGAAACTAAGGCCGACGCCGCACGCTACCGCGCCCAAGTCGAGGTTTTTCGCGCCGCTCTGTCAGGCGGAGCACCCATCGTCCGAGAGCCCCTGATCGGGTTTGATGGTTTCGAGGATTGGGCCAGCCGGAATCTGTCACCCAATATTTGGTTCGCTAGCAAAGCTATAAAGGAGATGGAAAAGAAAGCTCAGTTCGACACGCCCTCACTTATCGGTGACGCGCTCTATATGCTTGATGACCTATTCGTTCCGATGAAACGAGATTCAAGCGACGAGCGCCGCGCTGCCTATACGGCTCAACTCGAGATGCTCGGGTGTTCCGACCAACCTTGTTTTACTGTTCGGAATGCGATCAGAGGCTACCCAGCTTATGCGGCGACTTATCGCGGCGAGAAGGTCTGGTGCGAACACCACATCAAATATGGCGGCGGATTCGATCCGAGACGCATGTTCAGGATATATTACCATTGGCATGAAGACGATCAGCTTCTGATCATCGGCCATATACCCACGCACCTCAATAACAGCCTGACAAACTAAAGGTGGCTTGGCCGCTAGGATGGCCATGGGGGGGGGGGGGAGTTTACCATCCTAATTCCTTAGAAAAAATCCAGCAATATCAGATAATTCCCTAAACTTTTCACCCTTCAACCCACCACGCTCCAAAACCATGCGACACTCCCCGCACGGTCTTTGAAAACTGAATCCCCGCCGCCGGCCACGCACCTCCTGCCGCCCCGCGAAGAATAGACGAAAATAGACTCCATTTTTTTCGAGTGGATTTCGTCTATTTCCGCCCTCGCGGCCCCTTCGTCGCTTGATGCCGAGGCGTCCCGACGCCACAGCGCCGACCAACCGCCGCCGCGCCATGTTTGGCAGGTTTGGCGCCTTGGCACGGTGTTTTCGCGCCATTTGCGCCAGAACGAGCGACCCGTCTTTCGTTCCTCCGGGCGCCCCGCAGCCAAATCGCCGCTTGATGCCGAGGCATCCCGACGCCATCTGGTCCGTTACGACCTTCGAGCCTGCACGGACTTAGCCATGACCCTGATCGACCCCAGCCTGTCCCCCAACCGCTCCGGCGACGACCTGATCAAGGAGGGCACGGACGCCTCCTTCATGACCGACGTCATTGAGGCGTCGAAGCATCAGCCGGTGATCGTCGACTTCTGGGCCACCTGGTGCGGCCCGTGCCGGACCCTGGGCCCGGCGCTGGAGAAGGGCGTGCGCGCCGCCAAGGGGGCGGTGAAGATGGTCAAGATCGATGTGGACGCCAATCCGGCCTATGCGGGCCAGCTGAGGGTGCAGTCGATCCCCACCGTCTACGCCTTCGTCAACGGCCAGCCGGTGGACGGCTTCCAGGGCGCGATCCCCGACAGCCAGATCAAGGCCTTCATCGACAAGCTGACCGGCGGCGCCGGGGGCTCGACCGAGACGGCGCAACTGCTGGAGCTGGGCGAGGAGTCGCTGGGTCTCAACGACTTCGGCGGCGCGGCCCAGGCCTTCGCCCACGTCCTGTCGATCGAGCCCCAGAACGAGAAGGCCATCGCCGGCATGGCGCGGGTCTATCTGGCCGGCGGCGACCATGAGCAGGCGCTGCAGACCATCGCCATGGCCCCCCAGGACTCTAAGGAGCCGACGGTCCAGAGCGTCCGCGCCCAGTTGGCCCTGGCCGCGAAAGCCCCTTCAGGCGCCTCGGCCGAACTTGAGGCCAGGGTCGCGGCCGCCCCCAACGACCACCAGGCCCGTTTCGACCTGGCCGAGGCCCAGAGCGCGGCCGGCGACTTCAAGGGCGCGGTCGACAATCTGCTGGCCATCATCCAGGCCGACCGCGAATGGAACGAGCAGGCGGCGCGCAAACAGCTGCTGGTCATCTTCGAAGCAGCCGGCCTGAGCTCCGACGTGGCCAAGGACGGCCGACGCCGTCTGTCGTCCATCCTCTTTTCCTGAACGAGCCCTGGTCCCCATGCCTCAAAGCTATGTGCGAGCCTTGGATCTGCCGCAGGTGATCCCGGTGTTTCCGCTGGGCGGGACCATCCTGCTGCCGCGCGGACAACTGCCGCTGAACATCTTCGAGCCGCGCTATCTGAACATGGTGGACGACGCCATGGCGGGGGACCGGATCATCGGCCTGGTCCAGCCCAAGGGTGGGACGCCGGCCCAGCCGGGCCTGTCGCCGGTCGGCTGCGCCGGGCGGATCACCAGTTTCGCCGAGACCTCGGACGGGCGGTATCTGATCACCCTGACCGGGGTGTCGCGGTTCCGCATCGCCGCCGAACTGCCGTCCAAGGCGCCCTATCGCCAGGTGCGCGCCGCCTTTGACGCCTATGAGGACGACCTGGCGCCCCCGCCGGAAGAGCCGGACTTCGACCGCCACGCCTTCCTCGACGCCCTGCGCGCCTATATGACCCACCGCCTGCTGGACATCGACTGGGACACCGCCGAGACCGCGCCGATGGAGGCCCTGGTCAACAGCCTGTCGATGGCCCTGCCGTTCGAACCGGCCGAGAAACAGGCTCTGCTGGAGGCCATGGGCCTGATGCCCCGCGCCGAGGCCCTGACCGCCCTGCTCCGCATCGACGCCGCCGACGGCGGTGACGACGCTGCGCCGTCTATGCAATAAGCGGCCACGCTTTCAGGAACCCGCCCATGAGTGACGCCTTCAACACGCCCGTCTCCGTCGATCCCCGCCTGCTCGAAGTCCTGGTCTGCCCGGTCACGCGCGGCAAGCTGACCTATGACCGCGACGCGGGCGAGCTGATCTCGGCCGGCGCCAAACTGGCCTATCCGATCCGCGAAGGCGTGCCGATCATGCTGGCCGAGGAAGCGCGTCAGCTGGACTAGCTTCCCGCCCCTTCCGCCCGTCATCCTCGCCCCTGTGGCGAGGATCCATACCCCCGGTTTCTGTCGTGATCCCCGGTTTCGACGGAGCGTATGGATCCTCGGGACAAGCCCGAGGATGACGAGGTGGAGGGATCGCCTTCCCCGTCCCCACCCACGCCACGGATCCGTTCATGCTGAAAATCGCCATCCAGATGGACCCGATCGAGGCCGTCGACATCGCCGGGGACACCAGCTTCCTGATGGCCGAGACGGCCCAGGCGCGCGGACACCGGCTGTGGGTCTATGACTTCCGCACCCTGGCCCTGGAAGAGGGCCGCCTCTACTGCCGCGCCCGGCCGATCACCGTGCGACGCGAGGTCGGCAACCACGTCGATTTCGGCGACTGGGTGAAGCTGGACCTGGCCGAGGACGTGGACGTGATCCTGATGCGCCAGGATCCGCCGTTCGACATGGCCTATGTCACCGCCACCTATCTGCTGGAGACGGTCCATCCCAGGACCCTGGTCGTCAACGACCCGGCCCAGGTGCGTTCGGCGCCCGAGAAGCTGCTCGTCACCGCCTTCCCCGGCCTTCAGCCGCCGACCCTGATCTCGGCCGATCCGGTCGCCCTGGACGCCTTCCACAAGACGCACGGCGAGGTCGTGCTGAAGCCTCTGCACGGCAACGGCGGCTCGGGCGTGGTCAAGCTGCGCGCTGACGACCCCAATCTGGACGCCCTGATCGAGATCCACGCCGCCGGCAGCCGCGACCCCCTGGTGATCCAGAAATTCATCCCCGCCGTGTCCAAGGGCGACAAGCGGATTATCCTGATCGACGGCGAGCCCGTCGGCGCCATCAACCGCGTCCCGGCGGCCGGCGCCGTCCGCTCCAACCTGCACGTCGGCGGCACCGCCATGCCGGTCGAACTGACCCCGCGCGACCTGGAGATCTGCGCCGCCATCGGCCCGACACTAAAGGAGCGCGGCCTGATCTTCGTCGGCATCGACGTGATCGGCGACTATCTGACCGAGATCAACGTCACCTCCCCCACCGGCGCCCAGCAGCTGAAGACCTTCACCGGCATCGACGCCACGGCCCTGATGTGGGACGTGATCGAGAAGAAGCGCGCCGCACAGGTTGCGTAAACGCCCCTTGCGCTAGAGTTCGGTTCATGCTTCGTTCTCTCCAGCGGAGGGAACGCCATGGTCGCGCGGGTTGTCACGGTCGCCTTTGACGGGGTGGAGGCTCGGCGCGTGGACGTCGAGGTCCAGCTGGTCGGCCAGGATCAGCAGACGGTCTTCACCATCGTCGGCCTGCCGGACAAGGCGGTGGCCGAAAGCCGCGAACGGGTGCGGGGCGCCTTCGCCGGCATCGGCCTGGCCCTGCCGTCGCGGCGGATCATCGCCAATCTGGCCCCGGCCGACCTGCCCAAGGAGGGCAGTCATTTCGACCTGCCCATCGCCCTGGCCCTGATGGCGGCCATGGGAGTGATCGCGCCCGACGCCCTGGACGGCTGGGCCGCCATCGGCGAGCTGGGGCTGGACGGACAGATCGCACGGGTGGGCGGCGCACTGCCGGCCGCCGTGGCCGCCGACGCCATGAGCCTGGGCCTGATCTGTCCCGAGGCCACAGGGCCGGAGGCCGCCTGGGCCGGCGGGGCGCGCATCCTGGCGCCGCGGTCCCTGATCGCCCTGGTCAATCACTTCAAGGGAACCCAGGTCCTGCGCGCACCAGAGCCCGGCCCCCTGGCCAGCGGCAAGGCCGTGCCCGATCTGCGCGAGGTCAAGGGCCAGGAAGGCGCCAAGCGGGCGCTGGAAATCGCCGCGGCGGGCGGCCACAACCTGCTGTTCATCGGCCCGCCGGGATCGGGCAAGTCGATGATGGCGCAGCGCCTGCCCGGCCTCCTGCCGCCCCTGACCTCGCAGGAACTGCTGGAGACCTCGATGGTCTGGTCGGTCGCCGGCCTGATCGAGCGGGGGGCGCTGACCCGGGACCGACCGTTCAGAAGCCCCCATCACTCTGCTTCGATGGCGGCCCTGACCGGCGGGGGTCTGCGGGCCAAGCCGGGCGAGGCGTCCCTGGCCCACAACGGCGTCCTGTTCCTCGACGAACTGCCCGAGTACAGCGCCCAGGCCCTGGATTCCCTGCGCGCGCCCTTGGAGACGGGCGAGATCGTGGTGGCGCGGGCCAACGCCCATATCCGCTATCCGGCGCGGTTCCAGCTGGTGGCGGCGATGAACCCCTGTCGCTGCGGCATGGGCGGGGCCGGACGGGGCGCCTGCGGCAAGGCTCCGCGCTGCCAACGCGACTATCAGAACCGGGTGTCCGGCCCGATGTTCGACCGGATCGACCTGACGGTCGAGACCCCGCCGGTCACCGCCGCCGACATGACCCTGCCGCCCCCGCCCGAAGGCACGGCAGAAGCCAAGGCTCGCGTCGCCGCCGCCCGCGCCCAGCAAGAGGACCGCGTGCGCGAGGCGGGACTGGACCCGGCCCAGGGGCTGAACGCCCGCGCCTCCGGCGACACCCTGGATCGGTTCGCCACCCCGGACGAGGCGGGGCGGATGCTGCTGATGCGGGCGGGCGAGGCCGGGGGTCTGACCGCGCGCGGCTGGACCCGGACCCTGCGGCTGGCCCGCACCATCGCCGATCTGGACGGCTGCACCGGAGTTCTGCGCCGCCATATCGCCGAGGCCCTGATCTATCGTCGCAACACCGTGGGGGCCGAGGCCGACTTCAGCCGACGTCAGGCCCACCGCAGCGAAGCCTCTGAGATCCGCGAGGCGGCGCCGGACCAGGCGCCCTTCCTCTATTCGTGAGGCCCTGATCCGAACCTCCCGCACCCTCAGGAGAGAAGAACAATCCTTAACCCGGCGCGCCTATGCTCCACAGCTTGCGGAGATCCTGATGGCGCGACGGACGGCGACGAAGCAGATCGAGACCCCGCCGGCCCCCGCCGTCGAGGCGGCGCAGCAATTCCTGCGCCTGATGAGCCACGAGATGCGCACCCCCCTGAACGGGGTGCTGGGCATGATCAATCTGTTGCAGCGCACTCGACTGGACGGCGCCCAGCGCGCCTATGCCGAAAACGCACGCCAGTCGGCCGAGCATCTGCTGGGCCTGGTCAATGATCTGCTGGACTATGCCCGGCTGGAAGCCGGATCGCTGGAGTTCGACCTGGCCCCGGTCGACCTGGAAGGTCTGGCGCGCGGCGTCGCCGAACTGCTCAGCCCGCGCGCCCACGACAAGGGGCTGGAAATCGTCTGGTCGGTCGCCGCCGACGCGCCGAACATCCTGGCCGACGAGGGCCGGTTGCGGCAGGTGCTGTTCAACCTGGCCGGCAATGCGGTCAAGTTCACCGAGACCGGCGGCGTCCGCCTGTCGGTCGAGCGTGCGGCTGACGACGGGACGGCCGCCAAGGACGGGCGCGTCCGCCTGGACTTCATCATCGACGACACTGGCCCCGGCGTGCCCCTCGAGGCCCGGTCCCGCATCTTCGAGGAATTCGGTCACGCCGATTCGTCCGACGCGGCGCGCCACGACGGCGCCGGCCTGGGCCTGGCGGTCGTGCGCAAACTGGCCCTGGCCATGGGCGGAACCGTGGGCGTCGAGGATCGTCCTGGCGGGGGGGCCCGCTTCCGCTTCGAGGCCGGCTTCGAGCCTGTCGTGGCCCGTCGAAAGAAGCCGTTACGAGGCCACAAGGTCGCCGTCCGATCGCCCGACCCCTTTGTTCGCGCCGCCGCCGCCGCCCAGATCGAAACCTCCGGCGGCAAAGTCTCCGACACAGCCCCCGTCTGGCTGATCGACCACGCCGAGGCGGCGCCCGACGCCCTGGTCGCCGCCCCGGACAAGGGGCGCGGCGTCGTCCTGCTGAAGCCGTCGGAACGCGAACTGATCCCTCGCTACCGGACCGCCGGTTTCCACGGCTATCTGATCAAGCCCCTGCGCCGGGCCTCCCTGGCCGAACGGGTGCTGGCGGCCACCGGCGCCGGCGACGCCGCTGCGACGTCGAACCTCCTTCCGCCCGAGGACGACCGGGTCGCAACCGCCCGTTTCGCCGGGGTCCGCGTCCTGCTGGCCGAGGACAATCCGGTCGGGGCGCTTCTGGCCCGCACCCTGCTGCGCCGCGAGGGCTGCACCGTCGAGACCGCCGCCACCGGAGCCGAAGCCGTCGCCGCCCTGGCCCGCGCCCGCTACGACCTGGTCTTCATGGACATGCGGATGCCCGGCATGGACGGCCCCGCCGCCGCCCGCGCCATCCGCGCCACGGGCGACGCCACCCCCATACTGGCCCTGACCGCCAACGCCTTCGCCGAGGACCGCCGCCTGTGCCTGGAGGCCGGAATGGACGATCACCTGGTCAAGCCGCTGGACGTCGAGGCCCTGCGCGCCGCTCTGACCCGCTGGACGAAGCGCGACATCCGCGCCAAGGTCGCCCCCCTTTAGGCGACCGCGTTTCCGGCCGCCGCCGGAGCCGTGCATGACCGACCAAGCCTCGACCGCAAAAGCGAAATCCGCCGGCGGCTTCGCCGTCTATGGCGAGCGGCGCGTCTTCATCATGCTGCTTCTGGGCTTTTCGGCGGGCCTGCCCAATCTGCTGATCTTCGACACCCTGACCGCCTGGTTGCGCGAGAGCGGCCTGACGCTGGAGGTGATCGGCTTCTTCGCCCTGGCCACCCTGTCCTATTCGCTGAAGTTCGTCTGGGCGCCCCTGATCGACCGGACCGCTGTGCCGTTGCTGACGCCGCTGCTGGGTCACCGCCGAGCCTGGATGTTGGTGACCCAGGCGGTGATCGTCTTCGGCCTGTGGTCGATCTCGACGCTGAATCCGGCCAACGCCCTGATCGCCGTCGCCGGGTTCGCCGCACTGGTCGGCTTCTTCGGCGCCACCCAGGACATCGTCATCGACGCCTGGCGCATCGAGGCGGCCGACGACAGCCGCCACGGCGCCATGGCCGCCGCCTATCAGATGGGTTACCGCGTCGCCATGATCGTGGCCGGCGCCGTGCCCCTGGTCCTGGCCGACCTCTACAACTGGAACCTCTCCTATGCGGTGATGGCGTGCCTCATGGGCTTCGGCATCGTCGGCGTCCTGTTCGCTCCGCGCGAGAAGGCTCACACAATCCGGCCCATCCCCGTCGGCGACGTCCCGTCGCGGCCGAAGCTGGAAGTGGTCGAATGGATCGTCCGTCTGGCGGTGATCGGCGTCGCCGCCATGTTCCTTGGCTCGGGACTGACGGGCCAGTCGGCGCCTCTGAACACCCTGTTCGGCCTGTTCGGCCTGGGCGCGGACGGCAAGGCGGCGGTGGCGGCGGCCCTGTCGGCCAAGCCCGAGGGCGTCTATCTGCAGTTCGCCTCGGTCTTCCTGGGTCTGGTGGTGATGGTGCTGGCCTGCTGGCCCCTGCCAGGCCTCAAGACACGCCCTGGCGCCTATCTGGCGGGCTCGTTCGGCCAACCGCTGGCTGATTTCTACCGGCGCTTCTCGGGCGTCGCGACCCTGATCCTGGCCCTGATCTGCGTCTATCGGCTGGCTGACTTCGTGCTGAACATCATGCCGCCCTTCTATATCGATCTGGGCTTCTCCAAGACCGAGCTGGCCGAGGTGCGCAAGGTGTTCGGGGTGATCATGACGACGCTCGGCGTCTTGATCAGCGGCTGGTCGGTGGCCAGGCTGGGCCTGATCCGCACCATGGTCATCGGCGCCTTCATGAGCCCGGTCTCCAACCTGATCTTCGCCTGGCTGGCGACCCAGGGCCACAGTTTGTCGGCCCTGACTGTGGCGATCGGCGTCGACAACATCTCCGGCGGCTACGCCGGGACGGCCTTGATCGCCTATATGTCCAGCCTGACCTCGATCGGCTTCACCGCGACCCAATACGCCCTGTTCACCTCGCTTTACGCCCTGCCCGGCAAGCTGATCGCCTCGCAATCGGGCCGGATCGTCGAGGCTTCGGCACGGGCGGCGGAAGGGAATGGGCCGTTCGCCGGTTTGCGCGGCCTGTTCGCCAATATCCAGGAGGGGGTGCTGACCACTGGCGCGGCGTCCAGCGGCGTCACCCCCGCCGCCCTGGGCGCCGGCTATGTCGCCTTCTTCCTCTATTCGGCGATCATCGGCGTGTTCGGCATTGTCCTGGCCTTCGTCGTAGCGGGAAAACAGACCGCCTTGCAGGAACGCCAGAACCGCGAGACGGCGACTGATCCCGCCGTCGCAGCGACCGAAGGCCAACCGTCCTGAAACACGAAGGCCCGCCTGAGCGGCGGGCCTTCCAGATCATCTGATCCTCAGTGTTTCGCGCGTTCCGCGCCCGAGCTGACCGCCGAACCGGCGGCCGAGACGTCGCGGCCTACGCCGGCGATGGTGTTGCAGGCCGAGACGGCCAGGGCGGCGGCGACGAGGGACAGGGTGATGATCTTGCGCATGGCGAACCTCAATTATGGTCAAGCTTGGCAGCAACGCTCAAGCTTAGCCTTGGTTGCACGAGCGCACAGCATCCGATGGATTTTTTCCTCCGTTCGGGGCTAAAGGGCGCCCATGCCCTTCACCGCCACCGTCCTGACCATGTTCCCCGAGGCCTTTCCCGGCCCGCTCGGCGTGTCGCTGATCGGCACGGCCTGGCGCGAGAAAGGCTTGTGGAGCCTGGATACGGTTGACATTCGCGGCTTTTCCACAGATACGCGCGGCTTCCTGGACGACACCCCTGCGGGTGGCGGCCCGGGAGCCGTGCTTAAGGCGGACGTGGTGGCTCGGGCGGTGGATAGCCTGCCGGGGCCGACCAACCCTTCTAGGGGGCGCCCGCTTTTGTACATGAGCGCCCGGGGTCGGCCCCTGACCCAGGCGCGCGTCAAGGAATGGGCGAAAGCAGACGGAATCGTCGTGCTGTGCGGCCGTTTCGAGGGGGTGGACCAGCGGGTGCTCGACGCACGCGGGTTCGAGGAGGTCTCGGTCGGAGACGCGGTGCTCGCCGGCGGCGAGGCGGCGGCCATGGTCGTGATCGAGGCGTGCGTAAGACTGATCCCCGGAGTGCTCGGCGCGGCAGACAGCCTGTCGTCCGAAAGTTTCGAGGATGGGCTTCTGGAACACCCGCAGTACACGCGACCGCGGACGTTCGAGGGGCTTGAGATTCCCGAGGTGCTGCTGTCGGGCGACCACAAGAAGGTCGCACAATGGCGCGAGGCGCAGCGGGAGAAGACCACGCGGGAGCGGCGGCCGGACCTCTGGCAGGCGCATCTCGCCAACTCACAGGCAAAGAGCGCAAAGCTCGAGGAGAAATGACATGAACATCGTTCAGCAGTTGAACGCCGAAGAAAAAGCCCGCGTCCTGGGCGACCGCAAGATCCCGGACTTCCAGCCCGGCGACACCCTGCGCGTCAATGTGAAGATCAAGGAAGGCGAGCGCGAGCGCGTCCAGGCCTTCGAAGGCGTCTGCATCGCCCGTGACGGCGGCGGCATCAGCGAAACCTTCACCGTCCGCAAGATCTCGTTCGGCGAAGGCGTCGAACGCAAATTCCCCATTCTGTCGCCGAACATCGAGTCGATCGAAGTGAAGCGCCGCGGCGTCGTGCGTCGCGCCAAGCTCTATTATCTGCGTGATCGTCGCGGCAAGTCGGCCCGGATCGCCGAACGCCAGACCGTTCGCCCTGCCAAGGGCGTCGTGGCCCCCGAGACGGGCGCCGCCGACAAGGGCGACGAAGCCTGATCCAGGGCTTAAGACGAAACAGGAAAGGCCCCGGCGCGAACGCCGGGGCCTTTTTTCTGGCGTGACCCTTTGGACCGGATCGACGGCCTACTTCCGGATTGCGGCGCCGATGATCCGGCGATCAGCCTTGGCCTGGATCATGACGACCACGGCCTCGTCGCCCTGCGTCTGCGGCAGGTCGAACAGGGCGGGACGGCCTTGCCAGTCGCCCAGAGGGACGATGTCGCGCACCACATTGACGTGACGGACCGTCTTGCCCCGGTTCTCGCCACGACTGACCTCGACCACTTGCGAGCCGGGCGTGTAGGTGACGGCCAGCACCTCGGCGCCCCCGACCGGCGGACGGCCTGATCCGACGCCGACGCGGTCGCCGGTCTCGCGGAACTCGATCTCGGGCGGCCAGACCTGACGACCCGCCTCCTCGACGATGGCGGTCTCCAGTTCCTGGCCCCGCGCGCCGGACACCTGACGCCGACCGTCGATCACCACCTGGGGCGTCGAGACCCCGCGCTGGCGCAGGGCGACACGGTAAGCGCGCTGGCGCTGGGAAAACTCGGGCCGGGCGAAGGTGTCGGTCCAGCCCAGATAGTCCCAGTAGTCGACCCCATAGGTCAGGGCGATCACGCCGGGCTCGGCCGCCGCCCGCTCGACCACCGCATTGGCCTCGACACAGCCGCCGCAGCCCTGGGCGGTGAACAGTTCGACCACGACCGGCGGACCGGCGTTCACCGCATGGCGAACGGGCTTGGCGCGCGGCCCCGCAGGCTGGGCGACCGAGCCCACGGACAGGACGGCGCCCGCCATGACCGTCGCCGCGATGACCCAGATCCTGTTTCTCATGCCGACGTTCTTAACCCTCGTGGACGCCGCCGGGGGTCATAAGTGCGTGAGCCGCCCTCAGTCCATCAGCTGTTGCGACAGATAGACATAGTGGCGGGCCCAGCGCCGCGCGTTGGCCACCGGGTCTGCGTCGTTGGAGTGACCGCCGGCCGTGTCCTCATAATAGAGATGATCGTGGCCCTGATCGCCCAAACGGGCGGCGAACTTGCGCGCATGGCCCGGATGGACGCGGTCGTCGCGCGTGTTGGTGGTCAGATAGACGCGCGGATAGGTCACGTCGGGCCGCAGTTGCTGATAGGCCGAATATCGAGCGATCCACTCGGCTTCTTCGGGGATGCGCGGGTCGCCGTATTCGCCGATCCACGAGGCGCCGGCCGGCAGCTCGTGATAGCGCAGCATGTCCACCAGCGGGCTCTCGATCACCGCCGCATTGAACAGTTCCGGGTGCTGGGTGATCGACACGCTGGTCAGGACCCCGCCGTTCGACCGGCCATAGATGCCCAGACGGCGCGGGCTGGTGACGCCGCGCTGTTCCAGATCGCGCGCCACGGCGGCGAAGTCGTCGAAGGCGCGCTGGCGGTTTCCGTCCAGCGCCGCCTGGTGCCAATCGGGCCCGAACTCGCCGCCGCCGCGGATATTGGCCTGAACGAAGACCCCGCCCCGCTCCAGCCACAGCTTGCCCATCTCGGGCTTGTAGGCCGGATTCAGACTGACCTGGAACCCGCCATAGCCCAGCATGATGGTCGGGTTCGACCCGTCCAGCTTCATGTCGCGCGGGCGGGTGATGAAATAGGGGATCTTGGTCCCGTCGGTCGAGGTGGCCTCATACTGCTCCACCACATGGGTCGAGGCGTCGAACTTGGCCGGGGCGGATTTCAGCTCTGTCAGAGCGGTCGATGCGACCGAAGCGAGGCTCAGCGTCGGCGGGGTCAGGAAGCCCTGGGTCGAGACGAAGACCTGCCCCTTCGACTTGGACGAGTCGCCTAGGCCGACGGCGACATTCTCGGGCGTCGCCACGTCCTGACGTCGCCAGCCGAACTCGCCCCGGTTCTCGAAGATCGCCAGCCGCCCCGCGACATTGTCGGACAGGGAGGCGACGACCTGGCGATCCAGAACGCGAACGTCGCCCAACGATTGACGCTCTGCGGGCTGATAGATCAGGTAGGCCTGATTGCTGATGCCCAGATCGTTGCGGTCGGTCCGCAAATGGTTAAGCGGCATCGAAAGCAACGAACCGGCCTTGTAGGTGGCGCCAGTGAAGGTCCAAGCCTCGTCGTTCGAGACGATCAGCAGGTCGCCCTGGGCGCCGAAGACGCTGACCCGGTCCGGCAGGGCCAGTTTCACCGTCGATCCGTCGTGGGCCATGGCCCAGGTCTCCGACCGGAAGGTGTCCAGCGGGCGGGTGATGATCACCGCCGTCACCTTGCCGTCCTTGTCGCGATAGACGGCGGGGCTGACGCCATAGCCGCCGTCGCCCTGTTCGCCGCGATAGACCTCGACCGCCTGAGCCAGGGTCTGGCCGCGCTTCAGCGTCTTGACGATGAAGGGATAGCCGGACTCGGTCATGGTCCCGGCGCCGAAATCGGTGGCGACCAGAAGCGTGTCGCGGTCCAGCCATTCGATGCGGTGCTTGCCCTCGGGCAGGCTGAAGCCGCCGTCCACAAAGCGTTTGGTCGTCAGGTCGAACTCGCGCACGACCACCGCATCCTTGCCGCCGTCCGACAGATTGATCAGGCAGCGGGTCTCGTCGGGCGCCAGGCAGTCGGCGCCCTTGAACACCCAGTCCTTGCCCTCGGCCTTGGACAGGGCGTCGATGTCCAGCAGGGTCTCCCACTGCGGCGTCGCGGTGCGGTAGCTGTCCAACGTCGTGCGGCGCCAGACGCCCTTGGGATTGGTCGCGTCCTGCCAGAAATTGCCGATCCCCTCGCCGAGGAAGGACGGGCCGGGGATCCGGTCGGTGGCGGTCAGGATGGCCTGGGCCTCGGCGCGGAAGGTTTCGTAGCGAGGATCGCCGGTCAGGACGGCCAGGGACTTCCGGTTCTCTTCGGCGACGAAGGCCATGGCCTCGGCCCCGTCCACCTGCTCCAGCGCCAGATGATCATCCGCCGCCGCGACGCCCGCGGGGGTCAGGTCGCGGGGGAAGTGGGGCGGGCGGCTGTCGTTCGTCGAGACGACGATTTCGTCGACGCCGCCCGGTGTGGCGGCTCCGGCGCAGGCTCCGAGCAGAAGGGCCGGAATGGCGGCAGACAGGATCAGATGACGCATGGCTTAAACTCTCCGCTCATCCCGGCGAAAGCCGGGACCCAGACCTTTGGGCGTTCGGCGCCGCCCATGTGTACTGAACTCGATCCCAGCCGCCGAACCTCGCGAAAGCACTGGGTCCCGGCTTTCGCCGGGATGAGCGGATAGAGACCTATTCCTGCGCCGGGGAATCCATCAGCCGGCGCGACAGATAGGTGTATTCCAGCGCCAACCGACGCGCCGTCTCTTGCAGGTTCGCCCCTGCCGCATGGCCGCCGTCGGTGTTCTCATAGAACAGCACCGGATAGCCTAGCTCTTCCAGACGCGCCGCCGCCTTGCGGGCGTGGCCCGGATGGACCCGGTCGTCCTTGGTCGAGGTGTGGATGAAGACCTCCGGATAGGGCTGGCCCGCCCGCAGGTTCTGATAGGGCGAATAGGCCTGAATCCAGGCGCGCTCCTCCGGAACGTCCGGATTGCCGTATTCCCCGATCCACGAGGCGCCGGCCAGCAGCTTGTGGAAGCGCAGCATGTCGAACAGGGGCACCTGGATGACGGCCGCGTTGATCAGATCGGGCCGCTGGGTCAGCATCGCCCCCATGAACAGGCCGCCCTGCGACCCGCCCATGATCCCCAGCTTCGGCTGGCTGGTGATATCGCGCGCGATCAGGTCCAGGGCCACGGCCTGGAAGTCCTCGTGCGCGCGCTGGCGGTTCTGTTGCAGGGCCGCCTCGTGCCAGCGCGGGCCGAACTCGCCGCCGCCGCGCGTATTGGCGATGACATAGACCCCGCCCCGCTCCAGCCACAGCTTGCCGACCGTGGCCGAATAGCCGGGCAGCAGCGAGTTTTCGAACCCGCCATAGCCGTACAGCAGCGTCGGGTTCGTCCCATCCAGCGGCATGTCCGCCTTGTGGACCACGAAATAGGGGATCATCGTCCCGTCGGCCGAGCGGGCCTCGTGCTGGTCCACCGTCATGCCGGCGGCGTCGAACTTGGCCGGCATCGACTTGACCTGATCCACCGCCCCGGTCGCCGCATCGGCCAGCCACAGGCTGGACGGGTTCAGATAGCCGGTGACGCTGACGAAGATCTTGTCGTCGGTCTCGGAGGCCGAACCCACGCCCACCGAGACGTTCTGCGGCAGATCCAGGGTCGTGTGGGTCCATTCCGTTTCGCCGGGCGTATAGACCCGCACCGAGCCGCGCACATTGTCGTACAACGCCACGACCAGGGTATTGCGGGTCGCGCTGACCCCCTCGACGGCCTGACGCTCGGTCGGACGCAGCACCAGCACGGCGGGCGTGGCCTGGTCTTCCAGCCAGGCGTCCAGCGGCCAGGCGATCAGGTCGCCGCTCTTGAAGTCCTGGCCCGACGGCGCGGTCCAGTCCTGCTTCAGCGCCACCACCAGCTTGCCGGCGACCAGTCCGGTAATGTCCGACTTGGCCGGCAGGGCCAGTTTCACCACCGCCCCGTCGTCGCTCACGCGATAGGTCTCGGACGAATAGAAGTCGATCGACCGGTTGATCAGGGTCGCCTTCAGCACCCCGTCGGCGTCGCGCAGCGTATAGCCGGACACCGAGACGTCGGTCGATTCGCCCATGAACAGGACATCGGCCTGATCCAGCGACTGACCGCGCATCATCCGCTTCACTATCATCGGATAGCCGGAGTTGGTCAGGGTGCCGACGCCGAAATCGCGCGAGATCAGCAGGGTGTCCTTGTTCAGCCAGGTCGCGCCGCCCTTGGACTCCGGCAGGAAGAAGCCGCCCTCGACGAAGCTGCGGGTCACGCTGTCGAACTCGCGCAGGGTCACGGCGTCCTTGCCGCCGTTCGACAGGCTGATCAGGCAGTAGCGTTCTTCGGGGGCCAGGCAGGTCGAACCCTTGTAGACCCAGTTTGCGCTCTCGGCCTCGGCCAGGGCGTCGATGTCCAGCACCGTCTCCCACTGGGGTTCGGCGGTCTTGTAGGAGTCCAGCGTCGTGCGCCGCCAGACGCCGCGCACATGCTGGGCGTCCTGCCAGAAGTTGTCGATATGGCCATCATGGGTGAAGCCGGGCGACGGGATCCGGTCGCGCGCCTGAACGATGGCGAGCGCCTGCTGGTGCAGGGGCTCATAGCGGGGGTCGCCCTGCAGCACACCCAGCGAATGGGCGTTGTGTTCTTTAACCCACGCCATGGCCCGCTCGCCTTCGACGTCTTCCAGCCAGACATAGGGGTCGCTCGCCTCGCTGGTCGCGAAGGCGGGGGCGGAGGGGGCGGTTTGGGCCATGGATACCGACGTCAGGCTGGTGGAGGCGAGAAGAGCCGCGAGCACGGCGGCGGATGAGCGGATCATGGACAGTCCCCGGAATTGAAGACGGGCACCTTAACGGCGACCCGCCCTGCGGCAAGGCGACGAATCCGCCCTTACGGTTTTGTCATCTTTGTCTCAGCCCTCGTCGGGGATGCAGATCAGGTTCCCACAGGCCTTGCAGTGGACCGCGTCCGGGTCATGAGTCTGAAGGCCGCAGCGGTCGCAAGGGAAACGAACCTTGTGCGGCTTGATCAGAGCCTGGGCCAGACGCAGGAACAGGGTGATCCCGACCAGCATGATGGCGATGGACAACAGCTTGCCCAGCACCCCCGGCAGGGTGACGTCGCCGAACCCGGTCGTCGTCAGGGTCGCCACGGTGAAATAGAGGGCGTCGATATAGCCGCTGATCCCGTCATGCCCCCGGAAGGTCGCATAGACGAAACCGGTCACCACGAAGACGAAGGTGACCAGACCCGAAAGCGCGCGCACGATCCCCTCGACCCGCGTGTCGTCGAACCGGGCGCCGACGGTGCGCCAGAAGAAGTCGGAGTTCAGCAGGGTCCACAACCGCAGCATCCGCAGGAAGCCGAGATTGAACAGCCAGGCCGGGAACAGCAGGGTCGCCAGGATGAACAGGTCCAGCCAGACGATCGGCTTCTTCAGCCAGTCTCGAACGTCGGAATAGGCATAGGCCCGCGCCGCCAGATCGACCGCCAGCAGGGCGGCGATCAGATAGTCGAGCACATAGAAGGCCCAGCCCATGTTCTTCAGGATCGGCGCCGCCAGGAAGAAGGCGATGATGGCGAAGTCGATGACGATGACCGTCAGCCGAAACTTAACCGCCGCCGGCTGTCCGCCATGATACAGGTATCGCAGCCGCGCGCGCAGCCTCAGGCCGTCCTTGGGGTCGGTTTCGCTCTGGGACACAGTGGTTTCCGGACGACAGGGATAGGCCTATATGGCCTGCATGACCCGTCCTTTCATCAAGATGAACGGCGCCGGCAATGACTTCATCGTCATCGACGCGCTGGAAACGCCGTTTCGTCCGACCGAGGATCAGATCCGCGCCCTGGCTGACCGCGCCTCGGGCGAGGGATTCGATCAGCTGATCGCCATGGAGCCGTCCGACACCGCCGACGCCTTCATGCGGGTGTGGAACGCCGACGGCTCGATGGTCGAGACCTGCGGCAACGCCCTGCGCTGCGTCGGCTGGCTGCTGATGGAGGCCAAGGGCTCGGACCGGGTCGTCATCGACACCGCCGCCGGCCCCACCACCGCCGCTCGCGCCGGCGACCGCCAGGTGACGGTTGATATGGGCCAGCCCCGGCTCGACTGGACCCAGGTGCCTCTGGCCGAGGAGATGGACACCCGTGGGATCGAGCTTCAGGTCGGCCCCATCGACGCCCCCCTGCTGCACACGCCCGGCGCCGTCTCCATGGGCAATCCGCACGTCGTCTTCTTCACCGATCGCCAGGACGACGGCTTCGTCACCGGCTCCGGCTCCCTGGTCGAACATCACCCGCTGTTTCCCCAGGGGGTCAATGTCGGCTTCGCCCATGTGCTTAACCGCGACCATATCCGTCTGCGCGTCTGGGAACGCGGCGCCGGCCTGACCAAGGCCTGCGGCACCGGCGCCTGCGCGGCACAGGTGGCGGCGGTCCGGCGCGGCCTGACCGAGCGCAAGGCCACGGTCGTGGTCGATGGCGGCGAATTGACCATCGAATGGGACTCGGCGACGGACCATGTGCTGATGACCGGCCCGGTCGAAGTCGAGCGCACCGGCGTCCTCGCCTTTTGACGCTCGGCAAGGGTTGACGCTGACGCGAACGGAAACTTGCGCCCTAGTCTGTGAACCTTCCGGGGCGTCAAGGCTTGGCGCGGCCCTTCCCACACTCTAGGACACGAACGGTTACAGCCCCGCCGACGCCCTGGACGCCCCATGCCCGATCAAACCGAAAAACAGACCTTCTCCGACCAGGAAGCGCTGGACTTCCACCGCATCCCCACCCCGGGCAAGATCTCCATGGCCCCGACCAAGCCGATGGCGACCCAGCGCGACCTGTCGCTGGCCTATTCGCCGGGCGTGGCCGTGCCGGTCCTGGCCATCGCCGCCGATGCGGACAAGGCCTACGAATACACCTCCAAGGGCAATCTGGTCGCCGTCATCTCGAACGGCACCGCCATCCTGGGCCTGGGCAACCTGGGCCACATGGCCTCCAAGCCGGTGATGGAGGGCAAGTCGGTCCTGTTCAAACGCTTCGCCGACGTCGACAGCTTCGACGTCGA
This sequence comes from Brevundimonas sp. AVps23W, assembly GCF_058681395.1. NCBI lineage: Bacteria > Pseudomonadati > Pseudomonadota > Alphaproteobacteria > Caulobacterales > Caulobacteraceae > Brevundimonas > Brevundimonas sp. AVps23W. The sequence continues at coordinate 302,652 of NZ_CM178738.1, forward strand.
GGTGAAGACCACCGATCCGGACGAGTTCATCACCGTCGTCAAGAACATCGGCGACACCTGGGGCGGGATCAATCTGGAGGACATCAAGTCCCCCGAATGTTTCGTCATCGAGAGCGAGCTTCAGGACCTGCTGGACATCCCCGTCTTTCATGACGACCAGCACGGCACCGCTATCATCTCGACCGCCGGCCTGATCAACGCCTGCCATGTCGCCGGCAAACGGCTGGACGAGGTCAAGGTGGTGCTGGCCGGCGCCGGGGCGGCGGGCCTGTCCTCCATTGCCCTGATGAAGGCCGCCGGCGTCAAGGCTGAGAACACCGTCATCTGCGACAAGGACGGCGTCGTTTACCAGGGCCGCGAACACGGCATGGACCAGTGGAAGGCCGCCCACGCGACCGACACCTCGCTGCGCACCCTGGCCGAGGCCATGGTCGGCGCCGACGTGGTGCTGGGCCTGTCAGCCAAGGGCGCGATCACCAAGGAGATGGTCGCCTCGATGGCGCCCAATCCGATCATCTTCGCCATGGCCAACCCCGATCCCGAAATCACGCCGGAAGACGTCAAGTCGGTCCGGTCCGACGCCATCATCGCCACCGGCCGCTCGGACTATGTGAACCAGGTCAACAACGTCCTGGCCTTCCCCTATCTGTTCCGGGGCGCCCTGGACGTGCGCGCACGGCGCGTGAACCACGAGATGAAGGTCGCCTGCGCCCAGGCCCTGGCCGCACTCGCCCGCGAGGACGTGCCGGACGAGGTCGCCGCCGCCTATCGCGGCCGCAAGCTGAAGTTCGGCCCCGACTACATCATCCCGACCCCGTTCGACCCGCGCCTGATCTGGTACATTCCGCCCTTCGTCGCCCAGGCGGCGATGGATACCGGCGTGGCCCGCGTCCAGATCGAGGACATGGACGTCTATCGCAACGCCCTGCGTTCGCGCGTCGATCCGTCCGCCGCCCTGATGCAGAAGATCAACTCGGCGGTGCGGGGCGGACCGAACAAGCGCGTCGTCTTCGCCGAGGGCGAGGAACTGGCCGTCATTCGCGCCGCCTGGGGCTTCAAACAGGCCGATCTGGGCACGCCCATCCTGGTCGGCCGCGAGGATTTGATCCGTCAGAACGCCGCCGAGGCCGGGCTGAACTTCGACGATCTGGGCATCGAGATCACCAACGCCCGCGTCTCGGGCCACAATGTCGAGGACACCGACTGGCTGTACGAGAAGCTGCAACGCCGGGGCTATCTGCGCCGCGACGTGGCGCGGATGATCAATCAGGACCGCAACTATTTCGCCGCCACCCTGGTCGCCAAGGGCCGGGCCGACGCCATGGTCGCGGGCGTGACCCGCAACTTCAACATGGCCCTGAAAGAGGTCCAGCGCGTGCTGGACGTCGAGGACACCCTGATCGGCCTGTCGATCCTGCTGGCCAAGGGCCGCACCCTGTTCGTCGCCGACACCACCATCCACGAACTGCCGGACGCGGCTGAACTGGCCGACATCGCCATCAAGGCCGCCGAGACCGTGCGCAGGCTGGGCCGCAATCCGCGCGTGGCCTTCCTCAGCTATTCGACCTTCGGCAATCCGCCCGGCGACCGCGCCGAAAAGGTGCGCGAGGCCATCCGCATCCTGGACAAGAAGGGCGTCGATTTCGAATACGAGGGCGAAATGCCGCCCGAGGTCGCCCTGGATCCCAAGGGCCACTCCGCCTACGCCTTCAACCGCCTGACCAAGCCGGCCAACGTCCTGGTCATGCCCGCCATCCATTCGGCCGCCATCTCGACCAAGCTGGTCCAGGCCCTGGGCGGCGCCACCGTGATCGGCCCCCTGCTGGTCGGGCTGGAGAAGCCGGTTCAGATCGTCTCCCTGGGCGCCTCGGTCAGCGAGATCATCACGGCCGCCACCTTCGCCGCCTATGACGCCGGCCCCGCCTTCCAGGGTTCGGGCCTGACCTCGGCCCCGCGTCCGCCGGCCGCCGTGGTCGAAAAGCCGAGCACTGCGGTGCCGCCCACCGTCTGATCATGAGCGAACCCGGCCCCTTCCCGCCGACCGCCCCCCCGCCCCGGCGGGTGGAGCCGGGTCTCTATCTGGTGGCGACGCCGATCGGGAACCTGCGCGACATGACGCTCAGGGCCCTGGACGTCCTGGCGGCCGCCGACCTGGTCCTGGCCGAGGACACCCGCGTCACCGCCAAGCTCCTGACGGCCTATGGGCTGAAGGGGAAGCTGGAACGCTGCGACGACCACGCCTCCAGCCGCGCCGCCGAACAGGCGATCGAGCGCCTTCGGGCCGGCGAGGTGGTGGCCCTGGTCTCCGACGCCGGCACGCCCCTGGTCTCCGATCCCGGCTTCGTCGTCGCGCGCGCGGTGATCGCCGAGGGCCTGCCGGTCCACCCGATCCCCGGCCCGTCCAGCCTGTTGGCCGCCCTCTGCATCGCCGGCCTGCCCGCCGACCGCGTCCTGTTCGCCGGCTTCCTGCCGCCCAAGACCGCAGGCAGGACCGCCGCCCTGGAAGGGCTGAAAGGCCAGCGCCAGACCCTGGTCTTCTTCGAAAGCGGCCCGCGCCTGCGCGACAGCCTGACCGACATGGCCGCTGTCCTCGGTCCCCGTCCGGCCGCCGTAGCCCGCGAACTGACCAAACTCTATGAGGAGTGCGTCCGAGGGTCTCTGGACGAACTGGCGGTCGATCCCCGCCTCGACGCCCCCAAGGGCGAGATCGTCGTGGTCATCGGCCCCGGCGAAGCGGAAGAAGCGACCCAGGCCGACGCCGATGCGGCCCTGACCGACGCTCTGACGCGGCTTTCGACCGGAGAGGCCGCCTCGGAAGTGGCCCGCGCCCTGGGGCTGAACCGCAAGACCCTCTACCGCCGCGCCCTGGAGCTTCAGGGCAAGTGAACCCCCGCCTGCCCCGCCCGGCGCCGAACCGACGCCCCAAGGCGGCGTGGCGTCAGGCCAAGGGCGTCGCCGCCTTCAAGGCCGGCCATGCGGCGGAGTGGATCGCCGCCCTATGGCTGATGCTCAAGGGCTATCAAATCCTGGGGTTCCGGCTGAAGACCCGCTCGGGCGAGATCGATCTCCTGGCCCGGCGCGGCCCCGTCCTGGCCGTGGTCGAGGTCAAGCGCCGCACCCGGCTCGACCTCGCCGTCCTGGCGCTAAAGCCCGCCCAGCATGACCGGCTGGTCGCGGCGGGCGAGGCCGTCCGGCGCAATCGCCCGGCCCTGCAACCGCTTGAATTGAGAATTGATATGGTGGCGCTGGCTCCCGGTCGGTTTCCGCGTCATCTTCGGGGCGTTCAGAAACAGGGCGCTGAAGGGATCGCATGACGCGGGAAGAGGCCGAGGCCATCCTGACGTCGGCCGGAGAGGGCGGCGACGAAAGCTTCCCCCTGCTGGAGGCGGCGATCGCCTGCGCCATCCACGACTATCCCTTCCGTGACCCCGAGCCGGTCCGCACCCTGGCCCGCAGCGCCTGTGAAAGGCTGAAGGAGCGGATCGGCGGAGAAGGCCCCGACGAGGCCCTGTCCGAGACCCTGTCCGCCGATCTTCAGCTGAACGGCGACCTGATACACGCGGACCATCCCGCCAATACCGACATCATCGACGTGGCCCAGCGTCGGCGCGGCCTGTCGGCGGCCCTGGCGGTCTTCTATCTCCATGCGGCCAGAGCAGCCGGGCTCAAGGCCGCAGGCGTCGATTTTCCGGGCCATTTCCTGGTTCGGGTCGAAACGGCCGAGGGGCCGGTGGCCCTGGATCCCTTCAGTCAGGGGCGGCTGGTCCTGCCCAGCGAACTGACCCGACGCGCCCTGCGGGCCGGCCTGACGCCGCACGTCGCGGACCGGCTAGACCTGCTGATGGCCCCGGTGACGGACCGCCAGTCGCTGATCCGGCTACAGAATCTCCTCTTCAGCCGCGCCATCCGAAGTCGGGACTACGACGCCGCCGAACGCTCCGCCCTTCGCCGCGCCCTGCTGGACCCGGACGACCACCGCCCCTGGCTGGACGTCGCCGCCGCGCGCGAGAAACAGGGGGCTTTAGCCGGCTCTCTGGAAGCCCTGGCCCGCGCCCATGGCCTGGACGGCGTCGAAGAGGCCCGACGTTCAACGACCTTCGAACGCGTACGGATGCGGCTGAACTAGACCGCCTCGCCGCGCAGCAGCCGCGGCAGATCCCCTGTCGCCCCACCGGCCTCCTGCATGAAGGCCCGGCGCAGCGGCCCAATCCGGTTCACCGCCGCCATGCCCAGGTCGCGGGCGATCCGCACCGGGGCGATGTCATTGGAGAACAGCCGCACGAAGGCGTCGAAACCCGCCGCCAGGGCCGCATTGTCGAACCGGCGCCAGCGGGCGTAGCGTTCCAGCACGGTCTCGGCGCCCAGATCCTCGCCCAGCCGCGCAGCCTCGGCCAGCACCTCGGCCAGGGCGGCGGCGTCCTTCAGCCCCATGTTCAGGCCCTGGCCCGCGACCGGATGCACCCCGTGGGCGGCGTCGCCGATCAGGGCGATGCGCGGCGCGACCAGACTTTCGGCCAGGCTGAGCGACAACGGATAGACGAAGCGCGGTCCCTCGACGGAGACCCCCTCCAGAAACTCCCCGAACCGCCGCATCAGATGCGACTGGAAGGCCGCGTCCGAGGCGTCGCGCAACGCCTCGGCCCGACGTGTCGTCTCGGTCCATACCAGGCTGGCGCGCTGATCCGTCAAGGGCAGGATGGCGAAGGGGCCGCTGGGCAGGAAATATTCGTGGGCGACATTGCCGTGGTCGCGACCCAGCCGAACCGTGGCCACCACCCCGCTCTGGCCATAGCCCCAGCCGACGGTCTCGATCCCGGCGGCGCGGCGCACGGTCGAGCCGCGCCCTTCCGCCCCCACCACCAGGGCGGCGGTCAGGACCGAGCCGTCGGCCAGGGTCACGGTCGCCCTGCCCGTGTCGGTCTCCACCGAAGCGACCGAGGCCGGGGCCCGCACCTCGATCCCCGCCGCCGTCACCGCCTCGGCCAGAGCCGCGCGGATCCGCCGGTTCTCGACCATATAGCCCAGCGGCTCGCCGCCGGTGCGCCCGCCGATCTCCTCGGCGTCGAACCGCAGGAAGGCCGGCGACGCCGCCCGGCTGGCCGCGCCCGGCCGACGGCCGTCCGTGACGAGAATATGATCCATCCGGCAGGCGTGCGGCCGCAGCGTCTGGCCCAGCCCCAGGGCGTCCAACATACGGAAGGTGGAAAAGGCGATGGCGGTCGAACGCCCGTCGAAGGTCGGCGCCAGCTGGGCGCTGAACGGCTGCGGATCGACCAGCACCACCTTCAGCCCGCCCTGCGTCGCCGCCAGGGCGAAAGCCGCCCCGGCCAGGCCCGCGCCGGCGATGACGATGTCGTAGGGTTCGGTGTCTGCCATGGGACGCTTGTCGCCCCGACGGCTGCAAACGTCCAGTAGGCGGTTTGTCTCTCTCGGCCGCTGGTAAACAACCCCTTAACCCTGAGGGTGCGAAAAGGACGGTCGAACGTCACCCGCCCGGAAGGTCACGCCTTTCATGTCCACCGCCCTCGCCGTCGGCCGTCAGGCCTGGATCAGCGCCCGCATCCTGTGGGAGGCGCCCTTTGTCGTGCGGTTCAGGGGGGTGCTTCAGGCCCTGTTGGCGACCCTGCTGCTGGTCGCCCTGGTCTCGTGGAATCCGGCGGACGCCAGTCTGAACGCCGCGTCCAGCCTGCCGACCACCAACTGGCTGGGCGCGAACGGGGCCCTGTTCGCAGACCTGTTCATGCAGTCGCTAGGCCTCGCCGCCTGGCCCGCCGCCCTGTTGCTGGTCGCCTTCGGCCTGGCCCGCGCGGTCGGCGACGCCATACAGCAGAGATTGAAGCCCAGCCCGATCAAGGCCCTGGCGGCCACGGCCGGAACCCTGTTGCTGTCCGGCGCCCTCGCCGCCCTGGCCGCGCCCGCCGCCTGGCCCCTGGCCGCCGGTCTGGGCGGCCTGTGGGGCGACGCCTTCACCGGTCTGACCGCCCAGGGCCTGGCCGCGCTACGCATCCCCGGCGGACGGATCATCGCGGGCCTGGTCTTCCTGGGCGGCGGCCTGTGGCTGACCGGTTTCGCCATCGGCCTGCGCGCCATGGACTTCGTCGATACGCTCCACTGGAGCAGGTCCTTGCGCGCCCCCGCCGCGCCGCCCCCGCCGGCTGCCCGCAAACCGCGCGCCAAGGCGGCGCCGAAGCCTAAGCCCGAGGTTCGCGCGCCTGCGCCTGTCATGGACGCCGCCTTCGCGCCGGATCAGGACCCCGACGGTCCCCAGACGGCCTATGACGACCTGCCGCCGTGGGAGGACGAACCCGCTCCCGCCGCCCGCGCCGCGCCCCGCTCGGTCGAACCCCGCGTCGCTGCGGTCAAGGCGCCCAAGCCGCGCAAGGAAGACGCCGACCAACAGGCCTTCGTCTTCGACCGTCCCGAAGGCGCCTTCGACCTGCCGCCGCTCGGCATACTGACCAAGCCGGCCCAGCGCGTCGGTTCGGTGGACGAGGATTCGCTGAAACAGAACGCCAAGATGCTGGAAGGCGTGCTGCAAGAGTTCGGCGTGCGCGGCGTGATCGATCAGATCCGCCCCGGCCCGGTCGTCACCCTGTACGAACTGGTGCCGGCCCCCGGCGTGAAACACGGCCGCGTCGTCGCCCTGGCCGACGACATCGCCCGGTCCATGTCCGCCCGCGCCTGCCGCATCTCAGTGGTCCAGGGGCGAAACGCCATCGGCATCGAACTGCCCAACGCCAAGCGCGAGACCGTCTATCTGCGCGACCTGCTGTCCAGCGCCGAATACGACAAGAAGGGTCACCTGCTGCCCCTGGCCCTGGGCGAGACCATCGGCGGCGAACCCTATGTCGCCGACCTGGCGCGGATGCCCCACCTGCTGATCGCGGGCACCACCGGCTCGGGCAAGTCGGTCGGGGTCAACGCCATGATCCTGTCGATCCTGTATCGCCACAGCCCGGCCGAATGCCGCTTCATCATGATCGACCCCAAGATGCTGGAGCTGTCGGTCTATGACGGCATCCCGCACCTGCTGGCGCCGGTCGTCACCGATCCGAAGAAGGCCGTCGTGGCCCTGAAATGGACGGTGCGCGAGATGGAGGATCGCTATCGCCGCATGTCCAAACTGGGCGTGCGCAACATCGCCTCCTACAACGAGCGCGCCCGCGAGGCCCAGGCCAAGGGCGAGCATTTCGAACGTACGGTCCAGACCGGCTTCGACGACCAGGGCCGTCCGGTCTATGAGTCCGAGAAGATCCGGCCCGAGCCCCTGCCCTTCCTGGTCGTGGTCATGGACGAGATGGCCGACCTGATGCTGGTCGCCGGCAAGGACGTGGAAGGCGCCGTCCAGCGCCTGGCCCAGATGGCCCGCGCCGCCGGCATACACCTGATCATGGCGACCCAACGCCCGTCGGTGGACGTCATCACCGGCACCATCAAGGCCAACTTCCCGACCCGGATCAGCTTCCAGGTCACGTCCAAGATCGACAGCCGCACCATCCTGGGCGAACAGGGCGGCGAACAGCTGCTGGGCCAGGGCGACATGCTTTATATGGCCGGCGGCGGTCGCATCACCCGCCTGCACGGCCCCTTCGTCGACGACAAGGAAGTCGAGGACGTCTGCAAACACCTGAAGGCCCAGGCCGAGCCCGACTATCTGGACCTGATCACCGACGAACCGGACGGCGACGGCGACAACAGCTTCGACGAGGGCGGCGGCGGTTCGGGTGACGATCTCTATGATCGCGCGGTGGCCGTGGTCACCCGCGACCGCAAGGCCTCGACCAGTTACGTCCAGCGCCGGCTACAGATCGGCTACAACCGCGCCGCCTCGCTGATCGAACGGATGGAGCAGGAAGGCGTGGTCAGCCCCGCCAACCACGCCGGCAAGCGCGACGTCCTGGCCGGCCCCCCGCCGATGGTCTGAGGCGCGTCCTCAGGCCGTCAGAGCCCCAATCGTCTGGCCCGCCCGGCGATCTCCAGCAGCAGGCGTTCGGCGATCAGCTGATCGGGCATTCCTGTCGTCTTGGTGGCGACATCGGCGGTGTTGATGCTGTCCAGAACCTCGTCCAGCGCCTCCAGCCGCCAGGCGCGGGCCTGACGCAGCATTTCCGCCTCCTGTTTCCAGAAGACGCCGGCCGCCTTGGCCGCCTCCTTGGCCCCCGCGCCATTGGCTTGCAGAATATTGATCCGCCGCAGCCGTCCCAAATGCAAGGCGGCGGACCGCACGGCCAGGACCGAGGATTCGCCCTCGGCGAAGGCTCGCCTCAAGCCTGACTGGGCGGGACCGGGTCGGGCGCCGAAGGCCTGAAGCGCCGCGTCAGACAATGAGGCGTCCGGTTCGACGCCCAGATGCTGTTCCAGCTCTTCAACATCGATGGTCCGGCCCGAGCCGGGACCGATGAACAGGGCCAGGCGCTCGATCTCCTGGCGCATCAGGCCCCGCTCGCGCGGCAAACGGCCGACGAACCGGTCCAAAGCGTCAGCGGTCAGGCCCACCTTGTCGACGGCCAGGGCCTCGCGGGTCATGCGCGCGACATCGCCGGTCTCGTCTTCATAGCAGACGATGCCGACGGCCCCGTTCTCCTTCTCCGCCGTCTTGCGCAGCGCGGATTCACGGCCCAGCTGGTCGGCCTCGACCACCAGCATGGCGTCGGGATTATAGCCGCCCTCGGCATGGATCTTCACGGCGGCGGCCACCGCCTTGTCCACGCCGGGCTTCAGCGTCGAAAGACGAATCCGCACCAGACGACGCCCGCCCATCAGGGACATGGCCGTCAGGGCCTCTTCCAGCTTGCTTTCGTCGCTGTCGATGTCGCTGTCGGTCAGGACGGTGACGTTGAACGGGTCGTTCAGGTCCGGAGTGATGGCCCGGCACAGGATCTCGGCCCGTTCGGCGACGCCCGACCGGTCCTTGCCGTGGATCACCGCCGCCCGGATGGCCGGATCGGGCGCCTTCAAAAAGCGATCGATCTCTGGGCGTTTGGCGAGGATCACCGGTTCGACAGCGCCTGCATCAGGGCCAGACGGATTCGCCGGGCCAACTCGGAGGCGGCGCGCTCCTCGCCGTCCTGCTGGGCCGAGATGGCGGCATAGGGCTGGTCGGCCGAGGCGTAGGTGGTGGTCACGGTCTCCACGCCCGAGACGGGCGCGCCGCCGGCCACGGGGGTCAGGGTCCAGGTCGCCTTGACCGTCAGCTCATAACGGGTGGCGGTGTCGTCGATCCGGCGGCCCAGCGAGCGCCGCTCCTGCTCGACCTGCGTCGTCAGGCGATACAGGGGCGCAGCGGAACGATCCCAGCCCAGGGCGTCCTCCAGTTGCTCGCGCAACCGATAGCCCAGCCGGTCGTCCTGCACCGAGACGGCGATCCGGCGCAGGGGCGAGCCCACGGCCGGCTCGGCGTACATGGGGGTGAAGCCGCAGGCGGAAACCGCCAGCGCGCCCAGGACCGCCAGAACCGCTGCACCGCGCATCAGCCGGCCACCAGATTGACGATCCGGTCCTTGACCACGACGATCTTCTTCACGCTCAGACCCTCCAGACGCGCCTGCACGGTCTCGTCGGCCAGAACCAGGGCCTCGACCTCGGCGGGCTCCATGCCACGCGGCACGCGGATTTCCGCGCGACGCTTGCCGTTGATCTGGATGGGCAGGACCACCTCGTCGTCGGCCGCCAGCGCAGCGTCCCACACGGGCCACGGCGCGTCCAGAACCATCCCGTCTTCGCCCAGCTGGGTCCAGCATTCCTCGGCCAGGTGCGGGGTGAAGGGGGCGATCAGGCGCGCCAGGGCCGACAGGGCCTGACGCTTGGCGTCGCCGCCGGCCTGGGCGCTGTCGCGGACGGTGGCGACGAAGGCGTACAGCTTGGCGATGGCCGAGTTGAAGCGGAAGCCCTCGACCCCTTCGGACACGGCCTTGATCGCCTTGTGCGTCTCGCGCAGCAGTTCGGCGTTGGCCTTGTCCTCGCCCGCGAAGCCGGCGTCATAGGCGTCGAACAGGGTCCAGGTCCGCTGCACGAACCGGCTGGCGCCCTCGACCCCGCCGGGGGTCCACTGCACGTCCCGTTCGGGCGGGCTGTCGGACAGGACGAACAGACGGCCGGCGTCCACGCCGTGGCTCTCCAGAATCTCCTGGGGCGCGACGACGTTCTTCTTGGACTTTGACATCTTCTCGATGTCGCCGATGACCAGGGTCTCGCCGGTCGACAGCTGGCGCGCGGAGCGGACGCCGTTGTCATTGCTGAGCTCGACATCTGTGGGCTCAACCCACTGGCCGGTCTGGCGGCGATAGGTCTCGTGGACCACCATCCCTTGGGTGAACAGGCCGGCGAACGGCTCCTTCACCGACAACATGCCGGCGTCGGACAGGGCGCGGGTGATGAAGCGGGCGTACAGCAGGTGCAGCACCGCGTGCTCGACCCCGCCGATATACTGATCCACCGCCAGCCAGCGGTTGGCCGCCTCGGTATTGATCGGCGCGGCCGCGGTCGGATCGGTGAAACGGGCGAAATACCAGCTGGAGTCGACGAAGGTGTCGAGCGTGTCGGTCTCGCGCGTCGCGTCCTGGCCGCAGGACGGGCATTTGACGTGTTTCCAGCTGGGGTGACGGTCCAGCGGATTGCCGGGCACGTCGAACGTCACATCGTCAGGCAGGACGACCGGCAGCTGTTCGGCGGGAACCTCCACCGGGCCGCAGGACGGGCAGTGGATGATCGGGATCGGGCAACCCCAGTAGCGCTGGCGCGAAACGCCCCAGTCGCGCAGGCGATAGATGGTCGCGCCCTGGCCCGTGCCGGCCGCCTCGACGCGGCGAACCGCCTCGGCCTTGGCCGTCTCGATGTCCAGACCGTCCAGGAAGTCGGAATGGAAGATGGAGCCGGGGCCGGTATAGGCCTCGTCGCCCACGGCGAAGTCGTCGCCCGCGCCTTCGGGGCGGACCACCGGGATCACCGGCAGGTCGTACTTGCGGGCGAAATCCAGGTCGCGCTGATCATGGGCCGGACAGGCGAAGATGGCGCCCGTGCCGTATTCCGACAGGATGAAGTTGGCGATCCACACCGGTACCTCGGCGCCGGTGAAGGGGTGGAGAACCTTCAGGCCCGTGTCCCAGCCGATCTTCTCGGCCTGGTCGATATCGGCCTGGGACGTGCCGCCCGCGCGGCATTTGGCGACGAAGTCCGCCACCGCCGGATCAGCCTCGGCCAGCTGTTTCGAGATCGGGTGATCCGGTGCCAGACCCAGGAAGCTGGCCCCAAACAGGGTGTCGGGCCGGGTGGTGTAGATTTCGACGCCGGCTTCGTACCCCTCTGGGGCCGCGCCTGCGAACTGCCAGGTCATCTGCAGACCCTTGGAGCGGCCGATCCAGTTCTCCTGCATCAGCCGGACCTTCTCGGGCCAGCGCTCCAGGGTCTTCAGACCGTCGATCAGGTCGTCGGCATAGTCGGTGATACGCAGGAACCACTGGTTCAGCTTGCGCTTCTCGACCACCGCGCCCGAGCGCCAGCCGCGCCCGTCGATCACCTGCTCATTGGCCAGGACGGTGTTGTCGACCGGGTCCCAGTTGACCACCCCGTCCTTGCGATAGACCAGACCGCGCCGATACAGCTCCAGGAACCAGCCCTGCTGCTTGCCGTAATATTCCGGGTCGCAGGTCGCGAACTCGCGCGACCAGTCCAGCGACAGGCCCAGCAGTTTCAGCTGGTCCCGCATCTGGGCGATATTGTCGTAGGTCCAGCCCTTGGGGTGGATGCCGCGCTCCATGGCCGCGTTCTCGGCCGGCATGCCGAAGGCGTCCCAGCCCATCGGGTGCAGGACGTCATAGCCCTGGGCGCGCTTGGACCGCGCCACCACGTCGCCCATCACATAGTTGCGGGCGTGGCCCATGTGGATGTTCCCCGACGGATAGGGAAACATTTCAAGTACATAGTATTTCGGCCTGCCGGTGTCCTTCGTCACGAAGGCGGAGGCGTCCGCCCAGCGAGCCTGCTGGCGGGGTTCGGCGGTCTTGGGTTCGTAACGGGCCACGGTCGTCCTGAAGTCAAAAGGGCGCTGCCGCCCTCCCGGCTCACTAGCCCGAAGGACGACAGCGCCCAAGAAGTAATGCGTCTCGGCTGTCCGAGAACGGCGGCTGAGTCTAAGCCAAACGGTGCTCAAGCAACCCCGAAGGGCCGTAGCACCTACAAGGAAAGCTAAAGCAGGCGTTCGCCTGCTTTAGCCCGCATTAGACAGGTTCAGCTGGCGCGCCTTGGTCAGGATGGCGTTTTCCAGATCGGCCTCGGTCTGGGCGGCGACCGGGGCAGCGGTCCACTGACCATCAGCGCCCTTCACTTCCTTGGTCACCGTGACGTTCAGCGCATCGGCGCGCAGACGGGTGTCCAGGATGAAGACGGTCGCCTTGAAGCGCTCGTTCGGCGTCTGGGGATTGGTGTACCAATCATAGTTGATGACCCCGCCCCACGGATCGGCGGTCAGCAGCGGCATGAAGCTGAGGGTGTCCAGCGAGGCGCGCCACAGATAGCCATTGACGCCGATGCCTTGCTGCACGTCCGTCTTGGGCGTCTTCTTGTCGTCGCCGCCGACGAAGGGAATGCTCGAGCAGGCGCTCAGCGCCACGCCTGAGACCAGGGCGACAGCGACGCCGCGAACCAGGGCCTTGTTGAGGCTCATCAAGGAAGTCTCCGTAAACTCAGGGACGTGAGGGCCCTCGCCCACACGCGCGAACGACATTTCGCCTTCGGGGGGCGACGCTGCGTGGCTCTATAACACGGGCAAAAGGGGCGATGACAAGGCGAAGCGCCCGACGAAGGCGATACGGCTTTCCGCGTTCTGTGACAGACTGCTGACAACCAGGCCCGTTTTTCGGCAATTCCCGTGATGCTTGAGCCACATCGCAGCGCAACAATGCAGGGAACTGGGCCATCTGGACCACGTTGCGTTGACCGGGCGGACCCCCGGTGTCTAATCGCAGCGTTCCCGACCCCATACACGGTCGGTTCAAGGTTAAGACGTCTTCAATCGACGGCGTCTAAAGGGTTCAAGATGCGTCTCGGCGAATTTTCCGTGGTGGTTGTTGCAGCGATGGCGTTCGCCGTCGGCGCCCCTGCGCTTGCCCAGACCGCATCATCGTCTCGCGCCCCCAGTGTTTCCCTGGCTGAAGCTCAGGCGGCCCAGCGCAACGCCCCCACGCAGCAACGCCGGGGCCTGCGCCTCAACGACAACGGCCGCTGGGGCCTCGACTTCAATCTGAACCAGCCGGTGGGCCGTGAAACCGACTGGGGCGACGTCGAGGCGGGCGCCTATTACCGCCTGAACGACCGCCTGCGCGTCGGCGCCGCCGCCGCCGTGGCCTCGCCCGAGGCCGACCCAGCCCGCGCGCCCGAAACGACCGGCCGCACCCAGCCGCGCGTCCGGCTCGAGACCATCTTCAAGTTCTGATCTCCGTCCGCTCCGACCCGAGCGACGAACCCTATCGAAACGCCGACTGGATCGCGGCCACGCCCGCCAGCCCGCACGCCCCTGATCCGATCAGGTCCGCGGCCGTCGCCGCATCGACGCCCCCGAGCGCATAGACCGGCAGACCCGCCGCGATCGTAGATCGGCGCAAAGCCTCGATCCCCAAAGGCGGCTTGACCGCAGACGCCCCGCCTGCAGGAAAAATCGGCGACAACACCAGGGCGTCCAGGCCCTCTTTCTGGACGTCGCCGCCGTGCCAGGCCGCCGTCAGCAACCACCCGGGCCGACCCCGCCGGATCGCAACCGCCCGCGCCGCCTCCCGTTCGGGCAGGTGCAGCCCATCCGCTTCGACCGCCTCCGCCAGGGCCTGGTCCAGCCCCACCAGCAGTTTCGCCCCCGCGTCCCGCGTAGCCCGGCGCAGCCTCGCCCCCGTCTCGACCGCGTCCTCCGCCCCGAAGGCGCGATAGACCACCGCCGATCCCGCCGGCAGCCGGGCCGCCGTCTCCCATGGCCGGGGCGTCCGCTCCGGGTCGGTGAAGAACAGCAGCGGCGGCAAACCGGCGGCGCTCGGGCTGACAGCGGCGGCGGCGCGGTTTAGAGCGGTCGCCGCATCCCAGAGCGCACGCGCCTCATCGCTGTAATCGGCCGACAGGATCATGACCCCTACTTCCCCTGCTTCCTCGCCTGCGTCCATCGCCGAAAACCTGGCGGAGGTGCGCGCGCGAATCGACGCCGCCTGTCGCGCCGCCGGACGGGACACGGCCGCCGTCACCCTGACCGCCGTGTCCAAGACCCAGCCGCCCGAGGCCATCGACGCCATACTCGCCGCCGGCCAGCGGGTGTTCGGCGAAAACCGGGTGCAGGAGGCGCAAGGGCGCTGGACCGAGCGTCTCCCCGGTCTGAACGACCTGGAACTGCGTCTGATCGGCCCTTTGCAGACCAACAAGGCCGAGGACGCCGTGGCCCTGTTCGACGTCATCGAGACCCTGGACCGCGAAAAACTGGCCCGCGCCCTGGCCGAGGCGGCGAAAAAGCTCAACCGCGCGCCCCGGGTCCTGATCCAGGTCAATACGGGCGCGGAACCCCAGAAGGCGGGCGTCCTGCCCGACGACGCCGACGCCCTGATCCACGCCGCGCGCGACACCTACGGCCTGACGGTCGAGGGCCTGATGTGTATTCCGCCGGCGGATGAAGACCCGACGCCCCATTTCGTCCTGCTGAAACAGATCGCTGACAGAAACCAACTTTCGGTCCTGTCGATGGGGATGAGCGGCGATTACGAGACCGCCATTCGCTGCGGCGCCACCCATGTTCGGGTGGGAACGGCGTTGTTCGGGGAACGAAATCGTCCTTAAACACCCTCTAGGCCGTAACCCGACGTGAATTCGCACCCCCAAGCCTTGGCGCGGGGGCCAAGCCTCGCCATTGTCTGCATATGCCCACGCCCAAGACCATTCTGATCATCGACGACGACGACGACCTGCGCGAGGCCCTGGCCGAGCAGTTGAATCTCCACGAGGAGTTCAAGACCCAGCAGGCCTCCACCGCCACCGACGGCGTCCGCATGGGGCGCGAGATCCGCGCCGACCTGATCCTGCTGGACGTCGACCTGCCCGACATGGACGGCCGCGAGGCCTGCCGCCTGCTGCGCAAGGACGGGGTCTCAACCCCGGTCATCATGCTGACGGCCCAGGCCGCCGACGCCGACGCCATCCTGGGCCTGGACGCCGGGGCCAATGACTATGTCACCAAGCCTTTCCGGTTCGCCGTCCTGCTGGCCCGCATCCGCGCCCATCTGCGCAGCCACGAACAATCGGAAGACGCCGTCTTCTCCATCGGTCCCTACGAGTTCCGGCCCGCCGCCAAGGTCCTGATGGACGCCAAGGGCAAGAAGGTGCGGTTGACCGAGAAGGAAACCAACATCCTCAAATACCTCTACCGCGCCGGGGCCAAGCCCGTGTCGCGCGAGGAACTGCTGACCGAGGTCTGGGGCTATAACGCCGGCGTCACCACCCACACGCTGGAAACCCACATCTATCGTCTGCGCCAGAAGATCGAGCCCGAACCCGGCCAGGCCCGCCTCCTACTGACCGACGCGGGCGGATATCGCCTTCAGCCCTAGGCGGCTCCGCCTCGGCGATGGATCGTGAACATCGGCAGGAACAGGTGGACCAGCGGGCCGATGGACACGGCGTAAATCACCGTGCCGATCCCGACAGAACCGCCCAACAGCCAGCCCAGGGCGATGACGCTCAGCTCGATGGCGGTCCGGACCCATTTCACCGGCCAGCCCGTGCGGGCGACGATGCCGGTCATCAGGCCGTCGCGGGGGCCGGGACCAAGGCCCGCGCCGATATAGGCCCCGCTGGCGACGCCATTCAGAACCACGCCCGCGCCCAACAGACCCGCCCGGACCGGTAGGCCCAGGTCAGACGGGATCCAGTCCAGACCGAAATTCGCGACCGTGCCGATCACCAGCACATTGGCCACAGTCCCTATTCCAGGCCGCTGGCGCAGGGGAATCCACAGCAGCAGAACGGCCATACCGATCAGATTGACCACCAGGCCGAAGCTGATCCCGGCCGGGCCGGCGAACCGCTCGAACACCCCCTGGTTCAGCACATCCCACGGATCGAGCCCCAGATCGGCGCGGACGATAAGAGCGATGGACAGGCTATAAAGGACAAGGCCGGCGAAAAGCTGGGAGAGGCGACGGGTCATTTCGCAGAAATGCGCGATACTGGCCCTATAAAAAAGAGCCAGTTCTGTCATTCTGGCCTCATGTCTCCCCGTTCGATAGGTCTTCCTTCCCTTGTCCGCCACCTCGGCGTCTGGCGCACGCGCGGCGCCGGCGCGACCTATCGACAGCTGGCGGCCGCGGTACGACTGCTGATCCTCGACGGACGCCTGCCGCTGGCGGTGCGGCTGCCGGGCGAGCGCGAAGTGGCGCAGGCCCTGGGTTTGAGCCGTACGACCGTCTCGGCCGCCTATGGACGACTACGCGATGACGGCTTTCTGGTCGGCGGTCAGGGCGAGGCGGCGCGCACCAGTCTGCCGGTGGGGCCGGCCCCTCGCCAAACGCCGAAGGACGCCCCTTCGACGCCAGGGATGATCGACCTCACGGCGGCGGTCCTTCCGGCCGATCCCAACGTCCACGCGGCCTATGTGCGCGCGCTGGAGCGCCTTCCCGCCAATCTGCCCGGTCACGGCTATGAGCCGGCGGGATTGGAGGAACTGCGCGAAGCGGTAGCCAAAGGCTATCGGCGGCGGGGCCTGGCGACCTCGGCAGGCCAGATCCTGATCACCCACGGCGCCCACAACGGCCTGGTCCATCTGCTGCGCCTGACCGTCCGACCCGGCGCTGCGGTGGTTTTTGACCATCCCACCTACCCCCAGGCGATCGACGCCATTCTGGCGGCTGGGGGGCGGCCGACGCCGGTCGCTCTGCCCGACGACGGCGGCGAGGACGGCTGGGACGTAGACGGCCTGATATCGACGTGTCGCAGCAGCGGCGCCCCGATGGCCTATCTGGTATTGGATCACAACAACCCGACCGGCCGGATGATGCGCGCCCAGGACCGCTCCCGGCTTCTGGCCGGGCTAAAGGGGTCGGAGACCCTGCTGGTGCTGGACGAAACCTTGGTCGAGCTAACGCTCAGCGGCCCCCCGGCCCTCACCGCCTCGGCCGTAGACGCCCCACGCATCGTGCGTCTGGGCTCCATGTCCAAGAGCGTCTGGGGCGGCCTCCGCATCGGCTGGATCCGCGCCGACCGCGCCGTGATCCAGCGCCTGGCCCAAAGCCGCGCCAGCTTCGATCTGGGCGTCCCGATCCTGGAGCAACTGGCCGCCGTGGAGCTGCTGAACGACGGCGGCGCGGCCCTGGCGGCGCGCCGCCCCCTGTTGCGCGCGCGGCGGGACCACCTTCGGGCGCAACTGGCCCAGCACCTGCCCGACTGGTCCTGCCCTCGACCCGCCGGCGGTCTGTCGCTCTGGGTACGGCTTCCCGCGCCGATCAGTTCCGCCCTGATGGTCCAAGCCGAAACGGAAGGGCTGCGGCTCGCCGCAGGACCCCGCTTCGGGATTGACGGCGCTTTCGAGCAGCGCCTGCGCCTGCCCTACACCCTTCCGGAGAGCGAACTGCAGCAGGCTGTCGAACGACTGGCGCGCGCGGTTAAGGCGCTGAAGCGCAGGGCCAAACCGACGGCCTCAACCGACAGCCCAAAGGTCCAGGTCTACTGAAGCAGTCGCGACAGATTTGAGGGCGGCGGCTGAACCCCGCCGCCCTCTGTCATGTCTGCATCGGTTCTGACGTCCGCGCCTTAGAAGGTGGCGTTGACGCTGACCTGGAAGACCCGGCCGGTTTCCAGATAGCCGCCCTTGCGGTCGGGCGAGACATAGCGTTCGCCCGCGCCGACGGTCGACCAACGGGTCGGTTCGTCAGTCAGATTGCGGACCGCCGCCCCGACTTCCAGTCCCGGCGCCAGGGTCAGGGCCACGCCCAGGTTCAGCTCCTTGGACGCCTGGATATAGATGTCCGGCTGGCTGTCCTGCACTGTGTCCAGACGCCGACCGGTGTGGTTGTACCAAAGGCTGGCGCGCAACGGCCCATGCTCATAGCCGGCTTCCAGATTGTACATCAGCTCGGGCGCCTGGGGCAGGTCGCTCTCACGCGTCACCGTCGAGGACAGGCGGTATTCGGCGCGGGTCTGCTGGTAGGTCAGGTTTCCGCCAAACGACACGCCGTCCAGCCAGCCCTCGACCGGAAGCGCGTAACGGCCGCCCAGTTCGACGCCGGTGGCCGAACCGCCCAAGCCGTTGAACGGCTTGATCATGATCACCCCGTCACTGGCCGCGCTCGTTCCATTCCGCAGGGCGGTCGGCACGACGATATTGTCCAGATCCTTGTGGTAGACGGCCAGCTGCAGATTGGCGCCGACGGCGTACCATTCCAGGCCCAGGTCATAGTTCCAGCCCTCGACCGGCTTCAGGTCCGGATTCGGTTGGCTGATGCTGATGACGGCGTTGGTGACGGGATCGCGACTGACGGTGGTGGGCCCCGCCAGTTGGCTGCCCGAGGGGCGGCTGTAGCTGGACCGGGCGGCCGCGCGAACCACGAGAGCGTCGTTGGGACGCCAGGCGGCGACGACGCTGGGATCGACATGGTCATAATCCCGGTCGGCCGTGGCGAAACGAGCGCCATCCGCATCCTTGACGAAGAAGCGGGCTTCGAAGTGATTGTCTTCGTAGCGAACGCCGGGGGTGATCTCCAGATCGCCGCCCGCCAACTTCAGCGTGGCGGCGGCGAAGGCGGCCGAACGGTCTTCCTTACTGTCCGACAGGCCCTGGTTCAGCTTGTCTTGCGAGACCGTCACCGTCGAGCCGTACAGATCCAGCTCATGCTCCACAAAGCGACGATCCACCAGTTTGACCGGGCGCACCGTGCCGTGCCCCATGAAGTCGGTGATCAGTTGGCCGGGCGTCGCGCCGATCGAGGGGCCGTCCACAGTGCCGGCCTGAAGAGAGGTGCGGAAACGATAGCGCGTGTCGTCCGGCGTCAGGCTGCGGCCGTCTTGGTCCGCCGTTTCATAGAGGCCGCCAACCGACGCGCTGGCCAGCAGGCCCGAGCCCTTCCAGGTCAGATCGCCCTTCACCGTCTTCTTGACCTCCGACAGATAGCTGTAGCCGCGTTGCACATAGATCTGGCTGGGGCGGTCCTGGCTGGCGACATAGGCGGTCGCACCCGACGACAGCACCGGCATCGGCCAGCGGGCGTCTGACAGGTCAATCTTCAACCCCTCCGACGAGGCGCCGGTATTGCCGGGCGCGCCATTATAGGAAACGCCGCGCCAGGCGGCTTCGATCGTATTGGGCGAGTCCAGGCGTCCGTCGGCATAGGCGGCTTCCAGCGAGGCGGTGAAATCGCCGAAACGCAATTTGCCCCCGGTCTGCACCGACAGCAGTTCCTGCTCGACATCCTCGACGCGGAAATAGTTAGCGGGGTTGATGCCGTAGGGCGTGTAGTCGCCGGCTGCGTTGTAGTTGGCGCCCCCCGGATTGGAAGCGGCATTGGGATTGGTCTGACCCGAGGTCCGCTCGCTGCGCAGACCCGTCTGGTTCATGGTATTGGTATTGGTGTAGGTCGCATAATTGACCCGCGCGAACAGGTCCAAAGGCTGGGTGCGATAATCCAGAGCCGCCGTGGCGCCATAGCGTTCGACGGTGGAGTTGAAGAAGTTCCACTGCAGACCGTCCGCCGACAAGGCGTTTTCATTGTCGCGCGCCGAACCGACATTGCCCTTTGAGGTCTTGTAGTCGTTCTGAACCGCGACACTCTCGGCGGCGCTGTCCTTTTGCTCATAGTAGGCGGCGACATAGACGCCCAGACGACCGTCAGCAAAGCGACGCGCCATGTCCAGGCCGACCGCACCGCCCAGGCCGTCCTGACCGCGATCCTCGGCCAATTCGGCCATCTGTCCCACCGCGCGCAGGCGCAGCATCGAGTCGCCGAAGTCGAAGGCGGACGGGGTGACCAGATTGACGATGCCGGCGATGGCGTCGGCATCGAGCGCCGCATTCGGCGTCTTGTCGATTCCGATCGCCTGGATTGCGAACGGGCTGAAGAGATTCAGCGAAATCGAACGACCGCCGGCCGTCTGGGGCAGACGCAAGCCGTCCAGCGTATAGGCGTTGAAACTGGTGTCGAAGCCGCGAATGGCGACGTATTGGGCCTCACCCGTCGCCGACTGGTTCCGCCCTTGGTCCTGACTGACCGACACGCCCGGCAGCCGCTTGGCCAGATCGGCGATATTGGTCTGGGGGTTTAGGCTGACGTCGCCGACAGCGACAGAGTCGACGACGCCGGTAGCTTCACGCTCCTGTTGCAGCACCGTCTGGGCGCGGCGAGCGCCGGTCACCACGATTTCCTGAAGCGTAGGGTCTTCGGACTTGTCGGCCGTCGAGACTTCAGCGCCGGATTGGGCGAGCGCCGAACCAGCGCTCAAGGCGATGAGGCTGGTGGCGGCGCACAGCAGGGCGCGCCGGGCGAGCGAACCGGAAAAGGTCATGGATCATCCAAATGAAAATCGCCGTCCCCCTCGGGCGGCGCGGTCCATCTAGAGCGGCTCTATGACCGAGCAGTACCGATCCTGTTTCAGGACGGTAAAGCTTGTATGATAGTTGAAACGGTTCGGATTAGGCGTCAACCTCCTCCGTTGCAGCCTTCACACGTCCAGATCGACCGTCACGGGGGCGTGGTCGGACGGGCGGTCCCATTCGCGGACGTCGTCGTGGATTCGGGCGGTGTTCTTGATCACGGCGGGGGTCAGGCCGGGCGAGGTCCAGATGTGATCCAGGCGCAGGCCGCGGTTGGATTTGCGGAAGTCCGCCGCGCGATAGCTCCACCAGCTGGCCAGTTTCTGCGGCTCGGGAAAGCGGTCCCGCAGCACGTCGGCGAAACCGCCCGTAGCCTGGAGCCGGTTCAGGGTCTCCACCTCGATCGGGGTGTGGCTGACGATCTTGGACATGTAGCGATGGTTGAACACGTCGCCCTCGCCCGGGGCGATGTTGAAGTCGCCGGCCATGACCAGGGGGCGCGACCTGTCCTGTTTGGCCACGATGGCGGTCAGCTGTTCGTAGAAGTCCATCTTGTGATCGAACTTCGGGTTCAGCGCGCGATCCGGAATGTCGCCGCCGGCGGGGATGTAGAAATTCTGGACGTCGATCCCGGCGACCCGCGCCGAGACGCAGCGGGCGTGGCCCAGCTTGCAGACCTGGAAGGTTTCGCTGTCCTCCAGCGGCAGACGCGAGGCGATGGCCACGCCGTGCCAGCCCTTCTGGCCCGCCACCCGCAGGTGCGGCAGGCCCATGGCCTCGAAATCAGCCCGCGGAAACTGGTCCGTCGTGCATTTGATCTCCTGCAACAGCAGGACGTCGGGAGCCTTCTCGGCGACGAACCGGGCGACCTGGTCGATGCGCAGGCGGACGGAGTTGATGTTCCAGGTGGCGAGGCGAAGGGTCATGCCCCGCTGTAGCAGGCCTCGGCAGATAAAAAAGGCCCGGCCGCTACGGGCCGGGCCGATGAAGTTGATCGTCTCTCTCGCCGCCGGGAGGGGGATGCATCCGAGGCGGTAGAACGGCCGCCGCCGTCCTGTGTTCTTGATGTCACGCCTTTTGGAAAAGGTCAAATTGTCATATTTGACGTTTGAGCGTGATTATCCGGCAACGGACAGAGAACCGTAATCGGCGAAGGATTGCGTCAGTTGCGGCCGGGACGTCGCGTGGGATCGCGCAGCTGGAACAGGCTGGCGGACAGGCCTGACGCCGGCCTCAGTCCGGTCAACTGGGTCCGCGTCCGCGCGCCCTGGGCGTCGGTGATGGTCCATTCCTGAAGGCGGATCGGATTGCCGGAGAAGGCCAGGACCACGGAGCCGTCATTGGGACGCGCCGAATCCCGCGCCGTGATGGCGAAGGCGCCGGCGCTCATGCGGGTGACGCGATCGATCCGCACGCCCTGATCCAGCCGGACATTGCGCGCCAAGAAGGTCGACAGCGGCGTCCGCCCCAGCGGGACCTGCTGGAAATTGTTCAGGCGCGGATCATAGCGTTTGACGTTGTAGCCGTCCGACACGACCAGCAGCCCGGCCGGATTGGTGTATTCGAACCGCATCTTGCCGGGGCGTTGAAGATAGAAGCGCCCTTCGCGACGCTGTCCGCCGGGTCCTGTCTCGATGAAATTGCCCTGCGCCGCGGTCAGGGCCTGCAGATAGGCCTGGGCCTGCTGCACCACGGCGCGATCCTCGGCCGTGAGATTGGACTGCGCCTCGGCCGCGTCAAACAGGCCCAGGGCCGCAGCCCCGGTCAGGAGCCCCGCGCCGAGCAGAATCCGACGGCGGTCAAGGTCGGCGGAGGGGGCGGCGACGGCCTGGATCTTGGAATGGGGGCGTTCGATCATTGAAGTCAGTCTCCCAGTCGGGAATGGGTCAGCGGTCCTGCTGTCTTGCCCGGCCGGCTTGGCGTCGGAATGACGCGAGCCTGACCATATTCCGGCGCTCCGATGAAGCCCTGTTCATCGCAATACTGAAGCTCGGAGAGACAGCGGCTGGGGTAACGGGCTCGCCGGCCGCCCGTTCCCGCGCGCCGGGACGGGCCGACCGCCACGGGTCAGCCCCGCTTCGAGGCCTTGCGGAAGGCGGGCTGGGCCATGGCGACATTGCGCGCCGAGACGGTCTTTTCCTCCGCCTTGGCGCCGACCTGGGCCTTGAACCCGTGACCGGCCTTGGCCTTCTTGGCGGCGAGCGCCTGTTTCAGCTTGTCGGCGGCGGTCGGTGTCGGTTGATCGTTCATGCCGCCACCCTAGCACGCCTCCACCCCCGAGTCTGGCCCAGAACTGGCCCAGAGCGGCCCGCCCTTCAGCTCCGCATCAACCGGCGGCACAGGTCATCGAGCTGCTCCAGTGAGCCGTAACGAATGACCAGCTCGCCCTTGCCGCTGCGGTCGTTCAGCTGGACGTTCAGGCCCAGGGCGTCGGCCAGGTCCTGCTGAAGGGCGGCGACGTCGGCGGCGCCCTCCCCGGCCGGCGCCGGCGCGGCCTTGACCGGCTTGGGGCCTTCCGCCGCACGGCGCGCCAGGGCCTCGACCTGACGCACGTTCAGACCTTCGTTGAAGGCCTGATCCGCCAGGGCGGCGGCGTTGGGCGCGGTCACCAGGGCGCGCGCATGACCGGCCGTCAGCTTGCCGTGCCGCACATACCACAGCACCTCTTCCGGCAGCTGAAGCAGGCGCAGGGTGTTGGCGATATGGCTGCGGCTCTTGCCGACAATGCCCGCCACCTGGTCCTGGGTGCGGCCGAACCGCTCCATCAGCACGCGATAGGCGTCCGCCTCTTCCAGCGGATTCAGGTCGGCGCGCTGGACGTTTTCGATGATGGCGACTTCGAACACCTCGACGTCGTCCATCTCGCGGACGACGATCGGCACCTCGGTCAGGCGCGCAGCCTGGGCGGCGCGCCAGCGGCGTTCACCGGCGATGATCTGCCAGACGCCGTCTTCGCCGGGCTGGGTCCGGACCAGGATCGGCTGCAACACCCCCTTGTCGCGGATCGACGCCGTCAGCTCTTCCAGATGCTCCTGGGTGAAGATCTTGCGCGGCTGATCGGGGTTGGGCTTCAGGCTCTCGATCGGCGCCAGTTGGACGCCCGACGGCATGGCGGCGCCGGGCGCCGTCGGCGCCTCGACGTTCTCGCCCATCAGGGCCGACAAGCCGCGTCCAAGACCTCTTTGTCGTTCAGCCAAGATACTCTTCCGTTTCTTCTTCTAGAATTCAGGCGCCCGGTGCTCAGGCGGCCAGTTTGAGGCGCTGGCGTTCGCGCTTCACCACTTCCTTGGCCAGGCGCAGATAGGCCTGGCTGCCGGCGCATTTCAGATCATAGATCAGGGCCGGCTTGCCGAAGGACGGCGCCTCGGCCACCCGCACATTGCGCGGTATGACGCTGTCATAGACCTTGTCGCCGAAATGGGCGCGAACGTCATTGGCGACCTGGCCCGACAGGGCGCTGCGGCGATCGAACATGGTCAGGACCAGGCCCTGGATTTCCAACGTCGGATTGAGGCTCTGCTTCACCATGTCGATGGTGCGCATCAGCTGGCTCAGCCCTTCCAGAGCGAAGAATTCGCACTGTAGCGGCACCAGGACCGCATCCGCCGCCGCCATGGCGTTCAGGGTCAGCAGGTTCAGGGAGGGCGGACAGTCGATCAGGACATAGTCATACGCGGTAGGGCCATGGTCATGCGCCCTCAACGCGTCCCGCAGACGGTAGGAACGACGATCCGCCTGGCTCAGCTCGATCTCGACGCCGGACATGTCGGCGTCCGCCGGCACGATCCATAGTCCCGGCACCGTGGTCTGCACCGCCGCGTCATCGACGGAGCGCTGATCAACCACGACGTCATAGATGGTGACCCGGCGCGTTTCACGTGGAACACCCAAACCGGTCGAAGCATTGCCCTGCGGGTCCATATCCACGATCAGAACGCGCTTGCCGATGGCGGCCAAGGCGGTCCCCAAATTGATGGCGGTCGTCGTCTTGCCGACCCCGCCCTTCTGGTTGGACACGGCGAGAACGCGGGCAGGCAGTTTACTAGTGCTGGGATCGGGCACGTCGAACACTCCGGACTGTCACGATACGGCCGCGCGGGTCGCTTTGCGACGGGGCCAGTTCAGCTTCGAAATGCCAGGATTTCCGCGCCTCAATCAACTCGGATTCGGCCTTCTCCCCCTTAAGGAATAGACCTTGTGCACCCCTTTGGAAGTAGGGCTGTGCATAACCCAGCAACCGCTCCATCGGCGCCACCGCGCGGGCGGTGACAATGTCGCACGTGACACTCTGCTCCTCGGCCCGACCATTGATCACGGTCGCCGGCAGATCGAACAGATCGACCATTTCCTGCAAGAATCGGCAGCGCTTGCCTAGGCTGTCGATCAGCCAGACATGCGCCCCTTCCCGCCCCTTCAGCAATAAGGTCAGCACCACGCCGGGAAACCCGGCCCCCGCACCGAGATCGGCCCAGGTCAGGGCGTCCGGCGCCTGGGTCAACAGCTGGGCGCTATCCCATGCGTGACGGTTCCAAAAGTCCGGCAAGCTGTCCGGCCCGACCAGATTCATCACCGCATTGGCCTCGCCCAACCGAATTCGGAAGGCCTCAAGGTCCGCCATCTGCGCGGCGGACGCTCCGGTTTTGGCCTGGAACGCGGCCTTTTCGATCTCCAGCATCAGGCGGCGACCGAGGCTTTAGGCGCTTTTTTCACGTGGGCGAGCAGGGCCGTCAAAGCCCCCGGCGTCATCCCCTCGATCCGTCCGGCCTGGCCCAGGGTACGCGGCTGGACCCGGACCAGCTTCTCCCGCACTTCGTTCGACAGACTGCCGATCGCGGCATAGTCGAGGTCGGTGGGCAGAAGCAGATCTTCTTCCCGTCGCAACGCCTCCGCGTCGATAGCCTGCCGATCCAGGTAGTTGGCGTAGCCGGCGTCGATTTCCACCTGTTCACGGACATCCGCATCCCATTCGGCGATGTCTGGCCGCACACTGATGAAATTATCCAGGCTGACATCGGGGAAGGCCAGCAGCTCCCGCATCGACCGACGGCGGCCATCGGCGTTCACGGGAATTCCCAGCGCATTGGCCTCTTTCGGCGTAAAGAGAGTTTCACGTGAAACAACACCGGCCACGGACAGTTTTTCCGCCTTGGCCGAAAACCGCTCCGCGCGCTCCGCCCCGACAATACCGATCTCGATACCCAGCGGCGTGAGCCTCTGATCCGCATTGTCCGCACGCAGAGTGAGCCGATATTCCGCGCGGCTGGTGAACATCCGATAGGGCTCGGTCACGCCCCGCGTCACCAGGTCGTCGATCATCACGCCGATATAGGCCTGCTCTCGACCCAGGATCACAGGCCCCTGCCCCGCAGCCGCCCGAGCCGCATTCAGCCCCACCATCAGGCCCTGAGCGGCCGCCTCTTCATAGCCCGTCGTACCGTTGATCTGACCTGCGAGGTAGAGCCCCGGCCGCTTCTTCACCTCGAGCGCGGGGCTCAGTTCACGTGGATCGACATAGTCGTATTCGATGGCGTAGCCATAGCGGAACACCTCCACGGCCTCGAGGCCGGGGATGGTGCGCAGGAAGGCCAGCTGGGTCGGCTCTGAAACCGAGGTCGAGATGCCGTTCGGATAGACGGTCGGATCGTCCAGACCCTCGGGTTCCAGAAAGATCTGGTGGCTGGTCTTGTCGGCGAACCGCACCACCTTGTCCTCGATGGACGGGCAATAACGCGGCCCCCGCCCCGACAGCTTGCCGCCATAGACGGCGCTCTCGCCCAGGTTCTCGGCGATGATGCGGTGGGTGTCCTCGGTCGTATGGGTCACGCCGCACGCGATCTGTTTCACGTGGATGCGGTCGGTCATGAACGAGAAGGCCGAAGGCGTCTCGTCCGCCTGCTGCATCTCAAGCCGATCCCAGGCGATGGTGCGCCCGTCCAACCGCGCCGGGGTCCCGGTCTTCAATCGCCCCATCATCAGATCGGCCGCATGAAGATCGGCGGCCAAACCCGTCGAAGGGTCTTCGCCATGGCGCCCTGCCGGAATCCGTTCGTCACCGCGATGGATCACTCCGTTCAGGAAGGTGCCCGTGGTCAGCACCACAGCCCCGGCCCGCACCGTCTCCCCTGCCCCGGTCATCACGCCGACCACTCGGTCGCCGTCCAGGATCAGCCGCTCGGCCGTTCCCGCCATCAGGCTCAGGTTCCACGTGGCGGCCAGCTCGGCCTGCATGGCCTCGCGGTACAGGCGCCGATCAATCTGACTGCGCGGTCCACGGACCGCCGCCCCCTTGGACCGGTTCAGCAGACGGAACTGGATGCCGGACACATCGGCCAGACGCCCCATGATCCCGTCCAGAGCGTCGATCTCTCGCACCAGGTGGCCCTTGCCCAGGCCCCCAATGGCGGGATTACACGACATCTCACCGATGGTCTCGAGCTTCTGGGTCAGCAACAGGGTGCGAGCGCCCGCTCGCGCCGAAGCCGCAGCCGCTTCACAGCCGGCGTGGCCGCCGCCGATCACGACGACGTCGAAGGATTTATCCATGGGGGTGGTCATCCGCGCCACATAGGCCAAATGGGCGGATTTCGCCAGTCCCGGCGATCAGGCCGGGGTTCATCGAACGTAGTCATACTTAGGGTGTTTCACGTGAAACACCGGTATTACTTTCCTATGCAGAACGTGGAAAAGACCTCCCCCAGGACGTCCTCCACCCCGATCTCGCCAGTCACCCGACCCAGGGCCGACGCCGCCCGACGCAGATCGTCGCCCGCCATCTCCGGCGCTACGCCAAGCGCCGCGCCGGCCGCCTCAACCGCCTCCAGCGCCTCGGTCAGCCGCAGCCGATGCCGTTCGCGCGTGATCGCCGGGAAGTCGGCCCCCGACAGGTCCTTAGCCAGCCGCTGGGCGATCCAGTCGTGCAGAACCGCCAAGCCCTCTCCGGTATGACTGCTGACGCTGATAAACTCGAGGCCCCGCGTCGGGACGCTCGCCGTACCCTGGTCCGCCTTATTGGCCACCACCAGGTCGCCGGGCCGGGCATAATCCGCCGCCACGCCCTCCGGGTCGCCCGGCGCGCGAACCCAGAGGCGCAGCTCGGCCTCCTCCGCTCGGCGCCGCGCCCGTCGCACGCCCTCGGCCTCGACCGGATCATCGCTCTCCCTCAGGCCCGCTGTGTCCGACAGGGTCACGGCATAGCCGCCGATCACCAGATCCGCGTCCAGCACATCCCGCGTCGTGCCCGCGATCGGGGTGACAATGGCCGCCTCGCGTTCGATCAGGGCGTTGAACAGCGACGACTTGCCGGCGTTGGTCTCGCCGATCAGGACGATGCGATACCCGTCCCTCACCCGTTCGCCCCGACGCCCCGCCGCGACGGCCCGCCGTAGATCGTCCGCCAATCGCTCCAGCACCGGTCCGGCGGTCAGCGCCAGATTGTCGGGCACCTCCTCGTCCGGAAAATCGATCTCGGCCTCAACCAGAGCCAGGGCGTGCAACAGGTCGCGCCGGAAGCCGGCATAGGTGGCGCTGAGCTGTCCATCCAGTTGACCCAGGGCCTGCCGCGCCTGAGCCGATGTCTCCGCGTCGATCAGATCGGCGACCGCCTCGGCCTGGGCCAGGTCCATCCGTCCGTTCTGAAACGCGCGGCGTGTGAACTCGCCCGGCTCGGCCGGTCGCAGACCCAGCGCGATCAGGGCCTGGCTCGCCGCCTCGACCACAGCCCGCCCGCCGTGCAGGTGCAGTTCAGCCGCGTCCTCGCCGGTATAGGAATTGGGCCCGACGAACCGCAGCACCAGGGCCTGATCGATATGGGCGCCGTCATGCGTCAGGTCTCGCACCGACGCCATCCGCGGCTTCAACCGCCCCGCGCCCATCGCATTCAGGGTCGGCTCAACCGCCGGCCCCGACAGCCTCAACACGGCGATAGCCCCCCGACCGGGCGGAGTGGCGAGAGCGAAAATGGTGTCGGTCATGATCCTGCTGTCTCCTCCCCGCTCCGCGGGGAGGTGGCGCGGCGCGTCTTCCGCGCCGTGACGGAGGGGCTCTTCACCGCATCACCGGCGTCTGTGGGACGTCAAGAGCCCCTCCACCGCTTCGCGGTCCCCCTCCCCACTGCGTGGGGAGGAGATGATTTTCACTTCACTGCCGCTTCCATCAAGCGACGGAACTGATCCTGCGCCTGAAGCCCGAAACTGGTCCAGGTCTTCAGCAGTTCGTCGGGTTGCATGGCGGCGACATTGGCTTCCATCCGCTTCTGCATCTCGGCCACCATCGCCTCGTTCAGAGGCGTGACGTCGGGCAGGCCCAGAAAGGCCCGCGCCTCGGCCGGCGTGCAATCGATCTCGACTTGAACCTTCATGCCTGCGGTCTCCTGTTCCACGTGAAACCGTTAGACAACGGATCAGGTGTTCATCGACTGGAAGAAGTCCGAGTTGTTCTTCGACTGGCGCAGCTTGTCGAGCAGGAATTCGATCGCGTCCTGCGGACCCATGGGGTTCAGGATGCGACGCAGGACATAGGTCTTGGCCAGCTGATCCTTCGGCGTGATCAGGTCTTCCTTGCGGGTGCCGGACTTCAGCACGTCGATGGCGGGGAAGATGCGCTTGTCGGCGACCTTGCGGTCCAGCACGATTTCCGAGTTGCCGGTGCCCTTGAACTCTTCAAAGATCACCTCGTCCATCCGGCTGCCGGTGTCGATCAGGGCCGTGGCGATGATGGTCAGCGACCCGCCCTGTTCCACATTCCGCGCGGCGCCGAAGAAGCGCTTCGGCCGTTGCAGGGCGTTGGCGTCCACACCGCCGGTCAGCACCTTGCCCGACGACGGGACGGTGGCGTTGTAGGCGCGGCCCAGGCGGGTGATGGAGTCCAGCAGGATCACCACATCCTTCTTGTGCTCGACCAAACGCTTGGCCTTTTCGATCACCATTTCGGCGACGGCGACGTGGCGCGTGGCCGGCTCGTCGAAGGTCGAGGCCACGACCTCCCCCTTGACCGTCCGTTGCATGTCGGTGACCTCTTCCGGCCGTTCGTCGATCAGCAGGACGATCAGGAAGACTTCCGGGTGGTTCCGCTCGATCGACTTGGCGATGTTCTGCAACATCACCGTCTTACCGACGCGCGGCGGCGCCACGATCAGGCAGCGCTGGCCCTTGCCCAGCGGCGCGACAATATCGATGACCCGTCCCGAACGATCCTTCAACGTCGGATCCTGGATTTCCATGTGCAGCCGCTCTTCGGGATAGAGGGGCGTCAGGTTGTCGAACAGGACCTTGGTCTTGACCATCTCGGGGTCTTCGAGATTGATCGTGTCGACCTTGAGCAGGGCGAAATACCGCTCGCCTTCGCGCGGCGCCCGCACCGCGCCGTGGACGGTGTCGCCCGAGCGCAGGCCGAAGCGGCGGATCTGCGACGGCGAGACATAGACGTCGTCCGGGCCGGGCAGATAGTTGGCGTCCGAGCTGCGCAGGAAGCCGAAGCCGTCGGGCAGGATTTCCAGCACGCCATCGGCGATGATCTCGACTTCCTCGTCGGCCAGGGCCTTCAGGATGGCGAACAGCAGATCCTGTTTGCGCAGGTTCGAGGCGTTCTCGACCTCCAGCTGTTCGGCGAAGGCGACCAGGTCGGCCGGCGTCTTCTCGTTCAGCTCGGCCAGGGTGATCCGGCCGTTCGGCACCACCGACTCGCCGTCGTCGTCCTCGTCCGCCGTGGTGTCCACGCCGGAATCCGCGCCCGCCGCCTCACCGGCTTCATGCTCGGCGCCGTGATGGGCCGGGGCTTCAACCTCGGCGTTCTCGGTCTCGGGGGTGTCGTTGTCGGTGACGTCGGTCATGATACAGGCTCGCGGACGCGAGCACGGAACCGCACGGCGTCAGGTCTCTGGAAATGTCTGGCCGTAAGGCCGGAGGGAGGCGCGACGGGCTCCCGCTGGTCGAACCGGCGAGCGTCGCGAAGAGAGAGGGACCGCCGGAAGGACCGAACGGTTCACCGCCAGCGGAACCACAGCCGGAAGGTCAGGTCAAGCGGAGGCGTTGCGCTTTACCCTCTCCCCTTGCGGGAGAGGGCTTGAGCCTCGGAGAGCCGCAGGCGATCCGTCAGGCGAAAGGGTGAGGGGTGGCGCCGTGTCTAAAACCTGAACACCCCTCATCCGACCTCGCTTCGCTCGGCCACCTTCTCCCGCAAGGGGAGAAGGAATATCACCCGAAGGTCCACTCCGTCGTCACCGACAGCACCATGACAATGGCCAGGACAAACGGGACCTCATTCGTCATCCGCCAGAACTTGCCGGAATATTTCGACGTCCCCGCCGCGATCTTCTTCCGCTGCGCCGCCAGGAAGCCGTGCCAGCCGCTCAGCAGGAAGACACCGATAAGTTTGGCGACCATCCACGGCTCGGCCAGAAAAGCGGCCCCGCGCGCCGAGACGTCGATATGGATCAGCCACAGGCCGAACCCCCAGGCCAGGATCATGGCCGGGTTGAGGATGATCCGCAGCAGCCGCGTCTGCCACAGCCTCAGCAGAGCCTGCATCTCGCCGCGCAGAGGCTCTGGCTTGGCGTTTTGCTCGACGTCATAGGCATAGAGGCGCGGCAGGAACAGCAGGCCGGCCATCCAGGCGATCACCGCCAGAATGTGCAGGCCGCGCGCGAGGTCATAAGGGTTCATGCCGCATCCTTGCGCTGACGATAGGGGCAGGCCTTCCAGTCCGCCTTGCAGCCCGGCCCGAACGGCGCGACGCCGGTCCGGCCAAGGGCGCCGACGGCCGCATCGGCCAGGGCCTCAATGAACAGCGGCGCCGTCCCGACAGCCGGCGCCCGCAGATAGATACTGACCCCTTTTTCGTGGGCCAGTTCGCCGTATTCGATATCCAGCTCGACCAGGGTCTCGATATGTTCGGACACGAAGGCGATGGGGGTGATCACGACCCCGACCCCGTCCCGACCGGCCTGTTCGATGGCCTCGGGCGTCGACGGGCCCAGCCATTTCATCGGCCCGACGCGGCTCTGATAGCAGAGGGCGTGGTCGATCGGCCCCCGGTCGCGTTCGATGGCGGCGACCACAGCCGCGACGGTCGTCTCGACCTGTTCCTGGTAGGGGTCGCCCTTGCCGCTGACCAGTTTCTCGGGGATGCCGTGGGCCGAGAACAGCACGCGCACAGGCCCCTCCCCCGCCTCGTCCAGCTTCGTTCCAATGGCCTGGGCCTGGGCCTCGACCCAGCCGCCGGCGCGGGGATAGCAACAGACGGCGTGACTGACGCCCGACCCGGCATAGGTCTCGTTCCAGATCTTCAGCGAAGACTGGGTCGTCGTGGTCGAGAACTGCGGATAGAGGGGCAGCAGCACCACCTCATCGGGCCCGAAAGCCGCCACGTCCACCGCCGTCTCCTCGGTCAGCGGATGCCAGTAGCGCATGGCGATGAAGACGCGCACCTCATCCCCCACAAGGCGGGTGTTCAGCACCGCCTCCAGGGCCTCGGCCTGACGCCGGGTGCCCGGCAACAACGGCGATCCGCCCCCCATCAGGGCGTAGTTGGCCTGGGCGCTGGTCTCACGTCGGCTGGAGATCAGCTTGGCCAGGGGCGTTCGTGCAAATCCCGGCAGGCCGATAATTGCCGGATCATTGAACAGGTTGAACAGGAACGGCTTCACCGAGGCCTGATCGTCGGGCCCGCCCAGATTGAACAGCACCACCGCAATCCGGCGGCCTTGCAGGGTTTCGGTCATTGGGCGCCGATCCTTTTCAGAACCCATTCGACATGGTCGATAGGCACGTCCGGCAATATGCCATGGCCCAGGTTGAACACCCACGGCCCCTGGCCCCAGGCCTCCATCAGCTGATCGACGCGGCGGTCCAGAAGTTCGCCCCCGGCGCGCAGCAACAGGGGGTCCAGCGCGCCCTGGATCGGCTTGATCTGCTGCACCCGTTTGCCGACCTCCAGCGGACAGGCGGTGTCCAGGGCGACGGCGTCGACCTCAACCTCCTGCGCATATCGCTCTGCAAGCGCCGCAGAGCCCCGTGGAAAGCCGATCAGGGGCACGGTGACACCCAGCTCCCGCGTACGCCTCACAAGCGCCTGGTGGGGCTTCAGGACCAATCTTTCAAACAGATCGTCCGGCAGGCCCTCGGCCCAGCTCTCGAAGATCTTCAAAACCTGGGCGCCGGCGTCGGCCTGCATCTTCAGATACCGCGCCGTGGCCTCGACCAGAACCTCCAGCGTCTCGTCCACCCGCTTCGGATCAGCATAGGCGTAGGTCCGGGCCTGGGCGCGTTCGCCCTTGCCGATGGTCCGGTGCTCGCCGTCCAGCATATAGGTCGCCACCGTCCAGGGCGCGCCGGCGAAACCGATCAGGGCGCGTTCCGGCTCCAGGGCCTTGCGCACGATCGACAGGGTCTCGCCCACGGCCGACAGATGCGCGCCCGCCTCGGGCGCCAGTTCCGCCATCCGCCCGGGGATCGGCATTTCGCCCAGCCGCGGCCCCTCGCCCGTCTCGAACCAGACGTCCTGACCCAGAGCCCGCGGGATCAGCAGAATATCGGCGAACACGATGGCCGCGTCGAAGCCGAACCGACGCATCGGCTGAAGCGTCGCCTCAGCAGCCATCTCGGGGTTCAGGCAAAAGGCGATGAAGTCCGGCGCCTCGGCCCTGAGCCGACGATACTCGGGCAGATACCGTCCCGCCTGGCGCATGAACCAGACCGGCGGGCGATCCAGCGTCTCCCCTCGGAGAGCCCGGATCATCATGGGCGTCTGAACAGCGTTCTGGGTCGGATCGGTCATGTCGGACGATTAAGGTCACAGCCCCCCGCTCTCAATCCCTAATCAGATTTAGAATTAAAAGATTCGAAGTGGCAGGTAGGACGGTGGAATGGCGGGGACGAATGGGGCGGCGGCGGCGGAACAAAAACGGATATCCACGAGGGCTCAGAGCGGATCGGGGATGCGGAACAGGACTATCCAGCCGGTGGATAATCCCTAATGAAACCTTAACGCCAAAGGGTTTGCGCGGGTCTGCGGCTGTGAACGAGGTAAACCGGCGTTAACCCTTCATTAGGATTTTCCACAGCGATGGCGAAACCGGTTTTCCGCCTTGGGATGAACCGGGTTCGGATCGTCTTCGCCATCCACCCTCATCCCCGCTCGCGGCCGGATCGATCAGGCGTTAAGGAGAACGGCGCCCCGACGGTCCCCCGCCGTCCCCAAGGCGCCCCGAGTCTGTCAACAGGGAGTCGATCCATCGCATGAGCCCCGCGCGACCCACCGGCCCCCGCCCCGGCCCCGCTCGTCTGGCCACCTATTTCCATGTCCACCTGGTGTCCGACTCCACCGGCGAGACCCTGAACGCCATGGCCAAGGCGGTGACGGCGCGGTTCGACGGGGTCATTCCGATCGAGCACATCTACGCCCTGGTGCGGTCGGACAAGCAGATGGAGCGGGTGTTGCAGGAGGTGGAGGCCGCCCCCGGCGTGGTTCTGCACACCCTGGTTGATCGCGACCTGCGCGAACAGCTTGAAGAGGGCTGCCGCCGGCTGGACATGCCCCAGATCGGCGCCCTGGATCCCCTGGTCGGGGCCATGTCCCGCTATCTGGGCGCGGCCCTGTCGACCCGCGTCGGCGCCCAGCACGCCCTGGACCACGACTATTTCAACCGGATCGCCGCCCTGGACTTCGCCATGGCCTATGACGACGGGCAAGGGTCGCTGGAACAGCTGGAGGGCGCCGATGTCGTCCTGTGCGGGGTCAGCCGGACGTCCAAGACCCCGACCTGCATCTATCTGGCCCACCGCGGCATCCGCGCCGCCAATGTGCCCCTGGTTCCGGGCCAGGAGGACGGCGAGCGGCTGACCCAGCTGAAGAACCCCCTGGTCATCGGCCTGACCGTCTCGCCCGACCGCCTGGTCCAGATTCGCCGCAACCGGATCGACAATCTGAACGCCAGCCAGTCGTCTAACTATACGGACCAGGACGCCGTCCGCGACGAAACCATCAAGGCCAAGCGCGCCTTCGCCCGACGCGGCTGGCCCACTATCGACGTCACCCGCCGCTCGGTGGAGGAAACCGCAGCCGCCATCACCAACCTGCTCAGCGAGCATCGCAATCACAAGATCGGAACGACCTGGTAGATGATTATTTCCGCTGCGCTATCGCCCTCCGGGCTGCTTGAGCGCGAACCCCTAATCCTCGCGTCCAAGAGCGCCGCCCGCCGCGCCATGCTGGAAAACGCCGGTGTTCCGTTCGAGGTCCGCGTCGCCGGCGTGGACGAGGACGCGATCAAGGCCGTCTCGACCGACCTGGACGCCGCCGCCCTGGCGGTGCGCCTGGCGGAGGCCAAGGCCCTGGCCGTGTCGCGTGATGACGAAACCGCCTGGGTGTTGGGCTCGGACCAGACCCTGGCCTTCGATGGCGGGCTGATTTCCAAGGCCAAATCGCTCGACGCCGCGCGCGACCGGCTGAAATCCATGCGCGGCCGCAGCCACCACCTTCATTCCGGCGCCGCCCTGGCGGTGAAGGGCCAGATCGTCTGGTCCGGCGCGGACACGGTCGAGATGCGGATGCGCGACTTCTCCGACGCCTTCCTCGACGCCTATCTGGCGGCCGAGGGCGAAGCCCTGCTGGCCTGCGTCGGCTCCTACCGGCTCGAGGGCATGGGCTCCCAGCTGTTCGAGGCGATCAACGGCGACTATTTCACCGTCCTGGGCCTGCCGCTGTGGCCCGTTTTGGCCGAACTGCGCCGCGCCGGAGTCCTGCCCGCATGAGCCGTCATCGCATCACGGGCGCGGCCCTGGTCGCTGGGATCGCCGGAAATCCGGTGGCCCATTCGCTCAGCCCCGTCATCCACAACGCCTGGCTGGCCGCCGGGGACATCGACGGCGCCTATGTGCCCTTCGCCCCCGCAGACGCCGCAGGGTTCGAGGCCCTGGTCGCGGCGGGCCGGGCCGGACTGATCCTGGGCCTCAACGTCACAGCCCCGTTCAAGGAACAGGCCTTCGCCCTGGCGGATCAGGCGACCCCGGCGGCGCGCCTGACCTCGTCCGCCAATATCCTCACCTTCGACGCCGGCCGGGTCTCGGCCGACAGTTCCGACGGCGTAGGCCTGATGCTGGGTCTGAAGGAACAAGCGCCGGATCTGAATCTCGCCGGCCGGCCGGTGGTCATGCTGGGCGCAGGCGGCGCGGCGCGCGCAGGCGCCGGGGCCCTGGTCGAGGCGGGGGCTCGGGTCCGGATCGTCAATCGTTCGCCCGACCGGGCCCAGGCCCTGGCCAATGATCTGGGCCCCTCGGTCGAGGTCATGCCCGCCTCCGAAGCCCTCGACGGCGCCGTGCTGGTGATCAACGCCCTCAGCGTCCAACCGGATCTGGATTTCGCCGCCGTCGCCCCCGGCACGGTGATGATGGACATGACCTACAAGCCCCTGGCCACCCCCTTCCTGACGGCGGCGCGGGCGTGCGGCCTGCCGACGGTGGACGGACTGGCCATGCTGATCGGCCAGGCGGCGCCCTCGTTTCAGGCCCTGTTCCGCCGCCCGCCCCCGCCGCTGGACCTGCGCGCCCTGCTGACGGCGCATCTGGGCGAAGCGACATGATACTGCTGGGCCTGACCGGCTCCATCGGCATGGGCAAGTCGACCACGACCGCCATGTTCGCCGATCTGGGCGCCGTGGTCTGGAACGCCGACGACGCCGTCCACCGGCTCTATGCACCTGGCGGCGCGGCCGTCGAACCGGTCGGCGCCGCCTTCCCCGGCGTGGTCGTGGACGGCGCCGTGGACCGCACCCGCCTGGCCGAGGCCCTGGGCCGGGACGAGACCGCCTTTCGCCGGCTGGAATCCATTGTCCATCCTCTGGTGACGCGAGGCCGGGCGGCTGATCTGGCGGCGGCGCGAGCCATGGGGGTGAAGCTGGCTGTGCTGGACATCCCCCTGCTGTTCGAAACCGGCGGCGACGCCCATGTGGACGCCGTGGTCGTGGTCACGGCCGATCCCGCGATCCAGGCCGAACGGGTTCTTGCCCGCCCCGGCATGACCCGCGACCGGTTCGAGGCCATCCTGGCCCGCCAGCTGCCGGATGCGGACAAGCGCGCTCGCGCCGACTTCGTCATCGATACGGGACATGGGCTCGAGGCCGCCCGCGCCGACGTCGCCGCCATAATCGAGACGGTGCTGGATCCGGCGTGGATATCTCCGCGTCGGCGCGCCGCGCCCCTTTCGCCCGGCGCCGAACCCCCTCATTAAGGGCCAATGGCGCGCGAGATCGTTCTGGACACCGAGACCACCGGCTTCGACCCTAAGACGGGCGACCGGCTGATCGAGGTCGGCTGTATCGAACTGCTGGACCTGCTCCCGACCGGTCGGACCTTTCACCGCTTCGTCAATCCCGAACGCCTGATCCCGCCCGACGCGATCCGGGTCCACGGCATCACTGACGACAAGGTCAAGGACGCCCCCAAATTCCACGAGATCGCCGACGATCTGATCGAGTTCATCGGCGACGCGCAGATGATCGCCCACAACGCCGCCTTCGACCGCAACTTCATCGACTTCGAATACAAGCTGTGCGGTCGGCCGATCACCGGCGAGGCGCGCTGGATCGATACGCTGAAACTGGCCCAGACCCGGTTTCCCGGCATGCCCAACTCGCTGGACGCCCTGTGCAAGCGGTTCAAGGTGTCGCTGGTCGAACGCACCCTGCACGGCGCCCTGATCGACGCCCGTCTGCTGGCCGAGGTCTATCTGGAGCTTCGCGGCGGCAAGGAGCGGGTGCTGGACCTGTCGTCGGCCCCGGTCGCGGGCCGGGATGCGTCCGGCGTGATCCAGGCCGCCGCCTATGGCGCCCGCCCCCGTCCGCTGGCGATGCGCTCGACGCCGGACGAACAGGCGGCTCATGTCGCCTTCCTGGCCGAGGTCCTGAAAGACCGGTCCCTGTGGGACGCCTATGGGGTCAAGGCCGAGGAAGAAGCGGCTTAGATCTATTCTCCCTCCCCTTCATGGGGAGGGGCGGCGAAGCGAAGCGCAGCCGGGGTGGGGCAGCCAGAACCTCGCTCGCGCCCCTTCGGGCCCCACCCTGATCGCTACGCGATCGTCCCTCCCCATGAAGGGGAGGGAGAAATTTACGCCTGGCCCGTTTCGACCGGCTGCTGGGCGATCTGTTGCTGGCGCGCGATATAGATGGCGGCGAAGTCGATCGGGTCCAGCATGAAGGGCGGATAGAAGCCGCCGTCCGCCGTGGCGCGCGCGATGATCTCGCGGGCGAACGGGAACAGATAGCGCGGGCATTCGATCAGCAGCAGGGGCTCGATGTCCTGCTCCTGGACATTGGCCAGCTGGAACAGGCCGCCATAGACCAGCTCGACGTGGAAGACCGCCTGGTTTTCGTGGCTGGCCTTGATCGACAGCTTCAGGTCCAGTTCGAACAGGCCGTCCGGACGGCCCTGGGCCGACATTTCAACGCCCAGATCGATGGCCGGCTTGCCGTCGATACGCAGGGATTCCGGCGCGCGTGGATTCTCGAACGAAAAGTCGCGGACATATTGCGCCAGGATGCGGAAGCCGGGACCGGCGGGCTGGCCCTGCTGGGGCTGGGTCCCGTTCGGGGCGTTGGTGTCGGCGGGCGGAGCGGCGTCGGTCATGGGCGTCTTCGATTACGGAAAAAGGCCGATTGGGCCGGGAATAAGGCGCCGCGACTACCACGCCGAGACGCTTGGCCGCAACGTCGCTCGCTCGACAGGGGGCGCGCGCCGCCTTGCGTCCTCCTATATGAGACCCTAATCGTCTCCGTGGCGCCTTCTCGCTTGCGCGCCGACAGTCAGGAAGTCCCCCTTGCCCACCTTTCCGGTCCAGTTCCAGATCGTGGTCTTCGCCGTCATAGCGGCGTTCGTCCTGTTCCAGCTCTATAATGTGCTGGGCAAGAAGGTCGGCCGTCAGCCGCAGGAGGACGCCAAGACCCTGCCTGCGGCGCAGACCGCTACGCCCGAGGCCTCCAAGACCCCGGCGCTTGACGCTGCGACCCTCGCCTCCATCGCCGGGCTGAAGGCCCGCGATCCGGCCTTTGATCCCAATCGGTTCGTCGAAGGCGCGCGTCAGGCCTATGAGACCATCGTCCGTGGCTATGCGTCGGGCGACCGCGCGGCTCTGAAGCCTCTTTTGACGCCCAATGTCATGGCCTCCTTCGACGCCGGCATTGCGGCGCGCGAGACGCGCGGCGAGACCGAGACGGTCGAATTCCTCTTCCCGCCCCGCGCCGATCTGGAAGGCGCCACCGTTCAGGGCGACAAGGCCGTGGCCAAGGTCCGCTTTCTGGCCGAACTGCGCAGCCGCGTGACCAAGGCCTCGGGCGAAACCGCCGATTCCGTCACGGGCGAGCCCTTGGTCGAGGAACGTCGCACCGCCGAACACTGGACCTTCGAACGCACCCTCGGGGCCGCAGACCCCAACTGGGTCCTGGCCCGCGTCGAGCCGGCCAACGCCTGATGTCGGCGGCCAGGAAGACGGCGCCCAGGCGGGTCTTGCGCTGGGCGCCGACGCTTGCGTCGGTCCTGGCGGCCGCCGCCTGTTCGACCGGTCCCATGACCCCGACCGCTCCGACGCCGCCGGTAACGCCCGGAACGACAGAGCCTAAACCCTATATTCCCTCGCCCACGCCGGACGCGCCTCCCCCCCGGCCTACGCCGTCCGACGCCGTCAGCCCCGCTGTTCTACCGGGCTGGAACGAGGAGGATCACCTCGCCGCCTTCGTCGCCTATGTCGAGGGCTGCAGCGCAGCGCGGGATATGGCCGGTCGAACGGTCTGCGCCCGCGCCCGGGCCCTGTCCGCAGGCCCCGCCTTCTCGCCGACCGCCGCCCGGGCCTTCTTCGAGGCGAACTTCAGCGCCGTGCCCGCCCGCACCCCCGACGGGTCGCCGGGCCTGCTGACCTCCTATTTCGCGCCCGAATATCCGGCCCGCCGCGTCCCGGACGCCGAGTTTTCGGCTCCCGTCCTGCCCAAGCCCGCCGATCCGCGCGGCGCCGGCGACCGGGCGACCATCGAAGCCAACGCCCGCCCCGACCAGGCCCTGGCCTGGATGCGGGCCGAGGACCTGTTCTTTCTGCAGATCCAGGGTTCCGGCTATCTGACGTTCGAGGATGGCGCGCGCGGCCGCGCCGCCTACGCCGCCGACAACGGCAAGACCTTCGTCGGCATCGCTCGGCCGATGGCGCGTCAGGGCCTGCTGCCGGAAAACGGCACGTCCGGCGACGCTATTCGCGCCTGGCTGGCCGATCACCGGGGCGATCAGGCCCAGGCGGTGATGGCCCTCAATCCCCGCTACATCTTCTTCCGCCTCGATCCGGACGATAACGGCCATCCGCCCGGCGCGGCGGGCATCCCCCTGACCGAGCGCCGCGCCATTGCGGTCGACCCGTCTCACTGGCGCTATGGCGAACTGGTCTGGCTGGAGGCCGACGGCGGGAACCTGCGCGGCGCCACGGCCTCCTATCGGGGTCTGGCCATGGCGCTGGACACGGGATCGGCGATCCGGGGCCCGGTCCGCGCCGACCTTTACATGGGACGAGGCGACGCCGCCGGCGCCGAGGCCGGAACCGTGCGCCACCCTCTCCACATGTGGCGGCTGGTCCCCAAGGGGTGACCATGCAAGATCCTCTCCCGCCGGGAGAGGGCCTGAGCGCACGCGCAGCCGTCCAGCGCGCCTAATTTTGAGAAAATAAGCCTGCGATTTCAATCGTCTGACTTGGGGGATTCGTCTTCATCTCAGCGCCGGTCCGGGCGGGTGTAGGATGTCGCCGGGTCTTTGACATCGCTACGCCGCACGGGGTCACGCGCCAGAATAGACGAAAATAAACTCCATTTTTATTGGGTGGAATGAGTCTATTTCCACGGCTCGGACCCCCGTCTGCTCGGGCTCCGACTTCAGCCTCTAGGCCAGATCCTCGATCTCGGCCTCGGTCAGTTCGCCGGGCACGATGGTGACCGGCAGTTTGCGCCCGCCGAGCTGGGCCCCCTGTTTGATGATGGCCGAGACCAGCGGCCCCGGCCCGCGCGAGCCGTTTCCGGCGGCCAGGACCAGGATCTTGATGTCGGGATCGTCGCCGACCGCCTTCTTGATCGCGGCCTGGGCTTCGCCCTTCTCTATCAGGAAGATCGGCGCGGCGCCGGATCGCTCCGTCGCCTCCTCGCCCAGCCGGTTCAGCAGGGCTTCGGCCTCCTCGCGCTGCTGACGCTCGATCTCCTCGCGCACGCCCGACCAGTGGGCGTCGCTGTTGGAGGGCATGACGCGCAGCATCACCACCCGCCCCCCGGTTGAGCGGGCGCGCCGACAGGCGAACCGCAGCGCGGCCTCGAACTCGGGGCTGTCGTCCACGACGACCAGGAACTTCCTCGGCATACCGGCCTCCCCGCTCTTCTTATCGACCGAAGAGGCCGTGCCAGGCGACCGCCGTCAAGCCTGGACCACGGCCGTGGCCAGATCGCGGATCGTCGCATTGGCGATGGTCAGCTTGGCGAAGGTCCAGCCCGAGCCCGACTGTTCGATCTCGTCGACCGAGGCGCGCACGCCCTCGACCGCCGCCTGTTTCGATCCGATCCAGGCGTCGACGGCGCCCTCGGCCGCATCCTCGCTGACCCCGACCGACGGATCCGACGTCCGGGCCACGGCCCGCGTCAGGGTCGCCTGCTCGTTCATCAGGTCCTCGATCAGACGGCGCACGGCCAGCCGGTCGAAATGGTCCGCCGACGGGATCGAGCCCGCCGCTGCGCGCAGCCGGTCGAAGTCGAAGGCGGCGCCGACCTGGTGATACAGCCGCGCCATGGCGGCCACCGGCCAGCCGGTCTCCTGGGCCAGATCGCCGATGTCGGAGGCCGCCACCAGCGGCCGCATGATGCCGATGCGACGCGTCAGGTCTTGCGGCGCGCCGTGTTGGGCGAAGGTCTCGACCCGGCGCTCCAGACGCCCCTGTTCGAAGCGCGACAGCACGGGCGCCCCCTCGGCCTGAAGGGCGTCGGCGATGGGCCGGTAACGATCGATCAGCGCCTGGACCGACACCCCGGCCTTGGCCCGGCGCGCCAGCCAGAAGGTCTGGCGACGCAGAACCACGGCGATCTCGCGATACAGGTCGATCTGAGCCTCGGCCGAGATCGACCGGTCCAGGGCCGAGACCGCGTCCCAGGCCTCGTCCAGGCGGAAGACGCGCCGCGCCGCCTCGAAGGCGATGATCAGGGCCGTGGTGTCGCATTCGGCCGAGCCGCGCAGCCGGTCCGGGAAGGTCGGGCCGCACATGTTGACGACCTCGTTGGCCATGACGGTGGCGATGATCTCGCGCCGCAGCCTGTGGCTCTTCATTTGCGGCTCGAACCGCGCCAGGGCCTCCGGGAAGTAGCGGACCAGGACCTGTTCGAAGAAGGGGTCCTCCGGCGCCTGGGAGGCGACGATCTCCTCCGACAGCTCCAGCTTGGCGTAGGCGGTCAGCACCGCCAGCTCGGGCCGCGCCAGCGGAACGCCGGCGACCATCATCTCCTTGACCCGGGCGTCGTTGGGCAGGCCCTCGACCTTGCGGTCCAGCTTGCCGCGCGCCGACAGGGCCTGCATGAACCGCTGCTGGGCGTCCAGCGCCCTAGGCCCTTCGGCCTGCTGCAGGGTCAGGGCCAGGGTCTGGTCATAGTTGTGGGCCAGCACCTTCAGCCCGACTTCGTCGGTCATGGACGCCAGCAGCGGGGTCCGTTCCTCGACCGGCAGGACGCCGTTGGTCACGGCCGACCCGACCAGGATCTTGATGTTGACCTCGTGGTCCGAGGTGTCGACCCCGGCCGAGTTGTCGATGGCGTCGGTGTTCATCCGGCCGCCGCCTTGGGCGAAGACGATCCGTCCCGCCTGGGTGAAGCCCAGATTGGCCCCTTCCCCCACAACCTTGACCCGCAGTTCGTCGGCGTTGATCCGCAGGGCGTCGGTGCCCTTGTCGCCGACCTGGGCGTCCGTCTCGGCCGCCGACTTCACATAGGTGCCGATCCCGCCGAGATACAGCAGGTCCGCCGGCGCCTTCAGGATGGCGCGGATCAGGC
Source organism: Brevundimonas sp. AVps23W (assembly GCF_058681395.1). Classification (NCBI taxonomy): domain Bacteria; kingdom Pseudomonadati; phylum Pseudomonadota; class Alphaproteobacteria; order Caulobacterales; family Caulobacteraceae; genus Brevundimonas; species Brevundimonas sp. AVps23W. Next base: position 345,227 of record NZ_CM178738.1, read on the forward strand.
TGACCGGATCCAGTTCGTCATCGGCGATGTCCAGCGCGGCCTTGATCTGGGGCGTCAGCTGGATCGACTTGGCCGACCGCGAGAAGACGCCGCCGCCCGCAGAGATCAGCCCCTTGTCATAGTCCTGCCAAGACGACCGCGGCAGGTCGAACAGTCGCTTGCGCTCGACCCAGCTCTTCGCCGGATCGGGCGTCGGGTCGATGAAGATGTCGCGGTGGTCGAAGGCGGCGATCAGCTTGGTGGCCTTGGACAGAAGCGCGCCATTGCCGAAGACGTCGCCCGACATGTCGCCGACGCCGACCATGGTGAAGGGCTCGGTCTGGATGTCCCAGACCTTGTCGCGCGGACCGATCTCGCGGAAGTGGCGCTTGACCGCCTCCCAGGCGCCGCGCGCCGTGATGCCCATGGCCTTGTGGTCGTAGCCGATCGACCCGCCGCTGGCGAAGGCGTCGCCCAGCCAGAAGCCGTAGGCGGCCGAGACTCCGTTGGCGATGTCCGAGAAGGTCGCCGTGCCCTTGTCGGCGGCGACGACCAGATAGGGATCGTCCTGCTCCCAGGCGACCACATGGGCCGGACGCGTCACCGACCCGTCGCCGGCGATGTTGTCGGTGATGTCCAGCAGGCCGGACAGGAAGGTGCGATAGGCGCGGATGGCCTCGCCCTGAATGGCCTCGCGGTCCGTCGTGCGGGGCAGTTGCTTGGGATAGAAGCCGCCCTTCGAGCCGACCGGCACGATGACCGCATTCTTGACCTGCTGCGCCTTGACCAGGCCCAGCACCTCGGTGCGGAAGTCGTCGCGACGATCCGACCAGCGCAGGCCGCCCCGCGCCACGGGGCCGAAGCGCAGGTGAACCCCCTCGACATGGGGCGCCCAGACGAAGATCTCGCGATAGGGCTTGGGCAGCGGCAGGTCTTCGAGCTCGCGCGACGCGATCTTGATCGAGATGTGCGGCTTGGGCAGGCCGTCGAGGTCCAGCTGGAAGTAGTTGGTGCGCTTGATCGACCCGACCAGGGCGGCGATGCGGCGCAGCGCCTTGTCGTGGTCCAGGCTCTTCACGTCCTGCAACAGGGCGTTGATCTTGGCGGTCAGCGCTGTGACCGCACCCTCGCGGCTCTCCACTGCGCCGTCGATCGGGTCGAACTTCGCCTTGAACAGCGACAGCAGGGCCCGGGACACGTCGGGATATTCCGTCAGGGCCTCTTCCTGCACCGCCTGTGACGGATCCAGCCCGGTCTGCTGGCGATAGCGGGCCAGGGCGCGGATCAGGGCGGCCTCGCGCCATTCGATGCCCAGCTCGATGACCAGGCGATTGAAGCCGTCGCTCTCGGTGCGCCCGTTCCATACGGCGGCGAAGGCGCGTTCGAACGGGCCCTTCACATCGGCGAAGACCAGTTCTTCGCCGCGTGGATCCTCCATCAGGAACTCGTGGACGTGGATCTCCTCCTCGCCCATCGGCCGAATTGGGTAGCCGTATTCCTCCAGGGTCTTCAGCCCCATGTCGGCCATGATCGGCAGAACGTCGGACAGGGGCACAGACGGGCCGCGACGATAGAGTTTGAACCGGAATTGCAGCCGGTTGTCCTCGGCATTGCGGAAGGCGCGGACCGCCACAGATTCCCCGGCCCCGACCTCTCCGGTCGCGTTCAGCCGGTTCATCTCCCTCAGATCGATCGCGGCCTCGTCGGCGTCATAGCGGTCGCGATAGGCGGCGCCGAAGGCGCGGGCCCAGCGGGTGCTCAGCGGCCCGACCTCGATATCGGCCACATCGGCTCGACGCAGGGCAGTCTCGAACCTATCGACCCAACCGCGTCCGGCCTCGGCCACGTCGTGTTCCAGCTGGGCCGCGTCCGGGACCGGGTGATCGCCCGGCGTCACGCCGATGATGAAATGGACCCGCACCAGGGGCGCGTCCGACAGTTGCGGATACCAGGCCGAGATCCGGCCGCCCCAGGCGCGGGCGACGATCTGGCCGATCCGCTCGCGCACCGCCGCATCGAACTTCTCGCGCGGGATGAAGCACAGGACCGAAACGAACCGGTCGAACGGATCCTGGCGCGAGAACAGGCGGATGCGCGGACGGTCGTAGAGGTGGAGAATGCCCAGGGCGATGGACAGCAACTCGTCCTCGCTGATCTGGAACAGCTCGTCGCGCGGGTAATTCTCGAGGATGTTGCGCAGCCGCTTCTCGTTGTGGCTGCCCGGCGCCTTGTCGGCGCGCGTCAGGACATTGGCCACCTTGCGTCGGATCAGCGGGGTCTCGGTCGCCAGCTGGTCATAGGCGTCCGAGGTGAACAGGCCCACGAACCGGGTCTCGCCCGTCGCCTTGCCGTCCGGCCCGTAACGTTTGACCCCGACATAGTCCATGTAGGCGCGGCGGTGGACCCGCGAGCGGGCGTTGGCCTTGGCGACGGTGACGGGTTCGCTCAGGTCCAGCTGGCGGCGCATCTGGCGCGTCAGCACGGCCGGTTCGGAGGCGCGGCGCAGCACGGTGCGCTCGGGATCGGCCAGAATGCCCAGGCCGGCGCTCGACTGGCTCAGCGGGGCCTCGGCCTCATAGTCCCCCTTGGCGTCGAGGGGATAGTTGTAGTCGCGGGCGCCCAGGAAGACGAAATGGTCGCTCTTCAGCCATTTCAGGAAGGCGATGTTCTCGGCCAGGACCGCCGGATCGACCTTCGGCGGGGTCTCTTGAAGTCGCAGCAGGGCCTGGCGCATCAGGCCGGTCATGGTCTCATGGTCGGCGACGGCGGCGTGGACGTCGGCCAGGCATTCGGCCAGGCCTTCGCCCATGGCGTCGCGGCGTTCCTGCGGGGCGCCGTCGATGACCAGCATGATCACCGACAGGCGACGACCGTCCAGCTCCACCACCGGGTGGAACAGGGCGCGCACCGAAACCCCTGCCTCGGCCAGGGCGCCCATGACGCTGTCCACCAGGAAGGGGGCGTCCGTCTGGACGATACGGACCAGATCATAGTCCAGGGCCTGACCGTCGGCGCCCGCCAGCGGGCCGACGGTGATCAGGGGCGCGGACCCGGCGGGGTAATCCTTGGCCGCACGCCACGAGGCGGCCAACAGGGCCGCCAGGTCCTCGCCGTCCAGCTCGGGCGTCTCGTCGGCGGCGTAGTCCTCGTGGGCCTGGGCCAGGAAGGATTGTTCGGTCTTGCCGGGGGACGTCCCCATAATCCGCGCGAAGGAGGCTTCCAGGGCGGCCGGGGAGATCGGCTGAACCGGGGCGAGGCGCGGATCGAGGGCGGTCATGGACAATGGTCTCGGCAACGCGGCCTTGGCCGCTGGGGCGGGACGCGCGACTGCGCGTCACATCGCTGACTAGGCCAGGTCTGATCGCTCGTGAAGCCCCTGAAGACCGAAGAGTCTCCTGAACGGTGTTCAGGTTGGAAGACTTTTGCGTTGCAAAAACGAGAAGGCCGCCGAGCGGGGGAACTCGGCGGCCTGCGCGAATCCGACGCGAGGGGAGGGGAGGGTGCGTCGGTCTCGCTTCGCTGCGGTTCGGAGGGGATTGTCCCGCAGCGTCGAGATGGAAAATGGGAAGCCTTTCGCCGGGTTCAAGGGACGCAAGCGCGGCTTTTGGCGCGACGCGGCGCCGCAGGGCTCAGGTCTTTGTTTCGGCGGCCTTCTTCGTTGAGGCGGCGCTTCGGGCCTTGTCCCTCTGCCGGCCTTCGTCGGCATAGGGGGCGCCGTCGCCGGACAGCAGGATCGCCATCCAGCGCGAGCCCTGGAACTCGGCCAGGATCGCCATGGCCATGACGGCCAGAGGGGTCGACAGGAACATGCCCACCACGCCCCACAGCTTGCCCCAGAAGGCCAGGGCCAACAGGACCACGACCGGATCGATGTTCTGGTTGTCGCCCTGCATGCGCGGCTGAACCAGATTGCCGACGATGAAGAGAATGGTCTGAAGTCCGACCAGCAGGATCAGGGCCGGCCAATAGCTGGGGAATTGCACCAGGGCGAACAGGGGGGGCGCCAGTCCCGCCACCGCCCCGCCCAGTACGGGGATGAAACCGACGATGAAGATGACGAAGGTCCAGAACTCGGCGTTCTGAAGTCCCACGGCCCGCATCAGGATCCACGCCGCCAGACAGATCATGGCCCCGGTGACGGTCTGGACCCAGATATAGCCCTCGACCCCGCCGCGAACCCGTTCGAACACCGCGACCGCCTCGTCGCGCTGGGCCTTTTGGGGGAACATGGCGACGATCTTGCGCCGGAAGCCGATCTGCGACGCCAGCAGAAAGCCCAGATAGACCATGACGAAGAATGCGCCGGAGGCGATGCCCTGGGCCTGCATGGCGATCGACGCGACATAGCCGCGAAAATCGACGCCGTTGATCAGCTCCTGGGCCGTCGGCGGATTGTCCAGCCGCACCATGCCATAGACGTCGCGGAGGATCTGATCGATGCGGGGCCCGATATTCTGCGACACGCCCGAGGCCTCGCCGAAGAAGCCGGCCGCGCCGTTCACGATGATGGCGATGGAGGCGAAGAAGGAAAGCACGACCAGGATCAGGGCGGCGACCCCGGCCCAACGGTCGTTCAGCGGCGTCCGCGCGGCCACCGACCGCTTCACCCCGTCGATCATGATCAGCAGGAACAGGGCCATGGCCAGCGGCGTCAGTATGTCCCGAAGCCAGTATATGGCCGCGCCGGCGGCCACCGTCGCGATCAGGGCTGCGGCGTTCCGCGATACGGCCGACGGCTGCATGGTGATGGGACTTTTCATGGCGATCCTTGTCGGCGGAGCGCCGACCGGCGTCAACAAGCGCGAACAGCGACGGTTCCGGCGCGCGAGGGTCTGCGCTAGACCTTCGTCACCCCTTTGGAGACCTACCGATGTCAGACGCTCCCTCCGGTCTCTTCCTCGGCCAGTCTGACGCGGGCCAGTCTGACGCGGCCCGGCCCGAGACCCTGCTGTTTCACCGGGCGAACCGCCACGGCGTGATCGCCGGCGCCACCGGAACCGGCAAGACCGTGACCCTGCAGATCATGGCCCAGGGGTTTTCGGACGCCGGCACGCCGGTCTTCTGCGCCGATGTGAAGGGCGACCTGTCGGGCATTTCGCAGGTCGGCGCCCCGAACGAGAAACTGCTCGCCCGCGCCGCCGAAATGGGCCTGACCCTGGCGCCGCGCGCTGCGCCGACGGTGTTCTGGGATCTGTATGGCCAGAAGGGGCATCCGATCCGCACGACCGTGTCCGAGATCGGCCCCGTGCTGATGGCCCGGATGCTGGACCTGAACGAGGTTCAGGAAGGCGTGATGACGGTGGTCTTCCATATCGCGGACAAGGAGCGACTGCTGCTACTGGACCTCGACGACCTGCGCAGCCTGCTGGCCTATGTCGGCGAGAACGCCGAGCGGATCGGTCGCGAGGTCGGCAATGTCGCCCCCGCCTCGATCGCCGCTATCCAGCGCGCCCTGCTTCAGCTGGAACAGCAGGGCGGATCGGCCTTCTTCGGCGAACCGGCCCTGAAGCTGGAGGACATGATCCGCACCGGTTTGGACGGGCGGGGCCAGGTCAATGTGCTGGATTCGACCCGGCTGATGAACAGTCCGCGCCTGTACGCGGCCTTCCTGCTCTGGCTGCTGTCGGAACTGTTCGAACAGCTGCCGGAGGTGGGCGACCCGGAGAAGCCGCGCCTGGTCTTCTTCTTCGATGAGGCCCACCTGCTGTTCAACGACGCGCCCCGCGCCCTGCTGGAGAAGGTCGAACAGGTGGTGCGGCTGATCCGGTCCAAAGGGGTCGGCGTCTATTTCGTCACCCAGAACCCCGCCGATATCCCTGACAGCGTCCTGGCCCAGCTGGGCAATCGCATCCAGCACGCGCTGCGCGCCTATACGCCGTCCGAGCAGAAGGGCCTGAGGGCTGCGGCCCAGAGCTTCCGCGCCAATCCCGACTTCGACACCGCCGAGGCCATTCAGGCCCTGGGCGTGGGCGAGGCCCTGGTTTCGGTGCTGGACGAGAAGGGCGCCCCGACGGTCGTCGCCCGCACGAAGATCCGGCCGCCGGCCTCGCGACTGGGGCCGGCGACCGAGGCCGAACGCGCGGCCGTTATTGCGGCCAGCCCGGTGCGCGGTCTCTACGACTAGGTGCTGAACCGCGAGTCGGCCGAGGAAATTCTCGCGGCGCGCCATGCCGCTTCGGATCAGGCCGAAGCTCAGGCCAAAGCCGACGAAAAGGCGGCGAAGGTAAGGGGCCGACCTGCGCCGGCTCCCCGGGCTCGCGCCTCCAATCGGCAGACCCCGATGGAGGCCTTGACCAAGTCGGTGTTGCGCACGGCCGGATCGACCCTCACCCGCGAACTGCTGCGGGGCGTGCTGGGCGGACTGCGACGCCGATAAGGCTTGCAACCCGACGGCGGCATGCGCATCTCACGCCCATGTTCATCCAGACCGAACCCACGCCCAATCCGAACGTGCTGAAATTCCTGCCGGGCCGCGATGTCTCGCCGCTCAAGGTGCTGGATTATCGCACCATAGACGAGGCCGAAGCCTCGCCTCTGGCCGAGGCCCTGTTCGAACTCGAAGGCGTCGACGGCGTCTTCTTCGGCGCCGACTATGTTTCGGTGACCCGCAATGAGCGCGGACCGGACTGGTCCGAGATGAAGGCGCCGATCCTGGGCGTCATCATGGATCATTTCGTCTCCGGCCGCCCCCTGACCCGCGAAGGGGCCGAAGCCGAGGGCCATGCCGAAGACGACAGCGAGATCGTCGCCGAGATCAAGGCCCTGCTGGACAGCCGCATCCGCCCGGCCGTGGCCCAGGACGGCGGGGACATCCTGTTCGATAGCTTCGACGAAGCGACCGGGGTGTTGAGCCTGCGGATGCGCGGCGCCTGCTCCGGCTGTCCTTCGTCTTCGGCGACCCTGAAGGCGGGCGTCGAGCAGATGATGCGCCACTATGTGCCGGAAGTGACGCGGGTCGAGCAGACCGTCTGATCGCCTGAGGCGTTTTTCGTTCTCGCCACACGTGCGTCGGTGCGCCATCTTGGGGGCGACATGCCGCGCTTCGTTCCTGATCCTGAAGTCCTTCGCCTGGGCGAGGCGCTTGCTGCGTTGCGCCGCGAGCGTGGTCTGTCCCAGGCCGAGGCCGGCGCGCGGCTGGACATGACCAGCCAGGGATGGGGCCTCTATGAGTCCGGCCGCAGACCAGGTCTGTTCCGTCCCGATGTGCAGCGGCGTCTGACCGGCGCCCTGGATTCGACGCCCGAGGCTCTGGCCCTGATCCTGGGCGGCCCTGCGCCGGAGCCCGCTTCATTGACAACGGGTGTGGAGAGCCGGGGGCGCGATTTCGAAGGGTCGACTAGGTCGAAGCGACTGGAGGTTTGCGACGACGCCCTGTCGCCCTGGGCTGAACCGGGCGTCGTTCTTGAATACCAGCCGGGCTTATCCCCGCGTCCGGGGCAGGGCTGCGTCATTGAGATGACGGGCGGCGCCGTGCGTGTCCGCCTGTTCGAAAGGTCCGACGCAAACTTGATCCATGTCCGGGGCGCCGGCGCACTGGATCGCCGGGAGGTCATCGACCGGCGGGACGTGTCGCGCCTGTCCGCCGTCATCGCCCGCCATGAGCCATGAAACGAAAAGGTTGTATGCCCGCAAAGGTTGTGCCATTCTCCCCTTATGGACAGGACGCCCCCCTCTCGTAAAACGGCCCGCGCGGTCGAACCTCTCGACGTCGAGGTTGGCGCACGGATCGCCTCACGACGTACGGCCTTGGGCCTTTCCCAGACCGCTCTGGGCGAACTGGTCGGCGTCAGCTGCCAGCAGGTGCAGAAGTACGAAGGGGGCCAGAACCGGATTTCGGCGGCGCGTCTGCACCATCTGGCTTTGGCGTTGGGACTTCCGGTCGAGGCCTTCTTCCCGGAACGGCCCGAGGACGTCCAGAACGTGGAACTGTCCCTGATCCGGTCGCTTGCCGAAACGCCCGAGGGTCGGGCCATGGCCAGCGGTTTTTCCCGCATTGAGGACCGGGCGGTTCGGCGCGCCCTGACACGACTGGTGGAGGTTCTGGCAAGAGCCGCCTAGAAGGCGGGGCATGAGACTTCTGGTGATCGATACGGCGCTCGGCGCCTGCACGGCTGCGGTGTTCGAGGACGACCGGCCCCTGGCTGTCCGGTTCGAACCCATGACCAAGGGCCATCAGGAGCGGCTGGGGGGTCTGGCGCGGGACGCCATGGCGGAAGCCGGAGGGGCGTTTGAAGACCTGGACCGGATCGGCGTGACGGTCGGACCCGGCTCTTTCACGGGGTTGCGTGTCGGGTTGGCCTTCGCTCAGGGGCTGGGCGCGGCCCTGGGTCGTCCAGTCGTGGGCGTATCGACGCTGGATGGGCTGGCGGCCTCGCTCGAACGAACTGAAGCCCCGGTCGCCGCGCTGATCGACGCGCGCCGCGGACAGGTCTACGCCAAACTGTTCAGCCAGGGCGGAGCTGTCGGTCCTGACGAAGCCTTGACGCTGGACGAGGCGGCGCGGAGAATCGCCGCTCAGGGCGACGGCGTTCGTCTGGTCGGCAACGGCGCCGCCGTGCTGGTCGAGGCCTTTCCTGATCTGGGCTTCGCATCCATGGACGCTCGTGTCGCGCCGACGCCCGAAGCTCTGGCCCGCCTGGTCCGCGCGGCCGATCCAGAGCGTCATCCGCCCCGCCCCCTGTATCTGCGCGCGCCAGACGCCACCCCGCCCAGCCGCCTGCCGGGCCAGCCGCGTCAGCCCGCCCCATGAGCGCCGCCGATCCCGACCTTCTGGCGCGGCTTCACGCCCAGGCCTTCGCCGCGCCGTGGAGCGAGGCGGAGTTCGCGGATCTGCTGAACCAGACGGGCGTCTTCGCCGTGGTGGAGCCCGACGGCTTCATCCTGGTCCGCGTCGTGCTGGACGAGGCTGAAATCCTGACCCTAGCGGTCCGGCCCGAGGCGAGACGCGTTGGATTGGGCGGGCGTCTGACGGGGCAGGGGGCTTTGACTGCAGCCGCAGCCGGCGCCGCGCGTTTGTTTCTGGAAGTGGCGGAAGACAATACGGCGGCCCGCGCCCTTTATGACCGCGCGGGCTTTCGCCAGATCGGTCGGCGCAAGGCCTATTATGCGGCTTCAGACGGCCGCCGGACCGATGCTTTGGTGCTGGGTCTGGACCTCCGGAATAATCCCGACAAGGCGCCGCTTCCCTGAAGCGATCCAAACCCCTATTCTAGGTCTATGGACCGGATCGAAAAACTCTGCGCCGACCGCGGCATGCGTATGACTGAACAGCGTCGGGTGATCGCCCGCGTGCTGTCCTCGGCGGAAGATCACCCCGATGTGGAGGAGCTGTATCGCCGCGCTTCCTCGATCGATCCGCACATCTCGATCGCCACCGTCTATCGCACCGTGCGCCTGTTCGAAGAGGCGGGCGTGGTCGAGAAGCATGATTTCGGCGACGGGCGCAGCCGCTACGAAGAAGCGGGCGACGATCACCACGATCACCTGATCGACACCAAGACCGGCGAGGTCATCGAGTTCTTCGACGCCGAGATCGAGAAGCTGAAGACCGAGATCGCCGAACGCCTGGGCTTCGAACTGATCGGCCACAAGCTGGAACTGTACGGGGTGGCGATCGAAGGCGCCGAACCGTCCAAGCGCGAAGGCCTGATCTTCAAGCGCCACGCCGCCCGGGTCGCGCCCGCAGACGTGGATGCAGGCTGACCTCGGTCTTGTCGCCGTCGATGCGGGCGATCATAAGCCCGGCATGACCGAGACCCTGGTTCCGCAAGCCGAGGCGACGCTGGACACGCCGTCCAAGCGCCTGTTCATCAAGACCTACGGCTGCCAGATGAATGTCTATGACAGCGAGCGCATGGCCGATGTCCTGCGCCCGCTGGGCTATGCCGTCACGGACGACGTCAAGGCGGCGGATTTCGTCATCCTGAACACCTGCCACATCCGCGAGAAGGCGGCGGAGAAGATCTATTCCGAACTGGGCAAGATGCGCGAGCTTCGCGACATCAAGCGCGAGGCGGGCGGCGACATGACCATCGCCGTCGCCGGCTGCGTCGCCCAGGCCGAGGGCGAGGAGATCATGAAACGCCAGCCGGCGGTCGATATCGTCGTCGGCCCCCAGGCCTATCACCAGCTGCCCGAACTTCTGACCCGCACGGCGCGGGCGCGGGGCGAACGGATCGGCGCCGACTTCGCCCCCGACGACAAGTTCGACGCTCTGCCGGCCGCCCGCTTTACCGAAGGCCCGACCGCCTTCCTGACGGTGCAGGAAGGCTGCGACAAGTTCTGCACCTTCTGCGTGGTGCCCTATACGCGCGGCGCCGAATGGTCGCGTCCCCTGGCCTCGGTGCTGGAAGAGGCGCGGGCCTTAGCCGGGCGCGGCGTGCGCGAAGTCACCCTGCTGGGCCAGAACGTCAACGCCTATGACGGCGAGCGGCCGGATGGCCGCAAGTCCAGCCTGGTCGAGCTGGCCTACGCCCTGGCCGAAATCCCCGGACTGGACCGGATCCGCTATACGACCAGCCACCCCAACGACATGTCGGACGACCTGATCGCGGCCCACGGCGATCTGGACGCCCTGATGCCCTATCTGCACCTGCCGGTTCAGGCGGGGTCGGACCGGATCCTGCGGTTGATGAACAGGAAGCATGGGCGAGAGAAATACCTCGACCTGATCGCCCGCATCCGCGAGGCCCGGCCCGACATCGCCATGGCCGGCGACTTCATCGTCGGCTTCCCCGGCGAGACGGACAAGGAGTTCGAGGACACGCTGGATCTGGTGCGGCGTGTGAACTACGCGGGGGCCTTCGCCTTCATGTATTCGCCCCGGCCCGGCACTCCCGCCGCCGGCATGGGCAGACAGGTCGAGCTGGAGGTGGCCAAGGAACGGCTGCACCGTCTGATCGACCTGCTGACCGAACAACAGACCGCCTTCAACCTCGCCCAGGCGGGGCGCACCCTGAATGTGCTGTTCGACAAGCCGGGCCGACACGGCCACCGTCGCCAAGCGGTCGGTCGATCCCCATATCTTCAGTCGGTCCATGTCGATGACGCGGATCATCTGATCGGCCAGATCGTTCCGGTCGAGATCATCGCCGGCCAGCAGAACAGTCTGACCGGTCGGCTCGCCTCCGCAGGGGCGGCGAAGAAAGAAAAGGCGGCCTAGTGGCGAGAGACTCCGAGTTCGTTCCCCTGAATGACGCTGAACTGCGTGCGGTGATCGGACCCAATAGCCGTCACGTCGCCCTGATCGAGGACGCCTTCAAGGTGCTGGTCGAGGCGCCGGGCGGCGGGGTTTCGGTCAATGGCGGCACCCGCGATCGCTCGGACGCCCGCCAGGTGATCGAGGACCTGGCCAAGCGTGCGGCTCTGGGGGCGGAGGTCACAGAGGCCGATGTCCGTGCGGCCCTGGGCCAGGCGCGTGGCGGCAAGGGCACGCCGGGCATGGCGGCGGCGGGCGTGTCGCTTCCGGGGGGCAAGCGCGGCGCCATCGTGCCCAAGACCAAGGCCCAGGCCGCCTATCTGGACATGTTGGGCCGCTGCGAACTCAGCTTCGGCGTCGGTCCGGCCGGCACCGGCAAGACCTTCCTGGCGGCGGCTTACGGCGCCTCCCTGCTGCGGCGCGGCCAGGTGGACCGGCTGGTCATCACCCGGCCGGCGGTCGAGGCGGGCGAGAAACTGGGCTTCCTGCCGGGCGACCTGAACGAAAAGGTCGATCCCTATCTGGCCCCGATCTGGGAGGCGCTGAACGACATCCTGGGCGCCGAGGACGTGCAGCGTCGCCGGGACAAGGGCGAGATCGAGGCGGCGCCCATCGCCTTCATGCGCGGCCGCACTCTCAGCCACGCCTTCGTCATCGTCGATGAGGCGCAGAACACCTCGCGGCTGCAGATGAAGATGGTCCTGACCCGGTTGGGCGAGGGCGCGCGCATGGTGGTGACCGGCGACCCGTCGCAGATCGACCTGCTGAACCCGCGCGATTCCGGCCTGGCCCATGCGCTGCGGATTCTGGACGGGGTCAAGGGCGTCGGCATCCTGAAGTTCGAAGCCTCGGATGTGGTGCGTCACGCCATGGTCGAGCGGATCGTGCGCGCCTATGACGCCGACGCCGCAAAAGGCCGCCCGGCCCCGGACCTCGAAGACAGCGAATGATCGAGATCGAAGTCGAGGCGGAGGCCTGGACCGCCGCATTGTCGGACGCCGAAGCCGTGGTGGAGACCGCAGCGAAGGCGGCCCTGGGCGCCGTCGAGGGCGATGTCGTCATTCTGCTGACCGATGACGCAGCGGTGCGCGACCTGAACGCCCGGTTTCGCGACAAGGACAAGCCGACCAATGTCCTGTCTTTCCCGGCGCCCGAGAGCGCTGCGCCGCATCTGGGCGACATCGTCCTGGCCTACGGCGTCTGCGCGGCCGAGGCTGAGGCGCAGGGCAAGACCCTGGCCGATCATCTGAGTCATCTGGTCGTCCACGGCGTGCTGCACCTCCTGGGGCGCGACCACGAAGACGACGCCGAGGCCGAAGAGATGGAGGCCGAGGAGCGCGAAATCCTGGCCCAGATCGGCGTCGCAGACCCCTACGCCGCCGACTCCTCCGTAGATGGGCAGGACTGACCCCTATGTTTCCCGACGCCGCGCTTGACCGTTTCGCCGCCCGCATTCGCGCGCTTCCGGACAAGCGAAGGGCCCTGACCTGGCGGTGGATCCGGATAGGCTTGGCGCTGTTGGCGGGGGCGGGGACAGCCTTCGCCCATCCGCCGTTCGGGCTTCTGGCGGGTCTGCTGGGTTATCCGCTGCTGATGATCCTGTCCGAACGGTCGGACACGACGCGCGGGGCCTTCTGGATGGGCTGGCTGGCGGGGTTCGCCTATTTCTTCATCGGCTGCTGGTGGGTGGCGGAGGCCTTCTTCGTCAATCCGGAGCAGGCCTGGATGGCGCCCTTCGCCGCCAGCCTGCTGCCCGCCGGGATCGGCCTGTTCTGGGGCGCGGCCTGCGCCCTCTATCGCCGGTTCGCCCCCATAGGCGTGGTCCGGGTTCTGTTGTTCGCCGCCCTGTTCTGCGCCGCTGAATGGCTGCGCGGCCACGTGTTGACCGGCCTTCCCTGGAACCCGGCCGGTGCGACCTGGCGGGCAGGCGGCGGCATGTCGCAGTTCGCTTCGGTGGTCGGGGTCTATGGGTTGAGCCTGGTCACGGTCGCAGCGACCGCCGCCCTGGCGCCCCTGATCGGGCCGGGCGCGGCGCGGAGTCGCCTGATCTCGGCGGGACTGGGTGTTCTGGCCCTGACCGCCGTCGGCGTCTTCGGCGCCGTACGTCTGGCCCAGGCCGATTTGCAGTTCACCGATACGGTGGTTCGCCTGGTTCAGGCCGATGTGAAACAGGAGACCAAATGGTCGCCCGAGGCCTATCGCTCCATCGTGAACCGCTACGTCGCCCTGACCGGGCAGCCGGGCGCGAAGACGCCCGACGTCGTGGTCTGGCCGGAAGGCGCCCTGCCGGCCTCGGCCAATGACGTCTTCGCCTCGACGGATGCGATGGCCATCGCGGGGGCTCTGCGTCCTGGCCAAACCCTGCTGATGGGTCTGGCGCGCGGCGAGGCGGATCTGACGGCCCCCGACGGCGCCCGCTATTACAACAGCCTGTTCGCCCTGGCCGACGAGGGGGGACCGGGCCTGCGGATCGCCGCCATCTATGACAAGCATCGGCTGGTGCCGTTCGGCGAATATCTGCCGCTGGGGTCGATCATGACCGCCGTGGGTCTGCGCAGTCTGGTGCATATGCCCAGCGACTTTTCGGCAGGACCGACCCCGGCGCCGATCCAGATTCCAGGCGCGCCGCCCGCTCAGATCCTGATCTGCTACGAAAGCCTCTATCCCGGCTTCACGCCCGGCTCAGCAGGCCGCCCGGACTGGATCGTCAACGCCTCCAACGACGCCTGGTTCGGCGCCACCTCGGGGCCGCGCCAGCATCTGAACCTGGCCTCCTATCGCGCCATCGAGACCGGTCTGCCTATCGCCCGCGCCACGCCGACAGGGATTTCAGCCATGATCGACCCCTGGGGCCGGATCGTGGACGGGGAACGGCTGGACCCCGGCGTCATGGGGGTGATCGACGCGCCGCTGCCGCGCCCGACCGACGTCACGCCCTACGGCCGACTGGGCGACTGGCTGTTTCTGGCCGGCCTTCTGGCGGCCGGGCTCGTCGGCTTGTGGCCGTTGATCGCACGATCTAGGGTTCCCCGAATCGAACGTTGATTTGGGACGGACAAGGCATGGCGCGAGACAAGACCGAACAGCCGCACGCCGTCGATCGCCACGTCGGCCGCCGTGTTCAGGAAAAACGCCTCGACCTGGGCCTGACCCAGAGCGCCCTGGCCCGCGCCGTCGGCGTCAGCTTCCAACAGGTTCAGAAATACGAAAAGGGCACGAACCGCGTCTCGGCTTCGAAACTGTTCGAGATGGCCGAGTTCATGAAGGTCGAGATCCCGTTCTTCTTCCAGGGTTTCAGGGACGCTCAGCCCGGACTGGGGGAAGAGGAGACGCCCGGTTTCGATCATGAGCACAGGCCGACGAAACAGAGTGTCGAGATCGCCCGACTTGCGCCTCGTCTGCCGGTCCGGAACCAGAAGCTGATCCTGGAGATGATGCGGGAGATACTGGGCGAGCCGGACGAAAAGTCCCACTGAGGCCTCACCCGACGGCGGTGACCTCCACCGACTGACCGGCCACCACGGCTTCGTCCCCGACGCGTTTCCCCAATAGAGCGCGGGCCAGAGGCGAGACATGGCTGACCGAGCCCTTGGCCGGGTCCGCCTCGTCCTCGCCGACGATCCGCCAGGTCTGGACGCGCCCGTCCTCGCGTTCGATGGAGACCCAGCCGCCGAACCTCACCCCGCCGTCGTCCTGCGTCGGCTCCATCAGCTGGGCCGAGGCGCGGCGGGCGGACCAGTAGCGCAGATCCCGCGTCGCGCGCGCCATGGCGGTGCGGTCGCTCTCGATCGACCCCTTCACCTGGGCGGCGGTATAGGCGGCGCGGGCGGCGGCCAGTTCCGCCTCGATCAGGGCCAGGCCTTCAGGCGTGACCAGATTGGGATGGGGTGAGATCGGGCGGTCCGCCAGGTCGGCGGCCGTGGCTTCCAGATCTTCTTCTCGGGTGAATGCGACGCTCATAGGCGGAACATAGCGACCCACGTCCCTATAGCCAGCGTCGCCGCAACCGGGCAAAGCGGGCCGATGAAACAATCTGTTCGCCAGATCCATGTGATCGGCGCCGGCCCCGCCGGCTTGATGGCGGCCGAACGTCTGGCCCAGGCCGGCCTCGCCGTCGTGGTTCACGACCGGATGCCGTCCGTGGCCCGCAAGTTCCTGATGGCCGGGCGCGGGGGGCTGAACCTGACCCATTCCGAGCCGCTGGATCGGTTTGTGACCCGCTATGGTCCCACGCAGACGCCGGTCTCGCGCTGGATCGACGCCTTCACCCCCGCCGAGCTGACGGCCTGGGTCGAGGGTCTGGGGCAGCCGACCTTTGTGGGGTCCAGCGGGCGGGTGTTTCCGCGCACGATGAAGGCCTCGCCCCTGCTGCGGGCCTGGCTGGCGCGGTTGGACGGTCTGGGCGTCGAGATCCGCACCCGGTCGCGTTGGACCGGCTGGCGTGACGGGGCCCTGGTGTTCGAGACGCCGGACGGCGAACGGTCGGAACGACCGGATGCGGTGGTCCTGGCTCTGGGCGGCGCCAGCTGGCCGCGTCTGGGGTCGGACGGCGCCTGGAAGCCCTGGCTCGAGACCGCCGGGATCGCCGTCGCCCCCTTCCGTCCCGCCAATGTCGGCTTTGACCTGGATTGGTCGCCCCGGTTCCGGGATCGGTTCGCCGGTCAACCGTTGAAGGGCGTCGCCGTGACCCATGGTGACAAGACGGTGCGCGGCGAGGCGATGGTCGCCCGGTATGGCATCGAGGGCGGCGCCGTCTACGCCCTGTCGGCCCGGTTGCGGACGACCATCGAGACGGGCGGACGCGCGGATATCCATATTGATCTGCGACCCGATGTCGCCATCGGCAAGCTGACGGATCGACTGTCGAAGCCGCGCGGCAAGGCCAGTCTGTCGAACCATCTGCGCAAGGCCGCCGGGCTTGAGCCGGTCGCCATCGCCCTGTTGCACGAGGCCGGAACTCTGCCGGTCCAGCCCCGCGCCCTGGCCGAGCGGATCAAGGTGCTGAACCTGACATTGACGGGGGTTCAGGGGCTGGAACGCGCCATTTCATCGGCGGGAGGCGTCGCTCTGGAGGGCGTCGATGAACGGTTGATGCTGACCGCCCGGCCGGGCGTCTTCGTCGCCGGCGAGATGCTGGATTGGGAGGCCCCGACCGGCGGCTATCTGCTTCAGGCCAGTTTCGCGTCCGGCGTCGTCGCGGCGCGCGGCCTTATGGCTTGGCTCGACAGCCGGGACTGACGGGGGCAGGGTTGGCCTCCCCCGCTGTTATGGAGCTCTTCCCCCGATGCGCCACGCCCTGCCCGCTGTTTCCGCCCTCGCCCTGATCATCGCCAGTTCCCCCGCGACCGCGCAGCAGACGCCTGACATCGACGCCGCGCGAATGAATGAGGCCGTGCGCGTTCTGGCGTCGGACGAATTCGAGGGGCGGGCCCCCGCCTCGCCGGGCGAGGAAAAGACGGTCGCCTGGCTGGTCGAACAGTTCCGCGCCGCCGGCGCAGAGGGCGGCGGGCCGGACGGCGCCTTCGTCCAGGTCGCCCATCTGTCGCGGACTCGTCAGGACGGTCCCGCGACCGTGGCCGCCCATGTCGGCGGCCAGACCATCGCCCTCGAGCGCGGCCCGGACGTCCTGGTGTCCAGCGACCGGCCCACAGACCGCATCACCGTGACCGACGCGCCCGTGGTCTTCGTCGGCTATGGGGCTACCGCGCCCGAGCGTCAGTGGGATGACTTCAAGGACGTGGACGTGCGCGGCAAGGTCATCGTCGTCCTGGTCAACGACCCCGATTTTGAAGCCGCAGCGGGCGAACCGGTCGCGGGCAAGTTCGACGACAAGGCCATGACCTTCTATGGCCGCTGGACTTACAAGTTCCTGGAGGCGGGTCGTCGCGGCGCGGCAGGCGTGCTGGTGGTGCATGAGACGGCGGGCGCCGGCTACGGCTGGTCGGTGCTTCAGAACTCATCGGCCGCGCCCAAGTTCGACATCGTCCGCGCCGACCCCAACGCCGAACGCGCGCCCTTCCAGGGCTGGATCCAGCGCGCCAAGGCCGAAGAACTGTTCGCCGCCGCCGGGCTCGACTTCGCTGCGCTAAAGGACAGCGCCCGCCGCGCCGACTTCCGCCCCGTCGTCCTGCCCGGCCTGACGATGAGCGTCGATTTCCGTCAGATCGCCGACCGGGTTGAAACCAAGAACGTCATCGCTCGCATTCCCGGCGCCGAACGCCCCAACGAGACCGTGATGTACGGCGCCCACTGGGACGGCTACGGCGTCGGCACCCCCAACGCCCAGGGCGACAAGATCTATAACGCCGCCGTGGACAATGCGACCGGGGTCGCCGCTTTGCTGGAACTGGCCCACGCCTTCGCAGAGGGTCCGCGTCCGAAACGCTCGGTGGTCTTCGCCGCCTGGTCGGGCGAGGAGGCCGGCCTGTTGGGTTCGACCTATTACGCCGCCAATCCGGTCTGGCCGCTGGAGACGACGGTGGCCAATATCAATGTCGACAGCCTGCTGCCCGGAACCGAGATCGATCCCAATGTCGTGGTCATCGGCAAGGGCAAGAACCAGCTGGACGATGTCCTGGCCCGGCACGCCGCCGCGACCGGTCGGACCCTGATCGCCGACCCGGCGCCCCAGGCCGGGGCCTTCTATCGCTCCGACCACTTCCCCTTGGCGTTGAAGGGCGTGCCCGCCCTGTTTCCAGCGGCCGGTTTTACGGGCGCCAGTGCGGCCAGCCGCGACTATGTCCAGAACCGCTATCACCAGCCCACCGACGAATGGGATTCGACCTGGCGCATGGACGCCGCCGCTGCGGATGTCGCTCTGATCTACGCCGTGGGGCGCGAACTGTCCGACTCGACCCAATGGCCGGAATGGAATCCCGGCGCTGAATTCGGCCCCGCACGGGACCAGTCCAAGGGCGATAGGCCTTAGGAGGCGACCGCCTGGGCTGCCGCAGGAGCCGGGACTTCAAGCGGAAGTTCCGGCGCGGCGGCGGCCGGCGAAACGCCCAGGGGCAGGTGCAGAATGAAGGCGGCGCCCTTTCCGGGCTCGCTTTCGACCTCGGCCCAGCCGCCGTGCAGCTCGACCAGGGCCTTGACCAGAGCGAGACCGACGCCTGGCCCGCCGCGCTCGCGCCGGACGAACCGGTCAAAGACGTGGGCTTGCAGGTGATAGGGGATGCCGCGGCCCGAGTCCGAGACGCTCAGGCGGATTTCCGAACTGCCCGTTTCCGCCGAAAGCGTCACGGCGCCGCCCTCGGACACGGATCGGGCGGCGTTTTCCAGCAAATGGTTCAGGGCCTGACCGACGCGATGGGCGTCGGCGCGGATCGGTTTCATACCGGGTTCGCACAGGACGGTCAGAGCGGCGCCTCGGCCCTCGACCTTGGGCCTTATGCGTTCTGCGGCCTGGCCCAGCAGGTCGGAGACGCTGACGTCGCCCAGTGACAGCTCCATCTCGCCCGCGTCGATCTGGGCCATGTCCAGCACGTCGTCGATGGAACGGGCCAGCTGACTGGCGGCCACGCGGATGGCGCCGGCGTGTTGGCGGCTGCGCTCGGGCAGGTCGCCCATGGTCTCCAGAAGTTCCGAATAGCCGACGATGGTCGTCAGCGGCGTGCGCAGCTCGTAAGAGACGCTGCCGACGAACTCCCGCTTCAGCGCCTGGCTTTCGGCCAGGGCCTGTTCGCGCTGGACCAGGGCCTGTTCCAGGCCGCGCCGCGCCGTCACGTCCGAGAAGGCGACCAGGGTGGCGCCGTCGGGTAGGGGGCGGGTCTGCCAGGCGGCGACGCGGCCGTCGACCGTCCGCCCTTCGCCCGAGATGGCGATGCGGCTCTCCGGATCCGGATCGGCGACCCGCGCCTTCAGGCCCAGCCACAGGGCCGGGTCGGGCAGGGTGGCCTTGCACAGCTCGGCTATCGCGTCGAAATCGTTCGAGGCGGCGATCCGCTCGCCCGTCAGGTTCCAGAAGTCCTCGAACGCCTCATTGTGCAGGCGCAGCCGGCCGTCGGACCCGAACACGGCCACGGCGTCGTTCAGCTTGTCCAGGGTCGCGGTCTGGACCTGGATCTGGGCGTTGAACCGGCTGCGCAGGTTCAGCTCGTCGGTGATGTCCGAGAAGATCAGCAATATGCCGCCCAGCGGGTGGGGCTGGCGCACGACCCGCAGCGTGCGCCCGTCCGGCAGGGACCAGCTGTCGTCCGGCGAAGCCTGGGCGGCGCCGTAGAAGTCCAGCTCGCGCGCCTTCCAGCCGGCATAGTCCATGACCTCGGGCAGGCGGCGGCGCTGGCGCAGTCGGTCCAGCAGTTCGGCATGGGTCGGGCGCTCGTCCAGCCAGGCCGAATCCAAGTCGAACAGGGTCTGGAAGGCCGTGTTGTGGAAGGCCAGCCGCTTGGACGGGCCGAAGATGGCGACGGCGTCGGCCAGATGGTTCAGGGTCTCGTCATGGGCGTCGACATGGCGGCGCAGGGTGTCCCGCGTCTCCTCCGCCTCGGTCACCTCGATGGCGAAGGCGATGACCGCGCCGCCGCCTGCGGGTTCGGCGATGATCCGCCAGGCGCGGCGATGGCCGCCGCCGGTGGTCCAGCGGAAACCTTCCTGTCGCAGCCCCAGCCGTCCGGCTTCGGCGACCAGGGCGTCGGCGCCCCGGTCGAAGGACAGGCTCATTTCCCGCGCCTGCACGACGGTTTCTGCTCCGATCTCGTGCAGCCAGATTCGGTTGGCCCACGCCAGCTTCCCGGCGCCGTCGACCACCCAGGTCGGGATCGGCGAGGCGTCGCCCAGCATGGCCAGACCGCTCTCGGTCGCATCGGCGCCGGTCAGCATGACCCGTGAGGCCGGCGACAGCCGCAGCCAGGCCGCGCCCCCTGCGACCCGTCCCTCGATCCGCCAGGGTTCGACGTCATCCAGGTCGATCAGGCCCTCGAAGCCTTTTCCGGTCTCGACCAGGGCCTCGATCTGGCCGGCGTGGGTCTGTTTCAGTCTGGAGAGGACGACGGCGCCCGTATCGTCGGTGGTCTCGGCGTCCGGGCCGGACAGGCGGTCGATCAGTTCGCTGGGACCTATCGGGGGTCCGCTCGCCTGCCCATCCACCGTCAGGGCCAGGCTGACATCGTCGAAGGCGCGCAACATGTTGTCATGACGACTCAAGTCAGCCAAGGCGGCGTCACGCTGATAGGTCGCGGCGGTCGTGGTTGAGTTCAGCCGTGCGCGCAGCCGAAGGGCCCAGGCGCTGACCGCCAGAGCCAGTCCAGCGGCGCCTGCTGTGGCGACATAGGCGATGTCGGCCTCGGCCATTCTTATCCCTGTGGTCACGGCGACCTGATTCGCCTTTACCATACCCCAACCGCGCGAGAAAAAATCGAGGCCGTCTTTGCGTCAACCCGCCCCGTTGCGCTGAACCGCCCAGGCGGCGATAGCGGACGCATGACCGACGCGACCGCCGACCTTTTCGCCCCCTCTCTGGACGACTTCGCCCGACTGGCGCGCGAGGCGTTTGAGGCCCTGCCGGCGGAATTCCGCGCCGCAGCGGGCGAGGTGGTCTTCCGGATCGACGACTTCGCCGATGAACAGACCCTGGCCGATCTGGAAATCGAAGATCCGTTCGAACTGACCGGCCTGTATCACGGGGTGGACATCGGTCGCCGCGACAGTCTGGGTCCGGCGGCGGAGGCGTCCTGGGTCTTCCTCTACCGCAGGCCGATCCTGGACGAATGGTGCGAACGCGGCGACGTCGGCCTGGCCGAGCTGATCGCCCATGTCTTGGTCCACGAGATCGGCCACCACTTCGGCCTGTCCGACGACGACATCCACGCCATCGAGGACGCGGCCGACTGAGCGGTCAGGGGGCGGCCGGATAGGGTGCGGTCACGGCGCCCGAGATCATGCCCGGAATGGCCTCGCCCAGGCCCAACAGGATGAACTGGATGGCCAGGGCGCACAGGATCAGGCCCAGCACCTTGACGATGATGGCCATGCCCACCTCGCCCAGCACCCGGCTCAGATAACCGGTCAGGGCGAAACAGATGCAGGAGACGACACAGGCGGCGGCGATGGCGATGACCGAGCCCGCCATGCCGGCATAGCCCAGCTGGGCGGCCTCGCCCGCATTGATGATCACGGCTGAAATGGCGCCGGGGCCGATCATCAAGGGAATGGCGAAGGGCACCACCAGCCGCTGGAAACGCCTGCGGGCGTAGCCGCGGACGTCCTTGCTGTCGGCCAGGGCGTCCTTGTCGGCGAACATGGCCAGGAAGTCGCCGCGCGCCATATCCAGGCCGAGCAGCAGCAGCAATATGCCCCCCGCAATGCGGAAGGCGGCCAGCGAAATGCCGAAGAACTGAAGCAGGCCCAGGCCGGTGAACAGGAAGAAGGACAGGAAGACAGCGGCGAACAGGCAGACCAGGGCCGAGACCGAAATTCTCTGACGCAGCGTCGCCCCGGCGGTGGCAGCGGCGAAGATGGGCAGATTGCCGATGGGATCCAGCAGCGCGAACAGGGTCACGAACAGGTTGACACCCAGATCGACCGCGTTCATCGCCTCGCCTCGCTCTTGAAATTCAACACGCCGGCCGCGCCGACGCACCCCTTGCGTCCTCGCATAGCCGCTCAGCGCGAGTCCGTCGATGACCCAGACCCAAACCGTCGCCCCCAATCGCGGTCCCGACGAACGGATCATCTGCGCCCTGGACGTGCCGACGGTCGCAGAGGCTGCGGCCCTGGTCGCGCGGGTGCAGGACGCGGTGGGCTTCTACAAGATCGGGCTGCAGCTGTTCGCGGCGGGGGGCATGGACTTGGCGCGCGACCTGAAGGCCGAGGGTCGCAAGGTGTTTCTGGACTGGAAGCTGCACGACATCGGCGCGACGGTCGAAAAGGCGGCGGCCAATCTGGCGGACGCGGGTTGCGATCTGCTGACCGTGCACGCTCGACCCCAGGTGATGGCGGCGGCGGCGCGGGGCGTGACGGGATCGGGTCTGAAGGTTCTGGGCGTGACGGTGCTGACCAGTCTGACGGCCGAGGATCTCGCCGCCGACGACCATAGTCTGTCGCCGGCTGATCTGGTGGAGCTGCGTGTGCGCCAGGCGCTGGAGGCCGGGATCGACGGCGTGGTCTCCAGTCCCCACGAGGCGGCGCGGGTGCGTGAGATCGCCGTTGCGGCCGGCTGCCCGGACTTCCTGATCGTGACGCCGGGCGTGAGACCGGCGGGTTCCGCCCTGGACGACCAGGCGCGGGCGGCGACGCCCGAAGTCGCGCTTCAGGCCGGCGCCACCCATCTGGTGATCGGCCGCCCGATCACCGCGGCGACCGATCCCCGGGCCGCAGCCCTGGCCGTCGCCGAAAGCATCGCCCTGATCTAGCGATCAGCCGCGCTCGCCGGGTTCCTGGGCGTAATACTGGCGCGGCGGGGCCTGGGGCGCGACATAATTGGGCGGGGGCAGGTCGCCGTAATAGTCCTGGACCGGCGGCGGGGCGTGGACCTCGGGCGGGGCCACATGAACCGGGGCGGGCGCGATTTCGACCGGGGCCGGTGGAACATGGACCGGCGGCGCCTCCACATAGGCGCGCTCCCGTTCGTGGTGCTCGCGCTGCTCATAGGTCTGTTCATGCCGCTCGTGATAGCGGCCTTCGTGCCGGTCTTCCCGATAGGCGGGGCGCGGCTCGGGGCGGCAATCGCACTCGGCCGGGCGCTGCGGCTGATACGGGCGCCAGCCGATGTAGTCGCGTCCGAACCCATAGACCGGATAGCCGACGGGGGCGCTGACCGGGGCCGGGCCGACGAAGGTCACGGGCGGGCCGGGAATATAGCCGCCCGAATATCCGCCCTCGGCGTAACCGCCCCCGCCGACATAGGTCACGCCGCCGCCGCTGGAGCCATGGCTGACGCTGGACGAATGGGAATAGGCGCGGGCGTTGAAGGCGGAATAGGCGGCGGCCCCGGCATAGGCCGAGGCGCTGGCTCCCGCATTCACGTTCACATTGACGTTGCTGTTGGAGTTCCCGCCGCTGTGACCGCCTCCAGGGTGTCCGCCGCCGCCCTGATGACCGCCGCCACAGCTTCCGCAACCGCCGCTCGCCGGTCCCCCGGCCAGGGCGGGAACGGCGGAAAGCAGCAGGGCCGCCGACGCGGCCGCGATCATGGACTGTATCGTCACGGGACAGACTCCTCTGAGTTGTCCCTGTTCAGGCAAGTGCTGCGCCCGCCGGCCGCGATCCGGCGTCAGAAATCGACGGCCAGACCCTTCTTCTCCCAGTCGCCATAGCGGGTAGGCTCAGGGCCGGTCGGACCGCCGTATTCGGAGGCGGTCGTCGCGACCTGCTCGGCCGCGCGGCGATCGGCCGCCTCCAGCAGGGCGCGGCGCGCGACCTCGCTCAGCGGCTTCTGGGGCGTCGCATGAGGGATGTCGGCGTTGAAAACGGGCGGGTTTTCGTTGTGGGCGGTCGCGTTGCCGCTATCGGGGGTGGGATGTTCGGTCACAGGTCAGCTCCCTTGAGGGCGGCGTCTCGTGGCCTCAAATAGTCGATTGAAGCTGCGACGCCAGAAAAACCGGTTGATCGCGGACGGAACGACGATGAACCATTTGAAGACTTTCATCCTGCTGGCCGCCCTGACCGCCCTGTTCGGGGGCGTCGGATATCTGATCGGCGGCGCGACAGGCATGGCCATCGCCCTGGTGTTCGCCGGCGGCATGAACCTGTTCAGCTACTGGAACGCCGACAAGATCGTGCTGAAGATGTACCGGGCCCAGCCGGTCGACGAGCAGCACCCCAATGCCGTGGTGCGGAACTATGTCGCCGACGTGCGCCAGATGGCGCGCGACGCCGGTCTGCCCCAGCCTCAGGTCGCCATCATTCCCAACGACCAGCCCAACGCCTTCGCCACCGGCCGCAATCCTGAGCGGGCGGCCGTCTGCGCCACCACCGGCCTGCTGGACATGCTGACGCGCGAAGAGGTGCGGGGGGTGATGGCGCACGAACTGGCCCATGTGAAGAACCGCGACACCCTGATCATGACGGTGACGGCCACCATCGCCGGCGCCATCGCCGCCCTGGCCAATTTCGCCCTCTTCTTCGGCGGCGGCGACGACCGGGAGCGCCAGGAAAGCGGCTTGGGGGGGATCATCGGCACCCTGGCCCTGATGATTCTGGCGCCGATGGCGGCCGGTCTCGTGCAGATGGCTATCAGCCGGGGCCGCGAATACGAGGCCGACCGCGTCGGCGCCGAGATCGCCGGCGACCCCCAGGCCCTGGCCTCGGCCCTGCAGAAGATCGACGCCTACGCCAAGCGGATCCACAATCCCACCGCCGAGCGCAATCCCGCCTCGGGCCAGATGTTCATCATCAATCCCCTGGCCGGGCGCGGCGCCGACAATCTGTTCTCGACCCATCCGGCCACCGGCAACCGCGTGAAAGCCTTGATGGCGCTCGGCGCGAAGATGGGCGCGCGGCCCCGCGCCTTTGTGGAATCGGCCGCCGCATCAGCTGTGCCGGTCACCCCCGTCCGCACGACCACCGGCGTGCCCGCCACGCCGACAGAACCTCGCGGTCCCTGGGGCTGACTGCGGCATCTTTTTCTGAGGATCTAACCCCATGGGCGGCCCGGAGTGATCATCGCATCCTCTGGGCCGATCAAGGCGTCGCGCATGGCGGCGGCTGATGTGTCAGAATAAAATGCCGCGACGGTCAAGCTTTCACCGTCCACATTTCTTACAATCAGCTCGTCGTGGGAGCCGTAAATGGAGCGGCGACGGACGACACGCGCGGTTACAGGCTGCTGCAGTCGCAATCGACCAAGATGGGGCGTCCTACAAAACAGAAATTCCTCATCGACCCAGACCAGTCCGACCTTTCCCTTTCGAATATCATCCAAAACAATTAGGCAGTAGAGCGCAGATCCTAGAGCGCAAAGGGCCACGATGCCTTTTGCGGTGTTCATGCCTAAGCTGGCTTGCGGAAGCAGGAATACAGCTGTTCCGCCGATGATCGAAACTGCCAACGTGGACCACAGCGCCGGCATGATGCGTTGAGCCTTATGGGTGCTCGGTCTGGCCAGTATGATCGCTTGGGCGGTTGGGTGAACGGGGCGCGTCACCCCCGCTCCACGCACATCGCCACGCCCATCCCGCCGCCGATGCACAGGGTGGCCAGACCCTTCTTGGCCCCCGACCGCTTCATCTCGAACAGAAGCGTGGTCAGGATGCGGGCGCCCGAGGCGCCGATGGGGTGGCCGATGGCGATGGCGCCGCCGTTGACGTTGACCTTGGCCGGGTCGAGGCCCAGCTCCTTGACGACGCACAGGCTCTGGGCGGCGAAGGCCTCGTTGGATTCGACCAGGTCCAGGTCCGCGACGGTCCAGCCGGCCTTCTCCAGCGCCTTCTTCGAGGCCGGGATCGGGCCCGTGCCCATTATCGACGGATCGACCCCGGCGGTGGCGTAGGCGGCGATACGGGCCAGGGGCTCCAGGCCCCGCGCCTTGGCCTCTTCGGCGCTCATCAGCACCAGGGCGGCGGCGCCGTCGTTCAGGCCCGAGGCGTTGGCGGCGGTGACGCTGCCCTCCTTGGTGAAGGCCGGCCGCAGTTTCTGCATCAGATCGAGGGTCGCGCCGTGGCGGATATATTCGTCCTTGTCGACGACGACGTCGCCCTTCTTGCCGGGGATGACGACCGGGACGATCTCGGCGTCGAACCGCCCTGCAGTCTGCGCCGCCTCGGCCTTGTGCTGGCTGGCCAGGGCGAATTCGTCCTGGGCTTCGCGGGTGATCGCCCATTTGTCGGCGATGTTCTCGGCGGTCTGGCCCATGTGATAGCCGTTGAAGGCGTCCCACAGCCCGTCCTTGACCATGGTGTCGACCAGGGCGACGTCGCCCATCTTGTGCCCGGCGCGCAGCTGCTGGGCGTGGGGCGCCTGGCTCATGCTTTCCTGGCCGCCGGCGACGACGATCTTCGCATCGCCCAGGGCGATCTGCTGGGCGGCGATGGCGACGGCGCGCAGGCCCGAGCCGCAGATCTGGTTCAGGCTCCAGGCCGGCGCCTCCTGACGCACCCCGGCGCCGACGGCGGCCTGGCGGGCTGGACCCTGGCCGGCGGCGGCCTGAAGCACATGGCCCAGGATCACCTCGTCCACCTCATCGCCTGATACGCCCGCGCGTTCGAGGGCCGCCGTGATGGCGATCTCGCCCAGCTTCGACGCCGGCAGGGCCGACAGGGCGCCGAGGAAAGACCCGACAGGCGTGCGGGCGGCGGAGACGATGACGACGTCGGTCATGGGGATTTCACTCGCTGCGGAATATTTCGTTGCCGTTTTGCCGCATCCCTGCGGCTTCGTCACCTGCGGACGAAAAACATCGGCGCGGATTCAGTCATTCGTCACCCTGATGGCCCATTCTGGCGGGAACGATACGGACGATCTTGGATTTGATTGGCCATGCTGCGAACGCTGAACCGCCTTGTCACCCACGTCTGCACGCCGGACGAGCTGGACATGATCGAGCATTACCAGACGCGCGCCGAGCGCCTGGCCGACCTCTGGGTCCATGTCGTGGGTCTGATGCTGGCGGCGGTCGGGGGCGTCATTCTGGCAGGGCTGGCCGGCGTCTACACCGGGATCGGCGGGGTTCTGGCCACGGCCATCTACGCCCTGTGCCTGGTCGGCATGCTGACCGCCTCGACAATCTACAACTGGACCAGGCCCTGCGCCGCGCGGCCCGTGCTGCGCCGGCTCGACGAGGCCGCCATCTTTTTAATGATCGCCGGCAGCTATACGCCCTTCACGACCCAGAGGTTCGAAGGCGGCTGGTCCGTCGGCTTCACCGCCCTGATCTGGACCCTGGCCTTCGTCGGCGCAGGCGTGAAGCTGTTCGCACCGCGCATTTCCGACAAGTTCTGGAGCGGCGTCTATGTGGTGTTCGGCTGGCTGGCGGTCGCCGCGCTGAAGCCGATGGTGGAGACGGTCCACCCCATCGCCCTGGGCCTGCTGGTGCTGGGCGGCTTGATCTATACCGCCGGGGTCTTCGTCTTCATCAGCCCTAAGGTGCGTTTCCGTCGCGCCATCTGGCACGGTTTCGTCGTCACCGGGGCCACGGTCCACTGGATGGCGGTGCTGGTCGGCGTGGTTCTGGCCCCTGCGATGAGCCACTGAGGTCGTCCGGAGCCTGCGCTTTTACGGCCTCTAGCGCTTCGCGTCGCAACGGAGGATAGTGACGCGTTGCAACATCGCGAGAACAAGCGTGGCTGACGAAAAGACAAAGGGCGGAAAGAACGGCGACGGCGCACAGGTCGTCATCAAGAAGTACGCCAACCGCAGGCTCTACAATACGCGGACCAGCGCCTATGTGACGTTGGAAGACCTCGCCGCCATGGTGCGCGAGGGGACCGAGTTCGTCGTCTATGACGCCAAGACCAACGACGACCTGACCCGCCAGATCCTGACCCAGATCATCTTCGAGGAAGAAAGCCGGGGCGAGGCCCTGCTGCCGGTGCAGTTCCTGCGTCAGCTGATCGGCTTTTACGGCGGTCAGATGCAGGGCGTTCTGCCCTCCTATCTGGAGATGTCGCTGGCCAACTTCGGTCGCCAGCAGGAACAGTTCGCCAGCCAGATGAGCCGCGCCTTTGGCGCCGGCTCGGGCGCAAGCCTGATGGAAGAGGCGGCGAAGGCCAATATGGCCATGTTCGAACGGGCCATGCAGATGTTCCCGGCCTTCGGCTATTCGCGTGTCGAGCCCACGCCCCAGGCGGCAGGCGCAGAGCCCATGGATGAGACGCCGCCCGCTGCGCCTGACGCCCTGGACGAGATGCGTCGCCAGATGGACGAGATGCGCGCCCAGATCGATCGTCTGGCGGGCGGATCGAAGACGAAATGACCGATCGGATTCAGCCGGTCGGCGGCCCCCAGCGGGTGGACCGGCGAGACGGGGACCGGCGCGAACAGGAGCGCCGCGCCCAGCACGCCGCCTCGCGCGCCCTGGTTCAAAGCGAGAGCCCTGAACCGGAGTTCAAGCCCGAAGCGGCCCCGGCAAGACCTGCCGTCCATGCGGCTATCGATCCTGGCGCCGCCGCCTTCGTCGCCCAGCAGATGGGACAGCGCGGCCAGAAACGGGGCCTGCGGGGCGGTCCGCCGGTGCTCGACGCCGCCCGCGCCGCCTATCTGGGGACCGAATATTCCGGCGAGGCCGAGCGCCGGCCGCCGACCGGCAAGGCCGCCAAGACCGACATCTGAGGCGGCGGCACGGAGCTTGCTGGGACAGGGGCAGACCGCCTCTTTTCGGACCAGCCCATGCCCGCCGCATTCAGCCTCGCCGCCAAGGTTTTCGACGTCGCCGTCGTGGCCCTGATCTTCACGGCATTCTCTTAGGGGCCTATCGACTTCTTAGGGGCCTACCGCGCTATCGGGCTGCTTGAGGCCGCATGGGGCCTATCGCCCTTCGGGCTGCTTGAGGCCGTATGGGGCCTATCGCCCTTCGGGCTGCTTGAGGCCGTATGGGGCCTGGTGTCCGCCCTCGGCCGTCAGTTCCCGAGGTCGAAATCCTTGCGGGACGAGATGATGGTGACGATGAAGCCGGCCAGCACATCGAGCAGGATCATCACCACGATCAGGAAGAAGGTCGAGGTCGCGAAGCCGCGGATCAGCAGGAATTCGACCAGGACGACGATGAACAGGACCATCGACAGGGCGTGATTGACGATGGCGACCTTCTGGCTGGAGGTCGATTTGATCAGCTCGAAGAACAGCAGGATCAGGCCCAGGAACAGGATCAGATCGCCCGAGCCGATGTTCCACTGGGCGCCCGAGGCCATGGGGATGGAGAACAGCGGGTCGCGCAATATGGCGTCGGCCTGGGCCATGCCGACATTGCTCGAGGCCCCGAACAGCACGACGATATTGTACAGGATCACCGGGATCAGCAGCAGGGGTATGGCGATGAGCATGGCGGTCCTCCCCGGCGCAATGGCTGCGCTTATTAACCCTGACTACCGCCTTTTGCCTCGGTTCGCCACGACGGAGGTGTGACGGCGGGTCTCAGGCGCTGGGGAAACCGCCTGCGCGGCTGAGGGCGGACGGGGCCGGGCGGCCCAGGGCCTCGCCGATCCAGCGCGCGGTGGCGATCAGGGCGTCCAGATCATAGCCGGTCTCGAACCCGCCGCGCGTCAGCATATAAACCAAGTCCTCGGTGGCGATATTCCCCGTGGCGCCGGGCGCGAACGGGCAGCCGCCGATGCCCCCGACTGAGGCGTCCAGCACGTCGATCCCGGCCTCGACCCCCGCATAGGCGTTGGCCAGGCCGGTGTTTCGGGTGTCGTGGAAGTGCAGACGCAGGGTGGCCTCGGGCGCGGCCTTGCGGGCGGCCTCGACCTTGCGCGTCACCGCCCAGGGATCGCCGGCGCCGATGGTGTCGGCCAGACCGATCTCGCCGACGCCCAGTTCGGCGATGGCGCCGACCATGTCCGCGACCTGATCCACCGAGACCTCGCCGTCGAAGGGGCAGCCCCAGACGCAGGAAATCATGGCCGACAGCGACGGCGCGCCGTCCGACGCCTCCGCATTGTGGCGGCGGGCGACGATCTCGCCCAGCATCACCAACTGGTCCTTCACCGACAGGCCCTGGTTCTTCAGGCCGAAGCCGTCGGTGGCGGCGACCGAGACATTGACCTCGTCCACGCCGGTCGCCAGCGCCCGGTCATAGCCCTTGCCGTTCAGGACCAGGCCGATGCGGCTGCGGCCGGGGGTCGAGGGCAGGGCCGCCATCACCTCTTCGGCGCCGGCCATCTGCGGCACATATTTGGGATGGACGAAGGAGACGGCCTCGATCCGCCGCGCGCCCGCCGTCTCCAGTCGCCGAACCAGGTCCGCGCGAACCGCAGGCTCCAGCACCGTCTTCTCGTTCTGAAGACCGTCGCGGGGACCGACTTCGACGATCTGGATGAACCGGCTCAAGGGGCCTCGCCCTCGCCCGCATCGGCGCTGGTCGTCGGCCGGGGCGGCGGGGCGTAGACGGTCAGGGTCATCTCGTCCCCGCCCGAATAGTTGTAGCCCCGCACCACCCCGACGGCGCGGCCCGAGACCCCCAGTCGTCCGGCGGCGGCGCGGAAGGCGTCGGCGTCGCGCGCCTCGACGATGGCGGGCCGGCCCTCGGCCAGGGCGCGGGCGGCGCCCTCGGCGTCGGTCAGCTCGGTGTCCCGCCCGGTCAGGAAGACGAAACTGGGCTCATGGAAGGTGGTGATGGCCACCGGGCCGGGGGTGCGGCCCTGGCGCGGATGCAGGTCGGCGGCCTCAAGCGTCTTCTCAAGCTGGGGCGCGATGGCCAGGGGGCGCAGCTGACGGATGGTGCCGGCCAGGGCGCCATGGGCCACGATCCCGAAGGCGAGCGAGGCGACCAGGGCCGCGACCGTCGCCCGGTTCAGCAACAGGAAGGCGCCCATGGCCGCCGCCGCCAGGGTCGTGCCCACGGTCAGGGCCGCCCAGGTCTGAGCCGTCGAAGTGCCATAGACCGTCAGTCCATAGACGGTGATGCCGATGATCAGCACGGCCGCGAACATCGCCAGCACGGCCCCGGTGATGCGCGAGACCTTGCCGATCGGCCGCGCCAGGGCCGCTGCGGCCAGCAGGGCCAGACCGCCGAAGGTGGGCAGGGTGTAGTGCCACAGCTTGGTCGGGGCCAGTTCGAACATCAGCCAGCCGGGAACCAGCCAGCAGACCAGGAAGCGGATCGCGGGCTCGGCCCGGCGGCTCCAGCCGGTCGAAACCGCGGCGGGCAGCAGCAGGGTCGAGGGGAAGAAGAGCAGGGGCGCCAGCAACAGATACATGCCGGGGAAGCCGGAATGGCTTTCATGCGCGCCGGCGATCTTGGGGGCCAGATCCCCGCCGATGGCCTCGCGCCAGAAGCCGCCGTCGGTGGCGATGGTGATGGCGATGGCCCAGGGCCCGACCATCAGGGCGACCAGGGGCAGGCCCCAGCCCCAGCCGAGCCGCCCCAGCCATTTCACGTCGCGATCCCAGATCGACAGGGCGATGACGGCCAGGGCGATGACCAGAAGCCCGATCGGTCCCTTGATCAGGACGGACAGGCCGATCCCGATCCAGAACAGCAGCTTGTGCGGCCGGATCGGGCGTTCGCCGGCCTTGGCCGCCATATAGATCCGCGCCAGGGCCGCCATGGCCAGGGTGGTGGCGCCGCACAGCATGGCGTCGGTCTTGGCGATGCCCGCCTCGGTCGACAGCAGGAAGGTGGCCCCCATGATGGCGCCGCCGAAGAAGCCGACGCGGCTGCCCAGCATCGCCGATCCGGCCCAGGCCACGGCCCAGGCGGCCAGCATGGCGCCCAGCAGGGACGGAATTCGATAGGGGGCGATGTCGCGATCCTCGACATCCGAAGTCAACGAGACGGCGACGGCCTGGAGCCAGTAGATGCCGACCGGCTTTTTCCAGCGCGGCTCGTCCTGGAAGCGGATGTCGACATAGTCGCCGCTCTCCAGCATCTGGGCCGTCGCCTGGGCGAACCGGCTCTCGTCGCGGTCCAGCGGCGGCAACAGCAGCAGGCCGGGCAGGCCGGCGACCAGCGTCAGCAGGGCGGCGAGAAGCGGCCCCCTCCAGCCGGCGATGCGGCGATCCAGATCGAAAGTCTTCATTCGATGATCCTTACACGCCGACCGGCCTGTCGTCAGCCGTCTCCCCTAAGCGGGCGATCTCGTCTATGGAGCGGCGATGACCGCCCCGACAAGCCATGCCGCGCCCGAGATTTCCGTCGTCGTTCCCGTCCATGACGAGGCCGGCGCCGCCGTGCCCCTGGCCCGTGAGATCGCGGCCGCCTTCGCAGGCCGCTCGTATGAGATGATCTTCGTCGACGACGCCTCCAAGGACGCCACCCTGGCCGAACTGAAGGCCGCACAGGCCGAGCTGCCGGCCCTGCGGATCCTGTCGCACGGCGCCAACGCCGGCCAGAGCCGCGCGGTCCGCACCGGAGTTCTCGCCGCACGCGGGTCCGTGATCGTGACCATGGACGGCGACGGCCAGAACCCGCCCGCCGACGCGCCGCGCCTGGTGGACGCGCTGCTGGCGGCGCCCGCCGACGTCGGCCTGGTCGGCGGTCGTCGCGCCAAGCGTCAGGATTCGCAGGCCAAACGCCAGGCCTCGCTGTGGGCCAACCGTATCCGCCGCAACCTGCTGGGCGACGACGCCGACGACACCGGCTGCGGGCTGAAGGTCTTCCGCCGCGACGTCTTCCTGCAGCTACCCTATTTCGATCACATCCACCGCTATCTGCCGGCCCTGATGATCCGCGAGGGGTTCCGGAACCAGTATCTGGACGTCGATCATCGCCACCGCGAGACGGGCCGGTCGAAATACACCAACTGGGGCCGGCTGAAGGTCGCCTTCGCCGATCTGCTGGGCGTCATGTGGCTGAAGACCCGGTCGCGTCGTCCCGGCGCGATCTCGGAGTTCTGATCCTCTAGACTTCCGGCTGAGGCGGCGCGGTGATCACTTCGACATTGTCGTTCAGCAGATAGGACAGTTCCGACAGGGCCGTGGCGCGCTCGGCGGGCGTGGCGGCCGCCTGCACCGCCTCCAGCTTCTTCGGCATGTCCTCGGAAATCCCCCGCAGGATGCATTTCAGATCGCCGTCCGTGCCGCGTTCCTTCAGGATCAGATGACCCTGCAGGTCCAGGGCGGCCAGGGCTTCGGCCTGGGCCTTGAAGCCGACGAAGGCCTGGCTGGTGAAGAAGGCCGCGTCTTCGGTCGCTTTTGACGCCGCCCAGCCGTCCACCACCGCCTTCAGGGCCCCGGATCGGGCGACGATGTCGGCGAACAGGGGCTCGCCGGCGACCGATACGGGGGCGCCGACCGCCGCAGCGGGCTGTTCGGCCGCCAGGGCCACCGCAGGATTGGACAGGGTCAGGGCGATTGTGAGAGCAAGGCCGCAGGACATGAGGTGACTTCCTGTTTCAGCGTCGGCTAGGACGTTGAACCGGCATACGCCCGACCCGTAAACGAGTGTTTACCTTCTTCTCTCCCCGACTTCTCTCCCCAGAGGACGACCGATGACCCGTGACGACGCCTGGACCGCCTTCGACGCCGCCGCTGAAGCGGCCGGCAAGACCCGTATCGTGGACCAGTTCGCCGCCGATCCCGACCGTCTGACGCGGATGTCGGTCGAGGCGGCGGGCCTGTATCTGGACCTGTCGAAACAGAGCTGGACCCAGGCCGCCTTCGAAGCCTGCCTTGATCTGGCCCGCGCCAGCGATGTCGAGGGCCGTCGCGCCGCCCTGTTCGCCGGCGAGGCTGTCAACCTGACCGAGGGCCGCGCCGTGCTGCACCCGGCCCTGCGCGCCCCTGCCGGCGCCGACTTCAAGGCCCTGGGCGAGCCGGTCTCGGCCGAGGTGGACGCCGTGCGGGCCGATATGAAAACCTATGCCGACGCCGTCCGCTCGGGCGCCGAGGCGGGGGCCACGGGCCGCAAGTTAGAGGCCATCGTCCACGTCGGCATCGGTGGGTCGGACCTGGGCCCGCGCGTGGTCTGGGACGCCCTGCGCCCGCTGGATCCGTACATCGACCTGAGATTCGTCGCCAATATCGACCCGCGCGACATGGCCGAGGCCCTGACCGGCCTGGACCCGGAAACCACCCTGGTCGTGGTCGTGTCCAAGACCTTCACCACCCAGGAAACCCTGGCCAACGCCGAGGCCGCCAAGGCTTGGCTGGCCGCGTCCCTGCCCGCCGAGGGCATGACCAAACACTTCATCGGGGTGACGGCGGCGCCGGACAAGGCGGCGGCCTTTGGCTGCGGCCGCACCTTCGCCTTCCGGGACTGGGTCGGCGGACGCTATTCGCTGTGGTCGGCGGTCAGCCTGTCGTGCGGCATCGCCCTGGGCTGGGACGTGTTCGAGGCCATGCTGGCCGGGGCGGCGGCCATGGACGATCATTTCGTCTCGGCCCCGCTGGAGCAGAACGCCCCGATCCTTCTGGCCCTGGCCCAGGTGTTCAACGTGGATGGCCTGAACCGACCGGCCCGCACCGTCGCCCCCTACGCCCACGCCCTGCGCCGCCTGCCGTCCTTCCTTCAGCAGCTGGAGATGGAGTCGAACGGCAAGCGGGTGCATCGCGACGGAACCCCAGTAACGCGCCAGACCTGCCCGGTGGTGTTCGGCGAGCCCGGCACCAACGGCCAGCACGCCTTCTTCCAGCAGATCCACCAGGGGCCCCAGATCGTCCCGGCCGAGTTCGTGATCGTGGCCAAAACCCATGCGGACGCGCCGGAATCGCCGCTCTGGTCCAACGCCCTGGCCCAGGGTCAGGCCCTGATGCTGGGCAAGACCACCGAAGCCGCCAAGGCGGAAGGCCTGTCACAAGGCCTTTCGGAGGAAGAGGCGACCCGTTTGGCGACCCACCGAACCTTCACCGGAAACCGCCCCTCGACCGCCATCCTGATGGACCGCCTGACGCCCGAGACCCTGGGCGCCCTCTTGGCCCTCTATGAGCACAAGACCTTCGTCGAGGGCGTGATCTGGGACATCAACAGCTTCGACCAATGGGGTGTCGAACTGGGCAAGGTCCTGGCCAAGGCGATCCTGAAGGACGTCCACGCCGGCGGCCCCTCCGCCGATCTGGACCCCTCGACCGCCGGTCTGATGAGGCGTCTGTCTCAATGAACGTCGTCGCTGCGGCCTGGCAAAGGCTTGAGGGCGTGGCGCTGTTCGGTGCAGGCCTCGTCGCCTACGCCCATATGGACGCAGGCTGGATACTGTTCGCCGTCCTGTTTCTGGTTCCCGACGTCAGTTTCGCGGCCTATCTGGCGGGGCCGCGTTTCGGCGCCCTGGTCTATAACCTGGCGCACAGCCTGATCGGCCCCCTCCTGCTGGGCGGCGTGGGGCTCGCAGCGTCTATCCCTTCAGCGACGTCCGTGGCGCTGATCTGGCTGGTCCATATCGGCCTGGACCGCGCCTTGGGATATGGCTTGAAATCGCCTGAAGCCTTTGGCGTGACTCATCTCGGCCTGATCGGGCGCGCCCAGTCGCGACCTTGATCAAACCCGGTCCTCGCGGCCCGGCGCGGCGTCGATCGTCAAGACGCGCCGGGGGGATCGTTTCCCGGCCGGCGGCGAGCGGTGCAGGACCTCCGGAAACTCCGGCCAGGCCTCCCAGCCCGGCGCCGTGCCCTTCATGACGGCGACATCGCCGGGGTGAAGGGTGCGGACCCGGCGGCGGGTGCCGATCTTGCGCCCGTCCAGATCCTCGCCGATCTCGCCGGCGAAGGCCCATTCCGGCCCCGGTCCCTCATAGGCGACGATCAGGCGCACCGGGACCGCGTCCTGGTGGAAGCGCGGGCAGGCGCGCCGGGTCACGGTCTCGCACCGCGCGCGCCAGGCCTCGCATCCGCTGATCGCCGCCACGATCTCCGCCAATCTCTCGATATCCTGCAGCAACCACTCGGGCGCCGGGCCCGATGGGGCGATCCAGCGCCCGTCGCATTCGGCGGTGAAGTCGGCCGGGGGCGGGGAGGCGGGCGGCATGGGGCTGGGCCGCGACCAGATCGCCATCCGCACCTGCGGCTCGAACAGGGTGGTGAAGACCGTGGGCGCCTGCCCCTGGACGACTGAGCCGACCGCCATGGAAAACCTTGCTGACTATGTGTGTTATACTATAACGTAACTCTCATAGTCGCCCGGCTGTGGTCAAGCTCGGCGCAGCATCCGTGGAGCGCCTTCGTGTCCGAGTTCAAGAAACTGCCCGTCACCGTCCTGTCCGGCTTCCTCGGGGCCGGCAAGACGACCCTGCTGAACCACATCCTGTCGAACCGCGACGGGCTGCGGGTCGCGGTGATCGTCAATGACATGAGCGAGGTGAACATCGACGCCGCCCTGGTGCGGGACGGCGGCGGGGCGGACCTGTCGCGGACCGAGGAACGGCTGGTGGAGATGTCCAATGGCTGTATCTGCTGCACCCTGCGCGAGGATCTGCTGATCGAGGTCGGCAAGCTGGCGCGCGAGGGTCGGTTCGACTGTCTGCTGATCGAATCCACCGGGATTTCCGAACCCATGCCGGTCGCGGCCACCTTCGACTTCCGCGACGAGGACGGCTTCAGCCTGTCGGACCTGGCCCGGATCGACACCATGGTCACAGTGGTGGACGCC
Organism: Brevundimonas sp. AVps23W; assembly: GCF_058681395.1. Lineage (NCBI taxonomy): Bacteria > Pseudomonadati > Pseudomonadota > Alphaproteobacteria > Caulobacterales > Caulobacteraceae > Brevundimonas > Brevundimonas sp. AVps23W. The sequence goes on from NZ_CM178738.1 coordinate 381,514, forward strand.
TTCAACTTCTACCGCGACTATCCCTCGACCGACCGGCTGAAGACCCGCGGCGAACATCTGGGCGAGGACGACGAGCGCACCGTCGCCAATCTGCTGATCGACCAGATCGAGTTCGCCGACGTCATCGTGTTGAACAAGTGCGATCTGCTGGAGGAGACGCAGCTCGGGACGCTGAAGGCGATGATGACCCAGTTCAATCCCCGCGCCCGGATCATCGAGGCGGTGCGTGGCGCCGTTGCCCTGGACCAGGTGATCGGCACGGGCCTGTTCGACATGGAGCGGGCGGAAGAGGCCGCCGGCTGGTCTCAGGCCTTGCGCGGCGAGGTGACGCCCGAGACCGAGGAATACGGCGTTTCAACCTTCGTCTACAGGGCGCGCAGGCCGTTCCATCCCCGGCGTTTCTACGACCTGCTGAACAGGGAATGGCCCGGCGTCTGGCGCTCCAAGGGCTTCTTCTGGCTGGCCAGCCGGATGGACTATGTCGGATCCTGGAGTCAGGCGGGGGCGGTGACGGAGCATGAATGGGGCGGGCTGTGGTGGGCCTCGGCCCCGCGCGACCGCTGGCCCGACGACAATCTCGAATGGCTGAAGGCGATCGAAGCCGTTTGGCGCCAGCCCTACGGCGACCGCCGTCAGGAGATCGTCCTGATCGGCAAGGACATGAACCGCGACCTGCTGACCTCCATGTTCGACGCGGCCCTGCTGACCCGGTTCGAGATGGAGCGCGGGCCCAAGGGCTGGGCCAAGCTGGAGGATCCCTTCCCGCATTGGGGCCAGCGCCGGGACGCGGCGTAACAAAAAGGGGCGCCCCGCAGGACGCCCCTTCTTCATCCGATCCGTCTTTTACCAGCGGCGGTCGTAGCGGTAGTCGCGACGCTCGTCCCGGCGGTCATAACGCTGGTCCCGGCGATAGTCGCGATAGTCCCGGCGCTGCTCCCAGCGCGGGTCGCGGCTGTTGATGCCGTGCTCGCGTTCCCAGTGGCCCTGGTTCCGGTAGCACTGGCCGCCGCGATAATATTCGCAGCCCGAGCCGCGATTGGACGCCACGGCGCCGAGCGCCGCGCCGGCCAGGGCCCCGCCGGCGATATAGCTGCCGTCGCCGTTGCCGTAGATTGCGCCGGCCAGACCGCCCACCGCCGCGCCGATCAAGGCGTTGCGGGCGGAGTTGTCGTCCCCGCGATCACGGTCGCGGTAGGACTGAGCCGAGGCCGGGGCGGCCATCAGGGTCATGGCCACGACCGGCGCGGCGACGACGGCGGTGATCTTCAGCATCTTGGACATGGTCGTCTCCTTTATTTTCGGGCCGGGTTTCGCCTGTCCGGGTGTGGACGGGCTCCAGCGTTGAGACGGTTCTGCCAGCCCCTGCTTGAACAGGCCCGGAGCCGGCCGTTCATTTGGGGTTCACCTGTCGCGGAAGTTTCGCACGCCCGATGGGGCGGCCCGCCTTGACGCTGGGCCCTGCTCTGACTAACTCCCGCTCGCGTTAGCACTCTCTCTGGTCGGCTGCTAAAACGGCGATCTGGAGAAGGCTGGCCCACCGTTTTCAAGTCGCCCCCGTTCGGGGGTACAAAAGGAGAGAACCGATGGCGTTTCGTCCGCTCGGCGACCGCGTGCTGGTCAAGCGCGTTGAAGAAGAATCCAAGACCAAGGGCGGGATCATCATCCCCGACACCGCCAAGGAAAAGCCGCAGGAAGGCGAAGTCGTCTCCGTCGGTCCCGGCGCTCGCGATGAGACCGGCAAGGTCAACGCTCTGGAACTGAAGGCCGGTGACCGCATCCTGTTCGGCAAGTGGTCGGGCACGGAAGTGAAGATCGACGGCGAAGACCTCATCATCATGAAGGAATCCGACGTCCTGGGCGTGCTGTCCTAAGCACCCGACGTTCGATTTTCTTCCATCAATCCATCTAGATAGGAGCAGCCCGCATGGCCGCTAAAATCGTACACTTCAACACTGACGCGCGCGACAAGATGCTGCGCGGCGTCAACGTTCTCGCCAACGCTGTCAAGGTGACCCTGGGTCCCAAGGGCCGCAACGTCGTGATCCAGAAGTCCTTCGGCGCCCCGCGCTCGACCAAGGACGGCGTGTCGGTCGCCAAAGAGATCGAGCTGGAAGACGCCTTCGAGAACATGGGCGCCCAGATGATCCGCGAAGTCGCTTCGAAGACGAACGACAAGGCGGGCGACGGCACCACCACCGCGACCGTCTTGGCTCAGGCCATCGTGCAAGAGGGCCTGAAGGCCGTCGCCGCCGGCATGAACCCGATGGATCTGAAGCGCGGCATCGACAAGGCCGTCGGCCTGGTGCTGGAAGAGATCAAGGCCAAGTCCAAGCCCGTCTCGAACAACTCGGAAATCGCTCAAGTCGGCACCATCTCGGCCAACGGCGACTCGGAAATCGGTGAACTGATCGCCCAGGCCATGGCCAAGGTCGGCAACGAAGGCGTGATCACCGTCGAGGAAGCCAAGACCGCCGACACCACCGTCGACGTCGTCGAAGGCATGCAGTTCGACCGCGGCTACCTGTCGCCCTACTTCATCACCAACGCCGACAAGATGGAGGCTGTTCTCGAAGAGCCGCTCATCCTGCTGTTCGAGAAGAAGCTGACCTCGCTGCAAGCCATGCTGCCGATCCTGGAAGCCGTGGTGCAGTCGGGCCGTCCGCTGCTGATCATCGCCGAGGACATCGAAGGCGAAGCCCTGGCCACCCTGGTGGTCAACAAGCTGCGCGGCGGCCTGCGCGTCGCCGCCGTCAAGGCTCCGGGCTTCGGCGACCGCCGCAAGGCTATGCTGGAAGACATCGCCATCCTGACGGGCGGCCAGGTCATCTCGGAAGACCTGGGCATCAAGCTTGAGACCGTCACCCTCGACATGCTCGGCAAGGCCAAGAAGGTCTCGATCACCAAGGACGACACCACCATCGTCGAAGGCGTCGGCGGCAAGGAAGAGATCGAAGCCCGCGTGGCCCAGATCAAGCGCCAGATCGAAGACACCACCTCCGACTACGACAAGGAAAAGCTGCAAGAACGTCTGGCCAAGCTGGCCGGCGGCGTCGCGGTTCTCCGCGTCGGCGGTTCGACCGAAGTCGAAGTGAAGGAAAAGAAGGACCGCGTCGACGACGCCCTGAACGCCACCCGCGCCGCGGCTGACGAAGGCATCGTTCCCGGCGGCGGCATCGCGCTGCTGAAGGCCTCCAAGATCCTGGCCGACGTCAAGGGCGACAACGCCGACCAGAACGCCGGCATCGCGATCATCCGTCGCGCCCTGCAAGCCCCGATCCGTCAGATCGCCGAAAACTCCGGCGTCGAAGGCTCGATCGTGGTCGGCAAGGTTCTGGAAAACGATGACGCCTCGTTCGGCTTCAACGCCCAGACCGAAGAATACGGCGACCTGGTCAAGATGGGCGTCATCGACCCCGCCAAGGTCGTCCGCACGGCCCTGCAAGACGCCGCTTCGGTGGCCGGCATCCTGATCACCACGGAAGCCGCCGTCGCCGACGCCCCCAAGAAGTCGGGCGGCTCCTCGGCTCCCGACATGGGCGGCATGGGCGGCATGGGCGGCATGGACTTCTAAGTCCAAGTCACTCCAGGCTGAAAATGCAGAAGGGCGGGACCGCAAGGTCCCGCCCTTTTTCTATGGCGCGATCCGTCGTGGAGCGGCCGGGTCTCAGGATCAGGTCTCAGATATGGATGGCGTGGCCCAGAGCCCGCAGGGACGCCTCGTGGAAGGCCTCGCCCAGGGTCGGGTGGACGTGGATCGTCCCCGCCACATCCTCCAGCACCGCCCCCATCTCCAGCATCTGGGCGAAGCTGTTCGACAGCTCCGACACATGCTGGCCGACCGCCTGGACGCCCAGGATGCGGTGGTCGGCCTTGGAGGCGATGACCCGCACGAAGCCCCCGTCCTCGCCCGCCTCGATGGCCAGGGCCCGGCCGATGGCGGCGAAGGGGAAGACGCTGGTGATCACGTCGTCGCGGCCCGCCACATCGTTCGGACCCAGGCCCGCCGAAACGATCTCAGGCTCGGTGAAACAGACGGCGGCGATTGTGACGGGATCGAACACCCGGTCATGGCCCGCAATAATCTCCGCGACCACCTCGCCCTGGGCCGAGCCCTTGTGGGCCAGCATGGGTTCGCCGGTCAGGTCGCCCACGGCCCAGACGTTCCGCATGCTGGTGGCGCAGCGCTGGTCGATCTTCACGAACGGCCCGGCCATGGCCACGCCCATGTTTTCCAGACCCCAGCCCTGGGTGCGCGGCCGACGCCCCACCGTGACCAGCACCTTGTCGGCGTCCAGTTGCAGCGGTTCGCCGTCCTTGGTCGTGACGTTCAGCTTGCCGTTCCCGAACCCGCCGGCGCGTGCGCCCAGGTGCAGCTCGACGCCATGTTTCTCCAGCCATTTGGCGACCGGATCGGTCAGGGCCTTGTCATAGAGCGGGAGTATCCGCTCGGCCATTTCGACGATAGCCACCTCGGCGCCCAGTTTCCTGAAGGCGATGCCCAGCTCCAGCCCGATATAGCCGCCGCCGACCACGACCAGCTTCTTGGGCACGTCCGACAGGCTCAGCGCCTCGGTCGAGGAGATGACGTCGCCGCCGAACGGCAGGAAGGGCAGTTCGACCGGCTCCGATCCCGTCGCCAGAATGACGTGTTCGGCGGTGATGCGGATGTCGCCGTCTTCGGTTTTCACCACGCAGGTCTTGGCGTCCTCGAAGGCCGCCCAGCCCTTGATCACCTTGACCTTGGCCTTCTTCAGCAGGGCCGCGACCCCGGCGTTCAGCTTACGGACGATGCCGTCTTTCCATTCGACCGTCTGTTTCAGGTCGATGGCCGGCTTGGCCGCCGTGATGCCCAGGGTCCCGCCGCCGGCCGCCTTGGCCACAGTCTCGAACTTGCCCGCCGCATGGATGATGGCCTTTGACGGAATACAGCCGACGTTCAGGCAGGTCCCGCCCAATCCTGCGTTTCCTTGGCCATCTCCGCCGTCCACCAGCACAGTGTCGAGGCCCAGCTGGCCGCAGCGAATGCCGGCGACATAGCCGCCGGTGCCCGCGCCGATGATCAGGACTTTGGTTTTGAGAACTTGCATCATTCGTTCCGTCATATCCCTCCCTCTCCCGGCGGGAGAGGGCTTGAGCGCACGACGGCTTGCCGTCGTTCTGGCGCGAAAGGGTGAGGGGTGCGGTGGTGCGAGTTGGCCCACCGGCGGTCCCTCATCCGTCTCGCTACGCGAGCCACCTTCTCCCCATGGGAGAAGGAAGAAAACTCACCCCATCCACAAGGTCGCGGGCTGCTCCAGCAGCCCCTTGATCCGCTGGACGAACACCGCCGCATCATGCCCGTCCACGATCCGGTGATCGAAGCTGGACGACAGGTTCATCATCTTGCGCACCACCATCTGGCCGTCCTTGACCACGACCCGTTCGGCGATCTTGTTGGGGCCGACGATGGCGACCTCGGGGTGGTTGATGATCGGGGTGTGGACCACTCCGCCCAGGGTCCCCAGCGAGGTGATGGTGATGGTCGAGCCCGACAGCTCCTCGCGCTTGGCCGAACCGTCCTTGGCCGCGCCCGACACCCGGGCGATCTCCAGCGCCGTATCCCAGGCGTCGCGCGCCTCGGCGTGGCGGACCACCGGCACCATCAGGCCGTTCGGCGTCTGGGCGGCGATGCCCAGATGGACTGGGGCGTGCTGGGTCAGGACGCCCGCCTCGTCGTCATAATGGGCGTTGATCTGCGGCTGGTCGCGCAGGGCGACCACGATGGCGCGGGCGATGAAGGGCAGCAGGTTCAGCTTGGGCTGATCCTTCGTCTTGGTCGCGTTCAGGTGGGCGCGAAGCTCCTCCAGCGCCGTGACGTCGATCTCCTCCACATAGGTGATGTGGGGAATGCGGCGCACGCTCTCGGCCATCTTCTCCGCGATCTTGCGGCGCAGGCCGATGATGCGGACCTCGGTGGTCCCCTCGGCGCGAGCGAAGGTCGAGCCGGCTGCCGGTGCGGTCGCCGGCTGGGCGCCGCCGCGCGCGATGAAGCCGTCCAGGTCCTCGTGCGTGATCCGACCGGCTGGGCCGGAGCCGGGCACGAAGGTCAGGTCCACGCCCAGATCCCGCGCGCGGTTGCGCACGGCGGGCGAGGCGGACGGGCGTTCGCCGGCGGTGCGGCCGGTGAGGGCGGGGGCGACGGACTTGCCCCCCTCCCCCGCTGCGCGGGTACTCCCCCCAGGGGGGGGAGATTTTGGTGCGGGCGTCGGCGCTGATCCTCCCCCCTTGGGGGAGGTGTCGCCGGAGGCGACGGAGGGGGCCTGAACGGGGCTCTTGGCGACATTCCCGGCGCCGGCCACATCGAAGGCCACCAGCGGCCCGCCGACCGGGACCTGCTGTCCCGCCTCGCCGTACAGGGCGACCACGGTTCCGGCGACCGGCGAGGTGATCTCGACCGTGGCCTTGTCCGTCATGATGTCGGCGATGATCTGGTCTTCCTCGACCGCATCCCCGACCTTGACGTGCCAGCCGACCAGCTCGGCCTCGGCCGTGCCTTCGCCTACGTCGGGCAGTTTGAAGACATAGTTGCCGGTGGAGGTCTGGGGGGCGTCAAGAGCCCCTCCACCCCGCTTCGCGCGGTCCCCCTCCCCACTGGCATGGGGAGGAGACGATGCGACCACTGTCTCCTCCCCGCGCGTAGCCGGGGGAGGTGGCTCGGAGCGCAGCGGAGAGACGGAGGGGCTCTCTTCCGCATTCCCCGCCCCCTCGACCTCGAACTCCACCAGCGGCCCGCGCACCGGCACCATGGCGCCGGGCTCGCCGTGCAGGGCGATCACCTTGCCGGACACCGGGGCGGTGATCTCGACGGTGGCCTTGTCGGTCATGACGTCGGCGACGATCTGGTCCTCGGCGACGACATCGCCGACCTTGACGTGCCAGCCGACCAGTTCGGCCTCGGCGGTGCCTTCGCCCACGTCGGGCAGTTTGAAGATGAAACGACCCATCTTAACGACCTCCCGTCATGACGCTCTTCAAGGCGTCTGCGACCCGTTGCGGCCCGGGGAAATATTCCCATTCGAAAGCATGGGGATAGGGCGTGTCCCAGCCGGTGACGCGCGCGATGGGCGCCTCCAGGTGATAGAAGCAGCGCTCCTGAACCAGGGCCGACAGTTCGCCGCCGAAGCCCGAGGTCTTGGGCGCCTCGTGCACGATGACGCAGCGGCCGGTTTTCTTCACGCTGGCTTCGATGGTCTCGATGTCCAGCGGCACCAGGCTGCGCAGGTCGATGACCTCGGCGTCCACGCCGGCGTGTTCGGCGCCGGCCAGGGCGACCCAGACCATGGTGCCATAGGCCAGGATGGTGACGTCGTTCCCCTCGCGCATCACGCGCGCCTTGCCGATGGGCTCGACATATTTGCCGGTCGGCACCTGGGCCAATCCTTGCGCCTTCCACGGCGAGACCGGCTTCTCGTGCCAGCCGTCGAACGGGCCGTTGTAGAGGCGTTTCGGCTCGAAGAAGACGACCGGGTCATCGTCCTCGATGGCGGCGATCAGCAGGCCCTTGGCGTCATAGGGATTGGACGGAATGACGACCTTCAGACCCGCGATGTGGGTGAACAGGCTTTCCGGCGACTGGCTGTGGGTCTGGCCGCCGAAGATGCCGCCGCCATAGGGACTGCGCACCACGATGGGGCTGGTGAACTGACCGCCCGAGCGATAGCGCATCTTGGCCGCTTCGGAGACGATCTGGTCATAGGCCGGATAGATGTAGTCGGCGAACTGGATCTCGACGACGGGGCGCAGGCCATAGGCGCCCATGCCGATGGCGGCGGCGACGATGCCGCACTCGCTGATCGGGGCGTCGAAACTGCGGGTCAGGCCGTGCTTCTGCTGCAGCTTGTCGGTGACGCGGAAGACGCCGCCGAAATAGCCCGCGTCCTCGCCGAACGACAGGACATTGGCGTCCTCGCCCATCTTGACGTCGATGGCCGAGTTCAGGGCCTGGATCATGTTCATCGGCTGCACGCCGGATCCCGTCGCTTCCGAGGCGGGGGCGGCGTTCTGGTCGACCATGTCCGGCTCGACGCCGTCGTTGCGATCGGCGTCGGTGAAGGTGGTTTGCTCAGCCATGGTCAGACCCCCACCTCGCGGCGCTGTTCGATCAGCCGCCAGTCTTCGGTCGCATAGACCTCTTCGAACATCGTCTTCACGCTGGGGCGCGACTGGCCCAGGGTGCCGATGGCCTCGGACTCCTTGCCGGCGGCGCGGACCTGTTCGACCGCCTCGCGCAAGGCCGTGGCGTGGCGCTCGTCGTCCCACTCGCCGATGACGGTCAGGTGCTGGCGCAGACGGTCCAGCGGATCGCCCAGCGGCCATTTTTCATGCTCGTCGCCGGGGCGGTAGCGGCTGGGATCGTCGGAAGTCGAGTGCGGGGCGCCGCGATAGGTGAACAGTTCGATCACCGTCGCCCCCTGGTTCGACCGGGCGCGCTCCTCGGCCCACTGGGTCGCGGCCCAGACCGCCAGGAAGTCGTTGCCATCCACCCGCAGGGCCGGCAGGCCATAGCCGATGGCCTTGGAGGCGAAGGTGGTCTCCAGCCCGCCCGCGATCCCCTGGAAGGACGAAATGGCCCACTGGTTGTTGACGATGTTCAGGATGACCGGCGCGCGATAGACGGATGCGAAGGTCAGGGCGTTGTGGAAGTCGCCTTCGGCCGTGGCGCCGTCACCGATCCAGCTGATGGCGATCTTGTCGTCGCCCTTGTAGGCGCTGGCCATAGCCCAGCCGACCGCCTGGGGCACCTGGGTGCCCAGATTGCCGCTGATGGTGAAGAAGCCATAGTCCTTGGCCGAATACATGATCGGCAGCTGACGGCCTTTGATCGGGTCCGCCGCGTTCGAATAGATCTGGTTCATCATCTCGACCAGCGGATAGCCGCGGGCGATCAGCAGCCCCTGCTGGCGATAGGTCGGGAAGCCCATGTCCTCGCGCGACAGCAGCATCCCCTGCGCCACCGCGATGGCCTCTTCGCCGGTGCACTTCATATAGAAGCTGGTCTTGCCCTGGCGGTGGGCCCTGTGCATCCGGTCGTCGAAGGCGCGGGTCAGGATCATGGCCTTCAGGCCGCGACGTAGTGTCTCAGGGTCAAGACGCGGGTTCCACGGCCCGACCGCATTGCCCTCATCGTCCAATACCCGGATCAGCCGAAAGGCGTGGTCGCGCATCTCATAGGGGGTGGTTCCCGGCTCCGGTCGGTCCACGGCGCCCGGGGCGTCCATCAATAGATGACTGAAGTCCGGCGCATCGCCCGGTCGGCCCGCAGGCTCCGGCACGCGAAGCGACAACGGGCGGCTGTTCTTTTGACTCATTTTGTCGTTCATGCGGGCGTCCATGTCCGTTCGGGGGTCCGTCCGTGTTTCCTCTGGACGTTTGATAACACGGCCCCTAAGCAGGCGCTCGCTCAAATTGACCTTGCGAAAACCCCATTTAGGGTATTTTATTTCGCCATAACGATAATCGGAGAAACGCATTGGCGGACGAACTCGATCCCATCGACGCTCGGATCCTGGATATCCTGCAACAAGACGCCGGTCTTTCGGTCGCGGAGGTCGCGGACCGGGTCGGTCTGTCGGCCTCGCCCTGCTGGCGCCGGATCAAACGACTGGAAGATTCCGGTCTGATCACCAAGCGCGTCACCCTGTTGAACGCGCAACTGCTCGGCCTCGATTTCGAGGTCTACGCCATCGTCAAACTGATGCTGCCGTCGTCGGAGAATCTCGAGATCTTCGACAACGCCGTGGCCAAATGGCCCGAGGTGGTTCAGTGCGCCACGATCACGGGCCGCGAGGACTATGTGCTGCGCATCATCACCTCGGACATGCACGCCTTCGACCGGTTCCTGCGCGAGAAACTGCTGGCCCTTGGCCTGGTGTCCGACTGTGAAAGCCACATCGTGACGCGTGGCGTGAAGAATGTGACGGCCCTGCCTCTTGGCATAGTCACCCCTCACGTCGCTTAGGGCAGGATCAGTCCGGTTCGCGTCACCGGATCGTCCAGCCGACCCTCCGAATAGCGATGAATCAGCGAACGGCCGTGAAGACCGGCCTTCGCTTCGAACCGGTCCCAGTCGGAGGTTTCGCGGGTTGCGGCGACCGCGCCGTGGACCAGCGCGAGCCAGCCCAGGGTCTGGGTCTCGCTGAACTTCTCCGGAACCCCCGCGGCGGCCGTCAATCGCACCAGGCCTTCGCGATAGGCGGAATAGGCCTGGTGAAATGGACGCTGTTCGACGCCCAGCATCGCCCAGGCGACCTTTAAATGGTCGCGATGATTGAAGGCTTCGGGGTTGATCGCCCCGCCTTCGAACGCCTCCAGAAGCGCCCGTTCAGCGCGCATCGTCATCTTCCAAGAGGCGATGACTGTCATTGGCCGTCAATTCCAGGCCGTAGACGGACTTAAGCTGGTCGATCACGAGCAGCGTCTCAGGCGAGAACGGGGTCCGCCCCTCAAAGGCATGCAGGACGATTCCTTCCAGCAGATCGCCCAGACTGCGATCCTGATGCTCCGCCAGTCCCTTCAGAACCTTCAGGAGCCGCTTTTCCAGCCTGACGCCGGTTTGAACTCTCTCAACCTTCATGAATGTGTTGTACCATGTTACCATGGTAACATCAACCATGGCTTGGCGAGACTGGTGTCGTGGGGGATAAGAGCCAGAGCAGGGGAATAGAGATATGATCGAACTGGTGATCGACGCGCGCCGCAAGGACCTGGGCGGGTTCGAGGTCGGCCGTGTCCTGCCCTTCCATTCGCACCGGATGGTCGGGCCGTTCATCTTTCTGGACCAGATGGGCCCGGCCGAGTTCGCGCCGGGCGCCACGGCCATCGACGTACGGCCGCACCCGCATATCGGCCTGTCGACCCTCACCTATCTGTTCGAGGGTGAGATCATGCACCATGACAACCTCGGCTATAGCCAGCCGATCCGCCCCGGCGAGGTGAACTGGATGACCGCCGGCAAGGGCATCGTCCATTCCGAACGCACCGACCCGCTGAAGAAGAGCCGGGGCGGGCCGATGCACGGGATGCAGGCCTGGGTCGCCCTGCCCGACGAGGCCGAGGAGATCGATCCGTCGTTCCACCACCTGGATGAGGACGCCCAGCCCGCCTACGAGAACGGCGGCCTGTTCGCGCGTCTGGTGGCGGGCGAGGCTTACGGCGCCAAGGCGGCCGTGCCGGTGGCGTCGCCGCTCTTCTATGTCCATTGGGAGCTTCAGCCCGGCGTCCGCACCGCGCCCCCTCCGGGCAAGGGCGCTGGCGGCATGAGTGAGCGCGCCCTGTTCGTGGCCAAGGGCTCCATCGAGGTCGGCGACCGCACCTTCCACGAAGGCCAGATGATCGTGCTGGAGCCGACGGCCGAACCCACCATCAAGGCCCTGGTCCAATCGACCGTCATGGTTCTGGGCGGCGAGCCGGTCGGCGAGCGCCTGATCTGGTGGAATTTCGTCGCTTCAAGCCAGGCTCGCATCGACCAGGCCAAGGCCGACTGGAAGGCCGGCCGGATGGCCCTGCCCAGCGAGGATGATCTGGAATTCATCCCCCTCCCGGAGGAGCCCGCCAAGGCTCAATCGGCCCCGGCGCCGGTGGCGCCTTCGCCCACCGACCCCGTTTGATTTCTCCCTCCCCTTCATGGGGAGGGGCGGCGGAGCGGAGCGTAGCCGGGGTGGGGTAGTACGGAGATCGGTCACGCTCCAACGGCCCCACCCGGATCGCTGCGCGATCATCCCTCCCCATGAAGGGGAGGGAGAATAAAGCCGCGATTTGCCCCCGCTGCCGCAACCCGCTAACGCGTCCCGCATGAACTTCGATTTCGACGCCCAGGTCACCGCCGCCCTGTTCGACAGCACCGGCGCCGTCTTCGCCCTCGGCGACGGCTCGGTCCGATTCGAGGATGGAACGACGATCCAGGCCCATGACGGCGCCGTCCTGTGCGCGGCTGTCCACCCGACCGGCGACGGCGTCGTCACCGGCGGCGACGACGGCCAGGTGGTCTGGAGCCGCCGCAGCGCAGAACCCGCCGTCCTGGCCTCGGCCAAGAACCAGTGGGTCGACGCCGTCGACGCCTCGCCCGCCTCGGGCCTGGTCGCCTTCTCCTGGGGCCGCACCCTGTCGGTGATCGATCCGAAGGACGCCGGCTTCCGCCGCGATTTTCAGCACGAACGCACCGTCTCCGGCGTCGCCTTCGATCCGAAGGGCCGGCGTATCGCCGCCTCGACCTACGGCGGCGCGGCCCTCTGGTACGCCCGGATCGAGAAGCAGCAGCCGGTCAAACTGGCCTGGGCCGGATCGCACACCGCCGTCGCCTTTTCACCGGACGGCGCCTTTGTGGTCACCACCATGCAGGACAGCCAACTGCACGGCTGGCGGCTGAAGGACGCCAAGAACCTGCGCATGGGCGGCTATCCGTCCAAGGTCCGCTCGCTGGCCTTCCTCGCCAATGGCCAGCTGCTGGCCACCTCGGGCGCCCAGGGCGCGGTGCTGTGGCCCTTCATCGGCGCGAACGGCCCCATGGGCCGCGAGGCGACCGAAATCGGCTATGACGACACGAGCCTGGTCAACCTGGTCTCGGCCCGGACCGAACACGGCCTGCTGGCCGCCGGCCTGACCGACGGCCGGGTCTGGGTCGCCCATCCGGCCGCCCAGGGGCTGAACTTCGTCAAGGCCGAGAAAGGCCCGACCATCGTCGCCCTGTCCCTCAGCCCCGCCGCCGACAAGGTCGCCTGGGCCGACGAGGACGGCGCGGCCGGGATCCTGATCCTCTGATGGCGCGCGGGCGGAAAAAGGCTTGGTTCCGGGCGGCCCTGATCGCTCTGGGGGTTCTGGCCCTGCTGCCGATCGGCGGCGTCCTGATCGTCGCCGTCCTGCCGCCCGCCCCGACCATATTGATGCTGCGCCAGGCCGTGCGCGGTGAAGGCCTAGACTATCAGTGGCGCGGTCTGAACGACATCTCGCCCAATCTGGTCAACGCCGCCATCGCCGCCGAGGACGCCCGTTTCTGCAGCCACCACGGCTTCGACATCGAGGCGATCCAGAAGGCGCTGGACCACAACGCCGAGGGCGGCCGCATCCGCGGCGGCTCGACCATCAGCCAGCAGACCGCCAAGAACGTCTTCCTCTGGCCGGGCCGCGACTGGATCCGCAAGGGGTTCGAGGCCGGCTACACCGTCCTGATCGAAGCCGTCTGGTCCAAGCGCCGGATCATGGAGGTCTATCTGAACGTGGTCGAATGGGCGCCGGGCGTCTATGGCGCCCAGGCCGCCGCCCAGCACTGGTTCGACAAGGACGCCGCCGACCTGACCCCGCGCGAGGCCGCGCGTCTGGCCGCCATCTTGCCCGCCCCGCGTCGCTATAAGGCCGCCTCGCCCGGCCCCTATGTCCGCCGGCGCGCCGCGCGCATCCAGGCCGCCATGGGCACGGTCCGCACTCAGGATCTGAATGGTTGCGTTATCCGCTGAACCGCTCCGCTTGACGGCGGATCAGGCCTGACCTCTCCTGCGCCCGCTGTTCAGGAGATCCATCATGAAGCGTCAGATGATGACCGCCGTCGCGGTCTGCGCCCTCGCCTTCACCGCCGGCTGCGCCGCCACCACGATCCCGGACGAGGCCCTGCCGCTTCAGGCCGACGGCGGCGAACAGACCTTCACCCCCGCCCCCGTCACCGCCACTGGCCTGCGCGCCGACTATCCGACCACCGTCGAAGGCGCGACCCAGTTCGTCGCCGATGCCGAAGCCAAGATGCTGACCTTCGGCGAATACGCCGCTCGGGTGCAGTGGGCGCGCGCCACCAACATCACCTTCGACACCATGTGGCTGGAGTCCAAGGTCAACGCCGAGGCGACCGAGCTTCAGGTCCAGTTCGCCAACCAGGCCGCCAGGTTCAATGATGTGGCGGTGGACCCCGTGGTCCGGCGCAAGCTGAACCTGCTGCGGCTCGGCATCGTCCTGCCGGCCCCCAACCGCCCCGGCGCGGCCGAGGAGCTGTCGCAGATCACCACCCGGCTGGACTCGACCTATTCGACCGGCAAGTTCGACTTCAAGGGCCGGCCCGTTACTCTGGACGAGGCCTCGCTGATTCTGGCCGACAGCCGCGACCCGAACGAGACTAAGGCCCTGTACGAAGGCTGGCGCACCATTTCGCCGGTCATGCGCGACGACTATGCCCGCATGGTCGAGATCGCCAACGAGGGCGCGCGCGACCTCGGCTTTTCCGACACCGGCGCCCTGTGGCGCTCCGGCTACGACATGCCCGCCGACGATTTCGCCAAGGAGACCGACCGCCTGTGGGCCCAGGTCAAACCCTTCTACGAGAACCTGCACTGCTATGTCCGCGCCCGGCTGAACGCCAAATACGGCGACGCCGTTCAGCCCGATCACGGCCCGATCCGCGCCGACCTGCTGGGCAATATGTGGTCGCAGCAGTGGGGCAATATCTATGACGTCGTGGCCCCGACCAGCGGTGGCGCCTCCAGCTATGACCTGACCGAACTGCTGAAGACCGCTGACTATGACCCGACGAAAATGGTCAGGACCGGCGAGGGCTTCTACGTCTCCCTGGGCCTGGATCCCCTGCCTCAGACCTTCTGGGAACGCAGCCAGATCGTGCGTCCCCGCGACCGCGAAGTCGTCTGCCACGCCTCGGCCTGGGACCTCGACAACGCCGACGACATCCGCATCAAGATGTGCACCAACGTCAACGGCGAGGACTTCTACACCGTCCACCACGAGCTGGGTCACAACTACTACCAGCGCGCCTACAAGAACCAGCCGATGCTGTTCCGCAACGGGGCCAACGACGGCTTCCATGAGGCCATCGGCGACTTCGTCGGCCTGTCGGCCCTGACCCCCACCTATCTGAACCAGATCGGCCTGTTGAAGACGACGCCGGGGACGCAAGAGGACATTCCCTTCCTGCTGAAGATGGCGCTCGACAAGATCGCCTTCCTGCCGTTCGGCCTGATGGTCGACCGCTGGCGCTGGGGCGTCTTCTCGGGCGAGACCTCGCCGGACCAGTACAACGCCGCCTGGACCGCCGACATGCTGAAATACCAGGGCCTGGTCCCGCCGGGGCCGCGTCCGACCAACGCCTTCGATCCGGGCGCGAAATATCATGTGCCGGGCAACACCCCCTACACCCGTTACTTCCTGGCCCACATCTACCAGTTCCAGTTCCAGCGCGCGGCCTGCAAACAGGCGGGCTGGACCGGGCCGCTGCACCGTTGCTCGGTCTATGGAAACGAGGCGGTCGGCGCCCGCTTCAACGCCATGCTGGAGATGGGCCAGTCCAAGCCCTGGCCCGAGGCCATGCAGGCCTTCACCGGCGAGACCACCAACGACGCCTCGGCTGTCGCCGACTATTTCGCCCCGCTGAATGAATGGCTCACCGTCCAGAACCGCGGTCACGACTGCGGCTGGTCCGAGGCCTGAGGCCGCCTGGGGCTTCAGTCTGCGGGGCCGTTAACCTGAGGCTTGAGGCTTCTCTTAACCGTATGACGGCATTCTGCCGTCATACGGGCCGTGTGCGCCCGGCAGGGAAGCGACGAACTTGGCCTCTCCATCGATCCCTCGGGCGGTCCGCCGTCTCCGCAGCCTTGTCGCGCGCCTAGGCGACGACCGGCGCGGCAATGTGGCGATGATCTTCGCCTTCAGCCTGCCGATCATCGTCATGCTGGCGCTGGGCGGCATCGATCTGCATCGCGTGACCACGGCCCGGTCCCAATTCCAGGACGCCCTGGACGCCGCCACCCTGTCTGCGGCCCGGTCGTCCTATACGGACCCGAAGGATCTCAAGGCCGTCACCCTGATCACCCTGCGGGCGAATCTGGAGAACACGGAGGTCGAGCCCATCCAGGACTCCGACGTGACGGTGGTCATGAACGGCACAACGGTCGTGGTCTCCGACGCCGTCGGCAAGGTGAATACTCTGGTCGCCAACATCATCCTTCCGCCCTATGGCCAGCTGCTCGACGACACCATTCCGATCAGCGTCCACTCCGAGGTCAATCGGTCGGCCAAGAATCTCGAAGTGGCCATGGTGCTCGACATCACCGGCTCGATGAGCGGCAGCAAGATCACCGACCTGAAGACCGCCGCGCTCAAGATGGTCGATATCGTCGTCAAGGACGTCCAGACCCCCTACACCTCGCGGATGTCGGTGGTGCCCTATTCCATGGGGGTGTCCCTGGGATCGCGCGCCTCCGCCGCGCGGGGGCCCGTGACGGCAGGCAACACCATCACCGGCGCGACCAAGAGCTGTACCACCAAATGCACCATCACAGTGACGGCGGCGAACCACGGCTTCGCCGTCAATGATCGTGTCGTCGTCACCGGGGTGTCCGGCATGGCCATTAACAGCGCGACCAACGCCAAAAACAGTTCCTCCAATACGGCCTTTACCGTTACGGAGCGCACCGCCAACACCTTCAAATACGTCATCAGCGGCAGCGTCAGCGGCAGCTATTCGAATGGCGGGACGGCCTATTGCACAGTCGCGGGCTGTCAGTATTTGGCCTACACCAATGCCGCAGGCAGTACGTCCGTTCATGCGATCAGCGACTGCGTGACGGAGCGGATCGGATCTGCCGCCTATACCGACGCCTCGCCCGCCTCGGCCTATGTGGGTCGCAACTATCCCAGCACCACTGAGAATAACAACTGCCTGACCGTCGGCATTCAGCCCCTGACCAGCGACCGCGCCAACCTGAAGTCCATCATAAACAGTCTGGACTACGGAGGCTCGACCGCCGGCCAAATAGGCACGGCCTGGGGCTGGTATACGTTGGCGCCCAACTTCAACAGTCTGTGGTCGTCGGACTCAGCCGCGAACGACTATGATCCGTTGAAGACGGTCAAGGCCGTGGTCTTGATGACCGACGGCGACTTCAACACGCCCTACTATAGCGGGGTCATAGCCAAGGATTCCCTGAGTGGATCCTATTCGTCCAATGACGTCCGGATCAACCAGAACGCCTCCAACGGATCGTCCGCCTCCCAGGCCGAGAAGCTCTGCACCGCGATGAAGGCCAAGGGCGTCACCGTCTACACCGTCGGTTTCGCGATCACCGCCAACAGCGCGGCGGCCACCCTTCTGTCCAACTGCGCCTCCTCGTCCGACAAGGCTTATCTGGCTGACAGCGGAACAGCGCTGGTCGCCGCCTTCGAGGCCATCGGACGCGACATCACCAAGCTGCGGATCACCCGCTGACGGTCGACGGCGCCGTCAGAGCAGGCGGATTTCCCGCAGGCGTTCGGTCAGATAGTCCTCGGCCGTGATGGACTTGCCGGCGTACCGGTCCGGGTTTTCCGGGGTGATCGCGCTGGGCAGGGTCTCGATCAGGAAGTCCGGATTGAAGTGCAGGAAGAAGGGCGTGGAGTAGCGGGCGAACCCGCGCCGCTCCGGGGCCGGATTGACCACCCGATGCGTCGTCGACGGCAGGACGTGATTGGTCAGCCGCTGCAGCATGTCGCCGATATTGATCACCAGGGCGCCGGGCGGCGGGGCGATGTCCAGCCAGCTTCCGTCCTTCTCCTTCAGCTGCAGCCCGGCCTCCTCGGCCCCCAGCAGCAGGGTGATGACGTTGATGTCCTCGTGGGCGCCGGCGCGGACGCCGGGCGCATCGGCCGGCACCGGCGGATAGTGCAGAAGCCGCAGCACGCTGTTGCCCATCTCGACCTTGTCGTCGAAATAGCCGTCGTCCAGGCCCAGATAGCGGGCGATGGCCCTCAGGATCTTGCGCCCCAGGGCGTCCAGGTCTTCGTACATGCCATAGACATGGGGCTTGAAGCCGGGTGTCTCGGCGGGCCAGACATTGTCACGCATGAAGCCGCGGTACCGATGGCCCTCCGGCAGTTCGCGGCCGACGTGCCAGAATTCCTTCAGATCGACCGTCGCGGCGCCCTTGGCCGCCTCGACGCCGAACGGGGTCAGGCCCCGCGCCCCGCCGGTTCCCGGCTGATGATACTGACGCTTCACGTCTTCAGGCAGGGCGAAGAAGGCCTTGGCGTCGTCCAGAGCGGCGGCGATCCGCGCCTCGTCCAGTCCATGGTCCGCCACCACGGCGAAGCCGAAGCGCTGGAAGGATGCGCCCAGGGCGTCGCTGAAGCCTTGGAAGTCCGCATCATAGCGCGTCATCGAAACCGGCGTGATGGCGCGGGGGGCGGCGGTTTGGGCTTCGGTCAAGCTCACAGGCAGTCCTCGTCAGGCGATGTGCGGCGGTTTCTTACGCCCATTCCGCCCCTATGTCAGGCGGAGCGATTGTCTTGGAGGGGATTGTCCTGGAGGGGCGCGTATCAGTGCGTGGGCGTGTTCATCTATGGTACAGCTTGGAACCTAGACAGTAAGCGGGCGTTTTCGCGCCAGACTTCAATTCGGCCAGACTTCTCGGAAGGACCATTTCCATGCGCGCCAAGATTTTCGTCGCCAGCGTTTCCATCGCGGCCCTGCTGGGGACCGCCGCCTGCACCACCACGGATCCCTATCGCTCCACCCCGACCCGCAACAACACCGGCACGGGCGCGATCGCCGGCGCGCTCGGCGGCGCCCTGCTGGGGTATCTGACCAACACCTCGAACGGCGAGCAAGGCCGCAAGAACGCCCTCATCGGCGCCGGCATCGGCGCCCTCGGCGGGGCGGCCGTCGGCCAGTATATGGACCGCCAGCAGCGCGCCATGGAGGCAGAACTGTCGGGCAGCGGCGTCGGCGTCGCACGTCAGGGTGACAATCTCGTGCTGCGTATGCCGTCGGACGTGACCTTCGCCACCAACCAGTCCTCGATCGACCCGCGCTTCCTGCCGGTTCTGGAGGATGTGGCTCGGGTGCTGCAGGAATACGACCGTTCGACCATCGACATCATCGGGCATACGGATTCCTCGGGCGGCGATGCGATCAATCAGCCCCTGTCGGAACGCCGCGCCGCCAGCGTCGCCTCCGAACTGGTGCGGCGGGGCGTGATCGCCGAGCGACTGTATGTTGCGGGCGTCAGCTCCAGCCAGCCGGTGGCCTCCAATGCGACGGCTGAGGGCAAGGCCCAGAACCGCCGCGTCGAAATCCTGATCCGGCCGTTCACGGGCTGATCAGGCCTGCGACTTGGGTTCGAAAAGGGCGGCGTCATGGACGCCGCCCTTTTTTAATGGGGCGCACCGAACCGTGATTTGCGCCCGCTCACGACCTATGATTCCCGAAGGGCGTGGTGGTGGGAGAGATCTGGTGGCGCCTGACGGTCCAGGATTTGGACAGGGTCTGAAGCTGGCGGGGATTGCGTTGGTTTGCGCCATCCTTACGGCCACGCTCGTCGTCCTTATCGGGGAGGCGCTGCGTGGACGCTCCGGACCGACAGCGCTGGCTCCCCAGATCCTGCCGGCCTCTTCCCCCGACTGACCGTTCCCGCCCTCCAGGGGTTGGCGCCGCCTCGTACATGACGCCCAAGAAAAACGCCGCTTCCGGTGGAAGCGGCGTTCAATCTTACGACAAGCTTCTGACCTCTGGGGTCGGCTCGGGATCCGAGCCGACCCTTTGAGTGGTCTTAGAAGTTGATGTCGATGGTCGCGCGACGGTTCAGCGGCTCACGCACGCCGTCAGCCGTGGGCTTGGCCAGGGCGGTTTCGCCCTTGCCGTCCAGGGCGATGACGCCGCCGTTGACGCCTTGGGCGACCAGGGCGTCCGCAACGGTGCGCGAACGACGGTTCGACAGGCCGAGGTTATAGGCGGCCGAGCCCGAGGTGTCGGTGTAGCCGACGATCACGACGCGGGTCGCGCGGCCGGTCTTGGCGTAGTTGGCGGCCTGGGTCACGACCGAGCGGGCTTCAGCCGTCAGGTCCGAACGATCCCAGTCGAAGTAGACCACGAACTGACGCGCGGCCGGCTTCTGAACCACCGGCGGCGGAGGCGGCGGGGGCGGAGGAGGCGGCGGGGGCGGCGGGGGCGGGGGAGGAGGAGGCGGCGGAGCCGCTTCTTCCGCACCGAAGCTGTAGCGCAGGCCCAGGGTCACGGTGTGCGACTGATCGTAGTCGCCGTCCCATTCACCAAATGCCGTGGCGCCAGCGCCCGTACCGACCGTGGTCGAAGCCCAGGTGGCGTCGCCCGTCAGGTAGCGGTAGGTCAGGTCGATATTGGCGCGGTCGCTGATGGCCCAAGCCAGGCCGGCGATCGCTTGAGCGGCGAACTCGGTCGAGCTGTCATCGATAGCGAAGCTGGCGCCGCGGTTGGCGCGCAGGTTGCCGACGGTTTCAGTGTTGACGTGGTTCACACCGGCGCCGAGGCCGACGAAGGGACGGATGCCCCAGGCTTCATAGCCGAAGTCGTACAGGACGTTGGCCATCAGAGTGGTCGACTCGATGTCGCCTTCCGGCGAATAGCAGCCGCCGGTCGCCGGGGTCAGGTTGCACAGACCCTGGGTGCCGGACGCGGCGCGCACGGTGCCGATGTCGCCCGAGCGATAGCCGCCTTCCAGTTCAACACGCCAGTTGGGGTTGAAACGGTAACCGAGACGGGCGAAGGCCGCCCAGCCGTCGTTGACTTCATAGTTCCAGCTAGCGCCGGTGGTCGATGACTCGGCATTGATGTCGTCGATGATGTGATAGCCGGCGTCGATCGCGCCGTACCAGCCGTTCGGCTCGGCCGACGCAACGCCAGCGGACAGGGCCAGAGCGGCCGCTGCGCTGGAGGCCAGCACGAAAGTCTTCATACGCATAGGGGGTAGCCCTCCGCCTGTTTGATCTAGGGCGGGTCTACCGCCTCCGCGGGTCTTATCAGCGTTGCCGTGGAAGGTCGAGGCGAAAACGAGGCGATCAAGAGGGCGGGGCCGCATACCGTGCTATTGATGCTACAGGTTAAATTGGCGATCTGAAGCCGATTGAGGCGATTTTGGACCGGTTCCGGAGGACTTCTGTTCACCATGAAGTGCGGTGGTGTTCAGCGCAGCCCTTGCGCGCAGGCCTAACCATCGACCACCTGCATCCCTAACCATTCCCCGACGAGCGCAGGCTTGTCGGCGCCCTCGATTTCCACCGTCAGTTCGTGCTTCAGCAACCAGCGACCGCCCCCCTTGTCTTCGGCTGACAGCAGACGGAACCGGCCCCGCACGCGCGATCCGGCCCGCACAGGCGTTAAAAACCTCAGCTTGTCGAACCCGTAGTTGATCCCCATCGACACGCCTTCCAGCGACGGGACGGCGTCATAGCTCATCGCCGAGGCCAGGCTGAGGGTCAGAAATCCATGGGCGATGGTCCCGCCGAAAGGCGTGGCCCTGGCCGCCTCCGCATCGACATGGATGAACTGTCGGTCCTCGGTACAGTCGGCGAAGGCGTCGATCCGCGCCTGGCTGACCTCGAACCATCGCGAGACCCCGACCTCCTGTCCGATCAGGCCCTGAAGTTCCTGCGGCTTCGTCATTCCATTCCTCCCTTTTTCCGCAAAGCCTGACTCAGGCGCACGGGGAAGGAAAGAGGTCACACGCCGAAACGGCCTTCGATGATTTCGGCGTAAAGACCGGGATCAACATTGCCGCCGGACAGGATCACCCCCGTCGTCAGACCCGCGCCCTCGACCTTGCCGGCCAGCAGCGCCGCCAGGGACACGGCGCCGCCCGGCTCCACCACCAGTTTCAGGTGGCGGAAGGCGAACCGCACCGCTTCGGCGACCTCGGCGTCGGACACGGTGACCGCGCCGGCCAGGCGTCGATTGATCGGCCAGGTCAGGACGCCCGGCATGGGCGACATCAGGGCGTCGCAGATCGACGGCGGCCCGGCGGGATGCCCGACCCGTTCCCCGGCCGCCAGCGACCGGGCCGTGTCGTCATAGGCCTCGGGCTCGACCACCAGGACGCGGGTCTCGGGGCTGCGCTCGGCCATGACCAGATTGATCCCGGCCATCAGCCCCCCGCCCGAGGCGCCGCACAGCAGCTGGTCCATCGGCGCATCGGCCTGGTTCAGCATCTCGAGGGCCGTCGTCCCCTGGCCCTCGATGATGAAGGGATCGTCGAACGGCGGCACGAGGACGCAGCCCCGCTCGGCGGCGATGGCGGCGCCGATCTCTTCGCGGCTCTCGGTCCAGCGGTCATACAGCCGCACCTCGCCGCCGAAGCCGATCACCCCCTCGACCTTCACCTTGGGCGAGTCCGCCGGCATGACGATGATCGCCGGCGTCCCCACCAGGGCGGCGGCGGCGGCCACGCCCTGGGCATGATTGCCGGAAGAAAAGGCCACGACCCCGCGGGCCTTCTCCTCGGCGCTCAACCGGCTGATGCGGTTATAGGCGCCGCGAAACTTGAACGCCCCGGCCCGTTGCAGGTTTTCCGCCTTCATCAGAACCCGGCCGCCGATCACGGCGTTCAGGGCCGGGCTCTCGATCAGGGGGGGGCGAACGGCGACGCCCTCGATCTGGCGGGCGGCGTCGAGAACGCCTTCATAGCTGGGCAGGTGCGTCGTCATATGCTCCCTTTAGACCGAGCCGCAGGCGTCGCCCAAGACGGTTCAGGGAGAGAAAGACATGAGCCTGATCCTCGCCATCGACCAGGGCACCACCTCGACCCGGGCAATTGCCTTTGAACTCTCGCCTCAAGTAGCGCGAAGCGCGATAGGCGAAAGAAACCCTGATCTGCGCTCGGTCGCGGTCAGCCAGATCGAGCTGGCCCAGCATTTCCCCCGATCCGGCTGGGTCGAGCATGACGCAGCCGAAATCTGGTCCGCCACCCTCCAGACCTGCCGCGAAGTGGTGCGCCAGGCGGGCGGCGTCGACCGGTTCGCCGCCATAGGTATAACCAACCAGCGCGAGACGGCGGTGATCTGGGACGCCGCGACCGGCGAGCCCCTGCACCGCGCCGTCGTCTG
Organism: Brevundimonas sp. AVps23W; assembly: GCF_058681395.1. Lineage (NCBI taxonomy): Bacteria > Pseudomonadati > Pseudomonadota > Alphaproteobacteria > Caulobacterales > Caulobacteraceae > Brevundimonas > Brevundimonas sp. AVps23W. The sequence goes on from NZ_CM178738.1 coordinate 404,368, forward strand.
GCAGGACCGTCGCACCGCCGACGTCACCGCCCGCCTGACCGCCGAAGGCCATGAGCCAATGGTCCAGGCCGCCACCGGCCTGATCCTCGACCCCTATTTCTCGGCGACCAAGTTCGCCTGGCTGCTGGACGCCGTGCCGGGCGCGCGCGACCGGGCGGCGCGGGGCGAGGTCAAGCTGGGCACGATCGACGCCTGGCTGATCTGGAAACTGACCGGCGGCCGGGTTCACGCCACCGACGCCACCAATGCGTCCCGCACGGCTCTGATGGATCTGAAGACGGTCGAATGGCGCGACGACCTGTGCGCCCTGTTCGACGTGCCGCGCGCGGCGCTTCCCGCCATCGTTCCCTGCGCCAGCCTGATCGGCGAGACCGAGCCCGGTCTGTTCGGTCGCCCCCTGCCTATCGCCGGATCGGCGGGCGATCAGCAGGCGGCCCTGGTCGGCCACGGGGCTTTGCAGCCGGGCGACGCCAAGATCACCTACGGCACCGGCGCCTTCCTGGTCGCCAATGTCGGCGAGACGCCGGTGACCTCGACCCGCCGCCTCTTGGGCACGCTCGGCTACCGGGCCGACGGACGCACCGCCTATGCGCTGGAGGGGTCGATCTTTTCGGCCGGGTCGGCGATCCAGTGGCTGAGGGACGGGGTCAAGCTGATCTCCGAATCCCGCCAGTCCGAAGCCCTGGCCCAGAGCCTGCCCGACAACGGCGGGGTCTATATGGTGCCCGGCTTCACCGGCCTGGGCGCCCCCTGGTGGGAGCCGGACGCGCGCGGGACCGTGGTCGGTCTGACGCGGGACTCGGGTTCGGCCCATTTCGTCCGCGCCGCGCTGGAAGCCCTGGCCTATCAGACGCGGGATCTGCTTGACGCCCTGGCCCAGGACGGCGCTCCGCCGTTGAAGACGCTGAAGGTGGACGGCGGCGTCACCGCCAACAGTTTCGCCATGCAGTTCGTCGCCGACATCTGCGAGGTCGAGGTCGAACGCCCCGCGTTTCAGGAGATGACCGCCCTCGGCGCCGCGCGTCTGGCGGCATTGGGCGTCGGCCTGCTGTCCGATCTGGAGGCCCGCCCGGCTGAGGCCCCGGCCTGCTGGAAGCCCAGAATGAAGCCTTCAGAACGCGAACATCTGCTTTCCGGCTGGCGTCGCGCCGTCAAGGCCGCCATCATCGCCGCGCCGGACCGGGCCTAAGACGCGGGCGGCTGAAGGGAAACGACAGGGCTGCACATGACCGACGCCTCCGCTGCCGACGCGCCTATGCAGGACGCTCAAACGACCTTTTCCGGCACCCGCGAGGTCGATCCCCGCTACCGGCTGGACGAGGCGGCCCTGGCCGCCTGGATGACCGACCATGTCGCGGGCTACGCCGGCCCGCTGACGGTGCGCCAGTTCAAGGGCGGCCAGTCCAACCCCACCTACGAGCTGACGACCCCGACCGCCGCCTATGTGCTGCGCCGCAAGCCGCCGGGCGTTCTCTTGCCCAGCGCCCATGCCGTGGACCGCGAGTTCCAGGTCATCTCCGCCCTGGCCGCCCAGGGCTTCCCGGTGGCCAAGCCCCATGCGCTGTGCCTGGACGAGGCCGTCATCGGCTCGATCTTCTATGTGATGGACAAGGTCGAGGGCCGTATCCTCTGGGATCTGAAACTGCCTGGCCTGACCCCCGTTGAGCGCCGCGCCATCTATAACGCCCAGACGGATGCGATGGCCCGGCTTCACGCCTTTGATCCCGCCGCCATCGGCCTGGCCGACTATGGCAAGGCCGGCAACTATTTCGCGCGTCAGGTCGGGCGCTGGACCAAGCAATATCGCGCGTCGGAAACCGAACCCGTTCCCGCCATGGACCGGCTGATCGCCTTCCTGCCGGACAGCCTGCCGGCCGAAGGGCCCAGCCGCATCGTCCATGGCGACTTCCGTCTCGACAACATGATCCTGGCTGAGGATCGGGCCGAGGTTCGCGCCGTGCTGGACTGGGAACTGTCGACCCTGGGCGATCCGATGGCCGACTTCTCCTATCTGCTGATCGCCTGGGCCATTCCGGCCAGCCTGCGAAACGGTCTCGCCGGAGCCGATCTGGAGGCCCTGGGCATTCCCTCGGTCGAGGAGACAGTGGACCGCTACGCCGCCGCCACCGGCATGCGGCCCGCCAATCTGGACTGGCTCTACGCCTACAACCTGTTCCGACTGGCGGCGATCTGCCAGGGCATCGCCGGCCGGGTCCGCGACGGCACGGCGGCCAGCGCCCACGCCCGAAGCATGGCCGCCCAGGTCGGGCCGCTCAGCGACGCGGCCTGGGGCTTTGCGAAACGGGCGGGCGCCTAGGTCGGATAAAGCGGGTTCGACGCGTCTTTCTGGCCTTCCAGACTGTGTTTCAGGGCGTGCATTTCGTCATGGCCGACCTTGATCGTCGCATAGGCGCGGCGGACGGTCTCGCGCGTGGTGGCCGAGATGCCTGTGTCCTCCAGCGCCTTCTCGTACCGACCGGCGATAAAGCCTTCGCCGCTGTCGATGGAACCGACGACGGAATCGTCGTTGCGCATCAGGGCGTGTTTCACATCCAGGAAGGCGCGATGGGCCTTGGCCAGGATCGAACCATGCGGCTCGGGATCGCCGCCCAGGCCGCGCACGGCGCCCGATAGATCCTCGACCACCTGCCGCCGTTCGGCGCTGCGGTTCTCGAACAGGGTGCGGTAGTGCGGATCCTCGGTCTGTTCGGCCGCCTCGCGATAGCCGTCCACGCTGTCCAGGGTGGTTTCGATCAGCCCATTCAGAACCTTGATGTCGTGGGCGTTGGGGTTGGTCATTTCGCTCATTCCTTCCGCATTGCGGTCGAACGGCGGAATGGGCAGGCGTGGGGAAGGTTGCCGGGTGCGGCGATCGGACGATCAAAACGGCGTCAGAGCGTGTCAGGTTCGATCCTGCTCCGCGCCTAATTCCAGAGAATAAACCGCCTGTTTTCAAAGCGTCGGCGAGGATACGCAGGCCTCTTCTAAGCAGGCTCCGGGGCAGGCGCATACTGGGCGGATGAACGCTCAGCCTCGCCCCGTCGCTTGTAAAGAATGGACGAAAATAGACTCAAAAAAATTGCAGTGGATTCCGTCTATTTCGCCGTCCCTGGGGCTCCGGCGCGGGTCACAGGCTGGTGCGCAGCGACCACAGCTCGGGGAAGCAGCGCTTGGTCAGGGTCGAGGCCAGATAGGCCGCCCCCTCGGTGCCGCCGGTGCCGCGGCGCCGGCCGATGATCCGCTCGACCGTCACCACATGCTTGTGCCGCCAGGTCAGCAGGGCGTCGTCCAGATCGACCAGCTTCTCGGCCAGCTGATACAGCGACCACCAGCGTTCGGTGTCGCGATAGACCTCCAGCCAGGCCGCCTCCACCGCTTGCGACGGCTCATAGGGCTGGGTCACGTCGCGGTTCAGCACCTCGGCCGGTATGGGCAGACCCGCCTTGGCCATCTGGGCCAGGGCGTCGTCATACAGGCTGGGGGCGGCGATGGCGGCCTGGAGCGCGGCCAGGGCTTCGGGCCGGTCCTCATGGAACTTCAGGAAGCTGGAATCCTTCAGCCCCAGCATGGCTTCGAACCGCCGGAACTGGTCGCTCTGGAAGCCGGAGGAGGAGCCCAGCGAGCCCCGGAACCGCAGATAGTCGGCCGGGGTCATGGTCGACAGAATGTCCCAGCTCTGGGTCATCACCGCCTGGATGCGGCTGACGCGGGCCAGGCTCTTGTAGGCGGGGACCAGATCGCCGGCGCGCACCATGGTCTGGGCCAGGGCCACCTCATGCAGGATCTGCTTCAGCCACAGTTCCTTGGTCTGGTGGATGACGACGAACAGCATTTCGTCGTGCTGGTCCGACAGCGGATGCTGGGTGGAAAGCAGGTCGTCCAACGCCAGATAGCCGGCGTAGGTGATGTCGCTGGATTGGGTCATGCCCGCCTATCGCCCGTGGCTGGAGAAGGTGCAAGCGGACCGGTCGCCGCTCATCGCGGCGGGTTCAGGTCAGTGCTGACCCTGGCTCGAAGCGTTCGAGGCGATCTGGCGGCCGGCGTCGAAGGCGTCGCGGGCGCCTTTGTAGATGAAGCCGTAGGTCGGATAGACGGTGGTGCCTAGGTCGTTGATCGGGTTGTACCAGACCTTGACCTGCGACCAGTCATTAGCGGGCGAGACGTCCACCACGGTGACGTTCTCTTCGACCTTGCCGCGGCTGCCGCCCCAGTTGGCGTGGGTGACGCGCACGACGCGGTCGGTCAGGATGTCGGAAACCACGGCGACATGGCCCCGGCTCATGCGGCCTTCGGGACGGAAGACCAGGACCGATCCGGTCTCGGGCGCTGCGCCGGTGCGGAAGTTCGCTGCAGCCTGGCGCCACCAGGTCCAGGCGTCGCCGAAGATGTTGATGCCCGAGAACATGCGGGCGAAGGTGACGCACTGCCAATACGGCTCATCGGCCTTTGCGGAAGAGGGCGCGACGCCCAGCGCAAGAAATCCGAAGGTCGTCGCAACCGCGACGGCTTTGAGCCGTTTGATCATGCTGAGGCTGTATCCCGACTGCCGATGGTGTTTTTAGAACACAGGGGCTCAGGATTCGACAACCCCTTTCGGCGTATCCCCGTGCGGCGGGCGCTTGCGCGTCTGATCGCTTGACAGGGAATTCCGGCCTTGGCCCCACGCCTTCAAAGCCTTGCGCGCCGGGTGTTCGACCAGGTGGTAGGACAGGGCCGCAACGACGGGCAAAAGGGCCAGAATCGCCAACCACACGAAAACGTGAACCTGCTTGTCTGGGGCGTCCGTGGCCTTGGCCGCCAGGTTCACGGCCAGCAATTTCCACGGCACGCAGACCATATAGACCGAATAGCTGATCTCCCCCAGATAGACGGCCGGCTTGGACGCCAGCCATCCCGCCCGTTCGTTCGGCAACGAGGCCAGCGACAGGATCAGGGCGCCGGCCAGCAGGACGGTGACCCCGTCCCACAGGCCCAGGGCCGCGCTCATCACCATCAGGCCGAACGACACGGCCGAGGTGGTCCAGGGCGCCTTCAGCGGCGCCCGGCGATAGACCAGATACAGGGCGCACCCCAGGGCGAAACAGGGCACGATCCGCAGCGCCCCCCAGCGGATGGTCGCCTCGGTCAGAGGGAAGCCCGCCAGCCGCTCGAACCCGTAGTAGAGCGCCGCCAGGAAGGCCGCCGCGCCGAGGAAGGCCACGACCGGCCGCTGACGCAGCCGCCAGAAGACCCAGGCGAACAGGGGGAAGCACAGATAGGCGAACCACTCCGCCGAGATCGACCAGGACGGATGGTTCCAACCCGCCACCGGCGCCAGGCCCCAGGCGTGGACCATCAGCAGATTGGCCGGCAGCGACGCCCAGCTCAGCACATTGCCGTCCACGCTCATCCCCGCGACCAGGGCGGCGCCGGCCAGCAGCCCCACCCCGATCAGGGTCGCCAGGTGCAGCGGATAGACCCGCGCCACCCGCGCCCACAGGAAGCTGCGATACGAGAACCGCTTCTCGCCGGCCGCCTGCAGATAGACATGGCTCAGGATAAATCCGGACAGGACGAAGAACAGCTCGACCCCCAGATACCCCTTGTCGACAAGGCCGGACGACGGCGCCCCGGCCAGGTTCTCCCAGAAGGTATAGACGGCCACCCAGATCGCCGCGCCGAAACGCAGGGCGGTGATGGGGCGAAGATCGGCGGGAGTCTGGACGGGGGTCATGGTCTCACCTTGGCACGTCGGGCTTGTCGAACCGTGAAGGCCCGCAAGCTTCGCGCCCCCGCCGCCCTAGGCGACCCACGTCCCGTGAAACCCCGCCGGCAGGGCCGTGTCCGCCTGCCAGCTCGCCACCGGCCCGTCCTCGACATGGGCCGCGTCGAACACGTGCAGCTCGGTCCGGCCGGCCTTCAGATTGACCGACGGCCCGACCAGCCAGGCGTCGGTCTCGGCCGTGGCGCCGGGCTTGGGCACGAAGACCGTCTCCTCGACGATCTGATGGAGGCCGAAGGTGAAGCCGTGCGACCGGCCGCTGTCCCAGTCCTGCACGGCCAGGCCCGTAGGCAGGGGCCGTCCCGTGGTTTCGCCGCTGGTGTGAACGGTCAGGCTGCGTTTCAGCCCCAGACGGCGCGGATCCGCCTTGGGGAACTCGCCGACAGCGTCCGTGGTCAGCATCTCGGCCTTGCCATCCGGACGCAGGGTGATCAGGGCCAGCTTGGCCGGATCGCCCGGCACGGTTCCATGGCCCTCCACCAGAACCCGCGCCCCATCGACGGCGAAGCGCGGATCGCCGCTGGCCGCCACGTCGAACCGGATCGTGCCGTCCGCCTCGGCCCAGGCGTCGCCCAGATGGAAGTGGAAGAAGCCCGGCAGTTCATAGAGGCGCGACTGCGTCAGGTCGTCCTTGTCCAGCACCATCACCTGCGTCCCCGCCTCGGGCCGCCACGCCAGCCCGTTGATCATGGGCAGGGCCTGACGCTCCTGGATCCAGGGCTGGAGCACCAGGATCACATGCCGGTCGGTGGCGGTGAAGTCGTGCATATAGCTGGCGCGCGGCAGGCGTATGATCTCGGCCCTGTTCAGACCGCCGTCGGGGTTCAGCCGCCAGATCACGGCCCGGTCGCCGGCCGTGCCGACATTCCAGATCGAGCCGTCGGGCACCCGCCGAGGGTGGGCCTGGAACGGCATGCCCTTCAGATCGTCGCGCAGGGTGACGAAGCCCTTTGTCGACAGGTCGGCCGCATCCATCGCCAGCGGCGAACCGCCTTCCCACAGGGCCCAGACCTGGTTCCCCGTCGCCATGACGGCGGTGTTGGCGGCGTTGGCGTCGTCGTTGGAGCTGATCCGCGCCCTTGCGTCGCCCCTTGTGCCGAAGCCGGGCGTGACGACGGCCTCCAGTTCGGTCTCGACCCGGCGTTTGGGCGTATCGGCGAACCGAGCCTCCAGCGTGGCCTGATCATCGTGGATGCGGAAGGCCCGCATCAGGCCGTCGCCGTCGAACCAGTGGGTGACGGAGCCGCCCGGACGCCGGAACCGACCCGGCCCGTTGCGGAACAGCGCGCCGTCCAACCCCGCCGGCGCCCGGCCGTGGATCAGGCGCATGGCTTGGCGGGGCAGGTCGCCCTCGACGTCGCGGGTGGCCAGGGCCCAGTCGGCCTTTGTTGCGGCGTCGAGGGCGGCCGCGGCGCGGACCATCTCGGGTGTAGCGACGGCGGCCGACAGGGCGGCGGCGCCCATCAGGAAGGAACGGCGTGAAGGGGTCATGGTCCGGCTCCGGGCTTAGGTCTGGTTACTTCAGGCTGATGGTCTGGACGACCGCGCCGGTCGCGGCGAACTTCGCGCGCTCCCACGAGGCCGGACCCATGTTGCCGGCGGCGTTGTTGGAGAAGGCGAAGGGCTCGATCGGCATGCCGAACGGATTGGTCTTCATCTTCCCGTCGCCATCGACGTCGTGGAAGGCCCGCATCGCATAGTCGCCGTCCGGCAGGTCCTCGAATCGGACCTGTTTGGAAGCGCCTCCCGCGTCCACCATGGCGTAACGAACCGGCTGGCCCTCGCCGCCATAGTTGGCCTCGCTGTTGAACAGGGCGACCATGATCCGTCCGGTCGGCGCGGCGACATCGAAGTCGAAGGTGATGTCGGCGGCCAGGGCGGGGGCCGACGACAGGGCGGCGGCGACCAGGGCGGCGGAGCCCCAGAGGGCGGAAAGGGTCTTCATGGCGGGCGTCCTGCTTCATGCCGGGCCGACGACCGGCCCTCGATGACCAGACCCTGAAGACGACGAGTCGCCTTCGCCATCGGACATGCGGGAGCGACCACCCGGCCTTCGTGAATGACCGTCTCGGCCGCCCACGAAGCGCCGGTCGCCACCCGCTCGATCAGTTTTCGCGCCCCATCTCGCCGTTACTGCCCGTTACATCTCGAAACGCGCACGATATCAGCCACAGCCCCGCCCCGTGGCAGTCTGCACGCGTTACGGCCTGGTGGCGGAGTGGCTACGCGGCGGGCCTGCAAGCCCGAAAACCCTCCGTTCGACTCGGAGGCCAGGCCTCCATCTTCTTCATCTCTCAGAGGTTCAGAGGAAGGAGTAGGGATCGACATCCACCGTCAGCCGGACCGAAGCGGGGATCTTCACCCGCGTCAGCCAGGCGCGCAGAAACGCCTGAAGGTTCACATCGCGGTCGGCCCGCACCAGCAGTCGCTTGCGCCGCCGTCCCCGCACCAAGGCCAGGGGCGCGTCGGCGGGGCCATAGACCTCCAGCCGCTCGGCGTTGGGAATGGCCTGGGCCAGGTCGGCGGCGACCTTCTCCACCGCCGCCGCATTCTCGCTGGACAGGATGATCGCCGCCAACCGGCCGAAGGGGGGCAGGGACGCCGCTTCCCGCTCGGCCATCTCCGCCTCGACGAAGGCGTCCCGGTCGCCGGCCGCCAGGGCCATCAGCACCGGATGCTCCGGGGTCCAGGTCTGCAGCAGAGCGCGCCCCGGCCGATCCGCTCGGCCTGCCCGCCCTGTCGCCTGGGCCAAGAGCTGATAGGTCCGCTCGGCCGCTCGCAGATCGCCGCCCCGCAAGCCCAGGTCCGCATCCACCACCCCGACCAGGGTCAGGCGGGGGAAGTTGTGGCCCTTGGCGGCGGCCTGGGTCGCGACCAGGATGTCGATCTCGCCGTCGGTCATCCGCTGGATCAGCGCGCGCGCGGACTTGGCGTCGGGCGCGGTGTCCGAGCTGAACACCGCCGTCCGCGCCTCGGGGAATAGCTGGCGCACCTCCTCCTCGACCCGTTCGACGCCGGGCCCGACCGAGACCAGCGAGTCCTCCGCTCCGCACGACGGGCACAGTTTCGGCCGCGCCATCGAGAAGCCGGTCAGGTGACAGACCAGGCGGCCGGTATAGCGATGCTCGACCAGCCAGCTGTCGGTGTCCGGCGCCGTCAGCCGGTGTCCGCAGACGCGGCACAGGACGACGGGCGCATAGCCGCGCCGGTTCAGGAACAACAGAGTCTGCTCGCCCCGCGCCAGGGTCTCGCCCACCGCCAGACGCAGCGGTTGCGACAGCCATGTCTGGGGATCGGGCGTGTGCTGGCGCAGGTCCAGCAGTTCGATGTCGGGCATCACCGCCACCCCGTGACGCGCGCCCAGCTTCAGCCAGTCATACCGCCCGGCCTGGGCGTTCCACAGGGTCTCCAGCGACGGCGTCGCCGAGGCCAGAACCACCGCCGCCCCCTCGATCCGCGCCCGCGCCACCGCCAGGTCGCGCCCGTGATAGACCAGACCCTCTTCCTGTTTGAACGAACTGTCGTGCTCCTCGTCCACCACGATCAGCCGCAGATCGACGAAGGGCAGGAACAGGGCCGAACGGGCGCCGACCACGATATTGCACCGGCCGGCGACCACCGCCTCCCACACCTGACGCCGGCGGGGTGGGGCGACGCCCGAGTGCCATTCGGCCGGGGCGGCGCCGAACCGGTCCGTGATCCGTTCGATCAGGGCCTGGGTCAGGGCGATCTCGGGCAGAAGGATCAGAATCTGCGCCTTCGGATCGGCCCGCAGCACCCGCGCGATCGCCTCCAGATAGGCCTCGGTCTTGCCCGACCCCGTGACGCCGTCCAGCAGGAAGGGCCGGAAACCGCCGCCCGTCACGCCCGCCGCCAGGGCCGAAGCCGCCGCCGCCTGGTCGCCGTTCAGGGTCGCCGGCGCATGGTCGGGATCGGGCCGGTCGAACGCCGCCTCCGCCGCGATTTCGATGATCTCCAGCACCCCCTCGTCGATCAGGCCCTTGATCACCCCCGACGACACGCCGGCGGCGCGCGCCAGATCGGCGACGGCCATGGCGCGGTCGCCCAGGGCCTCCAGCACCCCCGTCCGAGCCGGGGTGGCGCGCGCCGGTTGCCGGTCGCCAACCCGCCGCACCTTGCGTTCCGGCCGGGGACGCGGTGCGCGTAGGCCTTTCAGCGCGGTCGCCGCCATCTCGCCGGGCGGCGACAGGGTCCAGCGCCCGGCCCATTCGACGAAGTCCATCACCCCGGCCGGCAGGGCGGGGTCGTCCAGTCTCGACTCGACCGATTTCAGCCGCCGGTTGGAGCCGGTGGTCTCGAACACCTCCGCCACCACGCCCCGGATCAGCCGCGGCCCCAGGGGCACCGCGACCTGATCGCCGCGCGCCAGCGTCATGCCTTCGGGCGCCTCGTAATCGAAGGCTTCCGGCACCGGCAGGGGAATGAGGACCGAGGCGACTTTCACTCGCCGTCTCCTCCCCATGAAATGGGGAGGGGGACCACGAAGTGGTGGAGGGGCTCTTGCCGCATCACAGGCGCCTGTCGTGCGGCCAGAACCCCTCCGTCACGACGCGAAGACGCGCCGCGCCACCTCCCCATCGCAAGCGACGGGGAGGAGAAAGGGAGTCGCATCCGCTGCTCGGTGACGTTAAAAGCCCTGTCCATGAAACTCTTTCTCGATACCGCCGACGTCGCCGTCATCAAGGACATGGTCCCCACCGGCATGGTGGACGGCGTCACCACCAATCCGTCGCTGATCGCCAAGTCGGGTCGGAACATCGCCGAGGTCATCGCCGAGATTTGCGCCCTCGTCGAGGGGCCGATTTCCGCCGAGGCCGTCTCGCTCGATTTCGAGACCATGGTCAAGGAGGGCGACAAGCTCGCCGCCATCGCCCCGAACGTGGTCGTGAAACTGCCCCTGACCTGGGACGGCCTGCGCGCCTGCCGCGTCTTCACCGACAAGGGGATCAAGACCAACGTCACCCTGTGCTTCTCGGCCGCCCAGGCGCTGCTGGCGGCCAAGGCCGGCGCCACCTTCGTCTCGCCCTTCGTCGGCCGACTGGAAGACAATGGCGCCGACGGCATCGCCCTGCTGGAGGAAATCCGCGTCCTCTATGACGTGCACGGTTTCGAGACCCAGATCCTGGCCGCCTCGCTGCGCAACGTCGCCCATGTAGCCGCCGCCGCCGTCGCCGGATCGGACGCCGCAACCTTCGGCGCTGACACATTCAAGGCTCTGGTAAAGCACCCGTTAACCGACAGAGGTCTTGATGCCTTCGTGGCGGACTGGGCCAAGACCGGTCAGTCCATCCTGTAAATCGCGCGTCACGGAGAGGTCTGTTTGAGCGGCTCATTGGACCTTTTCGAAACCTCCGAGGCGGAGGCCGTCCCCCATCTGGGCGACGGCCTGCACTGGCCCGAGGTGCGCGGCTGGCTTCAGACCCATCCCCAGACCCTGCTGGACGACCGCTCCCTGCTGGAAGAGATCGGTCTGCGTCCGCACGGCCGCAATGTGTTGGAGTTCGGCGCCGCCGCCCTGACGCGGATGGAGGCCGTGGTCGAGCGTGAGGCCGGCGCCCGACGCGAGGTCGAGACCATCGCCCGCGCCAATTTCGCCGCCCAGACCCAGACCCATGTCGCCGCCCTCGACCTGATGGAGGCCCGCAACCATTCCGATCTGGCGCGACGCCTGGACGCGGCGGCCCAGGGACGGTTCGGCCTGGCCGGCGCCGCCATCGCCCTGGAACGACCGGGCGGCGTGCCCTTCGGCTGGCGCGGACTGGAGGCGGGCGAAGTGGACGGCTTGCTCGGCGAACACGGCCTGACCTGGCTGGGCCCGATGTTCGAGGGCCTGGACCTGTTCGGCGCAGCCGCCGATCAGGTGAAGTCCGTCGCCCTGATCCGTATGGCGCCGCATCTGACGCCGGGCGAACCGCCCCGCCCCTGCCTGTGCGCCTTCGGTTCGCCCGAACCCGAGGGTTTCACCCCCACCATGGGCTGCGAACTGGCCGCCTTCCTGGCCCGGGTGGTGGAGCGGATGGCCGAGCGATGGCCGGTGTTGAACTGACCGCCGCCGAGGCCCTGCTCGCCTGGCTTGAGCATCTGGCGCACGAGCGGCGGCTGTCGCCCCGCACCCTGGAGGCCTACGGCCATATCGGCCGGCTCTATGTCGCCTTCCTCGAACGCCATCGCGGCGAGGCCCTGACGTTGAAGACGCTGGGAACCGTCACCGCCGCCGAGGTCCGCGCCCATCTGGCGGACCGCCGATCCGGCGATCATCCCCTGGCGGCCCGGTCCCTCAGCCAGACCCTGTCGGCCATTCGCGGCTTTCACGCCTTCCTGGACCGACGACTGGACACGCCCGCCCCCCAGCTGGCCCTGGTGCGCGGTCCCCGCATCAAGCCGTCCCTGCCCCGACCGGTGACGGAGGACCAGGCGCGCGGCCTGCTGGCCGAACCCGACGCCGATCCGGACGCCGAACCGTGGGAAGCCGCGCGCGACCGCGCCGTCCTGACCCTGCTCTACGGCTGCGGGTTGCGGATTTCCGAAGGCCTGTCCCTGATCCGGGCCGACGCCCCGCTGGGCGAGACCCTGCGTATTCTCGGCAAGGGGTCAAAGACCCGGATCGTCCCGGTCCTGCCCGCCGTCCGCGCGGCGGTGGACGCCTATCTGGCGCTCCAGCCCTTTCCGCTTCAACCGTCCGACGCCCTGTTCCGCGCCCGGCGCGGCGGGCCGCTCAGCCCGCGTCACGTCCAGGCCTCGGTCCAGCGGCTGCGCGGCCGGCTGGGCCTGCCCGAACGCACCACCCCCCACGCCCTGCGCCACAGTTTCGCGACCCATCTGCTGGGCGCCGGCGCCGACCTGCGCTCGATCCAGGAACTGCTGGGCCACGCCAGCCTGTCGACGACCCAGAAATACACCGGCGTCGACGCCGAACGCCTGTTGAACGCCTATGCGGCGGCCCATCCGCGCGCCCATCCGCACGCATAGGCTTTCACCTAGGCCCCGCCCGTCCTATCTTCCCGCCATGATCGACGATCTCTACAGCGCGCGCATTCTGACGCTGGCCGCCAACCTGCCTCATGCGGGGCGGCTGCCGTCGCCTGAGGGCACCGGCGAGCGGGTCGCCAAACTGTGTGGATCGCGCGCCACCGTCGATGTGACGCTGGATGATGAAGGCCGCGTCGTCGGCTTCGCCCAGGACGTCAAGGCCTGCGCCCTGGGTCAGGCTGCGGCGGGTGTCCTGGGCCAGTCCGTCATCGGCGCCTCGGTCGAGGAGATCGCCGGCGCCCGCGACGCCATGATCGCCATGCTGAAATCCGGCGGCGAAGGCCCGGTCGGCCGGTTCGAGGATCTGCGCCTCCTGCGCCAGGTCGCCGACTATCCCGCCCGTCGCGCCTCGACCCTGGTGGCGGTCGAGGCGACGCTGGAGGCGGTCCATCAGGCCCTGACCGCGCGAACTCGTCTCGCCGGCGCGGCCTGACGGGCTCTGACCGGTTGATCCCCCTGCGATGACAGGGGATAAGCGCGGCGAACCCATTCAGCCCCCGGCGAAGGGACATATGTCTCTCTATGAACGCGGCGTCCGCGCGGCCCATCGGGGCTACAAGCTGACGCTGTCCCCCCTGATCGGCCAGCAGTGCCGGTTCCTGCCGACCTGTTCGGACTATGGGCGCGACGCCCTGATCCAGCACGGGCCGGTCAAGGGGGGATGGCTCACCGTGCGTCGCCTCTGTAAATGCCATCCCTTCGGCGGTTCGGGCTATGACCCGGTCCCGCCCCTGAAGACCGACGAAAAAGAACAGTCATGATCGATCTGAAATTCCCCGACGGCGCGGTGCGTCAGTATCCGGCCGGTTCGACGGCGCGCGACGTCGCGACCTCGATCTCGCCGTCCCTGGCCAAGAAGGCGGTCCTGGCCGAGTTGAACGGCGAGCAGCGCGACATGGGCCGGGTGCTGGAAACGGGCGGCGACTTCCGCCTGATCATGCGCGACGACCCCGCCGCGCTCTACACCATCCGCCACGACACGGCCCACGTTCTGGCCGAGGCGGTCCAGACCCTGTTCCCCGGCACCCAGGTCACGATCGGCCCGGCCATCGAGGACGGCTTCTATTATGACTTCTTCCGCGACGAGCCCTTCTCGACCGACGACTTCGCCGCCATCGAGAAGGAAATGGGCCGGATCGTCGATCGCGACGCCAGGTTCGAGCGCGAGGTCTGGGACCGCGACGAGGCCATCGTCTTCTTCGAGGCGCGCGGTGAGAAGTTCAAGGCCGAGCTGATCCGCGACCTGCCCGAGAACGAGACCATCACTCTGTACAAACAGGGCGACTGGATCGACCTGTGCCGGGGCCCGCACTTCCCCTCGACGCGCCATGTCGGCAAGGCGTTCAAGCTGACCAAACTGGCCGGCGCCTACTGGCGCGGCGATTCCAAGCGCGAACAGCTGCAGCGCATCTACGGCACCGCCTGGGCGACCAAGGAAGACCTGGACGCCTATCTGCAGCGGCTGGAAGAGGCCGAGAAGCGCGACCACCGCAAGGTCGGCAAGGCGATGGAGCTCTTCCACATGCAGGAAGAGGGCCGAGGCATGGTCTTCTGGCATCCCAAGGGCTGGATCCTGTGGCGCGTGCTGGAGGCCTATATGCGCCGCCGCCTGGACGCCGCCGGCTATGTGGAGGTCAAGACGCCCCAGGTGCTGGACCGTAAGTTCTGGGAACAGAGCGGCCACTGGGACAAGTACCGCCCCAATATGTTCGTCTGCGAGACGGTTGAGGGCGAGACCCTGTCGCTCAAGCCGATGAACTGCCCCGGCCACGTCCAGATCTTCGACCAGGGTCAGCGCTCCTACCGCGAACTGCCGCTGCGCATGGCCGAGTTCGGCGCCTGCCACCGCTATGAGCCGTCGGGCTCGCTGCACGGCCTGATGCGGGTGCGCGGCTTCACCCAGGACGACGCCCACATCTTCTGCCGCGAGGACCAGATCGTCGAGGAGACGGCCGAGTTCATCAAACTGGCGCGCAGCGTCCACGCCGACCTGGGCATGGAGACGGCCTATATCAGCCTGGGCACCCGGCCTGAGAACCGCGCCGGTTCGGACGAGTTCTGGGACAAGGCCGAGGCCCTGATGGCCGAAGCCGCCCGCGCCGCCGGGACCGAGCCGGTCGTCACCGAGGGCGACGGCGCCTTCTACGCGCCCAAGCTGGACTTCATCGTCAAGGATGCCATCGGCCGCGAATGGACCTGCGGCACGATCCAGCTGGACTATGTCCTGCCGGAACGGCTCGATGCGAACTACATCGCCGAGGACGGCCAGAAGCACCGCCCGGTCATGCTGCACCGGGCGATTCTGGGCAGCTTCGAACGGTTCATCGGCATCATGATCGAGAACTACGCCGGCGCCTTCCCCCTGTGGCTGGCCCCGACCCAGGCCGTGGTCGCCACCATCACCTCGGACGCCGACGACTACGCCCGCGACGTGATGGCCCGCTTCAAGGCCGCCGGCCTGCGCACCGAGATCGACCTCCGCAACGAGAAGGTCGGCTACAAGGTGCGCGAACACTCGGTCGGCAAGGTGCCGGTCATCGCCGTCGTCGGCCGCCAGGAAGCCGAGCAGGGCATGGTCGCCATCCGCCGCCTGGGCTCCCAGGCCCAGACGGTGGTCACGGTCGAGGAAGCCATCCGCATCCTGACCGACGAAGCCACGCCGCCGGACCTGAAACGGGCCGGCTGAGGCCCTAAGCCCGGTTTCGGACAGAGGAACGGTCGTCGATCTGATCGCTTGTGGTGGGGTGCGCCCCCGCGCCCCATCACAACAGCGAGACATCCCATGGCCGAGAAAACCCTCGACACCCTGTTCCACGACACGCTCAAGGACATCTATTACGCCGAGCGTAAGATCCTGAAGTCCCTGCCCAAGATGGCCCGCGCCGCCCAGTCCCCCGAGCTGAAGGCCGCCTTCGAAAAACATAAGGGTCAGACCGAAGGTCAGATCGAACGCCTCCAGCAGGTGTTCGAGATCATCGGCAAGGCCCCGCGCGGCAAGACCTGCGACGCCATCGAAGGCATCCTGGCCGAGGGCGACGAGATCATGGAAGAATACAAGGACAACCCGGCCCTCGACGCCGGCCTGCTGGCCGCCGCCCAGGCGGTGGAACACTATGAGATCACCCGCTACGGCACCCTGAAGCGCTGGGCCATGGTGCTCGACATGGAAGACGCCGCCGCCCTGTTGGACGAAACTCTGCAGGAAGAATCCCAGACCGACGAAGACCTGACCGGCATCGCCGACGCCGCCGTCAACGCCGACGCGATGAAGAGCGCCGCCTGATCTTATCGGCCGGATAAACAACGGAGGCGGCCGCGCGGTCGCCTCCGTTTTCGTATCTGATCAGTCGCGCAGCAGCTCGTTGACCCCGGTCTTGGCCCGGGTCTGGGCGTCCACCCGCTTGACGATGACGGCGCAGTACAGCGACGGGCCGCCCTTGGGATCCGGCAAGGCGCCCGGCACGACGACCGAATAGGCCGGAACCTCGCCCCGGAAGACCTCGCCCGTGGCGCGGTCGACGATCTTGGTCGAGCCCGACAGATAGACGCCCATGGCTAGGACCGCGCCCTCGCGCACGATCACGCCCTCGGCCACCTCGGCGCGGGCGCCGATGAAACAGCCGTCCTCGATGATGGTCGGATTGGCCTGGAGCGGCTCCAGCACCCCGCCGATGCCCGCACCGCCCGACAAGTGGACGTTCTTGCCGATCTGGGCGCAGGAGCCGACCGTGGCCCACGCGTCCACCATGGACCCTTCGTCCACAAAGGCGCCGATGTTCACGAACGACGGCATCAGCACGACATTCTTGGCGATGTAAGCGCCTTGGCGAACAATGGCGCCGGGCACCGAGCGGAAGCCGGCCGCCTGATAGTCAGCAGCGGCCCAGTCGCCGAACTTGTTGGGCACCTTGTCCCAATAGGGGCCGACGCCCGGCGCGTGGCTGGTCGGGCCGCGGTCGCCGGCGCGCATGATCTGGTTGTCGTTCAGGCGGAAGGACAGCAGCACCGCCTTCTTCAGCCACTGATGCGTGGTCCAGACCCCGTCTTCCCCGCGCGAGGCGACGCGCGCCTGGCCGGCGTCCAGCAGGGCCAGGGCGGTTTCGACCGCGTCGCGCACATCGCCATGGGTGGCGGCCGAGACGTCCGCGCGCTCTTCCCAGGCGGCCTCGATGACGGATTCGAGATGCGACAGGTCGGTCATGCGGCGGCGTCCTTGAAGTTCAGGGCGTTGAGGAAGTCGAGAAGATCGGGGGCGATCCAGTCAATATGGTCCCCCAGGGGCTTGCCGTGACCGTCGCCGATCAGGACGGTCGCCATCCCCAGGGCCTTGGCCGGCTCCAGGTTCTTGGGCGTATCCTCGAAGAAGGCGGCGCAGCGGGGTTCGAAATCGAACCGCTCGATCATGCGGCGAAAGGCCGACGGCGCCGGCTTGGGCGTCAGGTCGCCGTCCTCGATGGCGAACACCCCCTCGAAACAGTCGGCGACGCCGATCCGGTCCAGCACCCGGTGCGCATACTCCCGCGCGCCGTTGGTGAAGACGAAACAACGCCCCGGCAGGGTCTTCAGCCGTTCGGCCAGACGCGGATTGGGCTCCACCCCGTCCAGCGGCACCTCATGCACCACGCGCAGGAAGTCCTCGGGATCGATGGTGTAGTTGGCCATCAGCCCGGCCAGAGTCGTGCCGTGCTCGTCCAGGAACTGCCGTTGCAGGACCCGCGCCTCCTGGGGCGCCAGTCCGACCGCCTCGACCACATAGGCGTTGATCCGCGCCTGGACCAAGGACATCAGCCCCTGATCGCGCGGGTACAGGGTGTCGTCCATGTCGAACACCCAGGCGTTGACATGCGACAGGTCGATCAAGACGCCTTCACCAGGGTGCCGGCGCCGAACTCGGTGAACAGTTCCACCAGCATGGCGTGCGGCCGCCGGCCGTCCAGAATGACCACGGCCTCGACCCCGGCCCGCACGGCCGCCATGGCCGTCTCCAGCTTGGGGATCATGCCGCCGGAGGCGACGCCGGTGTCGATCAGGCCTTGCGCCTCCTCCAGCGTCATCTGGCGAATGATCTCGCCGTCCGCGCCCTTGACCCCCGGCACGTCGGTCAGCAGCAGCATCCGCTTGGCGTTCAGCGACCCGGCGATGGCGCCCGCCACCGTATCGGCGTTGACGTTATAGGTCTGGCCGTCCTCGGCCACCCCGATCGGCGCGATGACCGGAACCCAGTCCTCGGTCTCCGACGCGATCAGCCCCTTGATCAGCTTGGGATCCACCTTGGTCGGTTCGCCGACATAGCCCAGATCGACCTCGTGCTCGATCATACTGTCTGGGTCGCGCTTGGTGCGACGGGTCTTCTCGACCGTCAGCAGGCCGGCGTCCTTGCCCGACAGACCGACGCCGCGCACGTCCGCCTCCTTGCCCGCCATGGTGATCCAGTGGGCGATCTCTTTGTTCACGGCGCCGGACAGGACCATTTCGGCCACCTCCATCGTCGCCGGATCCGTAACCCTCAGCCCATCGACGAAGCTGGATTTCACCCCCGCCTTGTCCAGCATGGCGCTGATCTGCGGCCCGCCGCCGTGCACCACGACCGGGTTCACCCCCATCAGCTTCAGCAGCACCACATCGGCCGCAAACTGCCGCGCTACGGCGCTCTCGCCCATGGCGTGACCGCCGTATTTGATGACCACGGTCTCGCGGTCATAGACCTGAATATACGGCAGGGCCTCGGCGAGCGTCTTCGCCGTCTCCCAGCTGCGTTCCTCGGACTGGCGTTCTGTTTCGTTCATCACCGGCGCGAGATAGCGGGGGATGGGAGCGGTGTCACGTGGGAAGGGCCCGCTTGACTAGATCGGGTTTCAATTTGGCGCAATCTACAAGGCGAGTGAAGATAGCGCGCCTACTTCACCGTCGTAAAGAAAATCGCATAGGGGTGAGAATCCCCTGGAACAGGTGGGCGAATCCAGCATTGGAAATTCACAAACCCGATCTTGTTCAGATCGTCCTCAAGGAAATCAGTGTTTTCCACCATGGTATCGTGACCGATGTTGGTAGTAGTCGCCTCGTAGTGATTGTCATAGTAGCTGGCCTTACCATCCGATCAACCAAATCCCATCTGTATCGAGATGCGGCCGCCGGGCTTTAGGATACGGTACATATCTTCAAAAATTGCATATCGCACCTCGTGGACACAAATGTGCTGCAGCGCAATTGTAGAAAATACCATATCGTAAGCATCATTGGCAGCATCACCGCAACTCCGGCCGTCCGTCAAAAATAAGTTAGGCGTTTCGATTCCGTGATGATTAAGATTCGTCTTGGCGTTGTCGAGGTTAGCTTGAGCGATGTCTGCGCCATCGATCCTAGAAAATCGATCAGCATATTTTACGATGTTCCGGCCAGGTCCGCAGGCAAAGTCAAGCGCTACCTTATTTTTGTAGCTGTCATCGACACCTTGCATCAAGAATCGATCATAATCCGGCCAATCATTGTGCGCGTCATAGCTACCGACGACAGCATCGAGCTTTGCTTCAGCATCATAACTTGAGCGCCCTGCAGCCTGTTCATACTAGGCGCGCCGCATCTCGATATACTGTTCCGACCCGCTCATTTTTACGTCCTTTTTATCACTAAAATTCATGTTCAGCCTAATGGCTCAGGCGTCAATAGTAGATCGCGTATTCGCTCAAAAAGGTGATCGAACTGAAGACCGGCTGCCGAGTTGTTCTTTGCTCGAACGCGCTTTTTCATAGCGCCTTGATCGGAACCTTCGAATTTAAAGACCGTGACGGCGCGCGGTGACGAAGAGCCGCTCTGGCGAAGACCAGATGGTGTGCAGCGCCTCTTTCGGCGGCACACCCTCGAGCGCCACCCAATTGTGTGGATCTGGATCCCGACCAAAGGCGCGCTGAAACCCTGCGGCAACCACGTCATCGGCTGTCACATCACAAGTCCAGTCGTCCTGCTTGGAGCAAACGGCCGACAGCAGCCAGCCGTCAATCGTCTCCATGCTTTCAACGACGAAGCCAGCTGACAGAAGGTACACACGCAGGGTTAGGGGGGTGAAGCCCGTGTAGTGGAAATCGCCGGGATGGGCCTGATTGCCGAACATGCAGATCGTCATGCCAAACTGATGATCAAACTTCGGATTTGCTCGCATCATGTTGATGACGCCTTCGACATTGCTGGTCTGAATGACCAGCTTTCCGCCGGGTTTGAGGTAGTCTGCCCAAGTCAGTAGCGCAGACAACGTCGCCGACCGCGGAATGTGTTCTAAAACATCGTGCGCCAGCACTTCGTCAAAGTGCTGGCGAGGAATGCCGCTATCGTCTGCCAAAGACACAAGGATGTCCGGCTCGCACGCCGGATCAACGTCCACGTTGACGTACCCTTCCCGCTTGTCGTAGCCGCACCCGATATTTAGCTTGCGAGCCAATTTGGTCGATTTCCGGGGCTTCATGTACATCGTCTCTCCAGGACAAAATTCGCGCCGAAGCTACTCGTAAATGGAGCGGCGCGGAAAGGCGCTTTCTTTATAAGCCCAAAAGGCGCTCCGACCTTGCATCCCCTAAGCCATCCGCAGAGAATGACTTAATGAATCGCTCGCTTCCTACCGGCCTGCCCCGCCAAGGACGCATCATTGGCGCGCTAATGATGCGAGAAATCATGACGCGGTATGGCCGGGAAGGACTTGGCTTTCTGTGGTTGATCGGAGAGCCGCTGATCTTCTGTATCGGCGTGCTGATTATGTGGCACTTCATTAAACCGCCTTATGAGCACGGCATCAAATTGGGCCCATTCGTGATGACGGGCTACATGTCATTGCTGCTTTTGCGCCACCTGATTGGCGCGACAATAACAGCGCTACAAGCGAACTCGGGGCTTCTGTATCACTCGCGCATAAAACCGTTGCATATATATGCAACGCGAGTCCTGTTGGAATTTGCCGGAGCAACTTGTGCCTTTATTATTGTTTATGCTCTTCTTCTTGCTTTAAGACAAGTCAACCTTCCGTCCGATTATCTATTGCTGTACTGTGGCTGGCTTCTCATGCTAGGGCTTGGGTCAGGCCTTGCTTTGACGTTTGGGGGGCTGGCGATGATGTCCGAGCTCTTTGAGCGCCTTGTGGGCTTCTTGAGCTACGCGCTCATCCCCGTATCGGGCGCATTTGTGATGACATCCTTCCTCCCCCCATCGGCTCAGGAAATCTATCTCTGGATCCCATTCCCTCACGCCGTGGAAATGATACGGGCTTCCGTGTTCGGCGAGTTCGTCGAAACCCACTACAATCCGGCCTATGCGCTTCTTTGGGTTCTCATCATGAACCTCACCGGCGTGGTGTTGATAACAGTTGCCAGCAAGCGCATCGAAGTCGATTAAGCATCGATCCGATCGTACGCCCAAAACGCGAAATGCCAATGAACGAAAATCGCCTTTCCTACGTCGGCCCACTGGCGTCGGCCACGAAGCCACCCAAACGGGATCTTCGTTCCGTCATCAAGAGAATGCCTTGGGGATTCCTAGTCATTGTAGTCCTCCCGACGCTGGTCGCCGGTATCTATTTCCTCTTGATCGCGGCCCCCCGATATGTGTCGGAGGCACGGTTCATTGTACGTTCTCCCTCGCAGCCTCAGATGTCAGCGCTCGGTATCGCACTCCAAGGCGCTGGCTTCACGAGCCAGGCGTCGGATGCTTTCGCCATCCACGAATATATCACTTCGCGTGACGGCCTTGTTGAACTGAACCGTCGTGTGAACATGGGCGAGGTCTTAGGGCCCAGACACGCGGATTTCCTGGCGCGCTATCCAAACCTGCTCGAAGATCGCAGTTTCGAGAGCATGTACAAAGCGTTCAGCCGTTTCATTACGGTCGGATACGCCTCTCAGACTGGCATCAGCACTTTGCGGGTCGAGGCGTTCCGTCCCGGCGACGCCCAGAAGGTCGCCAACGCCCTACTCGACGAGGGCGAAATGCTGGTCAACCAGTTGAACCGTCGCGCGACAGCCAATGCGGCCGCTGACGCCACTGCTCGCAAGGACGCTGCGGTCCGTTTGGCAGGGGAAGCGCAGGCAGCCCTCGCCGCCTTCCGGAACCAGCAGCGCTTCTTAGATCCAGCGCGCGAGTCCATGGCGATGTCTCAGGTGATGGTGGGGCTGATGTCAAGCCTTGCTGAGATCGAGGCGCAGCGTGATCAGCTTCGGGCCGAAGCGCCTCAAAGCCCATTGCTGTCTTCTCTTAACGGCAGGGTTGAGGCCCTACAGCGCCAGATAGCCGAAGAACGCGCCAAGATCGCTGGAGGCGCATCCTCGCTCGCCCCCCAATTCGGCCAGTATGAGACGCTAGTGCTCAACAACGAACTGGCCGCAAAGGAAGTCGCTGCCGCTACGTCGAACCTGATGTCTGCCCAGCAAGAGGCTCAGCGCCAACAGCTTTATCTCGAACGGATCGCGTCCCCGAACCTTCCGGATGTCGCGTCTGAGCCGCGCAGGCTGCGTTCCATTCTATCGGTTCTGCTGACCTGCTTGTTGATTTACGGCGTTGGCTGGTTGGTCTGGGCCGGAGTGCGCGAACACAGGCAGGACTGATGTCCAGCTTGCATAGCGACAGGGGCCTCCGCGTTACGTCCCTTACGAAGACATACGGAAAGCCGGGCGTTGGTCGCCCGGTATTTTCCGACCTTAGTTTTGAAGTGCCCAAATCTGGTCGTCTCGCTCTGCTTGGACGCAATGGCCAGGGCAAGTCGACGCTTATCAAGATACTCGGAGGCGTGCTGCCTCCGACGTCGGGCAAGGTAGAGTGGTCGGTAAAACCATCGTGGCCAATTGGCTTTGGCGGCGGTTTTCAGGGAAGCCTGTCAGGACTAGATAATATACGTTTTATCTCTCGGCTTTATGGTCGCGATTATCACGAGATTCTTACTCGCGTGGACGGGTTCGCGGAATTGGGCAAAAAGCTCGAGATGCCCGTTAAACACTATTCGTCAGGGATGCGGGCGCGCCTCGCCTTTGGCATGTCGCTGGCGATCGAGTTCGACTGCTACTTGATCGATGAGTTGGTCTCGGTGGGTGATGCCCGCTTCCAGGAGCGCTGTAACACCGAACTTTTCCAGCACCGTGCCGACCGCGCATTTATCATGGCCTCACACGACATGGGGCTCATCAGAATGCACTGCAGCCGGGCGCTTGTTGTCGAAGGCGGGCAGGCCAAGATTTTCGACGATATTAACGAAGCTGTTGATGTCTACATGTGGCTACGCGCCAGCTGACACGGTCGCAATACAATGCTTTCCCCTACTCCGCCTCCGACCGATGCCCCCCAGACCTGGTTGGCCAGTGCATTGGTCATCATTCCGTCGTCTCCGGACGCTGAAGAGTGGCGTCGGGCAATCATAGTGCAAGGACGCGCTCGCGGCATCGCCGTGTCGACGGCCGAGGATGATTCGATCCATCAAACACACGCCTTCATGATCGACATTTCCGATAATCTTGATGACATATCGGCTACCAGCTACGACGAAAAGACCATAATCTTGACGCGCGCAGAAGCTCTCGGCCATTGGACAGGCAAACAAAGAGCCGATGTATCGCTTCTACTCTCTGCCTTGCCGACAGACGACAAGGTGCGCTACATTACCCATTCGTCAATCCATCCCAGTCGCTCTGTGGCAGTGACGTCTTTCCTTGATCTGCATCTCGACACGAAGTTTGGATCGACGGATACTCCAGTCGATCATGCGCTTGCCCTTTACAGGGAGGGCCCCCTCAAGACCGGAATCGTTTATTCTTGGTCACCTGCCGATTTTTCTATCGACCCGCGCCATGAATATGCCGACGGGTCAACCGATATCCGCATTGAACTGACGGGTCGTGCTAGGTGTCTCGTTCACGGTCCATATGTCGCCTTACCAAAAGGGGTCTGGCGGGCCACAGTCAGGTTTTCAGTCGATGTGTCCGCATGTCGACATCGGCTTCGTTTCGAGTGGGGACCTCTTGCTCAATTCGCCTCATTCGAGACGTCTCCGGGAAAACCGGGGCATTTCACTGCACAGATCACCCACTTTTTTGAAGAGGCCGGGCTTTGTGAATTGCGTCTGATTCTTCCAGAAAGTTCTTTGGCGGGACTCTTAACGCTGGAAGGTGTCGATATCGAAATGATTGGAGGGGCTGTTTCTGTCTGAGTGGCTCGGCGGTCAGCGAACGGAGGCGGAGCACATCAACCCCGGAAGCCTTCTTCTCGACCCCAATATAGAGGGCATCCAAGCAGGGCGCACCCCTAAAGATGCAGAACGGAGTACTCCATAGCAATGAACTTTGCGATTCTAGTAAGGGGTCCTGTCCGACCAAGCGCCCAAGCGGCTTTGTCTCGCGCTGCCGCGCTGGCATCAGAAGTTCGGTCTCAAGGACACAATGCGACGGTCGTTTTCGCGATGTGGAGCGTACCTGACCGAGCCGTGCTGTCAGGAATCACTAACTCACCAGTCGTCGACCATTGCCTCTTCATCCGACCGCCTTCCGATAACGCCATCCTCGACTATTGTGGAGGCGTGGAGTTCCTTGATGGCGGGCGTTCATCTAGAAATACATTCTATCAATACTATTTATCTAAGATAGCCATAGAGACTATTTCTGCCAGCGGAATGGCAGAATACGTCATACACACTCGCCCAGACTTGGATATACGTATGGGTCGTCACTTCTCGGATTGGATTACAGACGAGAAATACTGCACGCTGCACAAGAAGCTGGACGAGCATACGTTTGTGAACGATCAGTTCGCTGTAGCACGGGTCGAGGTCATGCGGAGGGCGTGGAACTTTGGATCGCTGGCCGATCTGGGGGGGCTGATCCAAAAGTCCACCATCCCGGAGCAAGTGCTGGACCAAATGATAGCAAATTCGGGCACCTCGGTGCAGGTGTCGCCGTTTGAAGTCTGGGAACTCGACCCTGCGCGGAACGCCTAAGGCCATATGACGAGGAATGCGAAAATGACGGTCGAAATCCTCGCACATCGCGGTTGGTGGACATCGCGAGAAGATCAGAACTCGCTCGCTGCGCTTTCACGCGCGCTTCGCGCAGGCTTTGGCGTTGAAACGGATATTCGTGACTGTGATGGACAGTTGGTTATCAGCCACGATATGCCTCGCCTGCCAACTTTGTCACTCAACGCGCTTCTAGATGAGTATACAAAAATTCCGCAGTCAGGCACGCTGGCCCTCAACGTAAAAGCTGACGGACTAGCGGAGCCCTTACTTGAAGCGCTGCGAAGTCATGGCGTCTCGAGATATTTTGTTTTCGACATGTCCGTTCCCGATACGCTCCATTATCTCCGGGGCGACGCTACTGTGTTTACACGCAGAAGCGAGTATGAACGGGGGTCGGTCTTGGACGATCAAAGCCAAGGCCTGTGGCTGGATGCCTTCGTGGCGCCCAACGTTCCAATCATTGATCTAGATTACGCGCGTGCGATGGGGAAAGACGTGGCGCTCGTCTCGCCAGAGTTGCACAAAAAGCCACATGAGGACGCTTGGCGCATATGGCGCGACACTATCGACGCAGCGGGGACCGCAGGACCGCGCTGTATGATCTGCACCGATTTTCCCGATAAAGCTGACACTTACTTCAATACTTCGGTTGAGCGTGAACAATGATCAAGGCAGTCCTTTTCGACATGGATGGCGTACTGATCGAGGCGAAAGACTGGCATTATGAAGCGTTGAACCGCGCACTTGCGTTGTTCGGACTCGCGATAGACAGAGATGCGCACCTCGCGACATTCGATGGCTTACCCACGCGCCGAAAGCTGGAAATGCTGTCCAAGACCCGAAACCTACCGGCCGCGCTGCATTCTTTTATCAACGAAATCAAGCAAGAAGAAACAGTTCAGATAACCTACGCGTCCTGCAAACCTGTTTTCCATCACAGGTATGCGTTAGCCGAGTTGAAGAAAGACGGGCTGCGGCTCGGCGTTTGCTCAAACTCAATCCGTCAAACGATAGATCTGATGATGAGGCTTTCCGGCTTGAGCGACTTTCTGGAACTGACCATATCAAACGAAGACGTTGTTCGGTCAAAGCCGGATCCAGAAATGTACAACCACGCAATCAACAAGATGGGTTTATCCCCCACGGAAGTCCTTATACTTGAGGATAATGACCACGGCATTGCTGCGGCGAGAGCGTCCGGCGCGCACGTGCTGGTCATCGGCACAACAAACGATGTCACATATCAAAACATCAGATCCGTGATCGACCGGATCAACGAGGATCAGATCAATGCAGGCTGAAACTCAGATTATCGTACCGATAGCGGGGCGTTCGGCGTTTTTCGATCCCGCTCAGTTTTTCTTCCCAAAGCCTCTACTGGAAGTAGGTGGGAGACTGATGATCGAGCGGGTCATTGAAAACCTTCTCACGGTTCATCCACATGCGCGTTTCATATTTGTCGTCCAACGCGACGATGTGGTGCGCTTCTCGCTGGATCAAACGCTACGCCTGCTGACCGACAACAGGTGCGAAATAGTGGAACTATCCGCCCCAACAAAGGGTGCACTCTGTTCGATACTGATGGCAATTGGGCAGATTGACCCAAAGGCGCCGGTTGTCGTCTCGAACGCAGACCAGATCATTGATCTCGATTTTTCGGGGTTCGTCGGCCGAATGGCGCGTGCTGAGGCGGACGCCGGCGTGATCTCCTTTGAATCTGTTCATCCGCGCTGGTCGTATGTCAGAGCCGGCGCGGACAATACCGTGCTGGAAGCTGCTGAAAAGCGCGTTATCAGCAAGGACGCTATAGCTGGATTTTATTACTTTAAATCAGGGGGACTTCTGACTGACGCTGCGATGTCATCTATAAAAAATAATGCCAGCGTCGATGGGCAGTTCTATGTTGCTCCTGCATTGAACGAAGTTATACTGTCGGGCGGCAAAGTGTTGTTTGAGAGGGTTGATCATCAAAAGTACTACAGCTTCTATTCTCCAGAGAAAATTAGAGCATTCGAGGATGACAACATCATGGGCGCAATTTCTCATGCCGAAATTCCAGCGCCTGTAGTGAATGTCGTAATACCGGCAGCCGGTGAAGGCAGTCGCTTCAAGGCCGCAGGCTTTGTCAAGCCCAAACCCTTTATAGATGTCCTAGACAAGCCGATGATCCAGCACGTTATCGGCAACGTTCAACCTGCGGGCGCTAAAATCCATGTGCTGGCCCGAGCCGATCATGTCCAAGAAAACCGAGCCGATATCGAAGCCTTACGTCAAAGCGGCACAGAAGTTCATTTGGTCGACGCCCTTACAGAAGGGACGGCCTGCACTGTGCTTTTGGCCCGAAAAGCTTTCGACAACGCGAGCCCCCTTATCGTTGCCAACTCCGATCAGTATGTCGATTTTTCAGTCGATGATTTCGTTCGCGATGCGGTGAACCGCAATTTGGATGGGTCCATCTTAGTCTTCAGGGACCCCACCCTGAATCCGAAATGGTCATTCGCCAAGCTGGGCCTCGACAATTTGGTAGTAGAAGTAGCGGAAAAAAAGCCGATTTCAGATTTGGCTACGATTGGAATTTACTATTTCAGGCGGGGATCAGATTTCGTTCGATCCGCGATCGACATGATCGTTAATAATGATCGCGTAAACAACGAGTTCTACACGTGCCCTGTCTATAACTACATGATTGAGGGCGGACTTCGCGTCGGTGTTTTTGAAGTGCCGGCCGAGGGGATGCACGGGCTCGGCACACCGGAAGATCTTGCCGCATACCTTGCTAGAAACTGACTCATAGTGAAGATCATCGTTCCGCTCGCCGGCCCCGACTTCGTGACGCCAGAAGGCATAAAGGGTAAGATGGTCGTCGATGGGCAACCGCTTTTGCGGCGAGCTCTGGAAAGCAGGTCGTGGTGGGCGAATGACGGCGCTGACTCAGCGAAGCTCACCTTTATCATGCACGACAACGCCGCTACGCGCGAATTTCACAGGCAGGATCTGGCGCTCTGGTACCCGGAGGCAACCGCCATCTTCATTGGGCGATCAGCGCGTGGGGCAGCTCTGTCATCCCTCACCGGAGTGGCGATGGTCGATGATTCGGATGAAGTGATCTGCGTCGATTTAGCGGACATCATGTTCGATACGTGTTTCGATGCTGGAAGCTTAAAAGCAGACGGCGTTGGTGCTGCGGCTCTGACATTCAGTTCCGATTCAGCCGCATACAGCTATCTACGAACTGACCTGGACGGCCGCTTTTTGGAAGCGGCAGAAAAAAGGGTCATTTCAAACAAAGCGTCGGCGGGCGTATATTTCTTCCGGTCGGCCCCCATCTATCTGAAGGCCTTAGCTCATTGCCTAGAACAAGCCGAGCAGTTCACGCACAACGGCCTTTTCTACGTCTGCCCACTCTTGAACGGCGTGGCGGCGCAGGGCTTAGATGTGCTTCTTTGGCCTGTGAACAGTGTCGTCGATATCAAAGTTTCAGGCGCTCGTAATCCGTGACGGGGACCGGTACTCTCATCTTTTGATATCGAATATCGTTCGAGCTCTACGCATTGGCTCGCAACCAGTCAAAACAGGGACCGACATTGTACGACGACACCACCGCTACGCCCGTTCTGTTAGGCGGCGATCCTTTTAGACTGTCGTCCAGCGGTCTCTGGGAACAGCGTCTTAACGTCGAACGACTGAAGGTGGTTGCCACCGGCATGCTTGGACCTGTGGACGTTGAGGTGCTTTCACCAGAACGTCTAGGCATCGCGCCTCCAGCGGGACTGGACGCTGTGGCAAAATGGGCACGCCAACGTGAAGCGTCGCTTTCTGACGAGCTAGAAGCGGCGATCGTCGGATTAGGTGATGTCGTCTATGTGGGATTTGAGACCCCAGACAATGTTTGGCGGGCTCTGTGTGCACGAAAGGCGCCCGCGCTGGATCTGCGTATCCACCCCTGCCGATTCGGCCCAGACTACTATTTTCTGGCTCGTAGCAATCGCATTCCGCTGCGTGACCTTGTCGACCAGGCGCCACTTCAACAGGAACTTGCACTTGAAGCGGCAGCGTTGGAATTCGAGGCATTCAGAGTTGGGCATGAGCATCGGCCACGCCAGGATGCGCTCCTCGCGCTTCAGATGCCGATGGACAGCGCTCTTCTTGATGCATGGGGGTTTGCAAATCTTGGTGAGCACCTCGATGAACTGACACGATTGTCGCGAAAACATCCTGTAATATGGGTAAGTCCCCATCCTCATTCTCTGCCCGGAGAGGCAGATCGTCTTGCGTTTTTGTCACTCGAGAATGCGCGACTTACAGATCGAAGCGCCTATGAAGTGCTAGCTTCGGGGCAAGTCAGTCACGTGATTGCGCTTTCGAGTTCCGTTCTGCATGAGGCGACCAGCTTTGGCGTGGAGCCTGTGGCTTTGAGGCCCGACCTTTCACACGGCTATCCGGTTAAAAGCGAGTTTACCAGCGTCCGCATGGCCGACCTGATCGGCCCTATTGCGGCCTGGTTCGGAACCACCAGCGCTTCCGGTGCAGTCGCCGCTTCACGAAGTTTGAAAACACTGCTGGGGATGCAGTGGGCGACATCAGCCTTCTTACCGCCCAAGGGGATACCGCCGCAGATTCCTAGCGCCCCCTCTGCCGTGTCCAATGGCCCGACGGCTTGCGCAAAGGCCTATGGATGGCATGAGCCTGATGCATGGGGCGTGTGGTCGACGGGCTTGGCCGCGCTGGATTTCACATGGCCATCCGATCAGGCGGGCCCGCTCACCTTGGAAATTTCGGCAGCAGTTTACACAGGTGGGCGGGGTGTGACTGATGAGGTGGAGATCTGGAGCAACGGCCGTCGCATCACGACAGCTGTCTTGCCGACGAACCGGGGAGATCCAGCCGTCGTCCGCTTCGACGTAGATAAACCTACGCATGGCGATTGCCTGCAACTGATCTTTTACCGACGCACGCCGCGTCGTCCTTGCGACATTGAAGGCGTACCTGATTTCCGGGAGTTAGGATTGATGTTGTTTTCGATTGGCCGGGTGCCTGCTCTGACTTCGGTCTAGGCAGACAGGCGGGCACGCTGATCGTCGAGAACTGAGATCAACAATGCGGTCCATGCAGTTGTGGGGGACCAGCGCGTTTCTGCTTTTAGCTTGGCGCTGGAAAGGCGCGTAACGGCGATATCGTTCGGTCGAAACCGTTCTGGATCCACGACGATTTTACAGTCTGCTGTGGAGAGCGAAAGAAGATCATCCAGAACACTCTGTATGCTTCTTAGAGCGCCTGAAGATACATTGAATACATCTCGGGTCCCAGGCTCAATGGGCTTCGAGAACAAAACGCGAAGATACGCGTCCACGACATCATCCACGCTCATGAAGTCACGTTGGGCATCAAGATTTCCGACCAGGATTTCCGGTGCACGCAGCCCGCGCTCGATCTCCGCAATTTGTTGGGCGAAGCTAGAAACTACGAATCTGGCGTCCTGCCCTGGCCCAATATGGTTCAAGGGCCGCATCACGATCAAACTCGCGTCAGAATGCAGACGATCCGCGAGAAGAAACTCGGCCACAAGCTTTGAGCGCGCATAGGGATTGGCGGGCGCAACAGGACTTGTCTCGTCAAGTTCAAGACCCGCAGAAAACGCCGCCCCGTAAACTTCTGCCGAACTCGCGAACAGTATCTTTGCGTCGGGAGCATGCGCAGCCACTCCATCGGCTATTCTCAGCGCCCCGCCCACGGACACATCCATTACGCCGCGACGATCCCGCAGAGACGCCGCCACCGACGATCTAGCAGCCAAGTGCACAATATGGCTGGGGCCGAAGGCTTGGATTGCGGCCTCGACCTCATGTGTCGTGACATCGGCCGCTCGGGTTTTAACCTTCGATCCATTTGTTGCTGTCCCTCCGAGGGCCAGAACAGCGTCGGCGCCCGGAGTGATGGAAAGCGCTTCCACGAGACGTCGCCCGACGAAACCGCCGGCACCCGTGACCAAGATCCTTGCGCCACCCTGCATATTCAGAGCGTGCGGCGCAGACGAGCCAGGTCAGCTTCGACCATTTCTGCAATCAGCGCTTCGAAGCTGATCTCTGGCGTCCAGTCCAGTTGTTTGCGCGCCTTGGTCGCATCGCCAAGAAGAACATCGACTTCCGCCGGCCGCAGGAATTTGGGATTGATCGACAGATAGTCGTCGGGATTCAGATCAATCTGCTGGAACGCCACATCGATCATGTGACGAACGGTATGGGTTTCGCCGGTCGCGACCACATAATCATCGGGCTTGTCTTGTTGAAGCATAAGCCACATGGCGCGCACATAGTCCTTGGCATGCCCCCAATCGCGCTTGGCGTCCAGGTTGCCCATCTCAAGCTTGTTCGCCAATCCCAGCTTGATGGCGGCGGCGGTGCGCGTGACCTTGCGCGTCACAAACTCAAAGCCACGCAATGGGGACTCGTGATTGAAAAGAATGCCCGACGATGCATGCATGTCGAAGCTCTCGCGATAGTTCACGGTAATCCAGTGACCGTAGAGCTTGGCGACCGCGTAGGGGCTCCGAGGGTAAAACGGCGTAGTCTCACTCTGCATCGGCTCCTGGATAAGCCCATACATTTCGGACGAGGACGCCTGATAAAACCGTGCGTCCGGCGTTTCGAACCGTGCGGCTTCAAGAATGTTCAACACCCCATTCGCCGTGACATTCGCTGTCACAACCGGCTGGTCCCAGCTGGCTTTCACGAACGACTGCGCGCCCAGATTGTAAATCTCATCGGGCTTGACCTCGCGAAGCACGCGGATGAGAGAACTAAGGTCTGTAAGGTTGCCGTCAACTATGCGGACATCCTCATGAATATTCAGCCACCGCAGGCGATGGTCGTCGATTTCAGAATGGCTCGACCGACGCACAAGGCCATAAACGTCGTATCCTTTTTCCAGTAAGAGCTGGGAAAGATATGCTCCGTCCTGCCCGGTAACACCCGTGACCAACGCGGTTCTAGCCAAGTCTAAGCCTCCATCTCACAGATCGGCCCGAGCTAGCATCGGCGGGGCCGCGAAGTCAAAGCACCATTCTTTTGGCTGACGATCGATTTATCGTTCCATTGTCAGCGCTCTGGGGCGCCTTATAAGCATTTGTCGAATCCTCACAAAATGAACGCTGAAGCGCGCGCCAAACTCCAGAACATGCGATGAAACTCTATTTTGACCTCACCACCTCCCTTTGTTGGGGCGGCTTTCCAGTGGGCATCACCCGCGTCGAGAGAGAGATTGCGAAGAGGGCTGGCGGCCGCAGCGGGGTCACGGCTGCATACTGCTTCTATCATGCACCAAGCCGAGCCTTCTATGAGATGGCTCCATGGCTGGCCGAGGCCGTGCTGTCCGGCAGTTGCCACATTGACCGCGCCGACCTTCTAGCGGCCGACTTCTCAAGCCGGGCGGATCAGAACAACGTCGGCCGGATTGTCGGTGATATAGTGGGGCGGGGCGCTTCAGGTGCGAGGGCGGTGTCTGAAGCTGCTCGCCATGCTGCCGATATGTCGCTGGCCGACATTCTAAGATCGCGCAATAAGCTCTCGGTGATCCCTATACACTGGGGAGCCCTGCGTAGACTGGCGCCAACGACTCATCTCGTCAGGCGCAAAATTCGCCTTAGTAGCGACACTTGGATCGTAAATGCTGGGCTGGATTGGGAGCATAAGGATCTTCGCGAGATAAGGATCGCGAAAAGTAAGCGAGACTTCAAATATGTGGCGGTTGTGTATGACTTAATACCGCTGCTTTACCCCCATTTTGTCGTGCCTTCGTATGTAGATGTGTTGAAGCGATACTTCGGAGAACTTTTTTGGACTGTCGACTATGCGCTTTGTATTTCCGAAACCACCAAGCGTGACGTCGAGAAGCACATGGCGGAATGGCGTATGCCACGCCTGCTGATGGACTCTTGGCAACTTGGCTCTGATATTGGGTCCGGTCCGATCGGTGACGCCCCGACAAATGCTCGACTGCGCGGATCGAAATATCTGCTGTATGTCTCGACGATCGAACCGCGAAAGAGCCATCGCACTATCGTCGAAGCATTCGACCATCTTGTTCGCAGCGGCCAGGTTGACGACGACGCCGTTTGCGTTTTTGTCGGCAGAGCAGGTTGGAATATCGACAACCTGCTTCAGGAAATTCGCACAAATCCGGCGATCAAGAACCGGATCGTCATTTTGTCCGACATTTCGGATGAAGAACTTGGCGCTCTCTATGGGGCCGCGCGTTTTGTCGTCTTCCCTTCTCGCTATGAGGGGTATGGCCTTTCGCTCGTTGAGGCCATGGCGCTGGGCAAGGCCTGTATAAGTAGTGATACGGGGTCTCTCTCTGAGGTCGGAGGCGACGCTCCCCTGTACATTCCGCCCTACGATATCAGCGCCTGGGCCGACGCCATACGCGACTTCATGAACGACGACCAACTCGTCAGGTCCTACGAGCAGCGATCACGAGATCACTATAAGCCCGTGACGTGGGATTTGTCCGCAGACCAGTTTTACGACCGATTGAACGCGGCCATGGGCGTGAGCAAGTGAGAATTCTATCGTTTGGAACCTATCCCATCCGGCGACCTGTTCACGGCGGCCAGCGACGCGTGAGCAACATCGCGGCATATTACAAGACTGCCGGGCACGAATTTCGGTATGCGTCTGTCTACATGCCGAACGCATATGGCGCAGGCGCCGTGACGGCAGACGACCTGCCTTACGGTTCGCCGGGAGGTATGTTTTCCGAGATTCCGTTTATTGATGACCTGGGTTCTGGCGTTTTCGCCAGTCAGAATGGCGAACCGTTGGAACACTTTCGAGCCATCGCCAGCGATTTCAAACCAGACGTCGTCCACCTCGAACAGCCGTTCATGTGGCCTCTAGTCGAGAAGATGAAGGCCCTAGGGGACTTAGAAGGAGTGGCGATCGTTTATTCGTCGCAAAATCACGAAGCGCCTCTGAAGCGCGCAATTCTTGAAAGCGCCGGCGTGTCACGAGAGAAGACGGACCGTGCAGTCTCCGCTATTGAGGCTGTTGAACGAGATCTTGTACAGGTCGCAGATTTGATCGTAGCTGTCTCGGAGGTGGAGGCGGACTACTATCGCGCCCTCAAGCCCCGTGCGCCCGTTCTGACTATTCGCAATGGGACCGACCGGCCGGGACGCCTTAAGAAGCCTGACGCCGGCAGGGAGCTACCCCAGGGGGAGTATCTCGTGTTTGTCGGCAGCGCCTATCCGCCGAATATTTCCGGGTTCATCAAGTTTGTGCTCGGGAACTCGCTTTACGGCCTGCCGCCGCGCAAGCTGATTTCCGTCTGCGGCGGCGCAGCCGACGGCATCTTCGCCTCGAGCGACTATCTTCCGCACGCCTCATCCTATGGGGACCGTGTCCATTTCTTCGCGCGTCCCTCAGATGAAGAGCTTCACTGGATTCAGAATGGGGCAAAGGGAAGCCTTCTGCCGATAGCGTCCGGCGGCGGCAGCAACTTGAAGACGGCCGAGGCGCTTTGCAGTGGCAAATGGTTAATCGCGACGCCGACAGCTCTCAGGTCATTCGAAGATTTTGAGCACGAGAAGGGGGTGATCGTTGCGAGCACGCCCAAACAGTTCCGGGACGCCATGCTTGATGTTATTTACGCCCCGCCCTTAAGCCTGACGAAGATGGAATTGGCCAAACGTCATGGCCTCTACTGGGACAACCTTCTCAAAGGCAGCGACCTCATTCCCGAGGTCAATAAAGCCGTGAAGCGAGCGAACGCGGGGCTGAAATCGTGATCAATCCCATCAAGAGCTTCAAGCGTCGGGCCGTGAAACGTGAGCGCCAGAAGGCGCGGGCGGCTCAAGCGCGTCATGATTGGAAGTCGGCGCTGCGCCACTGGACGGTAGTGTTGAGACTGGACCCGTCAAATATCAACGCCATGATTCAATCAGCCAATATGCACAACGAGTTGGCGGACTATGAAAGGGCTCGGCAAGGTTTCGAGCGCATCAAGGCGTTTGCAAGCCACCGCGTCCATGCCGAGGCTGGCCTAGCCGGCGTAGCCGTTCGCTGCTCGGATTGGTGGACGGCGCGCCAACATTGGGACGAAACGCTATCTATAATGGCGGTCCAGGAAGGCGAGGGCGTAGAATCGACCGCATGGCCAATTTCGCCATCGGAAGTCTTGCTCCATCTGGCGATTGCTCATCACAGTCTGGGGGATATTCCGGCGGCCGAGCGGGATCTCTTTGCAGCCTTCGCAATGAACCCCAAAATTAGACGCTCGCGTGAAGCCTGGCTGATCAGAAGCCGACTTCTGGCCAGGTATGACCTTCCGTCGGCTTACCGCCTCCTCCGCAATGCGCAGGCAAGGCATCCCGACGACTATTCAATCCTGTACGAGACCATCAAGGCAGCGACTGGATGTGGTGATCGCAAAGTGGCCGCCAGCATGGCGACGAACTTCGCTACGCAATTTCCAGACAGCGAAGATGGTCACGCCTTGCTCGCCTCACTCGGCCTCACACCTGCTGTAAACGCCGCTTGAGACAAATTTAGACAAGCCCGAGCCCAGCGTACATGGTGCGCACTCTCTCTGCATGAGCCTGCGGAGAAAACGCAACGGCGCGCGCTCTCCCACGCCCGACCAGATCATCCACCAGATCGTCATCCGCCGCCAGCGCCTGTATTCCTCTGGTAATGGCAGGCACATCATAAGGATCGACCATCATGGCCGCGTCGCCAGCAACTTCTGGCAGCGCGCCTCCCGTAGAGGTGAGCACCGCCGTGTCTAGAAGCATGGATTCAAGCACTGGAAGACCAAACCCCTCATAAAGCGACGGAAATAGCGTCGCGCGGGCGCCGCGTATCAGGCTGACCAGCATCGAGTACGGCATATATTCATACCGGCGAATTCGCTTGCCCGCCCTGGTGCCGTCTCGCTGCACTTGATCAAGCAACGCGACCTCACCTTCCTCAAGCCAGGCCCTGCCACCCACGATCACGAGCGGGCGTTCGACCCCAGATGCCAGATAGGCCTCGACTATCCTCCCGACATTCTTCTTGGGCTCGATGGCACCGAAATAGAGGAAATATTCTTTCCATCCGAGATCGAAGACCCCCTCGACTTCTAGGGCGACCTGAGCGGCCGATCGGCTGAGAACGGAAGGCGGGATTGAAACGGACTGATACGTATTGGTGATCCTATCGGCGCTGACACCGAGAAGTTTGATAACGTCATTCTTCGTCGTTTCGGACACCACCGAAATATGGTCAGCCTTTTTCGCAATGAACTCGCACATTCGAAGGTATTTCTGCTTATCCTCCATGGTTGTGTGAGGAAGTCGCAGCGGTATCAGATCGTGGATCGTGTATATATTGGCTGCATTATTTGCATACAAAGGTAGCGTCGCAGTCCATTGCACCGCATCAGGGCGCGCCGTCCTCTCATTCTCCGCAAACGAAACAGGCGTCACCTGGCCGTAAGCTTGAAAGCAACGATGTGCGTAATGGAACAGGTTGCCGGCGGCCCAAAAGCAGTCGGCCAGGGGGCGCCCGCCACCTCTGGACGACCAGATCACATCATCGCTTGGAACAATGGGGTAGGCTGATCGCCCAAATTGCGACATCGCTGTTTTTTTGAAACGGTCAAGCTTCTTGCCCTTCGCGGGTTCGCGATGGGCGTCGGCAAGTGTCACCTCGGATATTTTGCGGCTGTCTTTAGCCGGCGGGCCATAGAGCACTTGACCGCTGACGCCGATATCTTCGAACGCTGTGAGCAGGTTGCGGCTGTAAGTGGCGATGCCCGAACCCTTGGGCAGGGCGAGGTTGAAGCCGTCGATGCAAATTGCAGACACGCGCGATTCCGTCGTTGTTATCAGCCTCAACCAGACTAGCATGAAGTGGGCAATGCGCCGCCAGGCGTGATTGCCGATTCCGGCTATTCTCTGCTCACCACTAGCCCCGGCTTTTCCATGACGGCTCACGATCTCGGCTTATATTCAGGCGAACGTCAGGTCGCCGGGGCCTATGATGATATTCGCGCCGACCACAGGTATCGCTATGAGTGGGCGGATCGCATCATTCCAGCGGGAGGGTATGGTCTGGATGCCTTCTGTGGCAACGGCTATGGCGCATGGCTGCTTTCTCGCACTCGGCACATCTTAGGACTAGATGGTTCCAAGGAAGCTGTAGCGTTCGCCAGCGACCATTTCCCTACTCCGCGCACGTTATACGCTCACGCCTACTGGCCGTTCGAAATGCCAGAGGAAGTCTTTGATTTCATAGTATCACTAGAATCCGTCGAACACGTACCCGATGGGCAGGCCTTTTTCGCCTCGCTATCCCGAGCGCTTAAGCCCGGGGGACAGATGATCTTTTCGACACCCAACGAAGATTTGCTGCCCCACGACGCCACGGGCAACCATTTCCACTTCCAGCATTACACGCTGAATGAAACATTGGACCTGGCTAACAAACAGGGACTTCAACTGTGCGGTTGGGCGGGCCAGGATTGTTATCAAATGACTGACGAGGGTCGGCAAGGCGCACTGTTAGCTGATGAGATGACCATCTTGCGCAATGAAACGCCGGGTCAGTTCACGATTGTCTCGTGTCGCAAGCCTGAGGTCACGCAAATGTCTACGCCGTGGTGGAAGCGCCGAAGCCGTTAAAGGTTCAACAGCGCCGGATCTCCCCCCTGCGCAGCAATGTTTACGCTGATCGCCTTCTCCGCCGCATAGCGGATCAAGCTGTTCGGCCCGCCCGCCTTGGGGCCCGTGCCCGAAAGGCCCTCGCCGCCGAACGGCTGGACCCCGACCACCGCGCCGGTGATCGACCGGTTGACGTAGACGTTGCCGGCGGGGACCAGGTCGATCACTTCGGCGGCGAAGGCTTCGATGCGGCTGTGGACGCCGAGGGTCAGGCCGTAGCCGCGGGCGGCGAGCTTGCCGGCGACCGACTTCAGATCGGCGGAGTCGTAGCGATAGATGTGCAGGATCGGGCCGAACACCTCGCGTTCCAGGAAGTCGGGCGTGGGGATTTCTGCGATGGTGGGGGCGAACAGGTCGCTCTTTTCGGCGCCCAGGGGCAGGGTGGCGCGGGCGATGATCTTGGCGTCCTTGGCCAGGCGTTCGACGTGGGTGTCCAGGGCGCGACGCGACTCGGGGTCGATGACGGGGCCGATGTCGGTCTTGGGATCGGCGGGGTCGCCGACGGTCTGGACGGCCAGGGCGCCCTTCAAGCCTTCGATCAGGGCGTCGGCGGAATCCTTGGGGACGTAGAGGACGCGCAGGGCCGAGCAGCGCTGGCCGGCTGAGCCGAAGGCGGATTGGATCACGTCGTCGATCACCTGTTCCTTCAGCGCCGTGGTGTCGATGAACATGCCGTTCAGGCCGCCGGTTTCGGCGATGAAGGGGATGATGGCGCCGGGGCGGGCGGCGATGGCGCGGTTGATGGCGGCGGCAGTGTCGGTGCCGCCGGTGAAGGCGACGCCGTCAATGCCCGGATGCGTGACCAG
Source organism: Brevundimonas sp. AVps23W (assembly GCF_058681395.1). Taxonomy (NCBI): domain Bacteria; kingdom Pseudomonadati; phylum Pseudomonadota; class Alphaproteobacteria; order Caulobacterales; family Caulobacteraceae; genus Brevundimonas; species Brevundimonas sp. AVps23W. The sequence goes on from NZ_CM178738.1 coordinate 442,662, forward strand.
GGCCGCGCCGACCGTCTCGCCGCGCCCGGGAACCAGGGCCAGCAGATCGGGGTTCAGGCCAGCCTTGTGATACAGGCGCACGGCCTCGGCGGCGATCAGCGGCGTCTGTTCGGCGGGCTTGGCCAGGACGGCGTTGCCGGCGGCCAGGGCGGCGGCGATCTGGCCGGTGAAGATGGCCAGGGGGAAGTTCCACGGCGAGATACAGGAGAAGACCCCGCGCCCGTGCAGGATCAGCTGGTTGGTCTCGCCCGTCGGGCCCTTCAGGGTCTGGGGGGCGGTGAAGTCGCGCTCGGCCAGCAGGGCGTAGTAGCGGCAGAAGTCGGCGGCTTCGCGCACCTCGGCGACGCCGTCGTTCAGGGTCTTGCCCGCCTCGCGGCTGAGCAGGGCGACCAGCCGGTCCAGGTCGGCCTCCAGCGCATCGGCCATGGCGCGCAAGGTCACGGCGCGTTTGGCCCCGCCCTGGCGATCCCATTGAACCTGGGCGTTCGCAGCGGCCTCGACGGCGGCGTCGATGTCGGTCGCCTCGGCTTCCGAGACATGGCCGAGCGTCTGCGACCGGTCGAACGGATTGGTCACGGCCTGGGCGTCGATGCCGGCGCGCAGCTTGCCGCCGATGATCGGGCCGGAGGTCAGCTTCTCACGGTCGATCCCCTCCAGGGCTCGGGCATGGGCTTCACGGACGGCGGCTTGCGAATAGTCGCGGCCGAGGGAGTTCTGACGATCGCCGTACATGTCTTGCGGAACCGGAATTTTGGGGTGACGGTCGGGCGCTTGCTCGACCAGGGAAATGGGATCGGCCGCGACGGCCGAGGCGGGCACGCGCTCGTCCAGCAGGGCGTGGACGAAGGAGGAGTTGGCGCCGTTTTCCAGCAGGCGCCGCACCAGATAGGGCAGCAGCTCCTCATGCCCGCCGACGGGGGCGTAGGCGCGGACGATCACGGTCTCATTGGCCCAGGCCTCGTGCGCGGCGTCGTAGAGCGCCTCGCCCATGCCGTGCAGGCGCTGGTGTTCGACGGCCACGCCCCGGTCGCGGGCCATGCGGCGCACGGCGGCCAGGGTGTGGGCGTTGTGGCTGGCGAACTGGCTATAGATCGCCGGCGCCGCCTCGATCATGGCCTTGGCGCAGACGAGATAGTTCAGGTCGGTCGCCGCCTTGGTCGTATAGACGGGATAGTCGGTGCGCCCGAAGACCTGGGCGCGCTTGATCTCGGTGTCCCAATAGGCGCCCTTGACCAGGCGCACCATCAGTCGGCGGCCCGAGCGACGGGCCAGGTCGGCGACCCGCTCGATCGTCTCCCGCCCGCGCTTCTGATAGGCCTGAACCGCCAGGCCCAGGCCGGTCCACCCGCCCAGGCTGGGTTCGTGCGCCAGCCGGTCCAGCAGTTTCAGCGACAGGGCCAGACGGTCCGCCTCCTCGGCGTCCATCGTATAGTTGATGTCGTATCTGGCCGCGATCTGGGCCAGACGCAGGATGCGGGGATAGAGGGTCGCCCAGACGTCGTCCTCGTGCGTCGCCTCATACCGGGGCGACAGGGCCGACAGTTTCACCGAGACGCCGTGACCGTGTTCTGGTCCCTGGCCTTTTGACGTCTTGCCCACCGCCTCGATGGCGTCGGCGTAGATCTTTTCGTATCGGTCGGCGTCAGCGACGGTGCGGGCGCCCTCGCCCAGCATGTCGAAGCTGCACAGCCAGCCTTCCTTGTTCGACCGCTTCAGCGCGCCCTGGATGGTGCGGCCGACGACGAACTGCTCGCCCATGATCTTGACCGCGGTGGCCACGGCCTGGCGGATGACCGGCTCGCCCAGTCGCCCGGCGATCCGCTTCAGGAAGCCGGGCAGGTCGCTGCGGGCCTCATCATCGACGTCCACCAGCTTGCCGGTCAGCATCAGACCCCAGGTCGAGGCGTTGACGAACAGGCTGTCGGACTGACCCAGGTGGGCGGCCCAGTCGGCCGAGCCGATCTTCTCGGCGATCAGACGGTCGCGCGTCTCCTCGTCCGGAACGCGCAGCAGGGCCTCGGCCAGGCACATCAGGGCCAGGCCTTCGCGGGTGCCCAGGCTGAACTGCTGAAGGAAGCTTTCGACCACCCCCTGCTTCTTCTGGCTGCGACGGGCGTGTTCGACCAGGGCGGTGGCCTCGGCGACGACATCCGCGCGTTCGGCGGCGTCCAGCGGCATGCGGGCCAGATTGGCGGCGACGGCGTCGCGCTCGTCACGGAACTTGTGCGCGTCCAAACCGTCCCAAACGGTCAGGCTCGAAGGCGTGAAGGCGGGAGTCGTCATGGCGTGGCAAATCCTGTGGATTTCCGCCGTATATGCCGGAGTTCAGCGAAGGTGCTTCGTATGATACAAGCTGAAGCCGAAGATTGTTCGGTCTAACCTGCTGACTTCCGATGATCGACATCGACTCCGTCGACCGCCGCATCCTCCGGGTGCTCCAGACCGACGCCCGCATCTCCAACGCCGAGCTGGCGCGACGCTGCAACCTGTCGCCCGCCGCCTGTTTCGAGCGGGTCAAACGCCTGCGGGAAAAGAAGATCATCACCGGCTACGCCGCCATGATCGACCCCAGCCAGGTCGGTCGGGATCTGCTGATTTTCGTCGAGGTCCTGCTGGACCGCACCACTGGCGACGTCTTCGACGCTTTCGCCGCCGCCGTGCGCAGCCAGCCCGAGGTGCTGGAGTGTCACATGGTCGCCGGCGGCTTCGACTATCTGATCAAGGCCCGCGTCGGCGACATGGACGCCTATCGGGCCTTTCTGGGCGACGTCCTGGTGCGGATGCCGGGCGTGCGCGAGACGCGAACCTATGCGGTTCTCGAAGAGGTGAAGTCGACGACGGTGCTGCCGTTGTAAATTGTAGCTTTTAGGGGTGCCGGATTCGCTAGGCGGTGCCGCGATCATGCTCTAGCTCAGATAACTAAATGGCTACCGCCACCTAGAGGAGATCGATGCAACTGCTGTTGTCCTGCTTGAGCCGGAAGGGCGCAACTGTTCAGCCGCTGTGGCCGCAGCTGCGCTGTGAACAGCGCGTCGTGCGCCAGACGTGATAATTCTTTTAGTCACTTCGGATCATCACACCCCATACGCCGAAGCGTTCCGCCAATCTGTTAGAGGCTGCGTCACCGCTCCCGCATAAGGGCGTATCGTCGCTCTCAGTGTCTCGACCAAACGGCGCGGGCTCAATGCGCGCTTTAGCGCTACCTAACGCCACAAAGTATTTGGCATGACAACGTGCTGGGCCGCGTTAACTTCATCGATGAGCCTGCGCCAGCCGCCTCTTTAAGCCATATAATGCTCGTCCATGTTCAGCTTTACCAGGCGCTGTTTTATCTAGACAGTGAACTTAATATCAAAGCTTTGTTGACCTAGGTATGCTCTTGTTAGAAGTTTTTTCATAATAGATTGTCGACGCTTGAAAATGGATACTTCCTAGCCACCACAAGATCGCATGGTGCTAAATCTCCTAGAGTGTTGCAATCGACAGGAACCAATTCAGCCTTGGTGGTGATGCGCCAGAACTTGAAGCCCATTCCCCCCAATCGATTAGCGACCTCTTGCGGATCCGAGCGGGAACGCATCTGCACGACGTCCCACTCGATGCATAGAACAATGTCAGGCTGCTTCAAAAGGTTTTCAGCGCCCGACAAAATCAGCGGCTCTGATCCTTCAGCATCAATGCGAAGCAGTCTCGTATTAGGTAAATCAAGATCGTCCAGCCGAACTGATTCGACCTCCAGAACCTGCGTATCGCCTCCGAGCGCATTGTCGCCTAGGTATACGTGACCGCCGCCTCCATATTGGCGGGAAACTGAAAATCTCACCACGCCTATGGTATCGCTCGCGACCTTTTGGACGATCTGTACCCAGGGGGCGTATCCATTAAGGCGAATAGATCTGGCCGAAAGCGCCGCAAGTCTGGGATTCGCCTCGAACGTCAGGAGACTTCCCGTCGGCCCCACACGGTTAGCCATCGCCACTGTGTAGAACCCAACGTGCCCGCCGACCTCCACGACACGATCCCCGGGCTTAAGCAAGCTCAGCACGACCTTGGCGATCCAAGGCTCCCACGTGCCGTGTGCAATTAGATGCGCGCAAACACTTTCTTCCAGGGGATCGACATAGAGGAGATGACCGTTTTTAAGCCTCGTAAGAGCCAAGCCGTCACCTAGATAGAAATATGGTCGTTCGGGCATTTTGTTGCGCGCTACGTCTTTTTTCGGTCTCCAGAATCTGGAGACCGATTTCGACCAGTTTTTCATAGCGCTTTCCGAATTCACGTAAGGTGACTGGCTCGGCAGGGCGCGAAGCGCGCCTACCAGACGGCCGCCGCTTATCCTATTGGTGTTGACCAAACAACTGCGAACGTCTCGCCATCGTCATTCGAACCGTCTAGAAGTTCCGCCCTTACTTAACGGCTCAGGGTCTGCCCGCCTCAATGCGCATCGTTCTGGCCACCGACGCCTGGGAACCTCAGGTCAACGGCGTCGTCCGCACCCTGACCCGTACTGTCGCGGAATGCCGCGGCATGGGCCATGAGGTCGAGGTCATCGAGCCGAGCCTGTTCAAGACGATTCCCTGCCCGACCTATCCGGAAATCCGGCTGGCCCTGGGAGCGGAAGAAGAGATCCGCGAAATGCTGCGGGCCTTCGAACCCGAGGCCGTCCATATCGCGACCGAAGGGCCCATCGGCATCGCCACGCGTCGGATCTGCGTGGAATGGAAGCTGCCGTTCACGACCAGCTATCACACCAAATTCCCGGAATATGTCTCGGCCCGTTTCCCGATCCCGGTTCAGGTCGGCTACGCCTATATGAAATGGTTCCACAAGCCGTCGGGCCGGCTGATGGTGGCGACCCCGACCCTGCGTGACGAACTGGTCGAACATGGGTTCAAGAATGTCTCGCCCTGGTCGCGCGGCGTGGACACCGAGATGTTCAACCCCGATCTGGACCGGATCTATGACGAGATGGGCGGCAAGGATTGGCCGCGTCCCTTCTTCCTGAACGTCGGCCGGGTGGCGGTGGAGAAGAATATCGAGGCCTTCCTCGAACTGGATCTGCCCGGCACCAAGATCATTGTCGGTGACGGGCCCGCCCGCGCCGAGCTGCAGGAAAAATATCCCGAGGCGAAATTCCTCGGGGCCAGGTTCGGTGATGATCTGGCCCGGTGTTTCCGCGACGCCGACGTCTTCGTCTTCCCCAGCTGGACCGACACCTTCGGTCTGGTGATTCTGGAGGCCATGGCCGCCGGCACGCCGGTCGCCGCCTATCCGGCCCATGGTCCGATCGACATCATTCCCGGCTCGAACGCCGGGGTCATCGACCAGGATTTGAAGACCGCCTGCCTGAAATGCCTCGACCTCGACCGCCGGGACGTCCGCGCCTATGCCGAGAAGTTCAGCTGGCGGGCGTCGGCCGAGCAGTTCGTCGAGAACCTGGAACCCTATCCCGAACCCGAGCGCGGCCGCTTCTGGCGCCGGCTTCGGCGCATTGCGCGGATCAGAAAACGCGCGGCCGCCTGACGGCGCTTTCAATCAGAATATCTGAACGCTGAACCAATCCGCCCCATGACCGCTTCCAGCAGACTTGATGCTGGAGGCCCGATTGCCGCACTTCTATTTTCACACCGAAAACGGCGACTGTATTCGGGATGATCAGGGCGAGGATCTGCCCGATGTCGATGCTGCGCGTGAAGAGGCGGTGGCGGTTCTGGGGGAAATCCTGCGGTATCGGGGCGCGGCCTTTTGGGAGACGGCGTCGTTCAGCGTGATCGTGACCGATGCCGACGGGCGTACCGCGGCAAGGTCGGGATTCCCTCTGCCTTGGGCTGGCCGGTCCGGGCGATCTTCTGAACTTCGACGCCGCTGTCGGAGGTGAAGCGAAGGAGGACGGCCTGTGGCTGACGGCCGGTCGGCAGATCACGATCCCGGCGGACCGTCTTGTCGAGGTGATCGACCGTTCGTCCCTGGTCGAGATAGCCCTGGCGGATCTGCGGCGCCGGATGGACACGGCCCATGCGGAAGTGAAGCGTCAGGCGCGCGGAAGGGTCACCGAGCGTCTCGCAGCGCTGCTGCTCGATATTCACGGCTTGAGCCAGGCGATGGAAATCCCGCTGCGCCAGAGCGACATCGCCGACCTCCTGGCCGTTCGCCGGGCCGGCGTCTCAACCGCAGGCGGCGAGTTGCAGGCTGCGGGGGCCATTCGGGTCGGGCGGGCGGCGATCCGTCTTTGCGACGTCGACGCCCTGGGCACGGTGGCGGTCGGCGCCGTCCGCGAACGGGCGCCTCACTCCACCGTGACGGACTTGGCCAGGTTGCGGGGCTGATCGACGTCGGTGCCTTTCTGGACGGCGGTGTAATAGGCCAGAAGCTGGACCGGGACCGCATAGACCAGGGGCGCGATCAGGGGGTGGCAGTCGGGGGCGTGGATGCGGCGGATGCCGGCGCCGTGCGGATCGGGCGCCTTTTCCGGGGCGATCATGATAACGGGGCCGCCGCGTGCGGCGACCTCTTGCAGATTTGAGGCGGTCTTCTCGAATACATCGTCCAGGGGGGCCAGGGCGATGGTCGGGGTTTCTTCGTCGATCAGGGCGATGGGGCCGTGCTTCAGCTCGCCGGCGGCATAGCCCTCGGCGTGGATATAGCTGATCTCCTTCAGCTTCAGCGCGCCTTCCATGGCGAGAGGGAACATGGCGCCCCGGCCCAGGAACAGGACGTCGTCGGCCTTGGCCAAATCCTGAACCACGGCGCGGATGCTGGCGTCCATGCGCAGGGCGTCGGCGATCAGGCGGGGGCTTTCGAACAGGGCCTTGACCAGCTCGGCCTCCTGGGCCGCATCGATCCGGCCGCGCGCCACGCCCGCCGCGACGGCCAGGGCCAGCAGGGCGGCGACCTGGGCGGTGAAGGCCTTGGTCGAGGCGACGCCGATTTCCGGTCCGGCATGGGTGGGCCACAGCACATCGGCCTCGCGCGCCATGGACGAGGAGTGGACGTTGACCACCGCAGCCGTCATCAAACCGTGCGCCTTGCACCAGGTCAGGCTGGCCAGGGTGTCGGCCGTTTCGCCCGACTGGCTGACGGCGACCGCCAGGGTCTTTTGCGACACCGCCGGCGAGCGGTAGCGGAACTCGGACGCGATCTCGACGTCGCACGGCAGGCCCGCCAGCTTCTCGAAGGCGTAGCGGCCGATCTGGCCGGCGTAGAAGGCGGTGCCGCAGGCGACGATCTGGATCCGGTCAATGGCGGCGAAGTCCACCGACTGAGGCTTGGTCGTGCCCGTCACCAGGTCCAGATATTCCGACAATGTGTGCTGGACGCTGTCGGGCTGTTCATGGATCTCCTTTTCCATGAAGTGGCGGTATTCGCCCTTTTCGACCATGGCCGAGGAGGCCGAGACCTGGACCACAGCCCGCTCGACCGGCTTGCCCGCGACGTCGAACATCCGGGCCCCGCCCTTGGTCACGGCGACATAGTCGCCCTCTTCCAGATAGGAGATTTTCTGGGTGAAGGGGCCGACCGCCAGGGCGTCCGAGCCCAGATACATTTCGTCCTCGCCCCAGCCGACCACCAGCGGGCTGCCGCGACGGGCGCCCAGGATCAGATCGTCCTCGCCGTCGATCAGCACCGCCAGGGCGTAGGCGCCGGTCAACCGGTCCAGCGTGATCTTGAAGGCCTCAAGCGGCGTGCGGCCGGTGTTCAACTCCGCGTCCAGCAGGTGAGCGATGACCTCGGTATCGGTCTGGCTTTCAAAAACATGGCCTTCTGCGGCCAGCTCGGCCTTCAGCTCGGCGAAATTCTCGATGATGCCGTTGTGGACCAGGGTGACGCGACCGGCCTTGTGCGGGTGAGCGTTGGCGGTGGTCGGCGCCCCGTGGGTGGCCCAGCGGGTGTGGCCGATGCCGACCGTGGCCGTCAGCGGCGCCTCGACCAAAACGGCTTCCAGATTGCGGATCTTGCCCTGGGCGCGGCGACGCTCGACCGACCCATCTACGACGGCGGCGACCCCGGCGGAGTCATAGCCCCGGTATTCCAACCGTTTCAGACTGTCGATCAGCCGGGGAACGACGGGTCCATTGCCGGTGACGCCGATGATGCCGCACATGGGCTGGAACTCCGAGGAAGAAGGAAACAGAAGGGCGCCGCTTTGCACTGGCGGCGATCCGGGGCTAAGCCACGCGTCGAGCCCCACCGGCCGTCTATGCAATCTTAAGACGGACCGCATCAAAAAAGGGGTTTCGGAACGTTACCCGAAACGAAGGACGACGCCTTGGGCGACAGGAAATATTTCGGCACCGACGGTATTCGCGGGCGCGCCAACACCTATCCGATGACGGCCGAGGTCGCGCTGCGCGTGGGCCTGGCTGCGGGGAAACTGTTCCGCACCGGCGACGACCGGCGCCATCTGGTGGTGATCGGCAAGGACACCCGGCTTTCGGGCTATACGATCGAGCCGGCCCTGGTCGCCGGTTTCGCCTCGGTGGGCATGGACGTGCGGACCTTCGGCCCGGTGCCGACGCCGGGGGTGGCCATGCTGACCCGGTCGATGCGCGCCGACCTGGGGGTGATGATCTCGGCTTCGCACAATGACTATGCCGACAACGGCATCAAGCTGTTCGGGCCGGACGGCTACAAGCTGTCGGACGAGATCGAGCTGAAGATCGAAGCCCTGATGGACGACGGCCTGGACCAGGGGCTGGCGCCGTCGAACAAGCTGGGGCGGGTCAAGCGGATCGACGACGCCCAGGCCCGCTATATCGAGATCGCCAAACAGGCCTTCCCCAAGCGGCTGTCGTTGCAGGGGCTGCGGATCGCCGTCGATTGCGCCAACGGCGCCGGCTACAAGGTCGCGCCCACCACCCTGTTCGAGCTGGGGGCCGAGGTCTTCCCCGTGGGGGTCACGCCGAACGGGACCAATATCAACGCCGAATGCGGCTCGACCCATCCGGCGACCCTGGTCGAGGCGGTCAAACGCTACCGGGCTGACATCGGCATCGCCCTGGACGGGGACGCTGACCGGCTGATCATCTGCGACGAAAAGGGCCAGGTGGTGGACGGGGACCAGATCATGGCTCTGGTCGGGCTGGACTGGGCCAAACGCGGTCTGCTGACCGGCGGCGGCGTGGTGGCCACCGTCATGTCCAACCTGGGGCTGGAACGGAAGCTGAAGGCCGAGGGTCTGACGCTGGAGCGGACCAAGGTCGGCGACCGCTATGTGATGGAGCGAATGCGCGAAGGCGGGTTCAACATCGGCGGCGAACAGTCGGGCCACATCATCCTGCACGACCACGCCACCACCGGCGACGGCCTGATGGCGGCCTTGCAAGTGCTGGCGGTTCTGGTCGAGTCCGGCAAGCCGATGAGCGAGCTGGCGCGTCAGTTCGATCCGGTGCCGCAGAAGCTGGAGAATGTGCGGTTCACGGCCGGCAAGCCGCTGGAGAGCGAAAAGGTCAAGGCGGCCATCGCCGAAGCCGAGGCGGCGCTGAACGGTTCGGGCAGACTGCTGGTCCGGCCCTCGGGCACGGAGAAACTGATCCGCGTCATGGCGGAGGGCGACGATGCGGCCCTGGTCAAGCGCGTGGTGTCGGACGTGTCTGCGGCGGTGAAGGCGGGGGGGTGATTTTTCACCTCCCCGTCGGCGAAGGCCGACGGGGAGGACAGGCGCGCTCTGCGCGCCAGGAGGGGGCGACTCCGACGGCGGTGATGACCTCAAGAGCTTCAGATACCGAGTCGCCCCCTCCTGGCGCTCGCTGACGCGATCGCCGGTCCTCCCCGTTCGCCTTCGCGAACTGGGAGGTGAGCCCAGATCGAGCCTGTCCGCAATTTCACTTGCGGGGTGAAGCGAGCGGCGCTCCATTGCGGCCGACATCTTCGCAGGGGCCTTCCATGATCGACCGTCGACGCCTTCTTCTGTCCGCCGCAGCCGGGGCGGGCCTGGCCGCCGCAGGGGGGCAGGCTTTTGCCGGAGCCGCCCCGGCCGGCGACGCCGCCCAGGCCAAGGCGGCGCTGGCCGCCTTTATGGATCAGGCCTTCGAACAGACCCTGGACCTCAGCCCTGAGGCCGTGACCGCCTTCGGCCTGGACAATGGCGCGCGCGCCGCCGCCAAGTCCCAGCTGACCGCTCCGACCCCGGAGAACGAGGAGAAGTTCCGCGCCTTCACCAAGGCCCAGCGCGCCGCCCTCACGGCCCTGGACCGGTCGTCGATGGATGCCCAGGACGGCATCTACTACGACACCATCGCCGATAATCTGGACGGGGTGATCGCCACCTTCGCCATTCCCTATGGCCAGGGCGGATGGCCCAATCCCTATCGGGTCAGCCAGCAGGGCGGGGCCTATCAGTCGACGCCGGACTTCCTGGCCAACCAGCATACGATCGAGACGGCCGCCGACGCCGATGCCTATGTGGCCCGTGTCGCCGCCTTCGCCGAGGTGCTGAGCGCCGAGACCGAGCGGCTGCGCGAGGACTATGGCCTGGGCGTGATCCCGCCGGACTTCATCCTGGCCAAGGCTATCGCTCAGCAGGACGGCATACTGGCCACCGACGTCGCCGCCTCGCCCCTGGTCGCCTCGGTGGTGGACCGGACGCAGGCCAAGGGGCTGACGGGAGATTGGGGCGCCCAGGTCGAGGCCTTGCTGAACCAGAAGGTCTATCCCGCCCTGGCGGCCCAGAACGCCCTGCTAAAGGCGGCCCTGCCGCGCGCAGGACATGAGGCCTCGATCCGTCGCCTGCCGCAGGGCCAGCAGTATTACGCCAACAGCCTGCGTTTCATTACGACCACCCGGCTGACGGCGGACGAGATCCACCGCACGGGGCGCGCCCAGATGGCCGAGCTGTCCGCCCGCGCCGACACCTTGTTGCAGGCTCAGGGTCTGACCCAGGGAACGGTGGCCGAGCGGATCCGCGCCTTGGGCAACGACCCGAAGTACGTCTATCCCAACACCGACGCCGGCAAGGCCGAACTGATCGAGAAGCTGAACGACCAGATGGCCGATATGCAGGCCCGTCTGCCCAGCGCCTTCGGCCGCCTGCCCAAGGCCTCGGTCCAGATCAAGCGCGTGCCGCCCGAGATCGAGGCCGGCGCCGCCATGGGCTATTACAACTCGCCCAGCCTGGATGGCACGCGGCCGGGCATCTACTGGATCAATCTGAAGGACACGGCGGAATGGCCGTCCTGGACCCTGCCCACCCTGACTTATCACGAGGCGACGCCGGGCCACCATCTGCAGATCAGCCTGCAACAGGAGAGCGCGGCGGCGCCCAAGTTCATGAACCTGCTGGGCTTCGCCTCCTATGTCGAAGGCTGGGGCCTGTACGCCGAACAGCTGGCCGACGAGCTGGGCGCCTATGAGAACGATCCGGTGGGGCAGATCGGCTATATCCAGTCGCTGATGTTCCGCTCGGCCCGTCTGGTGGTGGACACCGGCATCCATTCCAAGGGCTGGAGCCGCGAACAGGGCATCCAGTACATGATGGAGGCCTATGGCGATCAGGAAGGGGCCGCCGTGTCCGAGGTCGAACGCTATTGCGGCTGGCCGGGACAAGCCTGCGCCTACAAGGTCGGCCACAATGAGTGGGTCCGCCTGCGCGAGAAGGCCAAGACCACCCTGGGCGACAAGTTCGACCTGAAGAGCTTCCACGACACGGCCCTGGCCGCCGGGGGCGTGCCACTGTCGGTGCTGGAGCGGATCGTGGACGGCTGGATCGCGACCCAGGCTTAGTGTGAGGGCCTAGTCGGAGACGGTCAGCCCGTCGATCCGGCGCAGGCGGTTGTGGATGTCGGTGGCGGCGACGGCCGCCTCGGCCGTGGCGACGGCGATCTGGTTGAGGCCGCGCACCACGTCGCCGGCGGCGTAGAGGCCCGGCACGCTGGTCGCCTGATGCAGATCGACTTCGAGCCGGCCGTCGGGGGCCAGGCGGACGTTCAGGCCCTGCGCCAGTTCGGCGTTCGGCGACGTGCCCAGGGCGGAGTAGACCAGGTCGAAGGCGCGGGTGCCGCCGCCCCAGCCCAGGGCGGTGACCCGGTCCCGCTCCAGCGCGACGGCCTCCAGGGGCGCGACGATCAGTTCGACGCCCAGCCGGTCCAGTTCCGCGTGGCGCGTCAGAGCCTGGGGCGGGCCGATATGGATCAGGGTCACCCGGTCTGAATAGGTGCGCAGGAAGGCGGCTTCGCGCGCGCCCTTGTCGTCATGGCCGATGACGGCCACGGCCTTATCCGTCGCCTCATAGCCGTCGCAGATCGGGCAGATGCGGACCAGCGACCGCTGGACCGCCCGCTCCACGCCGGGCAGGTCGGGGTGGTGATCCACGACGCCGGTCGCCAGAAGCACCGCACGGGCGCGGATCTCGCGACCCTGAACCTGGGCGGTGAAGCCGTCGCCGTCGTGCGCCAGGCGTTCGACCCGGCCCGGTTCGATGACCGCCCCGAACTCCTCGGCCTGTTCGCGCATCCGCTTCAGGATGTCGGCGCCGGACACGCCGGAGGGAAAGCCCGGCATATTGTGGCTCAACGGGATCCAGCAGGCGCGGGGCTCGCCCGCGTCGATCACCAGGCTACGGCGGCGGAACCGGGTCAGATAGGTCGCGGCCGTCAGGCCCGCCGGGCCTGCGCCGATGATCAGAACCTCGGGGTCCGTCATCGGGTGCGCCGGGCGACGGCCACAACGAAGCCGCTGCCGCATGGCCTGAACGTCCTGTCTGTCATGGCCTGGTCTCCCTCAGCAGCGGTGGTTCAGCGAGCGGAGGTCGCATCAGTTCCCCATCGATGACGGGCGTGGGTTCAGGGATGCGGCGATCCGCTGTCGACTTGACCTGACGGCGGGGTTTGCGCGGACGCGCGGCCCGGCTATATCCCCGCCACGATATTCTTTCCCCAAAAGTCAGAGGCGGACCGCACGCATGGCCAAGATCAAGGTCGAAAACCCCATCGTCGACATCGACGGCGACGAAATGACCCGCATCATCTGGCAGATGATCAAGGACAAGCTGGTCTTCCCGTTCCTGGATCTCGAGCTGGACTACTACGACCTGGGCATGGAGCACCGCGACGCCACCGACGACCAGGTGACGATCGACGCCGCCCACGCGATCCAGAAGCACGGCGTCGGCGTGAAGTGCGCCACCATCACCCCGGACGAGGCCCGGGTGAAGGAGTTCGGCCTGAAGAAGATGTGGAAGTCGCCCAACGGCACCATCCGCAACATCCTGGGCGGCGTGGTCTTCCGCGAGCCGATCATCTGCTCGAACGTGCCGCGGCTGGTACCGGGCTGGACCCAGCCCATCGTGGTCGGCCGTCACGCCTTCGGCGACCAGTACAAGGCCACCGACTTCCTGATGCCTGGCCCCGGCACCCTGACGATCAAGTTCGTCGGTGAAGACGGCGCCGTGATCGAGCACGAAGTCTACAAGGCCCCCGGCGCCGGCGTGGCCATGGCCATGTATAATCAGGACGACTCGATCCGTGAGTTCGCCCACGCCAGCTTCGCCTATGGCCTGCAACGCAACTATCCGGTCTATCTGTCGACCAAGAACACGATCCTGAAAGCCTACGACGGCCGCTTCAAGGACATCTTCCAGGAAGTGTTCGACGCCCACTACGCCGCCGAGTTCAAGGCGCGCGGCCTGACCTATGAGCACCGCCTGATCGACGACATGGTCGCGGCGGCGATGAAGTGGTCCGGCGGCTTCGTCTGGGCGTGCAAGAACTATGACGGCGACGTTCAGTCGGACGTGGTGGCGCAGGGCTTCGGCTCGCTGGGCCTGATGACCTCGGTGCTGATGACGCCGGACGGCAAGGTGCTGGAGACCGAGGCCGCCCACGGCACCGTGACCCGCCACTATCGCCAGCATCAGAAGGGCGAGGCCACCTCGACCAACTCGATCGCCTCGATCTTCGCCTGGACCCGCGGCTTCAAGCACCGCGCCAAGCTGGACGGCAACGCGGCCCTGGGCACCTTCGCCGACACCCTGGAGAAGGTGGTCGTCGACACCGTCGAAGCCGGCTTCATGACCAAGGACCTGGCGCTGCTGGTCGGCGATCAACAGGGTTGGCTGACCACCGAGGGCTTCCTCGACAAGGTCGCCGAGAACCTGAAGACCGCCCTGCCGGACGTCGGCTGAGCCCCGTCCTCAAGCAGCGCGAAGCGCGGTAGGACACAGAACGTCCTCAAGCAGCGCGACGCGCGTTAGGACACAGAACGTCCTCAAGCAGCGCGAAGCGCGGTAGGACAATGACAAAGAGCCCCGCTGGAGCGATCCGGCGGGGCTTTTCGTTGCGTCGGAGCAAGGGTCGTGCATGATCGGCTTCGAGCGTGGGGGACGTGGCTTGAAGCGGCAGTTCGGCAATCTGGTGGGCCTAGTGCTCGTGGCGGCGGTCGTGGCCTTCTTCGCCGCGCCGGCGGTGGGCTTCTTCGCCATACGGTCGGCGGCGGAGGCGGGGGATGTGCAGGGGCTGACCCGGCTGATCGACTTCCAGGCCGTGCGGCAGTCGCTGCGACCGCAGCTGAGCGGAGGGCCCCAGGCGCCGGCGCCCTCGTTCCTCGAAGACCCCATCGGCGCTGTTCGGCGCCAGATGGAGCGCAACCCGATCCTGAACGCGCCGGACGTGGACGCCTATCTGACGCCGGCCGCCCTGTCGGCCCTGACGCGGGGCGAGGGGCGCTACGCCAGCCACTGGTCGGCGGCGGTTCCGCCGCCGGCCGGCGCCGAGACGCCCAAGCCCTGGCCCCGGCCGATCTTCTGGAGCGTGAACCGGGCGCGGATGGCGGTTCAGGACCAGGGCGGATCACGCACCGTCTTCACCTTCGAGCGGCGAGGGCCGTTCGAGTGGGTGCTGGTCCAGATCGGCCTGCCCGACGGGTCGGCCCCGGCGACGCCCCAGGCGGCTGCGCCCCAGACAGTCCCCTAGGCGCAACATCTGGCCCGTCTCGACGTTTCGGCTGCAGGAGCACGCATGAAGAAGATCGCCATCGGACTGATCGCGGCCATTCTGGGCCTGGCTCTGGTCGCCTGTTTCATCTCGCCCTTCGTGGCGACCCAGGGGCTGATCCGGGCGGCGCGGGCCGGCGATGTGGCCGGTCTGGAGCGGTATGTGGACTTCCCCACCTTCCGAACCAGTCTGAAGGCCGAGCTGAACGCCCGCGCGGCGCTGGAAATCCGTGACCGGACGGGCGGCGACCGGGCTATGGCCGCCCTGGGCATGTTGCTGGCGCCGTCGCTGGTCGAAGGGGCCGTGGACGGTCTGGTCACGCCCGAGGGGATCGCGGCCATGGTCCGGTCCGGCGACAAGCCCCGGCCCGAGCAGCCCGTGCCCGCGTCCGACACCCCGCCGACGCCGAAGGAGCGGATCCATCAGTCCTGGGCCTATCGCGGGATCAACCGGTTCGCCGTCACCCTGACCCGCGACGACCGGCCCGACGACGCCCTGGTGCTGATTATGGAACGGCGGGGGCCGCTGAGCTGGAAGCTGGCGGGGGTGGATCTGACGCCTGATCCGATGGGCTAGGGGCGCCGGCCAAATTGCACTGCACCCCCGAAAACGGGTGCAATATGCAAAAGAGTGCAATTTCGGCGGGCGTCAGGAAGACGGGCGTCGCCTGGTGCAGAGTCCATAGTCGTTCGTCACGTCTCGCGATCATGCGCCCATTATACGGGCGTTCGAAAGCGTGATGGGTCGATGGGCTTTGCGCGAAGCCAGGGGATTGAATCGCCGAAGGATTGCTTGCGGAATTGTGCGCGGAGGCGGGTGAGCGGACCCGATCTCCCCCGCCATTCTTCCTTTCGTCATTCCGGGCGAAGCGCAGCGTAGACCCGGAACCCAGCGGCGCCGTCAGGCGAAATCCATCCGCCGCACAGTGTCTGGAAATCGAGTCCGCGACAGGTTCGCGCTCTCGCGCGCCGCTGGGTTCCGGGTCTACGGGCCAAGCGGCCCTTCGCCCGGAATGACGAAAGATGTGTGGGCTCAGCCCTTCAGCGCCTCACGGACGGCGGTGAGGCCGTCTTCGGCCTTGGAGCCGTCGGGGGCGCCGCCCTGGGCGAAGTCGGGTTTGCCGCCGGCGCCCTGGCCGCCCATGGCGATGACGGCGGCGCGGGCCAGGTCGGCGGCGTTGACCTTACCGACCAGGTCCGAGGTGACGGCGACGGTGACGGCGGCCTTGCCCTCGGTCACGCCGATCAGGGCGACGACGCCGGTTCCGACCTGTTTACGGAAGTCCTCGGCCACGCCGCGCAGACCCTTGCCGTCCACCCCGTCCAGGACGCGGGCCATCAGCTTGATCCCGCCGATCTCTTCCGGCGCAGACGCCGCGCCGGAGCCGCCGCCCAGGGCGAGTTGCTTCTTCAGCTCGGCGACCTGTTTCTCCAGCGTCTTGACCGAGCCTTGCAGGGCGTCGACCCGGCCCGGCACGTCCTGGGTCTGGATCTTGAAGTCGCGGGCCAGGCCACGGGTCACCTTGGCCTGGGCTTCCAAATAGAGGCGGGCGGCCTCGCCGGTCAGGGCCTCGATGCGGCGGACGCCGGCGGCGACGCCGGTTTCCTGGACCACCTTGAACAGGCCGATGTCGCCGGTGCGGGCCACATGGGTGCCGCCGCACAGTTCGACCGAATAGGGGGCGTTATCGCTGACCAGCGAGCGGCCGAGGGTCAGGACGCGGACCTCGTCGCCGTATTTCTCGCCGAACAGGGCGATGGCGCCGGCCTCGATGGCGTCCTGCGGGGCCATCAGCTTGGTCTCCGCCGGGACGTTCTGGCGGATGACGGCGTTGACCTCGGCCTCGATGGCCGCCAGCTCGTCCTCGGTCACGGGGGCGCCGTGGCTGAAGTCGAAACGGGCGCGCTCAGAGTCGACCAGCTGGCCCTTCTGGGCGACCGCCGGGCCGAGCACATTCTTTAGGGCCGTGTGCAGCAGGTGGGCGGCGGAGTGGTTGGCGCGGGTGGTCATACGCTTGTCGGCGTCCACCAACTGGGCGACGCGGGCGCCGATCTCAAGCGTCCCGGCGGTGATCTGGGCCGACAGGACGTGCAGGTCGCCGGCGTGTTTCTTGACGTCGAGCACCTCGGCCTCTCCACCCGGCCACTCCAGCGTGCCCTGATCGCCGGTCTGACCGCCGCTCTCGGCGTAGAAGGGGGTGGCGTCGAACAGGATCTCGACGATGTCGCCGGCCTGGGCCGTCTCGACCGGAGCGCCGCCGTTCATCAGGGCCAGGACCTCGCCCGAACCCTCGATATTGTCATAGCCGGTGAAGACGGTCGGACCCATGCGGTCGCGGATCGCCAGCCATTCATTGGTGTTGGCGGTCTGGCCCGAGCCCTTCCAGTGTTCGCGCGAACGCTGGCGCTGTTCGGCCATGGCGGATTCGAAACCGTCCACATTGACCGAGAAGCCGCGACGACGGGCTTCGTCCTGGGTCAGGTCCAGCGGGAAGCCATAGGTGTCGGACAGGGTGAAGGCGGTCTGGCCGTCCAGCATGTCGCCGGGACGGAAGCCCTGAACCGCGGTGTCGAACAGGGCCATGCCGCGGCCCAGGGTGGTGCGGAAGCGGACCTCTTCCTGTTTCAGCGTGTCCTCGATGAAGGGTTGGGCGCGGGCCAGTTCCGGATAGGCGTCGCCCATCTGGGCCACCAGGGTCGGGACCAGACGGTGCATCAGAGGGTCGGCGGCGCCCAGCAGGTGGGCGTGGCGCATGGCGCGGCGCATGATCCGGCGCAGCACATAGCCCCGGCCTTCGTTCGACGGGGTGACGCCGTCGGCGATCAGGAAGGAGGAGGAGCGCAGGTGGTCGGCGATGACCCGGTGGCTGGCGGCCTGGTCGCCGGCGGCCTTGGTCGAGGTAGCGTCTTCCGACGCGGCGATCAGGGTCTTGAACAGGTCGGTCTCGAACACCGAATGCACGCCCTGGAGCACGGTGGTCATCCGCTCCAGACCCATGCCGGTGTCCACACTGGGCTTGGGAAGGTTGCGAACGATCTGGTCGTTCTCCTTCTCGAACTGCATGAAGACGTTGTTCCAGATCTCGACGTAGCGATCACCGTCCTCGTCCGGCGAGCCGGGAGGGCCGCCGGCGATCTTGTCGCCGTGGTCCCAGAAGATCTCGGTGCAGGGACCGCAGGGACCGCTGTCGCCCATGGCCCAGAAGTTGTCGCTGCCGGCGATGCGGATGATCTTGTCGTCGCCGAAGCCGGTGACCTTCTTCCAGATCGCGGCGGCCTCGTCGTCGTCGATATAGACCGTGACCAGCAGGCGTTTGGCGTCCAGGCCGAAGTCCTGCGTGACCAGTTTCCACGCCCGGTCGATGGCGTGTTCCTTGAAATAGTCGCCGAAGGAGAAGTTCCCCAGCATCTCGAAGAAGGTCAGGTGGCGGGCGGTGTAGCCGACATTGTCCAGGTCATTGTGCTTGCCCCCGGCGCGGACGCACTTCTGCGAGCTGGTGGCGCGGGGATAGGGCGGCTTGGACGCGCCGGTGAAATAGTCCTTGAACGGCACCATGCCGGCGTTGACGAACAGCAGCGACGGATCGTTCTGCGGCACCAGCGGCGCCGAGTGCACCTTCTCGTGGCCGTCGGCCGCGAAGAAGTCGAGGTAGGTGGCGCGGATCTCGTTCAGGCTGGGCATTTGGGCGTGTCTTCGGCTCGGTCGTCGCAAGGAACCGGCGTCATATAGGGTTTTGTCGGGGAACGCATCATCTGGACGGGAGAGCAACCATGTCAGTTGAGCACGGGCGTCCAGGGCTGATCACGCTTGGGGACGAGGTTTGCGGCCTCGATCAGTTTTCGCATGACGGCGACTATGGCGACCTTCGGGGGTTTGCCGTTGTCGATCAGGCGCTGGGCGAAGACCTTGAGCGCAGGGTCGCATCGGCGGGCGGCCAGGGCGGCGATATAGAGCAGGCGTCGGGGCCTGGATCGTCCGCCGGCGATGAACCTATGGCCCTTGTGGGCGCCGGAATCGCGGTCGAACGGGGCCACGCCGATCAGGGCGGCGGCCTGGCCCCGGCCCATGGCGCCCAGTTCCGGCATGCGCACGACCAGGCCGAGGGCGACGACGGGTCCCACGCCCGGCAGGGAGCGCACCAGGTCGAAGCGCCGCGCCAGGTCGGGCCAGGCGCGCAGGCGCGCCAGCAGATCCGCCGCCAGCCGGGCCTTGCGCGCCTTGAGCTGGGCCAGTTGGGCGCGGGCGTCCTCCAGCAGGTCGGGCAGGCGGACATGCTCCATCTGGGTCTTGAGCAACCTCACAAGGTCGGCGGCCTGTTCATAGGCGGTCAGCCGCTCGGCCAGCTCCCTCAAGCGGGGATCGGCGGCGGCCTTGACCGTATCGACCTGGGCCGTGGCCAGGGCGATCAGCCGCGCGTCGATCCGGTCGTTCTTGGCCCGCAGCCGCTTGATCCGGGCGAACAGCCGCACCTCCAGCGGCTGATGGATCACCATCTCCAGCCCCGCCGCCGCAAGCGCCTCGACCACGCCGCGCTCGTAACCGCCCGTGGCCTCCAGCCCGACCCGGCCCACGCCGTGCGCCGACAGCCAGGCCAGAAGCTCGGCGTGCCCCTGGGCCGTGTTAGCGACCTGCAGCGTCGCCGCCGGCTCCGCCCCGTGAAGCGCGACATCCAGCCGGGGCTTGGACACATCGACCCCGGCGATCCGTGTGTTAGACTTGGCCTCGTTCATCGATCCCTCCTTGTGGCTTCGGACCCAATTGTCCCTGCAACCATCCGGATCAGTGAACAGCCGACGGCGACCCCGCTCTCCCACGGCCCCAAAGGCCAAGGTGGCCACGGTCCCTCCATCGGTGGCTCGCCTGATGCGGTGAACATCAGGCGAGCATCCCGGATCAGGGCAAATCTAACAGATCAGCGACAAACAAGGGCGGCTCCAATGGAGTCGCTTTGGCAGCAATATACGGGTTGAGCCTTGGGTTGATTTATATGCACATTTGACGTGCGCAATTTCGCGCCTCTGGAGAGGACTGAAATGAAACGCGTTCAAAACCTCGCAATCGCGATCGCTGCGGTCGCGGCCACGACCGTGACCTTTGGGCCGGTCGAGGCAAGGGTCAGGGATTCATGGGATCCCGCCCTGGTAGCCTACTCCTATGTCTACTACGCCGATGCGGCGAAGACGCAGCAGCTTGGTTTTGCTGTGGACACCTGCGGCGTTATCGGCGGCCAACCCTATGTTGCCGGTGCCTATCTGCCGACCTCCTACTATGATCAGACGCCTGCATTCGTTTGTACGGCTATGGGGCCCTATCTGCCGCCCGACTGGCCGTACTGATCGAAATACGTGAGGGCGGTCGGTTCGGCCGCCCTTTTAAACCCGTGGCGGCGGGCCGAACTTGCCGGACTGGTAGTCCTCAATGGCCTGGATGATTTCTTCGCGGGTGGTCATGACGAAGGGGCCGTGGCTGAAGACGGGCTCGTTGATCGGTTCGGCGTGGCCCAGCAGGACGACGGCCTCGGTCTTGTCGGTGCTTTGGGCCGTGATCTCGACCGCGTCGCCGTCGCCCAGGGCGGCCAGGTTCCATTCGGGCACGGGGGTTCCGGCGACGGAGACCTGACCCTTGATCGCATAGAAGAAGACATTGCGGCCGGCGGCGACCGGGACTTCGAACCGGGCGCCGGCGGGCAGGCGGACGATGGCCAGATGGATGTCGATCAGCGACTGGATTGGGGCCTTGACCCCCAGCCATTCGCCGGAGACCGGCTCGACCGTCACGCCGCCTTCAGTGGTGAAGGTCGGGATGTCGGCGGCCTGAAGCCCCACATAGTCGGGCTTGGTCATCTTCAGCCGCGATGGCAAGTTCACCCACAGCTGCAGGATCTCCATCGGCCCGCCGTCGCGCTTGAAATCGGCCGGCGACAGTTCGGCGTGGATCAGGCCCGAGCCGGCGGTCATCCACTGGATGCCGCCCGCCTTTATGATGCTCTCGCCGCCGCCGGAGTCATTGTGGGCCAGTTCGCCGTCCAGGATGAAGGTGACGGTCTCGAACCCCCGGTGCGGGTGCGGGCCGAAGGGCAGGCCGCGATTGCCCGGCGGATAGGTCTGGGGGCCGTGGTGGTTCAGGAACAGGAAGGGATCGACCTGGTCCAGGCCCGGACCGGGCACCGGCCGGCGCGTGGTCAGGTCGCCGATGTCGTCGCGATGGGCAGGATGCAGGCGAAGAACGGGGCGGGGCGTGATCTCGGTCATGGGGTCCATATAGGGCGGAACGCGGTTTTGGCGAGCGGGGCGGCTGGTGATCCAAAACCACCGCCGCCGCGTAAAGCCTCAATATCAGGCAGAGCGAGGATCGATCATGCCCTGAATATGGCGATCACGACACGGATCAGGCTAAGCGACGCGAGAATCCGCTAAGTGATCAACGGTCCGTTGACACCGTCCCTCTAGGGTCACAAAAGCCTTCGCAACCGCACACGGCGATTGAATTCATTCGCTTTTGAGAACCATTCGCATGACTCAACCCAACCCGACCCCGGGGGTTGCATCGGGCGACCGGACCGGTCGTTTCGTCGTCCAGCCCAACGGTCACAAGACGCCGCTCTCGCCCCATATGGGAATCTGGCGCTGGCACGTGACCATGGCCGCCTCGATCCTGTTCCGCGCGACCCTGATCGCCGGCACCGTCGGTCTGGTCTTCGTCGTCGCCTGGCTGGGCGCCCTGGCCTTCGGGCCCGAGGCCTATGCGACGGTCCTGGCCCTGGCGGGTTCGCCGCTGGGTCTGTTCGTCGGCTTCGGCCTGACGGTGATCCTGTTCTCCTTCATTCTGAACGGCGCGCGCCACACGATCAACGACACGGGCAATGGACTGACGGTCAAGTCGGCGACCACCCTTTCGAGCATCGCGGTCTGGGCGCCGGTCCCCCTGGCGATCCTGTTCTGGGTCGTCCTGTTCGCTGTCGGGAGGGTCTCGCTGTGAGCAGCGCCGTCAAGTTCAAGAACAACGTCAAGATTTCCGAGCATCACGGCGGCGGCGAATGGCTGGCCGAGCGGGTGCTGTTGGTCCCCCTGCTGCCGCTGGGCCTGTGGGTCGCCTCGACCGGCTTCACCCTGGCGGGCGCGGCCTATGACGCCGTGCTGGAATGGTTCGCCAAGCCGTTGAACGCCGGCCTGCTGGCGGTCACGGCCGTGCTGCTGTTCGGCTATCTCAGCCTGGCCTGGAAGGTCATCCTCGAGGACTATGTGCCCCAGACCGGCGCCCGCAAGGCGCTGACGGGTCTGCTGAACCTGGTCTTCTTCGTGCTGGCGGCCGCCAGCCTGTTCTTCATCGTGCGGTTGGCGCTGGGTTCTGCGCCCCTGCCCGCCGGTTTCGGAGCCTGATCCCCTGATGGCCGCTTACGAACTGATCGACCACGAATACGACGTCGTCGTCGTCGGCGCCGGGGGCTCGGGCCTTCGCGCCGCGCTCGGCGCCGCTCAGCAGGGACTGAAGGTCGCCTGCGTCACCAAGGTCTTCCCGACCCGCTCGCACACCGTCGCGGCCCAGGGCGGCATCTCCGCCTCGCTGGGCAATATGGGCGAGGACAGCTGGCAGTGGCACATGTACGACACCGTCAAGGGGTCGGACTGGCTGGGCGACCAGGACTCGATCGAATATCTGGTCCGCAACGCGCCCAAGGCCGTCTACGAGCTGGAACACTGGGGCGTGCCCTTCTCGCGCACCGAGGAAGGCAAGATCTACCAGCGCGCCTTCGGCGGCATGACCCGCAACTTCGGCGAAGGCCCGGTGCAGCGCACCTGCGCCGCCGCCGACCGCACCGGCCACGCCATCCTGCACACCCTGTACGGCCAGTCGGTGCGTCGGGAAGTGAAGTTCTTCGTCGAATATTTCGCGCTCGACCTGATCATGCAGGCCCAGTCTGATGGAACTCAGGCCTGCACCGGGGTGACGGCGCTTCAACTCGACAACGGTCAGCTTCACCAGTTCCGCGCCAAGATGGTCGTGCTCGCCACCGGCGGGTACGGCCGCGCCTATTTCTCGGCCACCTCGGCCCATACCTGCACCGGCGACGGCAACGCCATGGTGCTGCGCGCCGGCCTGCCCTTGCAGGATATGGAGTTCGTCCAGTTCCACCCGACCGGCATCTATGGCGCCGGCTGCCTGATCACCGAGGGCGCGCGTGGCGAAGGCGGCTATCTGACCAACTCGGAAGGCGAGCGCTTCATGGAGCGCTATGCGCCGACCGTGAAGGACCTGGCCCCGCGCGACATGGTTTCGCGCTCCATGACCATCGAAATCCGTGAGGGCCGCGGCGTGGGCCCGAACAAGGACCACATCTTCCTTCACCTGGACCACCTGGATCCCAAGATCCTGCACCAGCGCCTGCCGGGCATTTCCGAAAGCGCCAAGATCTTCGCCGGCGTGGACGTGACCAAGGCGCCGATCCCGGTCCTGCCGACCGTCCACTACAATATGGGCGGCATACCGACCAACTATCACGGCGAGGTCCTGACCCTGCGCGACGGCAACCCCGACAGCGTGGTGCCCGGCCTGATGGCTGTGGGCGAGGCGGCCTGCGTCTCGGTGCACGGCGCCAACCGCCTGGGCTCCAACTCCCTGACCGACCTGGTGGTGTTCGGCCGCGCCGTCGGCCTGCGCTGCGGCGAGGTGGTGGACAAGGCCTCGGCTGTGCCGTCCGCCTCCAAGACCCAGACCGACGCCCACCTGGCCCGCCTGGATCGCTTCCGTAACGCCAACGGTTCCAGTTCGACTGCCGAACTTAGGCTTGCGATGCAGAAAGCCATGCAGGCCGATGCAGCGGTGTTCCGTACCGGCGAGACGTTGCAGCAGGGCGTGGACAAGCTGCGGGCGATCGATGCGGCGGGGGATGATATCAAGACCACCGATCGCGGCCTGATCTGGAATACGGATCTGATGGAGACGCTGGAGTACGACAACCTGATCGCCCAGGCCGTCGTCACCATCGAGAGCGGGCTGAACCGCACGGAATCGCGCGGCGCCCACGCCCGCGAGGACTATCCGGACCGGGACGACGCAAACTGGATGAAACACACCCTGGCGTGGAAGCGTCCGGGCGAGCAGGTCCAGATCGACTACCGCCCCGTGCACAATTACACGATGTCCGACGACATCGCGTACATCGAGCCCAAGGCTCGGGTTTACTGAGGTCGAACGCAGATGGTTCAACTCTCCCTCCCCCGCGGCTCCAAGCCCACCAAGGGCAAGGTCCACAAGGCCCCGGCCGTCGCCAAGAACGTCAAGACCTACAAGGTCTATCGCTACGACCCCGAGGTCGACGCCGACCCGCGCTGGGACGTCTATGAGGTCTCGACCGACGATCACGGTCCGATGCTGCTGGACGCCTTGATTCATATAAAGAATTCGATCGACCCGACCCTGGCCTTCCGGCGGTCGTGCCGCGAGGGGATCTGCGGCTCCTGCTCGATGAACATCGACGGGCGCAACACCCTGGCCTGCACCAAGGGCTGGGACGAGTGCGCGTCGCACAACATCACCATCGCCCCCCTGCCGCACCAGCCGGTGATCAAGGACCTGGTGACGGACCTGAGCCTGTTCTACGCCCAGTACGACTCGATCCAGCCCTATCTCCAGTCGGACGAGCCCGACCCGGAACAGGAACGGCTCCAGACCCCGGCCGAGCGCGAAAAACTGGACGGCCTGTACGAGTGCATCCTGTGCGCCTGCTGCTCCACCTCCTGCCCCAGCTACTGGTGGAACCAGGAGGAATACCTCGGCCCGGCGGCGCTGTTGCAGTCCTATCGCTGGATCTCCGACAGCCGCGACGACGCCACGCAGAAGCGTCTGGACGACCTCGAAGACCCGTTCAAACTGTACCGCTGCCACACCATCATGAACTGCGCCCAGGTCTGCCCCAAGGGCCTGAACCCGGCCAAGGCCATCGCCGAAACCAAGAAGCTGATGGTCGCCCCCAGCCGCAAGAAACAGGCGGCCTGACCGCCGACGCCGCCGCGTCAATGACCGCTGAGGTCCTGCTGTTCGCCTATGGCACGCTGCAGGACCCGGCGGTCCAGACGGCCGTCTTCGGCCACGTTCTGGAGCCCGGCGCCCCGGACCGACTGAGCGGTTTTCGCCTGTCGCACATCCCGGTTGACGACCCCCAGATCACGGCCGAGACCGGCCTGACCCACTATCCGATCCTGATCCCGACGACGGACGACGCCCCGCCCGTCCCCGGCCGCCTCTACCCCCTGACCCCCGCCGACCTGACCGCCGCCGACGCCTATGAGGGCGAGGCCTATCGCAGGGTGCGCGTGACGACGGAGGCGGGGGCGGAAGCGTGGGTGTATGTGGCGGCGGAGGGGTGAGGGGCTAGGTTGCGCCAGAAGAAAATATAGACGTAGCGCCGGAAGTAGACATTCGCTGATCGGGACCATGAGGTTACTGGCGACCCATATACCCTACCAAAATGCTAGACGGCATAGCGATCCGAAGGGCGACCGGCGGCTTTCGAAATGTTGCGGTGCTCGGCGAGTTCAGTGACGCCAGACTGACAGTGCTTTGGGGAAGACCCACGCACCTTCAGGTGTCTTTCCGTATGCTTCGCTCGCACCGATCAATGTATCGACAGCGATGTCCAAGGTCGAAAAGGCGTCGAAAACGGAAGCGATATCGCTCTGCTCGAACTTCGATTCTGGCTTCAAATAGCGATACTCGTAGGTCCCGTGGTGTTCGCCCAAAACGCCGACCAGAAAGTCAGCACCTTTGTCAGAGAGGCCATAACCTTGGCATAGAGCTAGTAGATGAGGCAGGTCGTGCCCGCTCTTTCCTTTAAGCTCCTTCTCAGGATGATTATTAAAACGAAGAAATGACTTGAGGTAGAGTTCCGTGGCGAATCCGCAAAGTTGATGAAAGGAAAGGAAGAACGTGAGATCGGTCTGCTGCTTCATGCGTACGTCACTGACCATGAGTGCGTACGCCGATTGAACGTAGTCTTTCGCTGTGCCGTAGTCGGTATGCGCTTCGTTCGGCTTCAATGGCTCGGTCATAGAATTCATCTTTTAAAATTTGATTTTACGCGAATCAGTCGACTAATCGGTGCTAGACACAGACATTGGTATGCATCCGGTAATCAGATTTGGAAGACAGTACACCGAGCCAGAAACAGTAACACGGTAGGCGGAGCCAAGTGAGTACGGTCGGCGGTAATATAAATCAGCGATAGATCGCGTCACTTCTCCTTCGGCATGTAGCCGGACTTAATCCGAGGTATGATCGTCTTCCAAAAGGGCGGCAATCCCCGTTAACTTTTTCTGTAGCCTGCGAAGCCCGGCCAAATCGACAGAAGCGGTAATGAGGACTCGGCCCCCATCTATCGTCAGCTTGATGTTATCGGACCCGACGGCAGCGTGGGCAGGCGTCCCAACAACCCCATCGTCTACCGGAAGACGCGGCGGGGGTGGGGTCGAGGGTGGCGGAGCAGAGTAGGGGGGCGGCGCTGGCGCAACAATCTCAATCTCTCGCATCGGAATACCGGTCTCGCTGCCCTCGATGAACACCCACGCATTGTCAGGCGAGACGAACCGAACTCGGGCGGGTTCCGGCAGCGCTAGACTGCCACCCGGAGCCCATTGAATGATATCGCCGACAACGGCGAACGGCCCATTTTCAAGCGTGTCGGGGTTGGCTGGACCATCGATCTCCCCCAATCGAGCAAAGCTTATCGTTTCTCGGTAGACACGGATGACATCCTTCGCGGCTTCGTCGCTGAAAGGGGCCTTACTCGCCGTTCGACGAGCATAGGTTAGCGCGTGAATAACGGCGCTGTCAGGTAAGCTCGCCTCGCCGAATTCGTCCCAAAGTTCGCGGAAAACCGGGGGGTTAAGCGCAGCCTGTTTGATGAATTTATCGCGATCTGCGCTATCGGGCCGCTTATCGGTAACGATGGAAAGCCCGAGTGAGCTGACATTCACCCGTCGAGCACCTTTGCTTCCGTCATCCTCCAGCAAACCATACTGCAGCAGAGCAGCTATGGTCTGGAGCGTCGAGCTACTCGTCGCTTTCATTCCCCAAGCATCAGCGGCAGTCGCCACCGGCACCGAGAAGTGACGAGCTTTTGAATAAAGGAGTTCCACACGCTCTACTGCGCGCGCCAAGCCTATGTACGGCGACGGCGGGCTCCGAAACCTAGGGGTGTCATTCATGGCATGCTCCGATCTCCCCGTCATTAAGCACAAAATCCACGGGCGCGCAATCGGCTGCCGATAGCGGAAATGACAAAACTGCCCGATAGGACTTGTCGGCTGCGTCGAAAGATGGTTTACGGCAGGGGTAGGCAAACGCTCGACGGATTCGGGCGAGGGCCTGCGGAAAGGATTGCGATGAAAAAATGAAGGCCGGCGCGGCGCCGGAAACGGAACGACCCAGGCCGAGGCCTGGGCCGCCGTAAAATCGAACCGAGCCGGGAAACGGCACGATCTGACTCTGTGACAAGATTAGGATTCGCACGCCCCGGCTCATCCCGCAACCCCTCTCGCAGGAGATGAGGATGGAACCGGTCGTGTATGTCACTTCCTATGTTCGCCTCCGCTTCGGTCGTGTGGAGCACGTTGTGCGCCATACCCGTCGCTGGCCGCGGACCTGAGTTAGCTCTCTAAACCTGGCGGTACTGAGGATCGCCATAGCGTCAACGAACTTGGCCACCACGTCTGTGGTGGCCGTTTTTCGTTTGCCGACCTTCAGGTTGTAACCAAGCCCGACAGTTCGGTCAGTCTGTCGCGCGATCCTGTCGTAGGTCGTCCAGATCGAGGTACAGGCGCGCGCCGCCTTCCAGAACCAACATTCGGCGGCTCCAGTATGCATGGTGCCGGGGTTCGAGCGACTGGCGCAGGGTTTCCGTCACGCCCTGACCGGTCGCGTCCGGGGACGCCGCCGTAGGGCGCGCGGGCGGGGCGGCGGGGATCTTGCGCCTGTCGGTCATTGGGGGATGATGCCATGGAGCGGCTGCGCCGTCGATCAGCGCCCTTGCGCCATCTCTCCGGCTTGATATGAGCGGCGCATGGCCAGCATCACCTATATCGAGCATGACGGAACCGAGCACGTCGTTGACGTGAAACCGGGGCTCTCCGTCATGGAGGGCGCAATCCGGAACAATGTGCCGGGGATCGATGCGGATTGCGGCGGGGCCTGCGCCTGCGCCACCTGCCATGTCTATGTCGACGAGGCCTGGCGCGAGGCGGCGGGCAAACCCTCGGCCATGGAGGAGTCGATGCTGGACTTCGCCGAAGAGGTCGAGCCCAACAGCCGGCTGTCGTGCCAGATCCGGGTGTCGGAGGCGCTGGACGGCCTGGTGGTGCGGTTGCCGCAGAACCAGCACTGATCGGCGGGTTCTGGCCCGAATTATGATGGGTTGGGCGGTCCAGCGCTTATAACTGGACGATCGAAAGTCTGTGACTTCAGCGGCTTGAGGCGCGCGAGGGCCTATTTGCGCGCCTGAGGAGCGGGTGCGCGAATACTGGGCGCATGGGAGCCAAGAGCATATTCACGGATAAGGTGTGGGACGAGGAGATCGGCCCACGATACATGAACGAGCGGCACAAGACCGCGCGCGCGATGGCGGCCGAGCTGGGCGTCTCCAAGGGCACGCTGGAAACCCAGATGCACAAGCGCGGGTTCTTCCGGCAGACGCCGCGCGAGTCCCTGCCGGCCAACTTCCTGAAGGGGACGGCGGCGCCGGAGACGCGGACGCTGGAGGAGGCGAGAGCCGCCCTGATGGGGTTCGAATGGGACCCCGAGCGTCCGGATCTGTCGATGGAGGCCCTGATCGCGTTGGGCAAGGCGGCATGCCGCCTGGGGCGTCTGCCCGAGTTTCGCGAAATCCTGCGCTGTATCGCGGGCCTGCGCGCGGCGACGGGGGCGCCCCTGCCCTATGTGGTCTGGCCCGAGGCGGCGCGAGAGGCTTTGGACGCGGGTGGGCTGGACGACGACGCGGAGCCGGGGCCGGAGCTGGTGCTGAGGACGGCGCAGAAGCCGCCGGAGGACGCCTGGTCCGCCTGGCTGTTTCTGGGCGGACGGGGGGCGGGCAAGACCCTGGCGGGGGCGTCGTGGGCGGCGGACGAGGCCGAGCGGCTGGGGCGCGGCGGGCGGCTGGCCCTGGTGGGGGCGACCCTGCACGATGTGCGCGAGGTGATGATCGGCGGGCCCAGCGGCATCAACGCCCTGCCGCGCTGGCGGGGGCGGGCGCGGCCGGTCTATGAATCGACGCGGCGGCGGCTGGTGTTCCCGAGCGGGGCCGAGGCCTGGGCCTTTTCCGCCGAGGACCCCGACAGCCTGCGCGGGCCGCAGTTCGCCGGGGCCTGGGCCGACGAATTCTGCGCCTGGGCGCGGCCGGACGAGACCCTGGCCATGCTGCGCCTGGGGCTGAGACTGGGGCGGGACCCGCGTCTGGTGGTGACGACCACGCCCCGGCCGATGGCGGCGCTGAAGGCGCTGAGGGCCGAGGCCGGGTGTGTGACCACCCATGCGCCGACGCGGGACAATGCCGAACATCTGGCGCCGGGGGTGATCGCGCGGCTGGAGGACCTGTACGGCGGCACGCGGCGGGCGGCGCAGGAGATGGAGGGGCTGATCCTCGACGTCGAAGGGGCGCTGTTCCGGGCGGAGGATCTGGCCCAAGCCAATCGTCAGGCCAATCTGGACGCCGGGGCGGCGCCGGAGCGGTTCGACCGGGTGGTGGTGGCGATCGATCCGACCACCACGCCGGGGGGCGACGCCTGCGGCATCGTGGCGGCGGGGCGGGCGGGGACCCAGGCCTATGTCCTGGCCGACCGGTCGATGCGGGGCTTAAGCCCCGACGGCTGGGCGCGGCGGGCCCTGGCCTGCGCCGCCGAGTTCGGGGCCGGGGCTATTGTGGCCGAGGTCAACCAGGGCGGGGACATGGTGGCCCATGTGCTGAAGACCCTGGACCCCGAGGTGGTGGTGCGCGAGGTGCGGGCCACGCGCGGCAAGCGGATGCGGGCCGAGCCGGTGGCGGCCCTGTACGAACAGGGGCGGGTGACGCACCTGGGCCGGTTCCGCGACCTGGAGGAGGAGCTGATGGCCCTGGGCGGGGACGAGACGGGCAGTCTGGACCGGGCCGACGCCCTGGTCTGGGCCCTGACCGACCTGATGCTGGGGGAGGAACGGCAGGGGCCGTGGTTCAGGGTGTTGTAGGACGCGGGGCTTTTTGCCCCGCCATTGGCGCGTGACGGGGCGCGGCGGGCGCGCTAGAGCCTGATCCATGAACGATACGCCGAAAAAGGGCTGGTTCCAGCGCCTGTCCGCGGGGCTCTCGCGCTCCTCCAAACAGATGACCGACCAGGTCGTCGCCAGCTTCGTCAAGGAACCCCTGTCCGAGGCGGCGCTGGAGCAGCTGGAGGAACATCTGCTGGAAAGCGACCTGGGGCCGGCGGCCTCGGCGCGGATCGTCGAACGGTTCCGGGCGCTGAAGTTCGGCAAGGACGCCCAGGAACATGAGGTCAAGGAAGCCCTGGCCGAGGCGGTGGCGGCGGAGCTGTCGCCGCGTCAGGCCACCTTCGATCCGCTGAGCGGGCCCAAACCCTATGTGGTGCTGTTCGTCGGGGTCAACGGCTCGGGCAAGACCACCACCCTGGGCAAGATCGCCGCCGACCTGACGGGCAAGGGCGCCAAGGTGATGATCGTCGCCGGCGACACCTTCCGCGCCGCCGCCCGCGAACAGCTGAAGGTCTGGGCCGACCGGGCCGGGGCCGATTTCGAGAGCCGCCGCGACGGGGCCGACGCGGCCGGCCTGGCGTTCGACGCCTATGCCAAGGCGCGGGCCGAGGGGTTCGACGTCGTCCTGATCGACACGGCCGGGCGGCTGCAGAACAAGTCGGCCCTGATGGACGAGCTGCTGAAGATCGTGCGGGTGCTGAAGAAGGTGGACCCCGAGGCGCCGCACGACACGCTTCTGGTGCTGGACGCCACGGTGGGGCGCAACGCCCTGGCCCAGGAACAGATCTTCGGCCGCACCGCCTTCGTCACCGGGGTGGTGATGACCAAGCTGGACGGGACGGCGCGGGGCGGGGTGCTGGTGCCCGTGGCCCAGGCCTCCGATGCGCCCCTGATGCTGATCGGCGTGGGGGAGGGGGTGGAGGATCTGCAACCCTTCGACGCCCGCGCCTTCGCCCGCTCCCTGGTGGGACTGGAAGACTGAGATGACCGAGACGACGCCCGCGCCCGAGAAGAAGAACCGTCAGTGGATCCGCCAGCTGGTGGATTTCGGCGCCCTGGCCGCCTTCATGATCAGCTATTTCGTGACGCGGGACATGATCCTGGCGACCTGGGTGCTGGTCGGGGCCTCGGCCCTGGCCCTGGGGATTGGCTATGCCGTCGAGCGGCGGTTCGCGCCCCTGCCGCTGATCACCGGCCTGTTCGCCCTGGTGTTCGGCCTGCTGACCGTCTTCACCCACGACGACCTGTATGTGAAGCTGAAGCTGACGGTGCAGAACGGCCTGCTGGCGGTGATCCTGCTGGGCTCGATCCCGCTGGGCAAATATCCGTTCAAGGCCCTGCTGGGCTCGGCCATCAAGGTCAATGATGCCGCCTGGCGGACCCTGACCCTGCGCTATGGCCTGTATTTCCTGACCGTGGCCGTGCTGAACGAAATCTTCCGCAGCCCCGCCGCCGTCACCGCCCTCTGGCACGCCCTGGGCCGCGACACGCCCAATCCGAACGACGTCTGGACCAGTTTCCGCGGCGTTCTGTGGATCGCCGCCTCGGTCTTCGGCCTGTCGCAGGTGCCGCTGATCATGCGCAACATGACCAAGGACGAAGAGCCCGGCCCGATCTCGCCGGACACGGGACTTTGACGGAAGCGCGGTAGCGCACAGACAAAATGTCGCGTAACCGACATACTTCTCGCGTCAAATCGTAAAGCGCCGCTGGTACGCGTGCGGACGAAAGACAATCGGGGGACGGTCAATATGGTCAAGTCAGGCAAGGCGTTGCGCAAGGTCGGGCCTCTGGCCACCTCGCCCAGCCATCTGATGCACCGCGCGCTTCAGCTGGCGCTGGACATCTATTCCGAGGAGACGGGCGCCGACGGCCTGACCCAGCGCCAGTTCGCGGTGCTTGAGGCCGCCTCGCTGAAGGCCGGCCTGACCCAGACGGAACTGGTGCGGATGACCGGCATCGACCGTTCGACCCTGGCCGACCTGGTCACGCGGATGACCGCCAAGGGCTTGCTGGAGCGCGAACGCTCGACCCTGGACGCCCGCGCCAAGGCGGTTCGTCTGTCCACGGAGGGCGCCGCCCGTCTGGAGGCCGCCCGGCCGCTGGTCGAGGCCGCCGACAAGCGGATCATGGCCCTGCTGCCCAAGGGCCAGCGCGAGACCTTCCTGGCCCAGCTGGCCGAACTGGCCGCCGCCGCCGACGCCGCCCCCGACGCCGCCAAGGCCGAGGCCAAGGCCGCCAAGAAGGCCGCGAAACTGGCCGAGAAGGAAGCCAAGAAGGCCGAAAAGGCCGCCAAGAAGGCGGTCCGCCCGGCCAAGCCCAAGCTGAAGAAGCCCAAGCTGAAGGTGGTCGAGATCGCCTGACGGCCGCCGCCCGCCACCCTCGGACGTGTTGCGAGGGGGGCGGGCGATGAAGTGGACCTAGGTTCCCCCTCGCAATTCTCAAACCGTCATCCCAGGGCTTGTCCCTGGGATCCATACGCCCGGTGTTCGAAGGGGGTGCGCCCTGCGGACACACCGGGCGTATGGATCCTCGCCACAAGGGCGAGGATGACGAAACGAGGGGCGGCTCGATGCCTAGGGCGCTTCCAGGATTTGTCTGAGGGTGTCGAAGCGGGATCGCCAGAGCGACCGCTGCAACTGCGCGAAGGCTTCAAGGCGCTCCAGCCCTGCGGGGTCGATCATGCATCGTCGCTCACGTCCAACCTTTCGGCTGCTCACGAGCTGCGCGGCCTCCAGCACCCTGATGTGCTGGCCGAGGCCCGTCAGGGTGATCCCCAGGGGCGTGGCGAGCTCCTTGATGGATTGCTCGCGCTCCATCAACGAAAAGAAGATGCTTCGCCGGGTATTGTCGCCGAGGGCGACAAAGATCCCCTCGACGGCGCCGGGCGACAGGGTCTGCAGGTCGCTCGACATGGTCAGCCGGCCAAATGGCGTCGCAGGTCGGAAAACAACTGTTCGTGGCCGCGCCTGCGCAACTCGGGACCGTCTGAGCCCTCGAGGTAGGTGCCTTGCTGGGTCAG
The DNA here is from genome assembly GCF_058681395.1 of Brevundimonas sp. AVps23W. NCBI lineage: Bacteria > Pseudomonadati > Pseudomonadota > Alphaproteobacteria > Caulobacterales > Caulobacteraceae > Brevundimonas > Brevundimonas sp. AVps23W. The sequence goes on from NZ_CM178738.1 coordinate 475,839, forward strand.
GCGTAGCCGCGCGCCCGCGCCGTCGGGCGCGAATTCAAAGGTCTCGTTGGTGATCGAGACCACCTGGCCATGCGCGCTCATCCGCGAGGCATAGACGAGCAGTGTATTGTCTATGCGCGCCACGCACTCTCCCTCCATATGGATTTCCAGGCCGGGCGCGGGCGTCTTGTCGTTCAGCGCCAGGCGAAAGACCTCCTTGCCGCCAACTTGCGGATTGAGCGTGTACTCCAGCGTTTCGTGCGTCTCAGCGTGTGCGCCATCGGCATACCAGGCGCGCTTGGTCATCGGATCGGTGAACGCCGAAAAGAGCCTCTGCACCGGACAGGCGAACGCCTCGTCCATCTCGAAGCTGTCGAACTTGACGGTCATGACGCCCTCTCAGTTGGTGAAGCCTGAACTTCACTAACTTTTTTGCCCGAAAACAGTCAAGTTCAGACTTCACTTTGGTTTCCGGCCGCACGCGGCTTGCGGCCCGCGTCCGGGGCTGCGACCATGAGGCATGGCTGATGAGACAGACCTGCCCGGCGGCGTCGTCCATCCGCTGCCCGCCGATCTGCGGGCGGCGCTGAGCCGGGACGCCGCAGCCGTGGCGACCTGGATGGCGATCACGCCCCTGGCCCGCAACGAATGGATCTGCTGGGTCGAACAGGCGAAGAAGACCGAGACGCGGCTGAAGCGGATCGACTGGGGGCGCGAGAACCTGAGCGACGGCAAACGCCGCCCCTGCTGCTGGCCAGGATGCCCACACCGCGAGAAGGGGACCGGCGCGGCTTAGGCGGCCTTCGGGTTCGCGTCCCGTCCAAACCGCAAGATCGGGCGAGCGCGCGACGGGGGCGGGCGCCAATCTGGGCCCATCACGACGGATGAGGACGATGACGACGGCGCTGGACCACTATCATGCCCGGATGCTGAGGGTGCTGGATCATATCGACCGGCATCTGGACGGCGATCTGGACCTGGAGACGGTCAGCGGTGTCGCGGCCTTTTCCAAATTCCATTTCCATCGGCAGTTCAAGGCGACCTTTGGGGTGTCTCTGCACCGTTACGTCCAGCTCGCGCGGATGCGACAGGCCTCCAAACGGCTGGCGGGCGGGTCGGGGCCCAGTGTGACCGACATCGCCCTGGACGCCGGTTACGAGACGCCCGACGCCTTCGCCCGCGCCTTTCGCCAGAGGTTCCGGCAGTCGCCGTCCGATTTCCGCAAATCACCCGACTGGGCGCCGTGGCTTCAGGCCTTCGGGCCCCTCAACTCAGCCCGGAGCAGGCTCATGCAGACGCCCTTCAGCCCCGATCAGGTCAGCATCCGGGAGACGCCCCCGATCCGGGTGGCGATCTTCGAGCATCGCGGCGATCCCGCGACCATCGACGCCACGGTCCAGCGGTTCATCGCCTGGCGAAAGGCCGCCGGCCTGTCGCCGCAGACCAATCCGACCTTCAACATCTGGCATTCGGAACGCCGCCCCGCCGACCCCGCCGACTATCGGATGGACCTGTGCGTCGGGCTGAACCCCGGTCAGCGGGTGGAGGCGGAGGACCCGGCGGTGAAGGCGGGCGAAATCCCCGGCGGGCGGTGCGCCGTGCTGCGTGTCGTCGGCGACACCCATAATCTGGAGCCGGCCGCCCTGTATCTGTACCGCGAGTGGCTGCCGGCCAGCGGGGAGGAGATGCGGGACTTTCCGATCTACTGCCAGCGGCTGTTCCTGGGGGAGCCGGAGATGGGGGCGGCGGCGGAGTTGTTTTTGCCGCTGCGGTGAGAAGGAAGGAGGAGACCGCGTCTGTCTCCTCCCCCTCTGGGGGAGGTGGCGCGGCGCGTCTTCCGCGCCGTGACGGAGGGGGCGTGTCCGCAAGGCCGGCGTCTGTGCGGCGGCCAGAACCCCTCCACCGCTTCGCGGTCCCCCTCCCCGCAAGGCGGGGAGGGGACAGGAGGGCGCGGCAGTGTCTGCAGTGCGATCAGACGCCGATTCCGCAAATCGATCCGTTGCGGACATGCTGCGTGGCAGTAAGCTGCACTGTGAAGAGGGAAGCCAGCCATGAGTCGCGACGCTAAGAACTCAATCATCTTGTGGGCTGGAACACTGGCATTGGTCGTAGTGTTCTGGGCGTTTCTTCATTTTGACATCGGGGCCGACATTCCAGACCGTTGGCTCTGGCCGATGGTGGGGATCGTGATTGGTGCGAACGTCGTGAAGTCGATCTGGGACTATTTCCGTCGCCGCAACGCCAAGGTCCAGTAACCACCCCTAGCGGCTGGTCGGCGCGTCCGCTTTTGGGCTGTGGAGCCAATGTCCGCTTTCCGCGCTGGTGTCGATGTCGTGGTCCGACCCTAAGCAGACATCCCTAAATCGAAACCGCATCTCGGACGTGCGCCGAACAGACAACGTCAAATGGGTGATCTAAGATCAAGAGCGACCCATCGTCGAACTCCACGGCATCGTAAGGTCTGCCGCCTGTCGCGATACGTGAAACCGGCGCAAGGCTTTCGCCGGACATGATAAGGATGTCTCCGCTATAGGGCCGGGGGAGCAACCAGTTCGACAACGATTCTGAGAAACGTGGCACGCCCACGAAGCCGGAGCTCATCAGCCCGTTCTCTGCGTAAAACTGCGGTTGCAAAACCTCCGATGCACGAACAGCTCCTGTGCTCAGGTCGAGATGACAAAATCTGTCGTAGCAGATGAACCACAAGTCGCTTCCGATCACGACGGCGTTCGAAGCTCCGCCGAGGCCGACCGGAAGGGGGAGTAGTCTCGTGGTTCGCCCTAAGGGTTCGAAGATCGCGACATGCGAAGTTTTATGAATGGTGATCGCAAGCGAACGGCGATCCGACATGAGAAGCGCATCGGTCGGACCTGTCTCCGGGTCATGAGACAACGCCGCGTCATCGAGTTCAAACCGGGCAAAGCAGCCTCTATCGGTATCGACCAGCGCATCGAAGAAGCTGATGGACCAGTTTACTTCGTTGTCGGCCAGTTCGGTCTCGTCCAGTTCGCGCATCGTGAATTGCGCGTCGGGATCGACGATTGCCACGCCCGTGTCGTGGCGAAGCAGAAGTGATCCATCGGAGGACTGCCTGAAATTCGCGAACCGTCCGCCAAGATCAAAACGTGTCTCGCGACCGTGCCGGTCGAGAACGCGAACTCCCGGAGGGTCGCGATACATTCGACGACTGAAAATGACTCGGTCATCGTCTATACGGAGAAGCATTTGACCCCGCCCTCGCACAGTTTCGGCTTGAACAATGGACTACTGAAAGTCCGCTTTCTACCCCAAGCAGCCCTTCGTAATGTCCGCCTTTGGACCCCACGCCGTCATCCTCGGGCTTGACCCGAGGATCGAAGGGGCCGCCGCTGGTGCGATGATACTAGCGCAGCGCCCGATCGGCGCCCGGTCCTCGGGGCAAGCCCGAGGATGACGGGGGGGGGGCGGAAAGAGCCCCTCCACCACGCTACGCGCGGTCCCCCTCCCCACGGCGTGGGGAGGAGACGCCCTACGTCTTCCTCAGCCGTTTGGCGTTGGCGACGGCGGTCTTGTGGATGGGGGTGAGGGCGTCGGTGTGGGCCTGGGTCAGTTCGGCGGTCAGGGTCTGGGCCTGGCCTGCGGCGCGGCTCCACCAGCCCAGGGCGTAGCGGATCTGGGCCTGGGCGGCTTCGGCCGGGGTGCGGGCGCCGGCGATTTCGGTGGCGGCCTGGAGGGCGCGGGCGCCCTCGTTCATGGCGTCGCGGCCCAGGCGTTCGCCGACGGCGCCGGCGCTGGCGGTCAGGGCGGCGGCGGAGGCGGCCATGGCCTCGGTCTTTTCCGAGCTCATCAACGCCAGTTCGACCGGGTCCTGGCCCCTGGGGTCGGTCAGGCCCTGGGCCATCAGGGTGGTGCGGGCGGCGATGACCTCGGCCGAGGCGGACAGGAGTTCGGCGCCCAGGACCGCAGGGGTCGGGGCGGCGCGGGTCTTGCGGGTCAGGACGCGTCTCCAGGGGCTTCTCCGGGTCGGGCCTCGGCGGCGAAGGCCGCGACGTCGGACAGCAGGGCGGGGACGGCCAGGTCGATGATGCGGCGACCTTTTTCAGGGCTGGCCTGGGCCGGGTCGGAGCCGATGCGGCCGTCGGGGAAGCGGGCGCGATAGTCGAGGGCGTCGCGGATCGGGCCGCTGGGCGCGATCTGGGGCGAATAGTCGGCCGTCTTGATCCGGTCGGGATAGGCGGCCTGGGTCACGGCGATCTCGGACGGGGTGGCGTGCATGCCGTGGCCGGTGGGGAAGATCGAGTTGCACAGGCCCTGGACGCCGGGCAGGTCCCACCAGTTTTTCAGCTTCAGGATGAAGGGCGGCTCCTCCTCCATGAAGCTCCATTCGGCGTAGATTTCCGAGAAGGTCGCCTCGATGGTGGCGACGTTGCCGCCGTGGCCGTTCAGGAAATAGATCCGCTCGAACCCGTGCCGGCTCAGCGACGAGACCCAGTCGGTGATGGCGGCCATGAAGGTGGAGGGGCGCAGGGAGATGGTGCCGGCGAAGGCCAGGTGATGCTGGGCCATGCCGATGTTGAAGGTGGGGGCGACCATCAGGGCGGCGTCCGTGCGCTCGGCCTCGTGGGCGATGATCTCGGGGCACAGCCAGTCGGTGCCGAGAAGGCCGGTGGGTCCGTGCTGCTCGTTGGAGCCGATGGGGACCACGACCGTCTTGGACAGTTGCTGGTCCGCCGCGATGCGGGCGTCGATCTCGGGCCAGGACGACAGGTGGATCAGCATGGGCGAACTCCTTTACGCGACCCGCATCAACTAGCGCGATCCACGGTGGGCGCATAGGCCGCGACGAAGAGGCGGGCGGCCTCGCGGGCGCGACGGGCGCGGCGGTCGGCGTCGATCTGGGGGATGTTCAGCATGGCCCGCAGATGGCCGTGGCCCAGCACCAGGCCGGTGAACATCTCGGCCGCCTCGTCGGGATCGGGCACGGCCAGCCGGCCGGCGCGCGTCTGGTCCGCCAGCCAGGCCGACAGCAGTTTGAGGCCGCGCAAGGGCCCGGCCTCATAGACGACCTGAGCGACCTCGGGCGCCTCGATCGACATCAGAACCACGCCCCGCACCGAACTGACCTTGTGCGGGTCGCAGACGCGGTCCAGCAGGCCCAGCGCCAGGGCCTCCAGCACGGCGAGCGGGGCGCCGGGCGCCTTGAGCGGCGCGGCCACGGCGTCGGATCGCTGGCTGGCCATGGCCCGGGCGATCTCCAGCTTGGAGGCGAAGCGGTTGTAGACCGTCTGTTTGGACACCCCCGCGAGGCGGGCGATCTCCTCCATCGAAGCCGTCATTCCCTTGTCCGCGAACAGGGTCATGGCGGCGTCGAGAATGGCCTCGCTCTTCTTCTCGTCGATCTGACCCAGGCGGCGCCCCATCAGTGCATGTCCGACGGGGGCGCCCCCGGCTGGACCTTGACCGGCTGGGCCATCAGGGTGACGAAGGCCGCGAAGGCGCACAGGATGCCCAGCAGAGCGAAGGCGTCGCCGAAGGCCAGGGTGTTGGCCTGTTTCTGCAGCAGACTATAGACGGCCTTCATCGCCGAGGCCGCCGGGTCGATGGTGTGGGCGTACCTCTGTTCCATGCCGGCGATCATCTCACGCATGGACTGGTCGCTCTGGGCGATGCGGCTGGTCAGCTCGCCCATGTGGACGGCGGTGTCGGTGGTCAGGCCGGTGTTCAATATGGCCAGGCCGACGGCGCCGCCGACGTTGCGTGACAGGTTCACCAGGCCCGAAGCGTTCTTGACCATGTGCGGCGGCAGGGTGGCCATGGTCACCTGTTGCGCGGCGATCATGGCCAGCATGATGCCCACGCCGCGGAAGGCCTGAACCGAGGCGAACTCCCAGAAGCCCCATTCGTCGGTGACCATCCGGGCCTCCCACATGCCCCAGGCGCACAGCATGAAGCCGCCGAACATCAGCACGCGCGCGTCCAGCTGGCGCACCAGACGCCCGGCGAAGGGGCCGGTGGCGAACATGGCCAGGCCCGAGACGATCATGGTCGTGCCCACCTCGGCCGACGAATATTCCCGCACCCGGCCCAGAAACAGCGGCAGCAGGAAGGTGCCGCCGTAGAGGGCGAAGCCGACGATGAAGGTCATGATGAAGCCGACCAGGAAGTTGCGGTTGCCGAAGGCGCGCAACTCGACGATCGGCTGGCGATAGGCCAGGGAGCGCCAGACGAAGATCGGCCCCGTCACCACGGCGATCACCGTCAGCCACAGGATGGTGGTGTCGTTGAACCAGTCGTTATCTGCGCCCTCTTCCAGGACGTATTGCATGCTCATCAGGAAGACGGCCATGAAGCACAGGCCCCACCAGTCAAACCCCTTGGCCAGGGAGGGGTCCCCCCGGTCGAAGTTGCCGAACCGGCCGACCAGGAACAGGACCACGAGGCACGGCGCGACATTGATGAAGAACAGCCAGCGCCAGCTGAGCCATTCGGTCAGGTGACCGCCCAGGGTCGGGCCGACGGTCGGGGCCAGGGTGACGATCAACCCCATGACCACGCTGGCCGTCACCCGCTTGTCCGGCGGAAAGGCGGTGAAGGCCACGGCGAAGACGGTCGGGATCATGGCCCCGCCGACGAAGCCCTGGATGGCCCGGAACAGGATCATGGTGTCGATGGAGTTCGACAGGCCGGTGGCGATGCTCATCACCACGAAGCCGGCGCAGGAGGCCAGGAAGACCTTCTGCGTGCCCCACAGCCGCGACAGGAAGCCCGACAGGGGGATCATCACCACCTCGGGGATCAGATAGGCGGTCTGAATCCAGCTGATTTCGTCGGACGAGGCGCCGACCCCCGCCTGGATCTGGGGCAGGGAGGCGGCGACGATCTGGACGTCCAGAATGGCCATGAACTGACCCACCACCATCCCGGAAAACCCGAGCAGCAGCATGGTCCAGTTGATCTCGGGATGGCCGGCGACGGGGCTCTGTTGCGTGACCCCGCCCCCAGCCGCAGCCGGGTCGGCGGCGGTCACGGGCGGGACGCTCCGATGGAGGCGTCGGCGAAGCTTTGGCCGCCGTGGCTCTTCAGATCGACCTTGACGTCCACCGACAGGCCGGGACGCAGGGCCAGGCCGCGGTCGGCGCCGGCGACGACGATCCGCACGGGGACGCGCTGGGTGATCTTGGTGAAGTTGCCGGTGGCGTTCTCGACCGGGATCAGGGCGAATTCGGAGCCGGTGGCGGGGGCGAAGCTGTCGATCCGACCCTCGATCTTGCGGCCGGGGAAGGCGTCGGCCGAGATCTCGACCGTCTGGCCCAGACGCATCCGGTCCAGCTGGGTCTCCTTGAAGTTGGCCACGACATAGGTCTGGGTCAGGGGCACGATCGACAGCAGCTGGGTTCCGGCGTTGACGAACTGGCCGGCCCGGACGCTGCGGGCGCCGACGACGCCGGCGATGGGGGCGCGGATGACGGTGCGTTCCAGGGCGATGCGGGCCGTCTCGACCTGGGCGCGGGCCTGTTCGACGGCGGCGACGCTCTGTTCGCGGGTCGAGCCCAGCACCCCGGCGGTGCGCTGCTCGGCGACCAGGGCGGCCTGGGCCTGTTTCACGCTGGCGTCGGAGGTGGCGGCCGAGGCGCGCTCGGTCTGGATCCGCTGTTGCGAGACCCAGCCCTGCTGGGCCAGCTTGCCGTAGCGCTCGACCTCGGCGCGGTCCAGACCGGCCTGGGCCTGGGCCTGGGTCACGGCGGCGGCGCGGGAGGCGATGGTGGCCTGTTCCTGTACGGCCTGGGCGTCGACATTGCCGACGGCGGCGATGGCGGCCTGGAGATTGGCTTCGGCGCGGGCCAGTTCGGCGCGCTGGTCGGCGTCGTCCAGCCGGACCAGAACCTGACCGGCCTCGACGCGCTGGTTGTCGCCCACAAAGACCTCGATCACGCGGCCGGCCAGCTGGGGGCTGACCAGGGTGGTGTCGGCCTGGACGAAGGCGTTGTCGGTGCTCTCCCACCTTTGACCGTTCATCCACCAGACGATCCCGCCCGCGATCAGGGCGAGACCCACCAGGACGGCGGTGATCAGCGGCAGACGTTTCTTCAGTTCAGGCGACATGGGGACATCCGGGGGAGGGTGCGGCGTTTTGAAGCGGCGCTAAAATGGACGTCGCCGTCCAAAAATCAATGTCCATCCTGAAGAATCCGGATCACGAGCGGTTTTCGTGTATTTCCGTCCCATGACCGTTCGTGTTTCCGCCTCCCATCCGCTGCCGTCCCAGGTCGATGTGGCGGTCATCGGCGCGGGGGCGGCGGGGATCGCCGCCGCACGCCGGCTGATGCGGCCGGGCCTGTCGGTTCTGGTGCTGGAGGCCCGTGACCGGATCGGCGGCCGCGCCTGGACGGCGCGGGTCGAAGGCGAGGGCCTGGACATGGGCTGCGGCTGGCTGCACTCGGCCGACGACAATGTTCTGGCCGGGCGGGTCGAGGCCGAGGGGCTGACGCTGGACCAGACTCCGCCCCCGTGGCGAACCCAGGCCTTCGACCATGAAATGACCCGCGCCGATCAGGCCGAGTTCGGCGAGGCCTTCGCCGCTTTCGACCAGCGTGTGACGGAAGCCGCCGCATTGGTTCGGGATGGGCGGGGCGAAGACCGGCCCGCCTCCGACTTCTTTGACCCGGACTGTCGCTGGAACGCCCGGATGGACGCCATCTCGGGCGCTCTGAACGGCGCGCGCTTCGCCGAGGTGTCCAGCCTGGACTATGACGCCTATGGCGACACCGGGGTCAACTGGCGGGTGCGCGAGGGCTATGGCCGGCTGATCGCCCGGCTGGGCGACGCCGTGTCCGACGCGGTGGTGCGCGACTGCGCCGTGCGGCGGATCGACCGGTCCGGCCCCCTGCTGCGGCTGGAGACCAGCCGGGGCGAGCTGACGGCGCGGATCGTGATCCTGACGGTTCCCAACAGTCTGATCGCCAGCGAGACGGTGCGGATCGATCCGCCGGTTCCGGCCTGGCTGGAGGCGACGGCGGGCGTGCCCCTGGGCCTGGCCTCCAAGGTGCATATGACGGTGCGGGGGGCGGGGGATTTTCAGCCCGACACCCAGCTGTGGACGCGGACCGATACGGCCGAGACCGGCGGCTATCATCTGCGGCCGTTTGGGCGGCCGATGATCGAGGCCTATTTCGGGGCTGGGCTGGCCTGGGGGCTGGAGGCGCAAGGCCCCGCCGCCCTGGTTGATTTCGCCGTGTCCGAACTGGTCGCGGCCCTGGGGTCGAACATGCGGCGCCGGCTGGAGGCCGTGGCCGTGTCGAACTGGGGCGTCGATCCCTGGTCGTGCGGCGCCTATTCCCACGCCCTGCCGGGTCATGCGGGCGACCGGGCGAAACTGCGGACGGCGGTCGAGGACCGGATCTTCCTGGCCGGCGAGGCGACGGCGCCGGTCTATTACGGCACGGCCCACGGGGCCTGGATGGAGGGCGAACGGGCGGCGGATGCGGCCCTGAGAGCCCAAGGCTTGGCGCCCCTGGGTCTTGACCCGCGCCGCGACGACGGCGACAGCGAGGCATGAAGCCGACCAAGGCCCTGAAACCTGTCGCCAAGCTCAAGCCCGGTGCGAAACGCCCGGCGGTGATGACCGGCGCCTCCGTGCCGGTGCTGCGCTGGCCGCCGGACGAAGACCGGGTCGAGACCATTTTCGAGCGGCTGTCCGGGATCATGCCCGAGCCGAAGACCGAGCTGAATTTCTCCAACCCCTTCACCCTGGTCGTCGCCGTGGCCCTGTCGGCCCAGACCACGGACGTCGCGGTAAACAAGGCCACCGACCGCCTGTTCCAGGTCGCCGACACGCCGGAGAAGATGCTGGCTTTGGGGGAGGAGGGACTGGTCCCCTATATCGCCTCCATCGGCCTGTATCGCGGCAAGGCGCGCAACGTCATCGCCCTGTCCCGCCTGGTGCTGGAGCAGCATGGCGGCGAGGTTCCGCTGAACCGCACCGATCTTCAGGCCCTGCCCGGCGTGGGACGCAAGACGGCCTCGGTGGTGCTGAACGAGCTGGGGATCGAGGCCGCCATCGCCGTGGACACCCATGTCTTCCGCGTCTCGCACCGGCTGGGCCTGGCCAATGCGGGCACGCCGGACAAGGTGGAGGCCCAGCTGTTCAAGGTCGTGCCTGAGCAATGGCTGCCCAAGGCCCACCACTGGCTGATCCTGCACGGGCGCTACACCTGCACGGCGCGCAAGCCCAAATGTCTGGCCTGCGTCATCGCCGACCTGTGCCCGTCGCGGGCGGGGCTGATGGCGCTGGGGGCGGCGGGTTAAGCCATTTCTGGCGGCAGCGCCGGGTGTGTAGCCAGTCGTTCCGCCACGGTCTCTAGCACCCGCTGCGTCGCTTCCAGGTCGGCTTCCGGAATATCCATAAAGAGGCGGTCGCGGATCTCGGCCGCGAGGATGTCCAGTTCCATCAAGGCCTCGCGTCCGGCCGGTTCCAGCATGATCAGACGAACCCGTCCGTCTCCGAGCACGCGGCGCCGGCTGACGAACCCGAGCGCCTCCAGTTTGTCGAGCTGACGCGTGAGACTGGGCCCGGTTATCTCAAGACGCTGCGCCAGCTCCGTCTGTGTCAGGCCCGCGGGCGCCTCGTCCAGGAAGTAAAGCAGGCTTGTTCGGACGGCGGCCTTTCCGGACGCCCGACGGGCCTCGGCCGTTAGGACATGAAAACGCCGGGCCGACAAGGTAACAGCGAGAGCGATTCTCAGTTGCAGGGCTTGGCGGTGCGGTAATCCCGCAGATAGGAGCGGTAACAGCGGCGGATCCTCAAGGCGGAAGCATTTAGTCGTAACGTTTTTTCAGCCTTCATACGACCTTGTACAAGTACGTAGCAACGACAGAGCTGGGTGTTTGCCTCGGCTAAATATATCCGCTCAATGTCGTAATGATTTCGTGGCAGATATCGATCAGAACAAGCCTTGAAGATTGTCGCCATGAAATCGTTTTTCCGGACCCGGCCTTCCACTGACTCGGCGGAGACGGCGGAACTGCGCAGCGTCCTGGCGGCGGTTCAGCGGTCGCAGGCGGTCATCGAGTTCGAGCTGGACGGGACGATCATCACCGCCAATCCGAACTTCCTGGCCGTCGTGGGCTATGAGCTGGACGAAGTCCGGGGCCGCCATCACCGCATGTTCATAGACCCTGCGGAGGCCTCCTCGCCGGCCTATCTCGACTTTTGGCGGCGGCTGAATGCGGGGGAGTTCATCGCCGATAAATTCATCCGTTACGGCAAGGGCGGCGCCCGTGCGGTGATCGAGGCCAGCTACAATCCGATCTTCGGCGCGGACGGCAAACCCTATAAGGTGGTCAAGTTCGCCATCGACGTCACGGCGGCCGAGCTGGAGCGCGAGCGTCGCGCCGAGGCCGACCGCGTGGCGGCCGAGGTGCAGGCGTCGGTGGTCAAGGCCACGGGACGCGGCCTGTCGGCCCTGGCGGCCGGCGACCTGTCCTATCGCATCGACGAGACCTTCCCCGGCGACTATGCGATCCTGCGCGAGGACTTCAATCGCGCCATGACCTCGCTGGACCAGGCCATCGCCGTCATTCGCGGCAATGCCGGATCGATGCAGTCGGGCGCCAACGAAATCAGCAGCGCGGCCGAGGACCTGTCGCGTCGGACCGAACGTCAGGCCGCCGGGCTGGAACAGACCGCCGCCGCCCTCGACCAGATCACGGCGACGGTGCGCAAGGCCGCCGAGAACGCCCAGTCCGCCGATACGGTCGTGGGTCAGACCCGGACCCAGGCCGAGACGGGCGGCGGCGTCGTCCAGCGCGCCATCACCGCCATGGGCGAGATCGAGAAGTCTTCGGACCAGATCAGCCAGATCATCGGCGTCATCGACGAAATCGCCTTCCAGACCAATCTGCTGGCCCTGAACGCGGGGGTCGAGGCGGCCCGTGCGGGCGAGGCCGGTCGCGGCTTTGCGGTGGTGGCGTCGGAAGTGCGCGCCCTGGCCCAGCGGTCGGCGGACTCGGCGCGCGAGATCAAGACCCTGATCTCGACCAGCAGCACCCAGGTCAAGAGCGGGGTCGTGCTGGTGCGCGAGTCTGGCGATGCTCTGGCGGTGATCGCCGAACGCATCAACGAGATCACCCATCTGATGGGCGAGATCCGCGCCTCGACCCAGGAACAGGCCCTGGCCCTGGCCGAGGTCAATACGGCCGTCAACGAGATGGATCAGGTCACCCAGCAGAATGCTGCGATGGTCGAGGAATCGACGGCCGCCAGCCTGAGCCTGAACCGGGAGGCGGCCGATATGGCGCAACTGGTCGGCCGGTTCCAGGTCACCCAGGGCGAGGTCGATCGCGCGCCTGCGCCGATCCGTCAGGCCCAGGCCCGGATCGAAGCCTTCGCCGCCGAGTCCGCGCCCAAGCGCCGGGCTGCGGGTGGGGGCGGCGGCGACTGGGAAAGCTTCTAGGCGTCTAATCTGTCCTGAACGGCGCGGGCGAAACCGGCGCCGTCGGCCGGGTCGTGGTCCAGATAGAAGTCGGGCTCGATCAGCTCGGCCTCCATCAGCACCCAGGCGCCGGCGTCGTCGCGCGCTAGATCGATGCGGGCGTAGAGCAGCGGCTCGTCTATGGCGGCCAGCACCTGCTCGGCCAGGGCCAGGGCCGCATCATCCGGCGTCACCGTCTTGTAGAGGCCGCCGAACTGGATCTGGATGCGGAAGTCGCCGGGGACCGGCCGCTTGTTGACCGCATGGCTGAACCGGCCGCCGAAGAAGAGCAACGAGGTCTCGCCCTCGGTCTCTATGGATTTCAGATAGGGCTGGATCATCGCCGGGCCTTGCGGCGCATCGGTCAGGGCCTGGCCCGGCGTCAGGCGCAGGGTGCGAAAGGCGCCGGCCGAGACGGTCGGCTTGACGATCAGGGTCGGGACGCCGGTTTCGGCGCCATTCTGGGCGAAGGCGGCGTCCAGCTGGGCCTGGGTCACGCCGTCGCTCCAGCGGGTCGGCGGAATGGGCACGCCCTTGTCCGCCAGCCGGGCCAGATAGGTCTTGTCTGAGTTCCAGCCCAGCACCGAGGCCGGATTGGCGATCGGCAGGCCGGCCGTCGCCCAGGTCGCGCAGGCCTTCAGCCAGCGGGCGTGGTCGCGGTGATAGCCCCAGGCGATGACCGGCAGGATCAGGTCATAGGCCGCCAGAGCCGAGGCGTCCTCGACATGATCGGTCCAGGGCGTCGCCACGACCGTTGCGCCGGTTCCTTCCAGCGTCCGCGTCAGCCGGGCCAGCACCTCGGGCCAGCGGCCGATGTAGGATTTGTCGGCGGGATCGGGGGTCAGGACGGCGATCTGGGTCATGACGTCTGCCTATCGCAACACGCCGACGCATATAAGGGCTTCCTTATATGTTTTCGGGTGACGTTCGGGTCTTCAACCGCTAAGGCGCGACCATGACCCAGAACACCGCCCAATATGACGTCTGCGCTGTCGGCAACGCCATCGTCGATGTGCTCAGCCCCTGCGACGCCGCCTTCCTGACGGCCCAGGACCTGGCCCCCAACTCCATGCAACTGGTCGACGCCGAACGCAGCGCCGCCCTGTATGAGGCCATGGCGCCGGGGGTCGAGGCTTCGGGCGGTTCGGCCGGCAACACCGTGGCGGGCGTCGGCTCGTTCGGCGGTCGCGCGGCCTATATCGGCAAGGTGGCCGACGACACCCTGGGCGAGGTGTTCAGCCACGACATCCGCGCCGCCGGCGTGCATTTCGACACCCCGGTCCTGACCGGCGGGGCCGACAAGGGCTTCGGCACCGGCCGCTGCCTGATCAACGTCCTGTCGGACGGGGCGCGCACCATGGCCACCTTCCTGGGCGCCGCCAACCAGCTGTACGCCGACGACATCGACGAGGCCCTGATCGGCGCCAGCGAGATCGTCTATCTGGAAGGCTATCTGTTCGACCCGGCCCCGGCCCGCGCCGCCTTCGAACGCGCCGCCGCCGCCGCCCACAAGGCCGGCCGCAAGGTGGCCATCACCCTGTCCGACACCTTCGTCGTCGCCCGCTGGCGCGCCGAACTGCTGAGCTTCATCGAACAGTCGGCCGACATCGTCCTGGCCAATGAGGCCGAACTGGGCGCCCTGTTCGAAACCGATGATTTCGACGCCGCCGCCTCGAAACTGGCCGCCATCGTCGAGATCGCCGCTGTAACGCGCGGCGAACACGGCTCGGTCGTGATCGCCGGCGACGAACGCGTCGTGGTCGCCGCCTATCCGGTCGCCAAGGTGATCGACACCACCGGCGCCGGCGACCAGTACGCCGCCGGCTTCCTGTTGGGCGTCGCACGGGGTCTGACTCTGGAAGAGGCGGGCAAGCTGGGCTCGCTGGCCGCGTCTGAAGTCATCGCCCACTGGGGCCCGCGCCCCATGGTGAAACTGGCCGATCTGGCGGGTGAGCATGGGTTGAAGCTGTAAGACCTCTTCCTTCTCCCCTTGCGGGAGAAGGTGGCCCGAAGGGCCGGATGAGGGGTTGTTAGATGTTGGGTCGGACAGGGTCGTTGTGCATCTGCCGACCCCTCATCCGACCTCGCTGCGCTCGGCCACCTTCTCCCGCAAGGGGAGAAGGAAGCGGAGTCAGCTCTTCCACCGCAGCGTCGTGGGCTGGATCGGGTTGACGAACGGTCGTGCCTCAGCCCGGCTCCTGGCCCATTCGCGCTTCAGCTGCTGGTACCATTTGGCCTGTTTGTCGGCGTCGTCGATCCAGATCAGGGCGGGGTCGTAGCGCAGGCCCTCGTTCTGAAGGTTCACCATGCCGCCGTCCTGTTTCAGGAAGGCGACCACCCCCATGCGCAGGAAGGGCTTGGCCAGGGCGAAGACCCAGTGGTCGGACCAGAAGATCTGGGTGATGCGGGTCCTGGTCTCGCTGATCGGGGTCAGGCAGGTCAGGGCCAGGACCTGCCGAGAACCGGAGTGCTCGCCGACCTGGATATGCTCCCAGCGATAGCCGGGCAGGCGGAAGGTGATCTCGGTCGCGGGGGCGCCGCCCAGGATCTTGTAGAGCCGGCTGTTCGACGAGGGGGCGTGGCGCGCCATGGCCCAGCCGAAATCGGCCGGGACGAAGGCCTTGGCCTTTTCGTGCATCGAATGTTCGGACCGCCACCACCATTGCTGGTGGACATAGGGGCCGTGGGCAGGGTCCATCAGGCCGACGACGGCGTGGTCGATATGGCTGTCGAACTCCATCGTCTCGACCAGTTTCGGGCCGGATCCGACCACGCCGGGGAAGACCGGGGGCTCGTGATCCGGCTCCATCGGGTTGCGGGCGTCGGACGCCATCCAGACGAAGACCATCCCCTGGCTCTCGCGCACCGGGAAGGCGCGCACCTTGATGCGATTGGCCTCGAACGCCTGATCCTCGACCAGGGAGGGAATGGCGGCGCAGACCCCGTCGGGGCGGAAGCGCCAGCCGTGATAGGGGCATTCGATGGTCTCGCCCTCGCCGGGCTTTTCGACCAGTTTCCCCGCCGACAGCGGCGCGGCGCGGTGGGGGCAGATGTCGCGCATCGCATAGACGGCGCCCGCGCGGGTGCGGCCGACCAGGACGGGCTCGCCCATGATCTCGTAGCGTTTCAAGCCGGCCGGGGCGACGTCGCGCGACAGGGCGACGAAATACCAGGCATCGGCGACGAATCCCTTGCCGAAGGGCTGGGCGCCCGCCTTGGAGGGGGCGGCTTCGGCTTGAGGGGACTGGACGGGGGGAGCGTCTACAGGCTTCATGCGCGCCTCATAACAGAGGGAGGCGGGGTCTGTCCTCCCGCAGGCTACAGAGAACTTTACAAAACAAAGTAGAGGCGGCATAAGGACCGTCTCACAGGGGAGTTTCGCCATGTTTCGCGCCTTAGGTTTCGCCGCCATGCTGTTCGTCGCCTCTGCCGTCCAGGCTCAGGACGGGCACGGGGTTCATCCCGACAAGGGACATGCGCACGGCCATCATCATGCGGATTTCACCTCCGACCGCATCCATGTCCGCGTGGACGGCGAAGCGGGCGGTCGCGACATCATCCTGATCCCCGGTCTCAGTTCCTCGCCCGAAGTCTGGCAGGGCACGGTCGATCATCTCGGCGCCGGGTGGAGAGTGCATCGGATCCATGTCCAGGGCTTCGCGGGGGCCCCGGCTGAGGGCAACGCCCAGACGGGCGCGACGCCGACCCCGGTGGCGGCCCCGGTCGCCGAGGAGATCGCCCGCTATATCGCCGAACAGGGTCTGGAGAAGCCCGTCGTGGTCGGCCATTCGATGGGCGGGACCATCGGCCTGATGCTGGCCGCGCGTCATCCCGACAGCGTCGGCAAGCTGATGGTGGTGGACATGATCCCCTTCATGGGCGCGATGTTCGCGCCGCCTGGCGCTTCGAACGAGGCGATCACCACGATGGCCGATCAGGTCTATGCCGGCATGGCCTATGTTTCCCGCGCAGAGTACGACCAGCGCGCGACGGTGTCGCTCACGGGCATGATCGCGACCGAAGGTTTGCGGGCCGGCCCTCTGGAAGACAGCCGCACGAGCGATCAGAAGGTCTCAGCCGCCGCCTTCCGCGAACTGATCGTGACAGATCTGAGGCCTGAATTGTCCCGTATCGTCGCCCCGACCGAGGTGATGTACGTCAAGTTCAACGACCCGCGCATGACGCCCGAGATTACCGATCAGATTTTCCGCAGCAGCTTCGCCAACCTGCCCGGCGTGACGCTGAAGCGGATCGACGACAGCGCCCATTTCATCATGCTGGACCAGCCCCAGGCCTTTTACGGCGAGCTGGACGCCTTCCTGGCGCGATGAGCCATCCGGCGGCGGATCGGATCGTGGGTCTATACGAGGACAGGGCGGCGGACTGGATCAGGGATCGCGGCGCGGCCCTGTATTCCGGGGCGCGCGGGCTGGACGAGGCGAAATGGCTGGATCGTTTCGTCGCCGACCTGCCGCCGGGCGCGTCTATTCTGGACGTCGGATGCGGCTCGGGCTGGCCGATGGGCGCGGCCCTGCTGGAGCGGGGGTTCAGGGTCGTGGGGCGGGATTCCTCGCCGGCCCTGATCGCCCATGCGCGCCAGACCCTGCCGGCCGGCGTCTGGGAGACCGCCGACATGCGCGACCCGCCGCCGGACGGCGTGTTCGACGGCGTTCTGGCCTGGCACAGCCTGTTCCATCTGACGCCCGAGGATCAGCGGCGTGTCCTGCCCGCTCTCGCCCGACAGGTGGGGGAAGGCGGGCGGTTGATGTTCACCAGCGGCCCCGCCCATGGCGAGACCATCGGCGAATGGCGCGGCGAGCCGCTGTATCACGGCAGTCTGGACCCCGCCGCCTATCGCGCCCTGCTGAGCGAGGCCGGGCTGTCGGTGGAGGGCGACGGGGCCGCGACCGGCGTCTGGCTGGCCCGTCGCGCCTTTCTTTCGGCGAAATAGCCGCTCACGCTGGCGTGAAGTGAGCGGAGCCGTTTCGGCGGCGGTTCATACGGGGTACACATCCGTAGGGCTAATCCCGCCGATGCGCGGTTCTTGAGGATATTCGATGGCGGGTCCAGGGTTCGGGGGCGGACAACAGGGCGGTGCAAAGCCGGCCCGCACGCGGCTGCAACAGGCGCTCTACTGGGGCGCCGTGCTGGCCGTATGGGGGCTGATCTTCCTGGTCGTCTTCTTCGCGGTGTTTGCGCGCGGCCTGCCGGACACCTCGACCCTGTACAATGTCGATCGTCAGCCCTCGATCACCTATCTGGACCGCAACGGCGCCCTGATCGCCACCCGGGGCACCCAGATGGCGCCGCCCGCCGATCTGGACGCCCTGCCCGACTATGTGCCGGCCGCCTTCATCGCCATCGAGGATCGGCGCTTCTACCACCACCCCGGTTTCGACCCCATCGGCATGATGCGGGCGGTGGCGACCAATATGCGCGCCGGCCGGGTGGTGCAGGGTGGATCGACCCTGACCCAGCAGCTGGCCAAGAACCTGTTCCTGACGCCAGACCAGAACCTGCGCCGCAAGGTGCAGGAGCTGATGCTGGCGGTCTGGCTGGAGATGAAATTCTCCAAAAAGGAGATCCTGGCCCTCTATCTGAACCGGGTCTATTTCGGCGCCGGCGCCTATGGGATCGAGGCGGCGTCGCAACGCTATTTCGACAAGTCGGCCAAGGATCTGACCGTCGGCGAGGCTGCGCTTCTGGCCGGGCTGCTGAAGGCGCCCTCGCGCTATTCGCCCGTGTCCGAGAGCGAGCGGGCCGCCACCCGCGCCACCGTCGTGCTGAACGAGATGGAAGAGGCCGGGGTCATCACCGCCGCCCAGCGCGAGGAGGCCGTGACCCAGCCGATCATCGTGTCGCGCACCCTGGCGACCCAGCACGCCCAGTATTTCATCGACTGGCTGGACCAGTCGATCCGCGGCCTGGTCGGCGAACCGACCGAGGACATGGTGGTCGAGACCACCCTGGACCTGACCCTGCAGACCGCCGCCGAACGTTCGGTGCGGCGCATCCTGGACCGCGACGAGGGCAAGGGCGTGGAACAGGCGGCCCTGGTCGCCCTGGACGGCGACGGCCGGGTGCGGGCCATGATCGGCGGCGGCTCCTATGCCGACAGCCAGTTCAACCGCGCCGTCGAGGCGCGTCGTCAGGCGGGCTCGGCCTTCAAACCCTTCGTCTATCTTGCGGCGGTCGAGGCCGGCTATACGCCCCAGACCCCGGTGGTCGATCAGCCGATCACCATCGGCAACTGGTCGCCCAAGAACTATTCCAACACCTTCAGCGGCGAGATGACCCTGGCCCAGGCCGTGGCCCAGTCGACCAATACGGTGGCGGCCTATGTCGCCGACCAGATCGGGCGCGACAGCGTGGCCCGCGCCGCGCGCCGCCTGGGCATCGAAAGCCGGATCGGTCTGGAGCCGGCCATGGCCCTGGGCGCCGTCGAGGTCTCGCCGCTGGAGATGGCCACCGCCTATGACGCCTTCTCGAACGGCGGACGCCGGGTCGAGGCCTATGGCATCAGCCGCATCCGCACCCCCCAGGGCCGGGTCATCTATCAGCGGGCCAGCGGCCAGAGCGGACAGGCGATCAACAATCCGTCGCTGTACTACATGAACGAGATGCTGCGCGGGGTCATGACCTCGGGCACCGGGCGCAGCGCGGCCATCGCCGGGCGCGACCTGGCGGGCAAGTCGGGCACGACCTCGGACTATAAGGACGCCTGGTTCGTCGGCTACACCGGCGGCTTCGTCACCGCCGTCTGGGTCGGCAAGGATGACAACACCGCCATGCGCGGCGTGACCGGCGGCTCTTCGCCCGCCGCGATCTGGAAGGGCTTCATGGAGGCGGCCCTGCCGCGCCTGAACGCCTCGCGCATCCCCGACGGCCCGGCCATGCCCGAGGGCTGGGTCGCGCCCGATCCGGTCGGCGACCTGATGTCGGGCATCGGTGAGGACGGCTTGCCGCTCGAACCGGCGGATGCCAACGGCGGCGACCCCTATGCTGAAGAGCCGGGCCAACCGGTTCAGCCGACGTCGCCCGCCCAGCCCGCCGCCCGCCCGGCCTCGCCCCAGCCGGCGCCGCGCGATCCGCCGAACCAACAGCCGGAAGGCCGCCAACCGGCCGAGAAACGCAGCGACCCGCTGTTCTTCTGATCCTTCGGGGACGCCCCCACAGACCTTTCCCCCGCTTGCGGGGGAAGTGTCAGCTCGTCGAGCACAGCGAGACGGCTGACGATGGGGGAAGTCTTGCGTCTTGGAAGAAGACTCCCCTCTCCGACCCTGGTTCGCTGCGCGAACGCCGGGCCACCTCTTCCGCAAGCGGGAGAGGGTCTGGGACGCCGCCTACCGCCCCACGGCGTGTAGCGCCGCGCCATAGTCCTTCAGCCATTTGCGCCAGGGCTTGTGATCCCCGACCAGCCGTTCGACCACGGACCAGTAGGCCGGGCTGTGGTCGGCGTGGACCAGGTGGGCGACCTCGTGGGCGGCGAGGTAGTCGATGACCGGGGGCGGGGCCATGATGACGCGCCAGGAATAGCGGATGGTGCGGTTGTGCGGGCTGCACGAGCCCCAGCGCGAGCGGGTGTCGGCGATGGAGACCGTGACCGGCGTCTGGCCCAGGGCGCGCAGATGGTGGTCGGTGCGGTCCAGCAGGGTGCTGCGCGCCTCGCGTTTCAGCAGGTTCTCGACCCGACGGGCATAGGCCTCGCCCTCGCCGCCCGAGCGGATGACCGTCCCGTCCTCGACCAGACGCGCCGCGCCGGCGCCGGGCGTCGCCTCCAGCCGCACGGGCTTGCCGCGCAGGGAGATGACCTGGCCCGGCTGCAACGGCCGTCCCTTGGGCCGCACCGCCAGACGTTCGGAGATCCAGACGGACTTGGAGCGGGCGAAGGCCACGGCCTGGGCCAGGCCGCGCTCGGTCGGGGCGATCACCACCGCTTCGCCGGCCCGCGCGTCGATCCGCACAGACAGGCGTCGGGCGCGCGGATTGACTGACAGTCTCAGCGCGGGGCCGGAACCGGGTTCCGAACCCCCTTCGTCAAGCGGCAGCCGCTGACCGTTGCGGTACGCCAAGGCGGGCCTCGTTCTGGGCGATGAAGTCGCGGACGCGGGGGTAGATCTCCTCGCGGAAACGGCGACCGTTGAAGACCCCGTAATGGCCCACGCCGGGCTGGACGTACAGCACCCTCTGATCCTCGGGGATGCTGGCGCACAGGCCGTGCGCCGCCTGGGTCTGGCCGACGCCGGAGATGTCGTCCTTCTCGCCCTCGACCGTCATCAGGCCGATGTCGGTGATCTTGCTCAGATCGACCTTACGCCCGCGATGCTCCAACAGGCCGCGCGCCAGCAGATGCTGCTGGAAGACGATGTCGATGGTCTGGAGGTAGAATTCCTCGGTCAGGTCCAGCACCGACAGATATTCGTCGTAGAATTCCTCGTGCTTCTCGACCCCGTCGCCGTCGCCGTCGATCAGGCTGTTGAAATAGTCCCAGTGGGCGTCGCGGTGGCGCTCCTGGTTCATCGACATGAAGCTGTAGAGCTGGACGAAGCCCGGATAGACCCGCCGCCCGAAGCCCGCATAGGGCAGGGGCACGGTGTGGATCATGTTCGACCGGAACCAGGTGAAGGGCTTCTCCTCCGCCAGCTGATTGGTCGCGGTCGGCGACAGGCGGGCGTCGATGGGCGAGCCCATGAAGGTCATGGAGGCGGGGCGGTTGTCGTCGCCGTCCTCGGCCATCACGGCGCCGGCCGCCAGCACCGGCGGGCCCGGCTGGCAGACCCCGACCACATGGGCCCGGCCGCCGATCTCGGCCAGCATCCGCCGCACATGGTCGATATAGTCGAAGAAGTCGAACCGCCCCTCCAGCACCGGAACCTGACGGGCGTTGATCCAGTCGGTCACATAGACGTCGTGGTCCTGAAGAAAGGCCTCGACCGTCCCGCGCAGCAGGGTGGCGTAATGGCCCGACAGGGGGGCGACGATCAGGACGGCGGGACCGGAGGCCGGCTTTCCAGCCCGTTTCAGGTCGCCGATGTTGCGGGCGAACCGGACCAGGCGGCACCACGGGCTCTGCCAGATCACCTGTTCGACGGTGCGGACGGACTTGCCGCCGATGTCGATCGTCTCCAGCTTCCAGTCCGGCTTGCCGTAGCGGCGGGTCACGCTCTCGAACAGTTCGGCCGAGGCGTAGGCGGTGCGGCCGACCGCCGTGTCGGACGCCGGGTTGAAGGGCGAGGACCAGAAGCGCCGGGCCATCTGGGCCCCGACCCGGAACGGCAGGGCCGACTGGTAGGCGAGTTCGTGAAACGCGTAGAGCATGGCGATCCATTACTGGGCCGGGGCGAGCTGACGGCCGTTTGCTGCACAGCAGCATACAGGGTTTCCGGTAAATCCGCAGTTATTCGCAATCCCGACCAATTGCCGCTCGGGTTCGACCTTCTCGCGGCCGCGCGAACGTGGTCAGATAAGCGCGATGTCCGGGGGGACGTCGATGGAGCCTTTGATGTTGGTCGCCCTGACCCTCGCCAGCCTGCTGATGCAGAGCGCCCCAAATCCGGGCGCCAATCCGGGAGCCAATCCGGGAGTCGGCCTCGTCTCCTATGAGGAGGCGGTGCGTTGCGCCGGTCTGACCCAGGCCGCGTCCGAGCTGGAAGGCGGTGAAAGCACGGAGGGACAGCGTCTCTATGACGCCGCCCTGTTCTGGTCGCTGGCGGCCATGC
This sequence comes from Brevundimonas sp. AVps23W, assembly GCF_058681395.1. Taxonomy (NCBI): domain Bacteria; kingdom Pseudomonadati; phylum Pseudomonadota; class Alphaproteobacteria; order Caulobacterales; family Caulobacteraceae; genus Brevundimonas; species Brevundimonas sp. AVps23W. Next base: position 497,986 of record NZ_CM178738.1, read on the forward strand.
AGGCGGGAACCGCCGCGGGCAAGCCCGCGCCGGCGGCCGAGACCGACCAGACCCGCGCCCGGATCGACGCCGTGCGCCGCCTGAACGCCGATGCGCCCGCCGCGCGCGCGGCCCTGCAACGCTGCCTCCAGAAGACGCCCGTCCTCAACTGAACAATCATCCTTAAGACCAGGCTGAACCCCGATGACGGCGTCGCGTTTGCAATGGAACCCTCATGGGACGCACCAGCCGTCCCGAACCGGGATTTAAAGGCGCCCAGCGTATGTTCGAGTTCGGTCGTGACCTTCGCAAACTCTTCTCCCAGGCCCGCGACGGCGAGGATCTGGGCTGGGTCGAGCTGATCGGCGTCGATCTGCTGGCGGCCGAGGCGCGACGGGAAGCCACCGACGCCGGCCGCGTCTCCTGCGCCCGCCCCTTCGAGACCGAGCGCCGCGCCGCCGTTCTGTGGCGCGAACATGCGCGACGCAGCGGGACCATCGACAGTCTGGACCGGGCCGAACGCTGCGCCGACAGCCTGACGCGCGCCGCCGCAGGCGAGATCCAGGTCGCACAGGCCGCGATCGACAAGGCCCAGGCCCTGATGCTGCGGTTCGACCTGTGCGGCGACCCCGGCCATCTGGACCGCGCCCTGGACACGCTGGCGGGGGCCGCTGTCGACGGAAGGGGGCTCGGGCGCCGATCCGCCCTGTCAGGCGAACTGTCCTCCATTCATGCGCGTCTGAAGGCCCGTCAGGCGCGACTGTCCGGCGAAGCCTCTGCCCTGATGGACGCCGCCGCTCTAATGGACATGGCCCTGCACGAGACGGGCGCGGGGGATGTCGAGTTGCGTCTGGACCGCGCCAGCCTGACGCTGGAGGCCGGGGTGATCAAGCGCGACCCCCGCCTGCTTGACCAGGCCGGGCGCGATCTCGGCCAGTTGGTCGAGGCCGCCTCGCCCGACTATCGCCCCCTGACCCGCGCCCGCGCCCTGGCCCTGTGCGGGGCGGGCCTGTCGGCCCTGGCCGCCGTGGCCAACCATGCCGAGGCCCAGGACCAGGGCCGGATGATGTTCGACGCCGCCGCCGACCAGTTCACGCCGGACCACAGCCCGCTGGACTGGGCGGTGATCCAGATGCTTCGCGCCGGGGACGACGCGACGCCGCTGATGCTGCTGAACCAGGCGGAGGCCCTGACCCAGGGGCGCGGCCTGATCGTCGGCGCCCTGGTGCGCGAGCGCCGCGTGGCCCGCGAGATCGCCCTGGCGGAGGCGGTGCGCGACCTTGCCGGACTGGATCTGCTAGAAGATCGTCTGCGTCGCCGCCTGGTCGGCGCCGCGCCGCTGGACTGGGCGGCCGACCAGATCGGGCTCGCCGATGTGGCCCTGGCTCGTCGCCGCCTGGGCGGCCCCGCGCCTCGCCATCTGAACCTGATCCTGAACGAAGCCGTGGCGACGGCGCGCGAAATGGGCGTGCCGGTTCTGGCTGAACGGGCGGGCTTCCTGCTGTGGAAGTCGGGCCTCTAGCCCGCGCTCTTCCTGACGGGCTCAAACTCGGCTACCGGCATGGACAGCCGTTTCGGGCGGCGAAGTTCTGCGGCGTAGCCTGTATCGCCGCCGCGTGTTGCGAGGCCTGAGCATGTTTGGATCCAAGCCCGCCTCCGCCCCTGATCGACGCGGCGAACCGCGCAGGTCCGTCAACGCCCGAGGCGTGGTGTGTGCGCCGGGGGTCGAGACCGCCTGTCTGATCGTCGATCTGTCGAACTCGGGCATGCGGCTGAGGTTGGACCGGGGCGCGGCCCTGCCGTCCGAGGTGGTGGTGGTCGATATCGCCGAAGCCGTGGCCTATCCGGCGACCGTCCTCTGGCAGAAGGGGCAGGAGGCGGGGCTGAGACAGACCGGCGCCAGATCCCTGCGCGGCCTGGCGCCCGCCCGGCTGATCGGCGCGCGCGACGCCTGGCTGAGGGCCGGCGGACGCTAGTTCTACATCCCGGCCGGCATGGCGCCGGCGTTGATGGCGATACGGCCGACCAGGCCCTTGACGATCAGGTCCAGGGCCGAGCCTTCGCGATAGTCGGCGGCGGCGACGAAATTGACCCGGTCCTCCGAGATCAGGGAATAGACCTTCTTCTGGTCCTTCTCGTTCGAGCGGGGATCATAGACGGCGATCGAGAAGCCGCCCTTGGTGTGCATCATCTTCATGGTGGGGACGTCGGTGTCGCCGTCGCCGATGAAGATCATCCGTTCGAACGGCACCGGCCGCTGGTCGTCGGGGATGAAGTGATTGATCCGCTCGTGCTCCCAGTGGTTCTTCACCCCCTTGTTGATGCGGAACAGATACTGGGTCTTGGTGGTGTAGTTGACGCCGACGGCGGGCCAGGCCGCCTCGCCCTTGTCGTCATAGACATAGTGGGAGGCGAAGACGTGGTTCAGGGCGGGGCGGATCGGCGTGCCGTCGATCATCTCCTCCAGGCCGGCCGAGACGATATAGTGTTCGATCTCAAGCCCGTAGCGCGCCCCGAAGGCGTTCATCCGGTCGAACCAGCTGAGGTCCTTCAGCCCCTCGAACAGGGCCACCGCCTCGCCGTGCCGACGCAGGGTCTCGCGCGTCACCGGCGTCCCGTTCTGGCGCGCGTGGTGGAGCATCAGTTGCATGTACATCAGGATGCCGTCCCCGTCGGCCTCCTTGGTCAGGCGTTCGGCCTCTTCCCAGAAAGCCCCGATGCCCATGCCGACGGAGGGGATGAAACTGACCTCCTGCATATTGCCGCGCGCCAGGGTGCCGTCGAAATCATAGATCAGCGCCGTCTTCAGCAGCGGCTTTTGGCCAGAGGGGGCGTCGGACATCAGGCGGGCTCCACAGCAGGGTCGGACCCCGCCGTCTATATCAGCCGTCGTCCTGCGTCGATTGCCGCCTCTGACCGAAGCTGGGAGCCGCCGTCTTCTGTTCGGCCCAATAGTCGGCGCCCGTGGTCGGCTTGAACATGGTGCGGGGCGTGCCGTCGCGGGCCGCCACGGCGAAGGTGTTGGTCGAGGCCTGATAGATCAGGGTGTCGCCATTGGGCCGTTTCACCGTCTCGGCGTCGCGTGGGGGCTTGGCGGTAAAGGCCGTGACCTTGTCCAGATAGTCTTCGGCCGAGGAGGCGCCGAAATCGGCGCCGTTGCGCGCATAAAGACGGGCGATCTTGGCATCGACGGTTTCGCGCCGGCCGGTGGTCAGCACCGGCTTGGCCGCCGCCGAGCCGTCTGCCGTATCCGTCGCGGTCATGGCCAGGGCGACAGGCGCGGCCTCGGCCGTCCGGTCCCGCGTCTGCACCGCCGAAGCGTTGTCGCAGGCCGCCAGCCCCATCACCATCAGCCCCGCCGCCAGAGCCCTCGCCGCCAGAGCCCCCGCCGCCAGAGCCCCCGCCGTACGCTGTCGCTGGTCCTTGATCATCCTGCCCTCCATCAGCACCCGTATGGCGCGATACAAGCACAACCCATCTGTTCCTGCAATGTTCTTTTCCTCCGTCTCGACGGCGTCGCGCGGGGCGGCTAGACCGAGGGCATGGACAACCGCCCCCTCTCGAACCGCAAAATCCTGCTGATCGTCGGCGGCGGCATAGCGGCCTACAAGGCGCTGGAGCTGGTGCGGCTGATCGCCAAGGCCGGGGGCCAGACGCGGGTGATCCTGACCGAATCCGGGGCCGAGTTCGTGACGCCCCTGTCCCTGGCGGCGCTGAGCGGCCATCCGGTGCGGTCGGGCCTGTTCCACCCCGACGACGAGACCAGCATGGGCCATATCGAGCTGTCGCGCTGGGCCGATCTGGTGGTGGTGGCGCCGGCGACGGCGGGCCTGATCGCCAAGGCGGCGAACGGCATGGCCGACGACCTGGCCTCAACCACATTGATCGCCACGGATAAGCGGGTGCTGCTGGCCCCGGCCATGAACGTGCGGATGTGGGAGCATCCGGCGGTCCAGGCCAATATGGAGCGGCTGAAGGCCTTCCCCGGCTTCCATGGCGTGGCGGTGGTGGGCCCGGACGACGGCGAGATGGCCTGCGGCGAATACGGACCGGGCCGGATGGCCGAGCCGGCGGCCATTCTGGAGGCGATTGAGGGTTTGCTGGCGGGGGCGGCGGGGCGGCCTCTCGCGGGCAGGCGCGCCGTCGTCACGGCCGGACCGACGTTCGAGCCTATCGACCCGGTGCGGGGCCTGACCAATCGCTCCAGCGGCAAACAGGGCTACGCCATCGCCGCCGCTCTGGCGGAGCTGGGGGCCGAGGTGGCCCTGGTGTCCGGACCCACGGCCCTGGCTGCGCCGACGGGCGTTACTCGGATCGACGTGGAGAGCGCGCTGGAGATGCAGGCGGCGACCCAGGCCGCCTTGCCGGCCGACATCGCCGTGCTGTCGGCCGCCGTGGCCGACTGGCGCGTGGACACCATCGCCGGCGGCAAGATCAAGAAGGGACCGGGCGGGCCGCCGACCTTGGCCCTGATCGAGAACCCCGACATCCTGGCCGGGATCGCCGCGCCGGGCCCGAACCGGCCGACCCTGGTGATCGGCTTCGCCGCCGAGACCACGGACCTTGAGGCCAACGCCCGCGCCAAGCTGTCGCGCAAGGGCTGCGACTGGATCATCGGCAACGACGTGTCCGACGACGTCTTCGGCTCGGACGGCAACGCCGTGCTGCTGGTCACCGCCGACAAGACCGAAAGCTGGCCCCGCCAGTCCAAATCCGCCATTGCCCGGGCCGTTGCGGCCCGTATCGCCGACCATTTCAAGGCCCCCGAATGACCGAGACCGCCATCCAGATCCTGCGCCTGCCCCATGCCGAGGGCCTGCCCCTGCCGGCCTATGAGACGGCGGGCTCGGCCGGGATGGACCTGCGCGCGGCCGTGCCCGAGGACCAGCCGATGACCCTGGCGCCGGGCCAGCGCGCCCTGGTGCCCACGGGACTGAAGATCGCCCTGCCGCTGGGCTACGAGGCCCAGGTGCGGGCGCGCTCGGGTCTGGCGCTGAAGCACGGCATCATCTGCCCCAATGCGCCGGGCACCATCGATAGCGACTATCGCGGCGAGTGCGGCGTGATCCTGGCCAATATCGGCCCGGAACCCTTCGTCATCCGTCGCGGCGAGCGCATCGCCCAGCTGGTGATCGCCAAGCACGAACGCGCCGACTGGGTCGAGGTCGAAACGCTGGACGAGACCGCGCGCGGCGCGGGCGGGTTCGGATCGACGGGGCGGTAGGCGGGACTGGCCGAATCTTATTGCAAATCGGCAATTCACAAGCTATCTAATGAGTCAAGTGGATTGGGGGTTCCCGGTCGGCGCTATGGCCTCGGTGGGTTCACCGGGGCCTTTCGCTTTTAGGCCTCTGGATAGACCATACAGCCGATCCCCTCGTAGTTTTTTCCTGCCTGTGCTCTGCCGCCCCGGCAAAAGAACTTTTCTCGTAGAATACTGAAGGCGCGGTTGGATTGTTCGGGGCGAACCACGCTCAGACCGATCGGCCGGGCCACGAGATCGGCGAGTTGAAGGCCCGACGAATTGGCCTTCTTGTCCGCGAAAACCACTGTGAACGGCAATGGCGTCGAAAACCTGTTGGCGCCGCTGCAAATCCGCCTGAACTCCAGTTCCAATTCAGCATCTTCCTTCTTTCCGCGGCACTCGACGACGACGTGAGTTGTCGCGTCGAGCTGCTTCTTCTCCGCCAGAAAGTCCCGCAACTGCTCCAGGCAAAACTTGAGGGCGACGTGATAGGGGTTCCCGGCGGTTTCGCCGCCGTCGCTCATCCGGCGCTTGTCGATGATGGAGGCGATGAGAATGAACCTGCTTGCCTCAATGATTTTGGTGAGCGCGCCGATAAAGCGGTTCTTTTCCTTCGCGCTTGAGAAGCGAAATTGACCGGTTTCCTTGCGGATGTCTCGCTCGTGCAGGATCACGAGGTCATGGCCGAAATTTGAGAATTTGAACGCCTCCAGAGCCGTCACCACTGCGCGGCCATAATAGGCCTTCTGAAAGATGCAGAATGAGAGCACGAACACAGGGTAGGCGTCGTCCACAGCGACCATGCTGTGGTCGCCGCTTTCATCGACGTAGACGATATAGCTGCTGAACTTAGACGCCTCTGGCGCGCCCTCCGACGAAGATCCGAAAGCGGCGTCAAAAAGAGGCAGCTGGTCGGACGGAGGCTGTGTCGGCTCAGTCATGCGCTCAGCTTTTAAGCGGGTTGTTTCGTATGCAGCATACGCGGGCGTTCAGGCGTTACAACACGGCGAGCGAAACTGCGGTTGATCCCCCTAAACCGGCGGCGCCGTCGTCTGCATAAGGCTGTCCTTGCGGCGGACGTGTTCGCGCCAGGCGGTGTAGAGGCCGCTGGCGGCGATGAGGGCGGCGCCGGCCAGGGTGTTGGCGCTGGGCGTGGCGTGCATCAGCCACCAGCCGAAGACGACGGCGCCGACGATCTGGAGATAGTCGAAGGGCGCCACGACCGCGACCGGGGCGGCGCGCAGCGAGGCGGTCATGAACAGCTGCGCCAGGCCCCCGGCGATACCCGAGCCGATCAGCAGGCCGAAGGTGGCCGGGGCGTGCATCCGGCCGACGAAGATCAGCAGGATGGCCCCCACCACGGACGAGGCGGCGAAGAACCAGAAGACGATGGCGGCCACATGTTCGGTGTCGCGCAGCTGGCGCAGGGTGATGGTGACCCCGGCCGTCAGCAGGGCGCCGGCCAGGGCGAAGCCGATCCCGACCAGGGGTATGGCCTGGTCCCCGCCGCCGGTGATCAGCGCCACGGGCCGCATGACGACCACCACCCCGATGAAGCCGACGGCCACGGCGGCCCAGCGGCGCGGCCCCACCGCCTCCTTCAGGATCAGGAAGGACAGCAGGGTGGCGAAGATGGGGGAAGTGAAGCTGAGCGTCGTCGCATCGGCCAGCGGCAGCAGGGTCAGGGTCTGGAACAGACACAGGATGGAGACGATGCCCAGGGCGCTGCGGCCGGCGAGCGCCCAGGGGCGACGCGTCGTCAGACCGGCCAGGCCCCCCGGCTGGGTCAGCACCCAGATCACCACGACCGGCAGGCCGAAGAAGGCGCGGTAGAACAGCATTTCGGCCGCCACCACCCCGTCGAACGAGGCCAGTTTCAGCGTCGCCGTCATGATCGAAAAGGCGCCCGCCGCCGCGATCCTGAGCGCGATGCCGCCGGCGATGTCTTCGACGCTGGTTCGGGCCTTCATGTCGTCCTGTCGATCCTCGCGGCCCAGCCCGGAGGCGGAGTCGTATCCTTCACGGGAGCCTTTAAGCACAGCGGGCGTTAACCGATACGAACCGCCCAAGCTTGGCCGGGTCATTTTTCCAACTTTCTTTCACAGGAGCGACGAGGTGGAAAATCTGATCGATCAGATCGCCGACTTCCTGAACCGTATCGCCGGACTGGCCAGCGCCGGCTTCGACGGCGTCAACCAGGTGATGGGGCTGATCATCGCCATCATCGCCGCCCTGCTGATGGTGGACTGGCGGTCGCTGGCCTCGACGGCCCTGGGCGCGACCCTGGTGCATCTGATCGTGCTGGCGGTCCTGCCCGTGCTGAACGGGGACGAGTTCGCCCTGCCGGCGATCCTGACCGTCGGCTTCTGGATGACGGCCCTGGCCCTGTTCCTGGGCTACGCCATCGTCATCGCCATCTTCTTCTTCATCAAGACGCTGCTGACGGGGACGGCGTTCGGGCGTCGCCGGGTCGTGCGCTGATACCGCCTCCCCAAGTTCCGTCACCCTCGGGCTTGTCCCGAGGGCCTACGGTTCCGCCGCACGGCTGGACGACGCTCTAGATTTTCAGAGGCCCGAATCCGCATCAGCCGTGGGCCCTCGGGACAAGCCCGAGGGTGACGGGTCGGATATTGGAATCGCGCTCAAGCAGTGAGCGACCGCGTCGCGAGCGTAGCGCGGCGCGAAGCGCCCCTAAACATCAAGCCTGACGGAAGCCCAGCACGTCCTGCATGTCGTACAGGCCGGGCCCGCGCGTACGGACCCAGGCGGCGGCGGCGACGGCGCCCTTGGCGAACAGGGAGCGGTCGATGGCTGAGTGGCTGAGGGTCAGGACTTCGTCTTCGGAGGCGAACAGGACCGTATGTTCGCCGATGATGCCGCCGGCGCGGATCGAGGAGAAGCCGATCTTGCCGCTCTCGCGTTCGCCCTGGACGCCGTCATAGGGTTTGGAGCGGATGTCGGCCAGGTCGGTGAACCGGCCCTCCGCCGCCGCTTCGCCCAGCATCAGGGCGGTGCCGGACGGGGAATCGACCTTGCGGCGGTGGTGGGCCTCGGTGATTTCGATGTCCCAGTCCTGGGCGTCCAGACGCTGGGCCGCGTGCTGGACCAGGCCGATCAGGATGTTCACGCCCAGCGAGAAATTGCCGCTCTTGACGATGGCGATTTTCTCGGCGGCCTTCATCAGCTCGGCCTCCTGCTCCGGCGTGAAGCCGGTGGATCCGATGACCAGGGCCGGGCCGCCACGCTCGGCAGCGCCCTGGGCCAGGGCCAGGGAGGCGTCGGGCGTCGAGAAGTCGATGATGACGTCGCACAGCGAGATGTCGGCCGTCTCGCCCCAGTCGAAACGGGCGGCGACGACCACGTCTTCACGGGCGTCCAGCACCTGGGACACCGCGCGACCCATCCGGCCACGATAGCCGGAAATCCCGGCGTGGAAGATTGCGCTCAAGCCGCGTTCTCTTTCGACCCGTCCGCATCCTGATTGCCCAGGATGTCGGCCCAGAAGCGCTTCGCCTTGCCGGCGAAGCTGGAGTTGCGTGGGTTCTGCCCCTCGCCGAACGACAGGGCAAGCTCTTGCAACAATTCCTTCTGGCGCGGCGTCAGCTCGGTGGGGGTCTCGACGAACAGTTCGACCACCAGATCGCCGCGCGCCCGGCCGTTCAGATGGGGCATGCCCTTGCCCTTGATCCGCACCGTCTTTCCGGTCTGAGCCCCGGCGGGCACGGCGACAGGCGCCTTGCACTTGCCGTCGCAGGTCTCGGACACCAGGCAGGGGGCGTCGATCTCGCCGCCCAGGGCGGCGACGGTCATGGGAACCGGCACGGTGACCAGCAGGTCCAGGTTGTCGCGTTCGAACAGGTCGTGCGGCGTCACCGACAGGAAGACATACAGGTCGCCGCGCGGGCCGCCGCGCTGACCGGCGTCGCCCTCGCCCGACAGGCGGATGCGCGAGCCGTCGTCGACGCCGGCGGGGATCTTCAGGTTCAGGGTGCGGGTCTTGCGGACCTGGCCGTGGCCGTGACAGGTGGTGCAGGGATCGGCGATCATCTGGCCGGCGCCGTGGCAGCGGGGGCAGGTGCGCTCGACCTGGAAGAAGCCGTTGGCCTGGCGCACCCGGCCGGCGCCGTTGCAGGTGGTGCAGGTGACAGGCTTGGTGCCCGGCTTGGCGCCCGAGCCCTCGCAGGTCTCGCAGGTCATGGTGGCGGGGATGTCGATCTCGACCTCGGCGCCCTTGTAGGCCTGCTCCAGGCTGATCTCGAGATCATAGCGCAGATCCGAGCCGCGACGCGGTCCGCCCTGCTGGCCCCGACCCGCTTGGCGACCGCCGAAGGCGTCTCCGAAGGCGTCGCCGAACACCTGGGAGAAGATGTCGTTGATGTCGGAGAAGCCCTGCTGGCCCTGTCCGAAGCCGCCGCCGGTCCCGCCGTTCACGCCCGCATGGCCGAACCGGTCATAGGCCGCGCGCTTCTGATCGTCCGACAGGACAGTATAGGCCTCGGAGATCTCCTTGAACTTGGCCATAGATTCGTCCGAGCCGCCGTTGCGGTCCGGGTGGTGGATCATGGCCAGTTTGCGATAGGCCGATTTCAGGCCGGGCGCGTCGATGGTCCGTTCGACGCCCAGAATCTCGTAATAATCACGCGCCATCGGGCGTCAGTCCTCATTACTTCCCCAGCCGCCTGACCTGAACCTCTGTGGGTTCTGGGAAAGACGGTGTCCCGGCTGACATGGGGGCCGGGACGAATGATGCAAGTTTCATGAAACGAACCCCCGCCTACCAAAGGCAAGCGAGGGTTCGGATCAAGTCAGATCATCGTGGCGCAATCAGGCGCTCTTCTTCTCGTCGGAGTCCGAGACGTCCTCGAACTCGGCGTCGACCACGCCGTCGTCGGCCGGTTGGCCTTCGGCGTCGCCCGCGCCCTGCTGCTGGGCGTACATGGCTTCACCCAGTTTCATCGAGGCCTGGACCAGGGTGTTGGTCTTGGCGCGGATGTCTTCGGCGTCCGTACCCTCGCGGGCGGTCTTCAGCTCGGCCAGGCCCGTCTCGATGGCGGTCTTGACGTCGGCCTCGACCTTGTCGCCGTGTTCGGCCAGGGCCTTCTCGGTCGAGTTGATCAGGCTGTCGGCGGCGTTCTGGGCCTCGACCAGATCCTTGCGAACCTTGTCGGCGGCGGCGTTGGCCTCGGCTTCCTTGACCATCTTGTCGATGTCGGCGTCCGACAGGCCGCCGTTGGCCTGGATCCGGATCGACTGTTCCTTGTTGGTCGCCTTGTCCTTGGCCGAGACGTTGACGATGCCGTTGGCGTCGATGTCGAAGGCGACCTCGATCTGCGGCATGCCGCGCGGCGCCGGCGGAATGCCCATCAGGTCGAACTGACCCAGCATCTTGTTGTCGGCCGCCATCGGGCGCTCGCCCTGGAAGACCCGGATCGTCACGGCCGACTGGTTGTCGTCGGCGGTCGAGAAGGTCTGGCTCTTCTTGGTCGGGATGGTGGTGTTGCGTTCGATCAGGGGCGTGAAGACGCCGCCCAGGGTCTCGATGCCCAGGGTCAGGGGCGTCACGTCCAGCAGCAGCACGTCCTTGACGTCGCCTTGCAGAACGCCGGCCTGAACGGCGGCGCCCAGGGCCACGACTTCGTCAGGGTTGACGCCTTTGTGCGGCTCTTTGCCGAAGAAGGCCTTCACGGCCTCCTGCACCTTGGGCATGCGGGTCATGCCGCCGACCAGGACGACTTCGTCGATGTCCGAGGCCTTCAGGCCGGCGTCGGCCAGGGCCTTCTTGCACGGCTCGATGGTGCGGGCGACCAGGTCATCGACCAGGGCTTCCAGCTTGGCGCGCGACAGCTTGATGTTCAGGTGCAGCGGGCCCGAGGCGTTCATGGTGATGAACGGCAGATTGACCTCGTACTGGGTCGTGGAGCTGAGCTCCTTCTTGGCCTTTTCGGCTTCTTCGCGCAGGCGCTGGAGGGCCAGCTTGTCCTGGCGCAGGTCGACGCCCTGTTCCTTCTTGAACTCGTCGGCCAGATAGTCGGCCAGGCGCACGTCGAAGTCTTCACCGCCCAGGAAGGTGTCGCCGTTGGTCGACTTCACCTCGAAGACGCCGTCGCCGATTTCCAGAATCGAGACGTCGAAGGTGCCGCCGCCCAGGTCATAGACAGCGATCTTCTGGCCTTCGTTCTTCTCGAGGCCATAGGCGAGCGCAGCCGCGGTCGGCTCGTTGATGATGCGCAGGACTTCAAGCCCGGCGATCTTGCCGGCGTCCTTGGTGGCCTGGCGCTGGCTGTCGTTGAAATAGGCCGGGACGGTGATGACGGCCTGCGTCACCTTCTCGCCCAGATAGGCCTCGGCGGCCTCCTTCATCTTGATGAGGGTGAAGGCCGAGATCTGTTGCGGCGAATAGTCCTTGCCGTGGGCGCGGACCCAGGCGTCGCCGTTCGGACCCTTGACGATCTCATAGGGCACCATGCCCTTGTCCTTGGCCACGACGGGATCGTCGAAGTTGCGGCCGATCAGGCGCTTGATGGCGAAGAAGGTGTTGGCGGGGTTGGTGACGGCCTGACGCTTGGCGGGCTGACCCACCAGGGTCTCGCCGCCGTCCTGAAGGGCGACCACCGACGGGGTGGTGCGGGCGCCTTCGGCGTTCTCGATCACCTTGGGGTTCTTGCCGTCCATGACGGCCACGCACGAGTTGGTGGTGCCGAGGTCGATGCCGATAATCTTGGCCATGGGCGTACTGTTCTCTCCGTATCGGCGGGCGATGCGGCGGCCTTCGACGAAGCGCCGCGCGTGACCGCCCCCTGTGGGTTGGCGTGATAGATGCCGGATAGCCCCAAACTTCTCGGGGTTTCTCCGAAGCTGGCCCCGATATGGGAAAGTCCCATAGGCCTGCAAGGGCGTTCTGCGATTCAGCGATGCGGCGGAACCGGTTTTCGCTCAGGATGGGGCCATGTCCGCGATTTTAGAGGTCAAAACCGCCGTCGAAGGCTTCCGCCTTTGGCCCGGCGCCCTGGACGCCCAGGCCCAGACTGATCTGGTCGATGCGGTGTTCGCGCGGCTGGAAGCGGGGCCCTTTTACCGGCCGCAGACGCCGGGCGGGCGGCCGTTTTCGGTGAAGATGAGCAATTTCGGGCCACTGGGCTGGGTCTCGGACCGGGGCGGCTATCGCTATCAGCCGACGCATCCGGAGACGGGGCGGGCCTGGCCGGATATTCCGCCGGTGCTGCTGGATCTTTGGGAGGCGACGGTCGGCGGCCCCTGGCGGCCGGACGCCTGTCTGGTCAATCTGTATCGCGAGGGGGCGAAGATGGGCCTGCACCAGGACAAGGACGAGGCCGACCTGGGCGCGCCGGTCCTGTCGGTGTCGCTGGGCGACGCGGCCATGTTCCGCATCGGCGCCGCCGAGGGCGGGCGCACCACAGGTCTCAAGCTTGAAAGCGGCGACGTCTGCGCCCTGACGGGGCCGGCGCGACTGGCCCGGCATGGGATCGACCGCGTGCTGGCGGGCTCGTCGCGCCTGATCCCCGGCGGCGGGCGGCTGAACCTGACGCTGCGCGTGGCGGGGTGAATACAGATGCCGTCACCCTCGGGACAAGCCCGAGGGTGACGGATGTTTGAGTTTCAGTCCTCGATGACCTCGTGGGCGCCGGCGCCGCCGAGGCGCCAGTAGCCGGCCGCCTTCATGGACTTGGCCGAAAAGCCGAGAGCCAGCACGCGCGTCCGAAGGGCCTTGGCCACGGCGGATTCGGCGGCGATCCAGACGTAGGCGTCCTGCGGGCTGACCCCGGTCAGGGCCGTATCGAGCGCGGCAAGCAGGAAGTCGGCCCGGCCGCGCGGGGCGCCGTCGCGGACGGCCCAGGTGACGGCGATTTCGGCGGCGCTGTCGAAGGTCCATGTCGAATCTAGGTCCGCGACCTCGACCACCACATGGGCGCGGACGCCGGCGGGCAGTTCCTCCAGACGACGGGCGATGGCGGGCAGGGCCGTTTCGTCGCCGATCAGGACATGGTCGGCGAAGGCGGTGGGGACGACGAACGAGCCGCGCGGCCCTCCGACGCCGAGGACCGAGCCGACCCCGGCCGCCATGGCCCATTCGGTCGCCGGACCGCCATGGCCGACGACAAAGTCCAGCGTCAGGCGGCGGGCGGCGGCGTCATAGGCGCGGGGGGTGTAGTCGCGCGCCACGGGACGGGGCTCGGGAAAGACCGGACCGTCCGGCCCCGCCGTCGGCAGGACCGGCGCCTGGCCCTCGGCGACCGGGAAGATCTTCACATGGTCGTCGAAGCCCAGGGAGACGAAGCCGTCCAGATCCGCCCCCTCCAGCACGATACGGCGATAGGCCGGCGTCAGGTCCTGGACCGAGGCGACGGTCAGGGTGCGGAACTTCAATTCGTGCCGTACGCGGCGGGGGATGCGCAGGGCGTCGGTCATGCCTGTTCCACCTTGTCGGCGGCCTCGGCCAGGATGGCGGCGATGGCCTGGACCTGGGCCTCGGTCAGGGCGGTCTCGCCCGTCAGACGGCCGTGGATCGTGTGGCGCAGGCGGCCGATGGCGTCCTGGATGGCGGTGGGACGCAGGGCGCGGGAGGCGAACTTGTCCATGGTCGCCTCGGCGGCGCGCAGGACCTCGGCGTTCTCGGCCAGCAAGGCGCGGCCGGCCTCGGTGATGGAGTACAGTTTCTTGCCGCCCTGGGCCTCGGACTCCAGCGCCCCCATCTCCTCCAGCAGGGTCAGGCTGGGGTATATGACGCCGGGGCTGGGCGAATAGGCGCCGCCCAGTTTCGTCTCGACCGCCTTGATTAGTTCGTAGCCGTGGCTGGGTTTCTCCGCGATCAGCGACAGCAGGACCCAGCGCAATGTGCCGTGGTCGAACAGGCGCGCGCCGCCGCCGCGTCGGCCGTGGCCACGCCCCTCGCCGCCTTCCCAGCCCGGCCCGAAGCCCGCGCCGCGTCCGCCGCGCATCCCGCGCCCGAACGCATGACCAAACCCATGGCCGAAGCCGCCGTGGCGGCCGTGTTTTTCGCCGCATCCGTCGCGGCGGCCTTGAAAGATCCCCTTGGATCTCATGATCGATTCCTTTTCGATATATCTATTCATAAGCGATCAGATATATCTGAACAACGAAATGCGCAAGGGGGCTGGCGTTCGGGCGCAAGCTGCGGCGTAAATCGGGGATGGACGACCTGAAGCGCCGCTGGGCCCGCCTCGAACCCCATCTTACCGTTGTCGGCCCCGACGACGACCGGCCCCGGCCGGCGGTGCTGCTGTTCCACGGCTGCGGCGGTCTGCGCGACCACCTGCCCCGCTATGCTGAGGCGGCGAAGGCGGCCGGCTGGCGCGCCTTCATCGTCGATTCCTACGGCCCGCGCGGCTGGGGCCGGACCTTCACCCTGGCAGCGGTCTGCACCGGCCTGGCCTTCCGGGGATACGAGCGGGGCGGCGACGTCCTGGCGGCGATTCAGGGAATCTCGGCCCGACCGGACGTGGACGCGACCCGGCTGACCCTGGCCGGCTGGAGCCACGGCGGCTGGTCGATCATGGAGATGATGAGCGCCGATCCCGCGCCGAACACCCTGGGCGTCGCCGATCCGGGCGCGGCCGACCTGTCGGGCGTGCGGGCCGTCTGGCTGGCCTATCCCTATATCGGCCCGTTCGCCTTCAACCGGATGAAGCCCTGGCGGCACTGCCCCAAGGTGCTGGCCGTCACCTGCAAGCGCGACCACCTGACCACGGTGCGCAACGCCGAACAGGTCAACGCCATGATCCGCAACTGCGGCGCCGAGGTCGAAAGCTGGGTCGCCGCCGGCACCCACGCCTTCGACGAGCCGACCAATAACGGTCCGATGCGTCACGACCCGGACCTGACCGAGGACTCTCTGCGGCGGTTCCGCGCCTTCCTGACCGACGTCGCGCCCAACGTCTAAAAAGAATCCCGGCCCGCGCCTTGACGCGCAGCTCATCACGTAACAATTGAAGTTACATGAAAAGGGATTCCCGCCTCTCCAACATCCTCCACGCCCTGCTGCACATGGCCGAGCATGAGGCGCGGACCGGCGCGCCCATGACCTCGGACCAGCTGGCCGTCTGCCTGTCGACTAATCCGGTGGTGGTGCGCCGGACAATGGCCGGCCTGCGCGAACAGGGGCTGGTGGCTTCGGAAAAGGGGCATGGCGGCGGCTGGCGGCTGGCCCGGCCGCTGGATCAAGTGACCCTGGGCCAGGTGAACACGGCCCTGGGCGAGCCCCGCCTGTTCCGCGAAACCCCGCCGGTCGAGGCCCACGGCTGCCTGGTCGAGGCGGCGGTCAACGAGGCCCTGGCCGAGACCTACGCCGCCGCCCGCGCCCTGCTGGTCGCGCGACTGAACGAGATCACCCTGGCCGATCTGGCGGCGGACTTCGCGCGCCGGATGGCCGACCATCCGAAGAGGGACCTGCTCCATGCCCGTCTCAACGCCCATCGCCCCGAGTGAACCCATGCCGCACGACGCCCTGATCATCGGCGGCTCCTACGCCGGCCTGTCCGCCGCCCAGCAACTGGTGCGCGCCCGTCGCCGGGTGCTGGTCATCGACGATGGACGGCCGCGCAACCGTTTCGCCGCCCGCGCCCACGGCGTCCTGACCAACGACGGCAAGCCCGGCGCCGAGATCGCCGCCGCCGCCCGGTCCCAGGTCGCCGCCTATCCCACCGCCGCCTTCCGCATGGCCGAGGCGATCTCGATTGAGCGGATCGACGGCGGCTTCTCGGTCGCCTTCGCCGATGGCACGCGCACGCGCGGCCGCCGGCTTTTGCTGTCGCATGGGGTCGAGGACGTCCTGCCCGATATTCCGGGCGTCAAGGAACGCTGGGGCCGCACGGCCCTGCACTGCCCCTGGTGCCACGGCTATGAGATCGGCGGCGGCCCCATTGGGGTGCTGGGCCGCGGCGACCATGCGGTCCAGTACGCCGCCACCGTGGCGGAGTGGGGCCAGGTCACCCTGTTCATGGGGTTGGAGGTCGGGCTGTCGCCGGAGGACGCCCATCTGCTGTACCGGCGCGGCGTGACCATAGAGACTACGCCCATCGCCCGGCTGGAGGGCGAGGCCCCGACGCTGACCGGGGTCCGACTGACCGACGGGCGGTTCGTGGATCTGAAGGCCATTTTCGTCGGCGCCAGCGTCCGCGTCGCCAGCCCCTTCGCCGAGCGGCTGGGCTGCGAGATGACCGACACGCCGATGGGCCGGGTGATCAAGGTGGACGCCATGCAGGCGACGTCCCAGCCGGGCGTCTTCGCCGCCGGCGACCTGGCGCGCGCCGCGTCCAACATCACCCTGGCGACCTCGGACGGCATGGTCGCCGCCCACGGCCTGTTCCGCTCGTTGGTCGAAGAAGAGACGGCGCGGGCCGCCTGATCGAATGGAAACGCCCGCCCTTCAGAAGGGCGGGCGCCGAGTGGACTCAGGGTTCGCCGGGCAAGCCAGCGCACACTTCCGCTTGCAGAGTAATCCAGCACCCCATGAAGGCTGCGTTGTCGCCGGGGTGCTGAGCCCGACATTGCAAGCGTGTGGCCGCATAGCATTGCGCGTAGGTATCGTAGCGCGCCTTGGAAACTTGGAGGCCCTTCGAGGGGCTTTGCTGGGCCGGTGGTTTGGAAACTGGACCAGGCTGGCCTGCGAAGGCGGCGGACCCGGCGACCAGTACCGCGAGGAACAGACCCGTCGCGACTCGATGTAAAGTCATGCTTTTCTCCAAGGGAGCCAATCTCCCTCGAAATAAAAACTCATGAGCGTAAATCAATCAACCCATGATTGATTGTGGCGCGCAAAAGTGTCAGCCGATCATTGGCGCTATTATGATTTCAGCCCGCACCGAATGGGCCATTTCGCAGTGGTCGTGGGCCTGGTGGTGCAGGGCGTCGAGCTCTTCCAGCGAGGGAACGCGGCCGGTGAAGCTGGTGCAGGCCCGCAGCGTGACCTGGGCGAGATAGCTCCTGTCGTTCTCGTCCTTGCCCATCTTGCCAGAGGCTTCGTCGACATAGGTGTCGACCACCAGGCCGGCGTTGGCGGCGAACGCCAGGAACCACAGCATGTGGCAGCTGGACAGGGAGGCGACCATCGCCTCTTCCGGATCGACCGCAGCCGGATCGGACATCGGCACGGGCACGCTGACCGGGGCCGACGACCCCGGCACCACCGCGCCGCCGTCGAAGGTCCAGGAATGGGCGCGGCTGTAGCGCTTGTCGAGGAAGGGCTGATCGCCCCGGCTCCAGGCGATCTTCGCTTCATAAACGCCCATGGTGGTCTCCCTGTCAGTCGGCCAGGATCGTATAGACCATCGGCGCTCGAACCTCGAAGCCCAGCGAACGGTAAAAGGCGATGGTCGCCTCATGATCGGCGAAGGCGTGCAGGAAGGCGGCCTCGCCCGAGGCGTGAATTTCGCCGACCACCGCGCGCGACAGGGCGGCCGCATAGCCCTTCCCCCGGTGGTCGGGGTGGGTGCAGACCCCGCTCAGCTCGGTGAAGCCGTCCACTCGCAGCCGTCGTCCGGCCATGGCGACCAGTTCGCCGTCGTGCTTGATCCCGACGAAGGGGCCGAGTTCGCGGGTCCTCGAGCGGAAGGGACCGGGTCGGGTCAAGGTCGCCAGGGCCAGCATGGCCGGGGCGTCGGCCTCGGTCAGGGTCTCGAAGGGCAGGTTGGATCCTCGGCCGGTTGATTTTTCGGGCGTCAGAGCGGTGGAGGTCATCTGCACCAGGCCGATGCGGCGATTCACGACGATCCCCTCCGGCAGGAGGTCGGCCATCGGCCCGTCGGAATGCTCGACCATTCCCGCGCCTGGATGGAGCCGCGCCAGCTCCGTCAGGCGGGCGCGGCTCTGGGGCGAGGCGTCGGCGGCCGACAGGAAAACCCCGACCTCGGGATCGATGCGCACGGCGCGTGTGTCGGACTCCGCCGTCGTGAAAGATGACAGACGGGTGGTCAGGGCGTTCCAGACGGCGCGATCGAGGGGATGGTTCATGGTCGGGCTTCTAACCCCCGCGTCGCGGCCGCGGAACCGGTCGCCGGGACGCCGCGTCCGGAAACCGCCAGCGGCCTACCCCCTCCAGAAGCCAACGATCTTCTTGACCTCGTCCACCACCGGGTCGGCGACCTCGGCGGCGCGGTCGGCGCCGTCCTTCAGCACGCGGTCGATCTCTGCGGGATCGTCCATCAGGCGGCGCATCTCGGCCGTGACGGGGGCCAGGGCCGAGACGGCGAGATCCGCCAGAGCCGGTTTGAAGGCGCCGAAGCCCTGGCCGCCGAACTGTTCGATCACCTGTTCGCGGGTCAGGCCGGCCAGGGCGGCGTAGATGGCGACCAGGTTCTTGGCCTCGGGCCGGTCGTTCAGCCCCTCCAGGGTTTCCGGCAGGGGTTCGGGGTCGGTCTTGGCCTTGCGGATCTTGGACGCGATCGTGTCGGCGTCGTCGGTCAGATTGATGCGGCTGTTGTCGGACGGGTCCGACTTGGACATCTTGGCCGCCCCGTCGCGCAGGGACATGACCCGCGTCGCCGGCCCCTGGATGATGGGCTCGGGCACGGGGAAATAGCCGGGAACGCCGAAGTCGTTGTTGAACTTGGCGGCGATGTCGCGGGTCAGTTCCAGATGCTGTTTCTGGTCCTCGCCGACCGGCACCTCGGTCGCCTTGTACAGCAGGATGTCGGCGGCCTGGAGCACGGGATAGGTGTAGAGGCCGACCGAGGCCCGCTCCTTGTGCTTGCCCGACTTCTCCTTGAACTGGGTCATCCGGTCCAGCCAGCCCAGGCGGGCGACGCAGTTGAAGATCCAGGCCAGTTCGGCATGGGCGCGCACGGCCGATTGCGGGAAGATGATCGACTTGGCCGGGTCCAGACCCGAGGCCAGATAGGCGGCGGCGATCTCGCGCGTCTGGGCCGCCAGCTTCTCGGGCTCCTGCCAGACGGTGATGGCGTGCAGGTCGGCGACGAAGACGAAGACCGGCGCGCCCTGGTCCTGTAGTTCGACGAACCGCTTCAGCGCGCCGAGGTAGTTGCCCAGGTGCAAGGCGCCGGAGGCCTGGATGCCGGACAGGATGCGGCGCGGGCCGGTGTAGAGGGCCGGGGGAGTTTGATCGGTCATGGTCGGTCGGGTCTCGAAAAGTCGTTGTCAGGCGTGGCGAAGAGTGCGGCGGTTCAGCCGCGCCATCGCCGGTCAAAGATCGGGCCCGAAAGGATCATGGCTCGCGCTTATCGCCTCGATAGGGTTCAGTCCAGACCGGACACGGTCGAACCGCCCGGCTCGCGGCGCAGCGTCGCCTTCAGCTCGGACAGGGTGACGGCGCGGAAGGCCAGCAGACAGGCGCCATAGACGCCCGCGCCCAGGCCGCAGACCGCCAGGACGGCGATCTCCTTGGCCAGCAGCACCTGGCTGAGCAGTCCATAGTTGATCCCGGCCAGCAGCAGCAGGCCGGCCATGACCGCGCTGGCGGCCAGGACGCGGGCGATGCGCGAGACGAAGGCCGGCGACGGCCGCCAGCTGTTCTCGCGGATCAGCACCCCGGCCAGGAGGCCGACATTGATCCAGGCCGAGACGCTGGTGGCGATGGCCAGGCCCAGCACCCCGTCCCAACCCAGGGCGCGGAACCAGAAGAACAGGCCGGACCCCAAGACCACGGTGATGATCACGGCGGCGACGGCGAAATACATCGGCCGGCGCGTGTCCTCGCGCGCGAAGAAGGGCGGGGTCAGCACCTTGGCCAGGACGAAGGCCGGCACCCCCCAGGCGAACTGGCGCAGCACATCGGCGGTGCGGGCGGCGTCGGCGCTGGTGAAGGCGCCGCGCGTCACCGTGGCGTCGATGATGAAGAAGGGAATGACGAACAGGGCCACGGCGGCCGGCAGGGTGAAGGCCATGGCCAGGTTGATCCCGTCGTCCAGCGTCTTCTGCCCGCCCTCATGGTCACCCGAGACGAAGGCCCGCGTCAGGCGTGGCACCAGGGCCAGGCCGATCGCCACCCCGACCAGGCCCAGGGGCAGCTGGTACAGGCGGTCGGCGTTGTAGAGGACAGAGCGGGCGCCGGCGTCCGAACCGGCCAGCACTTGAGACACGACCGAGTTGACCTGCATGGCTCCCCCGGCCATGGCGCCGGGCACGGCCAGGGCCAGGGCGCGTTTCACGTTCGGGGTCAGGCGCGGCAGGCCCAGCTTCAGCTTCACGCCCAGACGGCGCACCCCCCACCACAACAGACCGGCCTGGATGACGCCCGAGACCGTTACGGCGGCGCTGGTGGCCAGCAGCACGGTCTCTGGCGACACCGGCAGGACGAACCCGCCGATCAGGGGCGCCAGGGTGCACAGGTTCAGGAATACCGGCACCGCCGCCGACAGGGCGAACCGCCCGCCGGTGTTCAGCACCCCCGACAACAGGGAGGCGATGGTCATACAGGCCAGATAGGGCATGGCCAGTTGGGTCGCGATCACCGCGACCCGCATCACCTCGGCGTCGTCCTTCCAGGCCGACAGCAGCAGAGGGATGATCCAGGGCATGGCGACCTGCAACAGGATGCAGAAGGCCGCGACCACGGCGAACATGAAGGACATGGCCTCCGACGCCGTCACCGCCGCCGCCGCGTCGCCCTCGCGCGTCTTGACCCCGCCATAGACCGGCACGAAGGCCTGGGCGAAGGCGCCCTCGGCGAACAGGCGGCGGAACATGTTGGGCAGCATCAGGGCCGTGGACCAGACGTCCATCAGCGCCCCCTGGCCGAAGTTGGCCGACAGGGCCAGGTCGCGTCCGAAACCGAGCAGGCGGCTGCCGAGCGTCAGCGTGGACTGAACCAAGGTGTTGCGGGCGAGGCTCATGCTGACCGGGGGGAGGAAGGCTGGAGAAGACCGAGGCTTAGCGCGCTTCCGGCGGCGGCGATACGGGCTTGGCGCGGGTCCGGCGACCCAGGTCCGAGACGTCGCGTGCGCTGGCGCGGGCCGAGGCGACCTTGCGGCCTTCGGGGGCCGGGGCGCGGCTGTCCAGCACGGCTTCCAGAGCGGCGCGCAGTTCGGCGATCCGCTGTTCGGAGGTGATCTTCCGTCCCTTGCCGTCCACCACATAGAAGCTGTCCACCGCCCGCTCGCCGTAGGAGGCGACATGGGCCGAGCGGATGTTCAGCCCCTCGTCGTTGAAGACCCGCGACAGGGCCGCCAGCAGGCCGGGGCGGTCGGCGCCCGAGACCTCGACCAGGGTGGCGGTCTCGCTGGCGTGGTGATCGACCATGACCACGGGCCGGACCTCGAAGGCGGCCTTGCGGGCGTTGCCGGCGGGGGCGGGGGCCTTGCCGATACGGCCTTCGCCGCGCGAAGCCTTTTCCAGCGCCTCGATCAGGGCCTTGAGCCGGCGCGGCTCGGCCTGCCCATAGGGCAGGCCCGCCCCGTCCTGCACCCGGAAGACGTCCAGAACCACGCCCTCGCTGGTCGTCGCCACCCGGGCGTCGGTCACGTCGGCGCCCAGGGCGGCCATGGTCTGGGCCAGGTCGGCGAAAAGGCCGGGCCGGTCGGCGGCGGCGATGGAGATTTCGGTGGCCTGGACCGGCAGGCCCTCGACCGGGGTCAGGGGCGCGGCCTCGGCGGCGGCGCCGGTCTGACGCGCCCGCTGCACCAGGGCGGGGTGCGCCGCCAGCGGATCCTCGCGCGCCACGTCCTCGCCGCGGAACAGGGCGGCGACCTGGTCATAGAGGGTGCGCATCAACTGCCCCTTCCAGCCGTTCCAGACGCCCGGCCCCACGGCGCGGATGTCGGCCACGGTCAGGACCAGCAGCATTCTCAGACGCTCAGGATCGCCGACCAGCTCGGCAAAGGCGCGGATGGTGGCCGGATCGGACAGGTCGCGCTTCTGGGCGTAGTCGGACAGGGCCAGATGGCTGCGGACCAGCCAGACCACCAGTTCGATCCGGCGCGGATCGACGCCCAGCCGTTCGCAGGCCCGGCGCGCGGCGATGGCGCCGTCCTCCAGCTGCCCCCGCTCGCCCCCCTTGCCGACGTCGTGCAGCAACATGCCCAGCATCAGGGCTTCCATGTCCGAGATCAGGTGGACTATCTCCGACGCCATCGGGTGGTCGGTCTTCAGCTTGCCGCGCGCGATGTCGTTGATGACGCCGATGGCCTGGAGCGTGTGCTCGTCCACCGTATAGGCGTGGTACATGTTGAACTGGGTCTGGCCGACGATCCGCCCCCATTCGGGCAGGAACCGGCCCAACAGGCCCGTCTCGTTCATGATGGTCAGGGTGCGGTAGGGCCTCTGGCCATGGGCCAGGACGCTGAGGAAGGCCCGCGTCGCCTCCGGATCGCGGCGCAGCTTGGGCGTCACCAGGGACAGGGACCGGGTCACGGCCGAAAAGGCGTCGGGGTGCAGGTCCAGATCATGGCGGTCGGCATAGACGAACAGGCTCAGCAGCTTGATCGGATCACGCTCGAACACCGATGCGTCCTCGACCGACAGCCGGCCCTGATCGACCCAGAAGCCCTCGACCTCCAGCTTGCGACGGTTGGTCCGGAACGGGATCATCAGGCGCGACAGGCCCTGGGCCGTCTTCTGATGCCGGGCCTCCAGCTTGGCCGACATGGCCCGCGTCAGGGCGCCGACATCTCGCGCAATCAGGAAATAGCGGCGCATGAACCGCTCCACCGCCGGTTCGTCGCCGCGGCCCTGCCAGCCCATGCGCCGGGCCACCTCGGGCTGCATGTCGAAGGTCAGCTTTTCCTCCGCCCGTCCGGCGACCAGGTGCAGATGGATCCGCACCCGCCACAGGAAGTCGAAGGCGTCGTCGGAGGCCCGTCGCTCGCGCGGGGTGAACAATTCGTCCATTACGGTGGCGCCCAGCCGACTGTCTGGCGCCAGGGATCGGGCGATCCAGTACAGGGTGTTGAGGTCGCGCAAGCCGCCCTTGCCGTCCTTGACGTTGGGCTCGACCTTGTAGCGGGTTACGCCCGCCTTCTGGTGCCGGGCGGCGCGTTCTTCCAGCTTGGCGGCAATGAAGGGGCGGGGGTCGGCCTTGGCCACCATGTCGCGGAACCGGCCGATCATCAGGTCCGACAGCCGCTCGTCGCCGGCCAGATGCCGGGCCTCCAGCAGGGTGGTCCGCACCGTCATGTCGGTGCGCGAGAGGGTCAGGCATTCCTCGACCGACCGCACGGCCGGCCCGACCTTGATGCCCAGGTCCCACAGCACATAGAGGACGAACTCGATCACCGTCCCGCCGCGCGGCGTGGCCTTGGCGGGCCTCAGGAACAGTAGATCGAGGTCGGAATAGGGGGCCAGGACGCCCCGGCCATAGCCGCCGACCGCCACCAACGACAGGCGCTCGCTCTCGACGGCGGAGACGGGGAACAGGACCTGGGTCGCGACCCGCCACAGGGCCGCCAGCATGTCGTCGGCGGCCGCGGCGTACAGGCGGGCGACCTCGCGCCCCTTCATGCCCCCGTCCAGTTTGCGCTCGGCGCGGGCGCGGGCGGCGTCGAAACTGTCGCGCAAAACGGACGCGACCGCCGCGCGCGGATCTCCCGCGCGGGCGGCCTCGTCAAGGCGGTCATCCAGACTGGGCGAAACGGTCATGTCAGCCTTCTATAGGCCGCATCATGCTTCGCGTCCGTGAATGATCCGTATTTACTCCGGACGAACGCGCTTCTTGCGGAACGACGGGTTCAGCGTCTGCTTGCGCAGGCGGATGGACTTCGGCGTCACCTCAACCAGCTCGTCGTCGTCGATATAGGCGATGGCCTGTTCCAGCGACATCTGGCGCGGCGGGGTCAGACGCACGGCCTCGTCCTTGCCGGCGGCGCGGACGTTGGTCAGTTGCTTGCCCTTGATCGGGTTGACGTCCAGGTCGTCCCAGCGCGCGTTCTCGCCGATGATCATGCCCTGGTAGGTCTTTTCGCCGGCGCCGACGAACATGACGCCGCGGTCTTCCAGGTTCCACAGGGCGAAGGCGGCGGTTTCACCGTCCGAGTTCGAGATCAGCACGCCCTTCAGACGACCCGCGATGGCGCCCTTGTGCGGCTCATAGTGGCTGAACACGCGGTTCAGCACGCCCGAACCGCGCGTATCGGTCAGGAACTCGCCCTGATAGCCGATCAGCGAGCGCGAGGGGCACTTCAGCTGGATACGGGTCTTGCCGGCGCCCGACGGACCCATGTCGGTCATTTCGGCCTTACGGGCCGACAGCTTCTCGATGACGATGCCCGAGAACTCGTCGTCCACGTCGATCATGACGTCTTCGATGGGTTCCAGCTTCTCGCCGTTCGGGCCTTCCTGGAAGACCACGCGCGGACGCGAGATCGAGACCTCGAAGCCTTCGCGGCGCATGTTTTCGATCAGAACGCCCAGCTGCAGTTCGCCACGGCCGGCGACCTCATAGGCGTCGCCGCCTTCGGTCGTGGTGACGCGGATGGCGACGTTGGCTTCGGCTTCCTTCAGCAGGCGGTCGCGGATGACGCGCGACTGGACCTTGTCGCCTTCGCGACCGGCCAGGGGGCTGTCGTTGACCGAGACGGTCATCGAGATGGTCGGCGGGTCGATCGGCTGGGCCGGCAGGGCGTCGACGACTTCCATGGCGCACAGGGTGTCGGCCACGGTGGCCTTGGACATGCCGGCGATGGCGACGATGTCGCCCGCTTCCGAACCCTCGTCCAGGGCCTGACGCTTCAGGCCGCGGAAGGCCAGGACCTTGGTGATGCGGCCGCGCTCGATTTCCTTGCCTTCACGGTCCAGGGCGTGGATCGCCATGCCGGGAACGGCCTTGCCGCTCTCGATACGGCCGGTCAGCAGACGGCCCAGGAAGGGGTCGGATTCGATCAGCACGTTCAGCATCTGGAACGGCTTGTCCTTGTTTTCCTGCACCTTCGGCGCGGGAACGTGATCGACGATCAGGTCGAACAGCGGGGCCAGGTTGTCGTTGGGCTGGTTCAGATCCATCGTCGCCCAGCCGTTGCGGCCCGAGGCGTAGATGTGCGGGAAGTCCAGCTGCTCGTCCGTCGCGCCGATGGCGGCGAACAGGTCGAAGGTCTCGTTGTGGACGCGGTCCGGATCGGCGTGGGCGCGGTCGACCTTGTTGATGCACAGGATCGGACGCAGGCCCATCTTCAGGGCCTTGGTCAAGACGAACTTGGTCTGGGGCATGACGCCCTCTTCAGCGTCCACCAGGATGACGCAGCCGTCCACCATGCCCAGGATGCGTTCGACTTCGCCGCCGAAGTCGGCGTGGCCGGGGGTGTCGATGATGTTGATGCGGGTTTCGCCGGCCTTGCCGTTCCAGAGCACCGAGGTGCACTTGGCCAGGATGGTGATGCCGCGTTCCTTCTCCTGGTCGTTGGAGTCCATGGCGCGCTCAGTCGTCGCCTCATTGGCTCGGAAGACGCCGGACTGGGCCAGCAGTTGGTCCACCAGGGTCGTCTTCCCGTGGTCGACGTGGGCGATGATGGCGACGTTGCGCAGGTTCATTTGATAATCGCGAAAAGGCGCGGCCGGGATGCAGGCGGCCGCTGGTCATGAAAAGGCATGCAGGGAGCGCGCGCCTCTTACAGGCATGTGGACGGAAAGACCAGAGCAGGCGTTCAGACGCCCCGGATCAAGCGCGCCTTAAGCGTCCTGAAGGTCACGCATCATATAGCGGGCGTCGGCGCCATAGCTGGCCAGTTTCTCCGCCAGGCCGGGGGTTTCACGCTCTTTGAAGCCGTGACGGGACCAGAAACCCACGGCGTCATTGACGGCGACCAGGGCGATGGCGGGCCAGCCGTCCTCGGCCGCCTGTTCGGCCAGCCGCTTGACGACGGCTCCCGTAACCCCGCCGCCACGCGCCTGGGGGTGCAGGGCCAGATCGTGCAGATAGATCAGGTCGGGATCGGCCGGCAGGCCCTCGATCACCGTGTTCAGCGGCGGCGCGCTGTCGGCCCGCCACGGATAGGCGATCAGATAGCCCCTGGCCGGGGCCTCGCCATACGCCAGCACGAAACAGCCGCGCGGATAAAGCGCCAGCCGGTTCTGGAAACAGGCCCGGTCCTCGAAATGATCGGGAAAGGACAGGCGGGCGACCTCGACCACAGCGTCGATGTCGGCCGGCCGCATGGGGCGCCAGTCTAAGCCGGGCAGCGCGTGTTCAGCTCCGCCTTCTGGAAGCGCCATCGGATGATCCTCTCCTGACCGTCCAACACGCCTTCGATCCGGGCGTTCAGGACATCGCCCTCCCGTTCATAGACGATGCGCTTGGGAAAGTCGTCGTCCGCCGCCTGTTCGAACACCACGCGGCTCGGGCCGGAGGCGACGACCGGAAACATCGTCGGGGCCTGTCCCTCGGGATGGGCGAAATAGGCCAGGGGCGCCGCCGGGGTCGGATCGACCGGGGCGATGCGCGACAGCTCCCACCCCGCGCGGCCGCTGCGCACGGTCAGGGATGTCCCCAGCATCAGGTTCAGACGCGGATCGGTCCAGGTCTCGGACACTTCGCGCCCAGATTCGCAGGACAACCAGTAGCCGGCCATCCAGCCCAGGTCGGGGCGCAGGTCGGGGGCCGTCTGAAGGGCGGCGGCGAGAAGCAGCGGGGTCAGCATGGTCGGTTTCCCTCTCCGGTCGATAGCGGCAGGCTAGGCCGCTTGCGGTCCCGCCGGCTTGTAGGTTTGCGACGCGATGGCCCGGGCCAGGGCCTGCTGCTCTCGCGCCCAGTCGGTGGCGGTGCAGCCCAGGAACCGCCGGAAGTCGCGCGCCATCTGCGGCTGATCGAAATAGCCGGCCTCCAGCCCCGCTTCGAGCCAGCCCTCGGTCTCGCCATCCGGCTGGGCCGCGTGGTCGAACACCCGGCGAAAGCGAAATATGGACCGCAGCAGGCGGGGCGGGACCCCGACGCGGTCGGCGAAGCGCCGCTGAAGCGCCCGTTGCTCCGATGGCGACTTTGCGGTGGCCGGGTGCTCGGCGGCGGCCTTATCGACTTCGGCGCGGACCATCGGATCGATCGTCCAGTTCGCGTGCTGCTTCTGGCGGGTCAGCCAGGCGACGAAGGCCGCCGCCTGCCCCGCCGGATCGCCCTTTGGTGGATCGAAGCCGACCAGGCGTTCGACCATGTCCAGCCGTCGGTTGGTCGCCTCGCTCAGCGGCCGCCCCAGAAAATCCCGCGCCCCGTCGGGCTCGAACCGGACGGAGACCAGTTCGGTCGGGCCTGTTGGTTTCATGGCCAGGGGCCGGGTCATCTGGCCGGCGAACAGGGCCGAGGGCTGCAGGCGGAACGCCCTGTCTTCGCCCTGTTCCGCATAGGGGGCGCCGATGTCGAACACCAGTTCGGGACAGCCGTCAGGTGCGATGCGCTGGATCGTCGGGGTCGGATCGGGGGCGGCGTAGGTCCAGATGACGCGGACGAAAGGCCGCAGCGCCGGGGGCGGCGCGAACTCCTGATACCGCTCCTCCCCCGAGGCCACCTCAGTTGACCTTGGACGGATCCGGCGGCGGGGCAGGCAGGGCGGCCACCGGCACGCCGTCCTCCTTCAGCTTCTTCACCTCGGCGGGCGTGGCCTCGCCATAGATTTCGCGCTTCTCCGACTTGCCCTCGTGGATGTCGCGGGCCTCACGGGCGAACGTATCGCCCACATAGTCGAAGTTCGCCTCGACATGGGCGCGCACCTGCTGCGCCGCCTCCATCATCATGGTCTGCATCCGGGCGGCGACATCGGGCGTGGTCGTCGTTTTCCGCGTTCCGCTGACCGCCGGGGCCATGATCGCCTTCTGCACCGAGCGCGAGCCGCAGAACGGACATTCGACCAGGCCGCGCGCCGCCTGGTCGTCATAATCGGAGGACGAGCCGAACCAGGCCTCGAAGTCGTGGGCCTGGTCGCAATTCAGGGCGTATCGGATCATGAGCGCATCAGGAGACTGGCAGGAAGTCGCGGTCGTGGGTCAGGGCCGGCACCGCCGCCCGCGCCCTGGCCACCGCCTCCATGTCCAGCTTCGCCGTCAGGATGCAAGGCTCGTCGTGATCCGCCTTGGCCAGAATCTCACCCCAGGGGCCGACCACGGTCGAACGGCCCCAGGTGCGGCGGCCGTCCTCGTGCAGCCCGCCCTGGGCCGGGGCCAGGACGAAGGCGCCGGTCTCAATGGCCCGGGCGCGCAACAGGGTCTCCCAGTGCGCCTCGCCCGTCGGCGCCGTGAAGGCGGCGGGAACGGCGATCATGGACGCCCCGGCCTTGGCCAGCTGACGGTGCAGATGGGGAAAGCGGATGTCGTAGCAGATCGTCTGGCCCAGCCGCCCCCAAGGGGTGTCGCCGACCGCCGCCCCGTCGCCGGGCCGCACCGTCGCGCTCTCGCGGTATCGCTCGCCATTGGGCAGATCGACGTCGAAGACGTGCAGCTTGTCGTATCGGGCCACGATCCCGCCGGACGCATCGACCAGCAGCGACCGGTTGGCCGCACGGCTGTCTCCGACGTGGCCCGACTTGACGATGGCGGAGCCGATCAGCAGCCAGACCCCCAGTTCCGCCGCCAGCCGTCGCAGGCCCAGGACGACGACATCGGCGGTCTCGTCGGTAATGACGGCGTCGCGACGGTCGCGACGCTGTTCCAGGACGTTCGTCCCTTCAGGCGTCAGGACGAATTTCGCCCCGCCCGCCGCCGCCTCGCGGATCAGGGGCTCGACATGGGCCAGGGCCGCCTGCGCCGTCGCCGGCGTGCGGGTCTGGATCAGGGCGATGTCGAGCCCGCTGCTCATCGGGTCAGGCGGCCAGAAGCGGGTCGAGCTTGCCGTCCCGGTCCAGGGCGTGGATGTCGTCCGAGCCGCCGACGTGCTGACCGCCGATGAAGATCTGCGGGAAGGTCATGCGCCCGCCCGACTTCTCGACCATCTCGGCCTTCTTCTCGGGGTCGTTGGAGGCGACGATCTCGGTATAGTCGACGCCCTTCTTCTTCAGCAGCGCCATGGCGCTGTAGCAATAGGGGCAGCCGGGCTTGGTGTAGATGACGACGTCGGCCAAATCAGAACTCCAGAAAATGGGCGCCCTGCGCGCAAGCGGGGCGGTTTGAATCTACATAGTCAGTTCACGGGCGTTTCGCACCCGTGCGATCACGGCCAGATCGACGCCCCGCGCCCCGGCCTCGATCAGGGCGCGGGCGCAGGCCTCGCCGGTCGCGCCGGTGGTCAACACGTCGTCGATCAGAAGGATGCGCCGGCCCTTGATCCGGCGGCGTCCAGCCTCGGTGACGGCGAAGGCTTTTTTCACGTTCATCCGCCGCCCACGCCGGCTCTTGCCGCCCTGGCTGTCGGTGTGGGTCGTGCGGACCAGGGCGTCGGGCAGATAGTCCAACCGGGCGTGGCGGGCCAGGGGGCGGGCGATCTCGGCCGCCTGGTTGAACCGCCGTGACAACAGGCGGAACGGGTGCAGGGGCACGGGAACCACCGCGTCGGCCCCCTCGATCAGATCGGCGGCGGCCCGGCCGATCCAGCGGGCGAACAGCGGGGCGAACTGCTGCTGGTCGCCGTGCTTGAACCGCAGGATCAGACCGCGCGAATGGTCGTCGTACAGACAGGCGGCCCGCGCCCTCTGGAACCTGTAGGGCTGGGCGATACAGGCAGCACAGCGGGTCTCGGCGAAGGCGCCGCCGTCGAATTCGAAGGCCGCGCCGCAGCCGTCGCAGACCGGCGCCTCCAGGAATTTGATCCGGCTCCAGGCGTCGGGGGTCAGTCCCGCCGCCGCCGTGGCCTCGCGGCTGTCATGGGCCAGGGGCGGCAGGACCAGATCGGCCAAGCCGCGCCCCACATCGCGCAACTGACGCCCGGCCCCTTCCCAGGCGCGCCGCCAACCCCCATCCTGCACATCCATGACCGCCTCCCCCGAAGCTCCACCCCGCATTTTCGACGCCCGCCGGCGTGAAACCCGTCTGGCGCGCGCCGCCGATAGGCTGGGCGAGGCCGACTTCCTGCACGTCCGGGCGGCCGAGAACGCTGCGGGCAGCCTGGAAGCCATCCTGCGTGAGTTTCCGGCCGCGGTCGACCTCTCAGCTCATTCCGGCCCGTTCGCCCAGGCCCTGGCGGGCAGCGACGCCGCCGGGCGTGTGGGGTCGGTTGCGACCCCGACCGGTCTGGCCGAACGCGCCGCGCCGGGCGCCGCCGCCCTCCCGCTGGCGGATGAGTCCACCGATCTGATCGTCTCCCTGCTCAGCCTGCACTGGGCCAATGACCTGCCCGGCGCCCTGGCCCAGATCCGGCGAGCGCTGAAGCCGGACGGCCTGTTCCTCGGCACCCTGTTCGGGGCGGGCACATTGAAGGAGCTGCGGTCGGTCCTGACCGAGGCGGAACTGGCCGAGCGCGGCGGGGCCCAGGCGCGGGTCTCGCCCTTCGCCGACGGCTATGACGGGGCGGCCCTGTTGCAGCGGGCCGGCTTCGCCCTGCCCGTGTCGGACGTGGACCGGTTCACCGTCCGCTATCCCGATCTGTTCGCCCTGATCCGCGACCTGCGCGCCATGGGCGAGACCAATGTGCTGTACGGCCCGATCCGTCCCCTCAGTCGCGCCGTGATCGCCCGCGCCGCCGCCCTGTACGCCGAACGCCACGGCGACGCCGACGGCCGGATCCCCGCCACCTTCGAGATCATCCACCTCGCCGGCTGGAAACCGCACGAGAGCCAGCAGAAGCCGCTGCCGCGCGGCTCGGCCAAGGTCCGGCTGGCGGACGCCCTGGGCGTGAAGGAAATGACCGGCGACGAGATCGACTGAAGGCGATCAAGCCTTCATGGCGTCGGAAATCTTCTGCATGACCTGGTTAAAATTACCTTCGTTTGATCCCCCGATGGCGGCCAGGCTGCTGATGATCACCAGGACGATCAGGGCGCAGATCAGGCCGTATTCGATGGCGGTGGCGCCGTCGTCGTCGGACAGGAAACGGGCGATGAGACGCCTCATAGCCGGCCTCCCTGGTCGGCGGTGATCAGAGCAGGTCGCGCAACCAGGCGACCAGGGGTTCGTCCGCCGGCGGCATGGGATAGTCCGAAAGCTTGTTCGGCTTCACCCAGGCCAGGCCGTCGTGTTCACGCGCCGTGACCACGCCGTCCCACCGTCGGCACAGATACAATGGCATCAACAGGTGAAAGGAATCGTAAGCGTGGCTGGCGAAGACGAAGGGCGCCAGGCAGGATTCGCTGACGGTGATGCCCAGCTCCTCCTGCAACTCGCGGATCAAGGCCGCCTCGGGCCGCTCGCCCGGCTCGACCTTGCCGCCGGGAAACTCCCACAGGCCCGCCAGTTTCCTGCCCTGCGGCCGTTTGGCGATCAGCACCCGCCCGTCGACATCGATCAGGGCGACGGCGACGACCAGGACGGTGGGGAGGGTTTCAGTCATTCGTCGAACAGCTTTCGTAGGTCGTAACCCGCATAGACGACGTCCAGCACCAAGAGGCCGTCGTCGCGGATCTGGTAGAGAAGATGAAGGCGGCGCGCCGCCAGCCCTATGCGCAGTGTCGGGTCGCCGCCGACGGCAGGACAACTTTCTGGATATTCGCCGATACGATCAAGCAGCTGGGCCACTGCCGTCCGCAATCGGCGGGCGCCTGATGGACTTTCAAGCGCGATTGTCATCGACAGGTCGACAAGCTGGCTCTCAGCGCGTGCGGATAGCCGGACCTCAATCGCCACGTTCGGCTTCGACGCGGTCGATCAATCGATCAAGATCGGCCAGCACCTCAGCGGCGGTTCGTGCCGCCCCCGCCTTTGCTTCCTCCATCGACCTTGCAATCCAGTACAGAGCCTGTTGCGATGGCGAAGGTCCGCGAAGGTCTTCGATCAATTGCGCGCTGACTACCGGCCCGTTCATGCGAGCATAGGGATCGGCAGGTTTGGGTTGGGCGCTCATGGATTCAACCTATCCGGCCTTCCGCAGCCACAGACTGGACGGTTCGTCCCGATCCAGGGCGCGTGCGACCGCGATCAGTACGTCTTCATCGCCGTTCGCCCGCCGCTCGACCACCACCTCATCACCGGGCGCGAAGGCCCAGCGTTCGTCGGCCGGGGCGGGGGCGTCGCTCAGACGAAAGACATGGTCGCTGACAGCGCGGGCCTTGACCGGCCGCCAGACATCGACGGCATCGTCCAGTATCCGGACATGCACCTCGGTCCAGTCAGTAGATGAAGCCGTCGCCGCCGACATGAATGATCTCTCCAGACTCGTCCTCGATCACCACCGAGCGACCTGTCATCGGATGAATATAGCGCGTCGCGGGCCGATCTGTCTCGCGGTTCGCCGTCGCGACCCGGACGCCGCTCGCCACGGCCTCGGCGATCTCGTCGTCCGTCCAGCCTCGAGCGGCCATTTGCCGCCGCAGCTTGTCCGGCCGCTTGACCATCAGCTGCGATAGTCGCCGTTGATCTCGATATAGCCCTTGGTCAGGTCGCAGGTCCAAACCGTGGCCGAGGCGCGGCCCGAGCCGACATCGACGGTGATGTCGATCTCGGGCTTCTTCATATAGGCGGTCATCTTGGCCTCGTCGTAGGTCGGGGACGGGGCTCCGTCGATGGCGGCCTGGTGCGGGCCGAACTTGATCGCCAGACGGTCGCGGTCCACCGGCTCCTCGGTCTTGCCCACAGCCATGACGACCCGGCCCCAGTTGGCGTCCTGGCCGGCGATGGCGGTCTTGACCAGGGGGCTGTCGGCGATGGACTTGGCCAGTTTGCGGGCCGAGGCGGGGCTGGCGGCGCCGTCCACCGTCACCTTGACGAACTTGGTCGCGCCTTCACCGTCGCGCACCAGCTGGTGCGCCAGATCCAGCATCACCTTGTCCAGGGCGGCCGAGAAGCTCTTTAGCCGCCGGTCGCCGACCCGGCCGATGCGCGGCGCGCCCGAGGCGCCGGTGGCGAACAGCAGGGCCGTGTCATTGGTCGAGGTGTCGCCGTCCACCGTCACGCTGTTGAAGGTGGTGCGAACGTGCAGGCCCAGCAGGGCCTTCAGCACGTTCGGATGGATGTCGGCGTCGGTGACGATGAAGGCCAGCATGGTCGCCATATCCGGCGCGATCATGCCCGACCCCTTGGCGATCCCGGCGATCCGGACCTTGTAGCCCTCGATCTCGGCCTCGGCGTAGGACCCCTTGGGGAAGGTGTCGGTGGTCATGATGCCCCGACCGGCCCGGGCCCACTGCTCGGACGGATGGATGTCGGCGTCCAGTCCGGCCTCGATCTCGGGCAGTTTCGACACGATCTTCTTTTCGTCCAGCACCACGCCGATCACCCCGGTCGAGGCCAGCATGACGTCGCGCTGGCGGCAGCCGAACCGTTTGGCCACTTCGGACGCCGCACGCCGCGCCGCGTCGGCGCCGGCCTTGCCCGTGAAGGCGTTGGCGCAGCCGGCGTTGACCACCAGGGCCCGCACGTCCTTGCCGCCGTCTGCGCCGCCTAGGTGCTTCTTACACCAGTCGACCGGCGCCGAGCCGATCTTGTGGCGGGTGAAGACCCCGGCGCAGCTGGTGCCGCGCGCAAACCGGAAGACCACCAGATCGTCGCGCTCATGCTTGTAGAAGCCGGCGCGGGCGGCGGCGATCTCGACCCCGCCGATGGGCGGAATGGTCGGGAAGGGCACGGCCAGGGGCGATATGGCCAGGCCGGGCTTGCCGGCGGCCGGGGCGGGCGCGGCGGCGGGTTCGGCCGGGCGGGTGGCGCGCTTCAGGGCGGTGGCGAAGGGGTCCAGCGCCTTTTCGAACGCCTGTTCGATCTTCTGGCCGGTGGTGGAGGGAGTCTTGGTCATGTCAGGCGGCCGGAACAGAAGCGGAGGTCGGGGCAGGGGCGGCGGATGCGGGGGGCTGGGCCGAGGCCGGTTCTTCGTTCCGCCCGGCGCTTTCGCCGGACAGAAGGACATTGACCTTGGCCTTGCCGCGCAAGCGTTCCAGCAGTTGCCGAACGCCTTCATAGGTCAGATAGCGGACGATCTGCGGCCGCGCCTGTTCGAGCGTCGGCGGGCTTTCCTTGCGCCGGTCCTCGACCCGCAGCACAGCCCAGCCGCCCTCGGTCTGGAAGGGGCCGACGGTCGATCCTGCCGGCCGATCGCGCAACGCTCCGGCATAGGCCTGCGGCATGACGTCCAGGGTCGAATAGCCCAGGTCCCCGCCCGAAAATCGCGTCGCCTCGTCAATGGACCTTTCCATGGCCACGGCCTCGAAACTGGCGCCCTGGCCTAGAATGCCGACCACGGCCTCGGCCTCGGTCTTGGTCCGCGACAGGATCAGGCGGACGCGGATTTCCTCGGACGTCTTCGCCAGACGCAGCTGCTCGTTATACAGGGTCTGGACGGCCTCGTCGGAGATGGCGCCGTTGACGACGCTCTCGACCAGCATGTCGCCCAGAATTCTTTCACGTGTGGCCTCCAGCCGGCGCTGGGCCAGGGGCGAGGCGTCCAGGCGACGGCGCTCCGCCTCCCGCGCCAGCAGTTTCTGGTCGATCACCTCGTCCAGAACCCGGCGGAACAGGTCCGAGGTCACGTCCAGCGGTTCGCCCTCGCCGACCAGGCCTTGAGCCACCGCCTCGCGTTTCACGTCAGAGGCCCAGACGGTTTCATCCTGAACCTTCGCCACAGCGCGGTCGCCGGGCTCCGGCGCCTGATCGCCGCCGCCGTCGCTCGAACAGGCGGACATCGTCAGCACCGCGGCCAGAACCACGATGGAAAACAAGCCTGAAACTCGCGGAAATGGGGTCAAGAGGGCGCTCCGTCGAAGGCGGCCGAAAGCCCCTCGCGTTGACAGGGGTTAGGCCGGTGCTTAAGTCCCGCCTGCGCCCAAGTCGAGGGGTTTTGATCGTCTGCGCGGCCCTTCGCGCGCGCCAGTTCCGGCGCACCGGGGTCGCCATCGGTTCGGGCCCCTCTTGCGGCGTCCGTACCGCCGCCCTTCTCGGGATTTCCAGAGCCGCTCAGCTCGCAGACGCTCGACCGCTTACCGGATCCAATATGCTCGGCTTCGCCAAGAAACTTTTCGGCTCTTCCAACGACCGCAAGGTCAAGGCTTTCCAGGACCACGCCCAGCGCATCAATGCGCTGGAGCCCAAGTTCGCCGCCCTGTCCGACGACGAGCTGCGGATGATGACCGACGCCTTCCGGGACCGTCTGGCCAATGGCGAGACCCTGGACAAGATCCTGCCCGAGGCCTTCGCCGTGGTGCGCGAGGCGTCCAAGCGGGTGCTGGGTCAACGTCAGTATGACGTCCAGCTGGCCGGCGGCATGATCCTGCACGAAGGCGGCATCGCCGAGATGCGGACCGGCGAGGGCAAGACCCTGGTCGCCGTGGCCCCCGTTTATCTGAACGCCCTGCCCGGCAAGGGCGTCCACGTCATCACCGTCAACGACTACCTGGCCCGCCGCGACGCCGAGACCATGGGCAAGGTCTATCGCTTCCTGGGCCTGGAAGTGGGCGTCATCGTCAACGGCCTGAGCCAGGGCCAGCGCCAGGCCGCCTATGCCGCCGACGTCACCTACGGCACCAACAACGAGTTCGGCTTCGACTATCTGCGCGACAATCTGGTCTACGACCGGCGCGAGATGGTGCAGCGCCCGCACAACTTCGCCATCGTCGATGAAGTCGACTCCATCCTGATCGACGAGGCGCGCACCCCCCTGATCATCTCGGGCCCGACCGAGGACCGATCGGACCTGTACAAGATCCTGGACACCCTGATCAAAGAGCTGATCAAGGACAAGGACACCTTCGAGCTGGACGAGAAGCAGAAGCAGGTTCTGCTGACCGAACTGGGTTCGGAGCGTCTGGAAGAGGCTCTGGAACAGGGCGGTCACTTCGCCCTCGACACCACCGGCCTCTATGACGCCGCCAACATCAGCCTGGTCCACCACTCCAATCAGGCCCTGCGCGCCAACACCCTGTATCAGCGCGACAAGGACTATATCATCAAGGGCGGCGAGATCGTCCTGATCGACGAATTCACCGGCCGTATGATGACCGGCCGCCGCCTGTCCGAAGGCCTCCACCAGGCCATCGAGGCCAAGGAAGACGTCAAGATCCAGCCCGAGAACCAGACCCTGGCCTCGGTCACGATCCAGAACTATTTCCGCCTCTACGAAAAACTGTCGGGCATGACCGGCACGGCCGCGACCGAGGCCCAGGAGTTCGGCGACATCTACAAGATGGAGGTGCTGGAGGTGCCGACCAACCGGCCGATCCAGCGCAAGGACTATGACGACGAGGTCTATCGGACCCACGCCGAGAAGAACCAGGCCATCGCCAAACAGATCGCCGAATGCCACCTGGCGGGTCAGCCCATCCTGGTCGGCACGGTCTCGATCGAGCGTTCCGAGCAACTGTCGGAACTGCTCCGCACCTACGAGTACAAGGTCGAGGTCTCGCGCAAGCTGAAGCCCCAGTACGAAGGCAAGGCCAAGGAAGCCGAGAAGATCGGCGACGCCGCCTATGACATCACCTACGAGACCAAGCTGCGCGGTATCCCGCACTCGGTCCTGAACGCGCGCCAGCACGAGCAGGAGGCCTATATCGTCGCCGACGCGGGTCTGCCCGGCGTGGTGACCATCGCCACCAACATGGCCGGCCGCGGCACGGACATCCAGCTCGGGGGCAACCTCGAGATGAAGATGCAGAAGTGGCTGCTGGAACAGCGCAACATGGCCGTCGAGGTCACGCACGAGATGGAGCAGGCCCAGGAGGCCCAGTTCAAGGCCGACATCGCCGTCCAGAAGAAGATCGCTCTGGAAGCCGGCGGTCTGTTCGTCCTGGGCACCGAACGCCACGAGAGCCGCCGGATCGACAACCAGCTGCGCGGCCGCACCGGCCGTCAGGGCGACCCCGGCACCTCGAAATTCTACCTGTCCTGCGAGGACGACCTGCTGCGCATCTTCGCCGGCGACCGTCTGGACTCGATCATGAAGACCTTCGGCGTGGCTGAGGGCGAGGCCATCACCCACCCCTGGCTGAACCGCGCCATCGAGACCGCCCAGAAGCGGGTCGAGACTCGCAACTACGACATCCGCAAGAACCTGCTGAAGTACGACGACGTCGTGAACGACCAGCGCAAGGCCGTGTTCGAGCAGCGCCAGGAGTTCATGGACTCCGAGGACCTGTCCGAACTGGTCGGCGACTTCCGCCGCGACGTGGTGTCCGACCTGGTCGAACGCTACATGCCGCCCAAGGCCTATGCCGAACAGTGGGACATCGACGGCCTGGACGAGAAGGTCCGCACGACCCTGGGTCTGGAACTGCCGCTGCACGACTGGGCCGCCGAGGAAGGCGTGTCCAACGAGGAGATCGAGGAGCGGCTGCTGGCCGCCGCCGACGCCCGCGCCGCCGAACGCCTGGAACAAATCGGCGCCGCCCAGACTCGCGGTCTCGAAAAGCAGTTCATGCTTCAGATGATCGACATGCAATGGCGCGAACACCTGGTCCATCTGGACCATCTGCGCGGCGTCATCGGCCTGCGCGGCTACGGCCAGCGCGATCCGCTGAACGAGTACAAGACCGAGGCCTTCTCGCTGTTCGAGAACCTGCTGTACGACCTGCGCCACAATGTCACCCGCTGGCTGATGACGGTCGAGTTCCGCTTCCAGCCGCCGCCGGAAATGCCCGAGTTCCAGGAGATTCACCTGAACCCCGGCACCGGCGAGAACGAGATGGCCAATCCGGCCGCGCAAAATCCGGAAGGCCAGTTGATCGGCGACGACCGCGCCAAGCTTCCGGTCGAGGCCCTGCCGCCCGGCTGGGAAATGACCGGCCGCAACTCCCCCTGCCCCTGCGGCTCAGGCCGCAAGTTCAAACACTGCCACGGGGCGCTGGTTTAAGGGCCCTCTTTCCCCGTCCGTCACCCTCGGGCTCGTCCCGAGGGCCCACGGCGGGTGCGGGTTCGGGTTTCTGCGCAGCGCCACGACCGTCGCTCCATCACCCCGTCCCGCGCGGCGGAGAGGTGGGCCCTCGGGACAAGCCCGAGGGTGACGGGTAGGAGTGTGGTTGGCGTGTGATCGGTTGAGAGCCGCTAGGTCAGCAACGCCTTCAGCACCCCGTCCAGCACGGGCCGCCCGCGCGGCGTCGCGACCAGTCTGCCGCTGCTCAGCATCAGAAATCCGTCGGTGATCAGGCCTGCCGTCGGCCCTGCGCTTACTGACAGCCCCAGGTCCGCCAGAAGCCCGACCGGTGCGCCCTCGACCGTGCGCAGGCCCAGCAGCAGCCACTCCTCGGCCGACCCGGCGGCGTCCAGCCGTTCCGTCTCCGCCCAGGGGCTTCCCGCCCCGACCCCGGCCACATAGTCGGCGATCCGGCGGTGGGCGACCGTCGCCGTCCGCACGCTGTCCAGCGTCAGCCGCCCATGGGCGCCGGGGCCCAGGCCCAGATAGTCGCCGCCCCGCCAGACATGCAGATTGTGGGCCGACCGCGCCGCCACGCCCCGCGCATGGTTGGACACCTCATAGGCGTCGAACCCGGCGGCCTCCAGCACCGTCTGGGTGGTCTCGTACAGGGCTGCGGCCTGGTCTTCGTCCGGCGGGATCAGGGTTCCGCGCGCCAGGGCACGTCCGAACGCGGTCGTCGGCTCCAGGGTCAGCTGATAGGGCGAGACATGCTCGAACCCCATGTCAAGGGCCGCGCCCAGCTCCGTCGCCCAGTCGTCCGGGGTCTGGTCCGGCCGGGCGTAGATCAGGTCGATGGACAGGCGCGAGAAGGCCCGCCCGGCCAGAGCGACCGCGCGCCGCGCCTCCGCCGCCGAATGGTCCCGCCCCAGGAACCGCAGCGAGGCGTCGTCCAGCGCCTGCACACCCATGGACAGCCGGTTCACCCCGGCCCCCGCCAGGGCGGCGAACCGGGCGGCCTCGGCGTCGGTCGGATTGGCCTCCAGCGAAATCTCGATCCGGCCCGCGGGAGGGAACAGGTCGCGCGCCTGGGCGATGATCCGCGCCACGGCCTCGGGCGCCATCAGCGACGGCGTGCCCCCGCCGAAGAAGATCGAGGCCAGCCGGCGCGGCCCGGTCAGGGCCCGCTGGGCCCGCATGTCGGCCAGGATCGCCTCGACCAGTCCCGCCTGTTCCTCGACCCGCCCCCGGTCGCGCACGACGTTGAAATCGCAATAGGGGCAGATGCGCGCACAATAGGGCCAGTGGACATACAGGCCGACGTCCGTTCCCGGGTCCGTCCAGGTTTCGGGGAAATCAGTCAATCAACGCCGCCCGCAGCTTCGAGAAGGCGCGGGTGCGGTGGCTGATGGCCTCCTTGGCCGCCGGCTCCATCTCGCCGAAGGTCAGGTCGCCGCCCTCCGGCCCATCATCGGGAATGAAGATGGGATCATAGCCGAAGCCCCGGTCGCCGCGCGGCGGGAAGGTCAGTCGGCCGTGGACCACCCCCTCGACCACCACGCAGGGACCGCCCGGCCAGGCCACGGCCAGGGCCGAGGTGAACCAGGCGCGGCGGTCGGTCGCCCCGATCTCCTCCAGCCGCTCCTCGACCTTCTTCATCGCCACGGCGAAGTCCTTGCCCGGCCCGGCCCAGCGCGCGGAAAAGATGCCCGGCGCCCCGTCCAGGGCCGCGACCGACATCCCCGAATCGTCGGCCAAAGCCACCTCGCCTGACAGTTCGGCGGCGTGGCGCGCCTTCAGCATGGCGTTGCCGGCGAAAGTGGTCTCGGTCTCGTCCGGTTCGGGCAGATTCAACTGTCCGGCGGTGAGGATCTCGTAATCTTCACCAAGAAGGGCGGCGATTTCGGGAACCTTGCCGGGGTTGTGGGTTGCGGCGACGATCCGCATCCCCTTGATAAGCTTGAGATTCATCGACGATCACGCCCTTGAAACAGTCTATTGCCAAAGTTTAATATCGTTAAACGATATGTAACGTGCTTTTCCGCACCGCACGGCCTATCTATTGATCGTCAGGAACGAGGCCGCAACGTTCTGACCTTCCGCGAAAATCGGAATGATCGTGCGGAAAACAAAACCAACGGGCGATAATCGCCCAAAACAAAACGACGGAGAACCACAATGCATACGATGAACCTCTCGCTCTTCCTGGACAAGGTCGGCGCCGCTTTCGTCAACACGGTCCTGATCGCCGCCCTGCCGACCGCCCTGGTCGCCATCCTGGTTCAAGCCTTCTGATCGGGCTCAAGTCCACCCTTGTTTCGATCACGAGAGCTTTGACGACCTTGAAGAAGACCGCGATGTATAGAGCTGCGCGTGGGTTCGCCGGACCCCGCGCGGCCGCCTCGCCCCTCCTTCCGATCTGAGACCTACTGATCATGCGCCTGCCCCCGCCGCGAAATCCGCTGAAGCGCGACGCGGCGTCCGCCTCGACGGGGGCGCGCACGATCCCGACCCTGCTGAATTCCCTGGGCGCAATGACCGCCCCCCTCAGGGCCATGGGCCCCGGCTCCGTCTCCAGCGTGCTGAAGGTGGCGCTGGATGTGGCCTATATTCTGCTCTGGCTGATCACCGGCGTGCTGCTGCTGTTGTTGATCGCCGCCGTCTTCATTCCCCTGGACAATGTGAACATCACCGTCAGCGGCGACGAAGGTGGACGAGAGCTGCCGCTGACCCGCACCCTGCTGCTGTTCGGCCTGGGCGCCGCCACCGCCTATTTCGGCGGCTTCATGCTGATCCTGCGCAGCCTGCGTAGCATCTTCCGCACCCTGACCATGGGCGACCCCTTCCATCCAGCCAATGTCCGCCGGCTGCGCCAGATCGGACTGATCCTGGCGGTCGTGACCGGCGGGGTCTGGCTGGCCCAGGGCGTCGTCGCCGCACGACTGGCGCCGGGGGTGATGGACCCTCAGGGGCTGGGCGAACTGCTGACCCCCATATTCTCGGTCCTGATCGTCTTCGTTTTGGCGGAGGTGTTCCGCGAGGGCGCGCGCCTGCGCCGCGAATCCGAACTGACGATCTGATCCGTTTCCAGTAGGACTTCCCGATGGCCATCCGCGTCCAGCTTGATCGCGTCCTTGTCGAACGCCGCATGTCTTTGACCGAACTCGCCGACCGCGTCGGGGTGACGGTGGCCAATCTGTCGATCCTGAAGACGGGCAAGGCGCGGGCGGTGCGTTTCTCGACCCTGGACGCCCTGTGCCGCGAACTGGAATGCCAGCCCGGCGACCTGCTGGTTCACGAACCCGGCCCCGCCGAGACCTTCGAGGACGACGACGCGGCATGAAACGCAAGGGCCCCGGCCGCGACGAGAACGGGCTGACGCCCGAAGACCGCCGTATCTGGAGCCGCATCACCGGCACGGTCGTCGCCCCCCGCAGCCGCAAGCCGGCTCGCGTCACGCCGGGGGCCGAGGCGCCGGCACATCTGGTCGTGGCCCCGGCCGAGCGTCCGCGCCCCCTGGCCAAGCCTTCGCCCGCCCGGACCACGGCCGTCGCCAAACCGACCGAACCGCGCCCGGTCGGCAGCCGTCCCAAGCCCGCGCCTGAGGATCTGGAGCCCCGCCGCAAACAGCGGCTGTCGCGTGAGCGGGACCCCATCGAAGCCCGCATCGACCTGCACGGCTTCGGCCGGTTCGAGGCCGAGGATCAGCTTCGGGGTTTTCTGACCTCGTGCCAGGCGCGCGGGATGCGGGCGGTTCTGGTCATTACTGGTCAGGGACGACTGGGGGGCGGGGTGATCCGCGCCTCGTTCGGGGAGTGGATGCATTCGCCGGGACTGCGCGGCGTCGTGTCCGGTTTCACCGTCGCCCACCAGAGGCACGGCGGAAACGGGGCCTTCTACGTCACGCTGAAGCGCCGGAGCTGAAGCAGGCCGTCGTCGCAGATAGACAAAGGCCCGCCCGCGACGAACGCGGACGGGCCTTCGATGGGGCGGCCGGGGAGGGCCGGACGCTTATTTGGTCGACAGGGCGCCGGCCAGGATGACGTCGATCTGCTTGCCCATATGGTCGGACAGGGCGTTGGCGTCCCACTCGTCGTAGGCGGCGCGGCGATAGTTCGACAGATAGGCGTCCCAGATCAGCTCGACCAACAGGCGGATGTCGGCGTCCTTGTTCACCTCGCCCTTGGCGACGGCTTCCTGAAGGATGCCGCCGATGGCCAGCAGCAGGTTCTTGGTCGCGGCGCGGGCGCGCATTTCGGCGGCCAGGGGCTGGAACCATGACCGGGCGACGATGGCCTGGAACAGGGGCAGTTGGTCCAGCGAGGAATGATAGCCGGCGCTGAGGGCGCCCAGCAGGCGCTGGCGAACCGGCTCGCCCTCGGGGGCGCCGGCCTCGACCACCTCGGCAAGACGCGACATGTCCTCGGTCAGGACCGCCTCGAACAACTCGGCCTTGTCCTGGAAGTTGGCGAAGACGGCGCCGGTCGACATGCCGGCGCCCTTGGCGATGTCGCGGATCGTCGCCGGCTCATAGCCCCGCTCGGCGAACAGCGAGCGCGCGGCGTCCAGAACCTTCTGACGAGTCCTGATCTTGGCGGCCTGTCGGCGGTTCAGACGGGGAGCGGCTTCAGTCGAAAGAACGGAATCAGTCATGAATTCAGGCTTTTACTCTACGTATTTTCGGAAGCCCTGACGGAGCCCGAAGTGGATTGGGGCGTCGCATCAACTGTGGGTGAGACGTTCTGACTCTTCACCCGACAACCGCACGATATCGAAGCAGGGCTTGCATCATGGAACCATGACGAAAATGGGTCGCGAAAGCTAATATGGCGGCTAAGAGCGTGAATTCTAAGCTTAACCGTTCTGGTTACCTGTATCATTCTGGGGCATTCTCAATGCGCGGGTTGTTCTACTGCGTCCCCCGGCGGGTATGGCGGCCTGGAAGGTCTTGCGGAACCGGTCGCGCTTCTCGTGGATCGAGGCCAGCACCAGCCCCATGGGCACGCCCAGATCGACCAGGGTGTTCTCCGCCAGCTGGAGGCTGGCCTCCGTCGTCTCCGGCACCGCATCGGTGACGCCCAGGGCATAGAGGCGGGCCGCGTGCTGGTCGTCGCGGGCGCGGGCGATGATGATCAGGTCCTCGCGCAGGGCGCGGGCGGTCGTCACCACCTCGTCCACCTTGGTCGGTGCGTCCATGGTGACGATCAGGGCGCGGGTG
Source organism: Brevundimonas sp. AVps23W (assembly GCF_058681395.1). NCBI lineage: Bacteria > Pseudomonadati > Pseudomonadota > Alphaproteobacteria > Caulobacterales > Caulobacteraceae > Brevundimonas > Brevundimonas sp. AVps23W. The sequence continues at coordinate 541,180 of NZ_CM178738.1, forward strand.
GACATGACGCCGCAGTGCGCCAGCATCTCGGCTCGCCCTGCGTCGCCATAGAAGACGTCGAGCCCGTCGCGACGGCCGGCCGCGACCGCGGCGGCGTCGGTGTCCAGGGCGATGAAGGTCTGGTCGTGCTCCTTCAGAAGTTCTCCGATCAGCCTGCCGACGCGGCCGAAACCGACGATGATGACGGCGCCGTCGGCCTGTTCAGGCGGCGCCGCGCCCTCGGGCGTGGTCGGAAGGTCCGGGGCCTTTTCGCGCGACAGCCGCTGGCCCAGCATGGCCAGGAACGGAATGGAGAAGATGCTCAAGGTCGCCGACAGGGCCACAGTGCTGGTCAGGCCGGGAGGCGCGATCCCCTCGACCATGCCCGTGGCGAAGACCACGAAGGCGAACTCGCCCGCCGGGGCCAGCACCAGGGCGGTCTCGATCGCCGGCTTGGGCGCCAGGCCCCACAGCCGCGCCAGACCGAAGATCACGCCGGTCTTCACCACCGTAATGGCCAGGGCCATGCCGAACAGCAGGACCGGATTGGCGGCGACCGCCCCGAGGTCCAAGCCCAGGCCGACGCCGACGAAGAAGACGCCCAGCAACAGGCCCTTGAACGGCTCGATGGAGACCTCGACCTCGCGTCGGAACTCGGTTTCGGCCAGAAGCACGCCGGCGACCAGGGCGCCGATGCTCATGGACAGGCCGCTGGCCTGGGCCGCCAGACCGGCGACGACCACCACCAGCAGGCTGGCGGCGACGAACAGCTCGCCGCCCTGGGCCGACTTGCGCGCCTGGGCGACGGATCGGAACATCGGCCGCAGCACGACCCGGCCCAGCAGGACCAGCAGCCCAAGGCCTATCGCGGCCGGAACCAGGGTGAACAACGACCGTCCCAGAACCGCCGGGTCCAGCGACCCGCCCGCCTGGGCGACGGCGGCCAGGACGCTGACGGTGATCAGGATCGGCGCGACCGACAGGTCCTGGGCCAGGAGTATGGCGAAGGTCGAACGCCCCACCGTCCCCTTCAATCTTCCGCTCTCGGCCAGGACCGGCATGACCACGGCGGTCGACGACAAGGCCAGGCCCATGCCCAGGACCGTGGCGCTGACCAGGGTTTGTCCCATCAGAACGAACAGGCCCGCCAGCACCAGGGTGCAGACCACGACCTGCATCAGGCCCAGGCCGAACACCAGGCGACGCATGGCGCGCAGCCGTTCCCAGGACAGCTCCAGCCCGATCATGAACAGCAGGAAGGCGACGCCCAGCTCCGACAGCTGCGCCAGCTGGCCGGGGTCGCTGATGGTGAAATAGGACAGCCACGGAACCGCGTCCGAAAACCGCGCCAGTCCGCTGGGCCCCAGCACCACACCTGCGGCGAGAAAACCCAGAACCGGGCTGATCTTCAGCCGGTTCACCAGGGGCACGATCACCCCGGCGGCGGCCAGGAAGACCACCAGATCCTTATAGTCCCCGCCGTGCCCCTGCATCCGACCTCCGTATCTGCGGCATCTGACCCCGAACCACTGCCCGTGGCGAGAGGTCGCGCCCCTTTCATGAACTTTTTTTAAGGCGACAGCCCCGACCTCAGGTCTAGGGTCCGCTCCGACCCGCCCGTTTCGGGGGCGGAACCTAGGATACAGTGATGAAAAGACTGCTTATCGGGGCCGCCGTCGGCGCCCTTCTGCTGCCCGCAAGCGCCGCTTTCGCCCAGGACGTCGATCATGACCACGCCTGTGTCGACGAGACCTGCACGATCGTGTCGCTGTTCTCCGGCGAAGAGAGCGCGGGCGGCTGGAAGGGCGTTGATGCGCCCCGCTACGGAACCTGGGGCTTCGACATGGCGGGTCGCGACACCTCGGTGAAGCCCGGCGACGACTTCTTCCGCTACGCCAACGGCGCGGCCTTCGATAAACTGGTCATCCCGTCCGATCGCACCAGCTACGGCTCCTTCGCCCTGCTGCGCGAACTGTCCGACAACCGGATGAAGGAACTGGTCCTGGGCCTGGCGGGCCGCACCGATCTGGCCCCTGGTTCGGACGAGGCCAAGGTGGCCGACGCCTATCGCTCCTATATCGACGAAGCCCGGATCGAGCAGCTCGACGCCCAGCCGCTGCAACCCTATCTGGCCGCGATCCGCGCCGCGGACAGCCATGAGAAGATGGCCGTCTATATGGGTCAGACGGTCGGCCGTTTCGGCGGCTCCTTCTTCGGCAGCGGCATCACCATCGATGCGAAACAGCCGACCCGCTACGTCGTCTCCACCGGCCAGTCGGGCATCGGCCTGCCGAACCGCGACTATTATCTGGACGCCCGCTACGCCGATAAGAAAGAGAAGTACCAGGCCTATGTCGCCGACATGCTGGGCATGATCGGTTGGGCCAATCCGGCGGAGACCGCCGCCCAGATCGTCGCCCTGGAGACCCAGATCGCCGAGGCGCACTGGAGCCCGGTCGAGAACCGCAACCGCGACCGCACCTATAACGAATACACCATCGCCAAACTGGCCCAGGACGCGCCGGGCTTCGACTGGCAGTCCTATTTCGATGCAGCCGAACTGGGCGGCGTGCCGCGCCTGATCGTGCGTCAGGACACGGCCATGCCCAAGATCGCGGCCATCTACGCCGAGACCCCGGTTGAGCTGCTCCAGGCGTGGGAAGCCTTCCACACCGCCGACGACATGGCGCCCCTGCTGTCCAAGCGGTTCTCGGACGCCCAGTGGGGCTTCCGTTCGCGCGACCTGTCGGGCCAGCCCGAACAGCGCACCCGCGAGAAACGCGCCATCTCCTTCGCCGAGGGTTCGCTGGGCGAGGCGACGGGCCGGCTCTATGTCGCCCAGTATTTCCCGGCCGAATCCAAGGCCAAGATGGAAGAACTGGTCGCCAACCTGCGCACCGCCCTGTCGCACCGGATCGATAATCTGACCTGGATGGGCGACGAGACCAAGGCGGCGGCGCAAGAGAAGCTGCGCAAATTCACCGTCAAGATCGGCTATCCGGACAAGTGGCGCGATTATTCGGGCCTTGAGGTTCGCGCCGACGACCTGGTCGGCAACGCCGTGCGCCGCGGCCTGTTCGAATGGAACTACGACCTCGCCCGCCTGGACGAGCCGGTCGACAAGTCCGAGTGGGGCATGACGCCTCAGACGGTCAACGCCTATTATAACTCGGCCAATAACGAGATCGTCTTCCCCGCCGCCATCCTGCAACCGCCGTTCTTCGATCCGAACGGCGATCCGGCGGTCAACTATGGCGGCATCGGCGGCGTGATCGGCCACGAGATCGGCCACGGCTTCGACGACCAGGGCTCCAAGTCCGATGGCGACGGCGTGCTGCGCAACTGGTGGACCCCGACCGACAAGGCCAATTTCGAGGCCCTGACCGCCCGCCTGGGCGCGCAATACGCCACCTATGAGCCGATCGCCGGCTACACCATCAACCCCGGCCTGACGATGGGCGAGAACATCGGCGACGCCTCGGGCGTGGCTGTGGGGCTTGAGGCCTATCACCTGTCGCTGGCCGGCAAGCCCGCCCCGGTGCTGGACGGAACCACCGGCGACCAGCGCTTCTTCTACGGCTGGGCCCAGGTCTGGCAGTCCAAGTACCGCGACGAAGCTCTGAAGCAGCAGGTCGCCACCGATCCGCACTCGGCGGCCCAGTTCCGGGTCATCGGCCCGCTGCGCAACGTCGACGCCTGGTACGACGCCTTCGACGTCGAGCCGGGGACCAAATACTATCTGACCCCGGAAGAACGCGTCCACATCTGGTAGGCGACGCGTCTTCGAAAACGGAAAAGGCCGGGGTTCGCCCCGGCCTTTTTCATATGGAGACAGGGTGAAAAATCGGGCCCGAAATCTGTAGATCGCATTGAAAAAATCTACAGGTCATGCATTTTTTGCGAGGCTCCAGGCGCGAAAAAGCCCGCTGCGGGGGATACATCGCAGCGGGCTTTCGCGCTCTTTGAAGAGCGGACGTTTCCTCCCCGAAACGCCTTCGAGTGCTGCGCGCTTGAGCAACGCTTGCTCTCGAGTGAGTTCATTTGACGCAACCGGGCCGGGGACGTCAACGGGCTTGTGGCGGTGAATCGAACTTTCTTCGACTTATCGGCGATAACTGTTGCCAGACAGACTTATTTATCGAAGCTTATTCGATAATGGACCGAATGGCGGAAACCATGTCGGCGCGGGCGATCTTCATCTGGCCCGGCCGCTCGGCCTTCCAGGCGTCATTGTCGGCGATGGCTGCGGCGGCGGCCCGGCCGGCGTCCAGATCCTTGATGGTGACCTCGCCGGCGGCGATCTCGTCCCCGCCCAGGATGACGACGGCGGGCGATCCGCGACGGTCGGCGTATTTCATCTGCGCCTTCATGCCCGCCCGACCCAGATAGAGTTCGGCCGCAATTCCGGCGGCGCGCAGCTCGGCGACTGCGGCCAGATAGTGGCTCATGTCGTCCTCAGAGAAGACGATCACCACCACCGGGCCACGCACGGCGTAGTCGCCGCCGCGTCCGGCGGCGCGCAGGGCCGAAGCCAGGCGCGAGACGCCGAAGGAGAAGCCGGTCGCCGGCACGCTCTGGCCGGTGAAGCGGGCCACCAGGTCGTCATAGCGCCCGCCGCCGCCGATGGAGCCGAACCGCACCGGCCGCCCCTTGTCGTCCACCGTGTCCAGCAGCAGCTCGGCCTCGAACACGGCGCCGGTGTAATATTCCAGCCCGCGCACGATGGTGGGATCGAACTTAACGGCCTCCTGGCCGACCTTCATGGCGCCCAAGGCCCGGTCGATGGCCGCCAGCTCGTTCAGCGCCGCCTCGCCCGCCGCGCCCAGGTCGCCGGACCGCGCTACGGCCTCCAGCGTTTCGGCCCGCGACAGACCGGGGGTGTTGGCCGAGGCCAGGAAGGCCTCGATGGCGCCGGTCACCTTGGCCGGCAGGCTCGCGCCCTTGGTATAGTCGCCGGACTCGTCCAGCCGGCCTTCGCCCAGCAGTTGGACTACGCCTTCCCAGCCCAGCCGGTCGAACTTGTCGATGGCGCGAAGGGCGGTCAGCCGCTGACCGGCCTCGGTCACGCCGCCGGCGTCGAACAGGCCGTCGAACAGTTTGCGGTTCGAGACGCGGATCTGGGCCTGGCCCGCGTCCAGTCCGGCGGCGCCCAGGCCCTCGCAGGCCATGGCGATGATCTCGGCGTCGGCCTCGGGCCGGTCAGAGCCGACGGTGTCGGCGTCGCACTGCCAGAACTCGCGGAACCGGCCCGGACCCGGCTTCTCGTTGCGCCACACCGGGCCATAGGCATAGCGGCGGAACGGCTTGGGCAGGGTCTCCCAGGTCTGGGCCGCGAACCGGGCCAGGGGGGCGGTGTGGTCGTAACGCAGGGCCATCCACTCGCCCGGCTCATCCGAGCCCGCATCGTCCTGAAGCGCGAACACCCCTTCATTGGGCCGGTCGGCGTCAGGCAGGAATTTGCCCAGGGCGTCGGCGTATTCGAAGGCCGGCGTCTCCAGCGGCTCGAAGCCCCAGCGCTCATAGACCTCCGACACGCGCGCCACGATGCGGCGCTCGGCGGTCAGGTCGCGGCCGCGCTTGTCGGCGAAACCGCGCGGATTGCGGGCGAGGGGTCGAATGGGGGCGTCTTCGGTCATGGCGGGGCCTTAAGCCAAAGGGGGCCGGCTCGCAACGCGACCGCAGCAAGTCACCCCTCCAGCGTCTCCACCGTCAGATTGCCGTTGGTATAGACGCAGATCTCGGCCGCGATCTTCATCGCCTTGCGGGCGACGGCCTCGGCGTCCAGGTCGGTCTCCTCGATCAGGGCGCGGGCGGCCGACAGGGCGTAGTTGCCGCCCGAACCCACGGCGGCGACGCCGTGTTCCGGCTCCAGCACGTCGCCGACGCCGGTGACGGTGAAGATCGACGACTTGTCCGCCACCAGAAGCATGGCCTCCAGCCGGCGCAGATACCGGTCGGTGCGCCAGTCCTTGGCCAGGTCGACGCAGGCGCGCGCCAGCTGGTCCGGATATTGTTCCAGCTTGGCCTCAAGCCGTTCGATCAGGGTGAAGGCGTCGGCGGTGGCGCCGGCGAAACCGGCCAGCACCTTGCCGCCCGCCAGGGTCCGCACCTTGCGCGCGGCCCCTTTGACGATGGTCGGCCCCATCGAGACCTGGCCGTCGCCGGCGATCACGGTGCGGCCGTTCTTGCGGACCGCCAGGATGGTGGTGCCGTGCCAGTCGGGGAAGTTGGATTGGGTCATGACGCCCAGATGGCGTGAGGTTGTTGCGGGATCAAGCCTGCCGCAATCTCAGATAGCGATGTCATACTTTGACCTAAGTGATCAACGTAAAGTAAGAATACACTCCACAGATATGCGAAATTGGGGATAGAGAATTGCTCTATCGGGTTCTTATTTTGAGCGAAACGGTCGGCGCCGTTGGGCGCTCGGTCGGGACGGTGGTCGATATTCTCGGGGCCTCCGAGCACAACAACCGTCGTGACGCCATCGGCAGCGCCATGATGTTTTATGAAGGCCAGGCGGTCGTCCTGCTCGAGGGCATGCGCGCCGACGTCGATCGACTGTTGAAGCGGCTCTTCTCCGATCCACGTCACCGCATTCTGAGAATCCTGACGGATCGTCCGATCTTTCAGCGTCGCCTCATGGATCCTGTCCGGCTCTACGCCCTGTCGCCGGAACAGGCCGCAGAATATCTGCGCGGGCGCCGGCTAGAAGACGTCGAGGCGTCCGGTCTGGAACGCCTGTTGTCGTGCGACAAGCTTCGGGTGTCGGCCTGCGCCGCCTAACCCCTTTTGCGTGTTTCATTAACCTGATCGCTCTAGAGGTTGTGCCCGATTTTCGGTTGTAAGCGTATGAGTATTCAATGAGTTTGTTCCGCATCGTCTATGTCAGCGAAGCCGTTGGCGACGCCGGCGCAAGCCTGTTGTCCTTGATCGACATCATCGGCGCCTCCGACCGGAACAACCGCAGGGACCATTTGACCGGCGTCTTGATGCGGCACGAGGGTCGGTTCTTTCAGGCCGTCGAAGGCGCCCGTGTCGATCTGGACCGACTGATGGGGCGGCTGCGCGCCGACCGACGCCACACCAATATTCGGGTCCTGGCTGACATCCCGATCACGCAACGCCTTTTCACGGACTGGCCCATGGCTCAAGCCGATGCGCCGTCGGCGCTGGGGCGTTTGTTGGCGGCGCCGCTGACGGACCCGTCCGTTGCGGACCAGGCCGAGCGTATTCTGATCGACGCCAGTCGTGAGATGGCCGCGACCGTCTAGCGCCGTCCGGGGCCTCGCGCGACGGGCTCCGCATCGCTAGATGGAGCCATGGTTTTCTCCGAAGACGAAGTCGAACGCTATGCCCGGCATCTGGTCCTGTCCGAGATCGGCGGGCCGGGGCAGCAGGCGCTGAAACGTGCGCGGGTGCTGATCGTCGGCGTTGGAGGCGTTGGCGCGCCGGCGGCCCTGTACCTTGCGGCGGCGGGAGTGGGGGCCCTGGGTTTGATCGACGACGACGTCGTCGGCCTGTCGAACCTTCAGCGCCAGATCCTCTTTTCCACGCCTGAGGCCGGCCGACCCAAGGTCGAGGCCGCGGCCGCGCGCCTGGATCAGCTGAATCCGCACGTGATGATCCAGACCTTCGCCGAACGGCTGACGCCGGCCAATGCGGCGGCGCGGATCGACGGCTTCGACATCGTGCTGGACGGGACCGATGATTTCGAGACCCGGCTGATCGTCAACGCCGCCTGCGTGGCGGTCGCCAAACCCCTGGTGTCCGGGGCGCTGGGGCGTTGGAGCGGCCAGGTCGGGGTGTTCGCCGGCCGGCCCTGTTATCAGTGCCTGGTGCCCGAGATCCCGCCGGACGCCGAGACCTGCGTCCGTGTCGGCGTGGTCGGCGCCCTGGCGGGCGTGGTCGGGTCGATGGCGGCGCTGGAAACCATCAAGCTGATCGTCGGCGCGGGCGACAGCCTGACCGGGCGGCTGATGATCTATGACGGCCTGGCGGGCGCGGCGCGGACGGTGCGGGTGACGGCCGACCCCCATTGCCCGGTTTGCGGCGGTTGAACCTCAGGCCGCGGTGGAGAACCGCACGTCGGCCAGATCCAGATCCGGGATGTGCGGGGCGAAGCCCAGGGCGGGGTTGCTGAGCACCGTCACCAGCCGCTCGCCGCAATACAGATAGAGGGTCTCGAACCCGGCCCAGGCCCGCGCGACCGCCGCCAGCGCCTGATTCGCGGCCGTATCGTCGGCTGCGCTCAGGACGCAGATATCACGCACCGCAACGCCCGGCAGATTGACGATACAATAGTAGGAGTCCAACGCACGCTTCCTCAGACAGGTCGCCGGAAACGAAGCTCGCTCGCGGCGGTTCCTCCCCTGCCCATGGTTTTCGACAGCCGTATGAGTCCGGTTCGACAGACTTGTGAAAAGGAGACCCGATGGCCCGACGCCCCGCCTCGCCCAAACGTCTGAACGCCGCCAGCCTGGCGTCCCTGGGGGCGGATCGGCTGGGCGATCTGCTGATGCAGGCGGCGGACGGCGACGCCTTGTTGAAGCGGCGTCTGCGGCTGGTGCTGGCGGCCGAGGCGGGGGTCGAGCCCCTGACGGTCGAGCTGGACAAGCGGCTGACGGCTCTGGCGGGGGCGCGGGCGCGGGTGTCCTGGCGCAAACGGCCGGACCTGCTGCGCGACCTCGACATGCTGCGCCGCGCAGTGGTGGAGGATCTGGCGCCGCGAGCGCCCGTCGCCGGCCTGGACCGGATGATCGCCTGGTTCGACCTGTTTCGCGGCCTGACGCTGCGGGTCAAGGATCCGCGCGGCGAGATGACGACCGCCTTCGAGGCGGCGGCGCCCGATCTTTGGACCGTCGCCCAGACGGCGCTGATGGATCAGGCGGCGATGGAGCGTCTGGCCGCCGCCATCGAACGCCATCCGCTGGACTATGCCCGCTGGATCGGCGCGGCGGGCGAGGCCCTGAGCCCGGAGCTGGCGCGGGCCGTGCTGGCGGTGATGGATACGGGTTCGGGAGTGCGCGGCGCACGGACGGCGATCCGGCGACTGGCGGACCGGGCCGAGAATCTGGATCTGTGGCTGTCCTTGGTCACGCCCGATGAACAGGGATCGCCGGACTTCGCGGCGGCGGCGGCGCGGCGGTTGCTGGCGGCCGGTCGAATCGCCGAGGCGCGTCAGGCCCTGGAGGCGGCGTTGAAGCCGTCGGCGGCGAACCGGCGCTTCACCTTCGGTCGGTCGCCCGCGGCGGGACCGCCGCCCCTGACCCCCGCCTGGGAGGCGGCCTCCATCGACCTGCTCGACGCCGAGGGGCGCAAGGCCGAGGCCCAGGACCTGCGCTGGGCGATGTTCGAACGCGACCTGTCGGCCCCGGCTTTACGCGACTATCTCGCCCGCCTGCCCGATTTCGACGACGTAGAGGCCCTGGACCGCGCCCTGGCCCACGTCGCGACCCACGCCGATTTCGAAACCGTCCTGGGCTTCTTGATGGACTGGCCCGCCCACCGCGAGGCCGCCGCCCTGGTCGAGCGCCGCATCGGTCAGGCTCGCACCCATTTGCCGATGAAGGCCGACTGGGCCGCGCGACTGGCGCAGAAATATCCCGACGCCGCCGAACGGCTGCTGGCCGCGCCCTAAAGCATCGCTGGAATGACCCGGTCCGGCGGGCGGTGGCCGTTCTGGTAGGTCATGACATTGGCGATGACCCGGTCGCCCATGTCCTGGCGCGCCTCCAGGGTGGCCGAGCCCAGGTGGGGCAGGAGCACGACGTTCGGCTGGCCCAGCAGGCCGGGGTGGATGGCCGGCTCGTTCTCGAACACGTCCAGGCCGACGCCGGACAAAGACCGCGTCGCCACGGCTTGGGACAGGGCCGCCTCGTCGATCAGTTCGCCGCGCGCGGTGTTGATCAGTATGGCGTGGGGCTGGAGCTTGGCCAGCCGTTCCGCCGACAGCAGGTGATGGGTGTCCTTGGTCGCCGGGCAGTTCAGCGAGACCACGTCCATCCGCGCCAGCATCTGGTCCAGATCGTCCCAGTAGGTCGCGCCCAGCTCTTCCTCGATCAGGGCCGGGACGGGTTTGCGGTTGTGATAATGGACCTGCAGGCCGAAGGCCTTGGCGCGGCGGGCCAGGGCCTGGCCGATTCGGCCCATGCCGACGATCCCCAGCCGCTTGCCCCACAGTTTGCGACCGCACATCCAGGTCGGGGTCCAGCCCTCGAACCGGCCCTCGGCCACCACCTGGGCGCCTTCGACGATACGGCGGCTGACGGCCAGGATCAGGCTCATGGCCAGGTCGGCGGTGTCCTCGGTCAGGACGCCGGGGGTGTTGGTGACGATGATCCCGCGCGCCACGGCCGCATCCACGTCGATATGGTCCACCCCGGCGCCGAAGTTGGCGATCATCTTCAGCTGTTCGCCGGCCCCATTGATCAGGTCGGCGTCGATGACGTCGGTGATGGTCGGCACCAGAACCTCGGCCCGCTGAACCGCCGCCACAAGCGCCGCCCGGTCCATCGGCTGGTCCTTCAGGTTCAGCTCGGCGTCGAAAAGCTCGCGCATCCGGGTTTCGACCGCGTCGGGCAGGCGTCTGGTTAATACGACCTTAAGCTTGCGAACGGACATTGCGGGCCTTGGTTAGCGGGCGACGGTTCAGGATCGAAGCCCGCACGACGGGTCGTTTCCTCAGTGTCTAGCAAAGCCGCCGCCATCTTCCAAAGCCTGCGACGCCGCATCGCCATAACCCTTGCCGTTCTGGGGCTGGGCGTGATGGCCGGCGCGGGCGCGACCATGCCTGATGGGCGGCCCACGCCGTCGGGGCTGGAGGTGCCGCGCTGGATCTCGCTGAAGTCCTCGCACGTCCGCGCCCGCCAGGGGCCGGGGCTGGATTATCCGATCCTGTGGGAATACCGCGCCGCCGGTTTGCCGGTCCAGGTGATCGCCGAGACGACGGAATGGCGCAAGATCTGCGACTCGGACGGCGCGGTCGCCTGGATTCACCGCACGGTATCCTCGGGGCGTCGCTATGTGCTGAACACCTCGCCCGAAGAGGTGATGATCCACGCCGGCAAGTCCCAGGCCTCGGCCGTGCGGGCGCGGCTGTCGCCCCGCTCGCTGGTGTCGCTGGACGAGTGCGAAGAGGGTTGGTGCCGGGTGCGGGCGCGTCGCCTGAACGGCTGGATCCAGGAACGGGCGGTGTTCGGCACCCAGCAGAGGGCCCTGTGCAACGCCAATCGCCCTGCGGGAACGGGTCGAGGCTGACGCTTGGTCACCCTCGGTGTTGAGCGAAGCGGCCCGGTCGTGTAACCCGCACGCAACAGCAGACCAGACGGAACCGCCTTGACCCAGTCCCAATACCCCTCGTCCTTCGACCACGAGGCCCTTCTGGCCTCCGGGCGCGGCGAACTGTTCGGTCCCGGCAACGCCCAACTGCCCGCCCCGCCGATGCTGATGTTCGACCGGATCACCCAGATCTCGTCCGACGGCGGAACCCACGGCAAGGGCTATGTCGAGGCTGAACTCGACATCAATCCCGAGCTCTGGTTCTTCCAGTGCCACTTCATCGGCGACCCGGTCATGCCGGGCTGCCTGGGCCTGGACGCCATGTGGCAGCTGGTCGGCTTCTATCTGGGCTGGATCGGCGGTCCGGGCCGCGGTCGCGCCCTGGGCGTCGGCGAGGTCAAGTTCACCGGCCAGGTGACCCCGGACATCAAGAAGGTGGTCTACAAGATCAACCTGAAGCGCGTGATCAATCGCAAACTGGTGATGGGCATCGCCGATGGCGTGCTGGAGGCCGACGGCGAGGTGATCTACACCTGCAACGATATGCGGGTGGGACTCTTTGGCGCCGCCAAGGACGAGCAGGCGGGCGCTTAAACGCCTATATAACCGCGGACAGCGCGGAAGACCCCCGCTCGAGAAGCTCGGGTCGAGAAGCTAAAGAAGGAAACACCATGCGTCGTGTCGTCGTCACCGGCCTGGGCATCGTCTCTTCCATCGGCCACGGCGCCGAAGAGGTGACCCAGTCCCTGCGCGAAGCCCGTTCGGGCGTCGTCCATGCGCCCGATCACGCCAAATACGGCTTCCGCAGCCAGGTCTGGGCCCCGCCCAAGATCGGCCCGTGGGAGGAACTGGTCGACCGTCGCGCCGCCCGCTTCCTGGCCAACGGCACGGCCTGGGCGCACATCGCCTTCGAAGAGGCGCTGAAGTCGTCGGGCATGACGGCCGAAGAGATTCGCGACGACCGCATCGGCCTGATCGTCGGCGAGGGCGGCCCCTCGACCCAGGTGATCCTGAACGCCGCCGCCACCACGATCGAGAAGAATTCGCCCAAGCGGATCGGCCCGTTCGCCGTGCCCAAGGCCATGGCGTCCGGCCCCTCGGCGGTGCTGGCGACCTGGTTCCAGATGCGCGGGATCAACTATTCGATCAGCTCGGCCTGCGCGACATCCGCCCATTGCATCGGCGCCGGGGTCGAACAGATCCAGTGGGGCAAGCAGGACGTGGTCTTCGCCGGCGGCTGCGAGGACATCGACTGGTCCATGTCCAACATGTTCGACGCCATGGGCGCCATGTCGTCGGACTACAACGCGACCCCCTCGGTCGCCTCGCGCGCCTATGACGTCAACCGCGACGGCTTCGTCATCGCCGGCGGCGCCGGCATTGTGGTGCTGGAGGAATACGAGCGGGCCAAGGCGCGCGGCGCGACCATTCTGGCCGAAGTCACCGGCTATGGCGCCAACTCCGACGGCTACGACATGGTCGCCCCCTCGGGCGAGGGCGCCCAGCGCTGCATGAAGATCGCGCTGGAACAGGCCGGCAATCCGAAGATCGACTATCTGAACCCGCACGGCACCTCGACCCCGGTCGGGGATTCGAAGGAAATGGAGGCCGTGCGCGCCGTCTTCGGCGACCAGATGCCGATGATCTCCTCGACCAAGTCGCTGACGGGCCACTCGCTCGGCGCGGCGGGCGCACAGGAAGCCATCTACTGCCTGCTGATGATGCAGAACGGGTTTGCGGCCGAGAGCGCCCATATCGAGACCCTGGATCCGGCCTTCGAGGGCATGCCCATCCTGCGTCAGCGCCACGAGGGCGAACTGACCCACGTCATGTCCAACAGCTTCGGTTTCGGCGGCACCAACGGCACGCTGATCCTGTCCAAGGTCTGAGCCCGTGTTCGACCTGCGGGTGGATGATCTCAGCGGGGAGGCGGTTCGCGCCCTCTTGGCCTTCCACCTGTCGGGCATGCACGCCAACTCCCCGGCCTGCCACGTCCACGCCCTGGACCTGACCGGCCTGCTGCAACCGAACATCACCGTCTGGACGGCCTGGGACGGCGCGGCCCTGGCCGGCATAGGCGCCCTGAAGCTGATCGACGCCGATCAGGCCGAGGTGAAGTCGATGCGCACCCACCCCGACCATCTGCGGCGCGGCGTGGCGGCGGTGCTGCTGGAACAGATCATCGACGCCGCACGGGCCGCAGGCGTGAAACGGCTGAGCCTGGAGACCGGCCGCGGCGACGCCTTCGAACCGGCTCTGGCGATGTACCGGCGGCGCGGCTTCGTGGATGGCGCACCCTTCTCCGGCTACGAGGCGAACGAATTCAGCCAGTTCCTGCATCTGGATTTGTAACTAATCCAGCATTTCCGTCATTCTAGGGGATGCTCATTTACGATGCTTCTAGGCTGTGCGCTGGTGCATGAGATCAAACACGCAACCTTGCTGCACATACCAAGCACCTTCGTCATGTGGCATCGCGATGTCGCCGCCTACAGTATGCCGAAATGCGAGTATCGCGAATTCTCCCTCGACCTCGTCCTTTAACGTTCGACCGCGCATAAAGACGCGTGCCTCCGCCCTCGCGACTGTTGTCTGCTTCACTGCTAGTATCTCGAACGCCGTAAGCTGGACATGCTCAGTATCGGCCCGCATCCGCCCTGCTAAATGTTTCTGCGCCTGTTGCGTGATGTTGACCGCTCTTTTGGCCATGAGGCCAAAATTTCGGGCCTTCCAACCCGCTAAAAATTCACGGAACGCAAAAGGGGGATCGCTTTCGTTCAGTCCTGCATCGAACGGGCCGTCCCATTCCTTTTCGACGAATGACTCAATAGCTCGCTTGTCACCTTGGTTCTTTTGGATGGAGGCAGCAAGTTCCCGCCAGTCAGTCGAGTTTCGTGCTTCGTTCTTAGCCCGTCGCGCTTCTTCGTCTCGCTTGTCCGCCGCCCAGTCGACCAAGGCGATCATGAGCATCCAAGCCTTGCCGCAAACGGCACGGTTCGCGTAGCCAAGGGATCGCCCATGCAAAATGCCGTGGCGCAGCGGCAAGGACAGATGGTCGTCGCTCGATTTGCGCACACCTTTCGTCAACCGTGCGAGCAGGGCGGGAAGAGCGGTTGGGTGCGCCACCATTGAGTCAAAGAGGGAGAGATCTGCGTTCTTCTCGAACGGAGAGGTGCCGAGTACGTCGGATGCGAAGCCATCGCTTGCGACCAGAATTAGGGGAATAGCGGACCAGTAACGATCCTCTTGGGTCAACGCGAGCGCTTCACGCAATTGGTGCCAGCGATCCTGCGCGACATTGAACGATTTACTCCGTGTGATCGCGAACATCTTGATGGTGTCTGGCATGAGCACCCAGTCCAAGATGATGGCTTCGGCAGTATCCATATCACCAGCTTCGTGGCTCTCTAGGGCCGTGCGCATCACCTCCACTGACAGGGAAGACGTCGCAATCCATCCGCGATCACCAAACGCTGCGTTGAACCGATCCGGCAGGTCGAGAATATCAGCTTGAGAGAGCAGCTCATTTGCGCTCTCAACGATCCGCTTGGCCTTCTCTCCTCCAAGTCCAGTCTTGACGGCGAGGTTGGCCAACCCACGTACAACCCGCACGGCAGGCAGGAAGTCCGAGGCCTCCCGCGTCGATGGAAGGTCGGCGATGCGGTCGCTCTTCTTCGTCATTTCGTATCTCCCCGTGCCATGCCGATTGGCCTTCAATACAAGCAGACATTCGAGGTGCAGGGCTGAACGACAGCTTGAGCACCATAGCTGCCATCAGTCAGTCGATCCACGAATGACAGCCTCCCACCCATTGCAGACGTTAGGTAGGTCCGCTTCGGCAGCCAGCTTTCCTAGTTCAAAAAATATTCCGTCGGCAAAACAACCGCCTGACTGAAAGATTCGGCCTCCAACCAACCATGCCTTCCAGCGGGCCTATACTCCCGTCCGTCGATATCGAAGGGAGGCCCGCCTAATTGCACTCTTTTGCACATTGCACCGTTTTCGAGGGTGCAGTGCAATTTCGAACCGCGCGATGATTTTTCCGTGGGGTGACGGATTTTTGCGCATTGAGCCGTCGAAAACCGAGCGCCGTGCCGGTCTTGTCTCCAAAAGCCTGTTTACACGACCGATCCTTGCCCTTAGAGAGCGTCGCCGTGACCCGCACTATGACCAAAGCGATTACCTCGAAAACCACCGGCTTCGGCGGGGCGGTTTCGGGTGTGCGCGAGGTCTGAAGCGCCGAACCCCGATCCCAAGCCCCGCCGATGCGCGGGGCGGTCGATCCGGCTGAACCCCGCGCCTCCATCCTTCCAGGAGACGCCTGAATGTCCTTTTCCCCCTCCCGTCCGCCCCATGTCGGCATCGTCGGCGCCACCGGCCTCGTCGGCGAGATGATGCGTGGCCTGCTGGCCGAGCGGAACTTCCCGCTGGCCTCGCTGCGCCTGTTCGCCTCGGCCCGGTCGGCGGGCAAGACCGTCCGCTTCGGCGAGACCGACATCGTGGTCCAGGACGCGGCGACCGCCGACTACGCCGGTCTGGACATCGTCTTCTTCTCGGCCGGCGGCGACACGTCCAGGGCTCTGGCGCCCAAGGTGGCGGCCGCCGGGGCGGTGGTGATCGACAACTCCTCCGCCTGGCGCAGCGACCCGCAAGTGCCGCTGGTGGTCGCCGAGGTGAACCCCCACGCCCTGGCCAACCTGCCCAAGGGGATCATCGCCAACCCCAACTGCACCACCATGGCCGCCATGCCGGTGCTGAAGCCCCTGCACGACGCGGCGGGGCTGAAGCGTCTGACGGTCTCGACCTATCAGGCCGTGTCGGGCGGCGGGATCGAGGGCATCCGCGTGCTGGAGGACCAGGCGCGCGCGACCGTGGGGCAGGGCGCGGCCCTGGCCCGCGACGGCGGGGCCGTGGACTTCGGCGCGCCGGAAAAGTGGGTCGTGCCGATCGCCGCCAATGTCGTGGCCCTGAACTACGCGCTGGGCGAGGACGGCTATACCGACGAGGAGCTGAAGCTGCGCGACGAGAGCCGCAAGATCCTGGAGATCCCCGGCCTGCCGGTCTCGGGCACCTGTGTGCGGGTGCCGGTCTTCACCGGCCACTCCCTGTCGATCAATGTCGAGTTCGAGCGGGCGCTGTCGGCGGCCCAGGCGCTGGATCTGCTGGGCCAGGCGCCGGGCGTGGTCGTCACCGCCGTGCCGAACCCGCTGGAGGCGGCGGGTCAGGATCCGGTCTTCGTCGGCCGGGTGCGTCCTGATCCGACGGTCGAGCACGGGCTGGCCCTGTTCGTCTCCAACGACAATCTTAGGAAGGGCGCGGCCCTGAACGCGGTCCAGATCGCCGAGGTTCTGGTTCAGCAGCGCGGCTGATCCGGCCCCAGGCGGGGTTCAGTCGTAGCGCACGCCGCTGAGATAGAGCCCCGCCGAGGGGGCGACGGGGCCGCACCGGGCGCGGTCCTTCGCCTCCAGCGCCGCCTTGACGTCGTGGGCGGTCCAGCGGCCCAGACCCGCCTCGACCAGGGTGCCGGCCATCGACCGGACCTGGCGGTGCAGGAAGCTGCGGGCCTGGAAGACCAGATGCACCTCTTCGCCGAAACGGGAGACGCGGGCCACGTCCAGGGTCTTGACCGGCGACTTGGACTGGCAGCCCACGTCGCGGAAGGTGGTGAAGTCGTGAAGGCCGACCAGGACCTGGGCCGCATGGTGCATGGCCTCGGCGTCCAGGGTCTTCTTGACATGCCAGACCCGGTCCCGCTCCAGCACCGGCTGGGGGCGGCGGTTCAGGATCCGGTACAGATAGCCCCGGCCGGTGGCCGAGAACCGCGCGTGCCAGTCGGGATCGGGCGCGTATTCGGCCGACAGGACGCAGACGTCCTGCTTGATCAGATGGGCGTTGATGGCGTTCAGGACGGTGTCCACCGGCCAGTCGCGCTCCAGATCGGCGTGGATCACCTGGGCCGTCGCATGGACGCCGGTGTCGGTGCGGCCCGCAGCGGCGATACGGATACGCTCGCCTGAAAAGGCCAGTATGGCGGCCTCGACCGCGCCCTGGACCGTCGGCTGGTCCTCCTGGGCCTGAAAGCCGTTGTAGGCCGTGCCGTCGTATTCGAGGGTCAGCTTGTAGCGCGGCATCAGCCGAGCACGGTCCCGGCCGGCAGGGCAAAGCCGCGCAGCATCTCATCGGCCGATTGCGCCGCCTTGCCCTCGCGCTGGACCCGGATCAGCCGCACCGCGCCGGCGCCGCAGGCCACGGTCAGGGCGTCGTCCAGCGCCGCGCCGGGCGCGCCTGATCCGTCCGCCAGGGCCGACAGCAGGGCCTTGATCCGAACCGGCCCCGCTTCTGACGGGGCCTCGAACCAGGCGCCGGGGAAGGGCGACAGGCCGCGGATATGGGCGTCGACCTCGGCCGCCGGACGGGTCCAGTCGATGCGGGCTTCGGCGGGGGTGATCTTCTTCGCATAGGTCGGTTCGCCGACCTGGTCCGTCGGCGCGACGCCGCCGCGATCAATGGCGGCCAGGGCCCGGGGCCACAGGCCGGCGCCGACATGGGCCATGCGTTCCGACAGGCTGGCGGCCGTGTCGTCGGGCCGGATGTCCATCACCTCGCCCAGCAGGATCGGTCCCTCGTCCAGGCCCAGGCTCATCTGCATGATCTGGACCCCAGTCTCGGTGTCGCCGGCCATGATCGCCCGCTGGATCGGCGCCGCGCCGCGCCAGCGGGGCAGCAGCGAGCCGTGCAGGTTCAGACAGCCTAGCCGGGGCGCGGCCAGCACCTCGGCGTTCAGGATCTGGCCGTAGGCGACGACGCAGGCGGCGTCGAGGTCCAGGCTCTGGAAGTCGGCGACGGCCTCGGGCGACTTCATGCTCTCGGGCGTGAACACGGGCAGGCCCATGGTCTCGGCGAAGGCGTGGACCGGCGACGGCGTCAGCTTCTGGCCCCGGCCCTTGGGGCGCGGCGGCTGCGAATAGACGGCGACGATCTCGTGGCCCGAGGCGAGAAGCTCGGCCAGGGGAAGTCGGGAGTTCCCATGAAGGCAAGGCGCATGGGCACGCCTTTAACGGCTTGCGGCCTTTACTGCCAGCGGGTGAAGACGCCGCCGCCCTCATCCCATTCGCCGCCCGCGTCCAAAGCGTCGTCGAAATCGAGCAGCCGGTCCAGCAGCAGGCCCGCCACCACGCCCAGCAGGGCGACGCCGGCCAGGGTCGCGACCCCGGCGACGCCGATCTTCTGGCTGCGGGTCAGGCGACGCCGCCCTTGCGTGTCGATGACCAGGGACTGGCCGCGGCGGATGGGGCGAGTGGGGCGTCGGGTCATCAGGCGGCGATCCTGTCGCGGGCGGCCTTCTTGACCTTGGTCACGGCGCGATCCCGCTTCAGCCGCGACAGGTGGTCGATGAAGAGCACGCCGTTAAGGTGGTCCATCTCGTGCTGGATGCAGACGGCGTAGAGGCCCGAAGCCTCTTCCTCCACCGACTGACCGTCACGGTTCAGATAGCGAATGCGGACGCGGGCGGGACGTTCCACCTTGTCGAAATACTCGGGGATCGACAGGCAGCCCTCTTCGTAGGTGTAGAGTTCGTCCGAGGTCCACAGGATTTCCGGATTGGCGAAGAATCGCGGATTCTTGCGCGCCTCGGCGGCTTCCGGCGTGTCTTCTTCCTCGGTTTCGCAGACGGTTCCGTCGCGATCCCCCAGGTCCATGACGATGACCCGATCCAGCGCCCCGACCTGAACGGCGGCAAGACCGATGCCCGGCGCCGCGTACATGGTCTCCAGCATGTCGTCCATCAGGGTGCGCACCGCGTCGTCCACGGCCGCAACGGGCGTGGACACCTGTTTCAAAATCGCCAGGTCGGCGGGGATGTCGATGGTGAGGATACGTCGGATGGCCATGGCCGGGACGTAGGCGCGCCCCGGCGTTAGGTCAAGATTTCCAGGCCTCGCACGCCGTTCTACAGCGGCGCAGCGGCCTGCAAAACGGCACCGAAGGCGGTCCAAACGGTCCAGCCGACGGCGAGCGCGAGAACCAGTGCGCCGACGCCCATGGCTCGAAACCGGTTCGCGGCCAGGGCGGCGAAGCGTTCCGGCTCTTCCGCGCGCAACACCTTATGGCGTCGGTGGCCGCGTGTGTAGATGACCCCGGACGCTCGCGCTTTAAGCCACGGAACAGCCTCCCGCAGAATCAGAAAGAGACCCGCGATATAGGCGGCGATGATGACCATGCTGTTCCCCCAAACGGCCTGAGCATTTGGTGGTCCGGCTGCGCCACTGTCAACCGGACGACGCCAGCCATTGAAGGGGCCCGCCTATTCCTTGCCGGGGAGGGGGCGGGGTTTGCGGTTCTCGTCGATGGCCACATAGGTGAAGACGCCCTGGGTCACGCGGACCGATGTCGCCAGGGGCTGGCCGCGCGACCGTTTCCAGGCCTCGACATTGACGCGAATGGAGGTGCGGCCTGTGCCGATCACTTCCGCATAGATGCTGACCTCGTCGCCGACGGCGACCGGCTGGTGAAACACCATGCCGTCCAGGGCCACGGTGGCGCAGCGGCCCTGGGCCAGCTCAAAAGCGGGCGTGGCGCCGGCGACGTCCATCTGGGCCAGCAGCCAGCCGCCGAAGATGTCACCTTCGGGGTTGGTGTCCGCCGGCATGGCGATGATCCGTCCCACAGGACGGGTTTCGGGAGGATATTCGGGCGCGTTGGACATGGTAAGCTCTGGCGTTCGGGGAGGCGGTGTTCCTAGCGCGGCTTCGTCGTCTTGTCGCGCTTGACCCTGTCCTTCTTTGGCGGCGTCAAGGTCAGTCGCGTCGTCTTGACGGCCTTGGCGTCCCTCAGCGCCCGCCACGCGCCGCCCAATTCCATGGCGACCAGAAGGTGATCCTCGGTCAGAAGGCCGCGCCTGGCCGTCCGTAGATCGGCGATGTCGTTCAACAGGCGCGATGCGGCTTGCAGATCGGGGCGGCCTGATCGCGCGCCCAGGTCCTGTAACCGTGCGAACCGCCAGCCCCTTTCCGGCGGATGCTCCAGCGTCAGAGCGAAGCGCGCCTCCGGCGGCAGAGTGGCCGCGATGAAGGTCCAGGTGTCGGCGCCGGGTGGCTTGCGGTAATGGCCGGGCGCGGTCGGCAGCCCGGCGTGGGCATAGATCTCAAGCGCGCCGGCCTCGATCTCGGCGAGCGCGCTTTCCAGAGGGTCTGGCGCAGACGGTTCGTAATCGGACGGACGGTCGAACGGAGACGCCGCTGCGCTATCGTCCCCTGTCCGAAGGTGACCGGGCGCGGGGCCGCTCAGTTGCGACAGTAAGGCCCGCCAGCGCGCCCGAAACATCAGTCGGTGTTGAGGGAGCTGGTCACCGACACGTCATAGACGACGCGGGTCAGGCTCTGGACGACCTCGAAGAATTTGCGGGCCTCGGCGGCGCCGGCCAGGGGCACGTAGATCACGTCTTCCGGCATGATCTGCATATTGGTGGCGGCGAAGACGTTGGCGGCCTCGTTGAAGTCCAGTTGATAGACCACCGGCACGCCCTTCGGGGTAGGGGCCTGGGTGATCCCGAGGGCCTGGGCGACCTCTGGCCGCTCGAAACGGAAGACCATCACGCGACGGGCGTTGGCGGTGTTGGTGTTCAGTCCGCCCACCTTGGACATGGCGCCGGTCAGGGTCATCGGACCGGCAGGCATATCGACTTGGGTTACGGCGTTCAGGGCCCCGAAGGTGGAGAAACGACGGGGCTTGTACTGGACATTGATCACGTCGCCGCGTTGCAGGCGGACGTTCTCGCCGAACTCGGTCGTCACGGCCGTCATCGGCGCCGTATAGGTCTGCCCGCCGCGCTGGATGCTGATGGTCAGATCGTCGGTTTCGCGCGCGGAACCGCCGGCTGCCGCGATGACGTCCAGGATGCGGTCGCTGTTGACGCCCAGAGGGGCGCGGCCAGGACGGCGCACGTCACCGAAGACATTGACCGTATTGGAAGCGTTGTCGGCGATGCCGACCAGCACCTGCGGATTGGCGACCTTGCCTGCGAGGGCGCGACGAACGGCGGCTGCGGCTTGGGGCGCCGTCAGACCTTCGACACGCACCTGGCCGGCGAAGGGCACGGCGACCGAGCCGCTGCGGTCAACGGTCACGCCGGGCAGGGCCTGGGAACCGCCGGACAGGGTCGCTTGGGTGCGATTGCCGCTGGAGCCGCCGCCCAGAGCGCCGCCGAACAGGGCGCCCGACGGGTCGTAGATCGAGATGGCCAGGGTGTCGCCGACGCCGATGACATCGGCGGGCTGTTCGCTGGAAGCGGCCGCCAGGGTGCCGAAGAACTGGGGCGGGACCGCCTTCATCCGTTCCGTCACCTCATAGGTCAGGGGCACCAGGGCGTAGCTGCCCTGGGCCTGCGCCGTGGTGGCGCCCGCGTCGATCGACGCCCCCGAGGGTCCGTCACGCGGCAGGGTGGAGCAGCCGCCCAGGATGGCGACGATGGCGAGGGGCAGGATGGTGCGAGTCATGAAGCGGGTCGGCCCTTGTTCGCGGACTGATTACAAGCCTTTGGAGACTCCCGCCAGAGGCGAGGTCGGCTGAAGCCCTATGGCGCGTGCGACAATGTCGAAATGGGCGGGCCATGAGGGCGCGGCGCCGACTGCGGGGGCGGTCGGCGGATTCAGGGTTGCGCGTTCGATCGCCGCCAGCCAGCCCAGTCCGTCCAGAGGGTCGATCAGCTCCGCCTCCGGAATCAGCTCTCGGTGGGGCGGGATGTCCGAGCAGATCAGGGGCAGGCCCATGGCGCGGGCCTCGACCGCCGGCAGGTCGAACCCTTCGACCGAAGAGGGGGCCAGGACCGCCCGCGCGCCCCGCATCAGCCGCGCCAGCAGAACATCGGACAGATTGGAGGCCTGGTGCACCACGCCCCGCAGGTTCGGCGACCGTTCCAGATGATCCAGCACCGCCTCGTTCTCCCAGCCGTACCGACCGACGAGAACCAGCGATGGGGTCTGGTCGCCGAGTCGTTCCTCCAGCCGTCTCCACAAGGTCAGCAGAAGCGCCAGATTCTTGCGCGCCTCTATGGTGCCGACATGGACGAAATAGGGTCGCGGGGCCGCGAAAGCTTCGCCGACGCCGAAGGCGGGCTCCAAGCCGAGATGGGCGACGTGAACCGGCGGCTGGGGCAGACCTTCGCGCGAGGCGAAGGCGCGCAGCTCGTGCTCGGTATAGGCCGAGTTGACGATCACCCGGCTGGCGTGGCGGAGGGTGTTGGCCACGCGGGCGTGATGTTTGTCCCCGTCGCCGGGGCGGCAAAACTCCGGGTGGGTGACGGGAATCAGGTCGTGGATCAGGACGACGCGCTCGACGCCAGCCGCCTCCAGTTCCTTCAGCGCCGAGGGATCGTGCAGAGTGGTGTGGCCGACATTCAGATACAGGTCCGCCGCCGGCAGGGCGGCGCCATGGCGCGACCGAAAGAACTGCTTCAGCACCCGCCCCTTGTCAGCAGGCTTTTCCGCAATCGGACCGGGCGGCGGGCTGACAACGGACGTCTCGGGCCGGACGGCGGCGGCCAGAGCGCCCAGCAGCCGCGCTTCATGGGCCAGATCGCCTTGGGCGTCGTTCGCGCCGTTCCATCTGCTCCGCAGGTCGGCGACGAAGTCGCGGAACCAGCTGGCCTTGACGGCCACCAACCGATTCTTGCGACCGCGCACCGGTATGGTGACGACGTCGGGCCGGGACAGCAGCCATTCGGCATAGGCCAGACAGACCCGGTCCACACCGGTCGGGGCGGAACGGTCGGCCCGGCTCATCAACCGGCTGGCGTCGTAGAGGATGCGCATCTTCGGACCTTCAGGCGACGTAGCCGGCCTGCATCAGTTCCGCGATATGGACGATGGCGGTCGGTCGGCCTTCCTCGACCACGAACAGATTGGCGATCTTGTTGGCGGTCAGAAGATCGACGACGTCGCTCATCCGAGCTTCCGGCTCGACCGTGATCGGATTGGCGCCCATGATATCGGCGGCGGTCAGATCGGTGATGTCGCGCTGGAAGGCGCGACGCAAATCGCCGTCGGTGACGATTCCAGCCAGGGATCCGTCCGCATGAAGGACCGCGACCGCCCCCTTGCGACCCTCGGTGATGGCCGAGACGACTTCGCTGAAACTGGCGTTCAGCGGCACGCTGGCGGGGGCGGCGGCGTTGTCGCCCATCCATTCGCGCACGCTCTGCAGGCTCATGCCCAGCGCCCCGCCGGGGTGGTGCAGGCCGAAATCCATGGCGCTGAAGGCCCGGCGGTCCATCAGAACCATGGCCAGAGCGTCGCCCAGGGCCAGGGTCATCAGGGTCGAGGTCGTCGGCGCCAGGCCGTTGGGGCAGGCCTCGGCCACCTTGGGCATGGTCAGGCAGACGGCGGCGTTGCGGCCGAGGAAGCTGGCCGGCCGCTGGGTGATGGCGATGACCGGGATGCCGTTGCGCTGGCAATAGATCAACGGATCGCGCAGTTCGCGGCTCTCGCCCGAGTTGGAGATGGCCAACACTGTGACGTCGGGGCGCAGCATGCCCAGGTCGCCATGGCTCATCTCGGCGGGGTGGACAAAGAAGGCGCTGGTGCCGGTGGAGGCCAGGGTGGCGGCGATCTTGCCGCCGATATGGCCCGACTTGCCCATGCCGGTCACGATCACATAGCCCGGCCGGCTCATGATCACATCGACCGCGCGCGCCATGGAAACGTCGATGGACCGCTCCAGCGCCTCAAGCGCCTCGACGTTCAGCCGCATCACCTCGCGGGCGCGGTCGGTCATCACGGCGATGTCTTCGGGAGACGAATGGATGATCTCAGGCATGGTCTGACGGGCCCGTCTCCGGGCGCTCCTTGGTTCGAGGCGCGCGATCTGCCGCATCCCAAGGCTGCGCGCAACAAGACCTTTCAGACGACTTTGTCGCTTTCGGGTCAACCTTTGCCGCACTGGCGCGTTGGGTGGTGCTGGGGAAGTCAAAAAGAGTTCGAAGTCACATGCCGTCTCACGCCGGAGCCGCCGCGCTGTTATTGCCCACGCCGCCTGTCCTTGCCGAGGGTGTCGCCCTGTTCCTGGACATGGACGGGGTTCTCGCCCCGATGGCGCCGACCCCCGACGGCGTTGGACCGCTCAGCCGTCGTACAGATGTGTTGAAGGCCGTCGATGCGCGCTTGGCGGGCCGGGCCGCCATCGTCAGCGGGCGCACCATCGTCGAGATCGACCGAATATCGGGGGCGGCCCTGATCTCCGCTTCCGGCGTGCACGGGCTGGAACGCCGGCTCAAGGACGGCTCGATCCGGCGCGAGGCGGCTGACGCCGGCGTGGCTGCGGCCCTGACGGCGTTTCAGGCCTTCGCGGCTGATCGGCCGGGCGTGATCGTTGAGGACAAGGGCGTGTCGGCCGGCCTGCACTATCGTCAGGCGCCCGATCAGACCGCGGCGGCGGTGGCGTTGGCGGAGCGTCTCCAGGCTGAGACCGGCCTGACCTTGCAGCCCGGCCATATGGTTCTGGAACTGAAGACCCCCGGCGCCGACAAGGGCACGGCCGTGACCGCCTTCATGCAGGACGAGCCGTTCAAGGGCGCGATCCCTGTCATGCTGGGCGACGATCTGACTGACGAGCACGGGTTCGAAGCCGCCGCTGCGCTGGGCGGCTATGGGGTGCTGGTGGGGCCGGAACGAGACACCGCCGCCCGCTACCGACTGGACGATGTGGACGCCGTCCTGTCCTGGCTCGAAGCCGTGGCGGAGGCCTGAACCGATGAAGCCCAATCTCGACCTCTTTCCGATCGGCAACTGCGCCATCAGCGCCCTGATTGACCGCCAAGGCCGGTTCGTCTGGGCCTGCGCGCCGCGTGTTGACGGCGACCCGGTCTTTTCGGCCCTGATGAACGGCGAGGCGCCGGATCACGGCTACTGGGCCGTTGAACTGGAAGGTCTGAAACACGTCAGCCAAGCCTATATTCGCAATACGCCGGTGTTGCGGACTGTGCTGACGGCTGAAGACGGGGCGGCGGTCGAGATCATCGATTTCGCGCCCCGCCATCCGAAACATTCGCGCACCTACCGACCGTTGGCCTTCGGCCGGATCGTCCGTCCGCTGCAAGGCACGCCGCGCATTCGCATACGGCTGCGCCCGTCCGCTGACTGGGGCGCCCGGCCGGCGCCTTGCACCTCGGGATCGAACCACATCCGCTTCATGTGTCCGGACGTCACCTTCCGCCTGACTACGGACTGCCCCGTGTCGCATGTGCTGGAAGAGCGGACATTCCGATTGGAGCGGCCGCACGCCTTCTTCCTCGGTCCGGACGAGGGTTACGATCAGGATGTCGGCCCTGGCGTTCAGGCCGCTCTGGATCGCACCGTCGCCTATTGGCAGGATTGGGTGCGCAAACTGTATCTGCCCCTGGACTATCAGGAGGCCGTCATTCGTGCCGCCATAACCCTGAAGCTCTGCGCCTATGAGGAGACGGGGGCCATCGTCGCCGCCATGACCACCTCGGTGCCCGAGTTCAAGGAGAGCGGGCGCAACTGGGACTATCGCTACTGCTGGATCCGCGACGCCTATTACACCGTGCGGGCCCTGAACCGTCTGGGCGCGGTCGATATCCTGGAGAACTACCTGGGCTATCTGCGCAATCTGGTCGATGACGCCGCCGGGGGGCATGTGCAGCCGGTCTATGGCGTGGGTCTGGAGCCCGGAATCGGCGAGAGCATCATCGATTCGGTCGAGGGCTATCGCGGCATGAAGCCGGTGCGGATCGGCAATCAGGCGCACGAGCATCTTCAACACGACGTCTACGGACAGATCGTTCTGCCGCTGGTGCAAGCCTTCTACGACCAGCGGCTTTTGCGGCCCGGCACGATTGCGGATTTCCACGCTCTGGAGCGGGTCGGCGAACGCGCCTTCGCCATGCACGACCAGACCGACGCCGGCCTGTGGGAGTTCCGCACCATCGCTCGGGTCCACACCTATTCCTCGGTCATGTGCTGGGCGGCCTGTGATCGCCTGGCCAAGGCGGCGGACCATCTGGGCCTGACCGCGCGTGGCGAGGTCTGGCGCGGGCGGGCGACGATTATCCGCGAGCGGGTCGAGGCCGAGACCTTCCTGCCGGACGAGGGCCGGTTCGCGGCCAGTTTCGGTGGTCGCGAGTTGGATGCCTCCCTGCTGCAACTGACGGATCTGGGCTTCCTCGATGCTCACGATCCCCGCCAGATAGCCACCTTCGACGCCATCGAGCGCGACCTGAAGAAGGGGCCCTTCCTGTTCCGCTATGTCGAGCCGGACGATTTCGGCGAACCGGAGACGGCCTTCAACTTCTGCACCTTCTGGTTCATCGAGGCCCTGCACCAGAACGGCAGGGTCGAAGAGGCGCGGGCCATTTTCGAAGAGATGCTGGCCCGGCGCACCCACGCCGGCCTGCTGAGCGAGGACATCTCGGTCGAGGATGGCGAACTGTGGGGCAATTACCCCCAGACCTATTCCCTGGTCGGCATCATCAATTGCGCCGTGATGTTGAGCCGTTCCTGGACCGACGTGCGTTGATACGCCGAACACCTGTCTGACCCCGGGGCTGGGGTCGCCGCCAAAGTGAAGTCATGAGTCGCCTTATCGTCGTATCCAACCGGGTGTCCGCCCCTTCAGATCCTGCCGCCGGCTCGGCCGGCGGCTTGGCCATGGCCCTGTCCGCCGCGCTGAGGAAATACGACGGCCTGTGGTTCGGCTGGTCGGGCGACACGGTCGAGACCTTCACTGGCGAGATGAAGGTCGAGGACAGGGCCGGAGTCACCGTCGGTCTGGTTGATCTGGAGCCGCAGGATGTCGACGAATATTACAACGGCTACGCCAACAAGACCCTGTGGCCCCTGTTCCACCACCGGATCGACCTGGCCCAGTACGAACGCTCATACGGCGAAGGTTATGAGCGGGTGAACCGCCGGTTCGCCGAGGTTCTGGCGCCGGTGATCCAGCCGGACGACATCATCTGGATCCATGATTATCACATGATCCCGATGGCGCGGGATCTGCGCCGCCTGGGGATCAGGAACCGGATCGGCTTCTTCCTGCATACGCCCTGGCCGGCGCGTCAGTTGCTGGTCACCTTGCCGCATCACCGGCGGCTGGTGGAGTCGATGTTCGACTTCGATCTGATCGGCTTCCACACCCAGGAATGGAGCGATCTGTTCACCGACTATGTGGTCAGCGAGGCCCAGGGAGAGCTGTTCGGCCATGGCGGGCTGGAGTGTTTCGGGCGGCGGGTCCAGACCGGCGTCTTCCCCATCGGCATCGACGTCGAAGGATTTCTCGCGGCGCGCAACTCGACCCTGGGGGCGCGAACCTATGACCGGATGGCGGCTTCGGCCGCCTTCCGCGCCATGATCGTCGGCGTGGACCGGCTGGACTATTCGAAGGGGTTGGAGGAGCGACTGCTTGGCTACGAGCAGTTCCTCCACGACAACGCCTCGATGCGGGGCGAAGTCTTCCTGCTGCAGGTGACGCCGATCTCACGCGACGATGTGGACTCCTATCAGGATCTGCGCGCGCGTCTGGATTCTCTGGCTGGACGAGTGAACGGCGCGTTTGGCGATATGGACTGGCAACCGGTCCGATATCTGAACCGCACCTATCGCCGCGATCAGCTGGCCGGCATCTATCGCGCCGCGCGGGTCGGACTGGTGACGCCGCTACGCGACGGGATGAACCTGGTGGCCAAGGAATATGTGGCCTCGCAGAACCCTGATGATCCCGGCGTCCTGATCCTGTCGCGCTTTGCCGGAGCGGCCGAACAGATGGGCGAGGCCCTGCTGGTCAATCCCTACAGCCGCGAGGAACTGTCGGACGCCATCCAGAAGGCCCTGACCATGCCCCTCGCCGAGCGGATCCGGAAATGGGAGGCTCTGATGCAGGTGGTGCGCGACACCGACGTCGGCGTCTGGCGCGACGCCTTCGTCAAGGGACTGCTGGCGGTCGAGGGCGAGCCGGAGACCGCACAGTGGGCGGGCGCGGCCTGATCTATCGGACGTCGAAGGCCAGCAGCAGGGTGCGCTGGGCCGGGTTGGCGTTGTCGTCGGACAGCAGATAGAGCCGTGTGCCCTGGCCTCGCCGCTCGGCCGCGACGCCCTCGAAGTTGTCGGTCGTGCCGGGCAGTTTCAGCTCGACCAGGATTGGACCCGGAGTCCCATCGGGCGCCAATCGGCGAATACGTCCGCGCATGTCGAACGGCGGCGAATAGCGACGCTCGACCATGAACCACCCCTCTCCCGAGGGATCGCGATCCAGGCCGGTGGAGCGATAGTCGCTGTCTTTCGGCGCTTCAGCCGGTGGCGGGGTGACCATGCGGCACCGTTCGGTCGTGCAGTCCCACACGCCGCCCCCTTCGCCCAGGGCGCGCCAGCCTTCGCCTTGGCGCGGCAGGGCGGCGGCCAGACCTTCCATCCCCTCATTTTCGGGGAAGGCCGCGTCGGGCGCCGACACAGGCGCCGGTGCGCGCAGGGCGGACAGGGGGCCATAGTTCCAGATGCGGTGACGGCGCTCGAAACTGATCAGCAGATCGCCCGAGCGGGTCAGGGCCAGACCCTCGGCGTCCCCGTCGATCTTGTCGGCGATCGGCTGGCCATTCTCCAGCGTCAAGCGACGCGACGCCAGGCGATCGACGCCCACAAGTCGTCCTTGGGCGTCAAGCCGCAGCGCGCCGCGCACCAAATCCCCCGCGTCGGACACGGCCACGAAACCGCCGTCGCCGGTCAGTTTCAGGTCGGAAAGCCCATGCAGGGGCGAGCCCAGGCCCGCGACGATCTCCACCCCGCTGGCGAAGCGGACCTCGGGCGCCAGAACCGCGCCGGGCAGGCCCAGCCCAACGGTCTTCAGTTCCGCAGGCGTAGAGGCCCAGCCGTCGTTATCGGACAGACTGGGCTGAGGCGGGCCGAGGGTGGCGGCGCAGGCCGTCAGCGCCAGGGCGGCCCAGACGACGGCGAGGCGATGCAACCGGCTCATGCGGCCAGCTTCTTGCGCACCCGGCGGGCCGGAACAACGGCGCTTTCGGCCTCGAACAGTTCCGCCAGCTTCTCGGTCATGGCGCCGGCCAGCTGTTCCACATCGACGATGGTCAGGGCCTTGCGGTACCAGCGGGTCACGTCATGGCCGATGCCGATGGCCAGAAGCTCGACCGGCGACCGGTCCTCGATCTCGGCGATGACCTGGCGCAGATGTTTGTCCAGATAGAGGGCGGCGTTGGCCGACTGGGTCGAGTCATCGACCGGCGAGCCGTCGGAAATGACCATCAGGATGCGGCGCTGCTCGGTGCGGGCCAACAGGCGATTGTGCGCCCATTGCAGGGCCTCGCCGTCGATATTCTCCTTCAGCAGGCCTTCGCGCATCATCAGGCCCAGGTTCTTCTTGGCCCGGCGCCAGGGCGCGTCGGCGGCCTTGTAGATGATGTGGCGCAGGTCGTTCAGACGGCCCGGATTGGCGGGTTTGCCGGCGCTGATCCAGGCCTCGCGGCTCTGCCCGCCCTTCCAGGCGCGGGTGGTGAAGCCCAGGATCTCGACCTTGACCCCGCACCGCTCCAGGGTCCGCGCCAGGATGTCGGCGCAGACCGCCGCCACCATGATCGGCCGCCCGCGCATCGAGCCGGAATTGTCCAGCAGCAGGGTCACGACCGTATCGCGGAACGGGCTCTCGCTCTCAGCCTTGAACGACAGGGGGGCGGTCGGATCGGTGACGATCCGGGTCAGGCGCGCCGTGTCCAGCATCCCCTCTTCCAGATCGAACATCCACGACCGATTCTGCTGCGCCAGCAGGCGGCGTTGCAGCTTGTTGGCCAGGCGCGAGACCACGCTGGACAGGATGGTCAGCTGCTGGTCCAGCAGGTTGCGCAGCCGCTCCAGCTCCATCGGGTCGCACAGGTCGGCGGCGTCCACCACCTCGTCATAGGCGGTGGTGAAGACACGGTAGAAGTCGACCGCCCGGCCGTCGTCGGCGGTCTGCTGGCGATTGGGCTGCTGGCCCTCGTTCAGTTCGGGGCCGTCCTCCGAGCCGTCGCCGTCGGGGTCGGCGGGCGCGCCCTCGGGGCGGCTTTCGCGCTCTTGCTCCGACGACTGATCATCGGCGTCGCCCTCCATCGACTGGGAGCCTTCGCCGCCCTGCTCGTCCTCGTCCTCGTCGGGTTCGTCGCTGGCGTCGGGTTCCTGGGGATCCGGCTCCTCATCGCCGGGATCCTCGGACGTGTCCTCGCCCCGCCCGTCGCCGGGGTCGAGGTCCAGGGCGCGCAGCACGTCGCGCATCTTTTCGGCAAAGCCCGCCTGGTCAGCCGCTGTCGCCGCCAGGGCGTCCAGCTTTTCTCCCGCCTTGGCCTCGATGCCGGCGCGCACCAGGTCCAGCATGGACTTGGCGCCGTCCGGCGACGGACGGCCTGTCAGCCGTTCGCGGACCAGCAGGGCCACCGCCTCGGACACCGGCACCCGCTCTGCTTCAGCGATGCGGAGCGCGCCGGTCTTTTCCAGTCGCGTCACCAGGGCGGCCCCCAGATTGTCGCGCACCCCGGCCAGATATTCCGAACCCACGGCCTCGACCCGCGCCTGTTCGACCGCGTCGAACACCTCGGCCGCCTTGCTGTCGAGCGGTCGCATCCGCGCGTTGATGTCCGTGTCGTGATTGGCGAGGCGCAGCGCCAGCCGGTCGGCCTGGCCCCGCAGGGAGGCGCTCTCCGGCCCCGAGGGGTCGCGCGGCGGATGCGGCAGGGTCAGTATCCCGCCGACCAGTTTCGGACCGTCCGACCCGAACACAACCTCCAGCTCGGGCTGTTCGGCCAGGGCGCGGGCGGCATGGCCCAGCGCGCGCTTGAAGGTTTCGGCGGGAGTATCCGGGGCGGCCATGGCCCCCAGTTAATCCCTTCGCGCCTGCGATAAAAGCGCGATCAGGCCTCTTTTCGGATCGGCACCAGGCGACCGTAGGTCAGGCAGCGCCAGACCCACTCCAGCGGCCCCATGTTGAACCGCGACAGCCACAGCGGCGACCAGATCAGTTGCAGCACCCAGATCGCGATCACCAGCCCCCACAGGGCCGGCCGATCCACCTGTCCCATCAGCCCCAGGCCCCGTCCGCCATAGAAGATCGAGGTCATGATCAGCGACTGGGTCAGATAGTTGGTGAAGGCCATTCGTCCGGCTGCGGCCAGAGGCGACAGGAACCCGGCCGCGCCCGCCTTCCAGATCAGGATCAGCACGGAGGCGTAGCCCAGGCTGACCAGCGGATTCAGCAGCCCCTCGACCCCGCCTGCCCACAGCAGCTCCGCGCCCGCCATAACCTCCTGCCAGCTCAGCCAGGCCACGCACGCCAGTGAGGCAGCGCCGATAATGAAGGTCGCCACATAGGCTCCGACGCCCCGTTCACCCTTGAAGAAGCCGGTCTTGAACAGGCCCAGGCCGATCATCATCAGCCCGACCGTAGGGACGAAGAAGGCCAGGACGCTGGGCAACTGCAACGCCTTCCACCCGGCGAAATTCTGGCGATAGGCCCCGGCGAGCGACCCGCCCGCATCGGCGAACTGGGCGCGGACCTCTGCGATCCGCTCGGCGGAGGGATGCATCTGGGCGGCAACCTCGGCCTGGGTCTCGGGCGGCGCGAATTGAAGCGTTAGCGGTCCCAGGATCTGCAGCGCAGTGAACAGGCCGTACAGAAGCACGCCGACGATGAAGAGGGTGCGCGGCCGCCACGACCGGGCGAACATCACAAAGAGCCCGGACCAGGCGTACAGCAGCAACACGTCGCCCCACCACAGCGCCAGGCCATGGAACAGGGCGAAAACGAACAGCCAGAACAGCCGCCGCCGCAACAGTTTTCCGCGCGGCTTGTCGCTGCGCTCGCCTCCCACCAGGAACAAGGACACCCCGAACAGCATCGAGAAGAGGGTGATGAATTTCTGGTGGAAGAAGGCGTCGACGATCCATTTCGACAGGGCCGTCCAGCCTTCGTGGGGGAAGGGCCACAGGTCGATATTGCCGTAGGCGGACATGGTGGCACCGAAACCGTCGGCGTTGACCGCCAGAATGCCCAGTATGGCCAGGCCCCGGATCAGGTCCAGCGGCGCGATTCGCTGTTTCGTGGCGACTGGCGCGAGGCGCGGCGCGGCTTGTATCTGGATGTCTTCGGCCGCCATCTGGATCCCCCAATCCGTCTAGCGAGCCTGTCAGCCCTTCGGCATCAGGCCCAGTCTGTCCTTCACGGCCGGCTTGGCCTCAAAGGCGATGAAGGCGGCGCAAAGCCCCGCCCACAAGGCATAGCTGACGCCGACAATCATGGCGATGGGCAGGCCGAGGACGCCGAAGATCAGCAAGGTCGTCTCGGTCGCGCCCAGGGCCTGCATCACGTCGCCGGCCTCGAACCAGCCGAACAGGGTCATCCCCAGGACCCAGAATACCTGAACCGCCGCTGCGGCCAGGCCGCCGAACAGCATGAACCGCCACACGACGCCCAGCCGTGAACCCGGCCGGCCGCTGCGCCGACGTTCCTCGACGATGCGCCACAGGGCGACCGGAACCACGACCAGACCGATCAGCAGCACCAGCAGCCGCCAGTCCAGATCACGTCCCGCGCCCACGGCCTTCGGCGGCCAGAGGGGCAGGGTCAGCAGCAGCGGCGGCCAGGCCGCGCCGGCGATGGACGCCAGGATCGGATACAGGGGCGCGGGGCGCGAATGGATCGTCGCCTGGCCGGGCAGGTCGGCATAGGTCTCGAACCGGCTCATCGCGTCGGCGCCGGCGTGTCGCCGGAATAGTCATAGAAGCCGCGCCCGCTCTTGCGGCCCAGCCAGCCGGCCTCGACATATTTCACCAGCAGGGGGCAGGGACGGTATTTGCTGTCGGCCAGGCCGTCGTACAGCACGTTCATGATGGCCAGGACCACGTCCAGACCCATGAAGTCCGCCAGTTCCAGCGGGCCCATCGGATGATTGGCGCCCAGACGCAGCGCCTTGTCGATGGAGGCGACATTGCCGACCCCTTCGTACAGGGCGAAGATCGCCTCGTTCATCATCGGCACCAGGATGCGGTTGACGATGAAGGCGGGGAAGTCCTCGGCGTCGGTGGTGGTCTTGCCCAGGCTCTCGGCGAAGGCGACGGCGGCCGAATGGGTCTCGGCCGAGGTGGCGATGCCGCGCACGATCTCGACCAGCTTCATCACCGGCGCCGGCTTCATGAAGTGCAGGCCGATGAACCGGTCGGGCCGGTCCGAGGCGGAAGCCAGTCGGGTGATCGAAATCGACGAGGTGTTGGAGGCCAGCAGGGTCTGCGGTCCCAGATGGGGCGCGACCTGGGCGTAGATCGCCTTCTTGACCGCCTCGTCCTCCAGCGCCGCTTCGATGACCAGGTCGGCGCCGGCCACGGCGTTTGCGATGTCCTCGGTGACGCTGATACGGGCCAGGGCGGCGTCGGCGTCGGCCTGGGCGACCAGGCCGCGCCCGACATGGCGCGACAGGCTGGCGGCGATCTCGCCCTGGGCCAGCGGCAGCCGGGCGGCGGCTACGTCATAGAGTCGGACCGAATAGCCGCCCAGGGCCACGGCGTGGGCGATGCCTGCGCCCATCTGTCCGGCGCCCAGGACGGCGACTGTGGTGATCGTGCTCATGAACCGTGGTCAAAAATGGTCGGGGCCGGCACCTTTAGGAAGCTGGCTGCGCGGCGCAAGGGCGGAATCGCCCCTGCCCATGAGAATCCCGCGCGCCGTGTCCGCCCAGACGCCACCTCGGACGTCAGCCCAGAAGGGCGATCAGGGCCGGCCCAGCGGTGCGGTTGAACAGGACGCTGGCGAACTGAAGCAGCAGGATGACGACGATGGGCGAGATGTCGATTCCGCCCAGGTTCGGGATGATGCGGCGGAACGGCTCCAGCAGGGGCGCAGTGACCCGATCCAGGAAGGTGCCGACCGAATAGACGAAACGGTTGCGGTAGTTGATCACGTCGAACGCGACCAGCCAGCTCAGGATCGCCTGGGCGATGATGAACCAGATCATCAGACTGATGACGGCGTTGACCAGCCAGACGATGGCGAAACCCATGGACGCTTCTCCTGCTTCGAGCGAGCGGCGCTTTTAGCCTGTCCCGCCCCCTTCCGACAACGCCCCTCGCGCGCCTGCTTCGATTGCGCGCACAACCCCGTTGACACCACGCCCGCGCGCCTTCTATGTCCCGCCCTCGCCTGGAGGCCCGATCCAGCACTGGAAACGGGGCCGTAGCTCAGTTGGTAGAGCGCGTCGTTCGCAATGACGAGGTCAGGGGTTCGACTCCCCTCGGCTCCACCAGGCGTTACATAAGCATTTGATCTGCTTATGTTTACATAGAAATCAGTCACTTAGATATGCCGAAGCGCCCTGTGTCTGCTACACATGGAGCAATGACTGACATGCCTACAGGATTGATCCGGCGAGGCGGCGCTTACAGCCTTCGACGTCGCGTGCCGATGGATTTGATCGCCGCTTACGAGGGCCGAAAGGAGATCGTCCGGGCGCTTGGAACGAACGACTTTGCGGAAGCAAAACGCATCCATGCTCGGCTATGGGTCGAACTTGATGAAGAGTTCGAAGCGCGCCGTGCTTCCTTAGCCATCGATCCCGACGCACACATCCGACGCAAGCTATCTGAAATCAGACCGTTGATGGCCCGCAACGCCGACCGTGGCGAACCTTCCGATGAGGAGGTGGAGTACCAGATCGAGCAGGCCAAGCTCTCCTTCCGTCTGTGTCTTGAGGAAGAAGCCGAATACGAAAGGCGGGAACTCCCACGTCAGCGCTTGCTGGCCCTTCTCTCCGTGCCAAATCACCTTCTCAGCCTTGAGGAACAAGCGCTCAAAGACTTGATCAGCGATGCGCATTTTGACGTGGCGAAGGCAAAGAACGCGTTGGCTACACGGCCTGAACCGCCTCAAAGTCCTTCGCCAGCGACGCCACCGCCAGCGCGAAAGGCAGCAGGCTTAGGCACGTCTTTTGACGATCTGATAGCGGGGTGGCAGAGGGATCGGAGCCCCCAGACCAAGACTGTCGCGGCGCACAAAGCGGTCGCGCAATGGTTTGTTGATCGAACGAGCGTCACCAACGTTCGGCTGGCTAACGCCGATGACGTTCGCACTTTCCGAACACGCCTCATCCAAGAGGGGCAGACCCCCGCGAATATACGAACGAAGCTGAGCAGGTTGCGGACGCTGTTTGGTTATGCCTGTGAGGAAGGCATCATCGACATCAACCCGGCGACCAACATCAAACCACCCGCCGATAAGCGCCCCGGAAAGGCTCGACTTCCGTGGTCAGCGGACGACCTCAACATCCTTTTCTCCGGCCCGGTTCACTCGGCAGGCTCGCGCCCGATACGCGGTCGAGGTGAAGCTGCTTATTGGCTGCCGCTTCTAGCTTTGTTCAGTGGGGCGCGGTTGGAGGAACTAGCTCAGCTCCGACGGGCCGACATCAGAGAAGAGCCATATGCGGTGGATGAGGAGAATGACGATCTCGCTTGGTGCATCGACATCAACACCGGCCCGGATGGAAGCAACCATGTGAAGAACGCCGGGGCTATCAGGCTAATCCCGCTCCATCCTTTCCTGATAGACCTCGGGTTCCTGAAATACGCTCAATCCCGCAGTGACCCGAAGGCGCTGCTGTTCCCAGACCTAAAGCCCAACGGCGAGGATCGACATGGAGCGAAGTGGGGCGAATGGTTCAGCACCTATCGTAGATCAATCGGCTTGAACGACAGCCGGAAGGTTTTCCATTCCCTCAGACACACGTTCAAAGATTACTGCCGGGGTAGCAAGATTGAGGAGCGGGTTCAGCGGCAGTTGATGGGACATGCGCCTATCGATGTAGCGGACACATACGGCATCGGGTTCGGTTTTGCGGATTTGGTGTCTGGAATACGGGCTTACCGGGTTCCTCGCCTTGCCACCATTGCGCCGCCGCCATCGTCACTTCGGTAGTGCGGTTCGCGGCGTTCGGATCAGCCGAGCTCAATACAGATTAGGGGTGTCTGCGGGGTCCATCTTTCGACTTCGATCCACCCTTCGTGGTCGCCTATCCGGACGGCTCGGCCCTGCCTCTCTGACCATAGATTGGATGAGTTGTTCGTGGGCCACCGCCTCTCCCCTTTAGTCAATCCCGGGAAATAGATATGCGAAACTGCACATCTACCTCATGGATCATACTTTGGAGGGAAGGCGGGCCTTCGTACGTCTGACCATGAGTTGGATCGAGCGCTACGTAGGGAACCGCCGGTCGCGGCTGGCATAAGCCAAGCCTCTCCCGTGCGACCGTGCCTTTGATGAAGGCCTCCGCCTTTCGGCGGCATGACTGAGGGCGTGTTTCTCTGTCTGTATGGGTATCGAAACTACCAACCCCCAGCGAGCGGTGGTTCTGTCACCAACGAAGACTAATCAATCTATGGGCGTCAGATGCGCTAGGGGTGGGGCGCATCGCCTAGCCCGCAACAAAAAATCCTGCCAATCGTACAGTCCCCACGCGACGACCACAGCCGCATCGGGCGTTGGCAAGAAGGCTATAGGCCACCTCGGCGCAGCAACTCCGAGGCAGTGCAGCCCAGCGCTTGGGCGATCTTCAAGACGTTGAGCAGGGTGACGTTCCGCTCACCGCGTTCGATTTTCCCCATGTGAGATCGATCAATGCCGGACGCGTCAGCCAATGCCTCTTGCGAAAGCGCGACCTCACGGCGGCTTGCCAGGATAGCCGCGCCTAGCTTCGGCAACGCCCCCTCGCCATCAGACTTTCCAGACACCCTCGCCATGCATTGAGAGGTCTGGCGTTGCGGCATTTGAGGCCACGGTATTTACGACCCATTCTATCCTACGTATGGTTGGCGCGTGGAGGAGCTCATGGGCGTTGTTTCTTGGATCGTGCTGCTGGCGCTGTTTGGCTTTATCGGCCTGATCGCCAAGCGCTGGTATGATGACATTGTGCTGGATCATGCATTCCGCGATCTCTTTGTTGAGACACGCACAAAACTCACAGCGTCTCACATTGCGGGCCTCATCCAAGAGATGGAGACCATCGACGAGCTTGAGCGGATTGCTGTCCTAGAGGGAATGGCTCCTCAAGCGGCCGCACGGATCAAGAAGTGTGCGGCGGTGAGGAGTATGGCCGCGCATCTCCGAGTAAATGCGCTGATGCCGGGCTAACTGGTCGGGATGATCTGAAGCCACTTGGCGGTGGCGCGAAAATTTTCGGCCAATCATGCAGTCCGGACACGACGCCCTGTTCAAACGAACGGCGCGCTTCCATTCTTTTCCAGTGCGAGAGCGCAGTAACGCTTCACGGTCGCGGGCGAGATGCCGAACTTGCGCGCGGTGTCACCGATGGAGGCCCGGTTTTCTCGCCTCCACAGGGCCACAGCAGCGCCGTTATGAGCAGCGGGCCGCCCAAGGCTCTCCTTGCCCCTGTGGGTGCGCCCTGTGGCCGCTAATGAGGCGCGGGCGACATCGCGCCCCGCCCGCGTCCGCTCGGCAATCCGCTGCCTCTCCATGTCAGCGACCTGAGCCAGGACAGCAAGGATCAGTTCGCCAACCCCTCGCCCTATCGGACCCAGGCCGTGGACGTGAACGGTGATGTCCATGTCGATCAGTCTGCGTACGGTGGTCTGAACGTCCAACGCGTCCCGCCCAAGGCGATCAACGGCGTAGACGTATAGCGCGTCACCACCACGTATCTTCGCCAACAGGTTCGAGAAGCCGGGGCGTGAGGCGGCGGGCGTTGCACCACTCACACCCTCGTCGCTGAACTCTTGATCAAAGCCCCCGCCTAGCGCCGCGCGTTGGGCTTCAATGCTCTGGTCGCCGGTGCTGACACGGTAGTAGGCAATGCGGTGCATAAGTGGCTCACAAGTTAGGGGAAGCTCTAACCCGGCTCATAACCCCGGCTCACAAGCGCCGTCAAGATAACTTATGAGCCGTGGCGCATAACTTACAACTTGTGAGCCGCGCGCGGCGATGGAATGCTCTGCGCCATCGCGAGCGGTGTCGATGGCAGGGATTGCGACGGTACCCCCGGCAAGGGGTAGCGGGGGAGCCCGACCCTCATAAGATCGGAGGGCTCCCCTCGGATAACTAAGTCGATTTTCGACCCGATACCGCTACCCACAACCGATGCGCCTAAGGCCAAAAAAAATCGGTGGCGGTGCTGCTAGTTTGCGACAACCTAACCGCCGATCCGGCGCCCCTATTCGGTTTCGGCAGCATCCCCAACTTCTGGTTGCAACCCTTCAGCGCCAGCTACGAAAAAGTGATGCGCTTCGGAGGCTCCAAGGTACGTTTGGAGCTTCGTCCTGGCCGATGCCAAGGTCTGATAATAGTCACGGAAAGAAGCTGATACTCGTGTGGCGGTCTCCGCGTCCGGTGGAACGGGGATTTCGATTTCATAGAAGCGCTTGCCAACATCCTCCCGGTTGGTCTGCATGAAAATCACGCGCTTCCATTGGTCTCTGACAATCTTCAAAGTCATCGCCCATAGGAGATAAAATGGGTCGAACGGCGCATCGGCCCCAGGTCGAATGACGATGATTTCCTTAGTCATTAAGACATGCTCTTGCCCGGGCATGAGCAAGCAGAAATCGCCGATATTTTTCGATGTGCGCTCCGGGCATACGAGATCAAACGCTTGCAGGCCGGATGACTTGCCCCCCCAGAACCGCTCGGCAACCGAGCGGGGAACACGGTTTGTCGGATTAATATTCATGAGGCCAGCTCGCAGGTCAGACACCTTGATGTAAGGCACCTCGCCAATTCGCTGCTCTTGGGATGGTGAGCCATGTCCACCGCGAATAAGGATTTTTCCCTCCTCGAGCAGTTCACCTAGGGTTGCTGAAGTGAAGCCGGCAAACTCTGGCCCGTTCATCGCTGAAGTGAAGTGAGAGTGAAATCGTCGATCATAATATGCCGGTACAGCGCAGCGGAGATCCACGGCTTCACTAGGAACGAAGGTAAGGGTCTCAGGCAGCGCCACATTTCCCGCAGGTGGTACGGTTTGAAGCGCCGACAGAGCTTCCATGTCCTCAAGGAGCTGATCGTTAATCGCGTCGACATACTCGCCGGTTTCATGGTCGAGCACTTGAAGACGTTTTGCCGTGTTCGGGTCCACCTTCTTGAGAAGACGTCCGCCCTTGCTCAGTCCGCATGTCGGAGCTGTCGAAACCATAACGTAGTCGTCTGAAAACCACTTCGGCTTGTGAATAGCCACGCTCAATCCTCGCCCTTTGTGAGGTCGGTAGAGGCTTCATCGCTGACTGCAGAAGGCCCGTATCCAACTTTCTCGAAAATATAAAAGTTCGTTTTAGCCCGACAAAATTCTTCAAAAGCTTCCATTGGAATGTTGATCATTCCTCGGAGTTTGAAGCGACCATCTAGCCATCCTGGTAGCCATCTATACTTGTGGCTAAATAGGTAAGTTTCCGGCAGGACAATTCCTGCGCGACCGCCGACCTGCAATAGTCTGTGGGCCAGTTCAAGATACACAAGGCCAATTTCGAGGTCGGCATACTTGCCGGGTTTCATGGCGGCGTGCATGGAGATCGTATACCCAGCGGCCCTACAGTCCGACGCCTTGATTTTGAGATCTTCGCCGAACGGCGGGTTAGTGATTACTACGGTGAACTGCTCTGCAACGTGAGGGCTCTCCTTAGCTCCAAGTTCATCTCGTAGCTTCGTGTAACTGTTCGGCCATTCGTTAACCCGGATAGCGTCGCCTAGAAGCACATGGGTCGAGCCATCTCGCATCGCCACCATCATTGCTCGCGTCAGCTTTACCCCGATGTCATCCTTGTCGATGCCATATAGGTTGTCGTTAGACCACTTAATCAGGTTCCAGGCTTCGGAAGGATCTGGAAACTCTCGATCGGCAACTTGTCGCAACGCTTCAACGACGAAGCCTCCTGTGCCGCAGGCAGGGTCGATGACCTTGTCTGACGAGGATATCTCCATCGCCATCACGGCGGGCCTAATGATGCGTAATGGTGTGAGGTATTGCCCTTCGCCGCTCTTAAGCGCTGACGTGCGGAAAGTCTGGAAGGCCTTTGCTAGAAGATCGACTTGGTCCCCCAAGATCCGATAAGGCCAAAGCTCTGCGACGATTGCATAAATAGTCTTGTCACTGAGCAGAAGCTCGTCTCGGTCATGAGGGAGGAAAATCCTAGTCCGCTGTCTTGCGAAGTACGCCTTAAACAGATCTCGGACACGATCAGCCGTGAGGCGCACCTTGTCTGTCTCGGATCCGTAAAGTCGGAAGTCGACGGGCTCATCTCGGTTCGCCGAGCGACTGGCCACCGCGTCGCTTTCCAGCTTCACGAGCATAACGTGCAGAACCTCGCGCATTTGATCTTCGCGACGGTTCACGAGCGTGTCTTGCGTAACCACGGTGGCAATGATGCGCCGCAACGCGGAGGTTAGGATTGCCTCCGAAGGTTCACTCAAGCTGTTCCAGGTGGGGGGCTTGTCGGGTGCTTGGCTGAAGTCATCAGATGGCTGAGGCAGGGGCGCGCCGGATACGTCGATCCAGTCCGCAGAGTGCCGCTTATAGACGGCGAGGGTCTGAGTACCATTGGTCCAGAACCCCATCTTCGCCATAGGCTCACTGCTAAGATAACGCTTCAATTGGGCGCTACCCGCGTTAATATCTGGCGCTTTAAATTCGAAAATTACTTGTAGAGCGTGAGGCTCGCCACTTGTGTCAGCGAAGGCGACAAGATCGGCGCTGCCGCAAGTGTCGTACTTTTGTCCACGCTCTCGCTTAGTAAGATCATGAGGGGTCTTTGGAACCTGCCATTCTGGTTTCCACTGCAGTTGCCCTTCACGCCATCCAAGCTCGATTAGCTTTTTAAGCGTAGATTGTCGCACTCCCTCCTCAGGCTTTAGTCGCTGGTCAGGGCTTTTGCTTTGTGAAGGCGTGGGGGGCATGTTGGGCATTCCTTTTTTTTGATCCCATACCTCCAGCCAGAAAAAAGAGCAGCTCCTTTTTTAACAATATCGATCACCCTCCCCGTGGGGACTTGGCTAGGGACGCTTCGGGCTGCTACACAAGAGACCCACACGCGGGAGCTCGAGCTCACTATAAGTGTTTGAGTTTATAGAGATGGTAGGGCCTCCCCTCGGCTCCACCAGGCGTTATCAAACAATCGCTTAGGCCGCCCCAAGCAGCGCTGCTACGCGTGGTTCTGCATCGGGCTCAATGAAGCGGGTTGCCAACGGCAGGCGGTCTGTGGCGAGTACGCGCTCGTTAACCCTGCGAATGGCGGTTAGACTGATCTGACGTTGCCCTACCCAGGTCGGAGGCAAAAGGGCTGTGACCATTGCTTCCGGACCATTGAATTCGATCACGCCTTCGCCTCGGTCAAAATCTAGGCTGAAGAACAGAAGGTGGGCCGCCGTAGTTTCCACTTTACGGAAAGCCGGGCCGCGGCCTGTTCCCGTTGCTTTGACCTGAACGGTCTTATCTCCCACCACGCCGTCTATGCCTGGTCCGCAGGGGCGGCCCAGTTTCAAGCCGAACAGCTCGACAGCGACTGCTTCGCCCAGGTCACCTACAAGATTGCCGTCAAATGTGAATGGAAGGCTGGCGTAGCCGTAGTGATCCCGAAGTGCGTTGCGAGCTTGAACCAGCGGCTGGATTGCCGCAGGCAGGCGAAACTTCTGCGGTGATTTTTCTGCGATAATCGTCATGCTCGATTCAAGACTTCGCCCGACCTATTTCATCGTCGACATCAAGGCGTAGAGAACGGCTGCTTCTCGCTCCCTACTTCAACACCGCGTACCCGCGCTCGACCATCCGCCGCAGGGCCTCGTAGGCTTCGGCGAGTTCGTCGAAGGCGGTGCGGGCGGCGGTCAGGCGGGCGACCTGGTCGGGGGTGACGGGTGAGCCGGAGTGGGCCAGGCGCAGGGCCTCGGCGGCCCATTTGGCGCGGGCGCTGGCGGTCAGGACGGCCAGTTTCTGCAAGGAGGCGGCGTCCAGCCCGGTCAGTGTGTGGCCGATCAGCTCCTTGTTGGCGATATAGGCGGCGTAGTCGATCTGCTCCAGCTGGCCGCGCAGACGGCGCTGCTCGTGCGGATCGGTGTCTTGCGGCTCGAAATGGTCGCTGTGGCGACGCACGCTCGAGGTCATCTTGGTCGACATGGGCCGGCCCTCCAAGGCCGATCCAGACGGCTGCTGGCGGCCATATGAAGAGGATGGTGCGCCGCTTCGGTTAACGTCGCGTTGCGCTGACGCAGGGGAAGCCCGATATCCGCGCTTCGAATGACGCAAGGAGGCGACATGGACCTGAAACTCGCACAAAAGCGCGCCCTGATTTGCGGCGGCTCATCCGGTTTGGGACGCGCTGTGGCGACCGCATTGGTGGCGGAAGGCGTCCACGTGGCCCTGTTGTCGCGCGATGCGGTGAAGCTTCAGGCCGTGGCGGACGAACTGAACGCCACAGGACCGGGGCGCGCGGTCGTGGTCGCGGCGGACCTGGCCGATCATGAGGCGCTGCTGAAGGCCGTCGATCTGGCGGAGGAATTGCTGGGCGGACATATCGAGATCCTGTTGAACAACACCGGCGGGCCGCCGCCGTCGGGCGTGTCGGGCCTGGAGCCCTCGGTCTGGCGCGATCATTTCGAGTCCATGGTGCTGTCG
Organism: Brevundimonas sp. AVps23W; assembly: GCF_058681395.1. Classification (NCBI taxonomy): domain Bacteria; kingdom Pseudomonadati; phylum Pseudomonadota; class Alphaproteobacteria; order Caulobacterales; family Caulobacteraceae; genus Brevundimonas; species Brevundimonas sp. AVps23W. Next base: position 584,072 of record NZ_CM178738.1, read on the forward strand.
GTCTTTCGCCTGACCGATCGGGTCTTGCCGCGGATGCGGGCCGCCGGCTGGGGCCGGATATTGAACGTCGCCTCGACGACCGTGGTCGAGCCGTCGGCGGCCCTGGGGGTGTCCAACACCTTGCGGGCGTCGGTGGCCGCCTGGGCCAAGACCCTGGCCAACGAGGTCGGACCAGACGGGGTGACGGTCAACACCCTGCTGCCGGGTCGGATCGACACCCCGCGCATCGAACGCCTGGATCAGGCGACGGCCGAGCGCACCGGCGTCACGCCGCAGGAGGCCCGCGCGGAGTCGGTAAAGTCCATCCCCGTCGGCCGGATCGGCACGACCGAGGAGTTCGGCGCGACCGCCGCCTTCCTGGCCAGCCCGCTCGCCGCCTATGTCACCGGATCGCTGATCCGGCTGGACGGCGGGGCGATCAAGGCGATTTAAGCGGCGAAGGGGGCGGCCTCGGGCGTTTGCCAGTCGATCGCGTCGCCATAAGGATGGCATTTCGCCAGAACCCTGGTCTCGCCCTGAGGCCAGGAGGTCAGGCGCAACTCCACCTCGCTGCGGTCAGGCGTCCATTCAAAACTGATCCAGACCAGCGGGCGGTCGGGCGTCGCCCGGTCGCCGGCTGCAGCCAGTATCGCCGTGAGGTCGGCGCGATGGCGCTGGTCGAGATATTGCAGGAACATGGTGTGGACCACGGCCCGGCAACGGCCCGCCGGCTGCGGTTCGGCCAAGCGACGCGCCAGCCACGCCGGCGCGTCCCCCAGATCGACCTGGGGCGGATGGGCGCGCGCAATCTCGAGCGCCTTTTCCAGGCGGTCGAGGCGGGCGGGCTGGTCGGCCCAGGCGAAGGCCAGCAGGCGTTCTCGATCCTGTGGGTTTGATGCGTCGAGAGGGTGCAGGTCCACACCGCGCGCCGTGGCGATCGAGACGGGGACCATCGGCGGAGGCGCGCCCCGCCATCTGGGCTCGATCCGAACGGTGGAGGTGCGATCCCCCGCCTCCGTTCCGCCCAGGCGATAGGCGTAGTGCGCGAGGTTGAGGTTCAGGCCGCAGCTCGACCCCAATTCCAAAAGCTCGAACGGCATGCCCCACCGTCGCGCCGACGCCATGAGAGCCGCCATGGTCGCGCCGGCGCGTGCGACTTCATTCGTCTGGGTCGGGTGACGAAGCCATTCGGCGATGAAGGCGTCCTGTTCAGACATCGCGGTGGCGACGGCGCCGTCGAAGTCATTGTGCTCTCCGCGATAAAGCTGCGCGAGCCGCTGCGGGGTTCCGCGCCGCGCGAGGGCATGGAGCGCGCCGTTGACCCGCAAGGCGAGCGCCGCCGCCGCCGGATCGCCCGGCCAATTGCGGATCAAGGCGGCGCTGACCGGCGCGCACGGCAACTGGTGGACGACGGCCTCTAATACGGAGGCGATGAAAGTCGATCCCATGGCGCGACACCTGCCGGCGGTGAGTTCGAAGTCCCGCGTGCCGTCGGTCTTGGAGGCCATGTCGGTAAGCCTTCGGGCCTCCTGGACTTCAGACGAGTCCTTCGCGGGCGGCTGTTGTTGCGTAGTAATCATTCAATATTCGCCGACACCGCTGGCCTGAGATCAGGGGTGAAAATGGTGGTTCGTGACGTGAATGATGATGGTGGCGCTTCCGCAATCATATCCAAATCGCCTCACGCTGATCTTATGAAACCCGATGTCAGGCGACTGTCTTATAATGAAATGGCAGATATTTTCAGGAAGTTAAAATCAATAGACGAGCAAATCAGAATTTATCGATGTAAGTAGATATACGAATCTTCGATTAGAAAATATTTAACCTAAAAATTGCCAGATGAGGCAAGATTCTGTGAAATATAAGGGTATTTACGTAAGTAGTTATACGTTTATCTGTCGTCTTTGTGTCGCGCGGTGCGTGGGTTGCGCGTTCTGGCGAGGGCTCTTGGAGCGGGAAGATGGTTTGGCTGGACGAGGTGTATCCAGCAAATGATCAAGTAGTGGTGATGTATAGCGTCTTGGGTATCTACTTCAATAAATAATGTCCTGCGAGTAGTGGGGCGGAATATGGGAATGTTTTGAAATGAAGTTGACGCTTCTTGCAGGCACGGCGGTTTCCGCTATTCTTTTCGCCAGCCCTAGTTTTGCGCAGTCGGACTCTGTTGATCAGGCTGAACTCGCTGCTCTGGTCCGCGCGCAGGCCGGTGAAATCGCGGCGCTTCGCGCTCGGCTTGATGCGATTGAAGCCGCCAAGCCCGTTGGAACGGCCGCATCCCAACCTGCGCCGGCGGCTCGAACAGCTGCTGTCCCCCGCTTGGCGAACGCAAACGACGACAGTGCGACAGAGCTGTATGCGACCAATATCGTGGCGCCTGGTCCGGCGGAACAGGACGTCGCTCAAGCGCGCGCAGAAGCCATCAACGCCGCAGGCGTGACGACCGAGTGGAAGGGCGGACTGCCCACCTTCCGGTCGCCCGACGGCAAATACATGTTCAAGATGCGCGGCCGCATCATCGCCCACACCAGCTCGACCTTCGGGTCAGACTATGATGCGCGCAATATCACGACGACCGGCATGCGCGCGCTGCGGATCGGGATCGAAGGCGCGGCAGGGCCCAACTTCTTCTACCAGTTCGAGAATGACTTCGCCGACAACGTCTCCGACGTCGGAACCGCCTTTGTCGGATGGCGCGATACGGTCGGCGATATCTCGTACGATGTTCGCTTCGGCAATATGTTCAACGACCGCAGCTTTGAGGGCTCCAGCGGCTCGGACGCGCCGCCTTTCCTGGAGCGGAACGTTGTCGCCACCGCGATCATCCCGCAACGCGGCTTCTACGGCATTTCGCTGATGCCGCGTGTGTTCTGGGGCAGCGGGCACGCCTCGCTGACCCTCAGCGGCGACTATATCGACAACCGGCAGGTCGTTTCCGACAGTCAGACTCTTATGGGCCGCGTTCACTGGAATCCGGTCAAGACCGCACGATCCACGCTACATCTCGGGGCTTGGGGCTTTGACGAGCAACTGGCCGAGGGGGCCGGTTCCTTGACGCGCAACACGTCAATCGGCGGCCGCTTCAACGGTGCTCTGCGCGTATCGTCAGGAACGCTGACCGGCGGCACCGGCACGCGGGGCTATGGCGCCGAAGCAGGCGGCTATATGGGGCCTGTGTGGGTGATGGGCGAGATCGGCAAACGTAATGCAGAGCTGGACGCCGGACGGCCGGATTTCGTCAGCGAGGCATGGAGCCTGTCGAGCGGCTACTTCTTGACCGGGGAACTGCCGCCCTACAACGCCCGCCTGGGCACCTTCGCGCAGCCGCGGGTTCTGCGGCCTGTGCTGGACGGCGGTCCTGGCGCAATCGAGTTGCTGGCTCGTTATGAGAACATCGACTACTCCGGCGTCCCGACCGCGGGCGAGGGGTGGGCGGCCACGGCGGGGGTCAACTGGTACCTGGACAACGTCATTCGCCTCCAGCTCAACCTGATCCACTGGAACGCCGAAAATCGCTCTGGCGCCTATCCGACCGAGGATAGCGGTCAAACGGTCAGCGCCGGCGTCGGAGTCACCTTCTAGTACAGGGCAGCCCCTCGTCGCGGCGGAAGCTGTGATGAGGTGTATTGTCGATGTTATGTGGTGTGTCGTGTTCAAAATAAGAGCGATTTGTTAAGTCAATTGTCGGAAGAATGCCGATGGATTGAATTTATGTGGAGCAGGCTATGATCAATGCGATGAACATTCCGCGAAAGCTGAGTTTTTCATTTGTGGCGATCTGCGTTTCGGCTGCGGTTATAATGATGATTTTCTTCGCTACCATCATGGCGATCAGGTCATCGACCGAAAGCAATAACCTTGCGCAATCCATACATTCGCAAAGTCTGGCTCTGGAAACCGCCATCCTGCGCCAGAACAGCCAGCTTCGTGGATTTCTCGTCACTGGAGACGAGACCTATCTCAAGTCCTACTACGAAGGCCGTGACGAATACGACAGCGTTTCGGCTGAGTTGAAGACCACGCTCACCGATCCGGCGTTGCTGGAGCAGCTTGAAAAATCGCGCGTCGCCACCCTTGCCTGGCGCAAGGACTGGGGCGACCGGATGATTGGCATTGTTCGGGAAGGGCGTCGCGAAGAGGCCCAGCAGATGGTCCGCGACGCCGGCAAGAAGGTTCTAGTCAGTGCGGCGGTCTTGCCGTTGCGCGAAATCCGCGATGATCAGGTCAGGCGGATCGAGGAGAACGGCGCACGACAGAATGGCGCCATCATCACCGCCATGACGGCTCTGGTGATCGGCGGCCTGGCGCTCATCGGCATCGCCGTCGGTCTGTCGGTGATGTTGAGCCGCATGATCGCGCGCCCCATCACCACCCTGACTGCGGCCATGGCCCAGCTTGCGCGCGGAAACAACGAGATCGCCGTGGACGCGGATCGCGCCGACGAGGTGGGCGACATGGCGCGCGCTGTCTTGGTCTTCCGCGACACGGCCCTGGCCAAGGCCGAAGCGGACCAGGCGAAGGCTGTGGCCGATCGCGCCAAGGCGGAGGCCGACGAGGCTCGCGCCGGCGCTGACGCGGCGGCGCGCGAAGTCGTGCAGAACCTCTCGACCGCGCTGGAGCAACTGGCGCAGGGCGATCTGACGTCGCCGATCCAGAAGCGGTTCCCGGCGGACTACGAGAAGCTTCGCAGCGACTACAATACGGCGCTGAAGAGCCTTAAGGATCTGATCGCCGACATCTCCAGCGGCGTGAACAGCCTGGGTGAAGGCGCCCACGACGTCAGCGCCGCCGCCGACCAGATGGCCCAGCGCACTGAGCAACAGGCCGCCAGTCTGGAAGAGACCGCCGCCGCCCTGAACGAGATCACGGTCACGGTCCGCGCCACATCCGCCGGCGCTGGCAAGATCAAACAGGCCGTCGATTCCGCCCATACGGATGTCGAGCGCAGCGGCCAGACCATGACGGAAGCCGTGACGGCCATGGGCCTGATCGAAGCCTCGTCGCGCGAGATGGAGTTGATCATCGGCACCATCGACGAGATCGCCTTCCAGACCAATCTGCTGGCGCTCAACGCCGGGGTGGAGGCTGCGCGGGCGGGCGAGTCCGGTCGTGGCTTCGCCGTCGTCGCCCAGGAAGTGCGCGCCCTGGCCCAAAGGTCGGCGGACGCCGCCAAACAGATCAAGGGCTTGATCTCCAGCTCGAACGAGCAGGTCTCGCTGGGCGCCCGCCTCGTCAACCAGACGGGCGCGGCCCTGGGCAAGGTCGTCGATCAGGTCCGCGAGATCTCGGGCCTGGTGTCGGAAATCGCCAGCGCCACCGTCGAACAGGCCAGCGGCCTGGACGAGGTCAACACCGCCGTGACCCAGATGGATCGCTTCACCCAGCAGAACGCCGCTATGGTGGAAGAGAGCACGGCCGCCAGCCACTCCATCCGCGCCGAGACCGACCGGTTGAGGAGCAAGGTGTCCGTGTTCAAGGCTGTGCCCGACGACGAGTCTTACGTATCGGCGGCGGCGTAACGCCCGCTCAGTCGGCCTGGGCCGCGAAGCCCAGCCGACCGTCGTCTTCGATCTCCAGTCGCGTCTGGCCGTAGTCGGCCAGCAGAGGATGTGCGGTCTCCAGCGGGTGGGTCCAGGCGGCGGTGACGACCACGACGTCGGCGCCGGCCGCCTCGCCGGCCTTGATCCCCGCCTCTGCGTCCTCGAACACCAGACAGTCGGCGATGTCGAAGCCCAGGGTCTGGGCCGCCAGCAGATATCCCGCCGGGTCCGGCTTGCCCTTCTCCACCCGTTCGGCGGTGATCATCAGTTCCGGCGGGGTCACGCCGGCGGCTGCGAGACGCGCGCGGGCCAGGGGCACGGTGGCCGAGGTGACCACGGCCCAGCGGTCGGGCGGAAGCCGTTTGACGAAGTCGATGGCGCCGGGAATGGGCGCCACCCCGTCCACATCCTCGATCTCGCCGCGCTCGACCCAGGCGACCTCGGCCGCCAGGTCGATGTCGGGCAGGTTCTGGCGGCGGATGGTGTCGGCCGCGCGGACGCCGTGGATGGTGGGGATGAAGGTCGCGACGTCCAGGCCGTGACGCTGGGCCCAGCGGGTCCAGACGCGCTCGGCGGCGGCGGTCGAGGTGATCAGGGTGCCGTCCATGTCGAACAGGAAGGCCTGATAGGTCTTGGTCGCGTGGGGGGAGGAAGCCATGCCCTATCCAGCACGGGGGGCGAACCGGCGCAAACCCCGTCAGCCGCCCTGGAGCGAATCCCAGGTGCGGGCCGTGTCCGACGTCGCTGTACCCGGCGTCGCTCCCGCTGGTGCGCCGCGCGTCCTCAGCCACTCGAGGTTCCGCTCGGCCTGTTCCGGCGGCAGTTCGCGGCGCAGGATCTGTTCGGCCTCGCCCATCTTGCCTTGCAGGCCCAGGGTCATGGCCAGGGTCTGACGGACCTTGGCCGAGGCGGTCGGCTGGGCGGCGGCGCGGCGCAGCAGGGCTTCGGCGCCGGGGGCGTCGCCACGGGTCAGGGCGGCGGTCGCGGCATTGGTCAGGACGTCGGGATTGTCGGGCGAGAGGGCAAGAGCCTGGCTCCAGGCGGCCTGGGCGTCGTCGAAGCGGCGGACCTGTTCATAGGCCACGCCCAGCAGCGAATAGGCCCGCCAGTCGCGTGGCGCCTGGTCGCGCGCCTTCTCCAGCGGCGCGACGCCATAGAAGGCCTGGCCCCGGGCGATATGGGCGCGGCCCAGCTCCAGCAGGGCGTCCAGATTGGCGGGCTGGACGGTCAGCGTCGCCTGGGCGGCCTCGGCCGCCTGGTCGTAGCGGCCCAGCTCGCGCAGGGCCTGGGCCAGCTTGACCCCGGCGACGGGGTCGGCCGGATTGGCTTGCTGCTCGCTGGCCCAGAAGACCGAGCGCGACAGGGCGTCCATCCGCTCATAGGCGGCGCGGGCCTCGGCTGACGCGGGGGCGCGGACGGGCGCCGGATCGGCCGCGAAGGACGGACCCGCAGACAGGCCCAGCAGGGCGGCGGTTGCGAGAAGGGCGGGCATGGGCGACATGGGTGGAGTCCTGACGGTCCTCGGTCGGCTCCAGAGTCGCCGGTTCGCGTCAACTGTTGGTTAAGAAGGCCCGCCATGTCCCAATCTCATCCGCTTCTGGTCGCCGCTGAAGACGGGGCGGGCGCCGTTCCGATCCGCTTCGTCGGACCCAAGGACGTTCTGGACGGCGCCGTAAGGGCATGGGCCGAGTTGCACGGGTTCGAGGGCAAGGCCGGTCAGTTGTTGATCGCGCCCCAGGGCGAGGGGATCGGGGCGGTGCTGGTGGGGACCGGCGGGGCCTTCGATCCGATGGTGGCGCGGGGGCTGTCGGCCCGTCTGCCGGGGGGGCTGTACCGGCTGGAGCTTCGGCCCGAAGAAGCGGGCAAGGCGGCCCTGGCCTTCCTGCTGGGGGCCTATGTGTTCGACCGGTACAAGGCGCGGCCGGACAAGGCGCCGGTCAGGTTGGTCGCGCCTGAGGGGCTGGATGTCGCCGAGACCGCTCGGATCGTCGCCGCCTGCGCCCTGGCGCGCGAGATGGTGGACACCCCCGCCGCCGACATGGGGCCGTTGCAGATCGAGACCATCGCCCGCGAGACCGCCGAGAGCGCCGGGGCCGTGATCACCGTGACCGAGGGCGAGGCCCTGCTGGAGGCGAACTACCCCGCCGTCCACGCGGTCGGTCGGGCGGCGGCGGCGCACCGGGCGCCGCGGCTGATCGAGATCGGCTGGAAGCTGGACCAGACCGACTTGCCGCTGGTGGCCCTGGTCGGCAAGGGGGTGGTGTTTGACACCGGGGGGCTGGACCTGAAACCCGCCGCCGGGATGCGGAACATGAAGAAGGACATGGGCGGATCGGCCCACGCCCTGGCCCTGGGGCGGCTGGTGATGCAGGCCGATCTGCCGGTGCGGCTGGTGGTGATCGTGGCGGCGGTGGAGAATGCGATCTCGGCCGACGCCTTCCGGCCGGGCGACATCCTGAACAGCCGCAAGGGCATGACCATCGAGATCGGCAACACCGATGCGGAGGGGCGGCTGATCCTGGCCGACGCCCTGACTCGGGCGGGCGAGCATGAGCCGGACCTGACCCTGGACTTCGCCACCCTGACCGGGGCGGCGCGGGTCGCCCTGGGGCCGGACCTGCCGCCCCTCTATACCGACGACGAGGCCCTGGCGGCGGGGCTGCTGGCGGCGGGGGGCGAGGTGGGCGATCCCCTGTGGCGGATGCCGCTGTGGGCCGGCTATCGGGGGGCTCTGGACACCGAGATCGCGGACCTGAAGAATGACTCCTCGGCCTGGGCTCAGGCGGGGTCTGTGACCGCCGCCCTGTTCCTGCAAAGGTTCGCGCCCACGACCGGCGCCTGGGTCCATATGGACATCTTCGCCTGGAACCCTCGCGCCCGGCCCGGCTTCCCCGAAGGGGGCGAGGCCCAGGCGCTAAGGGCTTGTTTCCAGTATCTAAAAACAAGGTTCTGTTGATTTTTCTGGGAAAATTGACCGGCGTTAACGGCCCCTAAGCCATAGGGAGATAAGACTGTGGGCTCAATCTTCGCGAGCCCACGTTTGACCGACGTCCTCGATCTTCTTCCGCCCGGCGACCGCCTCGCTCGCCCCGACCTCGCCGAACAGGCGCTGGAAGGGCTGGTGCGCGCCTCTGCCTATCGCAAGACCGAGGCCATGCACTGCCGCGTCGCCGTGGCCGATATTCTGTCGGACCGGGACACGCGCATCGACCAACTGCTGCACGGCGAAGCCTTCGATGTGCTGGACCGGGCCAATGGCCTCGCTTGGGGCCGGGCCCGTCGCGACGGGGTGGTCGGCTGGGTGGTGCTGGACAGCCTGTCGGCGGGCGCGCCCCTGGCTACCCGCCGGGTCGCCGCCGTGGACGCCGCCCTGCCGCTGAACGCCCTGGTGGTCGAGACCGCCGAAGGGGTGACGGAGGCGGATCTTCAGCCCGTCGGAGAGTTCGAGCGCGACCTGGTCGCCGTGGCCGAACGCCTGCTGGGGCGACCGCACGAACTGGGCGCCCGGTCCTCGATCTCGACCGACTGTTCCGGCCTGGTGCAGCAGGCTCTGCTGGCCTGCGGCCTGCCGGGGACGCGCCATTCGAACGCCCAGGCCGAGCTGGGTCATGGCGTGTCCGTTGACGCCCTGAAGCGCGGGGATGTCGTGGTCTGGCTCGCGCCCGCCGGCGATCATGACTGGACCGGCCATTCGGCCCTGATGATCGACGCCGAGCGGATCATCCATTCGACCGGCGATAAGGGTGGGGTGGTGATCGAAGCCCTGGCCGAGGTCGAGGCGCGCCTGACCGCCGAAGGCTTCGCCACCGCTGTGTTCCGCCGCCTCTGACGCGGGACGTCCCGGTCTCGCCGCCGGAATTGCACGGTCGTTCGAAACCGGTGCAATCTGTGCAATTGGCGACCAAGGCGCTGTTTTGGCTTGTGAAAGCTGAGCGATGAAATTGCACTGTGCAATTGGGTCGGCTGGGGCCGGCGAAATAGACTCAATCCACTGAGAAAATTTTGAGTCTATTTGAGTCTATTCTTTCGACCATAGGTAGCGCTTCAGCCTCGGGCGCCCGCGTGCGTGGCTTGCTTGCGATGTCAAAGACCCAGATCCGATCATAAGCTCGTTCTGGAACGCGTCAGGTCGAACCCTGCAGAATTTCTTCAAGGTCTTGAACCGGCGCGGTCTTTTTCGCAAAATTGCGCGCGCTGAACCCTAGTCCCGCATCGTCCGCATCGCCCCCAGGCGGGCGAAGGCCAGGGTCAGGGCCTTGCGGCGGGCGGGCGCGAGGGGCGTCGCCGGGGCTTCGCGCACCACGGCCCCGCCGAACCCATCGGCGACGATCAGGCCCGGCTGGTCCGGCAGGACGGCTTGCGGGAACTCGGGGGCGACGGCGAAATAGAAGGCGTCGCAGAAGGGGGCGTACTCGTGCCATTTGCGATCGACGCGATAGTCGTCGATCCCCGACTTCACCTCGCAGATGACGATGTCGCCCCGCCGCCCGATGGCCATGACGTCGGCGCGTCGCCCATTGGGCAGGCCGACCTCCAGCAGGGGCGCATAGCCCAGATCCTGCATCAGCCGCGCCGCCCCCCCCCGTGACCGACAGGGTGGTTTCCGGCCGGCTGAAGACCAGTTCGAGATGGAGGGCGGCAGCGGCCATGCCGGATTTATGTTCCGGATATGTTCTAAAGGCAAGCGGCCTGTCGTCTGGCGAGGACGATCAGTCTCTATGGCGGAGCGCAACGCGTTGCTGGCCTGGGAAGGTAGTTGGGCATCGCAGGTGGCTCGCCTTTGCTCAGGCTTCAGGGTCAGAATCGTCTTGCGACTTGATGCGGCCGATCAGCGTACCCAGTAGGTACTGCGCTTCCCGCCCGACATCACCATCGTTCGGTTTCAGGGCGTCGCATTGGAGCATCCACCGCGCGGAGTAGGTGCCGTGCTGTTGGCAAAACGCCTCTAATGCGGCGATCACGCGTTCATGGGCTGCCAGTTTGTCGAGGGTGGAAAGTGGGATCATTTGAACCTCCTTTGGTCGGGAAGTTCAGGATGGAATTACGATCCGGCTTCGACAATGCACCGGGCACGTATGGTTTAAGCACTCACGTAAGGCATGACCTTTTCAACAGAAGGCTCAGGGCCTTCTGTTGACGTTGGCAAGTTTGATTCCCGCTCATAATGCGGTTGCTGGCCAAGGACGCGGGTCAGGTCTGTACCCTCGGACGAGACGTAGAATTTCTATCCGAGGGCAAAGTCCACGCCCTAGGCGATCTCCTCGACCGAGCCGTCCAGGGACATCAGGGCCAACTCGACCTCCAGGTGTTCATGGCGATGCTTGATGGCGTCGCGCAGGGCGTGAAGCTGCTGGGTGTGGATGGCCAATTCCTTGTCGGGGGTATCGACGGCCTCTGCGCCGAGGAAGACCTTGTAGGCGCCGCAGTCGCGGTGGTCGATCACCATGACCTTGTGGATGTGGTGCAGGTCGATGGCGACGTCCAGGTGGGTCCAGAAGGTCTCGCCCCAGCTGGGGAATTTGTCGGTCAGGGCGCCCAGGGAGGCGCCGGCCAGGACGACGTGGTCGTATTTGTCGTGCAGGCCATGGCCTTCCATATAGGCGACGGTGTCGTCGGTCAGACGATAATCCATGCAGGTCAGCAGCAGGATATCGGTGTGGCCCCGCGCGCGGGCGACGCCCGGCGCCAGGGTGGACATCAGGCTGACGCCGGCGCCCAGGGCGATCAGGCCAAAGGCGCTCCGGCGCGACAGGGAGGGGGTGTGGTGAGCACAGCAGCCGTTCATGGGGGTCGCTCCGTGGTTGATGCGACACCACGGGTATCTGTGTTCGGTAAGCTTGACTATTAGGTAGTCGTCCGGGCCGGGGCGGCAATCCGTCCTTAAGGATGAAGGGCCTTTCCGCCCCGTTCCGCTAGCGTCCGGTGCTGACCACCCGGCTCATGTCCAGGCCCAGGGCGCGGGCGCGGGCCAGCAGGCGGGTGCGCTCCGCCGTCGAGGCGTTCTGGTCGCGGTGCCAGATCCACCAGTCGGACTTGTTCGGCAGGGCCAGGATGGCCCAGCTGTATTCAGGATCGTGGTCCCAGACCCAGTAGTTCTGGCCCGCCAGGCCGCCGAAGCTGAGCAGGCCGGGCAGGGTGAAGCGGAATTTGGCGTTGGTCGAGGTGTCGGCGATGCGGGCGTTGGCGCGTAGCACCTCGTCGCGGCCGTCGGCGCGGCGAGTGCAGGTCACGGTCAGTCGATAGCGGTCGGCCCTGTCCTGAGGCGTGAAGTCGATCTGCGCCCGGCTGCAATCCTTCTGGACATCGTTGTGGCTGCGCTCGATCTCGAACCACCGGCCGTCGAACCGGTCCAGATCGATGTCGCGCGACTGGGCCTGAACCGCACAGGGCAGGGCGACCAGAGAGGCGGCGATCAGGGAAGCGGCGATCAGGGCGGCGCGCATCACGGGGCGTATCCTCGTTCGGTTTTGGGAGAATACGTCGGGCCGGCCTGTTTGGTTTGCCCGTGTGCGCTCGACGGTCAGGTCGGGGGATTACGCCGGCGCGCCTTCGACTGGGGCGTCTTTGGGCGCTGGGTCTTGGGCCATGATCGACCTGATCCAAAATCAGAGCCCTGTCTCAGTTATGCGACAGTTGGAGTGATTGAATGCTGAATTGCCAACTATGCGTATTCAAAAAGTTTCCATTCATTAACCAGTAAAGAGCTTGTGTTGACGCCGTTCGAATTCGTCTTCGGAAGATGTTTTTGTACAAATATATCTTCAAAATTAGAGATTCGCTGTGTCCGACATAAAAGAGAAGATCGTAACCTGGAATTCGCGTGAGCGGGAAATAGGAGAGGTTGTTCACAGTCGAGCCAGCAAACATCTCGAGAAGGCTCTGCTTGACGCCTATAAAGTCATAGATCCAACGCTGGCGTCGTTGCCGCGTGACGTTTGGGAAAATGAAAAGAAAAAATTCTCATTCATAGCCAGGGGTAATTTTCCGGCCGAGTATTTCGAGCAGCAGGCTGTAATTACGGAAAACATATCCAGCAGCCTCGATTTTGCGACATATCTCAGCAAAACCTACGCCGCCTATGCCGCCGGGCTGGCGTCAGGTCTGATGAAGGAGCAGCGCTGGAATGAGAAGAATTCAGATGAGTTGATGCTGAGTCTGATGCGGTCCGTCTTCTCGGACGCCAGTGTCGTGATGTTCAACTATTTTCAGATTCTCAACGCCAAGGCTGACGAACAACGGGCGATTGTCGAAGCGGAACGCCAGTTGGTCGCGGACGAGCAGAGTGCGGTGGTCACTGCACTGGCCGATAGTCTGAAGCGATTGTCGCAGGGCGACCTGACCGCGCGGATTTCGGCGCCCTTCAATGGGCGCTACCAACAGATCAAGGATGACTTCAACGTGGCCATCGACAGCCTGCGCGAGGCCATGACCGCGATTGCGGCCTCCACCAGCGGATTGCGGGCTGGGTCGGATGAGATCGCCGCCGCCTCGGACGACCTGTCTCGTCGCACCGAACAGCAGGCCGCCAGCCTGGAACAAACCGCCGCCGCCCTGGACGAGATCACCGCCACGGTGAAGCGCAGCGCAGAAGGGGCCAAACAGGCCTCCATGGCCGCCTCCGACGCCACCGTCGGCGCCGCCAAGTCTGGCGACGAGATGCAGGATGCGGTGGCCGCCATGGGCGAGATCGAGGAAAGCTCGAAACAGATCACCAATATCATCGGCGTGATCGACGAGATCGCCTTCCAAACCAATCTGCTGGCCCTGAACGCGGGGGTCGAGGCGGCTCGCGCCGGCGACGCCGGTCGCGGCTTTGCGGTGGTCGCCCAGGAGGTGCGGGCCCTGGCCCAGCGATCGGCGGAAGCGGCGCGGGAGATCAAGACCCTGATCGCCAGCAGTACGGGCCAGGTGGAGCGCGGCGTCAAACTGGTCGGCGACACCGGCAAGGCCCTCTCCGGGATCGTGACCAAGATCGCCGACATCGACAGCTTGGTCTCCGAGATCGCACAGTCGTCTCAGGAACAGGCGACCGGGCTCAATGAGGTCAACACCGCCGTCAATCAGATGGACCAGGTGACCCAGCAGAACGCCGCCATGGTCGAGCAGGCCACCGCAGCCGCCTCCAGTCTGCGGTCGGAGGCCGGCGAGCTTGAGCGATTGGTGTCGCGCTTCCAGACCGGTGAATCGGCGCGGTCGGCTGTTCGCGCCGCGCCTACGCCGGCCAGCCGTCCCACGCCGGGGCGCAGCACCGCCTCCCAAGGTCGAGACAAGGTCGTGCCCCTGGTTCGACCCCGCGCGACCCAGGGCAATGCCGCGCTTAAGGACTGGGAAGAGTTCTGACGACCCAGGCCGGGGTTAAAGCCCGAGCTTCGCCCGGTTGACGGCCCAGTCGGCGCGCGTCTGACCCCAGAGATGGACGGGCAGATCGGCGAAGGGTTCGGGCAGGCGGGTAGGGCCGCGCGGAGCCGAGCCCAGGCGTTCGGCCAACCGGATCGATGCCTTATTGTCCAGGTCGATCGTGTGCACGACCTCGTCCCAGCCCAGGACGTCGAACGCGTAATCGATCGCAGCGACGGCGGCTTCCAGCGCATAGCCCCGGCCCATGGCGTCCGGATGCAGGGACCAGCCGACCTCGGGCCCCGGCCAGCCGTGGGGGCGCCACGGCCCGATCCGCCCGAGCCACCGGCCGGTGGTTTTCTCAAGCACCGAGAAGAAGCTCTCGCCGGTCAGGCTCCAGGCGCCGGCGACGGTCGCCATGATCCGCCAACTCTCGGCCGGCGTCTTGGGGCCGCCGATGAAGCGCGTCGCATCGGGATCGGCCTGGAACTCGGCCCAGCGAGGAAAGTCCTCCAACGTCGGCGGACGCAGGATCAAGCGTTCGGTCTCAATGCGGATTTCGGTCACAGCAGATACTCCCGTTCCAGCGCATACTGGCTGCCGTCGCCGGTCAGGACGCTGGAATAGAGGCCGAAGCGGTCGATGCGGATGGGGGGCGAGTGCAGCAGATTGTGGCCCGCCATCCAGGCGCCGATCCGGTCCGGGTTGGTCTGGGGCTTCAGATAGGCCAGGGTGACGTGGGGGCGGTAGTCGCGGGCCTCCAGGGTCAGGCCCGCGCGTTCAGCGGCCTTCTTGCAGCGGCCCGCCAGGACGGTCAGCCGTTCGTTGGGCGTCTCGACCCCGGCCCAGAGGGTGTGGCTGCGGTGGTCGTCGCCGAAGGCGCCGACGCCCTTCAGCCCGATCTCGAACGGGCCGCCGGCGACGCGGGCCAGTTCGGAGGCCAGGTCGTCGGCCCGGCGTTCGTCCGTCTCGCCATAGAAGGCCAGGGTGACGTGCAGGGCGTCCAGCGGCCGCCAGCGCGCGCCCGGCAGGCCCGACTGGCGGCGTTTCAGCGTCTCCGTGACGTCCGGCGGCAGGGTCAGGGCGGTGAACAGGCGCAACATGCGACCGAAGGTAGCGGTCGGAACTGCGCCTTCCAAGTCCGGTTTTCCTTGCACTGAAGGCCGTGGCTCCCGATATTCGAGCCCTGTGACCGGAGAAGTCTCTTCGGCCAATCGGAGAAAGTTCGTCGCCATGAGCGATTTCAACAACGGCTACGCCCGCCCCCTGCCGCAGACGGCCGATATGTCGGTGGACGCCGGCCTGCGCGGCTTCATGCTGGGCGTCTATAACAAGCTGGCCCTGGGCCTCGTGGTCGCCGCGGCGCTTGCCTATGCGACCGGCAATGTGCCGGCGGTGCAGCAACTGCTTTACACCGTCGGTCCCGATGGGCGGATGGGCATGACCATGCTGGGCATGGCCATCCAGTTCGCGCCTCTGGTGCTGATCTTCGGTTCGATGTTCTTCATGAAGAACCCGACGGCTGGCGCGACCAACATCCTCTACTGGCTGGTCGTGGCGACCATGGGCGCCTCGCTGGGTTGGGTCTTCCTGCTTTACACCGGCGCAAGCGTGGCCTCGACCTTCCTGGTGACGGCGGCGGCCTTCGGCGGTCTCAGCCTGTACGGCTATACGACCAAGCGCGACCTGTCGCCGATGGGCACTTTCCTGATCATGGGCGTGATCGGCCTGATCATCGCCTCGCTGGTGAACATGTTCTGGCCGAACGGCGTCCTGTACTGGATCATCAGCGCCGCCGGGGTGCTGCTGTTCTCGGGTCTGATCGCCTTCGACACCCAGCGTCTGAAGATGAGCTATTACGCGATCGAGGGCGACAAGAACGCCATGGGCGTGGCCACCAGCTACGGCGCGCTCAGCCTGTTCATCAACTTCGTGAACCTGTTCCTCTTCCTGCTGCGCTTTATGGGCGGCAACCGGAACTAAGACCTGTCGTCAGACGGATGCGGAAAGGGCCCCTCGCGGGGCCCTTTCTTTTTGCGGCATAGTGTTTAGGCCTTGGCTCGACCAAATGGGGGTGAGCGATGTTGAAACGCGGACGGAGCTTGGCAGGGCTGGTCGCAAGCTTGCTCATTACGTCGTCGCTCGGGGGGTGCCTGACATTGGCCGCCATCCAGAGGGCCAATGAGGAACGAGAAGTTTCGCAACGTTTGCATGCGGGGGCCGTCGAGCAATCCTGGTTCGAACGCGAGGGATTTCCACTTTCGGGCAATGTCGAGGTGAAGACGCCGACAAACATTGCGACGCCGGACGGCTCTCGGCCGGTGGAGCCGGAAACTCTGACTTGCGAGGGGCTGTCCGCCAGACTGATCCCAGACACACCGCATCATCGCTGGGTTCTGGAACATCGATTAGGCTTTGCGCTGGAGCCCGGCGGCGAATGGCGAAGCGGCGTTCCGGGGCTGCATCGCTGGGCTTGGCCGGAAAGCCCAGCCTATGTCCAAGATGTCGAATGCGGTTCCGGCGGCGTGTTCAGCTTCCCGAAGATACCCGACGGGCGGTACTTCTTCATGGCGGGTCTCAACTCACCTTCTTATGATTCCGCAAGCCGAGTGGACTTCGTCCTGAAGCCCGTAGTCGTTTCGGGTGGGCGTCAACGGCCGCAGCTGATAGTCGCCATGCAGTATGGGGTCGTCTCACGACCGTCGCAGAAATAGGCCCCGTTTTAATCCACCACCTGGAACTTTCGTCCGTCGAACACCCGCAGGACCTGGGCCAGGTCGCGGCCGCGTTTGAGGATCTGGCCGCCTTCGCCGATGACGGCCCACTGGCCCTGGCGCGCCTGGAGGGCTGGGCGTTTCTCGATGCGGTAGAGGGGGGCGTCGCCCGAGCGGCGGAAGACGGCGAACTCGGCGAAGTCCTTGTGGCCGACCATGGCGTAGTCGCGCCATTCCCCCTGGGCGACCATACGGCCGTAGACCCGCAGGATCGGGTCCAGTTCACGCCGGTCGAAGAAGACCGGGCCGGCGGAGGGCGGCGCCTCGTGCGGGTTCATGCTCATGACCTGAACTTAGTCGCCCTCTGATGCAGCGCCAGAGGGGCGGGCAAGCGAAGAAAATGCAAGCGACACCAAATGGCCCTGTTTCGGTCCTTCGCCCGCCTGTTTGGGCGGCGAAATATCGATCATCGGCTCGTCGGAGTTCGGAAGCGTCCGGATCCTGAACAGCCCCCCCCCAGCCCCCTGGATGTTTCCACCAAGGGCTCCGGCGGCCGATGCTTCCTCCAAGCGAGCGCCCGCCTTGCCGATCCCCTCCCCCTCCCAGGCAAGGCGGGTGTTTCGCTGTCTGGAGCCAGGTCCGGATCGGATGCGCCATGGTCGGCTCCCGATCCGGACTCGTTCCGGCCCCGGGTTCTTTCTGGATTCAGGCCTTCAGCGGGATTTCCAGGTTCACCGTCACCGTATCGCCGTTGCGGCGCGCCTCGACCGCGACTGCGCCCGCCGATCCGCGCAGGGCCTCCGCCGTCGCGCGGGCGTCGGCGACCGGCGTCCCTCCGACCGAGGTGATGATGTCGCCGGCGATCAGTTCGCCCTGGGCCGCCAGTGACCCGCCTTCGACAGCGACGACCTGAACCTCGCCGTCGAGATCGCGCAGCGTCGCGCCGTAAGCCAGAACCCAGTCCGCGCCGATCTGGACCGCGCTCTCGACCGGGGTCGCGACCGTCAGGGACGTCGAGGCCTCGTGTCCGGCGCGCAGATAGACGACGCTCAGGCTCGACCCCGGCGCGGCTATGCCGACCGTGGCGTTGACCGAGCCGGCGTTGGCCACCGGCCGGCCCTGGATGCGGGTGATGACGTCGTCGTCGCGCAGGCCCGCCTGCTCGGCCGGGGAGCCGGGCGCCACATCGGCGACCACGGCGCCGCGCACGATGCCCAGCCGCATCTGGCGAGCGCGTTCGGCGGTCAGGGAGGCGAAGATGGCGCCGGTCTCGCCGCGCTTGACCGCGCCGTGGGCGCGCAGCTGGTCGGCGACATAAAGCATGATCCGGGTCGGCACGGCGAAGGCGATGCCGTCATTGCCCCCACCCATGCCGCCCGACAGGATGGCGGTGTTGATGCCGATCAGCCGGCCCCGGCTGTCCAGCAGCGGTCCGCCCGAATTGCCCGAATTCACGGCCGCGTCGGTCTGAATATAGTCCTCGACCGCATCGCCCAGGCCCGAACGGTTCAGGCCCGAGATGACGCCCATGGTCAGGGTCTGGTCCAGGCCCAGCGGATAGCCGACTGCAAAGGCCAGGTCGCCGGTGCGCAGGGTGTCGGAATCGACCGTCTGCACCTGTTTCAGGTTCAGCGGCCGGCCGTCGGGCACGATCTTCAGCACAGCGATGTCGGTGGCCTTGTCCGCCCCGACCAGGACGGCGTCGAACAGCCGGCCGTCGGTCAGGTCGACGGTGAATTTCCGCCCGTTCTCGACCACGTGGTTGTTGGTGATCAATATGCCCTGGGCCGCATCGACGATGACGCCCGAGCCCGAGGCGTAGGGTTTGGGATCATCGGCGTCCGAGCTGGGGCCGCGCGACTGGCCCAGGGTCGTCACCTGGACCACGGCGGGCAGGGAGGCCTCCAGGCCGGCGGCGAAACTGAAAACCCCGCGCCGGGCGTCATAGGGAAGATAGCTGGGGCCGGATTGCGCCGGGGACTGCGCAAGGACCGGGCCGGCGAAGGCCAGCAGGACGGCCGCAAGAGCGAGGGTCGAAGCGGCCGTGGAGCGAAGCGTCATGTATAGTCCCTTGATCGAACCGCGACCCTAACCCGAGTTCTCGCGCATGACGATGGCCTCTGTAAGACGGCGTCTCTGTGGTCGGCGCCTGTCGTCGGTGCAGGAACAGGCTTGCGTCGCGGCCGTTCTCGCATGACCATCAGCGGACGCGAACACCCCGGAGCCGCCGCATGAGCCAGACGACGTTTGACCGCGCCCGCTCGGGCTCGACAACGTTTGACCGCCTGTTCCGTGAGCATCCGCGCCAGGTCGGCGAGACCTATTTCCAGCATATGGCCGCTTCGGCCGCCTTCGGTTTTCGCCTGCTGCGGCTGGCCGGCGCCGCCTTCGCCCACGCCCTGGTGCCGGGCGTTCACACGACCACCGTCTCCACCGCCGTGCGGGGCATGGCCCAGGAGATGGGCGGCCGGGCGGAAGAGGCGAAACAGAGCCGGATGCGCGACGCCGGGGTGTGGGACGTGGGGCTGTAGTCGCCTCCTGAACCGCCCGGTCATGCAATTGCCGGGGTTCGTGCTATATAGGCCGGCTAAACCGCATCCAGGATCGCCGCCTTGAGCATCACGCTCGATCTTTCCCGTGTCTCGAACGCGCCCGCTTTGAAAGCCCCCGTCAACCTGTCCGGTCTGACGCGTGCGGGTCTGCGCCAGGCGTTGATCGACGCGAATGTCTGTCCGCCCGAAAAGGCCAAGATGCGCGCCAGCCAGGTGTGGAGCTGGATCCACCACTACGGCGTCACCGAGTTTTCGGCCATGAGCAATGTGGCCAAGGACATGCAGGCCAAGCTGGCCGAGCATTTCACCCTGGCTCGCCCCGAGATCGTCGAACGCCAGGTGTCCAAGGACGGCACCCGCAAATGGCTGATCCGCACCGCCCCGGGCATCGAGATCGAGACCGTCTATATCCCCGACGTGGGCCGGGCCGGCGCCCTGTGCGTGTCCAGCCAGGTCGGCTGCACCCTGAACTGCACCTTCTGCCACACCGGAACCCAGAAGCTGGTCCGTAACCTGACCGCCGCCGAGATCGTGGCCCAGGTCCAGGTCGCCCGCGACGACCTGGAGGAATGGCCGTCGCCCAAGGAAGACCGCCGCCTGTCGAACATCGTCTTCATGGGCATGGGCGAGCCGCTCTACAATCTGGACCACGTCGCCGACGCCATCGACATCATCTCGGACAATGAGGGCATCGCCCTGTCGCGGCGCCGGATCACGGTCTCGACCTCGGGCGTGGTGCCGCAACTGGACGCCCTGGGCACGCGCACGGCGGCCATGCTGGCCATCAGTCTGCACGCCACCAACGACGCCCTGCGCGACGTCCTGGTGCCGCTGAACAAGAAATATCCGCTGGACCAGCTGATGGCGGGCATCCGGGCCTATCCGGGCCTGTCGAACGCGCGCCGGGTGACGTTCGAATACGTCATGCTGAAGGGCGTCAACGACAGCCCCGACGAAGCGCGGGCCTTGCTGAAGTTGATCGAGGGCATACCGGCCAAGATCAACCTGATCCCGTTCAACCCCTGGCCGGGCGTCGAATACGAATGCTCGGACTGGAAGACGATCGAGCGTTTCGCCGCCATCCTGAACAAGGCCGGCTACGCATCGCCCATCCGCACGCCGCGCGGCCGCGACATCCTGGCCGCCTGCGGGCAGCTGAAGTCCGAAAGCGAGAAGGTGCGAGCGAGCGCGCTCAGGAAGGCGGAGCAGGCGGCGGCTTAAAGTCTCTCCGACCTTCCCCCGCTTGTGGGGGAAGTGTCAGGCCGTGGCGCGAAGCGACACGCCTGACGATGGGGGAAGTCTTCCTTTGAGCGACGCTCCCCTCTCCGACCCTCCGCTGCGCGGACGCCGGGGATGGTCTCTCCCGCAAGCGGGAGAGGGGCTATTTGAAGTCGAGACCCGTGTTCGACACATAATGTCACGTACTGTGTCTCCGTCGCGCTTGCGGATTGGGGCGGCAATCGGGCAAGGCGTGTGGACATGGACCCCTCACTGACGAACGTCCTGTCGAGCGCCGAGGTGCAGGCTTTCGCCTCGGGCTTTCCGGTCATGGTCATGCACCTGGCCGTCACCCTGCTGCTGCTCGCGGCAGGGGCGGCGATCTACGCCATGCTGACGCCGTGGAAGGAGATCGCCCTGATCCGCGAAGGCAATCCGGCCGCTGCGGTCGCCTTCGCCGGGATATTGGTGGGTCTGGCCATTCCGCTGGCCGTGTCCCTGTCGGTTTCGACCTCGGTGCGCGACATCGCCATCTGGGGCGTGGCGACCCTGGTGCTGCAACTGTTGGCCTTCCGGGTCGTGGACCTGATGCTTCACGGCCTGCCGCAGCGGATTAAGGACGGCGAGGTTTCGGCCGCGGTGGTCTTGGTGGGGGCCAAGCTGGCGACCGCCCTGATCCTGTCCGCCGCCCTGACCGGCTGAGCGGCGAACGGGTCGCATCATGCAATTCCCCCGCCTGCCGGACTGGGCCATCTACAGCGCGGTCGCGGGCGTGCTGCTGGCGGTGTCGCTGGGCCGGCGCGAGAACGCCGACGCCCCGCCTGCGCCGCCGCCGCCGGACGAGATCGAGGGCGCCCTGCTGGGGCCTGTCACTCCGTTCGACACGACAGTGACCCTGGATGCGCCGGACACCCCCTTTACGCCCCAGTCCGGCACCGCCTTCTCCATCGCCGGACGCGGGCGTTGGGTCACCGCCCGCCATGTGGTCGAGGGCTGTCGTCGCCCGGCCCTGGTCATCGGCGGCGGCCGGGCCGTGGCCGCCGACGTGCGTCTGGCGCCGCGCGCCGACGTGGCCCTGCTGATCACCGACGGCGGACCACCCGCCCTGCCGGTCGCCGCCGACGAACGGTTGCGCAAGGGCCAGCGCGCCTTTCATCCGGGCTTTCCCCAGGGGCGAGCCGGGGAGGTGACTTCGCGTCTGCTGGGCCGCGAGACCCTGAAGGTGTTCGGGCGCGGCGCCCATGACGAACCGGTCCTGGCCTGGGCCGAGGTCGGACGCACCGACGGGCTGGAAGGGACGCTGTCGGGTCTGTCAGGGGCGCCGGTGATGGACGGGCGCGGCCGCGTCCTGGGGGTCACCATCGCCGAGGCGCCGCGTCGAGGCCGGATCTACACCACGGCGCCCGAGTCTTTCGCTCCCGCCATTCGCGGCGAACAGCGCGCGGACGAGGTGGCGCTGGGCGAGCCGGTGACCATCGACAACTATGGCCGAGTGGCGGATGCGCTGAGGCGGGACCTGCGGGTGGCGCAGGTGGTGTGTTTGTCGGTTTAGGTGGGATCGTTGATCCGTCACCCTCGGGCTCGTCCCGAGGGCCCACGCGTCCGACCCACGATCAGGGACCTTGAACACGACGACCGGAACGCCGCACCCATCCGCCCGTGCGGCGGATGGGTGGGTCCTCGGGACAAGCCCGAGGATGACGGCGTCTGGGGTTTGGCCCCTACTTCAGAGAGCCGCTGTTCAGGTTCAGATCCCCCGCCTCGATGACCTCGAGGTTCGGGTGTTTGGCCTTCAGGGCGTCGAGGAACAGCGAGCCGTCGCCGACGATCACCAGGCTGGCGCGATTGACCGGCAGGTGTTCGGCGAAGGCGGCCTCGACCTGTTCCGGGGTTACGGCGCGGATGCGGCCGGCGTAGTCGGCGAGGTCGCTCATCGGCAGGTCATACAGGGCCAGGTTGGCGACCAGGGAGCCCAGGCCGTCCACCGTCTCCAGCGAGCGGCCGAAGCCGCCGATCAGGGTGGCGCGGCGCGGGGCCAGGTCGGCCTGGGTCGGGGTCTCGGTTCCCAGTTTGGCGATCTCGGCCAGGATCAGGTCGGCGACCTCGTCGGCGGTCTCGTTCTTGGTCTGGGTCGAGGCGGTGAAGACCCCGGCGTCGGCGCGGACGCCCAGCGAGGATCCCGCGCCGTAGGACAGGCCGCGCTTGATGCGGATCTCCTGGTTCAGCCGCGACGAGAAGCCGCCGCCCAGCAGGGTGTTGCCCACCGTCAGCGGGAAATAGTCGGCGTCGGTGCGCGACACGCCGCGGATGGCGGCGACCACGGCGGCCTGGCCGGCGCCGGGCTGGTTCACCACGATGATGCGCGGAGCCAGGGCCTGACCGGCGGGGTTGGCCGTGGCGGCCGGCGCAGTTCCGGCCGGGCGCCAGTCGCCGAACGCCTGTTGCGCCAGGGCGCGGGCGGCGGCGGGGGCGATGTCGCCGGAGAAGACCAGGGTGGCGTCCGACGGGCGATAGCGGGCGGCGTGGAAGGCGGCGACGTCGGCCGGGGTGATGGCCGGCACCGTCTGCTGCGTCAGGGTCGCGCCATAGGGGGCGTCGCCATAGATGACGCGGCCCACGGTCATGCTGGCGATGGAGCCCGGCTGGCTGAGGGCGACGCGCAGGCCGTCCAGGGCCTGGGCCTGCTGACGCTCCAGCTCTTCGGCGGCGAAGACCGGGTTCTTCACCAGATCGGCCATCAGGGCGACCGTGGCCGGGAAGGCGTTGGCCGGGGCGTTGGCGTAGACATTGGTGAAGTCCACGCCGGCGCCGGCGCCGATGGAGGCGCCCAGCTGTTCGATCTCGGTCGCGATCTCGGGCGCCGACTTGGTCTTGGTGCCCTGGGTCAGCAGGGCGGCGGTCATCGACGCGATCCCGGCCTTGCCGGAGGGATCGTCGGACGAACCGGCGTCGAAGCTGAGACGGGCCGAGACCAGCGGCAGGCCGTCGGTCGGGGCGACCAGGACGCGCAGGCCGTTGGACAGGCGGAAGTCAGCGACGGTCGGGGTGGCGGGCGCCACCTCCGCCCCCGGCTGCGGCAGGGCCGCTCGCTCGGCCTCGGGCAGCAGGACGGCCGGGGTTCCCGCCGGCGCCAGGTCGGCGACCTTGACGGGGGCGTCCACGTTCATCTTCTGAACCGAGGGCGGGTTCTGCTCGTCAGCGGCCAGATAGCGGATCGTCGATTGGCGCTGGGGCGTCAGATATTTGCGGGCCACACGCTGAACGTCGGCGATGGTGACCGCCTGAATCTGGGCGATCTCGCGGTCGGCGGCGGCGGCGTCGCCGGTGTTGATCAGGGCGAAGCCCAGCGCCACGGCGCGGTCGTCCACGGTCTCGCGGCTGCGCAGGGCGTCGGCGACGATCTCGTTCTTGGCTTCGGTCAGTTCGGCGGCGGTGACGGGCGCGTCGCGCAGCTTGGCGATCTCGGCGTTCAGGGCGGCGATCCCCTCTTCGGCCGTGTGCCCTTGGGCCATGATGGCCAGAGCGGTCAGATTGCCGGCCTGCTGGGCGAAGTCGGGCGTCGAGCCGATCTGGGCGGCGATCTGCTGATCATAGACCAGCGAGCGATACAGGCGGCTGCTCTCGCCGGTTGACAGAATGCCGTCCAGCACGGTCAGGGCGGCGCGGTCCGCGTCGGCGTATTTGACCGTCGGCCAGCCGACCACGACGGCGGGCAGGGGGACGTTCGGCGCATAATAGGTGGCGTCACGCGGGGCGGTCGGCTCGGGCTCGACGACATTATTGGCCGGAAGAGGCGTGGTCGGGTTCTTAAGCGGGGCGAAATACTGGTCGATCCAGCGGTCCAGCTGGGCCTGGTCGAAGTTGCCGGCCACGATCAGATAGGCGTTGTCGGGCCGGTAGTAGGTGGCGTGGAAACGCAGGACGTCATCCAGGGACGAGGCCTCCAGCTCCTCGATCGAGCCGATGCCGGCGCGGCGATAGGGGCTTTCCTGGTACAGGGTCTCGGGCACGAACAGGCCGAACAGACGGCCATAGGGATTGGCCAGGATGCGCTGGCGGTATTCTTCCTTCACCACGTCGCGCTCGGCGACGAAGGTCGGCTCGTCCACGACCAGAGAACCCATCCGCTCGGCCTCGGCGAACAGCATCCGCTGCAGGTGGTTGGCGGGGACGGTTTCGAAATAGGCGGTGGTGTCGTCGGCGGTGAAGGCGTTGTTCGACCCGCCCACATCCTCGGTCAGCCGGTCGAAGGTCTCGGGCGGCAGGTTCTTGGTCGCCTTGAACATCAGGTGTTCGAACAGGTGGGCGAAGCCCGAACGGCCGGCCGGATCGTCCTTTGACCCGACCTTGTACCAGACCTGGACCGTCACGTTCGAGGTGTCGGCGTCGCGGGCCGTATAGACCTCAAGCCCGTTCGGCAGCACGCGCTTGGCGAAGCCCAGCGGCGGGACAGTGACGCCCTGCGGCGCCTGGGCGGCGGCGGTTGCGGCTGCGGGGGCCGGGGCGGCGAAAGCGGGCGCGGTTAGTCCCAGCAGCAGGGCTGAGGCGGCGACGGTGACGGTCAGGCGGAATTTCATCGAGGTCTCCAGGCCCGGAGGGCGGGCGAGGCGAGCCTATCAGTCTGGCTTCTGAGTGCACCTTACGGAGCTGTAATGATGGTCGTGGGGGCGCAAAAAGGCGGCGCGCTTCGGGCGGGAACTGGTCTGTATTTCAAAAATGACGCAAATTTGTCACCATTGGATCAATTGAAATCAATGCTGAAAAATAACAGTAGAAATGCGTCCATCAAGAAATGGCAACCGCGACAATTGAGTGACATTCATTAAGTCAATTTAATGCAGATGTGGATGTGGGCTTGGCGGTGTCGATCAGCTCGATAACGTCTCCCTCCGGGCGCTCGTGTGGCGCCCTTCAGGTCGTTTGTGACCTTTTATACTCAATTGGAGGGGTACTAAATTGAGCATCTACCGCATTCGTCGAAGCCTTCTGGCCGGCACCATTATTAGCGGCCTGGCTGCCGTGGGAGGCTTGGCGCCGGTTCTGGTCGCGCCGACGCCCGCCATGGCTCAGGATATCTCCTCCGGCACCCTGACCGGTTCGGTGGTTGGCGAGGGCGGCGCCCCGGTCGCCGGCGCCACGGTCGAGATCCAATCGGCGGAACAGGGCTTCAGCCGCTCGGCCACGACGAACGCCGGAGGCGACTTCCGGGCCGCCCTGCTGCCGATCGGCCGCTATACGGTCACCATCACGGCGCCCGGCTACGCCCCGGTGGCGCAGTCGGTGCAAATCGCCCTGGGCGGCGTCTCGTCCTATAACTTCAGCCTGACCGAGGGTTCGTCGGACACTGTGGGCGAGATCGTGGTGACGGCGGCGCGCCGGAACCTGGATTTCAATGAGACGACCACGGGCCTGACGGTCGATGTGCAGGACTTGGTCAAGACCACGCCGGTCGGTCGCAGCATCGCCTCCATCATCCTGCTGGCGCCGACCACGGTGCCGGGCGACAGCGCCTTTGGCGACGTGCCCTCGATCGGCGGATCGTCGGTGGCCGAGAACGCCTATTATGTTAACGGCCTGAACATCACCAACTTCGACACCTATATCGGCGGATCCACCGTGCCGTTCGATTTCTATCGGTCGGTCGAGGTCAAGACCGGCGGCTATGCCGCCGAGTACGGTCGCGCTACGGGCGGCATCGTCAATGCGGTGACCAAGTCGGGCTCGAACGACTTCTATATGGGTCTGCACGGCAACTACGCGCCCGACAGCCTGCGGTCTCAGTCGCCGGACACCTATTCGACCGCCAACTCGCTGTACGAGGCCGATTCAAACTCCACCACGGTTGAGTTGGGCGGCCCGATCATCAAGGATCGGCTGTTCTTCTATGGTCTGACCGAGTTCCGCGATAACGAGAGCACGTCTTACAGCATCACGAGCGACAAGAAGACGATCAGTAAATCAAATGATCCCTTCTACGGTGTCAAGCTGGACGGATACGTCACCGACGACCACCATCTGGAGTTCACCTGGTTTGACTCGACGCGTGAGACGAACTCCGACATCTATGATTGGAATCACGAGACTGGGGAGCTTGGCGGTCAGACGGGCACGAGCTACTCTCAAACAGGTGGTGAGAGTTTTGTGGCTCGCTATACTGGTACATTAACCGATTGGCTGACGATTTCGGCTGCCTATGGGAAAAATAAAGAAAATCAACCCTCAGGAAGCGGCTCTCCCACCGATTCGTATGCTTATGATAACCGCAAGAATGCGAGCGGAAATGTTATAGGTCTCGTGTCAGATCAGACGGGCTCGACCTATACTTCTATTCGGGACACCGAGCGGGAGTTCTGGAGGTTTGATGCGGATGTTTATTTCGATTTCTTCGGAAAACACCATGTTCGGGCGGGTGTTGATCACGAAGACCTGTCTCTGGAGCGTACGACAGCGACGAATGGGGGGCACTATTACAGATATTACACCGCCGGCACAACTTCGGCTCTGGTTTCTGGGGGGAATATTACTGCAGGTCAGACCTATGTCCGGGTCAATACCTACAATGCTAGCGGCAAGTTTGAAAATCAGAACGAAGCCTATTATCTTCAAGACTCGTGGGACGTGAACGACCAACTGACGCTGAATCTGGGCGTCCGGCTCGACAAGTTCGATTTGAATAGCGGCTCGGGCGAGACGATCGTGTCGTTCGACAACGAGATCGGGCCGCGTCTGGGCTTCACCTTCGATCCGCTGAATGACGGTCGTAGTCGCTTCTATGGTTCCTACGGACGCTATTATCTGCCTGTCGCGTCCAATACGGCCTTCCGCATGTCTTCGGCGGAGTTGAGCATCAGCGAGTATTTCCTCGTTGATCAGTCCACGCCCTATGATGAGAACGGCCTGCCGAATCTCGGCGCGCAGATTGTCGGTTACTCGGGTGCGGTCACATGTCCCTCGGGCGGGATCGGTACGGTCGGCGTCTCGGGCTGCGGCGTGACGGCGGACGGTTCGATGCCCTCGACCGAGTCCCTGGTCGCCAAGGATCTGGAATCGACCGCCGAGGATGAGTTTCAGTTCGGTTATGAGCGCAAGATCGGCGATCTTTGGACCGTTGGAGCCAACTACACCTATCGCAAGTTGCTTCGAAACGCCGAGGACGTCGCGATCGACGCGGCCGTCGTGAACTATTGCGAGGAACAGGGAATCTCCGGCTGCGGCAGCATCTGGTCGGGCTTCCACCAGTATGTCGTCGTCAATCCGGGCTCGTCGGCGACCATCACTCTGGCGGATCCTTTGCCGGGCGAAACCGAGGTACGGACGATTGAATTCTCGGCCGAAGAGCTGGGCTATCCCGAGGCCAAGCGCATGTACCAAGCGCTGGAACTCACCTTCGAACGCGCCTTCGACGGCGTCTGGGGGCTTCGCGGCTCCTATGTCTTGTCCAAGAGCGAGGGCAATACCGAGGGTTATGTGAAGTCGGACAACGGTCAGTCCGACGCCGGCATCACGCAGGACTTCGACCAACCGGGTTTGACCGAAGGCGCCTATGGTCTTCTGCCGAACCACCGGGCCCACGTCTTCAAGCTGTTCGGTTCGTACCAGGCGCTGCGTGACCTGACGGTCGGCGGCAATCTGACCGTGGCTTCGCCGCGTCACTACGGCTGCATCGGCTACTACCCCGACAAGACCAATTACGCCTATATTTACGGGGCCTCGTCCTATTACTGCAACGGTGAGGCTACGCCGCGCGGCACGCAGATGACGTCAGACTGGGAGACCACCGTTGACGTTTCGCTGCGTTACACCGTGCCGGTCAGCATTCCCGGAGACTTGGTCCTGCGGGCGGACATCTTCAACCTGTTCGACTCCGACGCCGTCACCGACCTCTACGAGTTCGGCGACCTGAGCGCGGCGGACGGCGCCAACCCCTACTACGGTCTGCCGACCAGCTATCAGTCGCCGCGCTATGTTCGCATTGGCTTCGACTGGACCTTCTGAGCCTCGGCTGAGAAGGCAAGACTGAAGGAGGGCGGCGGGCCAGTCTCGCCGCCCTTTTTCGTGGGTGCTTCTTGAGGCGCTTCCTGAAGGATGCGGCGGGTCTCGCCTCAGCTCAGCGCCCGAACACCTCGACGCCGATCTCGCCCTGCGGCGTCAGCCAGGCGCGTTTCATGCCTTGGCTGTTGAAGGGGCTGGCGATGTTTCCGGCGGCGTCCAGGGCGATCATTCCGCCGTCGCCGCCCATCCCGCCGATCTCGTCGATGACGGCCTGGGTCGCGGCGGCCAGGGTCTGGCCGGCGGCGACGCGCCAGGCGACCTGGGCGGCGGCGGCGACGCGGATGAAATATTCGCCCTGGCCGGTGCAGGAGGTCGCGGCGTGGCCGTCGGCCCAGGTTCCGGCGGCGGGGATCGGGGTGTCGCCGGCGCGGCCCGGCATCTTGCCGAACACTCCGGCGGTCGAGGTGGCGGCGGCGAGGCGGCCCTGGCTGTCCAGCACGCAGGCGCCGACCGTGCCATGGCTGAGGGTTCCGGGCGGATGATTGTCCTCGCCCTGGCCGGCGCTCGTGTACCAGGCGGTCTCGTCGGCGATGGGCTCCAGCCCCTGGTCATGAGCGAACAGGGCCGCGCCCTCGCCGACCAGCATGACGTGCGGCGTGCGGTCCATGACGGCGCGGGCGGCGACGACGGGGTTGCGGAAGCCCTGGAGAGCGGCGACCGACCCGGCGCGCTTGGTCGATCCGTCCATGATGCTGGCGTCCAGCTCATAGGCCCCTGCCAGATTGGGAGAGGCGCCCTTGCCGGCGACATATAGGCCGGAATCTTCGAGCATGACGACAGCGGCGACGGCCACGTCCAGGGCGCTGTCGCCCGCGTCCAGCCGCGCCTTCATGGCCTCGACCACCTGGCGCATGTGCACGACCTCGGCGTCATAGTTGCGTTCGCGCCGGGCGCCGGCGCCGCCGTGGAGGATGAGGGCGGTCATGGTCTGTCTTCCCGAGCCTGTTGCTTCGCCTCTTTCAAACGGGCGTGGCGCTCTTTAGCGTCGTCGAGAAGGCCGCGCCATGTCGGCCGAGCACAAACGGGCCTCCAGTAGCGCGAAGCGCGATAGGCCCAAGGGAGGAATAATGCGCGCAGTCCTGTCCAAAGCGCCCGGCGGTCCCGAAACCCTCGTGGTTGAGGACGTGCTCGATCCCACGCCCAAGGCGGGCGAGGTGGTGATCGAGGTCAAGGCCGTGGGGATCAACTATCCCGACACATTGATCATCGAGGACAAATACCAGTTCCGCCCGGAACGGCCCTTCTCGCCCGGCGCCGAGGTCGCCGGCGTGGTCGAGGCGGTGGGCGAAGGCGTCAAGAACGTGCGCAAGGGCGACCGGGTCATCGCCGTGCCCGGCTGGGGCGGCCTGGTCGAACGGCTGGCGGTCAAGGCCGAGACGGTCATTCCCATTCCCGAGGCCATGAGCTTCGAGGAGGCGGCTGCCCTGATCATGACCTATGGCACCAGCTATTATGCGCTGAAGGATCGGGCGCAGCTGAAGGCCGGAGAGACGCTGTTGGTGCTGGGCGCGGCCGGGGGTGTGGGCGCCGCCGCCGTCGAACTGGGCAAGGCCATGGGGGCGCGGGTCGTGGCGGCGGCCTCGACCAATGACAAGGTCCAGTTCGCCCTCGACCTGGGGGCGGACAACGGCCTGATCTATCCGACCGGGCCGATGGACAAGGCGGGGCAGAAGGAACTGTCCGGCGAGTTCAAACTGGCGACGGGGCGTGACGGCGCCGACGTGGTCTATGACGCGGTGGGCGGCGACTACGCCGATCCGGCGCTGCGGGCCATGGACTGGAACGGCCGGTATCTGGTGGTCGGCTTCCCGGCGGGGATCCCGTCACTGCCGCTGAACCTGACCCTGCTGAAATCGGTGTCGGTGATCGGGGTCTTCTGGGGCGCGGCGGTGGCGCGCGATCCGAAGGGGCACGCCGCCAATATGGCCGAGCTGATGCAGATGTACGCCGAGGGCAAGATCCGGCCGCGCGTGTCGAAGACCTTCCCGCTGGAGAAAGCGGGGGCGGCGATCAAGGCGCTGGGGGATCGTCAGGCCCTGGGCAAGATCGTGGTGACGGTAGGGGATTGAGCTTCCTTCTCCCCTTGCGGGAGAAGGTGGCCCGAAGGGTCGGATGAGGGGTTGTGCGAAACGGCGAGGCCGGCGCGACCCCTCGCCCGACCGCGCAAGGACGACGGCTGCGCCGCCGTGCGCGGTCTCCCTCTCCCGCAAGGGGAGAGGGGTTGGACTATTTCCCCTTCAGCCGCTCAACCGCGTCCTCGGCCTGGTCGCGGTGGCGGCGTTTGATGTTGGCGCCCAGGGTGGCGATCAGGGCGGCGATGACGGCGGCGTCGTCGGTGTAGCCGATGCCGGCGAACAGGTCGGGGATCGCGTCGATCGGCATGATGAAATAGGCCAGGCCGGCGAAGATCATGCCTTTTGCGGGAAGAGGTGTGGCCGGATCGCGCGCGGCGTACCAGGCGGCCAGCGCCTGATCCGCGAAGGGAATGCGGGCCGCCGTGCGCTGTAGCTTGGGCCAGAAGCCCTTGGCGACGCGCACCTCGTTGACCTTGACCACGGACGGGACCAGGGCCTTGCGTGGGTCCAGGGCGTCGGATGGATCGGCGGGTTTGGCTTTGGCGGTCATGGCCGCTAAATCCTCAAACGAAACTCAGGTTCATTACAACATAGGAACGACAGGGATGAAACTCGACAACAGTATCGCAGCGGTGGTCACGGGCGGGGCGTCCGGCCTGGGCGAAGGTACGGCGCGCGCCATCGCCGCCACCGGGGCCAAGGTGGCTCTGTTCGACCTGAACGCCGAGAGGGGCGAGGCCGTCGCGGCCGAGATCGGCGGGGTCTTCTGCCAGGTGGACGTCACCGACGACGCCTCGGTCGCCGCCGCCTTCGAAAAGGCCCGCGCGGCCCATGGCCAGGAGCGGCTGACCGTCAACTGCGCCGGCATCGCCACCGGCATGAAGACCGTCTCGCGCAAGAAGGACACCGGCGAGATCAAGGCCCACGACATGGCCCAGTTCGAACGCACGGTGCGGGTCAATCTGTTCGGCACCTTCCGTGTCCTGTCGCAGTCTGCGGCGGGCATGGTGACGCTGGAGCCGATGGCGGACGGCGAGCGCGGCCTGATCGTCAATACGGCGTCGGTGGCGGCCCAGGACGGCCAGATCGGCCAGGCGGCCTATTCGGCGTCCAAGGGCGGCGTCTACGCCATGACCCTGCCCATCGCGCGGGATCTGGCCCAGGAAGGCGTCCGCTGCAACACCATCCTACCCGGCATCATGTGGACGCCGATGATGGCCGGCATGGACCAGAAGATCCAGGACGCCCTGGCCGCCGCCATCCCCTTCCCCAGCCGCCTGGGCACGCCCGCCGACTATGCGTCCCTGGTGCTGGAGCTGGCGCGCAACGTCTATATCAACGGCGAGTGCATCCGGCTGGACGGGGCTATCAGATTGGCGCCGCGCTGACGCGCGGAGGGGCGCTACGCTCGCCGCGCGTTCCCGCCTTCGCGGGAATGACGAAGCTCGCTGCTTGAGCGCGAAAGCGCTCAGGCGGCGAGAGCACGGGCGTTCCGGCTTCGGCCGTTTAGGTATGAATTCGGCTCAAATAGCGCGAAGCGCGATAGCCGCAAAAAAGAGCTTGCAGGACCGATCAACCCTCCGCTATACGCCCCCTCCTCGACGGGGAGCGCACCTAGCTCCTACGGAGTGCGGGCGTAGCTCAGTGGTAGAGCACAACCTTGCCAAGGTTGGGGTCGAGAGTTCGAATCTCTTCGCCCGCTCCAAGTCGAGACTGACAAAATCAGGGGCCTGTCGTTTTCGGCAGGCCCCGATTTTTTTGCCCCGTCCCCCTCAGCTCTGACCCAGAAAGCTGAAGGCCACGGCGTTGCAGATCCGGCCGCTGGAAGTCGCCGTATATCACTGCGACTGCGCGCTGCGCCCCCGGAACGCCGTCGTCGTCGATGACAGGAGCCGTCCTTGCCGCCAGCGTCGCCCCCGACCAAGATCCCTCTGCTTGTCTGGTATGACGGGGATTGCCCCCTGTGCCGTCGCGAGATCGCGTTGATGCGGCGGCTGGACCGCCGGGACGCCATCCGGTTCATCGATGTGGCCGACGGGGCCGACGCGTCCTGCCCGCTGGATCGCGACGCCCTGCTGGCCCGGTTTCACGCCAGCGAGGACGGGCGGCTGCTGTCCGGAGCCGCCGCCTTTGCGGCGATGTGGCGGGCCATTCCCCTGCTGCGACCCCTCGGGCTGGCGGCGCGCGCGCCGGTCGTGCTGGCGGGGCTGGACGTCGCGTATCGAGTTTTTCTTCGCGTGCGACCTCGGCTCCAAGCCCTGGTCGGTCCTGTTGCGGATCAGCGATAGGACGCGAGCGCCGGCATCAAGACGTTGTCGATCAGCCGCACGAGGAAGGCTTCATCCGCCGGCTTCTGCCGGACGACGGCCTGGTAGAAGATCATGGTTTGGGCCACCTCATCCAGCGGCTGCGCCTCCAGGGCGTCGTTGCGCAATTCGCCGCGGCGGATCGCGCGTTCGATGATCCCGCGCCAGAGCCGGCTGCGCAACTCCTCCAGCCGGGAGGCCAGCAGGCTGGCCAGTCGCGGCTCCTTGTGCATCGGCAGGATCATGCCGGCCAGCATCCGCGCCCGATCCTCGTTGAGCGTGTCAGCCACCAGTGCGACAAAGGCCGCCAGGTCCGCCCGCAGCGCCCCCCTGTCCGGCAGGGTCATCTGCATCTTTTGCAGGTCATGCTCGATGGCCGCCACTATGACGCTCTGGGCGTCGGGATAGCGCCGATAGATGCTGGTGGCGGGAATGCCCGAGAGTCTGCAGATCTTGGCCATGGTGACGCTCTCCAGCCCGGTCTGGGCCAGCAGCTGAAGCGTCACGCGCAGGATCGCCTCGTCCAGGGCCCGGTCGCGTGGGCGGCCCGGCTGTGCGGCGTCTAGGCTGGAATTGGGCATGGGTCGCCTTTTGATGAAACCTTCGCCCCCACCCTTGATGCGGACTGGGCGGCATGATAGCTGGTTTCGCTACACATGTTTAGCGAATATGTGATCCCATAGGCAGGTCAGCAGCGTATCTAATTACGCTACACACCTAAAGCGAAACGAGGGTTATGAGATGCAGGCCACCCATTCAAAACGTCCGGCGCCCCTGTCGCTGAGCCGGCGCAGGCTGCTGGGCGGCCTCGCCGTCGGCGCTGCGGTCTCGACCGCCGGTCCGGCCCTGTTTGCGCCGGGCGTCGCCAGCGCGGCCCAGCGCAGTCAGCTGGGTACGCCGCTCTTCGTCGACGGCACGACGGATCTGCCTGGTCACACCAATACGTTCGTGGAGTCCTGGTACGTCAACGCCGCCTTCGAGAGCCGTGGCAAGATCATCGGCTTCGAATGGCACCAGGGCGTCACGGCCATGGGCAGCGCCACCGAGTTCCTGGTCATGAATGCGACCGACGACGTGTTCAGACCCTATGCGGCGGCCGAGGCGGCGTCTGCGACGGTGGGCGCCTCGACCAGCGAGATGAACGTCTATTCGACCGTAGGCTCCCTGACCGGCGACCGCTCTGAAATGCGGCTTAAGGCCGTGAACGGCGCCAACAGCGTCGATGTGGTGATGCGGCCCCAGGCGGCGGAACTCTACAACGGCACGACCGGCCTGCTGCCGTTCCTGGGTACGGACTCCTACGAGTTCGCCTTCCCCAACATGATCACCACGGGCGTGGTCACCATCGACGGCGAGGCCTTCGAGGTCGATACGGATGCGGTCTGGTTCGATCGGCAATGGGGCGTTGCTGACGGGCTGACGCCGCAGGACCTGATGCGCAACGCCGCAGTGGTCAACGAAGCCCACTGGACCTGGTTGGGGCTCGCTTTCGGCGAAGGCAACCGCGCGGCCCTCTCGTTCTGGGACGTGATGGGCGCGGACAAGCGTTGGACCTTTCTGACCTATATGCGCGAGGACGGCGTACAATCGAACGTCGAGGCGCGGGTCGAATACGACAAGGTCTGGACCAGCAGCGACACCGGACAGAAATATCCCGGCGTGACGCGCATCACGGCGCCCAAGCTTGATCTCGACATCGTCCTGACCGCCATGATGTCCAAGCCCGAGTTCGTCTATCCTGCAGGCCAGGGCCACAATGGCGGGCAATCGCTCTGCCGTGTCTCCGGGCGGATGGGATCGACGCGCATCGAGACCCATGCCCTGTTCGAGATGATCGGCGGCATCGTCGTTTGACGCCAGCGCCGCGCCCTGCCGTCGCCGATCTCTTGATCGGCGGCGGCGGGACCGGATGGATAATCTGTTGAGGCTCCGCAGCTAGGCGCTGGATGCGAGCCTCACCGGCAGGGAACCTCGACCCGGGCCGCGGGATTTGCTTGGCTGTTTTCGTGTCCAAGCCAAAGAGGCCGCCCATGATCGCCCTTCGTCGTCCCGCCCCAGCTCTCGCAGCCCGTATCCTGGCTGCCGCTGTCGCGACCTCGGCCCTGTCGGCCTGCGCCTACAATGAGGCGCTGGGCCGCAACCAGCTGCTGCTGGTGGACAACGCCTCCCTGTCGCAGCAATCGACCGCCGCCTGGCGCGAGGCCATCGCCAAGCCGGGCGTCCAGACCTCGGGGGCGCAGGTCGATCGTATCCGTCGTGTCGGCGGGCGGCTGGTTCAGGCGGCGGGCCTGGGCGGACGCACCTGGGACTACGCCGTCTTCAGCGAGAAAAGCCTCAACGCCTTCGTCCTGCCGTCGGGCCAGATCGGGGTGACCGACAGCCTGCTGGCCCTGGTACAGAACGACGACCAACTGGCCAGCGTCATCGGCCATGAGATCGGTCATGTCGTCGCCAACCATGCGGCCGAACGCGCCTCCAGCCAGTCGCTGACGGCTGAGGGTCTGGCGGCGGCCCAGGGCGCGGCAGGACGCTATGGCAATGCGGTCAACGCCTACGGCGGCCTGGCGGCCCAGTATGGGCTGCTGCTGCCCTATTCGCGACGTGACGAGCTGGAGGCCGACCGACTGGGCGTGGACTATATGGCGGCGGCGGGGTTCAGGCCCTCCGAGGCCGTCGCCCTGTGGCGGCTGATGGCGGCGCAACGCCAGGCCAATATTCCGCAGTTCGCCTCGACCCACCCGTCCGATGCGACGCGGATCGATCTGCTGCAGCAATATATCGCCAGCAAGGGCTGGAGCTGATCAGACCTTGATGTCGAGATAGGTCCCCGGGCGCATGATCCGGGGTGTTTCCCCGTCGGCTGCGGCCGTCGCCGCGACCGGGCGGGTCGGGTTGGCGGCGGGCGTTTGAACCTGCGTGGCCTGGACCTGAGTGGCCTGTACTTGAGTTGTCTGTACTTGCGTCGTCTGGACTTGGTTCAGCGCGGCGCGGAAGAAGGCGGCCTGCGCGTTTCGCGCCGTCGGCAGGGCGGAGCCTTGCGACGGGGCAGTCTGCGGCAAACCTGGGCGAATCGCGCTCATGCCCAATCGTTAACGCATCCGAAGCGATCAATCGTTAACAAGATGTCTCGAAAGAACGTTAACGCGCTTTTTGTTTGGCGTCGGCCTCGGTGGAGCCTGCATCGAGGCGACCAGACGCTCGATGTCGGCGTCATTCAGCAGGGGGCCGGACTGTTTGGCGGTGATCCGACCCATGGCGTCGACGGCGAAGGTCTCGGGCACGCCGGAAATGCCCAGATCGAGACCGGCCCGACCCTCGCGGTCCACCAGAACCATCGAATAGGGATCGCCCAACTCGTCCAGGAAGGCGCGGGTGGCGAACGGCTCGTCCTTGTAGGCCACGCCGACGACGGCGATCCCGCGCGCCTTCAGCGCCAGAAGCCTGGGGTGTTCGATCCGGCAGGGGGCGCACCAGGAGGCGAAGACATTGACCAGCATGGGCCGGCCGACGCCCGCCGTCTTCAGGTCCAGATTCCCCGGACCGGCGGCGTCGCCGGTCAGCATGGGCAGGACGGTCTCCGGAATCGGCTGGCCGACCATGGCGTCGGGCTTGAAGGCGGGATCGCGTTTCAGCGACCAGCCGATGAACAGGGTGAAAAGCGCCGCCACCACGACCAGCGGCAGCAGGGCCAGCCAGCGGTTCACTTTTGGGGCCCTACCGCGCTTCGCGCTACTTGAGGGCGATTGGAGTCTGCGGCGTCCGGTGTAGGGTCCGTCTCCAACCGCGCCAGTTCGCGCTGCCATTTGCGGGAGGCGATGACGGCGCGGGCGGCCAAGGCGGTCAGGACCACAGCGCTGACGCCCCAGGCGGGCCAGACGAAGGCGGCGTAGGGGGTCATGTCGAGGTCGAGCATCTTACGCTTCCAGGGCTTTACGGGCGCGCAGGGTCAGGACGCGGCGACGGCGGATCTCGGTGCGGATCGCCATCAGCCACAGGGCCGCGAACAGCACCCCATAGGCCGCCAGCATGGTCAGGAAGGGCGGCAGATAGACGGGGTCCAGGCCTGAGGATCCGGGGGTCAGGAAGCTGGCCGGCTGGTGCAGGGTGTTCCACCAGTCGACCGAGAATTTGACGATCGGCAGGTTGATCAGGCCGACCAGGCCCAGGACGGCGGCGGCGCGGGCGCCCTTCTGCTCGTCGTCGATCGAGGCCCGCAGCGCCATATAG
This sequence comes from Brevundimonas sp. AVps23W, assembly GCF_058681395.1. Taxonomy (NCBI): domain Bacteria; kingdom Pseudomonadati; phylum Pseudomonadota; class Alphaproteobacteria; order Caulobacterales; family Caulobacteraceae; genus Brevundimonas; species Brevundimonas sp. AVps23W. The sequence continues at coordinate 621,072 of NZ_CM178738.1, forward strand.
CCGAGGTAGAAGAGGAACAGGACCAGCACGCTGGTCAGGCGCGCGTCCCACACCCACCAGGTTCCCCACATCGGCTGGCCCCACAGCGAGCCGGTGAACAGGGCCAGGGCCGTGAAGGCGGCGCCGGGCAGGGCGGCGGCGCGGGCGGCGGCGTCGGCCAGGGCGTGGCGGAACACCAGGGCGAAGAAGCTGGAGACGCCCAGGGCCGAATAGGCGCCCAGGCCCCAGACGGCGGCGGGCACATGGACGAACATGATCCGCACCGTGTCGCCCTGCTGATAGTCGGCGGGGACAGAGAAGCTGAGCCAGGCCCCGACCACCAGCAGCACGGCGGCGACCGCCCAGAGGACGGGCGTCAGCGGGCCGGTGAAGGCCATGAAGCGCTGCGGGTTGGACAGGCCGAACATGGCTTCAGCGATTACGCGGCGGTGGCTCGACGGGCAAGCGGCGGATCACGGCGGTCATCCCTGGGCGTTCCTGACCGCCGCCGCCCCGGCGAAGGCGGCGACGACGCCCGCGAACAGGACATAGGCGCCCAGGAAGGCCAGGGCCGGGGCGGGCGACTGGCCCGAGGCGGCGCGTTCCAGCGCCCCGGCGCCGAACACCACGGGGGGAATGAACAGGGGCAGGACCACGACGGCGATCAGCAGGCCGCCGCGTTTCGCCCCCAGGGCCAGGGCCGCGCCCAGGGTTCCTGTACAGGCGAAGCCCGCCCCACCGATCAGGGCCGACAGGGCGGTGAGCGGGACCAGGGCCGGCGGCAGGCCCAGGGCCAGGGCGGCGACCGGCGCGGTCAGGGCCAGGGGCAGGCCGACGGCGATCCACTGGGCCAGGGCCTTGATCAGAACGACCGATTCCAGCGGCAGATGGCCCAGGGCCAGCAGGTCCAGCGCCCCATCCTCCAGATCCCGTTCGAACAGCCGCTCCAGCGACAGCAGCGAGGCGAGGGCCAGGGCCAGCCAGGCGATCCCGCCCGCCACGGGCGAAAGCGTGCGCGGATCGCCCCCCACGGCCAGGGGCAGGACGGCGGTCAGACAGGCGAAGAAGCCGCAGGCTAGCAGGGGACCGCCCCCGCCGCTCCAGGCCAGATCCAGCTCCCGCTCCAACAGCACGCGCGTCGCGCCGCGCAGGCCGGGCGGGCGGGGTTCGGCGTCCGACCTCATTCGCCTGCTCCGTCGTTGACACTGCGGGGCGAGATCACGATATTGCCTCTTGGAGGCTTTGTGACCGGAAACGGGAGCATTGCCTTTTTCAATTTCGGGCCCCGCCGGCAGGCCTAAGGTCGTTGATGACCTTGAAGCCGGATTGCCATTCCCCGCCGGCGAGGCGTCGCGCGAACCTCAGGGCCAAGACGTCGTCGGCGATAAGCGACAGTTCAGCGCGCGCCGGTTCGTTCATGCTTCGCAGCCTTACGCCCCAACTGATCACATAGGCCATGATGTCCGCCAGTTGGACGAGGGTGGTCAGGTCGCTGTGAACGAAGAAGGGTTCGGGAATGATCAGGCGCGCCCGGGTCCGTCCATTCGCCGTGCGCACGAAATAGTTCGAGACCTGTCCCAGCAGGATATGGCAGGCGCTCCGGTCAATCTCGTCGAAGACCAGATAGCCCATGGGCTCCTCCTCCAACCCGTTCAGGAAGTAGAAGACCCGCTCGAACAAATAGGCATAGTCCTTGCGCAAGGCGTTGAAGTCGTCCGGCCTGGGCGCAGTGCGAGGGACGATGGTGGCGAAGACCTGGGCCTTCTGGCGGCGCGCGAGTTGCAAGGCGAAACGGCAGTAGGCGATCTTCGCTTGGCCGAGGGCGGTCAGTCGTTCGGTCGTCGGATGCGCGCCGTCCATCAAGGCTTCGTTTGCCAACCGGGTGCGCTCGGCATGGTCGAAGGGCGGCATCTGCCCGGCGAGCCGGAAGGTCTTGGCGTTGAGCAGCTTCTGAGCCTTGGCCTCGCGTCCATAGGCCTCGAAAAGCCGCATGCCGAAGAAGTGGGCCTGAGCGTCGGACAGTTGTCTGATCAAAGGCCAGATGCGGCGGTCCTCGACCCCGATGGCCGCCAGTACCTCATATGGCGAGGCGCGACGATCCTGACCGGACTCGTCGATGAAGAAGGACCAGCTCACGTCAGGCCTCCCAGGTCCAGAGTGCGGGCCGGGAGGGGCAGGGGGTCGTGGACGGCGGCGAGGATCAGGCCGTCGGCGTCGAGATGGCGGCGCATCTGGTCGGCGAAGACGGCGCGCCAGCGGGCGTCCAGCGGGGCCATCGGCTCGTCCAGCAGCCACAGGGCGCGCGGCGATCCGACCAGCCGGCCCATGGCCAGGCGGCGGCGTTGACCGGCGGACAGGCGGCGGACTTCAAGGTCCAGCAGGGGAGCGAGGCCGAAAGCCTGGACCGCATCGTCCATGCCGCATTGGACATGACCCAGCCAGTCGCACTGGAAGCCCAGTTCCTCGCGCGCCGTTCGGCTGGTCTTCAGTCCGTCCTGGTGACCGAGGAAATGGGTTTCGCGGCCGCGCGCCAGTCGCTCATCCAGCGGGTTGCCGTCGCCGTCATGGAAGGCGACCTCGCCGGCGTCGGGGCGTAACAGGCCCGCGATGGTCCGCAGCAGACTGGTCTTGCCCGCGCCATTGGCGCCCGTCAGCACTACGGCTTCTCCGGCCTGGATGCGCAGGTCGAGACCCTGGAACAGACGGCGTTCGCCGCGTGAGACGGTCAGGTCGGAGATCGAGAGGGTGTGGATCATGACGAACTCTCCCTCCCCTTCATGGGGAGGGACGGCGAGGCGTCAGCCGAGCCCGGGTGGGGGCGTGTCCGCCGATGCGATCCTGACGGCCCCACCCTGATCGCTGCGCGATCGTCCCTCCCCATGAAGGGGAGGGAGAAGAACGCCTTTGTTTTGAGAACCTTTCTCAATGTCCGCGTCGAGGGTGTGGACACATGGACGGTGCGCGATGAGCGGACTATAGGCACGATTGCCGCAGCAGGCTTTCGCCGCGCGCGCAGGGGCCCTGTGAGCCGCTGCGTCTGTCGCGCGAAGGCGCAACCGGATTGTCGGGCGGCGCTGAACAGAGGAAAACTCTCCATGCCGTCCACCGACAGCTTCAACACCCGCCAGGACCTTTCCGTCGGGCGCAAGAAATACGCCTATTACAGCCTTCCGGCCGCCGAGGAAGCCGGTCTGACCGGGATTTCCCGTCTGCCGCGCTCGATGAAGGTGCTGCTGGAGAACCTGCTGCGCAACGAAGACGGCGTCTCGGTGACGCAGGACGACCTGAAGGCCGTCGCCGCCTGGGTCGAGAACAAGGGCTCGGTCGAGCACGAGATCGCCTTCCGTCCGGCCCGCGTCCTGATGCAGGACTTCACCGGGGTGCCCGCCGTGGTCGATCTGGCCGCCATGCGCGACGCCATGAGCGCCCTGGGCGCCGACGCCGCCAAGATCAATCCGCTGGTTCCAGTCGATCTGGTCATCGACCACTCGGTCATGGTCGACCACTTCGGCACGGCCAAGGCCTTCGGCCAGAACGTCGAGCGCGAATATGAGCGCAACATCGAACGCTACAACTTCCTGCGCTGGGGTTCGTCGGCCTTCAACAACTTCCGCGTCGTGCCCCCCGGCACCGGCATCTGCCACCAGGTGAACCTGGAGAACCTGGCCCAGACCGTCTGGACCCTGGACGAAGGCAAGAAGACCGTCGCCTATCCCGACACCGTCGTCGGCACCGACAGCCACACCACCATGATCAACGGCCTGGCCGTTCTGGGCTGGGGCGTCGGCGGCATCGAGGCCGAGGCGGCCATGCTGGGCCAGCCGATCCCGATGCTGATCCCCGAGGTCATCGGCTTCAAACTGACCGGCCGTCTGCCGGAAGGCACGACCGCGACCGACCTGGTGCTGACCGTCACCCAGATGCTGCGCAAGAAGGGCGTGGTCGGCAAGTTCGTCGAATTCTTCGGCGACGCCCTGCCGAACATGACCATCGAGGACCAGGCGACCATCGCCAACATGGCCCCCGAATACGGCGCCACCTGCGGCTTCTTCCCCGTCTCGGCCGCCACCATCGGCTATCTGACCGCCACGGGGCGCGACAAGGCGCGCGTCGCCCTGGTCGAAGCCTACGCCAAGGCGCAAGGCCTGTGGATCGACGAGACCTCGGAAGACCCGGTCTTCACCGACGTTCTGGAACTGGACCTGGCCTCGGTCGTGCCGTCGCTGGCCGGACCGAAGCGTCCGCAGGACCGCGTCGAACTGACCACCGCAGCCCCGGCCTTTGAAACCGCCCTGGTCGATGTCTTCGCCCGTCCGACCGACGCCCCGCGCGCGGCCGTCGAGGGTGAGAAGTTCACCGTTGGCGACGGCGACGTCGTCATCGCCGCCATCACCTCCTGCACCAACACCTCCAACCCGTCGGTGCTGATCGCCGCCGGCCTGGTGGCGCGCAAGGCCCATGCTCTGGGCCTGAAGGCCAAGCCCTGGGTCAAGACCTCGCTGGCCCCCGGCTCGCAGGTCGTCACCGACTATCTGACCGACGCCGGCCTGCAAAAGGACCTGGACGCCCTGGGCTTCAACCTGGTCGGCTATGGCTGCACCACCTGCATCGGCAACTCGGGTCCGCTGGATCCGGCGATCTCGAAGGCGATCAACGACAACGCCCTGGTCGCGACCTCGGTCCTGTCGGGCAACCGCAACTTCGAAGGGCGCGTGAACCCGGACGTCCAGGCCAACTATTTGGCCTCGCCGCCGCTGGTCGTGGCCTACGCCATCGCCGGCTCGATGCGGATCGACATCACCAAGGACGCCATCGGTCAGGACAAGAAGGGCAATGACGTCTTCCTGAAGGACATCTGGCCGACCTCGCAGGAGATCGCCGACATCCAGAAGAAGTCGGTCACCCCGGCCATGTTCGCCAAGCGCTACAAGGACGTGTTCAAGGGCGACAAGCACTGGCAGGCGATCAAGGTCGCCGGCGGTCAGACCTATGAGTGGGACGACGCCTCCACCTATGTGGCCAACCCGCCCTACTTCGAAGGCCTGTCCATGGACCTGACCCCGGTTCAGGACGTGGTCGAGGCGCGCGTCCTGGCCATCTTCGGCGACTCGATCACCACCGACCACATTTCTCCGGCCGGTTCGATCAAGAAGACCTCGCCCGCCGGCGTCTATCTGACCAACCACGGCGTCGAGGCGGCCGAGTTCAACAGCTACGGCGCCCGCCGCGGCAACCACGAAGTCATGATGCGCGGCACCTTCGCCAATATCCGGATCAAGAACCGGATCACGCCCGAGATCGAGGGCGGCGTCACGAAGCACTTCCCGTCGAACGACACCATGTCGATCTATGACGCCGCCATGCGCTACCAGTCGGAAGGCCGGCCGCTGGTCGTCTTCGCCGGCAAGGAATACGGCACCGGCTCGTCGCGCGACTGGGCGGCCAAGGGCACGCGCCTGCTGGGCGTTCGCGCCGTCATCGCCGAAAGCTTCGAGCGCATCCACCGTTCGAACCTGGTCGGCATGGGCGTCGTGCCGCTGCAGTTCAAACAGGACGGCTGGCAGAAGCTGGGCCTGACCGGCGAGGAGATCGTCACCATCCGCGGCCTGTCCGACGCCAATGTCGGCAAGCTGCGTCCGCGTCAGGACCTGTGGGTCGAGCTGTTCCGCCCGTCGGACGGCAAGATGGCCCGCTTCCCGGTCCGCTGCCGCATCGATAACCAGACCGAGATGGACTATCTGCTGGCCGGCGGCGTCATGCCCTACGTCCTGCGCAACCTGGCCCGCGGCCCGGAAACCGAAGCCCCGATCGCGGCCGAATAGGCAGCGGCCTCAGGCTGAAACAGAAGGGGCCGGCGGAGCGATCCGCCGGCCCTTTTCGTTATTAGCCCCGCGTGGCGTTATGCGGACCTGGGCGGCGGGGATTGCGAGCGAAGGCGGCGTCGCACAGGGCGCGGCCGAAGGCCTCGGACACGATCATCTGCCGGTCGCCCGCCAGGCCGGCGATCCGGCCGCCGGCGCCGACGGACACCTCGATCGGATAGCGGCCGAGGATCTGGCCCTGACGGGCGGGATCGACCAGTTCGGCGACCGCGCGCAGCCGATGCTCGCCGTCGCCTCTGAAAAGGACCTCGAGCCGACCGGCACGATCAAGATCCTCGACATGGACGCGAACCTGCACCGGATAGGTCCCGTAGGCGCACATATCCAGTTCCTCCATCACCTCTTCCGAGAAGGTTTCGGCGAAGTCCTCCTCCGCATCCAACCACTCGCTGGAGAGAACGACGGAGGTCACGCGGGCGGTTTCGGCCAGACCCGGCGGCAGATCCATAGGCGGACCGCCCTGAACGACGGGCGCGCAGGCGGCGGCGGATACGCTGAGCGTCAAGGCGGCGAGCAGGCGTTTCATTGGAGTTCTCCCTCGCCGCCGTCTGTGAACCGCGTCCCTCCGCTCATCCAGTGAACATTGGTTTATGTGGGTGAATTCGCCGTAAGTCGCCGAAGGGCTGGTTTCCTCAATCCAACTTCAGCGCTTCCGCCAGCAGCCGAGCCTCGGCCGCGCGGCTGGAGCCGGAGCGCCAGGCGACGACGATTTCGCGGTGGGGCGGGGCGCCGTCGGCCTGGTTTTCGAAGGCGCGGATGACGACCGAGGGGGTGTCGGCCAGGCCGGCCTGGACCGCCATCTTGGGCAGGAAGGAGACGCCCAGGCCCGAACCGACCATCTGGATCAGGGTGTGCAGGCTGGTGGCGGCGAAGACGTCGTCGCCGCGCGGGGCCTCGATGTCGAGAGCCGCCAGGGCGTGGTCGCGCAGGCAGTGGCCGTCCTCCAGCAGGATCAGATCCTCGGCCCGCAGCGAGCCGGGACGGATCGGGCCGGGCGCGGCCAGGGCGTGGTCGTGGGGGGCGGCGGCCATGATCTCGTCGTCGCCGATGCGGGCGTGTTCGACGCCCGGCGCCTCATAGGGCAGGGCGATGACGGCGGCGTCGATCTGGCCCGCCTTCAGGGCGGCGATCAGACGGGGCGTCAGATCCTCGCGGATGAACAGTTTCAGGTTCGGATAGGCGGTCTTTAGGGACGGCAGTTTGGCGGGCAGCAGGAAGGGTGCGACGGTCGGGATGACGCCCAGGCGGAACCGGCCCGAGAGCAGGCGGCCGGCGTTCTTGGCCGCCTCGACCAGATCCTCGGTCCGGGCCAGGACGTCCTCGGCCCGGCGCACGGCCTCGACCCCCACGGCGGTCATGATGACGGCGCCGCGCGCCCGCTCGACCACGGGGGCGCCCAGGATCCGTTCCAGCTCCTGAACCCCGGCGCTGAGGGCGGGCTGGCTGACGTGGGCGGCCTCGGCGGCGCGGGAGAAGCTGCCGTGTTCGGCGAGGAGCTTCAGGTACTGGAGTTGACGCAGGGTGGGGAGCATTTCGGACGAATAGGGCGGGCCTATACAAAAATCAAAGATAATCGATTGGTCTTATGAAGCTGGGCCGTGTTCAATAGCCACGTCAGCCAAAGGGCTATCGCCAAAACGCCCGCCGCATCGCGCCATCATAGGGAAGACCGCCATGACCACCGAAGCCAAATGCCCGTTCTCAGGCGCGACGACAGAGTCGGTCGCCGGGGGCGGGGTCCAGAACCGCGACTGGTGGCCGGGGCAGCTGCGCACCGACCTGCTGAACCAGCATTCGTCGCGGTCGAACCCGCTGGGCGAGGACTTCAACTATCGCGAGGCCTTCTCCAAGCTGGACTATGAGGCGCTGAAGAACGACCTGCGCCAGCTGATGACCGACTCGCAGGACTGGTGGCCGGCGGACTTCGGCCATTACGGACCCCAGTTCATCCGCATGGCCTGGCACAGCGCGGGCACCTATCGGGTCGGCGACGGACGGGGCGGCGGCGGTCGTGGCCAGCAGCGGTTCGCGCCGCTGAACTCGTGGCCGGACAATGTGAACATCGACAAGTCGCGCCGCCTGCTGTGGCCGATCAAACAGAAATACGGTCAGGCCATATCCTGGGCCGACCTGCTGATCCTGACCGGCAATGTGGCGCTGGAGACCATGGGCTTCCGCACCTTTGGCTTCGCCGGGGGTCGCGAGGACACCTGGGAGCCGGATCAGGACGTCTATTGGGGGCGTGAAAACACCTGGCTGGGCGGCGACGCACGCTATTCTCACGGCTCGCATGGCGTCGATAAGCCCGCCGACGAGGCGGTGCTGGTCGCGGACGACACCGCCGACGGGGACCGGCACACCCGTGACCTGGAGAACCCGCTGGCGGCGGTCCAGATGGGCCTGATCTACGTCAACCCGGAAGGCCCGGACGGCAATCCCGATCCGATCGCTGCGGCGCGCGATATTCGTGACACCTTCGCGCGGATGGCGATGAATGACGAGGAGACGGTCGCCCTGATCGCCGGCGGCCACACCTTCGGCAAGACCCACGGCGCCGGCCCGGCCGACCACGTCGGGCCCGAGCCCGAGGCTGACGGTCTGGAAGCCCAGGGCCTGGGCTGGGCCTCCAGCTTCGGCAAAGGATCGGCCGGCGACGCCATCACCAGCGGCCTGGAAGTCACCTGGACCCAGACCCCGGCCCAGTGGAGCAACTTCTTCTTCGAGAACCTGTTCGCCTTCGAATGGGAGCTGGAGAAGTCGCCGGCCGGGGCGCACCAGTGGGTGGCCAAGGACGCGGGCGAGATCATTCCTGACGCCCATGATCCGACCAAGATGCGTCGGCCGACCATGCTGACCACCGACCTGTCGCTGCGGTTCGATCCGGAATACGAGAAGATCTCGCGCCGCTTCCTGAACAATCCCCAGGCCTTCGCCGAGGCCTTCGCTCGAGCCTGGTTCAAGTTGACCCACCGCGATCTGGGTCCGCGCTCGCGCTATGTGGGCCCGGAGATCCCCAAGGAGGAACTGGTCTGGCAGGATCCCGTGCCGGCCGTCGATCATCCGCTAATCGACGCGGCCGACGTGGTCGCGCTGAAGACCCAGGTGCTGGCCACGGGTCTGAGCGTTTCGGAACTGGTGGGCGTGGCCTGGGCCTCGGCCTCGACCTTCCGGGGCGGCGACAAGCGCGGCGGCGCAAACGGCGCACGCATTCGGCTGGCGCCGCAGAAGGACTGGGCCGTCAACCAGCCCCAGCAGTTGGAGCGGGTGCTGAAGACCCTGGAAGGCGTGCAGTTCGCCTTCAACCAGGCCCAGGTCGGCGGCAAGAAGGTGTCGCTGGCCGACCTGATCGTGCTGGCCGGCGCGGCGGGGGTCGAACAGGCGGCCAAGGCGGCCGGACATGAGGTCGTCGTGCCCTTCACGCCCGGCCGGACGGACGCCAGCCAGGCCCAGACCGACGTTGAGTCCTTCAGCTATCTGGAGCCGGTCGCCGACGGCTTCCGCAACTATCAGAAGGCCCGCTACGCCGTTCCCGCCGAATCCCTGCTGATCGACCAGGCCCAGCGTCTGACCCTGACCGCGCCCGAGATGACGGCGCTGATCGGGGGGCTTCGGGCCATCAACATCAATGTGGGCGGTTCGACCCATGGGGTGCTGACGGAGCGGCCGGGCGCCCTGACCAACGACGTCTTCGTCAATCTGCTGGACATGGGCGTGAAATGGACGGCGGCTTCGTCGGCCAAGGACCTGTTCGACGGGCGCGACCGCAAGACCGGAGAGCTGCGCTGGACCGGCACCCGCGTCGATCTGGTGTTCGGTTCCAACGCCGTGCTTCGCGCCCTGGCCGAGGTCTATGCCGGGGCGGATGGACAGACGAAGCTGGTCGATGACTTCGTGGCGGCCTGGGCCCGGGTCATGGAGTTGGACCGGTTCGACCTGCACGGCTGATCGGCAGCTCACGCGGTGACGAAAAGGGGCGGGCGTCGCATGGCGTCCGCCTCGTCTTGACGGGCAGAACTGTCACGCGGCTTCGCTAGATTGAAGCGACAGGCAAGGGAGGCCGCCGTGACTACCATCGTAACGCTTCTGACACCCGACTACGCCGACTGGGAAACCGCGCTGATCATGGCGGGCGCGCGCAGCCATTATGGGATCGAAACCCTGTTCGCCTCGCCCGAGGGCGAGGAGGTGGTGTCCGCCGGGGGGCTGTTCGTCGTTCCCAATCTGGCCATCGAGGACATCGATATCGACGAGGTCGATGCGATCCTGGTCAACGGCGGGTCCATCTGGCGTCAGCCCGACGCGCCGGACGTGTCCGATCTGCTGCACCAGGCCCATGCCGCCGGAAAGACGGTCGGCGGGATTTGCGATGGAACCCTGGCCCTGGCGCGCGCTGGGTTGTTGGATCATGTGGGCCATACCGCCAATGGGCCGGACAGCCTCTCAATCACTGACTATGCCGGCGCGGCCCATTACCGCGATCAGCCGCACGCCGTTTTGGCCGAGCGGATTGTCACGGCGGCGGGCACGGCGCCCGTCAGTTTCATGGCTGCGGTCCTGGAGTCGCTGGGTCTGCGAAACGCGGAACTTGACGCCTACCTCCGCCTCTTCGGCGCCGAACATTCGCCGTCCGTCAGCGCAGCTTGATCTCGAACAGTTGCGGCCAGCGCTTGCCGGTGACGAACAGGCGTTTACCGGCGGCGTCCCAGGCGATGCCGTTCAGGACGTCGTCCCTGGGGTCCAGGCCGGCGTTCTTGGGGACCAGGTCGGTCAGGTCGATAAAGGCCTTCACCACCCCCGTCTCCGGGTCGATGCGGGCGATACGGTTGTCTTGCCACAGGTTGGCGAAGACCTCGCCGTCGATCCACTCCAGCTCGTTGATCTGATCCAGCGGCTTGCCGTCGGCGGTGACTGAGATACGGCCGGTCTCGGCCAGGGTGTCGGGGTCGAGGAAGCGCAGCTGATCGGTGCCGTCGCTCATGATCAGCCGCCGCCCGTCGGTGGTCAGGGCCCAGCCTTCTCCCGGATAGGAGAAGCCGCCCAGGGGCGAGAAGTCGTCCAGCTTCCAGATAAAGCCGATGTGGTTGCGCCAGGTCAGGCTGTAGAGCTTGCCGTTCAGCGTGGTCATGCCCTCGCCGAAATAGACGGTCGGCAGGTCGCGCTGGCGCACCACCTCGCCCGTCTCCAGCTGAACCTGACGGATGAAGGAAGGGTAGAGGCCCGTGCTCTCGTACAGCGCCCCCTGATGGAAGAAGAGGCCCTCGGTGAAGGCCGTCTTGTCGTGCGGATAGGCGCGGACGACCTCATAGGCCTGAACGGGGACCGCGGCGCGGGCCGGCAGGACGGCGCCTGTCGCCAGCAGGAAGCCAGCGGCGAGGCCGGCGAAACGAGGCGACAGGCGGATCATCGGCTCAGGCCTTTTCTGCGGCGGCTTCAGCCTCGGCCTTCTGGGCGCGGGCCTCGGCCTGATCGGCCTCGGCGCGTGCGGCCTCGGCCTTTTCTTTCTTGGTGGCGGAGCGACGGCCCAGCATGTTCAGCGCCTCGACCCCGGCCGAGAAGGCCATGGCGGCGTAGATATAGCCCTTGGGCACATGATAGCCGAAGCCGTCGGCGATCAGCACCATGCCGATCATCAGCAGGAAGCCGAGGGCCAGCATGACGACGCTGGGATTCTCGTTGATGAAGTTGGCCAGGGGGTCGGCGGCCAGCAGCATGACAGTCACGGCGACCAGAACCGCGATCACCATGATCGGCAGGTGTTCGGTCATGCCCACGGCAGTCAGGATCGAGTCGATGGAGAAGACGATGTCCAGCAGGATGATCTGGAAGATCGCCGCGCCGGCGTTCGTGATCATCACGTCCTTCTTGTCCATGACGTCATGGGTGGGCGTGGGATCGACGGTGTGGTGGATCTCCTTGGTGGCCTTCCAGACCAGGAACAGGCCGCCCGCGATTAGGATCAGATCCTTCCACGAGAATTCGTTGCCCATGAGGGTGAGCACCGGCTGAACCAGGCCGACCAGCCAGGCGATGATCGACAACAGGGCCAGGCGCATGACCAGGGCCAGGCCGATGCCGATGCGCCGGACCTTCTGGCGCTGATGCTCGGGCAGTTTGTTCGACAGGATCGAGATGAAGATCAGGTTGTCGATGCCGAGCACGACCTCCATCACGATGAGCGTCACCAGCGCGGCCCAGGCGGCCGGGTCGGAGAGCAGGGGCGTAATGCTGTCGAACATGAGGGATCCTGGAAGGAAAAGCGTCAGCGTTAAGCGCTAGGGCCGAAGCGGGTTCCGATCAAGCGAGAGAGGGTGCGGCGTAATGGTCGCACCCCGCCCTCATGGCCGGGCGCGCGTCACGTCCACGACCAGGGGGAAATGGTCCGAAATCACCAGTCCCGAAAAGGAGTCGGTCGGGACGCCGTATCGCTCCACCGACAGGCCGGGGCCGACGAAGACATGGTCGATGGCGACGCCGTCGTTGTCCTTGGCGATGTCGAAGGCGTTGTAGGTGCCGGCGGGACCGAAGACGACGGGGCTGACCGCGCGGGCGTCGCGCAGGCCCGAGGCGACGATCCGGCGATAGGGGGCGCTGTCCGGGCCGGTGTTGAAATCCCCCATCAGGACCACAGCCGCCGTCACGCCCCCGACCGAGGCCGGCGCCATCTCGGCGGCCTGGGTGGCGCAATGCTCACGGGCGATCACGCCGACATGGTCGAAATGGGCGTTGCGGATATCCAGCAGGCCGCCGTCGGTTCGGTCTCGCAGGACGACGCGGGTGATGGTGCGGGGCAGGGCGGCGTCCCAGCCTTTGGACGGCCGGTCCGGCGTGGGCGAGCACCACAGGGTCTGGGTGCTGACGGTCTCGAACCTGTCGCGACGCCAGAACAGGGTGGTCGTCTCGCCCGTCTGGGCGCCGTCGTCGCGACCGACGCCGTAGTGGTCATAGGCGGGAGCCTGTTCGGCCAGATAGGCGACCATGGGAAGCAGAGCCTCCTGAACCCCCAGGACGTCGGGATCGAAGAAGGCGATCTGGCGCGCCATGTGCGGGCGGCGCTGGGGCCAGTTCGGGATGTCGTCGGGCGCGTCGTAGCGGATGTTGTAGCTCATCAGCCGCACCGGGCGCGGTCCTTCTGCTGCCGAAGGCTGGGCGGCTGCGCCGGTGGCCAGGGCGGCGAAGGCGGCGGCGATCAACAGGACGGTGGGCTTCATCTCGGGCCTCGGCGACAGGGGAAGGGAGCAGTGTCCCACGTGCGGATGACCGGCGTGAGACACGGGAAGGGCCCAGGCTGCGACCGGGGTGCGGCTTCTTCGCCCTTCACGCAATGTTGCGAGCGGCAAAACCCCGTGCTATCAGGCGCCCGGCTTGAAGGGGGCGTATTCACGAATACGGCCTCTATCGTGCTTTCCGTAAGCATTTCAGGCTTTTGACCGTTGCGACCCCCGCAATCGGTCGCGACCCTGACACAACGACCTCGGACCCTAATCAGTGGCTGATGATTTCAGAACGACGGAAGTCGGCGATCGCTACGCACAGGCGCTGTTTGATCTGGCGCTGGAAACCGGCCGCCTGGACGCCGTCCGTGCTGATCTGGAGTCGCTGAAGGCCGCCTGGATCGAGAGCGCCGACCTGCGCCGCCTGGCCACCTCGCCGGTCATTTCGGCCGAGGATCAGGGCAAGGGTCTGGTCGCCATCGCCGCCAAGGCCAAGTTCGAACAGACGACCGCCAACTTCCTGGGCCTGCTGGCGCAGAACCATCGCGCCAAGGACCTGCCGGGCGTGATCGCCGGTTTCGAGGCCCGCTACGCCAAACACGCCGGCATCGTCGCCGCCGAGGTCGTCTCGGCCCAGCCGCTGGACGCCAAGCAAGTGGCGGCGATCAAGACCGCGCTGAACGCCAGCCTGGGCAAGGCGCCGGAACTGACCACGCGCGTCGATCCGTCGATCCTGGGCGGCCTGAAGATCAAGGTCGGCTCGAAACTGTTCGACGCCTCGCTGAAGACCAAGCTCGACCAGATGAAGTTCGCCCTCAAGCGGGCGTAAGCCCGCTTCCCGCCCCAAGAATGAAGCGCGCCTGATCGGCGCACCCGCAGAAGACTGAAGAACAGAGAGCCCGTCATGGACATCCGCGCCGCTGAAATCTCGGCCATCCTCAAGTCGCAGATCGCCAACTTCGGCGTCGAAGCCGATGTCTCCGACGTCGGCAGCGTGCTGTCGGTCGGCGACGGCATCGCCCGCATCCACGGTCTGGACAATGTCCAGGCCGGCGAAATGGTCGAGTTCACCAAGGCCGGCGTCAAGGGCATGGCCCTGAACCTGGAACGCGACAATGTGGGCGCCGTGATCTTCGGCGCCGACGCCGCCATCGCCGAGGGCGACGACGTGCGCCGCCTGGGCGAGATCGTGGACGTGCCGGTCGGCAAGGGCCTGCTGGGCCGCGTCGTCAACCCGCTGGGCGAGCCGATCGACGGCAAGGGCCCGATCCAGTTCACCGAGCGCCGCCGCGTCGACGTCAAGGCTCCGGGCATCATCCCCCGCAAGTCGGTCCACGAGCCGATGCAGACCGGCCTGAAGGCCATCGACACCCTGATCCCCGTCGGCCGCGGCCAGCGCGAGCTGATCATCGGCGACCGTCAGGTCGGCAAGACCGCCGTCGCCGTCGACACCATCCTGAACCAGAAGAACGTCAACAAGACCGATGACGAGAGCGCCAAGCTCTATTGCATCTACGTCGCCATCGGCCAGAAGCGTTCGACCGTCGCCCAGATCGTCAAGACCCTCGAAGAGTCGGGCGCGCTGGAATACACCATCGTCGTCGCCGCCACGGCTTCGGAACCGGCCCCGCTGCAGTTCCTGGCGCCCTTCGCCGGCACCGCCATGGGCGAGTTCTTCCGCGACAACGGCATGCACGCCCTGATCGTCTATGACGACCTGTCCAAGCAGGCTGTGGCCTATCGCCAGATGTCCCTGCTGCTGCGCCGCCCGCCGGGCCGTGAAGCCTATCCGGGCGACGTCTTCTACCTGCACAGCCGCCTGCTCGAGCGCTCGGCCAAGCTGAACGCCGACTACGGCTCGGGCTCGATGACCGCCCTGCCGATCATCGAAACCCAGGCCAACGACGTCTCGGCCTATATCCCGACCAACGTGATCTCGATCACCGACGGCCAGATCTTCCTGGAATCGGACCTGTTCTACCAGGGCATCCGTCCGGCCGTGAACGTCGGCATCTCGGTGTCGCGCGTCGGCTCCTCGGCCCAGACCAAGGCGATGAAGAAGGTCGCCGGCACCATCAAGGGCGAGCTGGCCCAGTATCGCGAGATGGCCGCCTTCGCCAAGTTCGGCTCGGACCTGGACGCCTCGACCCAGAAGCTGCTGGCCCGCGGCGAACGCCTGACCGAGCTGCTGAAGCAGCCGCAGTACTCGCCGCTGGCGATGGAAGAACAGGTCGTCTCGGTCTACGCCGGTACGCGCGGCTATATCGACGGGATCGCCGTGGGCGACGTCGGCCGGTTCGAGAAGGAACTGCTGGCCCGCATCCACGCGAACCACGCCTCGCTGCTGGACGGCATCCGCACCAAGAAGGACCTGACCGCCGACCTCGAGGCCGAGCTGAAGGACATCCTGGCCGCCTTCGTCAAGACCTTCGCCTGAACCCGCCGGTTAGTTAGAGGAAGAGCAAAGCCGGATGGCCAGCCTCAAGGAAATGCGCAATCGGATCGGAAGCGTGAAAGCCACGCAGAAGATCACGAAGGCCATGCAGATGGTCGCCGCGGCCAAGCTGAAACGCGCTCAGGACCAGGCCGAGAGCGCCCGACCCTATGCGCGCAAGATGGCCTCGGTCATCGCCAACCTGGCCGCCGGCGTCTCGGGCGCCGACGCGCCCAAGCTGTTGGCCGGCACGGGTCAGGACCAGCGTCACCTGATCGTGGTGGCGACGGCGGACAAGGGTCTGGCGGGCGGTTTCTCGACCAACGTCATCCGCGCCGCACGCGAGCGGATCAACAGCCTGATCGCCAACGGCAAGGACGTGGCCATCATCGCCGTCGGCCGCAAGTCGCGCGATCAGCTGACGCGTCTTTACGGCGCCAAGGTGGTTCACACCTTCGAACTCAGCGCCCA
The DNA here is from genome assembly GCF_058681395.1 of Brevundimonas sp. AVps23W. NCBI lineage: Bacteria > Pseudomonadati > Pseudomonadota > Alphaproteobacteria > Caulobacterales > Caulobacteraceae > Brevundimonas > Brevundimonas sp. AVps23W. The sequence continues at coordinate 637,049 of NZ_CM178738.1, forward strand.
GAAGACCGTCGGCCTGCCCCTGGCCCAGCCAGTCGCCGAAATGATCGCCACGGCGTTCGAGGACGGTCAGGCCGATGTGGTCACCCTGTTCTACAGCCAGTTCAAGTCGGTCATCCAGCAGGTCCCGACCGGCAAACAGCTGATCCCGGCCGTGGTCGAGGGCGACGCGGCCCCGATCGACCTGAACGGCGCGGTCTATGACTACGAGCCCTCGGAAGAGGAAATCCTCGAGACCCTGCTGCCCCGCAACCTGACGACCCAGATCCTGGCCGCCCTGTACGAGAACCAGGCCGGCTTCTTCGGGTCGCAGATGGCGGCGATGGACAACGCCACGCGCAACGCCGGCGACCTCATCAACGCCCTGACGCTGCAATACAACCGCAAGCGCCAAGCCCAGATCACCACCGAGCTGATCGAGATCATCGCCGGCGCCGAAGCCCTCTGATCCCGACCGAACAGACATTCCGATACGGACCCCAGCCATGACCGACACCGTCGCCAAGAAACCCGCCGCCCGCAAACCCGCCGTCAAGAAGGCGCCCGCCGCCTCGACCGCGACGGGCTCCGTCGTCGCCACCGGCAAGATCGCCCAGGTCATCGGCGCCGTCGTGGACGTCGAGTTCACCGGCCATCTGCCGGCGATCCTGAACGCCCTGCACACCCAGAACATCGACCAGAAGACGGGCGAGCCCTTCACCCTGGTTCTGGAAGTCGCCCAGCACCTGGGTGAGAACATGGTCCGCACCATCTCGATGGACACGACCGAAGGCCTGACGCGCGGTCAGCCCGTGTCGGACACCGGATCGTCGATCCAGGCGCCGGTCGGCCCCGGCACCCTGGGCCGCATCATGAACGTCGTCGGCCAGCCGATCGACGAGCAGGGCCCGATCAAGACCGCCGAATTCCGCCCGATCCACAAGGAGGCGCCCTCGTTCGAGGAGCAGTCCACCTCGTCGGAAATCCTGGTCACGGGCATCAAGGTCATCGACCTGATGTGCCCCTACACCAAGGGCGGCAAGATCGGCCTGTTCGGCGGCGCCGGCGTGGGCAAGACCGTGACCATGCAGGAACTGATCAACAACATCGCCAAGGCGTACGGCGGTTATTCGGTTCTGGCCGGCGTGGGTGAGCGCACCCGCGAAGGCAACGACCTGTATCACGAGATGATCGAGTCCAACGTGAACGTGGACCCGGCCAAGAACGGCGGTTCGACCGAGGGCTCCAAGTGCGCCCTGGTCTACGGCCAGATGAACGAACCCCCCGGCGCCCGCGCCCGCGTCGCCCTGACCGGCCTGTCCATCGCCGAGTACTTCCGCGACGAGGAAGGCAAGGACGTGCTGCTGTTTGTCGACAACATCTTCCGCTTCACCCAGGCCGGTTCCGAAGTGTCGGCTCTGCTGGGCCGCATCCCCTCGGCCGTGGGCTATCAGCCGACGCTGGCGACCGAGATGGGCAACCTGCAAGAGCGGATCACCTCGACCAAGAAGGGCTCGATCACCTCGGTTCAGGCCATCTATGTGCCCGCCGACGACCTGACCGACCCGGCGCCCGCCGCCTCCTTCGCCCACCTGGACGCGACCACGGTTCTGAACCGCGACATCGCCGCCCAGGCCATCTTCCCCGCCGTCGATCCGCTGGACTCGACCTCGCGGATCATGGACCCGCTGGTCATCGGCGAAGAACATTACAACGTCGCCCGTTCGGTCCAGGAAGTGCTGCAGCAGTACAAGGGCCTGAAGGACATCATCGCCATCCTGGGCATGGATGAGCTGTCGGAAGAGGACAAGCTGGTCGTCTCGCGCGCCCGCAAGATCCAGCGCTTCCTGTCGCAGCCCTTCTTCGTGGCCGAACAGTTCACCAACTCGCCCGGCAAGTTTGTCGAGCTGGCCGACACGATCCGCTCGTTCAAGGGCATCGTCGCCGGTGAGTACGACCACCTGCCGGAAGCCGCCTTCTACATGGTCGGCGCCATCGATGAGGCCGTCGCCAAGGCCGAGAAGATGGCGTCGGAAGCCTGATGCGAGTTCTGGTTCCCCTTGGAATAGGAGCAAGCCTTCTGGTCAGTTGGGGAGCCGCAACAGCCCAATCTTCCGGCTCCCCCGGTCAGGTTGTCATACCAGCAGCGACGACGGAAATCCTGAATGCGCTGCCTTTGAGAGTTCGTGCGGCTTACGTCGGACGGATGTCTGACTTGGTATGCGGGGAAGCGCCCTGTGAACCCGCGACGGAAGATGAGATCGCTAATCCCATCGTAACCGATCGGGAGGCTCGTGCTGTCTACAACCTTGGCTATGACGCCCGGAACGCGGACAGATGTGGGCTGGATTGGCGTGGCCGCAGCTTCGATCCGATGATTCGATATTTCCGCGACACTGAGGGAAAGTCGGAGCGCCAGATTGCGCTCATCAAGGCCATCTATCGCGTAGAGCCAGATGTGGGGGTGGGCAAGATAAGCACAGCGCCAGGCTGCACAGCTTCCGAGCGACGGGCTGTCGACGGCTATCTCGACTTTACACCAGCATTATATCAACGCCTGCAGGGGCAATGAGCACGTTATGGCAAAGCTTCAATTCTCCCTCGTCTCGCCGGAACGCGAGGTCTTCTCGGGCCTCGTGGACCAGGTGGATGCGCCGGGCGTCGAGGGCGACTTCGGCGTCCTGCCGGACCACGCCCCCTTTATGACCGCCCTCCGCGAGGGTCTGGTGACCGTCTATGTCGGCGGGGCCCGGACCCAGTATGACGTCAAGGGCGGCTTCGCCGACGTCAACGGCGAAGGCCTGACCATCCTGGCCGAACAGGCGACCGAGGTCGTCGCGGCCTGATCCTTTCCAAGGGTCGTAAAGATTGAGGCCTCCCGTTTCGGCGGGAGGCCTTTTTCGTGGGCGGCGGTCGCGCTAGGACCACCCCATGACCGAAGCTCTCGATATCCACGGCGTCTGCGATCCGCGATTCGCGGCGGTGAAGGGCGCCTTCGCCGCCAACTTCACTGATGCGCCCGAGGGGCTGAACGAGGTGGGGGCGCGGTTCTGTGTGATGATCGACGGGGCGCCCGTCGTCGATCTGTGGGCCGGGCACGCCGATACGGCGAAGACGGCGCCCTTCGCCGAGGACACCCTGACCCCGGTGTTCTCGACCGGTAAGGCGGTGATGGCACTGTTGATGGCCACGGCGGTCGAGGCGGGCAAGGTCGCCTATGACGAGAAGGTCTCGCAGATCTGGCCCGCCTTCGGCCAGGCGGGGAAGGAAGGGGTCACCGTGGCCCAGTTGATGAGCCACCAGGCGGGCCTGCCCGGCTTTTCCGAGGCGGTGGAGCCGTCGCTGTGGTTCGAGCCGGCGGCGGTCAACGCCCGGCTGGCGGCCCAGGCGCCGATGTGGGCGCCGGGGACGGCCTCGGGCTATCACCCGGTCACGGTCGGCTATCTGGCCAATGAGGTGTTCCGCCTGACGACGGGGCGGACCATGGGCCAGGCCCTGCGCGCCGACTTCGCCGACCTGGACCTGTGGATCGGCCTGCCGGAAGCCGAGCATGGGCGGGTGGCGCAGATGCGCAAACCCTCGGCGGCGCCCAGCCTGGGGGCCATAGACCCGATCAAACAGGCGGCCTTCCTGGACCGCGGGTCTGCGCCGGGCGGACGCGGCTCAGCCGAGTGGCGCAAGATGGAGATCCCTTCGGCCAATATGCACGCCACGGCGGCGGGCCTGGCGCGGATGCTGGGCGTCGTGGCCAATGACGGGATGCTGGATGGGCGCCGGGTGCTGTCCAAGGGGGTGCTGCGCGACCTGACGCGCGAGCGGATCCACGGCCAGGACAAGGTGCTGCCCTATGTGATCAGCTGGGCGGCGGGCCTGATGCGTAACGACGGGCTGAACGTCTTCGGGCCGGGCGAGTCGCTGGGTCACTACGGTTGGGGCGGGTCGATGGCCATGGCCGATCCGTCGCGCCGCCTCTCGGCCGCCTATGTGATGACACGCCAGTCGCCGCACCTGATCGGCGACCCGCGCCCCCGGCGGCTGCTGGAGGCGCTGTACGCGGCGCTCTGAAGGCGGTCAGACGGTCTCGGTCAGGGCCACGGCGCGGCGTGCGGCGCGCGAACGCGAGGCGGCGCCCAGTGCAAAGACGCCGGCCCCGGCCCAGATGAAGACGAAGGAGACGATCCGCAGCGGGGTCAGGGGCTCGCCCGCCCAGACGCCGCAGGCGAACTGGAGCGTGGGCGCCAGGAACTGGATGAAGCCGAGGGTGGACAGGGGCAGGCGCCGCGCCGACCAGGCGAACAGCACCAGGGGAATGACCGTCGCCGGGCCGTTGACCAGGGCCCAGGCCAGGCCGGCGGGGGAGGCGAAGCCCGTCGCCTGGCCGTGCGTCGCCAGCCAGGCCAGGAACAGGGCGCCGAAGGGCAGCAGAACCAGACATTCGACGAACAGCCCGGTCTGGGCCGAGGCGGGCACGCGTTTGCGGATCACCGCATAGGCGCAGAAGGTGACGGCCAGGGTCAGGCCGATGATCGGCACATGGCCCAGGGCGATGGTCTGGACCACCACCCCCACGGCGGCGAGTGCGATGGCGACGCCACTCCAGCGGTCGATCCGTTCACGGAACAACACCGCCCCGGCCGCCATGTTCAGCAGCGGATTGATATAATAGCCGAGGCTGGCCTCCAGCGTCGCATGGTGGGTGGTGGCGAAGACGTAGAGGCTCCAGTTGGTGGCGATCATCGCCGCCGACAAAGCCAGCCAGCCCAGGGTGCGCGGCGTCGCCAGCACCTGTTTCGCCTCGCCCCACTGGCCCGCCAGCAACAGGAACAGGCCCGCCACGAAGACCGACCAGACCGCCCGGTGGGCCAGGATCTCGGGCGCGCCGAAGCCGTGGGCCGCCAGAGCCATGAACAGCAGCGGCAGCAGGCCCCACAGGGTGTAGCAGGCGATGGCGGTGGCGACCGGGCGGGGATCGGCGGGGGTGGCGGTCATTGTGGAGCGCACTTGATTTTACTTTCGTCATCCTCCGGGCCGCGTAGCGGAACCGGGGGACCCAGCGGCGCGCGAGAGCGCGAACCTGTCGCAGAAGAGGTCTTTCGTACCCAGCGGCGGATGGATTTCGCCTTCGGCGCCTCCCCCGGTCCCGCTTCGCGGGCCGGAGGATGACGAAAGACGTTACACCGTGATCGAACGATACCCCGACGACGAGGTGATGACGCCCGTCTCGTCCAGCAGCTGGGCGATCTGGACGGCGTTCAGGGCGGCGCCCTTGCGCAGGTTGTCGGACACGATCCACAGGTTCAGGCCGTTTTCGACGGTCGGATCCTTGCGGATGCGCGACACATAGACGGCGTGTTCGCCGGCGGCGTCGACGGGGGTGATGTAGCCGTCGTGCTCCTGCTTATCGATGACCAGCACGCCCGGGGCCTCGCGCAGGATGGCGCGGGCCTCGTCCGGGGCGATGGGGCGGTCGAACTCGATGTTCACGGCCTCGGAATGGCCGACGAAGACCGGCACGCGCACGCAGGTGACCGTGACCTTGATATCGGGGTCCAGCATCTTGTGCGTCTCGTCCGACATCTTCTGCTCCTCGTCGGTCGAGCCGTCCTCGAGGAAGGAACCGATATAGGGGATGACGTTGAAGGCGATCTGTTTGGGGAATTTCTTCGGGCGCGCGTCGCCCAGGCCGTAGATGGCCTTGGTCTGGTTCCACAGCTCGTCCATGCCTTCCTTGCCCGCGCCGGACACCGACTGATAGGTCGAGACCACCACCCGCTTGATCTTGGCCGCGTCGTGCAGGGGCTTCAGCGCCGTAACCAGCTGGATGGTCGAGCAGTTGGGGTTGGCGATGATGTTCTTGTTCTTGGCGTCCTTGACCGCGTCGGGGTTCACCTCGGGCACGATCAGGGGCACGTCGGCGTCCTTGCGGAAGGCCGAGGAGTTGTCGATCACGATGGGGCCGGCCTTGCCGATCTTCTCGGACCAGGCGCGCGAGACATCGCCGCCGGCCGACATCAGGACCAGATCGACCTTGGAGAAGTCGAACTGTTCGATGTCCTGGCATTTGATGGTCTTGTCGCCGAACGAGACCTCGACCCCCTTGGACTTGCGCGAGGCGATGGCGTGGATTTCATCGACGGGGAATTCCAGCTCCTCGAGGATGTTCAGCATTTCGCGGCCCACATTGCCCGTGGCCCCGACGATCGCGACGCGATAACCCATGATGCTTGGTCCTTCGGACGCGCTATCGCTCGGCCCACGGGGCCTCGCTGCTTGAGCGCGATGTGTTGTGTGGTGTGCATTTAGGCGTTCGCAGCCGCGAAGCAATCGCTTTTCGGCGGCGGGGACTTTAAGCAGGGGCTCATGACCTCCCGCATCCGAAACGCCTACGACATCCGCGTGGAAGAGGGCGTGCTGACGCCCGATCCGGCCCAGGCCGAAGTCCTGGTCGCCCTGGAGCGACTGGAGCGCGATCTGGCTAAACGCGGCCTGTTCGGGCGGCCGCCTGAGGTGAAGGGGATCTATCTGTGGGGGCCGCCGGGACGGGGCAAGTCCATGCTGATGGACCTGTTCTATTCGGCCACGCCCGAGCCCCGGAAAACCCGCGCCCATTTCCACGCCTTTATGGCCCGGATCCACGACCTGGTGCGCCAGTGGCGCGAGGGGGACGCGAAGACCCGCAAGGCCGTGTTCGGAACCCATAAGGGCGACGATCCCATTCCGCCCATCGCCAGGCTGATCGCCTCCGAAGCCCGGCTGCTGTGTTTCGACGAGCTTCAGGTGACGGACATCGCCGACGCCATGATCCTGGGCCGGCTGTTCGAGGCCCTGTTCGAGGACAAGGTGGTGCTGGCCATCACCTCGAACCGGGCGCCGGAGGACCTGTACAAGAACGGCATCAACCGCCAGCTCTTCACCCCCTTCATCGACATCATCCGCGACCGCTGCGCCGTGGTGCAGACGGCGGGGGCGCGCGACTGGCGGCTGGACCGGCTGAGTTCGGCCGAGATCTGGCACACGCCGGAGGACCGCGCCGGGTTCGAGGAACTGTGGCGCGAGCTGAAGGGGGGCGAGCCGGAAGAGCCCGCGCACCTGACCGTCCTGGGGCGCGACGTGGCGGTGGAGCGGACGGTTGGATCGATGGCGCGGGCCAGCTTTGCCGACCTGTGCGGCCGGCCGCTGGGGCCGCAGGACTATCTGGCCATCGCCGAACGGTTCCACACCCTGTTCCTGGAGGACGTGCCGATCCTGAGTTCGGCCAACCACCACGAGGCGCGGCGCCTGGTGACCCTGGTGGACGCCCTGTACGAGGCCAAGACCAAGCTGATCGTCCTGGCCGCCGCCCGGCCCGAGGCCCTCTATACCGAAGGGGTGGGGGCGTTCGAGTTCGAACGGACGGTGTCGCGGTTTAATGAAATGCAGAGCAAGGACTGGCTGGCCCACGTGCGGGAGTGAGGCCGTGGGTAGTCGCCTGACGCAACCGTTTCCACCTGGAACGCGCTGGCGGGGAGCTTTAGTTGAACGGCGCTATCCTACGCTCCAGAATCAGAACATGCTGGCAACATCCAACTAGGAGGTTGAACGTGTTTTCTATTGGCGACGTGGTGGAGCTTAAATCTGGAGGGCCCGACATGACGGTTGAAAGTAGCCCGTCTGCAATGGGCTCTGATGGAGCTCAAAAGGTTTGGTGCCAGTGGTTTGTGAAGGGAGCTGTCGAACGAGCGATCTTTCCAACCGCTTCCCTCCAAAAAGCCGAGAGGCCCCAATCGAATGAATGGGGCCTCTCTCAAGTCGAAGTGATTATGGATTAAGCCAGCGAGGCGTCGATGTCCTTGCAGGCTTGCAGCAGGCCCTGGACCGAGGCGACGGACTTTTCGAACATCGCCTTTTCTTCGTCGTTGGTGGTGAACTCGATCACCTTCTCGACGCCGGCGGCGCCGATCAGGGCCGGGACGCCGACATAGAGGTCCGACAGGCCGTATTCGCCCGACAGCCAGACGGCGCAGGGCAGGACGCGCTTCTGGTCCAGCAGATAGGACTTGGCCATCGCAATCGCGCTTTCGGCCGGGGCGTAGAAGGCCGAGCCGGTCTTCAGCAGGGCCACGATCTCGCCGCCGCCCTTGCGGGTGCGGTCGACGATGGCGTCCAGCTCGTCCTGCGACAGGAAGCCGGCCGCGACGGCGTCGGGCAGGGGCAGGCCGCCGACGGTCGAGTGGCGCACCATCGGCACCATGTCGTCGCCGTGGCCGCCCAGGGTCCAGGCGTGGATGTCTTGAACGGACACGCCAGTCTTCTCAGCCAGGAAGTAGGCGAAGCGCGCCGAGTCCAGCACGCCGGCCATGCCGACGACCTTCTCCTTGGGGAGCCCTGAGAACTTCTGCAGCGCCCAGACCATGGCGTCGAGCGGGTTGGTGATGCAGATGACGAAGGCGTTGGGGGCGTGGGCCTTGATGCCCTCGCCGACGGCCTTCATGACCTTCAGGTTGATGCCGATCAGGTCGTCGCGGCTCATGCCCGGCTTGCGCGGCACGCCGGCGGTGACGATGCAAACGTCGGCGCCCGCGATGTCGGCATAGTCGTTCGCGCCCTTCAGGGCCACGTCCGAGCCGAAGACGGCGGTGGCTTCGGCGATGTCCAGCGCCTTGCCCTGGGGGGTGCCTTCAGCGATGTCGAACAGGATCACGTCGCCCAGCGCTTCGCGCGCGGCCACATGGGCCAGGGTGCCGCCGATCATGCCGGCGCCGATAAGGGCGATCTTCGCGCGAGCCATGGATGTCTCCGTTTATTGCGTGTGCGAATGGGGATTAATCGTGCGGGCGGTCTAGACCCCTCTCGCGGCTGTCGCAAGAACCTCGCTTTACGGTCTTGGTCTGGCTTGCGAAGGTTGCGGCCCAACCGGAGGATTTCGATGCGCCCTTCCCTTGCCCTCGCCCTGCTGCTGGGCGCCGCCCCCGTCGTCTGCGCCGCCCCTGCAATGGCCCAGACCCCGCCCGCGACCATCGGCGACCGCTATATTCCCGCCCCCTGGTGGATGCGCGATCCGGTCATCGCCTCGGTGGGCGAGGTGCGGGTCGAACTCCAGGCCAATCGCGCCTTCGTCTCCGCCTCCTTCCAGTCGGTGGACCGCAGCGTCGCCGAGGCTTCGCGCGCCGCCGCCGACCAGGTGCGGGCCCTCAGCCAGGCCCTGTCGGCCTATGGCGCGGACAAGGTTCGGGTCGAGACCAGCGTCACTACCCGCCCCCTCTATGACCAGTATCGCGACGAGAACGGGGTGATGCGCGACAACACCCGCGCCGACCGTGTGGCGCGCTATCAGGCCGACGCCTCGGTCAATGTGACGGTGCGCGACGTGAGCCTGATCGAGCGGGTGTACGCCACCATCGTGGCCTCGCGCCCCACGGCGATCGGCCAGGTGAACTTCAATCTGGAGCCGGAAAACAGCTGGAAGGCCAATCTCCAGGCCGAGGCGATGAAGGATGCGCGTCGCCGGGCTGAGGCGGCGGCGATCAACGCCGGCGCGACCCTGGGACGGGTCAAGATCATCGATCCGACGGGCCGGGTTTGCGAGACCGACGTACTGGCGGGCTGGCCCGCCTATGCCGCCGGGGGTGGGCAGGAGACGACGGTGGACGAGATGATGGTGACGGGGTCGCGCGTTAACGCTCCGCCGCCGCCACGTTTGGCGGTTCGTGTGCCTGCGCCAGTAGCCGAGATGGCGGGCGGAGCGCCGAGCGAGGCTCAGATCGAGGCCGCACGGCTGGCGCTTCAGCCGCCGTTGCAGGTGATGACCGACAGCGCCTGCGTCATCTACGGGCTGAATTGAGGATGGGGTTTCAGGTCGCCCCCGCCTTCGAAGCCGGCTCCGTCGTCGCTACCGAATGGCCGCTGTGTCACGTGCGGCTTCAGGACGACGCCCGCTTCCCCTGGCTGATCCTGATCCCGCGCGTCGAAGGGGCGGTGGAACTGGAGGATTTGAGCGTCGAACAGCGGGCCATGCTGATGGAGGAGACGGTGCGGGCCGGGGCGCTGGTGCGCGCGCTGGGAGAGGTGGAAAAGCTGAACGTCGGGGCCATCGGCAATGTGACGGCCCAACTGCACATTCACGTGGTGGGCCGTCGCCGCGACGACGGCCTGTGGCCCGATCCGGTCTGGGGGAAAGGACCGGCGGTTGCCTATGCGGATGATGAGCGGGCGCGGCTGTTGGAAATCGTGGCGGGCGGGTAAGCTGCTCCCTTTTCCCACAGGTCCGTCATCCTAGGGCTTGTCCCTAGGATGACGAGCGTCATGTGGGTGCGCCTCAGGGGCGGCGGTTGGACCTGCCTCAGATGATATCCAGCGGGGTCTCGCGCGTGGGCGGGGGGAAGGCGGCGTCGAGGCGTTCGATGTCCTCGAGGTCGAACTGGATCTCAAGGGCGTCGGCGTTGGCCTCGACGTGTTCGACCGAGCTGGCCTTGGGAATGGCGATGACGCCGTCGTGGCGCAGGACGGCGGCCAGGGCGACCTGGGCCGGGTCGGCGCTGTGGCGGTTGGCGATGTCGCGGATCAGAGGCTGTTCCAGTAACTCGCCGCGCCCCAGGGGCGAATAGGCCATCATCGGCATGTCGCGGGCCTGCATCCAGGGCAGCAGATCGAACTCCACCCCGCGCGAGCCCAGATTATAGAGCAGCTGGTTGACGGCGCAGTCCTCGGCCCCCTCGATCTCCATCAGCCGTTCCATGGCGCGCAGATCCAGATTGGACACGCCCCAGCGGGCGATCATCCCCTCGTCGACCAATTCCTGGAAGGCGGCGACCGTCTCTTCCAGCGGGACATTGCCTTCCCAGTGCAGCAGATACAGGTCCAGCCGGTCGGTCCCCAACCGTTCCAGCGACTTCTCGCAGGCCAGCATCATCTTCATTTCCGAGGCGTTGTCGGGCCGGACCTTGGAGACCAGGAAGACCTCGTCGCGGCGGCCGGCGATGACCTCGCCCACCAGCCGTTCGGAGCGGCCGTCGCCGTACAGTTCAGCCGTGTCGATCAGGGTCAAGCCCAGGTCGATGCCGCGCGCCAGGGCCTGCTGCTCCTCGTCGCGCCAGGCGGGATCGTCGCCCATCTCCCACGTGCCTTGGCCGAGGGCGGGAACGGTCGTACCGTCTGCAAAGGTGACGAGGCGGGTCATGTCCGTCCTATTCCATTCGCGGCGGAAGAGCCGCCTGCGAGGTTGAGATGCGCACCCGGCTTATCAAGACCGACGGCCTTGTCCAACAGGTGCTGGAGGCGGGGTTCGAAGACCTCAACGCGCCATTGGTTCTGCTGATCCATGGCTTTCCCGAACTGGGGATCAGCTGGCGGGCGCAGGTCGAGGCCCTGTCGGCGGCGGGATATCACGTCGCGGCCCCGGACATGCGCGGATACGGCGGCACGGAGAAGCCCAAGGGCGCCGACGCCTGTTCGATCCTGCATCTGGTGGGCGACATGGTCGATCTGGTGCGGGCGCTGGGCAAATCGAGCGCCGTCGTCGTGGGCCACGACTGGGGGGCGCCGGTCGCCTGGCATTGCGCCCTGTTGCGGCCCGATCTGTTCACGGCGGTGGCCGGCCTGTCCGTGCCCTTCCAGCCGCGTCGGCCCCAGGGACCGCCGACGACCGTCATGGCCATCCTGTCCGAGCGTGCGGGGATGGGCGATCTCTATATCAGCCGGTTCCAGGCGTCGGACGCCCATCTGGCGCTGGAGGCCGATCCGGCGACGACGCTGAGGAAGCTGTTCTGGGCCTATGACGGCGCCACCCCGGCCGCGAAACGGGCCACCGGCTTCATGGCGCGGGGCGTCGGCCTGCTGGACAGTATCGACGACGGCGCCGACCTGCCGCCGTGGATGAGCCCCGCCCATTTCGCCGAATATGTTGAGGCCTTCACGGCCGGCGGCTTCGACGCGCCGCTGAACTGGTACCGGGCCATCGACCTGAACTGGTCGATGACCGCCTTCGTCCAGGAGCAGCAGATCCTCCAGCCGGCCCTGTTCATCGTCGGCGAGGCCGACCCGGTGCGGCACTACGCCGGCTCGGCCGAGGCGGGGCTGAAGGACTGGGTTCCGAACCTGACGCGGTCGGTGGTCCTGCCCGGCGCCGGCCACTGGATCCAGCAGGAGCGGCCGGATGAGGTGAATGGGTTGCTGCTGGGGTTTCTGGGGGAGCTCTGACTCGCTTCCTTCTCCCCTTGCGGGAGAAGGTGGCCCGCAGGGCCGGATGAGGGTTCCGCCAGTGGGCCAACTCGCACTATCTTGCCCCTCACCCTTTCGCGCAAGACCGATCGTTACGCTCTCGGGCGCTCAAGCCCTCTCCCGGCGGGAGAGGGGACGGGTTCACGCCGCCGCTTCCGCCGTCTCCATCCGTCCGCGAGCCTCAGCCACGATTTCCAGGCTGCGGATGCGGGCGGTGTTGTCGAAGGCCATGCCGGTGATCATCAGTTCGTCGATGTCGGTCAGGGCGATGAAGTCCGTCAGCTGTCTGCGCACCGTGTCCGGCCCGCCGACGGCGGAATAGAGCAGGCGGCTGCGTGCGCCCTCGATCTGTTGCGGGGTCAGGATGGCGGTGATGTCGTCGACGGGCGGCGGAAGCTTGCCCGGCTTGCCGGTCGAGAGACGGGCGAAACTCTGTTGCATCGAGGTGGACAGGCGTACGCCCTCCTCGTCGGTGTCGGCGGCGAAGACATTGATCGCGGCCATGGCGTAGGGCTGGGCCAGGCGGTCGGATGGGGTGAAGCTGCGGCGATACAGGGCCAGGGCCTCCAACAGCAGTTCTGGCGCGAAATGGCTGGCGAAGGCGTAGGGCAGGCCCAGTTGGCCGGCCAGCTCGGCGCTGAACAGGCTGGAACCCAGAAGCCAGATCGGCACGCGCAGGCCGGCGCCGGGGACGGCGCGGACCGGCTGGTTGTCGGCGGCCGGTTCGAACCACTGGATCAGCTCGACCACGTCGCGCGGAAACTGGTCGGCGCCCTCGAAATAGCGACGCAGGGCGCGGGCGGTGGCGCCGTCGGTGCCGGGCGCGCGGCCCAGGCCGACGTCGATCCGGCCGGGGAACAGGGTCTCCAGGGTGCCGAACTGTTCGGCCACGACCAGGGGCGCGTGGTTGGGCAGCATGACGCCGCCGGAGCCGACGCGGATCCGCTGGGTGCCCGCCGCCACATGGCCGATGACTATGGCGGTCGCCGCGCTGGCGATGCCGGGCATGTTGTGGTGCTCGGCCAGCCAGAACCGCTGATAGCCGAGGCGGTCGGCGGCCTGGGCCAGGGCCAGGGTCTCGTCGAGGGCGCGGCGGGCGTCGCCGCCTTCGACGATGGGCGACAAATCGAGCACTGAGAAGGGGATCATGCGTCCTAGATCGGGTCTGGCGAAGCCGGATCAAGGGGAGGGGGGAACCGCAACCGCCTGGGCGGCTTTGAATCCTCGACGAGAAGGAGCGCGCGATGACTGACGCCAAATCCCCTGGGCCTGCCGATGGCGAAGACGCCCGCGAGGCCGCCGACATGGGCGAGAAACCGGATCTGGGCCACAGGGCCGACGCCCTGATCGAGGCCTTGGACGGAAGCGATTCCGGGTCCGACACACGGGCCGGCTCGCTGCGCGGCGGCTCGGCCTCCGGGTCTGACGACGATCCCGATTCCGAAACCATCAACGCGCAGCTGGCCGAGGAGGGAAGGGCGTCCGCGGATCCTGAATCGCCGCCTGACGTCGGTCCCGACGCGGTCGAGGGGTCTGGGAAGGACTTCGAGACATCCCGCGCCGATCCCGCAGAGGGCGCACGCGGCGCAGACTGAACGCGACGCCTTGCTGCCGCCGCATCCATGCGCCACGGTGGCGCCTTGACCATGGGTCCAAGGGACGATTCCCCGATGATACGCCGTATGGCGGCCTCGGCCGCCTTAGTTTGCCTTTGCCTTGCGGGTTGCGACGACCGGCCCCAGGCCGAACAGACGTCCGCTCAGGCCGCCACCGCTGCGCCGCGTGAAAAGACGGGCCCTGCCCAGGGCGAGGCCGAGGTTGCGGCTTCGCCTGAGCCGCTGGTTGCGGTTCCCGCCGCGCCGGGCGCGCCCTCCTACGCGGCCCTCTATCCCGGCGCCGCCCTGGACCAGCCGGCGACGACCGCCGCCGGTCCGGAAGGCGAGGGCGGACTGGTGACCTTCACGACAGCGGCCTCGCCCGACGCCGTGGTGGAATTCTATCGCGCTCGCGCCGAAGAGGCGGGTCTGACCTCGGTCATGGGCATGAACCAGGGCGACGCCCGGGCCTATGGCGCGGCGGGCGGCCAGTCGGGGGCGGCCAATCTCCAGGTGGTGGCCGCGCCGGGCGAGGGCGGTGAAACCTCGGTCCAGCTGAGCTGGAGCGCGGGGCTGTGAGACCGGTCGCCGCCCTGGGCGCGGCGACCCTGGTACTCTCCCTGGCCGTGGCCTGCGCTCCGGGCGCACGGCCTTCGCCCTCTCCGATCTTCATCTCTGTTGACCAAGGCTATCTGACGTCCGGGGTGCTGGAAGGGCTGGCCAAGGCCGCGCCCCCCGCACCCGTCGCCGGCTCGGTGCTGGATATGGCCGACCGTGCGGCCTCGGCGCGATTTGCGACGCTCGAGGATTCTGATCGCTGGCTAATGGCGACCGCCCACGCTGAACTGCGGCCGCCGCTGGCGTTGCAGCATTTCGACTGTGCTCTTGGGGTGCGGCTGGGATCGGCCGAGACGCCGGTGCTGGATCGGATGGCGGCGCGGGCGTTTCATGACGCCCAGGCGGCGGCGAGCCTGGTCCGCGCGCGGGGGCAGCGCGCCCGACCGGTCGCCGAGGATCCTGATCGCCGTGCCTGCCAGACCCTGACCCCCGAGGCGCGACGCAGTTCGGCCTATCCGTCCACGGGCGCGACGGTGGGAACCGCCTATGCCGAGGCCCTGGCCCGGATCGCGCCGGAACGGGCCGAGGCGGTGCGCCGGATCGGCCATGAGATCGGCGTCAGCCGCCTGGTCTGCGCCATGGACTATTCCAGCGACGTGGCGGCGGGCGAGGCCCTGGGGCGGGCGGTGGTGGCCGAGATCGCCGCGACCTCCGCCTTCCAGACCGAAGTCGCCGCCGCGCGTGAGGAAATCGAGGCCGCGCGGGCGACCGGGCGGACCAACCCCGGCTGTGCGGCGGAACGCGCGGCCCTGGCGATTCCCCTGCCCTGAGATGGCGGCGGCTCTGGTCCTGCTTCAGGCCGATGCGCCCGCCGCCCGATCCTGCACGGCGGCGGAGATCCGAGAACTGACGAGCCCGTCAGACCAGGCCTATCGCCTGATCTGCCGCGCCGAACTGGCCGGCGTCACGGTGCAGCGCCGCGTACTGATCGAAGGCGGCGAAGCCTCGGGCGCCGGGATCGATTGCGGCGGCGGCGTCATTCGACCGGCAGGTGAGGCGACGACGCGGGCGCCGACGGTGGCGATCTGGTCGCGGCGCGACGGCGACGGCTGGAGCCGACCGGTTCAGGTCCATCTGAGGAACTGCACCGTCGTCGGCAATGTCCGGATCTGGGGCGTGGGGGCGGGCGGATCGATGCGCGATCTTCTGGCCTCGTCGCGGACACCCGGCCATACCCAGGCGGTCCAGGCGGCGGCGCCGTCGGATGTCGTGCTGGAGCGGGTGCGGTTCGAGGGCGTGGGGACCATCCCCCTCTATGTCGGGCCGGGCGTGACGCGGACCACGGTGGACCGGTCGCGCTTCTCGGGCCGGTCGGCCTCCGTCGCCGTCTATCTGGACGCCGAGAGCGCCGGGGCGGTGATCCAGGACAACGACTTTTCCATTCGCACAGGGCGCGAGCAGATCGCCGTGGACGGATCGGGCGCCAATCGCATCCTCGGCAATCGGTTCGCCCTGGGCGGTCGGGGCGGGGTCTTCCTGTACCGCAACTGCGGCGAGGACGGGGTGATCCGGCACCAGACGCCGTCCTATAATCAGATTACGGACAATGTATTTTCCGGCGCAAGTTGGCTGCGGCCCAGAACTGTGGTGGTCGGGTCGCGCGAGGGCGGCCGATCCTACTGCGGCGATGATGCGGGCTACCCCTTCGGGTCCAGCGTCGACGACGGCGACGGGGCGACCGGCAACCGGGTCGAGCGGAACCACACCCGGCCCTGACATCACGCACTTGCGAAACGGCGCAGCCTCGGCCCTATTGGCGAGATGACGCCTCGGGGGATGCATCTAATGCGGCTGGCCTTGTTGTTGACGGCCCTGGCGGCGGCGCTGGGCCTGGCCGCGATTACGACTCAGACGCCCCGGCCCGCGCCGGCGAGCGCCCCTGCTGCGGATTTCTCGGCCGAACGCGCCATGGCGGATGTGCGGGTCATGGCGCGCTCGCCCCGCCCGGTCGGTTCGACCGATCACGCCCTGGTCCAAGCCTATCTGTATGGCCGAATGACGCAGCTGGGCCTGTCGCCGATGCTTCAGGCCGGCGTCCTGTCGCCCGCAGCGGTGCAGCGGATCGAGGCTCGGGGCGAGACGGTCGAGGGCCTGTCGGTGGTCAATCTGGTCGGCGTCCTGCCGGGTCGGAACCCCGGCCTGCCGCTGGTGGTGCTGATGGCCCATTACGACAGCGTGCCGGGCTCGCCGGGCGCGGCCGACGACGCCAGCGGCGTGGCCGCCGTGCTGGAGGCGGTGCGGGCGATCAAGGCGCGCGGGCCGGCCGAGCGGGGCCTGATCGTCCTGCTGACCGACGGGGAGGAGCTGAACCTGGACGGGGCGCGGGCCTTCTTCAGCGAGCATCCGCTGCGTGATCGGGTCGGGGCGGTGGTGAACCTGGAGGCGAGGGGCGGCGGCGGCCGCGCCCTGATGTTCCAGACCGGTCCCGGCAACGCCCAGACCATCGACCTGTACGCCGAAGCGGCGCGCCGGGCGCAGGGCGGGCCGTCCAGCAACGCCCTGGCCATCTTCGTCTATCGCCTGATGTCGAACGACACTGATTTCACCATCGCCGCCGACCGGGATTTGCCGGGGGTCAATCTGGCCTTCATCGGCCGCCCGGCCCAGTATCATTCGCCCAGCTCGACCCCGGACGCCCTGGATCAGGGCAGTGTGCAGCATATCGGCGCCCAGGCGTTGGAGACCGCCGACGCGCTGTTGCGGGCGCCGGTCCTGCCTCAGGCGACGCGGAACGCCGTCTATGCCGATGCCTTCGGCCTGGGGGTGCTGCGGCACGGACCGGACGCGGGCTGGGGGCTGCTGGGCCTGGCCTTTGTGCTGACCGGCTTCGCGGCCTGGGGCGCGCGCCACGCCACGGGCCTGACCTGGCGCCAGGGGGTGAAGGGTTTCACCGGCGGCCTGTGGCTGCTGAGCGCGGGCGTCGTGGTGGCTCAGGCCGCGCGACTTCTGGCCGGGCCAATCGGTGATCGCATCGGCGCATCAGAAAACTATTACATGATGCTGCGCCGCCTGCCCTGGATGGAGGCGGGGGCGGGGCTGGCTGTGCTGGGGGTGATGCTGGCCCTGATGGCGGGGCGCGCCCTGATCGGTCGCCGTCTGCTGGCGGGCGTGGTCGTGGCGGCGGCCGTACTGGCCACGGTCATGGGCGGTTTCAATCCTGTGGTCCTGGGCGCGGCGGGCATCGCGGCGGTGCTGAGCCTGTGGCCCGACGGCGAGGACGAGACGGTCTGGGGCGGATGGCTGGGGGCAATCGTCCTGGTGCTGATCCTGGGGGTTCTGGTCCAGGCCTTTGCGCCCGAGGCGGCCCTGCTGTTCGTCTGGACCGGGCTGGCGGCGGCCTTTGCGGCGGCTCTGGCCGCAGTGATCGGCGCGCGGCTGGAGCGGTGGACGGCCCTGGCGCCGGCCGCTGTAGTCACCGTGGTCGTCGGCGGCTGGCTGGCGGGACTGGGCCATTTCGTCTTCCTGGGCCTGGGCATGGACCAGCCGGGGGCGCTGGGCCTGATCGCCCTGCTGATCCTTGTCCTGGCCAGGCCCCTGGCCCCGCCGAGGCTGGACGCGGCCGGGACGCCGAACCTCGCCGTCCACACCCTCGCCGGTCTGGCGGCGGCCGCGCTGATCCTCGGCTGCGGCCTGTCCATGGCGGCCCGCCACGCCGAGCCGCCGTCAGCGGTCGATGTGACCGCGCCCTGATACGTCAAAATCGGACGCAGGTTTGGGTGTTCTCATCTGTTCTCGATGAGAACATCTTGTGAACCAGAACAAACCGTGCACATAGTCGGTCTCACAAACGGGGGCGGGTCCATGGCGGGTCTCTCCCAAGCTTCTGACGGGAATCATGGCAAGGGAGACGAAGGCAATGGCACAGGCGGCTTTGAAACTGGTGGGCAAGGAAGACGGCGACAAGCAACGGGCCCTGGAGGCGGCGATCGCTCAGATCGATCGCGCCTTCGGCAAGGGTTCGGTGATGAAACTGGGCAAGGCGGGCGTGGTGGCCGAGATCGAGAGCATCTCGACCGGCTCGCTGGGCCTGGACATGGCCCTGGGCATCGGCGGTCTGCCGATCGGCCGGGTGATCGAGGTGTTCGGCCCTGAATCCTCGGGCAAGACCACCCTGGCCCTGCACACCGTCGCGGAAGTGCAGAAGAAGGGCGGGGTCGCCGCCTTCGTCGACGCCGAACACGCGCTGGATCCGGTCTATGCCCAGAAGCTGGGCGTCAATCTCGACGACCTGCTGGTGTCCCAGCCCGACACGGGCGAACAGGCGCTGGAGATCGTCGACACCCTGGTGCGCTCGGGCGCCGTGGACATCGTGGTCATCGACTCGGTCGCGGCCCTGACGCCGCGCGCTGAAATCGAGGGCGAGATGGGCGACAGCCTGCCGGGTCTTCAGGCCCGCCTGATGAGCCAGGCCCTGCGCAAGCTGACGGCCTCGATCTCCAAGTCCAAGTGCATCGTCCTGTTCATCAACCAGATCCGTCACAAGATCGGCGTCATGTACGGCTCGCCCGAGACGACGACCGGCGGCAATGCGCTGAAATTCTACGCCTCGGTGCGTCTGGACATCCGCCGCACCGGCGCGATCAAGAACCGCGACGAGGTGGTCGGCAACACCACCCGGGTCAAGGTGGTCAAGAACAAGGTCGCCCCGCCGTTCCGCGAGGTCATCTTCGACATCATGTACGGCGAGGGCATCTCCAAACTGGGCGAGATCATCGACCTGGGCGTCAAGGCCGGGGTGATCGAGAAGTCGGGCAGCTGGTTCAGCTATGACTCGACCCGGATCGGCCAGGGCCGCGAGAATGTGCGCGAATTCCTGAAACAGAACCCGGACATCGCCGCCTCGATCGAAAAGGCGGTGCGCGCCTCGACCAGCAAGATCGCCGACGAACTGCTGGGCACGCCCGAGCCGGACGAAGGCCAGGATCTCGAAGGCTGACGACCGTCTCGCCTTCCTAGACACTCCGTCGCCCCAAGCGACCCGCCACCGACCCCGCGAGGGGCGGCGGAGCGACCCGCCCGACCTCGTGTCGGGCGGGTCTTTTTTGCTTGGCCTATCGCGCGTTCGCGCTGCTTGAGGCCAGGTTCCACACACCCGCTCATCCCGGCGAAAGCCGGGACCCAGGACTTTGGGCGATCTGTCTCGCCCCCGGGAATCCGTGTTGAGATCCAACGCACTGCCGAGCGACAGAACTGGGTCCCGGCTTTCGCCGGGATGAGCGGAAACGAGGAATCCAAACCAAAACGGGCGACCCGAAGGCCGCCCGTTCCGTACTCACACTAGTCCGCAACCGATCAGGCGGCGGCCTTCTCCGGGGCGAACTTGCCGTAGAAGGTCTCGTTCTTGGCCGCCATGTCGCGCAGCAGGTCCGGGACCTTGAACCGGTCGCCGTAGGTCGCGGCCAGACGGTCGGCGGTTTCCACGAACTGGGCCAGGCCGACGCCGTCGATCATGCTGATCGGGCCGCCGGTCCAGGGCGCGAAGCCCCAGCCCAGGATGGCGCCCAGGTCGGCTTCACGCGGGTCGTCGATGACGCCCTCTTCCCAGCAACGCGCCACTTCCACCGCCTGGCGATACAGCAGGCGCGTCTTCAGCTCGTCGATCTGGGCGAAGGCGGTCGCCTCCTCGGGCTTGTCGATGCCCTTGGTGGTCGGCGCCAGTTCGCTCAGCCCCTTCCAGATGGTCTTGGGCTTCTGGTCATAGTCATAGAAGCCCTTGCCGTTCTTGCGGCCGAAGCGTCCGTCCTCGACCATCTTGGCGACGATGTCTGCGCCTTCCGACGGGACATATTTGTCGCCCAGGTCCAGCGCCGTCTGTTTGGCGATCTTGTAGGACAGGTCCAGGGCGACGTCGTCGTGCATCTCCAGCGGGCCGCGCGGCATGCCGGCCATGCGGCCGATATTGTCGATCAGGGCCGGGCCGTAACCCTCTTCCAGCATCGCCATGCCTTCCATCAGGAAGGTGGAGAAGCAGCGCGAGGTGTAGAAGCCGCGGCTGTCGTTGACGACGATCGGCGTCTTCTTGATCTTCAGCACATAGTCCAGCGCCTTGGCGATGGCGGCCTGACCCGTCTTTTCGCCCAGGATGATCTCGACCAGCATCATCTTGTCGACGGGCGAGAAGAAGTGGATGCCGATGAAGTCCTCGGGCCGGACGCTGGCCTCGGCCAGGCCGGTGATCGGCAGGGTCGAGGTGTTGGAGCCGAAGACGGCGCCCTCGGCCAGCTGGGCCTCGGCGCGCTTGGTGACGTCGGCCTTGATCTCGCGGCTCTCGAACACGGCCTCGACCACCAGGTCCGAGCCCTTGATGTGGTCATAGTCGGTCGTCGCCGTGACCAGGGCCAGGGTGGCGTCATACTTGTCCTGCGTCATCTGACCGCGCGACAGACGCTTCTTCAGGAGTTCCTCGACATGGGCCTTGCCCTTGTCGGCGGCTTCCTGGGTCTGGTCGATCAGGACGGTCTCGATCCCGGCCATGACCTGAACATAGGCGATGCCCGCGCCCATCATGCCGGCGCCCAGGACCGAGACCTTCTTCGGGTCCGACTTGGGCACGCCAGACGGACGCACGGCGCCCTTGTCCAGTTCCTGCTTGGACAGGAACAGGCTGCGGATCATGGCCTGGGCCTGCGGCGTCATCAGGGTCTTGATGAAATAGCGGGTCTCGATGCGCAGGGCCGCGTCCATCGGAACCTGGGTTCCCTCGAAGACGGCCTTCATCAGGTTCACCACGGCCGGATAGTTGCCGTAGGACTGTTTGCGAAGCATGGCGTTGCCGACCATGAAGTTCTGGATGCCGGCCGGGTGATAGGGGCCGCCGCCGGGCAGTTTGAACGACTTGTCGTCCCACGGCTGGACGGCCTTGCCCCCCGACTCGACTTTGGTCTTGATCCAGGTCTTGGCGGCCTCGACCGACTGACCCTTCTCGACCACCTCATGGACGATGCCTGCGCCCTTGGCGTCGTTCGGACGGAAGGACTTGCCCTCGCTCATGGCCATCATGGCGTTCTGCACGCCGACGAGGCGGGTCAGGCGCTGGGTGCCGCCGCCGCCGGGGAAGAGGCCGACCTTGATCTCGGGCAGGCCCAGCTGGATCTTGTTGTCGTTCTCGACCACGCGATAGTGGGTCGCCAGGGTGAACTCCAGCCCGCCGCCCAGGGCCAGGCCGTTGATCGCCGCCGCGACCGGCTTGCCGCAGGTCTCCAGCGCGCGGAAGGCGCCGTTCAGCGCCCAGCCGGCGTCGAACGCCTTTTGCAGGTCTCCGCCGCCCGACATCACCCCGCCGGCGATGTCGCCCAGGTCCGCGCCGGCGCAGAAGCCCGAGGTCTTGCCGGAGGTGATGACGGCGCCCTTGATGGTCTCGTCGGTCTTGATCCGTTCAACCAGTTCGGGGATCTCGGCCATGACCGCGCTGGTGAGGGTGTTCATCGAACGGCCCGGCACGTCGAAGGTGACGACGGCGATACCGTCGGCGTCGATGTCGATCTTGAAGTTTTCCATAGTCATTCGCTCCGGATCAGACGCGTTCGATGACGGTGGCGGTGCCCATGCCGCCGCCGATGCACAGGGTGATCAGGGCCGTCGACTTGTTAGAGCGTTCCAGCTCGTCCAGGGCGATGCCGGTGATCATGGCGCCGGTGGCGCCCAGGGGGTGGCCCATCGAGATGCCGCCGCCGTTCACATTCATCTTGGCGTGGTCGATGTTCAGGGCCTGCATGTAGCGAAGCACGACGGCGGCGAAGGCCTCGTTCAGCTCCCACACGTCGATGTCGTCGGGCGTCATGCCCAGCTTGCCCAGCAGTTTGCGGGTCACATATTCCGGACCCGTCAGCATGATCGACGGCTCGGAGCCGATCGAGGCGCCGCCCAGGATCTTGGCGCGCGGCTTCAGGCCCAGGGCCTGGCCGGCTTCCAGCGAACCGATCAGCACGCCGGCCGAACCATCGACGATGCCGGACGAGTTGCCGGGGGTGTGGACGTGATTGACGCGCTCGACCTCGGGGTAGCGCTGGTTGATCACGCTGTCGAAGGCCATTTCACCCATCATGGCGAAGGAGGGGTTCAGGCCGCCCAGGGTCTGCATGTCCGTGTTCGGACGAATGGTCTCGTCGCGGTCCAGGATGGTCAGGCCCAGCTGGTCCTTGACCGCCAGAACCGAATTTTTGAACCGGCCCTCGGCCCAGGCCTGGGCGGCGCGCTTGTGGCTCTCGACCGAATAGGCGTCCACGTCGTCGCGGCTGAAGCCGTACTTGGTCGCGATCATGTCGGCCGACACGCCCTGCGGCACGAAATAGGTGGGGAAGGCCGAAGACGGGTCGGTGGGCCAGGCGCCCATGTCCGAGCCCATGGGCACGCGGCTCATCACCTCGACCCCGCCGCCGACGGCGAAATCGGCCTCGCCGGACTTCACCTTGGCGGTGGCCATGTTCACGGCTTCCAGGCCCGAGGCGCAGAAGCGGTTGACCTGAACCCCGGCCGTATATTGCGACCAACCGGCCGAAAGGACCGCGGTGCGGGCGATGTCGGCGCCGAGTTCGCCCACGGGGGTGACGCAGCCCAGTATGACGTCATCGACCTTGGAGGTGTCCAGGTCGTTGCGGTCCCGCAGGGCCTCCAGAACCTGGGTCGCCAGGCTGAGGCCGGTGATCTCGTGCAGCGAGCCGTCCTTCTTGCCCTTGCCGCGCGGGGTGCGGACGGCGTCGTAGATATAGGCGTCAGCCATGGGCGTGTGTCTCCATTTTGATCCCGGCGCTCAAGGTCCGCCGAATGGGCGAACGTCTCGCGACCTTGGGGGAAGGACGGGTCTAAGCTCGGACGTCAAGAACCCTACGTTTACGTCAACGTCAAGTAATAAGCCGCGTGACCGGCTGCGGCGACGGGGCCGCACAAATCCAGATGGGGTCGGGTCGGAGGTCGCGCCAGCTATAAAGGCGCACAAAGACGCCGGCCGCGACCGTCATGGTCGGGCCGGCTCGGATCGTGCGTCAGCGGGGCGGAATACGGCTGGCGCCGCCCGTGATGCGGCAGGCGTATTCGGTCTCAGGCCGGCCGCTTTGCAGACCCGTCGGGGTCAGGATGCCCTGACGCTCGGTGCAGGTGGCCTCAAGCCGCTTGAGGTCTTCCTGATAGGTGTTCGTCTGGCCGGTCGAGGCGCAGGCGGTCATCAGCGGTGCAGTCATCAGGATGGCGGCGAATATCTTGCGCATGGTGTCTCCTGTTCACGCAAAGCCTCGGCGTTGCGGTCCTGCCCCCCGGCGTCCCGCAGACTACTGCGCGACCGCCAGCCTGACCAGCTTGCCGTCATCCTGATCGGTGATGGCCCAGACCGCCCCGTCGGGCCCCACGGCCACGTCACGAATCCGTTCGCCCAGGTCGGTCAGCAGACGTTCTTCGCCCACCACGCGGTCGTTCTGGATGACCAGCCGGGCGATATGTTTCTCTCTCAGCCCGGCGACCAGAAGATCGCCGTTCCAGCCGGGGAACATGGCGCCCTGATAGAAGGTCGCCCCGCCCGGCGCGATCACTGGATCCCAGTAGTAGACCGGCTGTTCCGTGCCCGGCGCCTGCGTATTGCCGCTATTGATCTGACCGCCGGCGTATTCGACGCCATAGGCCGCGTCGGGCCAGCCGTAGTTCAGACCCGGCTTGTCCAGATTGACCTCGTCGCCGCCGCGCGTGCCGTGTTCGATGGTCCAGATCGCGCCTGTGCCGGGCTGGACGGCAATCCCCTGGACGTTGCGGTGGCCCAGGCTCCAGATCTCCGGCAGGGCGCCCTCGCGGCCGACGAAGGGGTTGTCCTGGGGAACCGAGCCGTCGGCGTTGATGCGGATGGTCTTGCCCATGTGCGAGCCCAGGTCCTGGGCCTGCGCCCTCATCGGCCGGTCGGAGCGTTCGCCCAGGGTGATGAACAGCTTGCCGTCGGGCGCAAAGGCCAGGGACGAGCCGAAATGCTTGTCGCCGTCATAGACGGGCAGGGCGCGGAAGATGACCTGGACGTTGTCCACCCGCGCCCCGTCGTCAGACAGACGGCCCCGCGCGACCGAGGTGGCGTTGCCGCCGTCCCGAGGCTCTGCATAGCTCCAGTAGATCATGCGATCTTGAGCGAAGTCGGGGCTTGTGATGGCGTCCAGCAGGCCGCCCTGGCCACGTGCGTCGACGCGCGGCAGGCCCTGGACCGGTTCGCTGACCTGCCCCTGGGCCGTGATGATGCGCAGTCGGCCCGGCTTTTCTGTCACCAGCCAACGCCCGTCAGGCATCAGGGCCAGCCCCCAGGGGTGCGACAGGCCCGAGGCGACGACGCTGTGGCTCAACGCCTGTTCGGTCTCTACGCCCGGCGCGCGGGTCTGGCCGGCGAAGGCGGGCTGTTGATCCGGGTTGTTGGCCGGCCGGGTCTCCAGCGGCGCGCCCGCCTCGCCCCCAGTTTGGCCGGATGCTGGGGCGCTCTCGCCGTTTGCGCCGCAGGCCGCAGCGAGGACGAGCAAGGAGGTCGAGGCGGCGAGGACGATCAGGCGCATGGGGATGACTCCGGTCGGGTCTGGACGTTCCGTCGCAACGGAAGCGTCAGGGTTACCGTTCCCGCAAAACCCTGTCATGCGCCGCATCGCCGCACGATCTGCGTCGAGACGACTTGAACCGCGCGCCCGACGGCGATATAGGCACGCCTCTTTCGCGCTGGCCCCCGGCCTCGCGGACGCCCGGAGACGGGATGCGACTGGGTAGCTCAGATGGTTAGAGCGGTGGATTCATAACCCACAGGTCGGCGGTTCGATCCCGCCTCCAGTCACCATTCTCAAAACGAACAAATCTGCGAAAAACAAAGAAAGCCCGCCCGTGTAAACGAGCGGGCCGGAAGATGTAGTGGGTTGACCGAATTAAGATTCAACGCCTTCGCAGTATTCGCCGTTGTGGAGTGCTGTGGCCGTCCGATAGCAGTCCCGCCACGCCGTCGTGCCGAAAGTGTATCCTCCTAAATAGGTGCAATAATCTTCCGGCGGCATAATACAGACAGGATCGCCTGGATCGGCCGACGCCGCGCCGCCCGAGACTAGCGACGCAGTTAAGGTCATGGCGAAGGCAGCGCTAACGCGCACGAAATTTGAACGGATCGATTTCATCTCATTCCTCCTTGGGAGCCATCTCCCTGAGCCATGGAGCCACAACTTCATGGCAATCGCAATCTGAGGTAATGCTCGATGCGTGTTTTGCGTTAGGTCGGCGTCGGCAAGTGCCTCTGCTCGCGCCGAGTATTCGCAACTTGCCAGGTCTGGCTGCGTTCGGTCTTGGCAATTAACCTTGACTGGAGATTCGCCGTGATGATGCGAGCCAACACCTTGAGCGCCGCGACAGCGGTCATGGCCTTGGCGCTGGGCGCCGCCGCCTGCACCGAAGCCGAGCAGGAAAACACCGAGGCCCATGCCGAGGCGGCCGCCGATAATACGGCTGATGCCGCTGCTCGAGCCGGCGAAGTCATCGAGTCCGGCGCCATGAAGGCCGCTCAGGCGGTCGAGACCGGCGCGGGGAATGTCGCGGACGAGCTGGAGGAAAACCAGGCCGAAGCCGCCGCTGAGGGCAGGCCCGGCGCGGTGAACCCCGAGACGGGCCGGCGCGTGCCGGCCGAAAACTGAGTTCCGGTCAGGCGGGCGGCGTCGCTTCGGCTGCGGGCGCGCCTTCCGCCAGCAGGGCGTCGATCAGGGCGTGGGCCTCGGGGCTGTTCCAGTCGGCCTCGCCCGAGAAGGTGGCGCGGATGCGGCCTTCGCGATCCAGGAAGATGGTCTGGGGCATCTTGCCCTTGCCCGGAAACTCGAACGGCAGCTGGAATTTGATGTCGCTGTACAGCGGCAGGGGTTCGTGCACGTCGATGAAGCTCTTGGCGTCGGCCAGGGCGTCGGCCGAGGCGTCGACGTTGATCGGCAGGACGATCAGGTCCTCGTTGGTCTGATAATGCCGGGCCAGGGCCGCCAGGGTCGGCATTTCGGTGCGGCACGGGGCGCACCACATGGCCCACAGATTGACCACCACCACCTTGCCCTCGAAGGTCGAAAACCGCACGGCCGTGCCGTTGCGGTCGCGGAACATATATTCCGGCGCGGTCTTCAGATCGGTCGGCGTCTCCAGCGACGCCAACGGCCCGACGGCGAACCGGGCCAGATCGCTTTTCGCAACAGGCGTCGTCTGGGGTTGCGCCTTCTGCCTATGATTGGCGTATAGCGACATCGCCAAGCCGCCGGCGCCGGCGAGCGTGCTGAACAGCACGAGCGCGCCGACGACCGCCCAGATCGCCTTTCTCGAGCCACTCATGACAGACGCCGCCTCCGATACCGCCCAAGCCAGTGTTCCTAAGGCCCCGGCAAAGCCCGCAGGTCAAGACATGTGGGGCGGTCGCTTTTCGTCGCGCCCCGCCGAGATCATGCAGGCGATCAACGTCTCCATCGGCGTGGACCAGCGTCTGTGGCGTCAGGATCTGGCCGGCTCGCGCGCCCATTGCCGGATGCTGGCCAAGCAGGGCGTGATCCAGGCGGCGGACGCCGAAGCCATTCTGGGCGGGCTGGACGCCATCGAGGCCGAGATCCTGAACGGGACCTTCCCCTTCCGCGACCAGTTCGAGGACATCCACATGAATGTGGAGGCCCGGCTGTCGGAACTGATCGGCGAACCCTCGGGCCGGCTGCACACCGCGCGCAGCCGCAATGACCAGGTGGCCGTCGATTTCCGTCTGTGGGTGCGCGACGCCGCCGACCGCACCATCGCCCAACTGAAGGCGCTTCAGGCCGCCCTGCTGGACCGGGCCGACCAGCACGCCGGCGACCTGATGCCCGGCTTCACCCATTTGCAGACCGCCCAGCCGGTGACCCTGGGCCACCATCTGATGGCCTATGTCGAGATGTTCGGCCGCGACGCCGGCCGGTTCGCCGACGCCCGGATGCGGATGAACGAGAGCCCCCTGGGCGCCGCCGCCCTGGCCGGCTCGCCCTTCCCGATCGACCGCCATATGACGGCGGCCGAGCTGGGCTTCGACCGGCCGATGGCCAATTCTCTGGACGCCGTGTCGGACCGCGACTTCGCCCTGGAAAGCCTGGCCGCCGCCTCGATCACGGCGGGCCACCTGTCGCGCCTGGCCGAGGAGATCGTGGTCTGGATGACGCCGATGTTCGGCTTCGCCAGCCTGCCCGACGACCTGACCACCGGCTCGTCGATCATGCCGCAGAAGCGCAATCCCGACGCCGCCGAACTGGTCCGGGCCAAGACCGGGCGGATCCTGGGCTCGCTGGTCGCCCTGTCGACCGTGATGAAGGGCCTGCCGCTCGCCTATTCCAAGGACATGCAGGAGGACAAACCGCCGGTGTTCGAGGCGTTTGACGCCCTGGACCTGGCCCTGGTCGCCATGACCGCCATGGTCTCGGCCCTGCGGCCGAACACCGAACGGATGGCCGCCGCCGCCGGCGCCGGCTTCTCGACCGCGACCGACTTAGCCGACTGGCTGGTGCGCGAACTGAACCTGCCGTTCCGCAAGGCGCACCATGTGACGGGGGCTGCGGTGAAACAGGCCGAGGCGATGGGCGTGGACCTGTCGCAACTGCCCCTGGAAGAAATGCAGAAACTGGAGCCGGGGATCACGGAAGCGGTTTACAAGGTGCTGACCGCCGAGGCTTCGTGCCAGAGCCGTCAGAGCTATGGCGGCACCGCGCCGGAACAGGTCCGCGCGCGCATCGCCGACTGGAGAGCCCGCCTATGAAGAAGACCCTGATCCTCGCGGGCCTGCTCGCCCTGTCGGCCGCCGGCTGCGGTCGTATGGCCGATCTGGAATCGCCGGTGCGCGAGACCGAACGCGCGCCGCGCAGCAGCCGCGCCCCCGGCCTGCCCGAGCCGGCCACCATCAACCGCCCGTCCAGCAGCGTGCCGATCGACGGCGGTCCCAACAACCCGATCGGCGCCGGCGCCGCCCAGAACGATCCCCGCTAGGCCGCCTTGCACCATTTCGACCTGAAGGACGGCGCCCTCCATGCCGAGGGCGTGCCGCTGGAGCTCATCGCGGACGAGGTGGGCACGCCCGTCTATGTCTATTCCACCGCGACGCTGAAACGGCACTACGGCCTGCTGCGCGCGGCCGCCGACGCGCATCGTGAAGCTCTTGGCGAGGCCCTGATCGCCTTTGCGGTCAAGGCCAACTCCAACCTATCGGTGCTGGCGACCCTGGCCAAGCTGGGCTCGGGCGCCGACACAGTGTCCGAGGGCGAGATCCGTCGCGCCCTGGCGGCGGGGATCCCGGCCGACCGGATCATCTTCTCCGGCGTCGGCAAGACCGATGTGGAGATGGTCTTCGCCATCAGCGTCGGCGTGCGCCAGATCAATATCGAATCCGGCGCCGAACTGGACCGGCTGATCGCGGTCGCGGCCCTGATGCAGGCTTCGCCGGCCGTCGCCGTGCGGGTCAATCCCAATATCGGGGCGGGCGGTCACGCCAAGATCACCACCGGCGGCAAGGGCGACAAGTTCGGCGTGCCGGTCGAGGAGGCGATGGCCCTCTACGCCCGCGCCTCGGCCTCGCCCCATGTGACGCCCGTGGGCCTGGCCTGTCATATCGGCAGCCAGATCACCGACCTGGCCCCGCTGGAGGCCGCCTTTACGGTTCTGGCCCAGATGACCCGCGACCTGCGGGCCCAGGGCCATGCGGTGACGCGGCTGGACCTGGGCGGCGGCCTGGGCGTACCCTATTCGGGCGGGGTCGAACCCCCGTCGCCGGCCGACTATGTGGCCATGGCCGCGCGGGTTCTGGCCGGCCTGGACGTCGAGGCGGCGTTCGAACCCGGCCGTCTGCTGGCCGCCAACGCCGGGGTGCTGCTCAGCCAGGTGATCCAGGTCAACGAACGCTCGGACGGGCGGCGCTTCCTGGTGCTGGACGCGGCGATGAACGACCTGATGCGCCCGGCCCTGTACGACGCCTTCCATGACATCAAGCCGGTCAATCCGCGCCCCGGCGCCGCCCGCGCCCATGACGTGGTCGGCCCGGTCTGCGAGACCGGCGACACCTTCGCGCGGGATCGCAGCCTGCCGCCGCTCGCGATCGAGGATCTGGTCGTCTTTACCGGCGCCGGCGCCTATGGGGCGGTCATGGCCAGCGAATACAACAGCCGCCCCCTGGTCCCTGAGGTTCTGGTGGACGGCGACCAGTGGGCCGTCATCCGGCCGCGGCCCACCTATGAGGACATGCTGGATCGGGAGCCCTTCGCCGACTGGCTGTGATTCGGAATTGGCTCGACTGTTATAAAGTAACGCGATATAGGGCCGCTCATGTCGCCCGCCTCAGACCTGTCCGTGCTGCCGTCCCTGCTCGCGGGCGGCTTTGTCGCGGCCTTCCTGCATGCGGCCCTGCCGACCCACTGGCTGCCCTTCACCCTGGTGGGGCGGGCCCAGGGCTGGCGAGCGTCACGCGTGCTGCTGGCGGTGACGGCGGCGGGCCTGGCCCATATCGCGACGACGGCGGTGGTCGGCGGCCTGATCGTGGCGGCGGGCCTGGCCCTGGAGCAATGGATCGAGGGGCTTCTGCCCCATCTGGCGGCCGTGCTGCTGTTCGTTTTCGGGGCCTTCTATCTGGCCAGGGCGACGCTGAAGCGACCCGCGACGGCGGGCGGACCGGCCATGGATATCGCCGAGCCTTCAGTCTCCAACAAGGCGGCCTTCCTGGGCCTGGTCGCCATGATGGCCGTGTCGCCGGGCGAGGTGCTGCTGCCCATCTATCTGTCCTCGGCTTCGGAAGGCTTCGCCGCCCTGGCCCTGCTGACCCTGGTCTTCGCGGTCGGCACCATCGCCGGCATGGCGGTGTTCACAGCCCTGGCCAGCGCGGGCGCCTCCATCCTGCGGCTGGAGCGCTGGGCCCGCTATGAAGGCGCTGTGCTGGGCGTGGCCCTGATCGCCCTGGGTCTGCTCGTCGTTCTTCATCAGCACTGAAGGGTTATTACGTGATAACATTCAATGCGTTATCATGTACCAGCTTGGCCTTTGTTCGAAAGAGCGTATAGGCGGACGGATGAGCGCCCCGCACGGACACGATCACGCCGATCACGACCATGGTCACGACCACGACCACGACCACGACCATGATCATGGTCACGCGCATGGCCATCATCACGGTCACGGGCATCACCACGGACACGGCCACGGACACGCCCATGGTCCGGTCGATCCCGGCGACTGGCGCTATGCGGTCGGCCTGGTGGTCAATCTGGCCTTTGTCTTCTGCGAGTTCGCCGCCGGGCTGATGGCGGATTCCACCGCGCTTCTGGCCGACGCCGGGCATAATCTGTCGGATGTCCTGGGCCTGGCCATGGCGGGCGGCGCGGCCTGGCTGGCGCGGCGCGGGGCGCATGGGGCGGCGGGCGGCCGTCGCACCTACGGCTTCGGCAAGGCGACGGTGCTGGCGGCCCTGGGCAACGCCCTGCTGCTGATCTTCGCCTGCGGGGCCATCGCCTTCGAGGCGGTGCGGCGGTTTGCAGAACCCGCACCGGTCGGCTCGGGCGTGATCATGACGGTGGCGGCCATCGGCTTCGTCATCAATCTGGGCACGGCGCTCCTGTTCATGAAGTCCCAGCACGACCTGAACGCCCGCGGCGCCTATCTGCACATGATGGCTGACGCGGGAGTCTCGCTGGGCGTTGTCCTCGCGGGGGGATTGATCCTGCTGACCGGCTGGTCCGTGGTCGATCCCATCGTCAGCCTGGTCATCGTCGCGGTGATCCTGTGGTCCACCTGGGGCCTGCTGAAGGACTCGGTCCACCTGGCCATGGACGGCGCTCCGGGCGACGTCGACATGATTGCGCTGGAGCGGGCGCTGGCGGGGCTGGACGGGGTGCGCGAAGTCCATGACCTGCACGTCTGGGGCCTGTCCACCACCGAGACCGCCCTGACCGCCCACCTGGTTCATGACCGCGCGGACGGGGCGGCCTTGCTGATGGAGGCCCAGGCCGTGGCGAAACGCCATTCGATCCGCCACACGACGCTTCAGCTCGAAAACGAGGCCCTGCCGGATTGTCCGGGGTGCTGACGAGGGCTGCCTCACCTCAACCACCGTCATCCTAGACCTTGTGCCTAGGATCCATACTCCCGGTGTCGGATTATGAGGCGCAGACGTCGCCGTTCTTCTGTATGCGGCGGGGCCTGAGTCTATGGATCCTAGGCACAAGGCCTAGGATGACGGTGCGTCGGTAAGACAGAACCGCCCTTACGCCTGCGCAAACGCCAGCGGCGCGCCCCAGAACTGCGACACCATTTCCGACTGGGGACCGGCTTGGCCCGTGGTCAGGAAGTCGCGGCGGCCGCTGTCGCCCAGTTCGAACTCGGGATGCCGCGCGAAATACTGCTCCAGCGCATCGGCTACGGCGGTCGGCTGGTCGATCAGCACCGTCCCCGCCGGCAGGGCCGAGGCGAACAGTTCGGCGATGATCTCGTAATGGGTGCAGCCCAGGATGGCCTTGTCCGGATGGCGGCCGATGCGGCGGCGCAGGGCGTCGACGTGATCGTCCACCACCACCTTCAGCTCCTCGCGCGGGGCGCCCAGTTCGATCAGGCCAGCCAGGCCGGGGCAGGGCTCGGAAAAGACGGCGATGTCCTCGCGCCGCTTGTCGATCTCGATCTCGAACACCCGGCTGATGGCGGTGGCGGCGGTGCAGAAGACGCCGGTGATGTCGATGGCTTCGACCTTTTCGCCCTCCTGAGGGCGTTCGGCTTCGAAGCTCCAGGGCTTGCCCGTGGCCGCCTCGATGGTCGGCACGATGATGCCCAGCACATTGACCGGCCGGCCCAGCCGCTCGCGCAGGCCGGGGATCCAGGTCTGTTGCAGGCGGCGCAGGGCGATGGCGCTGGCGGTGTTGCAGGCCAGGACCACGACCGAGGCCCCGGCGTCGAACAGGCGCTCGCACCCTGCCTTGGTCAGTTCGACGATGTCCTCGCCGCCGCGCCCGCCATAGGGGGCGTGGGCCTGGTCGGCCAAATAAATGAAGTCGCGCTGCGCAAAGCGCCGCGTCAGTTCACGATGGACGGTCAGGCCGCCCACGCCGGAGTCGAATACGCCAATAGCCATGACCGCGCTTTAGAACAGTGCGACGATCGATCCAACAAGATTACGGGGCTTTAACGGCTCGGGCAGGTGACGATCCGCCCTGGCGCGCCTAAGTGTAGCCCCAACATGATTTCCCCACGGAGCATCCCATGCACAGACGCCAGCTTCTCATCGCGGGCGGCAGCCTGATGGCCCTCTCGGCCTGTGCCTCTACAGGGTCTGGGGCCTCCACCGGATCCGGCGCCTCCGCCGCGCCTACCGCCATGGACCTGGCCGAAGAGGCTCGCGTCGCCCGCGCCGTCCTGCCGGCCGCGACGCCCAAGGCCGAGCTGCTTCAGCCCTGGACCGGGTCCTATGACGGCCTGCCGCCGTTCGACAAGGTGACGCCGGCCAAGCTGCGCGAGGCCATGCTGGAAGGCATCGAGCTGCAACGCGCCGACATCGCCGCCATCGCCAACAACCCGGAAGCCCCCACCTTCGCCAACACCATGGCGGCGCTGGAACTGGCCGGCGAGCCGCTGGACCGGGCGTCCAACGTCTATGGCGTCATGACCTCCAACATCGGCGGCGAAGCCTATGACGCGGTAGATACCGAACTGTCGCCCATCCTGTCGGCGGCCTCGGACGAGATCACCTTCAACGCGGCCTTGTTCCAACGGGTCAAGACCATCGCCGACAACGCCGACGCCATGGGCCTGAGCGCCCAGCAGAAGCGTCTGGCCGAACGCCGCCGCGACGCCTTCATCCGTTCGGGCGCCAATCTGGACGCGGCCGGCAAGGCCGAGCTGGGCCGGATCAACACCGCCCTGTCCAACGCCTTCACCCGCTTCGGCCAGAAGGTCGTCGCCGACGAGAACGCCTGGACCCTGATCCCGAACGAAGCCGGTCTGGCGGGCCTGCCCGCCTCGAACAAGGCCGCCGCCGCCTCGGCCGCGCGCAGCCGCAATCTGACCGGCTGGGCCATCCTGAACACCCGTTCGGCCGTCGATCCCTTCCTGACCTTCGCCGACGACCGGGCCCTGCGCGAGCAGGTCTGGAAGAAGTTCGTCAACCGCGGCGACAACGGCGACGCCAACGACACCAATGCGACCATCGCCGAGATCGTGAAGCTGCGCGATCAGCGGGCCAAGCTGCTGGGCTATCGCAACCATGCCGAACTGCGGATGCAGGACACCATGGCCAAGACCCCGGCCAATGCGCAGAACCTGATGGACCGCGTCTGGGCGCCGGCCAAGGCCCGCGTCGCCGAGGAGGTCGCCGACATGAAGGCGATCGCCGGTTTCGATATCGAGCCCTGGGACTACCTCTATTTCGCCGAGAAGGTTCGGAAGGCCAAGTACGACCTCGATCAGAACCAGCTGAAGCCCTATTTTGAGCTGAACGCGGTCCGCGCCGGCTCCTTCGCCATGGCCGAGCGTCTGTACGGCTTCAAATTCACCAAACTGCCCAAGGGTTCTGTCCCGACCTTCGAGCCGGACGTCGAGGTCTATGAGCTGCACGACAAGGCCACCGGCAAGCTGATCGGCCTGTACTACACCGACGACTACGCCCGTCCGGGCAAGCGTTCGGGCGCCTGGATGACCACCTACCGGTCCTTCTCGACCCTGGACGGGTCGAAGGTGATCCTGGGCTCCAACAACAACAACTTCACCAAGCCCGAGCCCGGCGAGCCGGTGCTGATCTCGCTGGACGACGCCGAGACCCTGTTCCACGAGTTCGGCCACACCCTGCATTACTTCTCGTCGAACGTGACCTATCCGTCGTTCGGCAATACGCCGCGCGACTTCGTCGAATATCCGTCGCAGGTGCACGAGCACTGGGTGCTGAGCCGGCCGATCCTGGACGGCTATCTGAAACACTATCAGACCGGCGAAGCCATGCCCCAGGCCCTGGTCGACAAGATCCAGGCCTCGTCCACCTTCAACCAGGGTTATGCCACCGTCAGCTATCTGTCTTCGGCCATCGTCGACATGGACCTGCACACCCAGGCCACGCCGCCGACCGATATCGACGCCTTCGAGAAGGCCAGCCTGGCGCGCATCGGCATGCCCAAGGAGATCGTGATGCGGCACCGCCTGCCGCAGTTCAATCACCTGTTCACGTCCGACGGCTATTCGGCCGGCTACTACAGCTATCTCTGGTCCGAGACGATGGACGCCGACACCTGGGCCTATTTCGAGGCGTCGGGCGACGTCTTCAATCCGGACATCGCCGGCCGCTTCAAGTCGATCATGCTGGCGCCCGGCAACACTACCGACCGCGCCGAGGCCTACCGCGCCTTCCGCGGTCGCGACCCGGACGTCGCGGCCCTGCTGAAGGTCCGGGGCTTCCCTGTATCTTAAGGGCGCTACCGCGCTTCGCGCTACTTGAGCGCGTTCGTGAACCTTACGGCCGGCGGAGCGATCCGCCGGCCGTTTTGTTTGGGCGCGACCTGGCCTAGATCAGGGGGAATCGTCCGCGAAAGAGCCGCCCATGACCGTCGTCGCCTCCTATGTCTACAAGGATGGTCAGCGCGTGCGGGCGGCGCCCCTGACGCAGAAGGGGCTGGCGCTGAAGCCTGGCGAGTTCGTCTGGATCGGTCTGCACGACCCGACCGACGCCGAGTTCGACGTTCTGGTGAAACGGTTTCACCTCCATCCGCTGGCGGTGGAGGACGCCCTGTCGGCGCACCAGATGCCGAAGGTCGAAGTCTATGGCCACGAACTGTTCGTCGTCGCCCGCACCGCTGAAAAGGTGGATGACGTCATCAGCTACGGCGAGACCCACGTCTTTGTCGGTACCGACCATGTCATCACCATCCGCCACGGCTCGGATCGGTCGCACACGGCCCTGCGCGCCCAGCTGGAGGCCGCGCCCGAGCAGTTGCGGGCGGGGCCCGACTTCGTTCTGCACGGGGTGCTGGACTTCATCGCCGACGCCTATGTCCCCATTGTCGACGGCGCCGAGGACAGTGTTCTGGAACTGGAGCAGAGGGCGCTGGACGCCTTCCTGTCCCGCTCGGAAATCCGCCGCCTGTTCACCCTGCGCCGCGAACTGCTCAAGTTCAGACGCATTCTGGGGCCGATGGAAGAGGTGGCGGGCAAGCTGCAGTCGCTGGACCTTCCCTGCATCGATCCGAACGTCCGCCCCTATTTCCGCGACATCGCCGACCATGTGCGGCGGGTGAACAGCCGTTTGAACGGCCTGACGGACATTCTGGCCTCGGTGTTCGAAGTCGCCAATCTGCTGGAGCAGCAACGGCAGGGGGTGATCACCCGCAAGCTGGCGTCATGGGCCGCCTTGCTGGCTGTGCCCACGGCCATCGCCGGCATCTACGGCATGAACTTCGAATTCATGCCGGAGCTGCACTGGCGCTATGGCTATCCGCTCGTGATGGGCCTGATCGTCGCCGTCTGCATCGGCCTGTACGTCACCTTCAAACGCACGAAGTGGCTTTAAGGCCGACGCGCCGGCGAAGGGCGGCGTACGCCCCTCGCCGGTTCGGGGATCAGCTGTTGGCGAACAGGCCGACGACCTGGGCGACCTGACGCGCGTCGCGCGGGGCGCGGGCGTAGTCGATCTGGCGCGCGCGCGGCAGCTGGCGCATCGCCTCGGCGCGAACGATCGAGCGGCAGGTCTGGTTGCGAACGATCCGGCTGCCCGTCATGGTGAAGTCGCGGCACAGGTCGGCGGCGGCCTGATCGACGCGGCTGTCGAAGGCGGCGGCGCCGGCGGCCGTGGACAGGTCCAGATCGCGGAAGACGATCCGGGCCTCATTGCTCTGGGCCAGGGCGGAGGATGCGGACAGGACGGCGACGGCGAAGAGAGCGGGGGAGAGAACCTTCATCGCTTTGCTCCTAGGAGAAAGATAATCGCTCAAGTTGGCGACGAAGGCGCAATACGCGTGTTGTGTAACAGCTCAGTGAGGGTTCCGGCGCCGATCCAAGACAGGCAGATTAAATCGTCGTCATTGTAATGGCCGCAATCAGCCGCTGTTGCGAAGCCCCGCCGCCACCCCGTTGATCGCCAGCAGGATTCCCTCGCGCACACGGGGATCCTCGTCCCCGGCGCGGCGGCGACGGATCAGCTCGATCTGCACATGGTTCAGCGGCTCGACATAGGGCATCCGCAGCCGGATGAGCCGATCCAGCTCCGGCTGGCCGCCCAGCAGTTTGTCGTGGCCGGTGATGGCCAGGATGGCGTCATGGGTTCTCTGCCATTCGTCGCGGATCTCGCCATAGATGCGCGCGGCCAGCGAGGCGTCGGTCACCAGGGTGGCGTAGCGCCGGGCCACGGTCATGTCTGACTTGGCCATGACCATCTCCATATTCTGCACCAGGGTGCGGAAGAAGGGCCAGGCCTCGGCCATGGATTTCAGCTCGCCCATGTCCCGCCCCTCGACCGCTGAGCCGAAGCCGAACCAGCCGGGCAGCATGACCCGGCTCTGCGACCAGCTGAACACCCAGGGAATGGCTCGCAGATCCTCGATCCGCGTCGAGGCGGTGCGCGACGACGGGCGCGAGCCGATCTTCAGGTCGGCGATCTCGGCGATGGGGGTGGCGGCGCGGTAATAGTCAACGAAGCCGTCGGTCTCGTAGACCAGCTTGCGATAGGCGGCCATCGACCGGGCCGACAGATCCGACAGGGTGGCGCCGTGTTCGGCGGTGAAGACCTGGTCCTTGCCCTGGCCCAGCGAGGCCAGGACGGCGCCGCAGGTCAGGGCGTCCAGATTGCGCAGGGCGATCTCGGGTTCGCCGTATTTGTTGGCGATGACCTCGCCCTGTTCGGTGGTGCGGATCCGGCCCTGGACCGTGCCCTCCGGCTGGGCCAGCACCCCGGCGAAGGACGAGCCCCCGCCGCGCCCGACCGTGCCGCCGCGCCCATGGAACAGTTGCAGCTTCAGACCGGCGGCCTGCGTCACCTCGACCAGGGCGCGCGAGGCCTCGTGCAACTCCCATCCCGAGGTCAGATACGAGCCGTCCTTGTTGGAGTCCGAATAGCCGATCATCACCTCCTGCACGCCGCGCGCCTTGGCCACGGCCAGAGCGGACGGCTCCTTCAGCAGACGTTCCAGGGTCGGACGCGAGGCGCGCAGGTCCTCGATGGTTTCGAACAGGGGGGCGGCCTGGATCGGGCAGGCGGCGGGATCCTCGGGGCGATAGAGGCCGACCTCCTTCAGCAGCAGATAGACCTCCAGCAGGTCCGAGGCCGCATCGGTCTTGGACACGATATGGGTCCGGATCGCCTGGGGGCCGAAGGCGGCCAGGGCGGCGGCGGCGGCCTGGAGGATGCCGCGCTCCTTCAGGGTCTCGGCCGCATAGTCGGCATAGGGGCTGAACAGCAGGCGGGGCGAGGCCAGTTCGGCCGCCAGCACCGCCAGTCGGCCCTCTTCGTCCAGACCGGAATAGTCGGTGCACACCCCGGCCGTCTTCAGCAAGTCGGCGACGACCCGTTCGTGGACGTCCGAGTTCTGGCGCAGGTCCAGGGTCGCCATGTGGAAGCCGAAGATCTCGACCGCCGTGATCAGATCGTTCAACCGGTCGTCGGCGAAGACCCCGCCGTGGTGGGACACCAGGCTGTCGTGCATGATCCGCAGGTCGGCCTCGAAGGCGTCCGGGCCGGAATAGGGCTCCGCCGCGACGGCGGGGCGACGCGGCGGCTGGGCGCCTCCGCGGGCTTCATAGGTGGCGGCCAGGCGGGCGTAGACGCCGGTCAAGGCGCGGCGATAGGGCTCGTCGGCGCGGTGGGGCGAGGGGTCCTGGGCGGCGTCGGCCAAAGCCGCGAGTTCAGGCGAGACCTCCGCCAGCTCGGCGGCCAGGCTGAGTTCCGCCCCCAGGGCGTGAACCTCGTCCAGATAATAGCCCAGAACCGCGCGCGACTGGGTGTGGAAGGCGGCGGCCAGCACCGTTCCGTCGACGTTCGGATTGCCGTCGCGGTCGCCCCCGACCCAGGTGCCGACCCGCATGAAGGGCTGAAGCTGCGGCGCATCGAGCAGGCGACGCCAGGCCGACAGCTGTTTCGGCGCAACCCGCAGGAAGATGCGGTCGAGGAAGGAGACGACGGTGTCGATCTCGTCCTGCACCACCAGTCCCTGGGTGCGGACCAGGCGGGTGGCCCACAGGATGACGATCTGGCGGCGCAGGGGTTCGTTGATCTGGTCCATCGAGCAGGCGTCGCCGGCCCTGTCGCAGGCGTCGAGGATGTCGGAGATGGCGGCGATCCGGTCGATGACGCTCTTGCGGCGGACCTCGGACGGGTGGGCCGTCAGGACCGGCGAAATCAGGGCCTCGTCCAGCAGGGCGCGCACCGCCGTCTTGTCCACCTTCTGCTCGGCCAGCCTCAGCAGGGCGCCTTCGGGCGTGTCGGGGCGGGCTCCGGCCTCGGCCTGGCCCTGGGCGCGACGGCGGGTGGCGCGGTCCTCGGCGATATTGGCCAGCAGGGAGAACAGGGCGAAACCGTGGGCCAGGCCGGCGGCCTGATCGACCGACATGGTGGTCAACAGCTTCTCCAGCCGCTTGGCCGGATGCGAGGCCGGGTCGCGGTGATAGGCGACGGAGGCTTGCCGCACCGCCTCGACATGGTCGAACAGGGCCTCGCCGCCCTCCTGACGAATGACGTCGCCCAGTATGCCGCCCAGCAGTCGGACTTCTTCGCGCAGGGAGTCGTCGGCGGCGGGCGTCATCATCGGCATGTCCTAGGCGGGAGCAGGGAGATCGGCATGTGAAAGGGCCAAAACCCCGCCGTCAACGCACGATCCATGACAACGGCCGATAGGCGCGTTCATGGTGAACGGCTGTTAGGCTTTCTTAACCGGCGCAGTGCGAGGATGGGATCGAAGGATTCCGCCCCGTGTCCATGTTCGCCAAACGCCAGTCCGCTCTCGCCGCCGCCGCCGGTTCTCCACCCGCTGCGCGTGGAAAGCTGAGCCTGAAGCCCGTCGTCGCCGTGCTGAAGAAGCCGCCGGTGATCGCCGGTCTGGCCGGCCTGTTCCTGCTGTCCACCAGCGCCCTGTTCCTGACCGTCCTGGGCGACCCCCATGCGGGCACGCCCTCGGCCCGTATCGCCCTGCACCGCGAAGAGGCGGCGCCCGCCCCGGCGCCGACCGGGTTCGAGGCCTTCTCCATGGGGGCCATGGGCCTGTATCAGGATCTGACGGGAACCGGCGATCCCAGCGGCGCGGCGGGCGGCGAGGCCGTGATCACCCTGCCGGACGGCGCCACCGTCGCGGGCGGCGCCAGCTATACTGCTCCGGTCCAGCCTGCCTCGCCCCTGCCCAAGGCGCCGATCGCCGGCCTGTCGCAACCCGGCCCCAGCGGCGCCCTGCCGATGATCGCGCCCGACGGCCGTGTCCCGGCCCAGGCCTATGCCCGGCCCTTCCGCTCGAACGGCAAGCCGCGCGTGGCCCTGATCGTCGGCGGTTTGGGGCTGAACGCCGTCACCACCCGCGCCGCCATCGAACGCCTGCCGGCCGAGGTGACCCTCAGCTTCGTCCCCTATGCCGACAATCTTCAGTCCTGGATCGACCAGGCCCGCGCCCAGGGCCATGAGGTCATGCTGGAAATGCCGATGGAGCCCAGCGGCTATCCGGACAACGACCCCGGCCCCTTCACCCTGCTGGCCAGCGGAACGCCCGACGACGTCCACGCCAAGATGGACTGGCTGCTGGGGCGCGCTGTCGGCTATTTCGGCGTGACCAACTATCTGGGCGACCGGTTCGCGACCTCGGACACGGGGATGAACGCCTTCCTCTCGACCCTGCGCCAGCGCGGGATCGCCTTCCTCGACGACGGCTCCTTCCAGCGCCGCCCCGGCGCCTGGGCCCGCGCCAGCGCCGACAAGGTCATCGACCAGACCCAGTCCCCCGCCGCCATCATCGCCGCCCTGAACAGTCTGGAAGCCCAGGCCAAGCTGCGCGGCTCGGCCCTGGGAACCGGCTTCTCCTATCCGGTGACGGTCGAGGCCGCCGCCCGCTGGACCGCCGGCCTGGAACAGCGCGGCCTGCAGCTGGCTCCGGCGTCCGCCATGAGCCTGCGGCCGGGGCGCTGATCCGGTGCTGGTGAGCCGTGCTGGTGAATAGTGCTAGTGAGCAAGAGGTGAGCTGAGATTTGCCCGCCGCACCATCGCTCACCCCTTGCTCACTAGCACTATTCACCAAGGCTCCATGACCGACCTTTCCCTCTACCGCCCCAATGTCGGCGTCGTGCTGTTCAACGCCGAAGGCCAGGTCTGGTACGGCCGCCGCCACGCCACGCCCGGCCCGTATAACTGGCAGTTTCCGCAAGGGGGCGTGGACGACGGCGAGGATCTGCTGGCCGCCGCCCTGCGGGAACTGAAGGAAGAGACCGGCGTGACCTCGGTCGAATTCCTGGCGCGGACCGACGACTGGATCCTGTACGACTTCCCGCCCGAGGCGATGAACAATCCCAAGGGCTGGCGCGGCTTTAAGGGTCAGCGCCAGCAGTGGTTCGCCTTCCGCTTCACCGGCCAGGACAGCGAGATCGACCTGGCGGCCGACGACGAGATCGAGTTTGACGCCTGGCGCTGGGGTTCGTTGGCTGAGGCCTGCGACCTGATCGTGCCGTTCAAACGCCCGGCCTACGAACAGGTAGTCGCCGCCTTCGCCCACCTGGCGGCATAGAGAGCTCGCATATTCACGGTATCTGTGTCTGCTTGTCGATAAATCGAGCCGACGTGAGGATACAGGGATGAAACTCAGCGACCTGATCGAGGAAACCCTCAGTGAAATCGCCCAAGGTGTGAAGAACGCAAAGGAAAAATCCAGAAGTGTCTTTGCTATCACTCCAGGCACTATCGACGGAAAAATGGTCGCTGAAATCACCTACATCGAGTTTGATGTCTCTTTGGTCGTTTCGGATGCACATGAGGCGTCTTCTTCCAAAGATGGCGGTGTGGGCGGAAGCCTCAAGGTCGTTTCCATAGGCGGGTTGGAAGCACGCAAGGGCAGTGTTGAGGCCACCAAAAACGTTGGATCGTCCCAGTTGACGCATCGCGTGTCGTTCAAGGTTCCAGTTTGCATGGCTGCTGAGTTCGACCTGCGCTGACTGCTGATCATTGGACACAAAAAAGGGCGGCGCGAACGCCGCCCTTTCCAGTTCCAGAGAGACCGATCAGGCCGCCTTGGCCTTATCCGTCTTGGTCTTGTCGGCTTGGCCCTCGATCAGTGGCTGGGCGCCGCCGATTTCGATGCGGCGGGGCTTCAGCGCCTCGGGCAGTTCGCGCTTCAGCGAAATCGACAGCAGGCCGTTGACCAGATTGGCCTCGCTCACGATCACATAGTCGGCCAGCTGGAAGCGGCGCTCGAAATCGCGCTCGGCCAGGCCGCGGTGCAGATAGGTCTTCTGCGCCTCGGCGTCGTCATTGGCGGTCTTGCGGCCGGTGACGGTCAGCAGGTTTTCCTTCACTTCGATATTCAGCTCGTCGGGAGAAAATCCGGCGACGGCGATCTCGATGCGATAGGCGTTCTCGCCCGTGGTCTCGATATTATAGGGCGGATAGCCGCCGTCCTGGCTGGTCCGCGCGGCGGTTTCCAGCAGATTGGCCAGGCGGTCGAAACCGACGGCCGAACGGTACAGCGGGGTGAAATCATAGGTACGCATCAGCATCCTCCTGCGGATCAGCAAGGTTGAGCCGCCCGGCGGTTTGCCCGGACGGTTGGGGTTCAGCCCGGCGACCCGAAATCGGCGCCGTCGGTCTGGAGAGCCCGAAATCGGCGCTCTCGAGAGATGAAATGGGATGCGACGAACGAGCGTCAAGGGGTCGGTCGCACGCGACGAATCCCCACGTCTCACGATCGTCATTTGCGCCGGCCGCCGCGCCCCGTATTGAAGATCACCCTTGATGAAGGAAGACCCCATGCGTCTCGCCGCCTTCGGCCTCGCCGCCCTGCTGTCGACCGTCGCCGCGACGACGGTCTCCGCCCAGTCTCAAACCGCCCCCACCGAGGGCGCCTGGACCCCGCCGCGCTCGGCCCTGTCCAGCGCCATGCCGAGCTTCGAGGAGGACACGGCGCTGCAAGCCGCCGTCGCCGCCGAGACCCGGCCCGCCGCCGACCGCGCCCGCGACGCCGCGCGTCATCCCTACGAGGCCCTGACCTTCTGGGGTCTGACGCCCGGCATGACCGTGGTCGAGATCGAGCCGGGCGGCGCCAGCTGGTGGCGGCATATTCTGGAGCCCTATGCGGCGGCGACCGGCGGCCGCTATGTCGGCGTCAACCGCCCGCTGGAGGGCATGGGGGTCGAGCCCGGCTCGGCCGACTTCATCCTGGTGGCCCGCGCCTTCCACAACTGGTCGCGCGACGGCCGCACCGAACCCTATCTGAAGGCCTTCTACGCCGCCCTGAAGCCCGGCGGGATCCTGGCCGTCGAACAGCACCGCAGCGCCGAGGGGCTGAACGTCGCCGGCGTCGCCTCGACCGGCTATGTCCCCGAAAGCTATGTGATCCATGAAGCCCAGGACGCCGGCTTCGTGCTGGAGGCGCGCAGCGAGCTGAACGCCAATCCCAAGGACGACCACGACCACCCGTTCGGCGTCTGGACCCTGCCGCCGGTGCGCCAGTCCCAGGCCCGCGACGGCTCGGGCGCCCTGACCCCGGACCAGCGCGCGGCCTTCGATGCAATCGGCGAGAGTGACCGCATGACCCTGCGGTTCCGCAAGCCGGAATAGTCCCTTTTGACCCGCGCGGCGAACGTGAGTAAGCCCGTTCGACCAAGGTTTGCCGGACGCGGGGCCCGGCGTTCCTAGGGGGTGTTTTGATGGCTGATCTTTCTGCGATTTCCAGCGGCCTGTCGCGCCGGTTTCTGCTGTCCGGCGCCGCCGGACTGGCCCTGACCGGGGCCCTGACCGGCATGGCGGCCTGCGGACGCAAGAAGGAAGCCGCCCCCGAAGCCCCGCCCGCCCCCGCCGGCCCGCCCGAGGGTTCGCTGGAATGGGCTGTCGCCGGCCCCTGGCGCGCCCAGGACCGGCCGCGCGACCCCTTCCGTCATCCGATGGAGACCCTGCGCTTCTTCGGTCTCAAGCCGACCATGACGGTGGTCGAGTTCTGGCCCGGCAGCGGCTGGTACACCGAAATCCTGGCCCCCTATCTGGCCGAGGGCGAGGGGACCTATATCGCCGCCCTCTTCCCCGAAGGCCCGACCGCCGACCCGGCCCAGGCCGCCCTGAACGCCGCCTTCCAGACCCGGTTCAGCGCCGACAAGAAACGATACGGCGAACCCCAATTCACCTTCTTCGGCGCCGGCTCCGGCCCCGTGGCGCCGGCGGGCACGGCCGATCTGTGCCTGTTCCTGCGCACCCTGCACGGCTGGATGGCCGCCGGGATCGCGGAAAAAGCCTTCTCCGACGCCTTTGCGGCCCTGAAGCCCGGCGGGGTTCTGGGCATCGAACAGCACCGTCTGGCCCCGGAAGAAGATCAGGATCCGGTGGCCGCCAACGGCTATGTCCAGGAGGCCTTCGTCAAACAGCTGGCGGCCGAGGCCGGCTTCGTCTTCGTCGCCGCCTCCGAGATCAACGCCAACGACAAGGACACCAAGGACCATCCGTTCGGCGTCGACACCCTGCCGCCGATGCGTCTGACCGCCCCCCGGGGCGAACCCGCCGACCCCACGTTCGACCGGTCCAAGTTCGAAGAGATCGGCGAAAGCGACCGTATGACCTTGAAGTTCAGGAAACCCGAGTGAACCGCGCCCAAGCCTTCGCCGCCAATGCGCCCCTGATGGGAGTCCCCGGC
This sequence comes from Brevundimonas sp. AVps23W, assembly GCF_058681395.1. NCBI lineage: Bacteria > Pseudomonadati > Pseudomonadota > Alphaproteobacteria > Caulobacterales > Caulobacteraceae > Brevundimonas > Brevundimonas sp. AVps23W. Next base: position 681,207 of record NZ_CM178738.1, read on the forward strand.
GCCTCTTCGCCTCCGGGCGGCAAGGGCGACTGGTATCGCGGCGCCGGCGGCATGCGTCTACGCGCCGCCCTCTGGACCCCCTCGCACCTGACGGCCGAAACGGCGCGCGGGACCGTGGTGCTCAGCCCCGGCCGCACTGAGCCGATCGAGAAATATTTCGAGGTCATCGGCAATTTCCTGGCGCGCGGCTGGTGCGTCCTGGCCCACGATTGGCGCGGCCAGGGCCTGTCGGCCCGCCTCCTGCCCGACCGGCTCAAGGGCCACGCCCGCGCGGTCGAAGAGTTTCTGGACGACTACGGCCGCCTGCTGGACGCCTTCGAAAGCCAGTGCCCCAAGCCCTGGATCATGGTCGGCCATTCCATGGGCGCCTGCCTGAACCTGCTGACGCTGGAAGCGGGCGAGACCCGCTTCTCGGGCGCGATCCTGTCCAGCCCCATGCTGCGGATCAAGACCGGCAAACGCTCGATGTGGTCGGTCAAGCTGGCGGTGCGCTGGAACATCCGTCACGGCCATGCGGGCGACTATATCTTGGGCGACCCGGACGATCCGTTCGACCACACCTTCGCCGAGGACGCCCTGACCTCGGACGAGACCCGTTACGAGATGTGGCGACAGCAGCTGTACGCCTGCCCCCACCTGGCCATCGGCGGCCCCACCTACGGCTGGCTGGCCTTCGCCCTCGACGCCGGCGAGCGCGCGCTGAAGTCCAAGGCTCTGAAGGCGGTCAAGATTCCCGTCGCCTTCGTCCAGGCCGACGCCGACGACGTGGTCTGGAAACAGACCAGCCGCTGGGCCGCTAAACGCCTGGGCCGCGGCCGCTATGTCGAGATCCCCGGCGCCAAGCACGAAGTCATCATGGAAGCCGACCCCATGCGCGCCGTCTTCCTCGACGAGTTCGACGCCATGGCCGACTACGTCTCGCCGGTGCAGGGCGCGACGGAGGTTGATCCGTCGGCGAGGATCGAGGACGTGACGGAAGAGACGCCGTCGGTGGCGTGAGGGGCGCTTACTCCAAACCCGTCATCCTCGGGCTTGACCTGCGGCCCATGTCGCAAACCGAACGGTTGCTGACTTTGGTGCGTCTGTTCACTTTCGTCATCCTCCGGCGAGCGTAGCGAGACCGGGGGACCCAGCGGCGCGCGGGAGCGCGAACCTGCCGAGGACTCGCCGTTCAAACATCATGCGGCCGAACCATCGCCTTCGGCGCCGCTGGGTCCCCCGGTCTGCGCCGCGAAGACGCGGCTTGCCGGAGGATGACGAAAGTAAAGGAAGCCCCGCTCTCGGGACCGCCGCTCCCGACCCTAAGCGGACTTCGTCGCCAATGCTCGGAGTTGATCGAGTGAAAGCCGCTTGTTCACCAACTTCGGGAGTGCGCGCAATAACCATTGCGCCCCTTGGTCCCGCAATATTCTGCGAACCGCGCGATGACGCCACCAACCTTTTCTCAGGTCGTCCGCCGTAAGGTCCCAATAAAGTTCGTTGAATGACGTTCCAATAGTCACTTCAATGCGATGCTCGTCGCCTTGAACCCTGTGAGCTATCTCGAAGCCATTGGATCGTCGCTGGATGAGGGGCTGACCAATCATGGGGCCACCGTTTCATTGATTATCTCAGAAGCCAAGGTCCGTTTCCCACCCGTTGCAGCCAGTCCCGACGTCTGCTTTCAGCCCGCCGCCCGCTTCAGCGTCACCAGCGCCTGATCGATCAGCCGTTCATCCCCCACGGCCAATATCTGCCCGCTGCCGTCCGGCGCCTCCCCGCGCCAGTTGACCACCCGGCCGCCGGCCGCCTCGATCACCGGGACCAGGGCGGACCAGTCCCAGGACTTCAGGCTGGTCTCGGCGACCAGGTCCATCTTGCCCGCCGCCACCATGGCGTAGGCATAGGCGTCGCAGCCCAGGCGGGCCAGGCGGGCGGCGGCGCGGACCTGGGTCCAGGCGCCCCGTTCGGCGCCGTTGAAGATGTTCGGATCGGTGGTCGAGATGACGGCGTCGGTCAGATGTTCGCACGACCGCACCGCCAGGGGCGTCTCGGTTTCGCCGCGCATCAGCCGGGCGCCGGACGGGCCGCCGATGAAGATTTCGTCCAGATAGGGCTGGGCGATCACGCCGACGGTCGGTTTGCCGCCGACGCGCAGGGCGATCAGTGTGGTCCACAGCGGCAGGCCCGAGATGAAGGCCCGCGTGCCGTCGATGGGGTCCAGCACCCAGACGTGGTCGGCGTCCGGCCGGTCCTCGCCATATTCCTCGCCGATGACGCCATGGTCCGGATAGCGGTCGGCGATCAGGCGGCGGATCGCCGCCTCGGCCTGTTTGTCGGCCTCGGTCACCGGGTCGAAGCCCGCCGCCCCGCCCTTGTCCTCATGCCCGATGTCCGAGCGGAAGAAGGGCAGGGTGATGCGCGCGGCTTCGTGCGCCAGCTCCACCGCGAAGGATTCGAATTCGGTCATGGGCCTGCTCTTAGCCCGGATCGCCCCTTCGCGAGAACCCCGACCGACGCCCGATTCTCGTGAGCGTCAGACGACGGCGTCGTTGGCGTCGTGCAGCGACTTGGCCAGGTCCAGCAGGCGTCGGCGCGGCCGTTCGCCCAGCTGGTAATAGGCCTGGATCAGATCCAGCGTCTCCTTGCGCGAGAACATCTCGCCCCCGGTCTGGGTGGCGTCCTTGCGCTCCAGCGCCTCGGTCACCCCGTCGTAGAAATAGCTGACGGGCGTCTCCAGCGCCTCGGCCAGCTGCCACAGGCGGGCGGCCGAGATGCGGTTGGCGCCGCATTCGTATTTCTGGATCTGCTGGAAACGGATGCCGACCTGAACGGCCAGCTGCTGCTGGGTCAGGCCCAGCAGGCGACGGCGACGCCGCAGGCGGCGGCCCAGGTGGAGATCGATGTCGGTGGCCATGGCCCCCAGTTCCTCATCTTGCGACCTGTCCCAACGCGGGACGGCTCGCCTTGCACGCCGCAATCCGCGTGCCGAAGGTCGCGCGGCAGGGGAGTTACGCGGTTCTTCGAACGCCTGGTCAAGTCGGTCGCAACCCATTTCCTCCGGGCGCATTTAGTCGGCAGCTTGGCTTCAACGGAAGGAAACTACATCATGGGCATTATCGCCTGGATCATTATCGGTATCGTCGCGGGCTGGCTCGCGGAACAAATCATGGGCCGTAATCACGGCCTGATCACCAATCTGATCGTCGGCGTCATCGGCGCCCTGATCGGCGGTTTCGTCGCCAATGCGCTGGGCTTCGCCTGGGGCGGCTGGATCGGTTCGACCATCGTGGCGACCATCGGCGCCATCATTCTTCTGTTCCTGCTGGGTCTGGTCAAGCGTCGCGCCTGATCGTCCCTCTGGACTGAAACGATGAAAGGGCGGCTCGCAAGAGCCGCCCTTTTTCGTATGAGGCGGTGGCCGGCGTTCCGAAGTTGGACGACGCTCAGTCTTTTTCCCATCGCTTCAAATCGCGGCGGCGTATGGCTTCCCGCCCCGTTTCGCCCCGCTCAACCCGACACGGCTTCGCCATCCGGCGCGAAAAGGCGGTCAGGACACGTCCCGACCGCCTTGTCTCTATCGATCAGCGGGGCCAGGCCCGCACGACGTCAGCCCTGGGGCTGATCGCCGGTGGGCGGCGCCATCGGGTCGCTGCTGCCCGACGGGTCGGCCGGATCGGGGATCGCCGGTTCCGGCGTCGTGGGCGTCGGCAGCACCGGCGGCGTGGACGGCATCGTCGAGGACGGCATGCTCGATGACGGCGGGGTCGATGACGGCGATGTCGCCGAAGGATCGGTCATCGGAGCGGCGGCGTCGAACTCGGCCTTTGTATAGTCCACGGCGACATTGGCGCCGTCCGGACGGATGCCGTTCAGCGGCACTGCACGAAGCTGACCATCGGCGCCCCGCACCGTCAGTTCCTGGGCGCCCGAGGCGTTGTTCTGAACGCCTTCCAGCTTGCCCAGTTCGCCGTCAGGGCCGGCGACGGTGGTGCCCGGGGTCAGGGAAAGGCTTGGCTGGGCGGTGGCTTCGGCCGAAGGCGTCTGGGTGGTGGAGGCGTCCTGAGCCAGGACGGGCGAGGCGATCATGAAGGCGGCGGCGGCGCTGCCCAGAATAGCGGTCTTGAAGGTCATGGGACTTACATCCGGTTGCACGGGCCCGGCGCCCGCAACCCCAAAACTCGCTATGTTACGGATTGTTTCGTATGCCTCGAAAAGACCTCGGGACTGCCCCGGTTGGCCGATTCTTGGTCTAAGGTGAGGCATTCCGTCGAATCGCTAGGGGGCCGTGTGAACCGCCGCAACGTCTATGTGCCCCGCCTGCTCCGCCGATTGCTTGGCTTGGCCTATGAGCTGACGCCCCAGATCTTCGCCGTGGTCGCCTTCGGCGCCGGGGCTCTGATGCTGATCTCGGCCGTCACGCCCGAGTTTGACGAGCGCTTGCGTCAGCTGACCGGGGTGGTCTCGCCGATCCTGATCGACCTGTCCCACTTCGTGGCCAGCATCGCCGGCTTCGTCCTGCTGTTGCTCTCGGCGGGCCTGTGGCGGCGCCGGCGCGGGGCCTATTGGGCCGCCCTTGCCGTGCTTGCGGTCGGGGCCGTCTTCTCGGTGCTCAAGGGACTGGACTGGCAGGAATCGATCGACCTGATCATCGTCGCCATCCTGCTCGCCCCCTGCCGCACGGCCTTCAATCGCCGCTCCCGCCTCAGCGAGCCCTTGAGGCCCGGCTGGCTGCTGCTGCTGATCGCCGTGGTCGTCGCCATGCTGTGGCTGGGCTTCTTCGCCTATCGCGACGTGGCCTATTCCGACGAGCTGTGGTGGCGGTTCCTGGTGGATCGCCAGGCCTCGGGCTTCCTCCGCGCCGGCCTGGTCCTGTCCCTGTTGACCCTGCTTGTGGCCGGCCGTTCCCTGCTCAGCTCGCCCGGCGCCGACAACCACGGCCCCGCCTCGGCGGACGAGATCGAACGCGCCCGCATCGCCCTGGAGGCGGCCGAGGAGGCGACGCCCGAGGCCTGGCTGGCCATGCTGGGCGACAAGGCCCTGTTGTTCAGCCCCTCAGGCCGCAGCTTCCTGGCCTATCGCGTGCGCGGCCGGCGCTGGATCGCCATGGGCGAGCCGGCCGGCGTGGTCGAGGAACGCCAGGAGCTGTTGTGGAGCTTCGCCGAAATGGCCGACAGCTACGGCGGTTCGGCCGTCTTCTATTCCGTCGGCGACGGTATCCTCAGCGAACTGGCGACCATGGGCCTGGCCATGCGCAAGGTGGGCGAGACGGCCGTGATCCGTACCGAAGCCTTCAGCCTGGAAGGCAAGAGCAAGCAGAACCTCCGCACCGCCCTGAACCGGGCCGAACGGGAAGGCGCCCGGTTCGAGGTTCTGCCGCCCGGCGCGGCCAAACCCTTGGAGGCCGAGCTGAAAGCCATCTCCGACGCCTGGCTGACCATGCATAATGGGGCGGAAAAAGCCTTCTCCCTGGGCCGTTTCGATATCGACTATCTGAACCTCACGCCCCTGGCGGTGATGCGCGAAGGGGACCGGATCGTCGCCTTCGCCAATCTGCTGGTCACCCCTGGCGAGGCCGCAGTGGACCTCATGCGCTACAGCCCCGAGGCGCCGCACGGGGGGATGGACTATCTGTTCACCCGCTGTGTCCAGTGGGCCAAGGCCGAAGGCATCGACACATTCGACCTGGGCATGGCGCCCCTGGCCGGGCTGGAGGACCGTCGCGTCGCCCCCGTCTTCGCCCGCGTCGGCGCCCTGGTGTTCGAAGAGGGCGGCGCCCTTTACGGCTTCCAGGGGCTGCGCAGCTACAAGGCCAAATTCTCGCCGGACTGGAAGGCCCGCTTCATCGCCGCCCCCGTCTCCACGCCCCTGCCGCTGGCCCTGTTGGACGTCGCCCTGCTGACCAGCGGCGGATGGCTGGGCATGCTCGGGATCAGAAAGGGACGCTGATGTCGTTCAAGTCCCTGTTCTCGCGCGCCCTGGCCCTGGCGCCAGACCGTCTGCACTTCGCCGCCCACAGCCATCATCTGTGGCCCGACGTCAGTTTCGAGGCCCAGCAGCAGGCCTGGCTGGACGCCAATCTGCACGCCGACCGCAAATGGGATCTGATCTTCGACGAGGTCATCCCCCGCGCCCAGGCGGAAGTGGCGCAGGAACTGGGTCTGCCCGATCCGAACAGCCTGGTCTTCTCGTCCAACACCCACGACCTGCTGCTGCGGGTCTTCTCGGCCTTCGAAACCCGGCCGGTCCGCATCTTGTCCACGGACGGCGAGTTCCATTCCTTCCGCCGCCAGGCCGAACGCTGGGAAGAGGCCGGCCAGGCCGTGGTCACCCGCGTGCCCCTGGCGCCGTTCGATACCTTCGCCGAGCGGTTCGTTGCGGCCGCCGCTGCCGGCGGGCACGACTGGATCCTGGTCAGCCAGGTCTTCTTCCGCACCGGCGGTCGGTTCGACCGGATCGAGGCCCTGGCCGACCTGGCCCGGCCCGAGGGCCCCTGGGTCCTGGTCGACGGCTACCACGGCTTCATGGCGACCCCGACCGATCTGTCGGCGGTGGCGGACCGGGTCTTCTACGTCGCCGGCGGCTACAAATACGCCATGGCCGGCGAGGGCGCCTGTTTCCTCCACGCCCCCGACGGCTTCGCGCCCCGGCCGGTGGTGACCGGCTGGTTCGCCGAGTTCGGGGATCTGTCAGGCCCGCCGGGCGGGGTTCAGTACCGCTCGGATGGCGGTCGCTTCTGGGGCGCCACCTTCGACAGTTCGGCCCTGTATCGGTTCAACGCCGTGCGCGAGATGCTGAGCCAGGCGGGGCTGACCACGGCCGATGTGGCCGATCACAGCCGGGGGCTGGCGATCCAGTTTCAGGACGCGGTTCGCGCCGGTCAGGCCGGCGTGCTGGGCGAGGCGCAGATCCTCAATCCCGTCATCGGAGACGGCCCGCGCGCCCGATTCCTGGCCTTGCGCCACGAGAACGCCCAGACCTGGCGGACGGCCCTGCTGTCTGCAGGCGTGGTGACCGACGTCCGCGACGACGTCATCCGCTTCGGCTTCGGCCTGTATCAGGACGCCGAGGACGTGGACCGCCTGATCGCCGCCTGCCGCGCGCTTGGAACCTAGAAGAAGGTCGTATCGTCCTGCTTCTTGGCCTCGGGCGCAGCGCGTGGGGCCGGCGGGGACGCCGGCGCGGGGCCGCCATTGGGGGCCGCATTCGGCGTCTGACCCGCTGCGGGTGGATTGGCCGGCAGGGCCGGATAGGGCAGGGCGGACGGATCCGCCGCCGCCGGTGTCCCGTCTCCGGGCGTCGTCTCCGCTGCCGGCAGGGCGTCCACCGGCGCGGCCTGCCCCACCCGTTCGGGCGCGTTCAGGTCATCGCGGATAAAGGCCCAGGCCCGGCTGTCCGCACAACCGCAGGCCTTCAGGAAGCCCTCGCGGTCGCGCCACAGGATCAGGGGATAGGTGATCTGCACGCCTGCGTCCTTCAGCAGGGCGCTCAGGCGGGCATCGAACTGCCGGCTGGCCTCGACCACGGCGGAACGCGCCAGATTGCCGTCCGCCGCCGGTATGCCCGCCGCCGTCCAGTTACGCGCGGGCGTCGCGGTCCAGCGCTGATACAGCGACCAGTCGCGGGTCAGCCAAAGCTCCGCGATCGTGGCGCGCTCGGCCGCCGTGGACTGGGGCAGGCCTTCCCGGTCGGCGCGGGCGAACAGGATGACGCGGGCTTCGACCCCCGCCGCCCTCAGCTTCGCCACCTCCTCGCGCTCATAGCGCTGGGCCGAGGCGCTGTCTCGATAGGCGATGATATAGAGCGGCTCGCCCCCGCCGCCGCTGGACACCCAGGACGCCTCGTCCAGCAGCTGCTGGATCTCCGCCTGGTCGCGGCTGATGGTGACCGGCTGGAACCGCGAATAGAAGTTCCAATAGGCCCAATAGCCGACCCCAGCCAGGATCAGGCCGATCAGGGCGGCCAGGGTTGACCATATCAGTAGTCGACGCATGGGGAGGCAGGCTCCAGCTTTACCGTTTGGCGCTGGTTAACGCATAGCATCGAAAATCGTCGTGCGCTTATTTCTCCGGCGATTAACCGGCGAAATCCAGGGGTGACGTTCGCACGCCACACCCCACGTCTTTCAGGGCTGCCAGCCCGAGGTCTGGTCCGCGTCGCTGTCGCCGGCCAGGGCGCCCCGGGTCTTCTTCACCTCGGCCCAGGCGGCGCGCAGCAGGGCAGGCACGCCTTCGCCGGACACGCCGGAGACCAGCATGGGGCGACGACCGGCGACGGCCTCCAGTTCGGCCGCCTTCTCCTCGCGTTCCTCGGGCGACAGGGCGTCGATCTTGTTCAGCGCCAGGATCTCGGCCTTGTCGGCCAGGCCTTCGCCATAGGCCTCAAGCTCGCCGCGGATGATCCGATAGGCCTCGGCCACATCCTCCTGGGTTCCGTCGATCAGGTGGATCAGGCTGGCCGAACGCTCGACGTGGCCCAGGAAGCGGGTGCCCAGACCGGCGCCCTCGCTGGCGCCCTCGATCAGGCCGGGAATGTCGGCGATGACGAACCGCTCGGACGGCGACAGGTCCACCATCCCAAGGTTCGGCGCCAGGGTGGTGAAGGGATAGTCGGCGATCTTGGGCTTGGCCGCGCTGGCCGCCGACAGGAAGGTGGACTTGCCGGCGTTCGGCAGGCCCGCCAGGCCGATGTCGGCGATCAGCTTCAGCCGCAGCCAGATCCACCGTTCCTGCCCGTCCTGGCCGGGGTTGGCGTAGGCGGGGGCCTGGTTGGTCGGTCCCTTGAAACGGACATTGCCCCAGCCGCCGTTGCCGCCCTTCAGCAACAGCTCGATCTTGCCGGGCGTGTCCATGTCGAGGAGCACGGTCTCCTTGTCCTCGTCCAGCACCTGGGTGCCGACCGGAACCTTCAGATGCACGTCCTCGCCCTTGCCGCCGTGCATCTGGCGACCCTGGCCGTGGTGGCCGGTCTGGGCCTTGAAATGCTGCTGATAGCGATAGTCGATCAGGGTGTTCAGCCCATCGACCGCCTCGATCCAGACGTCGCCGCCCTTGCCGCCGTCGCCGCCGTCGGGGCCGCCGTTGGGAATGAATTTCTCGCGTCGAAACGACACGGAACCCGCGCCGCCGTTGCCGGAGCGGATATAGATCTTTGCCTGGTCGAGGAACTTCATCGCGGGCTTATGCCGCAAGACGACGGCGAATTACAGGCGCCCCTCTCCCCTTGCGGGAGAGGGAGACCGCGCACGGCGGCGAAGCCGTCGTTCTGGCGCGGTCGGGCGAGGGGTCGCGCGGGCGTTCCAGCCGCTGCGACCCCTCATCCGGCCCTGCGGGCCACCTTCTCCCGCAAGGGGAGAAGGATAGGTGCGTCAGCCCTTGGCCCACACCCCAAACGGGTCGCTGGACTCCATCCCAAGGGCCTGGGCCACGGCAGGATAGGTGATCTCGCCCTTCAGCACGTTCAGGCCGCGCGCCAGGTGCGGGTCTTTCTTCAGCGCCTCAAGCCCGTGATCCGCCAGGGCCAGGCCGAAGGGCAGGGTGGCGTTGTTCAGTGCTTCGGAGCTGGTGCGTGGCGCGGCGCCCGGCATGTTGGCGACGCAATAGTGGACCACGCCGTCGATGACATAGGTCGGGTCCTCGTGGGTCGTCGCGTGCGAGGTCTCGAAACAGCCGCCCTGGTCGATGGCCACGTCGATCAGCACCGATCCGGGCTTCATCGTCTTCAGATGTTCGCGCTTGACCAGTGTGGGAGCCGAGGCGCCCGGCACCAAGACGGCGCCGATGACCACATCGGCCTTGACCAGTTCTTCCTCGATCGCGCCGATCGACGAATAGCGGGTGATGACCCGCCCGCCGGTGATCTCGTCGATATAGGCCATGCGCGGGATCGAACGTTCCAGCACCACCACCTCGGCGCCCAGGCCCATGGCCATCCGCGCCGCGTTCAGGCCGACGACGCCGCCGCCCAGCACCAGCACCCGCGCCGGCACCACGCCCGGCACGCCGCAGAACAGCAGGCCCATGCCGCCGTTGTGCTTCAGCAGGGTCTCGGCCGCCGAGAAGACCGCGATCCGCCCCGCCACTTCCGACATGGGCGCCAGCAACGGCAGGCCGCCGCGCGCGTCGGTTACGGTCTCATAGGCGATGGCGGCGCATTTGGACGCCAGCAGGCCCTTGGTCTGTTCCGGATCGGGCGCCAGGTGCAGATAGGTGTAGAGGATCTGGTCCTCGCGCAGCATCTCCCACTCGACCTTCTGCGGTTCTTTGACCTTCACGATCATGTCGTTGTTCGCAAAGATCGTCGCGGCGTCGGCGACCAGGGTCGCGCCCGCCTTTTCGTAGTCCGCGTCGGTGAAGCCGGCGCCCAGGCCTGCCCCGGTCTGGACCGAGACCTGATGACCATGGGCCACATATTCGCGCACCGCTGTCGGCGTCAGGCCCACCCGGTGTTCATTCTTCTTGATTTCGCTGGGAACGCCGACACGCATAGGGAGCCTCTCCGGAAATGATGGGAGCGTCCGTCCCTGCGGGCGGATCGCCGTTCCTTCACATATAGCGCTGAGCCGGACGCAGAATCCTGTTCATTTCGTCACCTAATCGCCATACATGCGCAGTCTCTGCGATGGAGTGAGCCAATGAAGACTGTTTCTGCTGTCGAAATTGACGGAACCGACAGGAAGATGCTCCGTCTTCTGCAGCAGGACGGCCGCATGACCAACGCCGACCTGGCGCGTCAGGTGGCCCTGTCCGAAAGCGCCTGCCTGCGTCGCCTGCGGGCGCTGGAGGCCGCCGGGGTGGTCGATCACTATGCCGCCGTGATCAGCGAACGGGCCGTGGGTCTGCCGATCAGCGTCTTCGTCACCGTCACCCTGTCGTCCCAGTCGGAGGCGGCCCTGAGCGCCTTCGAACAGGCGGTCGCCGCCGCGCCCGAGGTGATGGAATGCTATCTGATGACCGGGGGCGCCGACTATCTGCTGCGGCTGGTGGTGCGCGATGTCGATGATCTGGAACGGGTCCACGCCAAGACCCTGACGCGCCTGCCGGGGGTCCACCGCGTCTCCTCCAGCGTCGCCATGCGGTCGGTGGTCAAGCGGGGGGTCTTGCCGGTCTGACCGCTGGTCACCAGATCGAACGGCGACGCTTCTGTTGGGGATGACATGGATCGCGACGGCTTCATCTGGTTGGGCCTGACCCTGGGCTTGGGCATGATCGCTGCGCCGGGCGTCCTGGCGGGCGGAACGCCGCTTCTCCCGCTGTTTCTCGTCTGCGTCGGCCTGGCCTGCGCCCTCCATGCGGGCAGTCGTCGTCTGGTCGAGCGCGCGACCCTTCGGCTGATGTCGCGCGGCGCCCTGCGCACCGCGATCATCGTCCTGGGCGCCGTGATGCTGTTTCAGCTTCTGCCGCTGGAGATGGCGCTGTTCATGGCTGGCGATGTGCTGGCCTATGTCGAGGTGCTGGCGGCCGTCGGCTTGATCGCGGCGAACGCCCGCGTCCGGGTCATTCGCGGGATGGTCGGCTCGAAGGCGGATCAATGGCGCGCCTCAGTCCGGCGTCGGATCCGCTATCGCACGACACGGCCCGCGCGTCCTTCGGCCCGGCGCCGCCCGGCGTCGCCGGATGACGACCCGGCGGCCGGGTGGGCCCTTGCCTGACCCCTACCTCAACGCCAGGGTCACCGTCTTCACGTCCACATACTCATCTATGCCGTGGATCGAGCCTTCGCGGCCGTAGCCGGACTGTTTGACCCCGCCGAACGGGGCGACGGCGGTGGAGATCAGGCCGGTGTTGACCCCGCACATGCCCGCCTCGATCCGGCGGCTGAACCGCATGGCCCGGTCCAGGTCGCGGGTGAACAGATACGACGCCAGTCCGAACTCGCTGGCGTTGGCCTTCTTCAGAACCTCGTCCTCGCTGTCGAAGGCGAAGATCGGGATCATCGGGCCGAAGGTCTCCTCCTCGCGGAACAGGGCGTCGTTTCCGCCCAGGGTCACGGTCGGCTGGAAGAAGCGACCGCCCAGCTCATGGCGTGACCCGCCGGTCAGCACCCGGCCCCCGTCGGTCTTGACCGCCGCGACATGTTTCTCGACTTTGTCGATGGCCTTGTCCTCGATCAGCGGGCCGATCTTGACGCCATCGTCGAAGGCTGGGCCGACCTTGATCTTCGCCACCTCGGCCGCAAGCTTCTCGGCATAGGCCTCAGACACCGACCGTTCGACATAGACCCGGTTGGGGCAGACGCAGGTCTGGCCCGAGTTGCGGAACTTGCCCTTGATGGTCTCGGCCACAGCCAGGTCCAGATCGGCGTCAGCAAAGACGATCAGGGGGGCCGCGCCGCCCAGCTCCATCGACACCCGTTTCAGCGTCGGGGCGCATTGTGCCGCCAGCTTGGGACCTACGCCTGTCGATCCGGTGAAGGACAGTTTGCGGATCAGGGGGCTTTCGGTCAGCGCCTTGCCGATCACCGAGGCCTCGCCCGTCACGATCGACAGGGCGCCAACCGGCAGACCCGCCTGGTAGGCCAGCTCGGCCAGGGCGATGGCCGTGAACGGCGTCTGGCTGGCGGGCTTGACCACGGCAGTGCAGCCGGCGGCGAAGGCCGGTCCCAGCTTGCGCGTCAGCATGGCGGCCGGGAAATTCCACGGCGTGATCAGGGCGCACGGACCCACCGCCTCGCGATAGGTCAGCAGCAGATGGCCCAGCGGGCTATCCTGGGTCTCGCCGATCAGCCGCTCGGCTTCTCCGGCGAACCATTTGATGAAGCCGTTGGCATAGACCACCTCGCCCTTGGCCTCCTCAAACGGCTTGCCGTTCTCCAGCGCCATCAGGGCGCCCAGACCCTCGACATTCTCGTCGATCAGTTCGGCCCATTGGCGCAGGAAGGCGGCGCGCTTGTGCGGATCGGCGCGGGACCAGGCCGGAAAGGCGTCGGCGGCGGCCTGGATGGCGCGTTGCGTCTCAACCTCGCCCAGCTCGGGAACATGGCCGATGATGTCGCCCGTCGCCGGATCGTCCACCGCGATTCCGCCGCCGTTGGCCGGGACAGGCTCTCCGGCGATCAAGGCGTGCTGGCGAAGCAGGGCGAGGCCGGCGTTCCGGGCAGACTGGTTCACGGAAATCTCCTGATGAGGTCCTGAAACGAACAAGGCCCCGACGAAGCGGGGCCTTGCAAGTCTCGATCATGCGGCCTTGGCCGCAGCCGATCAGTTCTTGGCGTCTTGAGCGGCGCCCGAAACGGCCGAGCCGGCGGCTTGGGTGTCACGACCCACGCCTTCGACGGTGTTGCAGGCGGCGGTGGTCAGGGCGGCGGCGGCGGCGACCAGTACGAAAATCTTGCGCATGAGAAAGCTCCGGTTGAGCCGACATGGGAGTCTGTCGGTCTTGGCCTATCAACGCGACCGCACGGCGCCGGTTCCGTCCGTGCCGCCCGACGTGTCGGCGGGGTCCGTCGGCGACAGGGCTTCGGGCGTGGTGAAGGTCATGCGGGCGATGGTTCCGCCGCCTGGCGCCGTCACGAACTCCGTTTCACCCCGTAGCTGTTTAGCGAAGGCGCCCATCAGGGTTCGTCCCACCCCCGCCTCTGCGCCGGTCGAAGCGCCGGGACCGTCATCCTCGACTTCCAGGGTGGAGGTGTCCCCATGAACCCGGAAGCGCACGCTCAACGCCCCGCCCCGGTTGGCGAAGGCGTGTTTCTGCGCATTGGTGACCGCTTCGACCAGCCAGAGCGCCAAGGGCGCCAGTTTGTCGGGATCGACGAACAGAGAGTCCGCCTCCACCGAACTGGCCACGACTGGTCCGCGCACGGCTTCGCTGGCCACCAGTTGACCGACCAGTTCGGTCAGGAAGTCTCGCGCATCGGCGTGGCGGATGTCATCGCTCTGGTAGAGGGTGCGGTAGATCAGGGCCAAGGCCGAAATCCGCTGCCGCGTATCCCCCAGCGCCGCCTTGGCCGGCGCGTCCGTCAGGGCTCGCTGCTGCATAGAAAGCAGGGACGATATGATCTGAAGATTGTTCTTCACCCGGTGATGGATCTCGCGCATCAGCGCGTCCTTCTCGGCGATCGCATCCGTCAGTTCGCGGTCGCGGACCGTAATGGCCTCGGCCATCTCGTCCAGGGTCCGGGCCAGGGTGCGAATCTCGGACGGGGCGTTCATCGCCTGTAACGGTCGAACCGAGAACCGCCCCTTTGCGTAGAGGGAAGCGATCCGCTCCAGATAGTCGAGCCAGCGAATGAATATCCGTTCGGACAGAAGCATGACCGCGGCGAAGGCGGTCAGCCAGGCGCCCAGCGGCAGCAGCAGACTCCCTATCGGATTGAGCCTGGCCCAGGACAGAAGGCCCGGCGCCGGCGCCGACAAAAGGGCGTACAGGTCGCCGCCCGCCAGTACGGCCCCCGCATAGTCGCGGTTCTGGCCGCGGCTGTCCCTGGCCGCGAACACGGCGGAGCCTTCGTTCCGCGCCCGCGCGACCCAACCCGAGACATCGCCGCCGTCGGCGAAGCGGAAGGCGGTGGGATCACTGGCGACCAACAGACGGCCGGCGCCGTCGGTCAGGGCGGCTTCCGAGGCCGAAGGCAGGGCGCGGTCCTTGATGTCCGGCTGAAGCGCAGACAGGGGAATGACGGCCGCCATGGCGCCGTCGAACCGGCCCATTGGCCTTTCCGCTCGAATGGCGATGATGAGGGCTGCGGGATAGCCGGCGCCGGCGGGGGCGCGGACGACGACGAGATCCTCGCCCTGCCTCAGGCGTTGAAACCAGTGGGCCTGGGCTGCAGGCGCCACCCCGGACCGAAGCCCGTCGCGGCGGCCGGACGCGCAGACGGCGTCGCCGGAGGGGCTGAGGCGATAAAGCCCCTCGTAGTCTTCCAGTCGGTCAACCAGGGCCGTCAGCCGAGGCGCGCAATAGGGACCTAAGGCATCGGGGCTCAGAGCGCGCAGAAGAACCTGCGCGCTGTCCAACCGCGCCTTGACGTCGCCCGCGCTGCGTTCGGCGGCAAGTTGAAGGTCGATCTTGCGCTGCTCGGCCTGACTGCTGAAGTCAGCCTGAGTCTGCACCAGAATGAGGATGAGGATCGGCAAGAGCGCCAGAGCCATGGCGGTGCCAAGGCGGAAGCGGATTCCCTGAAATCGGGCCGCGTTCCATTTCCGCTCCAACCGGGACCGGGGGGCGGCGGAGCCGGATCTCGTCTCTTCCGTCACCGGGGCTCAGGACCGGGCGCCGGCCAGCCTGTCGGCCTCGCCGAGAATCGAGCGCATGGCGTCTCCCGCCGCCTTGCCATCGCGTCCATAACCGCCCTTCTCCAGCGTCGCTTGCAGCGCCCGACGGGCGCGGCTGACGCGGCTTTTCACCGTGCCCACGGCGCAGCCGCAGATTTCGGCGGCCTCTTCATAGGCGAAACCGCCCGCCCCGACGAGGATCAGCGCTTCACGTTGTTCCTCCGGCAAGGTTTTCAGCGCCTGGCGTAATTCGTCCAGGGCCACCGGCGCTTCGGGATCATCGACAGCCACCAGAGTCCGTTCGGCGGCCTCCTGGTCCAGCTGCGACTGGCGCCAGGACCGGCGCTTCTCGGAATAGAACTGGTTGCGCAGGATCATGAAGGTCCAGGCCTTCATGTTGGTGCCCATCTGATAGCTGGCGCGCGCGTCCCACGCCTTCATCATGGCGTCCTGCGCTAGGTCGTCGGCTGCGGTTGGATCGCCGGTCAGGGTACGCGCGAAAGCCCGTAGATGAGGGATCAGCTGGACCAGCTCGCGCTTGAAGCCCTCGTCGTCCGCAGACGCAGGCTTGGGCGCGGCGCCCAGACGCGGGGAAGTCATGAACCACCGCCGCGAGACTTGGCGTCGGCGCGCTTCAGAATTTCAAGGAATTCATCAGGAACGGGCTCGTTGACGACCTCGTCGAACATGTGACGCAGCTTCACGCCAATGGCCTGTTGACGAAGGCGAGCTTCTTCGAGCCCCGCCTCCCCCGGTTTATCGGCGCCTTTGCGCCGCGAGGAATCGGAAGAATCAATCATAGACAGAACACCGCCCACCCAACTGCAGTGCAGAAATGCAGCGGGAGTAACGTCCCTCCACGCTGCGAGTTCCGGCGATTATGCAATATAATGCTCAAGCTTGGGAGCTTCAGCGGAACCGCGGGCCGGTTGGCACGTTTGCCCCGCTTGTAGCGCTGCGTCCTGTGGGACGGTTCAGCGGATTTTGTCGGGGACGAACTTATGAGCCTTCTGGCCAGACTTGCGCCGCATCTGCCTTACGTCCGTCGCTATGCGCGGGCTCTTACCGGCGATCAGGCGACCGGAGACAACTATGTGCGCGTGGCGCTGGAGGCCCTGGCCGCCGGCGAGCAGCAGCTTTCGCCTGAGATGACGCCGCGGGTGGCGCTCTATCATGTTTTCCACGCCATCTGGTCCTCGACCGGCGCCCAGCTTGAGGACGGGATCGGAGCAGAGACCGGCTCTGACGCCTCCAGCCGTCTGCTTCGTATCGCCCCCCGGTCTCGCCAGGCCTTTCTGCTGACCGCGCTTGAAGGCTTCACGCCCTCGGAGGCCGCCCAGGTCCTGTCGGCCGACGCGCGCGACGTGGAACGCCTGATCGCCGACGCCCAGTCCGACATCGACGCCGAACTGGCGACCGACGTCCTGGTGATCGAGGACGAGGCCATTATTTCCGCCGACATCCAGAGCCTGGTGAAGGAACTGGGGCATCGCGTCACCGGCGCCGCCACCACCCACGAGGAAGCGATCGAGGCGGTCGCCCGCCACAAACCCGGCCTGGTCCTGGCGGACATTCAGCTGGCCGACGGTTCTTCGGGCATCGACGCCGTCAAGGAAATCCTGAAGAGCATGGATGTGCCGGTGATCTTCATCACCGCCTTCCCGGAGCGGCTGCTGACCGGCGAGCGGCCCGAGCCGACCTTCCTGATCACCAAACCCTTCCAGCCCGAGACGGTGAAGGCGGCGATCAGCCAGGCCCTGTTCTTCCATCCGTCGCGCCACAAGCAGGCGGCCTAGGCCCGTCGAGCCCGCTATAGACGGGAAAAGCCCCGGTCGTTTCGGCCGGGGCTTTTGTCTGTTCAGTTGGACGGCTGGGTCGGGGCGTTGACATTGGGCGCTTCGCCGGTGGGGACGGGGCGGGGCTCCCCGTTCGGTCCGGTCGGAGCGTCGGCGGCCGGAGGCGTCGCCGCGTCCCCGCTAAAGGCCCGCGCATCTACGGGCTGGCCGCCGTCGTTGGCGTTGGTTTGCGACAGGCCGCCCTGGCTGAAGAACCAGATCAAGCCCAACAGCAAGGTCGCGCCGCCCAGGGACGCGATCAGGATCACCAGGATGCGGACGCCAGACCGGCCCTGGCGGGTTGATTGTGCGTCGACCCCTTGGCGTGCGACCACCCTGTCGCCAGGGTTCGCTTGGGGATCTTGCTCTGCCATGTCGATCTTCCGATTTGTTGTTCAGGTCGAAACAACGCCCCCTCGGTAACGCTGTTCCGGCCTGCGGCCGTTCGTCATGCGCCAAAAAATCCGTCGCCCCTTGGGAACCGTGGTCTGCCTTCGCCGTTACAGGTCTGCGGAGGCGGCGACGCCCCCCCCCGACTTGAGATTGGCGAAAGCCAATCTGTCGCCTCCGCGCCTCATTCTCGATGATGCCACTTCAAGGCGGCCCTCAGGGGTCGCCTTTTTCTTTGGGGCGGGCCTCGACCGTCGCGTGAGACCGGGCCACCATGGTCTTCAAAGAAAACCTGCGGAGGATATACGATGACCTCGAACGGAAAAACCAATCGCCAATGGGTGCTGCGACAGCGACCCAAGGGCCTGATCCAGCCGGGCGACCTCGAACTGGTCGAGGGCCCCATCCCGGACATCAAGGAGTCCGAGGTGCTGGTCCGCACCATCTACCTGTCTCTGGATCCGACCAACCGCACCTGGATGAATGATTCCGAGGGCTATCTTCCGCCGGTCGGCCTGGGCGAGGTGATGCGCGGCCTGACCCTGGGGATCGTCGAGCACAGCCGGTCGGATCGGTTCCGGGTCGGGGACCTGGTCATGCCCGCCTCGGGCGGCTGGGCCGACTACGCCGTCGTGCCCGAGGGCGGGCTTCGGCCTGTCCATCGCGCGTCCGGCCTGCCGTTGACGGCCAACATGTCCGTGCTCGGCATGACGGGACTGACCGCCTATTTCGGCGTCACGGATGTGTTGAAGGCCAAGGCGGGCGAGACGCTGGTCATCTCGGCCGCAGCGGGCGCCGTCGGCTCCATCGCCGGCCAGATCGCCAAACAACGGGGTTGCCGGGTCATCGGCATCGCCGGCGGACCCGCGAAATGCGCCTGGCTGACCGATGAACTCGGTTTCGACGCCGCCATCGACTACAAGAACGAGGACGTCGGCGACGCGCTGGATCGCCTGGCGCCGGACGGAATAGATCTGAATTTCGAGAACGTCGGCGGCGACATCATGATCGCCGTGTTCAACCGGCTGAAGGTGCACGGACGGATGGCGGTCTGCGGCCTGGTCTCGTCCTACAACGCCACCAAGGCGCCGCCGTCGCCGAACTTCGCCCGGATCATCACCCATCGCCTGAATGTTCAGGGCTTCCTGGTGCTCGACTACGCACCCCGCGCCCGCGAAATGGTCGCCGAGATGGGACCCTGGCTGGCGGACGGGCGGGTCAAGTGGAAGGTTCACGTCGATGACGGGCTGGAAGGGGCGCTGGACTCGCTGAACCGCTTGTTCACCGGCGATCATGACGGCAAGCTGCTGGTTCGCGTCTCTGAAGAACCCGCCTAAGGATTGCCATGAGCGACCCCCTGCTTGTCCATTTTGAGGATCTGGAGACAGGGCAGGTGGTGCCTCTGGGCGCTTGCGCCGTCGATCCGGCGGCCCTGGACGTCTTCGTCGAGCGGTTCTCGCCCGGTTGGGACACCGCCTACGGCGCGCCCGACGCCATGGTCTATGTTCTGTGGAGCCGGCTGGCCGCCGAGAAGTCCGGCGGTTGGGCCCAGACCAAGGTGCTGGCCGTGGACGGCCTGCGTTTCATGCGTAATCCGCCGCCTGGCGAGTTGCTGCGCGGCCGGATGACGGTGATGGGTAAGGATCCGGTCGGCGATGAAAAGGGGATCGTCATCGCGTCGCATGACCTGCTGGACGAGGCGGGGCGGCTGGTCTTCTCCTGCCTGACCCGGGCCCTGTTCGCGCGACGCTGAAACGAAAAACGCCCCGCCGGCGAACCGGCGGGGCGCTTGTTCTTGATGCCGGGGGTCTTAGTTGACCGTGCCGGGGGCCTGGCGAAGGAAGGCCAGGGCGATCAGGCGGTCCCAACCCAGCAGTGACACCAGGTGGGCGTAGATCTGGCCCAGGGCGCCGTTGTCGCGCAGCTCCGCCAGCTTCTCGGCCGGCAGGGCCTTCAGCTTGTCTTCCGACACGGCGTAGTATTCGGCCAGCTTCTGCGGCGCGCCGGGCGTGCCGTCCGGGTTGCGCGGCGTGAAGACGGCTTCACGGACGTCCAGCAGGTCCAGGTCCTGGATCAGCTTGACGAAGGCTTCGGTGCGCTGGCGCTCTTGTTCGAAGTTGTTGCAGAACTCCATCGCCATGGTCGTGTAGTCGCTGGCCTGGCCGTTGACGAACAGCGGGTTCTGGCCGCCTTCAGCGACGATCGGCGAGCCGCGGTCGATGCACAGGATCAGGCGCTGGTTCTGCTTGTCGTCGGCGAAGACGAACGGATAGCGGCGCACATAGGCCGGGATGTAGGCGTCGGGGCGGAACTCGCCGTCGGCGGCGACGAACAGGTTCTCGCCCTGGCGCAGGCCCATGACCACGACCGGCTGGCGGTTTTCGCCGGTGAAGATGACCGGATAGGACAGGGCGGCGGCGGCGAACTCGGTCACCGTCAGCGGCACGACATTGGTCTGGGCCACGAAGGCGTAGGGCTTGTCGGCCGGGTTGACGCCCAGCCCGCCATGCTGAACCGGATCCAGCGGCTCGGGCTTGGTGTAGAAGAGGACGTTGCCTTCGAGCGGCGAGTTGGTCGTGTCGGTCATTTGAAGCCAGGCACTCTGGAATTGATTGAGGCGGGCCTTCTAGCCCAAGCCCGCTTCAGCGGCAAACGGCCTCACGGAGAAGGGGATTCCGTGAGGCCGCATTGACACGATCAGAAGGCGTAGGTGACGCCGACGCGCAGGTTCCGGCCGGGCAGGGGCGCGATATCCTTCAGGAAGGAGGCATGCTCGCGCGCCTCCTCGTCCGTCAGATTGTGCGCCTCGGCGAAGACGGTGATCTCCTTGTCGGAGAACGGACGCACCGCGCCGCGCAGATTGACCATCGTATAGGCGTCGGTGGGCAGTTCGTTTTCGGCCAGACGGTCCTGTTCGCCGACGTGGCGGACTTCTCCGGCCAGGTCCCACATGCGCGAGGTCCAGGCCAGGCGGGCGGTCGCGGACCACGGCGGGATGCGTGCGGCCGGTCCCAGGTCGGTGTCAGCCTTGACGTAGTCCGCAGCGCCTTCCAGCGACAGTTTGCGGTCGCCGCTTTCCCACAGGGCGTAGGCGGCCTCGGCCTCGAAGCCCTGGAAGTCGGCGTCGGTCTGGACGAACTGGTAGATCGGGAAATACTCGTCTTCTTCGTCGAAATAGTATTGGCCGCCCGTCGCGCGTTCGTCGATGAAGCCGTCGTACCAGGACCGATAGACGTGCAGGTCGCCGGTGAAGGCGCCCCGGTCATAGTGGACCGTGCCCTCCAGGGTGGTGACCTTCTCGGTGTCCAGGTTCACGTCGCCCGTCTCATAGGCGGCGGTGGCGATGTGGACGCCGTCGGCGAACAGTTCGACCTCGCTGGGCGCGCGCTCGGTGCGCGACAGGCTCAGACCCAGGAACAGGCCGGCCTGCGGCCGCACGAAGGCCGCCGCGCTGGCCGACCAGTTGTCGAACTCACGCTCGACCTCGGCCGTTTCGCCGATCGGGGTGGCGGTCAGGGTGCGGCGGTCGTAGCGCAGACCGCCTTCGAAGCCGTAGCGGCCCAGGTCATAGCGCTGGACAGTATACAGGCCCTGTTCCTCGATCTTGACGGTCGGGACGAAGGCTTCCTCGCCGATGGCCTCGAAATTACGCTCCAGGGCCTGGACGCCGATGGCGCCGTTCCAGCCGTTCTGCTCGCGCTGGACCAGTTCGCCGCGCGTTTCCCAGCCGTCCGAGTTGAACACGGTGCCCGGCTCGCCCGGTCCTTCAAACTCGGTGTGGGTGTAGTCGGCGTGGCCGTACGAGGCGCGGACCTTGGCGAAGGGGCCGGTGTCGAACCGGTATTCGCCGCGACCGTCCCAACGTTCCTGTTCCAGGTTGATGAAGACTTCCGGCTCGGCGACCGTGCCGTACTCGCTTTCGGTCTTCTTGTAGGACAGGCCGACGAAGCCCTTGTCAGCGATATAGGAGCCGCCGACGCCCCAGGCGTTCAGTTCGGACCAGGAGTTGGGCTGTTTGTCGCCGTCGCCGCGCGGCTCGCCGTCGCTGTCGGCCAGGACTTGCGAGCGTGCGGGCGAGGGGATGTCATAATCGTCGGTCTTGCGCGTCACGCCGCTGATGTTGAAGGCGAAACGGCCCACGCCGACCGTGGTGTGGCCCGAGGCGCCGCGTCCGTCGTCGACGCTGGAATACTGGGTCGAAATCCGGCCCTCGATCCCGCCTTCGGGCAGGGTTTCAGGAATCCGGTCGTCGATGATGTTGACCACACCGCCGATGGCCGATCCGCCATAGACCAGGGTCGCCGGGCCACGCACGATCTCGATGCGATGGGCTTCGCCGGGATCGGTCGCCACGGCGTGGTCGGGCGACACCGAGCTGGCGTCGATCTGGCCCAGGCCGTTGGTCAGCACCTGGACGCGCGGACCCGACAGGCCGCGGATCACGGGGCGGCTGGCGCCCGGCGCGAAGTCGGTCGAGCGGACGCCCGGCAGGCCGTTGACCAGATCGCCCAGCGAGGTCGCCGGGGCGATGGCCAGCTTCTGCTCGTCCAGCACGTCGGTGGCGATGGTGGTTGCGCGCTGCGTCACGCCGAACGGGGTGGCGGTGACGATGATGTCATCGACCGTCGTCGCCGGGGACTGGGCGTTCTGGGCGAAGGCTGCGCCGCCCAGGGCGCTCCAGGCGACAGCGGACAGCAGCAGGGGACGGGTGACGAAGGGACGCATGGACGGCCTACTTTCGGGGAGAGATGATAATGTGTTATGAGATAACGTCACGACGCGTCAAGCCGTGTCTGTTGCGATAAAGGCGGTCAGCGATTAGCTGTGGCCCATGAGTTCCACCTGCGACCACGATCACGACCATTCCGGCCTGCACGGTGCGGCGTTGGCGCGCGCGCTGCAGGGCGCGGAAAGCCGCGTGGCCGAGGCAGGCGAGCGGATGACGGCGCCGCGTCGGCGGGTCCTGTCCCTGCTGCTGGAAACCGGCGAGCCGGTGAAGGCCTATGATCTGATCGCCCGGTTCGGCGAGGACGGCCAGGCGGCCAAGCCGCCGACCGTCTACCGCGCCCTGGAGTTTCTCGAGCGCCAGGGGATGGCCCACCGGATCGCCTCCATCAGCGCCTATGTCGCCTGTTCGGGCAGCGCCGCAAAAGGCTCGGCGCCACACGCTGCGGCCTTCCTGATCTGTGACTGCTGTGGCGCGACGCGCGAGATCGAGGGGCCGGACCAGGGCGCGATAGACGCCGCCGCCGCCACCGCGGGCTATGCGATCGCGCGCACCACGATCGAAGCGCATGGCCTGTGCCTGGCCTGCCGCGAGGCGGGTTGATCATGGACGTCGCCCGGATGTCAGCGCCGCGCCGGCTCAGCATCCCCATTGAGAACCACTGGGGCGCCGGTCAGATGTCGGTGCTGGATTTCGGTGATCCGAACCGGCCGGTCGATCTGGTCTTTTCTCACGCCAACGGCTTCAACGCCGCCACCTATCGCAGCCTGCTGTCGCCGCTGTCGGCGTCGCTGCGGATCTGGGCCCCGGACCTACGCGGGCACGGCGCCTCGGGCCTGCCGGTCTTCGCCCGGCCCAAGGCCAGTTGGCTGGACCACCGCGACGATCTTCTGGCCCTGTTGAAGGCCATCGACGGACCGCCCGTGGTCCTGGCCGGTCATTCTATGGGCGGCACCGCCTCGCTGCTGGCGGCGGCGGAACAGCCCGACCGGGTCTCGAGCCTGGTTCTGTTCGACCCGGTGATCTGGAGGCGCTCTGCGGTCCTGGCCTTCAATCTGCCCTTCGCCCATCGGCTGATGGCGGGAATCCCCATCGCCAAGGCCACCCGTCGCCGTCGCGCCGTCTTCGACAGCCGCGAACAGGCCCTGGCCGCCTACCGCGGGCGCGGCGCCTTCAAGGGTTGGCCGGACATGGTCCTCGCCGATTACCTGTCCGAAGGCCTGGTCGAGACGTCCGAGGGCCTGAGCCTCAGCGCCACCCCCGCCTGGGAAGCCGCCAACTACGCGGCCCAGGCGCACAATCCCTGGCGGGCGTTGCGGCGCTATCCGGGGCCGATCCGCATTCTGAAGGCCGAGCACGGCGCCCTGACCTTCGTATCGACATCGCCCAGAGGCCTGGGGGACGTGACGGTCGAGGTCGTGACCGGCGCCGGCCACCTGTTCCCCATGACCCACGCCGACGTCGCCCGCGACGCCCTGTTCGAGGCCGCCGTCTAGATCGGGGCGGCTTCCGTTCGCGGGGGAGAAATCGGTATGCGGACCATTGCTCGCCATGATAAGGGCGCCGCTGAGCATAACTCCCCCGAGACGCCCCGCTTGCCCTTCTTTCACGCCGGTCCCGCGCCCAAAGGCGCCGGTCCCCGAACCGGGGGCTTGCGAGACGGTCTGATCCTGACGCCGGGGATGAAGGTCGGCCTGTTCGGCGGCTCCTTCAATCCGGCCCACGACGGTCACGCCCATGTGGCCGAGACGGCGATGCGTCGCCTGGGCCTGGACCGGGTCGTCTGGCTGGTCTCGCCGCAAAATCCTTTGAAGGACGCCCGCCATAGCGCCCCGTTGTCCGACCGTATGGCTTCGGCGCGGGAGCACGCGCACGGCCCGTCGATGATCATTTCGGACTTCGAGGCCCGCACAGGCGTGGCCTGGACCGTCGACACCCTGCGTCTGCTGGCGGCACGGCATCCCGGCGTTCATTTCGTCTGGCTGATGGGTTCGGACAATCTGGCCAGCTTCCACCGGTGGAGAGGCTGGACCGACATCATGCGGCTGATGCCGGTGGCGGTGATCGCTCGGCCGGGCTCGCTGCTGGACAGTCGCACGGCGCCGGCCGCCGCCCGCTTCGGCGGTTTCCGCATTCCGGCCCAGCAGGCGGGTCTGTTGCCGACCCTCGCCGCGCCGGCCTGGACCTATCTGACGGCGCCGCTGAATCCCCTGTCCTCGACGGCGATCCGAACCGCAAAAGGGCGACGCGCGGGCTCGTGATCGGGCCGGCGGTTCACGTTCCGGCCCATTCGTGCTAGAGGACTGCTTTAGTCAACGCTCCCGGAGCCCTCCGCTGACCCCCTCGCCCGCGTATGATACGCAAGACGCCGCCGTTTCGAACACGGCGCACGAGATGGACGCTATCGAACCTCTCCATTCCGACGACGGATCTGAATCCTCCCTGGCGTTCGGCGATTCCGCCCCGCGTCCGGTCGGCTCCACGCCGCTCGAAGAAGCCCTGCTGAGCCGCCTCGACGAGGACAAGGCTCAGGACATGGTCCTGATCGACCTCAAGGGCAAAAGCGCCATGGCCGACACAATGATCGTCGCTTCCGGCCGTTCGCACCGTCACGTGGGCGCTATCGCCGACCACCTGCTGCGCACCCTGAAGGAACAGGGTCTGGGCAAGGCCAAGGTCGAGGGCCTGCCGCACTGCGACTGGGTCCTGATCGACGCCGGCGACGTGATCGTGCACCTGTTCCGCCCGGAAGTGCGCACCTTCTACAATATCGAGAAGATCTGGGCGGTCGATTCCGCCCACCGCATGGTCCGCGACTAATACCGTGAAGCTGAGCATCGTCGCCATCGGCCGACCGGGCCGGGGGCCTGAGGCGACGCTCGCCGACGACTACGCCCGGCGCGCCACCCTTGCGGGACGCGCGCTGGGCCTCGGTCCCCTCGAACTGATAGACCTCGAGGCCCGCAAGCCGGGCAAGGCGCCGGAGGCCGAGCTAATCCTCGCCGCCGCCGAAGGCGCGCACCTGATCGCCTGCGACGAACGGGGCAAGACCTATTCCTCGCGGGCCTTCGCCGACCATGTCGCCAAACTGCGCGATCAGGGCGAACGCCGGCTGGTCTTCGCCATCGGCGGAGCCGACGGGCTGGACGAGAGCGTGCGCGCCGCCGCGTCCTCGACCCTGGCCTTCGGTCCCCAGACCTGGCCCCACGCCCTGGCCCGCGCCATGTTGGCCGAACAACTGTATCGGGCGGTTACCATCCTGGCCGGATCACCCTATCATCGCGACTGACATGGGTCGCGCCGCCACACTTTCCCTCGCCCTGATGACGGGTCTCGTCCTCGCCGCCCCCGCCGCAGGCCGGCAGGCGCCCGAGAGCGAACTGGCGCGCATCCAGGCTGAATATCGCGACGAGGCCGTGCGGGCGCGCCGCCTGCGCGCCGACGCCGAGGCGGCCAAGGACGAACTGGCGCAGCTCGAGCGCCGGCTGGCCGCCCTGCGCGCCGACGAACAGACCGACGACCGCCAGATCGAGGATCAGCGCGCCCGCCTTCAGCAGCTCAGCGCGCGTGAGGCCGAACTGGTCACCAACCTGGCCCGCGAACGCGGCGCCCAGGGCCGACTGCTCAGCGCCCTGCAGATGATGAGCCGCCGCCCGCCGCCCCCCCTGCTGGTCCCGGCGGACAAGGCGATCGACACGGTGCGCGCCTCCATCCTGCTGAAGGCCATGACGCCCGACCTGGAAAAACGCGCCAAGGCCCTGGCCGACCGTCAGGCAGAGATCATGCGCATCCGCCGTCTTGCGGTTCTGTCGTCGGAGCGGCTGCTGACCACGGAAAGCGCCCAGGGCGACCGCCGCGCCGAGATCGAGGGCCTGACCGCGCGCAAGACCGCCCTGACCGCAGTCCTCAATGCCGAGGCCCGCGCCGCCGAACGATCCGCCCGCGTGCTGGAAAACCGGATCCGTGAACTGGGGGGCTCTGTCCCCGCCGCGGAGCCTGCCGAAACTGCTCCCGCCCGTCTTCCCGCAGGTCGTAACCGTCTCAGTTCGCCGGTCCAGGGCGCGCCCAGCCAGACCTGGGGGGCAGGGACATCAGGTTGGCGCTGGCGCGCGGATCGGGCGGCCGTGGTCGCGCCGGCCGACGCCAAGGTCGCCTATGCCGGGCCTCTGACCGGCTGGGGCCAGGTGGTGATCCTGGATCTGGGGCCCGGCTGGCGGGCGGTGATCGCAGGCCTGGAGAGTGTTGATGTGACGCCGGACGCCCGCGTCGCCGACGGCCAGACCCTGGGCCGCAGCGGCCCCGACGGCGACGTCTATTTCGAGCTGCGCCGCGAGGAACGCCCCATCGACCCCGGTCCCTGGTTGCAATGACCCGCAATAGAGCTTTGCAATCCGCTCTGACGCTGATTTTATCGGCATGACGCCGCGTCGCCACGATTCCGTCGTGTCTACGGGGCCTTACCCTCCCAACGGGCGCCCATCATGATCGGCCCGACCGAAAGAGACCGAATGCGTAAACTGCTCCTCGTCGGCTGCGCCGCCCTGGTTCTCGGCGGCTCGGCCGCCGTCGCCACCAGCCAGACGCCTCGCAACGAAACCTTCCGCATGTTGGAGCTGTTCGGCGACGTCGTGGGCATCGTCGAACAGGCCTATGTGGTGCCGGTCGATAACAAGAAGCTGATCGAGGCCGCCCTGGCCGGCATGATGACGGCGCTCGATCCACACTCCAACTATCTGGCGCCGTCCAACTATGACGAGCTGCGCGAGCGGACCGAGGGGCAGTATTCGGGCGTCGGCCTGACCATCACCTCCGAAGGCGGCATGGTGAAGGTCATCTCGCCGATGGACGAAAGCCCCGCCGCCAAGGCCGGGGTTCAGGCCGGGGACGTCATCTCGTCCATTGAGGGCCAGAACGCGGCTGGCCTGACCGTGACCCAGGTGTCCGAGAAGCTGCGCGGCGCGGCGGGCACCAGCGTCCGCGTCACCTTCCTGCGCGACGGCGAAGAGCCGCGCGAAGTCGTCCTGACGCGCGAGATCATCAAGGTCCAGTCCGTCACCGGCCGGGTCGAAGGCGACTTCGGCTATCTGCGCGTCTCGACCTTCAACGAGAACACCGGCCGCGAACTGACCGAGGCCATCGCCAAGATCAAGGCCGAGAAGCCGGGCGTGAAGGGCTATATCCTGGACCTGCGCAACAACGGCGGCGGCCTGCTAAACGCCGCCATCGACGTGTCCGACACCTTCCTGGAACGCGGCGAGATCGTCAGCCAGCGCGGCCGCAAGCCTGAACAGATCCAGCGCTATTCCGCCAAGCCCGGCGACCTGACCGGCGGCCTGCCGCTGGTGGTCCTGGTCAACTACGGCTCGGCTTCGGCGTCCGAGATCGTCGCCGGCGCCCTGAAGGATCACCAGCGGGCGACCATCGTCGGCCTGACCAGCTTCGGCAAGGGCTCGGTCCAGACGGTCATCCCGCTGCGCCAGGGTCGCGACGGCGCCCTGTCGATCACCACGGCCCGCTACTACACCCCGTCCGGCGCCTCGATCCAGAAGATCGGCATCGAGCCGGACCTGGAAGTCGCCCGCACCGAGGCCGAGGCCCGGATCGTCTCGCGATCCAGCTTCATCTATTCCGAAGCCGCCTACGCCACGGCCCTGGACGCTTCCATCGGCGCCGAACGCAAGGGGCCGCACACCCCCTATGAAGCTCCGGGCAAGGACTTCGACAAGGAGAAGGACTACCAGCTGCAACGCGCCCTGGACGTCCTGCGTGCCGGCGGCGACCTGTCGAAACTGTCCGCCCCGCCAGAGAATGTCGTTGTGACCGAGCCGGGCTCGGAACCGAAGAAGGACGAGACTCCGGACGTGACGCCTGAGCAGCCGTAAGGAGCCGCGCTCCTTTCTTTTTCGTCATCCCCCGGCAAAAGCCGCGTCTTCGCGGCGCAGACCGGGGGAGCCAGCGGCGCCGAAGGCGAAATCTCTCCGCCGCACGACGCTGAAACGCCTCGTCCGCGGCAGCTTCGCGCTCTCGCGCGCCGCTGGGTTCCCCGGTCTCGCTACGCTCGCTGGAGAATGACGAAAGAATGGGAGGTCGTAGGATTCGACATTCCCCTTGTTTTCCTTCATAAGCCGCCGCTTCCGACGCAAGTGAACCTCGCGTCTCCACCCACACGACAGCTCTTTTGTCGTGCTACCGCGCTCCGCGCTGCTTGAGCACAGCCCATTCGGGCTCAAGTAGGCCGTAAGGCCGATAGCCCAAAAAAGAGAACGAGGTGGGCGAGAACCCTCCGCCGACGTGATCGTCGCCGGGGGCCGTTGTCGTATGGAGCCGTTTCACCCGTCGCCACGAGGTAGTGAATGTTCGAGGCTCTGAACGAGCGGCTGACAGGCGTCTTTGACCGGATCACCGGCCGCGGCGCCCTGTCCGAAAAGGATGTCGCCGAGGCGATGCGCGAAGTGCGCGTGGCCCTGCTCGAGGCCGACGTCGCCCTGCCGGTCGTCAAGGAATTCATCGCCTTCGCCACCGAACGCGCGACCGGTGAAGAGGTCATCCGTTCGGTCAAACCGGCCGACCAGGTGGTCAAGATCGTCTATGACGGCCTGATCGAGATGCTGGGCGGCGAAGAGCCGGTCCCGCTCAACACCAACGCCACTCCGCCGGCCGTGGTGCTGATGGCCGGCCTTCAGGGGTCGGGCAAGACCACGACTTCGGCCAAGCTGGCGCTGCGCCTGACCAAGTTCGATCGCAAGAAGGTCATGATGGCCTCGCTGGACACGCGTCGTCCGGCCGCGATGGAACAGCTGGCCCAACTGGGCAAACAGATCGACGTCGCCGTCCTGCCGATCGTGGCGGGCGAGAGCGCCGTCCAGATCACACGCCGGGCGCTGCAGTCGGCCAAGCTTCAGGGCTTCGACGTCCTGATCCTCGACACCGCCGGCCGCATCACCCTGGACGAAGGGCTGATGAACGAGGTGGCCGAGGTCGCCGAGATCTCCAAGCCCGTCGAGACCCTGCTGGTCGCCGACAGCCTGACCGGCCAGGACGCCGTCCGCACCGCCGCCGCCTTCCACGCCCGCCTGCCCCTGACGGGCCTCGTCCTGACCCGCGCCGACGGCGACGGCCGCGGCGGCGCCATGCTGTCGATGCGGGCCGTCACCGGCCTGCCGATCAAATATCTGGGCGCCGGCGAAAAGGTCGACGCCCTGGACGTGTTCGACGCCCGCCGCGTCGCCGGCCGCATCCTGGGTCAGGGCGATATCGTCGCCCTGGTCGAAAAGGCCAGCCAGGACCTGGACCAGGCCAAGGCCGAGAAGATGGCCCGCAAGCTGGCCAAGGGCCAGTTCGACCTGGACGACCTGGCCGGCCAGCTTCAGCAAATGAAGCGGATGGGCGGGCTTCAGGGCATCATGGGCATGTTGCCCGGCGTGGCCAAGATGAAGGGCCAGATGGCCGAGAGCGGCATCGACGACCGCATGATCCTGCGCCAGGAAGCCATCATCTCCTCGATGACCAAGGCCGAGCGCAAGAAGCCCGACCTGCTGAACGCCAGCCGCAAGAAGCGCATCGCCGCCGGCGCCGGCGTGGATGTGCAGGACGTGAACCGGGTTCTGAAACAGCACCGCCAGATGGCCGACGTGGTCAAACAGATGGCGCGCGGCGGTCCTCGCAAGATGCAACAGATGGCCGCCATGCTGGGCGGTCTCGGCGGCGGCGGCGGCGGCATCCCCGGCATGCCGGGCATGGGCGGCGGCCCTGACCTGAACCGATTGAAGGCCCTGGGCGGCGGCAAGACGCCGGAACCCAGCGCCGACGAACTGAAAGCCATCCAGGACCGCCTTGCGGGCCTGGGAGGCGGACAACTTCCGGGGGGGCTGCCGGGCCTCCCGGGCTTCCCTCCCAAGAAATAACGACTTCCTAGAAAGAGACTGAAAATGCTGAAGATTCGTCTGGCCCGCGGCGGCGCCAAGAAGCGCCCCTACTACCACATCGTCATCGCCGACTCGCACTCGCCCCGCGACGGCAAGTTCATCGAGAAGGTCGGCAGCTACAACCCGATGCTGCCCAAGGACGGCGCCACCCCGCGCGTCGCCCTGAAGGTCGAGCGTATCGCTGAATGGCTCGGCAAGGGCGCCCAGCCGACCGACCGCGTCGCCCGCTTCCTGTCGCAGGACGAGACCCTGGGCGCCAAGGTCAAGTGGACCCAGTCCAACAACCCGAACAAGGGCGCTCCCGGCAAGAAGGCGCAAGAGCGCGCCGCCGAACGCGCCC
This sequence comes from Brevundimonas sp. AVps23W, assembly GCF_058681395.1. Lineage (NCBI taxonomy): Bacteria > Pseudomonadati > Pseudomonadota > Alphaproteobacteria > Caulobacterales > Caulobacteraceae > Brevundimonas > Brevundimonas sp. AVps23W. Next base: position 711,613 of record NZ_CM178738.1, read on the forward strand.
AGCGCGAAGCCGACCGCCTGGAAGCCGAAGCCGCCGCCAAGGTCGAGGCCGCTGAAGCCGCCGCCCGCGCCAAGGAAGAAGCCGCCGCCGCCGCCGCTGCTCCGGCTGTCGAAGAAGCCCCGGCTGAAGAAGCGCCCGCCGCTGAAGCCGCTGCTGAAGAAGCCCCCGCTGCAGAAGTGGCTGCTGAAGAGACCACCGAAGCCTAAGGCTTTCGGTCTCGACACGATCAAGGCGGCGTCCTTCGACGCCGCCTTTTTCATGCGCTAAGGACGACCATGACCACGGACAGCAGACTTATCCTCGTCGGCCAGATCGGCGGCGGTTTCGGGGTGCGGGGCGAGGTGCGGGTGACCGCCTTCACCGCCGATCCTCTCGCCCTGACCGCCTACGGCCCGCTGTTGCGCGCCGATGGCACGGTCGCCCTGACCCTGTCCGCGACCCGCCCCGACAAGAGCGGCGTGGTCGGCCGGGCCAAGGAAATCGCGACGAAAGAAGAGGCCGACGCCCTGCGCGGCCTGAAACTCTACGTCCCCCGCGACCGCTTCCCCGAACCGGACGAAGACGAATTCTATCTCGCCGACCTGATCGGGGTCGAGGTCCGCGACACGGCGGGCGGGGTCATGGGCACGGTCAAGTCCGTCCAGAATTTCGGCGCCGACGACATGCTGGAGATCGCCCCCGCGACCGGCGGTCCGACCTGGTATCTGCCCTTCACCAAGGAAGCGACGCCCGAGCTGCACCTGGCCGACGGCTGGCTGCTGGCCGTGCCCCCGACCGAGGTGGGCGAGCGCGAGCCAGATTAGGTGTTGTCTTCGACCTCGGCGTCCGGGCCGTTCTTCTTGATGGAGTCGATGGCGTTCTGGGCCGAGGCCTTGGAACTGTAGCCTTCGGTCGAGAACATGGTCTCGGAATTGTACTTGAACCGGACCCGGAACTCACCGGCCTTGTCCTTGTAGATTTCGAACTTGTGCGCCATCTGGGCGTCTCCCCTTTTTTGAAAACCGATGATCGGTCAACGCCAAGCTGGCACGATCAGAACGATCGTCAACTGGATAATAGTCGGTCGCCGACACAGGGACGCGGGCGCGGCAGGGGCTCAGGCCCTGCGGATCAGTCGCCCAGCGCCCAGGGCCGCGAACCCGACGACCAGCCCCCAGAAGGCCGATCCCACCCCGAACAGGGCCAATCCTGAGGCCGTCGCCGCGAAGGTCAGGACGGCGGCCTCGCGCGACGGCGCCTCGGCCGTCAGGCTCCGCAAGGCGCCGGTCAGGGGCGCGATCAGGGCCAGGCCCGTTACGGCCGCCAGCACGGCGGCAGGCATGGCGATGAACAGGCCCGCCAACGGCGCGGCGAACAGGGCCACGACCAGATAGAAGCCGCCATAGATGACGCCCACGACCCAGCGCTGCGCCGGGTTGGGGTGGGCGTCCGGACCGGTGCAGATCGCGGCCGTGATCGCCGCCAGATTGACCCCGTGCGCGCCGAAGGGGGCGGCCAGCAGGCTGGCGACGCCGGTGGACAGGATCAGCCGGTTGGCGGGCGGCGGATAGCCGGCGCTCTGAAGCACGACCAGTCCCGGCAGGTTCTGCGCCGCCAGCGTCACCAGGAACAAGGGAAAGCCCAGGCTGACCGCCGCCTTCCAGTCGAACACGGGCGCCACCGGCTGGAGATGGCCGAACAGGCCTGTTCCCGCAGGAAGCGCCAACTGTCCCCGCAGCGCCAGAACCGCAAAGGCCGCGCCCAGCACGGCGGGCAGGGCCCAGGTCGGCCAAAGCCGCCGGACGACCAGAAACACCGCGACCAGGCCGACGACTAAGACCGTCTCGTCCGGAACGACCTTGAACAGCCGCAGCACGAAGGGCAGCAGCACCCCCGCCAGCATGGCCGAGGCTATGGCCGCCGGGATCCGCGCCGCCAGTCGCCCCAATGCCGGGATCAGGCCGGTCAGGATCATCAGCAGGGCTGCGAAGACGAAGGCGCCGATGGCCGTCTGCCACGACAGGCCGAGCGTCGAGGCCGCCAGCAGGGCCGCGCCCGGCGTGGACCAGGCCAGGACGACGGGGATCTTCAGTCGCCAGCTCAACAGGGCGCCCGGCAGGCCAATGGCCAGGCAAAGCGCCGTGACCATGGAGCCGATCTGGTTCGCATCCGCGCCCAGGGCCTGCCCCGCCTGCACCACCAGGGCCACCGTGCCCCCGAACCCGATAACAGTCGCCACGGCGGCGGACGAAAAGGCGGAGGCGGGCGGGACGCGCATGGAAAAGGCCGGAGCAGTCATGCCCCGGCCTTAAACCGTCGCCGTAAGAGGCGGAAGAGCGGGATCAGCCTTCCATGTCGTCCGGCAGGCCCACGGCGTGGAAGCCCGCATCGACGTGGACGACCTCGCCCGTCGTCGAACGACCCAGGTCCGAGCACAGCCACAGGGCGGCGCCGGCGACGCCCTCCATCGAGGTCTCTTCCTTGATCAGCGAGAACTGGGCGCTCTTGGAGTGCAGGCCGCGCCCGCCCGAGATGCCGGCCAGCGACAGGGTGCGCATGGCGCCGGCCGAGATGGCGTTGACGCGGATGTTCTTGGGCCCCAGGTCGCGCGCGATATAGCGGGTCGCCGCCTCCAGCGCGGCCTTGGCCACGCCCATGGTGTTGTAGTTCGGGATGACCCGTTCCGACCCCAGATAGGTCAGGGTGATCAGGCTGCCGCCGTTCGGCATCAGCTTGGCGGCCCGCTTGGACACGTCCACGAAGCTGAAGGCCGAGATGTTCATGGCCAGCAGGAAGCTGTCGCGCGTGGTGTTATCGACGAAGCTGCCCTTCAGTTCGTCCTTGTTGGCGAAGGCTACCGAGTGGACGACGAAATCAATCGTGCCGAAGGTCTTTTCCAGCTCGGCGAAGGCGGCGTCCATCGACGCGTCGTCGGTGACGTCGGCTTGGATCAGCAGCTTGGCGCCGACGCTCTCGGCCAGCGGACGCACGCGGCGCTCCAGGCTTTCGCCCAGATAGGTGAAGGCCAACTCTGCGCCCTGGGCCGCCAGCTGGGACGCGATGCCCCAGGCGATGGAGCTGGAATTGGCCACGCCCATGATCAGGCCCTTCTTGCCCTTCATGAGGTCGCCGGTCGGCATGTCCCAGCCTTCGGAAGTGGCCATGGTTCGTCTCCTGATGATTTGCGCGGAGGGTTAGCAGGCCGAACAGGCGGGCTCAACTTTTCTCCCTCCCCCGCAGGGGAAGGGAGAGCTGTGGCCGTTTACAGCAGGGCCGTCACCGCCGCGCGCGCGGCCTCGCCCAGGTCGGGGCGTTTCAGCGCCAGGGCGACATTGGCGCGCAACAGGCCGATCTTGTCGCCGCAGTCGTGGGTCACGCCCTCGTATTCGACGGCGGTGAACAGCTGGTCGGCCATCAGGCGGGCCATGGCGTCGGTCAGCTGGATCTCGTTGCCGGCGCCGCGTTCCTGAGTGGCCAGCAGGCCGAAGATTTCCGGCTGCAGGATGTAGCGGCCCGAGATCGACAGGTTGGACGGCGCCGTGCCCTTGGCCGGCTTTTCGATCATCCCCTTCATGGTGATGCGACGCCCATCGCGACCGGCCGGATCGACGATGCCGTATTTGTGGGTCTCGCTCTCGGGCACGGCCTCGACGCCGATCAGATTGCCGCCGACTTCGTTGTAGGCGTCGATCAGCTGTTTCAGCGCGCCCGGCTGGCTGTCCACGATGACGTCGGGCAGCAGGACGGCGAAGGGTTCGTTGCCGACGATGTCGCGCGCGCACCAGACGGCGTGGCCCAGGCCCTTGGGCGACATCTGGCGGGTGAAGCTCATTTCCCCAGGCGTCGGCAGTTCCGCCCGCAACTGGTCCAGAATCTCGGTCTTGCCCTTGGCTTCCAGCTGGCTTTCCAGCTCGATCTGGTGGTCGAAATAATCCTCAATCGCGCCCTTCGACCGGCCGGTGACGAAGACGATATGTTCGATCCCGGCCTCGCGGGCCTCTTCGACGATATAGGACAGGATCGGCCGATCTACGACGTTCAGCAGTTCCTTCGGCGTGGTCTTCGTGCCGGGGAGGACGCGGGTGCCGAGGCCGGCGACAGGCAACACGGCCTTGCGCAGACGCGCGGGCTGAGAAGTCATAGGCTTTTCCTGATAGCTATCCGCCCATCATAGCCGACGGATCGGCCATGGAAAGGGGCGGATAGCCCCAGAATGCGCCCCCTACTTGGCGGGCCGTTGCATCGGCGTCATGGCGGCGGCGGTTGCGCGCTGAGCGACCAGTTGGTCTTCCGGCAGCGGGATCAGGCCCCGGTCGGCCAGATAGCCGCCCTTGCCGGCCGAGCCTTCCGACAGGAATTCCTGCACGAACTGCTGGAGGCCCGGGATCACGCCGATATGGGCCTTCTTCACATAGATGTAGAGGCTGCGCGACAGCGGGTATTCGCCGCTGGCGATGGTGTCGGCATTGGGGGTGACGCCGTCGATGGTCTCGGCCTTCACCGTATCCAGGTTCTGTTCCAGGAAGGAATAGCCGAACACGCCCAGCGAGCCGGGGGTGCGGGTCAGGGTCTGGACGATGGCGTTGTCGTTCTCGCCGGAGTCGATCCAGGCGCCGTCTTCACGCAGGGTGTGGGCCAGGGCCTCGAACCGGTCCTTGTCGGCCTTTTCCACGGCGGCGGTGGCGGGCACCAGCTTGGCGCCCGGCGTCATGCCCAGTTCCAGGAAGGCGTCGCGCGTGCCCGAGGTGGGGGGCGGGCCATAGACCTGGATGCGTTGGTTCGGCAGGCCGGCATTGACCTGGTTCCAGGTCTTGGTCGGGTTGGCGATGAACTGGCCGTCAGGTCCGGGGACTTCCTTGGCCAGGCCTTCGTAGATGTCGTTCAGTTCGAAGTTGAAGCTGTTGCCGTTGCGCGCCGTGGCGATGACGATGCCGTCGAAGCCGATCTTGATCTCGACGATGTCGGTCACGCCGTTCTTGGCGCACAGGTCGAACTCCGACGCCTTCATCTGACGCGAGGCGTTGGCGATGTCCGGCGTGGTCGGGCCGACGCCTTGGCAGAAGGCCTGGATGCCGCCGCCGGTGCCCAGGGATTCGACCCGCGGCGCCGAACCGCCCGAGGTGCGGGCGAAATTCTCGGCCACGCGTGTGGCGAACGGGAAGACGGTGGACGAACCGGCCGCCCAGATGCCCGAACGGGCCGAGGAGCCGCCGCCGGATCCGCTGTCGCCGCAGGCCACCAGAGCCAGAAGCGCGGCGGCCGCCGTCGTCAGTTTCAGTGTGCGGATCATTCTTCGCTCTCCCTGAGCATCGATTTCGCGACGGTTAGACCAGAGGATTGTGAAGGTTTTTCCGGCGTCGCGGCGGGTGCGACAAAAGTCCCGACCCGTTACAGCAGGCGTTTGCGCATGACCTGCGACAGGGTGTCGATCAGGGTCACGGCGACGACGATGACGATGGCGATGGCGGCGACGCGGCTATAGTCGAAGGCCTGGATGCTCTCGAACAGGGTCTGGCCGATGCCGCCCGCGCCGATCAGGCCCAGCACGGTGGCCGCGCGGCTGTTCGACTCGAAGCGATAGAGGGCGAAGGAGGTCCACAGCGGCGCGACCTGGGGGAAGACGCCCCAGACGATCTCGTGCAGCTTGCCGGCGCCGGTGGCGCGCACGCCCTCGACCGGCCCCTTGTCGATCGACTCGACCGCCTCTGAGAACAGCTTGGCCAGCACGCCGCCGGTGTTCAGCGCCAGGGCCAGGACGCCGGCCAGCGGGCCCAGGCCCACGGCGACGATGAACAGGGTGGCGATGACCAGGTCGGGGATCGACCGCAGCAGGTCCATGACCCGGCGCACGATGAAGACCATCCAGCCCGGCGCGATGTTGCGCGAGGCCATCAGGCTGAGCGGCAGGGCCAGGAAGACGGCCAGGAAGGTGCCCCACAGGGCGATCTGCACGGTCAGCCACATCTGGCCGGCCAGGCTGGTCGTCGGCTGGGTGAAGATGTGGGTGAACGAGGTCCAGAAGTCGCCGGGCGGGAAGATGGCCGCCCAGTCGGGCCGCAGAAGATCCGCGCCATAGGTCGAGATGTTCGACGAGCCCGAGAAGAGCCGGTCGAAATTCTGCATGTCCACCTTGCCGAAGCTGGCGATCAGGATGATCGCCAGACCGCCCCACAACATGACGTCGAACAGGGTCGAGGACAGGGACTTGGTCGGGGCCGAGGGGATGGCGCTGGGGGCGACGCCGCCCCGGGCCGCCATATCTGCGGTGACGTCGGTCAAGGCTGGACCTCACGCTTGGCGCGCAGGGCGGCCAGGTCGCGTTCGGCGGCGGCGACCCCGGCCTGGTCGTTCTTGGCCTTGGCCTCGGTCAGCTTCTGGTCGGCGACCATCTCGCGCACCGGGTCCAGATAGGAATCGTCGGCGGCGCGGAACATCGAATAGTTCAGACCGGCCAGCACCTGGCGCTGGCGGTCGGCTTCAGGACCCTGGCCCTGGCCGTAGGTCAGGAAGAAGCTGCGCAGCTTTTCCTTCAGCGCCGGGTCCAGGTCCTCGCGGATGACGATGCCGGACTCAGGGATCGGCGGCGAAACCCAGATGTCCTCGATCTGCGACGCCAGTTGCGGGTTCTCGCGACGCATGAAGACGGTGTTGACAGAGTTCGAGGTGGCCACATCGACCACACCGGTCGCCACGGCGAAGGCGTTCGCCTGATGGCTGGCCGAGCGCACGGTCTTGAAGCACTGGTTCGGCACAATGCCGCGCGGATTGAACAGGAAGGTCAGCGGGGCCAGGGTGCCCGAGGTCGACTGGGCGTCGCCGATGCCGAAGTCATACTGCTTGCCGCAGGCCAGCACCTTGTCCAGCGTAATGCCCGAACCCTTACGCACGATCAGGGTTGAGGTGTAGCTGTCGCGGCCTTCCGGATCGACGATGCGGGCGATGACCTCGCCCTGGGCGCGATCGACGGCTTCCAGCGCCGGCTTGGCCGAGAACCAGGCCACCTGGGTCTGGTTGAACCGCATGGCCTCGATCAGAACGTTATAGTTGCCCGCGAAGAAGGGCTTCACCGGCACGCCGACGGCCTTGGACATGTCGTCCAGCAGCGGCTGCCAAAGCGGCCCGGAAGACGCCTGGCCTTCCGCCGACAGGATCGAGAAGGTCAGTTCCGACGGCATGGCGCCGGCGGCCTTCTGGTCGTCGTCGCCCCCGCACGAGGCGAGGCCCAGCAGCATGACGGCGGCGCCGGCCGCCGCGACCAGACGACGGGTGGCGGAAATGCGGGACAGGCTCATGCCTTGGTCTCCCAGAACGCGTCCTCGAATTCAGGACCGTAAATATCGATCAGGCGCTGGTGATCCAGGCCCGTGGCGGGACCGTCATAGACGATCTTGCCGCCCTGCAGCGCGATGACGCGGTCGCAGTAGCGGATGGCGTAGTCGACCTGGTGCAGGGTGACGATCACCCCCATGCCGTCGCGCTTGTTCAGCTCGACCAGCAGTTCCATGACCTTGCGGGCCGAAACCGGGTCCAGCGAGGCGACGGGCTCGTCGGCCAGGATGGCCTTGGCGCCCTGAACGATGGCGCGGGCGATGGCGCCGCGCTGCTGCTGGCCGCCCGAAAGCGTATTGGCGCGCTGGCCGGCGTAGTCGCTGACACCGACCCGGTGCAGGGCGGCCATGGCGCGGTCCTTGTCGGCCTGGGGCCACAGGCCCAGCAGGCCTTGCCAGGCCGGCAGACGCCCCAGGGCGCCCAGCATGACATTGGCGAACAGGCTCAGACGGCCGACCAGATTGAACTGCTGGAAGATCATGCCCAGCTTGCTGCGCGCCTTGCGTACGGCGCCGGTGACGCGACCGTCCTTCTGGACCGTCTCGCCGAAGACGCTGATCGTTCCCCGGCCGGGGTCGATGGACTGAAGTCCGGTGATCGAACGCAATAGGGTGGACTTGCCGGATCCCGACGGGCCGATCAGGGCGACCATCTCGCCCGAGGCGACGGAAATCGAGACGCCGTCCAGCGCCTTTCGCGATCCGAAGGTCTTCGACACGTCACGCGCCAGGACTAGCCCGGGGGCGACGGCGGCTGCGGATGAACTCATGAACTCGCTGGGAGGCTGTGGCGAACGGGCGCCGCATGACGCGATAGGCGCGTTTGGGCAAGTCTTAATCGCACGGCGGGCGCGATGTCGTCCAGAGCCGTGCCGTTCGTGGCCTTTTATGCCGCGACTGTCCGTATCGGGGCGAGAACCGGACCTTTCATAATCGGCGTGGAAAGCTCGACCGTGAGCCCCTTGGGGCCTGTGACGCTGCCGTAGGGGATTTGTGACAGTCCAAACCTAGGCCCCGCCACGAAAAAACCCCTTTACATGACAGGTCGATGCCCCCATATCGCGCCTTCCGGCGGACCCCGTGGTCTAACCGTTAAGCGCTGCTAACGCCGGTCTGGGTTTAACAATTAGCAGGGGGTTACGTGAATTGCGCACGTATCAGCTTCCCCTGGACCTGGTCCGTGAGCGGTCCCCTGAACGTCCCGTCGCCCTCGTGCGGCCGCGTTCGGTTTCCGTAGCGGCGCGCTGGTTCCAGGATAATCTAAAGGCCGACGTCTTCTATGCCGTGAAGGCGAACCCGTCGTCTTGGGTCATCGAGACCCTGATCGAGGCCGGTGTTCGCGGATTCGACGTGGCGTCTATCGCCGAGATCGAGCTGGTTCGCTCGGTCAGCCATGACGTTCGCCTGGCCTTCATGCACCCGGTCAAGAGCCGGTCTGCGATCACCAAGGCCTATTTCGAACACGGCGTCCGCACCTTCTCGCTCGACTGCGTGGATGAGCTGAACAAGATCCTCGACGCCACCGGCGGCGCGGACGACCTGAATCTGATCGTGCGCATGGCCGTCTCGGCCGATGGCGCCGCCTATACGCTTTCGGGCAAGTTCGGCGTCTCGTCGGATCAGGCGCCGGCCCTGCTGATGGAAACGCGCCAGGCGGTCAAGGACGGCCTGATGGGCGTTTCGTTCCACGTAGGCAGCCAGTGCATGCGTCCGACCGCCTACCAGGCCGCCATGGCCCAGGTCGGCCGGTCGATCAGCCGCGCCGGCGTCATCGTGGACATCGTCGATGTCGGCGGCGGCTTCCCCTCGGTCTATCCGGGCATGGTCCCGCCGGACATGAGCGAATACGCCGACGCCATTCATCGCGGCTTCAACGAGATGCCGGTGTCGGAAACGACCGAGCTGTGGTGCGAGCCCGGCCGGGCCCTGGTCGCCGAATCCTCGTCGATCCTGGCCCGCGTCGATCTGCGCAAGGGCGACGCCCTGTATCTGAACGACGGTTCGTACGGCTCGCTGTTCGACGCGACCCACTCGCGCTGGCCCTTCCCGACCAAGCTGGTTCGGGACGGTGAGGCTGCGTCCGAGCTGAAGGCCTTCCAGTTCTACGGTCCGACCTGCGATTCCATCGACCACATGCCGGGTCCGTTCTGGCTGCCGGCCGACATCCGCGAAGGCGACTTCATCGAGATCGGCATGCTCGGCGCTTACGGCGTCGCCATGTCCACCGGCTTCAACGGCTATGGCGAACACGACATCGCCGCGGTCGAGGACGCCCCGATGGCCTCGCTCTACGGCCTGGCCCCGCGCTCCATCCCGACCGTGCGCACCACGGCCGAGGAGAACGCCCGCAAGGTCGTGCGTCTGTCACGTCCGAAAGGTAAGGCCGGTCAGCGCAAGTCGCGCCGGAAGTAACTTGATTGCGTCACCCTCGGGCTTGTCCTGAGGGCCCACGGTTCTGCCTCCCCGATGATGGGATTGTGCGACTGACAGGTGGGCCCTCGGGACAAGCCCGAGGGTGACGGTCTATTAGGATCATCGGTCGCTCCGTCCCGACGCTCCTGAAGGTTATGACGGGCGCTCAAATCAAAAGGGAAACCTCCGAAATGAACGCACCCGTTTCGTCGAACGCCAAGGCCCAACTGCTGCAAAATGTCGTCGAGCACGTGGATATCACGTCCTTCGACGCCCGCCCGATCATCGACTCTATGCGCAAGATGTCCTTCAGCTCGCGCGACACCGCCCGCGCCGCCGACATCTTCAGCATGGCCATCGAGGACAAGGACTGTTCGCCCTGGCTGATCCTGGCCGGTTCGACCTCGGCCGGCGGCTGTATGCACGTCTACCGCGACATGGTGAAGTTCGGCATGGTCGACGCCGTCGTCGCCACCGGCGCCTCCATCGTGGACATGGATTTCTTTGAGGCCCTGGGCTTCAAACACTATCAGGCCGCTGGCGAGGTGGACGACAACGTCCTGCGCGAAAACTACATCGACCGGATCTACGACACCTATATCGACGAGGAAGAGCTTCAGGCCTGCGACCACACCATCCTGGAGATCGCCAACCGTCTGGAGCCGCGCGGCTATTCCAGCCGTGAGTTCATCTGGGAAATGGGCAAGTGGCTGTCCGAGGGTAACGCCAAGAAGCCCGGCTCGCTGATCCAGACCGCCTATGAAGAGGGCGTGCCGATCTTCTGCCCGGCCTTCGTCGATTCATCGGCCGGCTTCGGCCTGGTCAAGCACCAGAAGGAACGGGCCGCCGCCGGCCAGGCCTATCTGATGCTGGACGCCATCGCCGACTTCCGCGAACTGACCGACATCAAGATCGCCGCCGGCGTCACCGGCCTGTTCATGGTCGGCGGCGGCGTGCCCAAGAACTTCGCCCAGGACACCGTCGTCTGCGCCGAGATCCTGGGCGTTGAGGCCGAGATGCACCGGTATGCGGTCCAGATCACTGTCGCCGACGTCCGCGACGGCGCCTGTTCGTCCTCGACGCTGAAAGAAGCCGCCTCCTGGGGCAAGGTCCAGACCACCCACGAACAGATGGTCTTTGCCGAAGCCACCACCGTCGTCCCCCTGATCGGCTCCGACGCCTATCACCGCGGCGCCTGGAAGGCCCGCGACAAGCGCCGCTGGAACAAGCTGTTCGAAAAGGCCTGAGGCGGGCCTAACCGACCAACCTCAAGGGCGGCGGCGCGTCCATCAGCGCCGCCAGCCCCTCGCGCCAGGTCGGATAGACGGGGCGCCAGCCCAACTCCGCCTTGGCCAGGGCGTTCGAGACGCGTTTGGAGTCCAGATAGAAGCGCCGCATGGCCTCGCTGACGCTGTCGTCGGTCCAGTCCACCTCGGGCGGACGAGGTACACCCATCCGGTCGGCGGCCCAAACCGTCACCACATCGGCCGGCGAGGGGGCGTCGTCGGTCAGATTATAGGCGGCGCCGGGACGAGGCCGCTCCATCGAGGCGAACAGGCCCGAGACCACGTCGTCCACATGGATGCGGTTGAACACCTGGCCCGGCTTCCTCACCAGTTTCGCCGTCCCGTCCCGCAGCCGGTCCACGACACTGCGTCCCGGCCCATAGAAGCCGGGCAGACGGAAGATCTGCACCGTCAGCCCCATGCCCTGCGCCCCGTCCAGCCAGTCGCGCTCGGCCCGCACCCGCCGCGCGCCTTCCAGACTGGCGGCGTTCAGCGGCCCGTCCTCGAACACCCAGCCGCCGGCCCGGTCGCCATAGACGCTGGTCGATGAGACATAGCCGATCCAGTCCGGCCAGGCCTGGGACGCCACCGGCGCCAGGGCGCGCAGTCCCGGACAGCCGTGGATGTCGGGCGCCGCCGTCACCAACACGGCCGTCGCGGCCTCCAGCGCGGCCTTCAGGGCCTGTGTGTCGGCCGGATCGATCGCCGTGATCCCTTCGGCCGCCAGCGCGCGCCGCCGTTCGGGATCACGCGATGTGGCCGCCGCCCGGCCGCCGCGCCGGATCGCCTCCAATGCTGCGCCTCGGCCCAGATAGCCGCCGCCGAAGACCAGCAGGGACAGTGATGGGGCGGCGTCAGGCATGGAGAATTCAGGCAGTCAGGATTTTCGAGGGGGCGTCGGTCGCATAAGGCCGCGCTTCCTTTTCAAGCGCCTCGGCCCGGCGGTGGTTCCAGGCGGAGACGCACGGCACCCGGCTCAGATCGGCCCGGTCGGCGTAGCGGCGGGCGATGTCGGTCACGTCCTGCATCAGCCCTTCCGCCAGGGTGATCGGCTTCAGCCCCAGTTCGCGGAACTGGTCATTGGCCACGACCAGGTCGTTCTCGTCCGCCTCCTGGCGCGGGTTCGGCACATTGTGGATCTCGGCGCCGGTCATGTCGGCGACCATCCGCGCCAGGTCGCGCACGCGTCGGCTCTCGGTCATCTGGTTCAGGATTTTGACCCGCTCGCCGCGTTTCGGCGGGTTCTTCAGCGCCAGTTCGACGCAGCGCACCGTGTCCTGGATATGGATGAAGGCCCGCGTCTGACCGCCCGATCCGTGCACGGTCAACGGATAGCCGACCGCCGCCTGCATCAGGAACCGGTTCAGCACCGTGCCGTAGTCGCCGTCATAGTCGAACCGGTTGATCAGCCGCTCGTCCAGCTTGGTCTCGGCGGTCTGGGCGCCCCAGACGATGCCCTGGTGCAGGTCGGTGATCCGCAAGGCGTCGTTCCGGGCGTAGAACTGGAACAGCAGGGCGTCCTGCGTCTTGGTCATATGATAGATGCTGCCCGGGTTCGGCGGGAACAGGATCTCCTGCTCGGCCGGGCCGTGGTCGGTGTCCACCGTCACCTTCAGATAGCCCTCGGGGATGCGCAGACCCGCGGTGCCGTAGCCATAGACCCCCATGGTGCCCAGGTGCGCCAGATGCACGTCCAGCCCGCTCTCGACGATGGCGGCCAGCAGGTGGTTGGTGGCGTTGATATTGTTGTCGACCGTGTACAGCTTGTGCCGCGCCGACTTCATCGAATAGGGGGCGGCCCGCTGTTCGGCGAAATGCACCACGCTGTCGGGCGCCAGGTCGCGGATCAGGGCGACCAGCCGGTCGAACTCCTTGCCGACCGTCATATTGACGAAGCCGATGTCGCGGCCCGACACCTCTTTCCATGCCTTGATCCGCTCGCCCATGGTGCGGATCGGCGTAAGGGACTGGACCTCCAGCTCATTGTCGATGTTGCGACGGCTCAGATTGTCGATGACCGTCACGTCCCAGCCATTGGCCGACAGATGCAGGGCCGTCGGCCAACCGCAGAAGCCGTCGCCGCCCAGAACCAGAACCCGCATGGAAAAGCCTCGTCGTCGTCTCAAAGCCCATGCCTAGCCCACGAAAGGGCTCCGGCAAAGCGGGGCCGTCAAAGCATCGACGCGACGCTTTGACGAAAACCCCTTGGAAAGCACCGTCGCACAGGCTAAGTCTCGGTCGTCTCCCACTCAAACGCAGCTTTACGGGCCTACACCCGGCTGTTCGCGGCTTGAGCCGATCATGACGGTCGGTCCCGAAAGGACCGGCGCACCATGCGGGCGACAAGGCATTCCGACAGTTCGACAATCGGGGATCGGCCCCGAGCGAAACGGAACCACGAAACGGACGGAACCGGCCGCTGGCCTAGGCTCCATCCCTGCACACGGTAGCGCGAATGAGAGATTTCAAGGGCATGAAGCGTCAGCGCGGACGCAATCGGAACAAGGCGGGCGCCTCAAACGCCAACAGCGCCAATCCGAATCGTTCGTGGGACTCGCAAGGCCCCGAAAACATCAAGGTCCGCGGCAACGCCCAGACCGTGTACGAGCGCTATCAGCAGCTGGCCCGCGACGCGGCGTCCGGCGGCGACCGGGTGCTGGCCGAAAACTATCAGCAGCACGCCGAACACTATTACCGCGTCCTGCGCGCGCTTCAGCCGCAGCGGTCCTTCTCCGACATCGCAGCGCGCGAACAGTCGAACCAGGGCTTCGACATCGATTTCGAGGACGAATCCGGCGCCCAGGCCGCCGCCTTCGTCGCCGCCCAGCAGGCCGCTGACCGTCAGGCTCAGGAAGCCGCCGACCGCGAGCAGGGCCAGAACCGCGAGCGCAACGACCGCGATCAGAACCGTGACCGCGACTTCAATCGCGACCGGGACCGTGATCGGGACCAATCTCAGAACCGCGACCGTGACCGTGATCGTGATCGTGACCAGAACCGCGACGCCCAGCCGCCGCGCGAACCCCGCGAGCCGCGCGAAGACGGCGAGGCCCGCGCCGAGGGCGAGGGCGGCGGTCGTCGTGAAAGCCGTCGCGAACGCTGGGAGCGTCGCCGCGAGGAACGCAACCGCCGTTTCGACAACCAGGAAAACCCCGGTTCGGACGAGGGCGCCGACGTTCAGGCCGAGTCCGCGCCGGCCGCCGAGCCTGCGTTTGAAACGCCCGCCGAATCGCCGGCGGCAGAGGATCGACCCGCCCGCCGCTCGCGTCGTCCGGCCGTGGCCGCTGCCGACGATGAGGCGCCGACCGCCCTGCCGGGCTTTCTGACCCGCTCTTCCGCCCCCGCCGCTTCGGCGCCCGCCGAGACCGCCGAGGACGCAGAACCCGCGCCCCGTCGCCGCGCCCCGCGTCGCAAGGCCGAGGTCGCCGACAGCGAAGGCTGACCCGCCGCGCCCCCGGCCTCTCATGGCCGGGCGGCGCACGAACGGCCTTGACGACGCCAGTCCATACGGCGCCTAAAAGGGTCTCCGCCGCGAGGCGGGGCCCTCGACCAGCCCAAAGGGAAGCCTTGATGCGTCAATGCTCACAGTCTCGCTCTTCGGGTTTCGCCGGACTCCGCGACCTGGCCCGGCCTGTCGTGCTGACTGCGGTGCTCGCCGCTGCGGCCTGCGCTTCGACACCCCCGCCTCCACCTCCGCCGCCGGCGCCCGGCGGAGGGACCGGCGCCGTCCTGATGGACTGGCGCGGGATCATCACTGCTGCAGACCGTGACCGATACGCGCGCCGCGACGCCGCCTGGAGCCTGGCCTTGCAACAGGCCCGCCGCCAACGCGGTTCGGGCGACCTGGACAGTCTCGGCGCCCTGATCGATCCCGGCGCCGGCCGCGCCGATGTCGCCCCGCCGCCCGGAAACTATCGCTGCCGCACCGTCAAGCTGGGCTCCCAGGGCGGCGAAGAAGGTCTCGGCTATGTTGTCTACGGCTGGTTCGCCTGCCGTATCGAACAGACGTCGCGCGGGCTCAAATTCTCAAAACTGACCGGTTCTCAACGTCCCTCGGGTCTGTTGTTCCCCGAGAACGACCGGCACATGCTGCTGCTCGGCTCCATGGCCCTGGCCCAGGAGCCCGCCGCCAACTCCTACGGCCGCAACCCCGACCGCGACCTGGTCGCCGTGCTGGAACGGATCGGCGACGCCCGCTGGCGCCTGGTCCTGCCCTGGCCCCAGTACGAGTCGAACCTCGACCTGATCGAACTGGTCCCGGCCGCCGGGAGCTAGACCCGCGTCAATCTCAGATCCTGATAGTCGTACGAGAAATCGATGTCGGGCGAGACCCCCTTCATCGTCGCCGTGGCGGGCTTGGCGGTCTGGATGTTGAAGGTGACGAAGGCGTCCTCCTCCCGTTTGTCCGGGAACCGGGTGCGGAAGGTCTCGCCGTCATAGGGCTCCAGCCAGCCTTGCAGCGCCGGGGTGTGGGTGAAGCTGAGCCACAGACCGGTCTTGCGATTGCGCCCGCGCCCCTCGGTCTTGGGGGCGATCACGATATCCCCGTACCAGGGATCGCGCCAGGTTCCGGCGTAGGCGTCCAGCGGCATGGCCGGCGCAGAACCCGCCGCCTGTTTGGCGTCGATCTCGGCCGCCGCCTTGATGGACTTGGCGTTCCCCTCGGCCTCCAGCCGCTTGGAATCGGCGATCCAGTCCACATCCACCTTGCCCATGCACAGGTCGGCGATGCCCGAGCGTAGCGCGCGCAGAAGGAAGCTCTCCTCGGCGTTGGAGAAGATGCTGAAACCGGTTTTGCGGCCGGGGATCAGCACGGTCGCCGAAATCCCGCCAGGCGAGCCGCCGCCGTGGCTGATCAGCCGTTCGCCGCGATAGTCCTGGACCTGGAACCCCATGGCGTAGGTCGAGGCGATGGCCCGGTTCGGCAGTTGCGCCGTCGGTCCCGGCGAGCTGCCGACGATGATGTTCGGCCTGAACATCTCGCGCGCCGCCGCTTCCGAGAACAGGCGGGTTCCGTCCGGCAGCAGGCCGTCGTTCAGCCGCACCGCAATCCACTTGGCCCAATCGGTCGGGGTGGTGCAGATTCCGCCCGCCGCCGCCGCCGAATCCCAATTCCACACCTCAACGATGGAGGCCGCGATCGGCGTCATTGCCCCCTGATAGCGCAACGGCGGCCCGACGCGCCCGTGGGGCAGGGCGGACTTGGCCGGATCGGCCAGGCGCGCCAGGGGCACGGTCTCGGTCATGTCGACCCGGTCCAGGATGCGCGTCTGGACGAAGGCCTCCCAGGTCAGGCCCGATACGGCCTCGATCACGGCGCCCGCGACCACGAACATCAGGTTGCAATAGTGATAGGCCGCGCGGAAACCGTCCTCGATCGGGACGAAGGCGGCCTGGGCGATCACCTCGGCGCGGGTCCGGTCGCTATTGGGCCAGAAAAGCAGGTCTCCGGCGCCCAGGCCGAACCCGGCCCGGTGGCTCAGGGTGTCCCGAACGGTGATGTGGTCGCTGATGTACGGATCGGACAGGCGGAAGTCGGGCAGATAGGTCTTGATGGGCGCGTCCCATTTCACCTTGCCCTCGTCCACCAGTATGGCCAGGGCGGCGGCGGTGACGTTCTTGCTGTTCGAGGCGATGGCGAACAGGGTGTGTTCGTCGGCCGTTGCAGTCTTGCCCTGGACCTTGACCCCATAGCCGCGCGTCAGAACCGGCGTTCCGTCCTTGACCACGGCGATGCCCAGCGCCGGCTGCTCGGGCCAGGCCGCCATGGCTTTTTTCACATAGGAGTCGACGGCCTCGGCCAAGGCGGCGTCGTCATTGGCCGCCTGGGCCCAGACCGGAGCCCCCACGGCTTGGACCGCCAGCGCCGTCGCGCCTCCGGATGCGAACAGGGCGCGGCGCGACAGGCGGACGGTCATGGAAAGCACTCCGACGAAGAACGACAAGGCTTAGCCTTCCCGCCGGGCCGAATGCAACGCCTGGCCAAGGCCTCACGGGTCGCGATTGGACCCAGCGCCCGACACGGCCTAGACCTCGGGCCGGAGACGTGGATGGAATTTTTGACGAACGGGCTGGTCGATCCAGGCGTGATCCTGCCTTTCCTGGCCGCGGTCATTCTGATCGAGTTCACGCCCGGCCCCAATATGGGCTGGCTGGCGCTGTTGTCCGTGTCTCAGGGGCGGCCGGCGGGGCTGTCGGCGGTGGCGGGGATTACCCTGGGGCTGACGCTGTGGATGCTGGCCGCCGCCTTCGGCCTGACCGAGATCGTGCTGAAATGGCCGGCCCTGTATCAGGCCGTGCGCTGGGCCGGCGTCGGGCTTCTGCTCTGGCTCGCCTGGGAGGCCTGGCGAGGCGAGGGCGGCCCGGCCGAGCCGAGGCAAGAGACCGAACATCGGCGCCGCGCCCTGTTCCTGCGTGGACTGACAGCCAATCTGCTGAACCCCAAGGCGGCCTTGTTCTACATCGCCCTGCTGCCCGGCTTCATCCGCCCTGGCCACGGCCCGACCCTGCCCCAGGCGCTCGCCTTGGGCGGAATCCATGTGGTGATCAGCCTCGCCGTTCACAGTCTCATCGTCATTCTGGCCGCCCACGCCGGCGGTCGGATCGCGCGCAGCCAGGGCACCGGGGTTCGGGCCTCGATGGCCGGCGTCCTGATCCTGATCGCCGCCTGGACCGCGTGGGAGACGCGGCTGTAGCGCGCCGGCGCTAGCCTTCCCCAGGTTGTGCGGCTGCCATTGTGACGAAGCTGTAATCATATGGACAAGAAGTAACTTTGCATTTCAAAGCGCCCTCGGTATCTCAAAGGCGTCACGACGGGGGCGGCTTGACGCCAGGGTCGTATGGGGATCGCAAGGGTATGAAATCCTTCAAATTCGCTCTTATGCTAGGCGTCGCCGTTTCGGGGGCTGCGGGTGGTGCATTTGCCCAGTCTGCGGGCGCTCCTGCGCCGGCCACGACCGGGTCTTCGACTCCGGCCCAGACCGGCTCTCAGTCGCCCTCTGGCCAGCCGGCGCCCCAGCCGTCCACGACCCAGCAGCCCGCAGCCCAGCCGGTTCCCGCCCAGGAAGAGCCCGCCACGGTCGGCGACGTGACCGTGACGGCGCGCGCCAGTGACGTCCGCACCTCGATCGACTCGGTCAGTTACAGCCTGTCCAATGATCTGCAGGCGACGACCGGCAGCCTGGCCGACGCCCTGCGCAATGTGCCCTCGGTCGATGTGGACCCGGAAGGCAATGTGTCGCTGCGTGGCGATTCGAACGTCACCATCCTGGTCGACGGGCGGCCGTCCGGAATCCTGACCGGCCCCGGTCGCGGTCAGGCGCTCATCCAGCTCCCCGCGAGCCAGTATGCGCGGATCGAGGTCATGACCAACCCCTCCGCCGCCTATAGCCCCGAAGGCTCGGGCGGGGTCATCAACCTGATCACCAAGCCGACGGCGCCCAAGCCGGGAACCCAGTCCACCGGCTCCTTGCGGGTGAACATCGGCGACAACGGACGCTGGAACGCCGGCCTCAGCGGGTCGTGGCAGAAGGACCGCCTGACCCTGTCGGGTGACGCCAGCTATCGCTCCGACCCCACCGAGCTGAGCTTCAACCGGGTGCGCCAGCAGTTCGATCCGACGACGGGCGCGCTGATCGCGACCACCACCGTCGATCAGCCGATCGAGTCTGAGCAGAATGGCCTCGTCGGCCGCTTCACCGCCGAATACAAGCTGGACGACAAGACCCAGGTGACCGGCGAACTGCGCGGCGTCGCCTTCGACGGGACCGGATCGACCTCCAGCCTGTACGAAACGCGCAATGCGGCCGGCGCCGTGACCAGCGCCTATCGTCGCGACGGCTCGTCGGATTTCGACTTCACCAACTGGGGCGCCACGGCGCGAGTGCTGCGCCGCTTCACCGGCGACGGCCACGAGTGGTCGAACGAACTTCGCTACGACTCCAACGGCAATGAAAGCGACGGCCAGGCGCGCTCCACCTTCCTGACGCCGGCTGGAGCCGACCTGTATGAGCGCACCCGCAACGCGGTCGATCAGGTCACCTGGGGCTTCACCAGCGCCTACACCCGCCCGATGTCCGACGGCGGCAAGCTGCGCCTGGGCTATGAGCTGAACATCCAGCGGCCCGAGCAGGACGCCGAGTTCCTGCGCGGCCCGTCCGAGGCGGTCCTGGCGCCGGCGCCGGGGCTGAACAACCGGTTTGAGGCCGAGCAGACGGTGCACGCGCTCTACACTACCTACGAACGGCCCCTGGGCGACAAGCTGTCGGCCCAACTGGGCCTGCGGCTGGAGCAGGCCGAGGTCGAGATCAAGGATCTGACCGGCGGCGCCTCGGCCTCTCAGGATTATTTCCGCGCCTATCCGACGGCTCACCTGCAATATCAGCTGTCGGAAACCCAGACCCTGCGCGCCAGCTATTCACGCCGCATCCAGCGGCCTCAGCCCGCCCAGTTGAACCCTTTGGTCACCTATCAGGATCCGTTGAATGTGCGGTCGGGCAATCCGGATCTCGAGCCGCAGGAAACGGACTCGTTCGAGGCCATGTGGCAGTTGCGCAAGGGTCAGAGCTTCTACCAGGCGACGGCCTATCTGCGGAACACGGACAAGGCCTTCACCGACGTGACGACCGACATCGGCGGCGACGTCTTCCTGACCCGGCCCGAGAACCTGGGTTCGCGTCAGGACCTGGGGGTTGAGGCGACGGCCAACGGCCGCCTGTTGTCGACCCTGCGCTACAGCGCCGGGGTCAATGTCTTCCGTCAGGAGATCGAGGCCGGCGCCGTGGTCGGCGGCGACGACCGGGAGGCCACCCTGGCCAGCGGCCGGATCAGCCTGAACTGGCAGCCGACGGCCAAGGACTTCCTTCAGGTGTCCAGCTTCTGGCAGGGCGACAGCCTGCTGGCCCAGGGCCGTCGCGAAGCCGGCGGCATGATCAACCTCGGCTATCGCCGCAAGCTGAGCGAGCAGCTTTCCTTCAACTTCACCGCCCGCGACCTGTTCAACACCTTCAACACCACGACCGTCTTCGAGACGCCGCAGTTCCGCGAACAGTCCGACCAGGACATCAAGCTGCGGGCCTTCTACATCGGCCTGACCTGGAACTTCGGCGGGCCGCGTCGCCAGCCGGAACAGTTCGACTTCTCGACCGGCCCCACCGGCGGCTGACGGGCAAGATCGGCTTTGCGCCGCCCGCCCGGCCGGGGCGGGCGGGCGGCGCTGTTCGCCGTTTACAGGGTGCAGACGGCCGTGCGGCCGGCGCGGACCGTGTAGCGGTCGGTGCGGGGGTTATAGCTGCGATAGCGCTGCTGGCAGGCGCGGACGTGGGCGTACCAGTTGGACTGGCGCTTGAAGTGGGCGGGCGGCGCCGGCGGGCGCGAACCCCAGCTCGACTGCCAGGCGCCGTAGGAATCGCGGTGTTCGCCACGCGCGCCGTTTTGCTGGCCGTTCCCGTGGCCGTTGTTCTGGCCCCCATGCTGGTCCTGATGCTGGTCTTGGCGCTGTTCCTCGCGGTCCGGCGCGGGGCGGTTCTGGTCGAGGCCGGCGGCCTGGGCGGAGACGGTGCTCAGGGCCATCAGGCCGGCGGCGATTGCAATGATAGACTTGCGCATGAGACGGCGCCTTTCCGTAGGTGAGTAGATGCCTCCTAAACGCATAGGTGGGGCTAATCCGTTGCATTCATTCAAATATTTCGTTTCGGACATCAGTTTGACCGGTGTTCGCCGCAATTGACCCCGGTCAAGGCGCGCAAGCCGCAGCTCGAGGCACTTGTGTGGCCCGATCAACACACCCACTTGCTCTGGCGAACCGGGACGTCGCTTGCTCCAGAGGGCGTGCCGGGCCATTTCCGCCTCACGAGGGGACACGCATGAATCTCGATCTCTATTCCGACCGCGCCAAACAGGCCGTCCAGTCGGCCCAGTCGCTGGCCCTGGCCCGTCGCCATCAGCAGTTCGCGCCCGAACATCTGCTGAAAATCCTGCTGGAAGAACGCGACGGCCTGGCCCGCAATCTGATCACCGCCGCCGGCGGCGACGCCAAACGCGCCGAGGCCGACACCGAAACCGCGCTGAAGAAGCGCGCCCAGGTCACCGGTGGCTCGGGCCAGCTCTATCTGGACGGCGACACCGCCCGCGTCTTCGCCGCCGCCGAGGAGGCCTCCAAGACCGCCGGCGACGCCTTCGTCACCACCGAACGCCTGCTGGCCGCCCTGGCGCGCGAGGGCGGGGTCGCCGCCGAGGTGCTGAAGGCCTCGGGCGCCAGCGCCGACAAGCTGGACGCCGCCATCGCCGAGGTCCGCAAGGGCAAGACCGCCGACAGCGCCGGCGCCGAAGACGGCTATGACGCCCTGAAACGCTACGCCCGCGACCTGACCCTGGCCGCCCGCGACGGCAAGATCGACCCGGTCATCGGCCGCGACGAGGAAATCCGCCGCACCATCCAGGTCTTGGCTAGGCGGACCAAGAACAACCCCGTCCTGATCGGCGAGCCCGGCGTCGGCAAGACCGCCATCGTCGAAGGCCTGGCCCTGCGCATCGTCAACGGCGACGTGCCCGAGAGCCTGCGCGACAAGACCGTCATGGCGCTCGACATGGGCTCCCTGATCGCCGGCGCCAAATACCGCGGCGAGTTCGAGGAGCGGCTGAAGGCTGTCCTGAACGAGGTCTCGGCGGCCGAGGGCGGCATCGTCCTGTTCATCGACGAGATGCACACCCTGGTCGGCGCTGGAAAGGGCGACGGCGCCATGGACGCCTCCAACCTGCTGAAACCCGCCCTGGCGCGCGGAGAACTCCACTGCGTCGGCGCCACCACGCTCGATGAATACCGCAAGCACGTCGAGAAGGACGCCGCCCTGGCCCGGCGCTTCCAGCCGGTCTTCGTCGCCGAACCGACGGTCGAGGACACGGTCTCGATCCTCCGTGGACTGAAGGAGAAGTACGAGGTCCACCACGGGGTCCGCATCTCGGACAGCGCCATCGTCGCCGCCGCGACCCTGTCGAACCGCTACATCACCGACCGCTTCCTGCCGGACAAGGCCATCGACCTGATCGACGAGGCCGCCAGCCGCGTCCGCATGGCCGTGGACTCCAAGCCCGAGTCCCTGGACGAAATCGACCGCCGCCTGGTCCAGCTGAAGATCGAACGCGAGGCCCTGAAGAAGGAGACCGACCAGGCCTCCCAGCACCGGCTGGAAAAGCTGGAGGACGAGATCGCCGATCTGGAGGGCCAGTCCGACGACCTGACCACCCAGTGGAAGGCCGAAAAGGACAAGGTCGGCCAGGGCGCGCAACTGCGTGAAACCCTGGACCGCCTGCGTCTGGAACTGACCAACGCCCAGCGCGCCGGCGACCTCGGTCGCGCCTCCGAAATCGCCTACGGCCAGATCCCCCAGATCGAAAAACAACTGGCCGAGGCCGAGGCCGCCGAGACGGGGGGCGGGGGCCCTCTAACGCCAGAAGTCGTCGACGCCGAACAGATCGCCGCCGTCGTCAGCCGCTGGACCGGCGTCCCCGTCGACAAGATGCTGGAGGGCGAACGCGAGAAACTGCTCCAGATGGAGACCGCCCTGGGCGGCCGCGTCGTGGGTCAGGACGAGGCCTTGGCCGCCGTCTCCGACGCCGTGCGCCGCGCCCGCGCCGGCCTGAACGACCCCAACCGTCCCCTGGGCAGTTTCCTGTTCCTGGGCCCGACCGGCGTGGGCAAGACCGAACTGACCAAGGCCCTGGCCGAGTTCCTGTTCGACGACGAGGCCGCCATCACCCGGCTCGACATGTCCGAATATATGGAGAAGCACAGCGTCTCCCGCCTGATCGGCGCCCCTCCCGGCTATGTCGGCTATGACGAGGGCGGCGCCCTGACCGAGGCCGTGC
Organism: Brevundimonas sp. AVps23W; assembly: GCF_058681395.1. NCBI lineage: Bacteria > Pseudomonadati > Pseudomonadota > Alphaproteobacteria > Caulobacterales > Caulobacteraceae > Brevundimonas > Brevundimonas sp. AVps23W. The sequence continues at coordinate 734,483 of NZ_CM178738.1, forward strand.
GCCGTCGCCCCTATCAGGTCGTCCTGTTCGACGAAGTCGAAAAGGCCCACCCCGACGTCTTCAACGTCCTGCTCCAGGTGCTGGACGACGGCCGCCTGACCGATGGCCAGGGCCGCACCATCGACTTCCGCAACACCCTGATCATCATGACCTCCAACCTGGGCAGCCAGTATCTGGCCGAACAGGGCGAGGGCGACGATGTGGAAGCCGTCCGCCCGTTCGTCATGGACGCCGTCCGCGCCCACTTCCGGCCCGAGTTCCTGAACCGGATCGACGAGATCATCCTGTTCCACCGCCTCGGCCGCGAACAGATGGGCGGCATCGTGCGGATCCAGCTGTCACGGTTCGAGAAACTGCTCGCCGACCGCCGCCTGAACCTGTCCATCGATGACGCCGGTCTCGCCTGGCTCGCCGACCGCGGCTACGACCCGTCGTATGGCGCGCGGCCGTTGAAGCGGGTGATCCAGAAGGAACTGGTGGACCCGATCGCGCGCAAGCTGCTGGCCGGTGAGATCGAGGACGGCGGGGTGATTGCCGTCACCGCCGGGGAAGGCGGGTTGGAGATCGGGAAGGCGCGGGTGCATTAGGAGCTAGTCAGCTACCCTCGTCGATCCCGCATTCTAGCTAACTCTTCAGTGACGACCCTTGCCGGAAGTTCAAAGAAGTCAAAGAGTGCATAGGCCGGAGTTACTATTTGAGTGACGAATTCGGGAAGATTTTCACTGATCCGGCCGGCGTCTATAGATAATCGTGTTTCATAACGATCTTGGCGCGAACGACTTCCCGGTATGACTCCTCTTAAACTATCGCCGAGTGAGACTAATTCTCGATTGGCTAATCCTGTCCATTCCGCCATGAAATTTACTCGAGCACTCGGGTCTCCGAAGCCTCGCGCCATGGCTGCCGCGTGCATAAGGATCTCGCCAATGCGCCATGTTGGCAGGGTTATGTCGAAACCTGTACCTGCTGGACGACGGTCGGTCCCATCTTCTTGGTATCCACGGATCAGGAAAAACAACCCATCCGGGGACACTCTCCAAAAATCTGAATGAGCGGGGTCACGCCCAATTTCCTCGGCTCCTAGCCAACACTCAATGGCGCCTTCGTTTACATACGGGGCGATTCCTGCTCGCGTGGGCACCCAGAAAGGCGGCCAGCCTGTCAATTGAGGGTAGCCGTGAAGGATTTCGCGAAGACGCACTAAATTCGGGCGCTCAATGTCTCCATTTAGTGAGTAGCAGACAGCGTAGTGCCCCAACGGTAGGCGAACAGCACTGTCAGGGGGGCTATCTGCGATTAGCTCGTTCCAGCGTGTCATCGATTGGACGAACCAGTCATTCACTCGATCAGCTTGTTCGGGACGGACTGCTGATGCCCCCCCTCCCGCCAAAATGTTCCTGAAGCTATCTAGAAGTTCTTCGCGGCCGTTCGTTAGACAGCGACGCAGTAGATCGTCCCACTCTCCTCCCGTTTGTGGTCCATCGCTTTGCGGGCCAGGGCGACGGATGTAGTATACATTCTGACGAATGTGGTTTTGACCAGGGCCATCGCGTAGACTTCGAATGGGATGACGGTGACCGCCGGGAACAAGCACGACTGGATACTGTCTTCCGTCCGGGTCTTGGGAAATTCGAACGTCACAATGAAAAACTGGTTCTGCATACCGCGCAACTATCCCGTTTACTGCGTCTGCATGAAATGAGGCGAGATCGGCGGGGCGACTTGGCGCTTCCATTACATCGGCACCAACCTGTTCCTTACCAATAACGATCAATCCGCCGCCATGGTTAGCCAACGCTATCGCGGCTTTTGCAAGCAGTGCTTGGTGGTCTCGGCTTGTCAAGTCTAACCACCCTTTGAGTTCAACGTCTAAGGTCTCTCGTGGGTCGCGAAGAGTGTCTTCAACGCGAAGGGTAAGCTCAGCAATATCTGGCATAATGCTCCTATTCGATGCTCTGTCCTACCGTGTAACTACCCTTCGTCATCCTCCGGCAAGCCGCGTCTTTGCGGCGCAGACCGGGGGACCCAGCGGCGCCGTCAGGCGAAATCCATCCGCCGCACGATGCGGGAAGACTTGGTCCGCGACAGGTTCGCGCTCTCGCGCGCCGCTGGGTCCCCCGGTTCCGCTTCGCGGCCCGGAGGATGACGAAAGGAGGGGCGGGTTTTTCGGTGGGACCGCTTAAGAGTTCTTGGTGTCGCGGCCGTCCGGCTCTTTCGCGACGCCCTTGAACGGTCCCGGAGACGATTTCCGCTCCATGAACTGACCATTGCCTTCGTCGCGCTTCTGCCAGTCGCCGTTCGGCTGCTGGAATTGGGTGCGGCCGCGAACGGCGCCTTGTCTAAAGCCCTGGCCTGTATTCTTGCCCATGGTCGTCTCCTTCGAACGAAACTAGAACATCGCCGATTCGAGATGGTGAGTCCATACAGTGAAGGTTGTGGCGTCGGCGGGTCCGATGTTCGGCCTCTTCCTTTCGTCATCCTCCGGCAAGCCGCGTCTTCGCGGCGCAGACCGGGGGACCCAGCGGCGCCGTCAGGCGAAATCTTTCCGCCGCACGATGCGGGAACATCTTGTCCGCGACAGGTTCGCGCTCTCGCGCGCCGCTGGGTCCCCCGGTCTCGCTGCGCTCGCCGGAGGATGACGAAAGAGAGGGGCGGCGTGGATGACAGAAGTGAGGGTGTCGTATAGGTTGTGCGAATGCCGACCCATCGCACCTTCATCGCGACCTACATCATGGCCAGCGGGCGCAACGGGACGCTCTATGTCGGCATGACAGCGAACCTGGAGGCGCGGGTGTGGAAGCATCGGACCGGCGCCTTCGACGGCTTCGGCAAGGCTTATGGCTGCACCCGGTTGGTCTGGTTCGAACAGCACGCATGGGTGGTGGAGGCCATTCGCCGCGAGAAACGGCTCAAGAAATGGCTGCGGGACTGGAAGTTGCAGCTGATCGAGGCCGCCAACCCCGATTGGCGCGATCTGGCTGAGGGCTGGTATCCGGTCAATGATCCGAACTGGACGCCGCCCATCGAGGATGAGGATTTCCCCGGTTTCGATTCACAGCCCGGAGGATGACGGGGCGGGGTGCAGGCTGGTGATGCTGAAAGAACCCCTCCGTCTCGCCGCTGAAGAGGCGCCGCGCCACCTCCCCATTTCATGGGGAGGAGACAGGCAAGGGCCGTCGCACCGTCTCCTCCCCGCCTGCGGGGAGGGGGGCCGCCGCGCCGCTTGCGCGGGGGTGGAGGGGTTCTGGACGCCGCACGATGCGGGATCGCCCCCACGCCCCGGCATAGGCGAAAGATCCTCTCCCGCTTGCGGGGGAGGTGGCCCGGCGTCCGCGAAGCGGACCAGGGTCGGAGAGGGGAGTGTCGCTTAACAAGAAGACTTCCCCCATCGTCAGGCGTGTCGCTGCGCGCCACGGCCTGCCACTTCCCCCGCAAGCGGGGGAAGGTCCGCCTTGCTGTCGAACGCGCACAATTCGAGACGCGAATCTCCGCCTTATCAAGGCCTTGTCCCCGTCAAACCGCCCTCTCCTAGCCACCCCCGAAAACCGTGCCGTCCTGTCGCCCGCGAAGGTTCAGGACCAGGGGAGACATGGCGCATCATCAGACGGAATGCAGATCGGATTTGGCGCTTTGGCGCTTTGTCACCCTGTTTTTACGACAGGCCCCCGCCCCTCACTCCTGCGGGATCGGATTGGTCCTCGGGTCCGGGCCGTTGGTGACGACGCGGTCGCGTTCGCCCAGGTCCTTGATCACCTTGACGTCGGCAAAGCCCTGGGCCTCGAACAGGGCCTTGACCTGGGGCCCCTGGTCCCAGCCGATCTCGACGGCGAAGACGCCGCCGGGCTTGAGGATCCGCTTCACCTCGGGCGCCAGGTCGCGATAGGCCTGAAGCCCGTCGGGGCCGCCGTCCAGGGCCAGGTGCGGATCGTGGTCGCGGACCTCGGGGTCCAGGGTCGGGATATGGTCGGTGGGGATATAGGGGGGGTTGGACACCACCAGGTCGAAGCTCGCGTCGCCGAAGCCGGCGGCCCATTCGGTGCGCAGGAAGGCGGCGCGTTCGTTCAGGTCCAGGTTGGCGGCGTTCTCCTTGGCCACGGCCAGGGCCTCGGTCGAGATGTCCGTGCCCACGCCTTGGGCCGCCGGCCGCTCGGCCAGCAGGGCCAGCAGGATGGCGCCCGAGCCGGTGCCCAGGTCGGCGATGCTGAAGGCCTGGGTCTTGGCGAAGGCCAGCAAGGCGATGTCGAGGATGGTTTCGGTGTCGGGGCGGGGGCTGAGGACGTCGGGGGTGACGTTCAGCATGATCTTCCAGAACCCCTTCTTGCCGACGATCCGAGACACGGGCTCGCGGCGCAGGCGGCGGTCGACCATGGCCTCGTACTCGGCCTGTTGCTCGGGGGTGACGACCCGGTAGGGGTCGGTCAGGATGTCCATGCGGCTGGCGCCGGCGGCGGCTTCCAGCAGCAGGCGGGCGTCGATGGCCGGGCTGTCGATGCGGCCGCCCTTCAGGCGGGCCTGGGCGGCCTTCCACACGGTCAGCAGGGTCGCGGCGCCGTCGGACGGCTTGGGGGAGAGGGGCTCGGTGGTCATTTCGGGTGATTGGCCCTTCGCGGCCGGGATTTCAAGCATGAGGAGGAACAGGCCCCCAGCTGGGCCGTTCGCGAAGGATGGCCAGAATGAAGTCGAAGTCGAAATCGGGGGGCGGCCTCTGGCGGTTCGTGGCGGCGGCCGCCGGCGGTCTGGCCGCCGGGGCCGGGGCAGCCCACATCCTCTACACCCAGGGCCACAAGCTCGGGGTCGAGCTGCGCCCCGAACGGCCCGAACCCCTGCCGCCCAAGCCGCCCCAGCCCGAGGACTATGAAGCCCGGGAACCGGGCCGAGGCCGTCTCGCCGCCCGGCCCGAACACATCCCGCGCAAGGGCTGGACCGACATCCTGTGGCGCACCGGGGGCTCCTACTTCGGCGACCGGGTCGGGTTCGTGGCCGGGGGCGTGACCTTCTTCACCCTGCTGTCCCTGTTCCCCCTGCTGGGGACCTTCGTGACCCTGTACGGCCTGTTCGCCGATCCGGCCGACGCCTGGAGCCGGCTTCAGTTCCTGTACGGGGTCATGCCCAGCAGTATCGCCGCCTTCCTGGGCGGGGAGATGGAGCGGCTGGCCGCGAACTCGAACGGCCAGCTGACCTTCACCCTGATCTGGACCCTGGCCCTGTCGCTGTGGACCGCCAATGGGGCGGTCAAGGTGCTCTTCTACGGGCTGAACATCGCCTATCACGAGGTCGAGCGCCGCAACATCGTCCGCTACAACCTGCTGTGCCTAGGCTTCACCTTGGGGGCCATTGCCGCCGTCCTGTTCAGCTCGCTGCTGGTGGTCGGGGCGCCCGTGGCGATCCGGCTGTTCGGGCTGGAGGAGGAGTGGGGCCTGATGGCCCTGCTGCGCTGGCCCCTGCTGCTGGTCGGTTATGTCGCGGCCCTGGCCCTGATCTACCGGTTCGGCCCGTGCCGGCAGAAGGCGCGCTGGCGCTGGCTGACGCCGGGGGCGATCTTTGCGGCGGTGGTCAGCCTGACGGTCTCGTTCGTGTTCAGCTGGTACCTGAGCAACTTCGTCCGCACCGACTCCTACGGCCCGCTGGCGGCCATGATGGGCTTTCTGCTGTGGACCTGGCTGTCGGTGCAGGTGATCCTGATGGGGGCCGAGCTGAACGCCGAGATCGAGCATCAGACGGCGATAGACACCACCACCGGCAAGCCCCGGCCCATGGGCGAGCGAGGCGCCAAGGTGGCCGACAGCATCGGCGCCAAGCGGGGCAATCCCTCCGCCCTGGCCTTCACCCAGCGCCACGCCGAGGCGGTCGCCGACCGGCTGATGCGCCGCCGCAACCGCCATCGGCGCGAGCGGGCCGCTAAAGGATGAACCGGCTCAGGTCCACGTCCTTGGTCAGGGCGCTCAGCTTGTCGCGCACCGCCGCCCCGTCGAAGGCCACGGTCTGGCCCGCCAGGTCCGAGGCCTTGAAACTGGTCTCCTCCAGCACCCGCTCCAGCACGGTCTGGAGCCGCCGGGCGCCGATGTTCTCGACGGCCGAGTTGGCCGCCACCGCCGCGTCGGCCAGGGCCTCGATCGCGTCCTCGGTGAAGGTCAGGGTGACGTCCTCGGTGGCCAGCAGGGCCTGGTTCTGACGGATCAGATTGGCCTCGGGCTCGGTCAGAATCCGCTTGAAGTCGTCCCGCGTCAGGGCCTTCAGCTCGACCCGGATCGGCAGCCGGCCCTGAAGCTCGGGCAGCAGGTCCGACGGCTTGGCCACATGGAAGGCGCCCGAGGCGATGAACAGGACGTGGTCCGTCTTCACCGGCCCGTATTTGGTCGAGACGGTGGTCCCCTCGATCAGGGGCAGCAGATCGCGCTGCACCCCCTCGCGCGACACGTCGGCGCCGGACGCGCCCTGGCGGGCCGCGACCTTGTCGATCTCGTCCAGGAAGACGATGCCCTCGTTCTCGGCCAGGATCAGGGCTTCCTTGGTCAGGCTGTCCTGATCCAGCAGCTTGTCGCCCTCTTCGGCGATCAGGGGGGCGGTGGCGTCGCGGACGGTCAGCTTGACCGTCTTGGTCCGGCCGCCGCCCATCTTGCCCAGCATCTCCGACAGGTTCAGCAGGCCCACGGCCCCGCCGCCGGGGATGTCCAGCCCCTGGATCGGCGAGGCGGTGTCGGCCAGGGCGATCTCGATCTCCTTGTCGTCCAGCTCCCCGGCCCGCAGCTTCTTGCGGAAGCTGTCGCGCGTCGCCGGCCCCGCGCCGGGGCCGACCAGGGCGTCCAGGATCCGGTCCTCGGCCGCGCCCTCGGCCCGCGCCCGCACCTCGCCGCGCCGGCGGTCGCGCACCATGACCAGGGCGCTCTCGACCAGATCGCGCATGATCTGGTCCACGTCGCGGCCGACATAGCCGACCTCGGTGAACTTGGTCGCCTCGACCTTGAGGAAGGGCGAACCGGCCAGCCGCGCCAGCCGCCGGGCGATCTCGGTCTTGCCGACGCCGGTGGGGCCGATCATCAGGATGTTCTTGGGCGTCACCTCGTCACGCAGATCCTCAGGCACGCGCTTGCGACGCCAGCGATTGCGCAGGGCCACGGCCACAGCGCGCTTGGCGTCGTCCTGGCCGACGATATAGCGATCCAGTTCGGAGACGATTTCGCGGGGGGAGAGGTCAGTCATGGAATGCAGATAGGGCGCCGAAAGCCCGAGCGGGAGGGGGCGGCGCCGACGGGCCGTTCCGGGGCGAGAATAGACTCAATCCACTGCAAAAAATGGAGTCTATTTTCGTACAATCTTCGGCCTGGGGCGACGGGGCGCGCCGGCCCGAGGGGGGCGGATCTGGCGAGGGGCTTCAGTTGTCAAAGACCGTGCGGACATGATGGCACGGTTTTGGGGCGTGATAGGTTGAAGGGCGGTTGCGGGAGGCAGGGCGTTGAAAAGGCGGGGGTTTGGTTGCGGAATTGGGATGGGAAGGGGCTGTGATTTCGAGCGTCCGACGCGGACCTGGGGATTGGCGGCAGCCTAAGGCTCATCACCAATGTCGCGTATGCGCCAGCAGCGGACATTGGTGATGAGCGGGAACGAGACACTCACGTCCATGGGGGTGTGCTGGTTCATTCAATGATCTCGAAATCGTCCAGCGTCACTCCGTAGATTTGCTTGAACGTATCGTTGCCCCACGCGTCGGCATGGGATTGGTCGTAGTTCTCGGAAATCCATCTGAAGTCGCAGACGAACGGCCCGCTTTTCAGCAGCCATTGTCTCGTTAGGTCATACAGAGCCATCGTCCCGTAGAAGCGGTTGAACGTCTGTTTGACGGCTTCGTCCGAACGATTGGGCCACCGACGGGGATAAACGCCTTCCTTGTCGCCTCGATCGCTAAAGAGGGAGAGATGGCGAAGCCAGAGTTCCTTCACGCCACTCTTGTTCCGTCCGCCCGCCATGTGCGCTCCAGGCCAGCAGAAGAACTCGGGATGGTTGAGCTTGTCGCGACAGAAGGCGACGAAGTGCGAAAGGAACACCCGGATCGGCAGGTTCATCTGGTTGAACTCGAAGCTGGCGTGTTCCTCCATCAGGCCGGCGAGACCGGGAGCCTTATCGATCCAGTCCACGACAGTTTGCAGACCCGCCAGAGGATGATCGTAGCCGGTGGCTTCGGTCAGCTTTTTCGCGGCCGCGACATATTCTTCGCGCGAGTAGTTGCGGATGGCCGTTCGGAGCTCGGGATGCTCTCGGACCGCAAGGCAGAGCCGCGTAAATCTCGCCCCTGCATCGACATCGACAATGAGGTCTTCGAAGCTCTCGATATCGATCGGGAACCCGCGCGTCGGGTTGATCGCGATGTCGCATATAAGAAGGAAGAGCCCGATTACGGGATCATCCATTGTCTCGGGCCAGTCAGTCTCCGAGAGTTTGAGGAACCAGTCGAACGCCTCGACATAGATTCCGCTGAAATATCCCATCTCCCGCAATCGCTCGCAGGTCATCGGCTGCTGCTGAGTATTGCTCAGAAACTGAAGCTGGATGAATCGCGCCTGTCCCTCAAAGATCGCGCGCAGGCCGGTCGCCGGAAGACGAACCTCCGATCCCCAGAAAAAGCCCTCGTGCTTGATAATCCCGAGCCGCCGGATCTCATCGTCCCATGCAGCTATTTTCGGGAGGATCGCAAAGTCCGGATCGATTGCGCCAGCCACCATCCCAACGAGTTGCCCGTAAACGATGAAGTACCCGTGCCCGACTGACTCGAAGTGGTTGTCTTCGATCATCCACCTGATGTTCTCGCGCGGCGCGTAAGCGTAGGCCTTGTAGAATTCCACATCGACCGCGTTGTTTACGGCAATATTGGCCTTTGCGAGTTTGGCTTGCGCTTCATGGCCCTCCGCTAGAAGGACTTTGTCCGTGTAGCCCCTGAGAGGCTTTTTCGCGCCAATGGTTTGGAGAACGTCCCTGAGCTCATCCATGCTTGAATGCGCTTGGGCGAGGTAACTTAAGCTGAAGAGCAGACCGGAGGTCGAGCCGACGTGCTGCCACCAGTGCACGGTTTCGTGGATGTAGGTGGAATAGGCCTGCAAGGCCTCCGGCGGCACCGAACTGGCCTCATACGCGTTGGCCTCGATCTCGTCCATGAGCTGGTGATTGCGCGGGCTCAGACGGAGCACGAACCGCATCGTTTCGTACATGCCGTGCGCGTTGATGCAGGCGTTGAAGGTTGGATCGACGTCGTAATCGTCGTTCACCGACGCGAGGCGATCCTTCAGGAGTTCGAGCTCTTCCCTATCCAACTTAACCATCACGACCTCCCAGCGTCGGGATCGCTACATCGGGGTGCAGCATGCGTACCATCCGGTCGACGGGATCGAGACCGACACGACGCTCGGGACCACCCTCCGGGAAGGCTGTTCCGGGTTCAATCCCGTTCACCGTCACTTCCGAGAAGCCGGATCGGAGAATCGCCTCGATCGTTTCTTGTCCATCGTCCGGTCGGGAAAAAATCTTGGTGCTCAGCCCCGCAATCAGATCACACAATTGCACCCCCGCGCTGGCCTTGGAGTCCAGTGAGTTCGTCGAGCGAACAGGCAGTGGGAATCTGACCGGCGGACCGTTGGCGACTGGATGCCACTGCTCTTCGATCTCCTTGGACATCAGCGCGTCCCACATTTCCTTACGCGCGAAGAAGCTGCTCGACTGGTCGTGAAACAGGTCGAGTTCATCCGTCGCCTGCGCGGACCAGTAGGACACGGCGTTCAGCATGGAGGTGAGGTATATCTCTAGCGTATCGCCAAAGGTCTCGATGTTGCTGTGATCGTGGAAACGGTCGATGCCGACGAGCGCGGTCTGGAAGAAGAATCGTATTTTTTCGGGTGCGCTGTTCGCGAACAGCTCAAGCTTGAACCGGAGCAGTTCCAGCGCCTCTTGGCTGGGCTCGCGTGCGAAGGCGAGGTAGGCAGTGACTGTAGCGTCGTAGAGTGCCGACGATCCGATGATCGCGAGCCCAGTGTAGATGTAGTTTGAGTATTTGTAGGCATGGGCGTTGGCATAAAAATCGTAGCCGGCGTCGTAGGCGACGGGCTCGATCAGAAAGTCGATCATCTTCTGCAGGACGCAGAATTTCTTATCGACATGCCAGACGTAGAAATCCTCGGCCCGGCGCCCCAGAACCTCGCAGAGGGGCACGAGCGCGTTCCTGTTACGCTTCCACACTTCGCCGAATTTGAGCTCTTCCCCTTTGAACCGTGGGAAGGCGTCTTTCAGGATGGCCGCAGCGTCCGCTTCGGTGATGCGGCAGGAGGCGATAACGAACTGCGGCTGAACCGGGTCGAGTAGATTTCGGCCAGTATATCCGGACTCATCGAAATAAATTTCGGTCATACCGCATCTTAGCAATTACGTCGGGCCGCCGCCACGCGGAGAACGCAGATCGCTCACAGTGTAGGGTGGCTTAACAAGTACGGCCGCATTGCCCTCGATTGACGCACAGGCGGACCTTCCCGAGGTCCGTGATGAGTCACGGGCGGACAATCGGGCGAAGCTGGGCATGGTCACCACGGGTCTGCGTGCGGCCCGCTCGAGCACAGGCGCCGGTCGTGCGGACGCACCCCCTCCGTCACGGTGCTGAAGAAGCGCCGCGCCACCTCCCCCGGAGGGGGAGGAGACGGGCGGTGGTTGGGCGGCGGCGGCTGTCGTTGTGGCCTACACCGTCAGCCGCAAAGCCAGGGCGGTCAGGGTGACGGCGAGGACGGGGAGGGTCAGGATCAGGCCGATCTTGATATAATAGACCCAGCCGATGCGGACGCCCTTTCGGGCCAGGACGTGCAGCCATAACAGGGTGGCCAGCGAGCCGATGGGGGTCATCTTGGGGCCCAGGTCGCTGCCGATGACATTGGCGTAGATCATGGCCTCTCGCACCGGGCCTGTCGCCGACGAGGCGTCGATGGACAGGGCCGCGATCAGGACCGTGGGCAGGTTGTTGGCGATGGACGACAGGACGGCGGTCAGGAAGCCGGTTCCGAAGGTCGCGCCCCAGACGCCGCCTTGGGCGAACCCGTCCATCAGCTGGGCCAGATGGCGCGTCAGGCCGGCGTTCCCCAGTCCATAGACCACCAGATACATACCCAGTGAGAAGATCACGACCTGCCACGGCGCCTCCCGCAACACCTTGGTGGTGCTGATCTTCGACCCGCGCCCGGCGACGATCAGCAGCACGACGGCGCCGGCGGCGGCGATGGCGGAGACGGGGACGCCCCGGGGCTCAAGCACGAAGAAGCCGACCAGCAACAGGGCCAGCACGACCCAGCCGGCGATGAAGGTGGCGCGGTCCTTGATCGCGGCGTGCGGCGCCGCCAGGCGTTCGACCTCATAGGCCCTGGGGATGTCGCGCCCGAAGACCGCGAACAGGACGACCAGGGTGGCGGCGACGGCGGCTAGGTTCACCGGGACCATGACCGCCGCATAGCGATCAAAGCCGATGTCGAAGAAGTCGGCCGAGACGATATTGACCAGGTTGGACACCACCAGCGGCAGGCTGGCCGTGTCGGCGATGAATCCCGCCGCCATGACGAAGGCCAGGGTCGCCTTGGGTCCGTAGCCGAGCGCCAGCAGCATGGCGATGACGATGGGCGTCAGGATCAGGGCCGCCCCGTCATTGGCGAACAGGGCCGAGACGGCCGCGCCCAGAAGGACCACGAGGACGAACAGCCGCCGCCCGTGCCCTGCGCCCCAGCGACCGACATGAAGGGCCGCCCATTCGAAGAAGCCGGCCTCGTCCAGCAGCAGGCTGATGACGATGATGGCCACGAAGGCCGCCGTCGCATTCCAGACAATGCCCCAGACCACGGGGATGTCGTTCAGGGCCACCACCCCCAGCAACAGGGCCGCCGCCGCCCCGCCCAGGGCGCTCCAGCCGATCTGCAATCCCCTGGGCTGCCACAGCACCAGGACGATGGTGACGGCGAAGATCAGAAGGGCGACGATCATGGGTGGGTCCGTAGCGCGGACCGGCGTCCGCCGCGATCCTGTAGCTTGCGCCGGGTTATATTTCCAGTATCTTGGAATAATGGAATCCGAACCCGCCATCCTCGCGCTTGCGGCCCTGGCCCAGTCTACACGGCTGGACGCCTTTCGGCTGCTGGTTCGGAGCGAGCCGGACGGTCTGGCCGCCGGCGCGGTGGCGGATCGGCTGGCGGTGCCGGCCAATACGATGTCGGCCCATCTGGGCGTGCTGTCGCGGGCGGGGCTGATCCGGTCGCAAAGACGCAGCCGGTCGATCGTCTATCGCGCCGACCTGGATCGGCTGCGCGAGCTGGTGCTGTTCCTGCTGAAGGACTGTTGCCAGGGCCGCGCCGAACTTTGCCAACCCCTGCTGGCCGAACTGGCCCCCTGCTGCGACTGAGGCCCCCTATGGACGTCGTCATCTATCATAATCCCGCCTGCGGGACGTCTCGCAACACCCTGGCCCTGATCCGCCATGTCGGGATCGAGCCCCATGTGGTCGAATATCTGAAAACCCCGCCCAGCCGGGCCCTGGTGGCGCAGATGGTCGAGCGGATGGGCGGATCGGTGCGCGACATCCTGCGCGAGAAGGGCACGCCCTTTGCCGAGCTGGGCCTGGGCGAGCCCGGCCTGTCGGACGATCAGTTGCTGGATGCGATCGAGGCCCATCCGGTCCTGATGAACCGGCCCATCGTCGTCTCGCCGCGCGGCGTGAAACTATGCCGGCCGTCCGAGGCGGTGCTGGACCTGCTGCCCGAGGCGGGGCTGAAGCCCTTCACCAAGGAGGACGGCGAGGTGGTGATCGACGCTGACGGTCGCCGGGTGGCCGGATGAGCCGCCTTCGCCTCCTGCCTGACCCCGACCATCTGCCGGCGCTCGATCCGGCCTATCTTGGCGCTGCGCCGGCGGCAGGGCTGGGGCCGGATGAGCCGGCGCCGCGCGTCCTGCTGCTGTACGGTTCTCTGCGCGCGCGGTCGTACTCGCGGCTGTGCGTGGAGGAGGCGGCGCGGCTGCTGCGGCGGATGGGGTGCGAGACCCGCATCTTCGATCCGTCCGACCTGCCCCTGACCGATCAGGTCGCAGGCGACGACCATCCCGCCGTCCACGCGCTGCGCGAGCACGCTCTGTGGTCCGAAGCCATGGTCTGGTGCAGCCCGGAACGGCACGGCCAGATCTCGGGGATCATGAAGCTTCAGATCGACCACCTGCCGCTGAGCATGGGGGGAATGCGTCCGACCCAGGGCCGCACCCTGGCGGTGATGCAGGTGTCGGGCGGCTCGCAGAGCTTCAACGCGGTCAACACCCTGCGTCTGCTCGGCCGCTGGATGCGGATGATCACCATCCCCAACCAGTCCAGCGTCGCCAAGGCCTTCATGGAGTTCGACGACAACGACCGGATGAAGCCGTCGGCCTATTATGATCGGATCGTCGATGTGATGGAGGAGCTGGTCCGGTTCACGATCCTGACCCGCCCCCACGCCGCCCAGCTGGTGGACCGGTATTCCGAACGCAAGGCGGCCGGGATTCCGCTCGATCCCTCGACCGACCTGTCCGCCATCGCCGCACGCCCCTGACATCCCGCCCAGCAAAAAGGCGTCCCCCGGATCGGAGGACGCCTTGATGGTTTTGGCGATGTGCGCCTGATCAGGCCTTCTTGGCGGCCAGCTTGTCCTGGTGGGCCTTCATGCCGGCCTGGATCAGCTCGGCGGCCTCGCCGGCGTCGCCCCAGCCCTTGACCGTGACCGACTTGCCCTTCTCCAGATCCTTGTAGCGGGTGAAGAAGTGTTCGATCTGCTCGATCAGGATGGCCGGCAACTGACGATAGCTGGCGATCTCGGTGTAATAGGGGTTCAGCTTGTCGACCGGCACGGCCAGGATCTTCTCGTCGCCGCCGGCCTCGTCCACCATCTTCAGAACGCCGATGGGGCGCGAGCGGATGACGCAGCCCGGCACGACCGGCGTCGGGTTCAGCACGATCACGTCGCAAGGATCGCCGTCATCCGACAGGGTGTGCGGGATGAAGCCATAGTTGCCGGGATAGTACATGGCGGTGTGCAGGAAGCGGTCGACGAACAGGGCGCCCGAGGCCTTGTCCATCTCATACTTCACGGGCAGGCCCCCTTGGGGGATCTCGATGATGACGTTGATGTCCCAGGGGGCGTTCGGGCCGACCGGAATGGCGTCGAGGTTCATGGCGGGTCTTTTGCTGCGACTGCGAATATTGGGCGATGGGTGATAGGCCGCGCGCGCGGTCGGGGCAAGCGCGACGTGAGTCGACGCCCTTGCGCCCCGCCCCGGACTGGGTTCATTTCGCGCCATGACCTGGATTGATTGGGCCGCGCTGGCGCTCTTCTTTATCTGCTGGCTCGGCTATGCGCCGATCCTGAAGTTTGTCGGCCGCCACGGTGGTTCGCTGAACGATGACATGAGCCATGTCCGTCGGGTGTGGATGGCGTCGATGACCCACCGGGAGGTTCGCCTGGTCGACAGCCAGCTGATGGGCCATTCGATCAACTCCGCCTCCTTCTTCGCCTCGACCAATCTGCTGCTGATCGCGGCGGTGGGGGGCATATTGTTCGGCGGCGAGAGCAAGCTGGAAGGCTTCGCCGCCGTCGGGGCCGAGAACGTGCCGATTCAAATCCTGGAGGCCAAGCTGGCCCTGGTGCTGATCTGCCTGACGCGCGGCTTCCTCGATTTCATCTGGGCCCTGCGCCAGATGAACTACACCCTGGCCCTGATCGGCTCGGCCCCCGAACTGCACCACAAGACCGACCGCAAGGCCTTCGGCGAGGCGGCGGCCGAACTGCTGAACCCGGCGCTGAGTGCGTTCAGCCAGGGTGTGCGCGGCTATTATTTCGCCCTGGCGGCGGCGGCCTGGCTGTTCGGGCCGCTGTGGCTGGCCCTGGGCGTGGCCTCGTCCTTCGGCCTGCTGATCTATCGCCAGGAGGCCTCGCCCGCCGCCCGCGCGATCCGCACGGCGCGTCGTCTGCTGGGTGAATGACGGTCATTTTGCAGTTGCGGGAGGGCGCGGCGATCCCTGTCGTCGCCAAAACGGCGAATTGCGGCAAAAGGCGCCGTAATTGCGTAACAACCCGTGACCTGAAAACCGCTGTCGGCGCTTGACCGATTGTGCATCGCAACCTAGATTGACCTTCGACGCCTCCGGGCGTCTTGCCCTTCCTGGGCGTTTCCTCCCTATAGACTTTATATGCCGCGCCTCCGGGCGCGGCTTTTTTTTGACTTGTCGTTGATCAGTCAGCGCGGGATCAGTCAGCCCAGCGCTCGGCGCACAGGGCGGCGATGATGCGGTTCAGCGCCTTGGCCGTCGCGCCATGGGCGGCGTTGGGGGTCTGGGTCGCCTCGTCCAGATAGAGTTTGCGGCTCAGTTCGATCTGGACCGCCTCATAGCCGTCGTCGGGCCGGCCCCACATCTGGGTGGACCAGCCGCCGGCATAGGGATGGTTCAGCGCCACCCGCCAACCCAGTCCCTCGAACAGGTCACGCAGCCGCCGCGTCAACCGCGTCTGGCACGACGTCCCATGCCGATCGCCCAGCACCACTTCCGCCCCCACCGCGCGCGCCGGCATCGAATGCCAGTCGATCAGCACCGCCCGGCCCGCGCGGGCGTGCGTTCGATCCATCAGGTCCGCCAGGGCCTCATGATAAGGGATGTAGGCGGTGCAAATCCGCGCCTCGGCCTCTGCGCGTGACAGACGGCGGTCGTACAGGGGCAGGCCGTCGCCGGTCAGGCGGGGAATCAGGCCGTATCCGGCCAGGGTCTTGGCCCCGACCGGACCCTCGACCTGGTCGATCAGGCCGGGATCCAGTTCTGCGGGGTCGCGGTTCAGATCCAGATAGGCCCGGCCGATCCTCGCCTCGATCAAGGGCGCGCCGTGGCCTGGACCGGCCTGGACCAGGGTTCCGACCAGGGCGTCTTCCGCACTCTTCAGGCTGGAACGCGGCAGGCCGGCGACGGCGCCCATGTCGTCCGGATAGGTCTGACCCGAGTGGGGCGAAGCGAAGACCAGGGCCGTCTGCGGCGCCGCCTCGGGCGGCAGAGTGATCGCGAAACTGGCCCCGTCCGTCGTCATAGCCATCCGCATAGCGCGTTTCGTTGTGGAAGGAAGGCGGCCTGGCGCGGAATTTCATCGCCGGTTTACGCTTGGCGGCCTAGGCTGCGTCCCTGTTTCAACGGGCACTTCTCGAATGGCGCGCATACTTTTGGCCGAAGACGACAGTTCGCTTCGCGGTTTCCTGACCCGGGCGCTGGAACGGGCGGGGCATCAGGTCGTCGATTGCGAGAACGGGGACGACGCCATCGACGCCCTTGAACACGGCCCCTACGACCTGTTGCTGACCGACATCGTCATGCCCGGCGCGGACGGGATCGAGGTGGCCCGCGTCGCCGCCGCCCGTCAACCGGGCCTGCGCATCATGTTCATCACCGGCTTCGCCGCCGTCGCCCTGACCGCCGCCCAGGCCTCGCCCCAGGCCAAGGTCCTGTCCAAGCCCGTGCACCTGCGCGACCTGGTCAATGAGGTCGAACGGATGGTGGCGGCCTGAAGCGGGATCTGAGAGCGGCTGAGCGGCGGGATTAACGTCGTTCGGCCAAAAATCTCATTCTGGCCGTGAAATCGGCTTGATGCCGTCCGGGCGTGCCGCTATACGACCGCTCTTCCCGCTCCGGAGACATTTCCCGGAGCCCTACGGCGGATGCGTAGCTCAGCGGGAGAGCACCTCGTTGACATCGAGGGGGTCACAGGTTCAATCCCTGTCGCGTCCACCATTCCTTCCCAAGACATTGATTAGCGTCGATCTTGCGCCCGTCTGATCGCGCGCCGTGTCTATTCGCCCCAGGTCTCTCAGTGCCGGATTCGCTGAAACGGCTTGAACCCCTTTGCTGCGCCTCTCACAAAGGACGCTAAAGCGCTTGGGGGAGACGCGAGATGAGACTGATAAGAACTGCGACGGCCGTTCTGGCCGCCTTGACCTGCACCTTAGCGGGCGCCGTTCAGGCTCAGACCACGGGGCGGCTGCAACTGGATCAGCCGGGGGCGGTCATTGCGCCCGAGGTCTATGGTCAGTTCATGGAGCAACTGGGGACCGGCATCGATGAGGGCGTCTGGGTGGGGCCCGACTCCGCTATTCCCAACACGCACGGGTTTCGCAACGACGTGGTCGCCGCGTTGAAGGCGCTGGACGTGCCCGTGGTGCGGTGGCCGGGCGGCTGCTACGCCGACATCTATCATTGGCGCAACGGCGTCGGCCCGCGCGAGCAGCGCCCCGTCACCCTGAACCGCTGGTGGGGCGACAAGGAAGAGAACAACGGCTTCGGCACGCACGAGTTCTTCGAGTTCGCCGAACTGATCGGGGCCAAGACCTATCTCAGCATCAATGTTGGCACGGGTACGCCGGCCGAGGCGTCAGACTGGATCGAATACATCACTTCGCCGAGCGGCTCGCGCCTGGCGCAGGAGCGTCGCGCCAACGGCCGCGACCAGCCGTGGAAGATCGACTATCTGGGCGTCGGCAACGAGCCCTGGGGATGCGGCGGCCGGATGCGGTCCGCCTATTACGCCGATCTGTTCCGCCAGTATGTGGGCTTCGTCAAATCGGACAAGACCGTCGTGGTCGCCGCCGGGCCGGCCGCGGCCGACTACGACTGGACGCGCACCCTGATGAGCGCGGCGGGCGAGGATATCGACGCCCTGTCCCTGCACTACTACACCTTGCCGACCGGAGACTGGACGACCAAGGGTCCGGCCCTGGGCTTTGACGAGGCCCAGTGGCGGGCGACTTTCGAGCAGACCTATCGCATAGCCGAGATGCTGCGCGAACATGACGCCGTCATGGACCAGACCGATCCTGCGGGCGCCAAGATACTGGCTGTCGATGAATGGGGCGCCTGGTACGATCCGACTCCGGGGTCGCCCGATGGCTGGCTGCAGCAGCAGAACAGTCTGCGCGACGCCCTGCTTGCCGCGGTCAACTTCAATATCTTCCATCGCC
>NZ_CM178738.1:755000-3281490 GCF_058681395.1 Brevundimonas sp. AVps23W
ACGGTAGGGTCAGCGACTGGGGTGAAGTCGTAACAAGGTAGCCGTAGGGGAACCTGCGGCTGGATCACCTCCTTTCTAAGGATGCTTCTCCAGGCCGTCTCTCACGAGGCTGTCTATTGAGGCTCCAATAAACTGCGGAATGCCGCCGTCTCCGTTTCTCTTTCCACTTTCGTCATCGACGCATCGGCCATACGGGTTGATGTATTGGTGACGCGATCGCGAGCCTGGGCCTTTAGCCCGGCTGTCGCTGCCATAGGCCCGTAGCTCAGGTGGTTAGAGCGTACGCCTGATAAGCGTAAGGTCGGCAGTTCGAGTCTGCCCGGGCCTACCAGGACTTCTGGTTCGCTGGGGGTTCTCAGCCTCAAGACGGCATCGCCGACAGCTCTCCTGGGCTTCGCACTGTTCCTGTTGGAATGGGGCCATAGCTCAGTTGGTAGAGCGCCTGCTTTGCAAGCAGGATGTCGTCGGTTCGACTCCGTCTGGCTCCACCATCCCGCAAGCGCGGGGCGGCGAATGACCGGAGGCCCCGCTTTGGAAGCGGTGGCGCATCCTGCCAAAGCTCGCAGATCGCATCAGGAATTGCCCGTCGCCGCATGGCGACTGGCATTGAAATCGTGAAGGAAGAACGTGACCGGCTCCCCTGAGCTTGTAGGTCTTGTTCGAGAAGAAGACATTGTCTGACAAAAATCAGGCTTGGTCCCCCGGCAACTTTCCAGTCGGGCGGAATAAACCAAGCATGAGTTTTGCTGAGAAACGATCAAACGTTGAAGGGCTTCTGACGGATGCCTTGGCGTAGAGAGGCGATGAAGGACGTGGCAAGCTGCGATAAGAACCGGGGAGGCGCTAGCACCCTTTGATCCGGTTATTTCCGAATGGGGAAACCCACCTTTACAGTCTTCCAACTCTGTTCCGGCTTCGGTCGGGTCAGCGATTGGCGGATTGTTGAAAGGTATAATGAGCTGAATACATAGGCTTCATTAAGCGAACCCGGGGAACTGAAACATCTCAGTACCCGGAGGAAAGGACATCAACCGAGACTCCCGTAGTAGTGGCGAGCGAACCGGGACCAGGCCAGTGCTCTTGTGAAATAAAGACGAACGATCTGGAAAGGTCGGCCATAGTGGGTGAAAGCCCCGTAGTCATCAAACAGCAAGAGACTCGAGTAGGGCGGGACACGTGAAATCCTGTCTGAACATGGGGGGACCACCCTCCAAGCCTAAGTACTCCTCTACGACCGATAGTGAACAAGTACCGTGAGGGAAAGGTGAAAAGCACCCCGACAAGGGGAGTGAAACAGATCCTGAAATCGGAAGCCTACAAGCAGTCGGAGCCCCCAAGCGGGGTGACGGCGTACCTTTTGTATAATGGGTCAGCGACTTCATGTGTCGAGCAAGCTTAAGCCGTTAGGTGTAGGCGCAGCGAAAGCGAGTCTGAATAGGGCGCTAAGTTCGACGTATGACGACCCGAAACCAGGTGATCTATCCATGAGCAGGTTGAAGGTTGGGTAACACCAACTGGAGGACCGAACCCGTGAATGTTGAAAAATTCTGGGATGACTTGTGGATAGGGGTGAAAGGCCAATCAAACCTGGACATAGCTGGTTCTCCGCGAAATCTATTTAGGTAGAGCGTCCGACGAATTCCTTGGGGGGTAGAGCACTGGATGGTTGCGGGCTGCGCGAGCGGTACCAATACTAACCAAACTCCGAATACCCAAGAGAACTATCGGGCAGACACACGGCGGGTGCTAACGTCCGTCGTGAAAAGGGAAACAACCCTAACCATCATCTAAGGCCCCCAAGTCACGGCTAAGTGGGAAACGATGTGGGATTGCTTTGACAATCAGGAGGTTGGCTTAGAAGCAGCCATCCTTTAAAGAAAGCGTAACAGCTCACTGATCAAGCGATCCTGCGCGGAAAATGTAACGGGGCTCAAGCCGTGCGCCGAAGATATGGGTTTGCAGTTTACTGCAAGCGGTAGCGGAGCGTTCCGTAGGCCGGTGAAGGTCAGGCGTGAGCCTGGCTGGAGGTATCGGAAGTGAGAATGCTGACATGAGTAACGATAAGAGTGTGAGAGACACTCTCGCCGAAAGACCAAGGGTTCCTGCGTAAAGCTAATCTGCGCAGGGTTAGTCGGCCCCTAAGGCGAGGCTGAAAAGCGTAGTCGATGGGAAGCAGGTAAATATTCCTGCACCAGCTGGAAGTGACGGATGGCTTAACTCGTACCCACTTATTGGATTGTGTGTGCGGGGGCGTTGTCCCAGGAAATAACTCCAGCAGAGACCGTACCCGAAACCGACACAGGTGGTCAGGTAGAGCATACCAAGGCGTTTGAGAGAACTATGCTGAAGGAACTCGGCAAATTGCACGCGTAACTTCGGAATAAGCGTGACTCACCCTGGGCAACCAGGACTGAGTGGCACAAGCCAGGGGGTAGCGACTGTTTAGCAAAAACACAGGGCTCTGCGAAGCAGCAATGCGACGTATAGGGTCTGACGCCTGCCCGGTGCCTGAAGGTTAAAGGGAGATGTGAAAGCGTCGAACTGAAGCCCAGGTAAACGGCGGCCGTAACTATAACGGTCCTAAGGTAGCGAAATTCCTTGTCGGGTAAGTTCCGACCTGCACGAATGGCGTAACGACTTCCCCACTGTCTCCAGCATAGGCTCAGTGAAATTGAATTCCCCGTGAAGATGCGGGGTTCCCGCGGTCAGACGGAAAGACCCTATGAACCTTTACTATAGCTTCGCCTTGGCGTTAGCGACCGTATGTGTAGGATAGGTGGGAGACTATGAAACCGGGGCGCCAGCTCTGGTGGAGTCGTCCTTGAAATACCACCCTTACTGTCGTTGACGTCTAACCGAGGGCCGTTATCCGGTCCCGGGACATGGCGTGGTGGGTAGTTTGACTGGGGCGGTCGCCTCCCAAAGTGTAACGGAGGCGCGCGATGGTGAGCTCAGAGCGGTCGGAAATCGCTCGTCGAGTGCAATGGCATAAGCTCGCCTGACTGCGAGACTGACAAGTCGAGCAGAGACGAAAGTCGGCCATAGTGATCCGGTGGTCCCGAGTGGAAGGGCCATCGCTCAACGGATAAAAGGTACTCTAGGGATAACAGGCTGATTTTGCCCAAGAGTCCATATCGACGGCAAAGTTTGGCACCTCGATGTCGGCTCATCACATCCTGGGGCTGGAGCAGGTCCCAAGGGTATGGCTGTTCGCCATTTAAAGTGGTACGTGAGCTGGGTTCAGAACGTCGTGAGACAGTTTGGTCCCTATCTGCCGTGGGTGTTCGAAGCTTGAGAGGATCTGTCCCTAGTACGAGAGGACCGGGATGGACATACCTCTGGTGTACCTGTCATGGCGCCAGCTGTGCAGCAGGGTAGCTAAGTATGGAATAGATAACCGCTGAAAGCATCTAAGCGGGAAACTAACCTCAAAACAAGGCTTCGCTGAGGATCGTGGAAGACTACCACGTTGATAGGCCAGGTGTGGAAGTGGGGCGACCCATGAAGCTTACTGGTACTAATAATCCGATCGGTTTGATCGTTTCTCAGCAAAACTCATTCGATGATTGCTCCTTGACCGAAGCAATCCAAGACAATGTCTTCTCATCATCCGCTGTCCGCCTTGTTGACCTGGTGGCTATGTCGGAGGTTCCCCACCCGATCCCATTCCGAACTCGGTCGTTAAGCCCTCCAGAGCCAATGGTACTTCGTCTCAAGGCGCGGGAGAGTAGGTCGCCGCCGGGTCTACAAGGCGGACAGCCGATGATGAAAAACAAATCACCGCACACGCGGCCTTCTCGAACCGTTCTTCCTCACGACACTACCGTTTGCCGCGGGATGGAGCAGCCCGGTAGCTCGTCAGGCTCATAACCTGAAGGTCGTAGGTTCAAATCCTACTCCCGCACCCAAACAAATAAGCCGCCGGATCAATGATCCGGCGGCTTTTTGCTGCCTGCAGTGCCCTTCATTTGGCACGTGTGCCGCCTCCAGTCCTCCGAGAAGGCAACGCAAGACGCCCTACAACGGCGGTGGCTGGGTGCTGAAGCAGGCGGTCGCGCCGACGCGGCCTGATCTACCGCCCAGATCTCAGGATAGAGGGGGGCTATGATCCGCCCCGTCTCAGCCCTCAGCCCTCAGCCCTCAGCCTTAGCCTTAGCCGGGCCGCCACGCCGACAGGATGGCCTCGACCTCTGCAGTCTCGATCTGCTGGCCGTAGCGACGATATCCTCGTCCGAGGAACTGCACAGCGCGTCCGTCGCGACCACGACGCGGTAGCCGAGGTCTACAGCTCCCAGCACGGTCGCCAGAACGCAGACGTCGGTCTCTGCGCCCGTGACCACCAGCGTATCTACGCCATCGCGACGAAGGCGGGCGTCGAGGTCGGTTTCGATCCAGGGCGAATAGAGGGTCTTGTCCAGGGTCCAGCCTGGCGGCGCAAACCGCTGCAGCTCGGAGGCCAGGTCCACCATCGGCTCGCCCAACGTCTCAAGGGTCATGGACGCCCAGCGATCCCAATATTTGCGCCATGTCCCCCACCTTCGCCGGGCCGTGCGGCGGGGATGAAACGGGTGAAACAGGTGCGGTCGGCCCGCTGTTCACACAGGCGTACGATCACGGGCATGACCCGTTCGGCCCAAGGCGTTCGCCAGTCCGTGTTTTCGACGAACATCCTCTGCATATCGACGCAGAGGTGCACCGCCGAGGCGGGGATGCCGGCGTTCAGACCCTCCGCCATGCCGCCAGCCCGCCTTAGCCATGGGGGCGTCCTCGTGTCCATCGACGTCGGCGTTGGGCGATGAGGGCTCCACCTCGTCGGGCGACGGTCGGGTCTGGGTGTCGGTGTGATGTTCGATGCGCCCGCTCTCAACCTCGGCGCGTGAGAAGACCTCTTCCTGCCCCGCCTCCAGCAGCTCATCTTCCGGTCCGCCGAGCCCGCCCTGGGCGACGCCGGAGCGACTCGCAGCGGGCTCAGTCGACATAGCGTTTGTACTCTTCGTTGTAGCGGGCGATCCGCCGGTCCGGGTGTTCGCCGGCTAGACCGCAGACCAGGGTCATGCCGCTCTGCAACGGCATTTCCCTGACGCGTAGCCCGATCATGCCGTTGCTGACATAGGCGGGCAGGTCGCCATTTCGGGGGCCATGGGCGGGGGGCGGACTGATCGGCGAGGTCGACATCAGCTTGTATGCAAAGGATTGGCAGGGGCCGGTCGCCTCGTGTCGTCGCCTAGGGTCCGCGCGTGCGGCTCGAGTTTGTTCGCTAGCATGGGGCGGATCCTCGGCCGCGACAGGGCGGCTGCCGACGGAACTCGATAACGGCGTATCGGTTCATCCGTGGCTGGCGGATCCTATGAAGCGGCGGAGGCGAGGCCGAATCTGGAGGCGCTTCTACGCCGCCGCGACGTGCACCTCATAGAGGCGGCCGCCGACCGCATTGAACAGCACGAGGTCGAGGCTGGCTCCATAGACGCCCCGAATGGCCTGGTCCCGCAGCAGATCGCCCATCGTCAGACGTCCTGGTTCGCAAGCTTGAGCGTCGCGACGACCTGTCGATTGAACAATGCGACGCCATTCGCAGGCTGCCGCTCGAACGTCGGTCCGTGCAGGCGGGCGACTTGATCGTAAGGGAGGGGGAGCGGCAGACCGTCAGTCTGCTTCTCGTGTCCGGCGTTGCGGGTCGGTTTGCGCTGTTGGGCAATGGGGGGCGTCAGTTCACCGAGCTAGGGCTGCCTGGGGACTTCATGGACCTGCACAGTCTGGTGATGAAGCGTCTGGACCACAGCGTGATGGCGATCTCAGCCTGTGAACTGGCCGCCATCCCACACGCAGCCCTGCGAAACCTGATGGCGGAAGATCCGCATCTTGCGCGCCTTTTCTGGCTCGAGACGGTGATGGACGCGGCCATCCACCGGGCCTGGCTGGTCGGCCTGGGGCGTCAGGACGCGCAGGCGCGCATGGCGCATCTGTTCTGCGAGACCCAGGTCCGGCTGTAGGCGGTTGGGTTAGCGAACGAGAACGGCTTCGACTTCCCCCTCAGTCAGGTCGAGTTGGCGGATGTGCTGGGCCTGTCTTCGGTCCATGTGAACCGCACTCTGATGTCCTTGCGGTCGGCGGGCCTGATGGATTGGAGAGAGGGGCGGGTGGTCCTCAACGACTGGCGGCGCCTGGTCCGCATCGCCGAGTTTGACCCCATGTATCTTCGATTGTGGAAGGAGCCGGTCTGACGGGGCGGGCGCCAAGTCCGACTGCACGAGATCGACCGGTGCGCCGAGGCTCTCAAGCCTCTGAAACGCTTCGGTCAGGGATGTGTCGGCGGCGAAGAGACGGGCGGTCTCGGCAGAGGTCTCGTCGAGGGCGTCGGTCCTGATGATCTGTGGGCGATCTTGGCGGGCAACTCCGGCGACGAGGCGCTGTTCCGTTCAAAAAGCGACGGAACGAAGGGCGGAGGGCGCGGTTGACGAGGTTCAGCTGATCGGAGCGAGAGCCATGTCTCACAGTGAAGTTTCGACCGACGCCGACGTCGGTTCCACAGCCTTTATCGATAGTGATCGAAGGGAAGGCGACCATGATGCGTCGAGCCTTCAAGCCGTGCTCATCAATCGGCCGAAGCAGGACCTCTACGCCTTCTGGCGCGACTTCAGAAACCTGCCGGCCTTCATGGAAAACGTGAAGGCGGTTGAGGTGTTGGACGACCAGCGGTCCCAGTGGACCATCGCCGGACCGGCTGGGGCGGAGATCGATCTGGTGTCCGAAATCACCGAGGATTCACCTGGCGACCGGATCGCCTGGACCTCCACCGAAGGCTCGGACATCGACCATGAAGGGTGGGTCGAGTTCAAGAACAACGCCTTCGGCCGGGGCACGGAGGTCCGGGTCTTCATCAGCTACGACCGCCCGCCGGCGTCGTCGGCAAGGTCGTCGCCAAGGTCATGCAGCGCGAACCCCGCGTTCAGGCGCGGCGCGAACTCCGTCGCTTCAAACAGCTGATGGAGAACGGGGAAATCTCGACCTCGAAGGCGCCGGACGCGGCGCCGCGCGCCTCGCGCCACTTCTGATCCCAGTCCATTCTTCGATAAGGAACCGCCCATGCGCGCCCTCACCTGGCACGGCAAACACAATGTTCAGGTCGACACCGTCCCTGATCCCCAGATCGTCAATCCGCGCGACGCCATCATCAAGATCACAGCCACCGCCATCTGCGGCTCGGACCTGCACCTTTACGACAGCATGATCCCCGGCATGTCGAACGGCGACATTCTGGGCCACGAGTTCATGGGCGAGGTGGTGGAAGTCGGCCGAGGAAACACCAGCCTGAAAAAGGGCGACCGGGTCGTGGTGCCCTTCGTCATCGCCTGCGGACAATGCTTCTTCTGCGAGCGGTCGCTGCCGGCGGCGTGCGACAACTCAAACCCCGCCGACAAGTCCGACGCCACCGAGATCGCCTATGGCCACCCCGTCGCCGGCCTGTTCGGCTATTCGCACCTGACGGGCGGGTTTGCCGGAGGCCAGGCGGAATACGCCCGCGTGCCCTATTCCGACTATGGCCCGATCAAGATCCCCGACGGGATAGAAGACGAGAAGGTGCTGTTCCTGTCGGACATCTATCCGACCGGCTGGATGGCGGCCGAGAATGCGCAGATCCAGCCGGGCGATACGGTGGCGATCTGGGGCTGCGGCCCGGTGGGCCTGTTCGCGATCAAGAGCGCAATCCTGCAAGGGGCCGGTCGCGTCATCGCCATCGACCGCCATCCGAACCGGCTCGCCCTGGCCAAGGCTAACGGCGCCGAGGTGCTCAACTATCACGAGGTGAAGGTGCGCGAGGCCCTTCAGGAAATGACCGCCGGTCTGGGCCCCGACAGCTGTATCGATGCGGTCGGCATGGAGAGCCATGGCTTCTCGCCCGACAATATCATCGACGCGGTCAAGCAGGAGACCCGGCTCGGGACTGATCGCCCGCATGTACTGCGCGAGACCATCATGGCGGTGCGCAAGGGCGGCACGGTTTCGGTCCCCGGCGTCTATGGCGGGGTCGCCGACAAATGGCCCGTGGGCGCCTTCATGGAGAAGGGGCTGACGTTGAAGACGGGCCAGACCCATGTGCAGCGCTATCTGCCGCAACTGCTGCAACTGGTGCTCGACGGCAAGATCGACACCACTGATCTGATCAGCCATCGCCTGCCTCTCGAACAGGCGCCGGAAGGCTATAAGAACTTCAAGGAAAACCAGAACGAATGGACCAAGGTGGTCCTGAAGCCGTAGCGGTCAGCAGCCGCAGGCGAAGCGCTCAAGCCGCGCGGGGTCGGTTACGATTAGCCGGCCCCGCGACAGCCGCACTGCGCCGTCGCGCTCCAAGGCCTTGACCGCCGCATTGATGCTGGTGCGCTGAACGCCCATGGCCTGGGCCAGGATGGCCTGAGTGGTGCGCAGCTCGGACCCTGCGATCTGATAGAGACGCAGCACCCATTTCGCGGTGCGGTGCGGCACCTGATGAACCGCATTACAGGCCGCCTCGGCCTGGACGCGCGTGAGCCGGTCAAGAGCGTGTCGGGCGAAGACATGCTCGACCCAGGTCCGCCCCATGAGGTTCGCCAGGTCTTCGGCCGGGGCCTCGATCCACCGCGTATCCAGCATTGGAAGAAACTGAGCAGGCACGAATGTACTCGCCAGGGACGCTTCCCATCCGAACATCGAACCCCGGCCGTGCAAGCCGACGCAGGCGATGTTCCGGCGATCAAAGGCGGCCAGCGCGCCTTCCACTACGAAACCGATGGCCGCGCGGCCCGTCGCGCACTCGCCGGCGCGTAGGCTGCGGGACTGACCCCGTTCGCGGATCAGGTCCTGCACCTCGTCGGGCATAAGCCGAAGCACAGGATGATCGAGAACCGCGCGAGCGATGCCCTCGTCCTGACTGGATTCGGCGGGGCGATCCCCCGCGTAGGAAACGGCGTCCAACATGCGGCGATCTTGGCCCGCCGCAAAAGGCCAAGGCATTTACATGGGTTAGCGCGTTACGCGGGGGTGTAATTTCCCGCGACACAGGGTTGGACTAAGCGAGATCGAAAAGAAGGACCGCGGTCAGGCCTCCGCCAGGCGTGGTCTCAAGTCGAAGTTCGGCGTCCATCTGGTGCGCCAGGGCGCGGGCGATCGACAGGCCGAGGCCCGAGCCGCCGGTGGCGCGGCTGCGGGAGGCCTCTCCACGCGCGAAGGGTTCGAAGGCCTGGTCTGCGAAACCGGGGCTGAGGCCGGGCCCGTGATCGACGACCGCCAATCGCCACCGGTCCTCGTCACGACGGAAACTGACCTCTGCGGCGCCGGCGTAGGCGACAGCGTTTTCGACCAGGTTTTCGATGATCCGGCGCAGCCCCCCGGCGTCGGCCTGGATCTGTCCGGGCGCGGGGACGTCCAGCGAGACCGACTGGCCCAGGGCCTGACGCTCGCTCACCAGATCGGTCAGCAGCCGCCCGACATCGACGGGCGCCAGGACGACCGGCCGTTCCTCGCCGCGCGCCACCAGCAGGACGTCCTCGATCAGGGTAGCCATCAGGGCGACGTCCCGGTCGGCGCGAGCCCGTTGGTCCGGGTCGTCGATCAGGGCGACCCGCAGTCGCAGACGGGTCATCAGGGTCTTCAGATCGTGGGCCGCCGCCGCCAGCATTCGCATCCGCTCTCCCATCAGGGCCTGGATGCGGGCGCGCATTCGGTTGAAGGCCGAGGCGACGCGACGGGCCTCGGCATGGCCGGTCTCGTCCATCGGTGGGGCGGCGAGATCGACGGCGAACCGGTCCGACGCCTCGGCTATGGCCTGAAAATCGCGAGTGGCGCGGCGCACCGTGCGCCACACCAGGAAGGCCGCCGCCAACCCCACCACCAGGTTAAAGACCAAGGCGGCCAGAGCGATGCTGCGCCGTCGCTGGCTCAGGCCCGGCGCGACCACCAGCCGTTGCCCATCCGCCAGGGCCACCGAGATCGCATAGACGGCAGTGCGTCGAGCTGCCAGCCGAGGCCGAAACCGCCGCTTCTCCTCGGGAACCAGTAAACGGACATCGCGGTCTTCCAGCGCGGCTCCATAGCTGCGCAGCAGAACCGGCAGAGGGCCGCCGCGTGGACGATAACCGGCGGGCGTGCCGTCGGCGATGAAGAACCGGGTCGCGTCGCCGTTCAGGGCCACCAGAAGATCGTCGCGCTGGGCCGAGGGCGTGCGGTCCAGGGCGGCGGCGGCGGCGGCGATCCGCACCGGCACGGGCAGGCGCCAGTCGTCTTGGCTGGAGCGTTGCAGCCGTAAGAGCCCGAGGACGCTGATCGCCTGAAAGACAACGACCACCAGCACCAGGGTCAGGGTCAGGCGGTTGGCGAGACCGAGCCGCCTCATGAGACGGCCTGGACGTCGGCGGTGAACAGATAGCCGGCGTTGCGGACGGTGCGGATCAGGCGGGGCTCGCGCGGGTGGTCGCCCAGTTTGCGGCGCAGGCGCGAGACCTGGATGTCGATGGAGCGGTCGAAGACGTCGGCCTGGCGGCCTTTCAACACGTCCATGATGTCGTCGCGGGACAGCACCTGTTGCGGGCGTTTGACGAAGGCGGAGAGCAGGTCGAACTCGCCGGCGGTCAGTTCGACCGCTTGTCCGTCTGCGTCGGCCAGGGCGCGCGAGGCGAGGTCGAGGCGCCAACCGTCGAAAGCGATGCGGCGAGCCGGAGAGGGAGGCGCCGCGCGGTCGCGACGGCGCAGCAGGGCCTTGATCCGGGCGACCAGCTCGCGCGGCTCGAACGGTTTGGCGATATAGTCGTCGGCGCCGACTTCAAGCCCGACGACCCGGTCCATCGGCTCGCCCCGCGCCGAGGCGATCAGCACGGGGACCGCGCCTTGCAGGCGGCGGCAGATCGACAGACCGTCCTCGCCCGGCATCATCAGGTCCAGGATCACCAGGTCCGGCCGGCGAACCGCCCAGGCCGCCCAGAAGGCGACGGCGTCGGGGAAGGCCGCGCAGTCCAGCCCCTCGCGCGCCAGCAGGGCGCAGACCAGATCGCGGATTTCAGGGTCGTCCTCGACCAGATGGATCAGAACCGTCGTCATGGGCCAAGCTTTGGCGCAACCGCTCTCGCCCCGCCAGTAGGGGATACATGCTGTTACGCGCAGGCGCCGAGGCGACACACCCCTGGCGGCCGGGTCTGTCAGTCTGCAGTCGTCCGGAACAGGCCGGACCTCGCAAAAGGAGCCTGCCCATGACCGTCCATCGTTCCTTCGTCATCGCCGCCGTCGCGGGTCTGTTGACCGTCGCGGGCGTAGCCGCCGCCGCCGACAGCGCCGAAGCCCAGTCGCGGTCGCGGCATCGCTCGACCAGCGTCAGCGGCCCCTATCACAGCGCGACGCGTGGCGCGGACATCTATCGCAGCCCCGGCTCGGCGTCGGTCTCTCGTTATGGATCTGTCGATGATCAAGCCTGGTCCAGCGCCCGCAACCGCACCACGGTCGATACCGGAAACGGCTACGCCACCACGGCCGTACGCACCGGCCCGGCCGGCAATACCCAGACCCGCACCGCCTCCACCGCCTATGGAGACGACAACTATAGCCGAGGGTCGAGCGTGCAGACCTCGAACGGCTACGGCTATGATCGCGAGGTCGAGGCCTATCGCGATGATGACGGCGTCACCGTGAATCGTACTGTCTCCGCCAACAATGGCGCCAGCCGCAGTTCAACGGTCACCCGTCCTAACTGACCCCTTTTCCGGTTCGGGCGGACCTTTCATCCTGGCCTCCGCCCGTCGCCCCGGCCGTGTTCCCCCAACCTCGCGGCCGGGGCCCCTTCTTCGAGAGCCTCTATGAAAAGCCTTGTCCTTTCCGCCCTGGTCGCCGCAGCCCTGACGGTCTTCGTCTCGCCCGCCCCGGCGCAGACCCCGGCCGACGCGGGTCGCGCGATGTTCCAGCAGGCGGATGTGAACAATGATGGACGCTTGTCCCGAGTGGAGTTCGACGCTGCGCGTGAGAGCGTGTTCGCTCGCGCCGACGCCGACCGCGACGGTCGCCTGACGATGTCCGAGCTGCGCGCCTTGCGGCCGGACGGCGCACCCGCGCCCCAACGTCGTCCCAGCCGCGAGCAGCTCCAGAAGCTGCGCGCCATCGACCGCAACAACGACCGCGCGATCGACCTGAACGAGTTCCGCGCCCTGAATGGGCAACGGTTCGCCGCCGCCGACCGCAATCGCGACGGCTTCGTCACGCGCGACGAGATTGCCGACCTGGTGCGGGCCTTTACCCTGGGCGGTTGAGCGGATCGGTCCTATCCCCTGTGGCGCAAGTCCAGCACGCCCGGTCCCGGTGCGGGCTTGCGGGTCAGGGGTACGCCTTTCAGCCAGAGCTTCAGCGCCTCCCAGTGGATGGCGGCGACCACCTTCAGGGTCAGCAGCGGCATGGCGAGGGCGGCGGCGGCAAGGGCTCGGTTTGTCATGGGCTTGCGCTGGCCGCTCATGGTGGTGGCGATCAGCAGGCCTTGGGCGTCCGAGCCATTGATGGCGAGGGCCAGGGTCTCGCCCGGCGGCTGGCCCTTGAAGTCATAGTCCATGTCCATGCCCATGAAGGGGGACACATAGAGGCCCTTTGCGACCTGCTGTCGGAAACGGCCGGCGTCGGCGTCGGCCGCCAGCACGGGCAGGACGTAGGATCGCCGCTCGGCGAAGGTGCTGGTGACCTCATAGATCATGGCCGCCAGTCGACCGTCTTCGTGATGACAGAAGTAGAGGCTGATCGGGTTGAAGACGAAGCCGAGGACCCGCGGCATGGTCAGCAAACGCACGGCACCCCGGCCGATGTCCACGCCGACCTCCGCCAAGCGGGTTTCGACCTGTGACCGCAGGGCGGCGTCCGACCCGTCGCCGTGGTCTTGGTCGTGAAAGGACAGCAGGTTGAAGCGGTTGCGAGAGAAGACCTTCAGCCGGTCGTCAAGGGCGTCGATCTCGCCCAGGTCCAGCATCAACCAGAAGACGCGATAGTTGAGCCGGTGCGGCTTGGGGCGGAGGCGTGCATGGAAGACGCCGCCGACATAAAGGGCCGAGGCCTGGGTCACGCCGCCCGCTCGAGTTCGGTCGCCGGCGCCGAAAGGTGGATGCGGCCGCTCTCGTTCTGGACCGTCCAGGGACGGCGGACGCCGCCCAGCTGTTCGGCGACCGCCAGGCCCGACTGAAGCCCGTCCTCATGGAAGCCGGCGCCGAAATGGGCGCCGCAGAACCAGACGCCGCCCTGGCCTTGCAGGCTCCATAGTTCCTTCTGCGCCTTGATGGCCGCCGGGTCGAAGATCGGATGCTCGTACAGTTCGCTGCGCAGCAGGGTTCCGGCGGCGGGCGGACGCGGCGGGTTCAGGGTGACGAACAGGTCCTGGCCCGGAAGGCCCTGGAGCTTGTTCATCCAATAGGTGACGCACAGGCCGCCTTCGGCGCCGATATAGTTCCAGGACGCCCAGGCGCGGCGGCGGCGCGGCATCAGGCCGGCGTCGGTGTGCAGAATGGTCAGGTTGCGGCTGTATTTGAACGCGCCCAGCAGTTCGCGCTCGCGCGCCGTCGGCTCGGCCAGCATGGCCAGGGCCTGGTCGGCGTGGGCGCCGATGACGACATGGTCAAACCGCTCCTCGGCGCCGGTCGAGTCCTGAACCACCACGCCGCCGTCGATGCGCCGGACCTGGTCCACCCCCCGGCGCAGACGCACCCCCTCTCCGATCTGGCGCGCCAGTTCCTCGACATAGACCCGGCTGCCGCCGACGACGGTGCGCCACAGGGGGCGACCGACCAGTTTCAGCAGGCCATGGTTGCCGCAGAAGCGCAGGAAGGATTCGGCCGGATAGTCCATCAGCGTATGGGCCGGCGACGACCAGATGGCGGCGGCCATCGGCAGCAGGTGATCGTCCCGGAAGGCCTCGCTGAAACCTTCCCGCTTCAGGTATTGGCCGAGGGTCAGATCGCTGTCGCCCAGGGCGGCCATGCCGGCGGGCGCCGAGCGATAGAAGCGCAGGATCTCCTTCAGCATCGACCAGAAACGCGGGCGGAAAATGTTGCGGCGCTGGGCGAACAGGGCGGGGGCGGCGTATTCGTACCGCCCCTGGTCCAGCGACACGGCGAAGGACATGTCGGTGGCGCGCGTCTCAAGCCCCAGATGGGCGAACAGGGCGATCAGGTTGGGATAGGTGGCGTCGTTGAAGACGATGAAGCCGGTGTCCACCGCCGTCTCGCCGGTCGATGTGCGGACGTCGACGGTGTTGGAATGGCCCCCCAACCGGTCGTCGCGCTCATAGATCGTCACGTGGTGGCGCTTGGACAACAGCCAGGCGCTGGACAGGGCGGCGATCCCCGAGCCCACGACGGCGATCCGCAGCCGCGGACCGATCTCGGTGGGGGACGACAGGGGCATGGGGACTCCGGCAAAGGACGAAAAGACGTTGAAGATACGCGGTGATACGGCAGCCGGATCACGAAATGATCCAGACTTTCACCGGAACCGTATTAGGGTCCATGTATGGACAGGTCTCAGATCTTCAGCGGATTCGGCCGCCCGTGACGCCGGCGGACGGCGAGTATGATCGGCTGATCGAGGCGGTGGCCTTGAGGCGGGACCGCGAGGCGTTCGCGCGCCTGTTCGAACATTTCGCTCCGCGCCTGAAAGCCTATCTGATGAAGGCCGGGGCGCCCGCAGGCGCGGCCGAGGACTTCGCCCAGGACGCCATGCTGACGGTCTGGCGCAAGGCGGAGCTGTTCGACAGCGCCAAGGCCCGCGCCGCGACCTGGATCTTCACTATCGCCCGCAACCGGCGGCTGGACGTCCTGCGCCAGGATGCGCGCCGGACCCCGATGCCGGAGATCGAACTGTCCCAGGACGAGCCGGAACGACCCGACCAGATTCTGTCGATGTCCCAGGACGCCGCGCGGCTGAAGACAGCCATGGCGCGGCTTTCGGCCGACCAGATCGAGGTTCTTCGCCTGGCCTTCTTCCAGGACAATCCCCATTCCGAAATCGCCCGTCGGCTGAACCTGCCGCTCGGTACGGTCAAATCCCGCATACGCAAGGCCATGATCAAACTGCGCACCCTGCTTGACGACGACGGAGGCGAGGCATGAGCGCCCGTCACAACCCCTCCGAAGAACGACTGCTGGCCTATGCCGCCGGCACGCTGAGCCCGCCCGAGGCGGTGGTGGTCGCCGCCCATCTGGCGATGCGGCCCCAGAACGACGCCTGGGTTCGCCGGCTTCAGGCCGTGGGCGGCAGTCTGCTGGACGAGCTGGAGCCCGCGCCCATGCCGGATGACGCCCTGGCGCGTGTCCTGGCGCGCGCCGAGGCGGACGCCGGACAGGTCTTGGCCTCCACGCCGCTGAACGACATGGCCGGCTTGCCGGAACCTCTGCGCCGTTATGCGCTGGGACCGTGGCGATGGCTGGGGCCGGGTATGCGGGCCAGAGACGTCCATGCGCCGCGCGACGGCGATTGCCGGGTCATCCTGCTGGAGATCGGGCCGGGCCGCGAAACGCCCAAACACACCCACGGCGGCGTTGAACTGACCTGCGTCATCCACGGCGCCTATGCCACCGAGACGGCGCGGTTCGATGTGGGCGACTTCGAGGAGGCGGACGACGAGGTCCTGCACCAGCCGCGCGTGGTGTCGG
The DNA here is from genome assembly GCF_058681395.1 of Brevundimonas sp. AVps23W. NCBI lineage: Bacteria > Pseudomonadati > Pseudomonadota > Alphaproteobacteria > Caulobacterales > Caulobacteraceae > Brevundimonas > Brevundimonas sp. AVps23W. Next base: position 770,639 of record NZ_CM178738.1, read on the forward strand.
CCGAGCCCTGCTTGTGTGTCGTGGCCCTGGACGGGCAGATCCAGCTGGACGGCTGGCTGGGCAAGCTGATCCAGCCCTTCATCAAGCTGTAGGCGGGACCGCGATTGCACCAACGAAAGAGCGCGGCCCTGGCGGACCGCGCTCTACGCGTTTCGGGACGGTGGACCGGCTTAGCCGCGACGGTTGTCCCAGTCGTTGCGCTCATAGCGGACCTGAGCTGACAGGCGGTCGAAGCGACGGTCCAGATCGGCGCGCTCCCAGGCGGTCAGACCGCCGCGGCGGTAGTTGGCCTCAAGGCGCAGCAGGCCGTTGAACTCGCCGCGCAGACGGTTCGCCTCGCGGCGGCTCAGCTGGCCGGTGCGGACGCCGCGATCGATACGACGGTCCAGATTGTCCTGGCGGGCGTTGATCGACTGCCATTCACCGTAGGCGACCTGATGCACGGGCGGGCGGCCGTGGTGGCCGTAGGACTGGGCCGCGGCAGGCAGGGCGGCCGAGGCGGCGGCCAGGACGACGGCGGGGATGATGAACTTCCGCATGATGTTTCTCCTCGGTTTGGGGCCGGTCGGGGTGACCGGCGATGGGGAGATTTGACGACGCGGGGGCTGAGCCCGATCTGAACAGAGCCGCTCAGGTTCGGTTCATCTAGATGAGAAATGCGTCAGGTGCGGAGCGTTCCGGCGTTCGCGCAATGGCGTTTCGGTCCGCCCTATTCTATACGGATCATTCAGGGCCTGTTCAGGAGAACGGCGCCAGATTGACGCCCATGTTCAGCAAGTCAGCCAGTTTGATCGTCGCCGTCGCGACCCTGGTCCTCGTCCCGGTCCTCACTCCGGCGGCGAGTGCGCAGTCGCGCGATGAGCGTCAGCAGACCCAACCCCAGCCTCAGCCGCGCCAACCGCGCGTCAGCCCGGACGAGGCCCGTCGCCGTGGCGGCGAGGCCGTGGGGGGGCGCCCCATCGACACCCGCCCGCGCGGCGACGGCGACTACTCTGTCCTAGTGGAACGCGACGGCCGCGTCCGCGAGGTCGTGGTCGATGGTCAGACCGGCCGCACGCGCGACGGCGGCTCCAACAACAACCAGCGTCGCAGGCCAGACTGATGCGTGTCCTTCTCGTTGAAGACGACGTCGATCTGTCGCGCCAGCTGAAGGCCGCCCTGTCCGACGCCGGCTATGCCGTGGACCACGCCCCAGATGGCGAGGAAGCCCATTATCTGGGCGAGAACGAGCCCTATGACGTGGTCGTGCTGGACCTGGGCCTGCCCAAGATCGACGGGGTGTCGGTGCTGGAGCGGTGGCGGCGCGAGGGCAAGACCACGCCCGTGCTGATCCTGACCGCACGCGGCGCCTGGTCGGACAAGGTGGCGGGCTTCGACGCCGGCGCCGACGACTATCTGACCAAGCCTTTCCACACCGAGGAACTGCTCGCGCGCCTGCGGGCCCTGCTGCGCCGCTCGGCCGGGATCGCCTCGGCGACCCTGGCGTGCGGCGGCCTGAGGCTGGACCCGCGCGCGGCGCGCGCCAGCGTCAACGGCGAGCCGCTGCGGCTGACCTCGCTGGAGTACCGGCTGCTTCACTACATGATGATGCACCAGGGCCGGGTCATCAGTCGCACCGAACTGGTCGAGCACCTGTACGATCAGGACTTCGACCGGGATTCCAATACCATCGAGGTCTTTATCGGCCGGTTGCGCAAGAAGGTCGGGCCGGACCGGATCGAGACCGTGCGCGGCCTAGGCTATCGGCTGACGCCCCTGGCCGGCGAGTCCGAGGCGGCGTGAGCGAGGCGGCGACGCCCGAGCTTCCCTCTGGCGATCGACGCGCCGACTGGGGCCGCTATCTGGGCCGTCCCGGCCGATCCCTGACGCGCCGGCTGATCTGGCTGGCCTCGGCCTGGATCCTGGTGGCTCTGGTGATCGCCGCCATCGTCCTGACCCAGGCCTTCCAGGAATCGGCGCTGCGGCGCCTGGGCGACATGCTGGACGAGACCATCGACGAGATCGTGGTGGCGGCCAGCCGCACCGGCGAGGGCGAGATCGTGCCCCAGATCCAGGACGCCCGCACCCTGCGGCTGCTGTCGGGCAAATACTGGCAGATCCTGGAGGTCCGTCCGGACGGGACCATGGTCAGCATCGCCCGCTCGACCTCGCTGTGGACCTATGATCTGGCCCTGCCGGCGGACCTGCCGTCCCGGCTGGATGCGGCCTTCGGCGAGGTGATCACCTACAACACCCGCGGCCCCAAGAACGACCCGACCACGCGCGAGCCCCTGCGGGTCGCCGCCAGCATGAAATCCATCCCCCGGCGCGACAATCCGGTCATCTTCCTGGCCGCCATCGACCGGTCGGAGGTGGACGCCGATACGCGCCAGTTCGCCACAGTCACCTGGGTGGCCCTGCTGATCCTGGGGCTGGGCCTGGTGTCGGCGGTCTTCATCCAGGTCCAGGTCGGCTTGCGCCCCCTCTATGATCTGCGCAACGAGATCGCGGCCGTGCGCCACGGCAAGGCGGCGCGGATCGGACGGTCCTATCCGCTGGAGATCCAGCCCCTGGCCGAACAGGTCAACCGCCTGCTGGACCATAACCAGGAGGTGGTGGAGCGCCAGCGCACCCATGTCGGCAACCTGGCCCATGCCCTGAAAACCCCGATCTCGGTCATGCTGGCCGAGGCGGGGACGTCCGAAGGGCAACTGCCTGAACTGGTGCGGCGCCAGACCAAGGTCATGCAGGGCCAGGTCGACCACCACCTGCGCCGCGCCCGCGCCGCCGCCCGCGCCGCCCACGGCCTGGGCGAGACCACGCCCGTGCCCGAGGTGATGGACGAGCTGGCGGTGATGATCGAACAGGTCTTCCGCGACAAGGGCGCCGAGATCGACTGGCGCGCGCCCGACGACCTGGCCTTCTTGGGCGAACGCCAGGACTTGCAGGAGATCCTGGGCAATCTGATCGAGAACGCGGCCAAGTTCAGCACCCGTCGCGTCCGCGTTACGGCCGGAAGCAGCGGCCTGGGTCAGATGATCGTGGTGGTCGAGGACGACGGCCCCGGCCTGCCTGCGGACCAGCGCGAGACGGTGATGAAGCGCGGCGCCCGGCTGGACGAAAGCGCGCCCGGCTCAGGCCTGGGCCTGTCGATCGTCGAGGACCTGACGCGGGCCTATGGCGGGCGGCTGACCCTGGGCGACAGCGACATGGGCGGGCTGAAGGTGGTGCTGGAGCTGCCGGCGGCCCAAGCCGGTTAGGGCGAGAGCCATCGGCGGGCGAAGGCGTCGAACCGCTGAGGCCGGTGGTGCGAGTGATCAGTGCGAGTGAGCAAGGGGTGAGCGTGGTCTTCGGGCGACGCGACAGAGCGAGGATCGCAAGAGCCTGAACCGCGCCGCTCACCTCCTGCTCACTAGCACTTCTCACTAGGGACCCCGCCGACGCCTTGGGAAGGAGACGGTCTGGCTTTCGGGGCGGCCTTGCCCATATGCTCCGCAACACATCCTGTTCCAGAAGGCCCTCGCCATGACCCAAGCCGTGCCGATGAAGACCCTGAAGATCGACTTCGTCTCCGACGTGGTCTGCCCCTGGTGCGTGGTCGGCCTAGGCGGGCTGGAGACGGCGCTGACCCGGCTGGAGGGCGAGGGGATCGGCGCCGATATTGCGTTTCAGCCCTTCGAACTGAACCCCCAGATCGCGCCCGAGGGCGAGAACATCGTCGAGCACATCGGCCGCAAATACGGCGCCACCCCGGAACAGTCGGCCGCCAACCGCGCCATGATCCGCGAGCGCGCTGCCGAGAGCGGCTTTGACATGCGCATGACCGACGACAGCCGCATCTGGAACACCTTCGACGCCCACCGCCTGCTGCACTGGGCGCACGAGACCGCGCCTGAGAAGCAAAAGGCGCTGAAACAGGCCCTGTTCACGGCCCACTTCACCGAGAACCGCAACCTGACCGACGCCGGCGTCCTGACCAGCGCCGCCGAGGCCGCCGGCCTGGACCGGGCCGAGGCGGGCGAGGTCCTGGCCTCGGGCCGCTATGCCCAGGCCGTGCGCGGGGCCGAGGACCTGTGGCGGTCGCGGGGGATCACCTCGGTCCCGGCGGTGGTGGTCGAGGGCAAATATCTGATCAGCGGCGGCCAGCCGGCCCAGGTGTTCGAAGAGGCCCTGAGGAAGATCGCGGCCGAGGTCTGACGGCCGGCGAAATAGACTCATTCGACTCGAAAAAAAGTGAGTCTATTTTCGTCTATTCTGGCGCGCGGCGACGAGACGGAGGGGGCCAGCCGCTCAATCCGGCCGATCCGCCGCCAAACTCAACCCCGTCACCCAGCCCGCACCACACCTCCGTCACCCTCGGGCTCGTCCCGAGGGCCCACCGTTCCGCGCGTGAGGCGTGGGGGGCTTGCGACAGCGGTCGAAGCGGCGAAGCCCGCATCCGCATCCGCCGTGGGCCCTCGGGACGAGCCCGAGGGTGACGGGTTTTTTGGGTCAGGCCCGCGTCTTCACGGCGGACGCTCCGTCGCCACACCCAGCCCTGTAACCCCAACCCGCACCACACCCCCGTCACCCTCGGGCCTGTCCCGAGGGCCCACCGTTCAACGAGTGAGGTGGGGGGGGCTTGCGACGGCGGGTCGAAGCGGTGAAGCCCGCATCCGCATCCGCCGTGGGCCCTCGGGACGAGCCCGAGGGTGACGGGCTTTGGGGGCACGCCCGCGTCTTCACGGCGGACGCTCCGTCGCCACTCCTAACCCCGTCACCCCAGCCAACACCACACCTCCGTCACCCTCGGGCTTGTCCCGAGGGCCTACCGTTCAATGAGTGAGGTGTGGGGGGGCTGGCGACGGCGGGTCGAAGCGGCGAAGCCCGCATCCGCATCCGCCGTGGGCCCTTGGGACGAGCCCGAGGGTGACGGGTTTTTTGGGGTCAGACCCGCTTCTTCCGGGGCGCGGCCGGAGCATCGGCGGCGGTGACCAGATGTCCCTTCCAGCCGGGCGGGGGCAGGAACTTGCCGGACTTCTCCTCGCGCGTGCCGGTGCGCGCGATCAGGGCGGCGTCGCGTAGGGCCTTCAGCGTGGTTTCGCGGTCGAAGATCGTGTTCATTGCGGATCCCAATCTACCACGTCTCCTTCTTCCGTAATCCTTCGAGCCGCTCCCCTTCCTTTCGTCATCCTCCGGGCCGCGCAGCGGAACCGGGGGACCCAGCGGCGCCGAAGGCGAAATCCGTCCGCCGCACGGATCTCGAACGCCGAGTCCGCGACAGGGTCCTGCTCGCGCAGGCCGCTGGGTCCCCCGGTCTGCGCCGCCAAGACGCATGGGCCGCGAACCCCTGAAACTATGGCCGGACGGAATAGCCGTCCGTGGGGGAGACCCAGATCACCGGCTGGTTCAGGTCGGGGCGGGGGTGGCCGTCGATGAAGGCCTCGGCCAGCCAGCCCTCGCCCTGGGGCGCATAGCGGGTGCAGGCTTCCGTCCCCAGTTGGGCGAAGGCGGTGCTCACCTGACCCCGGATCATCTCTGCCGTCTGGGGGTCCGCCGGCTGGCCTTCGATGGTGAAGACGGCGTCCTCAAAGCCGGTCATCGTCCCGCAGACGGCGCCGTCGCGGACCACGACGGGGGATTGGTCCCGCATGACGATGAGCGGCGAGGGATTCAGCATCACCTCGGCCTGGTTCGAAATCGTTCCGTCTGCCGCGAAGGTATAACCCGCCAGGGCGGCACAGGTCTTTCGCGCTGGATCGGGCGAATGGCACTGCAACTGATCCTCACGCGCCGGACCCAGTGGGTCGGCGGGTTGCAGGGGCCCGGCTGCGGCGAAAGCGAGGGCAAGGGCGAGCGTGATCATGGAGTTCAGGCTACGCCGTTCGGAGGCGGGCGGCGAGGGCTTGCTGCGCTGGGGTGGTCAGAGCGCATGGCCTCGCCTTCCTTTCGTCATCCTCCGGGCCGCGCAGCGGAACCGGGGGACCCTTCGTCATCCTCTGGCCAAGCGAAGCTTGGACCAGGGGAGGCGCCGAAGGCGAAATCCGTCCGCCGCACGGATCTCGAACGCCGAGTCCGCGACAGGGTCCTGCTCGCGCAGGCCGCTGGGTCCCCCGGTCTGCGCCGCGAAGACGCGGCTTGCCGGAGGATGACGAAAGGAGAGGGGGTGTTGCGAGCAATGAAGGGGGGACGCGCCATCCTTACTACAGCATGATAGATTTTTATCCGCTCGATTCCCAGTGTGGTAACGCCTCACTGACCCTTGAGTCAGCAGCGCTCGATATGTCCGATTCTGACGTATCGCGGCGTTATAAGGTGGAATGACTTCGGAGAGCGAGATGCAAAAATTGCAGGTTGAGCTGCGGTATTGCTATGGCATACCCAAGCTGGACTATACCTTCGATTTTTCGAAGAAGCGCCAGTACGTCGTTTACGCACCTAACGGCGTCATGAAGAGTTCCTTGGCCAAGTGCTTCAAGGATTTTTCCGAAGGGCAGAACTCCTCTGATCGCATCTACAAAGACCGGCAGACAGAGCGCCGGTTTCTCGACGAGAACGGAGCGGAAATCGCTCCCGAAAACATCTTCGTCGTTGAGCCCTACAACGAGCGCTACAAGTCCAACCGAATGTCGACGTTGCTCGTCAACGACGAGCTTCGCCAACGATATGATGCCGTGCGCAAGGAGATCGATGAGAAGTCCGAAACGCTTGGAAAAATGCTGGCGTCGGCCTCCGGTCTCAAAAAAGGGGCGTCGGAGAAGATGGCCTCCGACGTTGTTGCTGACTCAAAGGGGATGATGACTGCCTTGGGCCGTCTCGCGGATGAAGTCGCGGCGAATCCCTACGAAAATCTCTCGGACATCAAGTACGCAAGTGTTTTCAACGACAAGACGGAAGCGCTCCTAGCCGACCCGGAGATGCAAAAGAACATTGCTGACTACATGGCTGCGTACGACAGCCTCACGAGCAACTCATCGTTCTTCAAGCGGGGAATCTTCAATCACAACAACGCGGCGGATGTCGCTAAGAGCCTGAAGCAAAACGGCTTCTTTAAAGCAAGCCACTCGGTATACGTTAACAATAAGGACGTACGAGAAGAGATAAAGACCGTCGAGGATCTAGAGAAATATATCCAAGCGGAGAAAGACTCAATTCTATCCAATCCGGCCCTGTCGAGCGCGTTCGAAAAGATCGACAAGATGCTCGTGAAGAATGTGGATACGAAGGAGTTTCGCTCTTACCTGGCGGAAAACGATAAGCTGCTGCCTGAGCTAGGAAAGGTTGACCGCCTGAAGCAGCGTCTCTGGGCGTCTTACCTCAGTGCTCATCAGTCCGCGTACCAAGACCTCCGCGACACATACGAGCGGGGGCGGGGGGAAATCGAAAAGATCGTAGCTGCCGCGAACGACGAAAGCACTCGCTGGAAAGCTGTCATCGACGAGTTCAATGATCGGTTTGCTGTGCCGTTCGTTGTCACTATTGAAAATCAAACGGATGTAATTCTGAAGCTCGAAGCTCCCAGCGTTCGTTTTCGCTTCCAAGGGAAAGGGTCTGAAGAGGTCGCTGTCGAAGAGGCAGACCTGATGAAAGTCCTAAGCAACGGAGAGCTGCGTGCTCTTTATCTGCTCAACATAATTTTCGAAGTGATCGCACGCGAAGAGGCTGGTCTAGAAACTTTATTCATTATGGACGACATCGCTGACTCGTTTGATTATAAGAATAAGTATGCCATCGTTGAGTATATCAGCGATATTTCAGAAAAGCCACTGTTTAAGCAAATCATACTCACACACAACTACGATTTTTTCAGAACTCTCTCTGGACGGCTCGATTTGGCGCGGGACAACATCCTTCATGCGGACAAGTCGGATGCGGAGGTGACTTTCCGCCAAGAGACCTATCAGAAGAACCCGTTCGTCACGTGGAAAGACAAAATCGACAAAGTGGACTGCGATGACATTATTATCGCGTCCGTTCCGTTCCTTCGGAACATGGCTGAATATACGGGTCGTCAAGCGACGGTTGATGCGCTGACCGCATTTCTCCACGTCAAGCCGGGCTCAGACAAGCTGAAGCTGGCGGACCTCGAGAGCCCAATCAACGAGATCATGGCACCGGATCCGGCGATCACCCTCCCGAAGAATGACCGCTTGTTCTTCGATCTGCTGTTTGAGCGCGCAAAATTAGCTTGTTCGGTGCCGCCGCAAGGCCTCGAACTGGAAGCTAAAATTCTGCTGGCGATCGCCATTAGGATTAAGGCCGAGCAGTACATGATCAAGGAAATAAACGATCAGGCTGCGGTCGAAGCCATCAAGACCAATCAGACTTTCAAGCTGATGAAGATGTTTAAAGACAAAGGGCTTGGCGGGAAACAAGAACAGCGGATCCTAAAGCAGGTGCATCTCATGACGCCAGAAAATATTCACCTGAATTCGTTCATGTTCGAGCCTATCCTCGATATGTCTAGTGAGCACCTTAAGCGCCTATTTGATGATGTCTGCGCTCTGGGGCAGCCCTAGCGTGACCGATTAGACCTTCACCTCCACCACCCCGCCTCCGGCCCGGAACTTCGCGCTCATCTCCGCCATCCCGGCCTCGGCCTCCACCAAACTCGCCCCCGCATCATTCTGCGCCATCGCATCCCTGCGGATGTCCTGGCTGATCTTCATGCTGCAGAATTTCGGGCCGCACATGGAGCAGAAGTGGGCGGTCTTGTGGGCTTCCTTGGGCAGGGTGGCGTCGTGGTATTTGCGGGCGGTTTCGGGGTCCAGGCCCAGGTTGAACTGGTCCTCCCAGCGGAACTCGAACCGGGCGCGCGACAGCGCATCATCATGTAACCGGGCGGCGGGGTGGCCCTTGGCCAGGTCGGCGGCGTGGGCGGCGATCTTGTAGGTGATGACGCCGTCCTTGACGTCCTGACGATCCGGCAGGCCCAGATGCTCCTTGGGCGTGACGTAGCAGAGCATGGCCGTGCCGAACCAGCCGATCATGGCCGCCCCGATGGCGCTGGTGATGTGGTCATAGCCGGGGGCGATGTCGGTGGTCAGCGGGCCAAGCGTATAGAAGGGCGCCTCGTGGCAGTGTTTCAGCTGCTCATCCATGTTGGCCTTGATCTTGTGCATCGGCACATGGCCGGGGCCTTCGATCATGACCTGGCAGCCCTTGGCCCAGGCGATCTTGGTCAGTTCGCCCAGGGTCCGCAGCTCGGCGAACTGGGCCTCGTCATTGGCGTCGGCGATCGAGCCGGGGCGCAGGCCGTCGCCCAGGCTGAAGCTGACGTCATAGGCCCGCATGATGTCGCAGATGTCCTCGAAATGCTCGTAGAGGAAGCTCTCCTTGTGGTGGGCCAGGCACCACTTCGCCATGATGGAGCCGCCGCGCGAGACGATGCCGGTGACGCGTTTCGCCGTCATCGGCACGAAGGGCAGGCGCACCCCGGCGTGGATGGTGAAATAGTCGACGCCCTGTTCCGCCTGTTCGATCAGGGTGTCGCGGAACACCTCCCAGGTCAGGTCCTCGGCTATGCCGTTCACCTTCTCCAGCGCCTGATAGATGGGCACCGTGCCGATGGGGACGGACGAGTTGCGGATGATCCAGTCGCGGATGTTGTGGATGTTGCGGCCGGTCGACAGGTCCATGACATTGTCCGCGCCCCAGCGGGTGGCCCAGACCAGTTTGTCGACCTCGTCGTCCACGCTCGACAGGACGGCGGAGTTGCCGATGTTGGCGTTGATCTTCACCAGGAAGTTGCGGCCGATGATCATCGGCTCGACCTCGGGGTGGTTGATGTTGTGCGGGATGATGGCGCGGCCGCGCGCGATCTCCTGCCGGACGAACTCGGGCGTGACGAAGTCGGGGATGGAGGCGCCGAAGTCTTCGCCGTCGCGGATGCAGGGGCTGTTCTGCTGCCGCCGCAGGTTCTCGCGGATGGCGACATATTCCATCTCGGGCGTGATGATCCCGGCCTGGGCGTATTCGTACTGGGTGACGGGGCGGCCCTCGACGCCCTTGAAGACGCGGTGGTGCGAGGTGTCGAACCGGGGGGCCAGGTTCTTGCCGCTGGCGTGGCCGTTGTCCTCGGGCTTGACCTCGCGGGGGTTCGCCACGGGGGCGATGTCGCCGCGATCCAGCTGCCACGACGACTTCACGTGCGGCAGGCCCCGCTTGATGTCGATGGTCACGGTCGGATCGGTGTAGGGGCCGGAGCTGTCATAGATGGTCACCGGCGGCTCGTTGGCCGAGGGGTGGACGGCGACCTCGCGGAAGGGGACGCGGATGTCGGGGTAGAGTTCGCCGGCGACATAGACCTTGCGCGACCCGGCGCGCTCGCCGGTCGGGATGGCGCCGGTCTCCTTCATCACCTGCTCGCGCGCATCCTTCAGCGCCAGATCCACATTGGGTTCTTCGGGCAGGACGGGCGGGGTGACTTGGATATTCATGACGGCCTCTGTGTTCGAGAGGTCCGCCGACGTCGGGCGCGAAGGTCCTGTAACGGGGACCGGAAAGCGTACTCATCCCTTCGCCGGCATGACCCGGATCAGGTTCGACGGGTCAGAGGAAAAACCTCTATCTCAGCCGCTCGATTGCGACACCCCGGAGAACGGCCTCAGGGTGACGCGGGGGGAGGGTGACGTCAAGCCGGGGGCAAGCTTGGCTGGAAAAGACGCCGGATTCGCGTGGGATAAGGGACAGAACGGGGTTGCCCGCCGGGCGCGGGATCGGCAAACGGGGCCCGTGTCTATCCAATCCCTGATTATCGACTGCGACCCCGGCGTGGATGACGCCGTGGCGCTCTTCCTGGCCTTCGCCGCCCCCGAGCTGGAGCTGCTGGCCGTCACCACCGTGGGCGGCAATGTCCCCGCCCACCTGACCCAGCGCAACGCCCGGATGATGCGCCAGATCGCCGGCCGTGAAGACGTGCCCGTGTTCGGCGGCGCCGAACGCCCGCTGAAACGCCCCCCGGCCGGGGCCGGCGACTTCCACGGGCCGGAAGGTCTGGGCGACCTGGAGCCCTTCGCCCCCAAGGGCATCATCGGCGACGGCCCGGCGGCCAACGCCATCGTCGATCTGGTGATGAAACGCCCGTCCGGATCGGTCGCCGTCGCCGTCCTGGGCCCGATGACCAACCTGGCCCTGGCCATGAAGCGCGAACGGCGGCTGGCCGAACACCTGGGCCCGGTCGTGGTCATGGGCGGGGCGCGGTCGGAGGGCGGCAACATCACCGCCTCGGCCGAGTTCAACATTTGGGCCGATCCGGACGCGGCGTCGGTGGTGTTCGGCTCGGGCTGCGAGGTGATCGCCTTCGGCCTGGATGTGACGCACCAGGTGCGGGCCACCGAAGACCGGATCCGCACCATCGAGAAGATCCGCACTGAACCGGCGCGCACGACGGCGGCCCTGCTGCGCTTCTCGCAACGCACCGAACGTCAGGCTACCGGAGAGGCGGCGCCGCCCCTGCACGACCCCTGTCCCATCGCCTGGCTGATGAAGCCGGAGCTGTTCACCCTGAAGCCCTGCCGGATCGAGGTCGAGACCAACTCGGAGCTGACGCGCGGCCATACGGCGGTGGAGTTCCGCGTCGATCCCGCCACGGCGCGCCACCGCTGGGCCACGGCCGCCGATGCGCAGGGGGTGTTCGACCTGCTGGCCGAGACGCTGAAGGCCAAGTGATGAGGATTACCGTCGTCGGCTCGATCAACCTGGACCTGGTCGCGGCGGCCCCCCGCCTGCCGGCGCCGGGCGAGACGGTGACGGGGGCGACCCTGGCCCGCTATCCAGGCGGCAAGGGCGCGAACCAGGCCTATGCCGCCGAGAAACTGGGCGCCGAAGTCAGCCTGATCGGCCGGGTCGGTAACGACTCCCTGGCCGGCGAGGCCCTGGCCCTGATGTCGGACCTGGGCGTCGATCTGGCGGGGGTGGAGGTGGATGTGGCGGCGCCGACCGGCGTCGCCCTGATCGCCGTCGATCCCAGCGGCGAGAACCAGATCGTGGTGGCGGCCGGCGCCAATCATATGGTCACGCCAGAGCAGTTGCCCCAGCGGATCGAGGGCGCCCTGATCGTTCAGCTGGAGCTGCAGGTCGAGACGGTCGAGGCGGCGGTGGGTCGGGCCACAGGCTTCGTCTGCGCCAACCTGGCGCCCGCCGCGCCGGTGTCGGAGATGCTGCTGCGCCGCGCCGACCTGATCGTCGTCAACGAGACCGAGGCCGCCTTCTACGGCGACGGCCTGCACCGCGGCGGCGGCCGGGTGGTGGTGACCAAGGGCGCCAAGGGCGCGGCCATGTACCAGCGCGGCGTCGAAATGGCCTGGGCGACCCCGCCCGTGGTCGAAGCTGTCGACGCCACCGGCGCCGGCGACGCCTTCGTCGCCGCCATCACCGTGGCCCTGCTGGAAGGCATGGACCCGGCTCAGGCCCTGCGCTTCGCCTGCGCGGCGGGGGCCTTCGCCGCGACACGCGCGGGCGCTCAGCCGTCAGCGCCGGAACGGCAAGAGGTCGAGGCGCTGCTGGCGGCAATGTGACACTGTAACGTCGTAAGGTCTTGCCGCCTGGGTCAGGACGCTCTTAGTTGCCCGCCTGAGTTTTGTGGGGGACTTCCGATGATGATGCGCGTTCGTGGGGCCGGTATTGCACTGGCGGCGGTGTTGATGGCGTCGACAGCTGGCGGAGCTTTGGCCCAGAGCGCCAGTCAGAGCGCGCCGGCGGTCTCGGTCTATCAGCAGCCGCCGGCGCCCATCGCCGACATCCTGGACGCCAAGCCGACGCCGTCGCCGATGCTGAGCCCGGATCGCAAGACCCTGGTGCTGATGGACCGGTCGAACCTGCCCAGCATCAAGGCCCTGGCCGAGCCGATGCTGCGGCTGGCGGGGGCGCGGATCAATCCGCGCAACAACGGGATGGCGGAAAGCCGGGTGTCGTGGCTGACGGGGCTGAGCCTTCAGGCGGTGGATGGGGGAGCCGCGCGGGTCGTGGCCCTGCCGGCTGAGGCGCGGTTCACGGCGCCGCGCTTCTCGCCTGATGCGAAATCCCTGGCCTTTGTGCTGGACCGGCCGACGGGGCTGGAGCTGTGGGTCGTGGATGTGGCGACGGCGCGGGCGCGGAAACTGACCGAGCCGGTGGTCAATATGACGGGTGGGACGGGCTATGAATGGCTGCCCGACAGCTCGGGCCTGCTGGTCGAGGCGGTTCCGGCCGGGCGCGGTCCGGCGCCGGATGTGACGACCGCGCCGACGGGGCCGAACATCGAGGAGACGGCCGGGCGCGTGGCGCCGGTGCGGACCTATCAGGACCTGCTGTCCAACCCCGGCGACGAGGCCCTGTTCGATCATTATTTCACGTCGCAGCTGACGCTGGTTCCGCTGAACGGCCGGGCTCGGACGATTGGGGCGCCTGCCGTCTATCTGGACAGCGCGGTGTCGCCGGACGGGAAATATATCCTGCATGAGGTTGCCAAGCGCCCCTATTCCTATGCCGTGCCGGATGACCTGTTCCCGACCGAGATCGTGGTGACGGACATGGCCGGGCGGGTGGTGCGCACCATCGCCGACCTGCCGCTGCGCGACGACGTGCCGACCGCCTTCGACGCCGTGGCGCCGGGGCCGCGTTCGGTGGGCTGGCGGGCCGATGCGCCGGCGACCCTGACCTGGGTCGAGGCCCTGGACGGCGGCGACATCAAGCGCGAGGCCGTGTTCCGCGACCGGGTCTTCATGCAGGCGGCGCCGTTCACGGCCGAGCCGGTCAAGCTGATCGACCTGAAGGAACGCTACGGCGGGATCGTGTGGGGCAGGGACAATCTGGCCATCGTCAACAGCCGCTGGTTCAACACCCGGCACGAGACGCGGTTCGTAGTCGATCCGTCGAACCCCGGCGAGGGTCGGGTGCTGCTGGAGCGGAACTATCAGGCGCGCTACGACAATCCGGGCCAGCCGGTGACCCAGCCGAATGCGGCGGGCCGGTCGGTGATCCGCTTCGATCCGCAGGGGCGGATCCTGATGTCGGGCGCCGGGGCGACGCCGCAGGGCGAGTTCCCCTTCCTGGCCGCCATGGACCCGGCGACGGGGCGCAGCGAGCGGCTGTGGACCTCGGCCGATACGGATTACGAGGCGGTGGTCGGCTTCCTGGATGCGGACGGCAAACGGGTGGTGACGCAGCGCGAGACGCGGCTGGATCCGCCGAACCTGCAGATCCGCGATCTGACGACGGGCCAGACCACGGCCCTGACCCACTTCCCCGATCCGGCGCCGCAACTGGCCGGGGCGACGCGCCAGCTGGTGACGTACGAGCGGGCCGACGGGGTCAAGCTGTCGGGGACCCTGTATCTGCCGGCCGGCTACGACAAGGATCGCGACGGGCCGTTGCCGATGCTGATGTGGGCCTATCCGGCCGAGTTCACCGATGCGGCGGTGGCGGGCCAGACGGTGGATGTGCAGAACCGTTTCGTGCGGCCGGGCGGGTCCAGCCACCTGTTCCTGCTGACCCAGGGCTACGCCATCTTCGACAACCCCTCCATGCCCATCATCGGCAAGGACGGGGCCGAGCCGAACGACACCTATGTCGAACAACTGGTCGCCGACGCCCAGGCGGCGGTGGATGCAGTGGTCGGCATGGGGGTGGCGGATCGCGACCGGATCGCGGTCGGGGGCCACAGCTACGGCGCCTTCATGACCGCCAACCTGCTCGCGCACAGCGACCTGTTCAGGACCGGCATCGCGCGGTCGGGGGCCTATAACCGGACGCTGACGCCGTTCGGCTTCCAGGCCGAGCAACGCAACTATTGGGAGGCGACCGAGGTCTATACCGAGATGTCGCCCTTCACCTATGCGAACAAGCTGAACGAGCCGATCCTGCTGATCCATGGCGAGGCGGACGATAACTCGGGCACCTTCCCGGTGCAGAGCGAGCGGTTCTACGCGGCGCTGAAGGGGCTGGGGGCGACGGCGCGGTATGTCACCCTGCCGCTGGAGGCGCACGGCTATCGCGCGCGGGAATCGGTGGGCCATACCCTGTGGGAGATGACCCGCTGGATGGACCAGTATGTGAAGAACGCGCCGCCGCGACCGGCGGCGTGACGGGGCTACCGCCTGCAGTGGATCGCTGCGGGCGGAACCTGGTCAAGCCTTCGTCATCTGCCCCCTATCGATAGGCGCTTGACGCAAGGTCGTCCAAGCCCGAGCGTCGGGGCGAAGGCGACGCGGACGGTCGCCAGGGAGGACGACTAACGATGCCCAAGAGTGATTTGGGGCCCTTGGCCGAACGCGCGACCTACAAGGCCTTTCACATGGTCTCGACACGCTGGGCCGACAACGACCAGTACGGCCATATCAACAACGCCAAATTCTACGAGTTCGTGGACTCGGCGGTGAACGCCCACCTGCTGATCGCCAATGCGCTGGATGAGTCCATCGGCCTGGTGGTGGACAGCGGCTGCCAATACACCTCGGCGCTGAAGTTCCCCGATGTGATCGAGGTCGGGATCAAGGTGGACCGGATCGGCACCTCGAGCGTCAGCTATGGCTTCGCCGTGTTCAAGCGCAGCGCCGACGTGCCCGCCGCCGTCGGCCATTTCGTCCACGTCTATGTCGACGCCGAGACCCGCCGACCCAAGCCCCTGCCGGCCAAGCTGAGGGCGGTGGTGGAAAACCTGAAGGCGGGGTGACTCAGTCGTCCAGCCGCCCCGTCAGGAACAGCACGCCGACAGCCGTCAGGGCGCCCAGGGTGAAGGCGGTGATGATGGAGCCGGCGGCGACGGCGGCGGGGACGGTGACGGGGCGGGTCTCGTACCATTCGACGATGTCGGCCTCGTGCAGATCGTCATCGGCGCGGCCCTCGGCTTCGTAGATGTCGGTGGTGTTCATCGGGGGCTCCTTCGTCGGCTTCCAAGGATCAATACCCGCAAACCGTCGCGGTTCCACCCCACAAGCCTGTTGTCGGCCCATCGTGACAGCCCGCCGCGCATCGGCTAGGAGGCGCGGCTCAGGTTTCAGACTCTCGAAGACGATCCCCATGGCCGGCCACTCGAAATTCAAGAACATCATGCACCGCAAGGGGCGCGCCGATGCGCAGCGCTCCAAGCTGTTCTCCAAACTGTCGCGCGACATCACGGTGGCGGCCAAGTCGGGCCTGCCCGATCCGGCGGCCAATCCGCGCCTGCGCCTGGCGGTCAACAACGCCAAAGCCGAGAGCCTGCCCAAGGACGTGATCCAGCGCGCCATCAACAAGGCCGCCGGCGGCGACGTCGATACGATGGAAGAGGTCCGCTACGAGGGCCGGGGCCCGGGCGGCGTCGGCATCATCGTCGAAGCCCTGACCGACAACCGCAACCGTGCGGCCTCGAACATCGGCGCGGCCTTCAAGAAGAACGGCGGCGCGCTGAGCGAGATGAACTCGGTCGCCTTCATGTGGGATAAGGTCGGCCAGATCATCTACAAGGCCGAGGCGGGCACCGAGGACGAGGTCATGGAAGCCGCCATCGAGGCCGGCGCCCAGGACGTCGAGAGCGATCTGGTCAAGCCGGACATCTACGAGGACGCGCCGGGCCACACGATCTGGACCGCCTTCGAGGACCTGAACGAAGTCGCCGAGGCCATGTCCAAGGTGCTGGGCGACCCCAAATCGACCGCCATCGTCTGGAAGCCCCAGTCGGAAGTGACGGTCACGGGCGAGGCCGTCGGCACCCTGTTCAAGCTGCTGGACGCGCTGGACGCCGAAGACGATGTGCAGAACGTCTATTCGAACGAGGATATCTCGGACGAAGACGCCGCCAAGTACGCCGGATAATACTTATACGGGGTGATCGGCGAACGGAGGTCTCGACACTTTCGTAACCCGCGATTAACCTCTCGCCAAGGACGGTGAGCGGTTCGATTCGCCTTTCGGGGCCGGAATTGAAGACGCCCGCCGCGAAGCGAGATATCGAGGCGGGCACGATCATGAAACTGACCAGAATCGACAGGGTGCTGTCGCGGGGCGGTAAGGGCGAACAGAGCAAGGACGCGCCGGCCGCGCTTGATCGTGCGTCCGAACAGGATGTCGCGGGTCTGATCGGCGAACGGTTCGAGACGATCCAGGACAACCTCGATCAGCTGTCGGAAATGGCGCAGCGGTTCGGCACGTTCGAAAGCCTGCTGGGCCAGCTGCGCGAACCGCTGGACGCCGAGTTCAAGTCGCGGCGCGACAACCACATCGAACTGCTGAATCTGCGCAACGCCAATGCGTCGGCGATGAAGCAGGTCGGCGCCTTGAACGCCGAGGTCCGCAAGCTGTCGGACGCCCTGGCCGAGTCCGAAACCAAGGCGGACGACCTGGCGGCGCGCGGCGGCGAAGCGACGGCCAATCTGCAAGAAGCCCGGGTGGAACTGGGCCGTCTGCGAAACGAACTGTCTCAGGCGGCCACGCGGTTGGAAGGGCTGGAGACGACCGAACGCGCCTCGGCCCAGCGGATCCGCGAGCTGGAGCAGGACCAGGACTCGCTGCGCAATCAGTTGAAACAGACCGAGGCCGGCCGCGCCGAGTCGGACAAGACGCGCGGCCAGGTGCAGCGCGACCTGGCCCTGGCGCTGGAAGAGAACACCGCCCTGCGCCGCCGGGTCGATGAGGTCGGCGCCGAAGTGGCGGGCCTGGCCCGCGCCGCCGCCGCCGGCGAAGGCCAGCTGGCCACCGAACGCGCCCGCGCCGCCTCCGAACAGGCCGAGGCCGCTCGCGCGATCCGCTCGCTGGAAACCCAGGTGGAATCGGCCCGCGCCGAAATCGCCGCCCTGACCGCCCGGTTGGACACGGCGACTGCCCGCGCCAACGGCCTGGAGGTGCTGAACAGCGAACAGGCTTCGCGCCTGAACGAGTTGCAGACCGGAGCCCACGCCGTCGAACGGCGCGCCGACACGCTTCAGGTCACGCTGGACCGCGCCGTGGAGCGGGTCCGCACCCTGGAGATCGAGACCGAGGAATCGCGTCAGCGCCAGGCCTCGATGGAGGTGGCGCGCGTCGCCGCCGTCGACCGCGCCGAGGCCCTGACCAAGGCGGCCATGGCCCATGACAAGGCCATCGCCCGCGCCGAGGAACGGACCGCCAAGCTGCAGGCCAAGCTGGCCGCCGCCCAGGACGAGCACGAGGCCCGCATTCAGGCCCTGACCCAGCAGATCAACGCCCTGCGCGAGGATCTGGAAAGCGCACGGGCCGAGGGCGCCATGTCCGCCGCCGCTCTGGACGCTGCGCGTCGCGGGCGCGGAGGTCGTGCGACCATCGCCGAGGCCGCAGCCCAGCTGCAGGCCATCGTCGGCTGATCGGGGGCGGATGATTGGAGCCGGCGCGGAACCTGCGCCGGCGAACGGGATTTAGGCGGGAACCGCAAAACCCGCCGATCCCGGCGGCCGCCCGTCTGTCGAGCGGATGACATCCGGGGTCGTAGAGACGACGACCGCCTATGGATATCACCCAGCTGATCCTCGACGACCATGCCGAACAACGCCGGCTGTTCTCGATCATCGAACAGATCGAGCCGAAGGACGTCGATGCGCTGAGCGCGGTCTGGCTGAGGCTGTCGGCTTTTCTGGACGTTCACGCCGAGGCCGAAGAGCGGTTCTTCTATCCCGACCTGATCAAGCTGGGCGAGGGCGCCAACGACGCCGACGACGGCACGGTCGAGGGCGAGACCGAGGACGCCATCGAGGATCACAACAAGCTGCGCGACGCGGTCAAGGCCGTTGAGGCCTACGAGGTCGGCAGCCCCGCCTGGTTCGCGGCCGTGGGCGAGGCCAATGTGGTCAACTCCAAACATATGGGCGAGGAGGAGCGGCAGGGTCTGACCGACTTCCGCCTGAATGCCGACGTGGCGACGCGACACGCGCTGGCGGTGAAGTTCGCCGCTTTCGAAGCCGAGCACATCACCGGGGTCAAGCCAGTCAACAAGGACCCCGAGACCTATGTGGAGGCGCATGGCTGAGCGCCAGCCTGCGGAACGCTAGGGTCTAGGTTGTCGTTGAGGGCGAATGAATCTGGGTAGTCTCGAAGGTGCAGTCTTTCCGATCCTGGGCGCGGTGATCGCGGGTGGGGTGATCGGCTTCGAGCGGGAATGGCGCGGGCGAGCGGCGGGCCTGAGGACGCACATCCTGGTCAGCCTGGCCTCCGCCTTGCTGATGCTGGCGGCCATGTCGCAGGCGGACTGGGCGTTCCGGGCCTTGCCGGACGAGAACATCGTCACCGATCCGACCCGGATGGCGCATGGGGTGCTGACGGGCATCGGCTTCCTTTGCGCGGGCGTGATCTTCCGCACCGGATTTTCGATCCATGGACTGACCACGGCGGCCTCGCTGTGGATCACCTCGGCGATCGGCCTGCTGTTCGGGGCGGGTCTGTATGCGCTGGGCGCCGCAGCGACGGGCGTTACAGCCCTGATCCTGATCGGGCTGAAACTGATCAGCGGGCGGCTGCCCGCGCGCACGGTGGTGGACGCCGAAGTGTGCTGGGAAAGGCGCGACCCATCCCCCGAACCGGCGGTCGAGTCGGCCCTGCGCGCCATCGATGCGCAGGTGCGTTACGACAGATTCGAGCTGACCGACGAGGGGCGGTCGGTGCGGCGGACCTGGCGGCTGAAATCGGCCGAAGAAGGCCAGCTGAAACGGTTGGCTGAACAGTTGTGCGCCGTACCCGGCGTGACCTCGTATCGTCTCGATCCACGCGACGATTGAAACCGTTCATTGCCCGATAACCCTCTTTGCGGCATGAGGGGAACGGATGGCGAACGAACCTGTCAGAATCATCGGGCTGGACCCGGGTCTGCGACGCACCGGCTGGGGGGTGATCGTCTCAGACGGCGCGCGTCTGCGGTGGGTGGCGCACGGGGTGGTGGCCCCGCCTGAGGCTGCACCCTTTTCCGAGCGGCTGCTGTTCCTGTTCGAGGCCCTGGGGACGATCTGCGCCGACCACGGCTGCGAGGAGGCGGCGGTGGAAGAGGTGTTCGTCAATGTGAACCCGTCCTCGACCCTGAAACTGGGCCATGCGCGGGCGGCGGTGATGTTGGCCCCGGCCAAGCTGGGCCTGGCGGTCGCGGAATATTCGCCCAATCTGATCAAGAAGGCGGTGGTCGGGGCGGGCCATGCCGACAAGAGCCAGATCGCATTTATGATCAAGCGGCTGTTGCCGACAGCGGGGGACGTGAAGGCGGACGCCGCCGACGCCCTGGCCGTGGCGGTCACCCATGCGCAACTGAGGAAACGGTCCTTGTTGGAAGCCATGCACCGGGGGGCGGCGTGAGGGCGGCGGACCATGTCTCCTCCCCATTGCTTGCAATCGGGAGGTGGCGCGGCGCGGCTTCGCGTCGTGACGGAGGGGTTCTTTTCGCGCGGCAGGTGTCAGTGGGGCGTCAAGAGCCCCTCCACCCCCGGCTACGCCGGCGGTCCCCCTCCCCATTCGCTGCGCGAACAGGGAGGAGACAGTCGTGATCGGGCGATTGAGAGGCGTGCTGGCCGAGGTCGGGGAGGCGGACTGCCTGATCGACTGCGGCGGGGTCGGCTATGTCGTGTCGTGCGGAGCGCGGACCCTGGGCCGGCTGCCGGCGCCGGGCGACGAGGCCACGGTCCATGTCCATTCGCAGTGGAGCGAGGACGCGGGGCCGCGTCTGTACGGATTTCTGACGCGAGACGAGCGGCGGGCCTTCACCACCCTGCTGGCCATTCAGGGCGTGGGGCCGAAGGCGGCGCTGGCGGTGCTGGACGTGCTGCCGCCGGGTGAACTGGCGGGCGCGGTGGCGCGCGAAGACAAGGCGGCGGTGGCGCGGGCCAATGGCGTGGGGCCGAAACTGGCGCTGCGGATCGTCACCGAGCTGAAGGGCAAGCCGCTGGGGGACGTCAGTTTTGCGCCCACGGCGCCGGGCGTTCACGTCGAGATCGCGCCGCCCCCGCCGTCCCTGACCGGAGAGGCGGTCTCGGCCCTGTTGGGCCTGGGCGTGGCCGAGGTCAATGCGCGGCGAGCGGTGGATCAGGCCTTGATCCGGCTGGGCGAAGAGGCCGAACTGCCGGCGGTGATCCGGGCGGCCCTACAGGAGTTGGGGCGGTGACTCTGGAGTGGCGGGCTGGCAAGTGGCGAGTGAATAGTGAGCTGAGAAGTGAGCGCAGGGGTGAGCGAGCCTGTGTGAACCTAGACCGGTCGCAGCTCACCTCTTGCTCACTAGCACTTCTCACGCCTCGCCACTCGCCACTCGCCACGCGCCACTCGGTTCAGCCATGACCCGCATTATCTCCCCTGAAGCCGAGACGGGCGAAGCCTTCGACCGCGCCCTGCGGCCCCAGACCCTGTCCGAGTTCGTCGGTCAGTCGCAGGCCAAGGGCAATTTGAAGGTCTTTATCGATGCGGCGCGGGGGCGGGCCGAGGCGCTGGACCATGTGTTGCTGTTCGGACCGCCCGGACTGGGCAAAACCACTCTGGCGCAGATCGTGGCGCGCGAGCTGGGCGTGGGGTTCCGGGCCACATCCGGTCCGATCCTGGCCAAGGCGGGGGATCTGGCGGCGATCCTGACCAATCTGGAGCCCCGCGACGTCCTGTTCATCGACGAGATCCACCGGCTGAGCCCCAACGTCGAGGAGATCCTGTATCCGGCCATGGAGGACCATGTGCTGGATCTGATCATCGGCGAGGGGCCGTCGGCGCGTTCGGTGCGGATCGATCTGGCGCCCTTCACCCTGGTGGGGGCCACGACCCGGGCGGGCCTGCTGGCCACGCCGCTGCGGGACCGGTTCGGCATTCCCCTGCGGCTGGAGTTCTACAGCCCCGACGAACTGACGGCGGTGGTGCGGGGCACGGCGCGAAAGATGGGCGCGGCGATCGACGAGGCCGGGGCGCGCGAGATCGCGTCGCGGGCGCGCGGCACGCCCCGGATCGCCGGACGGCTGTTGCGCCGGGTGCGCGACTTCGCATCGGCCGACGGCGCCGAGACCATCTCGAAACTGGTCGCGGCCAAGGCCCTGGCCCGGCTGGAGGTAGACGAGGCCGGACTGGACAGTCTGGACCGCCGTTTCCTGAAGGCCCTGATCGAAAACTATGGCGGCGGGCCTGTGGGTATGGACACCCTGGCGGCCGCCATCGCCGAGGCGCGCGACGCGGTCGAGGACGTGATCGAACCCTATCTGCTGCAACAGGGCTTCATCATGCGCACCCCGCGCGGCCGCATGGCCTGCGCCAAGGCCTATGCCCACCTGGGTCTCAGCGCGCCGCCCCCGCCCGCCGCCGGACCCGTCCCGGGCGACCTGTTCGAATGAAGATCGCGTTCGATCCGGGCAAGGATGCGAGCAATCGGGAGAAACATGGTCTGTCTCTGGCCGCTGCCGAGCAGGGGGACTGGACAGCCGCCTTCGTCGCCCTGGACAACCGTCGGGACTACGGCGAGTTTCGGTGGTATGCTTATCTGCCGATCAATGATCGGGTTCACGTCGCCGTATACACCGAACGAGACGATGTGATCTGGATGATCAGTCTCAGGCGGGCCAACCCCCGCGAGGTCAGAAAGTATGACGAACTCCGCACCGTTTGATCCTGTCGATGACGACAACCCCGAGCTGACCGACGCCGACATCGCGCGCATGCGTCCGGCGCGGGAGGTCCTGTCTTCGGAAGCCTATGCTCGCCTGACCGGGGGGAGCGACGTGGGGCTGAGCGAGGTGGGCCTGAAGCTGCCCGCCGCAACCATTCGCGCCTTCGCCGAAGAAGGTGAGGACTGGCGCGAGCGGATGGCCGATGCGCTGACGGAAGCGGCGCGCAAGAAGCACGCGGCCTGATCGGGGCCTGATCTACGATAGGCGGTTGCCAAGCGGGGCCGGCGGGGGTTTGCTGTCGCCGAACCGGAGCCGTTTCATGATCCTGCGCACCCTGGCCGTTCTTGCGGTCGTCTCCGGCCTGACGGCCTTTGCCCCGCCCGCTAAGGCTTCGGCCCCGGTGTTCACCGACACGCCCTGTCCGGCGGACTGGCCGACGGGCGTGCGCGAGGTGCGGTGCGGAACCCTGACGGTGGACGAGGCGCGCGACGGATCGACCGATCGGCGCATCGGTGTCGCCGTGGTGATCCTGAAAGCCAGCCAACCCTACAAGGACGCCTCGGGCCGGTTCCTGCCGCCGGTGGTGATGTTCCACGGCGGACCGGGCGGGGCGCTGACGCCCGGCGCTGGTCGCCTGCTGGGCGCTTTGTCGCGCCGGCCGGACCTGACGGCAGTCGATCAGGACGTGATCCTGTTCGACCAGAGGGGCGGCGGCCGCAGCGATCCGTCGATGGATTGTCCGGGGGTTGAACTGACCGACGCCGGCCCGCCGACGGACAAGGATCGCGACGGCCTGATCGCCTGTCTGAAATCCTATCAGGCCCAGGGCGTGGATCTGCGCTGGTACAACGCCGCCGCCATCGCCGATGATGTGCGCGACCTGGCCCAGGCCCTGGGGCTGGAGAAGATCGACCTGCGCGGCGGCTCCTACGGTCCGCGGATCGAGGCGGCCGTGATCACCCACCAGCCGCAGATCGTCCGCGCCGCCGTGATGGACAGCCCCTGGCCGCCCGAAGGCAACTGGGCCGTCGGCACGCCCGAGCAGGTGTCCACGGCCGTGCGGCTGATCCTGAGCAAATGCGCTGCGCAACCGGCTTGCGCCGCGCGCCATCCCGAGATCCAGTCCCGGTTCGAGGCTGAGGCGCGCAAATGGCTGGCTGGACCGGTCACGGGCAAGGACGGCCGCACCTTCACCGTCGACGACCTGTCCGCCTTCCTGATGGACACCACCTACAGCGGCCAGGGCGTGCGCAGCCTGCCCGCCGACCTGGACCGGATCATCGCCGGCGACCTGACGCCGGTGGCCGAGGTCGCGGAAAATCGGACCTATTATTCCGAAGGCCAGCACATGGCTCACCTGTGCAAGGAAGAACTGCCGTTCGAGTCCAAGGCGCGGCTGGCGGCGGGAGCCGAGGGCGATCCGGTGGCCCAGGTGCTGGTCCCGTCGCTGGCGCGCCTGTTCGATGTCTGCGCAGCCGTCGATGTGGGCGCGGCCGATCCGGTCGAGAATCTGCCCGTCCAGACCGACATCCCCACCTTGTTCGTCGCCGCCGAGATCGATCCGGGCTGTCCGCCGCACCTCACCGAGGCCGCAGCCAAGGGCTATGCGAACAGCCAGGTGGTGATCGTCACCAACGCCACCCACGGCGTGATCGACGCCAGCCCCTGTACGCGGCGGATGGCGCGCGACTTCCTGCGCGATCCGTCGGCGCCGGTGGACCGCAGCTGTCTGCCGGCCGCCGACACGCCGCTGGACTTCATAGAGGACGCCGCTGCGACCTGATCATGCAGAGGCGAAGGCTTCTTCCCCTATCCCCGGTTGCGGCCATCGCGGGCCTGTTCATCCTTGTCATCTGGGTCGGAGCGGGCGTCTGGATGATGGCTTATCGGGAACGGATCGCGCCGCCCGAGGCGCCTTTGCAGCGGATCGCTCGCCAGACCCGAGAGCAGTTGGGGGCAGGGGCGGAACTGCGGTACGCGGAACTGGGCGAGAAGCGCGCCGCCTGCGGCTATGTCGGGCGCGCGCGCGGCGGCCCTGCGGTAGGCTTCGTCTCCCTGCCCAATCGGATCCTGTTCAGCGACGATCCCCTGCCGATGGAGTTCCGTGAAATGCGCGAACGCTATTGCCCCGGCTTCCTGACCACCCCGCCGACGCGCTAGACTGGGGTCATGACCGATCTGCCTACAGCCGGCCGCTTCGACGGACGCGACCACCTGTTGCCGGTGCGCGTCTATTACGAGGACACGGATTTCACCGGCCTAGTCTATCACGCCAACTATGTCCGCTATTTCGAGCGGGGGCGGTCGGACTTCCTGCGGGCCATCGGCATCGGCCATGTCGATCTGCTGGAGCAGGACGAGCCTCTGGCCTTCGTCGTGTCCGAACTGAACATCCGCTACCTGAAGCCCGCGCGGATCGACGACGCCCTGGTGGTGCGCACCATTTACGAGCAGGTGAAGGGCGTGCGGCTGATCATCCGCCAGACGGTGGAACGGGCCGGAGAAGTGCTGTGCCGGGCCGATGTGACGGCCGTCTGCATCCATCTGGACGGCCGCCCGCGCCGGCCGTCGAAGCGGCTGGTCGAGAAGGTGACGCCCTGGCTGGCGAAAGGCGACGCCGCCGACTAGGATCGGGCGAACTCGGGGGAGGGGAAGACCATGCAAAACGAGGGAATGACCGCCAGCGCGGTCATCGTGACCTTCCTACTGCTTGTCCTTGTGATCGGCGGCGGCCTGGCCGGCTGTCCCTATTACAAGGTCTGGGAACGCAAGATGGCGGGCCAGGCCGAGCTGCAATATCAGCAGGGCGCGCGTCAGGCCCTGATCGCCCAGGCGGCGGCTGAGGACGAGGCGGCGATCAAGCGGGCCGAGGCGGCGACGCGCCGGGTGCTGGGCTGGACCGACGCGGCCAAGCGCGGCTGCGAGGCCCTGGGCCGACCCGGCGATCGCGCCTGCGAGGAACAGCTGGTTCGCGACGCCGCCACCTATTCCATCGCCAAGGAAGGCCATGAGGGCGTGATCATCAGCCTCGGCGCGCCGGTCTCCGTCGCGGTCGATCCGAACCGCCGTCCGGCGTCGGAGTGAGCTTGATGCGTCGTCGTCCATCGTCATGACGGCATGATCACCGGTCAGATCGACGTCGCCGTCCGGGCCGGCGCTGTGGTGACGATTCTGCTGCTGGCGTGGCTGCTAATGCGTCAACGACGGCGGATCGGCATGCCCACCGTCCTGTTCGCGCCGATGGCCCTGTGCCTCTCCGGTTTCGTCATCGGCAATACGCCCCTGACCGGACTGAAGCCGGATGGTCTCGTCGGCGCCGTCGCGAATTCGGTGAGCGGTTTCACAGTCATTTTCCTGTGGTGGTTCTGTCTTTCGTGTTTCGATAGTCGGGTCAGGCTGAGGGGGGGCGTTCTCGGCGTCGGTTTGGTCTGGGGACTCATCGCCGCGCTGGATCGTGGACTGTTCGGAGATGCGCTGGCGGAAAAGCCATGGTCCCTGCTGCTCGTGCCGCTGGGGTTCGCCATCGTAGGCCATCTGGTCTGGCGCCTTTTGGCCGAACGCCAGGGCGACCTGATCCAACGGCGTCATGATGCACGGATCATGGTCGCGGTCCTTTTGGGCGGGATGCTGTTCGTCGATCTGGCGGTGGATGTTCTGTTCGGCTTTGCGTGGCGCCCGCTCGGCTTCGCCATGACCCAGAACTTGGGGATCCTCGCGTTCAGCCTCTGGCTAACCGGAACGCTGGTGACCGTGCGGTCCGAGGCGCTGACCTTCGGCGCCGCCGAGCAAGGCGCCTCGGTGGCGCCGCCGGCGCGATCAGGTCGCGACCACGATGACGAATTGCATCGTCGCTTGTCCGCTTTGATGGAAACGGAGCGGGTCTTTCTCGATCCCGAACTGACATTTTCGGCGTTCGTCGCGCGGATGGGTGCGCCGGAACGCACTGTGAGAATTCTGGTCAACCGGGAGCTGGGACACGATCACTTCCGCAGCTTCCTGAACCACTACCGGGTTGCGGAAGCCTGTCGATTGTTGAGCGAGCAGGGGCGAATTGACGACAAGCTGGTCGCCATCGCCTTGGACAGCGGATTCGCTTCTCTGGCCAGCTTCAACCGGGCGTTCCGGGCGGTCCAAGGATGCGCGCCCAGTCAGTATCGAGCCGTCGCCCGGCAGGTCAAACCTGGCCCCGCATCGGATGACGGCCGGTTTTGAGAAGCGAAAAGCCCGGTTCTGAGGAGACGCATCGCCCCTCCGCCGATAGCAATCGCCCCGTCAATGGGATGAGGTTGGACGCGTGAACGGATTGATCGGTTTGGGGGGCGTTCTGGCGCTTCTGCTCGTGCTGGGAACAGGGATCGGATTGATCGATCGCACACGCTTTTCATGGCGTTGGCTACTGGTCGCGGCGCTGCTGGTGGCGGTCAACGACGCGCTTCTTACGGGCCTTTACGGTCTGCTGCCGGATGTGATCGGCGGGGCGTGGAACTGGCAGGGCAAGCTTCTCGCACTGGCCGCCACCCTGGCGATCGCCGCATCGCCTGCGTTCGGGTGGCGTCGCAGCGGTTTCTCCTTCTCCCAAACGCCGGGCAGCTTGAAGGCCGCTTTGCCGGTCGCCGCCCTCTATTGCGCCTTCTTCGTCGTCATCGCCGTGGCCTTTTCTGGAGGGCCCTCCACGGGCGAGGACATTGCCTTCCAACTGACCATGCCCGGCCTGGAGGAGGAACCCTTCTACCGCGGCATCCTCTTGTTCGCCTTGTGTCACGCGTTTACCGGCACAAAGCGCTTCCTTGGCGTCGACTGGAGCTGGGGAGCCATTCTGTCGTGTCTTTTGTTCGGAATGGCGCATGCCTTCGGCTTTTCGCACGGAGAGTTCTCCTTCGATCCCATGACGATGGCGCTGACGGCTCTGCCAGCGTTCATCGCCGTCTGGCTGCGTCTGCGGACGGGAAGCCTGTTGCTGCCCATTCTTCTGCACAATTTCGGTAATGCGTTCTCGTTGATCGTCTAGTTTTCCCCTGTTTGGCGGGGCTGTCGGGATGGGAATAATCTCATGTTAACCCTTATGACGCGCCTGTCAGATGACGAGCGGTCGGGCTGGCGCTAAACGGAGCTGCCGCCACACAATGGTCACGTCCGCTCGGTCGAAGAGAACGTGAACGAACCCGATTCCGCCCGGAGCGCCTGAATGACTACGCCCGTCGACGCCTCGATGATGAACCCTGTCGAGCTGTTCCTGACCGCCGACTGGGTGGTGAAGACGGTGATGATCGGCCTGGCGGCGGCGTCGCTGTGGTCCTGGACCATCATCATCGACAAGGCCTTCCGCTTCACGGCTCTGAACAAACAGGCCGACGACTTCGAAAAGGCGGTCCAGTCGGGCCGGTCGCTGGAGGACGTGGCGACCCAGGCCGGGCCGGCGCCGGAACACGCCCTGCCGCGTATGCTGGTCATCGCCCTGTCCGACTGGCGCGAAGCGCGTCAGCGCGGGGCGCTGAACGACCACCAGGGCGACCTGCTGATGACCCGCATCGACCGGGCGCTGAACAGCCTGATCTCGCGTGAAGGCCAGCGGATCGAGAACGGTCTGGGCGTGCTGTCGGTCGTGGCGACCGCCTCGCCCTTCATCGGCCTGTTCGGCACGGTCTGGGGCATCATGAACGCCTTCGGGCGCATCGCGGCGGCGGGCAACACCAATCTGACCACTGTGGCGCCGGCCATCGCCGAGGCCCTGTTCGCCACGGCCATCGGCCTGGCGGCGGCCATCCCGGCCTATATCGCCTACAACAAGTTCTCGATCGACGCGGGCAAGTTCACCGGCCGACTGGAGGCCTTCGCCGACGATCTTCAGGCGGCCGTGGCGCGGCGCCTGGGCAGTTCGGCGACGCCGCCGGCGCCGACGCCGACCTCGGGTCTCAACCTCAAGCGGGGCGTCTGAGTCATGGCGCTGGGCGGCGGTGCGAGCGGCGGCGGGTCGCGTCGCGGGCGGCGGGGGCGCAGAGGCCCCCTGACCGAGATCAATGTCACGCCCCTGGTGGACGTGATGCTGGTGCTGTTGATCATCTTCATGATCTCGGCGCCCCTTCTGACTGTGGGCGTTCCCATCGAGCCGCCCAAGACCGACGCCAGCGCGGTCGATACCGACAACGAACCCCTGTCGGTCAGCATCGACCAGCAGGGCGCCATCTTCATCGGCGAGAGCGAGACGGCCTTCGACGATCTGGCCATGCGCCTGCTGACCGAGGCGGGTGGATCGGACAAGGCGGCCGAGCGTCCGGTCTTCGTGCGGGCCGACGGCCGGGCCCCCTATCAGGCGGTGGCGCGGGTGATGGCGCGGCTGTCGGTCTCGGGCTTCACCAAGCTGAACCTGATCACCGACACGGCGCCGGAGGCCTGATCGCTTGCGTCGTCCCAGCCCTGCCATTCTGGGATCCATCGCCCTGCACGCGGGTGTGGTCGCGCTCGCCTTCGTTTCGTTTTCACACAAGGCGGACGAGCCCAAGCCGCTGGTGAATTCCGTGCCGGTGTCCATCGTCTCGGAGACGGTGATCGAGGCGGCGGCCGCCGACAATCCCCAGCCGGAACCCTCGCCCGACGACGCCGCGACCGCGCCGGTCAGCGCGCCGGAAACGCCGACGCCGCCGGTCCCGCAGCCTACGCCGCCACCGCCGACCCCGACGTCCGCGCCGCCGCGTCCGACCCCACGGCCGACGCCGACGCCGCCGCGACCCACGCCGCCCCGGCCGGCGCCGCCCACCCCGGAAAAGGCGCGTCCGACCCCGCCCCGTCCGACCCCGCCGACCCCCGCCCGGCCCGCGCCAAAGCGGGATGAGCCCAGCCTGGATCTGGACGCCCTGGCGGGACCGACGCGCAACACCAACCAACGCGGGCGCCCGGCGACGGGCCAGCAGGGCTCGGGCAGCGCCTCCCAGGCGACCGGGCCGCAGGTGACGGCCATCTTCAACCAGGTCTATCCGAACTGGGTCCTGCCTTGTGACATCCCCGGCGCAGACCAGCTTCGTATTCAGGTGGAGCTGACGCTGTCGGCGGACGGGCGGATCACCCGAGGGCCGACACTGATCAATCCGCAGTCGTCTTCGGTCTATCGCGCCGCCGCCGACGGCGCCCTGCGCGCCCTGCGCCAGACCGCGCCGTTCGACGTGCCTCAAGGCTTCCCCGGCGGGGCCTATCGGCCGACCTTCAACACGGAACGGGCCTGCCGTAATCGGTAGGCTGAATTTAGCGCGTTGCGATTAGGTGGAGGGCCTTGCGTCCGCCCGCGACGGCGTCGGGCGAAAGACGGCGGTCAAGGGTGGCCAGACGTCCGCCCTTTGCGACGGCCAAGGCCAGCAAATAGGTGTCGGTCAGTTGGCCCGACGTCAGCAGGCGCGAAGGATCGATCAGCGGGTCATTGAGCAGGCTGAGGTCGTCAGGCCAAAATATATGACCCCGCTGTCCAATCAGGCTGTGCAACGCCGGCAGCACGAGATGCGGCGCTCCGGCCGAGTTGGAATACTTGGGATGGCTGACGATTCGCAGCGCGCCGTTTTCCGTCAGCGGACATGTGGCCCAGCCGGTGCTATGTTCGCGTGCGAACCAGTCGTGAGCCGCCAGATGCTGCGTGTGGGCCGGATCGATCAGGGCGATCAACACGCTGACATCCAGCAAGGCGATCACGGCAGTTCATCTCTAAGAGCGTTGACATGTTCGGTTGTCACCACAGCGCCGGGTCGGAGCGGCAATAGCCTTATGCCGTTGCGAAAAGCGGGCGCCGCCGGATCGGCTTGGGCGATGGACCGCCTCGCCAATTCGGAAATTACCGCACCGATCGGCCGCCGTTGATGGACCGCGATAGCCCTTGCGGCGTTTAGGACATCGTCGTCGATGGCGAGGGTGGTGCGCATCCTTCTAATATAGTGCATCACGCATCACGCATCAACGTGATCGTGTCGTCCTGAAAGTCGCCCCATTCGCCTTGAAGCTGGCGAATGTCACACGACCCGGCGATAAGGGGCGGCGATCCTTCGAGATTTACGGGAGCAATCTATGCGTCTGAACCTTCTTCTGGCCTCGGCCGCCGCCTTGGCGATGACCGTGTCTTCGGCCCAGACCCAGGCCCAGACCCAGGCCCAGACCGCCCCGGCGCAAGCGGGGCAACCGGTCGAGGTCGAGATCGATCAAGGCGTGCTGAAGCCCCTTCAGATCGCCATCGTCCCCTTCACCGGCGATCACGGGCGGGAAATCTCCGACGTGGTCGGCGGCAATCTGCGGCGTTCGGGCTTCTTCGAACCCCTGGACCCGGCCGGCTTTATCGAGACCGGGCTGACCCTGGCGAATGCGCCCAACTTCCCGCAGTGGACCCAGATCGGGGCTCAGGCGGTGCTTTATGGGGCGGTGACGCCGCGGGCGGATAACCGGCTGGACGTGGGATTCCGCCTGTATGATCCCTACCGTCAGTGCCAGCTGGTCAGCTATCAGTTCACCGCCACCCAGGAGCAGTGGCGCCGGATCGCGCACAAGATCTCGGACGTCATCTATCAGCGGATGACCGGCGAGGCCGGCTTCTTCGATTCCCGCGTCCTGTTCGTCTCAGAAGAAGGCACGCAGCTGAACCGGATCAACCGCCTGACCATCGCCGACCAGGACGGGTTCAACCCCACCTATCTGACCCAGGGCGACGAGGTGATCATGTCGCCGCGTTTCTCGATCTCGAAGCCGGACGAGATCACCTATGTGGCGCTGGGCAAGGATTACAGCCGGATCTATCTGCGCAATCTGACGACCGGTCGCACCGAAAGCCTGGGCGAGTTCGACGGCCAGGTGCTGGCGCCGCGCTTCTCGAACGACGGCAACAAGATCGCCTTCTCCATCATCCGGGGCGGCAATACCGACATCTATGTGATGGACCTGCGCAGCCGGCAGCTGTCGCGCCTGACCTCGGATCCGGGCATCGACACCTCGCCGTCCTTTAGCCCCGACGGCAGCCAGATCGTGTTCAACTCGGACCGGTCCGGCACGGCGCGTCTGTATGTGATGCGGGCCGACGGCTCGGGCCAGCGGCCGATTTCGCGCGGCGGCGGCGTCTATACGGCCCCGTCCTGGAGCCCGACCGGCAATCTGATCGCCTTCACCAAACAGGGCGGCGGCCGGTTCTCGACCGGGGTGATGAACGCCGACGGATCGGGCGAGCGTATCCTGTCGTCCAGCTATTTTGAGGAGGGGCCGAACTGGGCCCCCAACGGCCGCTATGTGATGTTCGCCCGCCAGACGCGGGGCGGCGACACGCGGCTGTGGACCGTGGACCTGTCAGGACGTGTCGTGGCCCAGGCGGGCTACAACGGCCGGGGCACAGACCCTGCCTGGTCGCCGCTGCTGGACGCGCCGCCGTCGAACATCGGCCTGGGCCAGGGGGCGGACAGCTGCCCGAGCTGACCGGGGCGCGGTCAACAAGCCGTTATTCCCCCTGTCATATGAAAACGATAACCGTCACAATATACGGCCATGCTTGAGGCCGCCGTCCTCAACCCGATTGTTTCAGGAGACGACCCAATGAAGACTTCCCGCATCATCACCCTGGCCATGGTCGGTTGCGCCGTTGCCGCCATGGCCGCCTGCGCCCGCAAGCCGGTGGAAAGCGTCGTGCCGACGACCCCGACCGCCCCGACCGGTCCCGCCTATCCGACCGCGCCGACCGGCCCGGTCTCGGGTGGCAACATGGGCGCCGCCGCGCCGGGTTCCGAGCAGGACTTCGTCGTCAACGTCGGCGACCGGATCTATTTCGACCTGGACTCCTATGACGTCCGTCCCGAAGCCATGCCGCGCCTGGACGCCCAGGCCCAGTGGCTGGCGCGCTATCCGCAGGTCACGGTCCGTATCGAAGGTAACGCCGACGAACGCGGCACCCGCGAGTACAACCTGGCTCTGGGCGCCCGCCGCGCCGAGGCAGTGCGCACCTATCTGATCAATCGCGGCGTGCCGGCCGGCCGCATCGACACCATCAGCTACGGCAAGGAACGTCCGATCGCCGAGGGCTCCAGCGAGGACAGCTGGGCGCGTAACCGCAACGCCCACACCGCCATCGTCTCGGGCGCCCCGCGCTAAGACGAACGACAGGCTGAACGAAGGGAGGCGTCGGCGAAAGCCGGCGCCTCTTTTCTTTTGCGCCCCATGTCCTCAAGGTGGCGGCTGGTTCAGTCGGGGGATTGGCGTTTGGATATCGAAGGGGCCGGTGGGGCGATCACCGGGGGATTGGTTGCGGGGGCGATTGAAAAGCCGACCGGCCATGCGGGCGAGGCCGGACACGGGCTCTGCTCCGACTGCGGCGCGCCGACCAGCGGCAATTTCTGCGCTAACTGCGGCCAGCCCACCCACGTCCACCGCACCCTGCTCCACCTGGGCGAAGAACTGCTTCACGGCGTCATGCACTTTGACGCCCGCATCTGGCGGACCCTGCCGCTATTGGCCTTCAATCCCGGCCGGCTGACGCGGGAATGGGTCGAGGGCAAGCGGACGCGATACGTCTCGCCGCTGGCGATTTTCCTGTTCACCCTGTTCGTCATGTTCTTCGCGCTGAGCTTCATGCCCCAGCACGAGGCGCCGGCCGTGCTGGCCGACGACATTCAGGAGCAGCGGCAGGAGTTGGCCGAGGCCGAACGGGCCCTGGCCGAGGTACGGGCCGAGGCGGCCACAGAGCCGTCCGGCATGGCTCGTATCGGCATCGAAGGCGCTCAGGCGCTGGTGACTCAAAAACAGGCCGAACTGGCGCGGCTGGAAACCGAGCAGCGCGAAGGCCGTGCCGACGGACTGAAGCCGGGCAGTTGGCAGGCCAGCATCAAGGACATCGCGTCGGGCGACAAGGCGTCAGGCGGCTCGACCAAGTTGAAGGTCATGGGCAAGGAGGCTGACGAGAACGATCACGGCTTCGGTGCGACCTTATTGAAGAAGCTGCAGAATCCGGATCTGGCGGTCTATAAGCTGCAACAGACGATGTACAAGTTCGCCTTCCTGCTTGTGCCGTTCTCGATCCCTTTCCTGGCGCTTCTGTTCCTGTGGCGACGAGGCTTCACCCTGTATGATCACGGGGTGTTCGTCCTGTACTCGTTGACCTTTATGGCCCTGCTGCTGATGGCCATGGTGTTGGCCGGCACGATCAACAGCACCCTGGGCGCATGGGTCAGCGGGCTCGGATTGCTGGCCATGCCCGTCCATGTCTTCGCCCAACTGAAGGGGGCTTACAGCCTGTCGATCTTTTCGACGCTGTGGCGGACGATCTTGCTGCTGTTCTTCTGCAACATCGTGGTGGTTCTGTTCATCATGTCGATCCTCTATCTGGGCCTCGGGCACTGACTGCGCCTTGCGGCGGCCCCAAATCGGTGGAACCTAGCGACCCATGATGCTCAAGCTCTCGTTCATGCGCTCCCGCGCCTTCGCCGCCACCGCCGTCGGTCTGGTCCTGATCGCCGGGGGCGCTGTCGCCCAACAGGCGGCGCCCAATATCATGCAGCCGATCGAATGGGACAAACGTCGCCTCGAGCAGCTGGACCGCAATGTCCGGCGGCTGGAGCGGGCGCTGACCCAGCGTAATGCTGCGGGCGAGCCGGTGCTGGTGGAGCCCGATCCCGAGGTGGTCACGCTTCAGGGGCAGTTCGGGCTGATGAACCAGCGGCTGGAGGATCTTGAGGCCACGGTGCGCCGGATCAACGGCGACAACGAGCGGCTGACCTTCCAACTGGACGAGGCCCAGCGCGACAGCGCCGCTCTGCGTACCCGACTTCTGGACGCCGAAGCCCGGATCGAGAAGCTGGAGACGGCGGCCGAGCTGAACGCCCCCATCGAAGCCAATTCGCCGACCGGCGACGCGGTTCAGGATCTGGCCGCCGCTGTGCGCCTGATGGGCAGCGACCGGCCGCGCGGCGCGCGGGCGCTGGAGACCCTGGTCGTCACCTGGCCCGACACGCCCCAGGCGCGCGAGGCCAATTCGCGCCTGGGCGACGTCCGCGTGTCCTCGAACGACAAGGCAGGCGCCGTGCCCTTCTACGCCGCCGCGCTGAAGGACTGGCCGCGCATCGGCTGGGCCGCCGACACCACGCTGAAACTGGCCGACGCCCTGTTCGCCACTGATCGCAAGACACAGGGCTGCGCGGCCCTGGGCGAATTCACGCGTCGTTACGCCCCTGCCGCCTCCGACCCGCAGAAGGCCCGTGCGGCCCAGATGAAGACCGCCAACGGGTGCAGCTGACGCCTGACGGCGCTGCAAACGACGCGGGTCTGACGGCCCGGGTCTTTGCTGGGCTGGATCGACGGCTGAGACGGGATGACGACCGCCCGGTCGCTCTCGCCCTGTCCGGCGGCGGCGATTCCATGGCCTTGTTGAGGCTGGCGGCCGCCTGGGCGGGCGAACGCGGGCGGCCCCTGTTGGCCCTGACTGTCGATCATGGACTGAACCCCTCAAGCGCGGACTGGACCCGGTTCGCCGGCGCTGCGGCGCGCGCTGTAGGCGCCGATTGGCGAGCGCTGGCCTGGGATGGTGAAAAGCCGACGACGGGTCTCACGGCGGCGGCGCGCGCGGCGCGGCACCGGCTGATCGCGGAGGCGGCGCGCGCGGCCGGCGCGCGGGTCATCCTGTTCGCCCATACGGCCGATGACGTCGCCGAGGCCGAGCTGATGCGGGCCGAGGGTTCGACCCTGGGACGGGTGCGGGAATGGTCGCCGTCGCCGGTCTGGCCGCAGGGACGGGGGCTGATGCTGCTGCGGCCCCTGCTGGATGAGCGCCGCGAGACCTTGCGGGCCTGGCTGGATGAGCAGGGTGCGGAGTGGATCGAAGACCCGGCCAACGCCGATCCGCGCTTTGGCCGCAGCCGCGCGCGACAGGCGCTGGCGGGAACGACGCCGGAGAGGCGTGTCGGCGACGCGGCGGGCGCGCAAGGCAGCGGTGTCAGCACCGGAGTCTCGGTGACCGCTGACGGGATCGCCCATGTGGCGCGCGATGTCGGAGCCAGGGCGCTGGCGGCGGCCCTCGTTTGCATCGGGGGAGGGGAGACGCCGCCGCGCGGAGATCGGCTGGCGAGGCTGATGCAACGACTGCGGATGGGCGAAGATTTTGCGGCGACCCTTTGCGGAACGCGGATCGAGGCGAGTGGCGCGGCGGCGGTGCTGATGCGAGAGGCCGGGGAAATTGTGCGCCGTCCGCCGGCGCCTCTGGTTCTGGCGTCCGGCACTGAAGCGGTATGGGACGGGCGGTTCGTCTTCGTGGCGCGGACGCCGGGCTGGTCCGTCGTTCCGGCGCGGGGGCGTCTGTCTGATCTGTTGGCGGTGGACCGGACGGTGATCGGCGCGCTGCCGGTCGGGACGCGGGGCGCATTTCCGGTCCTGATCCGGGACGCAGAAGCGGGACCGGTTCTTGCAAACCCGCAGATCGAACGGCGCGAACTGGTCTCTGAACGGGTCAGGCTGGCGCTGGACGAAACGACGCATGAAGACGATCTGAATGCGACGCCATAGCGTAATGCGGCGGAAGCGCCTATTTTCCGTGACAGACAATCCAGACCGTCGGTCCAGTTGGAGCCGGCGGACGACCGAGGACCTCAATGAACCTGCGTAATCTGGCGATCACGGGCGTCATCATCCTGGCCCTGCTTGCGGCCTATGCCGCCGTATCGCAAGGCGGAGCCATGACCGGCATGGCGGCCCAGGGCCCCGGCGCCGCCCGGCCCGAGACCATCACCTATTCCCAGCTGGTGCAGCGGGTCGAGGCTGGAGACATCAAGGAAGCCACCGTGCGCGGCGACCAGGTGACCGGCGTCTACAAGAACGAAGGACGCTTCACCGCCACCACCCCTTATCCGAATGAGCAGCTGGTCAATTCCATGCTGGCCGCCGGCGTCAACGTGGACGCCAAGACCACGCGCCAGTCGATCTGGATGAGCCTGCTGATGGGGATTCTGCCCATCGCGCTTCTGGTCGGGGTGTGGATCTTCTTCATGCGCCAGATGCAGGGCGGGGCGCGCGGGGCCATGGGCTTCGGCAAGTCCAAGGCCAAACTGCTGACCGAGCACAAGGGGCGCAAGACCTTCGACGACGTCGCCGGCGTGGACGAGGCCAAGGACGAACTGCAGGAGGTCGTCGACTTCCTGAAGGATCCGGGCAAGTTCCAGCGCCTGGGCGGCAAGATCCCCAAGGGCGCCCTGCTGGTCGGCCCTCCCGGCACCGGCAAGACCCTGCTGGCCCGCGCCGTCGCGGGTGAAGCCGGCGTCCCCTTCTTCTCGATCTCGGGTTCGGACTTCGTCGAGATGTTCGTCGGCGTCGGCGCCAGCCGCGTGCGCGATATGTTCGAACAGGCCAAGAAGAACGCCCCCTGCATCATCTTCATCGATGAGATCGACGCCGTCGGTCGTCATCGCGGCGCCGGCCTGGGCGGCGGCAACGATGAGCGCGAACAGACGCTGAACCAGCTGCTGGTCGAGATGGACGGGTTCGAAGCTTCCGAGAACATCATCCTGATCGCCGCCACCAACCGTCCCGACGTGCTGGACCCGGCCCTGCTGCGTCCCGGCCGGTTCGACCGCCAGGTGGTGGTGCCGAACCCCGACGTCTCGGGTCGCGAGCGTATCCTGCGCGTCCACATGAAGGACGTGCCCCTGGCCGCCGACGTCAACGTCAAGACCATCGCGCGCGGCACGCCCGGCTTCTCGGGCGCCGACCTGGCCAATCTGGTCAATGAGGCGGCCCTGACGGCGGCCCGCAAGGACCGTCGCATGGTCACGCACCGCGACTTCGAAGACGCCAAGGACAAGGTGCTGATGGGCTCGGAGCGTCGTTCGATGGCGATGAACGAGGAAGAGAAGCGCCTGACCGCCTATCACGAGGCCGGTCACGCCATCGTCGCCATGAACGTCAAGATGGCCGACCCGGTGCACAAGGCGACCATCGTCCCGCGCGGTCGGGCCCTGGGCATGGTGATGCAGCTGCCGGAAGGCGACCGCTATTCGATGAAGTACCAGCAGATGATCGACCGGATCGCCATCATGGCCGGCGGTCGGGTGGCTGAGGAGCTGATCTTCGGCAAGGAGAACATCACCTCGGGCGCGTCGTCGGACATCGAACAGGCGACCAAGCTGGCCCGCGCCATGGTCACGCGCTGGGGCTTCTCCGAGAAGCTGGGCACGGTGGCTTACGGCGACAACCAGGAAGAGGTCTTCCTGGGCCACTCGGTCGCGCGCAGCCAGAACGTCTCGGAAGAGACCGCCCGCACCATCGACGAGGAAGTCCGTCGTCTGGTCGCCTCGGGCTGGGACGAGGCCCGGAAGATCCTGACCGACAAGGCCGATCACCACGAGAAGCTGTCCCAGGCCCTGCTGGAATACGAGACCCTGTCCGGCGAAGAGATCAAGGACCTGCTGGAGAAGGGCGTCGCCCCCAACCGCGACGAAAACAACTTCCCCAACGCCGGGCCTTCCGTCTCGGTGCCGGTGACGCCGGTGACGCCGGTGTCGGACGGGACGGACATCGAGGTGCCGGTCGCCGCCCCGGCTGCGACGAGCGTGCCGACGGTTCACTGAGACGGGGCGAGGTCTGAAAGCAAAAACCCGCCGGGAGAGCGATCTCCCGGCGGGTTTTTCTTTTGGGGTCGCTCGGTCGCCGGGCGACGCGCTCCTCTCAGGCCGCGATTACGGCGAACAAGTTTGCATTATAGACCAGTCTATGGGATGCTCCCTTATCCACGAAGGGGAGGGTCTCATGTCGGCGTCTGAAAACGATAGGTCCGAGCGTCTTCACGGGCTCGACGCGCTGCGGGGCGGCGCCCTGCTGCTGGGCGTGGTGCTTCACGGCGCCATGTCCTTCTTTCCGACCCAGATCTGGATCGTCGCCGACGATCAGCGCTCGGTCTGGGCCAGCGGGCTGTTCTTCGTCATCCACCTGTTCCGCATGGCGACCTTCTTCCTGATCGCCGGCCTGTTCGCCCATGCGCTGGTTCAGCGGCGCGGCCTGTGGGGCTTCGTCGTCAACCGACTGATCCGGATCGCGGGACCGCTGGTGGTTTTCTGGCCGCTGACCATGGCCGGCATCATCGCTGTGGCGATCTGGATCGGTGTACGTATGAACCTGACGGCCGCGGATGCGCCGCCGCCGCCGGCCTTCACCATAGCCAGCTTCCCGTTGACGCACCTGTGGTTCCTGTGGGTGCTGCTGATCTTCTACGCCGGGTTGGCGGGGCTGCGCCTGCTGTCCACGGTCCTGGACCGGTCGGGGGGCTGGGGGCCGACGGCGGACCGAGTCACAGCGGGTCTGGTTTGGCCGTGGGGGCCGTTCGTACTGGGGGCGCCGCTGGCTCTGGCCCTGTGGCTTCATCCGAACTGGATCGCCTTCTTCGGCGTGCCGACGCCGGACGCCGGTCTGATCCCTAACACGCCCGCCCTGGTCGGTTTCGGTCTGGCCTTCGGCTTCGGCGCGCTGCTGGACCGTCGCCGCGACCTGCTGGAGCGGATCAGAGGGTGGGCCCCCGCCTATTTGGTCCTAGCGATCGGCGCGGGCGCAGCGGCGATGACCGCAGCGGGCGGGCCGACGCCGCAGCTGACGCCGTTGACCGACCCGCAGACCAAGGCCCTTGCGGCCGCCGCCTTCGGCGTGGGGGTGTACGCCTCGGTCTTCGCCGTCGTCGGTTTGGCCCTGACCTTCTTCTCGGGACACAGTCCTGTAAGGCGCTATGTCGCCGACGCTTCATACTGGATCTACATCGTCCATCTGCCGCTGGTGATGGCCGCACAGGTCTGGGTTCAGCATCTGGCCTGGCCCTGGCCGGTCAAGCTCGCGCTGGTCGTCGGCGGGGTGCTGGCCGTCTCGCTGGCCAGCTATGAACTTCTGATCCGCCATAGCTTCATGGGCCGCTGGCTGAACGGCCGCCGGGTTCCATGGCGACGCAGCCCCGCCTCCGCCCTGTCTCCCGCCGAATAGCTTGCCAACCCCGGCCGCCGCGTCCATCCGAGGGGCGCGCCCGCCGCAGAGGAATCATCGATGATCGACACGTCCCGCAGCACGCCCGAGGCCGACCTGGCCTTTCTCCGTTCGATCGTCCAGGGCGGGGGCGATCCGCGCGCGACCCTGACCATGGGGGTCATGTATCTGGCTGGCGGCCTGTTGTACGGGCTTCAGTGCCTGGTCCACATCGGCCAGTCGGTGGGCGTTGTCCGCTGGCCGGGGCCGGTCAGCCTGGCCTTCGTCGCCGGGATCACCGTCGCCTTCCTGGTGGTGATGGTCTGGGCCATCCGCGAGGACCGCAAGCGGGTCAAGGCCAGCCCCATCGTGACCCGGACCCTGAACGCGGCCTTCAGCGGGGCGGGCATGGCCAATCTGGCCATCATCATCGTTTTCGGCTTCGGCGCGGCGCGGGACCAGGACTTCGCCGTCTGGCTCTATTACCCGGCCATGATCTTCGCCCTTCAGTCGGCGGCCTGGTATGTGGCCTGGACCCTGAAGAAGAAGGGCTGGATGCTGGCGGCGTCGCTGGGCGGATGGGCGACGGCGGTGGCGTTGGGCCTGCTGGTGCGCCAGCCGCTGATCTACCTGTATGTGGCGACGGCTGCGCTGTTCCTGCTGTTCGCGGGGCCGGGCTGGATCATCACCCGTGAGTCGTTGAGGAAGCGCGATCTCAATGCGGACGCCGGCTGATCCATGGGGCTGAACGACCTGGGGCGGATCGACGAGGTCATCCACGGCCGTATGCGGCTGGGGATCATGGTCTATCTGGCCGATGCCGAAGCGGCCGACTTCACCGAGCTGAAGACGGTGCTGGAGGCGACGCAGGGCAATCTGTCGGTCCATATCAAGAAGCTGGAGGAGGCCGGCTATGTCGCCGTGGCCAAGAGCTTTGTGAACAACAAGCCCCTGACGCGGGTGTCGATCACGCCTGAGGGGCGCAAGGCTTTCGGCGTCTATCTGGAAGCCCTGGGCGGGCTGATCGGGAGGCCGGGATGACGGTTCAGGTCATGGGCATCGTCAATGTCACCCCCGACAGCTTCTCCGACGGGGGCCGGTGGGCGTCGACGGCGGGGGCCGTGGACCAGGCGATGCGGCTGGTCGAACAGGGGGCGCAGGTGCTGGACATCGGCGGCGAGAGCACCCGACCGGGGGCGGAGCCGGTGGGCGAGGCCGAGGAGATCGACCGGGTCGCGCCGGTGATCGCCGCCGTTCGCGCGCGCTGGGACGGGGCGATCAGCGTCGACACGATGAAGCCGGCCGTGGCCCGCGCCGCCGTCGCGGCCGGGGCGACGATGTGGAACGACGTGACGGCCCTGACCCATGCGCCGGACAGCCTGGCGGTGGCGGCCAAACTGGGGTGCGAGGTGGTGCTGATGCACATGTGGGGCGAGCCCCGGACCATGCAGGCCGATCCCCGCTATGGCGAGGTGGTGGGCGATGTGGTCGCCTATCTGCGCGAGCGGGCCGAGGCGGCGATGGCGGCGGGCGTGGCGCGCGAGCGGATCTGGCTGGATCCGGGCATAGGGTTCGGCAAGACGCTTGACCACAATATGGCGCTGACGGCGCGGCTGGGCGAGTTGGTCGGGCTGGGCTTCCCCGTGCTGTACGCCGCCAGCCGCAAGCGGACGATCCAGGCGGTCGATGCGACGGCGGTGGAGGCCACCGACCGGCTGGGCGGCTCGCTGGCCCTGGCGCTGGAGGGCGCGCGCCGGGGCGCGCGGATGGTGCGGGTCCACGACGTGCGCGAGACGGTCCAGGCGCTGAAGCTTCAGGCGGCGGTGGCGGCGGCTACCAGATCCTGAACCCATGCGAAGCTAAAGTTGTCCGTCGGCGCTCATGCGTCCTCCATCGTCTCGATCCGGGCCGCGTAGGCGTCGCGCAGGGCGAACCAGCGGTCCCAATCCCAGGGGTGGGCGACGCCCTGAGCCGCGTCGTCGAGGCCCTCCATATGGTGGTGCCAGCCGCTGAGGACGTTGCGGCGCGAGTCCTTCCAGGTGGCTGGGATGCGGTGAACCAGGGTCAGGCGCGTGCCGTCGCCGTCGGGTGTCAGCCGCCAGGAGACGACCGAGTCCGGATTGCTTCCGAAGGTGTGTTCGAACCGGGTGAAGGGCTGGACCAGCAGAACCTCGTTGGCCTGGGTGCGGACCTCGGGCCGGTCGGGCATGAACTCGTGGTCGGGCTGGCGGAAGTTCAGGTTCATCCGGCCGCCGGGCACGGTTTCGATGTCGGCTTCGGCCAGCCAGCATCTCAGCCCTTCGGGCGTCGTCAGGGCCTTCCAGACCCGCTCGGGCGAATGGCGCAGTCGGCGCTCGAAACGCAGCTCCCATCCGTCGTTGATCTCGGTCAGTTCGCCTTGGTCGATGGTGTTGAGGAGGTCGGTGCTGGTCATTGTGGAAACTCTCTGTCCAGGTGGGCTTCCAAGGCGTCGAGGCGCGACGCCCAGAAGCGGCGATAGGGGGCCAGCCAGGCGTCGAGCTGGGCCAGCGGGGCGGGGTTCAGGCTGTAGAGGCGGCGGTTGGCGTCCTTGCGCACAGAGACCAGGCCGGCCTCGCGCAGGACGGACAGGTGTTTCGACACGGTCGGCTGGCCGATGGGCAGGGCGTCGACGAAGTCTCCCGCAGGACGTTCGCCGTCCGCCAGCATGGCGACGATGGCCATCCGGTGTGGCTCCGACAGGGCCATGAGGGGGGCTTGGAGGGCGGTGTTCATATCCATCGTCTATCAGCTATATTGCAGTATGGCAATATATAGGGTGAGGCGTCTTGGCGACGGAGTGACACGCCTGCCTCGCCCACGCTTGCCCCGATGCGTCGACTGGGCCATCTGGTCCCCATGTCCTGGGTCATGTCGATCAATCCGTGGGTGACGCTGGTCGTCGCCGGTCTGCTGGAAGTCCTGTGGGCGTCCGGCCTGAAGAACGTCAGCCTGCAAAGGCCGCTGACGTCGCTGGGCGTTCTGGTCGCGCTGGCGGCCAGCATGGTCCTGCTGTGGGTGGCGACGCAGAAGCTGCCGATCGGGACGGCCTATGCGATCTGGACCGGGATCGGGGCGGTGGGCGCGGCCCTGGTCGGGATCGTCCTCTATGGCGAGCCGGCGACGGCGGTGCGGGCGGTGTGCATCCTGCTGATCGTGGCGGGAATCGTCGGGCTGAAGCTGTTCTCGGGGGCGCAGGCATGAGCGGGCTTTATCAAGGACGGGTCCTGATCCTGGCGGGGTCGGACAGCGGCGGCGGCGCGGGCGTTCAGGCCG
This sequence comes from Brevundimonas sp. AVps23W, assembly GCF_058681395.1. NCBI lineage: Bacteria > Pseudomonadati > Pseudomonadota > Alphaproteobacteria > Caulobacterales > Caulobacteraceae > Brevundimonas > Brevundimonas sp. AVps23W. The sequence goes on from NZ_CM178738.1 coordinate 813,334, forward strand.
ACATCAAGGCGGTGACGATGATGGGCGGGTTCGCCGCCACGGCGATCACGGCGATCACGGTGCAGAACACCCTGGGGGTCCACGGGGTCTATCCCCTGCCGCTGGACCTGATCGCGGCCCAGGCGCGGGCGGTGCTGGAGGATATCGGGACCGATGCGGTCAAGACCGGCATGCTGGGCTCGGTCGAGGTGGTCGAGACGGTGGCGGCCCTGCTGGACGAGGCCAAGGCCCCGGCCGTGGTCGATCCGGTCATGGTGGCCAAGGGCGGGCATCCGCTGCTGCCCGATGCGGCGGTGGAGGCGGTTCGTACCCTGATGATCCCGCGCGCGGCCCTGCTGACCCCCAATGCGCCCGAGGCCGAGGCCCTGACCGGGCTGGCGGTGCGCGACATCGACGGCCAGCGACGGGCGGGCGAGGCCCTGCTGAAACTGGGCGCCCGGGCCGTGCTGATGAAGGGCGGCCATGTGGACGGGCCGACGGTGATCGACCTGTTGATGACGGCCGACGGGGAGACGGTGCTGGAGGCCGAGCGGATCGACACTCGGCATACCCACGGCACCGGCTGTACTCTGGCCAGCGCCTGCGCGGCGGGCCTTGCCCTGGGCCGGCCGCTGGAGGTCGCGGTGGCGGAAGCCTGGGCCTATGTCGGCGAGGCCATCCGGCGCGCGCCGGTGCTGGGCGGCGGGCATGGGCCGTTGGATCACGGATGGCCTGTACGGGGGTAGGGGCGGCGAGGCCGCCGAATTGGACTCGAATAAAATCAGTGCAATGAGTCTAATTTCGGCAGGATCCTGCTGTTTTTAAAGGGGAAGTTTTCCAGATCCAATTGCACTCTGCAATAGAGTGCAATTGGGGGCGGATGTGTCGCCGAGAGGCTCGCGATGTCAAAGACCGAGCCGGCATTATAAGCGGGGCTGAAGGGGCGCCGGGTATTTCGTCGAATAGAATCTGCAAGCCTTTGAATTGGTGAGAGCTTGTCTCGGAAATTGTGCGCGTCACGGGCCGCCGGCTGGCCGATGCGGGGCAAGGCCGGCACGCAGTCTGCCGTCATCCTAGGCCTTGTGCCTAGGATCCATACGCTCCGCGCCCAAAGAGGCGCGCTCTGCGGAGACACCGGGATTATGGATCCTAGGCACAAGGCCTAGGATGACGAAGTTTGATATTGCACGCCGATGACTGAAACAGATCCACTTGCCCAATCGCTAATCGAAATCGTCCGCGCCGATCCTGGCCTGATGCACGTCCTGCGGACGGTGCGGGGGCTGGGTCTGCCCGACTGGCGGCTGGTGTCGGGCGCCGTCTATCAGGCGGTTTGGAACGCCAGGACGGGGCGGCCGTCCGGATACGGGATCAAGGACTATGACCTGGCCTATTTCGACGGCGCGGACCTGTCGTACGAGGCCGAGGACGTCGTGATCAAACAGGTCGCCGCCGCCTTCGACGAGCCCTTCCGCAGCCAGGTCGAGGTGCGCAATCAGGCGCGGGTCCACCTGTGGTTCCAGAACCGGTTCGGCGAGCCCTATGAGCCGTTGCACGCGACCGACGAAGCCCTGGGCCGGTTCGTGGCGCCGACCTTCGCCGTCGGGGTGCGGCTGGAAGCGGACGACGCGATCACCGTGGCGGCGCCGTTCGGGCTGGACGATGTGTTCGCCATGGTCGTGCGGCCGAACCCGAACCGGCCGCTGGCCAGGGGGTGGGCCAAGACCATCGAAAATGCGCGGGGGCGTTGGCCGGAGTTGACGGTGGTCGAGCCGGCTTAGCCGCGATCCACATCCGCCCCGCCGCCGTATCAGGCCCATGACCCTGACCGACATCCTCATCCTGCTGGGACTGAACCTGGCCCTCATCGTCGCCGTGATGCTGGGGCTGTGGCTGGTCGCCCTGAAGCTGAAGGATGTCAGTTTCATCGATGCGGTCTGGCCGCTGGGGATGTTGCTGCTGGCGGTGGCGACCCTGCCGCGCGCGGACGGCGATCCGGCGCGCAAGGCGCTGCTGGTCGGGCTGTGCGCGGTCTGGGCGTTGCGGCTGGGCCTGCAACTGTTCCGGCGCTGGCGGGCCAGCGGGGCGGATGGGCGGTATGTGCAGATCGTCGAGGACCAGGAACGGAACAAGGGCTGGTCGTTCGGCAAGACGGCGCTGTTGTTCGTGTTTCTGCCCCAGGCGGTGCTGGCCTGGCTGACGTCGCTGCCGGTGCAGCTGGGGCAGGTGGAGGCTCAGCCCGTGGGCGTGATCGCCGGGGTCGGGGCGGTGCTGGCTGTGGTCGGGATCGTGTTCGAAAGCGTCGGTGACGCTCAGCTGGCGGCGTTCAAGCGCGATCCGGCCAACAAGGGCAAGGTGCTGGACAGCGGCCTGTGGCGCTATACCCGGCATCCGAACTATTTCGGCGACGCCTGCGTCTGGTGGGGGCTGTGGCTGATCGCGGCGGAGACGGGCGTCGGCCTGTGGTCGATCGCGGGGCCGATCTTCCTGACCTTCACCCTGACGCGCTGGTCGGGGATCGGGATTACGGAGAAGGCGATCAACAAGTCGCGGCCGGGGTATGCGGACTATGTGAAGCGGACGAGTGCGTTTGTGCCGTGGTGGCCGAAGAAGGCGTGAGGTTCGCTTTATTCCGTCACCCCCGGGCTTGTCCCGAGGGCCCACGGTTCGGCCCCCGAGTCTTAGCCCGTTGCATACGGTGGTTTGAAACCTTCCCTATCGAATCCGAAGCCGCCGTGGGTCCTCGGGACAAGCCCGAGGATGACGGGGTAGGCGGATCACGCCAGACGCCGACCTTAGTTCTTGGTCGGGGTGTTGTGGGTGGTCATGCCGCGGTCGGGGTTGCCGCCCTGTTGTTCGATCTGGTCGGCGCGCCGGTCGGCGTTTTCCTCGACCTGGTCGGCCTGGCGGTTCAGGGCGTCTTCCTGGGCGTCGGTCGGGGCGGCGTCGGCCTGGGCTTCCAGCTGGTCGGCGCGGGCTTCGCCCTGGGCCTCGACGGCGTCGGCGCGGCTTTCGGCGGCGCGGTCCGCGGCGCTTTCACCGCAGGCGGCGACGCCCGACAGAGCGAACAGCGAGGCGGCGGCGATGGCGAACTTTTTCATGGCGTTTCCTTCCGTTTTGGAGCGGAGGAAACGTCACGGCGGCGGATGGGTTCACGCCGCCGTGAGCTTTTCGTGAGGCCTCAGCCCTCGGCTTCGGCGAAGGCGACGCGGGCGGCGCCCAGCAGGGCCGCATGTTTGTGCATGATCACCTTGGTCGGAATCTCGGACATATAGTCCTTGAACCGGCCCTTGCGCTCGAACCGCTGGCGGAAGGGGCTGGCCTTGATGAATGGCAGGATGCGCGGAACGATGCCGCCGGCGATATAGACGCCGCCACGCGCGCCCGTGGTCAGGGCGATGTCGCCGGCGACCGCGCCCAGGATGGCGCAGAAGCGGGCCAGGGTGGCGCCGCACGGGCTGTTGGGATCGGCCAGGGCGTCCTTGGTGATTTCAGCCGGATCCTCGATATGGGTCTCGCGGCCGTCGATCTCGGCCAGGGCCCGGTGCATGTTCAGCAGGCCGGGGCCGCAGATCAGGCGCTCGATGGAGACGCGGTCATAGCGGCGGCGCAGGATGCGCAGGATCTCATCTTCGACCGGATCGCCGGGGGGGAAGCAGGCGTGGCCGCCTTCCGACGGCATGGCCATTTCCTTGCCGTGGGCGTCGCGGATCAGGGCCGAGACGCCGAAGCCGGTGCCGGGGCCGAGGACGGCGACGGTGGCGTGCGGATCGCCGTCGACCGGCCCGCCCAGGCTTTCCAGCTGATCTTCCGGCACCACGGGGGCGCCCCAGGCCAGGGCCTCGAAATCGTTGATCAGCTTGACCGGCTTGAGGCCCAGGGTCTGAAGCTCGCTCTCGGACACCTGCCAGGGCGAGTTGGTCAGGTCGATGGCGCCGTCGGTGACGGGGCCGGCGACGGCGATGACGCCGCCGGTCGGCTTGACCTCGCAGCCCTCGATGAAGGCGGCGACGCCTTTCAGGAAGGTGGGATAGCGTTCGGCCGGGAAGCTCTCGTGGTGGTCCAGCACGGGCCGGCCGTCGATCATGCGAGCGACGGCGAAGCGAGCGTTGGTGCCGCCGACGTCGCCGACGAGGAGGGTCTTGTCATTCATGAGGCGTTTCCTGCGGTCGGTGCGGCGGATCAGGCGTCCACGGTCCGGTCGACGAAGTTGGGATCGGGAGGTGTGTCCGTATGCGATTGGGCGCTGCTGGGGAAGGCGAAGCAGACAGTCGCGCCTTCTTCAGCGGTGGTGACGACGTGGCGGAAGGCGCCGAATAGCTCTCGCCCATAGCCCCAGGCCGTGCCCGCCGCATTGGCGGAGGAGCGTGCGGCGGCGGGGCGGGCCGACAGGTCGCCGACGCCCACCGTGGTCAGAACCCCGGCCTCGGCGTCCAGGCGGATGATGTCGCCTTCCTGAACATGGGCCAGGGGGCCGCCGGCCAGGGCCTCAGGCGACACGTGGATGGCGGCGGGGGTCTTGCCGCTGGCGCCCGACATGCGGCCGTCGGTGACGAAGGCGACCTTGAACCCCTTGTCCTGGATGACCGACAGGGCCGGCGACAGGCTGTGCAGTTCGGGCATGCCGTTGGCCTTGGGTCCCTGGAAGCGCAGGACCACGACGACGTCGCGGAACAGTTTGCCGTCCTTGAAGGCTTGCAGCGCGTCTTCCTGGGTCTCGAAGACGGCGGCGGGGGCCTCGACGATGCGGTTCTCGGGCTTGACCGCCGAGACCTTGATGACCGCCCGGCCCAGGTCTCCCTTGACCAGGCGCAGACCGCCCTCCTTGTCGAAGGGGTTGGAGGCGGGGCGCAGGATGTCGAGGTCGAGGCTTTCCTTGACCCCGTCGCGCCAAACCAGCTGTCCGTCCACCATCGACGGCTCCTGGAAATAGGGCTCTATGCCCTTGCCCATAATGGTCGTGACGTCCGAGTGGATGTGGCCGGCCTGGGCCAGTTCGCGGGCCACGAAGGCGACGCCGCCGGCGGCCTGGAAGGCGTTCACATCGGCCGAGCCGTTGGGATAGACGCGGGCCAGCAGGGGGGTGACGGACGACAGCTCGTCCATGTCGGTCCAGTCGATCAGCACGCCCGCCGCCCGCGCCATGGCGACCAGGTGGATGGCGTGGTTGGTCGATCCGCCGGTGGCCAGCAGGGCGACGATGGCGTTGACGATGGACTTCTCGTCGATGACGTCGGCCATGCGGCATTCGCCGCTGCGGGCCAGTTCGACGGCGCGTTTGGCGGCGGCGGCGGTCAGGGCGTCGCGCAGGCCGGTGTCCGGATGGACGAAGGCGGTCGAGGGCATGTGCAGGCCCGCCAGCTCCATCATCATCTGATTGGAGTTGGCCGTGCCGTAGAAGGTGCAGGTGCCGGGCGAGTGGTAGGAGCCGATCTCGCTTTCCAGCAGGGTCTGGCGATCGACCTTGTTCTGGGCGTACTCGGCGCGGACGCGGGCCTTTTCAGCGTTCGGAATGCCAGAGGGCATGGGGCCGGCGGGGGCGAAGACGACCGGCAGATGGCCGAAGGCCAGGGCCCCCATGAACAGGCCGGGCACGATCTTGTCGCAGACGCCCAGCATCAGGGCGGCGTCGAAGGCGTCATGCGTCAGGGCCACGCCGGTGGACATGGCGATGACGTCGCGGCTGAACAGCGACAGCTCCATGCCGGGGCGGCCTTGCGTCACGCCGTCGCACATGGCGGGGGTGCCGCCGGCGACCTGGGCCGTGGCGCCGACCTGACGCACCGCCTCGCGGACCACGGCGGGGAAGCGCTCGAACGGCTGGTGGGCCGACAGCATGTCGTTATAGGCGGTGACGATGCCCAGATTGGGCTTGGACCCATCCATCGAAGTGAGTTTGTCGGCGATGGTCTGGCCGGCGAAGGCGTGGGCCCAGTTGGCGCAGCTCAGCTTGGCGCGGCCGGTCCCGCTGTCGCGGGCGGCGTCCATGCGACGGATGTAGTCGGCGCGGGTGGCGCGGCTCTTCTCGACGATCCGGGCGGTGACCGCGGCCACCGTGGGGTGCAGGGTCATGTCAGCTGGCTTCCGTGTACAGAACTTCAAGCGGGACGCCTGCGGCGATCAGGGCGGCGATGGGCTGGACCTTGGGATCGCCCTGGGCCTCCTGCTCGAACACGCGGCGTTTGGCCTCGCCCTTCAGGCCCAGGATCACCCGACCGGCGGACATCAGATAGGGCAGGTTGATCGACAGGCGCTCGATGGTCGGCGCGGCGCCGTCGCGGCCGTGGGGCACGCCCAGGACCGTCGGCTTTAGCGTCGGGGTCAGCAGGGTCTTCAGGGTGGGGCTGTTGGGGAACATGGAACAGATATGGCCATCCTCCCCCATGCCGAGAAGGACCGCGTCGAAACGTCCGCCTGCGTCGGCCAGGGCGTGGGCGGCGACGATGGCGGCGCGATCGACCGTGACCTCGGGCGTATAGAGGGGGATGAAGCGGCCGGCGGCGGCCTTGTCCTGTAGCAGGACGTCGCGGATCAGCCGGGCGTTGGACTCAGGGGAGGTCTCGGGGACGTAGCGCTCATCCACCAGGGTGACGGCGATCTTCGCCCAGTCCAGGTCGGTCGCGGCGAGGCGGCGATAGACGGGGGCGGGGGTCGTGCCGCCGGGACCGGCGAAGACGGCCCGGCCGTTGTCGCGCACGGCGGCGCCCAGGGTCTCGGACAGGCGCGCAGCGATGGCCTCGGCCCAGGCGTCGACGGTGGGGAAGGTTTCGATGGGATGGGTCATTGGCTCTTCCTTCCTTTCGTCATCCTCCGGCAAGCCGCGCCTTCGCGGCGCAGACCGGGGGACCCAGCGGCGCCGTAGCGCAGCGCAGGCGAAATGGCGGATACGAATTCGTCCGCGACAGGTTCGCGCTCTCGCGCGCCGCTGGGTCCCCCGGTCCGGCTGCGCCGGCCGGAGGATGACGAAAGAAGGGGATCACGCATCGGTCGTGTTCCAGTCGCGGCCGGTGCGCATCATCAGCATGTCGGCGCTGTCGGGGCCCCAGGTGCCGGCGACATATTCGTCGGGCTTCAGGCCGGACTCGGCCCAGGCCTCGGCGACCTCGTCCACCCATTTCCAGGCCTGTTCGGCTTCGTCGCGACGGACGAACAGGGTGGAGTCGCCGTGCATGGCGTCCAGCAGCAGACGCTCATAGGCGATGCGGCGGCGCGGCGGGGCGGCGGACTTGCCGTCCACCCCCCAGGACAGGCTCATGGTGATGGGCTGGAGCTGCATCCGGCTGTCCAGGCCAGGGCGCTTGTTCATCACCGTCAGGGAGATGTCTTCCTCGGGCTGAAGCTCGATGATCATGCGGTTGGCCGGCGCCTCGCCCTCTTCGTTGTCGAAGATGGAATGGGGGACGGGCTTGAACTGGATGACGATCTCGGTGCGCTTCTCAGGCAGCCGCTTGCCGGTCCGCATGAAGAAGGGCACCCCGGCCCAGCGCCAGTTGTCGATGTCGGCGCGGATGGCGACGAAGGTCTCGGTGTCGGAATCGGCGCCGCGCTCCTCGTCATAGCCCTTGGCCGGCTTGCCCTCGGACACGCCCGCCACATACTGGCCGCGCACGGTGACGCGTTCCGCCTCCTCGTGGGTGATGGGGCGCAGGGACCGCAGCACCTTGACCTTTTCGTTGCGGAGCGATTCCGGATCCAGGTCCGAGGGCGGCTCCATGGCGACCAGGCACAGCAGCTGGAGCATGTGGTTCTGGAGCATGTCGCGCAGCGCGCCGTACTCGTCGTAATAGGGCCAGCGGTCGCCGACGCCGACTGTCTCACCAATGGTGATCTGGACGTGGTCGATGGTCAGATTGTTCCACAGCGGCTCGAAAATGGTGTTGCCGAAGCGAAGCGCCGTCAGGTTCTGGACCGTCTCCTTGCCCAGATAGTGGTCGATGCGGAACACCTGGTCCTCGCGGAAGGCGTGGGCCACGGCGTCGTCGATCTCGAGGAAGGACTTGAGGTCGCGGCCGACCGGCTTTTCCAGCACGATGCGGCAGTTGCGCTCGGCCAGGCCCGCCGTCTTCATCGCCGTGACGATACGACCGTACAGCGAGGGCGAGACGGCCAGGAAGGAGGTGACCTCGCCGTCGCCGACGCGATCCTTCAGGCCCTTCAGGCTGGCGGGATCGGTGGCGTCAACGGCCAGATAGTCGAGGCGGGCCTTCATCTTGGCCCAGCTATGGTCGTCCCAGGCCTTGTCCGCCTCGGCCTTGGCCTTCACGGCGTCATGGACCTTGGCGACATATTCGTCGGCGGTTTCTTCGGAACGGGCGGCGCCGATGATCTTGAGATCGTCCGGCAGGAGCCCGTCGTGCTCGAGGAAATAGAGCGACGGCAACAGCATGCGCATCGCCAGATCGCCGCCGCCGCCGAACAGAATGAGAGCCGCCATGTTTGTCCCCTGAACGGTCCCGTTTTCCGGAACCCATCGCCTTTTATGGTCTGGGCGTCGCTTTGCCCGCTTCCGCTCTGGAGGCCAACACGTCCAGCACGTCCTGAAACACCATGTTACGGACGTGGAGAAGCACCAAGAGGTGATAGATCAAATCCGCCGCCTCGCTGGCGAGTTCCTCGTCGGGACCCGCGACGCCGGCAAGAGCCGTCTCGACGCCCTCTTCGCCGACCTTCTGGGCGATGCGTTTCGGGCCTTCTGCGATCAGCCGGGCGGTCCAGCTTTCGGACGGATCGGCGGCCGCGCGTTCGGCGATGGTGCGTTCCAGCCGGGCGATGCGGCCCAGGCCCGGCGCGTCAGCCTCGCCGAAACAGCTGGTGCGGTGCAGGTGGCAGGCGTCGCCGACCGGATTGACCGCCAGGACCAGGGCGTCGCTGTCGCAGTCGGCCGTGATGCCGACGACGTGCAGCCGGTCGCCCGAGGTCTCGCCCTTGCGCCAGCGTCCGCCGCGCGAGCGGGAGAAGAAGGTGGCCTCGCCGGACTGGATGGTCTCGTCCAGGGCGGCGCGGTCCATATAGGCTAGGGTCAGGACCTGGAGCGTGGCGGCGTCCTGCACCACGACGGGGACCAGGCCGTCGCCCTTGGTGAAGTCGATGGTGTTGGGGTCGATCATTTTATTCACCGCTCATCCCCGCGAAAGCGGGGACCCAGTTCTGTTGTCTGACGGGTCTTGGATAGGGCTCTGTGCCAAAGGGGCGAGGATGATCGCCCAAAGCACTGGGTCCCCGCTTTCGCGGGGATGAGCGGAGATCTAAAATCACAATCTCATCTCCAGGCCTTCGCCCGCGAGATAGGCCTTCAAGTCGGGGATGGCTATCGCGCCAGTGTGGAAGACGCTGGCGGCGAGGGCGCCGGAGACGTCCGATTGTTCGAACACGGCCTTGAAATGCTCGGGGGCGCCGGCGCCGCCCGAGGCGATCAGGGGGATGGTCAGGCGCGCGCGGGCGGCGGACAGTTGTTCAATGTCGTAGCCGCGTCGAACCCCGTCCTGGTCGATGCAGTTCAGCACGATCTCGCCGGCGCCCAGGCCCTGGGCCTCGTCCAGCCAGTCCAGAGTGCGTTTGCCGGCGCGGCGGCGCGCGTCGGGGTCGCCGGTGTATTTGTGGACCACCCATTCGCCGTCTTCCAGACGACTGTCGACGCCGACGACGACGCACTGGCTGCCCAGGCGCGCGGCCATTTCGGCGATCAGCTCGGGACGTTCCAGGGCGGGGGAGTTGATCGACACCTTGTCCGCCCCGTGGTCGAGGCAGCGGGCGGCCTGATCGACGCTGCGGATGCCGCCGGCGACGCAGAAGGGGATGTCCAGCAGCCGGGCGATATCCTTGATCCAGCCATAGTCCAGCGTCCGGCCCTCGGGGCTGGCGGTGATGTCGTAGAAGACCAGTTCGTCGGCGCCCGCGTCGCGGTAACGGGCGGCCAGCTCCGCGGCGTCGCCCATGTCGGTATGGCCGACGAACTTCACGCCCTTGACCACCCGGCCGTCCTTGACGTCCAGGCAGGGGATTATACGCCGGGCGGTCATCGGACCGCCCTCTTGTCAAAAGAATGGGCGGTCATGCCGCCGTCGCTATGGCTTCGGGCAGGGTGAAGCGGTTCTCGTACAGGGCGCGGCCGACGATGGCGCCGTTGCAGCCCAGGGCCTTGACCGCCGCGAGATCCTCCAGCGACGAGACGCCGCCTGAGGCCTGCAGCACCAAATCCGGGCGACGGCGGCGGATTTCGGCCAGCAGTTCCAGATTGGGGCCGGTCATGGCGCCGTCGCGGCCGACGTCGGTGACCAGCAGGTGTTTGGCCGTCCCCTTGGGATAACGATCCAGCGCCTCCCAGAGGGTGACGCCCGACGACTGGGTCCAGCCCTTCAGGGCGGGAACGGGCACGCCGTCCTCGATCTTGACGTCCAGGGCCAGGGTGATCTGCTCGACGCCGAAACCCTTGAGCCAGGCGGCGACGTCATTGGGCTGGGTCACCGCCAGGGAGCCGACGACGACACGCGACACCCCGGCTTCCAGCAGCTTGGCCACGTCATTGGCGCCGCGGACGCCGCCGCCGGACTGGATCTTGACTTGGATGGCCTTGGTCAGGTCGCCGATCAGGGCGTGCTGCATGGCCTCGCCGGCCTCGGCGCCGTCCAGATCGACGATGTGAATCCACTCGGCGCCCTCGGCCGCGAAGGCGCTGAGGCGGGCGGCGGGCTGTTCGTCATATTGCGTCACCTGGTCGAACTTGCCGTGCATCAGGCGCACGCAGACGCCGTCCTTCAGGTCGATGGCGGGATAGATCAGCATGGGGTCGGCTTCCGTTCGTCATCCTCGGGCTTGACCCGAGGATCGGGCGTGGATCGGTTCGTGCGGGGCCTCGTTCGCACGAGCGGCGGATGGTCCGGTCCTCGGGTCAAGCCCGAGGATGACGGGGAGGGGGAGGCGGCGCGGGTCATGCGGCGACCTGCAGGAAGTTCCGCAAAATCATGGCCCCGGCCTCGGCCGAGCGTTCGGGGTGGAACTGGCAGCCCCAGCGGTTGGCGGCGTGGACCATGGCGGGGACCGGGCCGCCATAGTCGGCGCGGGCCAGGGTGGCGGGGCCGTCGGGACAGACATAGCTATGGACGAAATAGGCGTAGGCCCCGTCGGCCACCCCCTCCAGCAGCGGGTCGTCGCGGTCGCGCGTCAGCCGGCTCCAGCCCATATGCGGCACGGGCAGGGCGCCCGCCGGCTCCAGCCGGGACACGGCGCCGGGGATGAAGCCCAGCAGATCGACGCCCTCGCCCTCCTGGCTGGTTTCGAACAGCAGTTGCTGGCCCAGGCAGACGCCCAGCAGGGGACGGGGGAAGGCGCGGATCGGTTCGATCAGGCCCAGTTCCGACAGGCGGCTCATGGCGTAGCCGGCCGCGCCGACGCCGGGCAGGATGACCCGTTCGGCCTCGGCGATTACGGCGGGATCGTCGGTCAGGCGCACGGTTGCGCCCAGACGCTCGAGCGCGAACTGGACCGAGGCGACGTTGCCGGCGCCATAGCTCACTATTGCGACTTCACCCATGTCCGCTCATCCCCGCGAAAGCGGGGACCCAGTGTTTTGGGCGATAGGCGGTGGTGAAGCGCAGGACGTTGATCCAGGCGGTGGTGATCGGAAAGAACTGGGTCCCCGCTTTCGCGGGAATGAGCGGAGCTTGAATACCCATCACAGCACCCCCTTGGTGGACGGCACCGCGTCGCCCTCGACCCGGATGGCCTGGCGCAGGGCGCGGCCGAAGGCCTTGTAGACGGCCTCGGTCTTGTGGTGGTCGTCCTGGCCCGTGACCGAGATGTGGACCGCGGCGCCCATGGCCTCGGCCAGGGAGCGGAAGACGTGGGCCGTCAGGTCGGTGCGGTAGTCGCCGATGAAGGGGGTGTCGAACGTCCCTTCGAACAGCGGATAGGGACGACCGGACAGGTCGATGGAGACGGTGGCGTTGGCCTCGTCCATCGGCAGGACGAAGCCGTAGCGAGCGATGCCCTTGCGCTCGCCCAACGCCTGTTTCAGCGCCTGGCCCAGGGCGATGGCGCTGTCCTCGATCGTGTGGTGCGGGTCGGTGTGCAGGTCGCCCTCGCACTGAAGCCGCAGGGAGAAGCCGCCGTGGGCCGCGATCTGCTCCAGCATATGGTCGAAGAAGCCGACGCCGGTCTCGATCTTGATGGGGCTGGGGGCGTCCAGATCGACGGCGCAGACGATACGGGTCTCTTTCGTATCGCGCACGGCTTGGCCGACGCGGGCGGGTCGGCGCTTGGCGGGCGTCAGGCCGAAGGCGGCCAGCAGCCGGTCGTTGACCTCGGGCTTGATCGAGACGGGCAGGCGCAGGCGCTCGCCGGACAGGTCGGCCGCGACGCCATAGGTGGCCAACGCAGCCAGGGCGGCGGCGGGGTCTTCCGGCCGGGCCATGACAATGGGGCCGACGCCGGGTTCGACCGGCATCTGGCGGGCCAGTTCGCGGGCGATCCGCTCGCGCTCACGCCGGACCGAGGCGATCCGCTCGGCGGTCTCGATCATCCGCGACGGGTCCAGCGCCTGTTGCGCCAACCGCACCAGGGGTTCTGGGAGGGCGTAGGGTTCGAGGACCGAGGCCAGGCGGTCCAGGGTCGGGGCCTGGGCTATGGCAGCGCCGACGCGGGCGCCGGCTAAACCATAGGCCAGGGAAAGGCTGCGCAGCACGACCAGGTTCGGCTGGTCGGCGACGACGGTGGCGGCCGAGACGCTGTCGGAGAATTCGATCAGGCCCTCGTCCACCACCAGCAGGGCGGGGGCGACGCGGGCGGCCATTTCGGCGACGGCCTCGGGCGAGCCGAGGGCGCGGATGACGACGATACTTGCTTCTGGGGCGGGTTCGCCCTTGGCCGGATAGATGGCGGCGAGACTGTCATAGGGTTCGGCCTTGGGCGCCTCGACCGAACCGCCGTCGCGGGCGGCGAGGCGATAGGCCAGTTCCAGCCCGTGGGTCAGGCCGCGCACCGGCAGAACCTGGTCGGCGGGCACGGCGTAGATCGCAGCCATGCGGGCGGCGAGGGCGGCAGGCTCGCCGGGATAGCGGTCCAGGCCGTCGCCGCCGGAGACCAGCGGGGGATAGGGGGCGGGCAGGGTCATTGGGCGGCTCCGTAGGGGAGGGCCGGGGTGAGGCTTGTCTGGGTGAGGAGTGCTAGTGAGCAAGAGGTGAGCTTCAGAGCGGTGAAGGCGGCGCGATCTCGCTCACTTCTTCGCTCACTAGCACTCCTCACTGAACCCGCTCTGACGACACTCATCCTTCGGCCCTCAGGTCTGCGGCGCGGGCGTGGGCTTCGAGGCCCTCCATCCGGGCCAGGCGGGCGGCGATGGGGGCCAGGGCGCGGGCGCCGGCTTCGCTGACCAGCTGGACCGACATGGTGGTCATGAAGCTGGACGTGGTGACGCCGCCCAGGGTGCGGGCGCCGCCGTCGGTCGGCAGAACGTGGCTGGGGCCGGCGGCGTAGTCGCCCAGGGTCTCGGCGGCGAACCGGCCGACGAAGACGGCGCCGGCGGCCTTGATCGAATCCACCAGGGGTTCGGGGTCGTCGATCTGGATCGCCAGGTGTTCAGGGCCATACAGGTTGGCGACCTCTGCGGCGGCGTCTAGGTCACGGACCAGGATGGCGCGGGCCTCGTTCAGCGAGGCGCGGGCGATGGCTTCGCGCGGCAGGGTCGCGACCTGAACCTCAACCTCCGACAGGATGTAGTCGATGGTGGCGCGGCTGGTGGAGACCAGGATGACCTGGGCGTCGGCGTCGTGCTCGGCCTGGCTGAGCAGGTCGGCGGCGGCGATCTCGGGGGCTGCGTCGCGGTCGACGATGACCATCAGTTCAGACGGGCCGGCGGGCATGTCGACGGCGGGGCCGCCCGGAAGAGCAGACGCCTGTTTCTTGGCCTCGGCGACATAGGCGTTGCCGGGGCCGAACAGCTTGTCGCAGGCGGGGATGATCCCGTCCTCCAGCTCGACGCCGAAGGTCAGGGCGGCGATGGCCTGGGCCCCGCCCATCAGCCAGATCGCGTCCAGCTCGGCCTCGGCGGCGGCCAGGATCATGGCGGGGTGAACGCCGCCGTCCTTCGAGGGCGGCGTGACGGCGACGCGCTGGCCCACGCCGGCGACGCCGGCCGGGATGGCCAGCATCAGCAGGGACGAGAACAGGGGCGCGGTGCCGCCGGGGATATAGAGGCCGGCCGAGGCGATGGGACGCCAGGCCAGTTTGGAGCGCACGCCGGGGGTGGTCTCGACGAAGGGGGTGTCCTCCGGCTTGGTCGCCTGGTGGAAGACGCGGACATTCTCGGCCGCCATGCGCAGGGCGCGCACGTCGCCGGGGGGCAGGGCGTTGCGGGCCTCGGCCACGGCCTCGGGCGTGATGGCGACGCGACGGGGCGGGGCCTTGTCCAGCTTCAGGCACCAGTCGGTGACCGCGGCGCCGCCGCGCATCCGCACGTCGTCCAGAATGGTCCGGACCACCTCGGTCACGTCGCCGGCGGTGCGCTGGGCCGGGCGGGCGAGAGCCGCCTTCTTTCCGGCGGCGTCGAGAGAAGACCAGTCGATCAGCTTCATCACATCATCTTCTCGATGGGCAGGACCAGGATGGCCGAGGCGCCGGCGGCCTTCAGCTTCTCCAGTGTCTCCCAGAAGACGGCCTCCTGACAGACGGCGTGGACGGCGACGGCGTCGTCGCGGCCCATCAGCGGCATGACGGTGGGCGAACCGGCGCCGGGCAGGATGGCGGTGATCTCATCCAGCGCCGAACGCGGGGCGTTCAGCATGACGTATTTGGCGCCTTGCGAGGACACGACGCCCGACATCCGCTCGATGACGCTGTCCAGCAGGTGTTGCAGGGCGGGCTCGGGCGCGACGGGGGACTGGATCAGGACGGCCTGGCTTTCCAGCACCATGTCCTTGGCGCCCAGGCCGTTGGCCTCCAGCGTCGCGCCGGTCGAAACCAGGTCGCAGATGGCGGCGGCCAGTTTCAGCCGGGGGGCGACCTCGACGGCGCCGCGCATGACGACGATGTCCGCCTTGACCCCCCGCTCGTCTAGGAAGCGGCGCAGGATCTTGGGATAGGAGGTGGCGATGCGCAGCCCGTCCAGCGAGGCCGGGCCCTCATAGGCCAGGCTCGGGGGGGTGGCGATCTTCAGGGTGCAGCGGCCAAAGCCCAGGGGCATGACGACCGAGGCGTTGGGGCCGCCGTTGCGGCCTTCCTCCAGCACATTCTCGCCGACGATCCCCAGGTCGCAGACACCGTCGGCCACGAAGGTGGGGATGTCGTCGTCGCGGACCCGCAGCAGGTCGATTGGATAGTTCTCGACCCGATACAGCAGGTCGTTGTGGCCCTTGACCCATTTCAGACCCGCGTCGCGGATCAGGTCGAGGCTGCGGTCGGCCAGACGGCCGGATTTCTGGACGGCGATGCGAAGCCGGCCTTGGACGGTGCTCATGTTCGGATACTCAGTTCGTGTTCTTCAGGCGGTCTAGGGCGATGCGGTAGCCCTGGTGCGGCATGTCTTTGAGATAACGGGCGACGCGGACGACGGTGGTGGGGCTGGCGTGAGCCTCGGCCGCGATCTCGCGATAGGATTTGCCGCCGGCGTCGAGCAGGCGCGCCACCTGCCAGCGCTCGGTGAAGGCGCGCAGTTCCGCCGGGGTGCACAGATCGGCGAGGAAGGCGTCGATCTCCTCGCGCGTCTGCATCGACAGCAGGGCGTCATGGAGGGCGTCGCGGGCGGGCGGGGTCGTCATGCGCGTTCCACTATGCTGTAACAGTGGAACGGTCAAGGGGCGTTTGGTGAGCAAGGGGTGAGCGAGGAGTGAGCGGGGGCGGTCCACCCAATTCCGTCATCCTCGCCCTCGTGGCGAGGATCCATACGCCCGGTGTGTCCGCAGAGTGCGCGGTCGGCGACACCGGGTGTATGGATCCTAGGGACAAGCCCTAGGATGACGGTCGGGGAGGAGGGCTCATCTCTTGCTCACTAGCACTCTTCACTGATCCGCCACTCGCCACTCGCCACTCGCCGCTCTACATCACACCTTATGACCAAGATCCTGATCATCGGCGCCGGCCACGCCGGCGGCTCCGTCGCGGCCTTTCTGCGGCAATACGGCCATGAAGGCCCGATCGTGCTGGCGGGCGAGGAGGATGCGCCGCCGTATCAGCGGCCGCCCCTGTCCAAGGCCTGGCTGAAGGGCGAGGCGGATCTGGAGGCGCTGCTGCTGCGGCCGCTGAGCTTCTATGAAGAACAGGGCATCGAGTTCCGGCCGTCGACGGTCGCCGTGTCGGTGGATCCGGAGGCGAAGACGGTCGCCTTCCATGACGGGGCGTCCGAGACCTATGACGTCCTGGTGCTGGCGACGGGATCGACGGCGCGCAAACTGCCGGTGCCGGGCGGGGATCATCCCGAACTGCTGGAGCTGCGGACACTGAAGGACGCGGAACGGCTGAAGGCCGTGCTGGGGCCGGGCAAGCGGCTGGCGGTGGTCGGCGGCGGCTATGTCGGCTTGGAGGCGGCGGCTTCGGCCCGGGCCCTGGGCGCCGAGGCGGTGGTGATCGAACGCGCGCCGCGCGTGCTGGCGCGGGTGGCGTCCGAGACCTTGTCGGCCTTCTTCATCGCCCAGCATCGGGCGCACGGGGTCGAGATTATGACCGGGGCCGAGGTGGTCGCCGTGGCCCCTCACGGCGTGACCCTGGCGGACGGATCGGTGGTGCAAGCGGATGCGGTGCTGGTCGGGGTCGGCGCCCTGGCGTGCGACAGCCTGGCGCGGTCGGCGGGTCTGAGATGCGACGACGGGGTGGTGGTGGACGATCAGGCGCGAACCAGCGATCCGGCCGTCTTCGCCGTCGGCGACATGACGCGGCGGCCGGTTCCGGTTCACGGCGGGGTGTCGCGCCGGCTGGAGAGCGTGTCCAATGCGCTGGAACAGGCCAAGCAGGCGGCGGCGGCCATCGTCGGACGACCGGGGCCGGCGGCCGAGGTTCCGTGGTTCTGGTCCGATCAATATGACTTCAAGCTTCAGATCGCGGGTCTGACGTTCGATGCGGATCGTCAGGTGGTGCGGGGCGATCCGACGGCGGGGGGATTTGCGGTGTTTCACCTGAACGGGGACCGAGTGGTCTGCGTCGAGGCGGTCAATGCGCCGCCGGAGTTCATGGCGGGCAAACAGCTGATCGGGAAGGGGACGCCGGTGGATGTGGCGAAGCTGGCGGACGTCTCGGTTTCGATGAAGGCGGTGGGGGTGTGACACAGGCCTTCTCCCTCCCCCTGCGGGGGAGGGCGGTCGCGGAGCGACCGGGTGGGGGCGGCCCGGCAGGGCTGCACGGGTTCTGCCTCGCGAGATATGTCCCGTGTCGTCCTGCCGCCCCCACCCGGCTTCGCCTTCGGCTCAGCCCCCCTCCCCCGCAGGGGGAGGGAGAGGCGCTCCGCCGCTTCGTCGTCGCCGCAGTGCAACAAAACTGTTGCGCTTTTCGTTGGGGATAGACCAAGCTGCGATCTCAACGCGGCGGGGGCGAATGACGAGAGCTTTCGACGAAATGAACGGCGGCGGATCAGGCACGATCCGCGACAGCTACAAGACCCTGGCGGCCTGGCTGGAAAACGCCCCGCCGGATCTGTTGCAGGCGCGCTCGCGCCAGGCGGAGCTGTTCTTCCGCCGTATGGGCGTGACCTTCGCCGTCTATGGCGACGAGGAGTCCAACGAACGGCTGATCCCGTTCGACGTGGTGCCGCGCATCATCGGCGCCGATGAATGGGGCGGGCTGGAGAAGGGGCTGAAGCAGCGGGTCACCGCCATCAACGCCTTCCTGAAGGACATCTACGGGCCGCAGGACTGTATCCGCGCCGGGATCGTGCCCGCCGACCTGATCCTGACCAATCCTCACTATCGGCCCGAGATGCAGGGCCGCCGGCCGCCGGGCGACGTCTGGTGCCATATCGCCGGGGTCGATCTGGTCCGCACGGGCGAGGACGGCTTCTATGTGCTGGAGGACAATGTCCGCACGCCGTCGGGGGTCTCCTATATGCTGGAGAACCGTGAGATGATGATGCGGCTGTTCCCCGACCTGTTCGCCGAACATGCGGTGCGGCCGGTCGAGATCTATACCGACATGCTGTTGCGGTCGCTCCAGGCCTCGGCGCCGTCGGGGGCGGGCGAGGATCCCACCATCGTCGTGCTGACGCCAGGGCCGTTCAACTCGGCCTATTACGAGCACAGCTTCCTGGCCGACAAGCTGGGGGTGGAACTGGTCGAGGGCGGCGACCTCTTCGTCAACGACGACACCGTCTATATGCGCACGACCGAGGGGCCCAAGCGGGTCGATGTCATCTATCGCCGTATCGACGACGACTTCATCGACCCCCTGACCTTCATGCCGAATTCGGCGGTCGGGGTGCCGGGGCTGATGTCCGCCTATTTCGCCGGACGTGTGACCCTGGCCAATGCGGTCGGGACGGGGGTGGCCGACGACAAGGCCGTCTATACCTACATGCCCGAGATCATCCGCTTCTTCACCGGCGAGGACGCGATCCTGAAGAATGTGCCGACCTGGCGCTGCCGCGAGGCGGATGCGCTGAAGGAGGTGCTGGGTAAGCTGGACGAACTGGTGGTCAAGGAGGTCGGCGGATCGGGCGGCTACGGTATGCTGGTCGGGCCGACCTCGACCAAGGCCGAGATCGAGGCGTTCCGGGCCAAGCTGATCGCCGACCCCGACGACTTCATCGCCCAGCCGACGCTGAGCCTGTCGACGGCGCCGACCCTGAACGGGGGGGATCTGTCGCCGCGGCACGTCGATCTGCGGCCGTTCGTCCTGTCCAGTCCGGCGGGGGTGCGGGTCGCGCCCGGCGGATTGACGCGGGTGGCGCTGAAAGAGGGGTCGCTGGTGGTGAATTCCAGCCAGGGCGGCGGAACCAAGGACACCTGGGTGCTGGACAACTGATGCTTTCTCGCACCGCAGACAGCCTGTACTGGACCGGCCGCTATATGGAGCGGGCGGACTTTCTCGCGCGCATTCTGGAGGCGGCGATCCGCCTGGCGGCCTTGCCGGCCAAGGATCAGGCCACCGTCACGGCCTGGGCCGGCGCCATCGCCTCGTCGGGGGTGAAGTCAGCGTTCGACGCAACCGGCCGTACGGTTTCCGAGAAGTCCGTTCGTGAATACCTGGCGTTCGGGGCCGACAATACGACCTCGATCAAGGCCTGCATCACCCGGGCGCGGACCAATGCCCGCTCGGTGCGCACCGCCCTGACCATCGAGCTGTGGGAGGCGATCAACGGCGCCTGGAACGGGCTGAACGAGCTGGGCGAGCCGACCAAGCGGGATGATTTCACCAACTTCCTCGACTTCGTGAAGTCGACCTCGCTGGCGGTCGAGGGGGCCTCGTCGCGGACCATGTTGCGCAACGACGCCTACTGGTTCCTGCGTCTGGGCATGGCGATCGAGCGGGCCGACAACACCGCCCGCCTGCTGGACGTCAAATATCACCTGCTGCTGCCGCCTGGCGAACGGGTGGGGGGACAGCTGGACTATTTCCAGTGGACCACCCTGTTGCGCGAGGTTTCGGCCCTGACCGCCTATCGCTGGGTCTATCGCGAGAGCGTGCGGCCCTGGCTGGTGGCGGACCTGCTGGTGCTGAACCGGCAGATGCCGCGGTCCCTGGCGTCGTGCCAGGGCATGATCGTCAGCTATCTGGAGCGGCTGGCCACGGACTACGGCCGGCGTGGCCCGGCGCAGCGGCTGGCCTCCAACCGCCTGACCCAGTTCAACGAGGCCCGGATCGAGGACATCTTCCAGTCCGGTCTGCACGAATACATCCAGGGCTTCCTAAACGAGAACAACGCCCTGGCCGCCGCCGTCCACGAACAATATCTGGTCTGACCATGCGGATACGGATCGACCACTCCACCCGCTACGCCTACGCCCGACCGGCGCGGTTCATCGTGCAGATGCTGCGGCTGACGCCCAAGTCGTGCGAGAGCCAGCAGGTGCGCGAATGGCGGATCGAGACCGACGTCGACGCCCGTCTGCGGCGCAGCGAGGACGCCTTCGGCAACATCGTTCACAGCCTCTATACCGAGCGGCCGACTGACGCCCTGACCATACGGGTGACGGGCGAGGTCTCGACCGTGGACACCGGCGGGGTGATCCGGGGCCAGAACGACCGGCTGCAGCCGGGCGTCTATCTGCGCGACACCCGCCTGACCCAGGCCAATCCCGCCCTGGTCGAGTTTGCGAGAGAGGTCGGCGAGGGCGCGCCGCTGGAGCGGATGCACCGGCTGATGGGGGCGATCCATGGCGGGGTGGCCTTCGAGGTGGGGGCGACGTCCGCCACCCATACGGCGGCCGAGGCCTTCGACATTCGGCGCGGCGTCTGTCAGGACCACGCCCAGATCTTCATCGCCTGCGCCCGCGCTCTGGGCGTGCCGGCCCGCTATGTCTCGGGCCATCTGAACCGGTCGGACGGCCAGCACGATCAGGACGCCGCCCACGCCTGGGCCGAGGCCTGGATCGAGGGGTTGGGCTGGGTCGGGTTCGATGCGGCTAACGGCATCTGCCCGACCGAGAACTATGTCCGTATCGCCGTGGGGCTGGACTCGCTGGGGGCGACGCCGATCCGGGGGACCAGCTATGGCGGCGGGGTCGGCAGCCTGACGGTCGCCCTTCATGTGCGGCCTGTGCAACAGAGCCAGCAACAACATCAGAGCCGGGGATGGTCCTGATCGCCATGTCGCAGGAATCTGTTAGCGTCGAACGATTCGCAGGCTGGGGAGCGGATAGAGGCAAGTGACCTATTGCGTAGGCATGCTGGTGGACGAGGGGTTGGCGATGATCGCCGACACCCGCACCAATGCGGGCGTGGACAACATCTCGTCCTATCGCAAGCTGCACGTGTTCAAGGCGCCGGGCGAACGGATCCTGGCCGTGGCCACGGCCGGCAATCTGTCGGTGACCCAGACCGCCCTGGCCATGGTGGCCGAGGGGGTCAAGCTGCCCGACTCGACCGGGCCGGAGACGCTGGAGACCGCGCCCAGCCTGTTCCGCGCGGCCCAGATCCTGGGCCATGCCATGGCCATGGTGCGAGCCACGATCAATACGCCGGCCTCGCCCACCGCCGACGCCCTGAACGTCAACGCCTCCATGCTGCTGGGCGGCCAGATCGGCGGGGGCAAGATGGGCCTTTACCTGATCTATGGTCAGGGCAATTTCATCGAGTGCGGGGCGGACACCCCCTATCTTCAGATCGGCGAGCTGAAATACGGCAAGCCGATCCTGGATCGCGCCCTTCATGACTACACCCCCCTGTCCGAGGCGGTGAAGCTGGGGCTGATCTCGTTCGACTCGACCATTCGCTCCAATATCGCCGTGGGGCCGCCGCTGGATCTGATCGTCATTCCGCGTGACGGACTGACGGGGATGGAGCGGCGCATCGATGCGGACGACCCCTATTTCCGCGACCTGGGCCGCCGCTGGTCCGAAGCCCTGGCCGCGGCGCACAAGGCGATGCCGGACCCGACCTGGCTGGATTTGACCCCGGCGAAGGGCGCGCGAATGACGGCGGTGAGCTGAACTTTGCGGCCCTGACTGCGATTAAGTCGCAATTGTGCTTGTGTGAAGGCGTGAAGCTGGCTAATGCGACCGCATCGCAAAATCAGGCCAAAAGGTCGCCTCAATATGTCCGAGTCTCGCGCCGCAGCGCTCCGTTCGCTCCTGTTCGCTTCCAGCGCCGCCGGCATGCTGGTCGCCGCGCCGGCCCTGGCGGCCGAGGTTCCCGCCGCTGACGGCCCGGTCGTGACGGCGCCGCAGACCACCAAGGACGACGGGCTCGAGGCCATCGACGTCACCGGCCGCCGCATTCGCCGCGAGCCCGCCAGCCCCGAGTTCGTCGCTCCACTGCTGGACACGCCGCGCGCTGTAACCATTATTCCCCAGCAGATCATCGAGCAGACGGCGGCGTCGTCGCTGCAGGACGTGCTGATGAACTCGCCCGGCATCACCTTCGGCGCGGGCGAAGGCGGGCAGCCGCTGGCGGACCGGCCGTTCATCCGTGGCCAGTCGTCGGGCAACAACATCTTCGTGGACGGCCTGCGCGACACGGGCGGCCAGCAGCGCGAGGTCTTCAACCTGGAACAGGTTGAGGTCATCAAGGGGCCTGACGCAGTCTATTCCGGTCGGGGCTCCGGCGGCGGCAGCATCAATATGGGCTCCAAGGCGCCCCAGCTGACCGAGTTCACCAATATCGGCGCCAGCGTCGGCACGGACTCTTATCTGCGCGGTACGATCGATTCCAACATGCCGTTGGGCGGGACAGCGGCGCTGCGGGTCAATCTGATGGGCGCGCAGGGCGATGTGCCCGGTCGCGACAGCGTCGATTATGACAAGTGGGGCGCGGCGATCAGCCTGGGCGCCGGTCTGGGCACGCCGTCGTCGATGGTGTTCAGCTATTATCACCTGACCAGCGACCAGATGCCCGATTACGGCATCCCGCTGTTCACGAAGCTGGTTCCGTCGGCGACCTCGACGGCGCCGGTTCGGTCGCGTACCGACAGCGGCATTCTGGACGTGCCCTACGACAGCTTCTACGGCGTCAAGGGTCGGGACTTCCTGACTAATGAGGTGGACACCTTCACCTTCAAGGCCGAGCACCGCCTGAACGACGTGGCCACGATCCGCAACGTCAGCCGCTATTCTGAGACTCTGAACGACTATATCGTCACCAACCCCGGCGACGGCGGCTATGTGGGGCTTGCGGCCGATGGGACCTACTGGATGAAGCGGGGCACCAAGACCCGCTGGAACCCGGTCACCACCCTGGCCAATGTGACTGACGTCTATGGTCAGTTCGCGACCGGCTCGATCAAGCACAGCTATGACGTCGGCGTGGAACTGTCGCGCGAGCGGAACCGCAACGCTACCTATTCGACCTACACCACCTCAGGAGCCGCCTGTCCCACGGGCCTGACCACGGTCAGCGGCTCTTATCCGACGGCGACGAGCGCGCTTGGCGCCGGCGACTGCACCCAGGTCTATAATCCTAACGCCGACGACGCCTGGACGGGCGTCATCAATCGCGGGCCGATTAGCTCGAACACCACCGAGACCATCGGCGTCTACGCCAACGACAGCATCACCCTGAGCGAGCGGCTGATCCTGAACCTGGGCGTGCGCTGGGATCAGTATGCGGTGGACGGGATCAATGCGACGGCGAGCCAGTCTGCCGGCGTATGGGGCGCGACGACCTATACGATCGTACCCAAGCGCACCTGGGAGTTCACCAACTATCAGGTCGGTCTGGTGTTCAAGCCGACGCCGAGCACCAGCGTCTACGCCTCCTGGTCCACCTCCTCGACGCCGCCGACCATCTCGTCCGGCGATCAGAACACGTCCACCGGCACGGGGTCGGGTGATCTAGCCAACGAGGTTCTTGACCCGGAGGACAGCGAAAGCTTCGAGATCGGCGCCAAGGCCAATGTCTTCAGCGACCGGTTGGCTCTGTCGGCCGCCCTGTTCCAGACCACGCGCAAGAACGCCATCATCCTGGTGTCCGGCACGACGGACTACGAACAGGCCGGCGAGGTCGAGGTGAAAGGGCTGGAGCTCGGCGTGTCGGGCAGCATCACGCCCGCCTGGACGGTCTTCGGCGGCTATACCTATATGGACTCCGAACTGGTCGAGGGGGCCTACAACAGCGTCAACGAAGGCGATCCGCTGGCCAATACGCCGGAACACACCGCCAGCCTGTTCAGCACCTATCGCGTCACGCGCAAGCTGACCCTGGGCGGCGGCGTCTATTACACGTCGGAGTCTTTCGGCGGGAACCAGGGCGGCGCCGGCGGCGGGACCAACCGCATCTATGCGCCGGAATGGACGCGTGTGGACGCCTTCGCCTCGTATGACCTGACGGATCGCACCAGCCTGCAGCTCAATGTGAAGAACCTGACGGACGAGGAATATATCATCCGCACCAACGGGGTTCACCACGCCGACGTCGCCCCGGCGCGGCAGGCGATCCTGGCGCTGAACCTGCGCTTCTAAAGGCCCGATCCCCGGCCTATCCTCAACGGCCCCGTCCTTACGGCGGGGCCGTTTTCTTTTGAGCGAGATCCGTCGTGCTGCTGCAGATTCCCGAAGTCTTCTCCAAGGCCGAAGTGAAGGCCCTGAGGGAACGATTGGACGCCGGCCCCTGGACCGACGGCAACCTCACCTCGGGCCACCAGTCGGCGACGGCGAAGCGGAACCAGCAACTGCCGGAAGATTCGGACGTGGCCCGGGAGGTCTCGGCCCTGATCGTCCAGGCCCTGAACGCCAATCCGATGTTCGTCGCGGCGGCCCTGCCGCACACGATCTTTCCGCCCCTGTTCAATCGCTACGAAGGCGGGGGCGAGTTCGGCCTGCACGTGGACAACGCCATCCGCCAGCAGCGCGGCGGGGGTTCGATCAGGATCCGCAGCGACCTGTCGGCGACCCTGTTCCTGTCGGAGCCCGAGGATTACGACGGCGGGGAACTGATCATCGAGGAGATGTACGGACCCCAGTCGGTCAAACTGCCGGCCGGGGATCTGGTGCTGTATCCGTCCAAGAGCCTTCACAAGGTCATGCCGGTGACGCGCGGGGCGCGGGTCTCGTCCTTCATGTGGATGCAGAGCCTGATCCGCGACGACAGTGACCGGGAAATGCTGTTCCGCCTGGACGTGGCGACCCAGCGCGTGGCGAGCGAGAAGGGCCCCAAGGATCAGGCGGTGATCGAGCTGACCGGGGTCTATCACAACCTTCTGCGGCGCTGGTCCGAGGTTTGACACCGCCTTCGCCTGTGACTTCGGGGCCTCAATCGAGGTTATAAGGTCGCAGGGGTGAACCAAGGCGGAGCTGGTCTATTGTGACCGGGATGTTCCAAGACGCGCCCCCCGCTCCGCCCGCCCAATTGTCAGAAATCGTGGTGACGGCCGCCCGTCTGCCGCCCGCCGCCGCCGACGCCGCCTTTTCGGTCGTGCGGTTGGACCAGAGGGTGCTGGAGCGGTCCGTCCGTCTGGACGAGGCGCTGCGAACCGTGCCGGCCGTGTCCCTGTTCCGCCGCACCTCCAGCCTGGCCGCCAATCCGACGACCCAGGGGATTTCGCTGCGAGCCATCGCGCCGTCGGGCGCGGGGCGGACCCTGGTCACGCTGGACGGGGTTCCGCTGAATGATCCGTTCGGAGGCTGGGTGATCTGGTCCCAGGTCGCGCCGGAATCGCTGGAGCGGGTGGATATCGTGCGCGGCGCGGGGGCAGGGCCCTATGGCGCCGGCGCCCTGACCGGGGTCATCGGCCTGACAGAACGGGACAGCGGCGGAGTGCTGGACTTCTCGGTCGCCGAGCGCGGCGGGGCGCGGGCGGCGGGGTCGGGATCGACCATGCTGGGGCCGGTCGGCGTGACCTTGTCGGGTCTGTACGAGACCAGCGACGGCTATACGCCGGTGCGCGGGCCGGCGGCGGGGGCGGCGGATAGGCCGCTGGATATGGACAGCCGCAGCGCGGCCCTGCGGGTCGATGCGCCGCTGGACGGACTCAGTCTCGACGGGGCGAACCTGTCGCTGCGGGCGGCGACCTGGGAGGAGGATCGCGGGTCCGGCCTGCTGAACGCCCGGTCCAACGCCAGCGGACACAGCCTCAGCGCCACCGCGGCCAAGGCTCCGGATGCGGACGGCTATGGCTGGCGGCTGCAAGCCTGGCGGATCGAGAGCGATTTCGCCAACAGCTCGGCCTCGGTGGCGGCGGACCGGTCGACCACCACTCCGGCCAATGATCAATACAAGACCCCGGCGACGGGCTGGGGGGTGAACGCGGCCCTGCGCCGCCGCACATCCGAATTCGCCGGGGGACGGCTGGAATGGGAAGTCGGCGCCGACGCCCGGTTCAACGAGGGCGCGACCAACGAGTTCTTCAGCAATCCCACCGGCGCAGGCTTCGCCCGTGGACGGCGCGCGGGCGGCGAGACGTCGGTGGCCGGGGCCTATGTGGACGGGTCGTGGACCGGTGGAGACTGGCTGGTCGCGGGCGGGCTTCGCTACGACCAGTGGAAGAATGAGGCGGGCTTCCGCTACGAATACACGCTGGCGACCGGCGCGCCGATCCTGGACGAGACGGATGAGGACCGGTCGGGCGAGGTGTTCAGCGCCCGGTTGGCGGCGCGGCGCGATCTCAGCAGCCTGCTGGGCGCGGGCTACGCCTGGCGCGCGGCGGCCTATTCCGGCTTCCGGCCGGCGACGCTGAACGAACTGCACCGGCCGTTCCGGGTCGGCAATGACATCACAGAGGCCAATTCGGCGCTGGAGCCCGAGACCCTGCGCGGGATCGAGACGGGCTTGGCCTACGACCGGGACGGGGTCGCCTGGGGGGCGACGGTGTTCTGGAACGAGATCGAGGACGCCATCGTCAACGTCACCATCGGCGAGGGGCCGGGGACCTTCCCCCGCGCGGGCTTCGTTCCGGCCGGGGGCGTGCTGCGCCAACGCCAGAACGCCGGGACTATCGAGGCCTGGGGCGTCGAACTGAATGGGTCGGTCCAGGCGACCGAGGCCCTGTCGCTGAACGCCGCCCTGTCCTGGACCGACGCCGAGGTGGACGGCGGGGCGGCGGCGCCGCAGCTGACCGGCCTGCGTCCGGCCCAGGCGCCGGAATGGAGCGCGACGGCGGGTCTGGATTGGCGGGCGACGGACCGTCTGACCCTGGGCCTGGCCGCGCGCTATGAATCGGCGCGGTTCGACGATGATCTGAACAGCCGGAGCCTGGATCCCGCCGTGACCCTGGACGCCCGGGCGGAGTGGGCGGCGCGCGAAGGCGTCATGGTCTGGGCCGCTTTGGACAACGCCTTTGATGAAGAGGTCGAGGTGTCGATGACCGGGACCGACGTCGCCGGCTATGCCCCGCCGCGCACGGTGCGGGCCGGGGTGAGATTCAGCTACTGACGATCGGTGCGGCGATTTCGTCGCACGGACTGCTATTGAAAACGGTTCGCAACAGTGGCACAGCCACCTTGTGACCGAACTCGCCGCACAACATCCGGTCGAGCCCCCTGCCAAGGGCTCGAAGAAGCCCAAGGCGGCGCTGAACGGCGCGCGGTCCTTCTGGCTGAAACAGCTTCATTCCTGGCATTGGATTTCGGCGGCGGTCAGTCTGGTCGGCCTGGTCCTGTTCGCCTTCACCGGCATCACCCTGAACCACGCGGCCTCGATCCCGGCCGAGCCGGTGACGGTGGAACAGACCGCCGCCCTGCCGGCGCCCCTGGTGGCGCGGCTGGCGGACTTCCCCGAGGAGACGACCGACCCCGTCCCTGACGCCGTCGCCCGCTGGTCGGCGCAGACGCTGAAGGCCGAGATCGCCGGCAAGCCGACCGAGACCACAGCCGAAGAAGTCTACGTCGCCCTGCCCACGCCCGGCGGCGACGGATGGGTGACCATCGACCGTGCGACGGGCGATGTGCTGCACGAGACGACGACGCGCGGCTGGATCGCCTACCTGAACGACCTGCATAAGGGCCGCAACGCCGGCGGCGTCTGGTTCTGGTTCATCGACGTCTTCGCCGTCGCCTGCGTCATCTTCGCCCTGACGGGGCTGGGCCTGATGTGGCTGCACGCCAAGGGGCGGCCGTCCACCTGGCCGCTGGCGGCGCTTGGGCTGCTCGTGCCCGTCGTCATCGCCCTGATCTTCATTCATTGAACCTCGTGAGAGTTTTCCGGATGCGCCTGCTCCCCATCGTCATCACCACGGCCGGGCTTTCCCTGGCCGCCGCAGCGCCGGCCCTGGCGGCGGACCTGTCGGTCACCGTCGATGTGCCGCGTCTGAACACCGCCTCCTACCACCGGCCCTATGTCGCGGTGTGGATCGAGCGACCGGACCAGACGGCGGTCCAGACCCTGGCGGTCTGGTACCAGCAGACCCGCAACAACGAGGGCGACGGCAAGGACTGGCTGAAGGACCTGCGCACCTGGTGGCGCAAGGGCGGCCGGGCCATGAGCTTGCCGGCCGACGGTGTCTCGGGCGCCACCCGCGCGCCGGGCCGCCAGACCATCACCGTGCCCGCCGCCCGCCTGCGCGGCCTTCAGCCCGGCCAGTATACGGTCGTCGTCGAGGCGGCCCGTGAACTGGGCGGGCGTGAAGTCGTGCGCGTGCCCTTCCGCTGGGGCGGCGCCAACACCGCCGATGCTTCCGGCTCAACCGAACTGGGCGCCGTGCGCGTCACCGTCTCTCGCTGAGGAACTGACCCATGAAAAAGACGATCACGCTTCTGGCCTTCGCCGCCGCCCTGGCCGCGCCGATGGCCGCCCAGGCTCACCGCGCCTGGATGGCCCCCACCTCGACCAGCCTGTCGGGCAATGACGCCTGGGTCGGATTCGACGCCGGCATGTCGAACGGGGTCTTCATCCCCGATCACGCCGCCATGCGGATGAACGGTCTGGTCGTGACGGCGCCGGACGGTTCGGCCGTTCAGCCTGAGCACCTGATGCAGGGCCAGTACCGCACCACCTTTGACGTTCATCTGACGCAGAACGGCACCTACAAGGTCGCCAACGTCATGGGCGGCGTCATGGCCAGCTACAAGCTGGACGGGGAACAGAAGCGCTGGCGCGGTTCGGCGGCCGAGTTCCCGGCGGCGATCCCGGCGGGCGCGACCGAGGTCCAGGCGACCCGCACCGCCAGCCGGATCGAAACCTTCGTCACCCTGAACAACGCCACCGACGGCGTGTTCAAGCCCACGGGCGAGGGTCTGGAGCTGGTTCCCGTCACCCATCCCAACGACCTGGCCGCCGGCGAAGCCGCGACCTTCAAGCTGATGAAGGACGGTCAACCCGCCGCCGATCTGGATGTGACCATCGCGCGCGGCGGCCTGCGTTATCGTGACAATCCCGAAGAGATGACGGTCAAGACCGGCGCTGACGGCGCCTTCACCGTCACCTGGCCGGCAGCAGGCATGTACTGGCTGAACGCCTCGGTCCGCGCGCCGGCCCAGGGCGAGACCCTGGGTTCGAACGCCAGCTATGTGGCGGTGATGGAAGTCCTGCCCTAAGCCACGGGCATGTCTGACAGTCCCTTCTCGCGCGGATCCCGCGCCGCCCCGCCCACGGTCACGCTCGGCGACCCGGTTCCGCTCGCGGACCGCGCCGACAACCGGGTTCTGATTCCGCCTATGGACGGGGTGCCGCCTCGTCCGCCCAGCGATGTGGTCCTGGCGCTGGACGGCGAAACCATGGGCACGACCTGGAGCGTGCGCCTGATCGGCCCGCCCCTCTTGGGGCCGGTCGAGGCGCGGGCGGCGATCGAACAGGAGCTGGCGGCGGTGATCGCCGCCTTCAGCCCCTGGGAGCCGAACAGCGAGATCAGTCGCTTCAACGCCGCGCCAGAAGGCATGTGGTCGGTGTCCGAGCCCTTCTGGGGCCTGCTGGACGCCGCCATGGACCTGGGGGACGAGACCAATGGCGCGGTCGATCCGACCCTGGGCGCCCTGGTTGATCTGTGGGGTTTCGGCCCTCCGGGACCGCGCGGCGTGCTTCTGCCGGTGCCGTCCGACGAAGAGGTCGAGGCGGCGCTGGCGGTGTCGGGCTGGCGCCGGTTGAGAATGAACCGCGACGCGCGCGGCCTGATGCAGATGGGCGGGATGAAGCTGGACTTCTCCGGCATCGCCAAGGGCTATGCGGTGGACCGGGTCTCGGATCGGCTGACGGCCATCGGGGCGACTTCGCACCTGGTCGAGATCGGCGGCGAGCTGAAGGGGCGCGGCGTCAAACCGGACGCCCAGCCCTGGTGGGTCGAGATCGAACGGGTCGAGGGCTCGACCGAGCCGCGCACCGTGGCGGCCCTGTACGACATGGCCATGGCGACCAGCGGCGACTACCGCCGCGCCTTCGAACATAATGGACGGGTTTATCCGCATACGATCGACGGCTCAACCGGGCGGCCGGTGGCCAATGCTGTGGCGTCGGTGACGGTGCTGCACCCCTCGGCCATGAAGGCCGACGCCTACGCTACGGCCCTGACGGTCATGGGGCCGTTCGACGGGCCTGAACACGCCGAGGCCATCGGCTTGGCGGCCCTGTTCGTAGAGCGGACGCCGCGTGGGCCGGTCGAGCGGATGACGCCGGCCCTGGCCGCCATGATGGAAGAGCCCTGGTGACAGGCGAGCCGATGCGTTGGCTCTGGGCCGCCGGGGCGGTGGCCCTGTGGCTGGTCTTGACGGGCCTTGTCGTCTGGCGTGAGCGCCGGGCGAAGGCGGCAGCGAGCGCGCGGTCGGCGGCCATGACCGGAGAGGGGGAGGCGGTCCTGGTCGCCTTCGCCAGCCAGACGGGCTTCGCCGAGGAACTGGCCTGGATGACGGCCAAGGCCTTGCAGGACGGCGGCGTCGGGGCGCGGGTGCTGTCGTTCGCCGATCTGGATGAGGCGGCGCTGAAAGCGGCGACGCGGGCTCTGCTGATCGTCTCGACGACCGGGGAGGGCGACCCGCCCGACCCTGCAGCGCGGTTCGTGCGTAAGCTGATGGGCGAGGCGGCGGACCTGCCGGGCTTGAGGTTCGGCCTGCTGGCTCTGGGCGACCGCAGCTATGACCAGTTCTGCGGCTTCGGCCATGCGGTGGACGGCTGGCTGCGGCGGTCGGGCGCAGAGCCCCTGTTCGATACGGTCGAGGTGGACAACGGCGAGGCCGGGGCGATCCGCCACTGGCAGCATCAGCTGAACCAGGTCACCGGCAGTATCGCGGCCCCGGACTGGGCGCCGGCGGCCTTCTATCCGTGGCGGCTGGTCGAGCGGACCCTGGTCAATCCGGGCAGCCCCGGCGGGGCGGCCTATCACCTGGCGTTCGAACCGGTCGGGTCGAGCCCGGACTGGGCCGCGGGCGACATCGCCGAGGTCGGCCTGCCGGAACGGGACGGGGCGACGCCCGGCGCGCGAGAATATTCCATCGCCTCCCTGCCGTCGGACGGACGGGTCGAATGCTTGATCCGCCTGATGCGTCACCCCGACGGAACGCCGGGCCTGGCGTCCGGCTGGCTGACCCAGGATCTGGCGGTCGGCGAAGAGATCGGCATGCGGCTGAGGACCAACCGCAGCTTCCACGGGCCGGCGGACGAGACGCCGATGATCCTGATCGGCAACGGCACCGGGATCGCGGGATTGCGGGCGCATCTGAAGGCGCGGAGCCCGGCCGGGGGCGGGGCCTGGCTGCTGTTCGGCGAACGGACGCAGGCGCACGACGCCTTCTTCGACGCCGAGCTTCAGGGATGGCTGGAGGCGGGCGTACTGCGTCGGCTGGACCGGAGCTTCTCGCGCGATCCGGGCGACGGCCGCTATGTGCAGGATCTGGTCGCCGGGGCGACGGACGAACTGCGCGACTGGATCGGTCGCGGCGCCACCATCCATGTCTGCGGCAGTCTGGAGGGCATGGCCGCAGGCGTCCATGCGGCGCTGGAGACCGCCTTGGGCGACGAGGCTTTGCTGGACCTGCTCGAAACCGGTCGTTACCGCCGCGACGTCTATTAGGGCTGCCGCCCGCCGGGCCTTCCTGCCATCAATAGGGCAAAGAATGGGAGGAACCGATGATTTCCATGCTGCTGGCGGCAGCGCTTTCGACCCTGCCGCAAACGCCCGACGCTCCGGCTGGATACGCACTGACCTGGTCCGACGAGTTCTCTGGCGACGGCCTGCCCGACGCCTTGAGGTGGCGATACGACACCCAGGCCAACAAGACCGGCTGGTATAACGAAGAGCTGCAATACTATTCCGCCGCGCGGCTTGAGAACGCCCGGATCGAGGACGGCGTCCTGATCATCGAGGCGCGGCGAGAGGCCCTCAACCCGCCCCCGGCCGACTGGGGCGGACAGGCCTACACCTCGGTGCGGATGATCTCGACCACCGCCTGGTCACGCGGTTTCATCGAGACTCGCGCCAAGATTCCTTGCGGACGCGGCAGTTGGCCGGCCATCTGGATGTTGCCCGAAAAGGCGGCCGGCTGGCCCCTCGGCGGCGAGATCGACATCATGGAGCATGTCGGCCATCGCCCCGGCGTGGTGCACGGCTCGATCCACACCGAGGCCTACAACCATGTGAAGGGCACCCAGAGCACGGCGACGCGCCAGGTCGCGGACGCCTGCGACGCGTTTCACCGCTATCAGGTGCGCTGGACGCCGGACGAGATCGTCTTCCTGATCGACGACCAACCCTTCCACCGCTTCGCCAACGATCAGGCGCGCGATGTGGAGACCTGGCCGTTCGACAAGCCGTTCCACCTGATCCTGAACGTCGCCGTGGGCGGAACCTGGGGCGGCGAGGAGGGCGTCGACGACGCCGTCTTCCCGCAGCGGATGGAGGTCGACTACGTCCGGGTCTATCAGCCGGCCGACTGATCCAGTCGTTCCAACAGGTCAGCCGCGAAGCTGGACAGGGTGTCGTCGCGGGCGCCCATGACGATGATCCGGTCGCCCGGTTGCGCCAACTCCACGATCCGGTCGCCGCAGTCGGCGCGGGTCGGCAGGGCCTCGGCGGTGCGGCCGGCGGCGCGGACGCCGGAGGCGATGTCCTCGGACCCGACGCTGCGGTCGGTGGTGCCGCCGTAATAAACCGGCTCGGGCATCAGCAGCACGTCGTCGGGACGCATCAGGCCGGCGAAACCGTCGATGAACTCCTGCCGCATCAGTTTCAGCGGGCCGAAGCCGTGGGGCTGGAACAGGATCAGCAGGCGGCCGTCGAAGGCGTGCAGGGTCTTGAGCGTGGCGGCGATCTTGTCCGGGTTATGGGCGAAGTCGTCGATGACGGTGATGTCGTTCACCGTCCCGACCACCTCCATCCGGCGACGAATGCCGGCGAAGGTCTCCAGCGCCTTGACCGCCTGGGCTGTCGGCACGCCCAGAGCTTTGGTCGCACCCAGCGCCGCCAGGGCATTGGCGACATTGTGGGCGCCGGGGACGTTCAGGACCACGTCATATTCGCTCCAGCCCTCGATCAGACGGAACTTCATGCCGGTCGGAAGGGGGACCAGGTCATGGGCGGACAGGTCGGCCTTTTCTTCGCCTAGGGCGAAGGTGATCGCCTTCTCCGCCGGCAGGGTCTGGGCCAGGGCCGCCGTCTCGGGATTGTCGAGGTTCAGCACCGCCGTGGTCGCGCGGGCGGTGAAGCCGCCGAACAGGTCGCGCAACTCCTCCATCGACTTGTGATCCAGCGAGATGTTGGAGACGACGGCGACGGTCGGGTCATAGCCGGCGATGGAGCCATCGGACTCGTCCACCTCGGCCACGAACAGGTCGGTGCCGCCCACCAGGGCGCTGGCGAACGGATGATCGGCGTCGGCGAAATTCTTCATCACCGCCCCATTGACCACGGTGGGATTGTGTTCGGCCTGGCTCAGGATCCAGGCGATCATGCCGGTGATGGTGGACTTGCCGCTGGTGCCGGCGACGCCGACCGAGGTCGGGGCGGCGTTGAACAGCTGGCTCAGCAACTGGGGCCGGGTCTTGATGACGGCGCCGACGCGGCGGGCGGCGCCGATATCGGGCACAGTCTCTTCAATCGCGCCCGTGGCCACCACGGTCTGGGCGGCGCGGGTCACGCCCGATCCGTCCTGGGGATGCAGGGTCACGCCGTGGGCGCGTAGCCAGTCGAACTTCTCGGGCGTACGGCCCTGGTCCAGCGCCCGGTCGGAGCCTTCGATACGGTGGCCCTGGGCCTGGACGATCAGGGCCAGGGGCAACATGCCCGACCCGCCGATGCCGCAGAAGAAATAGGAGGCGTCTTGGTTCATGCCCCCTTAGAACAGGGGATCGGGCCGGTCCGCCAGTGCAGGATCGCAATATTCGACGAAGAAGACGGATGTGACCAGCAACAGCTTCAAGATCGGCGTGGTCTGCGCCAGTTCGCGCTTCTCCAAGGAGCGGGCCGATGCGGTCGAAGCCTGGATGGCGCGGCGCCATCCGGATCGCGACGTGGCGGTGGTGTTTCATCCCGCCTGTTTCCTGAAGCACGGCCATTTCGCCGGGGACGATCGGGCGCGAGCGGACGCCTTCGTCGAGTTCGCCAACGACCCGCGCATCGACGCCATCTGGTTCGCGCGCGGCGGCTATGGATCCTGCCGCATCGCCGATTCGGTGATCCCGCGCCTGAATGCCGTGGCCCGCAAGAAACGCTATCTGGGCTATTCCGACGCGGGCAGCCTGCTGGCGGGAATGTACAAGGCCGGGTTCGAACATCTGGCCCACGGGCCGATGGCCTCGGATTCGGTGGGGGACGATGCGACGGCTGCGGGCGCCCTGGCCTGGCTGACGACCGGGCGGACGGACTGGATCGAGCCGTCGCTGGCGACCGACCCCCGACCGGCCGTCGCCTTCAACCTGACCATCATCGACCAGTTGCTCGGCACGGACCTGGAGCCCGACTTGTCCGGGCACGTGCTGATGCTGGAGGAGGTGTCGGAGGCGGCCTACCGGATCGACCGAATGATGTTTCACTTGACGGGTCAGGACTCTATCCGACGTGTGGCCGGAATTCGCCTCGGACGTGTTTCAGATGTCACGCCAAACGATCCCGATTTTGGCCAGTCTCCGGACGAGATCGTGCGCTACTGGTGTCTGAGATCGGGTATAGAATTCTTAGGGCCGGCGGATATCGGACACGATCACGCCAACAAGGTGGTGCCCTTCGGCCGCCGGCGATGAAAAGCGGGCGCGGCGAGAAAGACACAGTCCGGCCACGATCCGCATCACGCCGGTCGTCGCCCCCTCGACAGTCGGTGCGAGTGAACGTCAGATGCAGGTCCGCGAGGCGTTAGGACTTCGTTAGCCAAGGCGTTGGGGGACGCTGCGGTTTACGCCTTCTGCGATGCGGCGGTTCGTTCGGACTTCGGGGGATGCCCGGACGAACCGCCTGATCGTTCTGCGATCATCGACATGCCCGATCATCGACGTGAAGCGCAGCAAGGCTTAAGGATCGCCGGGTGCGTTTCGACGAAAGATTCATTGATGAACTGAAGGCCCGCCTTCGCCCGTCCGACGTGATCGGGCGGACGGTGAAGCTCAAGCGGCAGGGGCGGGAATATGTCGGTCTGTCGCCCTTCTCGAAGGAGAAGTCGCCGTCCTTCTTCGTCAATGACGACAAGGGCTTCTTCCACGACTTCTCGTCCGGCAAGCACGGCGACATCATCTCCTTCCTGCAAGAGACGGAGCGGCTGAGCTTCGTCGAGGCGGTGCAGCGGCTGGCCGGTGAGGCGGGCATGCAACTGCCGGCCGAAGACCCGAAGGAGGCCGAGCGCGAGCAGAAGCGTCAGGGGCTGTCCGATTGGATGGACCTGGCCCAGAAATGGTTCGCCGCCAATCTGCGCCGCACGCCGGGCAAGGCGGCGCGCGAGTATCTTGATAAGCGCGGCCTGCCAGAGGATCAGTGGGAGCGGTTCGGCCTGGGCTATGCGCCCAATGACCGTGAGGGGCTGAAACAGGCCCTGGTCCAGCGCGGGGCGCGACCGGCGGAACTGGTCGAGGCCGGGTTGCTTATCTCGCCCGACAGCGGCGGCCACCCCTATGACCGATTCCGCGACCGGCTGATGTTCCCCATTCTGGACGCGCGGGGGCGGATCGTCAGTTTCGGCGGTCGGGCCATGAATCCCGACGACCGGGCCAAATATCTGAATGGCCCCGAGAGCCCGCTGTTTCACAAGGGGGCCACCCTCTATGGCCTGCCTGAGGCGCGACGCATCCTCGGCGCCGAGAGCAAGAACGACCAGGCCATCATCGTTGTCGAAGGCTATATGGACGTCATCGCCTGCCAACGCGCGGGCCTGCCGGCCGTGGCGCCGATGGGCACGGCCCTGACCGAAGAACAGATGGAGCGGCTGTGGCGGGTCAGCCATGAGCCGGTGCTGTGTTTCGACGGCGATGCGGCGGGGCTGCGCGCCGCCTATCGCGCCATCGAACGGTCGCTGCCGCTGCTGAAGCCGGGTCGGTCGTTCCGGTTCTCGCTGCTCAGCAGCGGGCAGGATCCCGACGACATCCTGCGCGACAAGGGGGCGCCGGCCCTGCGCCAGGCCCTGGCCGACACCCATGGTTTCGCCGAAGTGCTGTTCCGCCGTGAGCAGGATGTCGAACCGCTGGACACGCCGGAGCGCAAGGCCGGGTTCAAGGCGCGATTGCGAACCGCCGCCTCGGCCATTCAGGACAAGGATCTGGCGGAACAGTATCGCCGCGACCTGTTCGACCGGTTCGACGCCCTGTTTCCGCGACTTGTCAGTGGAAGTTGGTCAGGCAAACGCGGCGGCCGCTTCGGCGGACCTTTGCCTATGACCGAGACGGTTGCGACGTTGGACGGTCCCGTCCAGGTGCCAACGTTGCGCGGTTCGCAGTATTATCCAGACAAGACGGTAATTATCGGAGATCGTAGCGTATCTTTGAAGGTCGACTCTATTCCTGCCGCGCTTGCCTATTTCGCCATAGCTTGCCCAGAAGTTGTCGATGACAGTCTTGAAGAAGTAAACACGCATGGGTTCGGAGACCGCGCGCTGGACGGACTGGCGCAGGAACTGGTGCGGCTGCGGCTGTCCGGTCACGCGTCCGACGCGGCGGTGGTTCGGCACCGGTTGCGCGATTCTGGCTTCGATCCCGTATTGTGGGAGATCGAGAAGGCGGCTGCGAAATCCGGCGCCTCCTTTCTGTCTTCCGACCTCTCCGTCGCTGAGGCGTGCGTTCAATGGCGAAAGGTATTCGGCCTGATGACCCATCTCGCCGCCCTGTCGCGCGCCATAGAGACCGCTAAACAGGACTTGGGCCAGGGGACGGGCATCGAAGCCCTGATCCGGCTGAAGGCCGAGCGCGACGCCATCACCCGATCGTTCGCGGCCCCCGACTTCTGGACCACCCTGGTCTGAGGCGCGCCGATTGGCGGGCTCCACGATCTGGAGTAGTCTCGTCGCCATGGATGGTTCCCAGCCTGTCAGGATCACACGCGAAGGCGACCATCAGGTCGTCCACCTGCCGAGCGGCGTCGCCGTTCCGGCGGACGCCGTGGTGCGTCAGGAGGGTGAGCGGCTGATCATCGAACGGGCGGGGCCGCGGATGGGGTCGGTCGAAAAACTGCTGGCCGTTCTGGCGACCATGGAGCCGATCGACGAACGGCTCGACGCCTTCGACGACCCACCGCCAGAACCGGTCGATCTTTGAGCGGCTATATGCTGGACACCAATGCGGTGTCGGATCTCATGTACGATCCTCTCGGTCCCGTCGGGCAGCGGATGGCGATGGTCGCTACGGGCGATGTCTGTATCAGTCTGATCGTCGTGGCGGAGTTGCGGTTTGGTGTCGCCAAGTCCGGTTCCCTCCGCATCGCCGCGCAACTCGAGACCGTGCTTTCGGGTCTGTCCGTCAGGGCGTGGGAAGCGCCCGCCGACTACATCTACGGCGACATCCGCGCCGA
This sequence comes from Brevundimonas sp. AVps23W, assembly GCF_058681395.1. Classification (NCBI taxonomy): domain Bacteria; kingdom Pseudomonadati; phylum Pseudomonadota; class Alphaproteobacteria; order Caulobacterales; family Caulobacteraceae; genus Brevundimonas; species Brevundimonas sp. AVps23W. The sequence goes on from NZ_CM178738.1 coordinate 850,718, forward strand.
CTTGCAGAGGCGAGGTCAACTCATCGGCGCCAACGATCTGCTGATCGCCGCCCACGCCCTGGCGCTGGATTGCATCCTCGTCACTGACAATGAACGCGAGTTCGCGCGCGTGCCGGGTTTGCGGGTCGAGAACTGGTTGCGCGCGGATTGAGGCGGATACGCTTGACTCTGCCCGCCTGCGACGCCATCTGGCGCAATCGGGTCATGATGCCTTAGTGCGCGAGGTCGAGAAGGCGGCGGCGAAGTCCGGCGCGCCATTCCAGGCCGCAAATGCGCCCCTCGCCGAGGCAAGGGTCCGATGGTCGCAGGCGTCGATGACGCCTCGGTCCTGGCGTGAGATGCGCCGGGTCAGGATGAAGAGTTCCGCCGGCCTGGGTCGAGCGGGATGTGCTTCGTCGTGCGATCAAAGCCGGGACGAATTGGGAAGACAGCGCGGGCGCGTAACCTTACGCCTCGCCAGGCATTGTATTTTTCGCCGGGGTGGATTGATCACCCCCTCCGGCTGGAGACGAACTGACTATGAACGCACAGACCGAGACGCAGGACGCCGAGGTTACGACCGACGGGCCCCTGCTCGATCTGACCGACGCCGGCGTCAAGAAATTCATCAAACAGGCCAAGGCGCGCGGCTATGTGACGATGGAGGAGCTGAACAAGGTCCTGCCTTCGGAAGAAGTCACCCCCGACGCCATCGAAGACACCCTGGCCATGCTGTCGGAAATGGGCGTCAACGTCGTCGAGGCCGAAGAGGACGCGCAGGAGCAGCAGTCCACCGACGTCGCCGCTACCGCCTCTACGGGCGTGGCCGAAGCGCCCGCCAAGGCCGCCTATGACCGCACCGACGACCCCGTGCGCATGTATCTGCGCGAGATGGGTTCGGTCGAACTGCTGAGCCGCGAGGGCGAAATCGCCATCGCCAAGCGGATCGAAGCCGGCCGTGACGCCATGATCTCGGGTCTGTGCGAAAGCGCCCTGACCTTCGAGGCCATCATGGTGTGGCGCGACGAGCTGGAGAACAACCGCATCCTGCTGCGCGAGGTCATCGACCTGGACGCGACCTATGGCGTGCTGAACCCCTCGTCCCTGCCGGGCGCCGCCCAGCCCGAGGGCGAAGAGGAAGAAGAGGCCGAGGAAAAGCCGGTCGCTGAAGAGAAGCCTGAATCCGACGACGACGACGACGACGACTTCGACGACGGCGGCGGCATGTCGATCTCGGCGCTGGAAGCCGAGCTGCGCGACGGGGTGATGGAGGTTCTGAACCTCATCGCTGCGGATTTCGGCGCCTTCCGCGCGCTTCAGGACAAGCTGGTCCAGACCCGGCTGAAGGGCGAGGTGCTGAGCGCCAAGGACGAGAAGGCCTATCAGGCGCTGACGCTGTCCATCTCGGACCGTCTGAAGACGATGAAGTTGAACAACAACCGCATCGAGGCTCTGGTCGAGCAGCTTTATGCGATCAACAAGCGCCTGATCGGTCTGGAAGGCCGTCTGCTGCGCCTGGCCGACAGCTACGGCATTTCGCGGCCTGAATTCCTGAAGGCCTATTTCGGCGCCGAACTGGACCCGACCTGGACCGAGCGGATCAAGGAACAGGGCGTGCGCTGGACCAAGTTCAGCGACAATGAAGCCAACCAGATCGCCACCATCCGCGCTGACGTCGCCGCCGTGGCCTTGGAAGCCGGCCTGCCGATCGACGACTATCGCCGCATCGTCCAGACGGTGCAGAAGGGCGAGCGCGAAGCACGGCAAGCCAAGAAGGAAATGGTCGAGGCCAACCTGCGCCTCGTGATCTCCATCGCCAAGAAATACACCAACCGCGGCCTGCAGTTCCTGGACCTGATCCAGGAGGGCAACATCGGCCTGATGAAGGCGGTCGACAAGTTCGAGTACCGCCGCGGCTACAAGTTCTCGACCTACGCCACCTGGTGGATCCGTCAGGCGATCACGCGCTCCATCGCCGACCAGGCGCGGACCATCCGTATCCCGGTCCACATGATCGAGACGATCAACAAGATCGTCCGCACCAGCCGCCAGATGCTGCACGAGATCGGCCGCGAGCCGACCCCGGAAGAACTGGCCGAAAAGCTGGCCATGCCGCTGGAGAAGGTGCGCAAGGTCCTGAAGATCGCCAAGGAGCCGATCTCGCTGGAAACCCCCATCGGGGACGAGGAAGACAGCCACCTGGGCGACTTCATCGAGGACAAGAACGCCGTCCTGCCCATCGACGCCGCCATCCAGTCGAACCTGCGCGAAACCACGACTCGCGTCCTGGCGTCGCTGACGCCGCGCGAGGAGCGGGTCCTGCGGATGCGGTTCGGCATCGGCATGAACACCGACCACACGCTGGAAGAAGTCGGCCAGCAGTTCTCGGTGACCCGCGAACGGATCCGTCAGATTGAGGCCAAGGCGCTGCGCAAGCTGAAACACCCCAGCCGGTCGCGGAAACTGCGGTCCTTCCTGGACAGCTAAAAAGATCAGGGGCGGCTCCGACAGGGCCGCCCCTTTTCTTTAGCGGGGCGCTTCGACCAGGGCGCCGACGATGCGCCGGACGAGCGGCAGGATCAGCAGCAGAACCGGGAAGGCGATCAGCCAGGACAGCCCCCAGGCCTGCATCCATGCGGCGGGAAAGGCTGGGACGAATCCCAGGTTTCGCGCCGTGGCGATCGCCGAGACCACGAAGGTCATGAACAGCGACAGGATCAAGGGTAGGACGACCGGGCCATAGCGAGCGGGCAAGCGGCGAAAGCGAATGATGGCGGGATGAGGGGGCATAATGTGCGTCTCTAGAATGGGGCTTCGGCAACGGGCATCCGCCGGGCCAGCCGGCTCCGGCCGAAGACCGGGATGGATGCGTTGCCTGACGTGAGACGCTTACGGTCGCCGAGGCGACGCCGACTTCTAGCAAGATTGAGAGTGGGTCGCAACAATGGCTGCGCGTGTGGCGCGTGATGGACATCGCCAACCCATATGGTTCGGTTCTACCGTCGGCGTCGGCGTCGGCGCCGGGCAGCAGCCGCAGGCGGAACGGCGATAGGCGGCTCTCCGCCTCGTGACCTGCGTTTCGCGGGGAATCGGATAGGAGATGAGGCCATGTCCTCGACCCCTTTCCTGACGCGTCTCTTGGCGGGTCTGGCTGTGCTGGCCGTCCTCAGCGGCTGTATTCGCCGCGCGCCCGAACCTTTGCGGCCATCGCCCTATCCGGGGCAGTCGGCGGCGCCCCTGGTGGGGGGCTTGATCGACCGGCCGATTGACGGCGGGACGCAGGGCGCGGTGGTGCGCGAGGGGGGCGAGCTGGGGCGGTGCATGGCCCAGCTGACGGCGGCGCGGGTGCGGTTCAGTCCTGTGCCGGATCGGCAGAACACGCCCGTCTGCGGCCTGCATCAGGGCGGGGTGCTGGGCGCCGACATGGGCACGGTGGCGCGGATGGCGCCGGGGGATGTCGAGATGACCTGCCAGACCGCTCTGGCGCTGAGCATCTGGCGGCGTCAGTCGCTGGAGCCGGCGGCGCGCGAGATCCTGGGATCGGACGTGGTCCAGATCGACCATATGGGCGCCTACGCCTGTCGCAATGTGAACAATGGCGCCGGCTCGACCCGGATCAGCGCCCACGCCCAGGCGGCGGCCCTGGATTTCGCAGGGGTGCGACTGCGCGACGGGCGGCGGATCAGCGTCACCGCCGACTGGAATGGCGATGCGCCCGAGGCCAGGTTCCTGCGCCGCATCCGCGACGACGCCTGCCGCATCTTCGGCACGGTGCTGAGCCCCGACTACAACGCCGTCCACTATGACCATCTGCATCTGGAAGCGACCGACACGCGTTTCTGCCGCTAAGGCGCCGATCCAGTCGCCGGAGGGACGGTCGTATGGCGCCGAGGTTGAAGGTCTTCACCTGGTCGGACGGGTTTCACGCCTTCACGGTCGCCGTCAGCTCGCGACCCAAGGCGCTGGAGGCCTGGGGATCGAAGCAGGACTTGTTCGCGACGGGCCTTGCCAGCGAACTGAGCGGCGGACCCGATTATGACGCAGCCCTGGCGGCGCCGGGCGAGGTGATCGAGCGCGGCCTGTCCATCGACGTCGGCAAGATCGGCAAGGCGGCAAAGCCGAAGAAAGACGCCGGCCCGTCGAAGGCGCGGATCGACAAGATCGAGCGTCTGCGGGCCGAGCTGGAGGCGCTGGACGCCGACTATCAAAAGGCTGACGCGGCCTTGGCCGAAAGGTTGAAAGCCCTGGAAGCCGAACGCGCGGACCTGGAGCGCAGCCACGCCAAGCGCCGCAAGGACCTGACGGCGGCGCTCAAGGCCGCGCGCGCCTGAACGCATCAGGCCTCGAAGATGGTCTCGAAACCGCCGACGACCATCCGCTTGCCGTCGAAGGGCATTTCCATCTCGTGGAAGCGGGGATCTTCCATCATCTTCTTCTCGGCGGCGTCGCCGGTCGCCTTGTCGGGCCAGATGATCCAGGACAGGACCACGGTCTCGCCGGGCTCCAGCTTCACCGCCATCTTGAAGTCGGTGACCTTGCCGTCGCGAATATCGACGCCCCAGTTCTCGACGACGGCCAGGGCGCCGAACTCCTTGAAGATGGGCGCGGCGGCCTGGGCGCATCTCAGATAGGCGTCCTTGTCGGCTGTTTTCACAGGGGTCACGAAGCCGGTCACATAGGTCATGGTCGTTCTCCTCAGCTGTTGGTTTCGGCCAGTTCGGCCAGTTGATCGGCGACGGCGCCCCAGCCTTGCTCGAAACCCATATCGCGGTGGGTCTGCATCGCCCTTTCGTCCCAGTGGCGGGCGACGGCGGTGTAGCGGGTGGCGTCGCCTTCCGGTTCGAAGGTGTCGATACGGACGAAGTTCATCTCGCCCGGCTGCGGGACCCAGCCCTCGGTCAGGGCGCCGGTCGAGACCAGTCGCCGGCCGGGGACCACCTCCAGGAAGACGCCGGAATAGGCGTGGCGCTCGCCCTCGGGCGATTGCATCTCCACATTGGCGCGCCCGCCGGCGCGAAGGTCCCAATCGACGACGGGCGTGGTCCAGGGGCGGGGGCAGAACCATTCGCCTGTCCGCTCAACGTAGATCTTCCACACGGCTTCGGGCGAGGCCTGGATCAGGCGGGTGACACTCAGTTCAAAGTGGTCGGACATATCGGCCTTCCGGTCAGGCGGGCGTCAGTTCATGGGCGGCGAAGGCTTCGGGGCCGGCGGCGATGGCGGCGGGGTCCATCCACATCGGCTCCCAGATGTGGCCGTCGGGATCGGCGTAGCCGCGGCTGTACATGAAGCCGTGGTCCTGGATCGGGTTGGGGTCCATCAGGCCGCCTGTAGCCCCGGCGCGTTCGACCACCGCATCGACCGCTTCGCGGCTTTCGCAGGACACGCAAAGGCACATCTGGGCCGAGACATGGGCGTCGGGGATCTGGCGATCCGTGAAGCTGCGCCATTTGTCGTGGGTCAGCAGCATGACGTGGATCACGTTCGACAGGACCATGCAGGCCGCCTTGTCGTCGCTGAACATCGGGTTCTTCGTGGCGCCGACCGCTTCGTAGAAGGCGATGGACCGGTTCAGGTCGGCGACGGGCAGATTGATGAAAATCAACTGGGTCATACGTCTTTCCTCTCCCTATGTTTGCTAACCGTGCCGCGCGAGATTAGATTAGTCAACTATGAAGTTAGAAAAGATAACCGAAAAGCCGGGTCGCCGATATCACGATGCGTGTGGCGCCGCGCATGGGCTGGACCTGATCGGCGAGCGCTGGGCCCTGTTGGTGGTGCGTGAACTGATGATGGGGCCGCGCCGGTTCGGCGATCTGAAGAAGGATCTGCACGGGATCTCGGCCAATGTTCTGACCCAGAGGCTGGAGGGGCTTGAGACCTCGGGCGTCGTGCGCCGTCGTAAACTGCCGCCCCCGGCCTCGGTCCAGGTCTATGAGCTGACGGAGTGGGGTCGCGAGATCGAGCCGGTCTTCATGGTTCTGGGCCGCTGGGCTGCGCGCTCGCCACAGCATGATCCCACCCTGCCGATCAGCGCCGTCTCGATCATGCTGTCCTTCAAGACCATGTTCGACCCCGCGCGCGCCGGAAAGGCCGCCATGGTGCTGGGTTTCGTGTTCGATGAAACCGCCTTTCGCGTCGAGATCGTGGACGGCGTTTTGGACGCCCGTCGGGGAGAGATTGAGGATGCGGAGGTCACTCTGATCACTCACCCGCGGCGGGTCGCTGCGGCGGTCTACGGCAAGGCGCCGCTGGCGGCGCTGGAGGCGGAGGGGGACTGGGCGATCAAGGGCGATCTGCGCGTCTTCGAGCGGTTCGTCGACGTCTTCCACCTGCCCGAAAAGGCGGCATTGGAAGCTGTGCCTTAGAAGGTTTGGTAAGGAGTATCTTCTAGACCCTGACCTTCTCAGTGCTCGGAGGCGGACGTGTTTAGGTCCTTGTCTATATCCATCAAGCTGATGATCGCCCTGGGGGCGATGATGAGCGCGTGCGGCGTAGCGACCCTGGTCGTCCTGTTCAGCCTGGTGACGCTTCAGCAGTCCGATACGGCCGAACGATCCGCGCGAGCAATCAGCGAAGCCGCAGACCACGCCATGGCTGCGGCGGTCGAGGAACAGAACGCCATGCGCGCCTATGTCGTGACCGGACGCGACGAGGCGCTTCAGGATCATACGGCGCGCAAGACCGCCTTCGACCAGGCGGTCGCGGCCCTGGACGCCAGCGACCCGACCCATGTCTACGCCGCCCAGCACAAGGTGCTGAGCGCCGCCACGGCAGCCTTCCACCAACAGTCCGAAAGCCTGATGAACCTGGCCCGCGATCCGGCGACCCGGCCCCAGGCGGGAGAGCAGATGCTGCAGACGGCGGGGCTGGACGACATCCGCGCCGCGGTGGCGGCTGTGGACGAGGCGGCGCAGCTTGTCCTGAGCCAACGGGCGACCGACAAGAAGAGGGCGTTTGAGGCCGGCTACGCCGCCCTTATCGTTGGCGGGATCTTGGCCCTGCTGGTCGCGGGCGCAATGACCCTGTGGCTGATGCGGGCCTTGAGCCAGCCGATCGTCGCCATGACCCGCGCCATGGACCGGCTGGCGGGCGGCGACCTCGATGTCACGATTCCCGCCCAGGGCCGCACAGACGAGATCGGCCGCATGGCCATCTCCGTCGGAACCTTCCGTGACAATGCGGCGGAAAAGATCCGGCTTGAGGCCGAGACCCAATCGCAGCGCGCCGTCAGCGAGGCCGAGCATCGCGCCAACGAGGCCGAAAAGGCGCGGATCGCCGAGGAGGATCGGGTGGCTCTGACGGCCTTGGCCGAAGGCCTGTCCGCCATGTCGAGCGGGGATCTGACCCACCGCTTCACCACCACTGTCGCGCCGCGCGCCGAACAGTTGAAGACCGATTTCAACACCGCCATCGTCCAGCTTCAGCAGGCCATGGGCGTGGTGCTGGGCAATGTGTCGAGCATCCGCTCCGGCGCCGACGAGATCTCGCAGGCCGCCGACAACCTGTCGCGCCGCACCGAACAACAGGCGGCCTCGCTGGAAGAGACCGCCGCCGCCCTGGATGAGATCACCGCCACGGTGAACAAGACCGCCTCGGGCGCCCGCCAGGCGTCGGAAGTCGTCCAGGCGGCCAAGGGCGACGCGGAGACCTCGGGCGTCATCGTTCGCGATGCGGTCGAGGCCATGCAGGCCATCGAGGGCTCGTCCAGCCAGATCAACCAGATCATCGGCGTCATCGACGAGATCGCCTTCCAGACCAATCTTCTGGCTCTGAACGCCGGCGTCGAGGCCGCCCGTGCAGGCGAAGCCGGCCGCGGCTTTGCGGTGGTGGCTTCCGAAGTTCGCGCCCTGGCCCAGCGGTCGGCTGATGCGGCCAAGGAGATCAAGACCCTGATCTCGACCTCGACGACCCAGGTGGGCTCCGGCGTCACCCTGGTCGGCCAGACCGGGGAGGCCTTGCAACGGATCGTGGACCGGGTCGCCGAAATCGACGGCCTGGTGTCGGAAATCGCGGCCACGGCTCAGGAACAGGCTGTGGGCCTGGCCCAGGTCAACACGGCCGTGAACCAGATGGATCAGGTCACCCAGCAGAATGCGGCCATGGTCGAACAATCGACCGCCGCCAGCCAGGCCCTCGCCCAGGACGCCGAGGCCCTGCAAGCCTCGATGTCGCAGTTCAAGGTGGGCGACTCGGCGCCGGCTTCTCGCGCTGCGCCCAAGGCGCCTGAGCCGTCACGCTCGACCCACATGGCCGCAGCCCTGAAGACGCTCGGGCACGGCGGAGCGGCCCCCAAGATCCAGGCAGCGCCGACGACGGACGGCTGGGAAGAATTCTGATCCTCGGCCATATCCGGGTCGCGATGTTCCGCTGATCATTGTTCTCTGAGTCGACTTCGCGTCGAAGGCGAGTATCCTTAAGGCGGCCTCGGGGGAGGCCGTCTGGGGGTCGTCATGTTCGACATCGGTCATCTGAAGCAGCGGTTCAGCCAGTACGCCGCCCTGTGGGTGGGGGGCTTCCTGATCAGCGGCGCGGCCATACTGGTCGGTATGCTGTTCATGGACCTGATGGCGGCGGCGGACCTGGTCCTGCCGGTGTTGTTAGCCCTGGTCGCCTTGATCCTGGGCGTCGGGGTGGTCGCCAGTTTTCTGTCGGGGCGAACGCTTGGGACCAAACTGGCGGTGCTGACGGCGGCCTTGCTGTTGGCTTTGCCGCTGCTCTGGTCGCCGGTGTCGGCGGCGGTGGTGATCGCCTTCTTCGCTGACCGGTCGATCGAATATTCGGTGGCCTATGCCGATTTCCAGATCGCGATCGCGTCCGTGCTCTACCCCCTGTCCGCGCTGTTTCTCGGCGGGGCGGTGTTCAGCGCGGTGTGGGCGGGCTTCCAGTTCTTCGCCAGCCTGGTCGGCGTGATCTCGGCCGTGGCCAAGGCCTGGCCCTATATCCGGCGCATCCTGGGGCCCGAACCGGCGACCGACAGCTAGGCCAGCGTGTCCAGCAGGGTTCCGCTCATCTCGTCTGCGGTCCGGACCATGGCGGCGTTGGCTGTGAAGGCGGTCTTGGCCTGGATGCGCTCGACGGTTTCCTCGGCGAGATTGTCGAGCGGGGCCGAGGCGGTGCGCCGCGCGCTGGCTTCAAACCGGGATTGTGCGCCGAGCATTCCGACGGCGGCGATAGACAGGGCCTGCATGGGCGGTCTCCTTCAAGCCGCACTCTGGACCCGTCCCGGTCAACGCCCCGGCAACAAACAGGGTGAACGGTGTTTTCCGCCCCGCTTGCGCCTTTATCCGTGTATAGAGCGCCCATCATTCGCCCGGCCTGAGGTCTGTCCTCGGCCGGGCGCGGTCGTTTCGGCGACCGCCCTTGTTCGTCATTCCAGGTAGCCGATGCCCTTTCCCGCCGTCCATCCCGCGCTCGACCGCGCACTGATCAACAAGGGCTATGCCGAGCCGACCCCGGTCCAGGCCGCCGTCCTGGAAGGCGAACATGCGGATCGCGACCTGCTGGTCTCGGCCCAAACTGGATCGGGCAAGACGGTCGCCTTCGGCCTGGCCGCGGCCCCGACCCTGCTGGGTGACAAGCCGATCTTCGGCCCCGGCGGCGCCCCCCTGTGCCTGGCTATCGCCCCGACGCGGGAACTGGCCATGCAGGTCGCGGCCGAGCTGCAATGGCTGTACGCCGACTCCGGCGCCAAGATCGCCACCTGCGTCGGCGGCATGGATGCGCGGCGTGAAGCGCGCGCCCTGGGCTTCGGCGTCCATATCGTCGTCGGCACGCCCGGCCGTCTGAAGGACCACATCGACCGGGGCAATCTGGACCTGTCCGAGCTGAAGGTCGCCGTCCTCGACGAGGCCGACGAGATGCTGGACATGGGCTTCCGCGAGGACCTGGAGTTCATCCTGGACCATGCGCCGGCCGAACGCCGCACCCTGCTGTTCTCGGCCACCATCGCGCGCGAGATCGCGACCCTGGCCAAGCGCTATCAGAAGGACGCGGTGCGGATCGACGCCACCGACAAGACGCGTCAGCACGCCGACATCGAATACCGCGCCTATCGCATCGCCCCGAACGAGATCGAACACGCGGTGGTCAACACCCTGCGTTGGTACGAGGCGCCGCGCGCCATGGTCTTCTGCTCGACGCGGGATTCCGTGCGCCACCTCCAGGCCTCGCTGCTGGAGCGCGGCTTCTCGACCGTCAGCCTGTCGGGCGAGATGGGTCAGCGCGAACGCACCGATGCGCTTCAGGCGCTGCGTGACGGCCGCGCCCGCGTCTGCGTCGCCACCGACGTGGCCGCGCGCGGTCTGGACCTGCCGGACCTGGGTCTGGTCATCCACGCCGAACTGCCGATGAACCGCGCCGGCCTGCTGCACCGTTCGGGCCGGACCGGCCGGGCGGGCAAGAAGGGCGTCTCCGTGATGCTGGTGCCGCATTCGCGTCGCCGCAAGGCAGAGCGTCTGATGGACGACGCCGGCGTCGACGCCGTCTGGTCCGGCGCCCCCACCTTCGACGAGATCCGCAAGGCCGATGAAGGCCGCCTGCTGTCGCCCGAGTTCTTCGAGGCCGATGTGTCCGACGAGGACATGATCGTCGCCAAGCGGATGATCGCCGAGCGCACGCCCGACGAGATCGCCGCCGCCCTGGTGCGCCTGCTGCGCAAGGAACAGCCGGCGCCGGAAGAACTGTCCGATCCGGGCGCCGACCGCGCGCCCGCCAAGCGCGAACGCACCGTCCGCAACGACGACGGCACGGCCGCCCAGCCCTGGCCGGGCGAGCGCCTGGGCGCCGATGACGTGGTCTGGTTCCGCCTGGACGTGGGCCGCAACAAGAACGCCGACCCCAAATGGCTGATCCCGCTGATCTGCCGCATCGGCGGCATCTCCAAGCCCCAGATCGGCGCCATCCGCACCTTCCCGGAAGAGACCCGGTTCGAGATCGCCAAGACCCACGAAAAGGCCTTCCGCGAGGCCGTCGCCGCCTCGAACGACGAGGTCAAGATCACGCCGTCGGAGGCCCCGACGCCGGGTTCGATGAAGGCCGGCCGCTTCTCCGGCAAGCCGAACCGTGACGAAGGCGACCGTCCGTTCAAGAAGACCCCCTACAAGCGCGCCGACGGCGGCGAGGGCGACGCCCGCCCGCCGTTCAAGAAGAAGCCCTGGGCGCCCAAGTCCGATGGCGGCGGCGCCAACCCGCGCTCGAACGCGGCCGGCGACAAGCCGTTCGCCAAGAAGCCGTTCAAGGCCAAGCCGGGCTTCAAGAAGGAAGGCTTCAAGGGCAAGCCCAAGGGCTGAGGCATCGCACTACAAGTTCCGTCATCCTCGCCCTCGTGGCGAGGATCCATACTCCCGGTGTCGGCCGTCGTGCGCCCCTTGCGAGACCGAGCGTATGGATCCTAGGCACAAGGCCTAGGATGACGAGAGGGGTAGGGGGGCTGCTCTTGCCGCCCGCTCCATCCGGGCGCACCCTCCGCCCATGAGCACGCCGTCCGAACCCCAGGGACGATACGCCTCGTTCGAGGCCTTCTATCCCTATTACATCCACGAGCATTCGAACCGGACCTGTCGGCGGATCCACGTCGTGGGCACCGGTCTGGTGATCCTGGCCTTCCTCGCCTTCCTGCTGACGCTGAACCCCTGGTGGCTGCTGGCCATGCCGCTGGTCGGCTACGGTTTCGCCTGGGTCGGCCATTTCTTCTTCGAGAAAAACCGACCGGCGACCTTCAAATATCCGCTGTGGAGCCTGATGGGCGACTTCCGCCTGTTCTTCGAGACGGCGTCCGGCCGGCGGCGGTTCTGAACTCGACAGCTGTGATTTGAAGCTGTGCCGTGCGTTGGAAGCGGATAGGATCGCCGTGCGGCGGGAGGCCGCAGCGGAGGGAAATCGCCCATGAAGCTCATCGCTATCGCGGCCAGCGCCGCGCTCGCGCTCACACCTGGCGTCAGCGTCGCGCAAAAGACCGTCGCCAAGCCGGATTTCACGCTTGATCCCAACTATGGCGAGGTTGACCTGGAGACCGGCTTCACGCCGGACCCGTGGACCCGGTCCATCCTGGCCGGCGGCTCCGTGCCCGCTTCGGCCGCGGAGTCGGGCTGCGAAGGCTCGGTCAGCGCAGCCCCGGACCTGAAACTGAATTTCGAAGCCGGCGAGTTCGATCTGACGATCCGTGCGCGCGCAGGCGAGGACACCACCCTGCTGGTCAACACGCCGGGCGGACAATGGCTGTGCGACGACGACAGCGGCGGTGATCTGGACCCGATGGTGCTGATCTCGGATCCGCAGAGCGGACGCTACGACATCTGGCTGGGCGCCTATGGCGACAAAATGGTGCAATCGACGCTGGAGATCAGCGAACTGGGCGGGTCGGACGGGGCGGACGAAGGCGCGCCGAATACCGAGCTTGAGCCTAATTTTGGTTCAGTGAATTTGCGGACCGGCTTCACGCCCGACCCGCACGAGATGGCGATCCTCGCCGGCGGCTCCGTACCGGCGGCCAACGCAAAGGCCGGCTGCGAAGGCAAGGTCAGCGCGGCGGCGGATTATCAGGTCTTCTTCGAAGCGGGCGACCTGGACCTGACCTTCCTGGTTGAGGCGTCCGAAGACACCACCCTGCTGATCAACGCCCCGAATGGTCGCTGGTATTGCGACGACGACAGCGGCGGCGGGGTGAACCCCAAGGTCCTGATCACCAATCCCCAAGGCGGTCGCTATGACGTCTGGGTGGGGACCTACGGGGATGACATGGTGCAGTCCACGCTGAAGGTCAGCGAGCTGGACTAGAGAGCGAACACAAAGACGCCGGCGGCCGCGAGGCGCGCCGGCGTTTTTCGTTCCGCAACGGGATCAGTTGGAGGCGTTTTCCCAGGCGGGGGGGCAGCCGTCGAACCGACCGGCGTCGGCGATGGACAGGGTCTGCATGTTCAGACGGCGGGCCTGGGCCATCGAACCGCGGCCGTTTCCGGTGAACAGATCGACCTTCTGGCCCTTGATCGCGCCGCCGGTGTCGGACGCATACCAGTAGCCGTCGTGGATCGAGCCGTCGGCCAGACGCATTCCGACCGTCTCGCGGATGAACAGCTTGGTGCGGCGGGGAATGACGCGGGGATCGACCGCGACTGTGCGCATGGCGATCGGACGGCAACCCAGGGAATCGTTGCCCGTCGCACCGCCGCCGCCCGCATGATAGAGGCGGGCCGAGGCGCGCCAGTCCGGATCGCCGGCCATCAGTTCGGCTTGATCGGGGCTGAGGTCGGCGCTTTGTTCCGGGGCGATTTCGGACGAGGCGTCGGTGGAACCGATCTCGGGCGCCGGGGTTTCAGCCCTGACTGGATCCGCCGCAACAGCGACATTGTAGGGGACCGGTTCGCTCGACAGCGAAGACAGTGCAGCCCACAGAATGGCGAAGGCAGCGGAAGCGCCGATCATCCGATTTGCTCATGAAAGCACCGGCTCCCAACGCCGCCGGCGCCGGTTTTGTCGCCATAACTTGTGGCCAGAAAGGGGCGCGCCGCGCCCCGCCGCTGTGGCGGTCTGTGCGGTAGGCGCTAAGCGGCTGAATCTCTGACGTTCTTTAAGCGCCTGCTCAGGCGGCGTCTTCACGACGTGCTTCGGCCTCTCGCACGGCGTCGGCGGCGCGATCCAGCACCTCCAGCCCGGCGCCGGGCTGGATCGCCTCGACCGTCAGGATTCGACGGAACGCCCGCGCCCCGGGGCGGCCGTGCATCAGGCCCAGCATATGGCGGGTGATGGCCGCCAGCCGCACCCCTTCGTCCAGACGGGCGGCCACATAGGGACGATAGCGTTCCAGGGCGGCGAAGGCGTCCACGTCCGCCGTATCGGCCCCGTACAGGCGTCTGTCCGCCTGACCCAGCAGGGCCGGCTCATGATAGGCGGCGCGGCCCAGCATGACGCCGTCCAGCCGAACGCCGTCCTTGTCTTGCGCCAGATGGGCCTCGGCCTCGTCCAGATTGGCGATCCCGCCGTTGATGGAGATGTTCAGATGCGGGCGCTCGCGCTTGAGCCGGCGCACCAGATCATAGTCCAGCGGCGGCACGTCGCGGTTCTCTTTCGGCGACAGGCCTTGCAGCCAGGCCTTGCGCGCATGGACGACGAAAACCTCGATCCCGACGGCGGCGCAGGCGTCCACTGTGGCGAACAGACTTGTCGCCGGGTCCTGATCATCGACGCCGATCCGGCATTTGACGGTGGCGGGAACGGCGACCGCTTCCTTGATCGCCGCCATACACTCGGCCACCAACTCCGGCTCGCGCATCAGACAGGCGCCGAACCGGCCGGACTGGACCCGGTCCGACGGGCAGCCGACGTTCAGATTGATCTCGTCATAGCCATAGGCCGCTCCGACCCTGGCCGCCTCGGCCAACTCGACCGGATTGGACCCTCCCAATTGCAGGGCGACCGGATGTTCGACGGCGTCGAACCCCAGCAGATGATCCCGGTCTCCGTGCAGCACAGCCGGCGCCGTCACCATCTCCGTATAGAGCAAGGCGCGCGTCGTCAGGGCCCGGTGGAAGGCGCGGCAATGCCTGTCCGTCCAGTCCATCATCGGGGCGACTGATAGTCTACGCGCTTGAGTGAGAGTCATTTGTTCAATGGTATCAATACGTGATGTGGCGGCGCGTGCTGCGTGTTTCCGCCGTGGTGCGATGTTTATCCAGCTTTCGGTGAACGCAGAGCGCACCCGGAAATGACGACATATTTGAAGCCCCCGCCCGAAACGTGGCGGTTCCAGCTCAGAAGGAGCGGTCGCTATATAGGCGAGACCTGCCTCAAACGCGAAGGCGCGGCGCCGGAGGGCGGGTCTGAAGGGCCGCCACAGGCCGAACACGCCCTCTCAATGAGCTTCTGCTGACGGAGCGGCCATAGCGCAGGCGTTTGCTGAAGCTGACAGTTCTCCCGCCGTAACCGAGCGCCGGCACGCCGCTCAGACGGCCCTTGGCGACGCGGGCAACCGTGTCGCGTTTGCGTAGGACAGTCTGAAAATCATCCGGTCAGTGACGGGCGTTCCCATACCGTCGAAATTGAAATGTTAAACCTATGCTAAATGATCGTTTGACATAAGTGCTGGATTATCACGAAGGCTGCGCTGCAATGAACGGGCTGCCTTAGGGGGAGGCAGCCGATGCGCGATCATCATTGGGTTAGTTGGGCAGTTGCGGGCGGTGATTTGGGCGTCGCGCCACCGATGGGCGCAGAGGCCGCCATTCGACGGATCATTAACGGATATGGATAAGTCGTCTGTTTTCGTCGTGGATGAGGACGATGCCTCGCGAGAAGCTCTGATAAGTCTCTTGAGGAGCCAAGACGTCCGCGCTCGCGGGTTTCCGAACGCCATAGACTTTCTGGCCTCGCCCCCAGAGGACGAGATGGCATGTGTAATCACTGGCTCTAGAATGTCAGCGATGAGCGGTGCTAATTTTATTAGAGATATTCGAGAACTGCGAGAGCCGTGGCCGGTAATTGTTGTAACCGGAGATGCGACTGTTCCAATTGTAGTTGAGTTGATGAAGTCTGGCGCTGTCGATATAATCGAAAAGCCCTTTACATCTGCGCGCCTGTTCGAAGTGCTGCGTCATTGTTTTGACGCTATTGAGCTTAGGGCGGTGGAGCATCAAACGCGCCACGAGGTGGCTGACCGGCTCTCATCTCTTACGCGTCGGGAAAGGCAGGTGTTTGACCTGATTGTGCAGGGGCAGTCGTCTAAAGAAATAGCATCCAGCCTAAATATTAGTCCTCGAACTGTGGCGATATTTCGGAGTGGTTTAATGAAAAAGATGCAGGCGAGTAGAGTGTCTGTGCTGGTTAATATGGCTGTTTCTATCGGGGTTACCAAGCCGGGGCCTGACGCTTCCGAGGTCGTTGTGCCGCTGTAACATCTCCAAATATAATTAACGTTTATTTTCTGTACTATAATGTGTCTATTTTGTTATTTTATAGATGTGTAAATTTGACGTTGTAATTTGCCGATGCGAATTAGTTAGCTAAACAATCAATGCAGGCGGCTCGAATAGAAATTTTTTCAACCACTAATTTGTTAAAACTCTTCGTTTCACCAAGAGTGGCAATTTATTTCACCTCTGAAATCAAAATTTCCTCATAATAAAATTCGTCTCTAGTAATTTTTACCTATTGTTCGTTTTGTGAGGGGTTAATCTCTTCTCGGATACATTGATCTTCGTTGCGTGAATGAATCTTCACGCGCATGAGGAAATTAATGTGATCAGGCGTGTGCGGATCGATATGGCGATTGTACTGAAGAATGTCAGTGCAATAAGCCAAGACCTAATCGAAGCATTTAATGTTTCTGATGAGATCAGTCTTGATCTGTCTGATGATCAGGCTGTTGATCTGTGTGGTTTGCAGCTGATCGAGTCCGCCCGGCGTCAGGCGCGGGCTGTCGGCAAGACCCTGGTTCTTGAGCGTCCTGTAACCGGTTTCAAGCCCGTCCTCGACGCGGCCGGCTTCCTGACCGAGGCCGCCTCAGACGATCTCCAGTTCTGGTTTCACGAAGGATCCGCCCAATGACGGCCTCGATTCTCACGGTCGATGACTCGCCCAGCATCCGCGTTGCGCTGAAGATCGCGCTGACGAACGCCGGCTATTCGGTGTCCGAGGCGGTCAATGGCGCCGAGGGGATCGAGAAGGCCAAGGCCAGCGCCTTCGACCTGATCATCACCGACCTCAACATGCCGGTCATGGACGGCCTGACCATGATCGAGGAGATGCGCCGGATGCCCGACCAGATGGGCGTGCCGATCGTCTTCCTGACCACGGAATCCGACGAAGGCTTCAAGGCGCGCGCCAAGGCCGCCGGAGCCACGGGCTGGCTGACCAAACCTTTCGATCCCGATCAACTGGTGCGCGTCGCCAAGAAGGTGCTGGGCAGATGAGTGACGAAGCCATCGCCGTCTTCCAGGTGGAGGCGCGGGAGAATCTGGAGCTGATCGAGCAGGGACTGCTGGACCTGCTGGACCGACCCGAAGATCGCGACCTGGTCGACGCCGTCTTCCGCGGACTTCATACCCTGAAGGGCTCCGGGGCCATGTTCGGCTTCGACGCCCTGGCCGGCTTCACCCACCATTGCGAGACGGCCTTCGACCGGGTCCGCAAGGGCGAGGTGGCGGCGACGACCGATCTGGTCTCGGCCGTTCTGGCGGCGCGGGATCATATGCGTCAGCTGATGGAGGACCCGTCGGGCGATCACGGCGCGGCGGGCGACGTCCTGCTGGCCGATCTGGAGCGGGCCGTGCAAGAGGCGGACGGCGCGGGGCCGCCCGCCGTCGTGACGCCCGGCCTGACGACCTGGCGGATCAAGTTCGATCTGCCGGCCAACGCCTTCAAGAACGGAGCCAATCCCCTGGCCCTGCTGGGCGAGCTGCGCGACCTGGGCGAGGCGCGCGTCGTCGCCGACGCCTCGCGCGTGCCGCCGCTGAGCCAGATCGAGCCCACCGACCATTATCTGGCCTGGGACGTGACCCTGACTACGGATCAGGGACGTGGGGCCATTGAGGACGTCTTCATCTTCGTCATCGACGAGATGAACCTGTCGATAGAGGCGCTGGACGAGGGGCTGGACGAGGCTTCGCCCGCCTCCGTAGAGTCCGCTGCCGCTTCTGTTTCGCCGCCCGTCGCTGCGGCCCCGGCCCCGGTCTCGAACCCGGCCCCGGTCTCGGCTGCGGCGGTCGCCAATGATCCGGTCGAGGCCGGCGCCGCCAAGACGGCCAAGGCGGCCGAGAGCGTGCGCGTGCCCGCCGATCGCCTGGACGAACTGATGGACCGGGTCGGCGAACTGGTCATCGCCCAGTCGCGCCTCAGCCAGATCTCCAACTCCGGAACCGACACCGCCCTGCGCGCCGTGTCGGAAGAGATCGAGCGGCTGTCGGGCGAACTGCGCGACACCATGATGGTGCTGCGCATGGTGCCGGTCGCGACCCTGTTCGGTCGGTTCCGTCGCCTGGTCCACGACCTGGCGCGCGAGACCGGCAAGGTCATCGAGCTGTCGACCGACGGCGAGACCACCGAGATCGACAAGACCGTCATCGAACGCCTGGCCGACCCCCTGGTCCACCTGATCCGCAACGCGGCGGATCACGGGCTGGAGACGGCCGAGGATCGGGCCGCCGCCGGCAAGCCCGCCACGGGCCGCATCCGTCTGTCGGCCCATCAGTCGGGCGGCGAGGTGGTCATCACCATCCGCGACGACGGCCGGGGCATCAACCGCGACGGCGTCCGCGCCAAGGCCGAGGCCCAGGGTCTGGTCGAACCGGGCGCGGTCCTGAGCGACCATGACCTGCTGCAGCTGATCTTCCACCCCGGCTTCTCCACGGCGGCGGCGGTGACCAATCTGTCCGGCCGCGGCGTCGGCATGGATGTGGTCAAACGCACCATCGAAAGCCTGCGCGGCTCCATCGACATCACCAGCCGCATGGGCGAGGGATCGGAGGTGTCGCTGCGCATTCCGCTGACCCTGGCCATCATCGACGGCCTGCTGGTCCGCGTCGGCCAGGGCCGCTACGTCATACCCCTGGGCGCCGTCGAGGAATGCCTGGAGCTGTCGCTGGACGAGGACATGCGCTCGCGTGGCCGCAGCTTCATCTCGCTGCGCAACAGCCTGGTGCCCTATCTGCGCCTGCGCGAAATGTTCGAGACCGGCACCCCGCCCGAACTGCACCAGAAGGTCGTGGTCGTCTCGACCGGAACCGAGCGGATCGGCCTGGTCGTCGATCAGATCATCGGCGACCACCAGACGGTGATCAAGTCGATGTCCAAGCTCCATTCCGGCCTGCCGACCTTCTCGGGCGCCACCATCCTGGGCGACGGCGGCGTGGCCCTGATCCTGGACGTCGGACACCTGGTCGCCAAGGGCCAGCAGCAGGAGGCGCAGATGCGCGAGGCCATATGAGCACCCAGACCGAACTCGCCACCGCCCCCGGCTGGACCGGCGCCGAACAGGTCGAGGTTCTGACCTTCGAGCTGAACGGCGAACTGTTCGCCCTGCACGCCGTCGCCGTGCAGGAGATCATGGACCTGACGCCCGAGACGGCGGTGCCCGGCGCCGGCGCCTTCGCCGGTTCGGTGATCAACTTCCGCGGCAAGGTCATCCCGCTGGCGGATCTGCGCGTGGCCTTCGGCCTGGAACGCGGCGATCCCACCATCGACAGCCGGATCGTGGTCATCGAGATCGAACTGTCCGGCGAACCGACCCTGATCGGTCTGCGCACCGACAAGGTTCACGAGGTCACTAGCCTGGCGCGCGCCGACTCCGAGGCGCCGCCCAGCGTCGGCATGCGCTGGCGGCCCGAGTTCATCCAATGCCTGGTGAAACGAGGCGGCGAGTTCATCGTCGTCCCCGACCTCCAGACCATCTTCAACCAACACCAGGACGCCCGACAAACCGCCGCGTCCGTAACACGTCATTGACCGGCTCTTTGAGGAAACTCCAATCATGCGATTGACCATAAAAGCGAAACTCATCCTGACCTTCACGGTCCTTGTGCTCACCCTTATCGGCGTCGTCGGGCTGTCGGTGATGAGACTGGGAAGTCTGAACCAATCCATCGCCGACTTGATCGATGGCCCCGCCGCCCAGCTTAGCCGAGCCCAGGCCGCCAGAAGTCAGTTCAGTGCGATTGTGCGTCGCGAACGCGGCATGGCTTTGACCTCGGATACTCAACTTATGGAGACCTTCGACGCCCAAGTGCAAAAAAACGAAGAAGAACTTGAGCAAATTCTCAAGACGGGAATCGAAGCCGCGTCTGAAGCGGGCAGGCCGCATTGGCAGACGATGAGTGATGGTTGGAAGCGGTACAAGCCGTTGAGCGATCAGATTCGCCGCCTTGCGCTCGCCAACGACAACGCCGCCGCCGCCGCCATAACCTTGAGCGAAGGTCGGACCATCGCTTCCGAAGTGGAGGCTGCTTCGGATGCCATCGTGGAAGTGAACGAAAAGCTGATGCAGGAAGCGGATGCGCAAACAGACGCGCTTTACGAGTCGTCGCGCACCACCTTGATCATCGCCGCCGTCGTCGCCGTGTTGGTTGCAGTCGGCGGAGGTGTTTGGATCTCGGTGATTATCAGCAAAGGTCTAGCGGGCGCCAATGAAGCTGTGCGGGCCGTCTCTGAAGGCGACCTGACCCGTACGGTGGAAATCACCACCAATGACGAGATTGGCGAAATGCTGGGCAACGTCAATCTGATGATCGAGCGCCTTCGCTCCATTGCGGGCGACGCTCTGTCGGCTTCGGACAACGTCTCCTCGGGCAGCCAGGAACTGTCCTCTACCGCCGAACAGATGAGCCAGGGCGCGACCGAACAGGCCGCCGCCGCCGAACAGGCCTCGGCCTCGATGGAAGAGATGGCGGCCAACATCAAACAGAACGCCGACAACGCCGCCCAGACCGAGAAGATCTCGCGCCAGTCGTCCAGGGACGCCGAGGCCAGCGGCGAGGCGGTCAACCGCGCCGTCGAGGCCATGCGCACCATCGCCGACAAGATCGGCATCGTGCAGGAGATTGCGCGTCAGACCGATCTGCTGGCCCTGAACGCGGCGGTCGAGGCCGCCCGCGCCGGGGAGCACGGCAAGGGCTTCGCCGTCGTCGCCTCGGAAGTGCGCAAGCTGGCCGAGCGCAGCCAGACGGCCGCCGCCGAAATCGGCAACTTGTCGGGCGACACGGTCAAGGCGGCGCAGGAAGCCGGCGAAATGCTGCAACGCCTGGTGCCGGACATCCGCAAGACCGCCGAACTGGTGTCCGAGATCAGCGCCGCCTGCCGCGAGCAGGACGTCGGCGCCAGCCAGATCAACGACGCCATCCAGCAACTGGACAAGGTGACCCAGCAGAACGCCGGCGCGTCCGAGCAGATGTCGGCCACCTCCGAGGAACTGGCGGCTCAGGCCGAGGAGCTTCAGACCTCGATCGCCTTCTTCCGCACCGATACCGCCGGCGCTCGCGGTCGCGCTCCGGCCCGTGCTCCGGCCCGCGCCTCGACCTTCAAGCCCGCCGCCAAGCCGGCCGCGCGCCCGGTCGCCAAGGCGGCCCCGGCCAAGCCCAGCGTCCACGCCCAGCAGGCCCGCGCCAAGGGCTTCGCCCTGGACCTGGCCGTCGGCGGCGCGGACGCCGAGGACATGGACTTCCGGGAGAGCGCCTGATGGCTGAAGCAGCCGAGGGGCAATATGTCAGCTTCGGCCTGGGCGACGAGGTCTTCGCCGCCCCGGTCGGACTGGTGCGGGAGATCCTGACCTATCAATCGCCGTCGCGCATTCCCAATAGCCCTGACTATCTGCTGGGCCTGACGGATGTGCGGGGGCAGGGGGTGCCTACGGCGGATCTGCGGATCCGCCTGGGCATGGCGCCGACCGAACCGACGCTGAACACCCGGATCCTGGTGCTGGACATCCCGCTGGAGGACCGGACCCTGAGCCTGGGTCTGGTCGCCGACCGGGTGTTCGAGGTCACGGCCTTCACCGCCGACCAGATCGAGCCGTCGCCCGACATCGGCATCAAATGGCGCTCGGACTATATCTCCGGCGTCGTACGACGGGACGACGGCTTCGTCGTCCTGATCGACCTACCCCGGCTGTTGTCCAGCACCGACACCGTCTCTCTGGCGTCCTACTCCGGCGTCGAATGCGCGGCCTGACGCGCATCAGCCCAGATCTCGGCATTGAACCTGGCGGCTCCGATGCGCGTCACACGGCTATCTGGCGTTTCACAAGCTTCATGATGACGGACATGTCGTCGGATGTCGCGTTCTGGCCGCCGAGTACACGGATCGTGCTGTCACGGAGAGTACGCAGCACGGTCACCTGACCCAAAAGGGCGATCGCGTGGACCATATCGCTACGATCCGGTTTGGGCCGGCCAGAAGCCACGGCAAGCAATCCTGCCAGGATTTCAATCAGAGGCTTGACCAAATGATCGTGCAGCCCTCCCCCAAAGGGCGACGGGTCCAGCTGTTCGCGTAGCATGATCCGTGCGGCGGTAAATGTCTCGGCGTCGCGCGTGGTCTCCAATATCGAAAGGAGCAGAGATTGCGCCATCTCTGCGGCCCTTTGCGGATTTGGTTCGGGATCGGTCAAGAAGGTCCGGAACGAGTATAACATGCCATGGGTGGCGTCCTCTCCGAGTTCAACAATGCGTTGAATGACGGCGCTGTATAGACCTGCCTTGCCCTGAAAATGGTAACTCACCATGGCCACGTTCACGCCCGCCATCTTGGCGATTTCGCGAACACTTGCCTGCTCGTAGCCCATAGAAGCAAAAATGCGGATGCCTGCGTCCAGCAGTTTAGCGCGCGTCGCCGCCGCATCCTCGCGTCCACTGTCTTCTGCCCGATGTCTCATTGTGCAGACGATGGTGCGGAGTTCCCAAGCAAGTCAATTCTCCACATCGACCGGGCATCATCATTTTGTGTCCAGTCTGATGGGACTGGGGGGGCGTTCCTGTTCTCTGGCTCACCCCAAGCTGGAGTTTCCCGACCCGAGTCTTGCGTCGGCTCTGACTCTAGCGAACGGACCACCGATACCGGTGAACTAAAGACCCCGCTGTGGGTTGGATTTGGGTCGCGGTCGTCAGCGACGCCCGAGGAGCCTCATATGCACGCCGCATCCGCCTTCCGCGCGCGAATCGAACCGTTACGCGGAATTCTGATGGCCTTTCCCATCGCCCTTTTCACTTCGGCGGTCGTCAGCGACATCGCCTATCTGAACTCCGCCCAGATGCAGTGGTCGAACTTTTCAGCCTGGCTAATCGTCGGTGCGCTGGTGTTCGGCGGTCTGGCGGGGGTGTGGGCCATTGTCGATCTGGCCCTGTCGTGGCGGACGCCTGCGCGGCGGGCCGCTGTGATCCATGTGGCCGCTCTGGCCCTGGCCTGGATCCTGGGTCTGATCAACGCCTTCAAGCACAGCCAGGACGCCTGGAGCTCGGTCGGCGCCTTCGGTCTGACCCTGTCGATCCTGTCGATGCTTCTGGTGCTGGTCGCCGGATGGGTCGCCTATTCCAATAAGACCGTGCGGGAGATCGCGTGATGATCAAGACACTCCTTTGCACCACTGTCGCGGTCCTGGCCCTGGCCGGTTGCAGCCGCAGCGATCCGAACCTGAACCAGACCGGCGCCACCCCCGATCTTCCGGGGCTGGATCAGACCCTGGTTCCGGCGATGAAGATCGCCACGCCGACGGGCTGGAATAATGAAACCCCGGTCGTGCCCGACGGCTTTGTCGTCACGGCCATGGCGACCGACCTGAAGATTCCGCGTCAAATCCTGGTCCTGCCCAACGGCGACATTCTGGTCGCTGAAGGCACGGGCGGTCACGCCCCCAAGCTGCGGCCCAAGGACTTCATCGCCGGCGTCATCAAGGCCAAGGGCAAGACCTCAGTTGAAGGCGGCGACCGCATCACCCTGTTGCGCGATGCGGACGGCGACGGCCGGCCCGAGGTCCGCACCACCTTCATCGACAATCTGGACGCCCCCTACGGCATGGCGTTCGTGGACGGCGTTCTCTATGTCGCCGAACAGGGCGCCCTGGTGCGCTTCGACTATCAGCCGGGCCAGACCCGCATCACCGCGCCGCGTCAGGAAGTCACCAAACTGCCGTCGGCGATCAATCACCACTGGACAAAGTCGCTGACCGCCAGCGCCGACGGCCAGACCCTCTATGTCGGCATCGGCTCGAACAGCAATATCGGCGAGCGCGGCATGGCGGTGGAGCAGGATCGGGCGGTCGTCTGGGCCGTCGATCGCCAGACCGGCGCCCATCGCACCTTCGTCACCGGCATTCGCAACCCGACCGCCCTGGCCATCGAACCGACGACCAGCGCCCTTTGGGCCGTGGTCAACGAACGCGACGAATTGGGCCCGCAACTGGTGCCCGATTATCTGACCTCGGTGCGGGAAGGGGCCTTCTACGGCTGGCCCTATTCCTATTGGGGCCAGAACACCGATCCGCGCGTTCATCCGCAGAAACCCGATCTGGTGCAGACGGCCGTCAAGCCGGACTATGCTCTGGGCTCTCACGTCGCGGCTCTGGGCCTCAGTTTCGCGCGCGACGGCGGTTTCGGCGGCGGCTTCAGCCAGGGCGCCTTCGTTGGCGAGCATGGCAGTTGGAATCGCCAGGATCTGTCGGGGTACAAGGTGACCTGGGTGCCCTTCTCGGGTGGTCGTCCCGCCGGTCCGCCGGTCGATTTCGCCACCGGCTTCATCAAGGACGGCGAGGCGCGCGGTCGTCCGGTCGGCGTGACCTTTGACCCGCAGCGACGGATCCTGCTGGTCGCCGACGACCTGTCCAATACGGTTTGGCGGATCGCCCCGCGTCAGTAAGGGGCTGGTCGAGGCGGCATGGCGAACGGACTGGACACCTATCGGGCCAAACGGGACTTCACCCGAACGCCCGAGCCCTCCGGCAAGGCGAAGGCGTCCCGCAAGGCGCGTCTGACCTATCTGATCCAGCGCCATGCCGCGACGCGGCTTCACTACGACTTCCGCATCGAACATGAGGGGGTGTTGAAGTCTTGGGCGGTCACCAAGGCCCCCTCGCGCGATCCCGCGGTCAAACGTCTGGCGGTGGAGGTCGAGGATCACCCGCTCGACTATGGCGGCTTCGAGGGGACCATCCCCTCCGGCAACTATGGGGCCGGCACCGTCCAGCTGTGGGATCGCGGGGAATGGGAGCCCCAGGAGCCGGACATAGAGGCGGCTCTGAAACGCGGCTCGCTGAAGATGATCTTGCACGGCGAACGGCTGAGCGGCGGCTGGGCTCTGGTCCGGCTCAAGTCCGACCGGGGCAAACCGTCGAAGCGCAACAACTGGCTGCTGATCAAGGAAAAGGACGAGGCGGCCGTGCCGGGCGAGGGCGACGCCAATATGGAGATCGACGCCTCCGTCGCCTCGGGCCGAAGCCTGGCGGAGATCGCCGAGGGCAAGACGCAATGGACCGCCTCTCGCCCCGTGGCGCGCAAGGGGCCGGCCAAGCCTAAGGCCAAATCAAGCGAGGCGAACCTGGCCAAACCGCCGACCTTCGTCCCCATCCAGCTCTGCAAGGTCGCCGACCATCCGCCGGGCGGAGCGGGCTGGGTGCATGAAATCAAGTTCGACGGCTATCGCATCCAGGTCGCGACCGGGGGCGGGCAGGCGCGGCTTTATACCCGGCGCGGCCACGACTGGACCGATCGCTTCCCGGAACTGGCGGCGGATGCGGCGGCCTGGCCTGACGGCGTGGTGGACGGCGAGTTGTGCGCGATGAGCGAGGATCACACGCCGGACTTCTCGGCCCTGCAAACGGCCATCGCGGATCAGAAGACGAACGACCTGGTCTATTTCGCCTTCGATCTGTTGCGTGAGGGCGAGGACGACCTGCGGGACCTGCCGCTGTCGCATCGCAAGGCGCGGCTCCAAGCCCATATCGACCGCGTTCCGGCCAAGGCGCGCAAGCGGCTGCGCTATGTCGATCACTTCGCCTCGACCGGTCAGGCGGTGCTGGACAGCGCCTGCCGTATGGATCTGGAAGGCGTGATCTCCAAGACGCTGGACGCCCCCTATCGGGCGGGTCGGTCCTCGACCTGGGTCAAGTCCAAATGCCGGGGCCGCGACGAAGTGGTGATCGGCGGCTGGTCTTCCGAAGGCGGGGCGCGGTTTCGGTCGTTGCTGGTCGGCGTGGCCGGTGACGACGGGCTGCGCTACCTCGGCCGGGTCGGCACGGGCTATGCCGCGCCGCTGCTGAAGATCCTGTTGCCGGCGTTGAAGGACGCAGCGGCCGAGACCTCTCCCTTCACCGGAAAGGGCGCGCCGCGGGGTGGCAAGGACATCCACTGGGTCAATCCGGTGCTGGTCGCCGAGCTGGAACATGGCGGCCTGACCGAGGGCGGATCGTTGCGGCACGCGGCCTTCAAGGGCCTGCGCGAGGACAAGCCGGCCCAGGACGTGACCGACGATCCGCAGGCGCCTGTCGCGGCCAAGCCCGCCGTCCGGAAGACCAAGACCGCTTCAACCTCCGCATCCGGCAAGGTCGTCGTCGCCGGGGTCACCTTGTCCAAGCCCGACAAGATCCTGTGGCCCGCCGCCGGCGGCCGGCCTGCGATCACCAAGGCTGATCTGGCGCGCTATTACGAGGCGGCGGCGGAGCGGATCCTGCCTCACGTCGCCGACCGGCCCGTATCGATCATTCGAGCGCCGGACGGCATCGAGGGCGAGACCTTCTTCCAGCGTCACGCCATGCCGGGCTCGAACCCCCGCCTGAAGCTGATCGATGTCCAGCAACGCCACCCCTATGTGGCCGTCACGGATGTCGGCGGCCTGGTCGCCGTCGCTCAGTCGGGCGGGCTGGAGCTTCACCCCTGGGGCTGCCGGCCGGACGATCCCGAGACCCCCGAACAGATCACCTTCGACCTCGATCCGGACGAAGGCCTGGATTTCGCGGCGGTCATTGCGGCGGCCAAGACGGTGAAGGCCGAGCTGGAAAAACGGGGCCTTCATCCCTTCGTCAAGACGACCGGGGGCAAGGGGCTTCATGTCGTCGTCCCGATCCGTTCCGACGGCCGCAGCCGCATCGAATGGGACCAGTGCAAGGCCTTCGCCAAGGCGATCTCGGAGGAGGTGCGGCGCGCCGATCCCGACCGGTTCACCACCACCCTGGCCAAGAAGGCGCGGGGCGGGAAGATCTTCATCGACTATCTGCGCAACGGCCGCATGGCCACGGCGGTGGCACCCTGGTCGGTGCGCGCGCGGCCGGGTGCGGGGATCGCCTTCCCCCTGTCCTGGGGGCAGGTGAAGGCGGGGCTGGACCCCAAGGCCTTCACCCTGCACGACGCGTCCGTCCTGCTGAAGAAGGCCGACCCATGGAAGGATTTTCGCGCGGGGGAAGTCAGTCTGCGCCCCGTGCTGAAGACCATGGGGCTGTAGGCGGCTTTGTCGCGGTTTCAGTGAATAGTGTTAGTGAGCAAGAGGTGAGCTGACCATGTCCGCCTCGCTCACCTCTTGCTCACTAACACTATTCACCAAGGCTCCGCCTCAGGCGGTCTTCTTCCTCGCTGCCGGCTTGGCGCCGGTCGCCGCGCCCTTCAGGCTGTTGCGCAGGGCTTCCATCAGATCGATGACATTGGTGTCGTCGGGCTCGGGCGCCTCGATCACGTCCTTGCCGCCCTTCTGCTTGGCCTTGATCATCTCGCGCAGGGCGTCGTCGTAGCGGTCCTTGAAGGTCGCGGGGTCGAAGTCGGTCTGCTTCTGGGCGATGATCCGGCTGGCGATATCGACCATGTCCTTGTCGGCCTTCACCGTCGGAATATCGTCAAAATAGTCGTCGGCCTCGCGCACTTCGTCGTGCGCGCGCAGCGAATAGGCGACCAGGCCCTTGCCCCGCACCTCCA
Source organism: Brevundimonas sp. AVps23W (assembly GCF_058681395.1). Lineage (NCBI taxonomy): Bacteria > Pseudomonadati > Pseudomonadota > Alphaproteobacteria > Caulobacterales > Caulobacteraceae > Brevundimonas > Brevundimonas sp. AVps23W. Next base: position 878,068 of record NZ_CM178738.1, read on the forward strand.
GCGCCAGCTGACGTTCACGACCGCGCAGCACCAGGGTGCCGATGGCGATCTTTCCAGCGCTCTTCATGGCGTCGCGGATAACGGCGAAGGCCTCGGCCCCGACGCCTTTTTCCGGCACGACGTAGAAGGGGTCGTTCCAGTACAGCCGATCAATCTCGTCTTCGTCGACGAAGCTGTCGATACAGATGGTCCGGGTCGTCTCCAGCTTCACCTTGTCGAAGTCGGCATCGTCGAACAGGACGTATTCGTCCTTCGACACCTCATAGCCCTTGACCAGATCCGACCGCTCGATGGGGCCGGTGTCCGGATCGGTGGGCACCATCCGGATGCGGTTGTTGGTGTCGGGATTGATCAGGTGGAAGCTGACATGGGCGGTGGACGAGGTCGCCGTGTAGAGGGCGACCGGACAGGTCACCAGGGACAGTTTCAGATGTCCCTGCCAGGTGGGTCGTGCGGCCATGGTCGGTCTCCTTTGTGGCCTAACGCCGCAGAGGTCCGGGCGTTTCCACGGACCGCCACCGTTCATCTAGCGCTCACCGAAGTGTTCGAACCGCGAGCCTGCCCTGGCGATGATCGGGGATGACGACGGCGCGGCCATCGACGTGCCGGATCGAAAGATCCACCACGGCCTCGCCGACCTTCAAGCCCGTGATCTTGAGCCGTTCGAGCCCGGCGGGAAGGACGGGGTCCGCCACATCTATGGACCCGGTCCAGGCGTCGATGGACAGGCCCAGCGTCGCCTGAAGCATCAGGAAGACCGAGCCCGCCGCCCAGGCCTGGGGCAGGCAGGCGACCGGATAGGCGATGGGCGGTTCACCCGGCGTGCGGGGAAAGCCGCAGAACAGCTCGGGCAGGCGCAGGTGGAAATGGGCGGCGGCGGCGTAGATTTCGGCCAGGATCTCGGCGACGGCCTCGCGCTCGCCATAGGTGGCCATGCCGGCGGCGGCCATGGCGGTGTCATGCGGCCAGACCGAGCCGTTGTGATAGCTCATCGGATTGAACCGCGCCTGGCCCAGCTCCAGGGTTCGGATGCCCCACCCCGTGCGGAACTCGGCTGACAAAAGCCGTTTGGTGACCCGGCGCGCCCGCTCGACCGAAGGCAGGCCCGTGAACAACAGGTGGCCGGCGTTGGAGGCGATGGCGCGGCACTGCTGGCCATCGCCGTCCAGGGCGACCGCGTAGAAGCCCTCGTCCTCCATCCAGTATTTGTCCTCGACCAGGGTGCGGACCTGTTCGGCCCGCATCCGCCATTCGGGCGCGCGGTCGTCACTTAGGCGTTCGCCCAGATCGCCCAGGGCGCGCCAGGCGGCGAAGGCGTAGCCCTGCACCTCCAGCAGCGCGATCGGCCCCTTGGGGAAGCGGCCGTCGGCGTGGAAGATCGAGTCTTCGGAATCCTTCCAGCCCTGGTTCGACAGGCCCGTGTCCGCGCCACGCTGATAGTCGATCAGGCCGTCGCCGTTGGAATCCCCATAGTCGCGCATCCAGTCGGCGGCCGCGACCAGATTGGGCCAGAGCGTGCGGACCAGGTCCAGATCGCCGGTGCGGCTGGCGTAGGCGCCGGCCAGGGCGATGAACAGGCAGGTGGTGTCGACCCCGCCATAGTAGAGGCCGAATGGAACCTCGCCCAACGCCGACATCTCGCCGCCGCGTGTCTCGTGCATGATCTTGCCCGGCTGACTGTCCTGGAACAGCGAGGTCTCGGTCGCCTGGCGCGACGCCAGATAGGTCAGGACGCCCTTGGCCAGCGACGGGTCCAGCCACAGCATCTGCCAGGCGGCGATGATCCCGTCCCGCCCGAACGGGGTCGAGAACCAGGGCGTCCCGGCATAGGGGTAGGGGCCGGTGGGCAGGTCGGTGGTCAGCAGAGCCATGTCCGCCCGCGACTGATCCAGCCAGTCGTTGAACCGTGGACTGCGCGGCCCCCGCACCGAGGCGCCACGCCTGCGTTTCGCGCGCATGGCCAGGCGGGCCTGGACGGCGTTCTCACGCCAGCGCCGCGCGTCCGGCGTCTCGCAGGAGTCCACGCCGCATTCGATGAACAGGTCCATGGACCGGCCCTTGGGAAGGCTGAACATGAACTCGGCGCGCTGATGGGTCAGGCGGGCGGGGGGCTCGGAAAAGGCCAAACAGCTGGCGCGATCCACCTTGTCCAGGCCGGTGTAGCGGAAGGTGACGCGGCGGCCGTCGGTGGTGGGGGTGTGGATTGTCCCGCGCTTGGCCCGGTGCGTGCCGCGAACCTGGAAGATGTCGGAGAAGTCCGCGCCGAAGTCGAAGGCCAGGGGCAGCAGGATGTCCTCCACCCCGTGGTTGACCATCTGGATACGCTCGAACATCCGACGCCCCCACAGAAAGCGCCGCCGTTCGATATGCAGAACCCCGGCCGGCGCGGAACGTCCGCCCATCGGCGGCAGGGGGCGGTTGGTCGTGTGGCAGGAGAAGAAGACATTGTCCTGGCTGACGCCTGACGACAGCCGCGACGGCTTCAGCAGACCCACCGTTATCGTCCATCGCGACAGGACGCGGGTATCGCCGGCGAACAGGCCGTCCGCGCCGCCGGTCATATCGCCCCAGCCGTCGGCGACCAGGAAGGTGTCGCCTTCCTTTAGCGCTATCAACTGTTCAAGGCCCGAAGCCTCAAGCGTTTCGCCTGCGCTCAATTGGGTGGTGTAGGCGTCGTCCACGCGGTCTCTCCCTGTCGTTTGAGGCCTGTCCTGAGCCTATCCACCCTATTGCGGCGCTCAGGAGCCGCTTGAGTGATCAAATGGCGAAGGCGGCGGAGGGTTCACCTCCGCCGCCTGTTTTTCTTCATGAAACCAGTAAGGCGATGCTAGGCGCTTGCGGCGAAGCTTCGATCTTCGCTCAGGGGGCGCAGAGGCGTAACCTCGTTTTTCAGGGCGTCTCCGGCGCCCGAGCCTGCGACCGCGAAGGGCCGGCGGGCCAGGAGGTCGCCGTAGACGTCGAGATAGCGCCGAGCCATTGCGGTGGCCGAGAAACGCAGGTCGAAGCGCGCCCGCACCGCCTCGCGGTCCAGGAGATGGACGCGACCGGCCGCCGCTATGGCCTGTTCCATCGTGTCGACCAGGAAGCCGGTCGCGCCGTCCTCGATGATCTCCGGCGTTGAGCCGCAACGGAAGGCGACTACGGGCGTGCCGCAGGCCATGGCCTCGATCATCACCAGGCCGAAGGGCTCGGGCCAGTCGATGGGGAACAGCAGGGCGTCGGCGCCGCCCAGGAAGGCCGACTTCTGATGATCGCCGATCTCGCCCACGAACTCGATCAGCGGATTGCCCTCGACCAGCGGGCGGATGGTTTCTTCCCAATAGATCTTGTCGGCGGCGTCCACCTTGGCGGCGATCTTCAGGCGCTTGCCCAGTTTCGTCGCGATTTCGATGGCGCGATCAGGCCGCTTCTCCGGCGAAATCCGCCCGAGGAAGGCCAGATAGCCCTGCGATTTGGGCGAGAACAGATACTGCTCGCCCGGCATCCCGTGGTGGACCGTCGCCTTCCAATTCGCCAGCGGAAGCGGTTTGCGCTGGTCGTCTGAAATCGAGACCAGGCCAAACTCGCTCCAGCGCGCGTAGACGCCTGGCAAATCCTTCATGTCCAGACGGCCGTGCAGCGTCGTCACCGTCTTGTTCGCATGACTGCGGAAAAGGGGGAAGTGGATCATGTCTGTGTGAAAATGGATGACGTCGAATTCATCGACGCGGTCCAGCACCTCTCCCACCATCGACAGGTGGGCGGCGAGATCGGACTTCAGCCGCGCCGGATCCAGGCGGATCGCCTGGTCCCGCACCGGCACCAGCCGCGCGCGGGTTTGGGCGTCCGCGCTGGCGAACAGGGTCACGTCGTGCCCCAGATCCACCAGAGCGTCGGTCAGATGCGCCACGACGCGCTCGGTTCCGCCGTATAGCTTCGGAGGAACGGCCTCATAAAGCGGGGTGACCTGCGCGATCTTCATGATGTGTGCTCCGACCCGCCAAGCCGGGCCGCGCAGTGAAATGGCCGGACGACGAATAGGTTCCGCGCTTGGGCTGTTTTCTTTAGTAGTTCCGGTAGCTTAAGTTTAGGTCGGAAGGGACGTTCTGTACGGATTCGATCATTGAGGCGCCGTCCATCTCCCGCTGCGCTGGATGTCCATGGTCCACATCCATTGGCGTCGATGAACCGTAGAGCTTCTCGTGTGTTTTGATGCCCGAGCGTCCCTTTGGCTGAGGCGCGGCGGAGGTGAAGGCGATTGACTGAGTCCGATCCTTACGATCCAAAAAGTCCCGAACACGTAAGGCGAGAAGCCGAACGGATTGCGGCGGAGGTTCTGGGCCTGGACGGCGGCGGCGATCCTTTCGTCTCGGCGGTTCGCGCGACGCGGATGCCGATGATCATCACCAATCCGCGCCAACCCGACAATCCTGTGGTGTTCGCCAACGACTCCTTCTGTCGGCTCACCGGTTACGACCGCGAGGAAATCCTGGGCCGTAACTGTCGTTTCCTGCAAGGACGCGAGACCGATCCGGAAACAGTGCTGCTGATACGGGAAGCCGTGGACGGCGTGCGTCCGATCCAGATCGACGTCCGTAACCACCGCAAGAACGGCGAGCCGTTCTGGAACCGCCTGCTGATGGCCCCCGTCTTCGACGCCAATGGCGCCTTGACCTATTTCTTCGCCAGTCAGGTCGATGTGACGATGGAGCGGGAGCGGCTTGCGGGGTTGCAGATCGACAAAGCCGCCCTTGAGGCCGAGCTGACGGCGCGACTGAGGGTTGACGAGGAACGGAAGCGCGAGCTGGATCTGGCGATGCGGGCCGGCGGGCTTGGGGCCTGGAGCGTCGACGTGCAGACCCGCACCCTTGTCGCCTCCGACGCCTACAAGACCCTGATGGGCTGGCCGGCCGATACGCCCTTCACCTATGAGGATCGTCAGAAGATGATCCATCCCGATGACCGGGAAGCGGTGCTCGCGCAGAGCGAGGCGACGATCCGGAACGGCGCCGACTACCACATCGTCCACCGGGTCATCACTCCGATGCAGGACGTGCGCTGGATGGAGGCGAGAGGCATACTGGTGCTTGACGCCGAAGACCGGCCGCGCCGCATCGCGGGCGTAACCACCGATGTCACGGAGCGCGTGCGGGCCGAACGGCTGCGCACGGCGATGGTGGAGCTCTCAGACGTGCTGCGCGACCTCGAGGACCCCGAGGAGATCACCTATACTGCGGCGGAGATCTTGGGCCGCACACTCGAGGTCTGCCGTGCCGGGTTCGGCATCGTAGACCGCGATCAGGAAACCATCACGATCGCCCGCGACTGGAATATGCCGGGGGTCCAGAGCCTGGCCGGCGTGCACAATTTCCGCGACTACGGCTCCTATATCGAAGACTTGAAGCGGGGCGAGACGGTCGCCCTTTCCGACGCCCGCGAGGATCCGCGCACTGTGGCGACAGCGCCGACGCTGGAGGCCGTCAAGGCGCGGGCCGTGGTCAACATGCCCTTGCGGGATCAGGCGGGAATGGTGGCCCTGGTTTATCTGAACCATGCCTCGGCGCGTCTCTGGCAAGAGGACGAGCTGCAGTTCCTCCGCGATGTCGGCGAGCGCACCCTGGCGGCGCGCGAACGCCGCAAGGCAGAACGCCATCTGGCCAGGTTCGCGGCGTCGCTGGAGCGGACGGTTGAAGAACGAACTGCGGAACTGCTGGCCAGCGAAGCCGCCCTGCGCCAGTCGCAGAAGATGGAGGCGGTAGGTCAGCTGACCGGCGGCATTGCGCACGACTTCAACAATCTTCTGACCGGAATTTCGGGAAGCCTGGAACTGTTGGCCAAACGGATCGCCCAGGGACGGACCGCTGAGGCGGGGCGCTTCATTTCAGCGGCGCAGGAGGCGGCTCAGAGGGCGACCGCTCTGACGCATCGGCTGCTCGCCTTCTCGCGTCGCCAAACGCTGGAGCCGAAGGGAACCGACGTTGAGACGCTGTCGCGCGGCATGGAGGACCTGATCCGTCAAACCATTGGACCGGCCATCCAGTTCGAAACTCGCTACCACCCTGGGCTTTGGCCGGTTCTGGTCGATCCTGGCCAGTTGGAGAACGCGCTTCTCAATCTCTGCATCAACGCGCGCGACGCCATGCCGGACGGCGGACAGCTGACGCTCGAAGTGTCCAATCGCCGGATAGACAAGTCGGCAGACGTCGGGCCTCACTCGGAAGCTGGCGAGTACGTCCGCGTCTGCGTGACGGATACAGGCGTCGGTATGACCGAGGATGTGATTGCGCGCGCCTTCGATCCCTTCTTCACCACCAAGCCGATCGGTCAGGGCACCGGTCTGGGGCTCTCGATGATCTATGGCTTCGTCCAGCAGTCAGGCGGCCAGGTTCAGATCTGTTCCAGACCGGGGGAGGGCGCAGAAATTTGCCTTTATCTACCACGACATCTCGGCGCGCTCGACGGCGCCGCGCTGATCGAAGACGCCCCCGCCTCCAACCCGTCTCGGAGACAGCGCACGGTGCTTGTCGTCGATGACGAGGCCACGATACGCATGTTGCTGTCGGAGGGGCTCTCGGATGACGGATATGAGCTTCTGGAAGCCGGCGACGGTCGTGCGGGCCTGGCCATTCTGAACTCCGGGCGGAACATCGATCTTCTCATCACCGATGTGGGTCTTCCGGGCGGAATGAACGGCAGGCAGTTGGCCGACGCCGCACGGGTCGGCCGACCTGGACTGAAGGTGCTGTTCATCACCGGCTATGCCGAGACGTCGGTTCTGAGCGGTGGCGACCTCGATCCTGGAATGCACATCCTGACCAAGCCCTTCGAACTGAAGGTTCTCGCCCGGCGGATCGACGCCATACTGGCAGATGAGTGAGGGGCCGATGAGCGAGGGACCGATGACCGGGGTAACGGGAAATCTCGCCGTCGTGGTGGGGGCAGGAGGCGGCATAGGGGCCGCCTTGCTGCAAGGACTGGCGACGCAGAACCGCTTTGACGGCCTGATCGGCCTCGGGCGGAACAGGCCCTCCGACTGGCCTACAGAGTCCCGTTGGCGCTTTATCGAGACCGACATTACCGACGAGGCGCAGATCGCGCGGGCCGCAGAGGCTGTCGCGCTCCAGGGAACCCCGTCGCGCGTCATTGTTGCGACGGGTCTTCTACAGGGTCAGGGGGTGGCGCCTGAGAAGACCATGAGGGCTTTGGACGCCTCTGCTCTCCAGCAACTGTTCCTCGTCAACGCCATCGGCCCGGCCTTGGTGGCGAAGCATTTTCTGCCTCTGACGCCCCGCGATCAGCCCAGCGTCTTTGCGGCCCTTTCTGCGCGCGTGGGCAGCCTGTCCGACAATCGCCTTGGCGGCTGGTACGGCTATAGGGCGTCCAAGGCCGCGCTGAACATGTTCATCGCCACGCTGGCGGTCGAGCATCGACGGACTCACCCACTGGGAGTGTGTGTGGCGCTCCATCCGGGTACCGTCGAAACCCGTCTCAGCGCACCCTTTCCCGCCCGTTCGCCGGTCGCCGGCCGGTTGTCGCCAGCTGAATCGGCGCAGGCGCTGCTTCGGGTCGTCGATGGGCTTCAACCTTCCGACAGCGGCCGTTTCTTTGCGTGGGACGGCAAGCCGATAGAATGGTGACGCCGCCGCGTCAGAACTCTTCCCACTCGTTCGCTTCAGGCGCTGCGGCGAGCGCGGCGGATCCCATCTGCCGCAGAGCCGGCGAGGAGGGCGCGCGGGGCGTGCGTGGCGGCGGCGCACTATTCGCGGCCTTCCCCGGTTGCCTTACGGCGCTCTGGCCGGTCACCTGGAACCGGGCGAGCAGCGAGGCCAGACGCGCGCCTTCCTGCGTCAGAGTGTGGCTGGCGGCGGTGGATTCCTCGACCATTGCGGCGTTCTGCTGCGTGACCTGATCCATCTGGTTTACCGCTGTGTTGACCTGGTGAAGCGCCGTCGATTGCTCCTGGGTCGAGGCCGTGATCTCGGACATCAACTGATCGATTTCCATCACGCGCGCGACGATCGCCGACAGGGCCTCGCCGGTCTCGCCGACCAGACTGACGCCCGACTTCACCTGCACGGAGGATTCTGTGATCAGGGATTTGATCTCGCGCGCAGCTTCGGCGGACCGCTGGGCCAGGGCCCGCACTTCGGAGGCCACGACGGCGAAGCCGCGTCCGGCTTCGCCTGCGCGCGCCGCCTCGACGCCCGCATTCAGGGCCAGCAGATTGGTCTGGAAGGCGATCTCGTCGATGACGCCGATGATCAGACCGATCTTGTCGGCCGAAGCCTCGATCTCGCCCATGGCGTCGACCGCGCGGTGAACGATCTCTCGAGATTTTTCCGCCGCGACGCGCGACGTCTCGACGACCGTAGCGGCCTGGTTGGCCCCCTCGGCGGTCTTCTTCACCGTGGCGGTGATTTCGTCCAGGGCTGCGGCGGTTTCCTCCAGTGTCGCGGCCTGTTGTTCGGTGCGCCGCGACAGGTCGTCGGCGGCTTCGCTGATTTCGCTGGCCCCGGCCTGCATGGCCTGGGTGTTGCCCGAGATTTCCGCCATGGCGGCGTCGAGCTGGGCCATGGCCTCATTGAAGTCGTCCTTCAGCCGCGCGTAGCTGCCGGGGAAGTCGGTGTGGATCCGTGCTGTCAGATCGCCCTGCGCCAGCGCGGTCAGGGCGTCCGCCGTGGCGGCGACGACGCGGCTCTGTTCGGCTTCGGCCTGTGCGCGCTTGTCGTCCGCCTCGCGTCGAGCGGTCTCCGCCGCCTCGATATACAGGGAGATGACGATGTCCATGTCCAGCATGGCCGCCTTGATGACGCTGCCGATGGCTTCACCCAGGGCGTCTCCGTTGTCTTTTCGGCTGAACAGCCCGCGCTTGCCCTCATGAGTCTTGACGATCGCCTTGATCAAGCCGCTGAGGATCAGGCCGTAGCCGCCGATGTACCAGCGTGGTTCAAGCCCGATCCGGGCATGGGTCTGACCGATCCGCCGGACCCCCTCGATATAGTCAGGCGTGAAATCGCCTGCGGCGATCAGCGACCAGTGTTGGGCCTGAGCGCTTTTCGCTCCGCCTATGTGGCTTTCGGAAGTGAAGAAGCGCGCGACTTCCGGCGTCGCGCGAACCTGATTGTAGAAGGCGTCCAGGCTCTCCCCCAGGGCGGCTTCGATCGCCGGCCGCGTGGCGGACAGAGCCGTCTTGGCTCGGGCGTCCAACTTCAGAAAATCCAGACGTTTCTGAAGTTCCATATCTGCTGACATGCTCGCCCTTCCTATGCTTTCGCAATGATGGCCGGTTAGGCCTACGGCAGGGTTAATTAGAGTTGGGTTGTGAAAAGGTTGCTGTACGCAACTTTCTGCCAAGCAGGCTAGGCGGCTTCGTCCCGTGCGCTGGCCTCTAAAGTCTGGACGACAAGGTCCAGCAACGGAGATATGGCGCGCATGGCTTCGACGGCTCGAGGCGTCAGAACACCGGCGAGATGGCTGTAGTTGGCGCGACGTCTTGCGAGATGTTGCTCTCCAACCGCTGTGAGCGTCAGCAGGGTCACCCGCCGATCGGTCGGATGGGAACTGCGGCGGATCAGATCGTCTTTGACGAGGGTGTCGACCAATCGGGAGATCGTCGCCGCCGGTTGGTTCATCACCTCCGCCAGGACGCATTGCCTGACGCCGCTTCGCCCGACGCTTTCCACGACACGCAGAGCCTGCACCGCGGATTCGTTGAGGCTCTTGTCGACGAGGAGATGATCGAGAAGCCGATCCAGCTTCTGAACCAGCGTGTCAAAACCAATCAGCGCCGCGCCAGCGTCGTCATCAACCGACGACAGTTCGGCGGTGATGATTCCACGTGATCCCATGGATTATTTCTAATCCTGAGAATGCGGATTTCAATCGTGACAAGTACTTACTTGGCGAACTGGCGCGTAGAGATTGATCAGGCGGGATAAAAGCTCAGGCGCGCCGGGCTGCGACGTTCGCATCGTCTTGACGATTTTCGTTCTGGCTGCGGTTCTTTTCGGAAGCGGCCTCGGGCAGATGCAGATCGTGGACATTGGCGTTCAGTGTAAAGGCGAAGGCGGCGCCCCCCAGAGTGCTCGGGGCGAGATCAATTGCGCCGCCGTGGGCCTCTACAATAGTTCGGCAGATCGAAAGCCCCAGCCCCATTCCGCCCGGCTTGCTGCTGACCAGGGGGTCGAAAAGCTTGCTGGCCATTTCCGTCGGCACGCCGGGCCCATTATCACTGACCACCATACGATATCCGCCAGCAGTCGGCCGTCCCGAGATTTCCACCTGCCGCGGCGTCCCGTTCGGAGGCGCGTCCATCGCGTTCCTGGCGAGGTTGAGAACCACCTGCTGCAGTTGGACACGGTCGCAACGCGTGAAGTCGGAGGGGGCGAGGCGCGCCACGATTTCCGTCCTGGTTTCGCGCGCGTGAACACGCAGGATCGGCATGATTTCCTCGATCACCTCAGCGACATTCTCGCGGGTCTGGAAGCCCTTGTCATGGGTCAGGAGTGAGCGAAGACGTCGGATGATGTCGGTCGCGCGCTCGACCTGTCCTTTGGCCGCGCACATTATCTCACTCAATTCGCTCGCATCGGCCCCGCGTCGGCTGACGGCCGAGTCAGCCGCCGCCAGATAGGTGATGGCTGCGCCAAGCGGTTGATTGAGCTCGTGGGCCAGCATCGAGGCGAACTCTCCCAGCGAGTTCAGCCTCCAACTGTGGATGATCTGAAGCTTGACGTCCTGTAGCGCGTTTTCGGCCGCTACGGAGGCCGTCATGTCCTGAATGAACAGCGTGACCAAGTCTTCGCCGGCGTTGGAGAACCGCGCAGCCTGTAAATCCACGAAGGCTTGCCGACCATTGGAACGTCGTGCGCGCCGATGAAGGTCCTTTCCGGCGCTCCAGCTCAATGCGTTGAGGTCTTTGACTACGGACGGAGATGCAAGCGCCGCCACATCGAAATCATCGATCAGATCGCCAATATCCGCTGCCGGTGCGATCAAGTTACGGCCGAAGAACCGCTCGGCCGTGCCATTGGCGCAGCGAACCTTGCCGGATTTATCGACGGCCACAATCGCCATAGGGGCATCCATGAGGATGCTCTGTGCAAAGGACTCCAATCTTTCGTCTCCACCCACCCCCAAAAGACGTCTCGCCACTTAAAGGGAGAGTTGACGCTGTTGGTTGAATGGAAAGTCTATATATCAACTAGGAGGCGTATGGAACAACATTTCGACATAGTGGAATCTCGTATTGCTGATAATCAATAGCAACATATAAGGGGCGTTTCTTTAGCGCTGGCCGATATTTCATCGTGGGGGAGATGTCGTTCTTTCTAGTTGAGAATTGTTGTCGTTATCTTTTGGCCGAAGCGCCGCATCGACGATGACGGCGCCGGTCAGGGCGAGGCCCTGTAGGCCCTGTTCCACGGGCTCGGCCATGTGAGGGCGGTCGATGGACCTCAGGTTCAAGTAATCCGACACGGGCGGGCTTACGTAAATCGTGGCGTCTGCGGCCGGACCTGCCCTATTAGACGCCTCTTCACCTCGGATTGGACCGCCCCGCTTCATGACTGTATCGCCGCCCCGGATCGGAGGTCTGGACGTCCAGGGTTGGGGCGATCCCGAGGATCCGGTCGTCCTGCTGATCGGACCGCCCGAGCGCCTCTCGCCGGACTGGCGACAGTGGGTGCGGGCGCTGGAAGAGGCGGGGCGGCACGTGCTGCTGGCCCCCGTGCTGGAGGCGGGCGAAGAAGCCGCCGCCCTGCGGGGTTTGCTGACCGACATCTCGTCGCGACCCGCCATTCTGTGTGCGTCCGAGACCCTGGCCCATGTCGCGCCCGCCCTGGTCGTCACGGGGCCGGCCTTGGCGAGTTGCCTGATCGTCGTCGGCGATACGCCGTCGCAGGCTGAAGCGATGCTCGACGGCCTGCCGATCCTCTGTCTGGATCCCGCCGACCCAACTGAGACCGCAGAGGCGGCCATACTGGGCTTTCTGGAACGTCATGCTCCGCGCGACGCCCTCTATTATCAGGCTGGTTCCGACCCTCGCACCCTGCGCGACGCCCTGGGCTGTTTCGCCACCGGGGTGACGGTGGTGACGACGCTGGACGAGGGCGGCCAACCGGTCGGCCTGACCGCCAACTCCTTCTCCTCGGTGTCGCTGGACCCGCCGCTGATCCTGTTCTGCCTGGCCCGCAGCTCGTCCAATCTGGAGCGTTTTCAGCGGGCGGAGCATTTCGCCATCAACGTTCTGCACATCGGCCAGCAGCCGATGTCGGGCGCCTTTGCCCGGTCTTCGGCCGAGCGGTTTGACGGCGTGGTCTGGGAGACCTGGGACACGGGCGCGCCCATCCTGTCCGGTTCTCTGGCCAGTTTCGAATGCGCGACCCATCAGGTGGTCGAGGCCGGTGACCATCTGGTCTTCATCGGCCGGGTGACACGCGCCCGGTTCGAGCCGCGCCGCGATCCTCTGCTCTATTTTCGGGGGCGCTACCGTCGGCTTCATTTCGCCTGACGCAGCGGGCCGCCGGTTCACATCGGGCGGTCGGGTCGCTATCTCAGACGCCAATCAAGAGGAAACCCGTCATGTCCGATCCCGTCGTCATCGTCTCCTACGCCCGCACGCCGATGGGCGGTTTTCAGGGCGCGCTGTCGGACGCCAAGTCCACCGACCTGGGCGCGACGGCGGTAAAGGCGGCGCTTGATCGGGCGGGGCTCGATCCCAGCAAGGTCGAACAGATCATCATGGGCTGCGTCCTGCCCGCGGGCCTGGGCCAGGCGCCGGCGCGTCAGGCGGGCCTGGGCGCGGGCCTGCCGATTTCGACCGAGGCCACCACGATCAACAAGATGTGCGGCTCGGGCATGCAGGCCGCGATGATGGCGCACGACGCCCTGCTGGCCGGATCCGCCGAGGTGATCGTGGCGGGCGGCATGGAGTCGATGACCAATGCGCCCTATCTGATGCAGAAGCACCGGGGCGGCGCCCGGATCGGCCACGACGTCATTTCCGACAGCATGTATCTGGACGGGCTGGAAGACGCCTACGAGCCCGGCAAGCTGATGGGCCAGTTCGCCGAGGACACCGCCAAGGCCTATCAGTTCACGCGAGAACAGCAGGACGCCTACGCGACCGAAAGCGCCGGCCGGGCCAAGCGCGCCCAGGACAGCGGCGCCTTCGACGCCGAGATCACGCCGGTCGAGGTCAAGACGCGAAAGGGCGTGGTGGTGGTCGATCGCGATGAACAGCCGACCAAGTCCGACCCGTCCAAGATCCCCAATCTGAAGCCCGCCTTCGGCAAGGACGGCACCATCACCGCCGCCTCGGCCGCCTCGATCTCGGACGGCGCTGCGGCCCTTGTCATGATGCGCCAATCGACGGCCCAGGCCCTGGGTCTGACGCCGGTCGCCCGCGTCGTCAGCCAGGCCGCCCACGCCCATGAGCCCAGCCTGTTCACCACCGCACCGGTCTTTGCCCTGAAGAAGGCCCTGGCCAAGGCGGGCTGGACGGCCGACGACGTCGATCTGTGGGAGGTCAACGAGGCCTTCGCCATCGTGCCGATGATCGCCATGCAGGAACTGGGTGTCCCGCATGACAAGATCAACGTCAACGGCGGCGCCTGCGCCCTGGGCCATCCGCTGGGCGCCTCGGGCGCGCGGGTGCTGACCACCCTGCTGTCCGCCCTGAAGGCGCGCGGCAAGACCAGGGGCATGGCCGCCCTGTGCATCGGCGGTGGCGAGGCCACCGCCATGGGCGTCGAACTGGTTTAGACGTCGACCGCCGCGTCCAGGGCGTTTTCCTGGATGAACTCGCGGCGGGGCTCGACCACGTCACCCATCAGTTTGGCGAACAGGTCGTTGGCGTCTTCCTCGTGCTCGACCGAGACCTGCAACAGGGTGCGGGCGTTGGAGTCCAGCGTGGTCTCCCACAGCTGTTCCGGGTTCATTTCGCCCAGACCCTTGTAGCGCTGGATGGCCAGGCCCTTCTTGCCGGCGTCCAGCACCGCGTTCAGCAGGTCCAGCGGACCGCGGATGGTGGTGGACTTTTCCTTGCGGCGATAGACGGCGGGGGCGGCGAAGACGCCGTCAAAGGCGGCGGCGCGTTCGGCCAGACGGCGGGCGTCCAGCGACCGGATCAGGGTTTCTTCCAGCACGATGGTCTCTTGAACCGCACGACGGGTGCGGGTGAAGACCACTGCGCCTTGTTCGCCGGGCGCACCCGTCCAATCGCCGTCGCCCTCTTCGGCGTACAGGTTCAGGCGGACGGCGGCGGCGGCAGAGGTCGTCGCCATGTCAGAGTGTTCGGCGAACAGACCGGCCAGGGCCGCCTGTTCGATGGCGAAGCCGGGCGCACGCTGGCTGAGGCGATCGACGCCGGCCTTGAAGGCCTTGGCCTCGCGCACCAGGGCCTGAAGATCCAGACCCAGGCGACGTTCGCCGGTCGACAGGTCCAGCTCGGCCTCGGACGAGCCCTCCTCGATCAGATAGGAGTCCATCTCGGCCTGATCCTTCAGGTAGCGCGATTGCTTGCCTTTCGAGACCTTATAGAGGGGTGGCTGGGCGATATAGACGTGGCCGCGGGTAATCAGCTCGGGCATCTGCCGATAGAAGAAGGTCAGCAGCAGGGTGCGGATGTGGGCGCCGTCGACGTCGGCGTCCGCCATCAGGATGATCTTGTGATAGCGCAGCTTGTCGGCGTTGAAGTCGTCGCGGCCGATGCCGGTGCCCAGGGCCAGGATCAGGGTGCCGATCAGATCGGACGACAGCATCCGGTCGAAACGGGCGCGTTCGACGTTCAGGATCTTGCCGCGCAGGGGCAGGACGGCCTGGTTCTCGCGGTTGCGCGCTTGTTTGGCCGAGCCGCCGGCGGAATCGCCCTCGACGATGAACAGTTCGGACTTGGCGGGATCGCGCTCCTGGCAGTCGGCCAGCTTGCCGGGCAGGCTGCTGATCTCCAGCGCCGACTTGCGGCGCGTGAGGTCGCGCGCCTTGCGGGCGGCCTCACGCGCGGACGCCGCCTCGATGATCTTGGCGACGACCATCTTGGCCTCGACCGGATGTTCCTCGAACCAGGTGGACAGGCCCTCGCTGCACAGAGCCTCGACGGCCGGGCGCACTTCGGACGAGACCAGCTTGTCCTTGGTCTGGCTGGAGAATTTGGGATCCGGCACCTTGACCGACAGGACGCAGGTCAGGCCTTCGCGGGCGTCTTCGCCGGTGACGGAGACCTTCTCCTTCTTGCCGGCGCCCGAGCTCTCGATATAGCCGCCCATGACGCGCGTCAGGCTGGCGCGGAAGGCCGACAGGTGGGTGCCGCCATCCCGCTGGGGGATGTTGTTGGTGAAGCACAGCATGGTCTCGTGGTAGGAGTCGTTCCACCACAGGGCGAGATCCAGCTCGATCCCTTCCTTCTTGCCGCGAATGACGATGACGTCCTTCAGGATCGGCGCCTTGGACTTGTCCAGGTGGCGCACGAAGGCCTCGACCCCGCCCTCGTAGTGCAGGATCATCTCGATCGGCTCTGCATGACGCTGGTCGGCCAGTTTGATGACCACGCCCGAGTTCAGGAAGGCCAGTTCCCGCAGGCGGTGTTCCAGCGTCTTCAGGTCGAAATCGATGTGGCTGAAGGTCGTGACCGACGGATAGAAGGTGACCTCGGTGCCGCTCAGCGGCTTGCCGGTGTCTTCGCGGATCGGGGCGTCGCCGGTGATCACCAGCGACTTGACCGTGTCGCCGCGCTCGAACCGCATCTGATGCGCCTTGCCGTCGCGATAGATCTTCAGCTCCAGCCAGTCGGACAGGGCGTTGACCACCGACACGCCCACGCCGTGCAGACCGCCCGAGACCTTGTAGGAGTTCTGGTCGAACTTACCGCCGGCGTGCAGCTGGGTCATGATGACCTCTGCCGCCGAAACGCCCTCGCCTTCGTGAATTCCGGTCGGAATCCCGCGGCCGTTGTCGGTCACCGTGACCGAGCCGTCGGCGTTCAGGATGACCTGGACCAGGTCGGCGTGACCGGCCAGGGCCTCGTCGATGGCGTTGTCCACCACCTCATAGACCATGTGGTGCAGGCCGGAACCGTCGTCCGTATCGCCGATATACATGCCGGGACGTTTGCGCACCGCGTCCAGGCCTTTGAGAACCTTAATGGAATCGGCGCCGTATTCGGGCATTTCGGCAATCGGATCGGTCATGAAATCTATGGCTCTGAAGTCCCGACCGGGACGGGGATTGAGCGCCGCCTCGGGCGCTCGAATCGACGCCGGGATCGCACCGGGCCGAAGCCCGCAACATATAGGAATTTGCGGCGAAAAAGCGAGGAATTCCGGCGTGGAATCCTAGTCGTTTTCCAGGCCTCCGCCGGCGACGCGGACGAACTGGGCGCGGCCGTCCAGGCCGGCGAACAGGCTGCGTTCGGTGCCGGTCATGAAGGCCTGGAGGTTCAGGGCGACGATCTCGTCGAACAGGGCGGCGCGGCGGGCTTCGTCCAGGTGGGCGGGGGCCTCGTCCAGCAGCAGGACGGGGCGGGCGGCCCCGGCGGCGTCATGGTGCGACAGGCGGCTGATCTGGGCCAGGATCAGGTTCAGGACCAGGGCCTTCTGCTCGCCGGACGAACCCTCGGCGGCGGGGCGGTTCTTTTCGCGATGCAGGGCGGTCAGGTCGGTGCGGTGCGGGCCGAACAGGGAGCGGCCGGCGGCGCCGTCGCGGGCGCGGGCCTTGGCCAGGCCCTCGCGGATGGCGGCGGCGATCTCGTCTTCTTCGGCGCCGGCCTCGGCCATCTGTTCGGCGGGACCGTCCAGGCTCAGGTCGGCCTGGGGGAAGGGGCGGTCGCGGCGGGCGTCGATGGCGGCCTGGAGCGCGTGAAGGGCGGCGACGCGGGCCAGGGCGGCGCGGGCGCCGGCCTCGCCCAACCGGGCCTCCAGGGCGTCCAGCCAGACCGGGTCGGCCTCGCGCCCATCCTGTGCGTCGTTCAGAAGCCGCAAGCGTTCGCGCAGGGCCTTTTCATAGGCGGAGACGGCGGCGGCGTGGTCGGGATCGGCGGCGAAGACCAGCCGGTCGAAGAATTTCAGCCGCTCGGCCCGGGCGTCGGAGAACAGCCGGTCCTGCTCGGGCGTCGCCCAGACGGGCCGCAGATAGTCCAGTAACCGGCCCGGCTGGGCCGTCTCGCCGTCGATGCGGACGATGCGCCGCGCCGCGCCCGCCGTCTGGACCCCGGTGCCCAGCCGGGTCTCGTCGTCCAGCTCGACCATGACGGCCCAGGCGCGGCCGGTCGCTTCGCCGGGTTCGCGCCGGCCCATCTCGGCGGCGGTCGCGCCGCGCAGGCCTTTGCCGGGGGTCAGCAGGCTGACGGCCTCCAGCAGATTGGTCTTTCCCGCCCCGTTCGGGCCGTGGAGCACCACCGGGCCGGAGGCGAGCTCCAGCCGTGCGCCCGCATAGGAGCGGAAATCGGTGAGGGTGAGGGAGTTAAGACTCAAATCTATCCGCTCATCCCGGCGAAAGCCGGGACCCAGTCCTTTCGCTCGGCACGACCTAACCCAGCAGCGTCGGAAACAGATCCGCCCATGCCGGGTTCTTGCGCTCGATCAGTTCCAGCTTCCAGATCCGTTTCCATTCCTTGATCTGCCGTTCGCGCACGAAGGCCGCATGACGCGTTTCGTGCACCTCGTACCAGACCAGGAGCGCGACGCCATATCTACGCGTGAAGCCGGGACGCAGCTTGTCGCGGTGTTCGGCGACCCGCTTGATCAGATCGTCGGTCGAGCCGGTGTAAACCGTTCCGTTTCGGCGGCTGGCGATGATGTAGGTGAAGAACGCCAAGGCCAGTCTCCGGTGCGAACGAAAGAACTGGGTCCCGGCTTTCGCCGGGATGAGCGGAAATCTCTCGCCTACACCCGCAGCGGCATCAGCACATACTGCACGCCCGGATCGCCCGGATCGAGGACCAGGGTGGGCGACGCCGGGTCGGCGAAGCGGAAGGCGGCGTTTTCGCCGGTGATCTGGCCGGCGACGTCCAGCAGATAGCGGGCGTTGAAGCCGATCTCGAACGGTTCGTCGGAATAGCCGATCTCGACCTCTTCTTCGGCCTGGCCGGCCTCCATGTTGCGGACGGTCAGCTTCACCCGGTCGTTGTCGAAGGCCAGCTTCACCGACCGGCTCTTTTCGGCCGAGATGGTGGCGACGCGGTCGACGGCCTTGGCGAACAGGGCGTTGTCGATGTCGGCCTGTTTGTCATTGCCCTTGGGAATGACGCGCAGATAGTCGGGGAAGGCGCCGTCGATGACCTTGGAGGTCAGGGACGCCTCGCCCATCTGGAAACGGATCTTCTGAGCCGAGACGGTGATCTCGACCGGGCCGCCGGCGTCGTCCAGCAGGCGACGGACCTGATCAATAGTCTTGCGCGGCACGATGACGCCGGGACCACCGGCCGCGCCCTCGGGCGCCGGGGTCTCGGCCAGGGCCAGGCGGTGGCCGTCGGTGGCCACGGCGCGCAGCAGGGGCACGCCGGCCTCGGCCACCGTGTGCAGGTACAGGCCGTTCAGATAATAGCGGGTCTCTTCCGTCGAGACGGCGAACCGAGTCTTGTCGATCAGGCGCGCCAGGTCTTCCTTGGGCATGACGTAGGAGGCGCCGGCGCTGTCGGTGGACATGACCGGGAAATCGCCCGCCGGCAGGATCGGCAGGTTGAAGCGCGACCGGCCGGCCGAAACCACCAGCCGGGGATCGTCGCCCGAATAGAGCAGCGACACCTCGGCGCCTTCCGGCAGCTTGCGCACGATTTCGTACAGGGTGTGGGCGGGGGCGGTGATCTGGCCCTCGACGTTCACCGTCGCCTCGGCCTCGTCCACCATCTCCATGTCCAGATCGGTGGCCGCAAAGGCCAGCCGGTCCCGGCCCGCGCTGAGCAGGACGTTGGACAGGATCGGGATGGTGTTT
The DNA here is from genome assembly GCF_058681395.1 of Brevundimonas sp. AVps23W. NCBI lineage: Bacteria > Pseudomonadati > Pseudomonadota > Alphaproteobacteria > Caulobacterales > Caulobacteraceae > Brevundimonas > Brevundimonas sp. AVps23W. The sequence goes on from NZ_CM178738.1 coordinate 896,974, forward strand.
CGACGTTCGACCACGCTCTGCACATGGCCCAGGGCCTTCAGGAGCGCGGATCGTTCGATGGTCAGTTGCATGTCGTCTCGCCCGGATGCGGCGACTCAGGCTGGAGCGCCGCGATAGAGGGCCTTGGACACTAGCGGATTGGGCGCAAGGAGCAAGGAAGGCGACGGAAGCCGTTCACAGATTTCTAATTCTCCCTCCCCTTCATGGGGAGGGGCGGCGAAGCAAAGCGAAGCCGGGGTGGGGAAATGTGTAAGCGCTCGGGTTCGCGCCCTTTCGGCCCCACCCGGATCGCTACGCGATCATCCCTCCCCATGAAGGGGAGGGAGATTCATCAGCCTCGCAGCTTGCGGGTCAGGGCCTCGACGTCGCGGGCGATCTGGTCGTCCTGGCCCATCAGCTCCTCGATCTTGCGCACGCCGTGGAGAACGGTCGTGTGGTCGCGCCCGCCGAAGCGACGGCCGATGTCGGGGTAGGAGCGGGTCGTGTGCTGCTTGCACAGATACATGGCCATCTGACGCGGACGGGCGACCGAACGGGTGCGGCGCTCGCTGAGCAGGTCGGCCTGTTTCAGGTTGAAGTGGTCGGCGACCGTCTTCTGGATCTCATCGACCGTGATGCGACGTTCCGGCCCGCCGCGCAGGGCGGCGCCCAGCAGGGTGGAGGCCTCGTCGACCGAGACGGTGGACAGGCGCGACCCGGCGGCGGCGGCCAGGGTGTTCACGGCGCCCTCAAGCTCGCGCATCGAGCCCGGCGTGCGATCAACCAGTTGGGCCAGAACCTCGGGATTGGCCTCGCCCTGGACGACGCCGAGGGCCGACAGGGCCTTCAGACGGTTCTGGGCGACGGCGATCTTCAGTTCGCGGTCGCCCGCCTCGACCGGGCAGGTCAGGCCGGCGGCCAGGTGGCTGCGCAGGCGCGGCTCCACCTCGGTCAGGGCCATGGGGGCGCGGTCGGCCGAGAAGACGATCCGTTTGCCGTCCTCGATCAGGGCGGTGAGGGTCGAGAGCAGTTCTTCCTGGGTCGAGGTCTTGCCGCCGACGAACTGGACGTCGTCCAGCAGCAGCATGTCGGCCGAGCGCAGGCTTTCCTTGAAGGCGGCGGTCGAACGGTCCTGCATCGCCTTGACGAAGGTGGACAGGAAGCGTTCGGCGGTCAGATAGACGACCTTGGCCTCGGGCCGCAGACGCTGGGCTTCCCAGGCGATGGCGTTCAGCAGGTGGGTCTTGCCGTAGCCGTAGGGGCCGCAGAAGAAGACCGGGTTGAAATGGCCGTCGGCCCAGCTGGCCACCTGTTTGGCGATAGCCAGGGCGAAGGCGTTGCCCTGGCCCTCTACGAAGCTGTCGAACGTTAGACGGTCCTGCAGGCCGGCGGCGCGGACGGCGCGGGCCCCGTCGGCGATGGGGGCGACGGTCGGGTTGGCGAGGGCGGCCAGACGCGGGGTGGCGTCCAGAACATTGCCGGTGATGATGGCCGAGGCGGGGGGCGCCGAACCCACTTCGGCGCGGCAGCGGACGTCCAGGCGGCGGTTCAGGCCGTCCAGTCCCAGCCACAGTTCGTTCATCCGGCGCAAAGCGTTCTTGCGCACCCAGTCACGGGCATAGGCGGTGGGGGTCACCAGGATCAGCTGGCCGGCGGAATCCATCCGCACGGCGGAGGGCGCGATATAGGAGGAGAAGGGGCCGTCGCCGATTTCGGCCCGCAGACGCAGGGAGGCCTCGTTCCAGATACGATCCGGGTCGGTCATATTCGATCCGTTCAAGCCACTCACCGCCGCCGTCGCACCCCCAACCATAATTCCGCCACCCGCTTCAAAAACTGTTCCGACCTTCGGCACTTCAGGGCGATGGTTCAGGGACGACTTCTCCTGCTCCGAAAAGCGATGCTTTTCGGGCGGGGCCGAGCTCCTGGACAGACATCTCCCGCCAACGCGAAACTATCGTCCCGCGCCGTCTTCATCCGTATTGGGATGGAAGTGCGTTAGAGGCCAAAACTTACGCCGCGCGCCGGTCGGGTCAACGCTGATTCGTTGGTCGATTCGCAGTTAAATTGTTTGACTCCGTCAAACGCTAATCCTGCTTGGGAAATTCCCCATTTTGGGCGTGCGAAGTCCGTATTCGTGCGTAAAGAGAGTTAACCGCCAAACGCAAAACGGCGAAGGAGCAGACGCTCCCTCGCCGTTGAAAACGCGAACTAATGTCGTAACGGAACGGCGACAGCCGCTCCGTATGCTGGGAATCCCGAAAGGGATTTAGGCGGCCGAAAGCTTCTTCAGCTGGGCGGCCAGACGCGAGACCTTGCGCGACCCGGTGTTCTTGTGAACGACGCCCTTGGAGACGGCGCGCATCAGTTCGGACTGGGCTTCCACGAAGGCGGTCTTGGCGACGGCGGCGTCGCCGGCGGCCAGGGCTTCCTGGAACTTACGCAGATAGGTGCGGACGCGCGAACGACGCGCCTTGTTCACTTCGGTCCGCGCTTCGATCTTGCGGATCGCCTTGCGGGCGCCGGGGTTGTTAGCCATTTCAAACCTTCGAACGGAAAACGCCGCGGAGCACACGTCCACGGCGCGGAAATCTCAAGAGGGCGGGCCTATAGCCGAAAGCCCGGAGGCGGTCAACGCGGAGTCTGCTTTCCGCGCCCTAGGCGTTGTCCGGAAGCGGGCGATAAAGCTTATTCAACGAAATACCGGCCAATATCCGTTCAAATCGGAAGCCGCATGTTCAGATTACCCCTTCTTGTCGCCCTCGTCTGTTCTCTTTGGGGCATGGCCGTGGTCGCTGACGCCTCAGCTCAGGCGAACAGTGTAGCGCGATCCCCCCTTGAGTTGGCCCAGGCGGTAGAGCGACGGGCCGGCTCCACCAATTTTGCGGCCCTGGAGGCCTTTGGTCTGGAGGCGATGAGGCGCAATGATCGCGAAGGCCTGCAACGTCTCTACCATGTCGCCTGGGTTTTTCTGAACCAGGGCGAGTTCGATAAGGCTCAGAAGTGGAACGAGCGCTTAGCCGAAGCTGCCCGCCATCAGCGAGACCAGCGCTATGTCCGGATCGCCCAGCTGAACTTTCTGACTCTGCGATATTACAAGGGCGAGACGTCGGCCGCCGAAGAGATGCATCGGCTCGCGGCGATGGAGCCGGACTGGTTTGCACGCATCCACGCGATCCGTCTCTGGGCGCTGGCCCTTATGGACCGAGACAAGATCGGCGAAGGTCTGAAGCTTCTGGCGGACGCCGACACCCTCGTACCCGACAAAGCCCCCTACGCGCAGGTCGCCAGGGCCGGTCTGTGGGAAGTCGCAGGCGTCGGTCTGATGAGGTTGAACGACATTGATGGAGCCACAGCCGCCTTCGGTCAGTTCGAGATCGATCTGTCCAACCCGGATTATCCACGACCGGACTTCGACGCCATCTACAATCTTTCGCGGCTTTCGGCCCAGCTGGGCGACGTCGAGCAGGCGAAGTATTTGTATCAGGTCCACCATCGGTTGACCCTGCGCGCCGGCTTGCCCAGCTTGGCGGTCTATGACGCCCGGCTTTGCGCCATAACGGCAGAGGCCGCCGACGCGCCGCAGGACGTGTTGCGCTGTCTGGAACCCTATGGCGAAAGCTGGGGAGACGCTTCCTTTATCGCGGCGCAGTTCTTGCCGGCCCGCGCGATAGCGCGCGCCCGGACGGGCCAGATCGCCGGCGCGCGCAGCGATTTGGAGGAGATCCGCCGCCGTGCCGGGGCTACTCGTTTCCGGGAAGAGGACCGGTCGGACATCGTCCATGTCGAGGCGGAGATCCTGTTCGCCGAGGGGCGCTTGTCCGAAGCCTTCGTCAAGTTGCGGGATCACGCCCGCGCGGAGCGCGTGGCGGACGCTCGACGCTTTAGCGGCGGCATTCGTCAGGTCACCGGCGATATGCAGCACCAACTGACGGAGCGACGCGCCCAACTGGAGACGGCGCGGGCGAATACAAGACTTCAGGGGGTGCTTTTGGCCTTCTGCGTGATCTTCGTCTTGTCGGCGGTCGCCGCCTTGCTGTGGATGTGGATCCAGGCCAAGGACCTGCGCGTCGCGCGTCGACGCGCTGAAGAAGCCAGCCGGTCCAAATCAGAGTTCCTGGCGAATATGAGCCACGAGATCCGTACCCCGCTGAATGGGGTGGTGGCCATGGCCGACGCCCTGATGCGCGCCCGCCTGGAGCCGCGTGAACGCGAGATGGTCGAGGTTATCCGGTCCTCCGGCGTGACGCTGGAGCGGCTGCTCTCCGACATCCTCGACTCCGCCAAGATCGAGGCTGGAGAGATCGCGCTGGAGCGGTCGATATTCGACCTGGGGGACACGGTGCGCGGGGCTGCGGCCCTGTACCGGCCGAGGTCGGAGGAAAAGGGCGTCGCCCTGCGCGTTCAGATCGACCCTTCTGTCGAAGGCGCGGTGGAGGGCGATGTAGTCCGGCTGCGCCAGGTGCTCTCGAACCTGATCTCCAATGCGCTGAAATTCACCGAGTCGGGATCCGTCACGGTCACGGCGGCCGTTGCGGACCAAGGGCGGGTGCGTTTTACGGTCAGAGACACCGGCTGCGGCTTCGACGATGAGCAGAAGTCGCGCATCTTCAATCGTTTTCAGCAGGCCGACGGCTCCATCACGCGCCGGTTCGGCGGAACGGGCCTGGGCCTGGCTATCTCGAGAGAGCTGGTCGAGTTGATGGGAGGCGTTCTGGACTGTCGCGGGCAGGCGGGCGAGGGGGCGGAGTTCTGGTTCGAACTCCCCTTGGCCCATGCGCAGGCCGAAACAGTTGCGGCCGTCGTAGAGGTTCAGGACGAGCCGGCGGATGGCGGCGACGTCGCCTTCCCCGCCCGTGTCCTTCTGGCGGACGATCATCCGGCCAACCGCAAGGTCATCGAGATCATGCTTGCGGGCCTGCCGACCGAACTGATCATTGTCGAAGATGGTCGCCAGGCTTTGGACGCCGCCAGACAGGGTGGTTTCGACCTTGTGCTGATGGATATGCAGATGCCGGTGATGGACGGCCTGACCGCCACCGCCGCCATTCGCGCGCTCGAGGCGGAAAAAGGTTGGGAACGCACGCCGATCATCATGCTGACGGCGAACGCCCTGCCTGATCACATAGAGGCCGGGCGTGTCGCAGGCGCTGACGGCCATCTGTCCAAGCCGATCACCCTGGTCGCCCTGCTCGACGGCGTGGCGGCGGCTATGGGGTCGGTCGAGCGGATGAAGGGTCTGGTCGCCGCCTGACGCTCAGTTGCGGAAGTCGGCGGGTTTCAGCCCGTGGCGCTGTAACTTGTCGTACAGGGTCTTGCGCGGGATCTTCATCTCTTCCAGCACGGCGACGATATCGCCGCGGTGGGCCTGAAGCGCGCCGCGCAGCAATTCGCCCTCGAACCGGTGCAGCCGGTCAGGCAGGCTTAAATCCGTCTCCTGGCCGCCATGTCCTTCCTCCAGGTCCAGCACGACCCGTTCCGCGAAATGGGCCAGTTCGCGAATATTGCCGGGCCACTCTTCCTCTAGCAGACGGCGGCGGACGCCATCGGTCACGCTCGGCGGTTCGACGCCGTGGCGGTCGGCGGCGCGGCGCAGAAAATGGGCGAACAACAAGGGAATATCCTCGCGACGCTCGCGCAAGGGCGGCACCCGCAGCCGCACGACATTGAGCCGGTAGAACAGGTCCTCGCGAAAATCCCCCCGCCGCGCCGCCTCGCCCAGGTCGATCTTGGCCGAGGCCAGGATGCGAAGATCCAGCACCCTGGGCTCATTGGCGCCGATCGGGTGGATCTCGCGCTCCTCGAGCACCCGCAGCATCTTGACCTGGACCGCCAGCGGCATGCTCTCGACCTCGTCGAGAAACAGTGAGCCGTTGTGCGCGCGCTCCACATGGCCGACCCGGCGACGCATAGCCCCGGCGAAGGCGCCCAGTTCATGGCCGAACAACTCGCTCTCGATCAAACCGTCGGGCAGGGCGCCGCAGTTGACGGCGACGAAGGGCGCCAGCCGGCGGCGGCCGCCGTTGTGCAGGGCGCGCGCCACCGCCTCCTTGCCGACGCCGGTCTCTCCCTCGATCAGCACATCCATGCGGGCGTCGGCGATCTGCGCAATGGTGGCCCGCAGCGAAGTGACCGCGCGCGACGAGCCGGCCAGCGGCAGTTCGTGCCCGCCGTCCGCCCCGGCCAGAGCTATGAGGCGCCGATTTTCAAGCACCAGGCTGCGCTTTTCCAGGGCTCGGTTCAGACTGTCCTGCAACCGCTCGAATGGAAACGGCTTGGCCACGAAATCATAGGCGCCGTCGTGCATGGCGGCGACGGCGTCGGCTATGTCGCCATGGCCGGTGATCATGATGACCGGCAGGCTTGGATCGACGTTCTGAAGCCGTGTCAGAAGCTGGCGGCCGTCCATTCCGGGCATCCGCAGATCGGTGACGACCACGCCGGGAAAACCGGCGGTGACAGCCTTCAACGCCGGTTCCGCGCCGGCGAAGGCTTTCACTTCCAGCCCCTCCAGCGTCATGCGTTCCACCAGAGCCTGGCGAAAATCGGCGTCGTCCTCGACCAGGGCGACGGTTTGGGAAGAAAAAGGCTGCATCAGGCGGCTTTGAACGAGGCGATAAAGGTTGCGCCCCGGGCGGTGGGGATCAGGTCCAACTCGCCGCCGAAACTGGCGATGATGTCACGACAGATGACCAGGCCCAGGCCCAGGCCGTTGGCGCGGGTGGTGACGAAGGGGGTGAACAACTGGCTGGCTACCTCTGGCGTTACTCCGGGGCCGTTGTCGGCGAAGATCAGACGCACCCGTTCTCCCAGACGCTCTATCGTCAGGATCAGTCTGGCGTCGTCCTGGCCCGCCATGGCTTCGGCGGCGTTCTTGATCAGATTGACGATGACTTGTTCCAGCCGGAACTGATCGGCCAGAATCCGGATGTCGCCGTCGCCGACCCGTTCCAGACGTATTCCACCTTCCTCCAGTCTTCCGCGTGTCAGTTGCAGCCCGCCCTGGATGGCGTCTTCCAGGCGGATTTCGTCGATGCTGGGGGCGGCCTTGCGCGAGAAAAGACGCAGATCCTGGGTGATGGCCCCGATCCGACGGGTCAGGTCGCCGATCTTTCGCAGCGCGTCGCGCGCCTTGTCCGTCTGGTCTCGTTCCAACAACAGAACGGCGGTGTCCGCTTGGGTCCAGATCGCGGCGACGGGCTGGTTGATTTCATGGGCCACGCTGGCGACGATCTGACCCAGCGCCGCCAGCTTGCTGGCCTGGACCAGTTCGTCGCGCAGCAGCTCCCGTGCGGCCTCGGCGCGCCGCCGCTCCTCGATCTGCCGGTTCAGGGCCTGATTGGCCTTGTGCAGTTCATGGGTGCGTTCGCCGATGCGGCGTTCAAGCTCCAGTCGGCCTTCCTCCTCGGACCGAGCGCGGACAATGGCCTGATGCCGTCGTCGCAATATCAAGGCCGCAGCGAGAGCGAGCAGGCTGGTGATCAGCAGGGCGAGCCCGCGCGCTCCCGCCACGGCGGTCCCGATCACGCCTCGCTCCGGGGTCAAAAGATGCAGGGTCCATCCGGGCGTGGCTGTCCCGGTTTCGGCATGTATCCAGGTTTGGGCGCGGCCTTCGCCAACGGCCGCGCGCACCAGCCGGGGACGATCTCCGGGCGGGGTCTGGAAGGGCAGGGGCGCGAGGGCGTCGGGGCGTAAGGTCAGGTCGGTCAGGCTGAGACGACGCCGAGATTCGTTCATCGGTCCTGTGCTGCGGAAACGCCATTCCGGCACGCTGGTCACAAGAACGACGCCGCCCGGATCGGCCACCCAGGCGGGCTCGCCTGATCTTCGCCACTCGGACTCCAGGGCGTCGAACTCGAGTTTCAGCACCACCACGCCTAGGGGCGTTCCGTCTCCGGCGTCCACGCGGCGCGAAATGTACAGGCCGGGTCGTCCGCTGCGCGTGCCGAGCGCGTAGAATTCGCCCTTGGCGTCGCGCATGGCGTTGGTGAAATAGGGCCGGAAATCATAGCGGACGCCGACGAAACTGGTGGGCGTTTGCCAATTGCTGGACGCCAGGGTCAGGCCCTTGGCGTCCAGCACATAGATGACGGTTGCCCGCGTCTGGGTCGCCAGCCGTTCCAGTTTGCGGTCAACTCGATCCACGGCGCGGCTGTCGGGTCTAGCCAGTAGATCCGCAACGTCGGGATCCTCTGCCAGGACGACGGGTATGGTGCGCTGCTTTTCCAGTTCGCTGCGCAACAAGGCCGCGTGCATCGCAGCGCCGGCGGTCGCCTGTCGTTCCAGCTCATCGATCGCGTCCCGCCGAGCGGCCTCGCCGGCCACGCCCCCCACAACAAGGCTCGCTGCCAGCCAGCCGGCCGCCAGCAGCGCCCATGGACTTCGGACGATACTCGACGCTTTTTCGATAAGGTTATGGCTCGCGCGCAGCTTCATTCCGCATTTGTGCGATAGTTCGCACAAATGCGCGACTTTTTTGTGCGGCAGGTCGCACTTCCAGTAAGGGGAAAGGGCGTGTCGTTAGGTAATTATTGCTCTAAATCAGATATTTAGATCATCCTTCGAATGCGCTTGGATGCTCGAAAGCCGTGCGGGACATTCGTCATCGGAACCTCGACGTCAGTAGCGAGGGCCGCCGAGGAAACCGCGGGATGGTCCCGCAGTGACAGGAGTCTCCCGTGATCGCGCTTCCTTCAGCCGCTCAGCCGGCCGTTCGTCGGCCATTCTACCGGCATCTCTATTTCCAGGTGCTGACCGCCATCGTGGCGGGCGCCATCATAGGGCATTTCTGGCCCACATTTGGGGAAAGCCTGAAGCCGCTGGGCGACGCCTTCATCAAACTGGTGAAGATGATCATCGCTCCGGTCATCTTCCTGACCATCGTCACCGGCATCGCAGGCATGAGCGACATCGGCCGTGTCGGCCGCGTGGCGGCCAAGGCCTTCGCCTATTTCCTGACCTTCTCGACCCTGGCCCTGATCGTCGGTCTGATCATCGCCAATATCGTCCAGCCGGGCCGCGGGCTGAACATCGACCCCGCCTCCCTTGATGTGGGCGCGGTCGCCAAATACTCCGAACAGGCGCACGAGACGACCATCACCGGCTTCCTGATGGGCATAATTCCGGACACGATGGTTTCCGCCTTCTCCGAGGGCAATATCCTGCAGGTTCTGTTCGTTTCGGTCCTGTTCGGCCTGGCCCTGGCCATGGTCGGCGATGTCGGCAAGCCGGTGCTGAACTTCCTGGAATCGATCAGCCACGCCTTCTTCAAGCTGGTGGCCATACTGATGAAGGCGGCGCCCATCGGCGCCTTCGGGGCCTTCGCCTTCACCATCGGCAAGTACGGCATCGGTTCGATCGCCAACCTGGCCGCCCTGGTCGCCACCTTCTACATCACCGCCATCATCTTTGTGGTCGGCGTCCTGGGCCTGGTCGCCTGGGCCAACGGCTTCAATATTCTCAAGCTGATCCGTTATCTGAAAGAAGAACTGCTGCTGGTCCTGGGCACCTCCTCTTCGGAGGCCGCACTGCCGTCGCTGCTGAACAAGATGGAACGCGCCGGCGCGTCGAAGTCGGTGGTTGGCCTGGTCGTCCCGACCGGTTACTCGTTCAATCTGGACGGCACCAACATCTACATGACCATGGCGGCTCTGTTCATTGCCCAGGCGCTGAACATTGACCTGACCCTGCAACAGCAGGTCCTGTTGCTGCTGGTCGCCATGCTGTCGTCCAAGGGGGCGGCCGGCATCACCGGCGCCGGCTTCATCACCCTGGCGGCGACCCTGTCGGTGGTTCCTTCCGTTCCCGTCGCGGGCATGGCCCTGATCCTGGGCATCGACCGCTTCATGAGCGAGTGCCGCGCCCTGACCAACTTCATCGGCAATGCGGTCGCCACGATCGTCGTCGCTCGATGGGAAGGCGAACTGGACAGGGACGCCCTGAAGGCGGCGCTGAACGGGCCAGCCCAGCCGATCGCGGCCCGACCCGATCCTGCTGCCGGACCGGGTGACAAGGACCTGGTCACCGCCGACTGAATTCCTCCCGAAAAACAGGCGCCGTCGCGAAAGCACGGCGCCTGTATTGCATTCGGATTTCGTTCAACCGGCGATACGCAGTTCTGCTTATGCCGGTTTGGCCCTTCGTTAACGGTCAGGCTTTACGTCTAGCGTCAACGCCCATTCACCGACGAGTACAGTCCCATGATGATTCAACGCGCCCTGCTGGCTGGTGTCGGCTTCGCCGCGCTCAGCTCGTCGGCCTTCGCCCAATCGACGCCGTCCTCAGACGAAATCTCCGCCCTGCGCGCTCAGGTCCAGGCCTTGTCCGCACGCCTCGAGCAGTTGGAGGCTCAATCGAAGGCCCAGGCTGCGGCGCCCGCCGCAGCGGGAACCCCGTCGCCGGTCGCCACGGTCGCCCCGGCCGCTGCGCCGCGTCCTGCGACACAGGCGGCAAGCACGCCTTCGCCGGTCGATTGGGCGTCGGGCGTGCCCGAGCTCCGCAGCCCGGACGGCAACTTCACTTTCAAGCCGCGTATGCGCATCACGGCGGATCTGTCGAACACCTTCGGCTCTGACTTTGATGACCGGAACGTGACCACGACCGAACTGCGCGGCCTGCGCATCGGCGGACAGGGCAAGGTCGCCGGCGGATTCACCTACTGGGTTGAAGCCGATCTTGCAGACAATGCGGTCAGCGTCGCCAACGCCTTTATGGCCTACAACGCCAAGCTGGGCGGTCGCGACCTCGAAGTGTCGATGGGCCAGCGCCTGAACGACCGGGGCGTCGAAGGCGGCACGGCTGAGGATGTCGTTCCGTTCCTGGAGCGCAGCCTGATGGTCTCGACCGTGGGGCCGGAGCGCGGCGCCTACGGCGTCGGCGTGACCTCCAAACTGACCGGCAGCGTCTGGCACGCCTCGCTGTCGCTGACCGGCGACGCCATCAGCGGCGGCACGACCAACGACAGCGTCACCTTGATGGGCCGCACCCACTGGTCGCCGTTCAAGACGGACGCCGGCTTCCTGCACCTGGGCGGCTGGGGCTTTGTCGAGGATCTGACGCCGAACGCCTCGGTGGCGGCGCGCAGTCTGGTTGTGACCTCGCGCGGCAACGACAATCTGCGCCTTTCATCTGGCGCCTATACCGATCCCAAGGGCAGCAAGGGCCTCGGCCTCGAACTGGGCGGCGTGCATCGCTCAGGCTGGCTGATGGCCGAGGGCGGCAAGCGTGTGCTGGAAACCGCCACGCGTGACTATGACCAGGACGCCTACAGCATCTCGGCCGGCTTCTTCATCACCGGTGAGAAGCCGCCGCTTTCGGCCCGCACCGGCACCTGGTCTCGCCCCAAGGTTCTCAACCCCCTCGGCGCCGACGGCTATGGTGCGGTGGAAGTCGTCGGCCGCTACGACACGGCCGACTACAGCGATAACCTGACTGGCGGTGAGGCTGATACCTGGTTGTTGGGCGTGAACTGGTACCCGACCAACAATACGCGCATCTCCGCCCACTGGAGCGCCTGGTCAGTCGATAACAGGACCGGAACCTTTGCTGGCGACGACAGCGGCAACACCGCTACGGTTCGCGTTCAGACCGCCTTCTAAAGTCGAGGCAATAACCCGGAACGGCTAGCCGTTCCGGGTTTATTCATAATTGAGATGCAAATCATTTTTCAGCAGAAATGGGCTGATTAGATGAATCTGAAGAACGTTCCGATGCAGCATAAGCTTGCGATTGCTTTCGCGCTTTTGCTGACTGTGGCGGCTGCAATGATCGGCGCCGTGTTCTTCCAACTTTCCGAAATGAAGAGCGCCGCAGGCTTGAATGCGGAAAGCAAGGCGATCATCGAACATACCCATGTTGCGGAAAAGGGCTTTATTCGCCTGAACTCGCAGATGCGCGGCGTCCTGTTGACCGGGAACGAAGATTATCTGGACGTCTATCGCAAGGGTTGGGAGCAGTTCGAAGAGTCTGTCGCCGCTCTGCAAGCTTCCAACCTCACTGCCGACGAAAAGGCGCTGGTCGATAAGGCTCAGCAGGATGCGGCGGCTTGGCGGGCCGAGTTCGGAACGCCGCTGACCGAAGCGGCGCTTGATCCCGCGCGCATCGAAGCCGCGCGTCGCGTCGTGATCGACTCGGGCGACAAGGTTCGAGTGACGCACATCACCAAGTCCATCACTCAGGTCCGCGACATCGAAGTCGAGAGGATGACACTGCGAGACGCCGAACAGGCGTCGGCGATTACCGCCTCCTTCATCGCCCTCGCCGCCGGCGGCCTGATCTTGGTCGCCGCTGCCGTCTTCCTGGGCGTTCAACTGTCGATCCTGATGGTCGCGCCCGTCCGCCGCATGACCGGCGCTATGTCGATCATGGCGCAGGGCAAGCTGGACGTCGCCATCCCCGATACGGACCGCAAGGACGAGGTCGGGGCCATGGCCCAGGCCATGCAGGTCTTCCGCGACAACGGGCTTCGGGCCAAGGCGCTGGAGCAGGAGGCGGAATCGATGCGCGACGAGTCGGAAGCCGAACGTCGCCGTCGTGAAGCCGCCGCGAAACAGGAGGCGGCCGAGAACGCCGTTGTCATCGAAAGCCTGGGCAAGGGCCTGTCCGCACTGGCCGAGGGCGATCTGATCTATCGCATCGAGGCGCCATTCCCTGAGCGTAGCGAGGTTCTGAAGACCGACTTCAATCGCTCCATCGCCCGTCTCGAAGAGACTGTTACCGGCGTTCTCGGCTCCGTCCACGGCATCGACTCCGGCGCGGGCGAGATAAGCCAGGCGTCGGACGATCTTTCGCGACGCACCGAACAACAGGCCGCCAGTCTGGAACAGACAGCCGCCGCTCTCGACGAAATTACCGCCACGGTTCGCAAGACCGCCGAGGGCGCGACCCAGGCCGCCGCCGTCACCAGCGGGGCCCGTCAGAGCGCCGAAGCCTCGGGCGCGGTCGTCATGAACGCCGTCGAAGCCATGCAGAAGATCGAGGGCGGGTCGCATCAGATCAGTCAGATCGTAGGGGTGATTGACGAGATCGCCTTCCAGACCAACCTCCTGGCCCTTAACGCCGGGGTCGAGGCGGCGCGGGCCGGCGAGTCTGGTCGCGGCTTTGCGGTCGTGGCCTCCGAAGTTCGGGCCCTGGCCCAGCGCTCGGCCGAGGCCGCCAAGGAGATCAAGACCCTGATCACCAGTTCCGGAGCCGAGGTCGAAAACGGCGTCCGACTCGTCAGCGAAGCCGGTTCAGCCCTGCAGGCCATCGCTTCTCAGGTCAACGACATCAGCACGCTGGTGGTCGAGATTGCGGCTTCCGCCAAAGAGCAGGCCACCGGGCTGCACGAGATCAACATCGCCGTGAACCAGATGGATCAGGTGACGCAACAGAACGCCGCCATGGTCGAGCAGGCGACGGCGGCCAGCAACTCGCTGCGTCAGGAAACGGCGGAACTGTCGGCCCAGGTGTCCTTCTTCCAGGTGTCCGGTGGAAAGCCGGGCCGAAAGGCTTCGTCTGTCCAAGACGCTCCGGCAAGCCCGCCTTCCCGTCCGGCGCCGCGGGTCGAGCAGCGCGTGGTCAAGGTCGCGAACGGTCGCGATCTGACGGTTGGATCAAGTTCGGACGGCTGGGAAGAGTTCTGACAGGTTGTTCAAGGGGCGGGACGTCTGTTCCGCCCTTTGTTTTTGGATTTCTGCGGCTCGATCCAAACACTGTTTAACGTCGGTCACGGCGGTTTCCGTCGCAAGAGTTTTGCCGGTGTTGAAGACGTGCAACGCTTTCTGAAACTTCATGAATTTAGCCGCTTTCCGGCCATGATTGTCCCGTCCCAAGGGGGCTGATTTCTTTCTCTGGAACACGGTTCTCATGACCCCGACCGCGCTCATGCTGCTCGCACTCGCCCCCACCGCCGGGACTGAAATCCACTCGCCGCAGCAGGAGGAAACGGCCACGGTCCTGCCGGATATCGAGGTGACCGCGACCAAGCGGGGCGTGGCCCTGGGGGGGCAGGAGCCGATCGTCTCCTATGACTCCACCCAGATCCAGGCCTTCGGCGCCACCAACATCGGGGAACTGGTGACCCTGCTTGAGGCCCAGACCCGCAGCGCGCGCGGCGGATCGCCGGTCTTCCTCGTCAACGGCCGTCGCATTTCCGGCTTCCGGGAAATCCGCGGGATCCCGCCGGAAGCGATCGATCGGTTCGATATTCTGCCGGAAGAAACGGCGCTGTCCTATGGCTACAGCGCCAACCAGCGTGTCGTTAACATCGTCCTCAAGGCCCAATTCCGATCCTTGACCGCGTCCGTCAATGTCAGCCGCTCCGATCAGGGCGGCCGGACGACGACGGCGAGCGAGAACAACATCCTCAACATCGCCGGCGCGGACCGGTGGTCTCTGGACGTCAATGGCGAGAGCAGCAACGCCCTCTACGAAACCGAACGCAATATTGATCGCTCCGCATCGAACGAAGCCGACTCGACGGGCGACAACGGCGAGCGGAACGCCTACCGCACCCTCCTGCCGCGCGCGGCGGAGGCGTCGGTTGCGGGAACCTACAAGCACGACCTGAACGACAAGGTCGGCATGACCTTGAGCGGCAGTCTGGAGGATAGCAGCAGCCGCAGTTATCTGGGCCTGCCCAGCGTCAGTCTGAGCCTGCCGGCCGGCAATCCCTGGTCGCCCGACGGTGCGGCTGTCGATCTGTATCGCTACATCGGCCTGCCCGATGCCCTACAACGCCAGACCAATACCCGCACCGCAGAACTGGGCACGGTGTTCGACGGCTATCTGGGCGATTGGCGTTGGACGGCGACGGGCGAGTACAGCCGCATCGAAACGGACACGACGACAGGGCGCGGTATCGACGAGGACGCTCTTCAGGCCTTGGTCGACGCGGGCGACACGACTGTGAACCCCTACGGCGACCTGAGCGGAGCGGCCACGACGGCCGCCCGCGACACCGCCAACTCGGTGTCTCAATCGCTCGAGGGCGAGGTCGTTCTGAACGGCACGGCCTGGGAACTGCCGGCGGGCGGCGTCACTACCACCTTCAAGGTGGGTGGCGAGCATCAGTCGCTGGATTCCGAAAGCTTACTGTCTGGCGTCACGACGGATCGGTCGCAGTCCCGCGACCTGGGCAGCCTGCAGGCCAATTTCGATCTGCCGATTTCCAGCGTGGATCGTGGCGTCCTGCCGAAGATCGGCGACCTGTCCGCCAATATGAACCTGGCCTACCAGGAACTGTCGGACTTCGGCGGCGTGTCCACGCTCGGCGGCGGTCTGAACTGGTCGCCGGTCGCGCGACTGTCGCTCTCGGCCAACTATTCGGACGAGGACAAGGCGCCGACGATCCAGCAACTGAACGATCCGACCATCTCGACGCCGAACACCGCCGTCTTCGACTATTCGACCAGCCAGACCGTCCAGGTCACTCAGATCACCGGCGGCGATCCGAACCTGAAGGCCGAGAACCGCCGGATCCTGAAACTGGGCGTCAACTGGCAACCGTTGTCGGCCACCGATCTGCGCCTGAACCTGGCCTATACCCGCACCGAGGCCGAGGATGAGATTTCCAGCTTCCCCGCCATCACCCCCGACCTGGAAGCCGCCCTGCCTGAGCGGTTCACCCGCGCTGCCGACGGCACACTGACGTCCATCGACGCCCGTCCGCTGAACTTCGCCAGCCGCGAGCAGCAGGACGTGCAGTGGGGCTTCAACTTCTCCAAACCCTTCGGCAAGCCCAATCCGGCCATGATGGGTCAACGACCCGGCGGGCTCGGCGGCCCTGGCGCGGGTGGTCCGCCCCCAGGCGGCGCCGTGCGTATGGGCGGCGGCCCAGGCGGTGGTCCCGGTGGTCCGGGCGGTCCCGGCGGCGGACGTCTACGCGGATCCACCGCCCCCGGCATGCAACCCGGCCAAGGGATGTTCAACTTCTCGTTGACCCACACCTGGCGCGTCCAGGACGAGGTGGTGATCCGCGACGGCCTGGCGCCGCTGGACCTGCTGGACGGGGATTCCATCTCCGGCTCGGGCGGCCAGTCTCGTCACGAGGTCCAGGTCCAGACCGGAATGTTCAAGAACGGCTTCGGCGCCTTCGTCAACGCCAACTGGAAGTCCGGCACGACGGTTGACGGCGACAGTGCGGGGTCGGCCGATCTGGACTTCTCTGATCGCACGACGATCAATCTGTTCGCCTTCGCTGATCTGACCCAGCGCACCGCCTGGGTGGAGCGTTTCCCCTTCCTGAAGGGCGCGCGTGTCGGCTTGGGCGTTCAGAACATCTTCGACGACCGGATTGACGTCACCAGCAGCGACGGGACGACGCCGGTCAATTATCAGCGCGACTACCTGGACCCGCAGGGCCGGGTGTTCCGGATCAATCTGCGCAAGATCCTGTACTGATTTGAGGGACAGGGCAGGGCGGCTTCCGTTCTGCCCTGTCGGCCTTCCGAACAGTCAGGGCCAGACGACGGCCACAGCGATCAAGACGGCGACGGCGGCCAAGCCTATGGGAAAGAACAGACGGTCGGACATGGCGACAGCCTAGCGGCCGCCCTTGACCGCCACAAGCCAGGCACGCTTTGGCTTGGCTGTGCGCTGCAACACAGCAGAGCGCGCAAGCCTTGACCGGCTCATGACGGCGGCTTACCCGAACAGACTGTTTTGCCGAGGACTGATCGAATGCCGCGCCTGATCCTGCTCCGCCATGGCCAGAGCCAGTGGAACCTTGAAAACCGTTTCACCGGCTGGGTCGATGTCGATCTGACGGCCGAGGGCGAGGCCCAGGCGCGTCGCGGCGGTGAACTGATCGCCGAGGCTGGGTTTACGCCTGCTGTCATGTTCACCTCGGTCCTGACGCGCGCCAAGCGCACCGGCGCCCTGGCCCTGCAGTCGGCAGGCCTGGCGGATGTCCCTGTCGTCGAGGACTGGCGCCTGAACGAGCGTCACTATGGCGGGCTGACGGGCCTCAACAAGGCCGAGACGGCCCAGAAGCACGGCGAAGACCAGGTCAAGGTCTGGCGCCGCAGCTATGACGTGCCGCCCCCGCCGCTGGCGCCGGGCGGCGAGTTCGATTTCAACGCCGATCCCCGCTATGCGGGCAAAGCCATTCCCGACACCGAAAGCCTGAAGACCACGCTAGAGCGGGTCGAGCCCTATTGGGACGCCGAGATCGCACCGCGCCTCAAGGCCGGTGAGGACGTTCTGATCGCCGCCCACGGCAATTCGCTGCGCGCCATCGTCAAACTGTTGTTCGCCGTGCCCGACGACAAGATCGTCGGCGTGGAGATCCCGACCGGCAATCCGCTGGAGATCGACCTCGACGCCGACCTGAAGCCGACCGCCGCCCGCTATCTCGACGCCGCCCGCGCCGAAGAGCTGCCGGGCGTCGCATGAGCTGGACCGACGCCGATCGCGCCTTCATGGCTCAGGCCATAGAGCTGGCGACCGGCCGCATGGGCGAAACCTGGCCCAATCCCGCTGTCGGCTGCGTCATCGTCAAGGACGGGCGGATCATCGCCCAGGCCGCCACGGCGCCGGGCGGCCGGCCCCATGCCGAGGAACAGGCTGTTCCCGCCGCCGGCCCCGAGATTGAGGGCGCGACCGTCTATGTCACGCTTGAGCCGTGCGGCGCACGCTCGTCCGGCCGCCAATCCTGCGCCCATTTCCTGACCGAGGCCCAGGTCGGGCGCGTGGTCGTGGCCTGCCTCGATCCGTCGCCCTTCGCCGCTGGTCGCGGCACGGAACGCCTTCGCGCCAAGGGTTTGACGGTTGAGACCGGCCTGATGTGCGAAGAGGGCGCGACCCTGTGCGAGGGGTTCCTGCATCGGCTGGAGACCGGACGCCCGATGGTGCGGATCAGCAAGGACGGCGCCGGTTTCGACGGGCGCTTCGCCGCCTCGCCCAAGGCGGATCTGGTGACCGAGCTGAAGCGGCTGGGCGAGGCCGGCTATACGCGTCTGTGGACCTCGCCCGGCGAGCTGGCGGATGCGCTTCGCGATCAGGGTCTGCTGACCGAGTGACAACCGCCTGTTGCTCAAGGCTTTCTTAAGTCGAGCGGCATTAATCTGGTCCAATGGCCCAGGCAGCTGAACCCATTGTGCGCAAACGCCTGACCCAGGCGGAAGTGGACATCATCTGCGCTCGCCACGACCGATTGTTCCAGGCTCGCCCCGGCGGCGCCCGCGCGGTCTTCGCCTGGATGGATATCTCCGGCCTGAAACTGACCGGCCGCAACCTGGCGGACGCCGATTTCGCCGCCGCCTGCCTGGAAGGCTGCGACCTGACCGGCGCCAAGCTGGACAACGCTAACTTCTTCGGCGCGGACATGCAGGATGCGATCCTGGCCGAGTCCAGCCTGCGTCGCGCCGACCTTCGCGGCGCCTGCCTGCGGGGCGCCGACTTGTCCGGGGCGGACCTCTTTGAAGCCGACCTGCGCGAGGGCACCATCGCCGCCGCCGATGCGCAACTGGGTTTCAAGGTCATCGAGCCGCGCCATCGCCAGGAGACTGAGGCCACCGGCGCCTGCTTGGCCGGCGCCAATCTTCAACGTTCCAAGATGTCGGGCGTCATCGCCATCAAGGCCGATTTTTCGGGCGCGGTGATGAAGGATTGCAAGATGATCCGCGCCAATCTCAAACAGGCTGACTTCCGGGGCGCCGACCTGGCCGGCGCCGACCTGTCGGGCGCCAACCTGTCCGGCGCGGACATGCGCGACGCCATTCTGGTCGGCTGCAAAATGACCATGTGGTGCGCTGATGGCGCCAATATGGAGGGCGCGCTGACGGACAAGAGCACTGTCGGCGAGTCTGTCAGTCAAATGCCGGCGGCCGAGATGCTGCGCGTCCATGCCCGGTGGTGCGAGACGGGCGGGGCTGAGGGGCAGCCGTCGGTCTTTGACGGCGTCGATCTGCGTCCGCTGAAGTCGATTACGGGCCTGAACCTTACCGCCCTGTCGGCCAAGGGAGCGGTCTTCTATGGTTTGGATATGGAAGGGGTGCAGCTGCAGGGCGCGCACCTCGAAAACGCCGACCTGCGCTCGGCCAAGCTTTACCGGGCCGACCTGCGGGGCGCGCGGTTGAAGAACGCCAAGCTGAACGGGGCGGACATGCGCGGGGCCCAGCTGGGCCCCTTGCTGATCGGTGCTGATCGGCTGCTTTCCGCCGACCTGAGCGGGGCGGTGCTGCGCGGCGCCGATCTGTCGGGCGCCGACCTGCGCCGCGCCGTCATGACGGGCGCCGATCTGGGGCGCGCGACCCTACACGGCGCCCAGACCCGACAACTGGATCTGACGGGCGCCAATCTGACGGGCGTTTGCGGCCTGGTCATAGACGACCAGGCCGCCTGAGCCTTAGGCCAGCGCCTTCAACTGATCGACCAGATCGGTCTTTTCCCAGCTGAAGCCGCCCTCGGCGTCCGGCTCGCGGCCGAAATGCCCATAGGCGGTGGTGCGGGCGTA
This sequence comes from Brevundimonas sp. AVps23W, assembly GCF_058681395.1. Classification (NCBI taxonomy): domain Bacteria; kingdom Pseudomonadati; phylum Pseudomonadota; class Alphaproteobacteria; order Caulobacterales; family Caulobacteraceae; genus Brevundimonas; species Brevundimonas sp. AVps23W. Next base: position 916,388 of record NZ_CM178738.1, read on the forward strand.
GATCGGCTTGTTCAGTCCCAGATGCTTGCGGATGGCGCGCGGGGTGGCGCCGCCGATCAGGTCCAGGATCTTCTCCTCCAGCACCGCTTCCGAGATCTTGCCGGTGCCGTGCAGATCGACGTGGATCGACTGGGGCTTGGCCACGCCGATGGCGTAGGAAATCTGGATGGTGCAGCGGTCGGCCAGGCCGGCCGCGACCACGTTCTTGGCCAGGTAACGGCAAGCGTAGGCGGCCGAACGGTCCACCTTGGTCGGATCCTTGCCCGAGAAGGCGCCGCCGCCATGGGGCGCCGCGCCGCCGTAGGTGTCGACAATGATCTTGCGCCCGGTCAGGCCGGCGTCGCCGTCCGGTCCGCCGATCTCGAAGACGCCGGTCGGATTGATGTGCCAGACGGTCTTCTCGTCGGTGAAGCCCTCGGGCAGGACTTCCAGGATATAGGGTTTGACGATCTCGGCGACCTGCTCGGAGCTGAGGCCCTTGGCGTGCTGGGTCGACAGGACGATGGAGGCGGCGCGCTTGGGCTTGCCGTTCTCGTATTCAATCGTGACCTGGCTCTTGGCGTCAGGTTCCAGTTGCGAACCGCCGGCGTGGCGCACCTCGGCCAGACGCTTCAGGATGTTGTGGCTGTACTGCAGGGTCGCCGGCATCAGCTCCGGCGTCTCGTTTGAGGCGTAGCCGAACATGATGCCCTGATCGCCTGCGCCCTCATCCTTTTCATTGGTCGAGTCGACGCCGACGGCGATGTCGGCCGACTGGGCGTGCAGGTAGCAGGCGTATTCCGCCGTCTCCCAGTGGAAGCCGTCCTGCTCATAGCCGATGTCCTTGACCGCCGCGCGAACCAAGGGCTCCAGGCTGTCGATGATGGCCTGGGTGAAGGCTTCGTTCTGTTCCTTGGTATTGCCAGGCTGGGTGGCGCGCACCTCGCCGGCTAGGACGATCCGCTGGGTGGTGACCATGGTCTCGCACGCCACGCGGGCCTCGGGGTCCTTCGACAGGAAGGCGTCCACGACGGTGTCCGAGATGCGATCGGCGACCTTGTCCGGGTGACCCTCGGACACGCTTTCCGAGGTGAAGAGGAAGGAGGAACGAGCGGCCAATAGAGGCTCCTGTTTGTGTCAGCCCGATAAGGTATCGGACAAACATATAAAGACATGTTTATATGTTCAAGTGATCTTCCGTCTTTGGTCGCCAGCCGCACGTCGCATCTAGTTGTCATTGCAAATTCCGCTATGAGAAACTTGGGGAGCGCGTGAATGTCTGACAGCCTGTCGCCAAGAGAGATTGAGTGCGTTCGCCTGACCGGGCTGGGCCTTGAGGACAAGGAGATCGCTGCGCGTCTGGGCATATCTCCCCGGACTGTCGGCAACCACCTGCATCGCGCCTACGGCAAGCTGGGCGTTTCGGATCGCCGGTTGGCGGCGCGACGGCTGAGTAATGATTACTCAGGGGAGCCGATACTCATTTCCGATCTTGGTGAAGACGGGTCTGGTGATCCGGCGTCGGCTGAACAGCCTGACGACGACGGTCCGGAAGTTCGGACTGCCTGGATCTTGCCGGCTCCGCCTCGGAGTGTCGGTGGGAAACTGGTGGTCATCGTCGCGGGGGCCGCCGTCGCCCTGTTGCTCGCCATCGGGATCGTGACGGCAGGCATGGTGGTTCCCTCCCTGTTTGACCGGATCGCTCCCGAATGGGCCCGCTGACGCGGGGACCATTTTGGAGGGATGAGACAATGAGAAGCATGCAAGTCGGCCTCAGGGTCGCACGTCAGGTCAGAACCGCGGAACAGGCGGTCGATCAGGCCATGATCGAGGTCTGCAAGCTGATCCAGACGTCGTTGGAGGGGCGCGTCGAAGCGCGTCTTGCGGCCGAGGTCGGCCAATCCGCGCTAGAAGACATAGTGGCGGGTCTGAACCGGCTCGCTACCGTTCGAGCGGCCGTGGCCGCCGGTCATGCGGGCTTGGCCGCCATAGCCGAAGAACACCAGATCGGCTGGCGGATGGAGGGGATGGGTGAGAGCAAGACCAAGTCCGTCGCCTCGACTGACGTGCTGCAGCTCGCCGCCTGATCGGCGTCGACGGCATGCCATCACCGCTCTGGATCTTCGGCGTCGGCCTCACTGTTCTTTCCCTGGGATTGCTGGTCTGGAAGGGAAGACGTCCAGAACGTGAGGCGGCCGTCGGTCTTTATCTCGCGCAGCTCCTGTCTACTTGGGTGGACCATCTCGTCATCGGACAGTTTCGCTGGGCGGTGGCGCTGATATCGGTCGGCCTTCTGGCTTGGCTCGTCCAGCTCAGCCTTCGCTACCATCGTTGGTGGCTGCTGTTCGCTGCTGGCGCCCAGCTGCTTGCGCTTGGCACCCATGTGTCCTCCCTGATTGGGCCGGACGCTCTGACCTGGTCGATCGTCACCACGCGCATGGTGGCTTGGGTCGAAATCATGGTCCTCGGACTCTTCGGCGTATGGGAAGCGAACGCCGCTCCCTACGCCAGTCAAAAACCAGAGCGCGCCACTGCGCGACGTCTTGAACGACAAAGGTATTAACTGTGAACGCTCAATCTCTTGCGAATTTTCTGCCGCTGTTCCGGTCGTGGTGGGAAACAGCGCATCTGGCGGACAAGCTCGGCGGTTCCAGTCTTGCCTCTAGCGGAGACAACCTGCTGGCGGAACTCGACCTCGGCCCCATGGTTGAGGCCGAGGCGCGGTTGTTGAGCCACGCCCCGTCAAGCGCCACTGAGGCCGCCTGCCTGTTGGAAATTGTCCGTCAGAATATCGCCGACGCGGGGCGTTCAGACAGCCTGGATACTCAAGCGCTGGAAGCGGTTCAGTCCTGGCTGGCGGATATTACGGTCGGAAGAGGAGCGGGCCCGGCAATCGAACGACTGCTGCAACCCCGCCCCTGATCTCAGCTGCGCAGACCCTTGGCCACGACCAGCAGGGCGTCCCGCTTTTCCGCGTCACGGATGCTGCGGAAGGCCGCTAGCAGCTCCGCCACGCCGGGGGAGGCCAGGACCAGCTCGTCGCCTTCGGCCGTGTCCAACTCGCCCAGGAGAGCGGCGCCGGTCGACTTCAGGACGGCGGCGATCTGGAGCAGGCGAGCGGCCGAGACGCGGTTCACGCCGCGCTCGTACTTCTGGATTTGCTGGAAGGTCACGCCGGCGCCGGCGGCCAGCTGAGCCTGGGTTATACGGAGTTCTTCGCGACGGCTGCGGATACGCGCGCCGATGGCGATGTCGATGGGGTCTACGGTGTCGCTCATCTTGGCCTTCGGAGAGGACGATAATGCCGCCGTCAGGCCCCAAATCGTCGAGGGCGTCAAGTCGTAGCTGTGCTTTAGCGGAATGCTACGTACCCAGAATGTCATTCTTATCAACCATGAAGCGATAATCAAGGTTAATGTGTCGGGCGCAAAACAAAAAAATCGGGCTCAGAGCTTTCGTGTTTCAAAGCTGAGGCTCGAGATCCCGGCTCAGGATCGAACCGAATCTTCGGTGGAAAAGACTGAAAGATGGTGCCGCTTGCGTGACTCGAACACGCGACCCCCTCATTACGAATGAGGTGCTCTACCGGCTGAGCTAAAGCGGCCCGGTTGCGAAGGCGAAGCAGCCCGCGCGAGAGGGGCTCTTTATACGGGCGTATCGCGCTTGCCAAGCGCCGCTTTCAAGGTCGCCAACAATGTCGCCTCGTCGGGTCGTTCAGACACGACCGTGGTCAGGCCGAGGGCGATCAGAGGAGCCGCGGCTGCGGTCGAGATACAGGCGTAAATGACGTCGGCGGGCTGAGCCATGCAGGACGCCAGCGCCTCTCCGGCGCGCGGGGAATGGATCAGCACCGCGTCGCAGACGGGCGGTATAAGCTGTGTGCGGGTCGTGCGATACACGCTCAGGGTCGCGACGGTGATGTTGCGGGCGTCTGCGGCTTCCAGGGCGGCGGACAGGTCGCCGGCGGGTGTCTCGGCCAAGGGCGCCAGCAGGACCGCGTCGTTCAATTCATCGGCGATCAATCGCGCTAGGGCGGTCAGGTTGCCATCAGCGGATCGGACGGCGACGAAACCAGCCTGACGCGCGGCCTGGGCTGTGGTCTCGCCGACCGCGAAGACGGGACGGTCGCGGCGCGGTGTCAGGGCGGCGAAGGCAGCGACGCCATTGGCGCTGGTAAAGGCCAGGGCGGCGAACCGGTCCAGGTCTGGTCGGGCTGGCGTCAGATTCTCCACCACCAGCAGCGGATGGACCAGCGGCTCGAACTCCATGTCGCGCAGTCGGGCGGCGGTGCGCGAGGCTCCCGGCTCGGCGCGGGTGACCCAGACGCGCGGTCTCGCCAGGTTGTCGGGCGGGGAGGGCGTCATCCGTCCAGGCTCGCGGGATCGACCTCCTGATCGCCGGCGAAGGCATGGACCTCGCCGCCCAGCCTCTGGCCCAGGGCGCGGGCGTCGGCCTCGGTCGGTTGGAACAGCTCGCCCGCGCGGCGCCAGCGGGCCGAGCCGTCGGGGCTGAGCATTTCGGTGGTCAGGCGCAGGGTGTCGCCTTCGATCAGGGCATAGGCGCCCACGGCGGTGCGGCACGACCCTTCCAGCGCGGTCATGGCCCCGCGCTCGGCGGCGACGGCGACGGCGGTCTCGGGGTGGTTCAGGGCGGCGACCCAGGGGGCGTCAATGTCCTCGGCGCGAGTCTGGATGGCCAGGGCGCCCTGACCTGGCGCCGGCAGGAAGGCGTCCAGCGACAGCTTCTCGCGGATGTGCTCGGTCACGCCCAGCCGGGCCATGCCCGAGACGGCCAGCAGAATGGCGTCGAAATCCCCCTCGGCCGCGCGTCGCAGCCGGGTGTCGATATTGCCCCTCAGCATCTCGACCTTCAGGTCGGGCCGCAGGGCTAGGGCCTGGGCCTGGCGGCGCAGGCTGGCCGTGCCCAGGCGGGCGCCGAAGGGCAGGGCGTCGAAACTCTCGAAGTCGCGACTGATAAAGGCGTCGCGGGCGTCCTCGCGTTCCGGGATGGCGGCGATGCACAGGCCGTCGGGTTGTTCGGCGGGGACGTCCTTCATCGAATGGATGGCGATGTCGATCCGGCCGGCCAGCAGGGCCTCCTCGATCTCTTTGGTGAACAGGGCCTTGCCGCCCAGCTCCATCAGGCGGCGGTCCTGGATCCGGTCGCCGGTGGTGACGATCTCGACCAGGGGTACGGCGGCCTCGATCTCGGCCTCGGCCACGCCCAGCGCCCGGCCGATGGCCAGTTGCATCATGCCCGATTGGGCCAGGGCCAGTTTGGACCGCCGGGTGCCGATGCGGAGAGGAAGGTTCATGATCGTTGCTTACCGGACGCCGGATCGCTACCTCGACCCGATGGAGAGTTCCGCCGACTATAGCAGCGGCGCCGCAGCGGCAACTGGACGGGATGTCCCCCCCCTTCCTGGTGAAACCCTGACGGTGCTGGGTCTAGAGACCAGCTGCGACGAAACCGCCGCCTCGGTGGTGCGACTGCACCCGTCCGAACGGGGCGGCAGGGCCGAGGTCCTGTCCTCGGTCGTCCATAGCCAGATCGACGACCATGCGGCCTATGGCGGCGTCGTGCCCGAAATCGCCGCTCGCAGCCATGTCGAGATGATCGCGGAGGTCACGCGGCGCGCCATGGCCGAATCCGGCCTGGGCTATGAGGGCCTCGACGGGATCGCTGCGACCGCCGGACCGGGTCTGGTCGGGGGCGTCATGGTGGGCCTCAGTTTCGGCAAGGCCGCGGCCCTGGCGCGCGGCCTGCCCCTGGTGGCGGTCAATCATCTGGAGGGGCACGCGGTCTCGGCCCGATTGGGCGAGGAGGTCGCCTATCCCTTCCTGCTGCTGCTGGTTTCCGGCGGCCACTGCCAACTGCTCGAGGTGCGCGGCGTCGGCGACATGAGCCGGATCGGCGCCACCATCGACGACGCGGCCGGCGAGGCCTTCGACAAGATCGCCAAGGCCCTGGGCCTCGGCTATCCGGGCGGGCCGGCGCTGGAGCGACTGGCGCAGCAGGGCGACGGATCGAAGATCGATCTTCCGCGCGCCCTGCTGGGCCGCAAGGACTGCGACTTCTCCTTCTCGGGTTTGAAGACGGCTGCCTTCCGCATCGCCCAGACCTGCGTGACCGAGCAGGACAAGGCCGATCTGGCCGATGCGGTCCAGAGCGCCATCGCCCGGCAATTGTCGGATCGCTCCGAGCGTGCCCTGGCCGCCTATGCCGAGACCCATGATCACCGGCTGTTCGTGGTCGCGGGCGGGGTCGCGGCCAACAAGACCATCCGCGCCACCTTGCAGGCGACGGCGGCGAAACACGGCTTCGACTTCCTGGCGCCGCCCATGGCCTATTGCACCGACAATGCGGCCATGATCGCCCTGGCGGGGGCCGAACGGCTGGCTCTGGGCCTGACCAGCGACATCGACGTGGTCGCCAGGCCGCGATGGCCGCTGGACGAAGCGCGCGCCCTGGCCGATCCTTCGCACAAGCCGGGCCGCAAGGGCGCGAAAGCATGACCAACGAGACCGCCTCGGGAGGGCGCATGGAATTCCGCACCGTGGGGGTTATCGGCGCCGGCGCCTGGGGCACCGCCCTGGCCCAGGTCTGCGTCCGCGCCGGATTGGACACGACGCTGCAGGCGCGCGAGCCCCAGTTGGTCGAGACTCTGGCGGCGACGCGGGCCAATGACCTCTATCTGCCAGGCGTCCCCCTGGCCGAGGATCTGAAGTTCACCGCCGATCTGGCCGAACTGCGCGACTGCGACCTGATCCTGGCCGTGCCCCCGGCTCAGCATATGCGGGCGACCCTGATGGCCTTTGCGCCCCATCATCGCGCCGGCGTTCCGGTGGTCCTGTGCTCCAAAGGGGTCGAGCGCGGCACGATGAAACTGATGACCGAGGTGCTGGCTGAGACTCTGCCGGACGCCCCGGCGGCGGTCTTGTCCGGCCCCAGTTTCGCGGGCGAGGTGGCGCGCGGCCTGCCGACGGCGGTCACCCTGGCCTGCGCTGACCTCGTGCTGGGCCAAGCCTTGCTGAACACCCTGTCGGCGCCGGGCTTCCGGCCCTATCTGGCCACCGACCTGGTCGGGGCCGAGGCGGGCGGGGCGTTGAAGAATGTCCTGGCCATCGCCTGCGGCGTGTCCGAGGGGCGTCAACTGGGCCGCAGCGCTCACGCCGCCCTGATCACGCGCGGCTTTGCGGAAATGACCCGGCTCGCCGTCGCCATGGGCGGTCAGGCCGAGACGGTGGCCGGCCTGTGCGGCCTGGGCGATCTCGTCCTGACCTGCTCCAGTCCCCAGTCGCGCAACATGAGCCTGGGTCTTGCCCTGGGCCAAGGTCAGACGGTGGAGCAGGCCTTGGCCGGCAAACGCTCTGTGGCCGAAGGTTATGAGAGCGCGCCGGCCGTGCGCGCCTTGGCCGCGCGCCTGGGGGTGGAGACCCCCATCGCTGAAGGCATCGCCGCCCTTCTTGCCGGCGAAATCACGGTGGACGGCCTGATCGACGGCCTGCTGTCGCGCCCGCTGAAGGCCGAGCGGGTCTGACCTCCGTGTCCGACGAAGCGACCGAGCGCAAGCGGGTCTGGAAGACGCCGCCCGGCGTGGCTCTATGCGCCGAACCCGACATCGCCGATCCCGGCTCGCGCGGTTTCGTTCTCCAGATCGGCGACGCCTTCTTTCACGGCTTCGTCGTGCGCAAGGATGGAGAGGTCGCCGGCTGGGTCGATCGCTGCCCGCACGCCGGCTTTCCCATCGCAATGGAACTGGACCGCTATCTGACGCCTGACGGCTCGCTGATCCTGTGCGGCTGGCACGGCGCGGTGTTCGAGCCGCTGACGGGCGAGTGCAGGGGCGGTCCGTGCGCAGGCGGGCGGTTGACGCCCTGGCCGGTGACGGCGGCGGGCGGGATCATTCGCACGGCCTGAAGGGATTACTCGCTTCTATCGACTCGGACCGACCAACTTCCGTGCGGGGGCACGTGGGGTCATGTTAGTTGTCGGAATGGACACGATTGATGGGTTAATTATTCATTTGAGATGCGGGAAAGTAGAGGTGGCGCGATCTTATATTTCTAATCTGAAATATTAAGGCAAAATACCGTGATTGTCATTTATACTTCACATTATTTTCGAGAATTGTTCTGCTGAACCGATTACCGGGCGAGCGACGGGAGAGCCGACACGGCCGCCCGGACGCATCAATCGGGGATCGATTACATGACAAGCCGCAAACAGCTGATCTGGGCGACGACCGCCCTGGCCGGCGTCCTTTCTCTCGCCGGAACCGCCTATGCTCAGTCGACCGGTACGGAAGCCGCCGAACTGAAGGAAATCGTCGTCACCGGTCAGCGCGGTCCGCGCACCATCGACGGCGTGATCACCGCCGAGCAGGTCGGCAAGAGCCGCTCGACCATCAATCAGGAGCTGATTTCGACCCAAGCCTCGGGCCAGTCGATCAACGAAGTCCTGAACCTGGTTCCGGGCATGAACTTCACCAACAACGACCCCTATGGCTCGTCGGGCGGCAACATCCGTCTGCACGGCTTTGACGGCCCCCGTATCGCACAGACCTTCGACGGCATGCCGCTGAACGACTCGGGCAACTATTCCCTCTATACCAACCAGCAGCTCGACAGCGATCTGATCGATGAGGCGACGGTCAACACCGGCACGACCGACGCCGACAGCCCGACCGCCTCGGCGACGGGCGGCACGATCAATATCTCGTCCATCGACCCGACTGAAGACTTCGGCGGCTGGGTCCAGGGCTCGCTCGGCGACTTCAACTATAAGCGCTTCGCCATGCTGCTGAACACCGGCGCCGTCGGCCCCTGGGGCACGCGCGCCTGGTTCGCCTATTCCGACCAGTCCTATGACAAGTTCAAGGGCCTCGGCGACCTGAACAAGACCCAATACAACGCCAAGATCTACCAGCCGATCCGCGACAACGGCGACTTCGTTTCGCTGGCCTTCCACTGGAACCGCAACCGGAACAACGCCTACAATGGCCCGTATCTGATCCAGTCGGCCACGGATTCGCGTTCTGACGTCGAGGTCAGCCCCTACGGCTGGGACGTGGACTTCACCAACACCTACACGGCGCCGACCTTCCGCAACGGCACGGCGGACAGCGACAGCAACACGACCAACTACTACGGCCTGCGCATCAATCCGTCCGACACCGGCAATATCCGTGGGCAGTCGCGCTTCACCCTGGCCAAGGGTCTGATCTTCACGTTTGACCCCTCGTTCCAGTACACCCTGGCCAACGGCGGTTCCCAGCAAACGACTCTGTCTGAGACTAACTCAGTGCTGCGCGGTTCCAAGACCTCGGGCGGCGTGGACCTGAACGGCGATGGCGATACGCTGGACACCGTCCGCGTCATGTCGCCGTCGAACACCCACACCCAGCGCTACGGCATCAACACCTCGCTGCTGTGGTCGCCCAGCGAGAACCATTCGTTCCGCCTCGCCTATACCTATGATCGGGCGCGTCACCGTCAGACGGGCCAGTACGGCTATATCGACTATTCGGACCCGACCGCTCCGGTCTTCGCCGACATCTGGGGCGGTCTGAAGGAAGAGGACAACCGGGTCGTCAACCTGGACGGCTACGCCCTGCGTTCGCGTGACCGCCTGTCCTATGCCGAACTGAACCAGTTCGCCGTGGAATACCGCGGCAAGTTCATCGACGACCACCTGCGCCTGAGCCTGGGTGTCCGCGCGCCCTTCTTCAAGCGTGAGATGAACCAGAACTGCTACTCGGCCAAGGGCACCAGCTCGGTGCTCTGCACCACCCAGACCGCGACGGTCTCGCCGAACTCAACCACCAACTACACCTACTACCGGTTCGGAACCTCGACGACCGACTACATCGCGCCCTACAGCCGCGAGAAGTCGTTCGACGACATCCTGCCGAACCTGAACGCCACCTGGCGCTTCGACTCGGCCCACAGCGTCTACGGCTCCTACGCCGAAAGCCTGACCCTGCCGCGGACGGATAACCTGTACACCGTGACGTACAATGCCGACGGCGACCTGGTCAGCCCGATCGTCGATCCGGAGAAGAGCAAGACCTTCGACCTCGGCTATCGTTACCAGAGCGGAACCCTGATCGCCTCGGCCAGCGTCTGGTACAGCCAGTTCGAAAACCGCATCCTCTCGACTTATGACGAAGAGACCGGCATCTACGCCGACCGCAACGTCGGCGACGTGGACCTGAAGGGCTTCGACGCCCAACTGGGCTTCTCGCCGATCGAACCGTTGTCGATCTATCTGTCGGCCTCTTATAACGACAGCGAGATCAAGGATGACGTGGTCTATAACACGACCACAACCTACAACACGGCTGGCAAGACCCTGGTCGAGGTGCCGGATTGGACCTTTGGTCTGCGCGCCCAGTACGAGACCGGTCCGCTGCAAACCGGCGTCCAGGTTAAATATGTCGGCGAGCGCTGGGTCACCGACGTCAACGACCTGAAGGTTGACGCCTATACGACCGTCAACGCCGACGCCCGCTTCGACCTGGGCTATTTCGGTATGGCCGGAACCTATGCGCAGCTGAACGTGATCAACCTGTTCGACGAGGACTATTATGGCTCGCTCGGAACGATTGTGACGGTCACGCCGACCGAGCCGGGTTATAGCGCCTCCAGCCGTCCGTACGCGTCGCAAGGCGCGCCGCGGACGATCCAGGCCTCGATCCGCTACGCCTTCTAATCATCGGTCAGGCGCGCCGTCCTAAGACGGTGCGCCTACGGACGTGCAACGCCCCGGAGCTCAGGCTCCGGGGCGTTTTCGTTTGCGCGTGAGGAGGTTTGGGGAGGCGCGCCGCCTCAGGCGGCGAAGGCGGTTTTCATCGGCGTCACCGTGGAATTGGGCCTTCGGGTCGGCAGGTCGAAACTGACCACGGTGCCGACGCCGGGTTCGCTCTGGATCGACAACTGACCCCCGTGCAGCTCGATCAGCGACTTGGTCAGGGCCAGGCCCAGGCCGGTGCCCTGGGTCGTCTTCGAATGCTGGCCCTCGACCTGCTCGAACGGGCGCGCCAGCCGGGTCAGATCCTCCGCCGCAATGCCGATGCCGGTGTCGGTGCAGGCGATGCGGACGCGATCCTCGCCGACAGTACCCTTGAACGGCGTCAGCGACAGGGTGACGGCGCCCCCGTCGGGCGTGAACTTCACCGCGTTCGAGATCAGGTTCAGCAAGATCTGTTTCACCCCCCGCTGGTCGGCCTCGATATCGGGCAGATCGCCGGCCTCGACCGTCAGGGTCAGGCCTGCGTCCTGCGCCTTTCCGCGCATCAGGCGAACCGCGTCGTCGCATACCTCGCGCAGCGATACGGCCTCGTAGTGCAGGGTCATCTTGCCCGCTTCGATCTTGGCCATATCCAGGATGTCGTTGATCAGGCTGAGCAGGTGCTGGCCGGACTTCAGGATGTCGCCGGCATAGCCCTTGTACTTCTCGCCTATGGGCCCGAACAACTCGGCGGCCATGATCTCCGAGAAGCCGTTGATGGCGTTCAGCGGGGTGCGCAGCTCGTGGCTCATATTGGCCAGGAACTCGGACTTGGCCTGGTTGGCGGCCTCGGCGCGGGTCATGGCGACTTCGTACTTGCGCGCCAGCTGCGACAGCATCTGCTGGCTGGATTCGAGCTGGGCCACGGTGCGGCTCAGATCCTCGACGGCGCGGCGACGCTCGGCCTCTTCACGCTTGATGGCGGTGATGTCGGCGGCGGTGACGACCGACCCGCCCTCGGAGGTGAAGCGTTCCGACAGCTGCAGCCAGCGCCCGTCGTGCAACTCGACCTCGCGCAGGCCCGCGCGGCCGTGCGCCGGGGCGTGTTCGGCCTTGATAGCCAGTGCGGCGATCCTGTTCAGTTCGTCCTTGGCCGCGCCGCGCCGCACCACGTCCCGTTGGAAGCCGAAGGCGTCCTCGAAGGCCTGGTTCCAAAGGATCAAGCGGCCGTGCCGGTCGAACAGCACGAAGGCGTCGGAAATGCTCTCGACCCCGTCCCGCAGGCGGCTCTCGGCCGACTGGGCGGCGGCCTTGGCCCGGCGCGCCTCGGTGATGTCCAGGGCGACCCCCAGAATGACCGAAAATCCGGCCTCGCCGCGCGCGCCGCGCGCTTGGCCCCGGGCGTCGATCCAGCGGGTGCGTCCGCCTTCGCCGGGCACGGGGAAGGTCACCTCGAAGGCGCCATAGGCCGAGGCCTGGTGCAGGGCGTGGCGTACCTCTTCGCGGAAGCGCGGATGGATACGGCTCATAACCCCGTCGCTCGACACCACGCCGCCGCGCTCGAAGCCCAGCAGGGTCGCCATATAGTCGGACAGGGTGACTTCTTCGGACTCAAGGTCCCATTCCCAGACGCCGCAGCGTGCGGCCTCCACGGCGACGCGGAAACGCCTTTCTGTCGAAGCCCATTCGCGGCTCGCGCGGGCCCGTCCCACGCCTTGCCAAAGGAACAGAACCATGACGCCCAGGCCCAGGACGATGGGGGCGCCCAGAAGCCAGGAGTCGTCAATCAGGGCGGCCAGTCCGTGGACGGGGGGCTCGCCTGCGGCCACCACATAAGGACCGCCGGGTGCGACAGGGACCGCCACGATCGTCTGCTCGCCCCGGTCCGTCGTGACCTGGCGCGGCTGCTTGAAGGACGCCAAGTCGCCGACCGCAAGACCGAGCACGGCCTGGGCGGATCGGCCCTGCTCTTCGAGCTTCGCAGAGGCGAGGACGACCCCGGCGCCGGACACGATCCGCATTCCTGGGGTCTCGCCCAGGGGCGGCGCGATCCGCGCCTCCAGCCGTCGTTCCCACAGGTCTGCGCCCGGAACGGCGAGACGGCCTTCGCCCTGGCTCGCCAGAACGGCGCCGTCAGGGCCGACGACGGTGAAACCGATGTCCGGCGCCGCCCGGCGTGCGGCCTCCACAACGGCGATAGGTTCGGCGTCTTCGCCCAGGGCGGCCTCGCCTGCGTTCAGGCCCTCGCGAGCGGTACGCATCAGGCCGGCGGTCTCGCTGGCCGCCAACTGCGCGTTTAGGGTCAGATTTTCCTCGCTCAGGCGTAGCGCATCACGAACGGGGCGACCGGCCTCGCGCGACAGCAATAGGCCGTAGGCGGTTGCGCCCAGGGCGAGAGCAAGAACTCCGATGCGAATCCAGGCCGGGGCGCCGGGGGTGTGGTCGGTGGCGCGGCGACCCCGTCCTTCCTGCCTCCGCTCCATGCCCCGCAAGGCGCTCTCCCGACCAAATCAGCTTCGGGGGGAATCTAGGCTGTGTCGCGGATTCCTGTCGAGGCTTGGTTAACGCTTTCTGGGCCTCAGGCCGCCGCCGCCGGGGATGAAATCCGCGCGGGCGCCCCTTCCAGGATCTCGGTCACAGGCCGCAGCGTCTCACGGGCCTGTCGCGCCAGGGCCAGAACGGCCGGCGGGGCGTCGTCCGGCGCCTCGGCCACCAGATCCATCAGGCTCTCGGCCAGTTGCATCAGACGCGGGGCGGCGGCGATCAACCGGGCCTGGAATTCGATCTTTGACGGATCCCGGTCGTACTCGGCGCCCGGCACCCGCCAGCCGCCCCAGTCGGCCGTGTCGGTGACGACCACGGGATAGGTGCCTGGCTGGGGATGATGCAGGCAATCTTCCTCGGCCTGCCACTTGTTGCGTGCCCGCAGCAGGCGCCAGTCGCCGATTTCAGCGCCGGCGGCGTCTTCTGCAGCCATCATCAGTTCTGTCGCGGCGAATTCGCGGCCCAGGCCGACGTCATAGGTGACCCGCACCGGCTCGTCGAAACCCTTGGCCCAGACGGGCTGGACCTTTTCGATGGTGGCCCAGGCGCCGACGCATTCGACCCAGACCTTTTGACCTTTCTGGAACTGCGCGCGCGCCATTCCACCCTCCAACGATTTCCAAGAGGATGAACCAAGGACGTTAGCGCCCGGTGTGAGGGTTGGGTTAACGCGAAATACTCTCCAGCGTCTCGCCGGCGTACTTCTCCTTGACCCGGGTGGACAGGTCGCCCAGCGAGATCACCCCGACGATCCGGCCATGCTTGTCCACCACGGGCGCGCGTCGGATTTGGCGCGATCCCATCAGGTCGAGAACCGACTTCAGGTCATCGGTGTCCAGGACAGTCTGCGGATCGCGGGTGATATATTCGACCACGGGGGCGGTCGGAGCCGCTCCGGCCGCCACGGCCCGCACGACGATGTCGCGATCGGTGATGGCGCCGATCAACTGGTCGCCCTCCACTACGGGCACGAAGCCGAAATCGCCCTTCGCCATCCGCGCCGCAACCTCCTGGATCGTGTCGCCTGGCCGGGCGAGGTGGACATCCCGGGTCATCACGTCGCGGATCTTCATGGCATTTCCTTGTGAAGGCTTGTCAGTAAAACCCGTCTCAAGCAGCGGGGTTCCGCTGTGTCGCGCCTTTGTGCGGCGGGCGCCGGCCGCCACGCCGTCTTTTGACCGCGTCCGAAAATCGCCAGCCCTTGGATGTGGATTCGATGTCAGATGACTCATCCAGATAGGAGATCAGAATGACCGACCAGACACGCCGCGCCCAAGTCTTCCGCGACCTGCATCGACAGGGCGGTCTGATCCTGCCGAACGCCTGGGACGCCGCCAGCGCGCGGGTGTTTCAGACCTCAGGGTTCGCCGCCGTGGCCACCACCAGCGCAGGCGTCGCCTGGGCGCGCGGCGCTCGCGACGGCGAGGGTCTGACGCGCGCTGAGATGATGCGGGAGATCGCGACCGTCGCCCGCGCCCTCGATCTGCCGCTGAACGCCGATGTTGAGGCTGGTTACGGCCCTACCGCGGTCGATGCGGCCGAGACCGCGCGCCAGGCCTGGGCCGCCGGCGCCGTCGGGGTCAATTTCGAGGACGCAGACTATGCTGCCCCCGGCGCCCTCGCATCGGTTTCCGATCAGCAGGCCCGCATCGCCGCAATGCGCGCCGCCGCGCCTGAAATTGTCATCAACGCCCGCACGGACGTCTTCCTGTTGGGGTTAGGCGACAGCGAGGCCATGCGCGTCGGGATGGCGATCGAACGGGGTCGTGCCTGGCTGGAGGCCGGGGCGGATGTCGTCTTCCTGCCGGGCGTGACCGATCCCGCCGTCGTGAAACGTCTGGTCGATGGCGTCGGCGGGCCGATCAGCCTGATGGCGGGGCCGGACGCGCCGCCGGCGACGGCGCTGTTCGCGGCGGGCGCTTGTCGGATCAGCACTGGTCCTTACCCGATGCTCGCCATTCTGGAGCGGTTGAAAGGTCTGGCCGACGGACTGGCCGAAGATTGGTCGGCGATGTCGCCCGCCGGAGACGGCTTGACGAAAATCAGCATCGTCTTTGGTTGATCACGGCGACGGTGTGGGCGGATAGGGCTCGCATTATCGCGTTCGCTTCCCCAATATTGTCGCTCGCATATCAGGGGACACGATGGCCGAGGCGGCGACGGGACTGGATCTGGGGGCGGCTGCCGCTCTTCTGGCGGCGGGCGTCATCGCCGTGCCGGTGTTCAAGCGGGTCGGACTGGGCTCTGTGCTCGGCTATCTGGCCGCCGGGCTGGCCATAGGGCCGTTCGGACTGAAGCTGTTCCGCGAACCCGAGACCATCCTGCATGTTGCTGAGTTCGGCGTGGTCATCTTTCTGTTCATCATCGGACTGGAGATGCGGCCCAAACGCCTGTGGGGGCTTCGAAAGGAGATCTTCGGCCTGGGCGCGGCCCAGGTGTTGTTCTGCGGGCTGATCCTGACCCTGACGGCCATGCTGACCGGGTTTTCCGCCCCGGTCGCCTTTGTCGGCGCCATGGGCTTCGTCCTGTCGTCCACCGCCGTCATCATGCAGATGCTGGAAGAGCGCGGCGAGATCGCGGGCGGCCCCGGACAGCGGTCCGTGTCCATCCTGCTGTTGGAGGACCTGGCCATCGTGCCGCTTCTGGCTATCGTCGCCATTCTGGCCTCGGTGCTGGGCGTGGCGAACGAGCAGGCGCCGCCGCTGTGGCAGACGATCGGCTTCGCGGTTGCTGCGGTCGGCGGCGTGCTGCTGGCGGGCAAATATCTGGTCAATCCGATCTTCCGCCTACTGGCCCGATACGGCGGTCGCGAGGTGATGACGGCGGCGGCCCTTCTGGTCGTGGTCGGCGCCGCCTGGGCCATGTCCCTGGGCGGACTGTCGATGGCCATGGGCGCCTTTCTGGCCGGGGTGCTGTTGTCTGAATCGACCTTCCGCCATCAGTTGGAAGCGGATGTGGAGCCCTTCCGCGCCATCCTGCTGGGCCTGTTTTTCCTCAGCGTCGGCATGTCGCTGGACCTGTCGGTGGTGGTCGCCGACTGGCGTCTGGTCGTCGGCGGCGTGGTCGCCTTCATGGCGGTCAAGGCGGCGGGCATCTATGTTGTGGCCCGCCTGTTCAAGGCCTCGCACCACGAGGCGGTTGAACGGGCGGCCCTGTTCGCCCAGGGCGGCGAGTTCGCCTTTGTCCTTTACGGCGCGGCGGTGACAGCTGGTCTGTTCGACGCCCAGATCGGCGCCATGCTGTCGGCCATCGTCATCCTGTCCATGGCCCTGACGCCCCTGACCAGCCTGTTCACCGCACGATTGCTGCCCAAGCTGACCGTGTCGGCCGAGGACGCCGACGGTGTGGACTTCGCCAAGGATCTGCGCGGTCAGGTCCTGATCATCGGCTTCGGCCGCTTCGCCCAGGTCGTGTCCCAGCCCCTGCTCGCGCGCGACGTGGACGTCTCGATCATCGAGAACGACGTCGAGATGATCCAGGCCGCCTCCCAGTTCGGGTTCAAGGTCTATTACGGCGACGGCGCCCAGCTGCACACGCTGCGGGCCTCGGGCGCGGACGAGGCCGAGATCGTCCTGGTCTGCGTCGACAAGCCCGAGGTCGCCGACCGCATCGTCGAACTGGTCAAGTCCGAGTTCCCGACGACCAAGATCATGGCCCGCGCCTTCGACCGGGGCCATTCGATGCGCCTGATCCAGGCCGGGGTCGATTATCAGATCCGCGAGACCTTCGAGTCGGCGCTGAAGTTCGGCGAGCGCGCCCTGGTCGAGCTGGGCATGGACGAAGGGCAGGCGGCCGAGACCATCGGCGACGTCCGCCGTCGCGACGAGGCCCGGCTGGACCTGCAACTGACCGGCGGCATCAAGGCCGGGCGTCAGCTGATGCGCGGCAATATGCCGACGCCGCAGCCCGCCCCCTACGTCAAACCGCGCCGCGAAGGTCGTCTGCTGAACGAGGACGAAGCCGGCCCGCCGTCTCCCCGCGAGACGGCGGACACCTAGTGGTGGAGGCGGCCGCGACGATGCGCTAGAGCGACCATTCCCGTCTTCCGAGGTCGCTCCATGAAACGTCTCGCCATCGCCGCCCTGGCGCTCCTCGCCGTCGTCGCGCCCGCCGTCACCGTCGACGCCTGGGGCAATACCGGACACCGGCTCATTGGCGTGGCGGCGATGCGGGCTCTGCCTGACGCACTGCCCGCGTTCCTGAAGACTCCCGGCGCCATCGCCGACGTCGGCGAGTTGGCGCGCGAACCCGACCGCTGGAAGGGCGCGGGCCAGCCGCATGACCGCGAACGAGACACCGCGCACTTCATCGATCTGGACGATGAGGGGCATGTCTTCGACCAACGCGGCATGACCCTGGGCGAACTGCCGCGCCTGAAGTCCGAATATGACGCGGCCCTGACCAAGGCGGGGCTGGACGTCGATGATGCCGGCTACCTGCCCTACGCCATGATCGACGCCTGGCAGAACCTGGGCCGCGACTTCGCCTATTGGCGCGTGCTGAACGCCGCCGAGAAGCGCGAGACCAATATGGAGCGCCAGGCCTGGTACCGGGCGGACCGCCAGCGCCGCGAGGCGCTGATCCTGCGCGACATCGGGGTGATGGGCCACTATGTCGGCGACGGGTCTCAGCCGCACCACACGACGATCCACTACAACGGCTGGGGCGACTTCCCGAACCCCGAAGGTTTCACCAATTCGCGCCAGACCCACGCCCTGTTCGAAGGCGAGTTCACCAACCGGGTCGCCCGTCTGGACGCGGTCGAGGCCGCCATGCCGGCCGCCAATCTGGACGGTTTCGACGTCAAGGCCCGCACCGTCTCCTATCTGACCACGACTGTAGGTACGGTCATCCCCTTCTACCGACTGGAGAAGGCCGGCGCCTTCCGCGACAGCGACCCGCGCGGCGCGGCCTTCGTCAACCAACGTCTGGCGGCCGGCGCGGCCGAGCTGCGCGACTTCATCACCGCCGCCTGGACCGCTTCGGGCAGCGCCTCCATCGGCTGGCCCGCCGTCAAGGTGGCCGAGGTTGAGGCCGGAACCGTCGATCCCTGGATCGCCATGGTCGGTGAAGACTGATCTCGGTTCTGATGATCGGGGGTGGTGAATAGTGCTAGTGAGCGAGAAGTGAGCGTGTCGCGCGTGCGTGAATGTCTCGGCTCACCTCTTGCTCACTAGCGCTCTTCACTCATCACCTCGCCAGTACCCACGCTCCATGTCCGATTTCACGCCCCCCGCCGTCATCCTCGACAAGTCACAGATGGCCGAGAACATTGGCGCCGTAGCGCGAGTGATGGCCAATTTCGGCCTGTCGGACCTGCGTCTGGTCACGCCCCGCGACGGCTGGCCCCAGGAACGGGCCTGGGCCACGGCCTCGGGCGCCGACTGGGTGCTGGAGGGGGTGCGGGTGTTCGACAGCGTCGCCGAGGCGGCCGCCGACCTGAACACCGTCTTCGCCACCACTGCCCGCCCGCGCGAGACGCGCCAGCCCGTTCGCACCCCGCGTGAGGCCGGCCGCATCCTGTACGATGACACCGCCTCCGGCCTGAAGACCGGCCTGCTGTTCGGCGGCGAGCGGGCGGGGCTGGAGACGACCGACATCGCCCTGTGCGCCGGCATCGTCACCATCCCCATCGATCCGAAACACCATTCGCTGAACCTGGCCCAGGCGGTGGCGATCAACGCCTATGAGTGGCGCACCCTGATCCTGGACGCCCCGCCGCCCCGCTTCCGCGACAGTGAGCCGCCGGCCTCGAACGACCTGCTGGTCGGCATGTACGAACATCTGGAGGCGGAGCTGGAGAACGGCGGCTTCTTCTATCCGCCCGAGAAGAAGCGTTCGATGAGCCAGAACCTGCGCGTCATGCTGGGCCGCGCCGCCTTCTCCGAACAGGAGGTCGCCACCATGCGCGGCGCCATCCACGCACTGGCCAAAGGGCGGGGGCGGGTGCTGGCCAAGCTGGCGGCCGAGCGGGCGGCGAAGACTGAGAAGCCGGACGCGCCCGAGTGAAGCCGCTGCTGATCTATCCGTTGGCGGCGCTGGCGGAGATCGGCGGCTGTTTCGCCTTCTGGGCCTGGCTGAAGCTGGATCGGTCGCCGCTATGGCTGGCGCCGGGCGTGGTCTGCTTGATCGCCTTCGCCTGGTTGCTGACCCTGGTCCCCAGCGACGCGGCAGGCCGGGCCTTCGCCGCCTATGGCGGGGTCTATATCTGCGCGTCTCTGGTCTGGATGGCTGTGGTCGAGAAGACGACGCCCGACCGCTGGGACCTGATCGGCGGGGCGGTCTGCCTGATCGGGGCGGGGATCATCCTGTTCGGGCCAAGGGGCTGACCTCTTCTTCTTTCGTCATTCCGGGCGAAGCGAAGCGGAGACCCGGAACCCAGCGGCGCGCGATAGCGCGAACCTGTCGCGGACTCTGATCTTCGAACAAGCGGCGTAAGGATTTCGCCTTCGGCGCCGCTGGGTTCCGGGTCTTCGGACCAAGCGGCCCTTCGCCCGGAATGACGAAAGCAGGAGGCGCCTCACCTCGCCCCCAGCAAATCCGACCAGCGCCAGCTCCCCTTGCCCAGGGCGATCCGCGCCCCGTCGACGCCGTCCTCCAGCTTCAAGATGGCGAGGCCGGTCATCCGCTGGTTCTTGCACTCGGCCGGAGCGAAGGCGACTTCTAAGGCGATGGCCTGGCGCACGCCGGCCAGGCCCTTGCCTGACTGGTTGCGGCTTTGCAGCCAGTCGCCGTCCCAGACCAGCATGGCTCGGCCTGAAGCGTTCATCTCCTGGCTGGCGGCAATCACGGCGCGGCGCACGGCGGCGTCGTCGCGCACCGCGTCCTGAACCCAGCGCACCATGTCGCAGGACCCGCCGCCCGAACCGGGGCCTGATCCCGTTCCGCCGCTGCCGCCGCTCCCGCCTACCCCATTTCCCCTGCCACCGCCTGGTCCCGCGCCCACCGTCGTCGCGCCCGCCAGCTGCGCCGCGCCGAGCAGGGGCAGGGGCGGTCCTGGCGGCCCGGGGGCGGCGGGCAGGGGCTCCACCTCGGGCGGAACCCGGTCCACCATTTTTCGCGGCCGCGCCGCCGCGACGGCGGGCGGGGCGCGTCGGGGGGCGGGCTTGGCCGGGGCGGCGCTCTCTGCTGCTGCGGCCGGGGCGTCTGGCGTGGGTGAAGGATCGGGCGCTGGGATGCGGGCGGGTGGGGGCGGCGGAGGGGGCGCGACCAGTTCGACCACGATCACCGGTTCCGGCGTCGGCAGGGTCAGCGTCTCAGGCTGGACGGCGGTCATTATCAGCACCAGGGCCGCGTGTCCGACCAGCACCGGCGCGATCGCCAGCGCCCGTCGTCTCGTCGCTGCCGCGCTCAATCGCCTATCCGTGATACGGTGCGAGACGTCGTTCGCATGTTCATCCGCGACGAACCCCTGTAAAAAATCACGACGACCTGTTGAAAACATTCAGTCGCGTCAGGAACGTGGCATGGGTTCTAATACAACTGACTGCTGATAAAGATCAGTGATAGATCCGGTCGTCCGCCATACGGCGTAGCCTGCTGGCGGGCCAACGTACCGGCTCGCGCTATGGTTCCGATAAGGCGCAATATTTGTGAGAAATGCGCGTTCATATAACGGCTAAGCTGACATTTTACCGCCCAAAGCGCGTCATTACTCCGCCTTCTCGCCTACCGCAGTTTCATCTGGCGCATGGAACTGGGCGTGGCGCTCCCAGCAAGAAGGAGACATGAACTTGAGCAGATCGAAACTCAGGACGGCGGTCCTCGGCGGCGCCCTCATCGCCCTCGGCTTCGCGGCCAGCGGCTGCGCCAGCCATCGTTTCGTGCGTGATCAGGTCGAGGTGGTGGATACGCGGGTGACCGGCGTCGAAGGCACGGCGGGCCAGGCCCTCCAACGCGCCAACGACGCGCACAAGCTGGCGGAAGGCAAATTCCTCTATCAGGTCGTCCTGTCGGACGATTCGGTGAAATTCCCGACCGACGCGGCGGCCCTGTCGCCCGAAGCCGAGCAGCGCCTGGCCCAGTTCGCCCAGCGTCTGCAGGGCGAGAACAAGAACGTCTATCTGGAGATCCAGGGCTATACGGACGCGACCGGGACGCCCGAGCATAACGACCAGCTGGGCGAGCAACGCGCCGAGGCCGTGCGTCGCTTCCTGAACCGTCAGGGCGTCGCCCTGAACCGGATGGCGACCATCTCCTATGGTCAGGAACAGCCGGTGGCCTCGAACGACACGCCGGAAGGCCGTTCGCAGAACCGCCGCGTGACCATCGTCGTCCTCGCCTAACCGGCGGACGGCCCGAGACCGGCGGCCGCCTCGCAGCGGCCGCCGTTTTCGCGTCTACAGGGTCTCGAAGAAGGCCGGCAGGACTTGCGTCGCCGGGCCATAGACCCCCTCGTCGAACAGGCGCGCGCCTTGCGTCGGCTCCAGATTGATCTCCACCGTCCGCGCCCCGGCGTGACGGGCCAGCTGTACGAACCCCGCCGCCGGATAGACCGCGCCCGAGGTGCCGATGGAGACGAAGAGGTCGCAGGCCTCCAGCGCCGCCTCGATCCGCTCCATGGCCAACGGCGTCTCTCCAAACCAGACGATATGCGGCCGAATCCGCCCCTGCGGATGATGCGGCGAGGCTTCGTCCGCCGCCATGTCGCCGGGCCAGTCCATCACCACGCCCGACCGGGTGCAGCGACCTTTGAGCAGTTCGCCGTGCATATGGATCAGTTCGAACCCCGCCGCCGGCGGCGTCTCGGCGTGCGCCCGGTCGTGCAGGTCATCGACGTTCTGCGTCACCAGCAGGAACTCCCCCTCCCACCGCGCCGCCAGCTCGGCCAGGGCGTGATGGGCGGCGTTGGGCTGAACCTGCGCCAACTGCCGCCGCCGCTGATTATAGAAGTCCTGCACCAGGGCCGGGTTCGCCGCATATCCCTGCGGCGTCGCCACATCCTCGACCCTGTGCCCGCACCACAGACCATCGTCCGCACGAAAGGTAGGCACGCCGCTCTCGGCCGATATGCCGGCGCCGGTCAGGACGACGAGGTTCATGATGTGATCGTTTGCCTGACCTGTGGCTCGCTCAGCAAGCGCCGAAGTTCGCCAGATAGGCGGGGTAGTCGGGCCAGCGAAACCCCATCGGCGCGCGACGTTGTTCCAGCTGTTCCGGGTCTTCCGTCGGTGCAGGGACCATGCGGCCGGCGACGCATTGTATCTGTGTGCCGTATCGCTGTGGGCGGTTTTCGGCGACGGCGATGCGGTCGTACATCATCGCATACTGCCACTTCAGCGCCTCGCCACGGTCGGCCATCGCTTCCAGCGCCGGCAGAAACCGCTTTTGCAAGGCCGTGTCGGCGTGCTGGATGACCAAGAAGGCCCCGGTCGCCGCCTCCTGGCCGTAGGTCGCATTGGAAAACCAGCCTTCGGGCGGAACCAGCGACAGAACGGTGGTCACGGTTTCGTCGCTGATGGCGTCCAGCCGTGCTTCGGCCTCGGTCCGGGCGGCGAGCCGATCCGTTTCGGAGAGCGCCGAGAGATCGACGCTGTGCATCGCCTTCAGTGGTTCCTGATCCAGCGTCAGCGCCAGCTCTAGCTGATCGCGCGGCGTGGGATTCGGGGGCAGGATCGCCTGCTTGGCGCGCGCGGTCGCGATGGCCTCGGTCAAGGGACGAAGCGCCGCTTCGGCGGCGGGGGACAGGTCGCCCAAGCTCAAGGCGGCGGCGAGGAACCAGGCCAGCATGAAGCGCTTCTCCGTTGCCGGACGAGACTATCGAGGCGCGTGGATGATGCAAGTCCGTCGTGTGCAATCCCGCCAGCGAACCTCACTTTCGCCGCAAGCGTCTGCTATGTTGATTCTGGCGTCGGCGATGTCAGGTCGAGCTGACAAGAATGTACGAAAATACACTCAAAAAAAATGTGATTAGACAGTGTATTCCCCGGCTGGCGTTCAGGCCGCCGCTCGTGACAAACAGGCTCCAACCAAGGAGCCCCCGTCATGAAGACCCGCGCCGCCG
Organism: Brevundimonas sp. AVps23W; assembly: GCF_058681395.1. Lineage (NCBI taxonomy): Bacteria > Pseudomonadati > Pseudomonadota > Alphaproteobacteria > Caulobacterales > Caulobacteraceae > Brevundimonas > Brevundimonas sp. AVps23W. The sequence continues at coordinate 939,645 of NZ_CM178738.1, forward strand.
TCGCCTTCGAAGCTAAACGCCCGCTTGAGATCGTTGAGGTCGATCTGGAGGGGCCCCGGGCGGGCGAGGTCCTGATCGAGATCAAGGCCACCGGCATCTGCCACACCGACGCCTATACGCTGGACGGTCTGGACTCCGAGGGGATCTTCCCCTCGATCCTGGGCCATGAGGGCGCCGGCGTGGTGGTCGAGGTCGGGCCGGGCGTGACCTCGGTCGCCGTCGGCGACCACGTCATTCCGCTGTACACGCCCGAATGCCGCCAGTGTAAGTCGTGCCTGTCGCGCAAGACCAACCTCTGCACCTCGATCCGCGCCACCCAGGGCAAGGGTCTGATGCCCGATGGGACCAGCCGCTTCAGCTACAAGGGCCAGGCCATCGCCCACTACATGGGCTGCTCGACCTTCTCGAACTACACCGTCCTGCCCGAGATCGCGGTCGCCAAGATCCGCAAGGACGCCCCCTTCGACAAGGCCTGCTACGTCGGCTGCGGCGTGACCACCGGCGTCGGCGCCGTGGTCAACACCGCCAAGGTCGAGCCGGGCGCCAACGCCGTGGTCTTTGGTTTGGGCGGCATCGGCCTGAACGTCATCCAGGGGCTGAAGATGGTCGGCGCCGACATGATCGTCGGCGTGGACATCAACGGCGATAAAGAGGAGTGGGGGCGTCGCTTCGGCATGACCCATTTCGTCAATCCCAAGGACGTCTCCGACGTGGTCGCCCATCTGGTCGAACTGACCGGTGGCGGCGCCGACTACACCTTCGACTGCACCGGCAACACCGTGGTGATGCGCCAGGCGCTGGAAGCCTGCCATCGCGGCTGGGGCGAGAGCATCGTCATCGGCGTGGCTGAATCCGGCAAGGAGATCGCCACCCGCCCGTTCCAGCTGGTCACCGGCCGCGTCTGGCGCGGTTCCGCCTTCGGCGGCGCGCGCGGCCGCACCGACACGCCGCGCATCGTCGACTGGTACATGGACGGCAAGATCGAGATCGACCCGATGATCACCCACACCTTCCCGCTGGAGGACATCAACAAGGCCTTCGACCTGATGCACGCGGGCGAGAGCATTCGATCTGTGGTGGTGTTCTGATCCAACGCATCCACGTCACGGGCAATGCCAGCAGCGGCAAGACCACGCTAGCCTCGGAGATCGGCCGATTGTTCGATCTGCCCGTCTTCGGGCTGGATGCGGTTGTCTGGGAGGCCGGATGGCGCAAGGCTTCGTCGGAGAAGCGCGAGAAGGCCGAGCGAGATTTGATCGCCAGGCCAGCCTGGGTGATAGACGGCGTGTCTGCGCGAGTGCGCGAGGCGGCGGATGCCGTCATCTTTCTGGATGTGCCGCGCGGGACCTGCCTGCTGCGCTGCGCCAGACGGAACTGGCGTTATCTGTTTCGCAGTCGCCCCGGTCTGCCGGAGGCCTGTCCTGAAATCCTGATCGTTCCGCAACTGGTCAGCATCATCTGGCGGTTCCCGGAACGCGTGAGGCCGGGCATTCTCTCGGACATCGAAAAGCGGCCTGACGCGAGATTTCATGTCGTGACGGCAGCGGACCGAACGGCTGCGCTCCAATCTCTATCGGCGCGGATCGCCTGAGGACGGCTTGCGTGCAGGTCAGTTAGTTGTCTAAGAAGACGGACTTGGATCGGGAGGTTTGACCATGTTCACCCACGTAACTGTCGGGGCCAACGACATCGAGGCGTCGCGCCAATTCTATGATGCGGCGCTTGGCGCCTTGGGAGTCGACCCTGGGCAGGGACCGGACCCCAAGGGCCGTTACTGGTGGCGCACGCCGCGCGGCGCTTTTGCGGTCGGCGCGCCGATCGACGGCGAGCCGGCCTGTCACGCCAATGGCGGCACCATCGGCTTCGCCGCCCAGACGCCCGAGATGGTCCAGGCCTTCCATGACGCCGGCGTCGCCGCCGGCGGTCGCGCCATCGAGGATCCGCCGGGTGAGCGTCAGGGAGCGTTCGGCACGTTGGTGCTGGCCTATCTGCGCGATCCCTCGGGCAACAAGATCTGCGCCATGCACCGTATGGGGTGAGGCGCTTGGTGCGGTGATAGCGTCGTGCTATCATAAGGGATGGCCCAGGTTCTCGTACGCGATCTCGACGACCGCATCGTCGCCCGTCTCAAGGTGATGGCGAAGGCGCAGAACATTTCCCTGGAGCAGAAATTCAGGGACATGGCGGCGCGTGAGGTTCAACTCGCCGAGGAGCGGTTTGAACAGGTCGCTGCTCGCGTTCGCGAAAAGCTGAAGGGCTCGACCTTGGACAGCACGGCGCTCATTCGCGAGGATCGTGATCGGTGAGCCGGGCGGTCTTCGACGCCAGCCTGATCCTGAAATGGTATTTGCCGGACGACGCGCTGTTCGAGCGAGCCGTCAGCATCAGGCTTGGCGTGGATGCGGTCGCGCCGGCCCTGATGCTTGTGGAGTTGGCGAATGCGCTTTGGAAATATGTCCGCGCTGGCTTGCTCGATATCGAGGAGGCCTGCGCAGTCGTCGCCAGCGTGTCCGACCGAATAGAGACGACGCCGGATATCGACCTGCTGGAAGACGCTCAGCGCCTGAGCGCGAGCCTGCAGCATCCCGTTTACGACTGCCTGTATCTGGCCTTGGCCTCAAGGGAACGGCTCCCGCTGGTGACTGTGGATAAGAGGCTGGCCGCCCAGGCGAATTTGTTGGGCCTCGAAGTGACGCTTCTGGAGCAGAGCAAATGACCCTTGAAACCACCAAGACCCATATCGTCCACGGCGGAACCCTGCGCTATCTGAAGCACGACAGCGCGACCACGGGCACGCCGATGACGCTGTCGGTCTTCGTTCCGGGCGGGCAGGGGCCGTTCCCGGTGTTGATCTGGCTGTCAGGCCTGACCTGCACCGAGGACAATTTCACCACCAAGGCCGGCGCCTACCGCGCCGCCGCCGAGCATGGCGTCATCATCGTCGCGCCCGACACCTCTCCGCGCGGCCCCGATCTTGAGGGACGGGCCGTGGCGGATGATCCGGCCTATGATCTGGGGCAGGGCGCGGGCTTCTATGTCGATGCGACCCAGGCGTCGTGGGCGCCGCATTTCCGCATGGAATCCTATGTCACGGACGAGTTGATCTCCCTGATCGATGCGGAGTTCCCGACCACCGGCGTCCGGTCGATTTCGGGCCATTCAATGGGCGGACACGGGGCCCTGACCCTGGCGCTGAACCATCCGGATCTGTTCCGGTCGGTCTCGGCCTTCGCCCCCATCTGCTCGCCGACCCGCTGCGCCTGGGGCGAGAAGGCTTTCACCGCCTATCTGGGGGAGGACCGCGTCGCCTGGGATCGTCACGACGCGGCCAGACTGATCGAGGCCGGCGCGGCCAAAGACGTCTATGACGACATCCTGATCGACCAGGGCGACGCCGACAGCTTCCTGACCGACCAGCTCAAGCCCGAACTGCTCCAGGCCGCCGCCGACGCCGCCGGTCAGAAGGTCACCATCCGGCTGCAACCCGGCTACGACCACTCCTACTTCTTCATGACCAGCTTCATCGCAGACCACATCGCCTTCCACGCTGAACGGTTGAAGGCCTGAGGGGATGACGCGCCTCGGGCCGGTCCTGATGCTCGGGCTGTTCTTGGCCCTACACGCCTCTTTGGCGGCGGCGCAGGAGCAGGTTGGCGATCTCGACTGGCGTCCGCAGGTGGCCGCTCCGGCCTATACAGCCGATGGGCCGCTGATCCGCGTCGATGAGGGGCATGGAAGCCTTCAGACCATCGACGGCCGCTACGCCGGGTTTGCCGCTCTCATGCGGGCCGACGGCTATCGAGTAGACGCCGGGCGAGGGCGGCTGGATGCGCCCGGCGCGCTGGACGGCGTCGCGGTGCTGGTGATCGCCAACGCCGCCAGCCCCGAGAACGGCTCTCGTGTCTCCGCCTTTGATGAGGCCGAGATCGAGGCCTTGGCGCAGTGGGTTGAACGTGGCGGTTCGCTGCTGCTGGCGGCTGATCATGCGCCGCATGGAACGGCGGCCGAGGCGCTGGGCATGAGGTTCGGCGTGACGATGGGCAAGGGCTACGCCTTTCAATCGGCGCTCCACGACGTCACGACCAATCTGGTCTTTCCACGACAGGCGCTGGGGGATCACCCGATCATCGCCGGTCGCGGGGGCGGCGAGGGCGTCCAGGTCGTCAAGACCTTTACCGGCCAGTCCCTCAAGGGCCCCGCCGGATCGACCGTGTTGCTGGCGATGAGCGACGACGCTTTGGAAGCGCCGGATCTGGCGACCCTTCAGGTCATTCGGCAGCGCCTGCGTGCGGGCGAGAATGCGGATGTCGTGAAGGCAGAGCTGACGCGGCCCGCCCTTCTCGCCCAGGGCGTCGCCTTCCCGTTCGGCGCGGGCAGGGTCGTGGTGTTGGGTGAGGCCGGCATGTTGACGGCGCAGATCGTGCGCTTTTCCGATCAGCCGGACCGCCAACCCTCTCGCTTCGGCCTGAACACCGACGGTCATGACGACCAGCAGTTTGCGCTGAACCTTATGCACTGGCTGTCGCGTATCCTCCCCTGATGCTAGAGGGGCGCGATGAGCGCCACCGATCCCTACGAGCCGATGTTCTCCGCCCTGTGCCGCGAGGTGGGCTATTGCCTGCACGAGAAGGGGCAGAAGCGCGTGATCGCCGCCTTGCCGAACGGGCTGGACGCCGCCGTTCGCGCCGTCTTCGCTGCGGAGGGCGTGGACGAGCCGAATGCGCCGGGCGATGTTAAGCGCGCCGTGCGCGAATGCCTGAAGGCGAACTTGCCAGCTTAGCCGTTCCCGGCCGATAAGTCGGAACGAATCCGGGCGATGGTGCTTGGGTTATGCAAACGGGCGCCTAGATGAGGCGCATCGGAAATCTGTCGCGAGGAACTCCAATGGCCTTCACCCTGCCCCCGCTGCCCTACGCCTATGATGCGCTGGAGCCGGCCATCGACAAGGAGACGATGACCTTCCACCACGACAAGCACCATCAGACCTATGTCGATAACCTGAACAAGGCGGTCGATGCGGATCCGGAGCTTCAGGGTAAGTCGCTGGAAGAAATCTTCACCAGCATTTCCACCGCCCCCAAGGCTGTCCGCAACAACGGCGGCGGCCACTGGAACCACAGCCTGTTCTGGGAGCTGCTGGCTCCCGTCGATCAAGCCGGCCAGCCTTCGGCCGAACTCGCCGCCGCCATCGACAGCGACCTGGGCGGCATGGACAAGTTCAAGGAAGACTTCAACGCCGCCGGCGCCGCCCAGTTCGGTTCGGGCTGGGCCTGGCTGATCGTCCAGAACGGCAAGCTGAAGATCACCTCCACGCCGAACCAGGACAATCCGCTGATGGACGTCGTGGAAGAGCGTGGCGAAGTCATCCTGGGCGCCGACGTCTGGGAACACGCCTATTATCTGAAATACCAAAACCGCCGCGCCGACTATCTGAAGTCCTTCTGGTCGGTGGTGAACTGGAACAAGGTCAACGCGCTGTACGCCGCCGCTATCTAAGCCTGCCCTAGGCGATTGGATGACGCCCGCTGGAACCTCCGGCGGGCGTTTTCGATTCAGCCTGCACACAGGAGTGGAACGATGCGGATTCTTATGGCGACGGCGGCCGTGACGGCCCTGGCCCTGGCGGCCTGCTCTCCGGCGGGGAACGACCAGAAATCGGGCGAGCCGGCCCCGCCGAACCCGACGCAGACGGTCGCTGCTCCGGCGGAGAAGCCGGTCTATCGGTTCAAGATCGGCGCCCTAGACGCCATCGCCCTGTTCGACGGTCAGAATCCGGTCCCGAACGACAACAAGGTCTTCGGCGTCGGCCTGACGCCCCAGGCGGTCGCCGGCCCCCTGACCGCCGCCGGACAACCGGCCGATCCCATCATGCTGGAGATCCATCCGTTGCTGGTGCGGAACGGCGCTCGAACCATGCTGTTCGACACTGGCTTGGGTGCGGGCAAGGGACAGTTGATGCAGAGCCTGAAAACGGCCGGTGTCGATCCGGCCAGCATCACCGACGTCATGATATCGCACGGTCACCCCGACCATGTGGGCGGTCTGATCGCCGACGGCGCACTGGCCTTCCCCAATGCGGCGATCCGGATGTCGGAGGCCGAGTGGGCGTCGATCCGCGCCAATCCGGAAATGGCGGAGCTGGTTCGCGTCATTACGCCCAAGATCCAGACCTTCCGTCCTGGCGACGACGTTGCGCCGGGCGTGAACGCCCAGGACACGGCGGGTCATACCCCAGGTCATGTCGCCTATCTGATCGCCGATGGGCAGAACCAGCTGCTGTATACGGGCGACCTGATGCACCATTGGGTCCTGTCGGTCGAACATCCGGAGTGGGCTGTCGGCTATGATGACGATCCGGCGGCGGGCAAGAAGGCGCGTCTCGACCAGATCACCGCTCTGCGGGCGTCGGGCGCCCATATATACGCCTATCATTTCCCCTTCCCGGGACTGGGGAAGGTGCAGACCCGCGAGGGACGGGCCGTCTTCATCACCGAAGCGCAGCCGGCGACCTGATCACGGTCCGGGCGTCGCGGGCTCAGCTCAGCGACGCCTCGCGTGATCGTTCCGTCATCCGTTCGGCATGATGCCGGCGCAGGACGCGGCGTTGACGCAGCAAATCGTGGATGCCGTCGGCGAGGTCCAGCAGCTGGTTGTCGGAAAGAGGCTCCACCAGATCGATCAGCTTTTGCTTCAGATCGTCGAAGGCCTCATCGGTCAGGCCGGTCGAATACGTCATGTCGCCCTCCGCAACGGCATCCGGAGATAGGCCTCCGACGACAAGAAAACGGCTAAGCCTGCGGGGTTCCCGACCAACGTGCTTAACGATCCACATGGCTTGACTCTGGCCGGCTGTGTGGCGATAAGCGCCGCCTTCCACGTTTCCGGTTCGCCGGACGCGGGGATTGATGACGGAAGATGCGTGGACCGCCGTTGAGATCGCATTCCCAATCGAGGGGATGCCGGGCCGTATCGTCGAAAAGAGAATAGAATGTCCAAGCGCCACAGCGCCAAATACAAGATCGACCGCGCCATGGGTGAAAACCTGTGGGGTCGCGCCAAGTCTCCGGTCAACAAGCGCTCCTACGGTCCCGGCCAGCACGGCCAGCGTCGCAAGTCGAAGGTTTCGGACTTCGGTCTGCAACTGAAGGCCAAGCAGAAGCTGAAGGGCTACTACGGCAACATCACCGAGAAGCAGTTCGCCAAGACCTATGACGAGGCCGCCCGCCGCAAGGGCAACACCTCGGAAAACCTGATCGGTCTGCTGGAATCGCGTCTGGACGCCATCGTCTACCGCGCCAAGTTCGTCCCGACCGTCTGGGCCGCTCGCCAGTTCGTCAGCCACGGCCACGTCCTGGTCAACGGCAAGAAGGTCGACATCGCCTCTTACCGCGTGAAGCCGGAAGACGTCGTCACCGTGAAGGAAAAGTCGCGCAACATGGCTCTGGTGCTCGAAGCCCAGCAGTCGTCGGAACGCGACGTGCCGGATTACCTGGAACTGTCGGATCGTTCGTTCTCGGTCCGCTACGTCCGCGTGCCGGAACTGACCGACGTGCCGTACGCCGTGAAGATGGAACCGAACCTGGTCGTCGAATACTACGCGTCCTAAGGGAAGCGTCTCCGGCGCGGGGGTCGTCCTTCGGGCGACTTTCGCCGCCGCAGAGATGTTGAGTTTAAAAGGGCCTCGGATCCGTCCGAGGCCCTTTATCTTTCAGCCGGTTCCCTTCCAGGGCGAACTGGCGCATCCTCGATCTATTCGGGGATCGACGAACAGGGGAGGCCGCCAAGCGATGCGCGCCGTCTTCAAATCTCTAGCGATCGTTGCGGCCTTGTCGGCAGGCGTCTCCGCCTGTGCGGTCGGCGCCGACGCGCCCAGCGTATCCACCGCCGGAATGCCGGGGGCGTTGGAGCCAATTCACGCCGCCGCCTTCACCAAGGACGCTGCGGTGTTCTGGGTCAGCTCCAACGGCTGCACCCACAAGGAAGACCTGATCCCCATCGTCAGCATCAAGGGCGCCGACGCGGTCATTACCCTGCGGCGGATCGACGAGGACACCTGCAAGGAGCCTCTGGTCCATGGCGTCGAGCTGAAATGGTCGTTCGAGGAACTGGGCCTGGCTCCCGGCTCGCCCGTCAGCGTCAACAACCCCTACCAGCTGCCCCAGACCTGACGGCCCCGAGGCGAGGCCGCGAGGCGAGAAGAGCTGGCTCCTAAGCCAGGCTTCCGTCGGCAGGGAGACGTGATCAAGACCGGACCTTTCCGATTGTTCACCTGGCTTGCTGAAAATTCACGTGCCTGTGCGCCCGCCACGCGTCACAAAAGCCTCAAGCTTCATTAGGGGATCACACCAATGCTTCGTCTTGCTCTCGCTATCGCCATCGCCGCCCCGCTGCTGTCGGGCTGCATCATCGTCGCGACTGAAAAGCCCACCACGCGGGTGATTACGACGCCGGCCTCGGATCAGTAATGCGCGCCGCCCTCAAGTTGCTGGCGGCAGGGGCGCTTGCCGCGCCTCTGCTGTCGGCCTGCGTCATCTATGACAGCGACGCCGGGGAGAATGTCTCGGTCAATGTCAGGCACGATGACGCCCCGTCGGTGGAGACCATTCGCGAAGCTCGCTTCGTTGACGGCGCCCTGGTCGCTCGGGTCGATTCCAACGGCTGCACCCAGGCGTCGGATTTTGAGGTTTCGGTGGCGGACAACTCGCCGGCCCAAATCACCCTGCGTCGCATCAAACCAGATTTGTGTAGGGCTATGATTCCTGACGGGGTCGAGCTGCGGTGGACCTACGCTGACCTCGGCCTGGAGCCCGGTACGCCGGCGCGGATATTCAATCCGCTGAAATAGTACCGAACACCGCCGCCATGGCGGGGGGAATACGCTGCGGCCTCAGGGTCGCGGCGTCGACCAGACACCATTCGGAGACGCCCTGGGCGCAGACGCGGCCCTGGGCGTCCTCGATCCGGACATAGCGGTTGAAACGCGGTCCCTGGGGATCGCCGACCCAGGTGCGGGCGACCACTCCGGTCGCGCCTGGTTCGATGGCGCGCAGATAGTCGATCTCGTGCCGCAGGGCGACCCAGGAACATCTGGCGCGGGTCGCCTCGTCGAAGCGGGCCGTCCAGTGGGCCGTGCCGACGTCCTGAAGCCAGCCCACATAGACGACATTGTTGACGTGGCCGTTGGCGTCGATGTGCTCGGGGCGAACCTCGAGTGGAACGACGAAGACCTCGCGGTCTTCGCGCGGCGTCAGGACCGACCGCGCCATCAGGCTTCGCCGAGTGGAACGCCCTTTTCCGTCATCAGGGCCTGAAGCTCGCCGGCCTGGAACATCTCGCGGATGATGTCCGAACCGCCGACGAATTCGCCCTTCACATACAGCTGAGGGATCGTGGGCCAGTCGGTGAAGCTCTTGATGCCTTCGCGCAGGGCTTCGTCCTGCAGCACATCGACGCCGACGAAGGACACCCCGACATGGTCGAGAATCTGGACTGCGTTGGAAGAGAAGCCGCAGCGCGGCTGGTCCGGCGTGCCCTTCATGAACAGCACGACGTCGTGCTGGGCGACGGTGTCGCCGATAAAGGCGTGAACGGGATCTGCGGAAACTGTGTCGGTCACGGGGAGGCCTTTCGTGAAGGTCGTCAGCTAGGGAGAGCCGGCGGCCGGGTCAAGGCGTGGTTGTGTCGATCAGGCGAGATCAGGCGGCCGCCGAGGCCGTGACCCGGCCCATTTCGATCTGCGCGGCGAGGCCCGGCGGCAGGTCGCGTTCCGGCGTGGCGGCCAGCATATCCAGCCGTTCCACGTCGTTAGCCCGGACGATCACGCTCGAGATCGTCGGATCGGTCAGCACATAGCTGAGGCAGATCGCCTCGGCCGGCCAGTTGGGCGTGCGATACAGGAAGCCGAAGGCGTCGGCCTGCCTAGACTGCGGCGGGCGCTTGGGTGCGCCGCCCAGGCCGAACAATCCTTTTTTGGCGACCGGTTCAGCCCCACCGCGCGGCTTGGAGCGGCGGTCGGTGAAATAGTCATAGGCGAAGACCGCCATGTCCTGTTCCCGGGCGGCACGTATGCGATTGCGCAGCCGCCAGTCGGCGTTGATGTCGAACGGCGTCAGCAGGACGTCGAAAGCGCCGGTCGAGACATAGGTGTCCATCACCTCGCCATCGCCCGCTACGCCCAGCAGTTTGATGCGTCCTGTGGCGCGTAGGGCCTTCAGCGCATTTAGCGACGACTGCGGCAGCTCATGCTCGCCCGGTTCATGCAGAACCGCCACATCGATCCAGCTTAGGCCGGAGAAGTGCAGCGCCCGATCGATGGCGGCCGTCATGCCTTCCGCCGTAAAGTCACGCGTCGCCTCGCGTCCAGCCCCGACACCCAGGGTCAGGCCGACGCAGACCAGTTTGCGATCGACATGGGCCAGGGCTTCGCCCAGCACCTCGGCGACGACGGGGTCGGCTGTTTCCAGCCGATAGGAGTTCACCCCGGCTTCCAGGGCTGAATACAGAAGGTTCAGCGCGGCTTCGCGACCGCGCGCCAGGCTGTCCAGGCCGAAGCTGAGCGTCAGGTTGGAGATGGCGGCGCCGGATACGCCGAAGGGGCGATAGCGCATGGGGTCAGCCCTCCTTGGGCGGTGCGGCGGTTTCCAGCGCCAAGGCGTGCAGTTCGCCCCCCATCTGTCCCTTCAGCGCCGCATAGACCAGCTGGTGCTGGCGCACGCGGGGCAGGCCTTCGAAGACGCTGGAAACGATGCGGGCGCGATAGTGATCGCCGTCTCCGGCCAGATCGTCGATGGCGATCTCGGCGTCGGGAAAGGCGTCGACCAGATGCTGGCGCAGCGTTTCGACGGGCATAGGCATAGGCGGACTCTCGGATCGTTCCCGACGACCATGCCCGATAAACCTTAATGCCGGACTACGCCCCGCCTTGGTCAGCGACGCTCGCTCTTTCGAACAGCTGGACGGTATGATCCTTGTAGGTCGTGGTCGCGTATGGGCGAAATCCGACCCGCGCCGCCAGCTTCAAAGAGGCCAGATTTTCCGGCGCGATCATGCAGACCGTGCGGGGGGCGGTCAGAGTCCGATCCGCCCAGATCAGAACGGCCGATAGGGCCTCTGCGGCACACCCCATGCCCTGAAAGGCGGGCGCGACGCCCCAACCCAGTTCCGGAGCGTCGAACGGCGGATCCAAGTCCCGATGATAATCAAATACCCCGACGCTGCCTACATAGCCGCCGCCGTCCTTTGATCGAACCGTCCAATTGCCGTACCCCACCGTCGCCCAGTGGCCCAGGTCGCGCAGTAGCCGGAACCAGACTTCTTCCTCCGACAGGGCGCGGCCCATGATGTGGCGGGTGAAGTCCGAGTTCGACCAGAGGGCCAGTAGATCGTCGAAGTCGGTTACAGCGACCGGCGTCAGCACCAGTCTATCGGTCGTCAGAATCGCAGAATTCACATCAGTCCCAGTTGCTTGAAGCTGGCCACCCCCTCGCGGCCGACGACCAGGTGGTCGTGAACCTCGACGTTAAGAGCCTGACCGGCCAGTACAACCTGTTTCGTCATATCGATGTCGGCGCGGCTGGGGGTCGGATCGCCGGACGGGTGATTGTGGACCAGGATCAGGGCGCTGGCCGATAGCTCCAGCGCCCGGCGCACGATTTCGCGGGGATAGAGTGGGGCGTGATCGACGGTGCCGCGGTTCTGAACCTCGTCCAGAATCAGTTGGTTCTTCTTGTCGAGATACAGGACCCGGACCTGCTCGCGGGGTTCGTGCTGCAAGGCGACGCGGACATAGGCCAGAAGGGCGCTCCAGGACGAGATGACGGGTCTTTTGGCCGTCGGTTCCCGCGCGATCCGCCGCGTAACGTCAAAGATCAGTTGCAGATCGAGCGCCACGGCCCGCGTCGCCTTGCCGGGAACATAGCCAAGGGTTCGCGCCACCAGATCTTCCACCGCCTCATGGCTGGCTGCGCCAATCCCCTCCAGCCCGCCGAAACGCGCCAACAGATCCTTGGCCAGGGGTTTGACGTCCTTGTACGGGATCGAGCGGAACAGCAGGAGTTCCAGCAACTCATAGTCGGGCAGGGCGCCCAGGCCCCCCTTGGCCGCGCGTTCGCGCAGCCGGTCGCGATGGCCGCTGTGGCGCGGCTTGGGTTTAGGCTCGGGTGTCAGGTCGTCCAGCATGTCCCCTCCAGCTTCCACAACCTGTGCGGAAGATGAATAGGGATCAAGGGTTCAGTTGGGGCGGAACAGTCCCGCCGGCGACGCGGTGAAGATTTCCAGCCCGTCTTCCGTGACCCCGATGGTGTGTTCGCACTGAGCGGACAGGGACTTGTCGCGCGTAACGGCGGTCCAGCCGTCGGACAGCACCTTCACGTGCGGCTTGCCCAGGTTCACCATCGGCTCGACGGTGAAGAACATGCCGGTCTTCAGCACCGCACCCTCGCCCTTGCGGCCGTAGTGCAGGACATTGGGGCTGTCATGGAAGACGCGGCCGATGCCATGGCCGCAGAAGTCGCGGACCACGCTCATTCGCTGGGCTTCGACGAACTTCTGGATGGCGAAGCCGATGTCGCCGAAGGTATTGCCCGGTTTGACCTGCTCCAGGCCCAGTTCCAGCGACTGATAGGTGACATCGATCAGCTTCTTGGCCCGAGCATTGATCTCGCCGACCGCATACATGCGGCTGGAGTCGCCGTGCCAGCCATCGACGATGACGGTGTGGTCGATGTTGACGATGTCGCCGTCCTTCAGCACCCGGTCGCCGGGGATGCCGTGGCAGACGACGTGGTTGATCGAGGTGCAGACCGTCTTCTCGTAACCCTTGTACCCCAGGCAGGCGGGCAGGCCGCCGTTGTCCAGGGTGAATTCGCGGATCAGGTCGTCGATGGTGCTGGTCAGCACGCCCGGCTTCACGTGCGGGGTGATCATGTCCAGCGCCTCGGCGACCAGACGACCCGCCTTGCGCATGCCCTCGAAGTCCTCCGCAGTATGAATGCGGATGGCGCTGGAGCGGACCAGGGCGTCGGTTTCCAATTCGGGCGTTTCGTACATGGTCTCAATCAGCAGCGGCAACGGGATCAGATGACGATCCTATCATGGATACGCAAGGCGATTGTGCGGCGGTGACGGATTCCTCCCCATGCGGAAAGCGGGGACTGTGTTTTGCCCGACACTGTCGTTCGTCAGAATGAACCTGCCCTTACGTCACCTCTCGCCGGTGTGATCGTGTGCGGGTTTTCAGACACAGTTTCGCCCGTTTCCGGGCGGAGACCCGCCACGCATGCAACGTTTTTCTGACCAAAGCGCTGCCGTGTGATCGACCTCCCCGATACCCACCGCTGCGTAAATGGCGGGGGCAAAACTATAGGAATGGCTTTTATGACTCCCAGGAATTTCGCTCGTATGGGCGGCATTGCGCTGACTACCGCCCTGCTGGCCGGCGTCGCTGCGCCGGCCATGGCCGGCTCCTTCTATGTTCAGGAACAATCGACACGCGGCCAGGGCCGCGCCAACTCGGGCGAGGGCGCCGACAAGGGCGTCCAGTCGCTGTGGTGGAACCCCGCCGCCATCGCCGGAACCGAGCGTCAGGTCTACGTCGGCATGCACGGCCTGATCTTGGACTCTGACGTCGATAACAGTGGCTCGACCCTGACCTACAATGTCCCCGTCTCCGGCGTCGGCGTTGTCAGCCGCACCTATCCGGTGAACGGCGATCCGCATGTGCATGACGTGGTCGAAAGCGGCCTTCTGCCGAACTTCGCCGTTTCGACCCCCATCGGCGATCGCTTCAACATCGGCCTGGCCGTCCAGGCGCCCTACAACTTCACCACCAAATATGAGTCGACCGACTTCGCCCGTTACGACGCCCAGACCTCGGAGCTGCGTTCGGTCAATGTCAGCCTGGTCGCCGCCATGACGGTTACCGACTGGCTCGATATCGGCGCCGGCTTCGACGCCCAGTACGCCAAGGCCACGCTCAGCTCGGCCCTGCCGAACGTTTCGGCTGCGGTTCTGGCCTCGACCTACGCCATCTCTCCCGCCACCGACGGCCGTAACGCTCTGGAAGGCGACGGCTGGGACTACGGCTGGAACGCCGGCGCCCAAATGCACTTCGGCAAGCTGGATCTGGGTCTGTCTTACCGCTCCAAGATCGAACACGAGCTGGAAGGTGAAGTGAACATCTCCGGTTTGACCGGCAGTCTGGCGGCATCCAACATCTCGGCTGACGGCGTCGCCAGCTTCAACACGCCTTGGTACGCCACCGTCTCGGCCCGTTACGCCCTCAATGATCGTCTGACCCTGAACGCCCAGGTCAACCGGATCGGCTGGAGCGAGTTTGACGCCATCCGTATCGCGTACGGTGTCAACCGTTCCTCGACCATGATCCAGGACTATAACGACGTCACCACCGGCGCGATCGGCGTTGATTACAAGATCGATCCGACCATGACGGTGCGTGCGGGCCTGGGCTACGATCCGACCCCGACGCCGGACGATCACCGCACCGCCCGCATCCCGGACGGCGACCGGTTCCTCTATACCGCCGGCCTGTCCAAGACGATGGGCTCCATGACCTTCGACGGCGCCGTCACCTATATCGACATCGACACCGCGACGATCAACGACACGCGCGACATCTATGGCAACGGCCTGGTCATCTCGAACCTGCGCGGCGAGTCCAAGGGCAGCGGCGTCGGCTTCTCGATGGGCGCAGTCTGGAACTTCTAAGCTCCAGCGCCATCGGCTGACATGAGAACGGCGGCTCCTGCGAAGGAGCCGCCGTTTTTCTTTGCCGATTTCGAGCCGTCACCTCGGGACAAGCCCGAGGGGCGCGGGCCAAGGATCAGCCCTTGGCGGCGCCGCCATAGCCCTTGCCGCCGTTCGACGGGCGACGACGGGGACGGCGCTTCATTTCGCCCTCCGCCTTGGGCTCGGTGGAGACGACGCGTTCGCCGGCCAGAGGATTGTAGGCGCGTTCGGGACGCGGCGCCGCCGGGGTCTCACCCGGACGGGCGCGACGTTGGCGATGCGGTTGACCGCCGCCTTCCGGGCGGACGCCGTCGCGATGCGGCACCCGACGGCCGCGACCGCCACGACCGTTCTCGCCACGCTCGCCGCCTTCGCGTTCGGGCATGGTCGCCTTCTTGCCGACGCCGGTCGCCATGATGGTGGCGTCCAACTGACCCAGGGCCTTGTCGTTACGACGGTCGATGGCCGGGATCTTCTGGCGGGTGACCTTCTCGATGTCCTTCAGCAGCTTCATCTCGTCGCCGGCGACGAAGCTGACGGCCGTGCCGTCCTTGCCTGCACGGGCTGTACGGCCGATGCGGTGGACATAGCTTTCCGGCACGTGCGGCAGTTCGAAGTTCACGACGTGCGAGACGCCGTCGACGTCGATGCCGCGCGCGGCGATGTCGGTGGCGACCAGGACGCGCAGCTTGCCCTTCTTGAAGGCTTCCAGGGTGCGTTCACGCTGGGGCTGGGACTTGTTGCCGTGGATGGCGCCGGCCTCGACCCCGCCGGCCTCAAGATAGGCCGCGACCTTGTCGGCGCCGTGCTTGGTCTTGGTAAAGACCAGGCAGCGCGTGTACTCGGGATCGCTGAACATTTCGGTCAGCAGGGCGCGCTTGCGGCCCTGTTCGACGTGGACGACCGACTGGCTGATGCGCTGGACGGTGGTGGATTGCGGCGTGACCTGGACCTTGACCGGGTCCTTCAGCAGCTCACCCGCCAGCTTGCCGATCTCGGTCGGCATGGTCGCCGAGAAGAACAGGTTCTGGCGCTTGGCCGGGATGCGGCTGACGATCTGGCGGATCGGCTTGATGAAGCCCAGGTCCAGCATCTGGTCGGCCTCGTCCAGGACGAAGATCTCGGTCGAGGACAGGTCCAGGTTCTTCTGCTGGATGTGGTCCAGCAGACGGCCGGGCGCCGCGACCAGGATGTCCAGACCCTGTTGCAGGGCCCGCTCCTGGGCGCCGTATTTCACGCCGCCGAAGATGACCGCGACCCGGAAGCCCAGGTGGGCGCCGTAGGCCTTGAAGCTGTCGCCGATCTGGGTGGCCAGTTCACGCGTGGGCGACAGGACCAGCACGCGCGTCGTGCGCGGCTTGGGGGCGATGCGGTTCTCGGCCAGGCGGTGCAGGATCGGCAGGGCGAAGGCGGCGGTCTTGCCGGTGCCGGTTTGGGCGATGCCCAGCAGGTCCTTGCCTTGCATGACGTCGGGGATGGCCTTTTCCTGGATCGGGGTCGGCTTGGTGTAGCCTTCCGACGCCAGCGCCTGGAGAAGGGCCTTGTTCAGGCCCATGGATTCAAAAGTGGTGCTCACAGCAGTGTCTTTCGCGTGCGGCAGGGCGCATTGGCCATGGCATGACGCCGTCGGGCCGCGCTCCGCCAGTCCCGACGGGGCTTCGGAATGAAGCCTGCGGGGTGGATCGGGCGCCGCCCCGCGTGTCCGGGCAGCGAATGAACTTGAGGGGCCGGCGGCTTCTACAGACAGGTCCGAGACGGACTTACACGCGCTGGAGACGCCGGAGATCGCGATTGTGCGACGCAGCGCAAATGGGCGCTTGCGCACACAAAGTCAAGCCGAACGACTTTGTCCCGGAGCAGGCGCGCCCGTCTCAGCTTGCCAAGGCGGCCGCCACCACGGTCTTGGCTTCGGTCTGGACCTGGGCCAGGTGATCTGCGCCCAGGAAGGATTCGGCATAGATTTTATAGACGTCCTCCGTGCCCGACGGGCGGGCGGCGAACCAGGCGTCGGCGGTGACGACCTTCAGCCCCCCGATGGCTTCGCCATTGCCGGAGGCCTTGGTCAGGATGTCGATGATCGGTTGGCCCGCCAGGCTGGTCGCGGTCACGTCGGCGGGGCTGAGGGCGGCGAGGCGCGCCTTCTGCGCCCGGTCGGCGGGAGCGTCGATCCGGGCATAGGCGGGGGCGCCGTATTGGTCGGTCAGGCCTGCGTAGAGCTGGCTGGCGCTCTGACCTGTCCGGGCCTGGATCTCGGCCGCCAGCAGGCAAAGCAGCAGGCCGTCCTTGTCTGTGGACCAGACCGTGCCGTCGCGACGCAGGAAGGAGGCGCCGGCCGATTCCTCGCCGCCGAAGCCGACGGTTCCGTCCAGCAGGCCGGGCACGAAATGCTTGAATCCGACGGGCACCTCCAGCAGACGGCGGCCCATGCCGGCGACGACGCGGTCGATCATCGACGATGAGACCAGGGTCTTGCCCACCGCCACATCCGCGCCCCAGCCCGGTCGATTGGCGAACAGATAGGCGATAGAGGCCGCCAGGAAATGATTGGGGTTCATTAGGCCGCCGTCGGGGGTGACGATGCCGTGGCGGTCCGCGTCGGCGTCATTGCCGAAGGCCAGGTCATAGGCCGACCCGCCCTGCATCATCTGGATCAGATTGGCCATGGCCGAGGGCGAGGAACAGTCCATCCGGATCTTGCCGTCGGCGTCCAGCGGCATGAAGGCCCAGCGCGGGTCGACGGCGTCGTTGACCACGGTCAGGTTCAGACGGTGCCGGTCGGCGATCTCGCCCCAATAGGCCACAGCCGCCCCGCCCAGGGGATCGGCGCCGATGCGGACGCCGGCGTCGCGAATGGCGTCCAGATCCAGCACGCTGGGCAGGTCGTCGATATAGGCGCTCAGGAAGTCGAACCGGCCGGCGGTCGCATAAGCGTTGTCGAACGGTACGCGCTTCACTTCCGCGAGGCCGCCCTCGATCAGCTTGTTGGCGCGAGCGGCGATGGCGCTCGTGGCCTCGCTGCCGGCCGGGCCGCCCGAGGGAGGATTGTATTTGATGCCGCCGTCGCGGGGCGGATTGTGCGATGGGGTGATCAGAATTCCGTCCGCCTGGCGCGTGTTGGCCCGGTTGTAGGTCAGGATGGCGTGCGACACGGCGGGGGTCGGGGTGAAGCCGTCGCGGGAGTCGATCAACACCTCAACGCCGTTTGCGACCAGAACCTCCAGCGTCGTGCGCCACGCCGGCTCCGACAAGCCGTGGGTGTCGCGACCGACGAACAGGGGGCCGGTGATTCCCTGTGCGGCGCGGTACTCGGCAACTGATTGGGCGATGGCCAGGATGTGAGTCTGGTTGAAGGCGCCGTCCAGGCTGGAGCCGCGATGGCCCGAGGTGCCGAACACGACCCGTTGGGCGGGATCGGCCATATCCGGGCGTCCCGACTGGTACGCGCCCAGCAGGGCGTCCAGATCGATCAGGTCTTCCGGAAAGGCTTGTTGGCCGGCGCGAGCGTGCATGCGGAGTCCATCCGTCTTCGAAGTAGGGCTGGTCTTAAGCCGATACAGCGGGGAGGCGTTCCGGCGTCTTTCATGAGTGACATTTGCGATGGGGGATTGAAAGCCCGCAACGGCTCAGCTTGAGGCTGGGTGTTGACCGGCACGCCGACGCGGATGCCGCCACCTAAGACGGCGCCCCCGTCAAGGTCACGCCGATCCAGTATGCGACCGCTCGTCTCGCCGCCCCGCCAGCGGATGAACGCGACTGAGAGGGAAGAGATGTGTCAGTTCGGCCGATCCAGCCAGTCATCGATCTCGGTGACGCTTCGACCTGTTGTTTCTCTCGTTGCGGCGGCGGCTTCCCGCAGGTCCCGTTCCTGACCGACGTCGTAGAGAGGACGAACCGGGACGGTGAGGGCCGCATTTGGTTCCCGCGCCGCTTCGAGTTCCACCAGCCGCTGTCGGGCTTCGACCTGCTGCCGACGGGCCAGAGCGGCGTTGCTTTCAGCTTGAAGGCGAAGTCGGTCGTTCGCACTGCGATGTTGATCGACGATGGCGGCCGGAATTCCGCCGGGGTAGGCGGCATAGGGTGACGGATAGGGCGAGCTTTGGGCCAGCGCCGAACTGGTCCAGCCGGCGGCGATCAAGACGTAGATGAGCATTAGACGTCGCATGAATTTGAGATGGGGAAGGCCGCCGCTGGGGCCAAGCGTCGCCTTGACCACATTTGGCGGTGCAGACCAGGATTTGCTCATGGCTGCCTGATCTAACGAGGGTCGAAGATTGTTGCGATATTGAAATAATCAAACCAATACAGCTATTTGCACGAAATTCACAATGAGTCTTGCAGGGTGCTCCCGGACGGGACGTGCGGCCTTTGGTCGGGCGGGACATCGTCGCCTCCGATCAGGAGCCAGGAATGCAGGTATCATCCGCATCCTCGGCCTCTGCCGGTCTGTCGCTTCAGGCCCTGCGCGACCTGTTTCAGACCCAGAGCGCCGAATCCACTGGGCAAACTTCGCCCAGCGAGGGGCTGTTCAGCCCCAGTCAGGGGACGTCCTCGTCCTCGTCGTCGTCCAGTCCGCCACCCGCAAGCTCGGCCTCTAGCGGACTTAGTTCGGACACAATGTCTGCCTTGCTCGAAAGTCAGGAAAGCGCCGCCACGGGTAAGGATTTCGCCAGCGATCTCGTCTCGGATCTCGATTCCGACGGGGACGGCGGCTTGAGCCTGACCGAGGTTGGAACCGCGCTCGGGGTTTCCGACACCTCGGAAATTTCTGACGCCTTCGCCTCGCTGGATACCGACAGCGACGGGGTGATGACTGCCGAGGAATTGGAGTCCGGCTTGCAAGCCATGGGGCCGCCACCGGGCGGTGCGCCTTCCGGCGGCGCCGGCGGCGCGGCGCCGGCCTCGGCCGAAGAGACTTCCGAGACAGTGTTCGACGCCGCTGACACCAATGAAGACGGCACGGTCAGCCTGGAAGAGTTGATGGCGTCGCTGCAAGAGGATGAGACCTCGAGCGTCAGCGACACCTTCACGGCGCTGGACACCGACAGCGATGGCGGCCTCAGCGTCGACGAACTGACTTCGGCGTTCAAATCCATGATGAGCAAGCAAGTCGAGTCCTACGGCCGCCTGTCGTCCGAGGAGACGACCGGCAGCCTGATGGCGGCGGCCTGACGGCTAAATCTGACGGAACCGGCGGGGCGGCGACGTCCCGCCGGGTCTTTTATGGCATGGCCCAGACCGAGGATCGTTTGATCTCCTGGTCCTCCAGTTCTCGCGTGGTGGGCACGCTGTATTCGGCGAGGAAGTCCAGGCCGGTGCGCGGGAAATAGGTGCGACCGGGATCGCCGATCAGGACGCGGGTTCCGGCGGCGCGGGCCTGGGCCAGCCAGGCGAGCACGGCGTCAGTCATCGGCTTTTCGTAGCAGATGTCGCCGGCGCAGATGACATCGACCGGGGGCGGCGGGGCGTCGAGCAGGTTCTGATCGGTGAAGGCCAGAGCTACGCCGTTCGCCTGAGCGTTGGCGGCGACGGCGGCCTGGCAGAAGGGGTCGATGTCGGCGCACAGGACCGAGGCGGCGCGGGCCTGCATGGCGGCGACGCCGACCAGGCCGGAGCCGGCGGCGAAATCCAGAACCTGTTTGCCGGCGACCTCGTGCGGGTGATCCAGCAGGTAGCGGCTCAGCGCCTGACCGCCCGCCCAGGCGAAGGCCCAGAAGGGCGGGGGCAGGCCCAGTTCGCCCAGTTCTTCTTCCGTCAGCCGCCAGATGGGCGTCACTTCGTCGGCCAGCCAGAGCGAGATTTCCGGCGCGTGGGGCACGGGCTGGAGCCGCGTATTGGCGCGGATGAAGGCGGCGGGGTCGGGGATGGTCATGGCGTCAGGGTAGCGGTGCGGACGTTGCGGGAACAGCAGGGCGACGCAGTAACGTCAGCCTGACAAAAAGTCAGGTTGACATGACACGTGCCTGATGTCAGGTTCGCCTTACACAAGGAGGCGGACATGTTGTCTTTCGGAAAATCGACCACCCCGGCGCACCGGCGATACGTCATTCGCATGATGGCGTTCACCATACCCTATGTGGCCATTTGCGTGGCCATGATGACGACCGACGCCTTTGACCAGGTGATGGGAAAGCCGGCGGCCTGGGGGCTGGCGGCGGCGGTTTCGGGGCCGGTGATCGGCCAGATCTGGGCCGTCTTGTCCCTGATGCGGGAAAGCGATGAGTTCGTGCGTGGCGTGATGGCGAAACAGTTTATCGTCGCCGCAGGCCTGACCCTGGCGATCGCGACCTTCTGGGGTTTTGGCGAGAGCTTCGCCGGCGCAGCCCATATAGAGACCTGGCTGGTGTTGCCGCTGTTCTGGGGCATGTTCGGGGTCGTCTCGGTCTTCATCCGGAGCAGCCGATGAAGAACCGGCTGAAACTGCTGCGCGTCGAGCGCGGCTGGACCCAGGAGCAGTTGGGCCAGGCGCTGGGCGTGTCGCGACAGGCGGTGATCGCTCTGGAGACCGAGCGGCACGATCCGTCGCTGGACCTGGCTTATCGCATTGCTGCGGCCTTCGACCGACCGGTCGAGGAGATTTTCGAGAACCCGCACGCCTGACGGCGGCGGACCGAACTTCAAATCCAAGGGAGACATCCGATGTTCAACGCCTTCTTCAAGGCGCGTCCGCGCCTGCGCGCCGCCCTGTTCGGTCTGGCGGTCTGCACCCCGTCGCTGATGGTCGGCGTCACCGCCGCCTTTGCCGAGCCAAGCGCCCAGGCGCCGGCCTTTGTGTCGGACCGGCTGTCGGTCGAGGTGGTGGGGGCGGGCCCCGATGTCATCCTGATCCCCGGCTACAGCTGCTCGCGGGAGGTGTGGCGGGCCACGGCGGATCGGCTGAAGGCGACGCACCGGGTGCATCTGGTCCAGTTGGCGGGCTTTGCCGGGGAGGCCTGGACGCATGGGGACGGACCTCTGCTGGAGCCGGCGGTGGAGGCCCTGGCGGGATATGTGCAGTCGGCGGGGCTGAATAAGCCCGCGGTCATCGGCCATTCGATGGGCGGTCTGTCGGCCCTGATGCTGGCCCAGCGTCATCCCGAGGCGGTGGGGCGGGTGATGGCGGTCGATAATCTGCCGTTCTTTTCGGCCCTGTTCGGTCCGCAGGTGACGCCGGCGACGGCCCGGCCCTTCGCCGATCAGGCGGCCCAGGGCCTGTTGAGCCAGGATGAGGCCAGCCTGCGCGCCGCCCAGCAGCAGGGGGCGGTCGGGCTGGCGCGGGATCCGGCGGCGCGGGTCGCCATGGTCGAATGGGCGATGGCGTCGGATCGCCGGGCCCTGGCCACCGCCATTCATGAGGTGATGACCACGGATGTGCGGCCGAACCTGGCGGCGATGACGACGCCGGTGACGGCGCTGTACGCCTCGGACGCCGAGGGCGGCGTACCGGCCGCCAGGGCCGACGCCCTGTGGGCGCGGGAGTATGCGACCCTGCCCGGCGTCAAACTGATCCGCGTCGACGGCAGCCGCCATTTCATCATGGCCGATCAGCCGGAGCGGTTCGCGGACCTGGTGGATCAGTTCCTGGCGGATTGATCAGCCCGCCTTGGGCGTGACGTCCCCGGCCTTGACCGGCGCGCCGGCGAACTCGTCGGCGTAGGCCGGGTTGAGCAGGGACCGGAAGACCGACTGGGGCACGGCGATCCGGTAGGGGCCGTCCGAATAGGGGCCGATCTGATAGGCGCCGATCAGGAAGATCACCCCGCCCGCCTTGCCCGGCGTGGTGCTGGGGGCCAGGACGAAGGGGGTGGAGACGGCCTTGGGGCAGGTCCAGGGCTGGCCGTCCAGGGTCGCCGTTTCCGAGCCGGGCGCCCGGGCCTGTTTGGCGGCGTTGGCGGCGTCGCACAGGGCCTTGTTCAGGCCGGACAGGTCGGCGCCGGGGCGGAACAGGTCGGCGAAGCCCAGCTGTTTCTTCATCGCCTTGTCCCAGAGCACGGCCGAGAAGCTGGTGTTGGGATGGGCGCCGCCGGTGAACTCGAAATCGGTGCGGGCCAGGCTGAACAGCTTGCCGGTCTCGGCGCCGGGTTCGAAGGCGATGGTCTTCTCGTAGCCGCCGGGGCCGCCGCCGGCCTCGGACAGGTCGGCCTGGGCGCCCTCGGAGAACTGGCGCAGGTCGCGCACGGCGGCGGCGTAGAGGGGGGCGTGCAGGTCGGGCTTGGATTTGACCGCGTCCGGCAGGGTCAGTTTGACGGTGGCGTACTGGGTCTTGGAGTCGAAGCCCATCGGGGCGCCGGCCGAGGCGGGATTGACCGGGGCGGCGGCGGTCGGGGTCGGCGAGGGGGCCTCGGCCTTGTCCTCGCGCCTCTGGCAGGCGGCCAAGGTGGCGGCGACGGCGGCGGACAGCAGCAGTATGCGAACGGTGGAGGTCATGGGGGGCTCCTTCACAGGCCGAGGGATCCGAGGGCGAGGGCGGCGAGCAGGATGAAGCCCGCCTCTCGGTTGGACTTGAACAGTTTCAGGGCGAGGACGCCGTCGGTGCGGTCGAGGCGGAGGACCTGGCGGGCCAGATGGGCGGCGTAGAGGGCCAGGCCCAGCCAGAACAGCGGACCGAGACCGGCGGCGAGGCCGGCCGAGGCGGCGAGGATCAGGCTGATCACATAAAAGACGGCGACGCCGGGGCGGACGGCCGAGGCGAGGCGGCGGGCCGAGGATTTGACGCCGACCATGGCGTCGTCCTCGATGTCCTGAAGCGCGTAGATGGTGTCGTAGCCCAGGGTCCAGAAGACGCCGCCGAGGTAGAGGAGGACGGCGGGCAACCAGCCGGAGATGTGTAGGACGCCATTGGCATAGGCGAGGAAGGCGGGGCTCAGAGTTCCGGCTACCAGCGGGACCGCCGCTGCGAAGCCCATCAGGGCGCCCCAGTTGAAGGTCAGGCCCAGCCAGGCCTGGGGCCACCAGGTGATCCGTTTCATGAAGGGATAGGCGGCGACAAGGGCCAGGGAGTCGACGCCGAGGCCTATGGCCACGGGGCCGAGGGTCAGCAGGATCAGCAGGCTGATCAGGCTGCAGCCGACGACGAAGGCCCAGGCCTGTTTGACGGAGATCAGGCCGGCGGGGATGGGGCGAAGGGCGGTGCGGGCCACCTGGGCGTCGAAGTCGCGATCGACGATGTCGTTGAAGGCGCAGCCGGCGGCGCGCATCAGACAGGCCCCGACGCCGAAACCGACGAACAGCCAGAGGTCATAGAGGCCGGGCGCTTGCCGATACTGGGCCAGGGCCAGGGTGATGCCCTGCCAGCCGGGCAGGAGCAGCAGCCAGATGCCGATGGGCCGGTCGAACCGACCCAGCTTCAGCCAGGGCTTCAGCCGCTCCGGCGCATGGCGATCCACCCAGTTGGCGCCGGCGTCGGGAAGGGGGGCGGAGGTCATGGGCATGGCTTAGCCGGAATGGGGGACAGGGTGAAGGCGTGACGAAGCGCTCCGTCCTTTCGGCGGAGTTGTGGAGGGCAGGACGGAGCGCCGGGCCTCGCCCGGGATGGATTAGTGTTTACCGTTTCGACGAAGACAGACGCTCCGCGCGCATGGTGTTTCTGCCGGCCGGGGATATTGAAGCGGCAGTTGTGATGCCTCTTCCCCAAGGCCTGCGACGGGTCGGCGATCCCTGCGAAGGATCGTCCCGAGTGCGACCGGGTTCCTAACCCCGTGTCCTCCGCCGACGTTTCTGCGCGGGATGAGCCCACCGATGCACCGTCATGCGGCGCGAGGGAATCCCACCCCCGCCCCCGTTCCATACGCTCCCGCCGCCGCAAGGTCGCAGGCCTTACGAGCCCTCCTAGCGACGAGACCGGGGGTATTATGCGGGGGTTTTGAGGGGTGGTTAGAAGCGGGGGGTGAGATTCTTTTAGAGCGTTGAATTCCTTGAGAGCGAGGCAGCGTCATTGTGCGCGCTGGCTCACCTCCCTGCGCGCGAAGGCGCGTGGGGAGGACCGGTCGCGCTTGCGACCAGGAGGGGGCGACGCTGGCGGTGGGGGTGACCGGGCCGACTTCAGACACCGAGTCGCCCCCTCCTGGCGTTCGCTGACGCTCCCGCCCGTCCTCCCCGCCGGCCTTCGCCGACGGGGAGGTGAGTTAGACGGCGTCACCTCTCCGCGCGCGGAGCGCGGGGGGAGGACAGGTCGCGCTTGCGACCAGGCGGGGGCGATGCTGGCGGTGGGGGTGACCGGGCCGACTTCAGACACCGAGTCGCCCCCTCCTGGCGTTCGCTGACGCTCCCGCCTGTCCTCCCCGTCGGCCTTCGCCGACGGGGAGGTGGGTTTAGTCCTGGTACACGTCGCCCGAACCGGCGATTTCGCTGGTCAGTTTGGCGGGGCGGGTGGCCAGGGTGACGTCGCCGGAGCCGGCGATGTTGACCTGGACGTCGCCGGTGGGGGCGATGTCGGCGTCGCCGGAGCCGGCGATGTCGACCTTGGCGTCGCGGGTGTCGAGAGCCCGCAGATCGCCGGCGCCGGAACCCGCGATGTCGATGTCGAGGGTGTCGGTGCGGCCGGCGGCGGTGACATCGGCGGAACCTGAGATCGACAGGGCCATCGACGGCTGGTCATAGCCGGTGATGTCCAGGTCGCCCGAGCCGCGGGTGGCGAAGCGGCGGACGTTGGGCGCCGTGACGACGACGCGCAGTTCGTCGCGTTCCGACCGGGCGGAGAAGTTGCCGCTGTCCCAGCCCCACACGATCCGTTCGTCGCCGTCGCCCAGGGACAGGCGGCCGTCGGTCAGGGTGACCCGGTCGGTCAGGCCCTTGGGCCCGGTGATGACCACGGTGTTGGCCGGACCCTGGACATATTCGACGTCGATGCTGGATTCGACGCTGAGGGTCTCGCCGCCGGTCCAGGCCAGGGTGCGGGTGGTGAGGGGGCCGAGGTCGTCGGTCCCGCCGCCCTTGATCCGTTCGAAACGGATGGTTTCGCCGTCGCGGTCCTTGATGGTCCAGGCCCAGCCGTGGCGTTGCAGGTCGTGGCCGCCGAGGGCGACGGCCCCGCCCAGGGTGACGATGCAGAGCACCAGGGCGGCGCCGGCGATGATGAACAGTGTGCGGATCATTGCGAGCCTCCCGTGCTCGTGACTTCGGATTGGGGTTCAAGCGCCGGCTTCAGCAGCCGGTAGTGCAGACGGGCGAACCAGACGATTCCGTTGACCAGCCAGATGGTGACGACGGTCAGCAGGGCGCCGATGAAGACGGCCCCGGCCATCAGGCCCAGACCCATCAGGATGGCGGCGAACGGGCCGCCGGGGAAGCCGAAGAAGGGCCCGGCCACCATGATCCCGCCGCCCGAGATGAACAGGGTGATGGCGGCGATGAAGAAGCCGAAGAGGGTCCCGACCACGCCCATCAGGATGGGCAGGAGGATCAGGATGTCGATGGCCCCCAGGCCCAGGACCGCAAAGACGGCGGCGGCGGCGGCGGAGGGGTTCTTCTCCTGGCGCCAGCGCTGGATCCCGGCTTCGGCCTTCAGTTCGCGGGCCAGCCGGCCCGGATCGCCGAGAGCCGCAGCCACCTCGGCCTCGGTGCGGCCGGCGGCCAGGCCGTCGGCGAAATGGGTCTCATAGTCGGCGACGATGTCCGCCGCCGTGGCGGTCGGCAATCCGACCAGGCCGCTTCTGAGACGGGCGATGAATTCCGCGCGCGTCATTGTTCCGTTTCCTCCGGTTGAGCGTCGGCCGCCTGGGGCGCCGGCGTCTGGATCGTGGTTGCGTCGTTGGCCAGAACGGCGTCGACGGCTTGGGTGAAGGCCGACCATTCGACGGTCTGGGCGGCGAGGGCCGTCCGTCCGGCGTCGGTCAGACGATAATATTTGCGGGACGGGCCGGACGAGGATTCGACCAGATAGGTCTCGACCTGTCCGTCCGACTGCATCCGCCGCATCAGGGGGTAGATGGTGCCTTCCCCCATATCGATCGCGTCCGAAAGGCGGCTGGCGATCTCGTAGGCGTAGCTGTCGGCCCGGTTCAGAAGCGCCAGGACGCACAGTCCCAGAACCCCCTTCTTCAGTTGTATCTCGATGGTTTCGGTCACCTCGATGTCTCCTTTGATGGAGATTGAGTACGACAAGGTACCTTGTGACGCAAGGTACCTGTTTAAACATGACGAAGGTTTAATCCAACGGGGTTCGGCGAGGCGAACGCGTTTGGGGCGAGTTTGCGGCGCAGGACGGCGCGGATCGCTTGGCAAGCGAAGGGCGATCCGATAGGGACTCAAGGAAGTGCCGGGTGGATCAACATGCCCATGTAAAGACTTGCGATTCACTCGCAAGTCTCTGCTGTAAAAGACAATATAGGGACTTCGTATGGGAATGGGGACACGAGCCCTGGGAAGAGCGAAGGCAGGGGCGAAGGCGGCGGCTACGGCCGTCGGGATCGCGCTGTTCTCGGCCGCGCCGACCTGGGCGCAGGATCTGTTGGGCCAGCCCACGCCGGGCGGCATCGACTTGCAACCGGGCGCGGCGCCGCTGAAGCACGACGCCATCTGGTTCCACAACATCATCCTGATGCCGGTGATCACCGGGATTACGCTGCTGGTTCTGGCCCTGCTGGCCTGGATCGTGTTCCGCTACAACAAGAAGTCCAATCCGACGCCCGCGCGCTGGAGCCACAACACCACGGTCGAGATCATCTGGACCGTGCTGCCGGTGGTGATCCTGGTCTTTATCTCGCTGTTCTCGTTCCGGCTGCTGTTCGCCTATCACGACATGCCCGAGCCGGACCTGACGGTGAAGGTCACGGGCAACCAGTGGAACTGGGCCTATGAATATCCCGACCAGGGCGTGGCCGAATATATCTCCAACATGGTGCCCGAGGACGAGCTGGGCGAGCGCGGCCTGCCGCACAGCGTCTATCGTCTGGCGGCGGACGAGCCGATGGTGGTGCCGGTCGGCAAGACCGTGCGTCTGCTGATCACCGCATCCGACGTCATCCACGCCGTGGCCCTGCCGGCCTTTGGTCTGAAGACCGACGCCGTGCCCGGCCGGGTCAACGAGACCTGGTTCAAGGCCGAGCGCACCGGCGTCTTCTACGGCCAGTGCTCGGAACTGTGCGGCGTCGATCACGCCTTCATGCCGATCCAGATCAATGTCGTGACCCAGGCCGAGTTCGAGCGCTGGATCGCCTCCAAGGGCGGTTCGATGACGCCGAAGACGGCCGAGGCCGCGCCGGGTGGAACCGCCGCCCAGGTCGAGGCCGGAACCACGGGCGCGCCTGTGGTGGGCACGGCCACGACCGGCCCCCAAGCCGGCCAGACGACCGGCATTCCAACCGCACAGACTGCGACGACGCCGACCGCGCCGACTGTTCAACCCGCTCCCGCCGCGGCCCCCGCCGCGCCGGCCGCCCAGTAAGAGGCGAGCAGTTCCATGGCTGACGCTATCATCTCGACCCGCGACACCCTGCACGCGCCCGAGGCCCATCATCACGACGACCACAAGCCGGGCTTCTTCACCCGCTGGTTCCTGTCGACCAATCACAAGGACATCGGCACCCTGTACCTGCTGTTCGCCATCATGGCGGGCGTGGTCGGGGGCGCCCTGTCGGGCCTGATCCGCTGGGAACTGGCCGAGCCGGGCATCCAGATCTTCAAGGAAGGCTCGTCGATCCAGCTGCTGGGCCTCGTTGAGCAGTCCAAGCACGGCTACAACGTCACCGTCACGGCCCACGCCCTGATCATGATCTTCTTCATGGTCATGCCCGCCATGATCGGCGGCTTCGGCAACTGGTTCGTGCCGATCATGATCGGGGCGCCGGACATGGCCTTCCCGCGCATGAACAACATCTCCTTCTGGCTGCTGGTCGCGGCCTGGTGCCTGCTGGTGCTGTCGATGTTCACCGACGGTGGGCCGGGCAAGGGCTTCGGGGGGGGCTGGACGGCCTATCCGCCGCTGTCGACCACCGGCCACGTCGGCCCCGCCTTCGACCTGGCCATCTTCGCGCTTCACGTGGCGGGCGCCAGCTCGATCCTGGGGGCGATCAACTTCATCACCACGATCCTGAACATGCGGGCGCCGGGCATGACCCTGCACCGGATGCCGCTGTTCGCCTGGTCGGTGCTGATCACCGCCTTCCTGCTGCTGCTGTCGCTGCCGGTGCTGGCGGGGGCGATCACGATGTTGCTGACCGACCGCAACTTCAACACCCACTTCTTCGACCCGGCCGGCGGCGGCGACCCGATCATGTACCAGCACCTGTTCTGGTTCTTCGGTCACCCCGAGGTCTACATCCTGATCCTGCCGGGCTTCGGCATCATCAGCCACATCGTCTCGACCTTCAGCCGCAAGCCCGTGTTCGGCTATCTGGCCATGGCCTACGCCATGGTGGCCATCGGCTTCGTCGGCTTCATCGTGTGGGCGCACCACATGTACACGGTCGGGATGAGCATCAATCTGCGCGCCTATTTCATCGCCGCGACCATGATCATCGCGGTGCCGACGGGGGTGAAGATCTTCAGCTGGATCGCCACCATGTGGGGCGGGTCCATCAGCTTCAAGACGCCCATGCTGTGGGCCATCGGCTTCATCTTCCTGTTCACCGTGGGCGGGGTGACGGGCGTGGTCCTGTCGAACGCCGGCATCGATTACAGCCTGCACGACACCTATTATGTCGTGGCCCACTTCCACTATGTGCTGTCGCTGGGCGCCGTCTTCGCCATCTTCGCGGGCTTCTACTACTGGTTCGAGAAGATGTTCGGGGTGAAGTACAACGAGTTCCTCGGCGCGACCCATTTCTGGATCATGTTCGTGGGCGTGAACCTGGTCTTCTTCCCGCAGCACTTCCTGGGCCTGCAGGGGATGCCGCGTCGCTACATCGACTATCCGGACGCCTTCACCCTGTGGAACCAGATCTCGTCCATCGGCTATGTGATCACCATCGTCGGCGTGATCGTCTTCCTGGTCATGCTGGCCGAAGCGGCGATCCGTCGTCGTCCGGGCGTCGCCAATCCGTGGGGCGAAGGCGCCACGACCCTGGAGTGGACCCTGTCCTCGCCGCCGCCGACGCACCAGTTCAACGAGCTGCCGGTGGTCAAGGGCGACGAACACTGATCCCAGGCCGAACCTGAACAGCGGGCCGCTCTTTCCACGGAAGGGGCGGCCTTCTGCTTTCGGGTGTGTTATTCGGTCCCCATCCATGACCCCCGCACCCATGTCCCAAGACGTTCACGACCGTCCTTCGATTTCGACCGCCCAGCCGGAAGACTTTTTCCAGCTGCTGAAGCCGCGCGTCATGTCGGTGGTGGTCTTCACCGCCGCGACCGGACTGGTGATGGCGCCGGGATCGATGAACCCTCTGGTCGCCGCCATCGCCATCCTGTGCATCGCCGTGGGCGCAGGCGCAGCCGGGTCGCTGAACATGGCGCTGGAGGGCGAGACCGACGCCCTGATGCGGCGCACGCGCGGCCGGCCGGTCGCGGCGGGGCGTGTCCGAAAGAATGACGCCATGGCCTATGGCGTCATTCTGAGCCTGTTCTCGGTCATGTTGCTGGGCATGAACACCAACTGGTTCGCGGCCGGTCTGCTGGCCCTGACCATCGTCTACTACGCCGGCTTCTACACCCTGCTGCTGAAGCGCCGGACGCCGCAGAATATCGTCATCGGCGGGGCGGCGGGCGCCTTTCCGCCAGTGATCGGCTGGGCGGCGGCGACGGGCGACGCGCCGTGGCAGGCCTGGCTGCTGTTCCTGATCATCTTCCTGTGGACCCCGCCGCACTCCTGGGCCCTGGCCCTGTATTCGGCCGGCGACTACGCCAAGGCGGGCATACCGATGATGCCGGTGGCGCGGGGGGCGAAGTCTACGCGGTTGCAGATCCTGATCTATTCGCTGGTCTTCATCGCCTCGGCCGTGGCGCCGGCCCTGGTGGGCATGGGCGGGCTGATCTATGCCGCCGTGTCGGTCGCCGGGGGGCTGGGCTTCCTCGGTCTGGCCTGGCGGCTGTACCGGTCGCGCGCCGGGGACGAGCCGGACAAGGCCGACACGGTGGGACGCGAGGCCGCATTGTATGATGTGAAGGCCCAGGCCAAACCGGCGCGTGACCTGTTCGCCTTTTCGATCCTGTATCTGGTCGCCCTGTTCTCGGCCTTCCTGGTCGAGGCCGTGGCCGGCCTGGGAGGCTGAGTGATGCGTCTGAGCCCTGAGGAACTGCGCGCCCGCAAGCGGCGCAATGTCTGGATCGCGGCGGCCCTGGTGGCCTTCATCGTTCTGGTCTTCACCACCACGGTCCTGCGTCTGCAACAGAACCAGGCGGCCGAGCGCGCCCTGCTGCAAGAGGCGACGGGGGCGCCGCGATGAATCCCGCCGGCCGCAAGAACCTGATCGCCATCGTCTGCGTCCTGGGCGTGATGGGGATGACGGGCGCGGCCTTCGCGGCGGTGCCGCTGTACCGGATGTTCTGCCAGGTGACGGGCTTCGACGGCACGGTGCGCCGGGCCGACAAGGCGCCGGACAGGGTGCTGGACCAGACGGTGCTGGTGCGGTTCGACACCAATGTGCGCGGCGGCCTGCCCATGAGTTTCCGCGCCGAACAGACGACCCAAAGGGTGCGGATCGGGGCGACGGGCCTGGCCTATTTCGACGTCACCAACACCTCGGACCAGCCGATCCAGGTGCGGGCCGGATATAATGTCGTGCCGGAATACACCGGCCCCTATTTCCAGAAGCTGCAATGTTTCTGCTTCCAGGATCAGACCCTGGCGGCGGGCGAGACGCGCCAGTTCCCGGTTCAGTATTTCATCGCCCCCGAACTGGCGACGGATCGCGAGGCCAAGGGGGCGCGCGAGATCACTCTGAGCTACACCTTCTATCCGTCGGTCGATGCGCCGACCGGGCCGAAGGCCTGATGGCGCGACCCGGCGTCGATTTTCCCGGGGTCGGCTGTGGGCTTGTGATCCAACGGGCCGACGGGCGGGTGCTGCTGTGCAAACGGCTGAAGGCGCCCGAGGCGGGGCACTGGAACATCGTCGGCGGCAAGGTCGATCACGGCGAACTGTCCGCCGAGGCCGCGCGTCGCGAAGCGGAGGAGGAGAGCGGGCTGACGATCGGGGCGGTCGAGTTCCTGTGCGTGGCCGAAGAGATCATCGCGGCGGATCGCCAGCACTGGGTGTCGCTGATCTATCTGGCGCGGGATTTTTCGGGGGAGCCGTGGCTGACTGAGCCGGACAAGCTGTCCGAGATCGGCTGGTTCGCGCTGGATGATCTGCCCCAGCCGCTGTCGGTGTTCTCGAAGACGGCGTTCGCGGCGTTGAGGGCGCGGGGGTAGCTACTTTCTATAACCGTCACCCTCGGGCTCGTCCCGAGGGCCCACCTGTCCGCCGCACTTCCGTTGGGGTGGGTTCGGTGGCTCTATTCCGCAGTTTGTGACCGCATCTGGCGTGGGCCCTCGGGCCGAGCCCGAGGGTGACGGAAGTGTATTATATACCGTGGGTTATCGATCCGTCGGGCCGTGTTTCCACACGGGCGGGGCGTTCCAGGTCAGGGAGAGGTCGTCCCAGTGGGGGTTGTCGCGCTCGATCAGGTTGATCTTCCAGTCGCGGACATAGTGTTTCAGCAGTTTCTCTCGTCGGATGGCGGTGGTCATCAAAGCGTGGGGTTCGAACCAGACGAGGCGTTTCAGGTCGTGGACGTCGGTGAAGCCGGCGAAACGGCCGGTCTTGTGCTGGCTGACCCGCTGATAGAGGTCGCTGGTGAC
This sequence comes from Brevundimonas sp. AVps23W, assembly GCF_058681395.1. NCBI lineage: Bacteria > Pseudomonadati > Pseudomonadota > Alphaproteobacteria > Caulobacterales > Caulobacteraceae > Brevundimonas > Brevundimonas sp. AVps23W. The sequence goes on from NZ_CM178738.1 coordinate 972,084, forward strand.
GCCGATGTAGAGTGTGCCTCGTACGCCGTTGGTCATGATGTAGACGGCGATGAACGGGCGCTCGCGGGGCATGGGGCGAGAGTGTCATCTGGGATGTGGTGGAGCAAGTGTAGGTTGTTGGGCGCGGGTGTTCGTCGCCCATTCCACCCAAATCCCGTCACCCTCGGGCTTGTCCCGAGGGCCTACCTTTCCGCCGCACTTCCGGTTGGGGTGAGGTCCGGTATCGCCATCCCACCGCTTGCGACCGCATCCGGCGTGGGCCCTCGGGACGAGCCCGAGGGTGACGGAGGTGGGGTGACGGGGCTTGGGGGCACTGGCGCGGGGCACAAGCCGGGGTTATAGCTGGACGCATAAGGCGAGTTCATCGCCAGCCCAATATAGAGATGAAACGCATGGCCGACGCGCACGCCGCTCCGCACCACGATTATCACCTCGTGCCGCCCAGTCCGTGGCCGCTGCTGTCGTCCATTGCGGCGACCCTCATGTTCATCGGCGCCGTGATCTGGATGAAGGGGCTGGCCCCGGTCGAGAACGGGCCGATCGCCGCCAACTTCCTGGCCGAGGGACGCCAGGGGGTCTTCTTCGCCGGTCTGGCGGGGGTGCTGATCTCGGCCTTCGGCTGGTGGTCGGACGTGATCAAGGAGTCCAAGGCGGGCGATCATACGCCGGTCGTTTCCATCGGCCTGCGCTACGGCATGATCCTGTTCATCGCGTCGGAGGTGATGTTCTTCGTCGCCTTCTTCTGGATGTTCTTCGACATGGCCCTGTTCCATGAATCGCGGGCCTTGACGCCGGAAGTCGGGACCTGGGCCGATACGGCCAAGGCCTGGTCGACCTGGCCGCCGCAAGGGGTCGAGGTTCTGTCGCCGTGGCAGCTGCCGCTGCTGAACACCGTGACCCTGCTGCTGAGCGGCTGCACCGTGACCTGGGCCCACCACGCCATCCAGGTCGGCGACCGCGGCGGCGCCAAGCTGGCGCTGGTCATCACTGTGGCCCTGGGCGTCTTCTTCACCAGCGTTCAGGCCTACGAATATCAGCACATCCTGCACGAACACCTGTTCTTCAATGAGGAAGCGGTCAACTCGGGCCTGTATGGGTCGATCTTCTTCATGGCGACGGGCTTCCACGGTTTCCACGTCCTGATCGGGACCATCTTCCTGGCGGTCTGCCTGCTCCGTCTGCTGGCCGGCGACTTCACCCCGCAGAAGCATTTCGGCTTCGAGGCGGCGGCCTGGTACTGGCATTTCGTGGACGTGGTCTGGCTGTTCCTGTTCGCCTTCGTCTACGTCGTCTTCGGTTGATCCCGGACACCACGGACAAGATCGCGGCGGCGGGGGACGAGGGATCGTCTCCCGCCGTCGCCGTTTCCGCCGTGCGGGCGGGCGTAAAGGGACGGTGCCCGCGCTGTGGCCAGGGGCGGCTGTTCGCGGGCTTCCTGAAGGTGCGGGCGGAGTGTGAAGCCTGCGGGCTTGATTACACCACCATCCAGACCGGCGACGGGCCGGCCAGTTTCATCATCCAGATCTCCGGCTTTGTGGTCGGGTTTTCGGCCCTGGTGGTGGAGATCAAATTCCATCCGCCCATGTGGCTGCACCTGATCCTCTGGCTGCCGCTGGTGGTGGGCCTGTCGCTGGCGCTGATGCGGCCGGGGCGGGGGCTGATGATCGGCTTGCAGTACAGGAACCAGACGTGAAGCGGTTTCCCTGGATCCTGACCGTGCTGACGGTGGCGGCCCTGGCGCTGCTGATCGGGCTGGGCGTCTGGCAGGTCGAGCGGCTGAGGTGGAAAGAGGGGCTGATCGCGGCGTCCGAGACGGCGGCGGCGAAACCGCCTGCGCCGCTGGATCAGGTTTTAGGTGAGGGCGATCTGGAGTTCAGGAAGGCGTTGATCGTCTGTCCCGGCCTGGCCAGCGCCCCCTATGTCGAGCTGCAGTCGATCCATGACGGCGAGGCGGGGGTGCGGCTGATCTCAGCGTGCAAACCGGTCGGTGCGGCGTTCAGCCTGCTGATCGACCGGGGCTTTGTCGGCGACGGGGTGACCGAGCGGCCGCGCGTGGTGGAGACGACCCTGCCGCTGGTGCTGATCGGCGAGTTCCGCAGCTTCGATCCGCCGGGCGGCATGACGCCAGCCCCGGCGAACGGGCGCTTCTATGCGCGCGACACGGCGGCCATGGCCAAGGCCTTGAAGGTCGAAGGGGCGGTGCGGCTCGAGGCGGTGTTCGCCGTCACGCCCACCAATCCCGAGTTCGCCGCCCTGAGGCCGTCCGCGCCGCCGGCGGCCTTTTCCAACAATCACTTCGGCTACGCCCTGACGTGGTTCGGACTGGCGATTGCCCTGGCGGGCTTCTATGTGGCCCTGCTTCGACGTCGAACCAAGAAAGACATCCCCTGACGGCTTCCCTGCACACCCTGTCCAACGGCGTCCGCGTCATCTGCGACCCCATGCCCGGCCTGAAGACCTTGGCCGTCGTCGTCACCGTCAAGGGCGGGGCGCGGTGGGAGGCGGAGGATCGCTCCGGCTGGTCGCACCTGCTGGAGCATCTGGTGTTCAAGGGCGCCGGCGACATGGCCGCGCGCGAGATCGTCGAGCGGATCGAGGCCGAGGGCGGCACGATCAACGCCTCCACCGGCTATGAGCGGACCAGTTTCGAGGTGCGGGGGCTGGACGGCTCGCTGCCGCTGGCGATGCAGGTGCTGTCGGACCTGGTGTTCCGGCCGACGCTGGACCCCGCCGAGATCGAGCGGGAAAAGGACGTGGTGGCCCAGGAGATCGCCGAGGCCTTCGACACGCCCGACGACCATGTGTTCGAGATGGTCCAGACGCGGGCCTTCGCCGGCCAGCCGCTGGGCCGGCCCATCCTGGGCTCGGTCGCCAGCCTGAAGCCGGCGGACAAGGCGACGGTCGAGGCCTGGCGCGCGCGGCTGTATTCGCCCGACCGGATGGTGGTGTCGGTGTCGGGCGCGGTCGAGGAGGGCGAACTGCTGGCCCTGGCCGAGCGCTGGTTCGGCGCGGCGGTGGCGACCCCGGTCGAGGCGCCGGCGCCGGCCCTGTTTGTCGGCGGCCACGCGGCCCTGACGCGCAAGATCGAACAGGCCAATCTGGTGTTCCAGCTGCCGGCGCTGTCGGCGACCGATCCGGCCCTGTCGTCGATGCGGCTGTTCGGCGAGATCCTGGGCGGGGGCATGGCCTCGCGCCTGTTCCAGAGCGCGCGCGAGGAGCGGGGCCTGGCCTACGCCATCGACGCCTATCAGGAGCCGTATGAGGATACGGGGGTGCTGGGCATCTACGCCGGGGCGGCGGCGGACCGGGCGAAGGAGCTGGCCCAGGTGGCGGCGGCCGAGGTGCGGGCCCTGGCCGAGACCGGGCCGACCGAAAAGGAACTGTCGCGGGCCAAGGCGGTGATGAAGGCCGGGCTGTGGATGTCGGACGAAAACCCGATGAGCCGGGCCGGACGCAACGCCGCCCAGACCCTGATCTTCGGCGCGCCCCGCTCAAGCCTGTCGATGACCGAACAGCTGGAGGGCCAGACGGTCGAGGACGTGCGGGCCGTCGGCGCGCGGATTTTGTCGGGCGGCCAGGCGGCCAGCGCCGTGCTGGGGCCGAAGGCGGCGGCGCCGGCGGGCGAGGCGTTCGCGGCGGGGCTGTTCGGGGGGTAGTTCCCCCACCCCGCCCCACCATCCGTCACCCTCGGGACGAGCCCGAGGGTGACGGGTAGGGGAGGGAACATCCGGCGTCGTGATCTGTTATGCTGGCGCTTGAAACCTCAACCCGGAGCGCCCCCATGTCCGTCCGCGTCGCCCTGATCGTCGGCAGCCTGCGTGAAGGCTCCTATTCCCGCGCCATCGGTCTGGAGATGAAGGCTCTGGCCGCGCCCGTGCTGGAGGTGGAGCTGGTCGAGATCGGCGATCTGCCGCTGTACAATCCCGATCTGGATACGGACGCGCCGCCCGCCGCCTGGACCCGGTTCCGGGCGGAGATGGCGGCGGTTCAGGCCGTGCTGTTCGTGACGCCGGAATACAACCGCTCGATCCCCGGGGCGCTGAAGAACGCCCTGGACGTCGGCTCGCGCCCCTATGGCCACAGCATCTGGGCGGGCAAGCCGGCCGCCATCGTCAGCGTCTCGCCCGGCGCCCTGGCCGCCTTCGGCGCCAACCACCACCTGCGCCAGCCCCTGGTCTTCCTGAACATGCCGACCATGGCCCAGCCCGACGCCTATATCGGCAATGTCGCCGGCCTGCTGAATGAGGAAGATGGGACGCTGAAGAACGACGGGACGCGGGACTTCCTGAAGGGGTTCATGGATGCGTTCGCGGGGTGGATCGAGAAGACGAAATAGCCTCGCCTCTCGTCATCCTAGGCACAAGGCCTAGGATGACGGGCCTTAGAGAGCGCGGGCGCCCCAATTGAAAACGGCGGCTCCTTTCGGAGCCGCCGTCGCCATATCAGCTGTGAAGCTGAAATCAGCCGATGGTTTGCAGCTGGCCAGCGGATTCCTTGCCCGAACGCTTGTCGCGTTCCAGCTCGTAGGAAACCTTTTGGTTTTCATCCAGGCCGCGCAGGCCAGCGCCTTCGACGGCCGAGATGTGGACGAAGACGTCCTTGCCGCCGTCGTCGGGTTGGATGAAGCCGTAACCCTTGGTGGGGTTGAACCATTTAACAGTGCCGGTAGCCATTTTGAGACCTCCGTTAGAAATTGACCGAGGGAACGTCCGTTCGGCCTGTCGGGTCTGAATGGGAGCGGCCTGGACTCGTGCGTTCGCAGAGAGAGTGGGCGTTACGCAGAGAGATCGACGAAGCCTATGTGCTCAGGTCTTTGTGACAAATGCAAGCGCGGCCGCAGAGAAGGATTTTTCGGGCGAGGGAACGGTGCAGCTTGCAACGCGTTATACCTGGACACGAAAAGGCTTCACCATGAACCGCATCCATGTTGTGGAGCGCGCCTATCAGCTCGCTCGCACCCCCGACTGTCTGAACACCGGCGACGTCGTCAAGGCGCTGTCCGCCGAGGGCTATTCCGGCGCGGAGATGTCCCATTTCCAGGGCAGTTCCATCCGCGCAGACCTGAACCGCATCTGCAAGATCCCGGTCCAGACCGAGGCCGCCTGATCAAATCAGGCCGTTAAGGGCGGGGGCCTCCGCCGCGCTGTCGGGGAAGACACCGGCGTCCAGCGCGGCGCGGTCCAGGCCCAGATGGTCGCGCAGCACGCCCTTGAACACGGATCGGATGTCCAGGGTCGGCGCCAGGTCACGGCCCTCGAACAGGCGGTTGTCGGCCAAGGTCGGCCAGTCGCCGAGCGGCCCGCCGGGCTTCAGCGCGCCCCCCGCCAGTAACAGGGACGAGCCCGTGCCGTGATCGGTGCCCTGGGTGCCGTTGGCGCGGGCGGTGCGGCCGAACTCGGTGGCGACCACCACGACGGTCTGGGCCCATTGGTCGCCCAGACCCGCCTCAAGACCCGAGATCAACTGATCCAGACCTGTGAGACGGGTCTGAAGCTGGCCGCGCTGACCCGCATGGGTGTCCCAGCCGTCAAGCGAGACGGCGACGATGTCGGCGCCCTCGGGGCCGGTCATCAGCTTGGCCGTGGCGCGGCCGAGGGCCTGGACATCGTTGCGGCGGACGGTTTCGCCCGGACCGTCCATGGCGATCAGGGCCTCGGTCGCCAGGCCGCGCGCCAGGTTCTGACCCAGAATCGGATCATCGACATAGAGGTCCTGCAACAGGGAGACGATTCGGTCGCCGCCCCGCACGCGCCCGCCCGGCGCCCAGCTGGAGACCGGGGCGTCGCCGCGCAGGATCAGCGGCGTCTGGGCGCCGATCGACAGGCCCCGCAGTCGCGTTCCGCCGGCCGCGACCAGGGCGCGGTTCAGCCAGCCGTCGTCCAGCCTGTTCAGGGACTCGCCGCCGTTTTCCAGCACGTCCTGGGCCTCGAAATGCGAGCGGATCCGCACGGGCAGGGCCACGGCGGGGGCGAAGCGAAGCTGGCCGCGGCCATGGAGGCCGTGCAGGCCGGTCAGGGCGGGGTGCAGGCCGAAACCCTCGCCGAGCGCGAGCGCGCCGCCGGTCTCGCCCGGCGCCGGCAGGGCCAGGCCGCCGCGCAGGGGGACGTAGTTCGGGTCGGCGTAGGGGACGGTGACGGACAGGCCGTCCATGGCGCCGCGCGCGATGACGACCACCAGCTTGTTGGCGGGACCTCGGCTCTGGGCGGCGACGCGGCCGGCGAAGGCCAGACCGATTCCGGCGGCGGAGGCGCCCAGCAGGGCGCGACGGTTCATGACGGGATGGGTCATCGGCGTTGGAACTCCGGCGACATCAGAAGAAGGGTGAGGGCTTCGGTGCGGCTCTCGGCGCGGGTGACGGCGAGGCGGGTGCGCTCGGACAGGCGGTCGCCGAGGGCGTCGTTGGCCGTGGCGTCGATGTCGGCCATGCGGGCTGTCTCTGCGGCGGACCGCGCCCAGTTCAGTCGTTTGACCAGGGCGTCCGGCCCGGCCCAGTCGGCCGCCGTGTCGGGCCAGCCTTCGGGCGAAGGCGGGGCGAAGGGCGGCTGGCCCATGGCGACCAGGGTCTGGCGCAGGGGCGCTAGACGCTCGGGCGGGACGCCCAGCGCTCGGTGGGTCGAGACCACGAACTCATACGGCGTCTTGATCTTGGCCGGCGGGGCCGCCCAGGTCTCGGGCGACTCGACCAGGGCGCGCGCGACCTGGCCCAGATCGCCGTCAGAGCGGGTCCAGGCCGTTTCCAGTCGCGCGACCAGGGACGGGGGCGGCGTATCGGCGACGAAATGGGAGGCGATCCGGTGCGACAGGCGCCGCGCGGTCGCCGGATGACGCGCCAGGTCGCGCAGGATCGCCTCGCCCTGATTCTTTCCGGCGGCTCGGCCGGCGGCCGGGTAGGTCTTGCCCATGACGGTGCGGGGGCCGGGCTCATGGACATTGGCGCGGAAGACGAAGGCGCCCTGAGTTTGAGAAACCTGAGTTTGAGCATCCTGGGGTCTGGGGATGGACCAGCCGGTCAGGGCGCGGGCTAGTTCGGTGACGTCCGCCTGGGTATAGCCGGCGTCGGCGCCGACGGTGTGAAGCTCCAGCATCTCGCGGGCCAGGTTTTCGTTCAGGCCGATCTTGCGCCGCGCGCCGGCCCGGCTGCCGGGGCCGGCCGAGCGCGCCTGGTCGAGGTACAGGAGCATGGCCGGATGCTGTTCGGCGGCGACGACCAGATCCTCGAACCGGCCGAAGACGTTCGGGCGGATGGCCTCGCGCTCGTACGAATCCACGAAGGCGCCGCTGTCGAACTTTACCGCCGACACGGTCAGGACGTTGGCCCAGAACAGAGCCCAGCGCTCGGCGAAGCCCTGGTCCGTCGTCGCGCCATGGCGGGCGCGGGCCAGGAAGGCCTGGGCCGTGTCGTCGATGATGGCGCGGCGGGCGGCCTGGCGCGCCGCGCGCGCGGCTTCGGGGTCGGAGCCCTCGTCTTGCTGGGTCTGGGCCTGATAGGCGAGGAAGGCCGCCATGCGCTGGTCCGTGGTCTGGAAGACCCCGTCCGGCTGGGCCGCGCCTCCGGATCGGATCTGCGCCAGGGCCCAGCCGCGCGGATCGGCGGCGACGCGGGCGATCTCGCCGGGGCGGGCGCCGAGACCTAGGCGGGTGACGGCGACAGCGGCGTCGGTCGAAGATGCGGCCATGGGCGGTCTCCTTGTCCGTCGGTCTGACTGTAACGGCTTGGAAATAAAATTCCGTCGCAGATCAGATTCCCGTGCGTCTGTCGCCAAGCGGCGATCTGCGCGCTAGGTTGCGGCTCGATGGCCCTCCTCGACTGGATGAGCGATGTAGCTGGGCCGGTGGTCCGGGGCGACGGCGTGCTGTTGAGGCCGCCGCGGGCGTCCGACTATTCGGCCTGGTCCACGCTGCGTCATGGGTCGCGCGACTATCTTCAGCCCTGGGAGCCGGCCTGGCCGGACGACGACCTGAGCAAGGCGGCGTTCCGGCGTCGGCTGTCGATCTATGGGCGCGAGATGGAGCTGGGCAACGCCTGGCCCTTCTTCGTCTTCGTCGAGGGGGGCAAGACTTTGGCGGGCGCCGTCACCCTGTCGAACGTGCGGCGCGGCGTCGCAGAGACGGGAACCCTGGGGTATTGGATCGGCCAGCCCTACGCCGGGCGCGGCTATGCGACGGCGGCGATGCAGGCGGTGGTCGGCTATGCCTTCGACCGGCTGAAGCTGCACCGGCTGGAGGCGGCTTGCCTGCCGACCAACCAGGCGTCGCGGCGGGTGCTGGAGAAATCCGGCTTTCGAAACGAGGGTTTGGCGCGTGCTTATTTGAAAATTAACGGCGAGTGGGCAGATCATCTGCTGTTCGGCCTCGTCGAGGACGAGATCAATCCCGGCGGCCGGACGCCGTCTTGAGAGGGCGACAGCTTTGAACGCGCGACCCCGATCCCTGGCCTGGGACGCCACGAGCGCCATCGAGGCGCTGGCGGCCGCCGATACGGCCCTGTGGGTCTGGACGCCCGCCCTGGATCAGCTGCGATTCACCGGCGCCACTCGCGCCCTGGGGCTGGGGCCGCTGGCGCCGGAATGTTCGGGCGCCGGCTTCGTCGCCTCGGCCATGCCGCAGGACCGGTCGCTGGCCGAAAAAATGCTGAAGCCGCAGGAGGAGGGGACCGAGGTCGCCGTGCGCCTGCGGATGCGCGGATCCGAGACCTGCCTGTGGCGGGGGGTCTGGCTGGAAGACGGGTTGCGCGCCGCCGGGGTGGTGGCGCTGGAGACCAAGTTCGCCGGATCGGATCGGGATGTGCTGACCGGCCTGCTGGATCGCCGCGCCTTCATCGCGCGGGTCGGCGAGGTCCTGACCCAACCGGGCGAATACGAGATCGTGGTCGGCGACGTCGACCGTCTGCGCCGTCTGAACGAGGCCCTGGGCCACGAGCGGACCGACCTGGTGCTGTCGGCCCTGGGATCGCGCCTGGCCGCCGCCTTTTCCAAGGAGGCCTCGCCCGCGCGGATCGGCGAGGACGAATTCGCGATCATCGTGAAAAAGGCCACCTCGCACGCCAGTTATCGCGTGCGCGAGGCGCTGGAACAGCCGTTGAGGGTTGCGGGCTTCGACATCTATCCAACCGTCTCCATCGGCGCCGTGGTGGTCGAGGGCGGGCCGGATGCGCCGGACGCCTCCGAGCTGCTGCGTCGGGTCGAACTGGCGGTGGAATCGGCCAAGGGCGCCGGGCGCGGCGGATCGGCCGCCTATGGCCGGGCGCTGGAGAGCGATTCCCTGAGCCGCCTGGCGCTGGAGGCGGATCTGAGGAACGCCTTCGTGCGCGGCGAGATCGTGCCCTTCTTCCAGCCGATCGTGAACCTGAACACCGGGGCAGTGGCGGGCTTCGAGGCCCTGGCGCGCTGGCGTCACCCGCGTCGCGGCCTGGTGCCGCCGGACGAGTTCCTGGGCCTGACCGCCGACCTGGGCATGATGAATGACCTGGGCCTGCTGATGATGACCCAGTCGGCGCGGCAGCTGGCCGAGTGGATCCAGCGCCACCCCCTGGCCGGCAAGATGTTCTGCAGCGTCAACCTGTCGGTCGGCGAGATCGAACGCCCGCACCTGTGCGAGGACGTGGCCCGGATCATCAAGGAAAGCGGCCTGCCCAAGGGGGCGCTGAAGCTGGAAGTGACCGAGGGCGACATCATGCGCGACACCGCGCACGCCGCCGAGGTGCTTCAGTCGCTGAAGGATGTCGGGGCCTCGCTGGCGCTGGACGATTTCGGCACCGGCTTCTCGTCGCTGTCGTACCTGGCGCGCCTGCCGTTCGATACGCTGAAGATCGACCGCTATTTCGTGCTGACGATGAACAAGGACGAGGGCTCGGCCAAGATCGTCAAGTCGGTGGTCAACCTGGGCCGCGACCTGTCGCTGGAGGTCGTCGCCGAAGGGGTGGAGAACGCCGAACTGGCCGCTCTGCTGCTGGAAGCCCAGTGCCACTATGGCCAGGGCTTCGGCTATGCGCCGGCGCTGCCCGCCCAGGAGGCCGAGGTCTATCTGGCCGAGAGCCTGGCGGACGGCACGGCGCCGCTGAAGCAGCGGTCGGCCTGACGAGGGCGATCCGTCAGCGGACCCGGATTTCCGCTTCTTTTATGGTTTTACTGGGGGAAGCGATCAAATGAAGTGGCTGGCCTTGATGAGCGGCGTCTGCGCTCTGTTCGCCTCGTCGCCCGCCTGGGCGACCTTTTCGATCGTCGCTTGCGACGCCACCCGAACCTGCGGGGCGGCCGTGGCGACCAATAATCTGGCGGTCGGCGCCAGCGTCATCTACGCGCGGGCCGGTGTGGGCGCCCTGGCCACTCAATTCGAGACCAACCCCAACTACGGGCTGGCCGGTCTGGACCAGATGCAGGCGGGCTGCCCCGCTCGAGTGGTCCTGCAGCGTCTGTTGGACACGGATAATGATTTCGACGGTCAAGACGTCAGCTATCGTCAGGTGGGTCTTGTCGCCGCAACCGGAAGCGGCGTGGCCTATACGGGAGAAGAGGCCCTCGCGTCCGGCTGGGCCGGGACGATAGTGGGGGAAGGCTACAGTGTTCAGGGCAACGGTCTCGTTGGCCCGGAGGTCCTTGCGGCGATGCGGGACGCCTTTCTCTCCACGACCGGCCCGTTGGCGGAACGGCTGATGCGCGCGCTGGAAGCGGGTGAGAGGAGTGGCGGCCAGTCGACCGGCCGCATGTCCGCTGCGCTTCTGGTCCGAACGCCCGAGGGCGGCTGGCAGGACGTCGATCTTCGGATTGACGCCCATTCCACCCCTGTCCCGGAGCTCAGAAGGCTGTTCGGTCTGCGCCAGGCGAACGACGCGCTCGTGGCCGCAGAACGCGCCCTGCGCGGGGGGGATCACGCACGGGCCATGGATCGTATCGCGGACGCGGCGAGGCTGGGCGTCGGATGGGATCGGGTCTGGCGGCGGATCGCCCGACTGCAGATGCGAATGGGGGAGCGCGAAGCGGCGCTGACGGCGCTGGGCGCCTTCGCCGGTCTTAACGCCGCCTGGGCGCGTCAAGAAACGACAGACCCGATCTATGACCCCATCAGGTCCGATCCGAGCTTCCAGGCTATTAGTGGGTGACGCCCCAGGCGGTCAGACGACGCTCGGCGAGCGTCTGCATGAAGCCGTCCAACGCGATCAGGCGGCGCTTCATGTCGTTGGGTTCGACGTCTTTCCAGACGGCAGGATCATAGACGGCCTTGGCCTGCTGAAGGTCGTCCCCGGCCTCGAAACGCTCGGCCATATACAGGATCTCAAGCAAGGCCTGGGGATCGACCTTCTGTTCGAGCTTGAGCGCGCCGAACCGGGTCAGATAGGCGGTCATTATGGCGTCATCGGATGTCAGGGACATGATCGGCTCCAAAGCGTGACGTTGAGATAGGAGCGCTTGTCGCCTTGTCCAGCCTCAGATCGCGTTCAGCGGCAGGCGCAGGTAGCGCTGTCCGCCGGCGTCCGGCGGCGGAAGGTCGCCGGCGCGGATGTTGACCTGGAGCGACGGCAGGATCAGCTGGGGCGCGCTCAGGGTGGCGTCGCGGGCTTCGCGCATGGCCACGAAATCCTGTTCCGAAACGCCGCCGCCGATGTGGATGTTGTGGGCGCGCTGATCGGCGACGGTGGTTTCGAACCGATAGTCGCTGCGGCCCTGCGGCAGATAGTCGTGGCCGACGAAGATGCGGGTGTCGTCGGGCAGGGCCAGCAGGCGCTGGATCGACCGATAGAGGGTGCGCGCGTCGCCGCCGGGGAAGTCCGTGCGGGCCGTGCCGTAATCCGGCATGAACAGGGTGTCGCCGGTGAAGACCGCGTCTCCGATCTTGTAGCTGACGCAGGCGGGGGTGTGGCCCGGGGTGTGGATCACCTGAACCGACAGGTCGCCCAGGGCGAAGGAGTCGCCGTCGCCATACAGGTGATCGAAGACCCGGCCGTCGCTGCGGACGTCATCGGCGCTGAACAGGGGGGCGAAGGTCGACTGGACCTCGGTGATGTGGGCGCCGATCCCGATGGAGACGCCCGTCGCCCGTCGAAGATGCGCGGCGGCCGTCAGGTGGTCGGCGTGGGCGTGGGTCTCCAGCGTCATGGCCAGGGTCAGGCCCGCCGACTCCAGCGCCGCCATCACGGCGTCGATTGATCGGGTGGAGGTGCGCGCCGAGGCGGCGTCGAAATCCAGCACCGGGTCGATGATCGCGGCCATGCCGGTGGACGGATCGCTGACCAGATAGGTGACGGTATGGGTCGCGGGGTCGAAGAAGCCGCGAACTTCGGGGTGTTGGGCCATGGGGAAAGGCTCCTTTCGCGCTCCAACATATTAGCTATTGCTAATTTAGCAAGTGCGAATATATAGGGACTCATGATCGACCTTCACACCATCGGACTTGAACGGTTCCAGGCCAGCGCGGGCGAGGCGGCGGCGCTGCTGCGCGCCCTGTCCAACGAGAAGCGGCTGATGATCCTGTGTCAGCTGGGCGAGGGTGAAATGTCGGTCGGTCAGCTGCTGCCGCTGGTCGGCCTGTCGCAATCGGCCCTGTCCCAGCATCTGGCCAAGCTGCGGGACGAGGCCCTGGTGTCCACGCGGCGCGACGGCACGACCGTCTTCTATCGCATCGCCAACCCGGCCGTCCTGAAGGTGATCGCCGTGCTGGCCGAAATCTATTGCCCACCTGCTGCTCCAGAGAAGGAATGATCCGATGAGCGTCCTGGCTCCCCTGTCCCCGGCCGAGGTTTCGCGCCGCCTGATGAACAACAGCGCTGTGCTGGTCGATATTCGCGAACCGGATGAGTTCGCACGAGAACATGTCGTGGGCGCCGTCCACACGCCCCTGTCCAGCTTCGACGAGTCCTGGCGCACCATTGCAGACGGGCGCGAGGTGATCTTCACCTGCCGGACCGGAAACCGGACGGGCGTCAATTGCGATCGGCTGGCGGCCCGGGTGTCGGGCCAGGCCTTTGTTCTGGAAGGCGGTCTCGAAGCCTGGAAGGCGCACGGCCTGGCGACCCGCACCGACCGGTCCAAGCCCATCGAGCTGATGCGGCAGGTGCAGATGACGGCCGGTGGTCTGATCCTGATCGGCGCGGGTCTGGGCCTGCTGGTGCATCCCGCCTTCTGGGGTCTGTCCGCCTTCATCGGCGCGGGCCTGGTCTTCGCGGGGGCCACCGGCTTCTGCGGCATGGCGCGGATGCTCGCCGTCATGCCCTGGAACAGAAACGCCTTCACGGGCGCCTGAAGCCATGACGACCGACCTGCTGGCCCTGAGCCTGGCCGCCTTCAGCGGCGGCGTCGTCGCCTTGTTGCTGACCCTGTTCGGCGGCGGCGGGTCGGTGCTGGCGGTGCCCCTGCTGCTCTATCTCGTCGGGGTCAAAGACCCGCATGTCGCCATCGGCGTGTCGGCGGCGGGGGTGTCGCTGAACGCCCTGACCGCCCTAGCCGGCCAGGCGAAGGCTGGCCGCGTGCGCTGGCCCTGCGCCATCCTGTTCGCCGTCACCGGGGCGGCGGGCGCCTGGTTCGGATCGTCTCTGGCCAAGATGATCGGCGGCCATCAGCTTCTGTTGATTTTCGCCGTCGCCATGGCGGCGGTGGGCCTGTCGATGCTGCGGCCCAAGCCTGTGGTGGTTCGCGCCGAGCCGCGGCTTACCTGGGCCATGTTCCCCAATGTCGGGCTGGCCGGGGCGGGCGTCGGGTCGGCGGCCGGCTTCTTCGGCATCGGCGGCGGTTTCCTGATCGTGCCTGGCCTGATGGCGTCGACGGGCATGAGCCTGGCGACCGCCCAGGCGACGTCGCTGCTCAGCGTCGCGGCCTTCGGGGCCACGACGGCCGGCAACTACGCCCTGTCCGGCTGGATCGATTTGGGTCTGGTGGCGGCCATGACGGTCGGTGGTGTCGCGGGAACGGCGGCGGGCCTGCCGCTGGCGCGGCGGCTGGGCGCAAACGCCGCGCTGGGTCGGGTGCTGTTTGCGGGCCTCATTCTCGTCGTCGCCGCCTATGTCGCGATCCGGGCGATACTGACGCTGATGGGCTAAGGTCGCCGCGAAACGGCAAGGCTAGTCAGGTCTTCATAAATCACTGACACTCGGCGCCATGACCGACGCCAGACTGGAAATCGCCGCCGGCTTCGCTACCGCCCAGGGGCCGAAGGCGGACAATCAGGATTTCGGCGGCGTGCATTTGGGCACGGCGGCCGAGCAGCGCGAGCATGGGGTCATCGCCGTGATCGCCGACGGGGTGTCGGGGTCCAAGGCCGGGCGTATGGCGGCCGAGCTGACGACGCGCAGCTTTATCGACGGCTATCTGGATCAGAACCCGCTGAACGGCATCGCCGCCAACGGGATCAAGGCGCTGCGGGGCTTTAACCGCTGGCTCCATGCGCGGGGCCGGATCGATCCGACCATGGAGGCGGCGGCGACCACCTTCACCGCCCTGATCCTGCGCGGGCGGGAGGCGGTGGCGCTGCACGTGGGGGACAGCCGGGCCTGGCATTTCCGCGACGGGGTGCTGACGCGGCTGACCGAGGATCACACCCGGGCGCAGCAGGGGCTGAGCCATGTGCTGTACCGCGCCGTCGGGATCGAGGCGGACGTCAAGCTGGACGTCCGCCATGTGGAGCTGCACCCGCACGACCGGCTGCTGCTGACCACGGATGGGGTTCATGGAGTGCTGTCGGACGCTGCGCTGGCGCGGTTGCTGGCGCGGCGCGGATCGCCGGACGCCGACGCCCAGGCCATTCTGGCCGAGGTGGCCGAGATCGGGGCGCGCGACAACGCCACGGCCCTGGTCATCGACGTCATGGCGATCGGGGCGCCCGACTGGGAGGCGATCACGGCCGAGGCCGAGGGGCTGGCCATCCTGCCGCCGCCGAAACAGGGGCAGACGGTGGACGGGTTTCATCTGGAACGGCTGGTCGCCGACGGGCGCTATACGCGGCTGTTCCTGGCGCGGTCCGGCGAAGAGCGGGTGGTGCTGAAGTTTCCCAAGCCTGCGGCCGTGTCGGAGCGGGGCGCGCGGACGGCCTTCCTGCGCGAGGCCTTTATCGGGCGACGCATCGACAGCCCCTTCGTCGGCAAGGTGCTGAGCCTGGATGCGGGACGCCAGAGCCGGCTCTATATCGTCCAGCCCTTCTATCAGGGCCAGACCCTGCACGCGCGCCTGGCCGAGGACGGACCGTTCGAGATCGCCGAGGGGATCGGCGTGGCCCTGAGGCTGGCGCGGGGGGTGGCGGTCCTGCACCGGGCCGGGGTGATCCACCGCGACATCAAGCCGGACAATGTGATCCTGGAGGCGAACGGCGGGCTGAAGCTGGTCGATCTGGGCGTGGCGCGGCTGAAGCGGGCCGAGGAGTTCGCCGAGGCCGAGGCGCCGGGCACCCCCGGCTTCAAGGCGCCCGAGATGTATGACGGCGAGAGCGGGAGCGTCGCCACGGATCAGTTCGCCCTCGGCGTGACCTTGTATCGGCTGTTCACGGGGACCTATCCGTGGGGCGAGGTGGATCCGTCGGACGCGCCGCGCTTTGACCGCGCCCCGGTATCGCTCGGGCGCCGTCGCCCGGACATACCGGCCTGGTTGGAGGCCGCCGTCATGCGCGCCGTCGCCGTCGATCCGAACGAGCGGTTCGAGGACGTCGAGGAGCTGATCCATGTGCTGGAGACGGGCAGCGCCGCCGCCGCCCCCGCGCCTCGCCCGCTGTCGCTGATGGAGCGCGACCCCGTGCGGTTCTGGCAGGGCGTATGCCTGTTTCTGGCGGTTCTGCTGATTGTCGCCCTGGCGACGTGATCATCCGCGCTTAGAGACGGCGGCTCAGGCGGCCTCGGCCATCGGGGGCAGGACGTTGTCCAGATCCAGCAGACTGATCATCTCGCCGTCGACGGCGAAGATGCCGGCGATCACGCCGGGGCCGCCGACGCAGTCGCCGAGTTCGGGCGTTTCTTGACGCATGGCGTCATCCAGTTCGACGATGTCGGACACGGCCTCGACCAGCAGTCCGACCGTCCGCGAACCGCATTTGACCACCATGATGGCGTGCCGCGCCGACGGCTCCTTGGTCGGCAGACCGAGACGCGCCGCCAGGTCGATGATGGGCAGGACCAGGCCGCGAAGATTGACGACGCCCTTCATATAGTCCGGCGCTTGCGGCAGGGGCGTGGTCGGAGTCCAGCCCCGGATTTCCAGCACCGAGGTGATGTCGATGCAGAAGGCCTGCTCTCCGACGCGAAAGCCGACCAGTTCACGACGGCCGCCCTTGGAAACTGTCATCTCAGAACCTCTCCATTCGATGCCGTAAGGTCGCCGAGCTTGCCCGTTGGGCTAAATCTGACACGAACCTGCACGTCCGGACACAATCTCGCTCATGTGCATAGCGAATTCGTTAATGCGGTGAGGGATTTGTGGTCACAAACTAAGGCCACGCATTCGCGCGCGCCTCTTTGAGGCTAATTTGTGTAAACAAGTATCGAATATTTCAGCATCAATTATGGTTGCGGTGCTAACCGAAGCTTACCTTTGATGAGTGGTTAATTTTCAACCGACAGGATATGCGCGCTTGCGAAACTATAGCCCCTAGACTACGTGATTTTGCGTAGATGTGCTGGGCGACTCACGTTGCCTTAGCTTGCGTGAGTACGAATTCTTTCAATGTCTGAAAATGTGCAAGTAGATGGAGGCAGTGACTTAATTCGCCTGGTCGGGACAGATCTGGGCGGAGGAAGTCGTGAGGCGGTGCAGATCCTTATCAAGCAAAGGATCGCCCTCATCTCCCGCCGCTGGACGACGCGCGCGGGGAAGCTTTTCAAAGCCTACGGATTCACCAACGCACAGCGGGCGCCGCTTTATCTGCTGAAGAACGCGCCTGAAGGTCTGACACAGTCGGAACTCGCCGAGGGCTTGCAGCTGTCGGAACCGACGCTTTCTCGCAGGGTGGCGCGCCTGCTCGCCGACGGCCTGGTGTCGAAACATCGCCTTCCCGGCGACGGGCGAGCGAACCTGATCAAGCTGGAACCTGCCGGCCTCGAAGCGCTCGAAGGTTCCGAAACCACGGCGTCTCTTGATCAGGAACTGCTGTTCCAAGGGATCGCGGACGAGGATCTGCGCACCGCTTTGCGGGTGCTGGAGACCCTGGCCGGGCGGATGGACAGCCCGGTCGATTCCGACGTCGAGATGGACTGACGCCGACCGGCCTGCTCGGGGCGTCGCTCTTGAGCCTGGCTCAAGCGCGTCCGCCCTGGCTGGACAACCGGCCCACGTCGACGCCCATCGCCGCCAAGGCGCGCGACCATTTGGACTCGTGGTCGCCGTCGAAGATCAGATCCAGGTCGGCGTCTGCGGTCAGCCAGACGTTTTCGGCCAGCTCATCCTCCAACTGCCCCTCGCCCCAGCCGGCATAGCCGAGCAGCAGGGTCGAGCGGCGCGGGCCGGCGACGACGTCGGTCATGGCGGCCAGGGCCTCGCGCGTGCCGGTCATGGCCAGGCCGTCGCCGAAGGGCAGGGTGTCGGCGCCCACGCTCCAGTCGTCGGTGTGCAGCACGAAGCCGCGCTCGCGCTCGACCGGACCGCCCATCAGCACCGGGCGGCCGATCGCCTGTTCGGGCGCCGGCGCGTCCAGCTTGTCCAGCACGGCCTTCAGATCGACGCCCTGGGCCGGGCTGTCGAGGCGCAAGCCCATGGCGTGATCCGGTCCATGGGCGCAGATCAGTATGACGGCGTGTTCGAACCGCGAGTCGCCGATGCCGGGCATGGCCACCAGGAGACGGCCCGTCAGGGATGAGGCGTCGGTCATGATAACCATATCATCGGGTGCGAAACGCTCCGGCGCAAGGCGTTGATGCTTGCGGCGGCGGCGGGGGCGTCTATCTGTCTCGGGCGCATTCAACCAACCCCGCGCGGAGAGACCTCATGACCATCCAGATCGGCGACCGCATCCCCGACGCGACCTTCGCCCAGGCGACCGCCGAAGGCCCCAAGCCCGTCAGCACGGCTGACATCTTCGCCGGCAAGACTGTGGCCCTGTTCGCCGTCCCCGGCGCCTTCACCCCGACCTGCTCGGCCCGCCATCTGCCGGGCTTCAAGGACAATCTGGACGCCATCAAGGGCAAGGGCGTCGATGTGGTCGCCTGTATCTCTGTCAACGACGCCTTCGTGATGACGGCCTGGGCCAAAAGCCAGGGCATCGAGGACGAGTCCATCGTCATGCTGGCCGACGGCAACGGCGACCTGACCCGCGAACTGGGTCTGGTGCTGGACGGTTCGGGCTTTGGCCTGGGCCAGCGGTCGCAGCGCTATTCCATGCTGGTCAAGGACGGCGTGGTCGCTCAGCTGAACATCGAACAGGGCGGCGAGTTCAAGGTGTCGTCGGCCGAACATCTGCTGGCGCAGCTCTGATCTGATGAACGAATGACCGACGTCTTCACGCCCGAACAACGCAGCGCCGTGATGCGCCGCGTAAAGGGGCGGGACACGTCGCCGGAACTGGCCGTGCGCAGGATCCTGCGCACGGCCGGGATCGGCTATCGGCTGGGCGGCATGGGCCTGCCCGGCAAGCCGGATGTGACGATGAAGGGGCGCCGGCTGGCGCTGTTCGTCCATGGCTGCTTCTGGCACGGCCACGACTGCCCGCGCGGGGCGCGCCGCCCCAAGGCCAACGCCGAATACTGGACCGCCAAGATCGCCCGCAACCGCGCCCGCGACGCCCGGGTGAGCGCTGATCTTGTGGCCATGGGCTGGCGGGTTCTGACGGTCTGGGAATGCGAGCTGCGGCGGCCGGATGGGGCAGAACGGCTGGTCGCCGCCGTCACGGCTCAGGCGGCGACGTCTTCTGCGGCTGCGGCCGTCTCGTTCAGCACATGCTGCAAGGCGCCCAATAGCGCCGGCGCCGTCAGGGGTTTGGAGACGAAATAGGCCATGCCGGCGGCCTGGCAGGCCGCAACATCCTCGGGCGCGGTGTCGGCCGTGACGGCGACGACCGGGGTCCGGGCGTTTGGCCCCCCGCCGGCGCGCAGGCGACGCGTGGTCTCGCGCCCGTCCAGCTCCGGCATCCGGACATCCATGAAGATGACGTCGAACACGGCCTCGGCGCAGCGCTCCAGGGCGATCAGGCCGTCTGCGGCCGTGACGATGTCGCAGCCCACGGGCTGAAGGATCAGTTGCACGGCGCGGCGGTTGATGTCGTGGTCGTCCACGACCAGCACGCGCAGCGGACGGTCCTGATCATCGTCGGGCGTTGCGACGAGGTCGGGTTCAGTCGATGGCGCCGTCAAAGCCTGGGCGATGTCGAGGCGGCTTTCGTCGATGGCGATCGGGGGCGGGGCGGCTTCTTCGGCGCGCGGCAGCGTCAAGGAAACGGTGAAACAGGCGCCCTGGCCCTGGGTGCTGCGTGCGGTCAGGCGGCCGCCCATCAACTCGACCAGGTCGCGACTGATGGCGAGACCCAGACCGGATCCGCCGTGGCGTGCGCTGACGCCGACGGCCGTCTGGTCGAACGGGTTGAACAGGCGGGTCAGCTGTTGATCCGTCAGCCCCGGCCCGGTGTCCTGCACCTCAAGCAGCAGGCAGTAGCCCGAAGGCTCTTCCGCCCAGGCGTCCAGCCGCAGGGTGACCTGCCCGTGCGGCGTGAACTTGGCGGCGTTGGACAGCAGGTTGTTCAACACCTGCCGGATGCGCATGGCGTCGCCCCGGACGCCGCGCGGCATACGCGACGCGCCCTCGACGCGCAGCTTCAAGCCCTTGGCTTCCATCGGGCCGCGCCACAGGCGAAGCGTTTGCGCCAGCATGACCCGGAAGTCGAAATCGACGGCCTCCACCGTCATCCGTCCCGCGCCGATCTTGGTATGATCCAGAAGGTCGTCCAGCAGGGACTTCATCATCAGACCGGCGTCGGCGATCAAAAATGTGGTGGATCGCGACTGGGGGTGCAGGCTTTGAAGCTCGGCGGCGCCGGTCAGAATGGCGCCGATGGGGGTGCGCAGGTCATGACCTATGGCGGCGAGGAAGGCGGTGTGGGCGACCAGATCCTGCTCGGCCTTGAGACGGAGGGCCTCGGCCTCGGCGCGGGCGCGCATCTGGCTTTCGGTGGCCTCGCTCACCCGCTGCCAGCTGATGATGGTGAAGAAGACCACCAGGATGACGGCGGCTGCGGCGGTCATCACCATGGGCGGCGGGGCGCCGAAGTGGGCGGCCAGGAAGGGAACGGCCAGCAGATAGAGCATCGCCGGCGTCAGCGACGCGGCGAGCACCGACTTGGACCGGGGCGAGTTGATCATCGAGAACATCATCAGCGCCGGCAGCATCAGCGCCGCGCAGACGCCGCCCAGCGGACCGCCGATCAGCCACATCGGGATCGACAGACTGCCGAACACCAGGGCGCTGACGAACAGGACCAGACAGGTGACGATCCTTCGCCCCATGGCGATTTCGTCGATGTCTCCGTGCGCCGAAGGCAGCGCGAGCCGTTCCAGGCCCTGCACCAACAGATAGGCGGCGAACCAGGCCACGCATATCTGCCAGCCCACCATGGGCATGACCACCAGGCCCACAGCGGCGCCCATTCCGACGCGCTGCAACAGCGTGCCGCGACGATGGCGGGCGGCCACGGTCCAGCCGCTGTCGGCGATCGCGTTGGTGGGCGTCTTGGACATCCAGCTTCCCCGCAATGCGAACCGTGTTCGTTCGCCTGCGCGCATTAGACCCCCGAGGGGCCTAACGCTCCGTCAACGGACGGCGGCGACAGCCTCTGAAATCGAAGAAAATCCATCCGCGCGCAGCCGCGCCGCCAAATCCCGCTTGATCCGCGCCACCAGGCTCGGCCCTTCGTAGATCAGGGCCGAATAGATCTGGACGGCCGAGGCGCCCAACCGGATCCGAGCATAGGCCTCGGCCCCGCTGTCGATGCCGCCCACGGCGATCAGGGGCAGGCGGCCTTGTGCGGCCTCGGCAGCGGCGCGCAGGGCCTTTTCCGCAAAGGGGCGGATCGGCGCGCCGGACAGGCCTCCCGTCTCGTGCGCATCCGGCGACCGCAGGGTCTCGGGTCGTTCCAGTGTGGTGTTGGACACGATCAGGCCGTCGATCCGGTGCGCCAGCGAGGCCTCGACGATCATGCCGATCTCGTCGGCGACCAGATCGGGCGCGATCTTCAGGAAGACCGGGACGCGCGCGCCGCCGTCGGTCGGTCGGGCGGCGTCGATCCGGCCCAGCAGATCGTCCAGCTGTTCCCGCCCCTGCAAGGCGCGCAGGCCGGGCGTGTTGGGCGAGGAAATGTTGACGGTGAAATAGGAGGCGCGGCCGACCAGTCTCTGCAGGCCGGCGACATAGTCGGCCGCCTTGTCTTCCGTATCCTTGTTGGCCCCCAGGTTGGCGCCGACGACCACGCCCGACGGACGGTGATCCAGCCGGGCGGCGAAGGCCTCCAGGCCCTGGTTGTTGAACCCCATCCGGTTGATGATCGCTCGGTCCTCGCTCAGGCGGAACAGGCGGGGCTTGGGATTGCCGGGCTGGGGGCGAGGGGTGACCGAGCCGCATTCGACAAAGCCGAAGCCCAGTCGCGACAGGCCGCCCAGCGCCTCGCCGTTCTTGTCCAGACCGGCGGCCAGGCCGACGGGATTGGGCAGGGTCAGACCCGCCAGCGTCGTGTGCAGGACGGGGTCGTCAGCCGCCGGCGTGGGCAGGGGGGCGAAGGCCAGACCCTTGATGGCCAACTGATGGGCGGTCTCTGGATCGAGACGACGCAGGGCGGCCGCCCCCGCGTCAGACAGACCGGCGGTGAGACTGTCGAACAGGCTCATGCCGGGTCCTCGAACATCATCGCCCCGTCGTCGGCCACCGCAAAGGCGCGCGTGGCTGTGACGGCGGTCGCGGGCAGGGGGGCGTAGAGGTGGGGAAACAGATCGCCGCCGCGGGACGGCTCCCAGATCAGCTCGTCTCCGAACCGCCCCAGGTCCACGGTCAGCAGCACCAGATCGGTCTGGCCGGCGTAGTGGCGGCGCGCGGTCTCGACCAGTTGTTCGCCGGTCGACATGTGGATGTAGCCGTCCGCCAGATCGACGGCTGACCCTTCGTAACGGCCCTCGGCCAGGGCGGCGCGCCATTCGTCGGCGGCGAGGATCTTGTAGGCGGTGTCGGTCATGCGGCGCCGCCCTGGCCGAATGAGGGCAGGCCGCGCGGCGTGATGAAGCCTTCATAGGCGCACCGGCCGGCGACATCGACGGTGAACAGGGCGGCGGCTCCGGTCGGGAAGCCCCCGCTCAAACGGTCGAGGATGGCCGGGGAGGCGGCGCTCTCGCTCAGATACTCGCCCGCCAGAACATGGACGCCCGGATTATGGGCCAGAACCAGCAGGCAGCCGGCCTGATCCTCACTGTCCTCGACGAAGCGGCGCAACACTTCGGCTGGGGCGTTGTAGAGGCGCGGCTCCTCGCGCACCTCGACGTCGCCCAGGGCGTCATGCATCTGTTCCCAGGTCTGGCGCGTCCGCGTGGCGGATGAGACCAGGGCCAGGTCGGGCTTCAGCCCGCGCTCGGCCAGGGCCTTGCCCATCAGCAGGGCCTCGCCGCGTCCCACGGCGGACAGGGGGCGGGTTTCATCGCCGCCGGACGGGCTGGAGCCCTCGGCCTGGGCGTGTCGCATGAGGATCAGTCGGTGCATGGGGCTTCGCCATAAGGCCGTTCGAGTTCGACGACCAGATGGGTCCGTCTCAACTCCCCGTCAGCGCGGCCATTCCGGGGGGACCGAGGCGGCGGGCTGGGGCGTCAGGGCCGGCTTGGCGGGGGCCCGCTGGGCGTGGCCGCTGGGGCGGATGCGGGCGTAGGCCTGACGCGAGGCCTCCAGCAGGATCAGTCCAGCCGTGCCTGGCGCGATCCTCCGTCCGACCTGTTCGAAGCCGTCGGCGAGGGGCAGCAGCGGCGTCCAGGGCGGGACATACAGGGTCTGGGACCAGGCCGCAGGCTCCAGCCCCGCCTCGCGCACCAGCCGCTCCAACTGACCGCGGGTGAAGGGGCGGCCATGGCCGAAGGGGGTGTTTTCGGCCCGCGCCCACAGGCCGCCGCGCGCGGCTGCGGCCAGGATGATGCGTCCCGTGGGGGCCAGGGCGCGCACCGCCTCCAGCAGCAGGACGGCGGGATCGTCGGCCTCTTCCAGCGCATGGACCAGCAGGATGCGGTCGAAGGAGCCGGCGGGGAAGGGCAGGCGCCGGTCGTCCACCAGAAGGGTGCGGTTGCGCCCCACGCTGGGCCAGTGTTCGACGCCCTGGCCGCCCGGCATGGCCGCGACCACGCGACGCGCGCCGACGAAGGCGTCCAGCCAGGGGGTGGCGTAGCCTATGCCCAGCACGTCGCAATCCGGCGTCTCGCCCCAGGCGTCGTCCAGCCGCCGCGCCAGAAGACGCCGCACCAGCGCCCCGGTCGGTTCGCCGTAGAAGGTTCGAAGCTCGTCGATGCTGCGCCGCATGGTTCCACCATAGGCCGGGTCGGGGCCGCCTGCTAGAATGCGATCATGACCCTGGATGTTCACCTGTTTCCCTGCCGCAGCGACAACTACGGCTTTCTGATCCGCGATACCGCCACCGGCGTCGTGGCCACGGTCGATACGCCCGATGCGGCGCGCATTCTGGAAGAGCTGGAGGCCCTGGGCTGGGGACGACTGGACCTGATCCTGAACACCCACTGGCACCCGGACCACACCGAGGGCAACGAACGGCTGAAGGCGGAGACGGGCTGCGAGATCGTGGGGCCGGAAGAGGTGCGCCGCGTCGCGCCGCTGGACCGGGTCGTTGCGGACGGCGACGCGGTCATGGTCGGCGAGACCCGGTTTGAGGTCACGGCCACGCCGGGCCACACCCTGGGCCATGTGGTGTTCCGCTCGGTCGAGGATCAACAGGCCTTCGTCGGCGACACCCTGTTCGCCCTGGGCTGCGGCCGGTTGTTCGAGGGGACGCCGGAGCAGATGTGGGACAGCTTGCGCAAGCTGGCCGCCTGGCCCGAGGCGACCGTGATCTGGTGCGCCCACGAATATACGGCCTCGAACGCCCGCTTCACCCAGAGCCTGGACGACCGGCCCGAGACCCAGGCTCACGCCGAGGCGATCTTTGCGGCGCGGGCGCGGGGCGAGCCGACGGTTCCGACCACCATAGGGGCTGAGCTGCGGTTCAATCCGTTTCTGACGGCGACCGATGCGGCCCAGTTCGCCGCGCGTCGGGCGGCGAAGGACGGTTTCAGCGGCTGAGGGCGTCGTCCGCGACCGCGCGGACGATCCGGGCCGAAGACGGCCGGCCGGCCACGCCGGCGCGCGGCATGATCACGATACGCAGGACGCCGCGAGAGAAGGTCGCCTGGGGCCCCCGACCCTGATCGACGATCTCGATACGGCGGATACGGTCCGCTTCGCGTCGCAGGGTCGGCGAGCGGGCCATGCGGGCGATGGCGTCCACGGCGGTCGACAGGGCGTCGGCGGCCACGGCTTCTGACCCCGGCTGGATGTCCACATCCACAACCACCAGTCGGCCCAGGGCGCGGCTGGCCCGGTCGCTCTGCCGGATGATGTAGTTCCACAGTTGCATCGCCGTCAGGCCCGGCGCCAGCAAGGGCGCGGCCTCGCCGGACGGAGAAACGGGCGACCCCTGGGGCGCGTTGGTCGTGTACAGGGTCATGCGGCCGTCGGCCGTGACCCGCAGAACCTGGTCGCCGTTGTCGTTGCGATAGACGATGTCGCCGCGCGGGGCGGGGGTGGCGCGCAGCACCCAGATTTCAGTCGAACGGTCGAACCGCAGCAGGGGGCGCGATCCCGTCACATCCAGCACGAACCCTTGACCCGTGCCCGAGACATAGCGGGCGGACGGTTCCAGGTCGCGGCGCGACTGGGCGTGGCTGTCCGATGGCACAACGGCGGGCGCGGCGACGGACAGGGCGAGCCCCACGACGGCCGCGAGCGCCATCGCGGTCACGCGAGGCGATTTTTTCGCCCAAGCCGTTTCCGTCAACTTCATGAGACTGTGGATGAAACCGTCACGAGGCGGATTTTGGGCGAAGCCCGCTCAACCCACCAGGTATTGACCGCCGTTCAGCGACAGTGTGCAGCCTGTGACATATCCGGCACGCTCTCCGACCAGCCATGACACCATATCGGCGATCTCCTCGCCCTTGCCCAGCCGGCCGACCGGGATCTGGGCCACGATGGATTCCAGCACCTTGGGGTCCATCGCGCCCACCATCTCGGTGTCGATATAGCCGGGCGCGATACAGTTGACCGTCACGCCCTTCTTCGCATTTTCGAGCGCCAGGGCCTTGGTGAAGCCGATCATTCCGGCCTTGGCGGCGGAATAGTTGGTCTGGCCGACCTGGCCCTTCTGACCGTTGATCGAGGAGATGTTGACGATCCGGCCATGGCCGCGCTCGCGCATGCCGTTGATGACCTGGCGGGTGGTGTTGAAGACGCTGTCCATGTTCACCCGGATCACGTCGGACCACTGGTCATGGCTCATCTTGTGGAAGAAGCCGTCGCGGGTGATGCCGGCGTTGTTGACCAGGATGTCGACCGGCCCCAGCTGGGCCTCGACCTCGGCCACCGCGCGGGCGCAGTCGTCGAAACTGCCGACATTGCCCTTCACCACCATACAGCCCAGGGCCTGGGCCGTGGCGAAGGCGGCTTCGTCATTGCCGGAATAGCCGGCGGCGACGCGAATCCCGTCCTCTGTCAGGCGCTGCACGATCGCCTTGCCGATACCCCGGGTCCCGCCGGTCACGAACGCCACGCGCATCGCTGCTTCCTTGTCCCATGAAGC
Organism: Brevundimonas sp. AVps23W; assembly: GCF_058681395.1. Taxonomy (NCBI): domain Bacteria; kingdom Pseudomonadati; phylum Pseudomonadota; class Alphaproteobacteria; order Caulobacterales; family Caulobacteraceae; genus Brevundimonas; species Brevundimonas sp. AVps23W. The sequence goes on from NZ_CM178738.1 coordinate 997,845, forward strand.
CCATCTGATGCGGGCCGTCCCCTAGAGGTTTAACCACGTCTCGGTTGCAGGCAAAGCCCGATTTCCGTTGCGGAAACCGGGCTTGATGTCGCGGAAGGCTCAGGCCGCCAGTTTTTCCATGTCGATGACGAAGCGATAGCGGACGTCGGACTTCAGCATCCGCTCATAGGCCTCGTTGATCTGGTCGGGGCCGGTCGCGGCGAAGGCGCGGGTGGCGATCGGCATAGGGAAGTCCTTAAAAGGCTTTGGGCAGGCCTTGGGGCTTGGCCGACAGATGCGGCCCGAGACGACCGGCCGCAAGGCGGCCGGCGTCATTTCAGCTGGGCGATCAGCGCCTGGGCCGCCGCCGGGTTGCGCACCTTGGCCCCCGAGATGAAATAGGCGAAGACGTCGCCGCGCTTGGCCCACGCCCTGGCCTGGTCGGCGACGGCGGCCAGTTCGGCGGCGGTCATGCCGGCCGGCTCGTCCTCGCGGCTGGACATCAGCCGGGCATAGGTGAAGTCGGCGGTGGCCTCGTCGATCTGGGGCCAGGTCGGCTCCTCGTCATCGACGGCGTAGACGATGGCGGCGCCGTATTTGCGGGCCAGGTCGTAGAACTGCTCGGTGGCGAAGCTCGGGTTGCGCACCTCCAGGGCGTGGCGCAGGCGGATGCCGTCCTTCTCGGGCGGCAGCAGTTTCAGGAAGCCTTCGAAATCCTCGGGATCGAACTTCTTCGTCCCCATGAACTGCCAGTTGATCGGCCCCAGCTTGTCGCCCAGTTCGGTCAGGCCCTGGGACAGGAACCGGTCGAAACTCTCGCCGCCGTCCGACAGGATCTTGCGATTGGTGCAATAGCGGCTGGCCTTGACCGAGAAAACGAACCCGTCCGGCGTCTCATCGCGCCACTTGCGCCAGGAGTCGGGCTTGAAGGTCGAATAATAGGTGCCGTTGATCTCGATACTGGTCAGTTTCGACGCCGCGTATTCCAACTCGCGCTTCTGAACCAGACCCTCGGGATAGAAGACCCCGCGCCACGGCTCGAAGGTCCAACCGCCGACGCCGATGTGGATGGGGTGGGTCATGGCCAGTCGCTTCCCAGAGGTGAGGTCGTCCAGTCCTCGCGTGCGCTGCGGATGCGGAGGACAGCGACGATGTCGTCGATGTGTTCATAGATGATGACGTGAGCGCCATAGGGCTGAACCCTGACGGAAGGCTGGATATCCGTGTGTAGTCGGCCAGTATCGGGGAACAGGAGCAACTGCTGGAACTGGTCTTCCAAGCCTGAAAGATAGGTTTCGGTCTGGCGGGCGCCGAACATTTCCAGGCCCTGCCAGAAAATCAGGCGCAGATCCGCTTCGGCGTCTTCGCTCAGCCGCAGGCGGGTCACGCTGCGCCCTTGCGTCCTTCGAATTCGGCGCGGACTTCCTCGAAGATCTCACGTGGGGTCTTTTCGCTGATCCCGCCGGCGCGCGCCTCGTCCACCAACCGCTGCATATTGGCGATCTTCTCGGCCTTGACCTGTTCGCGGCGGATCAGGTCGCGGACCACGTCCGAGGCGTTGGCGTAGCGGCCTGATTTCGCCTGTTCCTCGACCCAGGCCTTCATCGGGTCGGGCAGGGAGATGTTCATCGTCGCCATGGGGTCAGCTCCTGTCCGGTCAGAGTGGCGTATTGGCAAACTTTGTCAATTGCTGCTGGAGGCGCCGGCGAGAGCCACTTCCTTCGTCATTCCGGGCGAAGCGCAGCGGAGACCCGGAACCCAGCGGCGCCGAAGGCGAAATCTATCCGACGCACGCTGTTTGAAGATCGAATCCGCGACAGGTTCGCGCTCTCGCGCGCCGCTGGGTTCCGGGTCTCCGGGCCAAGAGGCCCTTCGCCCGGAATGACGAAAGAGAAGAAAGGCCCACTGGAAGCCCTCACCCCGCGTCCAGATCCCCCCTTGCCGCGTCCGCTAGGGCGAAGAAGCGGTTGCGGACTTCGGCGGCGAAGGGGTTGTCGCGTTCGATGGCGCGGAAGACGGCGGGGCTGTCGTGGCGGACCATGTCGACGGCCTGCATCAGGCGGTCGAAACTGGCGGTGGTCATGCGGGTCGGCAGGGGCTCCATGGCCAGCAGCAGGCGGGCGATCAGATGGGTCAAGCCCTGGACCGTGGCGGCTTCGCGGTCGTGATCCTCGGGGCTGACCTGAAACACCTTTAGGGCCAGGGCGCGGCGGCAGAAGGCGGCGACGCGGCGGGCGTCTCTGCGCGCATTGGGGGCGCCGCTTACCTCGCATATGGCGATGCGCAGGCCAGCGATGCCGTCCTTGCCGCTCTGGGGGCCGAACAGGGGGTGGGTGCCGACGATCCGCACGCCGGGGGGCAGCAGGTCTTTCATCAGCCGGGCCGGTTTGACCTTCACCGAGCCGACGTCGATCACCAGAGCGTCGGGGCGCAGGTGGGGGCGGATGGCCGTCAATGTCGCTTCCAGCGCCTCGACCGGCACGGCAAGGATGATCGTGGGACAGGCGGCGGCGGTGGCCAGGTCGGTCAGGGTCGCGTGGCCGTCGCCGCCTGACGCCGCGGGATCATGGGCGTAGATGTCGAACCAGGGCGACAGATGTCGCGCCGTCAGCCGCCCGAAGGCGCCGAAGCCGATCAGGCCGAGCTTTTCCCTTACCCCCGTCACCCTCGGGACGAGCCCGAGGGTGACGGTTGTTGAAATGCCCGGGCTCACAGCGTCTCCATGAACCGCACCGGCCGACCGTGGGCCGCGCCGATCAGTTCGCCGTCCTGCATCACCACCCGGCCGCGCACGATGGTCGCCATGGGCCAGCCGGTCGTCTCGAACCCGTCGAAGGGGGTCCAGCCGCAGCGCGACGCCTGCTGGTCGTGGGTGATGACGCGCTTGGCCTTCAGGTCGACGATGGTCAGATCGGCGTCATAGCTGACCGCCATCCGCCCCTTGTTGGCGGTGCCGAACACCCGCTGGGCGCCGGCCGAGGTCAGGTCGATGAACCGCTCCAGGCTCAGTCGCCCCTGGGCCACATGGGTCAGCATCAGGGGCACCAGGGTCTGGACCCCCGGCATGCCCGACGGCGAGGCCGGATAGGGTTTGGCCTTCTCTTCCTTCGTGTGCGGCGCATGGTCCGAGCCCAGCACGTCGGCGACGCCTTGCTGCATGCCCCAAAGCCACAGGGCGTCCACATGCTCCTGCGACCGGATCGGCGGGTTCATCTGGGCATAGGCGCCCAGCCGCTCATAGGCTTCGGGGGCGGCCAGGGTCAGGTGTTGCGGCGTGATCTCGACGGTGGCGACATCCTTGTGGAAGCGCAGGAACTCCATCTCGTCCCTGGTCGTGACGTGCAGCACGTGGATGCGGGCGCCGGTCTCCTGGGCCAGGCCGACCAGGCGTCGGGTCGAGCGGATGGCGCTCTCGGCGTCGCGGACCTCGGGGTGGCTGGTCCAGTCGCCGGTGCGGGCCAGGCCGCGCCGCTCGACCAGCCGGTATTCGTCCTCGGAATGGAAGGTGGCGCGGCGGCGCACGTTCGACAGAACCTTGCGCACCCCCTCGTCGTCGGCGATCAGCAGGTCGCCGGTCGAGGCGCCCATGAAGACCTTGACCCCGCAGCAGCCGGGCAGCCGCTCAAGCTCGCCCAGATAGTCGGCGTTCTCGTGCGTGCCGCCGACGTAGAAGGCGTGGTCGGTCCACATCCGGTCCTTCGCCCTTGCCAGCTTGTCGGCCATGGTGTCCGGGTCGGTGGTGTTGGGATTGGTGTTCGGCATCTCGAACACGGCGACGACCCCGCCCAGGGCGGCGGCGCGCGACCCGGTCTCCAGGTCTTCCTTCCACTCCAGGCCGGGTTCGCGGAAATGGACCTGGGTGTCGATGACGCCGGGCAGGACGGTCAGGCCCGTGGCGTCGAAGGTCTCGCCGGCCGAGGCCTGGGACAGGTCGCCGATGAAGGCGATCTTGCCGTCGATCACCCCGACGTCGGCCAGGCCCCGCCCGGCGTGATTGGCCACCTCGCCGCCACGGACGATCAGGTCATAGGTCTGGGTCATCATCTTCACCGTCACCCTCGGGCTTGTCCCGAGGGCCCATGGCGGCCGCCGCACGATCACCGAGACCGCACGCCACGACCGACGTCTCTCAGGCTTGCTTATGCGGAAAGGTGGGCCCTCGGGACAAGCCCGAGGGTGACGAGTTTTCAGTCAGCCCCGTTCCTTCAACACCCGCAGCGCCGCCTTCAGCACCCGTTCCCACGGCAGGTCCATCATGTGCTGGATCGCCTGGTTCAGCCGGGGGTCCAGGGTCTTGAACTCTTCGAACGAACGCGGGCCGCGCACGGAGACGCCTTTCCAGGGGCCGCGCGTCGTCTCGTCCGATGGGCCGAACACCGCCACCACCGGCGCGCCCGAGGCGGTGGCCAGATGGGTCCAGATCGAGTCCGCCCCGATGTACAGCCGGGCCTTGGACAGGGCCGCCACTGTCTGGAGCCGGGTCAGCTTGCCCTGAAGTTCGATGACCCGCGCACGCGGCACGGCGTAGCGGATGGTGTGCGCCGCCTCGCGGTCGATCTCCTCGCCGACCAGCATCAGCCGCCCGCCCGCCAGCGGACCGTCGTCGGCCAACAGCCTGGTCGCCACCTTGGCGTAGCGTTCCGCGGGCCAGCGCCGGCCCATCCATTCGACGCCGGGGCCGATGGCCAGGATGGGGCCGTGGCCGCCGCCGGTCGGGATCAAGGCCTCGACCTGGGCCATCGTCAAATCCGAGACGTGGATGCGCGGCGTCGGCGCCTCATCCGGCTCCATCTGCAAGACTGCCGCCGCCGCCTCGACGGCGTGGAGGCCCGGCGCGTCCTTGCCGCGCACCGCCCGCTTGTGACGCCTCAGCCGACCCGACAGGGTGGAGCCGCGCATATCGACGACCAGACCCCATTTGGTCCCGCGCACCTGGTTCCACAGGGCGATCCAGTCGAAATGACCCTCGCGCTCCAGCACCAGCAGCCGGTCCAGGCGCGGCGTATCGGCGAACAGGGGGGCGCTGGCGGCCGAGCCGACGATGGTGAAGGCGGCGTTCGGCAGGCTCTCGACCAGATGCGCCAGAACGCCCGAAGACAGCACGGCGTCCTCGGCGTCGGCCTCGGCGATATAGAGGATGGGAAAGCGCCCGATCATCCGTGAGCGTCATACAGGGATTCTGTTCGCGGTTCACCGTCAAACGCCCGTATCCACAGGCCGGTTTCCCCGCCGGGCGCGATGGGATAGAGCCACGGCCATGACCCAAGCCCCCCATCCGGCGCCCGATCCCGCCGCCAACGCCGCCGCCAACGCCGCTCTCGAGCGGTTCAAGGCCCAGCGCGTGACGGCCATCTACCGCCTTGATCTGATCGCTCAAGGCGCGACCATCGCCTATGAGGACGGCACGCCGGTGGACATGGCGTCGGAGAAGACGCGGCTGGAGGCCGTGGTCGCCGACATGGACCGCCGCATCGCCCGGCTGGAGCGGGCGGGCGGTTGAGCCTGCCCCTGCTGCCCGACCGGACCTGCGGGGCCTGCGTCGAATGCTGCCGGGTCATTCCGCTGGATCTGCCCGAACTGGCCAAGCCGACCGGCGAGCTGTGCGCCTATTGCGTCGAGGCGGCCGGCTGCTCGGTCCATGCGATCCGGCCGAACACCTGCCGGGTCTGGTTCTGCCTGTGGCGGGTGGTCGAGCTGTCGGACGACTGGCGGCCCGACCTCAGCGGGGTGATCGTGCGGCCGGACGGGATCGAGGACGGGATCATCACCCTGTATGTGATCCGGCCGTCCGACTTCCTGGCCTCGCCGGACTTCTTCGCCGCGGTCGCCGGCTGGATCGCCGAGGGGATCGAGGTGGCGCTGAGCATTCCCGGCCCGGTGGGGACCTATCCCGCCCGCGCCGTCGTCACCGACTGGCTGCGCCCGGCGGTGGAGGCGGGCGATCCCGCCGCCTTCCTGGGGCGGGTGCTGCGGTCGCTGGATAAGCTGGCGGAGCATGATTTCCAGCCGGACGAAATCGCGACCCGCTACGCGGTGGTGTGACCTTCCGCCGCGCCCTGTGGCGGGCCTGATAAGCGGTTTCCGCTATTGGGGATTTAGCCGATCATTAGCCCTTTGTATCGATAACGGGTGTTCGTTAACCGACGTCCAGAAGGGACGCGCCGTGCCGATGCATGACTGGGACGATCTGCGTCGTCCGATATGGTTGTTCGACCCCGCCACGCGGCGTGGCGTCTACGCCAACCCGGCGGCTCTGGACCTGTGGGAGGCGGACAGCCTGGAGACCCTTGAGGCGCGGGGTTTCGGTCAGCTTTCTCCCGCCGCTGAGGCCCGTGTCGAAAGACTGATGCGCGAAACCGCCGACGGCGGCGCCGTCTGCGAACAATGGACCTTCTACCCCAACGGACATCCGGTTTCGGTCTCGGCGGTGATCTCGACCTATCACCTGGAAGACGGCACGCCCGTGCTCTTGCTCGAAGCGTCTCCGCTTGTCTCGGACGTTGACGAGAACCGCGCCACCGAAGCTTTGCGCCACACCTCCACCCTGATCAGCCTGTTCGACACCGAAGGACGGCCGATCTTCGCCAACCCCGCGGCCTTCGCGGCCTATGGATCGATCAACCACGACTTCGCCGAGCGATTTGCGGAGCCAGAGCGCGCGTCTTCGTTGCTGGCGGCGGCCTTGGCTGGCGCTCCAGTCAACGAAGTCTGCCAGGTCGTGACGCGCGAGGGCGTGCGCTGGCATCAGCTGGACATTCGCCCGACGACTGATCCGGCGACCGGCGAACTCGCCGTTCTATTGGACGAACACGACGTCACCGCACGGGTCGAGGCGAAAAAGGCCCATGCCGCCGCCGAGCAGAAGGCCGCCATGGCCGAAGCCCGCCAGATCTTCCTGACCGACATGTCGCACGAGTTGCGCACCCCGCTGAACACGGTGATCGGCTTCTCGGCCCTGTTGGCGAACACCCGATTGGATGACGAGCAGTCCGCCCAGGTGGCGCGCATCAACGACGCCGGCCAGAAGTTGCTGTCGGTGGTCAATGAAATGATCGAACACTCGGCGCGCGCCGCCGATGAGACAGAAGAAGCGGCGCCGCTGGGGGCGACGCTAGAGCCTCTGCCGCCCGAGTGTTCCCCCGTATCCAACGACGCAAGCGCCCTCGTTCCGCAGGGGGGCGACGGGCGGCTGGGCGGGCCGCGCGTTCTTTACGTCGATGATCACGACTGCAACCGCGCCCTGGTCGTCGCTGTTCTCGACGCTCAAGGCATCGTCTGTTCCACGGCCGAGGACGGCGCCCAGGGGCTGGAGGCCGCCCGCACCGGCGACTGGGACCTGATCCTGATGGATATCCAGATGCCCGTCATGGACGGGGTCGCCGCCGCCCGGGCCATTCGCGCCTTGCCCGGACACCGAGGCGCCGTCCCCATCGTCGCCCTGACGGCCAACACCCTGGCGGAACAGAAGGCCGAATACGCCGCCGCCGGTATGGACGGCTGTATGGCCAAGCCGATCAATATCGTCGAACTGACCCATATGGTCCTGAGCTGGATCGGCAGCGACTGGCGCAAGAGCGGCCCGCCGCTGATCGCCGCCGTCGCCTGAGGCGCGCTCCCGTTACGCCGTCAGCACGGACTGTATGCCCGCCAGCAAACTGGCGGCGGTGATGGGTTTGGGCACATGGATGTCGGCGCCGGCCTCCATGGCCTGATCGCGGTGCTGGGCCATGGCGTTGGCGCTCAGCATGATGATCGGAGTGTGGGTGTTGGCGACGCGTTCGGCCTCCAGGGCCCGGATCTTGCGGGTCGCCGTCAGCCCGTCCATGCCCGGCATCTGCATGTCCATCAGGATCACGTCGAAGCTGCCGGCCTCGAAGGCGGCGACGGCCTGGGCGCCGTCCTCGACCGTGATCAGTTCCACCGGGTGCCCGGCCAGGATCAGCTGAACCACGCGCTGGTTGGTCGGGTGATCTTCCGCCAGCAGCACCCGGATGGTGGGCATCGGCCGTGCGACCTCGACCGCCTTGGCGCGTTCGCCGGCGACATAGTCGGACAGGGAGGTGCTGCGGGCCACAGGGATCTCGACCTTGAAGCGACTTCCGAGGCCGGGTGTGGAATCCGCGATGATCTGTCCCCCCATCATCTCGACCAGGGCGCGGCAGATCGACAGGCCCAGGCCCGTGCCTCCGAACCGGCGGGTTATGGTGGCGTCAGCCTGGCTGAAGCGGTCGAACAGTCGCGTGGCGTGCTGGGCGTCGAAGCCTACGCCTGTGTCCTGGATGTCCACGATCAGATGGCACAGGCCGTCGTGGTCCTCGCCCAGCGTGATGCGGACGGTGACGCCGCCCTGATGGGTGAATTTCACGGCGTTGGACAGCAGATTGCCGATCACCTGACGGATGCGGGTGCTGTCGCCGACGAAGACGCCGCGGGCTTCCGCGTCGCGGGTGACGTCGAATGTCAGGCCCTTTTCGTCGGCGCGCAGGCGCGTCACCTCCAGCGGCGTGTCCAGGGCTTCGTCCAGGTCGAACGCACGGGTCTCCAGCGTCAGTTCTCCGGCCTCGATCTTGGAGACGTCGAGGATGTCCGACACCAGCCGTTCAAGGGTGACCCCGGACGCCCGGATCAGACTGACCATCTCGGTTTGAGCGGGGTCCAGGGCGGTGCGGGACAGGGCGTCGATGATGCCGATCACCCCGTTCAGAGGCGTGCGGATCTCGTGGCTCATATTGGCCAGAAAATCGGACTTGGCGCGGCTGGCGGCCTCGGCGGCGGCCTTGGCCTCGATCAGGGCCTGTTCTGCGGCGACCTTGGCCGTCACGTCGCGCGCGACGGCGTAGATGCGGTCGCCGAACCGCTGGGCGCGCCATTCCAGGGTGACGTAATAACCGTCCTTGTGCCGATAGCGGTTGACCTGGCCGATAACCGGATCGCCGGGACGCCGATGGGTGACTTCCAGAATGGCTTTGTGCGTGGACTCCAGATCATCGGGGTGGATCAGGCTGGGCAGCATGACCCCCAACAGTTCTTCCGGTCGATAACCCAGCACGGTGAACCAGGACGGGCTGGCCTTCAGCACGGGGCCGCCGACGTCACGCACGATCAACAGGTCCAGCGACACCTCGAAGAAGGTGTCCAGATTCACTGGGGTCGGTGGAGGATACAGCGCCTCTGCGGACGAACTGATCATTGGGGCAATCTCTCGCGAAGTGCGACGACGCGTAAGCCCTATCGGTTAAGGCCGCCTTTGCGTGGGCAAGGATGTTTGAACTGGTTTCAAATGTCGCCTCGGCTAGTGTCGGTCCATGATCGCCACACTGCTGATGCTCGCCGCCCTCCAGACTGCTGCCGAAGGCTCGGCGGGTCTGCTGGAAAACCTGATCCTGACCGACGACCGCGCCTGCACGCCTGATGGCGGCCGGTGCGTCGGCCTGAGCCGGCAGACGCGCGAGGGCGAGGTCGTCGTTACGCCGGTCTTCAGGGCGTTGGGCGATGGGGCGGCGGGCGACGTGGCGGCGGGGGGCGAGGTCGAAACCTATCAGCCGTGGACCGGCCTGGTGACGCTGGCGGACGGCGGCTTCCTGGCCGGGGTGGAGATGGGGTCCAGCAGCATGTATTCCGGCGGGGGCGGCCAGGCGTCGGAACTGCGTCTCTATCGGCTGGACGCGGCCGGTGATGCAGGCCCCGCGCCGGTCCTGATCGTGCCGATCCGGGGATCCTTGATGATCCGCGCCTGTTTCAGCGAAGCCGACATGAAACAGCGCGCCGGCGCCTGCCACGACGAATACAGTTTCGACGCCACATTGACGCCGGCGGGCGGTGCGGACGGCTGGCCGGTGCTGGACTATGAGACCGTCGCCACCGCCTTCCCGCGCGGGGTTTCGCGGTCAGAGGACTCGCTGGAGAAGGCGCCGCTGACCAAGGCCGATCTGGTGGCGGAGCGGGACGAGAAATGCAGCTATCGCCGCCGCTTCGTCTTCGATGCGGCGGCGGGCGTTTATCGCGCGGATAGGCCTCTACCGGACTGTTCGGACTATACGGTCCCCTAGGCCTCAGTAGGCGAAGTCGGCGTAGATCCGCTTCACATCGCCCTGCCAGACGCCGTGATACAGGTCCAGCAGCCGCTCGGCCGGGGTGACGCCGCTGTCGGCGATGTCTTCCAGCTCCGACAGATAGCCGCGCTCATCGACCATGCCGCCCGAGAAGCGCGCGCGGTTCTTCAGCCCCTGTTTGGCGATGTTCACCAGGTCCACCGCGATGTCGCGCACGCTGCGGCCCGCCACCTCGGCCTTCAGGCCCAGGCGGGTGACGTCGCGGCGCAGGCGTTCGTGGTCGGCTATGTCCCAGTCCTTGACCAGGTCCCAGGCCGCCGCCAGCGAAGGGGCGTCGTACAGGACGCCGGCCCACAGGGCGGGCAGGGCGCAGATCCGGCTCCACGGGCCGCCGTCGGCGCCGCGCATCTCCAGATAGGCCTTCAGCCGCACCTCGGGGAAGAGGGTGGTCAGATGGTCGTTCCAGTCCTTGATCGTCGGATATTCGCCGGGCAGGGCGGGCAGTTTGCCGGCCTGGAAGTCGCGGAACGACTGGCCCGAGGCGTCGACATATTTGCCGTCGCGCTTGGCGAAATACATCGGCGTGTCCAGCGCATAGTCGGCATAGCGCTCGAAGCCGAACCCGTCCTCGAACACAAAGCCCAGCATTCCGGTCCGGTCGGCGTCGGTGTCGGTCCAGACATTGGCCCGCGCCGACAGGAAACCGTTGGGCCGGCCCTCGGTGAAGGGCGAACAGGCGAACAGGGCGGTGGCGATCGGTTGCAGCGCCAGCGAGGTGCGGAACTTGGCCACCATGTCGGCTTCGGAATCGAAGTCCAGATTGGCCTGAATGGTGCAGGTGCGCAGCATCATGTCGAGGCCCAGGTTCCCGACCTTGGGCATATAGGCGCGCATGATGTCGTAGCGGCCCTTGGGCATGACCGGCACCTGTTCGCGGGTCCACAGCGGGTCGAAGCCGGCGCCCAGGAAGCCGACGCCCAGCTGGTCGGCCACCTGCTTGACCTCCATCAGGTGCTGGCCGGTCTCGGAACAGATGTCGTGGATGGTCTTCAGCGGTGCGCCGGACAGTTCGAACTGGCCGCCGGGCTCCAGACTGACCGAGGCGATGAAGCCCTCGTCGTTCCTGCGCTCCAGCCCGATCAGCACGCCGTTCTCCTCGACGGGCGCCCAGCCGAACCGTTGCAGCCCTTCGAGCATGGCCTTGATGCCGTTCGGCCCCTCGTAGGCGGGGCGGGCCAGGGTGGTCTTGTCGAAGCCGAACTTCTCGTGCTCGGCGCCGATCCGCCACTGGTCCTTGGGCTTGGCGCCCTTGGACATGGCTTCGATCAGGACATCCCGGCTCAGAGGCGCGTTGTCGGTCATGCGTCAGATCCCCTCCGGCGCATCTGTGAGCGACCGTGTGTCGCGGCTAGATGGGCGAGGATGAGGTCCGGCTCAAGGGGGTGACCTATGAGTTCTTCCCTCTCCCGTCGGGAGAGGGCTTGAGCGCACGAGCGCGCAGCGGTCGTCCTTGCGCGAAAGGGTGAGGGTTGCGGCGTGCGACTTGGCCCACCGCCCGACCCTCATCCGGCCCTTCGGACCACCTTCTTCCACCAGGAGAAGGCCTATTTTTCCCAATCGCCCACCGCCGCCTGCCACAAGGTCATGGCGGCGATGGCGGCGGTATCCGCGCGCAGGATGCGCGGGCCCAGCGATACGGCGGTGGTGAAGGGCAGAGACCGTAGCCGTTCGCCCTCTTCCGGCGAGAAACCGCCCTCGGGGCCGATCAGGATGGACCACGGACCCTCACCGGCGTCGCGCAAAGCCGCCATCGCCGGCGCGCCGCCCGTCTCGTCGCAGAACATCAGCCGGCGTCCCGCCTCCCATCCGTCCAGCATGGCGTCCAGCTTCACCGGATCATCGACGGGGGGCACGTCCAGACGACCGGTCTGTTCGGCGGCTTCCTCGGCGATGGCGTCCAGCCGGTCCAGGCGGATGCGGTCTGCGTTGGTCCGTTTTGTCAGGACCAGCCGAACCCGGCGCGCGCCCAGTTCGGCGGCCTTCTCGACGATGGTCTCGACGCGGGCCTTCTTCACCACCGCGACGATCAGCTCCAGATCCGGACCATAGGTCTGGGGCCGCACCTGCGCCTCGGCCCGCAGGATCACGCCCTTCTTCAACACCTCGGCGATGGTGCAGCGCCACTCGCCGTCGCGGCCGTTGAAGACCAGCAGTTCATCCCCGAGCTTCAGCCGCATTACCTGGGTCAGATAGCGCGACTGGTCGAGGGTGGGGGCGACGGGGGATCCTGCCGCCAATGCGGCCTTCACGTGCAAACGTATCATCGGCTCAATAGTGGTAGCGGCATTGGATGATTTCCAAGCCGGTTTCGGTCATGCGGTAAACGAGGCGATGTTCCTGGTTGATGCGTCTGGACCACCACCCCTTCAGGTCGCCTCTCAGCGGCTCGGGCAGGCCCGATCCCGTGAACGGGGTTCTGGAGCATTCCTTGATCAAGGCGTTGATCTTGGCGACAATCTTTCGGTCGGTTTCCTGCCAGTGGAGATATTGGCTCCAAGCGCGGCCAGAGAAGACGACATTCACTCGATAAGCTCGCGCACTTCACCGCCGCCTGCTTCGAGCTCGGCGATGGACGCCATCAGCTCTTTGCGATTGGCCGGGCTGCGCAGCAGATAGTCGGTCTCCTGCCAGGAGGCGAAATCCTCCAAGGACATCAACACCGCCGCCGGCTTGCCGCCCTCCCGGGTGATGATGGTGTAGTCGTGGTCCGCCGTCACCCGGTCGATGGCCGAGGCGAGGTTCTTGCGGAGTTCAGTGACGGACATCGCGTTCATGATTGAGATGTACAGAATATTGTACGATCCGGCAAGGCGGCGTCAATCGTCACCCCGCGCCCCTTCCTGTCCCGCTTCTTCCGGCGTCTTGGTGCGCTGCGCCTCCACCAATCGCTCCGCCGACGGGCTGACAATCTTCTGTAGTTCTAGCAAGGCGCTGCCAAAACCGCTGGACGTCAGGCCTTTTCTGCGGCTCTTCATGCCGCCCACCAACGTGGGCATGAGTAATAGCGCCGCGATCAGCACTACCGCCGCAGCGATCCATTCCATCATCGTCACATCCCCGATTTGATGGGGAAATGGCTACAACGTCCGCGCGATCAAGAGCTTCATGATCTCGTTGGTCCCGCCGTAGATCCGCTGCACCCGCGCGTCCTTGTACAGCTGCGCGATGGCGTATTCGTTCATATAGCCATAGCCGCCGTGCAGTTGCAGCATTTCGTCGATGGTCTCGCCCTGGATGTCGGTGACCCAGTATTTGGCCATGGAGGCCGTGGCGGCGTCGAGCTGGCCCTTCAGGTGCAGGCCGATACAGTGATCGACGAAGACCTTGGCGACGGTCAGCTTGGTCTTGACCTCGGCCAGTTTGAACTGGGTGTTCTGGAAGTCGATCACCCGTTTGCCGAAGGCCTTGCGTTCCTTGACGTAGGCCAGGGTCGTCTCAAGTCCGCGCTCGGCCGCCGCGACGCCCTGGACGGCGATGTTCAGCCGTTCCTGGGGCAGTTGCTGCATCAGCTGGACGAAGCCCTGGCCCTCGGCCCCGCCGATGATGTTGTCGCCGGGGACTTTCACGTCATTGAAGAACAGTTCGGAGGTGTCGTTCCCCTCCATGCCGATCTTGTGCAGGTTCCGGCCGCGCTCGAAGCCTTCCGCCCCATCGGTCTCGACCACGATCAGCGACGTGCCCTTGGCGCCCTCGGCCGGGTCGGTCTTGGCCACCACGATGATGAAGTTGGCCAGCTGGCCGTTGGTGATGAAGGTCTTGGAGCCGTTGACGACATAGCCGTTGCCGGACTTGACCGCCGTGGTCTTGACCCCTTGCAGGTCCGAGCCCGCGCCCGGTTCGGTCATGGCGATGGCGCCGACCAGTTCGCCGGACTGGAGCCGTGGCAGCCAGCGCGCCTTCTGCTCCGGCGTGCCGTAGTGCCAGATGTAGGGGGCGACGATGGCGTTGTGCAGGCTGATGCCGAAATGGTCCGCGCCCTTCCAGCCCAGCTGACGCATCAGCACGACTTCATGGCGATAGTCGCCGCCCATGCCGCCGTCTTCTTCCGGCATCGACAGGCCCAACAGGCCGTCGGCCCCGGCCTGGGTCCACAGGTCGCGGGGCACGCTCGAGTTGCCGATCCAGGACTGGACCTTCTCGGGCGGCGCGTGCTCGTCGATCCATTTGCCGACGCTGTCGGAGAAGAGGGTGATCTCTTCTTCACGCATGAAATCGGGGTCGGGGCTGCCCAGCACGTTCATCGGTTTCGTCCCTGAAGTTTTTTATGGTCGTCATCCTCGGGCTTGTCCCGAGGACCCACCCATCCGCCGCACGAGCAGAGGGGTGCGAAGTTCAGGTCGTCGTGCTCACGGTCCCTTATCGTGCGGCGGAGCCGTGGGCCCTCGGGACGAGCCCGAGGGTGACGGGTAAGATCAGAACGCCTCGGCCGGCATGGCCATCAGCACGTCCGCGCCGGTCTTCATCTTGACCAGGTGGGCGCCGGCGTCGGGCAGGATGCGCTCGACGAAATAGCGGCCGGTCTGGAGCTTGGTGGCGTAGTAGGGGTCGGTCGAGCCGGCCTCGACCTGCGCCTGGGCCACCTTGGCCATCTGCGCCCACATATAGGCCAGGGCCGTCAGGCCGAAGACGTTCAGATAGTCGGTCGAGGCGGCGCCGGCGTTGTCCGGATTGGCCATGCCGTTCTGCATCAGCCACATGGTGCCTTCCTGCAGCTTCTTCTTGGCGTCGGCCAGGCCGTCGACGAAGGGCTTGAGCGCCTCGTTGGATCCGTTCTCGGCCACAAAGGCGTCGATCTCGCCGAACCAGGTCATGATGGCCCGGCCGCCGTTGGCGGGCAGTTTGCGGCCGACCAGATCCAGCGCCTGGATGCCGTTGGCGCCCTCGTAGATCATGGTGATGCGCGCGTCCCGCAGATACTGGCTGGCCGGGAAGTGTTCGGTATAGCCCGAACCGCCGTGAACCTGCATGGCCAGCGAGGCGACGTGGAAGCCCTTGTCGGTCAGATAGGCCTTCAGCACCGGCGTCAGCAGGCCCATGTAATCCTTGGCCTTGGTCGCCACGGCCTCGTCTTCCGACTTCTCCAGATCGGCGTGCAGCGCGGTCCACAGGATGAAGGCCTGGCCGCCTTCGACGAAGGCGCGGGCCTCCAGCAGCATACGGCGCACGTCGGGGTGGACGATGATCGGATCGGCGGGGCCCTCCGGGTTCTTGGGTCCGGTCAGGCTGCGGCCTTGCAGGCGGTCCTTGGCGAACTCGACGGCGGCCTGATAGGCGGCGGTGCCGATGGCCAGGCCTTGCAGGCCGGTGCCCAGGCGGGCCTCGTTCATGACCACGAACATATTGTTCATGCCCCGGCCTTCTTCGCCCAGCAGCCAGCCCTTGGCGCCGTCATATTGCATGACGCAGGTGGCGTTGCCGTGGATGCCCATCTTGTGCTCGAGTCCGGCGCATTCGAGGCTGTTGCGCTCGCCCAGCGAGCCGTCCTCGTTGACCAGATATTTTGGCACGACGAACAGCGACAGGCCCTTGATGCCCGGAACCGCGCCCTCGATCCGGGCCAGGACGGTGTGGATGATGTTGTCCGAGAAGTCGTGCTCGCCCGCCGAGATCCAGATCTTCTGGCCGGTGATCGAGAAGCTGCCGTCGTCGTTGCGCACAGCCTTGGTCCGAACCATGCCCAGGTCCGTGCCGCACTGGGGCTCGGTCAGGTTCATCGTGCCGGACCATTCGCCCGACACCATCTTGGGCAGGTATTTGGCCTTGATCTCGTCCGAGGCGCTGGCGCGGATGCCGGCATAGGCCGAGGCGGTCAGGCCCGGATACATGGAGAAGGCCGCCGAGGCGCCGGCGGTCATCTGACCGAAGGCCGAGGAGACTATGCTGGGCATGCCCTGGCCGCCGTAGGCCGGGTCCGCCGCCAGCGCCATCCAGCCGGCTTCCGACATGGTCTTGTAGGCTTCCTTCCAGCCCTTGGGCCCGGTGACGACGCCGCCCTCTGACCAGTGGCAGCCTTCCTTGTCGCCGGGGTTGTTGATCGGGGCGATGACTTCGTCGGCGAACTTGCCGCCTTCTTCCAGGATCTGGTTGACCAGGTCCGAAGACACGTCCTGGAAGCCGGGCTGGTTGGTGTAGCGATCGATCTCCAGCACCTCGTTCAGGATGAAGGTGAAATCGCGGACGGGCGACTTGTAGGCCATGGGGGTCAGGCTCTCGCTTTGAAGGGGTGGTGGTGGTCGTGGTTGAGACGCGCGCGCAGCAGCTTCTCATAGTCTTCGGCGCCGGGCAGCAGGTCCGGGCGATGTTCACCCAGCTTTGACTCCATCCAGGCGCAGGCGTCTTCCGCCGTCTGGATGGCGCCCTCGATGTCCTCCAGCTGCTGTTTTAACGCCGCGATCTGGGCGCGGTGACGCCGCAGGGCCACCGCCATCTGGTGGACGTTGTGATCCTTGCGGTCATATAGGTCCAGCATCTCCTGGATTTCCTGGAGGGTGAAGCCGATGCGGCGGCCTCTCAGGATCAGCTTCAGCCGGGCGCGGTCGCGGGCGTCATAGACGCGCGTCTGACCCTTGCGGGCCGGCGTCAGCAGGCCCTTGTCCTCGTAGAATCTGAGGGCGCGGGCCGTGGCGTCGAACTCGCGGCACAGCTGGCGGATGGAATAGGTGCGGTGATCGTCGGCGGTGGCCATGCGGGCACCATAACTTTACGTGCGCGTAAAGGAAAGGCTTTACGTGCGCGTAAGGGTAAGCGTCCTGAGAGCGCTGGGGAGCGGGCAAAGAAAAGCCCGGAGCCTGGGGGGAGAAGGCTCCGGGCGCGACACACCGGGACAGGGGGGGGAGGGGTCCGGCGATCGATCTTTATGAGTGGGTCAGGCCGCGCGGCGGCCCAGCAACACCGGAAGGGTGAGACCCAGCAGAATGAGGTTGACGACGGCCAGGCCGATGTCCTGGCTGAGCGCGTGAACGATCAGCATGGTCGATTCCAGCACGACCAGTCCGGCGGCGGCGGTCAGCAGCAGGGGGCGACCAACCCGCCACGAGATCAGAGGGGCCAAAAGGCCCAGGGCCAGCACCAGTTCAATCACGCCCACGCCGCGCACCATGTTTTCGGGCGCGAGGGCAGGCCAACCCATCAGGGCGATGAGGTTCGTCATCGGCTCAGTCAGCTTGGCGTAGCCGGCGGCGATGAAGAACATCGCGACCCAGCCCTGCAACGTCCACAGGGTGATGTTCCTGTACGCGGCGTGACTGCGGGTCTGGGCGACGGAGAGGTGGGTGGTGGACATCGGAAAAGGCCTGGTTGGGAACAGTTGCGAGGTCGGACTAAGCGGCTCCGTTCGCAAGATGGGATGTAGCAACCCTTTCCGCGTTTGTCATCAGGCGATGACATCAATCGATGACATCAGCTGATGACTTTATGTTTCAGGGGGCGGCGCGAGTGGCCCGATTCGCGCCGCCCCGGCAATGGGGGCTCAGGATATTTCGACGGATCAGGGTTCGTCCGGTTGCGGCCCCGGCGTCTGGACGATCAGGTCGCCGGGCTGGCAGTCCAGCTCGCGGCACAGGGCGTCCAGGGTGGAGAAGCGGACGGCGCGGGCCTTGCCGGTCTTGAGGATCGACAGATTGGCCAGGGTCACGCCGACGCGGTCGGACAGCTCGGTCAGGGACATGCGGCGTTCGAGCAGCAGTCGGTCCAGTTGGATCATGATCATGGCGCGCCCTCAGACCGTGGTCAGCTGTTCGTCGCGCATGGCCGAGCCCTGGCGGAAGACCTCGGCCAGAATGAAGACCACGAGGATCCCCAGCCAGGATCCGAGGTCGAAGTCATAGTCGATCGCGGACTGGCCGATGGCCTGGGGCGCGACGAAGACCAGCATCAGGGCGGTCAGCTGGATGCCCAGCAGGCCGAAGCCGACGGCCTGGAGCCGTTTGACATTGGCCAACTCGAAGGCGTCGCCCTGGTTCACCGACAGCAGAATGCGGCGCAGACGGTTGATGATCCACCAGGTGAAGCCGCAGGCAAGGAAGCCGCCCAGAATGGTGAGGCGTTCGGCCAGGCCGAGAGGGGGCCTCGGGTCGCTCGGCGCGTCCCTCAAGCCGTCGATCAAGCCGGCGGCGAAGTCGGGCGAGACAAGGCTGATCAATAGGGCGCCGCCGGCAGCCACGGTCGCCAACATGACGAAGACATTCAGGAAGCCAAGGCACCACCGCAGCGCGCTGGCGGCCGAATATTTGCCGACGAGTTTCATCCGATAGCCCTCCATGTGGGGCGTCCTCCGCGACGCCCTTGGCGACTATCGATATGGATTTATCGATAAGCAGACAAGATAATTATCGATAAACGAGATGAAGCTTTCGTAAGGTTCGGCTCAGGCGGTGAAGCGCCAGGCGGTGCGCGCGGCCTCCAGACGGGCCAGCTTGGCCTGGAAGGGCGTCCAGTCGTCGCCGGCGTCGATGGCGGCCCAGATCGTCTCGACCTCGTCGACCAGCGTCTCCTCCGGCTCGCGGGCGGCGAACATGGGATGCTCCAGCCGTTCGATCCGGTCGGGCTCGTGCTCCATCAGGGCGAAACGGAAGGCGTCGAAGGCTTCGCCCTGGTACAGTTTGGCGCGCGGCCCCGACAGGGCGCGGGCGGACGAGGCGAAACCCCCGAACCAGTCGAAGAACAGCGGCTCCCAGCGCAGGGCCTCGCCGCCTTCCCGCAACAGGGCCAGGGTGGCGTCGACCAGCCTCTGGTCCGCCGCCTCGCCCAGGCTCAACACGCCCAGCCGCATCAGGAAGGCCGCGCGCAGTTCGCGGATATAGGCGGGTCCGAAACCATTCAGGGCCTCGGTCAGGGGCTCGGCCTCGGCGACCAACTTCAGGCACCCGGCCAGTTGCGTCAGGTTCCAGAACACCGCCTCGGGCTGGCGCGCGAAGGCGTAGAGGCCGGTCTGGTCGAAATAGGCGGCGGTGAAACCGGGCT
The DNA here is from genome assembly GCF_058681395.1 of Brevundimonas sp. AVps23W. Lineage (NCBI taxonomy): Bacteria > Pseudomonadati > Pseudomonadota > Alphaproteobacteria > Caulobacterales > Caulobacteraceae > Brevundimonas > Brevundimonas sp. AVps23W. Next base: position 1,016,897 of record NZ_CM178738.1, read on the forward strand.
GATAGGACGGCAGGAAGCGCCAAGGGCCATAGTCGAAGCTCTCGCCCGTGACGTTCAGATTGTCGGTGTTCAGCACCCCGTGGACGAAGCCCGCCGCGATCCAGCGCGCCGTCAGCTTCGCCGAGGCCTCGACGATGGCCCGCAGCAGGCCGGGCGCGTCCCCGGCGGCGACCGTCGGGTGATACAGGCTGCGGACGTGTTCGATCAGCGCCTCGATCTGATCCACGCGGCCCAGATAGGCCGCGCGTTGAAAGGTCCCGAACCGAATATGGGAGTGGGACAGGCGCACCAGAACGGCCGAGCGGGTCGGCGACGGCTCGTCGCCGCGCTCCAGCGCCTCGCCGGTCTCGATCAGGGAGAAGGCCCGGCTGGTGGGCACGCCCTGGGCCTCCAGCATCGACGCGGCCAGCACCTCGCGCACCCCGCCCTTCAGCGTCAGCCGCCCGTCGCCGCCGCGCGACCACGGCGTCTGGCCTGAGCCTTTTGTTCCCAGGTCGAGAAGTCGACCTGGGGCGCTATCACTCGCGACGCGGTCGCTCGTTGCTTGAGCGCGCGGCGTTTCGCGCATCTGCGCCGCCAGGAAGCCGCGCCCGTCGCCCAGGTCGGGATTGTACTGACGGAACTGATGCCCATGATAGCGCATGGCCAGCGGGCCGGGCTGACCGGGCAGGGGGGCGAACCGGCCGAAGGCGTCGATCCATTCGGCGTCGCTCAGGCTTTCCAGCCCGACCTCCGCCGCTGCCCGATCATTGCGGAACCGCAGCAGCGTTTGGGGGAAGTCCGCCGCAGCGACGGCGTCGGCGAAATCCGGTCCCAGATCGAAGACGCGCGGTTCGGGGCGGTAGGCGGGAGAGGGGGGCATGGAGGCTAGGTGCGTCGCCCGGTCGGGTTTCGCAACCTGCTTTTAGAAAGCGAATATGGCCACGGTTTTGATTGAACCTCCCGCGCGCCTCCGTATTATTGTTCGCAGATATCAGGTCGCGCCCTGCGGCCAGGCTGGCGTCGTCTTTTTTGAAGCGACGAATCCGGTCCGACGCCCGTCGATAACCTGGCGTCACGACAGCTCATCCTTTCGACTGGAGGCCGCCGTGGCGCGCAAATTCACTCTCGACTTCCTCAAGACCGAGGCCGCCTCCGGCTCGGCCCTGGCGCTTGCCGCCATCGCGGCTGTCATCGTGGCCAACTCGCCCTGGTCGGCGGACTATTTCGCCTGGCTGAAGAGCTATCATGTGCTCCAGCTAGGCCCGATCCGGCTGGAAGAATCGATCTCCGACTGGATCAAGGAAGGTCTGATGGCGATCTTCTTCCTCGTCGTGGGGCTGGAGATCAAATACGAGATCGTGCGCGGCGAGCTAAGCGACCCGCGCAAGCTGGCGACGCCGGTGCTGGCCGCCATCGGCGGCATGGTCGGGCCGGCGGCGGTCTATCTGCTGCTGTCCGGAACCATGGGGGCGCCACATGCCGGCTGGCCCATTCCGCTGGCCACCGACATCGCCTTCGCCCTGGCCATCTTCGGTTTCGTCGGCAAGGGACTGCCGTCGTCGCTGCGGGTCTTCCTGCTGACCCTGGCCATCGTCGATGACCTGGGCGCCATCGCCCTGATCGCGGTCCTGTTCAGCGAGGGCGCCAACTGGACGCCGTTGTTCTGGGCCCTGGGCCTGATCGCGGCCGGGGGCGTGGTCGCCCACCGGATGCGTATTCCGACGCCCTTCTGGGCGCTTGGTTTCGCGGCGGTCTGGTATCTGACGGTGCTGTCGGGGCTCAGCACCTCCCTGACCGCCGTGGCCTTCGCAATGATCGTGCCGATCCAGGCCCGCAAACACGACCATCAGAGCCCGCTGAAGGAGGCGATCCATGACCTGCACCCTTGGAACGCCTATCTGGTGCTGCCGCTGTTCGCCTTCGCCAAGGCGGGCGTCTCCTTCGCCGGCCTGTCGATGGACCAGGCCTTTGCGCCCCTGGTCATCGCCATCGCCCTGGGCCTGTTCTTCGGCAAGCAGATCGGCGTCTTCGGCGCCGCCTGGCTGGCCTCGGTGCTGAGGATCGGCGCTCGTCCGACCGACGCCAGCTGGCTTCAGGTCTATGGCGTTTCTCTGCTGTGCGGCGTGGGTTTCACCATGAGCCTGTTCATCGGCGTCCTGGCCTTCCCCGGCGCCGTGGATTCGCCCGAACAGGTCGAGGTCAAGCTGGGCGCCATCGGCGGCTCGATCCTGTCGGCGGTGACCGCCGCCCTGGTGCTGGGGCTTGCCGGTCGCCGTCGCGAGATCGATCCCGCCGCTCTCAAGCCTGAAATCGAGCCACTCGGCTCAGGAACGGGTCAAAACTGACGCAACGTCAGCCTTTTATGTCGCTTCCTAGTCACAGGAAGGGCCAACTGCGGCGAAAAATCGTCGCGGCGAACAACGCTCGCTTGTACCCCGGCCCGAAGCGGGCTTAGCCTCTGCCGTATTGAGCGCGTCTCCACGTAGAGGCGGGCCGAATGGGAACTAGGAAACGCTGCGGTCGCTCCGCGCGACCGGGCTTCAGAGCCGGGAGGACGCTTCGTGCGCCACACTAACCGCTATCTCAGGACCACTGTGTCCGCCGCCGTCGTCGGCGCCGCCGTGTTCGGCTTTGCCGGAATCGCCGCCGCCCAGGAAGCGCCGGCCACCATCGACGACATCATCGTCACCGCGCAGAAACGCGAACAGAGCCTGCAGGACGTGCCGATCGTGGTCACCACCCTGTCGCAAGAGGTGCTGGACGGCGCCGGGGTGCAGGACATCAAGGATCTGCAGATCCTGACGCCCGGCATGACCGTCACCTCGACCCAGTCCGAAGCCTCGACCACGGTCCGCATCCGCGGCGCCGGCACCGTCGGCGACAACCCCGGCCTGGAGTCCTCGGTCGGCGTGGTCATCGACGGCGTCTATCGCTCGCGCAACTCGGTCGGCTTCGGCGACCTGGGCGAACTGAGCCGTATCGAGGTGCTGAAGGGGCCGCAGGGCACCCTGTTCGGCAAGAACACCTCGGCCGGCGTCATCAACATCATCACCGAACGCCCGTCCTTCAATCCGTCGGTCTCGGCCGAACTGACCGCCGGCAACTATGGCGCCATGGGCGGATCGGTCTCGGCGACGGGCCCGCTCAGCGACCAGATCGCCGGCCGCATCTTCGTGGCGCACCGCGAGCGTGACGGCTTCTATAACGTCAACGTCGGCGACGGCCCGCGCACCCAGACCGAGGACAATAATCAGGACTACTGGACCGGCCGCGGCCAGCTGCTGATCCTGCCCAGCGACGAGGTGTCGATCCGCCTGATCGCCGACTACACCAAGCGCGACGAATACTGCTGCGCCGCCGTCCAGACCCGTGTCGGTCCGACCCAGGCCTTCATCGCCGCCCTGACCGCGCCGAACGGTCCCGGCCAGACCGCGCCGGTCGCCGGCTACGGCACGGTGCCCTTCAGCCGCACGGCCTATTCGAACCGCGAGACGCCCCAGGAAATCGAGGACATGGGCCTGTCGGCGGAAGCCACCATCGACCTACCCAGCCTGAACGCCACCCTGACGTCCCAGACCTCGTGGCGCGACTGGTCGTTCCAGCAAGGCATGGACCTCGACTATACCGGCGCGGACCTCCTCTATCGCGCCAATGACGGGTCCAACGGCTACGGCGTCGACAACCTGACCCAGGAGTTCCGCCTGGCCGGGACGACCGACAAGTTCGACTGGCTGGTCGGTCTGTTCGCCACCAAGGAAGGGGTCTATCGCGACGACTCCTATTCCTACGGCGCGGACTACAACGGCTTCGCCTCTCTCCTGCTGACGGCGACGGTGCCGGCGACCTTCGGCGGACCCAGCGCGGCCCGCACGGGCTGCTTCACCAACCCGCAGGGCTTCGCGGTCGGAACCAGCGGCGCGCTGCTGGGTCAGCCGCTCTGCGCCCTGGGCTTGACGGCGCCCAGCGCCTCGGCGCCCCTGTTCGCGGCCGGCAAGGCCTATGAGGATCACTACAGCCAGAAGTCGGAATCGGTGGCTCTGTTCACCAACAACACTTGGCGGGTGACCGAGGCCTTCGATCTGAACCTGGGCCTGCGCTACACCTACGACAGCAAGCGGCTTTTGGGCCTTCAGGACAATCTGGGAACCAACGGCGCGGCCTGCGGCGGCGCTCTGGCCAACCAGAACCCGGCCAATCGCCTGCCTGGCACGGTGGCGACGCCGACGTCGGCCCTGGGCCTGCTCTGCCTGCCCTGGTCGAACCCGCTCTATGACAATCGTCGCATCCAGGAGAAGTTCAGCGACACCGACATCAGCGGCACCTTCAAGGCGTCCTATCGGCTCAACCCGTCCGTCATGGGCTATGTCTCCTACGCTCGCGGTTACAAGGGCGCCGGCTACAACATGGACCGGGTGCAGACGGGTGTGACGCCGGACTCCTCGCTGTTCTTCGACGCCGAGACGGTGGACAGCTACGAAGCGGGTGTGAAGACGACCCTGTTCAACCGCACCATGCTGTTGAACCTGACCTACTTCGATCAGAAGTTCGAGAACTTCCAGCTGAACACCTTCCTCGGCACCGCCTTCGTGGTGGAGTCGATCCCCGAGTTGACCTCGCGCGGCGTCGACGCCGACATGGTCTGGTTCACCCCTGTTGAAGGCCTGATGTTCCAGGGCGGCGTCACCTATACCGACGCCAAATACGGCGACTTCACCGCCAACGACCTGTCGAACCCGGCGCGCTTCCCGCAGCTGTCCCTGCTGCCGGGCTCCCGCGCCTCGTTCGCCCCGGAATGGTCGCTGACCGGCGCCCTGGCCTTCGACCGCTCGCTGGGCGGCGGCCTGCGCGGCGGCTTCAACCTGTCGGCCAAATATTCGACCGAGTACAACACCGGCTCGGACCTGCTGCCGTACAAGGACCAGGAGGCCTTCACCGTCGTCAACGGCCGTGTCTCCATCGGTTCGGAAGACGAGCGTTGGACCGTCGATATCTGGGCCCAAAACCTGCTGCAGGAAAAATACACCCAGGTCGCCTTCGCCGCCCCGCTGCAGGGCACGGCCTTCACCAACACGACCACGCCCCAGGCGAACGGCACCTACTATAATGTCGCCACCGACACCGCGACCTACAACGCCTACCTGGGCGCCCCGCGCACCTGGGGCGTGACGCTGAAGGTCAAATACTGATCGTCCAGCCGCCGCGGCCTCCAGGCTGACAGAGCGGAACGACGAAGGGCCGACCGGGAAACCGGTCGGCCCTTTTTCTTGGGCGCCTCTTAAACCCGTCACCCTCGGGCTTGTCCCGAGGGGCCACTTTTCCGTCTCGCCCACGGGTGGAGGGGGCGACGCCGTGCGATGCGTCTAAAGCCCGCATCTGATGCCGCCGTGGGCCCTCGGGACAAGCCCGAGGGTGACGGGGGGGTTACTCCACCAACGGCCCCTGCCTCGGTTTCGCCAGCTCGCGCTGCCCCGCCGTGGACCGGTGCAGGATACGCCGCGCCCACTGGGCCACATCATCGACGATGGTGAAGATGGCCGGGATGTAGAGCAGCGACAGGAAGGTCGAGGAGATCAGCCCCCCCAGCACCGCAATGGCCATGGGCGAGCGGAACTGGACGTCGGCCCCCACGCCCATGGCGATCGGCACCATGCCCGCCCCCATGGCGAAGGTGGTCATCAGGATGGGCCGGGCGCGCTTGTGCGCGGCGTCCATGATGGCCTCTAAGCGCGTCATCCCGTCCTTCTCGGCCATGATGACATAGTCGACCAGCAGGATGGAGTTCTTGGCCGCGATCCCCATCAGCATCAGCACCCCGATCAGGGCCGACATGGAGAAGTTGGCGCCGCCGATGGCCAGGGCGATGAAGGCGCCGCCGATGGCCAGGGGCAGGGCCGCCATGATGGTGATCGGATAGGCGAAGCTTTTGAACAGCAGCGTCAGAACCGCATACATCAGCAATATGCCCGAGGCGAAGGCGATGCCGAAGCCGGTCAGCATCTCCTGGATGAACTCGGTGTCGCCGGCCGCCACCTGACGCACGCCGGCGGGCAGGTTCTTGACGGAGGGCAGCTGGTTGACCGCCACGCCCGCCGCCCCGGTGGTCATGCCGTCCAGCTCGGCGCTGATCGAGGCGATGCGCGACCGGTCCTGACGCGTCACTGTGGCCGGACCGGCGCCGAACTCGATGTCGGCGACGGCGCTCAACGGCACCGAGGCGCCGTTGTTGCCGGGAACACGCAATGTCTCCAGCACGCTCAGGTCTTGTCGAGCCTCTTCCGTCAGCTGCAGTCGGATTGGAACCTGACGGTCGCCCAGATTGTATTTGGGCAGGTTCTGATCGACGTCGCCGATGGTGGCGACCCGCACCGCCTGGGAGATGGCGCCGGCCGAAACCCCGGCTAGGGCGGCCTCGTCCGTACGCGGCGTGACCAGGATTTCCGGACGCGCGATGGCGGCCGAGTTGACCACATTGGCCAGGCCCGGAACCGCGCGCATCTCTTCCTCCACCTTGCGCGCAGCGGCGTTCAGGGCGACGGGGTCGTCGCTCAGGATCGAGAAGGTATAGGTGGTGCCGTCGCCGGGACCGCCGCCCGACTGGGCGATGCCGGCGCGGATGCGGGCGCCGGGGATCTGTTTCATCTCATCGACCATGACGCGCGCGAAAGCCTGCTGGCTCAGCTCGCGGTCGCCCTTGGGCACCATGTCGGCATAGATGTTGGCCTGGGTCACGTCCTGCCCGCCGATGGCGGCATAGACCGAGGTGACCTCGGGGCGGGCTTCCAGTTGGCGGGTGATCTGCCGCACCACGGCGTCGGTCTGGCCCAGGGTCGAACCCGGCGGCAGTTCGACCTGGAAGGATGCACGGGCCGTGTCGCCGGGCGACATGAACTCGAACGACATCTTGGCTGCGACCGAGGTCGCGATCGACCCCACCAGGAACAGGATGCCGATGATGAAGACCTTCCACCGGTTGCCCAGGCACCAGCGCAGAGCCTGCAGATAACCATTCATCCAGAACGGGTCGCGGTCTTCGTGGTGGGTGTGTTTCAGGATGAAGGCCGCCATCAGCGGCGTCAGGGTCCGCGCCACCAGCAGCGAGAAGGCCACCGAGACGCAGGCCGCCAGCGCGAAGGCCTTGAAGAACTGGCCGATGATGCCGGGCATGAAGCCGACCGGCGCAAAGACGGCGATGATGGTGGCCGTGGTGGCCACGACCGCCAGGCCGATCTCGTCCGCCGCCTCCAGCGAGGCGTCATAGGGCGGTTTGCCGTCGCGCATGTGGCGGACGATGTTTTCGATCTCCACGATGGCGTCATCGACCAGAATGCCGATGGTCAGCGACAGGGCCAGCAGGGTGACGACGTTCAGCGACTGATCCAGCGGGCCCAGGATGGCGAAGGTCGGGATCAGCGACATCGGCATGGCCGTCGCCGCGATCACGGTGGCGCGCCAGTCGCGCAGGAAGATGAAGACGATGATGACGGCCAGGACGGCGCCCAGCAGCAGGGCCTCCAGCGAAGCCAGATAGCTTTCCTCGATCTCCTCGACGCTGGCGGTCACCTGGCTGATGGTCAGCTCGGGATGGGCCTCGTCGATCTTCTTGACCTCTTCGCGGACCTTTTCGGCGACCTTGACCTCGGACGCGGTGCGCGAGCGCAGGAAGTTGAAGGTCACGGCCTCCTGTCCGTTGTAGCGGGCCAGGCGACGCGGTTCGCTCCACTTGTCCTCGACCGTGCCCAGATTATCCAGGCGCACGGTCTTGCCGTCGCCCAGCGGCACCAGGGTCTCGCGCAGCTGCGCCACCGAGGTGGCGGCGCCCAGGGTGCGCACGGCGCGTTCGGACCCGGCGATGGTGACGCGACCGCCGGGCAGGTTGTTGTTGACGTTGGTCAGGGCCTGGCTGACCTCGGCCGCGGTGACGCCGTAAGCGGCCAGCCGCTGGGGATCCAACTCGACCCGCATCTCGCGATCCACCCCGCCCGAGCGGTTGACCTCGCCCACGCCGCCGAGGGCCAGCAGGGCGCGGCTCATCTCGTTGTCGATGAACCAGCTGATCTGTTCCGGCGTCATCGTCGGCGACCGGACCACATAGGTGATCAGGGCGTCGCCGGTGATGTCGATCCGCTGGACCGCCGGCTCCTGCATATCCTGCGGCAGGCTGGCGCGCAGCCCGGTCATGGCGTTGCGCACGTCATTGGTCGCCCGGTCGGTGTCCGTGCCCAGTTCGAACTCGATCTGGGTCGAGGAAGAGCCGTCGGTGATCGTCGAGGTGACATGGCGCACGCCCGACAGGCCGGCCAGCGAGTCCTCGATCAACCGTGTGACCTGCACCTCCATTTCCGCCGGGGCGGAGCCGGGACGAGAGGCCGTGACATTGACCAGCGGGAAGTCGATGTCGGGGTTCTGATTGATCCGCATCCCCATGAAGCCGACCACGCCGCTGAGCGTCAGCAGCAGGAACAGCAGGATGATCGGAATCGGGTTCTTGATCGCCCAAGACGATATCTGGTTCATGGGTCGGTCCTACTTGGTCGCAGGCTGGGCGGTGGCCGGGACGGCGGAACGGGCGCCGCCGGGAGCCTGGGCGACGTTGACGCGGTCGCCCTCATTCAGGAAGCCGGCGCCGTCAACGATCACCTGTGCGCCGACATTGACGCCGGTGACGGCCGTCTGGGTGTCGGTCCGCGACAGGATGACGACCGGCTGGAAGTGAACCCGACCTTCGGCGACCAGGGTGAAGACCCCCGGCTTGTTGTCGCGATACAGGACCGCGCCGGTCGGCACGGTGTTGGCGGGCTGGTCGCCGACATCGATGTCGGCGCGGGCGAACATGCCCGGCCGCAGCTGGGCGCTGGGCGACAGCGAGATGCGCGCCAGACCCAGGCGGGTGTTGGCGTTGACCTCGGGCGTGACGATCCGGACCGTGCCGGTCGTCGTTCCCGCCTCGCTAGAGGCGACGATCACCGACTGACCGGCGCGAACCTGGGCCAGCTCGGTCTCGGGCACCTGGGCGTCCAGCTCCAGTCGGCCGTCGCGGACCATGCGGAACAGTTCGGTTCCGGCGGCGATGATCTGGCCCTTGGTGACGCTGCGGCTGATGACCAGACCGGCGACGGGCGCGCGGACGGTGGCCTGGGACAGCTGGGTCTGGGTCTGGGCCAGGGTGGCGCGGGCGGCGGCCAGATTGGCGTTCGACGCCCGCTGGTTGGCCAGGGCGGTGTCCAGCGAGGCCTGAGACAGGAAGCCGCGCTCCTTCAACTGCTGGGACCGGTTCAGGGCCGCGTCGTCGCGCGCCACATTGGCCTCGGCCAGCTGCACCTGGGCCTGCTGCTGGCGCAGCTGGGCGCGCAGCAGGACGTCGTTCATCTGCACCAGGGGCTGGCCCTGACGCACATAGGAGCCTTCATCCACATAGACGGCGACCGCGGTCAGTCCGCCGGTCTCGGCCGCGACCGGCACTTCCTCCCAGGCCGAGACGGTGCCCGAGGCGGTGACGCTGCGGCGCAGATTGGTCTGGGCCACGGTGGCGGCGGTGACGGTCTGGCGCGAGCCGCCGGCGGCCTTTTCTTCGGTCGCCTCGTCGCCATGCCCCCCACAGCCCGCCAGCAGGAAGGCCGACACGGCAATGGCGCCGACGTTGAGAGCGGTTCGGGTCGTCTTGGACACGGGGAGTTCCTCGGTTGCAGGCGAAGCGGATCGCCGGCTCGCGCCGGTTATCGGGAGGCGCGACCCATACCGCGTCCGCGACCCGTTCTCAAACGCCGATACGCTTTGTTGCAAAGGCTTAATCTGACACTGTCGGTGGCGCGGATCGCCGCGCCCGCTGGTCCCGGACCTCTACGCGTGATAGGGGCGCGCGGATGACGACTCCCCCTATCTCGAACATCCGGAACTTCAGCGTGGTCGCGCACATCGACCATGGCAAGTCCACCCTGTCCGACCGACTGATCCAATTCACCGGCGGCCTGACCGCGCGCGAGATGTCCGAGCAGGTCTTGGACAATATGGATATCGAGAAGGAGCGGGGGATTACGATCAAGGCGCAGACGGTGCGTCTGAACTACCGCGCCAAGGACGGGCAGGACTATGTTCTGAACCTGATGGACACGCCGGGGCACGTGGACTTCGCCTATGAGGTGTCGCGCAGCCTGGCGGCGTGCGAGGGCTCGCTGCTGGTCGTGGATGCGTCGCAGGGGGTCGAGGCCCAGACGCTGGCGAACGTCTATCAGGCCATTGATAACAACCACGAGATCGTGCCGGTCCTGAACAAGGTCGATCTGCCGGCGGCGGAGCCCGAGCGGGTCCGCGCCCAGATCGAGGACGTCATCGGCATCGACGCCTCCGAGGCCGTGCTGTGCAGCGCCAAGTCCGGCATCGGCATTGAGGACGTGCTCGAGGCCATCGTCACCAAACTCCCGGCGCCCAAGGGCGACCCCGACGCCCCGCTGAAGGCCATGCTGGTGGACGCCTGGTACGACCCCTACCTCGGCGTCGTCGTCCTGGTCCGCGTCTTCGACGGGGTGCTGAAGACCGGCATGAAGGTCAAGATGATGCGCAACGGCTCGACCCACCTGATCGACCGGGTCGGCGTCTTCCTGCCCAAGAACACCCCCGTGGACCAGCTGGGCCCCGGCGAGGTCGGCTTCATCACCGCCCAGATCAAGGAAGTCGCCCACGCCGCCGTCGGCGACACCATCACCGACGAGAAGAAGCCGACCGCCGAACCGCTGAAGGGGTTCAAGGAGGTCCAGTCGGTGGTCTTCTGCGGCCTGTTCCCGGTGGACGCCGCCGATTTCGAGGACCTGCGCGCCGCCATCGGCAAGCTGCGGCTGAATGATGCGTCATTCACCTACGAGATGGAATCCAGCGCCGCCCTGGGCTTCGGCTTCCGCTGCGGCTTCCTGGGCCTGCTGCACCTCGAGATCATCCAGGAACGGCTCAGCCGCGAGTTCAACCTGGATCTGATCGCGACCGCCCCGTCGGTGGTCTACAAGATCGGCCTGCGCGACGGCTCCGAGATCGACCTGCACAACCCGGCCGACCTGCCCGACGTGATGCAGATCGAGACCATTTCCGAGCCCTGGATCAAGGCCACCATCCTGACGCCCGACGAATACCTCGGCAGCGTGATCAAGCTGTGCCAGGACCGCCGCGGCTCCCAGGTCGAACTGTCCTACGTCGGCGCCCGCGCCATGGTGGTCTACGAACTGCCGCTGAACGAGGTGGTGTTCGATTTCTACGACCGGCTGAAGTCGATCTCTAAGGGCTATGCCTCGTTCGACTACGAGATCACCGAATACAAGGTCGGCGACCTGGTGAAGATGTCCATCCTGGTCAACGCCGAACCGGTCGACGCCCTGTCCATGCTGGTCCACCGCGCCCGCGCCGAGACGCGCGGCCGGGGCATGGTCGAGAAAATGAAGGAACTGATCCCGCCCCACCTGTTCGTCATCCCGATCCAGGCGGCCATCGGCGGCAAGATCATCGCCCGCGAGACCGTGCGCGCGCTCCGCAAGGACGTGACCTCGAAATGCTACGGCGGCGACGCCACGCGCAAGAAGAAGCTGCTGGAGAAGCAGAAGGCCGGCAAGAAGAAGATGCGTCAGTTCGGCAAGGTCGAAATCCCGCAGGAAGCCTTCATCGCCGCGCTCAAGATGGACGAGGACTGACCTTCTCCCTCCCCTTCATGGGGAGGGACGGCGCAGCGCAGCGAAGCCCGGGTGGGGCCGTGTCAGCCCGCACGGCCCCTTCGCACACCCCGCTCGCGCCCCTTCGGGCCCCACCCCGATCGCTGCGCGATCGCCCCTCCCCATGAAGGGGAGGGAGAGCTACGGCCACTCCACCTCCACCCCCTCCGGCACCCCCACCGCCCGGCGCCAGTCCTGCGGGTGCAGCCGCGCCATCTCTTCATCCAGCCGCCGCAGCGGCCTCAGCATCCCGTCCTCGTCCCAGAACCGCTCGGCCCACGGATGCCCCGCCTCCACCGCCCGTTCCCGGTCCCGCGACGCCGCCTCGGCCCCCAGATGGTCGGCGCGCCAGCGATACAGCCACGGAATATGCCAGTGCGGCGCCCGCGTCAGCCGCTCGTCCTTCATCGCCTCGACCAGACACTCCGCCAGCGCCCGCGCCTCTTCCAGACGCGCCTCGAAGGCGTCACGCCGCCCCTGAACATAGGCGCCCCAGCCCTCGGCCGGCTCCACCGGCCCCGCCTTCGGGTCGGGCCGCGTCCAGCCCTCCGCCTCGCGCCGCTTCCACAGGGCGTGAACCCCGACGTCATACCGCCGCGCCACCGACCGCGTGGTCTCTCCATCTTCCCATGCCTTGCGCACCTCGGCCCAGACGGCGTCGGATCGGATCTTGCGGTGAATGCCCTGGCTCATGCCCCCACGACCTAAACCCCCGTTACGCCAAACCCGGACGTAACCCTCTTCCTTCTCCCCTTAGCGTGACGACGAACGTATTATTTATGGTACGATGAATCCAGCCGCAGGCCTGGGAAGCGCCCAATGACGACAGACATGAAGTTCCGCGATCCGTCGGACCTCGCCACCCTGGACGACTTCCTCGACGAGGACGGCATCCGCGAGGAGGTGACCCTGCGCGCGGTCAAGAGCGTGATCGCCCTCCAGCTCCAGCAGGCGATGAAGGCCCAGGGTCTGACCCGCGCCGCCATGGCCGCCGAAATGGAGACAAGCCGCGCCCAACTGAACCGCGTCCTCGACCCGGAGGCGTCGAACGTGACCTTGGACACGCTCAGCCGCGCCGCGCGGGTGCTGGGGCATTCGCTGAAGGTGGAGCTGGTTTAGCCGTCAACCCGCCCCTCCTTTCGTCATCCTCCGGCGCGAAGCGACCGGGGGACCCAGCGGCGCCGTCAGGCGAAATCCATCCGCCGCACACTGTCTGAACACCGAGTCCGCGACAGTTTCGCGCTCACGCGCGCCGCTGGGTCCCCCGGTCTGCGCCGCGAAGGCGCGGCTTGCCGGAGGATGACGAAAGATCATGGGCGCCGGATGAGGGGTCGGTTCGGCGTGGATCGTCAGGGCCGGTGTAACCCCTCATCCGACCTCGCTCCGCTCGGCTGCGTTCTCCCGCAAGGGGAGAAGGGATCGGAACGGTGATGAAGGCCCAGGGCCTGACCCGCCCCTCCTTTCGTCATCCTCCGGCGCGAAGCGACCGGGGGACCCAGCGGCGCCGTCAGGCGAAATCCATCCGCCGCACACTGTCTGAACACCGAGTCCGCGACAGCTTCGCGCTCTCGCGCGCCGCTGGGTCCCCCGGTCTGCGCCGCGAAAGCGCGGCTTGCCGGAGGAGGAGGAAAGATCAGGGTATGGTTTGGCCGGATGAGGGTCGATTTGGCGTGGATAGATCGGGCCAGCCGCCGCAACCTCGGCGCGGGCCTCGTTTACGTAGCTAATCTGTCCAACATGCCGTTCGAGTAGTTACTTGTCACTTGGACGTTCTCGCTGCATGTCACACTCATGATGACTGTCACAGATCGAAAATCTCTACTGGCTGCTCTGGTTGAATCCGGCGTCTTCAGCGTTTCTGAATCGGGTATTCCCAGCGTGGCCGATAAGGATAGCAGGTCCAGTGTTTGGATAGCGCGCGATATGATGGGCCGTATTGGTCTAGGTTTGCCTATGCCCAAGCTTAAAGGTCAGGCAGCGGGAAGCATTTTTGAAAATAAGGTGGGAGAGTTTATATCTTCGGTGTTTCCAAAATTATCTACAATTAGGGCGGGAGATTTTGGAATAGGTCGAAATATACCCGTCAGCGAGTTTGATCAATATAGCCATATTGCCGATATATCTAGACTTTCCCAAACTGTTGGATCTCCTTCGGACCGGAGAGAGATAAAAATCGCATTTGGGATGGACTACGTCATAAAGCCTGATGTTGTTATTTACAAAAATCCAATCAAGCGATCGCATGTTGGTCAGGGCGACATTCTAATAAATGCCGTCGATGCATCACGTACGCCTATGTTTGAAGAAAATGGCGCTCGTCCAACGTTGCATGCAAGCGTTTCTTGTAAATTAACATTACGGTCGGATAGGGCGCAGAATGCGCGCAGTGAAGCACTAAATTTGATTAGAAGTCGAAAAGGAAAGCTTCCCCATATAGCCATGGTGACTGCCGAGCCCACCGCTGGCAGGATATCATCCTTAGCTCTAGGTACAGGTGATATCGACTGTGTTTATCATGTTTGTCTTGACGAGCTATACTACGCAACGCAGTCGTACGCGACGCAGGTAGGAAGCGCTCATAAAGGTGCTTCCAACAATCTTGATCTTCTTGAAACCCTTATCGAAGGTCGCCGTCTTAGGGATATAGCAGATCTACCTTTCGACTTGGCTATTTAGGCTGCCATAGCTCTGTCGGTCAGGATTTCACGAACCACCTTCCCCAACGCCCCGGCCAAGTTTGGCGGCACGGCGTTGCCGATCTGTCGGGCGACTTCAACCTTGGTGCCGTAGAATTGGAACTCGTCAGGGAAGCCCATGAGACGCGCCGCTTCGCGGTGGCTGATCGGGCGGTCGGCCTCTGGATGCAGGTAGCGGCCCTTCTCTGGCTTGTAGAATTCCGTGCGGATCGTCACCGACGGGCGATCCCACCACAGGCGGCCGAACAAATCCGTGCCGCCGCTCGTCTTACGGACCCAGCAGTCGGGTGTGATGTCGGGACGGTTGGCGAGTAGGTCGAAGCGATTTCCGCCGGGCGGCACGGCCTTGTAGCGCTGAAGGCTCTTTTCGGTCGGCGTGCGCCCGAAGTGGAGGTTTATCGTTTTTTCCGAGCCGATTTCCGTCCCGATTGTCGCCAGCGGCAGATTTCCGATCTCGTCCCGAACGGTTCTCCAGCGGGGCAGATTCGAGTTCAGTTTCGGGTCGGCGTGAGAGGGCAGGGGGGGGAAGGTCGGGAGAGTGAACGCCCCGCGCCAGCCGAGGATGATCGTTCGCTTCCGTGTCTGCGGCGCGCCGTAATCGGCGGCGTTCAGGATGGCGGCCGACGTCTGGAAGCCGTGTTGTTTCGCCTTGGCCTCGATCAACTGCCGTTCCGGCGAACGATAGAGCTCAGCCACGTTCTCCATGACGAAGACGCGAGCACCGGAGCGTTCAGCGATTTCGATGAAGGGTTCCCACAGGGCGCGTCGAGCGTCGCCGTCGCGCTTCTTGTTGAGGAGACTGAAGCCCTGGCAAGGCGGCCCGCCGATGACGACGTCGGCTTGAGGCACTTCATTTTCGAGCAGCCACTCTTCGATGTTGGCCTTGATCGAACGTCCCGGGAAGTTGAGACCGTGCGTCTTGACCGCCGCAGCGTCATTGTCGATCGCCAGAACGGTTTCAAAGCCGCCGCAGAATTTTTCATCACAGAAGCCGAGGCTCATACCGCCGGCGCCGCTGAAAAGATCAATCAGTCGCAAAGACATGTGGGCCTCGAAAAGGTTGGAGCTGAAACAAAGCGCGAACATCGCGGCTGTGTCAATACGCTACAACCTATGGTTAATCGTCGTTGGAAGTGCTACCGACGTTAAGTGATCACTTATCGTCTCTTTGAGCCGAGTCGGCTGTCGCGTCTCGCACTCCCAAAGCGTCAGCACAGACAGCCCCAGCTTTTTCAGCGCTTCATCGACCTCAATGTCACGCGCGCGGTTACGTGCGAATTTCGCCTCCCAGGCTTCGCGGTTATGCGCCGGTAAAGTTCCTCGCTTGCAATCATGCTGATGCCAGAAACAGCCATGCACCTGAATGGCCCATCCCTTTGAGCGATTGGTGAAATCGGGCTTGCCGGGCAGCGCCTTAGCGTTGCGTCGATACGCAATGCCGAGTTCGCGGAGGACGGCCGCGACACGTTCTTCCGGAGCGGTCTTGGCTTGTCGTACCCGCGACATGGCGGAAGAGGTCCGCGCGTCCTTCGGTTTCATGCTCACTGGCAGCGACCCTCTCTACTACAACCGTCCCTTCCTAAACGCCTCCGCCTTCTCCGCCGCCGCTTCCGCGCGCCACTTCTTCGGCGCCGACCGGTCCACCTCTTCGCCCGCCCCCGTCAGGGCCTCGTTGGCGAATTCCAGGTCCAGCAGCTTCATGCGCTTGATCTCGTCGCGCAGGCGGCCGGCTTCCTCGAACTCCAGGTTGGAGGCGGCTTCGCGCATGCGGCCTTCCAGGTCCTTGAGGGCGGCCTGGAAGTTTGAGCCGACGAAGGGTTTGGAGGCTTCGGCGACGCCGGGGCGGGTCAGGCGGTCCATTTCGCGGGACTCATAGGGGCTGTCCATCAGCTCCTTGATGTCGCGCTTGACGCTTTCGGGCGTGATGCCGTGTTCGGTGTTGTAGGCCATCTGGCGTTCGCGGCGGCGGTCGGTCTCGGCGATGGCGCGCTCCATACTGCCGGTCATGCGGTCGGCGTACAGGATGACGCGGCCGTCGATGTTGCGCGCGGCGCGGCCGATGGTCTGGATCAGACTGGTCTCGGAGCGCAGGAAGCCCTCCTTGTCCGCGTCCAGGATGGCGACCAGGCCGCACTCGGGGATGTCCAGCCCCTCGCGCAGCAGGTTGATGCCGATCAAACAGTCGAAGGATCCCAGACGCAGGTCGCGCAGGATCTCGATCCGCTCCAGGGTGTCGACGTCGGAGTGCATGTAGCGGACGCGGATCCCCTGTTCATGCATGTATTCGGTCAGGTCCTCGGCCATCTTCTTGGTCAGGGTGGTGACCAGGGAGCGATAGCCGGCGCGGGTGGTGGCCTTGACCTCGTCGATGACGTCGTCGACCTGGTTGCGGGTCTGGCCGGAGACCGGGCGGATCTCGACGGGGGGGTCGATCAGGCCGGTGGGGCGGATGACCTGTTCGACGAAGACGCCGCCGGCCTGGTCCATCTCCCAGGCGCCGGGGGTGGCGCTGACGTGGACGGTCTGGGGGCGCATGGCCTCCCA
The DNA here is from genome assembly GCF_058681395.1 of Brevundimonas sp. AVps23W. Classification (NCBI taxonomy): domain Bacteria; kingdom Pseudomonadati; phylum Pseudomonadota; class Alphaproteobacteria; order Caulobacterales; family Caulobacteraceae; genus Brevundimonas; species Brevundimonas sp. AVps23W. The sequence goes on from NZ_CM178738.1 coordinate 1,033,806, forward strand.
TTCCTCGAACTTCAGCGGGCGGTTGTCGATGCAGGAGGGCAGGCGGAAGCCGTATTCGGCCAGGGTGGATTTGCGGCGGTAGTCGCCGCGGAACATGCCGTTGATCTGGCCGATGGTGACGTGGCTCTCGTCCACGAACAGCAGGGCGTTGTCGGGGATGTATTCGAAGAAGGTGGGCGGGGGCTCGCCGGGGGCGCGGCCGGTCAGCCAGCGGCTGTAGTTCTCGATGCCGGCGCAGCTGCCGGTGGCCTCCATCATCTCCAGGTCGAACCGGGTGCGTTGCTCCAGGCGCTGGGCCTCCAGCAGTTTGCCGTTCTCGATCATCCAGTCCAGCGTCTCCTTCAGCTCGGCCTTGATGCCGTTGGTGGCCTGGTTCAGCGTGGGGCGCGGGGTCACATAGTGGCTGGCGGCGTAGACGGTGATCTCGGTCAGGTCGGCGGTCTTCTTGCCGGTCAGGGGGTCGAACTCCTGGATCGCCTCCAGCTCGTCGCCGAACAGGCTGATGCGCCAGGCGCGGTCCTCGAGGTGGACCGGGAAGATCTCGATGACGTCGCCGCGCTTGCGGAACATGCCGCGCTCGAAGTTCAGGTCGTTGCGCTTGTACTGCAGCGCGATCAGGTCGGCCCGCAGCTTCGCCTCGTCGATCTGGTCCCCCACCTTCAGCGTGAAGGTCATGGCCGTATAGGTCTCCACCGACCCGATGCCGTAGATGCAGCTGACGCTGGCCACCACGATCACATCATCCCGCTCCAGGATCGCCCGCGTCGCCGAATGCCGCATCCGGTCGATCTGCTCGTTTATACTTGAATCTTTCTCTATATATGTATCAGTTCTTGGTACATATGCTTCTGGCTGGTAATAATCGTAGTAGCTTACAAAGTATTCGACGGCGTTGTCGGGAAAGAATGACTTGAACTCTGAGTAAAGTTGTGCCGCCAGGGTCTTGTTGGGTGCAAGTATAAGCGCCGGGCGCTGGGTCTGTTCGATGACCTTGGCCATGGTGAAGGTCTTGCCCGAGCCGGTGACGCCCAGCAGCACCTGATCGCGGTCGCCCGCCTCGGCCTGGGCCACCAGTTCGGCGATGGCGGCGGGCTGGTCGCCGGCGGGGGTGTATTGCGTCTCCAGCCGGAAACGCCCGCCCTTCTTCTTGCCTTCGTGCGAGGGGCGGTGCGGCACCCAGTCGGAAGGGGCCGCGACGGGCTCCTCCGGCGTCAGGCGTGGGCCGGCGACAGGGGCGAACATCGGCATCTTCCCGGTGTCGCGTTTGAAGGCGGCGGCGGCCTCGCGCACGCCGGGGTCAGGCGTATGGACGGGTTTGGCCGGCTTTGCGGCGGCGGGCTTCGGCGTCGAAGAACGGTTCATGAACAGAACTTAGTGCGCGGGGATGGGTCACGCTATAGCGCGCAGGAGGGGAAGGTTCACGCCCGTCTCTCCTGCACTGTCTTGACTCCCTCATACAGTATGTCCCATACACTGTGTGTCACACACTATGTGACGCACGGAGGCGAGCGGGTGAGTCAGGATGAGGAACTGCTGTTCGAGAGCCTGCGGCTGGAGCTGCGGCGGGGGTCGTTGATCCTGGCGGTGCTGGCGAGCTTGCGGCGCGAGCAATACGGCTATTCGCTGCGGGTCGCGCTGGGCGAGGTCGGGGTCGAGATGGAGGAGAGCACCCTCTATCCGCTGCTGCGCCGGCTGGAGAGCCAGGGGCTGCTGGACAGCGAATGGCGCGAGGAGGAGCGGCGCAAGAAGCGGTTCTACCGCCTGTCGCCGCGCGGGGAGGCCATGCTGGCGCGGCTGGCGGCCGAGTGGCGGGGCCTGTCGGCCTCGCTGGAGAAGATGCTGTGAACATCGGGAAAGAGGGAGAGCGTGGGATGGACCTGGTTGAATCCTATCTGAAGGCCGTGGCAGCGCAGCTGCCGAAGGTGACGCGCGAGGACATCGTCGCCGAGCTGCGCGACGAGATCATGGGCCGGCTCGAGGCGCTGGAGGACCGGCTGGGCCGGACGCCGAGCGACGACGAGGTCGAGGCCCTGCTGCGCGAGGTCGGCCATCCGCTGACGGTGGCGGCGCGGTATCGGTCCGGGCCGCAGGCGCTGATCGGGCCGGAGCTGTATCCGTGGTGGCTGTTCGCGGTGAAGACGGCGTTGCTGGTGATGGCGTGCGTTACCCTGATTGGGCTGGCGGTGCGCGTGGTCAGCGGGGATGTCTATGCGGGTCAGGCCATTGGTCAGGCCTTTGGGAGCCTGTTCAGCGGGGCGGTGACGGTGATCGGGGTGGTGACCCTGATCGGCTTCGTGCTGGAGCGGCAGGAGAAGAAGCCCGACTTCATCGCCAAATGGCGGGTCAAGGATCTGGGCCTGTTCGAACTGGGCGGCGATATCGACGCCGAGACCTGGGGCGAGCGGTTGGCGCGCGGCGGGGCGACGCTGCGCGAAGGTGCGGCCGCCAAGTCGGGACCGGCGGTGAAGAAGAGCGCCGAGATGTCGCCGGTCGCGCGTGCGGTGTCCAGCGCCATCGCCTGGGCGGTGCTGCTGCTGTGGTGGACCGGCCTGCTGCCGGTGGCCTCGATCCGGCCGGACGAGGTGGCGGGGGTGCTGGACGGCGTCGACTATGGCCGGATCCTGGGCCAGATCGTGGCGGCCGCCTATTGGCCCGTAACGCTGTTCGCGGCGGCCAAGGTGGTGTTCGACCTGATGCGGGCGGCGTCGGGCGGCAATGTGCGGCTGACGGCGCTGGGCGACATCGGCTTCGGGGCGGCGGCGGCCTGGGGCCTTCTGTGGCTGTGGTTCTGGTCGCCGCTGACGCCGGTGATCTGGGTCGGCACGGTGACGGAGTTCGCCGAGCGCCTCCAGTCGACCTTCCATCGGACGACGGGCGACGGGGGCGGGCTGGCGGCGATCCTGATGCTGATCGTGGTCTGGGCTTTCCTAGGCGAAATCTGGCGGATGGTGCGGGCGGCGGGACGGTTGGTCGCGGGGAAGTAGGCGGCGTTGAACCTCCGGCCGCTTCCACCGTTGCTGTCCATCGGCGGCGCTGGGCGGCCGGGGGCGAGAGCATCTGAGTGACACTACAACAGGGTTTGGCCTTCGGCCTGGTCGGGCTGACGGTCGCGGCCTTCATCTGGGGCCGGTTCCGCTACGACCTGGTCGCGGTGGCGGCGCTGGTGGCGGGGCTGGCCATTGGGGTGATCCCGGCCGAGGCGGCGTTCGAAGGCTTTTCCAACGACGTAACCGTAATCATCGCCTGCGCCCTGGTGGTGTCGGCGGCCTTTGCCAAGTCGGGCATCGTCGAAATGGCCCTGAAGCGGATCATGCCCTACCTGAAGACCGAGCGGTCGCAGGTGCCGGTTCTGACTGCGGCCGTGACCGTGCTGTCGATGGTGACCAAGAATGTCGGCGCCCTGGCCATCATGATGCCGGTCGCGCTTCAGGTCAGCAGGCGCACGGGGACCAAACAGTCGCGGCTGCTGATGCCCATGGCCTTCGGCGCCATGGCGGGGGGGATGGTGACCCTGGTGGGGACCGCGCCCAACATCCTGGTCGCCGAGGTGCGCGAGGGCATAACCGGCGAGCCGTTCCGCATGTTCGACTATGCGCCGGTGGGCCTGATCCTGACCGGGGCGGCCCTGGCCTTTCTGGCCTTCGGCTATCGGCTGCTGCCCAAGGACCGGACCGGGACCATAGGCCTGTCGGCCGCCCTGTCGGCCAACGCCTATCTGACCGAGGCGCGGGTTCCCGACGACTGGACGCTGGAGATCAAACCGATCAGCGCGTTGAAGGCGATGGCGCCCGACGAGATCCAGGTCATGGCCCTGATCCGCGACGGCAAGCGCAAGACCCGACCGCGCGGCAACACCTTGGTCCGGGCCGGCGACACCCTGCTGATCAAGGGCGATCAGGAGGCGCTGGAGGGGTTTATCGACGCCACCAAGCTGAAGCTGGTGCGGGGCGATCGGCCTGTGCTGTTGGAAGAGGCCAAGGACGAGGTCAGTCTGGCGGAGGCGGTGATCGGGGCGGACTCGCTGCTGATCGGACAGTCGGTGCGGTCGCTGGACCTGTATGGCCAGCATGGGCTGAACCTGCTGGGCGTGTCGCGTAGCGGCTATGAGCTGACACAGCATCTGCGGACGGCCAGGCTACAGGCCGGGGACGTGCTGTTGTTGCAGGGATCCGAGGCCGGCCTGCCCGGGCGGCTGGCGACCCTGGGGCTCTTGCCCCTGGCGGAGCGAGAGATGCGGCTGGGCGGCCAGCGCAGGAAGTTCCTGCCCGCCGTGGTGCTGGCTGTGGCCATGGTGCTGGTGGGGTTCGGCGTAATCCCCGTGTCCATCGCCTTCTTCGGCGCGGCGGTGGTGATCGTCGCCATGGGCGGGCTGAAGATGCGCGAGGCCTATGCCGCGTTGGACGGGCCGCTTCTGGTGCTGATCGCCGCCCTGATCCCGGTGTCGGACGCGATCCAGCAGACGGGCGGGGCGGATCTGATCGCCGGAGGGCTGAAGTCGGTGTTCCAGGGCATACCGCCTGTGGTGGCGGTGGCGGGGATGATGTTCGCGGCCATGGCGGTGACGCCCTTCCTGAACAATGCGGCGACGGTTCTGGTGGTGGCGCCTATCGCCGCGACCCTGGCCCAGCAGTTGGGGTATCGGCCCGATCCGTTCCTGATGGCGGTGGCGGTCGGGGCGGCGTGCGACTTCCTGACCCCCATCGGGCACCAGTGCAATACGCTGGTCATGGGCCCCGGCGGGTACAAGTTCTCGGACTATCCCAAGCTGGGGGCGCCGTTGAGCCTGCTTGTGCTGGTGATCGGTCCGCCGGCCATACTGATGTTCTGGCCAATGTAGGATGCGCCGGTCCCTGTGAGCTGGGACCGGCGCTTAAAGGCGATCAGGTCGAACGCGTGGGGGCGGCGGCGGCGCAGGCCAGCCGGCCGTTGTCGTTCTGGATCTGGGCCCCCCGGCAGCTGCGGACGCTGAGGGTCGAGGAGACCGACTGGCCGTCCTTGGCGATACAGCGCGCGTGCAGGCGGTCGCCATTGAGGCTGATGCTGCGGCAGGTCTCGCGATAGGCGCCGACCGGCAGGGCGCGGCCCGAGGCGGCGGGTTCCGGGTTCGGACGATCCTGGGCCGTGGCGGTGAAGGCGACCAGGCCGACGACCCCGACGGCGGCGCCAATGGTGGCGAGGGTGGAAACAGACAGACGTATCAAGGCGTAGCTCCCGTTTTTCTATGTGCGCCTCTGCGGGCGAAAAACGAGGTTATGCCTGTCTGAGCCGGTGTCCAGTCCTGATCGCGATCAGGCTCTGGGTCGTTACCAGCGCGGCGAGACGTGGGCCGGCCCCTTGAACACCGCATTGGCGAACAGGGGCTTCAGGCCTTCGAGATAGCCGCGCACCGTTGGGTCCTGGGTGAAGGCGATCAACTGGCCCGATCCGAGCGTCTCGACCATGACGACGGGCTTGAAGCCGAGCTGGGCCTGGTTCTCGGCCCACAGCTGGCCCGAGGCCAGCAGGCGGTCGGAGCTTTCGAACCGCACGGCGTTGACACCTTCGCCGCGCTTCAGGGGCGCGTAGATGTCGGCGCCCCGCACCAGGATGTTCAACTCGGACGGCAGGCCGGCGCCGATCCAGTGGTCGGGATCGACATGGGCGCGGGCCAGGACGCCGGCGACGGAGTCCGGGCCGTGGTCGCTGTGGGCCAGCAGGGCGGCGTAGTCGGTCTGGTTGGCGATCCGTGCGGCGCCTTCGGGCTTGTCGTCATCCTTGCCGGAGGCGCCGGTCTCGCGGCGCGAGGCCAGCATGTCGCTGTCGGGGTCGGTCAGCAGGCGGGTGGCGGTTCCCAGGCTGATCAGGGTGCCGCCGCGCGAGACCCAGTCGTGCAGGGCCTTGACCCCGGCCTCGCCAAGGACGGACTTGTAGTCGCGGCCCTCCGGCAGGATCAGGACCTGGTATTGCGACAGGTCGGCCTCGCCGAAGCTGGCGGCGCGGATGGCGGTGACGGGATAACCCAGGTCGCGTTCCAGCACCCACCGGGTGGCCCCGGCGGCGTCGGGGGCGGCCGGGCTGTCCCAGGCGATTGCGATGCGCGGGGCGCGCAGCCGCACCACGTCGCTGGAGCCGAAGCCGGCGCCGCGCTCGACCCAGGACTCGTCCACGCCCACGACCTCGGCGCCCGTGTCGGCGGCGAGACGGTTCAGGGTGGCGACCAGGTCGGCGGGCGCGCCGGCTTTCGGCAGAACCAGTGTGCCGGCGGGCCAGTCACGGCCATTCTGGGTGAAGGTCTGGTCGGCGGAGCTGATCGTCAGGCCTGCTTGTAGCGCGGCGGCGAGGAAGCGGGGCTGGCTCGATCCGGGGGCGACGAGGAAGCCGTAGCGGGCCTCGGCGTTCTGGACGGCGGCGGGGGTGACCAGTTCGGGGCCGCGCGCATCGACGGCGACGCCGGGCGCGCTGCTGCAACGGGCGGCGTCGACGCCGAACATCAGGGGCAGGGACCAGGCGGTGACGTCATAGATCTCGTCGCCCAGGCCGCGCGCGCGACGGCGCTCCTGCTCGGCCAGGAAGGCGGGCGGGATCGGCACGTCGCGGGTCAGCAGCACCTCGGCCATGCGGCGCTGGGGCTGGGCCAGGTTCACCACATAGTCGCCGGCCCGGTACTGGCCCCCGCAGGCGCCGAAGGCCTGGCGCGCGACTCCGACCTCGATCCCCGAGCGGACCAGCAGGCCCGCAAGACGGTCCGCGGCGGCCGGATCCGACGCCCGCGACAGGACATAGGCGCCGCGTCCCGCCACCCCGTCGCGGTGATAGGCGTAGAAGTCGTTCAACAGCCGGTCGTGATTGCGCGAGGCCGTCTCGATGGTGGCGAGGGTGGCGGTCAGGTGGGCGCGGACCGTGTCGGCATAGGTGAAGACCTCGCCCGAACTGCGCCGCGCGGCCAGACCCCGCGCCGAACCGGCTTCGTAGGTCATGGAGACGGCGCCCAGATAGCCGGGCCAGCCGTCGCCATAGCCGGGATAGAAGGCGTCATAGACCTTGCGATTGAAGTAGGGCAGGCCCGCCGCGTCGAACCGGGCGCCGGTGTTGCGACCGAACAGGGCGCGGTTTTCCAGGGTGCGCGGCCAGATCCAGGGGTTCAGCGGTTCGGCTTCGGGCGGGAAGAAGAAGGTCTCGTCCGAGCCCATCTCGTGGCTGTCGACGACCACCTGGGGCCGCCATTCGCGGACCTGGGCCGAATGGCCCTGGGTCTCCGGCTGGGTCTGGATGAACCAGTCGCGGTTCAGGTCGAACAGATAATGGTTGTAGCGGCCGCTGGGCCAGGGCTCGTCGCGCTCGGCCGAGGCCGGGTCGGGATTGGGCAGGGAGCCGCGACCGGAGGCGAAGCTGTTGAGGAAACGCTCGCGCCCGTCGGGGTTCTGGGTCGGGACGAAGAGGACGACGGTATTGGCCAGCCAGGCCTGGGCGGTCGGGTCGGTCAACAAGCGGCGCGCGGCCTCCATCGCGGCGTCGGCGGGGCTGATCTCGTTGCCGTGGACCGAATAGGCCATCCAGACCAGGACCGGCTGATCCGCGATCAGGGTGGACGCCTGCTGGGCCGACGTCAGGCGCGGATCGGCAAGGGCGCGGGACTGGGCTTTGATCTTGTCCAGACGGGCGATGTTGGCGGGCGAGCCGACGGCGGCCCAGAACAGGGGGCGGCCTTCCCAGGTCCTGGCGTAGTCGCCGATGACGACCTGGTTCGGGGCGGCCGTCTTCAGGGCCTCGAAATAGCGGCGGACGTCGGCGGCGCGGGTGATCTCCTGACCGCTGTCGTAGCCCAGGGTCTGGCGCACGGTGGGGATGTCGGGGGTCGTCTGGCGCGCGGCGGCGGGCTGGACCGCCAGCAAGGCGGCGACGCAGGCGCCGGCCAGGGCGAAGGCGAGCGGACGCACGGAATGACGATGACTGGACATGAACTGAACCCCCGGGAGACGGTCACCTTAACCGGAGGGTCGGAAAAGGAAATGGCGCCTGCACGCTCATTGATGTCCGAAAACCGCGAGACATCGCGGGGCTGAGCCGCCATCTTGCGGGCCATGGAACAGACGCTGGATCAGGAGGCCTGCTGGAGAGCCTTGGGGGCGCGGGATGCGCGGTTCGACGGGCGGTTCTTCACGGGCGTGACCTCGACGGGGATTTACTGCCGGCCGGTCTGTCCGGCGCGGACGCCCCGGCGCGAGAATGTGGTGTTTCATCCCACGGCGGCGTCTGCAGAGGCGGCGGGGTTTCGCGCTTGTCTGCGGTGTCGGCCCGAGACGGCGCCGGAGATGGGGGCGTGGCGGGGGACGTCGAACACCGTCAGTCGGGCGCTGGCCCTGATCGAGGCGGGGGCGCTGGACGGAGGCGATGCTGATACCCTGGCGGCGCGGCTGGGGGTGGGGGAGCGGCATCTGCGGCGGCTGTTCCGCCAGCACCTGGGCGCGGCGCCGGTCAGCGTGGCCCAGACGCGGCGCGTGCTGCTGGCCAAGCAACTGATCCATGAGAGCGACCTGTCGATGGCCGAGGTGGCGATGGCGTCCGGCTTCGGCAGCGTGCGGCGGTTCAATGAGACCTTTCAGGCCCTGTATGGGCGGCCGCCGTCGGAGCTGCGCCGGCGCAGGGTCGAGGGCGAAGGCGGGGGCGTGGTGAAGCTGGGCCTGGCCTATCGCCCACCCTACGACTGGACGGTCATGATGTTGGCGCTGGCGGGACGTGCCGACCCGGACGAGACCGTGGCCGACGGGGTCTGGCGGCGGCGGCTGCGGGTCGCGACGGATGGGACGGACGGCGAGGTTTCGGTGCGGCCTCGGTCTGAAGGCAAGGCGGTGGTGGAGGCGCGGGTGGACGAGCTGAAAGCCCTGCCCGGCGTGCTGGCGCGGGTGCGGCGGGTGTTCGATCTCGCCGCCGATCCCGAGGCGATCCGGCGCGATCTGTGGGCGGATCCGGACCTGCGCGCGGCGCTCGAGGCCTGGCCGGGGCTGCGGCCGGCGGGCGACTGGATCGACGCCGGGGAGGATGCGCCCAGCGACCGGCTGGCGACGACGGATGCGGCTCTGGCGGCGCGGGCCGAGCGGTGGCGGCCGTGGCGGGCCTATGGGGCGCTGTACTGGACCATGAAGGAGACGGGCGATGCCTAGACAGTCGATGACCTTGACCCTGGACCGGATCGGCTCGCCGGTGGGCGAGGTGCTGGTGGCGACCGATGGCGAGGGGGCGGTGCGGGCGCTGGACTTCCACGATTACGAAGAGCGGATGCAGCGGCTGCTGCGGCTTCACTACGGCCCGGTCGAACTGATCGAGGGGCGGGCGCCGGAGGCGGTGCGCACGGCGGTGGAGGCCTATTTCGGCGGTGACCTGGCGGCGTTCGATGGGGTGGTGGTCAAGACCGGCGGGACGGTGTTCCAGCAGGCGGTGTGGGCCGCGCTGCGGGCCATTCCGGCGGGGGAGACGCGCAGCTACGGGCAGTTGGCGGCGGCGATCGGCTCGCCCAAGGCGGTACGGGCGGTAGGCCTGGCCAATGGCTCCAACCCGGTCGGGGTGATCGTGCCTTGCCATCGGGTGATCGGGGCCAACGGGACCCTGACCGGCTATGCGGGCGGGCTGGAGCGGAAGCGCTGGCTGTTGGCGCACGAGGGCGGCGGGCGGTTGCTCTAGGTCTTGGGCGCTTCGGACGGGAGCGGCGCGACCACCTGGGGCGCGGTCGGCGGAGCCCCAGCCTTCAGTTGGGCGATATACTCCAGTTCGCGCTTGGCGTTGGCGTCTTCGGGATCGAGCTCGAGGGCGGCCTCGTAGGCCGCCTTGGCCTCGTCTAGTCGGCCCAGTTCAATCAGGCTGAAGCCGCGTCGGCGATAGAAGGGGCCGCGGTGAAGGATCATCAGCAGGTCAGGAGAGGCCAGGGCGTCGTCGGCCAGGGTCAGGGCTTCTTCCCAACGCGCCAGTCCCTGTAGGGCGGCGGCTTTTTCGCTCAGCAGCATCCAGTTTTGCGGCTGGATCTTCAGCGTTCGGTCCAGATAGGCGATGCCTTCCTCGTAGCGACGTGCTTCGACGGCATCGGAGGCGAGCATCAAGGTGATGTCGCCATAGACGTTGGGCATGGCGGCCGCACCGCCCGGCGACTGCTGCCTCTTTTCGTCGGAGGCGGCGAAGGCGGTCAGCATGATCAGGACGTCGCCGGGATCGCTGACCCTTACGATGGTACGCCCGTCCTGCTCCACCACCTGGCCATAGTCTGCCGGCATTCGGTCCAGCGCCTGACGCAGGGCAAGAATGTGCCGGGCGAGAGCCGAATGTCCGCGTCTCTGGAAGTCGGCGCTGGCGCGGAGGAACAGGTCATGGTCCTGCTTTTCCTGGCGTGACATCTCCTGCGCGTTGGCGGCGGGCGTCGCCGCAAGAGCGGGCGCGGGGCCGGTCGCTATTATTGCGGTCGCAAGCGCCGCGGCCGCAGCCAGAGCCTTCAACATGGATGGTGTCTCCCTCTCCCTGGGTCAGCTTGTTCACAATCACAGGGATTTGACGAGGCCTGCTCCAGATAATTGTGAGCGGTCAGGGCGGCATGGAGCAGTGTGGTGTGAAGACGGCCGCTCATACCCCGTCCAGGAACAGGCGGCAGGCGGGGTTGGTGGTTTCGTCGATGTAGGGGTAGCCCAGGTCGGCGAGGGCGGCGGACAGTTGGGCCTGTTCTTCGGGGGGGACGCTGATCCCCGCCAGCACCCGGCCGACGTCGTCGCCGTGGTTGCGATAGTGGAACAGGGTCAGGGCCCAGGCGGGCTGGAGGCTGTTGAGGAAACGCAGGAAGGCGCCGGGCCGTTCGGGGAACTGGAAGCGCAGGATCCGTTCGTGGGGCAGGCCGACGGTGCGGCCGCCGACCATGTAGCGGATGTGCAGCTTGGCGGTCTCGTTGTCGCTCATGTCCTCGACGGCGTAGCCGCTGGAACGGAGCGTCGCGATCAGGTCGTCGCGCTCGTGCGGACCGTTGCGCAGGGCGACGCCGACGAAGATCTGGGCCGCGCCGTCGCCGGACCAGCGGTAGTTGAACTCGGTGACCGACCGGCCGTCGAGACTGTCGAGGAAGCGGCGGTAGTCGTCGCGGTTGTCCTTCATGGCCACGGCCAGCAGGGCCTCGGCGCCCTCGCCGATCTCGGCGCGTTCGGCGACGTGGCGTAGCCGGTCGAAGTTCAGATTGGCGCCCGAGTTGACGGCGATCAGCGTGCCCGCGCCCGGATGGGCGGCGGCCCAGGCCTTCAATCCAGCAAGCGCCACGGCGCCGGAGGGTTCGGCGATGGCGCGGCTGTCGTCGAAGATGTCCTTGATGGCGGCGCAGATGGCGTCGGTGTCCACCAGGACGATCTCGTCCAGCAGATCCTTGCACAGGCGGAAGGTGTGATCCCCGGCGCGGCGCACGGCGACCCCGTCGGCGAACAGGCCGACCTCGTTCAGGGTCACGACCTCGCCGGCGTCGATGGACGCCTTCATGGTGGGGGCGTCCACCGGCTCGACGCCGATGACGCGGGTCTCGGGGCGCAGGAATTTGAGTATGGCCGCCATCCCGGCGGCCAAGCCGCCGCCGCCGATGGGCACGAAGACGGCCTCGATGGGGTCGGCGTGCTGGCGCGCGATCTCAAGCCCCACCGTGCCCTGGCCGGCGATCACGTCGGGGTCGTCGAACGGGTGGATGAAGGCCGCGCCGGTCTGGCTCTCCAGATGACGGGCGTGGGCGTAGGCCTCGTCGAAACTGTCGCCGTGCAGGACCACCTCGCCGCCCAGGGCGCGGACGGCCGCCACCTTGATGCCGGGGGTGGTGGTCGGCATGACGATGACGGCGGGGATGTTGCGGCGGGCGGCGGCCAGGGCCACGCCCTGGGCGTGATTGCCGGCCGAGGCGCAGATGACGCCCTTGGACAGCTCGGCCTGCGACAGGCCGGCGATCTTGTTGTAGGCGCCGCGGATCTTGAACGAAAAGACGGGCTGCAGGTCCTCGCGCTTCAGCAGCACGGGCCGCTCGAGCCGCGCCGACAGGCGACGCAGCGGATCGAGGGGCGTTTCCTCGGCCACGTCATAGACGCGGGCGGTGAGGATGCGGCGGATGGTGTCTTGCATTCAAATGTCGCGAAGTCGGTAGGTTTTGGAATGAAGTGGGCTGTCGTCTAGGCGAAGTCGGGCGAATTGGGAACGGTTCTTGCCGCGTGTCGTGGCGGTAAATCCATACGACAAACCGCCAAACCGCCAATATGCGCCGGACGAAACGCATGTTTCGGGGCTGCGGGAGGTTTGCGGCGGTGAGGCGGGTGTTTCCATGCAGACGACTATAGGAGCGGTCGAAACCAGGTCGCGAAACTCCCTCCCGGATTTCGGCAAGGCGTTGAAGTTGCAGGGCGGCAAGCAGCGGCATTGTGCGCGACAGGCGGCTGAACCTATCAAAGGAGGACCGCGTCAGGAGCGGGTGCAGGCAAGAGCCTCTTGACGCATCTAGTAACCCATAGGTTATATGTCACCTGTAGGTGACGTGAGGCCGTTATGGACGATCAGGAAAGACGAGACGTGCGGGCGAGAGAGCGGAGGCGCACACAGCGTCTGGCGACCTGCGCGGGTCTGGGTGGAGTTGGACTGGCCCTGCTGGTGACCGGCCTTCTGGTCATGGAGGAGTGGCCGGCGAACCCCGAGATGGGGCGTCTGATCGGCGGCGTGACGATGGCGGCGGGCGTCGTCGCCATCATTGCGAGCGCCTTCTTCGCGCGGCGCTTCTTACCCAATGCAGACACCTACAGGCTACAGACCGGTTCCGCCTATCGTGACAAGGTGCAGCGGCAGCGGGCGCATTCCATGGCCGTCATGCCGATCACAGGCGCCTATCTCACCTTCATGTCGGTCAAGGCCGGCTGGGGTCTGGCTTCGGGCGCGCCGGGTGGATCGGACTATTTGATGGTGGCGGTCGGCCCCATGGTCGCCGGCCTCATGCTGTTGATGGTGGCCGGGCTGGATAATCCGCGCGACAAGCGGATGAAGCGGCTGCTGGAGGACGAGCTGACCCTGTCGTTCCGGCACAAGGCGCTGGCTACGGCCTTGGGCGTCGCTGCCGTCGGGATGGTGGGCGTCTTTGCACTGGGACTCTGGCGGCCGGCTGCGGCGGTCGCGGCCCTGCCGGCCTTGCTCTATCTAACGGCCACGGCGGCGGTGTTGCGCTACTGGTGGCTGGACCGCGAGGCCGAGCGTGGCTGAGCCTCGGCTGGTCGTGCGGCTGAAGGAGGTGCGGACGGCCGCCGGGCTGACGCAGCAGGAGTTGGCGGACCGGGCCAGGCTGTCGCGCAAGACGGTGAATACGATCGAGAACCGTGTCTTCACCCCGTCCGTGGTGGTGGCCCTGAGCCTGGCGAAGGCTCTGGATGTTCCGCTGGGCGATCTGTTTGAACTGATCGACTGAACAATCCGCTTGCGTCCGGCCCCCATCGGCCTACATTGAATGTTCTTATGCTAACTTTGAGCATAAGGGTCTAGGGAGACGGTCATGGCGGAGGGTTCGACCCTTGGGGCCTTTGGTCTGACGAAGGAACTGGAGCGGGAGACCGCCGGGGTGTGGGCGAAGGTCAAGGACCACGTCACGCCGCTGGAGTGGCCCGAACAGGCGCGGCTGATCAGCGAGATCAACCGGCTGAAGCGCGAGCGCGACGCGGTGATCCTGGCCCACAACTATATGACGCCCGAGATCTTCCACGGGGTCGGCGACTATGTCGGCGACAGCCTGGGCCTGGCCAAGGAGGCCGCGCGGTCGGATGCGAAGGTGATCGTCCAGGCGGGCGTGCATTTCATGGCCGAGACCTCGAAGATCCTGAGCCCGGAAAAGACCGTGCTGATCCCCGATCTGCGGGCGGGATGCTCGCTGGCCTCGTCGATCACGGGGGCGGACGTACGGCTGATCAAGCAGCGCTATCCGGGCCTGCCGGTCGTGACCTATGTGAACACCACGGCTGATGTGAAGGCCGAGACCGACATCTGCTGCACCAGCGCCAACGCCGTTCAGGTGGTGGAATGGGCGGCCAAGGAATGGGGCGTGGACCGGGTCATCCTGATCCCCGACGAATATCTGGCGCGCAATGTCGCGGCCCAGACGACGGTCGGGATCATCGCCTGGAAGGGCCGCTGCGAGGTGCATGAACGGTTCACGGTGGACGATATCGCCGAGATGCGCGCCGCCTATCCGGGGGCCGAAATTCTGGCCCACCCCGAATGCCCGGAAGACGTGCTGGCGGCGGCGGACTTCGCCGGTTCGACGGCGGCCATGACCGACTATGTCGAGGCGCGTCGGCCCAAACAGGTGGTGATGATCACCGAATGTTCGATGGCCGCGAACGTCGCCGGGGACGTGCCGGGGGTGCAGTTCATCGGCCCGTGCAACCTGTGCCCGCACATGAAGCGGATCACGCTGCAGAACATCCACGACTGCCTGCTGCACATGCAGTTCGAGGTCACGGTTCCGGCCGACATGATCGAACGCGGGCGTCTGGCCGTGCAGCGGATGATCGACCTGCCGCCGCCCGCCGTTCCAGCGCGCTATGACCTGGTCAAGGCGCGGCATCACGTCGATGTGGAGCTGATCTGAGGCGCGGCGTTCGGTCCCCTCGCCGGGAGCGCGCGCGACGCCCATCTGGACGCCATGAACAACACAGACACACCCGCCCGCACACCCGACCGCACGCCGGGTCCTTGGGACATCAAACCCGAGGAGGTCGCCGTTCGCGAGGCGCAGGTCCAGCCCGCCGCCCTCGAGGAGCCGGTCGAGAAGGACCAGAGCCTGGTTTGGGCCCTGCTGTCCACGGCCCTGATGGCCGGCTTCCTGTGGTGGATCACGGGCAGCGCCATTGTGGCCGGGGCGGTTCTGATCGGCCTGTTCGTCCATGAGGCGGGGCACGCCGTGGTGATGAACAAGCTCGGCATGGGCCCGGCGCGGATCTACATCATTCCCTTCCTGGGCGGTCTGGCCAAGGCGCGGCGGGCGGCGAAGAGCGAATGGGACGGGGTTCTGGTGTCGCTGGCCGGGCCGGCGTTCGGCCTGTTGGCCATGATCCCGTTTGTCGGCGTCTGGCTGGCCACAGGGCAGGGGGAGTGGCTGATGGGGGCCTTCTTCATCGCCATGCTGAACCTGGTGAACCTGGTCCCCGCGCCGCCGCTGGACGGGTCCAAGGCCCTGGGGCCGGTGCTGACGCGGGTGCATCCGCGACTGGAGCAGATCGTGCTGCTGGTCATCGGCGTGGCCGTGGTCTGGTGGGGACTGTCCACGGGCCGGTTCATCCTGGCCGCCTTCCTGGCTCTGTCGGTGTTCAGCCATCTGAAGCGCGGCGTGTGGCGCGCGGCCTGGGGCACGCTGAGCTGGCCCGAGGCGGGCAAGAGCCTGGCGCTTTATCTGCTGACCCTGGCCGTCTGTGCGGCGGCGGCGGTCGGCGCCCTGATGCCCATGGTCGAAGGCGATCCCGCGAGCGCCGTGCGCCTGGGCCTCAACTCTCTCGGAGTGCGGTGATGAACCGAACGCGACATGACGGGCCTCTGATCGTCGGCGCGGGTCTTGCGGGGCTGTCGGCCGCGCTGGAGGCGGCGCGGGCGGGGGCGAAGGTGCTGGTGGTGACGCCGGAGCCGTTGCTGAACGCCTGTTCCTCGGCCTGGGCCCAGGGCGGGATGGCGGCGGCCCTGACGGCTGTGGATTCGGCCGAGCTGCACGCCAAGGACACCGAGGCGGCGGGCGCGGGCCTGGTCGAGCCGAGCGCGGCGCAGGCCCTGACCGGCGCGGGGCGCGAGACGGTGGAATGGCTGGCGGCCCTGGGCGCGCCGTTCGACCGGGATGCGGACGGGGGTTTTGTCGTCAGTCTGGAGGCGGCGCATTCGGTGCCGCGCGTGGCGCGGGTCGGCGGCGACGGGGCGGGGCGGGCGATCCTGTCGGCCGTGGTCGCGGCGGTGCGGGCCGAGAAGATGATCGAGGTCTGGGACGACGCGCGGCTGAAGGGCCTGGTGCAGGACGCCGACGGTCGGGTGGTCGGCGCGGTGGTCGAGCGCGGCGGACGGCTGGTCGAGATCACGGCGACGGCGGTGGTGCTGGCCACCGGCGGGGCGGGCGGATTGTTCGGCGCCACGACGACCCCCTCGGCGCTGAAGAGCGAAGGCATGGCCCTGGCGGCGCGGGCCGGGGCGGAGATCCTGGATCCCGAGTTCGTGCAGTTTCACCCGACCGCC
Source organism: Brevundimonas sp. AVps23W (assembly GCF_058681395.1). NCBI lineage: Bacteria > Pseudomonadati > Pseudomonadota > Alphaproteobacteria > Caulobacterales > Caulobacteraceae > Brevundimonas > Brevundimonas sp. AVps23W. The sequence goes on from NZ_CM178738.1 coordinate 1,050,024, forward strand.
ATAGACGTCGGTCTGGACCCCGCGCCCCTGGCGACCGAGGCCCTGCGGGGCGAGGGGGCGCGGTTGATCGACGGGCAGGGGCGGTTCCTGTTGGGGCCTGAGGACGACGCCGACCTGAAGCCGCGCGACGTGGTGGCGCGGGCGGTTCATGCGGCGCGGATTGACGGACGGGGCGCCTTTCTGGATGCGCGCACGGCCATCGGCGAGGCGTTTCCGCACGAGTTTCCGGCGGTCTTCGCCGCCTGTATGCGCAGCGGTCTGGACCCGCGCCTCAGCCCGATCCCGGTGATGGCGGCCTGCCACTATCACATGGGCGGGATCGCCGCCGATGCGGACGGGCGGACCACGGTCGCGGGCCTGTATGCTGTGGGAGAGTGCGCGGCGACGGGGGTGCATGGGGCAAACCGGCTGGCGTCCAACTCCTTGTTGGAGGCGGCAGCGTTCGGGCGGCGCGCGGGACGGGCGGTCGCGGGCGAGACAGGCGGCGGGCGGGCCCTGCCGGTTGTCGTGGCGCCGGATCTGCCCGAGGGGGCCCTGGCCGAGCTGAGGGCGGGGATGACGGATCATGCCGGGGTGGTGCGGACTGCGGAAGGCCTGACGGGGCTGATCGCCCTGATCGACCGGCTGGAGGGCCAGCACGGGACGGCGGCGTCGCTGGGGGCGGCGCGGCTGATCGTGCAGGGCGCGCTGGACAGGCACGAGAGCCGGGGCGGGCATTATCGCTCGGACTATCCGCAGGCGGAGGCTGAAGCGCGCCATACGCGCGTCAGGGCGACGCGGGCGGCTGTGCTGGAGGCGGCGGAATGAGCCGGGTGCTGCCTGATGTGATGATCGAGCCGGTGGTGCGGATGGCCCTGGTCGAGGATCTGGGCCGGGCCGGCGACATGACCGCCATGGCCTGTATTCCCGAGGGGGCGCGGATGAAGGCGGCCTTTGCGGCGCGCAAACCGGGGGTGCTGGCCGGGATCGACTGTGTGCGCCTGGCGGTACTGGCGATGGACCCGAAGGCTTCTGTTGATGTGCGGCTGAAGGACGGGGCGGCGTTCGAGGCGGGGGCGGTGCTGGCGGTGGTCGAGGCCGACGCGCGGGCGTTCCTGTCGGCCGAGCGGACGGCGCTGAACCTGGTCGGGCGGCTGTCGGGCGTGGCGACGCTGACGCGGGCCTATGTTCAGGCGGTGGCCGGGACGAAGGCCAGGATTGCGGACACGCGCAAGACGACGCCGGGCCTGCGGGCGCTGGAGAAACATGCGGTGGCGTGCGGCGGGGGGATCAACCATCGCTTCGGCCTGGATGACGCCATCCTGATCAAGGACAACCATGTGGCCGTCTTTGGTGGCGGTGGGGGCGGCGTCGCCGAGGCCGTGCGCCGGGCGCGGGCCTTTGCGCCCCATCTGATGAAGGTCGAGGTCGAGGTGGACGGGCTGGATCAGCTGGACGCCGTGCTGGACCTGATCGCCGAGGGTGTCGCGCCAGACGTGGTCATGCTGGACAACTTCAGCCTGGCCGACCTGAGGACCGCCGTGGCGCGCGTCGCCGGGCGGCTGACGCTCGAGGCGTCGGGCGGGGTCGATCTGACGACCGTGCGCGCCATAGCCGAGACCGGGGTGGATGTGATCTCGGTCGGCGCACTGACCCATTCGGCGCCCGTGCTGGACATCGGCCTGGACGCGCTTTGAGGCTTTAGGCCGGGTTGGAGACGTCCGTGGCCTCGACCTTCGCGGCGGCCTTGGCGGGCGAGACCGAAGGGCGGGCCGTGCGGGCTGAAGCCTGGGCGGCCGGCTGGGGCGTGGATTGGGCGCGCGATGCACCGGCTTCCGGTTGTGGCGCGGCCTGCGGACGCGGCTGAGGCGCGGGGGCGGTCGGTTCAGGCGCCGACAGGCCTTCCTGGGCAACGATCAGCGAATAGGCCACGGCCTGGCCCGCCTGGCGGGCGGCCTCGACCGGATTGAGACCGGCCTGGATCAGACGGGGTTGATCGTCCGAGGTCGAGGGGCGCGCGGCATAGGTGAAGGCCCCGCTGGAGCCTGAGCGACCGCCGAAGCGGTAGAAGAGGTGGCTGCCGACCTGGTTCACCTGGATCAGCGAGTTGCGCCAGACGGGCGAAACGCCGGTGGTGTGGAAATGGGTGGCGTTGCCGACGCCGGAATAGACCGATCCGGACAGGGCTCTGGAGGCGATGGTCTTGGCGCGGTTCCAGGCGGCGGTGTTGACCCGGCCGCGCATGGCGCCGTTGCAGGTGAAGGAGAACTGGCAGCCGGTCCGTCGGGCCGCGCCCTGATAGACGACGCCGCAGATGGTCTTGGGGAAGGCGGGGTGGCGGACGCGGTTCAGGACCACCTGGGCCACGGCCTGCATGCCGTCGCGGCCTTCGCCGCGCGCTTCATAATAGACGACCTGGGTCAGGCAATCGAGATCGCGGCTGGCGTCCAGGGCATTGGCCAGGCGGAATGGCTTGGCGGCGATGGATGAGGTCAGATTGGCGCGGCGCAGGTTCGGATCGCGGTTGTCGTCCAGCTGATCGAGGCGAGCGGCCAGGAGTTCGGCCTGACGGTCGCGCTGAGCGGAGCCTGCGCTGGTATAGGGATCATGGCGTCGGGCGATGGACAGGGCGCTGGCGTCCAGCCCGCCGGCGGCCGCCGACAGGGCCTCTTCGGTGAAACCGGCCGCGGTGGCGCCCTGAATCCGCTCGGCCTGGGCGCGCAACGTCGTCGTGCGCGCCAGGGTTCCGCCCAGATAGGCGCCGCCGATCGCCAGTCCCACCAGACCGCCAAAGGCCGCAGCAGCCGTCATGGGCTTGATCTTCGCCACACGATCGGCGCGCGACGCGGCGCGCGTCTGAGAGGAATGCGACAACGGTTCGTCCTGTTCAGCAGGGCGAGAAACGCTGCCCCCGGGGTAGTCTCGCCCTCCCGGGCGACCCTGACGGTCGCGTTCCGGACGGCGTTTCAACGCACGGCGTATTCCGCCCGACGTCGAGGACGGGCCTATATAGTGAAGTTTGTGACCTGAATGTGGCTGATTCGCAAGTCTGGGGTTAAGGCTTCGAAAGGATTAGGTATTTTCACTGTATCGGCCGGACTTGTCGGATATCCGGGCCGAAATGTGACAGTCATAAATGCGAATACTGTATTCTTTTTGAGTGTGTCTTCATTCGCTGATGCCGCCGTCGCTCAATTCAGCTGACGCGCGGTAGGTGCGTGTTCATTTTTTGGGCGTCGTCCGTATTCGCAACTTATCGTCTGTTGCGGAACCTGACTCGTGCGACGGCGTTCAAGCTCTGCCATCTGGAGAGAAGCCATGTCGAAATTCACCGTCCTGTCGGCGGTAGCCGCCGGAACCCTGGTCCTTGCCGCGTGCGGTACGACCATAGAACAGAAGGCGGCCAGCGGAGCCGTCGCCGGGGCCCTGGTGGGCGGACCGGTGGGCGCAGCCGTCGGCGGAGCGGCGGGTACGGCGGTCGGTCAGTCCCAAAAGCCGAACTAGGCGCTGGATCTGGTCTTGCCAGCGTGAGGGCGCGACCTATCTGCATCACTAAGCCGCCCGAGGCGCGCGATACGCACTTCAAATCGCGCGCCGGCTCGATTTCGCTGCGGCGAACCTTGCTTTTAGCGCCCGTATCGGGTTTGTGCGCCCCGCTTCGGGTCGTGCGTTTCTAGTCGCCGCCCGACCCCCGATGGCCGCCCCTGGCCGATCACAAGGAACCCTGACGCTTTCGCATGAAAGATCTGAAGACCGGATTTACCGACCGCCTGACCGCCCAGCAGGAAGCCAAAAAGGCCCTGCTCGCCAAATTCAAGCCGAAGGCCGCCGCCCCCGACCCCGAATTCGAACGCCTGGCTGAAAAGCGCGCCGCCGAGAAAGAAGCCCTGCGCCAGCAACACGAGCTGGCCAAGGCTGAGCAGCGCCGTGAAAAGGCCGAAAAGGAGGCCGCCCGTCTAGCGGCCGAACTCGCCGCCCAGGAAGAGATCGACGCCGAGAAGCGCGCCGACCGCAAGGCGCGCAAGCAACTGACCAAGGAAGAGCAGAAGGCCAAGCGCGACGCCCGCTACGCCGCCCGCAAGGCGCGTCGCTAGTCCCTCGACGGCTGACCAATCGATTTGCGCGTCGCGATGTTTCGCGGCGCGCTTTTCTTTGCCTGGAGCTTGGCTGCGGCTGAAGCGGCCTATTCCGCCGGAAGGGCGGCCCGGCCGTCGATGATGCCGCGCAGTTGCTCGGTGGAGTAGGGCTTGCGCAGGAAGGGCCAGGGCGTGCCGGCCAGAACCTGGTCCACGTCGTCGCCGACATAGCCCGAGGTCAGCGCGATGCGCATGTCGGGCCAGTCCTTGGCCGCCTGACGCGCCAGGTCGATGCCGCTCATGCCGCCGGGCATGACGATGTCGGTCAGCATGATGTCGAACCGGGCGTTTCGCAGCGCCTCGAGCGCATCGGGGCCGCTCTCGGCCAGTTGCACCTCCAGACCGAAACCTTCCAGCAGGTCCAGGGCCACGGCGGCCACGCTGGCGTCGTCCTCGACCAGCAACAGCCGCCCGCCACGGGTGGAAGCGACCTCGACGGCGCTGCTTGCGACGACGGGAGAGGCGGTGTCTTCAGTGCGCAGCGGCGGAAGATAGAGATGAACCTCCGAACCGCGCCCGACCGTCGATATGACATGGACCCCGCCGCCCGATTGTCGGGCGAAGCCATAGACCTGGCTGAGACCCAGGCCGGTGCCCTTGCCGACCGGCTTGGTGGTGAAGAAGGGTTCGAAGACCCGGTCAATCACCTCGGCCGACATGCCTGACCCATTGTCGGACACCGTCACACAGACATAGTCGCCGGGCGCCAGCTCGGCGATCTGGCCGGCCTCGATGGCGCAACTCATGGTCTGGATCGTGATCCGCGCGCCATTGCCGCCGGTGACATCGCCGAGGGCGTCGCGGGCGTTGACGACCAGATTGAGCAGGGCGGCCTCGAACTGGGCCGGGTCGACCTTCACGCGGGCGCCGCCGCGCTTCAGTTTGACCTTGAAATCGACCGCCTCGCCGACAGCGCGGCGGAGCAGGGGCTCGCCTTCGCGGATCAGGCCGTTCAGGTCGAGGGGCTCGGGCCGCAGCGCCTGACGGCGGGAGAAGGCCAGCAGTTGGTGGGTCAGGCTTTCGCCGCGTCTGGCGGCGGCCAGGGCGGCCTCGCCCAGCTTCTTCGTCTTGGCCGGATCGTTCGATCGCAGGATGATGTCCAACGCGCCGATGACTACGGTCAGCAGATTGTTGAAGTCGTGAGCCACGCCGCCGGTCAGGCGACCCACGGCCTCCATCCGCTGGGCGTGCATCAGATGGGCTTCGGCGGCCGCTTTTTCTTCCAAGGCCTCTGCGACGCGGACTTCCAGCAGTTCGTTGATGTGTTTGAGGTCCTCCTCCGCCCGCTTGGCGTCGGTGACGTCCAGGCTGGCGCCGACATAGCCCTGGAAGCGGCCTGACGCATCGAAACGCGGCACCCCCTCCGTGCGGATCCAGCGGGGCCCCAGCGTCGGATGATTGACGCGGCTGAGCGCCTCGAACCGGTCGCGCGCCTGGAAGGCGCGGAGGAAGGCGGCCTCGAACACCATCTCGTCGTCGGGATGAATCAGCCTGCGCCAGGCGTCGGCCAACTGCTTCTGGGAGCGGATGCCGCAGAAGCGGCGGTAGCGTTTGTTGGCGAAGACGATCTGGGAGCTGTCGTCGGTCATCCAGATCAAGGCTGGGGCGCTGTCGGCGACGGTGCGGAAACGGACTTCGGACTCGGCCAGGCGCGCCTGGGCTTCGCGCATGTCGGTGACGTCAAAGGCGACGCCGACGAAGCCGATAAACGTCTTTCCGGCCAGGCGGGGCCGAGAGAAGGACTTCAGCCAGCGCCACTCGCCATCGTGTCGGCGGTAGCGCGCCTCGAGCGAGAAGGGTTCGCCGGTGGCTTCGCCCGCGATGGACTCCGCGATGATGCGCTCCACATCGTCAGGATGGAGGGCGGCCTGCCAGTCGGCGGCCCGAGCGGTCTCATAATCCGCACCGAAATAGGCGACATAGGCCTGATTGACGAAGGCCCGTTGTCGGTTCTGGTCCGTGACCCAGATCAGGACCGGCGCCGTGTCGGCCAGGAGACGGAAACGGGTCTCGCTGTCGCGCAGGGCGGCTTCGGCGGCGCGGGCGTCGGTGACGTCGATGTTGACGCCGATCATGCCCAGGAATTCTCCGGCGGCGTTCAGGCGAGGACGCGCCTCGGTGCGCAGCACGCGCCATTCGCCGTCGTGGCGACGATGGCGCCCCTCCACCACATAGCCCGTGCGGGCTTGGTTGGCCTGTCGAGACACGGCCAGGAGCCGGTCGCGGTCGTCCGGGTGTAGGATGGCGTTGGCGTCGAACGTGCGCAGGTCCGCCAGGTCGTCCCAGAACAGGCGCTGGTCGCTGTTCAGGTGGATAACGTCGCCGTTCGCGTCGGTCATCCAGAGCATGACCGGGGCCAGTTCGCTGATGATGTGGAGGCGATCCTCGGTCTCGTCCACGCGGGCGTTGGACAAGGACAAGGCCGAGACCACCGCGTCCAGCCGCGCCAGGGTTCGGCGAAGGGACGCGCCGAGCCAGGCGCAAAACAGGCCGACGACAATGAAGTTCACCGTAGCGATGAGGCTGAGGCCCGGTGGGGCGACGGCGCCCGAGCCGCTGCTGAGCATGACCACGCCCCAGCCGCCGATCAGGGCGGTGAAGACCGCCGTCGCGCCCGACAGCCGGCCGCCTGCCAGGGCGGCGAGGATCACCCCCGGCAGCAGGATCATGAAGCCGGTGATCTCGCCGTAGAAGGCCGCGCCCGCCGCGCGCAACAGCAGGGCGGCGCCGGCGCCGATCACGCCGACCAGAATACGCATTCCGACTGACCCGCGTTTCAGGCGTGCGAGCGCCAGAAGACTGCGATCAGCGTCCAGAAATCGCGTGAAGAACGCATGTGCGTTCATGCCGCCCGCCCTCATTGCGCCGATCTCTCGCGGCGCTTGTCCATGCAACGCTTGTTCGTGATTCGCGTTCCTCACGGTCATGCTCGGACAGCGCCTGTTCGACGTAAAGACTATTCAATGGATGGAGCGAATATGACCGCAACGATCGACACCGAACTGTCCCAGGCCGAGCGCGGCGATGTCGCCGAGCAGCTGACGCGCGTGCTGGCGGACGCCTATGCGGTCTATCTGAAGACCCACGGCTATCATTGGAACGTGCGGGGGCCGGAGTTCTTCGCCCTGCACAATCTGCTGGAGCAGCAGTACCGGGACCAGTGGGAGGCGCTGGACACCATCGCCGAGCGCATCCGGGCGCTGGGCGAGTTCGCCCCGCAGGGCTATGGCACCTTCGCCAATCTGACGAGCATTCGCGACGGCGATCCGGAGAAGGAGGCGCCCGAGATGCTGCGCGAGCTGATGCGGGACCACGAGACCCTGATCGCCACCATGCGGGCCGCCCTGGATGTGGCGGACGGCGACGGCGACGACGTGACCGTCGATCTACTGACCCAAAGGCTGGGCGCGCACGAGAAGTTCGCCTGGATGCTGCGCTCCACATTGGGCGGGCGATAACGCCGGTCTTCCCGGCGCCTGAAAACGGCCCCGAAGTCGGGGCATGATTGCCTTGAAGCGAGGCTCCATGGTCGGAGCCTCGTCCTTTGTGGACCTGAATGACGCTGACGCATTGGAAGATGATCTGGACAGCGCTGAAGCGCTCGGCGGCGGCCTTGCCCGCGGCCGGCGCGGTGCTGGGCGTCGCCATGGCGGCGGGTTCGACCGTCCGTCCCGATGTGGATCGCACGGCAGAGGCCGTCGCGCGCGTGACCGGCGGGGACCTGAGCGCGGCGGGCCTGGATGCGGTGAAGGGGCGGCTGACGCCTTCCCAGCTGGCCCTGGCGCAACGTCACGACCCTGGTCTGCAACCCGCCCTATACAAATCCGAAACCGCCCTGCTGGCGACCGGCGCGCTGCGCCCCGCGCGCCCCTTCGTGTTCAAGGGAAGCGCCGAGGACCGCCGGCGCGCGCTGCGCTGCCTGACCCAGGCCGTCTATTTCGAGTCTGCGCTGGAACCGGATGAGGGGCAGGCGGCGGTCGCCCAGGTGGTGCTGAACCGGGTACGCGATCCCAACTACGCCAAGACCGTCTGCGGCGTGGTGTTCGAAGGCGCAGAGCGGATCACCGGCTGTCAGTTCAGCTTCACCTGCGATGGGTCGCTGTCTCAGGCGCCGGTCGCCTGGGCCTGGGAACGGGCGCGCAAGGTGGCGGAGAAGGCGCTGAACGGCGAAGTCGCCCAGCAGGTGGGAACGGCCACCCATTATCACGCGAATTATGTCGATCCCTGGTGGGCGCCGTCGGTGGCCAAGGTGAACCAGATCGGCGTCCACATCTTCTATCGCTGGAAGGGCGTCTATGGCGAGACCGCCGCCTTCCGCACCGCCTACCAGGGCCATGAGCCGGTCATCGACGAGGTGCGGTTCTCGCGCCCGCGCCCCGGCGTCAAGCCCGGTCAGGCGACCGGCGGCGCGGATCCGGATGCGCCCCTCTCCGAGCCCTTGACGACGGCCATGACGACCGCCGAGGTCGATGGACAGCAGCGGGTCGTCGGCGTGGTCAGCCTGGGCGGCCGCCGCCTGCCGACGCACGACGAAGTGGTCGCCATCAACGCCCGGCTTCAAGCCCTTGAACGCGCTGCGCCCTCGACGCCCAAGGTCGTCGTGGCGCCCGAAGGCGTGCCGACGATGCCGGTGGAAGAAGTCGGCCGCCCGGCGAATTGACCCTGACGTCGGTTCGCATTGCAACGCTTTGAAGGCAGAAGCATTGAGGATCGACCGGACCAGAGGTCTAGCGAGGACGCCTGATTGACACTGCCCGATAGAGACAGTTCGAGCTGGGACGAGTCCGAACGTCTGGCGACCCTTCGGGACTATGGTGTTCTGGATACCGAAAGAGAGGCGGCCTTCGATGATGTGGTCGCTCTGGTCGCCCGCATCTGCGAAACGCCCATTGCGGTCGTCAATCTGATCGACGCGGATCGGCAGTGGTTCAAGGCCGAAACCGGACTGGGCGTGCGCGAGACGCCGCTGGCCACCTCCTTTTGCGCCCACGCCATCTTGCAGAAAGAGGGCATGGTCGTGCCGGACGCCGCGCTGGACCCGCGTTTCATCGACAATCCGCTGGTGACCGGCGAGCCGGGTCTGCGCTTCTACGCCGGTCGGCTTCTGAAAACCCCTGAGGGTTTGCCGCTGGGCAGCTTGTGCGTGCTGGACACCAAGCCCCGTCCTGAAGGTCTGACCGATCTGCAGGCCATGGCCCTGGAGACCATGGCTCGTCAGGTCATGTCGCACATGGAGCTGCGCCGCGTGCTTCGTCTGCGTAACGAGATCGAGGCGCAGTTCCGCGTCCTGGCCGACGCCATGCCGCAGATGGTGTGGGCGACCCGGCCGGACGGGTTCCACGACTACTATAATGCGCGCTGGTACGAGTTTACCGGCGTGCCCGCAGGCTCTACCGACGGAGAGGGCTGGAACGGCATGTTCCATCCCGAGGATCAGGCCCGGGCCTGGGAACGGTGGAGCCGCTCCCTGGAGACGGGTGAGCCCTATGAGATCGAATACCGGCTGAAGCATCATTCGGGCGTCTATCGCTGGACGCTGGGGCGGGCCGTGGCGGTCTTGAACGATGCGGGCGAGATCACGCGGTGGTTCGGCACCTGCACCGATATCGACGAGCTGAAACGGCTGGAGCAGGGGCGGGAGCTGATCAGCCAGGAGCTGAGCCACCGGATCAAGAACATCTTCGCGGTGATCACGGCCCTTATCGCCCTGTCGGCGCGGCAATATCCCGAGGCCAAGGCCTTCGCCGCCTCACTGCGGACGCGCATCGCAGCCCTGGCGCGGGCGCACGAGTTCGTGCGGCCGCATACGGAGACCTCAAGGCCGACGGTGGGGCCGACGACCTTGCACGCCTTCCTGTCTGACCTGTTCGGCGCCTATGTCGATGAAACGGGGGCGGCGCGGGTGATCATATCGGGGGACGATGCGGTGTTCGACGATCAGGCCGCCACATCGGTCGCCCTGCTGTTTCATGAGCTGGCGACGAATGCGGCCAAGTACGGGGCGCTCTCCAACGACAGCGGACGGGTGCGGTTGACGACGCGAGGCGACGAAGACCGGTTTGTGCTGACCTGGGCAGAGACCGGAGGGCCGGTCGTGGACGGCAAGCCGGCAAAGACCGGCTTCGGCTCCTCGCTGGCCGTGCTGTCGGTCGAAGGCCAGTTGGGAGGGCGGCTGTTAACCGAATGGCCGCCGGAAGGCCTTAAAATTGTAGTGAATTTGCCATCAACCGCGCTTTCCCGACGTCGCGCGGCGGAAAAGGCGATTTGAGGAAGCGTCGCCTGAAACCCTTCCGGATCTTCGGCGTTGCGTCCGTTCCCGAACACAAGTTCAGACCATTATGACCGCGCGTATCCTCATTATCGAAGACGAAGCCCTGGTGGCGATGGAGCTGCGCTTCGTGCTGGAAGATCTGGGCCACGAGGTGGTCGGGGTCGCGGCGACGGCGAAGTCGGCGCGAGACATGGCGCGCGAGACCGACGTCGATCTGGCGCTGGTCGATATCCATCTGTCCGACGGCCCCACCGGCATCGGCCTGGGGCGGGAGCTGGGACAGGATATGGGTGTGACGGTCCTGTTCATGACCGCCAACCCCGGCATGGTGCGCGACGGCGTGGCCGGCGCGATAGGCGTCCTGTCCAAGCCGACCGACGAAGGCGCCGTTCACACGGCCATCGACTACGCCCTGCGACGCCGTCAGGGCGAACCTGTGCAATACGCGCCGCCCGGCCTGCAACTGTTCGTCTGATCGACAGGCGCGGGGCCTGCTACCAGGCCCCGATCTTCTCGGCTTCCTTGTGGCTGATCGGATGGTTGGCCTTGGCGTGGTCTTCCTCAGCGAGGAAGCGGCTGGCCTCCAGTGCAGCCATACAGCCCATGCCCGCAGCCGTGACGGCCTGGCGATAGACGTCGTCGGTGACGTCGCCGGCGGCCCAGACGCCCTCGATGGCGGTCTGCGCCGTGCCCGGCTTGACCCGCAGATAGCCGCCCGAGTTGGTCTCAAGCTGGCCCTTGAACAGTTCCGACGACGGCGCGTGGCCAATGGCGATGAAGACGCCGTCGGCCGGGATTTCCTGGGTCGAACCGTCCTCGACATTCTTCAGCCGAACACCGGTGACGTTTCTGGCGATGCCGTCCACGACGCCCACGACTTCCTCGACCGCGACGTTCCAGATCACCTCGACCTTGGGGTGGGCGAACAGGCGGTCCTGAAGGATTTTCTCGGCGCGGAACTCGTCGCGGCGGTGGACGACCGTGACCTTGGAAGCGAAGTTGGTCAGGAACAGCGCCTCTTCGACGGCGGTGTTGCCGCCGCCGACGACGACCACTTCCTTGCCGCGGTAGAAGAAGCCGTCGCAGGTGGCGCAGGCGGAGACGCCGAAGCCCTGGTAGGCGGCCTCTGACTCCAGACCCAGCCACTTGGCCTGGGCGCCGGTGGAGATGATGACGGTCTCGGCCAGGATCTCGTCGCCGCCGTCCAGCTTCAGCCGGAACGGGCGTTGCGACAGGTCGGCGGAGACGACGATGTCGTGGATGACTTCGGTGCCGACGTGCAGGGCCTGGGCCTGCATCTGCTCCATCAGCCACGGACCCTGGATGGTCTCGGCGAAGCCGGGATAGTTCTCGACGTCGGTGGTGATGGTCAGCTGGCCGCCGGGCTGGATGCCGGCGATGACGACGGGATTCAACGAGGCGCGGGCGGCGTAGATGGCGGCGGTCCAGCCGGCGGGGCCGGAACCGATAATGGCGACGCGTACGGTACGAGCTTGGGTCATGGGGCCTATTTAGGGGCTGATTCCCGTTTGCGCGATGTTAGTCTCGCCTTGGGTGCAAAGGGAGACGGGGATGAGCGACAATAGAGCGGCTTTCTTGCCGGTCGGCATAGGCGTGGGGATTTCGATCGGCGTCGCGCTGGGCTTGGCTCTGGACAATCTGGCCCTTGGGATCGGGGCCGGGGTTGCTATCGGGACCGGGCTGGGTGTGGCCTTCAGCGCGAAAGCCAAGTCAAAGAAGAGCGACGGCTCGGATGGTGGCGGGACGGTGATCCCGGATGGCGGGGACACGCATCATCATGGCCATGACGGGGGTTCCGACGGTGGCGGCGACGGGGGAGGCGGGGACTGACAAGCCCCTATTCCGCTCATCCCGGCGAAAGCCGGGACCCAGTTCTTTCGCTCGGCACTGCGCTGGATCAAAAGCGGTGAGTCCGCCTCACATCTAAACGCCCAAAGCTCTGGGTCCCGGCTTTCGCCGGGATGAGCGGAATGTAATTGGGTTAGCGCGTCCCCATGGCCTCAAGCACCGCCCGCGCCGCCCGCTCGGTTTCGGCGAGGGGCGTGTAGGTCCAACTTTCCAAGGTTCCGTCGAACGGGCGGGTGGCGCCGCGTTCGGCCAGGTCGTCGTGCAGGCGGGCGAACTTGTCGCCGGACTTGAGCGGAACCATGGGCAGGATGTGGACCGGCTTGCCTGTGGAGGCGGCCTCGGCCGCCATGTTGGCGCTGTCCTCGGTGACCAGGATGTGGTCGGCGAAGTGCAGGAAGCCGAACATCGGGTTTTCGCCAGCGCCGTCCCAGATCCAGCCCGGCAGGTCGGAAAGGCGGGCGGTCATCACGGCCTTGGCCGCCTCGGGCGTGCGGCGCGAGAAGGTCAGCATCAGCGAACCGCCCGAGGCGCGGACGGCGTCGGCGATCTGGTCGGCTAAATCCGCCGCATGGGCCTCGGTCAGGTCGAAGGCCTTGGACCGACCGCCCACCAGAACGGCGACGCGCGGGTGGGGCAGGGGGGCGATCCGGTCGGCGAAGGCAGGGGCGGCCTGGGCGATCCGCTCGGGCGTGACGCGGTGAGGCGAGCCGGTGATCTCGAAGACATTGTCGCCCGACAGGTCGTCATGCGCCGGGGCGACGATCATATCGTAGCGGGGGGTGGCCCAGCGCGGGTCCTGGGTCTGGACGACGAAGGTGCGGCCGCCGCTCCAGGCCTTGACGCGGGTCGAGAGCGGCAGAGTGGCGCGGCCGGTGGCGATCCACAGGTCGGGCCAGGGTTCAGCCAGGGCGTCGGAGATCGGGGCCAGCATCGACTGGGTCTTCAGCGCAGAAGGCAGGCGATCAAACAGGCTTCGCCATTGAACGCGTTTGACGACGATCTCGGCTGGGGTCAGGCGTTGCACGGCCTCGGCCAGGCCCAGGGCCTGGTTCTCGATCCCGGCGCGGCCGTCGGAGACCACCCAGATGGAAAGGGGACGCGCGGATGCGGTCCCCGCCATCGGGCTTATATCCACTCGACCTTCAGGATCTCGTAGGCCTTCACCCCGCCGGGGGTGTTGACCTCGACCACGTCGCCGACCTCCTTGGAGATCATGGCGCGGGCGATGGGCGAGGCGATGGAGATCTTGCCCTTCTTCACGTCGGCCTCGTGTTCGCCAACGATCTGGTAACGGCTCTCGTCCTCGGTGTCCTCGTCGACCACGGTAACGGTGGCGCCGAACTTGACCTGGCTGCCCGACAGTTTCGATACGTCGATAACCTGGGCGCGGCTGATCTTGTCCTCGATCTCGGCGATCTGGCCTTCGATCCAGCCCTGACGCTCCTTGGCGGCATGGTATTCGGCGTTTTCAGACAGGTCGCCGTGTTCGCGGGCCTCGGAGATGGCCGCGATGACGCTCGGCCTCTCGACCGACTTCAATTGCTTCAGTTGATCGTCGAGGACGCGATAGCCCTCGCCCGTCATCGGCACTTTTTCCATTGGTGTCGTGATTTTTCTGGTTCGCCCGGAGACTGGAAAGACGCGAAATAGGCACACAAAAGGCCGCGGGGCGGGCGCGGCCGGGCATCAATACTAGGGTTTCGCACTCGTAAATTCAAGGCCTGCCCCCGCGTCGATGGCGGAAATCAGGCTCGGGCGGGTGGTTCGGCCTTGGAAACGCGGCGTGTCATGCCCTTGATCAGGCTGTAGGCCAGCCAGCCGATGGCCGCGAGGCCCAGCAGCATGAAAAGGCCGGACACGAGCGCCGCCCCGGCGGCCATGAAGGCCAAGACAAAGGCTACCGCCGCCGTCAGGCCTGCTACGATCTGGATGGTTCGGAATTTCATAGAGCATTAACGACGCCGGCCTCGGCGAGTTGCGTCCCCCATGTCCGTTCGCCTCAGGCGTAGCTGTAGGCGCCGCCCCGCTCAAGCGCGCGGCGATAGGCGGGCCGCGCGTGGATTTTCTCAAGGAAGGCTTTCAGCCGCGGCTTGGTCTCCGCGTCGAAGGCGCGGTCTGCGCCGGCCTCTACGGGGAAGCTCATCATGATGTCCGCCGCCGTGAACTGGTCGCCGGCGAACCATTCGGAACGGGCCAGTTCGTCTTCCCAGAAGCCGACATGGGTGCGCAGCTGCGGATCGACGAAGCTGGTCAGGGTCTTGGCCGCGATCCCCTTGACCAGGGGTTTAACCAGGCCGGGCGCGCGCTGCGGCAGCATGGAGAAGACCAGCTTCAGCAGCAGGGGCGGCATGGCCGAGCCTTCGGCATAATGGAGCCAGTAGGTGAAGCGCCGCCCATCCTCGGTCCCAGCGGCGGGGCGAAGCCGGCCTGCGCCATAGGTTTCCAGCAGATATTCGACGACAGCCCCGGTCTCCGCGACCTTGATGTCGCCGTCCTCGATCACCGGCGACTTGCCCAGCGGGTGGACAGCGATCAGGGCCGGCGGCGCCAGTCGGCTGCCGGGATCCCGCTCGTAGCGGATGACCTCGTAGTCCAGACCCAGTTCTTCCAGCAGCCAGAGCACGCGCTGCGAGCGGCTGTCGTTCAGATGGTGGACTTTGATCATGGGTCGGCTCCGTTCGAACGGGCCAGACTATTCCGCGCCGCCGTAGGGGAAGTCCAGACCTATCGCGGGGTGCGGCCGCTCCAGCGGGTGCGGGGTTCGGGGCGCGCCTTGGGGGCGGCGCCGGCGCGGCGGTTGCGCCAGACCTCATAGGCCAGGGTGGCGAGCGCCAGCTTGCCGGCGTGCCGTCCGGCGACGCGGCGACCGCCACGGGACAACAGCAGGCCGCCGAGCAGCGGGACGAGTTTATGCAGACGGGACATGGGAGGGCTCCTTCCCGGCCTCAACGCGCCGGCGGACGTCGCGTTTCGGCCTGCGACCCCATGAACTTGCGGCAGACGAACGAAGTTTGACGCGCGCCACGGCGAAAGCGGTGCTAGCCGTGCGTCATGAACAGATCTCGCGTCGCCGCCTTCTTCACCTCTCTGAGCTTTTTCGTCATCGCGGCCTTGGCTGCCGGGGTCGTCGTCGGCGCCCTGGCCCAGGAAGTAAACGCGCCCTGGCTGACCGGCGCGCTGGGCGTGGTCGAGAGCCTGGGCCAGGTGTGGTTGAACGCGCTGCGGATGACCGTCATCCCGCTGGTGTTCAGCCTGCTGGTGACGGGCATCGTCTCCATCGCCGACGCGGCGGCGACGGGGCGGATCGCGGTGCGGGCCTTGACGGTGTTCGGCCTGCTGCTGGTCGGGGCGACCGTCTATGCGATCCTGGCGGGCCTGGGGCTGCTGGCGCTGTGGCCCATCGATCCGGAGGCGGGGCGGGCCCTGTTGACCGGGGTTCCGGCGGACTCGCTGGCGGCGGTAGGCGAGGCGGCGCGGACCGACGGGCTGAGGGCCTTCCTGGCCAGTCTGGCGCCGTCCAATCTGATCAAGGCGGCGGCGGACGACGGGGTGCTGGCCGTGGTGGTCTTCGCCCTGGCCTTCGGTTTCGCCGCGACCCGGATCAAGGCCGACCTGCGCCGGCCCCTGGCGGGCTTCTTCGAGGCGGTGGCCGAGACCCTGGTGGTGATCGTCCACTGGGTGCTGCTGGCCGCGCCGTTCGGGGTGTTCGCCCTGGCGCTGGGCGTGGGCTTGCGAGCCGGCCTCGGGGTGGCGGGCACCCTGGCCCATTATGTCGCCATCGTCTGCCTGAGCCAGATCGGCCTGATCCTGCTCATCTATGTCGTCGCGACGGTCTGGGGGCGGATCTCGCTGGGCCGGTTCGCGCGCGCCGTGGCCCCGGCCCAGGTGGTGGCTGTCTCGACCCAGTCGTCGCTGGCCAGCCTGCCGGTCATGATCGAACGGGCGCGCGACTGGCTGGGCGTGCCCCAGACCTCGGCGGGTCTGGTCCTGCCGCTGGCGGTGGCGGTGTTCCGCATCACCAGCCCGGTCGCCAATCTGGCCGTCTGTCTGTACGTCGCCCAACTGAACGGGGTGGAGCTGAGTGTGGCCGCCTTGGTCGCGGGCGGTCTGACGGCGATTGCCGTGTCCATCGCCTCGGTCGGCCTGCCGGGCCAGGTCAGCTTCTTCGCCAGCGTCGGCCCCATCTGCCTGGCCATGGGCCTGCCGCTGGGGGTGCTGCCCCTGCTGCTGGCGGTCGAAGTGATCCCCGATATCTTCCGCACCGTCGGCAATGTCACCGGCGACCTGGCCGCGACGCGGATCGTGGCGGAGGAGGACGGGGAAGAAGAGGCGGCCCAAGCCGCCTAGTTGGTCCCTAGTTCGTCCTGGGCATCAGCCCTTCGGCCGCCGCGACGGAGGCCTCGACGCCCAGGGTCACGGCCGGTTCGGGCGTGATCTTGAACAGGGGGGAGTGGTGGCCGGCGGCTTGCTCAACCTCGGCCTCGGGCGTGCCCCCGACGCTGAAATAGACGCCCTTCACCCCGGTCTCGGGCTGGACGAAATAGGCGAAGTCCTCGGCCCCCATGCCGCCGCGCGGGGTGTCGCGCAGCACGTCGGCGCCGAAGGTCGAGGCGAAGATGTCGCGCACCCGTTGGGCAGTCTCGCGGTCGTTGATGGTCGCCGGCGTGGTCTCTGTCGCCGAACGGGTGACGACGGGCAGCCGGTCCTCGGGCACGTTTAGGGCCAGGGCCGTATTGCGGACGACCCGGTCGATCCCGTCCAGCAACTGCGCCCGGACCTCGGGGCTGTCGGCGCGGACGGTCAGTTGCAGATCGACCTGTTCGGGAATGATGTTGTGCTTGATGCCGCCGTGGATCGATCCGACGGTGACCACCGCCCCCTCCAGCGGATTGACCTCGCGGCTGCGCAGGGTCTGGAGCGAGACCACGATCTGGGACGCGACCAGCACCGGATCGACCCCCATGTGCGGATAGGCGCCGTGCGTGCCCACGCCGCGCACCGCGATATCGACGCTGTCCGAACTGGACGAGGTGATGTCCAGCGGGGCCTCGATCTTGCCGGTCGGGGTGTCGGCCGAGACGTGGAAGGCCAGGGCGTAGTCCGGCTTGGGGAAGCGAGAATAGAGGCCGTCCTGCATCATGGCGCGGGCGCCGAAGATCCGCTCCTCCGCCGGCTGGCCGATCAGGACCAGGGTGCCGGACCAGTTGGCCTTGCGCGCCGCCATCTGGCGGGCCGTGCCGACCAGGGCGGTGATGTGAACATCATGACCGCAGGCGTGCATGACGGGCTTTTCGACCCCGTCGGCGTCCAGCTGGCGCGCCGTCGAGGCGTTGGCCAGGCCCGAGCGTTCCTGCAAGGGCAGCCCGTCCATGTCGGCGCGGATCATGACCGTGGGCCCGTCGCCGTTCTTCAGCACGGCGACCACGCCCGTGCCGCCGACGCCGGTCGTGACCTCATAGCCCAGGGCCGTCAGCTCGCGCGCCAGCCGCGCCGAGGTCTGGACTTCCTGCCCCGACAGTTCGGGATTGCGGTGGAACCAGTCGAACAGGGTCGCGAGATTGGCGTCATAATCCGCCTTCACCGCCGCCTTCAGACCGGCGTCCTGCGCCACGACGGGCGTCCCGGCCGCCAGGGCCAGAGCCATCGCTGCCGTCGTCAATATCGCGCGTTTCATGTTCAATCCCCTGTCCCTTTCGCGACCTTAGACCGGGATAGCGGCGAGACAAGAGGGCGTCAGCCGGGCGCGATGATGAACTGGTCAGCCGCGACGATGGCGGTGATGGCGAGGGTGGAGACCAGATAGGTCATCAGGTTGGTCTTCCAACCCAGACGCAGACGCCGACTGGCGACGATCGTCAGCACCAACAGCGCGCCGACCATGATCAGGGGTAGGACATAGAGGCCCAGTCCCATGGCCAGACTGATCCGGGCCTCGTCGTTCGGGTTGATCAGGCTGATCACCGCCGCCATCAGCCGCATGAACAGGGCGAAGAACAGGACGCCATAGGCGACCAGGCTGTCGCGGGTCAGGACCAGGGCGAAGGCGACCAAGCCTCCGGCCAGGGTGACCAAGGGCCCGGCGGCCGCGATCAACAGGTCATGGTCGCGGGGTACGGCGCCGACCGGGGCGCTGCTGTTCAGGGTGACCGTCATCTCGTGCCCCAGGGCGACGCCGGCCAGCCAGTGCGCCCCTTCGTGAAGGACGAAGGTTGCGACGGCGATCAACAGCAGGAGGACGTAAAAGCCCGGTCCAACCTTGCGCGGCTCAGCCATATCGAAAGTCCCCCTCGTCGATATCTACAGGAAGGGGATCATGGGGACGCCGGGGGCGTCCAGTTAAGCTTTGCTCATGATCCGACGAGGAGGCGGCTGATGCGCTCCGCCGCATTGGCGGCACCGTCCTGGGCGCGGACTTGAGGGCCGACCGCCTTGGCGCGGGCCGAAATCAGCGGATCCTCCGCCAGCGCGCGAAGGGCCGCAGCGACCGTGTTAGACCTGTAGCGAGGTCGCGCCAGCGACCGACCGCAGCCCAGCCGAACCACGCGGGCGGCGTTGTCATACTGGTCGCCGAGGTGAGGCACGACCAGTTGCGGGCGACCGCTGCTCAGGGCCTGATGGACGGTGCCGATCCCGCCCTGATGCACGATCGCCGCCGCGCGGGGGAACAGAAGGGAGAAGGGGGCGTAGGCCGCGACATGGATTTCGGGGTCGGCTTTGGCCAAGGTTTGGTCGCCGTCAGGACCCACCAGCAGGACGGCGCGACAGCCCAACCGGCGGGCGGCCTTGAGGCTCTCGACATAGAAGTCGCCGGGGATGTTCACCGCCGCGCTGCCGAGGGTGAAGACCAGCGGCGGCGGCCCGGCCTTCAGGAAGGCCTCTAGCTCGGGAGCAAGGGCGGAGGGCGCCCCGGTCTCGCTGTCGTAGGCGGCGTAACCGACGACGTCGAAGTTGGGAGCAGCGTCGGCTTGGCGGGGGCTCAGCAGGGGTGAGTAGAGCCCCAGATACAGGTCCGCCGAACGGCCTGCGTCGAAGACGATGTTGTCCTTGGTCTGCGGCAGACCCAGCGAGGAGCGGATGGCGTTCATCGGCGGGGTCCAGCGGGCCGTGCTCATCCGACCCAGCGCTCTGGTGAGATCATTCAGCCAGAGTTGAGGCCCGCTGGTCGCCGGTTTCAGCCAAGGCGCGGCGGGAAGGAAGGGCGGGTCGTAACGCGAGAAGACCATGGTCGGCTGGAGCGACACGGCCACGCAGGGAATGCGCCAGTGCTCGGCCGCAAACTGCGCCCCGATGGCGAGGGTGGAGCCCACGACGGCGGCGGCGCCTTCTGTGACGGCGATCAGCTGTCGGGTGGCGTCTTCGGCCCGAGGTAGAAGGATGTCCCCGAACAGGAAGCGATCAGACCTGGCTATGGCGGCGGTTAGGGCCGGCAGGTCCATGCCGGTTTCGCGCGTCAGGTCGGCGATGCTGGGGCCGACCTGATGAAATGTCAGACCCGCAGCCTCGATCTTGACGCGATAATCGACAGCCGTGGCGATCCCGGCGTCATAGCCGAGCGATTGCAGGGCGCGGCCCAGGGCGATGAAGGGGTGCAGATCCCCGAGGGAGCCGCCGGTCGCCAGAACAATGCGACCGGCGGCTTTCATCAGGCGTAGTCCTGGATCGGTCGGACATCCAGGTCGCCGGCCTTGATGGCGCCGATGGCCTGGGCGGCGGCGAGGGCGCCGGCGGTGGTGGTGTAGTACGGGATCTTCATCATCAGGGCGGTGCGGCGCAGGCTGAAGCTATCTTGCAGCGACTGTTTGCCCGAGGTGGTGTTGAAGACCAGGTGGACCTCGCCGTTCTTCATGGCGTCCACGATGTGCGGGCGGCCTTCCAGCACCTTCTTGACCAGGCCGACCTCGATGCCCTGGGTCGCCAGATAGTCGCGGGTGCCGCTGGTGGCGATGATGGAGAAGCCCTCGGATTGCAGGGTCTTCACCGCATCGATGATGAAGGGCTTGTCGTCCTCCTTGACCGAGACGAAGGCGCAGCCGGCGGTGGGCAGGGTGGTGCCGCCGCCGATCTGGGACTTGGCGAAGGCGCGGGCGAAGGCGGGGGCCATGTCGGCCTCGCCCTCACGCTTCCAGTCCAGGCCCATGACCTCGCCGGTCGAGCGCATTTCCGGGCCCAGGATGGTGTCCACCCCGGCGAAGCGGGCGAAGGGGAAGACGGCTTCCTTGACCGCGATATGGTCGTAGGGCTTGTCGATCAGGCCGAAGGATTTCAGCGGCACGCCGGCCATGACCTTGGCGGCGATCGAGGCGATCGGCTGGCCGATGGTCTTGGCCACGAAGGGCGCCGTGCGGGACGCGCGCGGGTTCACCTCCAGCACGAAGATGCGCGGGTTCTCGCTGTGTGGCTCTTCGATAGCGAACTGGACGTTCATCAGGCCGCGCACCTTCAGGGCCTTGGCCATTTCGGTGGTCTGGCGCTTCAGCTCGGCCACCGTCTCGGCCGACAGGGACCAGGGCGGCATGGAGCAGGCGCTGTCGCCCGAGTGGACGCCGGCTTCCTCGATATGTTCCAGCACGCCGGCGACGAAGACGGTCTCGTCGTCGCACAGGGCGTCCACGTCCACCTCGGTGGCGCGGTTCAGATAGTGGTCGATCAGGACCGGGTCCGAGCCCGAGACGCGCATGGCCTCATGGACGTAGCGGTCCAGCTGCTCGCGGTCGTGGACGATCATCATGCCGCGTCCGCCCAGGACGTAGGAGGGGCGCAGGACGACCGGATAGCCGACTTCCTCGGCCTTCTGGGCGGCCTCTTCGGCGCTGCGGGCCAGGCCGTTGGGGGGCTGTTTCAGGCCGATGGCCTCCAACATCTGCTGGAAGCGCTCGCGGTCCTCGGCCAGGTCGATGGAGTCGACGCTGGTGCCCAGGACGGGGATATTGTCCTCTTGCAGGGCGTGAGCCAGCTTCAGCGGGGTCTGGCCGCCGAACTGGACGACGCAGCCGATGAGGTCGCCGTTCGAACGCTCGACCTCGATCAGCTCCAGCACATCCTCGGCCGTCAGCGGCTCGAAATACAGGCGGTCGGAGGTGTCGTAGTCGGTTGAGACGGTCTCGGGGTTGCAGTTGACCATGATCGACTCGACGCCGATGTCGTCGAAGGCGAAGGCCGCGTGGCAGCAGCAGTAGTCGAACTCGATCCCCTGGCCGATCCGGTTCGGACCGCCGCCCAGGATGATGGCCTTCTTCTTGTCCGACGGCTGGGACTCGCACTCGGGGATTTGGCCCAGGGCGCCGGTCTCATAGGTCGAATACATATAGGCGGTGGCGCTGGCGAACTCGGCCGCGCAGGTGTCGATCCGCTTGAAGACGGGGCGGACGTTCAGGCCGCGACGGGCCAGACGCACGGCCTTTTCCGTGGACCCGACAAGATGGGCCAGACGGGCGTCGGAGAAGCCCTTGGCCTTCAGGCGACGGAACTCGGTCGGGTCGGTCGGCAGGCCCTTGACCCGGACATGGCCTTCCTCGCGCACGATGTCGGCGATCTGGCGCAGGAACCAGGGCTCGTAGGAACAGGCGGCGTTGACCTCTTCCACCGTCAGGCCGTGACGGAAGGCCTGGGCGATGACGCGGATGCGGTCGGGGGTGGGGATGCCCAGGGCGCGGACAACGGCGGCGCGGGCGGCGCCGGCGTCCTCGACGTCAGCGACGCCTTCGATCTCGATCTCGTCGAAGCCGGACAGGCCGGTCTCAAGCCCGCGAAGGGCCTTCTGCATCGATTCCTGGAAGGTGCGGCCGATGGCCATGACCTCGCCCACCGACTTCATCGAGGTGCCCAGCAGGGGCTCCGAACCCGGATATTTCTCGAAGGCGAAGCGCGGGATCTTGGTGACGACATAGTCGATGCTCGGCTCGAAGCTGGCCGGCGTGACCTGGGTGATGTCGTTCTGAAGTTCGTCCAGGGTGTAGCCGACCGCCAGACGCGCCGCGACCTTGGCGATGGGGAAGCCGGTTGCCTTGGACGCCAGCGCCGACGAGCGCGACACGCGCGGATTCATCTCGATCACGACCATGCGGCCGTCCTTGGGATTGATCGCCCACTGGACGTTCGAACCGCCGGTCTCGACGCCGATCTCGCGCAGGACGTTGATCGAGCCAGTCCGCATCCGCTGATATTCCTTGTCGGTCAGCGTAAGCGCAGGGGCGACGGTGATGGAGTCGCCCGTATGGACGCCCATCGGGTCGATGTTCTCGATCGAGCAGATGATGATGCAGTTGTCCGCCGTGTCGCGGACGACCTCCATCTCGTATTCCTTCCAGCCCAGCACCGATTCCTCGATCAGCACCTCGGTGGTCGGCGACAGGTCGAGGCCGCGCAGGACGATCTCCTCGAACTCCTCGCGGTTGAAGGCGATGCCGCCGCCGGTGCCGGCCAGGGTGAAGGACGGACGGATCACGGCGGGCAGGCCGACGAACTCCAGCCCGTCCAGCGCCTCTTCCATCGAGTGGGCGGCCTTGGAGCGGGGCGACTCGAGGCCCAGCTTGTCCATGGCGTCACGGAATTTCTGGCGATCCTCGGCCTTGTCGATCACCTCGGCCTTCGCGCCGATCATCTCAACGCCGTACTTCTTCAGCGCGCCCGAGGCGTCCAGCGCCAGGGCGGTGTTCAGCGCGGTCTGGCCGCCCATGGTCGGCAGCAGGGCGTCGGGACGTTCCTTGGCGATGATCTTCTCGACCATCTCGGGCGTGATAGGCTCGATATAGGTGGCGTCGGCCACCTCGGGGTCCGTCATGATGGTGGCGGGGTTCGAGTTGACCAGGATGACTCGGTACCCCTCGGCCTTCAGCGCCTTGCACGCCTGGACGCCGGAATAGTCGAACTCGCACGCCTGACCGATGACGATCGGGCCGGCGCCGATGATGAGGATGGACTTAATGTCTGTGCGCTTGGGCATCGCCAGCTCTTCTTCTTATTGAACGCTAATGGGTCACGACCGCGCATTCCCAGCCGTCGTATTCCAGCTGGAAGGCCGCGGCCCAGGTCTGCATCATGGACGAGACGGGAGCGAAACTCTCCGCATCGACGGCCATGGTGGTCTCGAGAATCGTCATGTCGCCGTCGCCGCGCGCGATGAAGCCGGCGCGCCGCGCCACCTCGCACAGATCGCCGTGGGCGTCTTCGTCGCCGAGGAAGAAGAACAGCGTGTGGCGCGGAGTCACGCCGCTGTCGCCCTGTTCGGCCAGCGCCGCACGCACCATGGCGTCGCGTTCGTCATGACTGATGTCCGAGGCGTCCAAGGGGCGACCTGATCCTTCGTAGTTTGCGCGCGCATAGTCGCCGCAAGGCGTCGCCGTGCGGAGCTCGCGTCGGGTTGTCGGTTAAGCGGCCCGTTTAGAGAGGGAGGGGCGGGGGGGCAACCGGAAACATCACGGAAGGGGGGCGCGTTATTTCATCGAGGCCTTGTGAAGCGGTCGATCAAGGCGGAAGTCAGGAAGGGTGTTTCAATAGGTCGTGTTTGCAGGGGCTCTGTTGCAGTCAAGGCACGTTTTGGGCTTGGCTGAGGCCGATAAGTGGCATTAGTGTAGTAAATGTTACGTGCTTGCCGCTGGTGGCACAAGTGCAGCCAATTGCTTGTTGCTGCCAAATGTTCTTGAGGGGATAGAAGTTGTCATATCGTCGTTCTCGGTTGCTCGCAGGCAGCATGTTCTCCGCTATTGGCCTTATGGTCGCCGTTCCTGCTGCTGCGCAGAACACGCCTGCGGCTGCTGAAGGAGAGGACGCAGCCCAAACCGCTGCGGAGGTGGGCGAGGTTGTTGTGACGGGATCTCGCATCCCCCGCAATGAGTTCACGAGCTCCGATCCGGTTCAGGTTCTGACATCCGAGCGGGCGCAGCAGCGTGGACTGAGCGACACAGCCCAATTTCTGCAATCGTCCACAATCGCGGCCGGCTCGCCTCAGGTGAACTCAACCATCTCGAGCGCCTTCGTTACCGACGGTGGACCGGGCGCCTCGACCATTTCGCTGCGCGGTCTCGGCGCCAACCGCACTCTGGTGTTGCTAAATGGTCGTCGCGCCGGTCCGGCCGGCACCCGTGGCGGCGTTTCGGCCTTCGACCTGAACGTCATTCCGCAGTCGGCCATCGACCGCGTCGACATCCTTAAGGATGGCGCATCTTCGATTTATGGATCGGACGCCGTCGCCGGCGTGGTGAACCTGATCACCAACCGCGCCCGGGACGGCGGCGAAATGAGCGCCTTCGCCACGGCGCCGGTCGATGGCGGCGGCGAGCAGTATAATATCTCCGGATCCTACGGTAAGAAGTTCGACCGCGGTTACGTCAACCTGTCGGCGGACTATTATCGTCAGGAAGCCTTGAGGGCTGGTGATCGCGATTACCTAGTTTGCAAGAACCAGTATGTGTTCGAGCCGGGCACACGTAACCGCGCTGACCGCATCGACCCGCGCACGGGGGAGCCGACCTGCAACGACACCGTCTGGGGACAGGTTTTTGTCTATGGTCCGGACTTTTCGGGTCGCGCTGGTCGTTTCCAGTACGATTATGACGGCGATCTGGGGAATTATATTCCTACGCGCCCGACCAACCCCGCCACCAGCGCCCTGTATCCGACCGCTCCGGACGGATTTTATGTCGTGAACTATGACGCCGCGTCACGAGCGGTCGTCAACGCTAGCCATCCGTTCGCTCAAGACGAGACCGTCGTTCCCGAGGTCGAGCGTTACACGGTCTTCGTCGAAGGCGCCTATGAACTGGGGGGCGGTGTCGAAGCCTACGGTGAGTTCCTGCTGAACCGCCGCGAGAGCCGCACCGACAGCTATCGCCAGTATTGGAACTACACCTATACGAACGACTTCCTGGACTTTTACTACGGTCCGGGTTCGGGCGGTGATCCGGTCACCGGTTTTTCCGGCCTGAATCTGCTCAGCGCCACGCCGGTCACCGATCACTTCGATCAGTCCCAGCGGGTCGACTATATCCGCGGCGTCGTCGGTCTGCGTGGCGATCTGAAGATCGGCTCGCTTGGAAACTGGAAGTGGGACGTCTTCGCACAGTACAGCCACTCCGACGGCGACTACACGCAGGACGTCATTCTGGATGACGCCGTCGACTCGACCAGCTTCAAGACCTCGAGCTGCGTGGGCACCAATCTGCCCATCAGCGGCCGGCCCTGTATCGACATGGACTTTACGGATCCGCGCGTCCTGCGTGGCGATCTGACGGCTGAGGAGCGCGCCTTCCTGTTCGACACCGAGACGGGCAATACCGTCTATGAGCAGGCCTATGTCGAGGGCTCGATCGCCGGCAGCCTGATGGAGCTGCCTGCCGGTCCCTTGGGCATGGCGCTGGGCTTCCACCTCCGCCGTGACGAGATCAACGACACGCCGGGTGAGGTGACGCTGGCGAATAACAGCTGGGGTCTGTCGGGCGCCGGCATCACCGAGGGTTCGGAAGAAACCCGCGAAGCCTATGTTGAACTGGCGGTTCCGCTGGTCGCCGACGTCCCCTTCATCAAGAACCTCGATCTGTCGCTTTCGGGTCGTTATACCGACACCAAGACCTCGGGTGACGCATCGACCTACAAGGTGGGGCTGAACTGGGCGCTGACGGACGCGATTCGTTTGCGCGCCACGCACGGCACTTCGTTCCGCGCCCCGGCCCTGTTCGAACTGTATCTGGCCGATCAGACCAGCTTCGTCGGTCAGCGCAACATCGATCCTTGCCTGAACCTGGATCAGCGTCTGGAAGACGGCGCCGTCACCCAGCAACTGTACAACAACTGCACCAATCCGGCCGGACCGGGCGGCGGCGTGGCCGGGGACTGGACCGGCGGCAACTCGTCCACGACGATCACTACGGGCGGCGGTCTGGGCGTGCTTGAGCCGGAAACCTCCAAGTCGACGGTCCTGGGCGTGATCATCACGCCGCCTGACAGCGGCCTGAGCCTGGCGGTCGATTATTACGAGATCGAGATCAACGATCAGGTCACCAACCTGGGGGCCAGCGGCATCCTGTCGGCCTGCTATCTGTCGGACAACTTCCCGACCGACCCGATCTGCAACCAGTTTGATCGTGACCCTAACCTTGGCATCACGCAGGTCCGTGACAGCTATATCAATATTGCTGAGCAACAGAACCGGGGCATCGACTTCACGGTCCGTTACGTCAACGACACGCCGTGGGGCACGCTGACCTTCGACAGCCAGACCACCTGGACCCTGGAGAACTATACGTCGCTGTTCGCCGGCAACTTCAGCGATCCCCTCGGCGAGGTGGAGTATCCCGAGCTGGTCGGCAACATCAATCTGGGCTTCACCCGCGGTCCCTGGACCGCGTTCTGGGGCTTTGACTGGATCGGCAACCAGTCCAGCTTCGGCGAATTCCTCGAAGGCAACGGTTCGCCGTACATCACGATCGACGGCCGTACGGTGGAGGTCAAGGCGGAGGCCGAGTTTACGGGCTTCCACAGCGCCTCGCTGGGCTACGAGGTTGACGACTGGAAGATCATGGGCGGCGTCGCCAACCTGTTCGACGAGAAGCCGCCCGCAGCCTCGACCACGATCGGTGAATATTCGACCACCGGCAACTCGATCCTGGCCTCGCAGTACACCGAAGCCTACTATGGCCGCCGGGTCTTCGTCCGCCTGACCAAGTCGTTCTGACGGTCTGAGGGAGAAGGTTTAATCATCGGGAGGGGCGGTGGAGTGATCCGCCGCCCCTTCTGATTCATCCGGGGAAGCGTCCTTGGATCATGGCGTGCTAAGGTCGGCTCATGGCTATCATCTCAGGCATCAAAGACACGCTCGACGCAGAGGTGTCGAAATTCGAACAGGCGCCGCTTAAGCAGCCGGTGTTGCTGAACAGCGTGCCCAAGGGCGGTACTCACTTGCTGCGAAACATCGTTCGCATGTTCGTGCCGGTTGAGCAGCACTATGATCGTGACTTCGTCCAGGTGCCGAACATGCATCTGCACCTCGCCGCCTTCAATCCGCATCAGCCGATGCTGGCCGCCGCGCATCTGCTCTTCAGCGATCAGTCGCTGGCTAATGTGCGCACCGCGCGGCATGTCTTGCTGGTGCGCGATCCGTATGACTGGGTTCTAGCCCGAGCCCGGTTTTTCGTTTCCGACGCCTTTCACCAGGAAAACCTGGCGCATCTGAAATCTGGCGTCTTCAGCCCCGAGGCGCTGATCAACATGATGATCTTCGGCGTTCATGCGAAGACGCCCGCGTTGATCGACATCTTCACGCATAACGCGGCAGCCTGGTTAGGCACAGGCGTCTATCTGGTGCGATACGAAGACATTCTGAACGCCTTGAAGACCATCGAAACGCCGCAGGCCGAGGCTTATTTCCGCAATCTGCTTGAGGCGTGCGGCATCGCCATGCCTAAGGACTGGAAAGCCCGAATTCGCGTGGGTTCCGACCGCAAGCTGAGCCGCACCGCGCGTGAGAATCTTCAACTGCCGGACGGGATGGTTTTGCCATTGACCCTGCCGGAACAGCAGAAACGGTTGGTTGACTTCCAGGCTCCCGGACTGAGGGCCCTGTTAGGCTACGCCTGATCCGCCACCGCCGCAATCCAATCCGGCAGTTCGCCGATCCGGCTCAGCGAGACATAACGCGGCTCGTTCACCGGGGCGTCGGCCAGTTCGTGGGCCCAGGTGACGTGGTAGGGGATGTGGACGCCGAAGGCGCCGGCGGCGATGGCGGGCAGGACGTCGGACTTCATCGAATTGCCGGCCATGACGGCTTCGGCCGCGCCGGTGCCGTGGCGGGCGAAGACGCGGTCGTAGGTGGCGCGGTCCTTTTCCGAGACGATCTCGACCGCCGCGAACCGGTCGCCGAGACCGGAGGCCGCCAGCTTGCGTTCCTGGTCCAGCAGGTCGCCCTTGGTGATCAGGACCAGACGATAGTTTTCGGACAGTTGGGCGACCACCTCGTCCACCCCGGGCAGGGTCTCGACCGGGTGGGCCAGCATTTCACGACCGGCGGCCAGGATCTCGCGCACCACCTCGGGCGGGGCGCCGCCGTCGCACAGCTCCATGGCCGTCTCGATCATCGATAGGGTGAAGCCCTTCACGCCATAGCCGTAGAGACGCAGGTTGCGCTGTTCGGTCTCGGCCAAGCGCGCCTCGATGGTGGCGGCGTCGCCGTGATCGTCCAGCAGATCGACGAACCGGGCGTGAGTCAGACGAAAGATCGTTTCGTTGTGCCAGAGGGTGTCGTCGGCATCGAGGCCGACCGTGGTGATGGGCATGGGGGTCGTCCGGGGCGCGGTCCGAAAATCAGGTGCGGGGCTCTTGGCCCGAGCCTGTGGCGAAGACAAGACGCGGGCGGTGCGCGCGACTCTTCGTGATTTGCGCGGCGAGCGGGGTTCGGCCAAGGATCCTCCCATGTTCGGTCGTCGCTTCCTGAGTGTTTCCAGCGCCTTGTCGTTAAGCCTGATGCTGGCGGCCGGGTCGGCGTCGAGCGCGCCCCAGGCGACGACCGGGACGCGCTTCTCCGACATCGTGCAGGTGGGGCCGTCGCGAGACCGAGCCCGCATGAACCAGCGGGTGTTCGACAAGGTCTGGAGCGAGGTGCGACGCGGCTATTACGACCCCGGCCTGCACGGGGTGGACTGGGGCGCGGCGCGGGATCGGTTCCGACCCCAGGCTGCGGCGGCCGGTGACGACCGGGCGCTGTACCGGGTTCTGAACGAAATGCTGGACCTGCTGGACGACGGTCATGCCGGGGCCAGCCCGCCGGCGGCCGTGCGCCGTCAGGACACCCAGTATGAGCGGCGTGCGGTCATGGGCATGACCCTGATGCGGGGCGAGGATCCGGACATCTGGACGGTGGAGCGGGTGCGCGAGGGCTCGCCGGCGCAGGAGGCCGGAGTACAGCTGGGCTGGACCCTGAACAGCGTTGATGGGCGTCCCTGGGGGCCGGATGTCGAGGTGCAGGACGGGCGGGCTGTGCATCTGGTCCTGACTGACGAGACGGGCGCGCGGCGCGACACGACCCTGGTTCCGCGCCTGATGGACGGGCCGCAGCCGTTTACGGCGGACAAGACACGGCCGGGGGTCCTGGTGCTGACGGTGGAGCAGTTCGACGCCGGCCTGGGACGCTGGCTGGGCAGTGAACTGGATGGACTGTCGCCGGATGTGGATGTGATCCTGGACTTGCGGGCCAATCCGGGCGGGCGGCTGTCGGAGGCGGAGTCGGTGCTGACCTGTTTCCTGCCGCGCGACCGGGTCTGGGCGACCCAGACGGGGCGGACCGGGCGGGCGGTGACCCTGACCGCGTCGGGCGACTGCGGCGACCGGCGCGAGCCTGTGCCCAATGAGGTCGCGGTTCTGGTGGACCGCGGCAGCCGCAGCGCGGCGGAGCTGACCCCGGCGGCCCTGCAAGAGGCGCGGCGGGGGATCGTCGTGGGCGAGAAGACCATAGGCTCGGTGTTGATCGCCCAGGAGACGGAGTTGCCGGACGGGGGGCGGCTGACCTTGAGCCGGGCCAATTTCGTCACGGCGGGCGGGGTGCGGCTGGAGAAGCACGGGGTCACGCCGGACATCGAGGCCCCGCGCACCGTGGCCCAGCGCCGCGCGGGTGAGGATCCGACCCTGGAGGCGGCCATCGCCGCTCTGAGGGCCGAACATGTGCAGGCTGCGGGTCAGCCTAGCGGGCTCTAGGCCCAGGTTCTCTCTATCCGATCAGCAGCATTTGAAGGCGCCCGAGCCGCCGAAGCGGCGCTGTTCGTGCAGGCGGAAGAAGGCGACCTTGTCCAGCGGCGGCTGATCGGGATGGGTCGTGGCCGCGTGGCGGACATAGGCGTCATAATCGGGCTGGCCGATCATGGCGCCTGCCGTCCGCTTGACGCCGCGACCCCACCGCAGGGCGGTGTCGCGGCACAGGCAGAGCAGGTCCTCGTTCGAGGCGTTAGGCACGGGCGACATCCGCCGCTTCGTCGGCCGCCGTCAGCTCGTGGCTCTCGGGATATTCCCGCACGGTCGGCCGGTTGTTCAGATAGGCCTTGCGGCAGGCCAGGACGCCATAGACGACCATGGTGACGACCACGAACAGGAAGGCCGCCGTCAGAGTGGAGTTGACGTAGTCGTTGATGACGATGCGGTGCATGTCGCCCGCACTCTTGGCCGGGGCGATCAGTTCGCCGGCGCCCAGGGCCTCCTGATACTTGCGGGCGTGGGCCAGGAAGCCGATGCGGACTTCCGGGTGGAACAGCTTCTGGAAGCCGGCCGTCAGGGTGCAGATCAGCAGCCAGGTCGCCGGGACGACCATGACCCAGGCGAACTTCTCGCGCTTCATCTTGAACAGGACGACCGTGCCCAGGACCAGGGCGATGGCGGCCAGCATCTGGTTGGCGATGCCGAACAGGGGCCACAGGCTGTTGATGCCGCCCAGCGGATCGACGACGCCGGTGTAGAGGAAATAGCCCCACAGGCTGACGGTCAGGGCGGTGGCCACGACATTGGCGCCCCAGGACTTGGTCTCGCGCATCTTGGGCACGGCGACGCCCAGCAGGTCCTGGATCATGAAGCGGCAGACGCGGGTGCCGGCATCGACCGTGGTCAGGATGAACAGGGCCTCGAACAGGATGGCGAAGTGGTACCAAAAGGCCATCATGGCCTTGCCGCCGATCACGCCCGACAGGATGTGGGCCATGCCGACCGCCAGGGTCGGGGCGCCGCCCGCGCGCGACAGGATCGAATGCTCGCCCACGTCGCGGGCCAGTTGCTCCAGCTCGCCAGGGGTGATGTGGAAGCCCCACTGGGCCACGGCGGCGGCGGCCGAGACCGCATCCTTACCGATGATGGCGGCCGGGCTGTTCATGGCGAAATAGACGGCCGGGTCCAGCACCGTGGCGGCGATCAGGGCCATGACGGCGACGAAGCTTTCGCACAGCATGGCGCCATAGCCGATCAGCGGGATCTGGCTCTCGTTCTCCAGCAGCTTGGGCGTGGTGCCCGACGAGATCAGGGCGTGAAAGCCCGACACGGCGCCACAGGCGATGGTGATGAACAGGAAGGGGAACAGGGCGCCGGCGAAGACCGGGCCGGTGCCGTCGATGAAGGGGGTGATGGCCGGCATCTGCAGGTGCGGGCGCACGATCATTATGCCGATGGCCAGGGCCAGGATGGCGCCGATCTTCAGGAAGGTCGACAGATAGTCGCGCGGGGCCAGCAGCAGCCAGACCGGAATGACCGAGGCGATGAACCCATAGACCATCATCAGTATGGCCAGGGTCGGGCCGGTCAGGGTGAAGGCCGGACCCCAGTACGGATCGGCTGCGACATGGCCGCCGCCGATGATGGCCAGGATCAGCAGGACGACGCCGATGACCGAAACCTCGCCCACGCGACCGGGGCGCAGGAAGCGGGTGTACAGGCCCATGAAGATGGCGATGGGGATGGTGGCGGCGACGGTGAAGGTGCCCCACGGGCTCTCGGCCAGGGCCTTGACCACGACCAGGGCCAGAACGGCCAGGATAATGACCATGATCATCAGCACGCCGACCTGGGCGATGATGCCGGGGATATTGCCCATCTCGGTGCGGATCATGTCGCCCAGCGACTTGCCGTCACGACGGGTGGACATGAACAGGACCATCATGTCCTGCACCGCGCCTGCCAGCACGGCGCCGACCAGGATCCACAGCACGCCGGGCAAATAGCCCATCTGGGCGGCCAGCACCGGTCCGACCAGCGGCCCCGCGCCGGCGATGGCCGCGAAATGGTGGCCGAACAGGACGTTCCTGGGCGTGGGCACATAGTCGAGGCCGTCGTCGCGCCGCACGGCAGGGGTCGGGCGCGAGGGCTGCAACTGCATGACCTTGTTGGCCAGGAAGCGACTGTAGAAGCGATAGGCGATGGCGTAGGTGCAGACGGCGGCGACCACCATCCAGACCGCGCTGATGCTCTCGCCCTGGTGCAGGGCGATAACGCCGAGGGACACCGCCCCCAAGATGGCGATTGCGCCAAAGATTAAGGGGGTGCTGAGTTTGCCCACAACTAACTCCTACTCGACCGAAAGGCTGACGGTTTCACGGCCTGTTTGCACGATAGGCCGACCGAAGGCCAATCGACTAAAGTCGTACACGCCATCCGTCCATCCAGGTTCGAAACTTGGATGCACGCGCCCCCGTGCATTCCGCTTAATCCCTTGCTAAGCGCATCGGATGATCGCTCGCCTTCGCCCCGTCCCGTTTGACCTCGGTCCCGTCCATTTCGTCGGCATCGGCGGCATAGGCATGAGCGGCATCGCCGAGATCATGCTGAAGATCGGCTATTCGGTTCAGGGCTCGGACGCCAAGGCCAGCGCCAATACCGAACGGCTGGAGAAGCTGGGCGCGCGGATCTTCATCGGTCACGATTCCGCTCACGTCAGCGAAGGCGTGTCGGCCGTGGTCTATTCGACGGCGGTCAAGGGCGACAATCCCGAGATGAAGGCCGCGCGCGAGCGTCGCATCCCCCTGGTGCGCCGGGCCGAGATGCTGGCCGAACTGATGCGTCTGCAATTCTCCATCGCGGTCGGCGGCACCCACGGCAAGACCACCACGACCTCGATGGTCGCGGCCCTGCTGGATGCGGCCGGCCTGGATCCGACGGTGGTCAACGGCGGCATCATCAACGCATACGGCACCAACGCCAAGGTCGGCGACGGCGACTGGATCGTGGTCGAGGCGGACGAGAGCGACGGCAGCTTCCTGCGGCTCAAGTCCACCGTCGCCATCGTGACCAATATCGACCCGGAACACCTGGACCACTACGGCGACTTCGACGCGGTGCGGAAGGCGTTTGTCGATTTCGTCGAGAACATCCCCTTCTATGGTTTCGCCGCCGTCTGCCTGGACCATCCCGAGGTGCAGAAGCTGGTCGCCTCGATCGATAACCGGCGGCTGGTCACCTATGGGACCAATCCCCAGGCCATGGTGCGGGCTGACAATGTGGAGATGGGGCCGGACGGTTGCCGGTTCGATGTCCTGATCCAGAACGGCGAGACACATACGATCAAGGGCGTGCACCTGCCGATGGCCGGCTGGCACAATGTCTCCAACGCCCTGGCCGCCATCGCCGTGGCGCGCGAGCTGGACGTGTCGGACGAGGCGATCCGCGAGGGCCTGGCCGGGTTCGGCGGGGTCAAGCGCCGTTTCACCACCACGGGCGTCGTGAACGGCGTGCGCATCGTCGATGACTATGGCCACCATCCGGTCGAGATCGTCGCTGTGTTGAAGGCCGCGCGCCAGGTGACCGAAGGCCGGGTCATCGCCGTGGTCCAGCCGCACCGCTACACCCGGCTGCGCGACCTGATGGACGATTTCTCGACCGCCTTTTCCGACGCTGACAGCGTGATCGTCGCCGACGTCTATCCGGCCGGCGAACAGCCGATCGAGGGGGTGGATAAGCACGCCCTGACCGACGGCATCCGCCGCTATGGCCACCGCCATGTCCAGGCGCTGGAGAACGCCGCCGTCCTGCCGCGCCTGATCAAGGAAGAGGCCAAACCGGGCGATGTGGTCGTGCTGCTGGGCGCCGGCGACATCACCAGCTGGGCCTATGGCCTGCCGGCGCAGTTGGAGGCGCTGGGGTGAACCATACCCTCTCCCGACGGGAGAGGGCTTGAGCGCACGGCGGCGAAGCCGTCGTTCTGGCGCGAAAGGGTGAGGGGTAAGGTGGTGCGGGCTGGCCCACCAGCGGTCCCTCATCCGGCCCTGCGGGCCACCTTCTCCCCACGGGAGAAGGAAAGTGAGAGATGAGGATCTGATGACCTGGCGTGACAAACTCCCTACCGTGCGCGGCAAGCTGCTGCGGGACGAGCCCCTGGCGCCCTTCACCTGGTTTCGGGTGGGCGGAAACGCTGATGTTCTGTTCATGCCGGAAGACGAGGACGATCTTTCTCATTTTCTAGCCAACACTGACTCCGGAATGCCGATCACGACGCTTGGCGTCGGTTCGAACGTCATCATTAGGGATGGCGGCGTCGAGGGCGTGGTGATCCGGCTCGGCCGGGGATTCAACAAGGTTCAGATACTCGATCCAATCAGCATTTCCGTTGGGTCGGCTGTGCCGGATGCGATCTTGGCCCGAAAGGCTGCGGACGCAGGCGTAGCGGGGCTCGAGTTCTACGCGGGTGTTCCCGGTACTATCGGCGGCGCAGTGATCATGAATGCCGGCTGCTACGGTTCCGAGACAGCGGATGTGATCGCGACCGCAACGGTCATGGACCGCAAGGGTAAGACGTCCCTGATCGGGGGGGGGGATTTCGCCTACAGCTATCGCCATAGCGCTCTTCAGGATTCGGGGGTGATCGTGTTGTCCGCTCTCTACGAAACGGAGCAGGGCGATCCTGCGGCGATCAAAGCCCGCATCACCGAGATCACCAGCCGCCGCGAAACCACCCAGCCTATCCGCGAAAAGACCGGCGGTTCGACCTTCAAGAACCCGCCCGGCCATTCGTCGTGGAAACTGGTCGACGAGGCCGGCTGGCGCGGAAAACTGCACGCCGAAACCGGGGGAGGCGCCATGTTCAGCGACCTCCACTCTAACTTCATGATCAACCCCGGCGAGGCCACCGCCGCCGACATCGAAGGCCTGGGCGAGGCGGTGCGCGCCGATGTCCTGTTGAAGACCGGCGTTCAGCTGGACTGGGAGATCAAGCGGATCGGCCGGCGCGCCTGATTTACTTCTTGCTGGGGCGTTGCGTTAGAACAGAGCCAGCAAGGGATTTGATCTCGCGGGGGGGTGACGCTTTTGGGGTTTTGAAGCGCCTTGGAAGCAATGGTGCCGACTTTCGAGCCGGATTTTTCATTCGAAGCCATGATTCTAGTCCTAGCGCGGGAAGGAAATCGACCCGTGTTATGTGAGCGTGGCGCCGCTCGAACGAACTAGCAACATTTTATTTGCCGCTGGACGCGTTATCGTTTCCAGCTGGTTAACCGGATTAAAGTGATAGAGGCCGGCCAGTAGCCGGAGCGTTTCATGCGCGCTTTCAAAGACCTTCATGTCGCCGTCCTGATGGGCGGTCTTTCCGCCGAGCGGGAGGTGTCCCTGACCTCCGGCGAGCAGTGCGCCCAGGCGCTGGAACGCCAGGGCGTGCGCGTCAGCCGGGTGGACGCCGGGCGCGACCTGGCCAATGTGCTGTCGGGTCTGATCAAGCCGGACGTGGTGTTGAACTGCCTGCACGGGGCCTGGGGCGAGGACGGCTGCGTCCAGGGCGTGCTGGAGACCCTGCGGATTCCCTATACCCATTCCGGCGTCCTGGCCTCGGCCCTGGCCATGGACAAGGATAAGTCAAAAGCTGTGCTGAAGGCCGCAGGCGTCAAGGTGCCCGGCGGCGGTCTGTACGACCGGCACGAGGTGGCGTCGCGCCACGTGATCGCGCCCCCCTATGTGGTCAAGCCGAACGCCGAAGGCTCGTCGGTCGGCGTCTATCTGGTCCGCGAGGGCGCCAATCGGCCGGTCGCTGAGGTGGGCGATCCCGCCTGGGCCTATGGCGAGCAGGTGATGGTGGAGCCCTATATCGCCGGCAAGGAACTGGCTGTCGCCGTGATCGGCGAAAAGTCGGGGCCGCGCGCCCTGACCGTGACCGACATCACCCCGACCAAGGGCTTCTATGATTACGAGGCCAAGTACGCGCCGGGCGGTTCGGTCCACGTCCTGCCCGCCGTCCTGCCGCCTGCGGTTTTCGAGGCGGCCCTGCGTCAGGCGGAGGCGGCCCACGTCGCCATGGGTTGCCGAGGCGTGTCCAGAAGCGACTTCCGTTATGATGATGTTAAGGACGATCTGGTTCTGTTGGAGGTCAACACTCAGCCGGGCATGACGCCGACCTCGCTCGCTCCCGAGCAGGCCGCCCATACCGGAATGAGCTACGAAGAACTGGTTCGGTGGATGGTGGAGGACGCCTCATGCCCGCGGTAGTTCGCGGCGGTCGGCGACAGAGTACGGGTTCCCAGCGCGGTGCGGCGTCCAAGAAGGGCGGGCGGCCGCGCGGCGGTGCGCCCAAGCCCGTGTCCGCCATCCCCGGCAAGATGGCCGCCATCGGCCGTATCGATGTTTCCCCCCGCACCGTCATGATCGCCCTGGGCGCCAGCGCATTGCTGGTCGTCGGGGTTCTGGCGACCGGCGCGCGCGCCGAGCGGATCGGCCAGTCGGTCTCCCACGGAATCGACGGGATGACGGCCAGCATGGGCCTGTCCCTGAAGCGGGTTCATATCACCGGCGCCTCGGCTGAGGCCGAGCCGGCCATCCAGCAGGCGCTGGGTCTGTATTCCGGCCAACCGATCACCAGTCTGGACCTGGACGCCATCCGCGACCGGGTGCAGGGCGTCGGCTGGGTCAAGGAGGCGCGGGTGGTGCGCCTGTTGCCCGACACCCTGATCGTTGAAATCAAGGAACATGATCGCCTCGCCGTCTGGCAGGAGGGCGGTCAGATCAAGGTCATCGACTCGCGCGGCCAGGTCATCAAGGGCGCCGACGCTCGCCGTTATCCGACCCTGCCTCTCGTCGTGGGCAAGGGCGCGGATCTGGCCGCCGGCGAGGTTCTGCCCCTGCTGGCGCAACGTCCGCGCCTGATGAGCCGGATCGACGCCCTGGTGCGGGTGGACGAGCGCCGCTGGGACCTGCGCCTGAAGGACGGCAGCCTGATCCAGCTGCCCGCCGTTGAACAGGAGGCGGCCCTGATCCGTCTCGACGCGCTGGATCAGCGCGAACGCCTGCTCGACCTCGGCTTCGCCCGGGTCGATCTCAGAACGCCGGACGAGGTCGCCGTGCGACCCGCCGCCGACGCTTAAAGGACCAGTACGATATGGCGGGAAAGCAGCGCGGATCGGCGAACGACCAGGGCCGGGGCATGGACCCCCGCGCCGGCCGCGCCCCCGTGATCGCTGCCCTGGATATCGGCCAGTCTAAGGTCTCGTGCTTCATCATGAAGCCTGACGGCGTGCGCCACGCCGACCGCACCATTCGCGTCGCCGGGGCCAGCCATGTCCAGTCCAAGGGCGTGAAGGGCGGGGCCATCATCAATATGGATGAGGCGGCCCAGGCCATCGGCCACGCGGTCGAACGGGCCGAGCGCGCGGCCCAGAGCCCGGTCTCCGGCGTCGTCGTCACCACCGCCATCGGCCAGATGGCCAGCCACCGGGTTCAGGCCCGGGTGTCCCTGGGCGCCAATCCGGTCGGGGACGCCGACCTGGCGCGCGCCATCGGCATGGCCCTGGCCCAGATCCGCCTGCCCAACCGTCGCCCGATCCACGTCCTGCCCATCGCCTGGTCGGTCGACGGCGCGCGCGGCGTCCATGATCCGCGTTCGATGCGCGGCGGCTCGCTGGGGCTCGACCTGCTGGTCGTCTCCATGGCCGAGAACGTCTTCACCACCCTGAGCCACTGCCTCGAGCTGGCGCACCTGGACCTGCAAGGCGTGGCCGCCGCGCCCGTCGTCTCGTCCCTGGCTGCGCTGGAAGAGGACGAGATGGACCTGGGCGCCGTCTGCATCGACATGGGCGGCGGCTCGACCAGCGCCGCCGTCTGGGGCGGCCGGTCCCTGTTGCACATCGAAAGCCTGAACGTCGGCGGCGACCATGTCACCTCCGACATCGCGCGCGGCCTGTCGACGTCCAAGGCCGGCGCCGAACGGCTGAAGACCCTGCACGGCTCGGCCATGGCCAGCGCCA
This sequence comes from Brevundimonas sp. AVps23W, assembly GCF_058681395.1. Classification (NCBI taxonomy): domain Bacteria; kingdom Pseudomonadati; phylum Pseudomonadota; class Alphaproteobacteria; order Caulobacterales; family Caulobacteraceae; genus Brevundimonas; species Brevundimonas sp. AVps23W. The sequence continues at coordinate 1,087,952 of NZ_CM178738.1, forward strand.
ATGAAGACCGCGAAATGCTGGAGGCCCCGCCGCGCGGCGAGGACGCCTCGGCCGGCCCGGTCATCGTCCCCCGCGCCATGCTGAAGACCGTCATCGCCCCGCGCGTCGAAGAGACGCTGGAGCTGCTGCGCGACCGGCTGAAGAACGCCGGCGTGGGGCTTGAGCCCGGCGCGGGCCTGGTCCTCACCGGCGGCGCCAGCCAGCTGAACGGCGTGCGTGAACTGGCGGTGCGGGTGTTCGACCGCCCGGTCCGCCTGGGAAAACCCCAACGCGCCCCCCATCTGGCCGATGCCGCGTCGGGTCCGGCGTTCTGCGCAACCGCGGGGGTGTTGTTGCGGGCGGCCTATGGGCCCCGCGAGGCGGTGTCGGCGCGCAAGCTGATGGCGCGGCAGATCACGGCGGCGGATGCGCCGCGGATCCATCGTGGCAATGTGGTGGGGCGTGTGGCCGGGTGGTTGCGGGATAACCTGTAGGTCGCCTTTACAGGCCCATTGCGACGTCGAAGTCTAACGCCAGCTCGAGTGGAGCGACCCCGCGCCTTGCGTTAGTGGCAAGTGCGTGCCGAAGGAACCGTGTCAAAATCGCTCCGTATCGCGGCAAGTTCGTGGTCGGATTGCGACGATATATTATTCTTTCGTTGGCGCCGAAGTCAAAAAAATATTGTCAGATAAGATCCAAAAAATGGATTAATCTGCCGAAATCGACCGTTCATGACCGGGGTTAGGCATCGTATTTCGTGTATCACGGTTTGCGTAGTTGTGACCGACAAGATACACACCGGCCTGAACTTGGTCCAAATGTGTCCGAGATGGTGGCTGTCTGCCATCTTCTTGTTAAAAAGCCTTCATGTTCGCATCGGCATTCGCCGGAGCGTTTTTGCTGGGGGCTTTCCATCACTATGATTTCCAACCGCAAGATTCTGTTCGGGACGACGATTCTCGCCGGCGTGCTGGCCGTATCCGCGCCGTCGTTCGCTCAATCCGAACCGGCACAGGGTGCTCAGTCCGACCAAGCGGCTGACGCCGTTGACGAAATCGTCGTAACCGGGTCGCGCATCCGACGGGATCCGATCAACTCTCCCAGCCCCATTATCATCGTGGGCCGCGACCAACTTTTGGAAACCGGCCTGCCTACCGTTATCGACTATCTGGCCACTATTCCGGCTCTGTCGAACTCGCTGGTGCCGTCCGATACGACCGGCTCGTTGAACTTGGGCGGCCTGTCTGCGGCCAACCTCCGCTCGCTCGGTACGAGCCGTGTGCTGACTCTGATTGATGGGCGCCGCCAAGTCGGTTCCCAGGTCGGTCAATTGATTGTGGACGTCGACACTATTCCGCGTCTGCTGATTGAAAACATCGAGATCATCACCGGCGGCGCATCCTCGGTTTACGGTGCTGATGCCGTATCGGGCGTGTTGAACTATACGCTGCGTAAGGATTTTGAAGGTCTGGAAATCGACGCCAACATTGGTCAGATCGCTGGTGATGACTCGGATGCGCCCCTGACGCGCCGGATTTCGATCCTTGGCGGCAAGAACCTGCTTGACGACCGTCTGAATGTGTATGGTTTCGGTGAGTACGAGCGGATCAATGAAATCGTTGGTTCGGATATCGCCTGGCTGAACGATGGTCGCCAGGTTCTCGGGGTCGATGCAGATCCGACTTCGACGACCTTTGGCCTGCCTTCGGACGGTATCGTTGACCAGGCGCTGTTCTATGACGCGCGCTATGTCGGGCGCCCGCGCTGGGGCGTCACTGTGGTGGCCAACAGCCAACAGCCCAGCAACCTGACCAATCCAAACGTGCCGCTGGCGAACTGCACCAGCTTCACATCTGCGAACTGCTACTCCATCGATCCCGCCAAGACTTACTGGTATGACGGCGGCACGGCTCGCCTGATCAACCTGGGCACGCGGATCGGCAACACCGGCATCAACCGCCCGTACAATCTCGGCGGAGACGGCGACAACGCCAATACGAGCTTCTCGGGCTTCAGCCGCACGCCAGAATCTGAGTCGGCTCGCTTTCAGTTAGGTGCCAACTTTAAAGTCACCGACAACATAACGGCTTACGTCGAAGCCAAATATGTTGATGAGCAAACGTATCTGGTCACTCAGCCTAGTTTCTTCGACGTCTACATCTCGAATACCTATTCAGCCACGGCCGTTCAGCCGATCCTGGGTTCGTCGTCGTTCTCTACGCGCATCGACGATAACGCCTTCCTGCCGGCCATTGTTCGCGCGGCCTTGCAGAACAACCAGGTCGCGACCTACGGCACTCCGACTGCGACCAACCCCGGCGCGGTGACAGGCAACGTGACGCGCAACTACGCGCGCCATGCCGCGTTTGGCGTTGACCGCTCGCAAGAGAACGAGCGCCAGTTGCAGCGGTATGTTGCAGCGCTCCACGGCTCTTATGACAATGTCGGCTTTATCAAGTCGATGGACTGGGACCTGTCGTACACCTACGGCAAGATGGAGAACTACAACCAAGAAAACGGCATGGACATCCTGCGCACTTCGCTCGCGCTGGACGCCGTTGTCGACACGCTCGGGCAGGTAAACGGCCAAAATGGTCAGATCGTGTGCCGGGCTCAGCTGTTGGCCGCTCAAGGCCTCGCTGTCGCTAACTATAATCCGAACGATCCGCGCGCGACTCTTGCCGCCACAGACCCTGAGGTGAGGGATTGCAAGCCGTTGAACGTGTTCGGCAACGGCAATCAGTCTGCTGAAGCTCTCGATTACGTCAGCGCCTCGATCTTCCTTGATGAGAAGAACGAGGAACATAACTTCATCGCATCGACCTCAGGTCTGCTCTGGGACGTGCTTGGTGCGGGACCGCTGGGCTATGCAGTCGGCTATGAGTACCGCAAGGAGAGTGCAGAGGGTCTGGGGCGTTCGGCGTCAACCAATGGTCGCTACCTGCAGTTGAACACCGGCGGCGACTTCCTGCCGTCGGAATACGACTCGAATGAAGGCTTCTCTGAAATTTCGATCCCGTTGTTGAAGAATAGCCGTCTCGGCGAGTTCGCTGAACTTAGTGGTTCGTACCGCTACTTCGACTACTCGAACGTCGGCACCGGCGACGTCTATGGCGTGAACCTCGTTTATCGTCCTATTCAGGACATCACGTTCAAGACGAGCTACAATACTTCGTTCCGCGCTCCTGCGCTGTCCGAAACCAACTCGCCGTTGAACCAGACGTTTGCCAACGGCTTCGTCGATCCCTGCGATACGCGCCAAATCACTTCTGCGGCTCGCACCGCAGAGGAGCGAACCAATCGGTTGGCCAACTGCGCGACCTTGGCGGCAGCACGGGGCCTGACCTATGACTTCGCGGGCAGCACGCCTTCCACGACCGATGACTATCTGCCGACCTATTCGTCGGGCATCGCGGGCGTGAACGGCGGTAATCCCGAGCTGATGCCGGAAACCTCGACTTCGTTCACCTTCTCTACGGTCATTCAGCCGCGGTTCATCCCGAACTTCTCGGCTGTGCTCGACTACTATGAGATCGAGATCGATGACGTCATCCAGTCGGTTTCGGCTCAAGTGCTGGCCAATCAGTGTGTGGATGGTCCAACGCTGAACACCTTCGCGTGCGGCAACATTTACCGCGCCAACCCCAATACGGGCGACGTGTTCGACGTCTTCAAGGTGGGGGCGCCTTCCGGCGATCCGATCGGGGGCTTCATCGCCGCGCCCCAGAACTACGCTAAGCGTGAAGTTCGCGGGCTGGACTTCAAGCTCCGCTATGGCATCGACACGGCGGAAACCTTCGGTCGCGATTTCGGCCGGGTCTCGGTCGATGTGAGCGGCTCTTACCTGATCACTCAGAAGAACTTCACTGACATCACGAACCCCGCCTATTACGTCGAATCCGCAAGCTATCTTTACTATCCGCGGGTTCGCTTCTCCACGCGCCTGACGTGGCAGCCGACCGATGCTCTTGCTATGACGTGGACCACGGACTGGCAGTCGGCTCAGAACATCACGAAGCTGCGGGACTTTGTTTCCGGCGGAAATACGGACAGCCGTCCTCTGGATACGCTCGATACCGGAAACTTTGCGCGCAACGACTTCGCCGTCCGTTATAAGGTCCGCGACGATCTGCTCCTGCGGGCTGGTGTGACGAATGTGTTCGACAAGTCGCAGGCTCCGTGGCTCGGATCGACGCTGTACAGCAACTTCGATCCTTACGGCCGTCGCTTCTACTTCGGTTTGTCCTACACTGCTTTCTAAGCGAACATCTATCTGAACGGGGTGAGGGGCGGCTCTTAGGGGGCGCCCCTTATCAATTTCGCCTATAATCTGCGGCCAAGCTCGCAGTTTGTGCTGTCCCGACGCCCGACTCACATTATCGCCGTAACCTTCTCTTAACCCTCGTGGGCGCAATCATTAACGCGCTCATAACCAAAGCGATTCGGCGGGGGGTTCGCTTTGGTGTGAAGGGTCCAGGGCTCGGAAGGTCGGAAAAATTATGTCGCTCTCGTTGGTCAAGCCGCAACACACTGAACTGAAGCCCCGCATCGTCGTGTTCGGCGTCGGCGGCGCAGGCGGCAACGCCGTGAACAATATGATCGACGCCGGCCTCGAAGGGGTCGAGTTCGTCGTGGCCAACACGGACGCGCAGCACCTCAGCTTCGCCAAAACGGATCGTCGCATTCAACTGGGCGAGACCATCACCCAGGGCCTGGGCGCCGGCGCCCACCCCGAAGTCGGCATGAACGCCGCCGAGGAATCCGCCGACGAGATCCATCAGCACCTGGAAGGTGCGCACATGGTGTTCATCACCTGTGGCATGGGTGGCGGCACCGGCACCGGCGCGGCGCCCGTCATCGCCAAATGCGCGCGTGATCGCGGCATCCTGACCGTCGGCGTCGTGACCAAGCCCTTTACCTTCGAAGGCCGTCACCGCATGCGCCTGGCCGACGCGGGCGTCGCCGAGCTGCAGCGTTACGTCGACACCCTGATCGTCATTCCGAACCAGAATCTGTTCCGCGTCGCCAACGAACGCACCACCTTCGCCGACGCCTTCGGCATGGCCGATCAGGTGCTGCACTCGGGCGTGCGTTCGATCACCGACCTGATGATCCTGCCGGGCCTTATCAACCTGGACTTCGCCGACGTGCGCGCCGTCATGTCCGAAATGGGCAAGGCGATGATGGGCACCGGCGAGGCCTCGGGCGACGATCGCGCTCTGCTGGCCGCTCAGAACGCTATCGCCAACCCGCTGCTGGACGAGACGTCGCTGAAGGGCGCCAAGGCCGTTCTGGTGAACATCACCGGCGGTCTGGACATGACTCTGCTGGAAGTCGACGAGGCCGCCAACGCCATCTCGGCCGAGGTGGACGGCGACGCCAACATCATCTTCGGCGCGGCCTTCGACCCGGCGCTGGACGGCAAGATCCGTGTCTCAGTGGTCGCCACCGGCATGGACGAGGGCATGGTGCAACGCGCCGAGCCGTCGGCTCCGGCTGCACCCCAATCCGCGCCCCTGGCCGATCATGGCGCCCGCCGTTCGGCCGGCGGCCTGTACGGAACCCAGGCGTCGCGTCCTGCGGCTGAGCCCGCCCGCGAATCCTATCGCGAGCCGGCCCGCGCCGAACGCGCGCCCGAGCCCCGTTTTGACGCCCGCCCCGAACCGCGCATCGAGCCGGCGCCCGTCGTCCCCACCTTTCAGGCCCCTCCCGCGCCGGAACCCCGGCCCGAGCCGGTGATCCGCGTCGCGGAGCCGGCTCCGCGCGCCCTGGATCCGATCGTCGATCCCTGGGTGGAGGAATATGAGACGACCCGTGCGCCGTCGGCCCAGACCGCCCGCGCGCCTGAGCCGCAGGGCGACCTGTATGAGGCCCGGTCGCCCGAACCGGCCGTCGATGACTATGACGACCGCGATCACCGCCGCAGCGGCTGGAGCCTGTTCGGACGGGGAAAGCGCGCTCAGCCCCAGCCCGAGCCGACCTACAGCCCCCGTCCGACGTCTCAGATGCGGTCTTCGGACCAGCCGCAGACGGCGTCGCAACCGATGACCAGCGAGGCGGATGACGATCTGGAGATCCCTTCTTTTCTCCGCCGGCTCGCAAACTGACCGACTGAAATTCTGAAGATCGCGCCCCGAAGCTCAGGCTCCGGGGCGTTTTCTTTGGCGAATGGCCGGGGCGCGGGAATCCCGGAACGAAACAATCCGAAACCCGACTTTCATTTCGAGCTTGAGCGCCCCGCGCTAGATCGGCTGTGAGGCGCAATCCGCACAACGAGGCGGAGCGCACAGGTTGAAGCGAGTTTGAGTTTGCCGGTCAGGAACGACCATCACGAACGCACCATCGTCGCGCCGGCGATCATCGCTGGCGTAGGGGTGCATACCGGCCGCCGGGTGCGGCTGGCTGTTCGTCCCGCAGCAGCGGGCACGGGCATCGTCTTCGTGCGCACCGACATCACGGATCGCGACAACCGTATCCCCGTGTCGGGCGAGGCCGTCGTGGACGCCCGCCTGAACACCATGATCGAGAACGCCGCCGGCGTGCGTTTGTCGACCATCGAACATCTGATGGCCGCCTTCTGCGCCCTGGGTGTTTCCAATGCCGTGGTCGAGGTGGACGGGCCGGAACTGCCGATTCTGGATGGGTCGGCGCTGGAGTTCGTGCAACTGCTGGACCGGGCGGGCTTCCGTCCCCAGGCGCAGCCGCAGCGCTATATCGAGATCCTGGAGACTGTTCACGTCACCGACGGCGACAAGCACGCGGCCTTGCTGCCGTGCGACCGTTACGAGATGCGGTTCGAGATCGACTTCCCCTCGGCCGTGATCGGCAACCAGGTGATCGACTTCGTCGTCGACGAGCCGACCTTCCGCAAGGAGATCATGGCCTGCCGCACCTTCGGTTTCGCCCATGAGGTCGAGGCCCTTCGTCAGGCCGGTCTGGCGCGCGGCGGTTCGCTGGAGAACGCCGTGGTCATCGACGGCGACGAGATCCTGAACCCCGGCGGTCTGCGCATGGAACGTGAGTTCGTGCGGCACAAGGCGCTGGACGCCATTGGCGACCTGTACGTGCTGGGCGCGCCCCTGCTGGGTCGATACGAAGGCTATAAGGCCGGTCACGCTGTGAATAACAAGCTGGTCCGCGCGCTTCTGGCTGCGCCCCACGCCTGGCGGGAAGTGACCCGCGTGCCGGAGCTGGCTCAGGCGGGCTGAGTCTCATCCTCGTCAGCTGCTAACGCAGGCGAACGGGCTGTCGAGTATCTTAACGTCGTCATCCTCGCCCTTGTGGCGAGGATCCATACTCCCGGTGCCAGGGGAGTGCGCACCGTCTTCAAACGAGACTATGGATCCTAGGCACAAGGCCTAGGATGACGGGTGATGAGGGTGTGCGCTCTGCGTTAAACCCCGATCACGCTGATCAACCGCCCGAAATCCGGTTCGCCCTGCTGAAACGCCCGGCGGTTCGAATAGAAGCGATCCGCGTCGGCGCAGGTGTCGTGGCCGGTCCAGACGGCCTGGCCGACGCCGGCCTGCTGTAGCCGCCACAGGACGAAGCCCGGCAGGTCGAACTGGCGTTTGTCGTCGGTGTCGCCGGGGCGGAAGAAGCGCACGCTGCCGGGGTCGTGGTGGGCGAAACGATCCTGGAAGTCGACGCCGACCTCATAGCTGGCCTGGGCGATACAGGGGCCGACCACTGCCAGGACGCGGCGCGGATCCGCGCCCAGGGCCTCCATGGCGACGACGGCGGAATGGACCACGCCGCCCAGGGCACCCTTCCAGCCGGCATGGACGGCGGCGACGATGCGGGTTTCAGGATCGGCCATCAGCACGGGCGCGCAGTCGGCGGTCAGGACCGAACACAACAGGCCGGGCTCCGCCGAGACGACGGCGTCGCCTTCGGGCCGGTCCCCATGCCAGGGGGCTTCGGCGACGCGGGCGACGGCGGAATGGATCTGGTAGCAGCCGTTCAGATGATCGGCGTCGGCGCCGAAATGACCGGCGACGCGGCGGCGGTTCTCGGCCACGGCGGCAGGAGCGTCGTTCGAGCCGACGCCGGCGTTCAGGCCTTCGTAGATGCCGGTCGAGACGCCGCCCGCGCGGGTGAAGAAGCCGTGGTCGATCCCGGCGGCGCTCAGCAGAGGATGGGTGATGGGGGCGAGGTCGCTCACAGCTCCCACCCCGGCACGATCAGCGAGCGGGGCGAGAAGATCGCGGCGGCCTTGAACAGGCTTCCCATCTGGTCCTCTGCGGTCAGGCGGTTCAGTTGGCGGTCGATGACGGGCGCGGCGTCGGGCCGTCCCGACTTCAACCGCTCGGCGCGGGCTTCGATCCCCAGACGACGCAGGAACTCGCCCTGGCCCAGACAGCCGGTGACGTCGGCGCCGGCGCGGACGGCGGCCTCCAGCACGCGGGGGAAGTCGGCCCACTGGGTCAGGTCGGCCTCGCCGGGGCTTTCCAGCGGATCGACCTTCTGGTGGCGGCGCAGGGCCTGGAGGGTGTCGCCGGCCTCGGGCCGGGCGCGGCCGTAGTCGATCAGAAGGGCTGCGCCTGAGGCCGCCTTCATCAGCAGGGCCAGGTCGCGGCCGAAGATGGCCTGCTGTTCGGAAATCTCGAAAATCCCGCCGGGGGCGATGTCGAAGGCGGGCTTTTCAAAACCGCCCGAGATGGCGGTCAGGCCGAAGATCAGGTCGTTGTCGTCGGTGACGCCGATGCGGCGCTCGGCCCAGCCGCCGTCCGTGCGGACGAACTGGCGCGCGGGCAGGCAGTCCAGCACCTCGTTGGCGATCAGGATGACGGGGGCGTCGGTTTCGATCCGTGTCAGGTCGCGCACCCAACGGGGCGACAGGTCGGCGCCGGCCAGGGCCTTGGCCTGGAGATCGCGCAAAGGACCACTGGGCTCGATCAGGATCAGATCGCAGGCCTCGAGGAAGCCCGGAACCAGGCGGGCGGCCCTCAGGGCGTCGCTCATCAGGGTTCCGTCGCCGGGGCCGACCTCGACCAGGCGGAAACGCTCGGGCGCGCCGAGGCGGTTCCAGGTCTCGACCGCCCACAGGCCGATCAGTTCGCCGAACATCTGGCTGATCAGGGGGGCGGTGATGAAGTCGCCGCCTTCACCCAGGGCGGGACGCGACGCGTAATACCCTCCCTTGGGATCGTGCAGGCAGCGGGTGACATAGTCTGCGACCGTCATCGGCCCCGTCAGGACGATCTCGCGCGCTAGCCGGGTCTTCAGGGTTTCTGCCGAACTCATGCCGAGACGGGCGGCCGCTTCCAGGCGCGCCAGATCAGCCAGGCGCCGACGAGGATCATCGGGATGGACAGCATCATCCCCATGGTCAGGCCCAGGGGGAAGTCGGGCATGCCGTAGTCGGGCTCGCGCACATTCTCCAGCGCGGCGCGGCAGACGCCATAGCCGACCAGGAACAGACCGGTGATGTAGCCGGGCTTCTTCAGCAGATCGAACTTCCAGATGCCCAGCGACAGGATGGACAGGAGGACGATCCCCTCCAGGCCGGCCTCATAGAGCTGGCTGGGGTGGCGGGGCGCGTCGCCGGCGGGGCAGAAGCCGTACATCTGCTGGATACGGGCGTTGCAGAAGCGCACGGCCCAGGGGACGGTCGTCTCACGACCCCACAGCTCGCCATTGATGAAGTTGGCCAGGCGGCCGAACATTAGGCCGATGGGCACGACGGGCGCGACGACGTCGCCGAGGCGCAGCATGTCGATCTTTTGGCTGCGGGAATAAAGAACGATGGCCAGGCAGACGCCCAGGAAGCCGCCGTGGAAGCTCATGCCGCCGGTCCAGAGCTGGAACAGCTCGAACCGCTCGCCCAGGGTCTGGCCGGTGAACAGCTGGGCGTACATGATCGGTTTGTAGAAGAGGGCGTAGCCCAGACGTCCGCCCAGGATGATGCCCAGCACGATCCACAGCACCAGGTCGTCGAGCTGGGTCGTGTTGATCGGCGGCTTGCCCGGCGTCCACAGGCGTTCGGTCTTGATCAGGCGGGCGGCGTACCACCAGCCCAGGACGATGCCCGCGACATAGGCCAGGGCGTACCAGCGGATCGGAAGCGGTCCAAGATGGATCAGGACCGGATCGAATTCGGGAAAGGGCAAGGGGCGTTCCTGTGCTGGCCTGTCTCAAAGGGCGGTTTAGCAAGCGCCGCCGCCGCCGTCGCCTGTGAAGACGCATCACGACGCCTTGATGGCGCCTCCGAAGCAGCAGAAAGAAAGGTTTCGTTCACCATGATTGGTGATCCTGTCTTAACGACGTTTGAGTCGGAGCCTTCGATGCAGACCCGCAATCCCCTTCTGGATGAATTCGCCAAGCTGACGACCGGCGCCATGGGCCTGGCCCAGGCCGCCGGTGAAGAGGCGAAAACCGCCTGGCGCGCTCAGGCCGACCGGATCGCCGCCGAGATGGACTTGGTCCGCCGCGACGAGTTCGACGTGCTGAGAGATGAAATCGCCGCCTTGCGAGCTGAAATCGCCGAACTGAAGGCGACGAAGAAGCCTGCCGGCAAGCCTAAAGCGGGAACGTCCACAGATGGAACTCAACTCGGGGACGCAGCCGGTTGAGCCGAATCCGCGAACAGGCTTACCACTCTGTTAACGGCCGCGATTCTCGCGGCCGCACCGCGAATCGAGAGACTTGATGGACATCGCCCGGCCCGAGGAAACGGACGTGCCCTTCGACCCGCTGGAGGTCGTCGAGCATGTTCTCACGGCCGAGAACCTGCCTTTTGACCGCACCGACGACGGCGACCTGGCCTTTGCGCTGGCGGGGGACTGGAAGGATTACGAACTCTGGTTCGCCTGGCGTCCGGAGGGGGATTGTCTGCAACTGTGCTGCGCCCTGGACCTGAAGGTGGCCAAGAGCCGCAAGACGGCCGCCTATGAACTGGTCGGCCTGATCAACCAACGCACCTGGATGGGCCATTTCGAGGTCTGGGCCGATGACGGCGAGATCGTCTTCCGTCATTCGCTGGCCCTGCCGATGGGCGAGCGTCCGACCCTGGCCCAGGCGGCTTCAATGATCGACGCGGCCATCGAGGCGGCGGATCGCTATTATCCCGCGTTCGACTTCATGGTGCGCGGCAACAAGAAGCCGCAGGAGGCGATTGACGCCTGCCTGTTCGAGACGGTCGGCAACGCCTGATGTCGGTGGAAGGGCCCATCGTCCTGGTCGGCTGCGGCCGTCTGGGCTCGGCCATTCTGGAAGGCTGGCTGCTGACGCAGACCGTGGCGGCCGCCGACCTGATTATTCTCACGCCTTCCGAGAAGCCTGCGTCCGATGCTGCGCGGGTTCAAGGCGCGCGGATCAATCCGCCGCTGGAGGCCCTGGTCGAGGCGAGCGTCATCGTGCTGGCGGTCAAGCCGGCCATGTGGCGCGAGGTGATGACGCCGCTGCTGCCCTTCCTCGGCGACCAGACCGTGATCCTGTCTGTCATGGCCGGCGTCACGGCGCCGACCCTGGCGGAGGGGATCGGCGGCTGGCCTATCGTGCGGGTGATGCCGACCACCGGCGTGTCGCGCGGGCGCGGCGTAGCTTCGGTCTGGTCGGCGGACGACCGGGCAAGGACGCTGGGGCGTGCCTTGTTCGAGCCGATGGCCGAGACGGTCGTGTTGACGGACGAGACCCTGATGGACGCGGCGACGGCTGTGGCCGGGTCGGGCGCCGCCTATTTCTACGCCTTCACCGAGGCCTTGGCCCGCGCCGGCGAGGCGGCCGGGCTGGACGCGACGACGGCCGACATCCTGGCCCGCGCCACCCTGCGGTCGGCCGCGGACTCCATGGGCGAGGACGCGCTTGAGACCCTGATCGGCCGGATCGCCTCGCCCGGCGGCTCGACGCGAGCCGGGCTGGACGCAATGGCGAAAGACGGCCGTTTGGGCGTCATGCTGGATGAAACGGTCGCGGCGGCGGTGAAGCGAAACCGCGAGATGGGCTGAGGACTATTTCCTTCTCCCTTGGGGAGAAGGTGGCCCGCAGGGCCGGATGAGGGACCGCCGGTGGGCCAATTCGCACCACCGCAACCCTCACCCTTTTGCGCAAGACCGATCGCTACGCTCTCGGGCGCTCAAGCCCTCTCCCGCGGGGAGAGGGAGCCTAGTAACGGCCTTGTTCGATCCGGTCGCCGAAGCGTTCGAACGCCCGATCCGCGTCGCGCCAGATGCTGTAGCCCCAGACATCGTTGATGTTCGGCGAGAAGTAAGAGAACTCCACCGGCCGGGACTGACCGTCGGCGGTGACGATTTCGCCCTTGATCGCGGCGCCGCCGATGGAGATGCTACGGATCGGGTCGAGGCCTGGGGTCTGGCGGATCTGTTCGAAGGTCGGCCGGTTCGGCTTCAGATCGAGCAGGACCAGATTGGCCGTGGCGCCGGGGTAGCGTTCCGCCAGGGCCTTGGCGACCTCGGCCTGAAGGCCGGCGATCTGTTCGTTGACCTCGCGGTCGCCCAGCTTTTCCATCTCACGCTGAAGTTGGGGGCCGACCGTGACGTTGACGGTGGGATTTTGCGCCTGAGCCATGGCGGCGACGGCGAGGGTCGCGGCCAGGGGGGCGAAGAAGGCGAGTTTACGCATCGTATTTGTCTCCATGCCCTGTCGGAACTGAAGATGCCCCTTATGGCGACGTTTCGCTAGAGGGGGCGACGATCGAGACCTGGCCGGGCACCCGGATGATCGCCTTCAGTCCGCCCATGTCGCTGCGATCCAGGGTGACGTCGCCGCCATGGCCGCGCGCCACATCGCGGGCGATGGCCAGGCCCAGGCCGACTCCTTTGCGGTTCTGATTGCGGGACTCGTCCAGCCGCGAGAAGGGGCGGAAGGCCTCGTCATACATATCTTCGGGAAGGCCTGGACCGTCGTCCTCGACCGTGATCTCCAGCCCGCCCGAGGTCAGGGACCGGGCCGACAGGCGCACCCGCTCGCCGTGGGCGGCGGCATTGCCGGCCAGGTTCACCAGGGCGCGCTTGAAGGCGAGCGGACGCAGCGAGGCGGTCAGGCCGTCGGCGACCTCCAGCTCGACCTCGGCCCCGGCGCGTTTCGCGTCCTCGCCGGCGGCCTTCAGCAGGTCGGGAATCGACACCGGTTGGGGTGGTTCTCCGGCCTCGCCGCGGGCGAAGTCCAGATATTCGTCGATCATATGCTCCATCTCGTCCAGGTCGCCGCGCATGGCGGCTTGGCGCTTGAACGGCGGCGCCAGCGCCAGTTCCAGCCGAAGCCGGGTCAGGGGCGTGCGCAGGTCATGACTGACCGAGGCGAGCAGGACCGTGCGCTGGTCGATATGGCGCTGGATGCGATCGCGCATGGCCAGGAAGGCCACGGCGGCGGCCCGGACCTCGCGCGCGCCGTGCGGCTTGAACCGGGGCACGGTCTCGCCCCGACCGAAGGCCTCGGCCGCGTCTGCCAGACGTTCGATGGCGCGGACCTGGTTGCGGATGAACAGTATCGCCACCCCCATCAGCAGGACGGTGGCGACGGTCAGCCACAGCACGAAAATGTGGGCCTGGGTCGCCACGGCGCGTTCGCGGGGGGCGATGATGCGCAGCACGCCCTGCGGCTCCTGCACCTGGATGTCGACATAGGCGGGGTAGCGAGTGGTGTCGAACCAGTAGGGGCGGTCCAGCCGCGCCGCCAACGCCCGGTCCAGTACCCGATCAACCACGCCGATGGGGCCGCGCCTCTGTTCGGTGGGCAGGCTGCGGCCCTCCTGCAACGCAATGGACAGGGACATGGAGCGTTCGGCGCGGTCGGCCAGCCGGTCCAGGTTTCGCGGACTGGGATCATCTTCGTAGCTTTCGACGGCCCAGGCGATGTCGCCGGCCAGGCCCTCGGACAGGCGCGCGGTCACCGTCTGCCAGTGGGCGTCGAAGAAGATCCAGGTCACCACCACCTGCATGACCAGCACCGGCAGGACGATGATCAGCAGCGACCGGCCCCAGAGCGAGGTCGGCAGGCGCCGCTTCAGAAAGCGCGGCCACAGTTGGGCGGGCAGCAGCCGCATGGTGTTCGTCGCCGGCTCAGTCGGGCGCGAGCATATAGCCGACGCCGCGCACGGTCTGGAGGTAGCGCGGGTTCTTGGGGTCGGCTTCCAGCTTGCGGCGCAGGCGGGTGACCTGAACATCGACGGCGCGGCCGGTGATGTCGGCCGTATCGGGCGACAGGCTCATCCGTTCGACGGGGGCGTGGGCGTGCAGGGCCAGGGTCTTCAGCAGTTGCGCCTCGGCCTCGGTCAAGCGCTGGGGCGCGCCGTCGCGGATCAGCTCCAGCCGCTCCATGTCGAACACGGCGGTTCCCAGCTTGATCTCGCGCGGGCCGATGGGCTTGCCGCCGGTGCGGCGCAGGATGGCTTCGATCCGCAGCACCAGTTCGCGCGGTTCGAACGGCTTGGACATATAGTCGTCGGCGCCGCGCGACAGGCCTTCGATCCGATCTTCGGGATCGCCGCGCGCGGTCAGCAGCAGGACCGGCGTCTTCGAGGTTTCGGCCTTGGCGCGAACCCAGGAGGTCAGGTCCAGGCCGCTCTCGCCCGGCATCATGACGTCCAGCACCACCAGATCGAACTCGATCAGCTCCATCATCCGCTTGGCTGCCGCCGCGTGGGCGGCGCCGGTGACGCGATAGCCTTCGCGCGACAGGTATTCCTTCAGCAGCTCGCGGATGCGGTCGTCGTCATCGACGATCAGCAGGTGGCGCCCGACGCCGGGGCCGGCGATGGGGCCTGAACGGCCTTGCGAACGATATTCGGTGATGCTCATGCGACGTTCCCCGCGATCAGGGCGTTGACCTGAACGATTCGGGCGGCTCTAACACCGGCAATTCTGCGGGAGACGTGTTTCAATGGCCTTGGTTCCTTTCGACGATCGTGATGGTTGGATCTGGATGGACGGCGAATTCGTGCCCTGGCGGGAAACGAAAACGCACATTCTGACCCATGCCCTCCACTACGGCTCGTCGGTCTTCGAGGGTGAGCGTATGTACGGCGGCGAAATCTTCAAGCTGACGCCGCATTCGGAGCGCCTGAAGCGGTCCGCGAACCTGCTCGATTTCGAGATACCTTACAGCGTCGCCGAAATCGACGCCATCTGTAACGAAACCTGCGCCAAGAACGGTCTGACCGACTGTTATGTGCGCCCGGTCGCCTATCTGGGCCCGGAACAGACCAGCGTTTCGGCCCTGAACAACAAGGTTCACCTGGCGGTCGCCGTGTGGGACTGGCCGAGCTATTTCGACCCTGAGGTCAAGGCGCGCGGCCTGAAGCTGGAATGGTCCAAGTGGCGTCGCCCCGATCCGGCGACGGCGCCGACGACGGCCAAGGCGGCCGGCCTGTACATGATCTGCACCATGTCCAAGAACACGGCTGAGCGGAACGGCTTCGCCGACGCCCTGATGCTGGACTGGCGCGGCTATGTGGCCGAGGCCACCGGCGCCAACGTCTTCTTCGTCAAGGACGGTGTGCTGCACACGCCCAAGGTCGAACACATCCTGGACGGCATCACCCGTCAGACGGTGATCGAGATCGCCAAGTCCAAGGGGATCGAGGTCGTGGTGCGCGACATCCTGCCGGAAGAACTGTCGGACTTCTCGGAATGCTTCCTGACCGGCACCGCCGTCGAGGTGACGCCGGTGGCCGAGGTGGGCGACTATCGCTTCACCCCCGGCGCCCTGTCGCTGGACCTGATGGACACCTACGGCAAGCTGGTGCGTCGCCAGCTGTAAGCCTGTTCGACCTGTCTAAGGTGGAGAAGGGCGGGGCTTCGGCGCCGCCCTTTTTCGTGCGCCCCTTGTCAGCCGCGTCACTTTGTCCTTGAAGCGGATGAAACCGGCGCGGGCCGGGCAGGGATCGCCGTTTCATGTTCAGTCTTCTGAACCTCCAGAGCCTGTGCGGCCTGGTCGTCATCATCGCTCTGTGCTGGGCCATCTCCGAGAACCGGCGGGACTTCCCGTGGAAACTCGCCATAGGCGCGGTTGCGGTTCAGGCCGCCTTGGTGCTGGCCCTGTTCGCCATTCCGGGGTCGCGCACCGTTCTGGCGGCGGTGACGGGCGCTATCGACGGCCTGGCGGTCGCGACGGCCCAGGGCACGCGGTTCGTCTTCGGCTATCTGGCCGGGGGGGATCAGCCTTATGCGGTTCAGAACGAGGGCGCCTTGTTCACCTTCGCCTTCAACGTCCTGCCGCTGATCATGGTCATCTCGGCCCTGTCGGCCCTGTTGTGGCACTGGAAGATCCTGAAGTGGCTGATCCGCGGCTTCGGCGTGCTGTTCCAGCGCACCATGGGCCTGGGCGGCGCCTCGGCCCTGGCGGTGGCGGCCAATATATTCCTGGGCACGATCGAGAGCCCCATCGTCATCAAGGCCTATCTCGACAAGCTGAGCCGGTCCGAGATCTTCCTGATGATGACTGTGGGCCTGGCGACGGTCGCTGGCTCGACCATGGTCGCCTACGCCAGCATCCTGTCCCAGACCCTGCCCAACGCCGCCGGCCACGTCCTGGTCGCCTCAATCGTCTCGGCCCCTGCCGGGGTGTTGCTGGCGCGGATCATCGTGCCCGAGCCGGACAAGGAAGCCATCCAGTCGATCAGCTATGACTCGGCGCTGAAGTACGACAGCAGCATCGACGCCATTTCCAAGGGCACGTCGGACGGCCTGATGGTGGTGCTGAACATCTCTGCGGTGTTGATCGTCTTCGTGGCCCTGGTGGCCCTGGTCAACATCATGCTGGGCGGCTTCATCGTCTTCGGCGAGCCGCTGACGGTCGAGCGGATCCTGGGCGTCCTGTTCACACCCTTGGCCTGGCTGATCGGCGTCGATGCGCGCGAGGCCGCGCTGGGCGGCTGGCTGCTGGGGGTCAAACTGACCCTGACCGAGTTTGTGGCCTTCATCGACCTGGGCAAGCTGCCCGCGGAGGCGATGAGCGAGCGGACGCGGATGCTGATGACCTACGCCCTGTGCGGTTTCGCCAATATCGGTTCGGTGGGGATCACCGTGACCGGGCTGTCGGTGCTGATGCCTGAACGGCGTCACGAGGTTCTGGGCCTGATCTGGAAGGCTTTGTTCGCTGGCTTCATGGCCACCCTGATGAGCGCCGCCATCGTCGGCGCCTTGCCAGCGGCGGTGTTCGGGCAGTAGCGTTTCCCAAAACAACGGAGACGTCGCCATGAAGCTCTACACCTCGCACCGCGCGCCCAATCCGCGCCGGGTTCGTTGGGCCATGGCGGAAAAGGGCGTCGAGGATGTCGAACTGATCGAGATCGACATCCTGACCGGCGATCACAAGAAGGCCGAGTACCGCGACAAGGTCGGCGTGCCGCACCTGCCGGCGCTGGAGTTGGACGACGGCACGACGATTTCGGAGTCGGTGGCCATCTGCCGCTATCTGGAGGCCCTGTATCCGGAGCCGAACCTGTTCGGCCGCGACGCGCGCGAACAGGCGGTGGTCGAGATGTGGACGCGTCGCTGCGAATTCTATCTGTCCAATCCGATCATGCTGAATGTACGCCATTCGCACCCGGCTCTCGCGGCGCTGGAGGCGGTGCAGATCCCGCAGGTGGCCGATTACAACCGACTGTCGGCCGAGCGGTTCATGAAGACCCTGGATCGACACCTGGCCCAGCACGAGTTCATCGCCCTGGACCGGTTCACCATCGCCGACATCGTCGCCGCCGTCGGCCTGGATTTCGCACGGATGGTCCGCTATCGGCCGCCCGCCGAGTTCGAGAACCTGCATCGCTGGTTCGACGCCTGTCGGGCGCGTCCGGCGGCCAAGGCGGGGGTCTGAGCGGCCTTGCGATCGCTGACGCCGTCGGATCGTTGGTTGGCCCTGCTTCTGGCGGGCTTGGCCGGCTATGTGGACAGCCTCGGCTTTTTGCACCTTGGCGGCGCCTTCGTCTCCTTCATGAGCGGCAACTCCACGCGGTTGGCCGCCAACCTCGCCGAGGGGCATTGGCCGGCGGCCGCACATCTGGCGGCCATATTGGCTTTGTTCGTGCTGGGCTCGTTTCTCGGCGCCCTGGTCGCGGGCGGAGAGGGGGCGCAGTCGCGCAGCCGGGTCTTGATGTTCGAAGGCCTGCTGCTGGCCCTGGCCGCTGCTCTTGCGGGCGCGGGGCTGACCCCTGCCGCCGTCGGCCTGATGGTCATGGCTATGGGCGCCGAGAACTCGGTCTTCCTGAGAAACGGAGAGGTCGGGGTCAGCCTGACCTATATGACCGGAACCCTGGTCAAGCTGGGGCAGGCCCTGGCAGGCGCGGTAAAGGGCGCAGACCGACACGCCTACAAAGCCTATCTGGCCCTATGGGCAGGCCTGAGTTTCGGGGCGGTGCTGGGCGCCCTTACCTTCGGCTATCTGGGACTGGCGGCCCTCTGGCCCGCCGCCGGATTCGCCCTGCTTATGGCCCTGATCGTGCGGCTCAACCGCGCGGCGTGAACTTGCGGATCACGCCCGAGAAGGTCATCAGCAGCCGTTCCCCCGTATTGATCTGGCCGCGCACGAAGATCAGGCTCTTGCCCGCCTTGGTGACCTGGCCGGTCGCCTCGATCAGTTCGCCGACATAGGCGCCGTCGATGAAGGTGGAATCCAGCTGCACCGTGACGCCCGAGGCGCCTTCCATCTCCTGATAGGCGATCTGGAACATGGCGATGTCGGCGAAAGTCATCAGGCAGCCGCCATGCATCCGTCCGCCGGCGTTCATGTGTTTCTGCTCGGCGCGGAAGGCGCAGCGCATATGGCCGTCTGGGTCCAGCCGGCCATAGAAGGGCCCGACCACCACGTCGAAAGTGTCGTGGAGGTCATAGGTCTGCCAGCCGGCGAATTCGCCCTCGGTGACGGTGATTTTCTTCGGCATGACGACTCGGCCTTACTTCTGGTCTCGCATATAGGCGAAATGAGCGATCCCATCGAAACCGCAATCCTGAACAAAATAGCCGCGCTTGAGCCCGGCAAGAGCATCGAGCCGGCAGAAGTGGCCAAGGCGCTACAGCCCGAGCAGTGGCAGCGTATGCTGCCCAAGGTCCGGGCTACGGCCCTGGGCCTGATGCGTCAGGGCAAGCTGACCATCACCAAAAAGGGCAAGCCGGTCGATCCGGACGACTTCCGCGGCGTGACCCGCCTGCGTCAGGCGACCAAAGAAGAGACGGCCCTGGCTCTCAGCCGCCGTCCGCCGGTCGTCGAGGATGACATCGAGGATTAAGCGCTCCGCTCATCCCCGCGAAAGCGGGGACCCAGTTCTTTCGTGAGGCTGTGCGTGGGACGAATGACGTTGAACTGGCGCAGTCGCCTTTCGCCCAAAGCACGGGGTCCCCGCTTTTGCGGGGATGGGCGGTTCAGGGGATTGCCACTCATCGTCGCGCTGGCCCTGTCGGCCTGCGCCACGCCCCATGTCCAGCCGCCCATGACGCCGCCGCCGGGTTTCGCCGGCGCTCACGTCGAGGATCGCGCCCTGGTCATGTCCGACGGGGCGCGGTTGCCGTATCTGCGCTGGGGACCGGCCGATCGGGCGCCGTGGGCGGTGATCGTGGCTCTGCACGGCATGAACGATCACGACGCCAGCTTCCGGTTGGCGGGGCCGTGGTGGGCCGAGCAGGGGATCGAGACCTGGTCCTATGACCAGCGCGGCTTCGGCGCTGCGCCGGGGCGGGGCGTCTGGGCCGGACAGCGGCGGATGACGGACGATCTGCGTGAGATCACGGCCCTGGCTCGCGCCCGCTATCCAGATGCAGTCATCGCCGTGGTGGGCGAAAGCATGGGGGGATCGGTGGCGGCCGTCGCCTTCGGTTCCGACCATCCGCCCGACGCGGACCGGTTGGTGCTGTTGGCGCCGGGGGTGTGGGGCTGGTCGACCCAGGGACCGCTGAACAGCGCAGCCCTGAACATCGCCGCGCGCGCCCTCGGTGATGTTGCGCTGGAGCCGCCCGAGTTCATCACCCGTGACATTCACGCCTCCAGCAATACGCTGGAACTGATCCGCAACGGGCGTGATCCGATGAGTATTCTCTCCACCCGCTTCGACACCCTCTATGGTCTGGTTGATCTGATGGAGGCCTCGTCGCTTAGCCTGGGGCGTATCCGCGGTGACGCCATCCTGATGTACGGGGCGCACGACGAGATCGTCAAAAAGGGTCCTATGCGGGTCGCGCTCGAACGCGCCGAGGCGGAAGGCGGCGACTTGCGCACGGCCTGGTATCCTGACGGCTGGCATCTGCTGAACCGCGACCTTGACGCCGAGATCGTCTATCGCGACGTCGTGTCCTGGTTGAGAAACCCTTCGGCTCCCCTTCCGTCGGGTGCGCCTGCGGTCCTTCCGGAACTCCAAAAGGCGAACGACGTCAGGCCATGAGGCCTGCGAGAACCGCCCATACGCCGACTGAGACCACTGCAGCAGCAATATAGCCTAAGGCGGTGCGCAAACGCGTCGAAGAGCGATTGGGGCCGTGGGACCAGACCGTCATGAGCTTCCTCCATGCCCTTCTGACGAGGGCGTATACGGAGCATACGCCCGAGTCGGCGTTCAGGTTCTCGGCTCGGGATCACAAGAGCGAGAACGAACAGGCGTTAACCACGGTTCTCGAGGACACCGCGTAAACGTCTCTTAACGTGACGTTTACCATCCAGGCGGCATTTTCTGCCTAGCGGAGCGTCAGTGTCTTCCGCGAGTTTGGGGCGGGAACGCGTGGGCGGCTTTACGGCGGCGTTGCAGAAGTTTGGGATCGGCCGTCTGGCGGCGGTTCTCGGCGTGGCCGCAGGCGTGACCGCCGTGCTGGTCGCCGTCATGCTGCGCATGGGGCAGGCGCCGGACGCCCTGCTTTATTCCAACCTCGATCTGCGCGAGGCCGGCGAGATCACCGCCGCTCTGCAACAGGCGGGCATCAAATACGTGTCCAAGGGCGACGGCTCGACCGTGATGGTCAATCGCGACGACGTTGGCACGGCTCGGATGTTGATCGCCGAGAAAGGGCTCGTGACCTCTGGGTCCATCGGCTACGAAATCTTCGATAATCAGTCGGTTCTGGGTCAGACCGAGTTCCAGCAACAGCTGAACGAGCAACGCGCCCTGCAGGGCGAGCTGTCGCGCACCATCATGTCGATGCGGGGCATCACCGCCGCCCGGGTCCACATCACCATGCCGCGTCGCGAGATGTTCACCGCAGCCGCTGGCGAGCCGACCGCCGCAGTCCTGGTCGGGTTGGGCGGTCGGGACCTGACGCCGGATCAGGTGCGGGCGATCCGCAACCTGGTGGCTTCGTCCGTGCCGAACCTGAAGCCCGACCGCGTCACCGTCGCGGACCAGAACAATCGCACCCTGGCGGCCGGCTCCGATGACGGAACCTTCTCTTCCGCCTCGGCCGCCGAGGCCAAGGGCAATACCGAGTCCCAGTTGCAGGCCCGCATCAAGGATATCGTCGAGGGCGTCGTCGGCATCGGCGCCGCGCGGGTCCAGGTCACGGCCGACATCGACCAGAGCCGGTCCACCACCCAGGAGCAGAAGTTCGATCCCGATGGTCAGGTCGTGCGTTCGACCACCGCCAACGGCTCGCAATCCTCGGACACCACGGGCCAGAACGACGGCGGCGTGACGGCCGCCAACAACATCCCCGGCGGCGCACCGCCTGCCAATACCCCGGCCGGCGCGACCAGCGCCGAAAACGCCGAGACGACCAACTACGAAATCTCCAACACGACCACGACCACGACCAAGGAGCCCGGCGAGGTCAAGAAGCTGGCGGTCGCGGTCGCCGTCGATGGCAAGTGGACCCCTGCCGCCGACGGCAAGGGCGAGCCGACCTATGCGCCGCGCACCGCTGAGGAAATCGCCCAGATCAAGTCGCTGGTGGCCGCCGCCG
The DNA here is from genome assembly GCF_058681395.1 of Brevundimonas sp. AVps23W. Lineage (NCBI taxonomy): Bacteria > Pseudomonadati > Pseudomonadota > Alphaproteobacteria > Caulobacterales > Caulobacteraceae > Brevundimonas > Brevundimonas sp. AVps23W. The sequence continues at coordinate 1,109,767 of NZ_CM178738.1, forward strand.
CCGGGATCGACGAGGCGCGGGGCGACAAGATCGAGGTGATCAACGTCCGCTTCAATCACGACACGGGCATTGCCGGCGGTCTGGAGGGCAAGGCGCCGCTGATCGACTTCTCGCGTACCGACATCATGCGGTTGATCGAACTGGCCATCCTGGCCGTGGTGGCCCTGCTGCTGATCTTCTTCGTGCTGCGTCCGCTGTTGAAGACGGCGGGCGGCGGGCCGGCCCCTGCAATGCTTCCCGGTCCTGACGGCACGCCGGTCGAGATGGTGACGACCACCGTCATCGGCGCGGATGGCCAGCCCAAACTGGTCCAGCTCCCGGCCCCGAACGAGATGGACCAGAAGATCGACATCGCCCGGATCGAGGGCCAGGTGAAGGCCTCGTCGGTTAAGAAGGTCGCGGATTTCGTCGCGGCTCATCCCGATGAGGCGGCCGGTATTCTGCGGACCTGGGTGGCGGAAGGCTGATGGCCAAGCTCGTCACCAAGAAGAACTCTATTGACGACCCCAACAAGCTGACGGGGCCGGAGAAGGCCGCCGTCATCCTGCTGGCGCTCGGCGAGGACCATACGGCCCTGTGGGAAAGGCTGGACGACGAGGAGGTCAAGGAGATCTCCCAGGCCATGGCCACCCTGGGTTCCGTGACCGCAGAAGCGGTGGAAGCCCTGATGATCGAGTTCGTCTCGGGGCTGGCGGGCTCCGGCGCTGTCGTGGGCAGCTTCGAACAGACGCAGAAGCTGCTGTCCTCCTTCCTGCCCAAAGACCGCGTCGAAGGTCTGATGGAGGAAATCCGCGGTCCGGCCGGTCGGACCATGTGGGACAAGCTGGGCAATGTGAACGAGGCCGTCCTCGCCAACTACCTGAAGAACGAATACCCCCAGACCGTCGCCGTCATCCTGTCCAAGGTGAAGTCCGATCACGCCGCCCGCGTGCTGACGGCTCTGCCGGAAGATTTCGCCCTGGAATGCGTGCAGCGGATGCTGCGGATGGAGCCGGTTCAGCGCGAGATCCTCGACAAGATCGAGGCGACGCTGCGCACCGAATTCATGTCGAACCTGGCGCGCACCTCCAAGCGCGACAGCCACGAGATGATGGCCGACATCTTCAATAGTTTCGATCGCCAGACCGAGGCGCGCTTCATCGGCGCCCTGGAAGAGCGCAGCCGCGAATCCGCCGAACGGATTCGCGCCCTGATGTTCGTGTTCGAGGATCTGTCCAAGCTGGACCCCGGCGGCGTGCAGACGCTGCTGCGGGCGGTGGACAAGGACTCGCTGGGCCTGGCCCTCAAGGGCGCGTCGGAGCCTCTTCGCGAGATGTTCTTCTCCAACATGTCCGAACGCGCCTCGAAGATCATGCGCGAAGACATGGAATCCATGGGTCCGGTCCGCCTCAAGGACGTCGACACCGCTCAGATGGCCATGGTGCAGGTCGCCAAGGATCTCGCGGCGCGCGGCGAAATCATGCTGGCCGGCCAAGGCGCCGAAGACGAGTTGATCTACTGACATGAGTACGCCCTTCGCCTTCGATACAGAGTTCGACGCCGATGGTTCGGTGGTGCGCCAGAGCACCTGGAAGCCGGCCAAGCGCAGCTATCTGCCGGCCGAGGTCGATGCGCTGGTGGCGCACGCCAAGCTGGAGGCCCGCCAACAGGCGCTGGCCGAGATCGAGAATATTCGCGCCATGGCCCTGACCAACATCGCCCAGGGCGTCGCGGCCGCCATGCCTTCGCTGCGCGGCGTGGCTCAGGCCCACCGCGAGCAGTCTGCGGATCTGGCCCTGGCGGCGGCCCGCGCCATCGGCGGCGCGGCGCTGGAGCGGTTCCCACAGGCCCCTTTGCGCGCTGCGCTCGAGGCGCTGGCGCAAGAGATTGACGCTTCGCCGCGTCTGGTCGTGCGCGCCGCCGGTCTGGACGACGAAGGTCGCGCTCAGATCGAGCGGGCCTGCGCCGACAGCGGTTTCACCGGCGTCGTCGCCTTCCGCGAAGAGCCGGGCATGGGCGCGGCGGCTTTCCAGCTGGAATGGGCCGACGGTCGCGCCGACCATGATCCTGAAGGTTCCGCCCAGCGCGTTGCTGAAGCCCTTACCGCCGCCCTGGCCTCCGAGGCCGGGCACGCCGAACCCCCAATCAATGCTGACCGGAGTGATTTCTGATGGCCTCCGACGATCTTTCGCTCGAGGAGTTCCCGGACTCCACCGCCCTGGCCACGGTCGATGACCATGGAGACAAGACCGCCGCCGATCTGGCGACGGTGTTCGAAGTGCCGGTGAACATCTCGGCTGTGCTGGGCAAGTCGCACATGTCGGTGGCCCAGCTGCTGAAGCTGAACAAGGGTTCGGTGCTGGAGCTGGACCGCAAGGTCGGCGAGGCCATCGACATCTTCGTCAACAACCGCCTGATCGCGCGCGGCGAGGTCGTCGTCGTCGACGATCGGCTGGGCGTGACCATGACGGAAATCATCAAGACCGAGGACTCGGGGAGCTGAGGCGACACCGCGCAGGCTCTGCGCGGCTGAACGACGGCGACCCGGATGAAAGTTTAGAGGAGAAGAACAATGCGTCTTCTAGTGGTAGGCAGACTGAGCGGACAGCTCGCTTCGGCGGTGAAGATGGCCATGGCGCACGGCGCCAAGGTCAGCCACGTCGAGCGTACGGACCAAGCGACCGAGCAGTTGCGACGAGGGCAGGGCGCCGACCTTCTGATGGTCGATTATCAGCTCGACATCGCAGCCCTGATCGCCGCGAACGAGGCCGAACGGATCACGGTCCCGGTCGTCGCCTTCGGTGTCGATGCCGATGCGCGAGAGGCCGCCGCCGCCATCAAGGCCGGGGCCAAGGAGTTCATTCCTCTTCCGCCCGACGCGGAACTGATCGCCGCCGTTCTGGCCGCCGTCGCTGACGACGAGAAGCCGATGATCTCGGCCGACCCGTCGATGAAGGCGGTGCTGCAACTGGCTGACCAGGTGGCGCGCTCGGAAGCCTCGATCCTGATCACCGGCGAAAGCGGCGTCGGCAAGGAGGTGATGGCGCGCTACATGCACGACAATTCGCGCCGGTCGGAACGTCCCTTCATCAGCGTCAACTGCGCCGCCATTCCTGACAATCTGCTGGAATCCGAGCTGTTCGGCCACGAGAAGGGCGCCTTCACCGGCGCCGTCGCGCGCCGCATCGGCAAGTTCGAAGAGGCCGACGGCGGCACCCTGCTGCTGGACGAAATCAGCGAAATGGACGCCCGGCTTCAAGCCAAGCTGCTGCGCGCCATTCAGGAGCGGGTGATCGACCGCGTCGGCGGCTCCAAGCCTGTGCCCGTCAACATCCGCATCATCGCCACCTCCAACCGCGACCTGGCCCGCGCCGTGTCGGAAGGCACCTTCCGCGAAGACCTGCTTTACCGGCTGAACGTCGTCAATCTGCGCCTGCCGGCCCTGCGCGAGCGTCCGGGCGACATCGGGGTTCTGGCCGAGCATTTCATCAAGAAATACGCTGCCGCCAACGGCGTGCCGGTCCGGCCGCTGTCGGCGCGGGCGCGCCAGGCGATCAGCGCCCACCGCTGGCCCGGCAACGTCCGTGAGCTGGAAAACGCCATGCACCGCGCGGTGCTGCTGGCGACCGGGCCCGAGATTGACGTCGATGCGATCCGCCTGCCGGACGGCCAGCCCCTGACCCCGACCTCGGGCATGGTGGGCGCGGCCTCGACGGGGCACGAAAATCCCTATGGCGGCGGTGTGGCGGCGCGTGCGGCCCAGGCCGCCGATGCGGTGACGCGCAGCTTCGTCGGCCAGACGGTGGCGGCGATGGAAAAGACCCTGATCCTGGACACCCTGACCCACTGCCTGGGCAACCGGACCCATGCGGCCAACATCCTGGGCATCTCGATCCGCACCCTGCGCAACAAGCTGAACGAATACGCCGATGAGGGCACCACCATTCCCGCGCCGCAGTCGGGCGTATCGGCCTCGGGCTACGCGGCCTGAGCATGAGCGGCGGCGTGGATCGCAGGGCCTTGATCGCAGGCGGCCTGGGTTTCGGCGCGGGCCTGGCCCTGACCGCCTGCTCGCCCCGTCGTGAGGCCGAGATCCCCGCCGAGGCGCAACCGGATCTTTTCCTCTCCGATCTCGAGGCGCGCCATGGCGGCCGCCTGGGTCTCGCCGCTTTGGACGTGGGCGCCGGCCGCCGCACGCTGTGGCGCGGCCAGGAGCGGTTTCCCTTCTGCTCGACCTTCAAGCCCTTCCTGGCCTCAGCAACCCTGGAACGGGTGCAGCGCGACGAGGAACAGCTGGATCGTCCCGTGCGGATCACCCGTGCCGACATGGTCCCCCATGCGCCGGTGACCGAGGCGGCCGTCGGCCGCACCCTGACGATCCGAGAACTGATGCAGGCGGCGGTGGAAGTCAGCGACAATCCCGCCGCCAACATCCTGATCCGCGAAATGGGTGGAATCGCCGTATGGCGTTCGTGGTGGCCGACGTTCGGCGACACCACGACCGTCATCTCGCGCCTGGAGCCGGACCTGAACACCGCCCTGCCCAACGATCCGCGCGACACCTGCCTGCCCGAACAGACGCTGGCCAATATCCGCGAGATGGCATTCAGTGATCGGCTGACGCCGGAAAACGACGCCCTGCTGCAAGGCTGGCTGACGACCTCGCCGACCGGTGCGAACCGGATCAAGGCCGCCGCGCCCGAAGGCTGGACCGTCGCCCACAAGACAGGAAGCGGCGCCAACGGCACGGCCAACGACGTCGCCATGCTGACGCCGCTGAGCGGTTCGCCGGTCATAATCGCCGCCTATTTCACCGGCGCGACCGAGGCGACCGAAGATCAGCGCGACGCCGTGATCGCCGAGGCGGCCCGCCGCGCCCTGAAGGCGCTGGGCCGTGACTGATACGCCCCTGATGATGAAGGACGGCATGGCGCGCCCCACCGGGCGCGACGTTCTCAGCTGGGTCAATCGCGGCGAAGTGCTGATGGCGGTTGGCGTGATCGGTGTGATCATGCTGCTGATCCTGCCGGTCCCGAAAATGCTTCTGGACCTGCTGCTGGCGATCTCGCTGGTCTCGTCCGTGCTGATCCTGATGACGGCCGTGATGATGAAGCGGCCGCTGGACTTCGCCATCTTCCCGACGGTGCTGCTGGTCTCGACCCTGTTTCGCCTGGGCCTGAACCTGGCCTCGACCCGCCTGATCCTGACCCACGGCCAGGAAGGCCACGACAGCGCCGGCCAGGTCATCAACGCCTTCGGTCAGTTGATGATGGGCGGGAATTTCATCATCGGGGTGATCATCTTCGCCATCATCCTGGTGGTGAACTTCGTCGTCATCACCAAGGGTTCGACCCGGATCGCCGAAGTCTCGGCCCGCTTCACCCTGGACTCCATGCCGGGCAAGCAGATGGCCATCGACGCCGACCTGTCGTCGGGTCTGATCACTGAAGACCAGGCCAAGTTGCGCCGCAAGGAGCTGGAACAGGAATCAACCTTCTTCGGCGCCATGGACGGCGCCTCGAAATTCGTTCGCGGCGACGCCGTCGCCGGCCTCATCATCACCTTCATCAACGCCATCGGCGGCGTCCTGATCGGCACGCTGCAGCACGGTATGCCGGCGATGGAGGCCGCCAACACCTATGTCCAGCTGACCATCGGTGACGGCCTGGTCACCCAGGTGCCGGCCATCATCATCTCGATCGCCGCCGGCTTCCTGGTGTCCAAAGCGGGCGTCGAGGGCACGGCGGACAAGGCCATGGTGACCCAGCTGGCCACCAACCCGGTCTCGCTGGGCGTGGTGTCGGGCGCGGCCGGCCTGATCGGCCTGATCCCCGGCATGCCGCTGATTCCATTCGCCGCCCTGGCGATTGGTTCAGGCTTCATGGCCTGGCGTCTTGGTCGAAACCGGCTGAAGCCCCAGCCGACTGAGGCGGAGATCGCCGCCGCCGCCAAGCCCAAGGAGGAGGTCGAGGAGCCGATCAGCAACGTCCTGACCATCGACGAGGTGAAGATCGAGCTGGGCTACTCCCTGCTCAGCCTGATCAATGATCTCGAGGGCCGGCGCCTGACGGATCAGATCAAGGCCCTGCGCCGCTCGCTGGCGCAGGAATATGGCTTCGTCATCCCCCAGGTTCGCATCCTCGACAATATGCGCCTGCCGACCCAGGGCTACGCCATTCGTATCAAGGAGATGGAGGCGGGGCAGGGCGAGGTGCGTCTGGGCCACCTGATGGCGATGGACCCCTCGGGCCGTCAGGTCGAGCTGCCCGGCGAACATATGCGCGAGCCGGCCTTCGGCCTGCCCGCCACCTGGATCAACGAGAACCTGCGCGAAGAAGCCACCTTCCACGGCTATACGCTGGTTGATCCCTCGACGGTGCTGACGACCCACCTGACCGAGATCCTCAAGGAGAATATGGCGGACCTGCTGTCCTACAGCGAGACCCAGAAGCTGCTGAAGGAACTGGGCGTCGAAGAGAAAAAGCTGGTCGAGGAACTGATCCCCAGCGTCGTCACCGTCACCACACTTCAGCGGGTGCTCCAGTCCCTGCTGCGTGAAAAGGTCTCGATCCGCGACCTGCCCGCCATCCTGGAAGGTCTGGCCGAGGCGGCTCCGCATAGCTCCAGCGTCACCACCCTGGTCGAACATGTCCGTGCGCGGCTGGCCCGCCAACTGTGCTGGCAGCATCAGGGCGGCGACGGCGCCCTGCCGATCGTGACCCTGTCGCCCGAATGGGAAGCCGCCTTCGCCGAGAGCCTGATCGGCGGCGGCGAGGAGAAGCAACTGGCCATGGCGCCGTCACGGCTGCAGGACTTCATCCGCTCCGTGCGCGACACCTTCGAACGGATCGCCATGTCCGGCGAGAATCCCGTCCTGCTGACCGGCCCGCAGACCCGCCCCTATGTCCGTTCGATCATCGAGCGGTTCCGGGGGCAGACCGTGGTCATGAGTCAGAACGAGATTCACCCCCGCGCCAAGCTGCGGACCCTTGGCCAGGTCTAAGGGCCAGGACTGAGGCTCAATTCGCCACCGTCCAACCGCCCGCCGAGGCGTTGCGCGCCACATCATTGATCGGTCGCGCAACCAGGCCCGACTGGGTGATCCACACCTCGTATCGAGCGCCGTCGGCCATCGGCATATAGGCCGCCGATCCATACAGGGTGTCCGCCGCGTCGACATAGGGGCGGTACTTGCGGATCGCGTCCCAGGCCTCGACCTTGAAGGGCACGGCGCCGTTGCGGGCGTTAGACGCCGCCGCCGCGAGGTCATAGGCGCTGCGCTCGCCGTGCAACTCCTGTTCAACGGTGCGATATCGGCCGGACAGCCGGTCCAGCCGGTACTGCGAATCCAGCCCCATGACATTGGCCCACGGCTTCCACTTCAGAACCTGGGCCTCAATCCGCCAGTCGTCGCCGTGCACCGGATACAGAGCGCCGGCGTCGGCTGTCTGTCCGTACGGCGTCGGTTGCGTCAGGTTGATCTCGTAATACTGCGGCCCGATCTGGCGCAGAGCCAGGGTCGCCACCGGACGCTCATAGGTCAGCCGCTCGTAGGTCTGGAGGTTCATGCCGAACAGGGCCGCCAGCGACGCCGCCCACAGCGCGCCGCCCCCGAACAGCGAGCCCGCCACGCCCCGCACGGGCTTGCCCCCAAACAGCGCCCTCAGGCCCCGGATCAACACGACAAAGCCGATCAGCGCCGCAGCCGTCGGCAAAAACCACCACCACCAGATCATTGTCTGCTCCCCTTGTTCGACCTGCCCCCCGCAGTGTCCAAGGCGACCATCTTAACCGTAAGTCGCCAAACGCCCGCAGGTTTCGTGCGACAGGCGTTTGACGTGCGTGGTCACGCCGTTAATGCTCCGCGCCATGACACCTCGTTCAAGCCAGAACTGGTCGCGTTTCAGCGACTTCGTGCGGACGCCGTCGCTGGTGCGCTCGATTGCCGCGCTCCTCACCCTGGCGTTCGTTCTGCTGCTGACGGTCAATGTCGCCAGCTTCGTGATGATCCAGCGGACGGCCACGATCAACGACGCCATCGAAAACGCACAACAGATGCGCCGGGCGTCACGCACTACCCTGATCGCCATGCTGAACGCCGAAACGGCCCAACGGGGCTTTCTTCTGACGGGCCGAAGCGATTTTCTGGAGCCGTTTGAGGCGGCGCGTGGCGAACTGGGCCCCGCGTTGACGCTATTGGACGAAGGCGCTGCCAAGGACCCATCGCTTCAGCCTTATGTGACGCGCATTCATGCCCTCGCCGACGCCAAGCTCGGCGAGATGGACAGGACTTTGACCCTGACCCGAGCCGGCCGCATCGGCCAGTCGATCCAGTTGGTGCGATCCGGACAGGGCAAACGCTATATGGATGAACTGCGGGCGACGATCGATGCGTTCGACACCCTGAAGTCGAGCCGCATCGCCGAGCGCACGCGAACGTCAGAGCGGCTTGGCGTCCTGACCGTGGCGATGAACGCCATCGCGGGGCTGTTGGTCGTGGTTCTGGCGCTGCTGTCGGCCTGGGTCGTTCGTCGCTATGTCGCCGAAATTCAGCGGGCCCGTGAAGAGCTGGACGCCCTGAACGCGGGGCTGGAAGACACGGTGCGGGACCGCACGGCCGCCCTGACGCGCGCCAACGACGAGATCCAGCGCTTCGCCTATATCGTCAGCCACGACCTGCGCGCGCCCCTGGTCAATGTGATGGGCTACACCTCCGAACTGGAGCAGGCCGGAAAGATCATCGACAAGGCCATCGCCGAGGCGGAGACGGAACGGCCCGTGGCGCAGGACGTCGTCATGGCGGTTCGCGAGGACATGCCCGAGGCTATCGGCTTCATCCGCGCCTCGACTGAAAAGATGGACCGGCTGATCAACGCCATTCTGAAACTGTCGCGCGAGGGACGGCGGAACCTGCTGCCCGAGACCCTGGACATGACCGCCATGGCCCAGAACATCGCCGACAGCGTCCACCACCAGACCGAGGCTTCGGGCGCGCGGATCGTCGTAGAAGACCTGCCCTCGGTCGACAGCGACCGTCTTTCGATGGAGCAGATCCTCGGCAATCTGATCGATAACGCCGTCAAATATCTGGATGCGACCCGTCCCGGCGAGATCGTCGTCTCCGGCGAGGAGGTCGCCGGCGGCTGGGTCGTCTATCGGGTCGCCGACAACGGCCGCGGCGTCGCCCCGCGCGACCATGAGCGTATTTTCGAACTGTTCCGCCGCTCCGGCAAACAGGACCGCGCCGGCGAGGGCCTGGGCCTGGCCTTCGTGCGCAACAGCGTGCGCCGTATCGGCGGCACGATCGATGTGGAGTCCGAGCTTGGCAAGGGCTCGACTTTCTTGCTGAAATTCCCCAAACGACTGATCCTGTCCGAACCCGGAGGCGTATTGTGACGCAAGCCGTCAAAATCATCATGGTCGAGGACGACCACGGTCACGCCAAGCTGATCGAGAAAAACATTCGCCGCGCCAACATCAACAACGAGATCAAGCATTTCGATGAAGGCGGGGCGGCGCTCGACTATCTGTTCAGCCCCGAGATACTGGCCAACGGCCCGCTGCTGATCCTGCTGGACCTCAATCTGCCGGACATGTCGGGAACGGACATTCTGGAACGGGTGAAGTCCGACGATCGGTTGAAGCGCGCCCCCGTGGTCGTCCTGACCACCACCGACGACAAGGTCGAAATCCAGCGCTGCTACGATCTGGGCTGCAACGTCTATATCACCAAGCCTGTCGACTATGAGTCCTTCGCCGGCGCAATCCGCCAGCTGGGCCTGTTCTTGTCCGTGATGCAGGCGCCGGAGATCGAGTGATCGAAACCTCGGGCGCCATCCGCCTGCTCTACATCGACGATGATCGCGGCTTGTCGCGCTTGGTCGAGAAGGAGTTGGGCCGTCACGGTTACGCCGTGACCTGCGCCCCTGACGGGGACGCGGGCCTGGTGCTGCTCGCGGCCAATGAATACGACGTCTGCGCCCTGGACCATTACATGCCGACGCGCGACGGGCTGGACGTCTTGCCGGACATCCTGGCGCTGACCGCGCCGCCGCCCATTGTCTATGTGACCGGCGCCCAGGACGGCCGGATCGCCGTCGCCGCCCTGCGGGCCGGCGCTGCCGACTATGTGATCAAGGACGTGTCCGAGGACTTCACCTCCCTGCTGCGGTCCGCGCTGGATGACGCCCTGCTGCGCCGCCGTCTGGAGCGTGAGAACGAGATCGCGCAGGAGGAAATCCGCCTGGCCCGCGACCGCGCCGAGGCCATGCTGCGCGAGGTCAATCACCGCGTCGGCAACTCGTTGCAACTGGTGTCCAGCTTCATGTCCTTGCAGATGCGGCACATCGACGACGACCGCGCCCGCGAAGCCCTGCGCGAATGCCAGGCCCGGATCGAGGCCGTGGCTCACGTCCATCGCCGTCTCTACAACTCGGGGGACATGAGCCGGGTGGCTATGGACGACTATCTGGAAGGCCTGATGGACGAGCTGTCCAAGTCGCTCGGCCCAGGCGAAGGCTCGCCCCGTCTGGTCGTGGACGCCGCCCCCATGTGGGTCACGACCGACCAGGCCGTGTCCCTGGGCGTCGTCGTCGCCGAGCTGGTCACCAATGCGGTCAAATACGCCTATCAGCCGGGGCAGGGCGGCGAGATCCGCATCAGCCTGAAGCCCGACGGCGAACATCGCGCCATACTGACCGTAGAGGACGACGGTCCCGGTCTGGGCGACGGCACGCCCAAGGGCACCGGCCTGGGGGGCAAGATCATCTCGGCCATGGCCTCGGGCCTGCGCTCGGCCGTCGAGTTCGACTCGGCCCACAAGGGCGTGCGCGCCAGGCTGGCCTTCGACCTCTGAGGTCGGACATTCGCCATGCTCCAGTTCGGTCTTCGTAATCCCGCTCTCGACTATCGCCACCGCGCCACGGCCTTCGGCGTGGTGGAGCGTGACGGCCTGATCGCCTGCGTCCGGGTCGAACGACCGGCCGGCGCCTATTTCGACCTGCCCGGCGGGGCGGTGGACGGCGAGGAGACCGAGGTCGAGGCCCTGGTGCGCGAGTTTGTCGAGGAGACGGGCCTTTCGGTGACGCCCCTGAACCGCATCGCCGAGGCGGGCCAGTATCATCTGAAGAGCAATGGCGAGCCGCTCTACAATGTCGGCGGCTTCTGGACCGCATCGGTCGTGGCCGAGAACCCGGACGCCAAATGCGAAGACGATCACACCCTGGTCTGGCTGGAGCCGAACGTGGCCCTGTCGCGCCTGCGCCATGACGCCCACGCGTGGGCTGTCGCGGTCTGGCTGCGCCGCGCAAGCTGAGCCTTACGGAACAAGCCTCTCGGCCATCCCGTTCTTCCTGCACGTCACGGCGCTATGGCAGCGCCGCTCGCAAAGGAGAGTTCCCATGGCTGATCATGACCGTATCGAAGGCTCCGCCAAGAATATGGGCGGCAAAATCAAGGAAGGCGCGGGCAAGATGACCGGCGATTCCAAATTGCAGGCCGAAGGCAAGGCCGATCAGGTCGAAGGCAAGGTCCAGAACGCCGTCGGCGGGGTGAAGGACACCGTCCGCGACAATCGCAACTGACGCGACAAGATCCTGATACGTCAGACGCCGTCCGCGAAAGCGGGCGGCGTTTTCGTTTGGTCAGTCGTCGCCCCACAACTTCAGCTTCAACCCTTTTTCCTCCGTCGCCCCGACCGGGCGGCATTCCGAGCTGAAGCCGCCGCGTTCGGGCCGGGGGCGGCAATCCATCTCCTTGGGCAGAGGCGAATCTGTCGGCGCGCGCGACTGGGGGCCGCATTGCAGTCCGTAAGGCGAGCCGCCGGGCTCGGCCGCCTGGGTCATCTGACACTCGCCCGCCATGCCTGCCGGACGCAGGGCGTCGGGCAGATCAGGGCCCAGGGCCAGGGCGAGCTGGGCCCGCACCTCGGCCTGACACACCTCCAGCGACCGTTCGCCCCGCAGCTGCGGGCTGCACCGCGCCCGCTCATAACCGAAGGGATCGGCGAGGCCCCATTCCGGGACATTGTGGGCAGGGCGTGGCGGCGGGGCTTCGGCGACGGGCGGCGCCTCCCAGACCACAGCCGGGGCGGCCTGTTGGGCCAGAAGAAGCAGGGCGAAGGCGGCGAGCATGTCTCAGGCCTTTTCACTATCCGCGGGCACTATCCACGGAGCGTTTCGCCCCGGACGCGAACCCTACCTTGTCAGCGCCCGCATCGCCTTGTCGAGCCCTTCCAGCGTCAGGGGGAACATTCGGTCGTCCATCACCTCGCGCAGCAGGCCGACGGAAGCGGTATAGTTCCAATACCGCTCCTGCACCGGGTTCAGCCACACGGACTTTTCCCACTGCCGCCGGGCGCGTTGCATCCAGATCGCCCCGGCCTCTTCGTTCCAGTGTTCGACCGAACCGCCCGGCATGGTGATCTCATAGGGCGACATGGTCGCATCGCCGACGAAGATGGCGCGCCAGTCGCCGGGATATTTGTTCAACAGATCCCAGGTCGCGATCCGCTCGGTGTGACGCCGCCGGTTGTCCTTCCAGACACCTTCGTACAGGCAGTTGTGGAAGTAGAAGAACTCCAGGTTCTTGAACTCGGTCCGGGCCGCCGAGAACAACTCCTCCACCAGCTTGATATGGCCGTCCATCGAGCCGCCGATGTCGAGGAACAGCAGGACCTTGATCGTGTTGCGCCGCTCGGGCCGCATCTGGATGTCCAGCCAGCCCTGGCGCGCCGTGCCGTCGATGGTGCCGTCGATGTCCAGTTCTTCGGCCGCCCCTTCGCGTGCGAAGCGGCGCAGGCGACGCAGGGCCACCTTGATGTTGCGGGTGCCCAGCTCGACCGTGTCGTCCAGGTTCCGGAACTCGCGTTTCTCCCACACCTTGACCGCCCGGCCATGCTGACCCGGCCCCCCGATACGGACGCCCTCGGGATTATAGCCGCCGTGACCGAAGGGGCTGGTCCCGCCCGTGCCGATCCATTTCGATCCGCCGGAATGGCGTTCCTTCTGCTCCTCCAGCCGCTGTTTCAGCGTCTCCATCAGCTTGTTGAAGCCGCCCAGCGTCTCGATCTGCGCCTTCTCCTCGTCGGTCAGATATTTTTCGGTCAGCAGCCGCAGCCAGTCCTCGGGGATTTCGGTGGTCAGATCCTCGCCCGCGCCGACCGATTCCACGCCCTTGAACACGGTCCCGAACACCTGGTCGAACCGGTCATAGTGTTTCTCGTCCTTGACCAGCACCGCGCGCGAAAGATGATAAAAGGCCTCGATCTCACGCCCGGCCAGATCGCGATCCATCGCCTCCATCAGATGGAGCCATTCCTTCATCGACACCGGAACCTTGGCGTCGCGCAGGGCGGTGAAGAAGGGCAGGAGCATTAAATGTCGCCCAGGCTGCGGAGCGCCTGGTCCAGTTCTGGCAGGCTTACGCTGGCGATCAGCCATAGAACGTCCGGCTTCAGCGTCTCATAGCTGTGCGCCACACGATTCCGCAGATTGACGATGTCGGGCCACGGAATGTCTGGCAGGCGAGTCTTTATGCCGTCGCTCAGGAAACGTGCGCATTCTCCCGTCCGCAACAAGTTCATGCAGACGGCGTCGTAAACCAGCGTCTGACGCATGAAGCCCTCCCGGCCTTCAGATGCGATGTAGAATTTTACACGACCGGCGGCGTCCAGGATCTCCGCGATGAGGTTCGCGTCGGCTTCGTCAGACAAGGATCAGGTCTTTCTCGACCTTCGTCCTGACATAGGGCCGCATGACTTCCCAGGAACAGAACTCGACCGGCGTCTCCAGTCTTTCCGCCAGCAGGCGTTCTGTTGTCAGAAACTCGATGCCCATGGGCTTGGAAGTATCCACCAGCAGGTCCACGTCGCTGTTCGGCCCCGCCTCGTCCCGAGCGTAGCTGCCGAACAGGCGCACGTTGACGATGCCCTGCTCCTCGAGCCAGGGCTTCAGGTCGCGCAGCTTTTCCAGCAGTTCGGCGCGGGTCATGCCCGCACCATAGTCTATCCGCGCCGCAAGATGAACTCGTGGTCGCGCCAGGCGCCGACCGGGTATTCGTACTCCCCCGCCTTCTCGAACCCATAGGCGGCGTACAGGCGCTGGGCCTTTTCGTTGCCGCTCCAGACGCCGATCCACAGCGGGCCCAGGGTGTGGGCCTCCATCCAGTCCAGCGACAGGGTCAGCAGTTTCGTGCCCAGCCCCAGACCCTGCGCGGCCTTCGACACATACAGACGCCGCAGCTCCATATGCTCCGCTCTGGCCTCGGGATGGGGCAGACCGTTGGGACCCGCGTTGGCGAAGGCCAGCAGTTCGCCGTCCCGCTCGGCCACCCACCAGGCGCAGCCCGGTTCGGCCAGCTTCTTTCGCGTCGGCTCGGGGTCGAAGCTGGCGTCCAGGAAGGCCTTAAGGTCCATCTCTGGATAGGGGATGCCGAAACCGGTCACGAAGGTGTCGATGAAGGTCCGGCGACCCAGGGCGCCCAGGGCTTCGGCGTCTTCGAGGCGGGCAGGGCGGATCAGAGTCTCGGTCATGATCCGGCTCTACAATGGGGCGAGGCGCGCGTCACCGCCGACAGGCGGCGCGCAGACATGTTCGGGCAAGGTTGTGTCCGCGCTCGAGGGCGGTTACGACCTTGAAGGACTAGGCCGCTCGTCGGTCGCACATGTCGCCGCGCTCGGGGAGGAATAGGACGTACAACGCCTTGAAACTTAAGGCCCGTCCGATCGCCATGTCATCCCCCGCCCTATCCCTCGATTCGACCGAAGACTCTGCCGCCCAGCCGGCCGGCGGGTCTGCGGCACGCGCCTTGGTCGGCGTGCGGCCGGGCGCCATCACCCTGACGCGCCACGGCGAGCCGGCTCTATCGCGCAAATGCCTGATCACCGCGCGTCAGTACGGCGACTGGTGGGCGAAATACGAGATCGGCGGCCTGCTGGCCGGCCAGACCCCGCCGCCGGAACTGGTGGCCACGGCCCAGGGCGCCGGCGCCATCTACGCTTCGACCCGTCAGCGGGCCCAGGAAACCGCCGCCGCCGTCGCTGCGGGGCGCGAGGTGATGTCGGACGTCCTGTTCATCGAAGCGCCCCTGCCGCCGCCGCCGATCCCCGACTGGATCAAGCTGTCGCCGAAATGGTGGGGCGTGGTGTCGCGCTTCTGGTGGCACGCCTTCGATCACCACGGCGGCCAGGAAACCCGCGCCCAGGCCGAGGTCCGCGCCGAACAGGCCGCGCGCAAACTGATCGCCCGCGCCGAAACCGGCCAGGACGTGCTGGTCTTCGCCCACGGCTATTTCAATCACATGGTCGGCGCGCGGCTGAAGGCCGACGGCTGGAAACTGGTGCATAATCAGGGCTTCAAATACTGGTCCCAGCGCCGCTACGAGAAGCGATAGCCGCATCCACCGTTGATGCAGGCTTCGACCCCCTCTAGGGTCCGCGCCATGACCGATACCGCCGCCGCCATCCCCGCCGACCTCAGCTTCGAAGACGCCCTGCAGCGCCTGGAGACCATCGTCTCGCGCCTGGAATCGGGCCAGGCGCCGCTGGAGGAATCCATCGCCCTGTACGAGGAGGGCGCCAAGCTGAAGGCCCATTGCGAGGCCCGTCTGAAGGCGGCGCAACTGCGCGTCGAAAAGATTGTGGTCGGCCCCGACGGCCAGGCCAAGGGCGTCGAGGCGGCGTCGTTCGAATGACGCAGACCATCACCTTCGACGACGTCATGAACATCGACAGCACCGTCGGCCGGATCGTCACGGCTGAAGCCTTCCCCGACGCGGACGGCGGGTTGTGGGTGGTCGGCGAGGCTCGCGACCTGCCGCTGGGCGGGCGTCTGTTTTGAACCATATCCTGGCCGCCAATTCGCCCGAGCAGGCGGTGATCGACCGGGTCGCCGAGGTCGCCGATCTGGTGACCGTGGCGCTCGACGAACTACTGCCCCGCGCCGAGGGGCCCGAAGCCCGCCTGACCGAGGCCATGCGTTATGCGGCGCTGGGCCCCGGCAAACGGCTGCGACCCTTCTTCGCGCTGGAGGCCGCGCGGCTGTTCGACATCGACGAGCGGTCGGTGCTGCGCGCCGCCTGCGCCCTGGAATGCGTCCACGCCTACAGCCTGGTCCACGACGACCTGCCCTGTATGGACGACGACGACATGCGGCGCGGTCGCCCGACCGTCCACCGCGCCTATGACGAAGCCACGGCGGTTCTGGCCGGCGATGCGCTTCAGACGGCGGCCTTCGACATCATCCTGCACGAGGACACCCACGACGACGCGGCGGTTCGTTGCGAGCTGGCGGCGCGGCTGTCTATGGCCTCGGGCGCGCGGGGTATGGCCGGCGGCCAGATGATCGATTTGCTGGGCGTGCGCGACGACCTGGGCGGGGTCGCCCGGATGCAGCGGCTGAAGACCGGCGCCCTGTTCGCCTACGCTTTCGAGATTCCGCTGATCATCGCCGAGGCCTCGGCCCAGCATCAGCACGCCCTGATCAGCTTCGCCCACGACGTCGGCCTGGCCTATCAGATCGTTGATGATCTTCTGGATGCGGAAGGTTCGCCCGAGGAAATGGGCAAGGCCGCCGGCGGCAAGGATGCGGCTTTGGGCAAGACCAATTTCGTCACCCTGCTAGGCCTCGACGCCGCGCGACAGAGGGTCGCGCATCTTTCCGACCAGGCCCGTGCCCATCTTGAGCCCTTCGGTCACGAGGCGGAAATCCTCAAGGCGAGCGTGGACTTTGTGCTAAAGCGCCGGTCCTGATACGAAACGTCGATCTCCCTCAGGGGTTGATCGATTAGACTTTCAAGGTTTTCCCGGCTGATGCCCGACACCCCGCTTCTCGACACCGTCAAGTTTCCTGCCGACATGCGGGGCTTCGACATCGCCCAGCTGAAGCAGTTGGCGCAAGAAGTGCGGGCCGAGACCATCGACGCCGTCTCGGTCACGGGCGGCCACCTGGGCGCCGGCCTGGGCGTGGTCGAACTGACCACGGCGCTGCACCATGTGTTCGAGACGCCCAAGGACATCCTGATCTGGGACGTCGGCCACCAGTGCTATCCGCACAAGATCCTGACCGGCCGTCGCGACCGGATCCGCACCCTGCGCCAGCCCGGCGGCCTGTCCGGCTTCACCAAGCGCAGCGAGAGCGAATACGACCCCTTCGGCGCCGCCCACGCCTCGACCTCGATCAGCGCCGCTCTGGGCTTCGCCGCCGCGCGCGATCAGAAGGGTGAGAAGAACAAGGTCGTGGCCGTCATCGGCGACGGCTCCATGTCCGCGGGCATGGCCTATGAGGCGATGAACAACGCGGCCGAGGCGACCAATGGTCAGCTGATGGTCATCCTGAACGACAACGACATGTCCATCGCCCCGCCGGTCGGGGGGATGAGCGCCTATTTGGCCGGTCTTGTGTCCGGCGGCGCCTATCAGAACGTCCGCCGCCTGGGCCGTTCGGTCGCCCAGCATCTGCCGCGCCCCTTCCGCAACGCCGCCAAGAAGGCCGAGGAATACGCCCGCGGCATGGTCACCGGCGGCACCCTGTTCGAGGAACTGGGCTTCTACTACGTCGGCCCCATCGACGGGCATGACATGGAAAACCTGGTCCCCATCCTGAAGAAGGCGGCGGCCATTGAGGACCGGCCGGTTCTGGTCCATGTCGTCACGCAAAAGGGCAAGGGCTACGCTCCGGCCGAGAGCAGCGCCGACAAACTGCACGCCGTGGTCAAGTTCGATGTGGTCTCGGGCAAACAGGCCAAGTCCGTTTCGAACGCCCCCAGCTACACCAAGGTGTTCGGGACCGAACTGATCAAACACGCCAAGATCGACCCCTCGATCGTGGCCATTACCGCCGCCATGCCGTCGGGCACCGGTCTGGACCTGTTCGGCCAGGCCTTCCCCGAGCGGACCTATGACGTCGGCATCGCCGAACAGCACGCCGTCACCTTCGCCGCCGGTCTGGCTGCGGACGGGATGAAGCCGATCTGCGCCATCTATTCCACCTTCCTCCAGCGCGGCTATGACCAGGTGGTTCACGACGTGGCGATCCAGTCGCTGCCGGTGCGGTTCGCCATGGACCGGGCCGGTCTGGTCGGCGCCGACGGGGCGACGCACGCCGGGTCGTTCGACATCGGCTTCATGGGCGCCTTGCCCGGCATGGTGCTGATGGCAGCCGCGGACGAGGCCGAGCTGGCGGGCATGATTTCCACCAGCCTGGCCATAGACGACCGCCCCAGCGCCTTCCGCTATCCGCGCGGCGACGGCGTCGGCGTCGAGATCCCGGAACTGGCCGCCCCGTTCGAGATCGGTCGCGGCCGGATCGTGCGCGAGGGCACGTCCGTCGCCATTCTGTCCCTGGGCACGCGCTTGCAGGAGTCGCTGAAGGCCGCCGATCTGCTGGCCGCGCGGGGCGTGTCCGCCACCGTCGCCGACGCCCGCTTCGCCAAGCCGCTGGACGCTGACATGATCCTGCGTCTGGCGCGCGAGCACGAGGCCCTGATCACGGTGGAGGAGGGGGCCATGGGCGGCTTCGGCGCCTTCGTCCTGCAACTGCTCGCTGAGAAAGGCGCGTTGGATCGCGGCCTGAAGGTCCGCACCCTGAACCTGCCCGACGTCTTCCAGGATCAGGACGCGCCCGCCGCCATGTACGCCCAGGCCGGGCTCAACGCAGACCATATCGCCGCCGCCGCCCTGCGCGCTCTGGGTGTCGAGACGGCGCGGGCCGCCAGGGCCTGAGACCCGCAGCATGACCGCCGGCGCGTCTCCCCGGCCGGTCGGGTCGGCCTTCCTGATCGGTTACGCCGTCGCCTATATCGGCGCCTTCATCGGGGTGGCGCCGCTGCTTCAGGTGCTCGCGCCCCTGCACGCCGGCCTGATCGACGGGGAAACCAAGGGCGCGCTACTTAGTCAGGCCTTGTTTTGGGGCTGTATGGCGGCCGGGATCGGCAATATCATCGGCGGCGCCCTCAGCGACCGGACCCGGTCGCGGCACGGCCGGCGGCGCCCCTGGATCGTGATCGGGGCCGTCCTGACGGTGGGCAGCTACGTCGTCATACAACAGTCCTCTACCCCGCTAGGTCTGATATTGGGCCTGGTCTGTTTCCAGCTGACCTTCAACATCCTGCTGGCCCCGCTGATCGCCCTGTTCGCGGATCGAGTGCCCGAAAACCGGCGCAGCGCCATGTCGGCCGTCATGGGCATGGGCTATCCGCTGGCCGCCATGATTGGCTCGGTCGTCATGGCCTGGGGGCCGCAGGGCGAGGTGGCGCGGTTCGCGACCCTGGCCGCCGTCGTTCTGGTCGCGACCATCCCCTTCGCCTTGCTGTCGCGCGAGGATCCCGTGCCAGCCGACCGGGGGCGGGCGCCCCTGTCGGGGTTTTCGCTCTCCAGCCTGATGGCGCCCTTCGCCGTTCGCGACTTCACCCTGGCCTGGTCGTATCGGTTCCTGGTCGTCACCGGCTATTCGCTGGTGGCCTTCTATCTGCTCTTCTACATCGCCGACGCCATCGGCTTTCCGCGCCTCTTCCCCGGACGCTCGGCCGAAGCCGGCCACTCGCTGCTGACCGCCATCGCCGTGGTCGGGGTGGTCGGGGTCAGCACCATTGTCGCCATGGGCGGCTCGCGGATCACGCGGCGCAAGCCGCTCGCCATCACCGGAGGGGTGCTGCTGGCCATTGCGGCGGCGGTCATGGCGACCACTCAGGACTGGACCGCCGTCGTCGTCGCCTTCGCCCTCTATGGCGTGGGCCAGGGCTGCTATGGCGCCATCGATATCGCCCTGATGACCGATGTCCTGCCGTCGGTCGAGGACCGGGGCAAGGACCTGGGCCTGATCAATCTGGCCGTGACCCTGCCCCAGGCGATTGCGCCCCTGATCGCCCTGGTCCTGCTGGAGACCCTGGGTCTGGACTTCCGCAGCCTGTTCCTGGCCGCCACCGCCTGTTTCGGCGGGGCGACCCTGGCGGTGGCCTCGATCAGGCGGGTGCGGTGACGTCTTCCAACGGACCCAGACCGGCGTCGGTCCGCGCCAGCCGATAGGTTTTCACGGTCTTGTTCTCATATGGCTTGGCCAGGATGGTCGAGACGGCGCGCAGCTCGCCGACCGCCTGATCCCGGTTCAAGGTCAGCAGAACATAGCCCTTGGCCGACTGATCGCAGAATTTGACCTCGGGGTTGGCGGCTTCCAGCGCCAGGCCCAGCGGCAGGCCGCCGACGTGGTCGCCCGGCGAGGGGCTGGAGATGGACGAGGTTCCGAACTCGACCGCCCGGCGCTGGCCGCCGTTGTCGTACAGTTCGTTGACCCAGAAGGCGTGGCTGTCGCCGGCCAGGACGATGGGCTCGACCCCGGCCTGTTTCATCGTTTCGTACAGGCGCTCGCGGCCGGCCGGATAGCCGTCCCAGCTGTCCAGATTGAACGGCAGGCCCAGTTTGAACAGCTGGATCGCGGCCTCGACCTGGGGGCGGATGTCGGCCGGCAAGCCGGCGACCATCTGGGCCACCTGGGCCGGGGGCAGCATCTGTTCGATGTTCGGTCCCTTGACCCGCGCCATGACGACCTGGTTGCCCAGGATCTGCCACGGGCGACCGGCGGCCTTGGACTGAGCCATCGCATCCCCCAGCCAGCGGCGTTGGCTGTCGCCCAACAGATCGCGCGAAGGCTCCTGACGTTGGGCCTCGAAGGCGGCGAGGTCGGGACGGCCGTCGGCGGTCTTGGGGAGATTGGCGAAATCCATCTGCTCGTTGCGGGCCAGCAGCCGGGTCTCGACCATATGCAGGCTGGCCAGGTCGCCGAAGTGGAAGCTGCGGTTGATCGCCTCCTTCATGCCGCCGGCCTTGGCCTCGCGGATCGGCATCCATTCGTAATAGGCACGCAGAGCGGCCGCCTTGCGCGTCGCAAAGTCGCCCTCGGTCGCCGGCTGATGGTTTTCGGCGCCCATCATCCAGGTGTCGTTGGCGACCTCGTGGTCGTCCCACACGCAGATGAAGGCGGCGCGGGCGTGGGCGGCTTGCAGATCGGGGTCAGTCTTGCACTGGGCGTGGCGCGTCCGATAGTCGGCTAGGCTGACGATCTCGTGGGGCGGCTGCGGCGCCCGGTTCAACGGCGCGCCCGTCGCCATGCCGTAGTCATTCGGCGCGGCGCCATATTCGTAGATGTAGTCGCCCAGGTGGACGACCGCATCCAACCGCTCCAGCTGCGAGATCGCCTCATAGGCGTTGAACAGGCCGCCGGGATAAAGCTGGCAGGACACCACGGCCAGAGCCACGTCGGGCGTGTGGCCGTGGGGCAGGGTGCGGACCCGCCCGACCGGCGAGGTCACCCCATTGGCGATGAAGCGATAGAAATACTCACGACCCGGCTCCAGGCCGCGTCCGTGCAGGTCGTGCTTGACGGTGAAGTCACGCTCGGCGCTGGCGGTCAGGTCGGCGGGACGGCGCACCATGTCGGTGAAGCCGGCGTCGTGGGCCACTTCCAGAACCACTGCAATCTCCCCGACCGACGGATCGGCCGGGGTGACGCGCGTCCAGAAGATGGCCGAATGCTGATCCGGATCGCCGCTGGCCACCCCGTGAAGGAAGGCGACCTTACCGGCATGGGCGGCCTGGGCGACGGCGGGCGTCGCCGCCCCCGCGCCCAGCAGACCCAGAAGACTGCGGCGATCCAGATTCATCGTTCGATCCTTACAGTTTCAGCTTGAACGCCAGGCCGTACGACGCGGGCCGGCCGGCGATGAAGGTCGGCATGCCCAGGGCGTCGCCGGTGTTGCCGGCGTCCTTGATATATTCCTCGTCGAGGATGTTCTCGCCGAAGGCCTCGACGCCCCAGCCGCCCATGGCCGGCGTATAGCGAACCCGCAGGTTCAGCAGGCCATAGGCGTCCTGATATTCGTCCTGAACGACGTCCGCGACGAAGGCGCCGCTCGCGGTTGTTTGCAGATCGGGACGGTCATTGTCGTTGTCGAAGAAGACCTTGGACTGCCAGCTGTAGGTCGGCTGGACCTCGATCTCGCCGCCGGCGACCGGCAGGCGCCAGGTCGCGCCGATCGAGGCGGCGTTGTCCGGCGACAGGCGGAACCTGTTGCCGTCGTAGATGCCGTTTTCGAAGCGCGAGTGGTTGTAGGCATAGGTCACGAACAGGTCGAGCATCGACGCCACGGCGAAGTTGGCCTGACCTTCGAAGCCGTAGGACTTGGCCTCGCCGGCGTTGGTGGTGATGAACTGCGTGCCTTGTTGGACCGTCGTCTGGAAGTTTTCGTAGTTGTACATGAAGACCGCGCCATCGACGCGCAGGCGTCCGTCCAGCAGGGCCGACTTGGCGCCGATCTCGTAGCTGTCGACGGTTTCGGCATCGACCGGACTGAAGGTCGGCGCGCCGCCGGGGGTGGAGGGGGCCGAGGCGCTGATCACTTCCGGACGACGACCGCGGGCATAGTTGGCGTAGATATTGGCGTTGTCGGTCAGTTCGTAGCGCGCCGTGACGCGCCAGGTCACACCGTCGTCTTCCGAGTCATAGTAGGAGAAGTCGCCGTTGTTGGCGGTCGGCTGCGACGTCAGGCCGAACAGCGGAACGGCGCTGGCAGGCAGGCTCTGATAGGCCGGATTGGCCAAGGCGGCGATCAGGTTCAGGGCGTTGGTCCCCGTGACGGCGCCCGTTTGGATCGCCAAGAGCGCGCCGAGGGCAGAGCGGCTCTCGACCGAGCTGGCATAGCCCGTGGTCTTGTCGTCGCGGGTGTAGCGCACGCCCGCCGACATCTCGAACCGGTCGGTGAAGGCGTAGGTGGCGTCGGCGAAGACGTCGTAGGACGTCAGTTCCGAACTGTTGATCGAGGCCTCGATATGGTTCGTGTCCAGATTGGCGGCGATCGCGGTGGCGTAGGCGCCGGCGCCCAGCGGCGTCAGCATGGAGGCCAGGACGTTGCTGGCCACGGTAGAATAGGCCGAGAGCGGCAGGGTGTTGTCGCCGACAGTCGTCGCCGATCCGTCCAGAACCCCGGACAACTGGGCCAGGAGCAGACGCTCGTCGTATTGCGCGACCCCGCGCTGATAGCCTTCTTCATGGAACCAGCCGGCGCCGACGAAACCGCTCAGGCGACCGCCGTTGTCGAAGCCCAGACGCAGATCCTGGCTCCATTGTTCGCCGTGGGTCTCTTCCGCCGCCGTCAGGATGGGCAGGGACACGCCGTCGGCGTCGAAGGTCTCGTAGTTGTCGAACTCGCGGTAGGCCGTGGTCGAGTTCAGGCTCCAGGCCGAGTTCAGGTCGATCCGGGCCAGACCCGTCACGCCCCAGACTTCGCGGTCCAGACCCAGCGACTTGCCGCCGTCGAAATCGGCGCCCGGCGTCAGGGCCGCGCCCTCCCAGGGTTCCTTGCCGCCCAGGACGGCGCCGGTGTTGGCATCGGCCGGTTCATAGGCGATGGACTTGAACGAAGTGCCCGAGGCGTGGTCGTTCTGATAGTTGCCGATCACGTCGAACCGCATGGCGTCCGACGGCTCCCAGGCGCCCGACAGACGCACGGCCTTGGTCTCGATGGCGTTGTAGTCGTCGCCGCCCAGCAGGTTGTCGACCGAGCCGCCGCGGGTCTTGAGCCGGGTGGCCAGACGCAGGCCGGCGGTCTCGCCGACCGGCAGGTTCAGCGCGCCCTCGACCATCCGATAGTCTTCATTGCCCGCTTCGATATTGGCATAGGCCTCGGTCTCGCCGGGTTGGGCGCGGTTCTGGACCAGGTTGACCGCGCCGATCAGGGCGCCGCGGCCGTACAGGGTCGACTGCGGACCCTTGGCCACTTCGACGCGCTCCAGGTCGAACAGTTCGACGTATGAGCCGCGCGACTTGGAAATCGACACGCCGTCCTGGAACACCGACACGCGGGGTTCGGTCGTGGCCGCGCCGTCGTCCGAGGTGATGCCGCGCATCACGAAGCCCGGGTTGTTCGGCGACTGGTTCTGCACCAGGAAGCCCGGCACGAAGGCCGACAGCTGTTCGAAATCCTGAACGCCCAGGTCCGCCAGGAACTGGCCCGAATAGGCGGTCAGGGCGAACGGCACCTCGATGGTCTTCTGTTCGCGCAGCTGGGCCGTGACCACGATTTCGTCCAGCGTCGCCTGTTCCGCCGTCTGGGCCTGGGCCCCGTGCGCCGCCGCCATCACGCCGGTTATCGCTGCCGCCGCCATAAGCCGCGTCTTGAATTCATTCGCCATCGTATTTCCCCAAGTTGGCCTGAACGGCGGTCAGTAACCGGCGGCCATGTCGCCAAGGCGACGCTGGGAATGCTGATACATGACGTTGAGGCGGCGGATGAAAGACATTCAAGCCGTGTACGTTTCATTAACCGCCGTAAACTCGGACGACGGTTCAGGTCTTCGGCGGCGCCGTCGAGCCCCTTGAGGCGAAACCGAAATCGACCATGCTTTGCCGGGGCAGGTCCGTGACGCCGGCCGTCGTGCGGATCAGAAGTTCGGCGGCGACGGCGCTCATTTCCGAGATCGGCTGAATGACGGCGGTCATGTCGGCAAACCGCGCCAGGGGCGTGTTGTCGAAGCTGATGACCGACAGGTCGCCGGGGACCGCCAACCCCCTTTGTCTGGCCGTGCATAGGGCGGCGTGGGCCATACGGTCGTTGCTGGCCAGAACAGCGGTGGGGCGTGACGGCAGGGCCAACAGGGTTTCCATGGCGGCGACGCCGGACTCGTACGAGAAATCGCCCCAGGCGATCAGCGCCTCGTCCAGACCGTGCGCCGAGGCCGTCATGGCCTGGCGATAGCCCTCGAGCCGCGCCCCGCTGACGGCGTATTCCCCGCTGCCGGTGATGAAGCCGATGCGGACATGGCCCAGGCCCAGCAGATGATCGACGCAGAAGGCGGCCGCCTTGGCGTCGTCCATCGACACCGCGAACCCGTCTCCTTCGGCGAGGGAGGCGATGCGGGCGAAGGGCAGCCCCAGCCGGCTCAGCAGGCCGGTGATGGCCGGGTTCTCGCCGTGCGGCGGGGTCAGGATGACGCCGTCGGGGTGCAGGGCGGCGATGGCCCCCCGTACGGCCGCATCAACGTGGTCGGAATGGGTGTCGACCAGTTCGAAGATCATCCGATAGCCATGGGCCTCGCACTTCAACATGCCGCCCATCAGCATCTGATCGACCCAGTCGGTGCCCTCGCCGGACTTCCAGCCCTCGATGGTCCTGTCCCGGTCGTTCAGCGCCATCAGCAGATAGGACCGCGAACCGCCCATCCGCCGCGCCGCCAGGCTGGGCACATAGCCCAACTTGGCCACGGCGGCGCGCACCCGCTCCTGCACCACGGGGCGCACATTTGGCTCGTTGTTGATGACCCGCGACACGGTCTGCAGCGAAACGCCCGCCTCTGCGGCGACGTGTTTGATGGTGACGGCGCGGCGCAAACTCTGATCCCTTATCCCCAGCGCCATTCTGTCAGGCTTGTTTGCGCCAAGGCAAGCGCGCCGATGTCAGGCCGGAACCGCCAGCGGCGCGGGCGTCTCTACGGACGGCGCCGGACAATGAGTGTCGATGAAGGCCTGGTGCGTCGGCAGGTCGGAGACGAAGGCGTTCAGAATATCGGCGGCCCGGTCCATCTCGTCGGTCAGACCGGCGAAATCGATCCGGTCCACCAGCGGCGGATAGGACCGGGGCCTCACCCCCATGCCGTCCATCACCGCATACCAGCTGACATTGCGGAACAGCGGATCCAGCGCCTCGACCAGGCTGCCGTTGGTGCGGAAGACCTCCAGCTTGTGCTGCAATCCTTCGGGCAGGACCATGTCCCGGCATTGCCGCCAGAAGGCCGTGTCGTCCCGTCGCGTCAGGGCATAGTGCAGGATGATGAAGTCGCGGATCTCCTCATAGTCCACCGTCATCCGCCGATTATACTCGGCCGCCAGGTTCGGATCGCAGTCCAGGTCGGGCATCAGCCGGAACAGGAAGTCCATGCCGCGATAGATCAGGTGGATGGCCGTCGATTCCAGCGGCTCAATGAAACCGCTGGCCAGCCCCAGCGACAGGACGTTCTTGTCCCAGATCTTCTCGCGCACCCCGGTCTTGAACGGCACCACCATCGGATTGACCACCGGCCGGCCTTCGACCTGCGCCAACAGGCGCGCCGTCGCCTCGTCGTCCGACATATAGCGGCTGCAGAAGACATGGCCGTTGCCGGTCCGGTGTTGCAGCGGGATCCGCCAGCGCCAGCCGCAATCCTGAGCCTGGGCCAATGTATAGGGTTTGGGCGGGCCGACATTCTCGGTCTGGACCGCGATGGCCCGGTCGCACATCAGCCACTCGGACCAGTCCGTATAGCCGACGCCCAGGGTCTTGCCGATCAGCAGGGCGCGGAAGCCGGTGCAGTCGATGAAGAAGTCCGCCTCGACCGTCTGGCCCGATTTCAGCTTCAGGCCGCTGACGAAGCCGTCGGGCCGCGTCATCACATCCTCGACGATCCCCTCGGTGCGTTTGACGCCCCGCGCCTCGGCGAAGTCGCGCAGATAGCGGGCTACCCGTTTCGCATCGACGTGAACGGCGTAGGACGCGCCTCCGACCGGGGTGCGCTGGGCCTTGAACGGCAGCATGAACCGCTCCTGGGCCGCCATCCGCGCCGCTGCGGCGAAGTCCATCAGCGGTCGGTCATAGCCGTTCATCCGCGCCTTCAACCAGACCGGATAGAAGTCGCTGATATCCACCGGAACCCCGACGGCGCCGAACGGGTGGAAATAGCTCTCGCCCTTCTGCGTCCAGTCCTCGAACTGGATGCCCAGTTTGAAACTGGCCTGGGTCTTCTGGATGAAGTCGCGCTCGTCGATCCCCAGCCGCTTCAGCATTTCCAGAAAGGGCGGCACGGTGGACTCGCCGACGCCGATCGTGCCGATATCGTCGGACTCGACCAGTTCGATCTCGGCCATCCGCCCTTTGAAATGTTCGGCCATCAGGGCGGCGGCGACCCAGCCGGCGGTGCCCCCGCCGACGATGCAGATCTTCTTCAGGGGGCGGCGGGGCTGGTCCATGTCGGGTCTCATGCGGCTGAGGCGGGGGCGGCGGGATCGAGCCCCGCCAGGAATTGAGCATGGTCGGGGGTGCGAGCGACCAGATCGGCGATATTGGCGCGCATCTCGGCCAGGCTGCGCGCCAGATAGGCGAGGTCCATGGCGTCCACGGCGGGATCATGATGGTCCGGGTACAGGCCGAAGCCGTCATAGATGGCCAGCCAGCTGGCCGGGTGGAACATCTCCCACCGATAGCGGACGAACTGACCCCGCGCGGTCCACAGGGCGATCTTGCGCTCCAGCGTCTCGGGGATCGCCATCTCGCGACAGTCGCGCCAGAAGTCCGTGTCGGTCCGCCGGTTCAGCTTGTAGTGCAGGATGATGAAGTCGCGGACCCGCTCCATTTCGCGCGCGGTCTGATCGTTGAATTCGTCGAGGATCGGCTGGGCGAAGCGGCGGTCGGGGAACAGGGCCTTCAGCCGTTCGATCCCGGTCTCGATCAGGGCGATGCTGGTGCTTTCCAGCGGCTCCAGGAATCCGGATGACAGGCCGATGGCGACGCAGTTCTTGGCCCAGGCCTGCGACCGCCGACCGGGGCGGAAGGGAATGCGACGCGGCTCCGTCAGCGGATCGCCCAGCAGATGGGGCATAAGCTCGGCCAGGGCCTGATCATCGCTGAGATGGGCGCTGGAAAAGACCAGGCCGTTGCCGGCGCGGTGGCGCAGCGGGATGCCCCACTGCCATCCGGCCGAACGAGCGGTGACGCGGGTGAAGGGCGCCGGCGCGTCGCCGGGCCGGTTCTCGCTCTGCACCGCATAGGCGGCGTCGCACGGCAGCCAGCGGCCCCAGTCCTCGAACCCGACGCCCAGGGCCTCGCCGATCACCAGGCCCTTGAAGCCCGAACAGTCGACGAACAGATCGCCCTCGACCTCGCGCCCGTCGTCCAGCGTCAGGGCGCGGACGAAACCGTCCTCGGGCCGCAGCTCGACCGAGCGGATC
This sequence comes from Brevundimonas sp. AVps23W, assembly GCF_058681395.1. Taxonomy (NCBI): domain Bacteria; kingdom Pseudomonadati; phylum Pseudomonadota; class Alphaproteobacteria; order Caulobacterales; family Caulobacteraceae; genus Brevundimonas; species Brevundimonas sp. AVps23W. The sequence continues at coordinate 1,137,708 of NZ_CM178738.1, forward strand.
CGGGCGTCGATCCGGGCGCAGCCACCGGCCTCGGCATAGGCGCGCAGATGCTGGGCGAACAGGCCGGCGTCCAGATGAAGCGCCCAGTCGAACACCGACAACTGCGACGGCGGATTGGGCGAGGGCAGGGTGAACTTGCCGCCGGCGGCCAGCGACGCGCCCAGCGAATAGGCCGCCAGCGGCGCGGCATCGCCCGCGCGGCGCTGTTTCAGCCAGTAATGATGAAACCCGATCCCTTTCACGTCCTGACCGTACAGGCCGAAGGGATGGATGAAGTCCGAGCCGGGGCCGGACCAGTCGATGAAACGAATACCCAGTTTGCACGTCGCCTGGGTGGCGCGCATCACGTCGTCGTCACGCAGCCCCAGCTGCCCGTAGAACCGACGGATGGTGGGAATGGTCGCCTCGCCCACGCCGATCGTGCCGATGTCCGAGGACTCGACCACCGTGATCTTCAGCGGGGTGGTGCGGAAATGCTGAACCAGGGCCGCAGCCGTCATCCAGCCGGCGGTGCCGCCGCCGATGATGACGACAGAACGGATGCGAGGATCGTCGATCTCATCCATGGCCGAATACCAATACGCGAAAAAAGAGGCCGGCGACACGAATGCCGCCGGCCAGTCTGCTCAGGAAAGAGATCAGAAACGAGCGCGCACGCCGATGGTGTAACGCGGCTCGAACTCGTTGCGGCTGTGGAACTGTTTCGCGCCGTCCTTGAACTCGAGGTAGTATTCCTCGATTTCGCCCAGGACGTTCGAGCCGTTGGCGTAAACCGTCACCATCTCGTTGACGTCATAGGTCACGTTGACGTCCACGTACTGCGACGTGTCCTGATAGATCGGAATGCTTCCGAATGTGCTGTTCAAGCGCGGCGTGCGATAGTTCCAGGCCACGCGGGCCTGAAGCTTGTCGCCTTGATACCAGACGGCGGCGTTCAGAGACTGCTCGGAGTTGTCTTGGAAGGGCAGAAGATCTCCGTTCAACGCTACGTCGTTAGAAGAGCTATCGGAGAAGGTGTAGCTGCCGTCGAAGCCGAAGTCAGACCAGATCGGCGTGTCGATGAAGTCGGACAGGCCGATCTTCGCGCCTAGCTCGATGCCCTGCAATTCACCGCCTTCGCCCTGGAGGGGACGGTTGACGTCCACACAACGACGGATAACGCCGTCGCCGTCCGGGTATTCAGCGCCGCAAGTCACGGTGCCGCGACGGACGAAGCTGTCGATGTTCAGGCGGAAGGCCGCAATGTTGAACATTGTCGCGGGACCGAAATAGTACTCCAGCGCTAGATCGAAGTTGCTCGAACGCCATGGATCTAGGTCCGGGCTGCCGGCCAAGGTGGCGCCGGTCACGCGACGGATGCCGCGGGGCGGAGCCGTCGGATCTGACGGTGTCGGGCCGTTGGAATCGGCGGTCGAGATGGTGACCCCGCCGCCGTAACTTCCCAGATCCAGCGGGATCATTGTCTTGGCGTAGGCGGCTCGCAGACGCAGCTTGTCGCTGAAGTCATAGGCCATGTTCACCGACGGCAGCCAGTCCGTGTAGCTGCGGCTCGCGATCGTATCTCCGATGTCGTTGTTCGTGTCGCCATAAGCGCGCACGTCACCGGTCTGGTTCTGACGAACGCGTAGCTCGGTGCGGACCATCCGCACGCCGATGTCGCCGTGCAGTTGGCCGAACTCGATCGCCCCGTTCACATAGGCGCTGTCCTCATAGAGGTCGACGTCATACGAGTTGCCGGGAATGATCACGTCGAAGGCGTTGCCGAACACCCGCTCCTGGAAGGCGCGGGGATCGTCGAAGTCGCGCGGATCCGCCACCCACACCCCGGGAATGCCTGAGGCGACCGAACCGAAGTCGGTCAGGAAGTAGGTGTTGTTGTTCTCGCGCAGCAATGTCGGCCGGTTGACCGTATAGCCCTGGAAGCAGGTCGGGGTGTTTGAGACCGTGCCGGCGGTGCAGCTACTGGGAGTCGCGTCGACCGCGAGGGCCGAGTTGAAGCCGGGGTTGGAGACGAACTCCCCTGCTTGGCACTGCGTGTTGTCCATCACGACGTCGATGGCCTTCCACTGTGCTGAACAACCTGCCTGGTTGCCCGCGCCCTGCCCGGCGTAGAAGTCCGAGAATAGGTGGAAGTTGGTGATCTCGACCTCGCGGCCGCTGTGGCGGACGCCGGCGTCGACGCGGGTCAGGAAGCCGAAAGCCGGCGCTTCCTGGAACTCGTACGAACCGTCGAACCGGACCACGGTCAGATCCGAGTTGTTGCGCTGGTTGCCTTCCGACGAATAGGCGCCCACCGTATAGGAGTCGAGGTTCGACATGTACTGGCTCAGCGGGACATTCCCCAGGCCGCCGACGATGTTGTTTTCGAATCCGCTCCAGGCGAGCTTTGAGCCGCCGGTGTCGATGTGCAGTTGCGGGTCAGCCCCATAACCGAACGGGTTCGGGTTGATGTAGCGGCCGCCTTGGCTGCCGACGACGTTGTTGGAATATTGAGAGGCGGGATAAAGCGAGGCGATCGAGGCAGGGAAGAAGGTGCCTCGCGTGCGGTCCGCGCCCTGGCGGAACAGGGTGAAAGCCCGATCCGAACCGTACTGCCAGTTCGACAGATCGCCCTGCACCTGGCCATTCATGCTCAGGAGCGAGGCGTCCGCCTTGACAGCCCTGGCGTTAAAGGTGAAGGGGCCGCCCTTGTCGTAGTCCAGCTCGAGGTTGAAGTTCTTGGACTCGTTGTTGGTGACCCGGTTGACGGTAAACGAGTTCACCCACCAAGCATCGACGTCATATTCCTCGACGTCCAGCCAGCCGAGACCGGTGTCGGTCGACTCCGTCGGCGTCAGCCAACCCAAGCCGCTCCAGCGGTTGGAGACGTTCAGGCCGGCGGCGCGGTTATACTCGTCCTGCTTGGTATAGAAGGCCTCCGCCGTCAGACGGATGCCGTCCTCGATATCGAACTGGAAGGCGGCGTTTAGACCGACCCGCTCGCGCTCGACCACGCGGTTGAACATTTCGTAGCCGTGCGGCGCCAGCCAGGCGTTGCCCGACCCGCCCCAGTCGTTGCTGCCGAACAGGCTGCCCGCGACCCCGGCGTAGTTGCTGCCCAGGTTCGACTTGCTCATGACGCCGGAGACCATCACGCCCATCCGGTCGCCGCGCCAGTTCAGCAGACCGTTGACCAGATAGTCGTCTTGGCGGGTGCGTTCGCCCGTCTGGTATTCGGCCGCGCCCGTGACGGTCGTGCCGTAGCTGAAGTCCATCGGGCGACGCGTGCGTAGGTCGATCGTACCCGAGATCCCGGACTGAGCGTTCGTTACGTCCTGCGACTTAAACACGACGATCGAGCTCATCAGCTGCGACGGCACGTCGTTCAGGTTCGGTTCGGCTCTCCCCAGGTTGCCGGGGCTCAGATATTGTTCGCCGTTCAGCAGGGTCACGACCTGCGGCAGGCCGCGGATATTGACGGTCGAGCCTTCGCCGGCGGTGCGGCGGATCTGGATGCCCGCGATCCGTTGCAGGGCGTCGGCGACGGTGACGTCAGGCAGTTTGCCGATGTCTTCAGCCGAGATCGCATCGACCAGCGCGGTCTCGTTGCGCTTGACGTTGATCGACTGCGTCTGCGACGCCCGGATGCCGGTGACGATGATTTCGCCGACCTCGGTCGGGTCCTGGGGCGCCGGGATCGGCGCCTGTTCCGCGACCTGGGCATAGGCCGGCGCGACGAGCGCCGAACTGGCCATCAAGGCCGCCAGCATGGGCCTCTTGTGGATTCTCATCTCGTTCTCCCTCCTCATTGGCGCCGCGTTTTGTTGTGCGGCATTGGTTCAAGGCTTGATGGTCGACCCTGAAAGCGTGGCCGTTGCGCTCAACCCCGCCGCGGCGGCGTCGCGGGCGACGGTGATGCGGTAGTCGCCCGGCGCGATGCGCCAGCCGGGCAGGGCCGCGTCGTATTCGGCCAGGATGCGTGGCTCGGCCGCCAGGGTGACGCGGCGCGTCTCGCCCGGCGACAGGGTCACGCGCGCAAAGGCGGCCAGGCGTCGGGGCTGATCGCCCGAGGCGACATACAGTTGCGGAACCTCGGCCCCGGCGCGGTCGCCGGTATTGGTCACATCGAGGCTGACATTGACCCCGTCGGTGCTGGACACGGCCAGGTTGGAATAGGCGAAGCTTGTGTAGCTGAGCCCGTGTCCGAACGGGAACAGGGGCTTGCGGCCCTCGCGCGCGTACCAGCGATAACCGACGTCCGATCCTTCCGGATAATCGACGGCGAAGGGCTGCAGTTCGGCCCCCTGTGGCGCGCCCGGATTTGAAGCGGCGGCGGCGTCCACGGCCTTCATCTCCGCCAGGCCGGGCGCGGTCGGACGCGGCGCCTGGTCGGCCGAGGCGGGGAAGGTGATCGGCAGGCGGCCGGACGGATTGACCTCGCCGAACAGGATGCGGGCGATGGCCTCGCCGCCGCGCTGGCCGGGGTACCAAGCCTGGATCACCGCCGGGGTCTTCTCCAGCCAGGGCATCAGCACCGGCCCGCCCGTCTCCAGCACCACCACCGTCTTGGCGTTGGCCCCCGCCACGGCCGCGATCAGGCTGTCCTGCCCGTCGGGCAGCGACAGGGTTTCGACATCCTGGGCCTCGGTGGTCCACTGGGTGGCGAAGACGACGGCGATGTCGGCAGCCCGCGCCGCAGCGGCCGCAGCCGCCGGATCCTTGCTGTCCACATAGGTGACGGTCGCGTCCGGCGCGACGGCGCGAATGGCGTTCAGCGGCGACGACGCATGCCAGGTGATCCGGGCGAACGAGGCCGCAGCCCCCGAGGTCAGCGGGATCTCCACCGGCGCCCCGCCGACCGACCGCACCTGGGACGACCCGCCGCCCGACAGGACGCCGACATCGGCATGGCCGCCGATCAGCACGATCCGCTTCGCCGTCTTGGCCAGCGGCAGGACCCCGCCCTCGTTCTTCAGCAGAACGATCCCGGCCTCGGCCGCGCGCTGGGCGACCTCGGCGTTCCGGGCGTAGTCGATCGGCTGTTCGGTCGTGACCACGGGCGCGTCCAGCACTCCGGTCTCGATCAGGCCGACCAGCAGGCGGCGCACCATGTCGTCCAGCCGGGCTTCAGGGATCCGTCCGGCGTCCAGGGCGGCGCGGAACGGCGCCTCGAAATACAGGGCCCGGTCCAACTCCTGGCCCGAGGCCTGGTCCAACCCCGCCAGCGCCGCCTTCTCGGTCGAGTGGACCGCGCCCCAGTCCGACATGACCCAGCCGTCATAGCCCCAGTCGCGCTTCAGCACCTGGTTCAGCAGGAAGTCGTTCTCGCAGGCCCAGTCGCCGTTGATCTTGTTGTAGGCGCACATGACCGAGCCGGGACTTCCCCGCTCGATGGCGATCTGGAAGGCCAGCAGATCGCTTTCGCGCAGGGACGCCTCGTCCAGCCGCGCGTCCATGATCATCCGCCCGGTCTCTTGCGAGTTGAAGGCGAAATGCTTGATCGTGGAGACGATCTGATTGGACTGAACGCCGCGGATATGGTCCCCGGCCATGACCCCGGCCAGCAGCGGATCCTCGCCCAGATATTCGAAATTCCGGCCGTTCCACGGGTCGCGCGTCAGATTCACGCCGCCAGCCAGCAGGATGTTGAACCGTTTGGCCCGCGCCTCGGACCCGATCATGGCCCCGCCGGCATAGGCGATTTCGGGATCGAAGGTGGCGGCCGTGGCCAGGCTGGAGGGCAGGGCGGTGGCGACGTCGCCCTTGCGCTGTTCGACCTGGTTGGCGACGCCCAGGCTGGCGTCGCTCTCGCGCAGGGTCGGTATGCCCAGGCGCGGAATGCCGGGGATATGGCCGGCCGAGGGGATCATGTCGGCGAGGGGCGCGCCGGGCGTGCGCTCCGCCATGGGCGGGAAATAGCCGTGGATCAGCTGAAGCTTCTCGTCGCGCGTCATCTGCGCCAGCAGGGCGTCCGCACGCGCGGCCACATCCGCTGCGGCAGCGGGGGCGGCGACGGTCACGCCTTCAGGCGAACGGGCAAGCGCAGCAAGCGGGGCCGCTCCAATGGCCACGGCCAAGGCGAGACGGCTGATCAGCGACGGCGTACGAAACTTCAAAACATCCCCCAAGACCGACTCCGTGACGGCAACCACCGTCAGGACAAGAGTTGGGAGACGACGAACACAATCCATGATGGCGGCGGACAGCCGACAGCATCGCCTGCGGCAGCAGGCTTTTCGACCATGTTTGCGGATGGCGTGCATGACGCCAAGGTTCATCGACCGCTATGGCCGATGATCTTCCGCTCCCTGTGCGGAGGCTCTTCGGCCCCTCACACACCTAGGTAAGCATGGATTGAGAGCGTTCACAACACGAGATGGACATGATTTGGCGCGGGTCTGAAACTTACGTGTTCACATGTCGTTTCAGCCGTGCGGGATCCATGCGGTCATCGAAACCAGAATTTGTGCTTTTCTTTCAGGCGGATGAATAATGCGCCTGTGTCTCGCTCGACGGTTCTGCGTGAGCCGGCGCCAATGCTGACGTTTAAGCCTTATCCATATGGCGTCGATTTGGACACAATTGCCTGAGGCGCAAAATAAGCGGCTCCAGACGGGTGCGAACGACTGAGGGGCCGGCGATGGTTCTCATCCCCGGCCCCTCGTCAGGCGTCTTCTGTGATCTTGGCTCGCGTCGTCGCGGTGAAACCGACGCGCGAGTTTTGGCTCAGAGCACCCCGATCATCGAGGCCACCAGCGGATGCCGCACGATGTCCCGTTCGGCCAGACGCACCACGGCGATGTTCTCGATGGCCTCCAGCCGGGCCGAGATGTCGGCCAGACCCGAAATGCCCGGCAGCAGGTCGGACTGCTGCGGGTCGCCCGTCACCACCATGGTCGAATGCCAGCCCAGCCGCGTCAGCAGCATCTTCAGCTGGACGTAGGTGCAGTTTTGGGCCTCGTCGACGACGATGAAGGCGTTGTTCAGGGTGCGGCCGCGCATATAGCCGATGGGGGCGATCTCGATCAGACCCTCGGCCATCAGGGCCTTGACCCGCTTCATCGACAGCCGGTCCGACAGGGCGTCGTAGAGCGGGCGCAGATAGGGGGCCAGCTTGTCCTCCATGTCGCCGGGCAGGAAGCCGATCGACTCCCCGGCTTCGACGGCGGGGCGGCTCAGCACGATACGGCCGACCTTGCCGGCCTCCAGCGCCTCGACCGCCTTGGCGACCGCCAGATAGGTCTTGCCCGTGCCTGCCGGGCCCAGGGCCATGACCAGATTGTGTGCGTCGATGGCCTCCATCAGCTCGGTCTGACCCACCGACTTCGGCTTCAGCGTCTTCAGATAGCCCTGCTCGCGGTCGTCGTTCGACGGGTGGGGCGACCACCCCGATCGTTCGTTGTGAGGGCCATGGAGTCGGCGAACCTTCGACTCCTCGATGAACTCCCGCGAGTCGAGAATACCGCTCTCACGGGACTGACGCTTCATTGCCGCACGCTTGGTCATGGACGCCTCCAGGGCATGAAAAAAGGCGGACCCACACGGGTTCCGCCTTGGCTGGTCTTGGGGAGGAAAAGGTCGCGGCCCGCGTCACGGCGACCACCGGGATCAACGGCCGGGCCGTCTGCAACGGGATGGACCCGCCGCCGAACAACCGAACCAGGATCCCAACGCGCCAAGCGAAAGCCCCGACAACTGACCGGATCGGGCTTGATCCGGCTTCGGATCCGGGGCCGAAATGGCGACCCACGAATCGCATCAACAGTTAGATGCTATCGTGGTTAGAAATCTGTTAAAGCCCTCAATTTTCGAAGATTAGGCGGCATTCTGATGACAATCTACGCCTTAGGCGACAGCAAACCTCAGTTCCCGCCTCAAGGCGAATACTGGGTGGCGCCGAACGCATCGGTGATTGGGAAGGTGATTCTGCACCCCAACGCCAGCGTCTGGTTCGGCGCCGTCCTGCGCGGCGACAACGAGCCGATCAATGTGGGTCCTGACAGCAACATCCAGGACGGCAGCGTCCTTCACACCGACATGGGCTCGCCCCTGACGCTGGGCCGGGGCGTCACCGTCGGCCACCAGGCCATGCTGCACGGCTGCGAGGTCGGCGACTACAGCCTGATCGGCATTGGGGCGGTGGTCCTGAACGGGGTGAAGATCGGCCGCAACTGCATCATCGGCGCGAACGCCCTGCTGACCGAAGGCAAGATCATTCCCGACAACAGTCTGGTGGTGGGCCAGCCGGGCAAGGTGGTGCGCGAACGTGATCCCGATCAGATCGCCGTGCTGCAGATGTCGGCCGAACACTATGTCCAGAACTGGAAACGGTTCGCGGCGGACCTGCGCCCTCTCTAGTCCCGCTCATCCCGGCGAAAGCCGGGACCCAGTTCTTTCGCGAGGCAGTGCGTAGGACGCCAAGCGGAATTTGGAGGCGCCACTCGTCGCCCAAAGCACTGGGTCCCGGCTTTCGCCGGGATGAGCGGAAATTAGGAAGCCAGAACCGCCCGCGCCGCCGCCGCATCGGCGTCGATCTGGACCTTCAAGGCCTCCAGCCCGTCGAAGCTCTCCTCGCCGCGCAGCCAGGCGACCAGTTCCGTCTCGATGATCTGGCCGTACAGGTCCCCGTCGAAGTCGAACAGCCAGACCTCCAGCAGCGGGGTCTCCAGCGCATACATGGGCCGCACGCCCAGGCTGGCGACGCCATCGATGACCCGGCCGTCGGCCAGCCGGCTGCGCGTCGCATAGACCCCATAGGCTGGCCGCATGTAATCGCCCAAGGCCACATTGGCGGTGGGGACGCCGATGGTGCGGCCGCGCTTGTCGCCGTGGATCACCTCGCCCTGGAGGGCGAAGGGGCGGCCCAGTATGGCGGCGGCCCGGTCCATGTCTCCGGCCTTCAGCGCCTCGCGCACAGCGCTGGACGACAGTTTCAGCCCGTGGGCGTCGTCCAGCCGCTCGGCCACCGACACGGTGAAGCCAAGCCGCTCGCCATAGGTCCGCAGCGCCTCGGGCGACCCGGACCGGCCCTTGCCGAAGGTGAAGTCAAAACCGACGGCGGCGTGGCGGACGCCCAGCCCGCGCGCCAACACCCGTTCGGCGAAGTCCGCGTCGCTCATGCCGGCCATCTCGCCGTCGAACGGCAGCAGATACAGGATGTCCACGCCCAGCGGCGCCAGGGCCTGGGCCATCTGGTCCGCCGTCATCAGGCGAAACGGCGCCGCCTCGGGCTGGAACCAGCGGCGCGGATGGGGATCGAAGCTGACCACGCCCAGGGGCGCGCCCAGTCGTTCGGCGGCGGCCTTTGCGCCCGCGATGACCGCCTGGTGCCCCCGATGCACGCCGTCGAAGGCGCCGACCGCGACCGCTGCGCCCTTCAGGACGTCCGGCACGTCGCGCCAGTCGCGGACGATCTGCATCAGCGCTGGGACGGTTTGCGCCGACGGGGCACGCGGACGACCGCGACGCCGTCCATGATCATGGTGTCGCCGACGAAGCCTTCGCAGCTCAGCTTGACCCGGGCGCTCTCGGCCTCGACCTCGATCACGGTGATCAGGATGCGGACGACGTCGTCGATCCGCACCGGCTGATGGAAGGCCAGGGTCTGGGAGATATAGATCGACCCGGCGCCCGGCAGGATGGTTCCCACCACGGCCGATCCGAAAGAGGCGCTCAGCAGGCCATGGGCGATCCGGCCGCGATAGGCGGTCTTGGACGCAAAGCCCTCGTCCAGATGGACGGGGTTGAAGTCGTCGGACGCCTCGGCGAACAGCCGGATCCGATCCTCCGTCGCGATGACGATTTTCTCCGCGGCCATGCCGACGTGAAGTTCGTCCAGGATGTAACCACCGGACGGATGCTGCTGTACCAATTCGACCATGGATCAGGCTTTAGCTGCGGTGCGACAAAATGGCGAGCCTTACCAGGACAGTTCGAGCGCTGCGTACCGCGCATATGTTGTTTCAGCCTTCAACAGCGCCCCGGCGCGGGCCGGATCCAGCGCCCCGTCCTCGCCCTTGGCCTGGTCGCCGTGGATGCCCTGGGCGATGAACAGGCAGTCCAGGGCCTGGGCGTTGGCCCCCATGACGTCGGTGACGACGCCGTCGCCGATGCACAGGACGCGCGACCGATCGACCGACCGCCCCAGCAGGGCCTGCGCCTCCTTGATCGCCAGATCATAGATCGGGGCATAGGGTTTGCCCGCCATCACGACCCGGCCGCCCAGCGACTCGTACAGGTCGGCCAGCGCCCCACCGCAGTAGATCAGCTTGTCGCCCCGCTGAACCACCCGGTCGGGGTTGGCGCAGATCAGTTCCAGATCCCGCGCGGCGGCGACTGTCAGGCGTTCGCGATAGTCCTCGGGCGTCTCGGTCTCGTCGTCGACCAGTCCGGTGACCGAGACGAAGGCGGCCTCGGCGGCGTCGCTCGCCACGTCCAGGTCCAGTCCGGCGTACAGCGGCGCGTCGCGCTCAGGTCCCAGCAGCAGGGCGGGCCCCGGCGCCCGTTTGGCCAGTTCGGCGCGGGTGGCGTCGCCGGAGGTGACGAAGGCCTTCCACGCCTCGCGCGGCACGCCCAGTCCGTCCAGCTGGGCGATCACGTCCGAGGCGGGGCGGGGCGAGTTGGAGATCAGCACCACATGCCCGCCCTCGCGGTTGAACCGCATCAGGGCCTCGCACGGCGCCGCCCAGCTCTCGCGCCCATTGTGGATCACGCCCCACACGTCGCAGAGCAGGATGTCGTAGTCGCCGGCGACAGCGCCGAGGTGAGGCAGAGCGTGGGGGAGGGTCATGACGCCCTCTTAGCCCGTCTCCCCTTGCGGGAGAAGCTTGGTCAGCTGAACCGGCGGCGCTGTTCGGCGCTACGCAGGGTCGAGCGCAGGAAGTCGGCCGGCGGGTCGGTTTCGGCCAGGACCTTTTCCTTGATGGCGCGGGGTTCGCCGAACAGGTGGCCCTGTCCCATGCCGACGTCCAGTTCCAGGATGTCGACGATCTGGCGTTCCGACTCGACCTTCTCGGCGATCACCTCGACGCCGTAACGACGGGTCAGGCCGGCGAAGTCGGCGGCCTGGATGTCAGGCATGGACCGCAGTGGCGCCCCGCCGTCCAGGTCCAGCAGTTGTTCGATCAGCAGGTCGGCAGAGACCTTGATGAACTTGACGTCCGCCCGTTGCAGATCGGCGAAGTCGAGGTCCAGCGTCTGAACCTTGTCCAACGAGAAGCGGAAGCCGAGGTCGGCCAGCTTGGCCATGTTGCGGGCCTCGATGGCGCCGCGTGCGTCGAAATTGGCCTGGCCCAGCTCGAAGATCAGCGCCTGGTTCAGGTCGCGGTTCTCATTGAGGAAGTCGAGGAAGCGCGGGAAGAAGGTCTCGTCGCCCAGCGACGTCAGGGCCACATTGCAGAAGACCCCGACCTTGCGGTCCTGGCGCGCCAGCCGGCGCACGATCTGGGCGCAGCGGAACAGCAGCAGATTGTCGATCGCCGGCACCAGGCCCTCGCCCTCGGCCAGCGACAGATATTCGGCCGGCATCATGACCCGGTCGGTCGCATCCCGCAGACGGGTGAAGCTCTCGTAGAAGATGGTCCGACGCTGGGGCAGGGAGACGACCGGCTGGAGGTACAGATCGACCCGGCCCTCGCTCAGCGCCTCATGGATGGTGCGCAGCAGGACGTTGGACTGGGCCAGACGGCGGCCTTCGAAGGTCTCGACGCCGACGTTCGGCGCGCTGGATAGGCGATGGTCGATGCTGTCGCTCATCTGCTGGACCAGGGTCTCCAGCATCCGCACCTCGCCGGTCAGGGCGTCGGTGTCCGACAACGCGCCGCTTTCGATGGCGTGGGCCAGTTCGGTCAGGGCGCCCTGGGTCGATTCCATCGCATCGGCGAGCAACCGGTGCGCCTCGCGCACCTGGTCGATCTCCTTCTTCAGGGCGCGACGGGCGACCATGCCGGTGACGATGCCGTGGAAGGCGCCCAGCAGCCCCAGGGCTCCGAGCGCGCCCGCCACGCCCGCGCCGGCCCCCAGGCCCGCACGCCACAGGAAGGCGCCCACGGTCATGCCGAGGAACAGGTAGGCGAAATACAAAAAGCCCGTGGTCAGGTTACGCATCGGCTGGCGGTGGCCACTCCCGGATGGAATCGCCTGAGTATCAGGCTATCAATGTCGTTCGGCTAGAGCCGGGGTGCAAATAACCCGGCGGAACCCAAGGGAAACGCAATGGAACTGTTCGATCTCACCGGCAAGGTCGCCATCATCACCGGCTCGTCGCGGGGCATCGGCAAGGCGATCGCCGAGCGGCTGGCCGAACACGGCGCCCGGGTGGTCATCTCGTCGCGCAAGGCCGGCCCCTGCGACGAGGTCGCGGCCGAGATCAACGGCAAGTACGGCGAAGGCCGGGCCATCGCGGTGCCCGCCAATATCGCCTCCAAGGAAGATCTGCAGCGGCTGGTGGACGAGACGAACGCCGCCTTTGGTCGGATCGACATCCTGGTCTGCAACGCTGCGACCAATCCCTATGCCGGCCCGATGGGCGGGATCGCCGACGATCAGTTCGAGAAGATCCTTCAGAACAACGTCATCTCGAACCATTGGCTGATCCAGATGGTCGCGCCCCAGATGGTGGAGCGCCGGGACGGGGCGATCCTGGTGATCTCGTCCATCGGAGGGCTGCGCGGCAACGCCCTGATCGGGGCCTATAATATCTCCAAGGCGGCGGATATGCAGCTGGTGCGGAACCTGGCGGTGGAGTGGGGGCCGTCGAATGTGCGGGTCAACTGTATCGCGCCGGGCCTGGTCCAGACCGATTTCGCCAAATATCTGTGGGAGAACCCCGAGCTGCTGAAGACGGTGACGGAGCCCGCGCCGCTGAAAAGGATCGGCCAGCCGGATGAAATCGCCGGCACGGCGGTCTATCTGTGCAGCCCTGCTTCGGCCTATGTGACGGGGCAGACCCTTGTGGTGGACGGTGGATTGACGATTGCCTGGTAAGAAAACGCGCTCAAGCAGCCCCAAGGGCGGCAGCGCAAGAGACATGCGACAAGATCTGATCTGGCGCCTGGAGGCCTTCGGCTTCCAGGCGCTGTTTGGTTTCCTGCGCTTCCTGGGCGTGGAGCGGGCCTCGGGCCTGGGCGGCTGGCTGCTGCGGACCCTGGGGCCGAAGACGGGCACGCAGAAGACGGTGATGCGCAATCTGCGGATCGCCTTCCCGGACATGGGCGACGCAGAGCGCGACGCTCTGGCGCTGGAGCAGTGGGACCGGACGGGCCGGACCTTCTCCGAGCTGGCGGTGATGGACCGGTTGACGCCCGAGGGCGGGCGGGTCGAGGTGGTGGGGATGGAGCGGCTGCACGCCCTGCGCGACAGCGGCAAGGCGGCGGTGCTGATCTCGGGCCATCTGGCCAACTTCGAGGTGATGGCGGCGGTGATCATGGCCTCGGGCCTGCCGTGCCAGGTGACCTATCGGGCGGCGAACAATCCCTATGTCGACGCCCTGATCCGCCAGAGCCGCGAGCGGTACGGCATCCGCCTGTTCGCGCCGAAGGGCGACGGGACGCGCGAGCTGATGGCGGGGATGAAGCGGGGGGATTCGATCGCCCTGCTGGTCGATCAGAAATATAATCAGGGGCCCGAGGTCGAGTTCTTCGATCAGCCGGTCAACGCCTCGCCGGGGGCGGCGCGGCTGGCGCTGAAGTTCGACACCGTGATCCAGCCTCTGTCGGTGGTGCGTCTGCCGGGGGTGCGGTTCCGGGTGACGGCGCATGAGCCGATCCGGGTGGCCGAGACCGGAGACCGTGACGCCGACATCCTGGCGGGGGTTCAGGCCGTGAACCGCTTCGTCGAGGACCGGGTTCGCGAGGTTCCGGAAGACTGGTTCTGGGTCCACCGGCGCTGGCCCGACAAGGTCTATGCGGCGCTGAATGACCGGTCGGCGTCAACGGCGCGGCGCAGCGGTCCGTCGTAGTTGGCGGCCTCCTTGCGGCGACGGCAGGGGCCGCAATAGGTGTCGATCTGGACGAAGGGGCGGGGGTTCAGGATCACGGACTTGATCCGCTCGATGATCGAATTGGCGGTCAACGGCTTGGCCAGGAACTCGGTCACACCGGCGTCGCGGGCGGCGTGGATGCGGCTCTTTTCGGCATGGCCGCTCATCATGATGATGGGCAGGTAGATGTTGGCGCCGTCCGCGCCGCTGCGCACCCGGCGGGTCAGTTCGTCGCCGTCCAGCGGGAACATGTTGTAATCGATCAGAGCCAGATCGATCGGCTTGGCGCCCAGGATGTCGAGCGCCGCAGCGCCGTCGGTCGCTTCGTGAACGCTGCGGACGCCGGCGGCGCGCAAGATGGCGGCGGCGATGGCCAGCATGTGGTCGTGATCATCGACCACCAGGACGTTCAGCGAACGCAGCAGTGACATCCGGACCCCCCCGCCGAAAAGAGCGGTGAGATTACGAAGTTATCCTTACGTACGCAAGCGTTACGGTTGTCTTCTGATCGGCGTCAGGGTGCGTGGGCGCCGACCAGGAGGGAGGGGTCCAGGTTGCGGGCGCGCCACTTCAGGCGCCAGCACAGGTGCGGGCCGGTGGCGCGGCCGGTCATGCCGACACGACCCAGGGGATCGCCGCGTCGGACGATCTGGCCCACGGCGACGTCCTGCTGCGACTGGTGCAGATAGGCGCTGATCAGGCCTTGTCCATGGTCGATCAGGGTCAGGCCGCCTTCGAAATGCATGTCGGGGCGGACGAAGATGACGCGGCCGTCGGCGGGGGCGCGGATCATGGTTCCGGCGGGGGCGGCGAGGTCGATGCCGTAGTGGGGCCGGGCCGGCGTGCCGTTCAGGACGCGCTGAGCGCCCCATTCGCTGGAGATGCGATAGGCCTCCAGCGGCCAGATGAAGCCGTCGCGGAAATCGTCGGCCTCGGCGTCGCTGGCGAAGGCTTCGGTCTTGAGGGCCAGTTCCTGCTGGATACGGGCCAAGAGGGCCGGGTCGCTGGGCTCGACGGTGGCGGGCGGCAGGCCGTCGACGCGGGTCGAGGGGAAGTCGTGGCGCGCGATGTCGAGGACGCGGCGGGTGGTGCGGTCGCCGGAGCGGACCGCGATCTCGGCGGCGGCGGGGGCGTCGCGGTCGAAGCCGACGACGAAGAGGCCGTCGGCAGACGCGGTAGACAAGGCCTCGCCGTCCACGAAGATCAGGGCGCCGGGTTCGGTGCGGCCCAGGGCGTAACCGCCCTGACGCCAGGCGCCGTTCAGGGCCAGATTGAGTTCGCCTGGAGCCGGGACATAGGCTCCCAGTCTGTGCGGGACGGCGAAGGCTGCGCCGACGCCCAGCAACAGGGAGCGGCGCCCGATCACCCCGCCTTCGTCCCTTCGATGAACTCGGCCGGGCCGTAATAGGCCTCCTGCCGGGTGGGGCTCCAGTAGCGGAGGGTCTCCAGCGGGATCGGCCGTTCGGTGACGGCGCAGCGGACGAACCGTCCGGGTTTCAGAACGGCGAACTCGCCGTCGCCGTAGTGGAGTACCGCCTGTGCCGAAGTCGTCGTGTCCATGGCGCCAGTTAACGATGATCGCCCCCTCAGGCCAAGGAGAGTTTTACGTCGTCGCTGGATTGGGGCCGGCCCGGTCGGCGGTGCGATCAATCGCCGCCTGATGGGCCTCGGGCGAGCCGGCGGCGGGGGGGCGGGGCCGTCCGCCCATCCGGTCGGTGAACAGGAAGACGAAGGGATTCAATGAGATCGACAGCAGGGCGGCGGCCAGGATCAGGTCGTGGGTCTCGCGACTCAGCGCCCCCAGGTTGACCCCCAGGGCGGCCAGGATGAAGGAGAATTCGCCGATCTGGGCCAGGGCGGCCGCCACCGTCAGACCAATGGGGCGGTCCAGTTTGAAGGCCTTGGTGATGACCAGGGCGGCGGCCGACTTGCCGATGATGATGATGCCCAGCACGCCCAGCACGGCCCAGGGCTGACGCACCAGGATCATCGGGTCGAACAACATGCCGACCGAGACGAAGAACAGCACGGCGAAGGCGTCGCGCAGGGGCAGGGACCGTTCGGCGGCGTTATGGCCCAGAGGCGAGGCGTTCATCACCAGCCCGGCCAGGAAGGCGCCGAGCGCGAACGAGTGGAACAGATAATAGGCCAGCCAGGCGATGCCGAGGGCGATGGCCAGGACGCCCAGGGTGAAGAGTTCGCGCGACCGGGTATGGGCGATGCGGATCAGAAGCCAGGGCACCAGCTTGCCGCCCAGGACCAGCATGGCGACGACGAACAGCACGACCTTCAGCAGGGTCCAGCCGACATTCAGGCCCAGGGCCGCCAGATCGGTCTGGGCGCCGACGGGCAGAATGACCATCGGCAGCATGACCAGGGCGATGACGATGACCAGATCCTCGACGATCAGCCAACCCACGGCGATGCGGCCGATCTCGCCCTTGACCTGTTTACGCTCTTCCAGGGCGCGCAGCAGGACCACGGTGGAGGCGACGGACAGGGCGAAACCCATCAACAGGGCCTCGACGTCGCCGAGCTGAAGCACGAACCGGCCTAGGGCCCAGCCGAGGGCCGTGGCGACGCCGATCTGGACCAGGGCGCCGGGGATGGCCACCTTGCGGACCTGCATCAGATCCTTGGGCGAGAAGTGCAGCCCGACCCCGAACATCAGCAGGATGACGCCGATCTCGGCCAGCTGGGGCGCCAGTTGGGTGTCGGCGACGAAGCCGCCCGTATAGGGACCGACGACGACGCCCGCGACCAGATAGCCGACCAGGGGCGACAGTTTCAGGCGATTGGCCAACATGCCGAACACGAAGGCGAGGACGAATCCTCCGACCAGGGTGAGGATCAGGCTGTCGGCATGCGGCATTAAGGCTCCTGTCGCGGGCGGGGGGGCGATTTTGGGGTGGGTTTCAAGTGGGGGGCGGCGGCGCGTCTGACAAGATGACGCAGTGTCGCGTGGGGCATGCGTCTTCGCCTTCGCCGGTTTGGGGCGAAGTTCGGGGAGGGCGTGGGACGCCGGGTCTGCACCCGGGGTTTTGAGTTTTAAGTACCGTTTCGGCGCAGTCGTCGTCCCACGCGGTCGTTTTCCACACGCACTCCGGCTGGCGGCCCTCCTTTTAGAGCCTTGCCGGATCGGCGGGCCGCCTTGCGACGGCTTCGCCGGGGCGGACATGCCGACGAAGGTCGACAGCGGTCCGCTTTCCTAGGCGTGCGGCGAGCAGGAGACGGCATCCATCGCCGCCCCTAAGGACCCCGGCGGTCTCCTCCCCACCGGCTTCATCGCTCGACCACAGCCCCGCCGCCGTCAGGGCGCTGGATCCGACGCCCTCCCCATCGGCGGGGATGAGAGGATTATGCGGGAGGTTTGAGGGGTGATTAGAAGAGGGGGGTGAGATTCTGTTAGGGCGTTGAAATCGTTGAGGGGGAGGCAGCGTCATTGTGCGCGCTCACCTCTCCGCGCGCGAAGGCGCGGGGGGAAGACAGGTCGCGCTTGCGACCAGGCGGGGGCGACTCCGGCGGCGGTGATGACCCCAAGAGCTTCACACACCGAGTCGCCCCCTCCTGGCGCTCGCTGACGCTTCCGCCTGTCCTCCCCGTTCGCCTTCGCGAACGGGGAGGTGAGTGTGTGGAGGCAGCGTCATTGTGCGCGGTGCGGCGTCGAAGAGCCCCTTGTGTGTTGGCATTGTGATTGAATGTGGATGCGGGCGGCTGTTCACGCAGCCGCCCGCCGCGGCCTTGAACCCGTATACCCCCTGGTCGAGAGACCGTGACGGAGCCTGGGTCAGGCTGTGATCTTCCAAACCCGAACAGTTGCACGGGACGAGGATCCCGCACTGGCAAGGAAGGGTCGCAAGATGACACAGGATAGAGTGTTTGTCGGCATTGATGTGAGCAAGGCGAGGCTGGATGTCGCCCTGACGACGGGCGAGGTCTGGTCGGTGAGCAATGATCGGGCGGGCTGGAGCGCCTTGATCGACCAACTCCAAACGATCAGGCCTGAAGCCGTCGGGCTGGAGCCTTCGGGCGGCTACGAACGGGACCTGGTCGAGGCCTTGACGCAGGCCGGCCTAGCGGTGCGGCGGGTGGAGGCCGGTCGGGTGCGCGCCTTCGCGGGTGTTCTGGGCCTGAAGGCCAAGACCGATCTGATCGACGCCCAACTGATCGCCCGCTTCGTCCAGACCCTGCCGGGACGGACGGTGGAGCCCAACGCCCGCGCCCAGGCTCTGGCTGAGTTGGTCGATGCCCGCCGCGCCCTGTGCGAGGAACAGGTTCGGGTCCGCAATCAGGTCGAACAGGTGCGCGACCCAATGCTGCGCCGCATGGCCGCCCGCCGCCTGAACCGGATGAAGGCCGACGTCGTGCTGCTGGAGAAGCGTCTGGCCGCCACCGTCGCCGCCGATCCCGACCTGGCCGAACGCGACAGGTTGATGCGCTCGGTCCCCGGCGTCGGCCCGGTGTTGAGCTGGACCCTGATGGCCCACCTGCCCGAACTTGGTCGGCTGAGCCACAAGCAGATCGCCGCCCTCGTCGGCGTCGCCCCCTATGACCGCCAGAGCGGATCCTTGAAGGGCCGAAGCATGATCCGAGGCGGACGCGCCGTGGTCCGCAACGTCGCCTATATGGCCGCCCTGATCGGGGCCCGCCACAACCCTGTCCTGGCCGTTATGAAACAGCGCCTCGCCGCAAAGGGAAAACCCGGAAAGGTCATCCTTGTCGCCCTGATCAACAAGCTGATGACCCTGCTCAACGCCGTCGTCCGCGACCGTTCCGAATGGAGGATCGCAACCCACTGACAAACACAGTTGCTCCGTCTCGCCGCTGCGCGTCGAGCCACCTCCCCACTGCGTGGGGAGGAGACAGGTGGTCTGTGCGTCTCCTCCCCGCTTTGCGCGGTGGTGGAGGGGGTCTTAGCCGCGAATTCGCTCTCGAGCCTTGAGCGCGCTGCGCCCTAGAACCAGCCGTTGCGGCGCCAGCGGGCGTCGCCGCGGTAGCGGTCGTCGGGGATGTAGCGGCCGTCGCGGTCGTACCAGCCGTAGCCTTGTTGGTAGCGGTCGTAGCCGTCGAGGGCGTAGCCGTGGTCGTAGTATTGGCCGTCCTCGGCTTCCCACCAGTCGCGGGGGTAGGGGGTTTGCTGACACTCGTAATCGCGGCTGCGATTGCCCCAGGACGGGGCGTAGCGGTCGCGGTAGCGGCTTTCGAAGCGGGGGCGGCACAGGTCGCGCGACCAGACGCGGTTGTCGTGGGCTTCGATGTTGGCGCGGTCCTCGGCGTAGATGGCGTCGCGGACGCCGGCGAAACTGTTGCCGGTGACGACGGCGCGGCCCGAGGCGGCGGCGACGCCGACCTGGTTCACGCGGACGCGGTTCTGATCGAACAGCAGCTCGCCGTTATAGAGGACGGCGCCCTTGTCGCCCTTGCAGATCCGGCTGTTGGAGACCGAGACCGAGGCGCCCTCGACCGCCACGCCCTCGACATAGCCGCAGATCTTGGCGTTGCTGATGGCGACCTGGCCGTAGTCGCGCGAGGATCGGACGATGACGCCGATGGCGCGGGGGCCGAAATTGTTCGGCTGGTCCGAGCCGAGCAGGGTGACCGAGGTCAGGGTGGAGGGGGCGCCCGAGCCCGGCGTCAGATCGACGCCCGACTGGGCCCCGGTGATGGCCAGTTCGTACAGGGTGGCGGCGGCGCCGTCGGCGACGATGGCGGCCGAGACGGTGCGGGCGTCGATCAGGACGTCGCGCAGGTCCAGCAGGCCGCCGTCGGCGTAGATGGCGGCCTCGTCCCCGGCGTGGCGGAAGCCGACCCGGCTCATGACGATCTCGGCGTTGTAGCCGACCACGCAGGCGGCGTCGCCGGCGCGGGGCGAGGCGAAGACCAGGTCGCGCACCTCGACCCGGACGCCGGGGGCGACGGTCAGGCAGGGCAGGCCATCCGGCGCCTGGAGGGTCGGGGTCGCCGCATCCCAGCGGCGCGGATCAAAGCCGCTGTCGCCGATGATGGTCATCGGCTTGTCGATGTTCAGCCAGCCGACGCAGGCGCCGGCCTTGGCCCGGATGATCAAGGTGCCGCCGGGGCGCACGCGCTGGACCGCGCTTTCGATCGCGCCGGAGCCGGGATTGCCGCCGCAATCGACCAGGACGACCTCTTCCTGATGAGGGGGGCGGGGCAGGGGACGCCAGTCGGGGCCGCGATAACGGCCGTAGTCGTAGCGGCGATGGGCGCGCGGCCGGCTGCGGGTCGGCGGGTCCAGCAGGACGCCGAAGTTGGGCCGGGTCTGGGCCTCGACTTTTGCGGCGACCTGGGCCTGAACCGGGTCGGGCAGGGCCGAAAGGGTGGATAGGGCGAAGGCCGCGAGGAGCGAGACTTTCGCGAGCGAGCGGATGTTCATGCGACCAGACCCTCCCTGTTAACGGCGCTGTTGTTGGGCGCGGGACACCTGGGACAGCAGGGCCTGCAGGCGCGAGGCCGAGGGGCCGAAGCCCGACAGCGCGGATTCGATGCGGAAGGCGACGGCGTCGGCCTTGTCCTGATCCGCCACCCCGGCGACACCGAGGGCGAAATAGGTGGACATGGCGAACTTGGCCTCGGGGCTGCCCTGGCGGGCCGCCTCGCTGAACCATTTGAACGAGCGGGCGTAGTCGGCGGGCAGGCCGATCCCCTCGGCGTACATGACCGCCAGGACCAGCTGGGCCTCGGACGAGCCGTTGACCGCCGCCAGCTGAATGGCGCGGACCCGTTCGACCGGGGACAGCCGGCTTTCGGTCGCATGGCCGATCATGGCTTCGAAGGCCTCGATCTGTTGGCGGGACAGCTGTTCGGGGGCCGCGACGACCTCTTGCGTCACGCCGAGATAGCGCAGGGCGCGGCCGACATGGACGAAGGGCAGTTCGCCCTGAAGCCGCGATAGGGCGTATTCATAGGCGTCGCCGCGCGGGCGGCTCTCGTCCGAGAAGGGCACGCCCGAGGCCGGGGCCTCCAGCGGGTAGAATTCGAACGGCGGGGTCCACTGGCGGGCCTTGGCCTCGACGAAGCCGGCGTACTGGGCGCGGCCGGGCGAGGAGCGTTCGAAGTCCTTCATCAGCACATAGGCGCCGACGTCGCCGGTCTGGACCGCCAGATAGTTGTAGAGGTAGGCGTCTACGTCGTTGCGCTGGAACAGGTTGACCGCCGCCCAGTAGCCGCCGTGCGAGCGGGGCTGATTGAGGCTCTTGCCGTCGGGCTTGCGGCCGAGCGCCTCGCGGGCCTCGCGATTGTCGGCGGGTTCGCCGAACGGGCCGTAGAGGCCGTCGTGCAGGCGGGCCAGGGTGCGGTAGCCCTCGGCGTCCTGGGTGGACAGGATGTAGATGACGCGGTCGCGCACCGCCTCCTGCTCCTCGCGGCTCATCCGCGACAGCTGGCGGTCCAGCACCTGATAGGCGCGGTGGCGTTCGAAGGCGCGGCAGTCGTCGTATTTCGACAGGGGGCGCAGGCCGCCGCCGAACAGGCCGCCCTTGCGGTCGACCCCGTTGATCGGGGCGTAGCCCTCGTCATTGGCCAGGGCCATGGCGTACCAGACCGAGCTTTCGATCGGGTCTTCGATATTCTTGTCGGTGGCGCGGACGGCGGCGTAGCGCGCGCCCAGCTCCAACTGGGCGAAGACGTCGCCGCGGAAGGCGGCGCGGCGCAGATGGCGCAGGCCCGCCTCCTGGGCATTGAACTCGGACCCCGTCACCGAGGCCGGGCGGGGGCAGGACAGTGCGGCCTCGTTCTGGCCGCCACGCCGCCATAAGGCGGGGGCGCCGTCGCCGCAGCTGGCCAGCAGCAGGACGGCGATCAGCAGGACCAGAACCGCCACGGCGCCGCCGGCCAGGGGCATGCGATGCCGCTGGAGCCGGGACGGACCGCGATCCGCATTGTCGTACTCCCCCATACGTTCCTGTCGCTCCCGAAAGTCCACTCATCGACGCGACGCAGGGCGGCGCGCAGGCGCCGACAGGTCAGACCGTCAAACATGGTTAACGATGTTTTGCGACAAAGGGGCGCCACAGCAAGCGCCAATTTCGGGGTCTTCGAACCTTGTTGTGCGATTTCTGATATTTAAGAAATTGACCTTTCTGGGCCGAGGCTCGCTTCCGGGCGACCCGCCGCCTATATCGGCTCCGAATCGAAGGAGCCGCCCATGTCCTATGTCGCCCGCGACGACCGCCCCGCCGACAAGGCGGACCGCTATGCCGAGGTCGAGGCCGAGATTCTGGCCGTGCTGGACGGGGAGCCCAATGCGACGGCGCGGATGGCGACCGTGGCCTCGATGCTGGCCGACGCCTTCGATCATTATTTCTGGACGGGCTTCTATGTGGTGGCGCCGGACAAGACGCCGGATGGGGCGGACGAGCTGGTGGTCGGGCCGTATCAGGGGACGCTGGGTTGCCTGCGGATCGCCTTCGGGCGCGGGGTGTGCGGGGCGGCGGCGGCGACGCGGCGGACCCAACTGGTCGAGGACGTTCACGCCTTCCCCGGCCATATCGCCTGCGACAGCCGCTCGGCCAGCGAGATCGTCGTGCCGGTGCTGGACGCGGCGGGCGACCTGATCGCCGTGTTCGACGTGGATGCGACGACGCCGGCCGCCTTCGACGCCGTGGATCAGGCCGGGCTGGAGCGGCTGATGGCCAAGGTCTTCGCCGCCGGTTGAGCGGAAACAGGGGGAAGGGATGGAGGACGAGATGATGCAGCGGGTGATGGTGATTACCGGCGGGCACGGGATGCTGGGCCGGGCCGTGCTGGAGGCTGCGCAGGCGGCGGGGCTGGCGGTCGCGGTCATCGACCATGCCGAGGGTCATCCGGTCCCGGCCGGGGTGCTGGAGATCGGCGGGGTGGACCTGACCGACGCGGCCCAGGCTGAGGGGGCCGTGGCCTCTGTGATCAGCCGGTTCGGGCGGCTGGACGTGCTGGCCAATATCGCCGGCGGCTTCGTCTGGCAGACGACGGAGGATGCGGCGCCGGCCTGGGACCGGATGCAGGCGCTGAACCTGACCACCGCCCTGAACGCCAGCCGCGCGGCCCTGCCGTATCTGAAGGCGGCGAGCGACGGGCGGATCGTCAATGTCGGCTCGGCCGCCGCGCTGAAGCCCGGCGCAGGCATGGGGGCCTATGGGGCGGCCAAGCTGGGGGTTCACGCCCTGACCCAGGCCCTGGCGGAGGAGCTGAAAACGACGGCGGTGACGGTCAACGCGGTCCTGCCCTCGATCATCGACACCCCGGCCAACCGCAAGGACATGCCGGACGCCGATCCGGCGACCTGGGTGGCGCCGGTCGATCTGGCGGCGGTGATCCTGTTCCTGGCCTCGCCCGAGAGCCGGGCCATGACCGGGGCGCTGGTGCCCGTGACGGGGCGGGTCTGATGCGGGGCGATCTGGTCCGCAGCGTCCTGTATCTGCCGGCGTCGAACGCGCGGGCGGTGGAGAAGGCGCGGACGCTGGATTGCGACGTGGCCATTCTGGACCTGGAGGACGCCGTGGCGCCCGAGGCCAAGGTCGAGGCGCGAGCGGCGGCGGTGGCGGCGGTGAAAGCGGGGGGCTTCGGGCCGAGGCTGGGCGTGCGGATCAACGGGTTGGACACCGAATGGGGCGAGGACGATCTGGACGCCCTGGCCCAGGCGGGCGCCGGCCTGATCGTCGCGCCTAAGGTGGAGACGGTGGAGACGGTCCATGCGATCTCGGCTCGTGCGCCAGGGGCGGCGCTGTGGGCCATGATCGAGACGCCGCGCGGCCTGATCGCGTTGAACGACATTGCGGCGGCGGGCGGGCGGCTGGACGGGCTGATGCTGGGGGTCAACGACCTGGCCAAGGCGCTGGGGACGGGCGCAGCGCCGGATCGCGAGCCGTTCAAGCCTTGGCTGGCGGCCCTGGTGGTGGCGGCGCGGGCGCATGGGCTGCTGGCGGTGGACGGGGTGTTCAACCGGATCGAGGATGTGGACGGCCTGGCGGTCGAGGCGGCGCAGGGGCGGCTGTATGGGTTTGACGGCAAGAGCCTGATCCACCCCTCGCAGATCGCCGCCGCCAACGCCGCCTTCTCGCCGTCTGAGGCGGAGGTCGCCCAGGCCCGCGCCGTGGTCGAGGCCTTCGCCGCGCCGGAGGCCGAAGGGCGGGGCGCGATCCGGGTGGGGGGCGCGATGGTGGAGCGCCTGCACCTGACCCAGGCCGAGGCCGTGCTGGCGCGACACGCCAAGGCGCAGACCTAGACCGCGGCCGGATTACAGCGGCGCCAATCCACAGGTCCTGCGCCGGTTAAGCATCTTCCCGGATTGAGAGACTCGCTCGGCAGGCGAATGGAGGGAAGGGTTTTCGATCGGAGGTCGGCATGGGCGGCCCTGACATTGAGCGTGATCCGGATGACGCGAGCCGAACCTACTGGCGGGTGATCGGCTGGGGCGGCGCGTTGATCGTCTCGCTGCTGGTCTGGACGGCGGTGTTCTGGCTGGTCGGGCAGGGCGCGGATCATCAGCGGCGTTGCGAATATGGAGCGACGATCTCGGCCTCGTGCCCAACGACGCACCAAGGCTAGTTTCATAATCCCCGAGGACGCTGTAGGAAGCCCGCCCTTCAAGGAGCCGGGTCATGACCACGCCACAACCGCTGACGATCGGCATCGACTTCGGCACGACCAATTCGGTGGTCGCGGTGGCGGACCCGACGACGGGCGCCGTGCTGGTGCAGTTTGCGGTGGAGGGGGGCGAAAGCTCGACCTTCCGCTCGGCCCTGAGCTTCCAGTTCCATGCGGCCGAGGGCGAGGGGCGGCCCGAGCGGGTGGTCGAGGCCGGGCCCTGGGCCATCGAGGCCTATGTCGACGATCCGCACGACACCCGTTTCATCCAGTCGTTCAAGACCTTCGCCGCCAGCGCCGCCTTCACCGAGACGCGGATTCACGACCGGCGCTATACGTTCGAGGACCTGCTGGCGGCCTTCCTGCTGAAGCTGCGTCAGCACGCGGGGGCGGCCATGGCCGACCTGCCGCCGCGCGTCATCGTGGGCCGGCCCGTGACCTTCGCCGGGGCGCGGCCGGACGAGGCCCTGGCGCTGGAGCGATATGAGACCGCGTTTCGCCGGCTGGGTTTCGAGGACGTGCGCTACGCTTATGAGCCTGTCGGGGCCGCCTTCTATTTCGCGCGGACCCTGAAGCAGGATGCGACGGTGCTGGTCGCCGACTTCGGCGGGGGCACCAGCGACTTTTCCATCATCCGCTTTGAACGGACGCCCGACGGGCTGAAGTCCACGCCCCTGGCGCGGTCGGGGGTCGGGGTGGCGGGCGACGCCTTCGACTATCGGATCATCGACAATCTGGTCTCGCCGGAACTGGGCAAGGGCAGTTTCTACGCCAGTGTGGGCAAGACCCTGCCGGTGCCGCAGCGCTATTATTCCGCCTTCGCCCGCTGGGATCAGCTGGCCCTGCTGCGGGCGTCGCGGGACATGCGCGACATCCGGGGCCTGGCCACGACCTCGCTGGAGCCCGAGAAGATCGACCGGCTGATCGAGGTGCTGGACGACAATCACGGCCATGCCCTGTACCGCGCGGTCTCGACCCTGAAACAGGATCTGTCGGCGGCCGAGGCGGCGGACTTTTCGTTCGTGGCCGGCGATGTGCGGATCGAAAAGCCGGTCACGCGGGCCGAGTTCGAGACCTGGATCGCGCCCGAACTGACCGCCATCGAAACCGCGTTGGATGAGGCGCTGGAGGAGGCGATGCGCGTTTCGGGCCTGGCGCCGGAGGGGATCGACCGGGTCTTCCTGACCGGCGGCACCTCCCTGACCCCGGCCGTGCGGACAATGTTCCATCGCCGGTTCGGAACGGAGCGGATCGAGACCGGCGGCGAGTTCGAATCCATCGCCGCCGGCCTGGCCTTGATCGGTCTTCAGCCGGATGTGGAGCGGTGGACGCAGGGGGCGTGAGCCCCGTTTGTCACCCGCGCCCCGTCCGTTATCCCCCCCATCCGTCACCCTCGCCCCGCCCGTCACCCTCGGACTTGTTCCGAGGGCCTACGCTGGACGCGGGCAGGAACGGCGGGACCGTGGGTTTGCTCTAACCGTCGCTGCGGCGGAAAGGTGGGCCCTCGGAACAAGTCCGAGGGTGACGGGAAGATGGGGCTGGCGCTGATCTGTCTTCAGCTGGATGTGGAGCGGTGGACGCAGGGGGCGTGAGCCCCGATTGTCACCCGCGCCCCGTCCGTTATCTCCCCCGCCCGTCACCCTCGCCCCGCCCGTCACCCTCGGACTTGTTCCGAGGGCCTACGTCGGACCCGGTCAGGAACGGCGGGACCGTGGGTTTGCTCTAACCGTCGCTGCGGCGGAAAGGTGGGCCCTCGGAACAAGTCCGAGGGTGACGGGAGGATGGGGCTGGCGCTGATTGGCCTTCAGCCGGATGTGGAGCGGTGGACGTAGGGGGCGGGCCCAGTTCAGTCGGCGCGGCGCGCGTCTTGCGCCATGCGGTCCGCGTCGCGGTCCATTTCGTCGGCTTTGGCGGGAAGGGTGGCGGCGACGGCGAGGAGTTCGGCGTCGGTGATGCGGTTGCCGCGCGAGCGGTTGTCGGCGATCTGACGGGCGCGGTAGGCGGGGTCGCGAAGGCGGACGGCTTCGGCTCGCATCTCCTGAGCGCCCTTGCGCATCTGTTCGGCGCCCAGGGCCATCTGGCGGCGGGCGTCCACGCGGGCGCTGGCGGCCTGGAGCCGGGCCTGCTCACCCATGCGCCGCGCCTTTTCGCCTTCGACGCGGGCCTGTTCGCCCCGGACACGGGCCTGGGCGGCGTGAGCGCGGGCCTGGGCGCCGTCGATGCGGGCGATTTCGGCCCGGGCGCGGCTTTCTTCGGCTTGGCGACGGCTTTCGGCGGCGTTGCGACGGGCCTCTGCGGCGTGGGCGCGGGCCTGCTCAGCCTGGGCGCGGGCGTCGGCTGCGGCGCGTTCCGCTTCCGGCGAGGGGACGCCGCCGCTGTAGGTGTAGCTGTAGCTTGAGCGGAAGACGGGCGGCGCCGGGGGAGCGGGGGGCGCCGGGGGAGCCGGAGGCGCGGGAGGCGCGGGCGGCACGACCAGGGACGGCGGTGCGGGCGGTTCCGGCGGGGCGGGCGGGGCCGGAGGTTGGGCCGGCTCGGGCGTTTCAGGCGGCGGGGGCGGACTGGCGTAGTCCTGGCGGCTCAGCTCGAGCGCGGCGAGAGGCGTGGCGACGGCGGCGAGGGCGGCGACGGTCAGGGCGACGGTCAGCGGGCGACGGCGGGCGTTTGTGTTCGACATGATGCAGGCGATCCTTGTCTTCAGGGTGCGGGCGTCGGCGGCCATGGGGCTGGCGGCGCAAGGGATGGAGCGGGGGACGGGATGGGCGGCCAGGCGGACCAGGGCGCGGGCGTAGACCTGACGGTCCACGGTGGTCAGGGCGTCGGCGTCGGCGGCCTCTTCGGTGCGGGCGACCAGGTCGAGGTGGAGGGCCCAGACCAGGGGATTGAACCAGAACAGGGCCAGGCTGAGCCGCGACAGAACCAGGAAGACCCAGTCCTTGCGCCGCAGATGGGCCAGTTCGTGGGCGAGGATGGCGGGGGCGGCCTGGCGTTCGGCCAGGCTGGTCGGATCGACCAGGATGACGCCGGGCGCGGCGCCCCAGCTGAGCGGACCTGACAGGCGGTCGTTGGCGATCAGGCGCGGCGGTTGGCCGGTGGTCTGGGTGTCCAGCGCGGTGCGCCAGGCGGGGCATTTGACGGGGCGGCCTTCGTGGGTCCAACGGTCCAGGGTGTGCAGGCCCAAGAGCAGCCGTCCGGCGACCGCCGCGACGCCGATCAGCCAGACCAGGCCGACGATCAGGGCGGGGGTGGGCCAGGGCAGGGCGCCGGAGATTTCGACACCGGCGACGGGGCCGACCTCGCCCTGCCACATGGGCAGATTTTGGGGCGTGATGAGAGGCTCGGCGGCGGGCAGCAGGGCCAGTTTCAGCGATGGCAGGACCGCCATGATCACCGGCAGGGCCAGCAGCAGACAGGTCACGCCGCGCAGGATGTCGACCCGGTCGACCGGCCGCTGGGCCAGAAGACGCGAACAGACCAGGCCGGCGCCGGCGATCAGGCTGGACTTGACCAGCAGCGAAAGGAGGAGGGCCCAGGTCACGACTCGCGCTCCACGGATTCGTCGATGATGCGCTCGAGCGCGGCGGCTTCCTGCGGCGTCAGCTTCTGGCCCAGGCCCAGCAGGGCGGTGGCGGCGCTGGCGGCCGAGCCGGCGAAGAAGGTGTCGATCATCCGTTGCAGAGCGCCGGCGGCGACGGCCTCGGTGCGCTGGACCGGGCTGTAGACATAGCCGTCGGGGCCAGGGGCGCGTTCGATCAGACCCTTGGCCTCCAGCCGCGACAGCAGGGTGCGGACGGCGGAGTCGCTGATCGGGTCGGACAGGGCGTTGCGGACGGCGGCGGCGGCGCCCTTCTCGAGCCGACACAGGGTCTCGAAGACCTCGCGTTCGCGGCGGGGCAGGGATTCGATCATGAGGCTGTTCCCGTGGCTGTTGACGCTACATTTGTAGCGCTACATGCGTAGCGGATTGGGGCGGGAATGAGGCGGGTGGATGAACTCGCGGTAGGGTGGGAATCCCACGCATCATTTAGAGCATGGCTCGCTTTGACGGAATCGGGATTCCCAAGTTTGCGGTGATCTGATTCAACATCCGTGCTGGATGGGAGGCCAGCCCGGATGACGGCTCCTTATTCGATGGATCTTCGTGAGCGAGCGTTGGCGCGTAAGGCGGAGGGCGAGACACACCGGGAGATCGCGGCGGCGCTTCGGATCAGTCCGTCTTGCGTGTCCAAGTGGACGAAGCGAGTTGGAGAGACAGGTTCGGTGGCGCCGGGCCAGGTCGGCGGCCACAAGCCTCGCACGCTGTCAGGAGACTGCGCCGAATGGCTGCGCACCCGCATCGCCTCAGGGCCGTTCACGCTCAGAGGACTGACGGCCGAACTTGCCGCGCGCGGGATCAAGACCGGCCCTCGAGCGGTGTGGGTGTTCGTGCACGCTGAAGGACTGAGCTTCAAAAAAAACACTGCTGCCTGAGGAGCAGGCCCGGCCTGACGTCGCGCGCCGCCGCGCACGCTGGAAGGCGCATCAGGGGCGGATCGACCCGTCGCGACTGGTGTTCCTGGACGAGACCTGGGTCAAGACCAACATGGCGCCCTTGCGCGGCTGGGGGCCGAGGGGGCGACGCTTGAAGGGCCACTCGCCCTTCGGTCACTGGAAAACCCTGACCTTCATCGCCGCCCTGCGCCATGACCGGATCGACGCGCCCTGGGTTATCGATGGTCCGATCAACGGTGCGATCTTCCTCGTCTACATCGAGAAAATACTGGCTCCGACCCTGTCGCCTGGCGACGTCGTCGTCCTCGACAACCTCGGCAGTCACAAGGGCAAGGCCGCCCGCGCCGCTGTCAGGGCCAAAGGCGCACACATGATCTTCCTGCCCCCTTACTCCCCCGACCTGAACCCCATCGAACAGGTCTTCGCCAAGCTCAAACACCTCATGCGCAACGCCCAGCCCAGAACCATTGAAGCCACGTGGCGAAAGGCCGGAGAGATCATCAATCTCTTCAGCCCCGCCGAATGTGCGAACTACCTCGTCAACTCAGGATACGGTTCCGTGTGAAGGAATCACGCTCTAGGGGGGCGCATACGCACCCCACCTTCCGTCACCCTCGGACTTGTTCCGAGGGCCCACCTATCCGCCGCAACGACGCTTAGGGTTGTCGCACTGTCCCGCCTTTCCGGATCGCATCCGGCGTGGGCCCTCGGAACAAGTCCGAGGGTGACGGGGGTGGGGTGGGGGGCGGCGCGTGCGATTGCTTCGCTGGCGAAGGGTGACGGGAGGTGAAGGCTAGAGCGAAACCTCGCGCCGCTCGGCCGCGCTGCGCAAGCCCGCGTCGAGGATGCGCATGACGGTCAGGGCCTGGGCGGCGGGGACGGGCGGGGGCGCTTCGCTCCGGATGGCGTCGCGCATGGCGGCGTAGAAGGCGGGGTAGTCGCCGCGTTCGGGCGTGGGGGTGGTGCGGAGGGTTTGGCCGTCGATCTGTTTCGTCAGGACGCCGGGCGAGGGGTCGAGGCCCCAGTCGGGGTGGCCGGGGCGGAGCCCGGCTTTGGACTGGCTCTCCTGAGCGTCGAGGCCGTGTTTGATGAAGCTGCCGCCTGTGCCGTGGACGACGTAGCGGAGGCTGGCCTCGGCGGCGAGGTGGCTCATGTTCAGGATGACCCGCAGCCGGTCGTAGCGCAGCAGGACGTGGGCGTAGTCGATGGCGGTGGCGCCGACGCGCTGGGCCTGGAGGTCGGCGTAGACGGCCAGGGGCGGGCCGAACAGCTGCACCGCCTGGTCGATCAGGTGCGGGCCCAGGTCGGCCCAGACGCCGCCGTCGCGCTGGTCCTTCCAGCGGTCGGTGACGGTGGGGCGGAAACGGTCGTAGTGGCTTTCGAATACGGCGATATCGCCCAGTTCACCCCCGGCGATCAGGCGGCGCAGGGTCAGGAAGTCGGCGTCCCAGCGGCGGTTCTGGAAGACGCTGAACACGCCGGGCGCATCGGCGACGACGGCGGCGACGGCTTGCGCGTCGGCCAGGGTGGCGGCGAAGGGCTTGTCCACCACCACCGATTTGTCGGCCTGAAGCGCGGCGATCGACTGTTCGGCGTGCAGCGCGTCGGGGGTGGCGACGACGATCAGGCCGATGTCGTCGCGGGCGAGCGCGGCGTCCAGGTTGGGCAGGACATCGACGTCCGGCAGGTCGGCGTGGACCGCATTCGGCCGCGACGAGACGACGGCGGTCAGGGTCAGGCCGGGGGTCGCCGCGATCAGGGGGGCGTGGAAGGTCTGGCCCGCCAGGCCGTAGCCGACGACGGCGACGCCGATGGGAGGATGGGAGGTCATGCCCCGATCAATAACGGTCCGGGCGCGGTCCATCCAGCACATAGGGCACCACCCCGCGCTCGTTCTCGGGCACGTGCAGGGCGCGGTCCAGGGGCGGGAAGGCGCGCTGGGTGCAGTCGGTGCGCTCGCAGATGCGGCAACTGACGCCGATCCGGGCGGCGGGGCCGTTCAGGTCCAGGCCGGCGGCGTAGACCAGGGACCCGGCGTGTTCGACCTCGCAGCCCAGGGACAGGGCGTAGCGGCGGTCGTTGGCGAGGTAGGAGCCGCTGGGCTTGGACACACTGCGGGCAATGGAGATGTAGCGCGAGCCGTCGGGCATCTCGGCCAGCTGGACCCCGATCCGGTCGGGCGTGGCGAAGGCTTCGTGGACGTTCCACAGAGGGCAGGCGCCGCCGAAGCGGGCGAACTGGAAGCGGGTGGCGCTGTGGCGTTTGGTGATGTTGCCGGCCATGTCCACGCGGGCGAAATAGAAGGGCACGCCGCGCCAGCCGGGCCGTTGCAAGTTCGACAGCCGATGGCAGACCTGTTCGAAACTGACCTGGAAGCGGGTGCGCAGTCGGTCGATGTCGTGTTTCTCGGCCCGCGCCGCCTCGAGGAAGGCGCGGTAGGGCAGCAGAAGCGCGCCGGCGGCGTAGTTGGCCAGGCCGACGCGGGCCACGTCGCGTGCGGCCTGGGTGCGGAAGGCGGCCTGGTCCAGCTCGGTCTCGATCAGGTCGCGGAAGGACAACAGGGCCAGCTGGTGGGCCAGCTGGAAGGACCGGGTCGCGCCGGGCAGCCAGGCGTCCAGGCTCAGGATCCGGCTGGCGGGGTCGTAGCGGCGCAGGGCCTCCTGGCCGGCGACATAGACGGTGCGCACCCCGTGCCGGTCGGCCAGCAGGGTCTCCAGCGCCCGTTCGATCGGGCCGTCCTGGGGGACCGCCGCCGCCAGGGCCTCGGCCGCCGTGTCCAGGCCGTCGACGTAGTTGTCGCGGTAGTGGAAGAAGTCGCGCACCTCTTCATAGGGCAGCAGGGCGACGCGGGCGCCCAGTTCGTCGCGGCCCAGGGTGTCGTCCAGCGCCTTCACCCGCTCGTCCAGCTGGCGGAAGGCCTGGTGCAGGGCCAGGAACTGGTGGGCCAGGCGGGGGGTGTTGGCGACGGCCTGTTTCAGCTCGGCCGCCGTCGGGGGTTCGGCCCCGCCGCTGACCGGGCCGGCGATGTCGGTGGTGGCCTCGCGCAGGTCGGCGATCAGGCGGGCGTCGCCCTCAAGATCGAACAGGCTGGCGTCGATATGGAAGGCGCGGGTCAGGGCGATCAGGACGCGGGCGGTGGCCGGGCGCTGATTGGTCTCGATCTGCGACAGATAGGAGGGCGACAGGCCCAGACGCTCGGCGCAGGCCTCCAGCGTCCAGCCGCGCGCTTCGCGCAGCTTGCGCAGTTTGGCGCCCAGAAAAAGCTTCTCAGCCATTCGCAAGTTTGCAGTTCATCGTTCCCGCCTTTGCAAGTCCGCGCAGTTCCGCACCTTTTGCAAAGTTGCGTTTGCCAATTTGCGATGAAGGCGCCACGCCTTGCCATTCGAACACAAGGCCGAAACCGATCATGACTCAAGCCATCCTTGAAGAACTGGAGCGTCGTCGCGCCGCCGCCAAACTGGGCGGTGGGGAAAAGCGTATCGCCGCACAGCACGCCAAGGGCAAGCTGACGGCGCGCGAACGCATCGACGTTCTGCTGGACGAGGGCTCCTTCGAGGAGACCGACATGTTCGTGGAACACCGCAGCCACGACTTCGGGATGGAGACGCAACGCATCCCCGGCGACGGGGTGGTGACGGGGCGCGGGACCATTGGCGGGCGTCTGGTCTATGTCTTCTCCAAGGATTTCACGGTGTTCGGCGGCAGCCTGTCGGGCGCCCATGCGGCCAAGATCGTCAAGCTGCAGAAGATGGCCCTGACCACCGGGGCGCCGATCATCGGCCTGTTCGACGCCGGCGGGGCGCGGATCCAGGAGGGGGTCGAGAGCCTGGCCGGCTACGCCGACATCTTCCTGCAAAACACCCTGGCCAGCGGCGTCATTCCCCAGATCAGCGTGATCATGGGGCCGTGCGCGGGCGGCGACGTCTATTCGCCGGCCATTACCGACTTCATCTTCATGGTGAAGGACACGAGCTATATGTACGTGACCGGCCCCGATGTGGTGAAGACGGTCACCAACGAGGTGGTCAGCCACGAGGACCTGGGCGGGGCGCGGGTCCATGCCGGCAAGTCGGGCGTGGCGGACGGGGCGTTCGAGAACGACCTGGAGGCCCTGTCGGAGGTGCGCCGCCTGATCGGCTTCCTGCCCCTGTCGAACCGCGAAAAGCCGCCGGTGCGCGAGAGCTATGACGAGCCGGAGCGGGACGAGCCGAGCCTGGACACCCTGATCCCGGCCAATCCGAACCAGCCCTATGACATGAAGGAGCTGATCCTGAAGGTGGTCGACGAGGCCGACTTCTTCGAGATCGGGGCCGACTTCGCCAAGAACATCATCTGCGGCTTCGGCCGGCTGGACGGCCAGACGGTCGGGATCGTCGCCAACCAGCCCCAGGTGCTGGCGGGGGTGCTGGACATCGATTCAAGCCGCAAGGCCGCGCGGTTCGTGCGCTTCTGCGACGCCTTTGACATTCCTCTGGTGACCCTGGTGGACGTGCCGGGCTTCATGCCGGGGACCAAGCAGGAATACGGCGCCCTGATCAAACACGGGGCCAAGCTGCTGTTCGCCTATGCCGAGGCGACCGTGCCGAAACTGACCCTGATCACGCGCAAGGCCTATGGCGGCGCATATGACGTGATGAGTTCGAAACACCTGCGCGGCGACGTCAACTACGCCTGGCCCACCGCCGAGATCGCGGTCATGGGCGCCAAGGGGGCGGTCGAGATCATCTTCCGCAAGGAGGCCGGCGATCCGGCGGCCCTGGCCGCGCGCGAGGCGGAGTACAAGGACCGGTTCGCCAATCCGTTCGTGGCGGCGGGGCTGGGCTATATCGACGACGTCATCATGCCGCATGGGACGCGGCGGCGGCTGGTGAAGGCGCTGCGGACGCTGAAGAACAAGGTCCAGGAGAACCCCTGGAAGAAGCACGATAATATTCCGCTGTGATGGGGACGCTCGGCGATATTGATCCGGCGGCGATCTATTGCTCCCGAAACGAGGACAGCGAACGGCTGATCCGAATGAACGCTTCACGTCCCGAGGAATGGTCCAACACAGATATCGACCTCACGATATGGCGCGCCACGACAACCATAATGTCGGAAAAGATAGTTGCTCGGATACTGCCCGAATTTTTGAGGCGAGTGATCCGCGAGCCTTACGCTGGCTGGATGACCAGTGGCGATGTCGTGCGCCAAAAGCTGGAGAGGTCTCATTTCGCGACCTGGGCCGAAGCTGACCGTGAAGCCGTTCTCGCGCTGCTGCCCCTCTATATCGCAACACCCGATACTGACTCTGAAAGCCTAGCCGTTTGGTTGGCCGCTTTTAGCCGTAAGGACACCTGAATGTTCTCCAAAATCCTCATCGCCAACCGGGGCGAGATCGCGGTTCGGATCATCAAGACCTGCCGCCGCATGGGCGTCGAGACGGTGCGGGCCTGTGCTGAGGTCGATTACAAGGATCGGTTCCAGGGGAACGCCTGGGTGACGCACGGCAATGGTCCGCTGTGATGGTCGTTCGTTTGTCCGCCACCCCCTTTCCGTCATCCTCGGGCTTGTCCCGAGGATCCATACGCTCGGTGTGGGCCGGTGCGCACCGGCCGCGACGGAGTCTATGGATCCTAGGCACAAGGCCTAGGATGACGGGGGTGGGGGAGCGTGTGTTGCGTCGCCTTGATGTTTCGTCCGGATGTCGGACGTCATCCCTCAATTCGTCATCCTCGGGCTTGTCCCGAGGATCCATACGCTCGGTGGGGGCCGGTGCGCACCGGCTTCGACGGAGTCTATGGATCCTAGGCACGAGGCCTAGGATGACGGTTAGGGGTGCGGGGATGACGGGGGTGGGGGAGCGTGTGTTGCGTCGCCTTGATGTTTCGTCCGGATGTCGGACGTCATCCCTCAATTCGTCATCCTCGGGCTTGTCCCGAGAGTCCATACGCTCGGTGTGGGCCGGTGAGCCCCGGCCGCGACGGAGTCTATGGATCCTAGGCACAAGGCCTAGGATGACGGGGGGGAGGGGAGGGTCACGCCTCGGGCGGGGGCCGGTTTCGATAGGCGTCCGGGGCGGCGTCGGCGGCCGTCCTCCTCGCCAAACCATGGCCCGCTGTCGCTGATGAAACACGTCCTCTTCATCTGCTCGCGCAATCGGCTGCGCAGCCCCACAGCTGAACAGGTGTTCGCCAATTGGCCGAATGTCGAAGTGGCTTCGGCGGGGTTGGCGCCGGATGCCGAGGAGTTGGTGACGGGGGAGATGGTCGAGGAGGCGGACATCATTTTTGTGATGGAGAAGCAGCACCGGGCGAAGCTGGCGCGGCGGTTCAAGCCGCAGCTCCGCAATGCGCGTGTCGTCTGCCTCGATATCCCGGATGATTACGCCTTCATGCAGCCCGAGCTCGTGGCGGTGTTGAAGACGAAGGTGACGCCGTTCCTATGAGTGGATTTCATCATATAGCCCGTTGGGGGCGGTCGGAGCCCGCTCGTTCGCCCATCACCCCCCGGTCGTCATCCTCGGGCTTGTCCCGAGGATCCAGACTCCCGGTATCGAGCGTGGACCACCGGCCTCACGGGCGTCGGCCGCGCGGCGCCGGGTCGAGCATGATCGGGCGCCGCGTCATCGGCTGGTGCGCTCCTTCGAAGACCGGGAGTCTGGATCCTCGGGACAAGCCCGAGGATGACGGCTTTTGGAGGGGGGGATTACTCCTCCGGGGGCGTCCAGTTTCGATAGGCGTCCGGGTCAGGCTCCGCCCCCGATGCGCGGACCAGGCCGGGGAACAGGTCGTTCCAGTGCGGGTTCGTCCGCTCGATCAGGTTGGCCTTCCAGTCGCGCGGCCAGTGTTTCAGCGTTTTTTCGCGCTGGATCGCGCCGACGATGGTCTCGTGGAACTCGTACCAGACCAGGCGTTTCAGGCCGTAGCGCTTGGTGAAGCCGTCAATGACGCCCGCGCGATGCTGGCCGATACGCGTGATCAACTGGCTGCTGACGCCGATATAGACGACGCCGTGCATCCGATTGGCCATCATGTAGCAGCCGATCAGGCTGTCCGCCGTCACCATCGCATTCCCCATCGCTTGGCAGAGGAAGTATAGCCATGTTCTCCAAAATCCTCATCGCCAACCGGGGCGAGATCGCGGTTCGGATCATCAAGACCTGCCGCCGCATGGGCATTAAGACCGTTCAGGTCTATTCGGAGGCGGACGCCGGGTCGTTGGCGGTCGAGATGGCTGACGAGGCGGTGCTGATCGGGCCGGCGCCGGCGGCGCAGTCCTATTTGCTGGCGGACAAGATCGTCGAGGCGGTGCGCCAGACGGGGGCGCAGGCCGTGCATCCGGGGTTCGGGTTCCTGTCTGAGAACGCCGGGTTCGCGCGGCGGCTGAGGGACGAGGGCATCGCCTTTATCGGCCCGAACCCCGAGGCCATCGAGGCCATGGGCGACAAGATCAGCTCCAAGAAGCTGGCGGCCGAGGCGGGGGTCTCGACCGTGCCGGGGCATATGGGGCTGATCGAGACGCCGGAGGAGGCGGTGAAGATCGCCAACGAGATCGGCTATCCGATCATGATCAAGGCCAGCGCCGGCGGCGGCGGCAAGGGCATCCGCGTGGCCCATTCGGACGCCGACATGGCCGAGGGGTTTGCGGCGGTGAAGGCCGAGGCGCTGAACGCCTTTGGCGACGACCGGGTCTTCCTGGAAAAGTTCATCATCGACCCGCGCCACATCGAGATCCAGGTGCTGGGCGACAAGCACGGCCATGTGGTCCATCTGTTCGAGCGCGAATGTTCGATCCAGCGCCGCAACCAGAAGGTCATCGAGGAGGCGCCCTCGCCCCTGCTGGACGAGGCCACCCGCGCCGCCATGGGGGCGCAGGCCGTGGCCCTGGCTCAGGCGGTGAACTATGACTCAGCCGGCACGGTCGAGTTCGTGGCGGGTCAGGACAAGAGCTTCTTCTTCCTGGAGATGAACACCCGGCTGCAGGTCGAGCATCCGGTGACGGAGCTGATCACCGGGGTCGATCTGGTCGAACAGATGATCCGGTCGGCCTGGGGCGAGACCCTGGCCTTCGAACAGAAGGACCTGTCGATCAACGGCTGGGCCATCGAGAGCCGGATCTATGCCGAGGATCCGTATCGCGGCTTCCTGCCGTCCATCGGGCGGCTGGTCCGCTACGAGCAGCCGGAAGAGGGCGATCAGGGCGACTATACGGTCCGAAACGATTCCGGCGTCCGCGAGGGCGACGAGATCAGCATGTTCTACGACCCGATGATCGCCAAACTGTGCGCCTGGGGCGAGACGCGCGAGGACGCGGTGACGGGCATGGCCCGGGCGCTGGAGGACACCCACCTGTCGGGCCTGGGGCATAATGTGCCCTTCCTGGCGGCGGTGATGGACCAGGACCGGTTCAAGTCGGGCGAACTGTCGACCAGCTATATCAAGGACGAATTCCCGGACGGCTTCCACGGCCTGCGCCCGACGGTGGAGCAGGAACGCATCCTGATCGCCTCGGCCCTGGCCATGCACGAGGTCATCGCCGAACAGGACGGCGACCCGTCGGACCGGACCGACTGGATCGTGATGATCGACAAGACTCCGCACGGCGTCGGCCTGTCCTATGACGAGGACGAGGAGATGATCCTGACCCTGACGGGCGGCGGCGACATCCGCCTGTCGGACATCGACTGGCGGCCGGGCCTGGCCCAGTTCAAGGCCGAGCTGGACGGCGAGGCCTTCACCGCCGAGGTCAAACGCGTGGCCGACGGCTTCGACATCCGCCACCGCGCGGCGCGGGCGCGGGTGCGGGTGCTGCGGCCGCATGTCGCCGAACTGTATGCGCGCCTGCCGGAGAAGGCGGTGGCGGATACGTCGAAGATGGTGCTGTCGCCGATGCCGGGGCTGGTGGTGTCGATCCCTGTGGTGGTGGGGCAGGAGGTCAAGACCGGCGAGACGGTGGCGATTATCGAGGCGATGAAGATGCAGAACATCCTGAAGGCGGAGCGCGACGGGGTGGTGAAGGCGGTGGGGGCCAAGGACGGGGATCCGGTGGCGGCGGATGATGTGCTGGTGGAGTTCGGGTGATGCGGAGCGTGGGTCCGCCGCCACTCTCTCCGTCGTCATCCTCGCCCTTGTGGCGAGGATCCATACGCTCGGTGTCCGTCTGTGCGCACCGTCCTCGACCGAGTCTATGGATCCTAGGCACAAGGCCTAGGATGACGGCGTGTGTGGGGGCGGGCGCATGACCTTCCCCACACCCACCCCCCTCGAATGGCGCGAGGCGGCCCAGAAGGCGCTGAAGGACCGGCCGATTGAGGCGTTGATGCACCTCGACGCGGACCAGCTGGTGACGCGACCGCTGTATGCCGGGGCCACCGGCGTCCAGCCCATCTTCGCTCCGCGTCCGTCGGACTCCGAAGGCCGGGCCTGGGATCTGCGGACCCTGGTCGAGGGGGATGATCCCGAGGCGGTCAACGCCGCCGTCCTGACCGATCTGGAGAACGGCGCCGCCTCGGTGGTGCTGAAGGGGCGGGTGCTGGCGGATTCCGCGCCCTTGGGCCGTGCGCTGGAAGGCGTGGCGCTGGAGCTGGCGCCGGTGGCGCTGGATGCGGGGATCGACGGGCCGGATGCGGCCAACGCCCTGGCGGTCGTGGCCAAGGGATCGCCGCGCGCCCAGCTGAGATTCCACATGGACCCGGTCTCGGCCTTCGCCGAGGCGGGCGGGGCGCCGCGTTCGGTGGAAGAGCATCTGAGCCTGGCGGCCAATACGGCGGCGCGCCATGCGGGCGCCTATCCCGACGCGAGCTTCTTCATGGCCAGCGGGCGTGTAGCGCACGAGGCGGGCGGATCGGCGGCGCAGGAGCTGGCCTTTGCGGCCGCCAGCGTCGTGGCCCATGCGAAGGCGGCGGTGGACGCGGGGATGTCGGTCGAGGCGGCGCTGACGGGGACGGTGGTCGGCCTGTCGGTCGATGCGGAATATTTCGACAGCCTGGCCAAACTCAGGGCCATGCGGTTGATCTGGGCGGCGTTGACGCGGGCCTTCGGGGTCGAGGCGCCGGCCGTGATCGAGGCGCGGTCGTCGCGGCGGATGTTGGCGGCGCGCGATCCCTGGCCCAATCTGCTGCGGCTGACGGCGGCGGGGTTTGCGGGCGCCGTGGGTGGCGCGGACGTGGTGGTGCTGGACGGCTTCACCCGCGCGACCGGGCGGTCCGACGCTTTCGCTCGGCGGCAGGCGAGGAACACGCAGCTGGTGCTGATGGAGGAGGCCAATCTGGGCCGGGTCGACGATCCGGCGGCGGGGAGCTGGTATCTGGACGCCCGGACGCGGGATCTGGCCGAGGCCGGCTGGGCCGAGTTCCAGATGATCGAGGCCGAGGGCGGTCTGGTCGAAGCCCTGAAGGGGTCGGTGATCCAGCCGCGCATCGCCCGCGCCCGGGCCCTGAGGGAGGCGGCGTTGAAGAACGGCGTGGCCCAGATCATCGGGGTGACGAAATATGTGGACGCAGACGTGCGTTCCGCTCCGGTCGAGGCGGGCGGTGAGGCGGGGGCGGCGGTGGAGCGGGTGTGCGACCCCCTGACGCCGATCCGATTTGCGGCGGCGTTCGAGGAGGCGGGTCAATGAGCGCTTTTGGGAGCTTCCCCGATTTCAGCAAGATCGCCCTGACCTTCGAGCCGACCGGGCACGGACCGACGCGTGATCCGTGGGCGACGCCCGAGGGGCTGACGGTGGCGACCGCATACGGCGCCGAGGCGCTGGAGGGGCTGGGGCACCAGGACGGCCTGCCGGGGTTCGCGCCCTTCGTGCGCGGGCCCTATCCGACCATGTATGCGGGCAATCCCTGGACCATCCGCCAGTACGCCGGTTTCTCGACCGCCGAGGAGTCGAACGCCTTCTATCGTCGCAATCTGGCGGCGGGGCAGAAGGGGCTGAGCATCGCCTTCGATCTGGCGACGCACCGGGGCTATGACAGCGACCACCCGCGGGTGAAGGGCGACGTCGGCATGGCCGGCGTGGCCATCGACAGCATCTATGACATGCGGACCCTGTTCGACGGGATCCCGCTGGACCAGATGTCGGTGTCGATGACGATGAACGGGGCGGTGCTGCCGATCCTGGCCCTCTATGTCGTCGCGGCGGAAGAACAGGGCGTGCCCCACGCGGCCCTGACCGGGACCATTCAGAACGATATTCTGAAGGAGTTCATGGTTCGCAACACCTACATCTATCCGCCCGAGCCCTCGATGCGGATCATCGCCGACATCTTCGCCTGGACGGCGCAGGAGACGCCGAAGTTCAATTCGATCTCCATCAGCGGCTATCACATGCAGGAGGCGGGGGCCTCGGCGGATATCGAGCTGGCCTATACGCTGGCGGACGGGATCGAATATCTGCGGGCGGGCACAGCAGCGGGCATGGCCATTGATCGGTTCGCGCCGCGGCTGAGCTTCTTCTGGGCCATCGGCATGAACTATTTCATGGAGGTGGCCAAGATGCGGGCGGCCCGCCTGCTGTGGGCCGAGGCGGTGCGGAAAGAGGGCGGGGTCGATCCCAAGTCCCTGTCCCTGCGCGCCCACTGCCAGACGTCGGGCTGGAGCCTGGCGGCGCAGGACGTGTTCAACAATGTGCCGCGCACCATGGTCGAGGCCATGGCGGCGGCGGGCGGGCAGACGCAGAGCCTGCACACCAATGCGCTGGACGAGGCCCTGGCCCTGCCGACCGACTTCTCGGCCCGGATCGCGCGCAACACTCAGATCCTGCTGCAGTCGGAGACGGGGCTGACGCGGGTCATCGATCCGTGGGGCGGCAGCTTCTATGTCGAGCGGCTGACGCACGAACTGGCCGAACGGGCCCGCGCCCACATGGCCGAGGTCGAGGCCCTGGGGGGCATGGCCAAGGCCATCGAGGCGGGCATCCCCAAGTTGAGGATCGAGGAATCGGCCGCCAAGACCCAGGCCCGGATCGACACCGGCCAGCAGACGGTGGTGGGGGTGAACAAATATCTGAACCCCGTCGTCGACGATATTCCGATGCTGAAGGTTGATAATGCGGCGGTGCTGGCGGCCCAGATCGACAAGCTGAAACGGCTGAGGGCCGAGCGGGACCAGGCGGCGACCGATGCGGCGTTGGCGGCCCTGACCGAGGGCGCGCGGGGCAGCGCCAATCTGCTCGAGCTGGCGGTGCAGGCGGCGCGGGCCAAGGCGACGGTGGGGGAGATTTCGGACGCGCTGGAGGCCGCCTTCGGCCGCCATGTGGCGACGGTCCAGACCGTGTCGGGCGTCTATGCCAGGGAGGCGGGGTCTGACGCTCGCTTCGCCCGCGCCCGCGAGATGGTGGCGACCTTCGTCGAGAATGACGGCGGGCCGCCGCGCATCCTGATCGCCAAACTGGGCCAGGACGGGCACGATCGGGGCCAGAAGGTGGTCGCCACAGGCTACGGCGACCTGGGCTTCGACGTCACCGCCGGCGCCCTGTTCCAGACCCCGGCCGAGGCTGCGCGCGATGCGGTGGACAAGGGGGTCCATGCGGTGGGCGCTTCGTCTCTGGCCGCGGGGCACCTGACGCTGGTGCCGGAACTGAAGGCCGAGCTGGAACGGCTGGGTCGGCCTGACATCATGATCGTGGTCGGGGGGGTGATCCCGCCGTCCGACGTCCAGCCCCTGCTCGATATGGGCGCCGCCGCCGTCTATCCGCCCGGTTCGGCCATCGCCGATACGGCGGTGGACCTGATCGAGAAGCTGAACCAGCGGCTGGGTTACGCCCAGCCCGCGCCCGCAAAGGACAAGCCATGATCGGCGCCCTGAACCATGTCGGGGTCGCCACGCCCTCCATCGCGGACTCGATCAAACTGTATCGCGACATTCTGGGCGCAACGAAGATCGGCGAGCCGTTCGACCTGCCCGCACAGGGGGTGAAGGTCTGTTTCATCGACACCCCAACGGCCCAGATCGAGCTGATCGAACCCTATGACGACACCAGCCCCATCGTCGGCTTTCTGGCCAAGAACCCCAAGGGCGGCCAGCACCACGTCTGTTTCGAGGTCACCGACATTCACGCCGCCGTCGCCGAGATGCGGGCCAAGGGCGTCACCATCCTGGGCACGGGCGAGCCGCGCATCGGTGCGCACGGGACGCCGGTCGTCTTTCTGCACCCGCGCGACATGGGCGGGGTGCTGATCGAGCTGATGGAGACGCCGAAGAACGGTCACTGATCGGCAACGATGAGTTTCAATCGTTTCTATTTCTGATCTTCGCTACTGGTGTCACTCTGCCTGTGTCGAACGGGGTTGGCCCGTTCCAGAGATCAGAGCGGAGCAGGCCCATGACCACCTTCACCACCACTGACGGCGTCGACATCTTCTTCAAGGACTGGGGGCCCAAGGACGGCCCGGTCGTCATCCTGAGCCACGGCTGGCCGCTGAACTCGGACAGCTGGGACAACCAGGCCTTCTTCCTGGCCTCCAACGGCTATCGGGTGATCACCCATGACCGTCGCGGCCACGGTCGCTCGACCCAGGTGTGGGGCGGCAACGACATGGACCACTACGCCGACGATCTGGCGCAGCTGATCGAATATCTGGACCTGAAGGCCGTCTCGCTGTTCGGCTTCTCGACCGGCGGGGGCGAGATCGCCCGCTATGTCGGCCGCCACGGCACGGGCCGGGTCGCCAAACTGGGCCTGATCTCGGCGGTGCCGCCGCTGATGCTGCAGACCGAGGCCAATCCCGACGGCCT
This sequence comes from Brevundimonas sp. AVps23W, assembly GCF_058681395.1. Classification (NCBI taxonomy): domain Bacteria; kingdom Pseudomonadati; phylum Pseudomonadota; class Alphaproteobacteria; order Caulobacterales; family Caulobacteraceae; genus Brevundimonas; species Brevundimonas sp. AVps23W. The sequence goes on from NZ_CM178738.1 coordinate 1,180,446, forward strand.
GCCGATGGCGGTGTTCGACGGCATCCGCGCCGGCAGCGTCGCCGACCGGTCGCAACTGTATCTCGACCTCGCCTCGGGTCCCTTCTTCGGGTTCAATCGCCCCGGCGCCAAGGTGTCGCAAGGCATGATCCAGAGCTTCTGGGCTCAGGGCATGATGGCCGGGTTCAAGAACACCTATGACTCGATAAAGGCCTTCTCGGAGACCGACTTCAACGAAGACCTGAAGAAGTTCGACCGCCCGACCCTGATCGTCCACGGCGACGATGACCAGGTGGTGCCGATCGACCGCGCCGGCCGCGCGTCGAAGGAACTGGTCCCCCACGCCGAACTGAAGGTCTATCCGGGCGCGCCGCATGGCCTGACCGATACGCACAAGGATCAGCTGAGCGCCGATCTGCTGGCCTTCCTGCGCGGCTGATTTAACGATCCAGGACCGGCCGCGTCTCCACCCGGAGGCGCGGCCGACTTGCGCGGTCGGGAGCCTTTCGTCAGCTTGACCGTTGATCACCCGAACGGAAGACCTGACCATGATGCGCCGCCTGACCGCTTTCGTCGCCATCGCCGCCCTGACGTGGGTCTCCGCGTGTCAGCAGGCCGAGCCGGAGCAGCCGACGGCTCCGGTCGAGCCCCAGCCGGCGCCTGCGTCCACTGCTCCGGCTGTCGGCTACGCCTGTGAGAGCGGGGCGATGGTAGAGGCGCGGTATCCCGACACGGCGACGGCGCAGCTGGCGTACAAGGGTCAGACCTATGATCTGCGCTCAGTCCAGGCCGCCAGCGGCGCCCGCTATGTCGGCTCGGGCGTCGAATGGTGGACTGCGCCGCGCGACGGCCAGGAGAAGGCGACCCTGAGCCGGCTTGGTCCCAACGAGGAGGTCGGGGTGGCTGTGCTGGAACAATGCGCGCGGCCGGTGGCGACTGTGGCGCCGGTTCCTCAAGCCTTGCCGGGACAGACGACCACACCGGCGCCGGGCGGCGTCCTGCCTGCGTCCACGCCGTGCAAGGGGCCGCAGCTGAAGCTGGCGGCGGAGGGTGGCGACGCCGGCGCGGGCAATCGGGTGCGCAACTTCAGCTTCCAGAACATCGGCGCCCAGGCGTGCAGCCTGACCGGCTATCCGGGCGTGACCCTGCTGGACGGGCAGGGGCGGCCCCTGACCACGATCCGGGCCGACCAGAGCCCCGGCAGCTATTTCCGCCAGGGCCAGGCGCCGACGCCGGTCGAACTGGCGCCCCGGTCCAAGGCCTATTTCGAGATGGCGTGGAGCGTCGTGCCGGACGAGACGATGCAGAAGACCTGTCCGAGCGCGGCGACCCTGCGCGTCACGGCGCCGAACGACACGGCGACGGTCAGCCTGGACTTCGCCTTCCAGCCCTGCGGCGGCAAGGTCCGCGTCAGCCCGATCCGGGCCGAGGCCGATCCCCAGATGGCCACTTAAGACGGGTGGAAACCCGCTCGAAATCGGCGTAGGTCGCGGCGCATGACCCAGAGCTTCTATGACCGCGTCGCCGGCGAACTGACCGAGATCGACGCCCAGGGCCTGACCAAGCCCGAACGCATCATCGCCTCGCGCCAGGGGCCTGTGATTCAGGTCGCGGGCCGCGACGTGCTGAACTTCTGCGCCAACAACTATCTGGGCCTGGCGGGCGATGAGCGCGTGACCCAAGCCGGGATCGCCGCGCAGCAGAAATGGGGCGCGGGCACGGCCTCGGTTCGCTTCATCTGCGGCACCCTGGAGATCCATAAGGAACTGGAAGCGGCCATCGCCGACTATCTGGGTTTCGAGGACGCCATCCTGTTCGCCGCCGCCTTCGACGCCAACGGCGGCCTGTTCGAACCCCTGCTGGGCGAGAATGACGCCATCGTCTCGGACAGCCTGAACCACGCCTCGATCATCGACGGGGTGCGGCTGTGCAAGGCCAAACGCTATCGCTTCGCCAACTCCGACATGGACGAGCTGGAGACACGGCTGAAGGAGGCCCGCGAGGCCGGCGCCCGCGACATCATCATCGCCACCGACGGCGCCTTCTCGATGGACGGCTATATCGCCAAACTGGACGAGATCCGGGTGCTGGCCGACAAGTACGACGCCCTGATCATGGTGGACGACTGCCACGCCACCGGCTTCCTGGGTCCGCAGGGGCGTGGCTCGTTCGCCTATCACGGGGTCGAGGTGGATTTCGTCACCGGCACCTTCGGCAAGGCCCTGGGCGGCGCCATGGGCGGCTTCATCTGCGCCAAGAAGTCGGTTGTCGAACTGCTGAAACAGCGGGCGCGGCCCTATCTGTTCTCCAACGCCCTGGCGCCGGCGGTGTGCGGGTCGTCGCTGGAGGCGATCCGCATCGCCCAAGGGTCGGAGGGCGACGTGTTACGCACCCGCCTGTCGGCCAATGCTCACCGCTATCGCAACGCCATGGCCGATGCGGGCTTCACCCTGCTGGACGGCGAGCATCCGATCATCCCGGTCATGCTGGGCGACGCCAAGCTGGCGCAGGATTTCGCGGCGCGGGCGCTGGAGCTGGGCGTCCATGTGATCGGCTTTTCGTTCCCGGTCGTGCCGCGTGGCCAGGCCCGGATCCGCACCCAGATGTCGGCGGCGCATTCGTTCGAGCAGATCGACCGGACGGTTGCGGCGTTTACGCAGGCGGGCCGGGAGCTGGGGGTTATCTGAGGCCCCAAATCATGGTGGAAGCGCACATGGATGGGCTGACTATTAGGACTGTCGCAGACTTCTACGAAGCGTTCGCGCAGATCGAAGGCGTGCCCCAATCGTTCGGCCGAAATCTTGATGCGCTTTGGGACACGCTGACGGGCTTGCTGGATGGTCCGGTCACGCTGAATTGGTTCAACGCCGATGCTTCTGCGGAGGCGATGGGCGATGATTTTGAGAAGTTGGTCGGCCTGCTACGTGACGCGGAGCGGGAGACAGCTACCAAGTTTACGCTGCACCTGATGGGCGCGGCGAATTGAACACTGCTTGAGGGAGACGCCATCATGGCCGAAACAATGAAGGCCCTGGCCAAGACCGCGCCGGGCATCGGCCTGGAACTGATCGACGCGCCGATCCCCGAGGCGGGGCCGGAAGACGTGCTGATCCGGGTGCATCGCACCGCCGTCTGCGGCACCGACATCCACATCTGGAACTGGGACGAGTGGTCCCAGAAGAACGTCCCGACCCCGATGATCACCGGCCACGAGTTCGCCGGCGAGATCGTCGCCGTCGGCAAGGATGTGGATCGCCCGCTGAAGATCGGCCAGCGCGTCTCGGCCGAGGGGCATGTCATCGACCTGAACTCCGAAGCGGCCCGCGCCGGTCATTTCCACCTGGACCCCAAGACGCGCGGCATCGGCGTCAACCGCCAGGGCGCCTTCGCCGAGTTCGTGGTGGCCCCGGCCTTCAATGTCATCGAGCTGCCCGACGACGTGCCCTATGAGATCGGCTCGATCCTGGATCCGTTCGGCAATGCGGTGCACACGGCGCAGCAGTTCGACCTGCTGGGCGAGGACGTCCTGGTCACCGGCGCAGGCCCGATCGGCATGATGGCCGCCGCCGTGGCCCGTCATGCGGGGGCGCGCACCGTGGTCCTGACCGACATCAACGACTTCCGGCTGGAGCTGGCGCAGAAGGTGGCGCCGGGCGTGCGCACCGTGAACACGACCAAGGAAGACATCCACGACGTCATGAAGGAGCTGGGCCTGAAGGTCGGGTTCGACGTGGCGCTGGAAATGTCGGGTTCGCCCATCGCCTTCAAACAGTGCGTCGACACCCTGATCATGGGCGGCGGCATGGCCATGCTGGGGATCCCCGGCAAGCCGATGGAGACCGACTGGGGCGCGATCATCCTGAAGGCCCTGACGATCAAGGGCGTGTACGGCCGCGAGATGTTCACCACCTGGCGCAAGATGCTGGGCCTGCTGAAGGCGGGTCTGGACCTGAGCCCGCTGATCACCCACCGGCTGGACTATGCCGACTATCGCGAAGGCTTCGAGGCGATGAAGTCGGGTCAGTCGGGCAAGGTGGTGCTGAACTGGGACAAGGCGGCCTGAGGCTTATCCTCACCTCCCCGTTCGCGAAGGCGAACGGGGAGGACCGGTCGCGCAGCGACCAGGAGGGGGCGACTCCGACAGTGGTGATGACCACGCCAGCGTCAGACACCGAGTCGCCCCCTCCTGGCGCTCGCTGACGCTCCCGCCTGTCCTCCCCATTCGCCTTCGCGAACGGGGAGGTGAGCCGAAGCCTCAGTTCGTCTTGCGGATCAGTTCGTCGGCCAGGGCGGCGGTCAGATAGCCGTCGGCGATGCGGCCGTTGGCCTGTTGCCAGCGACGCAGGGCCGCGCGGGTGTTGGAGCCGATCACGCCGTCGATCCCCTTGGTGTCATAACCCAGCCGCGTCAGGGCCGCCTGGGCGCCGATCCTCTGGTCGCGGGACATGGAGGCGTCGTTGGGCCAGGCCTTGGTCAGGCCCGGCTTGCCCATGATCCCGTCCGCCGTCAGGCCGATGGCCAGGGCGTAGCTGACCGAGTTATTGTAGCTGCGGATCACATAATGGTTCGGCAGGGCCAGGAAGGCCGGGCCGTTGGCGCCCTGGGGCAGCAGGATGGTCGCGTCCTCGACCGCCTCGGCGCCGTTCGGGGTTCCGCCTTGGGCCAGGCGCACGCCCTTGGCCGCCCAATAGGTCCAGTTGTGCCTGGGCCCTTCGGCCTCGGCGTAGTTGAAGCCGGCGGGCAGGACGACTTCGTAGCCCCAGCCCTGGCCGCGCTTCCAGCCGGCCTGGGCCAGCAGATTGGCGGCCGACGCCAGGGCGTCCGCGTCGTCGGTCCAGATATCGACCTTGCCGTCGCCGTCCTGATCGACGCCGAGGCGCAGATAGTTGTCGGGCATGAACTGGGTCTGGCCCATGGCTCCGGCCCAGCTGCCCTTCAGGCCCGCGCGTTCGCGGCGGCCGTCGACGACGATGTCCAGCGCGTCCTTCAGCTGGGCCTCGGCCCAGTCGCGGCGGCGGCCGTCATAGGCCAGGGTCGCCAGCGAGCGGATGACGTCATAGTCGCCCTGAACCTGACCGAAGGCGCTTTCCTGGGCCCAGACCCCGACCAGGATTTCGGACGGCACGCCGAACTTCTGAACCACCGGCCACGGCACGCGGTCGATGCGCTGCTTGGCCTGGGCGATTCGCGAGGCGGTCACGGCGTTCTGGACATAGGCGCCGGCCGGCTTGGAGAATTCGGGCTGGTTCCGGTCCAGCCGCACCACCGAGGGGTCAGGGGCCAGTCCCGCCAGTTCGCGTTCGTACTCAGCGCGACGGGCGCCGCCCTTGCGGGCCAGGAAGCCCTGTTTCCAGCCTTCGAACCCTTCCTGGTCATAGGCGGCCAGGGGCGGCGCCGGGGGCGTCGGCGTCGGGACGACGGCCTGAGGCGCCGGTTGCGGCTGGGGCGTCGGCAGGCTGACGGGCGGTTCCGGCAGCATTGGCGCACAGGCGGCGACCGAGACGATCAGGAGCAGACGATAGGAAAAGCGCATGAGATTCAGACTACAGCCCCGGAGCCGATAGGGGAAATGACATACGCGCGAATGTGAGCTGCGCGTTACAAAGCGCCTGTGGGGCGAAAGGGGCGCTGTGCGACTCCCTCTTTGGCGTCATTAACCCTCAATTTGATCGACGCGCCGTCGAACGGCGTCGTATCGGCGCAGTGTCCTCTGACGGCCTGATGGCGGAGTGGCGACGCAACGGGGGTGCAACCCCGGAAACCCTCCGTTCGACTCGGAGGTCAGGCCTCCAGCTGTTTTTTGGTGCTATCGCCCTTTGGGCTACTTGAGCACGGGGTGGGGAAGTGACCGCCGGGCAGGCAGGGATTGGCTTTTCCGCTCATTTCCCTTGTAGCGGGTTGACGTTCGAAAGACCGCTCTCTATACGACCGCCTCCGCCGCGATCCGCCCGGATCAGCGGCTTTCTTATTGGCTTCTCTCAGGACGTCCGACCATGAAGGTCCGCAGCTCGCTCAAGTCCCTGAAGACCCGTCACCGCGACTGCAAGGTCGTGCGTCGCAAGGGCGTCGTCTTCGTCATCAACAAGACCGACCCGCGCTTCAAGGCGAAGCAAGGCTAAGCTGCGTCTGTTTGCGCGCCGCGTTGGCGGCGTGCGCACGCAGTGTTTTGCTGACGATCCACAGGCTGCGGGCTTTGTCCGCGGCCTTTTTCGTGTTCGCGGTTGAGTCGCGCCTTGCGGCATGGTTAGCGTCCGCGCCTGATTTCTGGAGTATTCCCCATGGCTGACGACGCCTCGTTCGACGGTGGTCCCGACGTTCTCACCGCGACGGCCCAGGGCCGGCTGCGCACCATCATCGAGCGCCTGGAGCGCCTCGAGGAAGACAAACAGGCCGTCATGACCGACATGAAGGAGGTCTTCGCCGAGGCCAAGGGCGAGGGTTACGACGTCAAGATCCTGCGCAAGGTCATCCGCATCCGCAAGCAGGACAAGGCCAAGCGCCAGGAAGAGGACGCCATCCTGGACCTCTATATGTCGGCTCTGGGCGAGATCTGAGGCTGACCCGGCTTGAAGCGCACCCCCTTCAAGCCAGGCGGCGGCCTTTCGCGCTCAAGCGGGCCGAAGGGCGGTAGCGGATTCAAGACGCGCTCAAGCAGCCCTAAGGGCGATAGCGCACCGAAGACGCGCTCAAGCAGCCCGAAGGGCGATAGCGCACCGAAGACGCGCTCAAGCAGCCCTAAGGGCGATAGCGCACCCAAGAAGCCGCTACCCAGTCCGTTTGAGATTCAGCGCGAAGCGGCGAAACGGGCCGCGCTCAACGCATTGAAACGCGCCCGCCGCTCGGCAGAGAAGGCGGGCGTTTCTCTGTCCGAATGGGAGGGTGAGTTCCTCGATTCGGTCGGCGAACGGGTCAAGACCCACGGCCGCGCCTTCGCCGACCCCGAAAAGGGCGCGCCCGGTCAGGCCCTGTCGGCCATGCAAGGCCGCAAGCTGAAGGAGATCACCGCCAAGGCGAAGGGCGAGGAGCCGAAGCGGCGGTGGGGCAGGAAGCCAAAAGATCTCTAATAGATCGTCATCCTCGGGCTTGACCCGAGGATCGGGTTGTCCGCAACTCAGCGTTGATGAGTGAGCGCCGACCTTTCATCGCGACCTATATCGAGGCCAGCCGTCCACACGGCGTCCTTTACATCGGCATGACCTCAAACCTGTATGAACGCGGCCATCAACACCGGAACGGCGCGTTCGAAGGCTTTGCACGTCGCTATGGTTGCGGTCTGCTGGTCTGGTACGAGCAGTTCGAGCTGGTCACGGCCGCTATCCACAAAGAGAAGGCGCTGAAGCGTTGGAATCGCGTGTGGAAGCTCGAATTGATCGAGCGGACGAACCCTGAGTGGGTCGACCTCTACCCCAGTCTGTGCGGCTGGGCGCCCGATCCTCGGGTCAAGCCCGAGGATGACGGCGAGGGGAGTGTGAAGGCGTTTCTGAAGCGGCTGGAATCAGGAGGCTGACGCTCACCCCGCCTCTTTCAGCTGCCCCTCCAACCCTTGTTCGCGGACCTTGCGGTACAGGGTGGAGCGGCCGATGCCGAGGCGGCGGGCGATTTCGCTCATGTGGCCGGCGTAGACCTCGATGGCGTGCTGGATCAGGTCGCGTTCGATGTCTTCCAGGGTACGCAGATGGCCGCGGTCGTCCAGGATGCGGATCGGCTGTTCCGGCAGGGGGGGCAGGTCGGCGTAGGACGGAGCCTCGGTTCTGGGCGCAGCCGTCGCCGCCTCCGGCATCGGCGCCACGACGCCCGAGATCGACGGGAAATCATAGGGCTGAAGGAAGGGCGAGTCGGCCAGGACGATGGCGCGGAACACGGCGTTTTCGAGCTGGCGCACATTGCCGGGCCAGTCGAAAGCCTGGAGCATGGCCAGGGTCTCGGGCGCGCAGCCCATGATCCGCTTGCCTTCCTCGGCGTTGAACCGGGCGATGAAATGATCGACCAGGGCCGGGATGTCCTCGCGGCGGTCGCGTAAGGAAGGGGCCTCGATCGGGAAGACGTTCAGCCGGTAGAACAGATCCTCGCGGAAGGCGCCGTCCTTGACCTGTTGCGCGGGGTCGCGATTGGTGGCCGAGACGATGCGGACGTCGATCTTCACGGGGCGCTTGCCGCCGACCGGATCGATCTCGCTCTCTTGCAGGGCGCGCAGCAGCTTGACCTGGAGGTCCAGCGGCAGTTCGCCGATCTCGTCCAGGAACAGGGTGCCGCCGTCGGCCTCGCGGAACTTGCCGAGGGTCTTGTCGACGGCGCCGGTGAAGGCGCCCTTCTCGTGGCCGAACAGGATGGATTCCGCCAGATTGGCGGGCAGGGCGCCGCAGTTGACGGCGACGAAGGGCTTGCCGGCCCGGTCGCTGGCGCCGTGCAGGGCGCGGGCGATGACCTCCTTGCCGACGCCGCTCTCGCCGGTGATCAGGACGGGAATGGAGGACTTGGCCGCGCGGGCGCCGAAGGCCTTGACCGTCCGCATGGGGGCGCTGTCGCCGATGATGTCGTCGAAGCTGGCGCGGCCCTGGGCCCGCTTGGTCAGCCGGCCGACCTCGGCGGTCAGTTGATCCAGCTTCAGGGCGTTGCGCACCCCGACCAGCAGGCGTTCGGGCCCGACCGGCTTGACGAAGAAGTCCTGAGCCCCGGCCTGCATGGCCTTGACCACGGTGTCGATGCCGCCGTTGGCCGTCAGGACGATGACCGGGGTGGTCAAGCCTGCGCTGCGCAGCTCGGCCAGGCACTCCAGACCCGACATCTCGGGCATGACCATGTCCAGTAGGATCACATCGGCCCCGCCGCCGCGCGTCATCCGATCGATGGCCTCGCCGCCGCCGGCCGCATGGACCACGGCGTGACCGTCGCGTTCGAGCACAGCCTGCAACAGGCGGCGCTGGGTCGGATCGTCGTCGACCACCAGAACGGTCTTGGCCATGGGGCGTCCCTTGTCATCACCGAGGGGCCGCCCGTGGATCGGACTGGCCCGTTTCGGGACGATTTCTAGGGGGACGAGGTGAAAATCGGGTGAGAGGGCGTGGTGAGCGGGGGGTTAACGGGGCGTCGGCGGCGGGCAGCTGATCTTGGGCTGGGCCTGCAGTCTCTGACCGCCCACGACCAGATCCGGCAGGCGGGCGGGGGCGACGGCGAAGGTTTCTGCGAAAGCCTTCGCCAGTTCATCGGGCGATGGGGGCGCGCAGGCGGCGACATAGGTTCCGCTTTGCGACCATTGTCCCTGGGCGTCCTGGGCGAAGGCCAGGATCGCGCTGGAGTTCGCCAGCAGAACCTCCATGCGGCCGTCGCCGTCCAGATCGAAATTGCGCAGCCGGCAGGGTCTATCGCTGGTGCAGGCGTACATCAGGGCGTCCTGACGATCCAGCTGGGCGGTGAAACTGGGCGGCGTCGTTTGGCCGGGGACGGGCTGGATGCGGATGTCCGCCACACGTGCGGCCTGGTCCGGAACAGGATAGGGCTCCCGATCCACGCGCACACGGGCCGCCCGCGCCAGTTCGGCTGTCTTCGCATCCGGCGACCGCATCAGCCGATCCAGCGCCGCGAGCCCCGCCTTGCCGCTGTCGAAGCGAAGGAACTCATAGTCGAAGGCCTGAGGCTTAACCGCCCCGCGTTCCAGCCGCGCGACCTGATCCGCAACCGACAGCCGCGCGGGGTCGGCCAAGGGGCTGAACAGGGCCAGGATGAGGGCGACTGACAGGACGGCGGCGAGGATGTTGGTCGGCTCCAGCGGCTTCATCCAGGGGCCGGGGCGGACGGCGGCGAACAGATAACCCAGACCATGGACCGCGCCGATCACAGCACAGGCCGTGGCGATGATCCGATCCGGCGTCAGCCCGTGCTGGCCGATCCGCAGCGCCAGTCCCCAGAAGGCCAGGCCGATCAGCGGCGCGATCAGGGCCGAGGCGACCCGGACGCCGTAGCGCAGGACCACCGGGGGGCGATGGTCGGGGCGGCCGTCCTGATAGGCGGTGTTGATCAGCACGATCAGGGCCGCCGCCGCCGACAGGACCAGGGCGGTCGCACTGCCCGTCTGCCACAGGCCGTCCAGACCGGTGAAGGGCAGGGCCGCGAGGAAGCCGCCGACCAACACGGTGATCACCAGCAGAAGCCAGGACAACAGCATCAGGGCCACGGTCCGTACGCCCCGGATCAGGCCGTCGCGCACATCGGTCAGATGCACGGCTGTGGCGAAGGCCAGGCCGGTCAGGGGCAGGGAGAACCAGCTCTCTTGCAGCAGGTCGCTGAGGAAGCTGAGCCCGATGATGTTGAACAGGGCCGCTCCCAGCAGAAGCAACAGCCAGAAGGCGCCGGCGAAGCCGACGGACAGCACCCCCTGCACCCCCGCCATCCAGGCGGCGTCGAAATAGGCGGCGAAGGGCGCAACCAGCCGACGCTCACGGTCCGCCGGCACGACTAGATGGTGGGCGATGAACAGGGCCGCCGCGGCGGCGACGAACAGGGGGAAGGTCGCCTCGCGCGCGCCGTCGGCCTGGCGGGCGATGTCGTGCCAGGCCAGGAAGGCCAGCGCCGCCCCCGCGATCAGGCTCCAGACGACAAAGACCCAGAGCCGCAGCTTGCCGACGCCGGTCAGCAGGACGGCGGGCAGGAACAGGGCGGTCAGCAGGGATGGGGCGAACAGGTCGGGATGGCGTTGCGACCAGCTGGCGCTGTCGCCCTCGGTGGCGCGCAGCAGCAGGTACAGGACGATACCCTGCAAAAGACCGACGGTCAGTCGCACGATGGCGATGCGGCGGCGGTCGCCGTCCGGCGTGGTCCCGCCCCAGCCCGTGCCGAGAATATTCGCCGCTTCGGTGGTCATGACGCGCCCCTTCGCTCGGCTCGGAGCCCGAGTGGGCGACCGACCTGAGCGCGCCATCTAACCGAAGCGGTGGCGTTCAGGGAAGCGTCGTCTCGACCCGACAGGCGCGCGCCAGATAGCAGCCGCGCGGGGCGAAATGGATGTGGACCTGGTCCAGGGCCGGATGGTCGAACGCCTGGGCCAGCCGCGCGTCCAAGTCGGCGCCGTCGATCACCAACCCCTCCAGCATCATGTTGCGCCGGTCATAGAGGCGCAGCGACAGCGGCCGTTTGCGCAGCATCTCGGGCGCCGGGCCGGTGATCGGCGCCTGTTCCACCGCCGACTCGCGCACGAAGATCGGCCCGGCGGCGCGATAGGGCGAGGTCGGATCGGTCAGGTGGGCGTGATTGACCAGCACAAGCGCCTCTCCGGCGTCGGCGTCGCGCAGACTGACCCGGCAGGGGGCGCGACCGGGGGCGTCGGCGACCCAGCGGCGCGCGCCGACGGCGGCTAACTCTTTATCGGACATGGCGAAATAGGGCGCGAAGGGCGCCAGGGGCAGGGCTTCGATACGGTAGGTCATGAGGGATCTCCGGGTGAGGCGATCTCCTTGCGATGATCCGCGCGCGCCGTCTGGCGGCTTCCGGCCGTTGCATCGGCCTCGCCGCGCCCCCACAAAGGCAGGCATGAACGCCCCCTTCAAGACCCCCGACATCGACGCCCCGCTATGGGACCTGACCGACCTCTATGGTTCGCGCGACGACGTTCGGATCGCCGCCGATCTGGCCAAGGCCCGCGCCCTGGTGGACGAGATGAACGGCCTGCAAGGCCGGCTGGCGGGGCAGGGGGGCGATCCAGCTGCCTTGGGCGCCGCGCTGGATCGGGCGATCAGCCTGTATGAACAGGCGTCGGACGTGCTGGGGGCCCTGGGCGCCTACGCCTTCCTGGCGGCCTCGACGGCGCGCGACGATGCGGGGGCGCAGGGGTTCGAGGCGGATGTGCGTGAGAAGATCACCGCCATCGCCACCCCGACCGTCTGGCTGACGCTGGAGATCAACCAGATCGACGACGCCGCGCTTGAGGCCGCGCTTCAGGCCCACGCAGGCGCCGCGCGCTGGCGGCCCTGGCTGCGGCGGGTGCGGGCGATGAAGCCGCACGAACTGTCGAGCGAGCTTGAGACCTTCATCGCCGAACGCGGCCCGATCACGGCCCAATGGCCGCGCCTGTTCGACGAACAGCTGGCGGCCCTTAGGGCGAAGGCGGGCAATGAAAGCCTGACCCTGGCCGAGGCCCTGAACCGGCTGTCGGACCCCAAGCCCGCGCGCCGCAAGGCCGCCGCCGAGGGGCTGTCGGAGGCCCTGGCCGCCCGCGCCCCGACCCTGGCCCTGGTGCTGAACACCGTCGCCGCCGACAAGGCGATGGAGGACCGCTGGCGCGGCTTCAAACGGCCCGCCGACGGCCGTCACCTGGGCAATGAGGTCGACGGCGAGGCGGTGGACGCCATGGCCGAGGCCGTCGCCGCCGCCTATCCGCAGCTGTCGCACCGCTATTATGCGCTGAAGGCCAAGGCCATGGGCAAGGCGCGGCTGGACCACTGGGACCGCAACGCCCCGATCGAGACCACCGCCCCGCGCGCCTTCACCTGGAGCCAGGGGCGCGAGATCGTGCTGGACAGTTTCTCGGACCTGGGCGGCGACTTCGCCGAGCGGGCCGCCGGCTTCTTCGACAAGCCGTGGATCGACGGCCGCGCCCGACCGGGCAAGCAATCGGGCGCCTATGCCCACCCGGTCACCGCCGACCGCCATCCCTATGTCTTCCTGAACTGGATGGGTGAGCGGCGCGACGTCCTGACCCTGGCCCACGAACTGGGCCACGGGGTGCACCAGACCCTGGCGGCGGACCAGGGCACGCTTCTGGCCGATACGCCCCTGACCCTGGCCGAGACCGCCTCCATCTTCGCCGAGGGTCTGACGTTCGACCGTCTGCTGGCGACGGCGCCCAAGCGCGAGCAGCGCGGCCTGCTGGCCGGGCGGATCGAGGACGGGCTGAACACCGTGGTGCGCCAGATCGCCTTCCACCGGTTCGAGACCCGCTTCCACGACGAGCGGCAGAAGGGCGAGGTGTCGCAGCAGCGGATCAATGAGCTGTGGCTGACCGAAATGGGCGCCTCGCTGGGGCCGGCGGTGACGCTGAACCCCGGCTACGAGCACTGGTGGGCCTATGTCAGCCACTTCGTCCACTCGCCCTTCTACGTCTACGCCTACGCCTTCGGCGACCTGCTGGTGGCGGCCCTGATGGAGGCGCGGCGGGCCGATCCGACGGGCTTCACCCCCCTGTACCGCGACCTTCTGGCCGGGGGCGGGGCCAAGACCTACGTCGAGGCGCTGAAGCCCTTCGGCCTGAACCCGCGCGATCCGGCCTTCTGGAGCGTGGGCTGCAAGCGGCTGGAACGGCTGGTGGATCAGTTCGAAGCCCTGGGGTGAGTTGCAGCAGGGTGCGGGGTGCGGGGGGCTCGCTCCATTCCGTCCTTTTAGGCCTGTCGCGCCGATGTTCGGTTCACGCTCAGAGTCCTTGGAAACGGAGCCGCCACGAGCGTCCGCGCCATGTTCGTCCACAAGGCGGTCGAACTCAGACTAGGGAGCATGCTTCGGAAGTTCGTGCAGAACGCTATTATGATGGCGCGTGGCGTGGGTTCTTTCGTGTCCCGATCACCGGCAAGTGTCAGGAAACGAGTAGACTCAACCCGATGCACCCTGTCCGTTATCTAAACCGGACAGCAGTGCGGCGGGCCTGGATTTGATATTTTGACCCCAACCCAAGCCGCTAAGACCTGCTCCATGTCCCCGCTTTCGGCCCTGGCTCCGGCCAAGATCAATCTGTTCCTGCACGTCGGCCCGGTGGACGCCGACGGTTATCATCCGCTGTCCAGTCTGGTCGCCTTCGCGGACGTCGGCGACCGGGTGATGGTCGAACCGGCGGAGCGCCTGTCGCTGAGCGTGACCGGCCCGTTCGGCGCAGGCCTGGCGGCCGAGCCTGACAATCTGATCCTGCGCGCCCTTCGCGCCTTGGGCGGGGCGACAGGAACCGGCGAACCGCCACTGAAGGTCACGCTGGACAAGCGTCTGCCCATCGCCGCCGGCCTGGGCGGGGGCTCGTCCGACGCCGGGGCGGCGCTGAAACTGGCGCGTCAGGCCCTGGGGCTGGACCTCGACGACGCGGCCCTGGAGGCCGTGGCGGGGGCGATCGGCGCCGACGGCCCCATGTGCCTGCGGATGCGCACCGCCTGGGCCGAGGGCCGGGGCGATGTCCTGACCGACGAACCGCGCCTGCCGCCGCTGTGGGCCGTGCTGTTCAATCCGGGCGTCCCGTCCCCCACGGGGGCCGTTTATCGGGCCTATGACGTCGGTCCGCCCCGCGCCGCCGACCGGCCCGCGCCGCCCGCCGACTGGAGCCCGGCGGCGGTCATCGACTGGCTGGCGGGGCTCCGCAACGATCTTCAGCCCCCCGCCGAGGCCCTGACCCCCGCCATCGCCGATGCGGTCCAGGCGGTGGCGGCCGCGCCCGGCGTCGCCCTGGCGCGGATGTCCGGCTCAGGCGCCACCGTCTTTGGACTGTGCCTGTCGCGTGAAGACGCCGCAGCCGCTGCTGCGGCCCTCAGCGCCGCCCATCCCACGGCCTGGGTCGCCGCGACCCGGCTCGCCGCCGTCTGAGCCATAAATCCCCAGCGCGTGTTGAAGCGCGCGGCGCCGGGCCCTATGGTCCGCCGTCCTTTTTCCAGCCCCTCCCGAGCCCGATTTGACCACCTCGACCGAGCCGCTCGCCTTCCAGGATCTGATCCTGACCCTGCACCGCTATTGGGGCGAGCAGGGCTGCGCCATTCTCCAGCCCTATGACATCGAGGTCGGGGCCGGCACGCTCCACCCCGCCACGGTCCTGCGCGCGCTCGGCTCCAAGCCGTGGAAGGCCGCCTATGTCCAGCCCAGCCGCCGCCCCGGCGACGGCCGCTATGGCGAAAACCCGAACCGCCTCCAACACTATTACCAATACCAGGTGATATTAAAACCGAACCCGGACAATCTTCAGGAGCTGTACCTGGGGTCGCTGGCGGCGATTGGGATCGATCCGAAGCTGCACGATATCCGCTTCGTCGAGGATGACTGGGAGAACCCGACCGTGGGGGCCTGGGGCCTGGGCTGGGAGGTGTGGTGCGACGGGATGGAGGTGACGCAGTTCACCTATTTCCAGGGCGTCGGCGGCATCGAGGTGGACGTGGTGTCGGGCGAGCTGACCTACGGGCTGGAGCGTCTGGCCATGTATGTTCAGGGCGTGGACAACGTCTATGACCTCAAGTTCACCAAGGAGGACCTGACCTATGGCGAGGTCTTCCTGGAAAACGAGCGTCAGCAGTCGGAAGCCAACTTTCACGGCTATGACGTCGACGGTCTGAAGCGCCGGTTCGAGGATATGGTGGCCGAGGTCTCGCGACTTCTGGCCATGACCGGACCCCAGGGCCAGCCCCTGGTCCTGCCGGCCTATGACCAGGTGCTGAAGGCCAGCCACCTGTTCAACCTGATGGACGCCCGCGGCGCCATCGCCGTCGCCGAACGCCAGAGCTACATCGGCCGCATCCGCGAACTCTGCAAAGCTTGCGCCCTGGCCTATGTGGAACGGGAGCGGGCCGAGGCATGACCCGCATTTTCAATCCGCTCATCCCGGCGAAAGCCGGGACCCAGTGCTTTGGGCGTCTTGATGACTCCCGGTTCGGCCTTGATCGCAATCCCAGACATCGTGCTTCGCGACAGAACTGGGTCCCGGCTTTCGCCGGGATGAGCGGACAGATTTGAGACCCTGATGCCCCAACTCCTCCTCGAAATCTTCTCCGAAGAAATCCCCGCCCGTATGCAGCAGGGCGCCGCGCGCGACCTGGAGCGCATGGTGTCCGACCGGCTGAAGGCCGCCGGCCTGACCTGGGACGCGCTGACCACCTATGCCGGGCCGCGCCGTCTGACCCTGGTGATCGACGGCCTGCCCGCCGCCACGCCCGACCGCGAGGAAGAGGTCAAGGGCCCGCGCGCCTCGGCGCCGGAACAGGCGCTGGAAGGTTTCCTGCGCAAGACCGGCCTGACCCGCGATCAACTGACCGAGCGTGACGGCGTCCTGTTCGCCGTCCTGTCGTCCAAGGGCAGGGCGACCACCGATCTGGTCGCCGAGACGGTGGACCAGGTCATCCGCACCTTCCCCTGGCCGAAGTCGATGCGCTGGGGCTCCGGCACCCTGCGCTGGGTCCGCCCGATCAAGCGCATCCTGTGCCTGTTTGACGGCAAGGTCGTGCCGTTCGAGATCGACGGCATCCCGTCCGATGCGATCACCGAGGGCCACCGCTTCCTCGGTTCGGGCCAGTTGCTGAAGGTCAGCGACTTCGTCGACTACCGCACCCAGCTGGAGAAGAACTTCGTTCTGCTGGACGTGGCCGACCGCAAGCTGCGTATCCTGGAACAGGCCAAGACCGCTTGCGCCGCGCGCGGTCTGGTGCTGGTCGATGACGACGGCCTGCTGGACGAGGTTGCGGGCCTGGCCGAATGGCCGACCCCGATCCTGGGCGACATGGACCCGCAGTTCCTGGCCCTGCCGCCCGAGGTCGTGCGCCTGTCGATGAAGGTGCATCAGAAGTATTTCGCCGTCCGCGATGCCTCGAAAGAGGGGCTAGCCCCCAACTTCCTCGTCGTCGCCAATGTCGAGGCGACCGACGGCGGCAAGGCCCTGGCCGCCGGCAACAGCCGCGTCCTGTCCGCCCGCCTGAACGACGCCCGTTTCTTCTGGGACGAGGACCAGAAGGTCGGCTTCGACGCCTGGAACGCCAAACTGTCCGGCGTCACCTTCCACGCCAAACTGGGCACATTGGCCGAGCGGGTCGAGCGGATCGCCGCCCTGGCCCGCGAGATCGCGCCCCTGGTCGGCGCCGACGCGGATGAAGCCGAGATGGCCGCCCGCCTGTCCAAGGCCGACCTGCTGTCGGGCATGGTCAGCGAATTTCCGGAACTGCAGGGGATCATGGGCGGCTATTACGCCCGCACCGCAACGAACTTCCCCACCCGGGCTTCGCTGCGCTCCGCCGTCCCTCCCCATAAAGGGGAGGGAGAAGCCGCGCCCGATCCTCTCCCTCCCCTTCATGGGGAGGGACCGGGAGGCGAAGCCGACCGCGGGTGGGGGCGTGAGCAATGCGACCGCATCGCCGACGCCATCCGCGACCACTACAAGCCGCAAGGCCCCGCCGACACGGTCCCGACCGCCCCCGTCACGGTCGCCGTCGCCCTGGCCGACAAGCTGGACACCCTGGTCGGTTTCTTCGCCATCGACGAAAAGCCCACGGGGTCGAAGGACCCGTTCGCACTGCGGAGAGCGGCGCTGGGCGTGATCCGGCTGGTGCTGGAGAACGGGGTGCGGATGCGACTGGGCGACGGCATGCCTCTTCGCATGTCCAAGCTGCTAACGGCTCCCTTTATCGCTGATTTCCGGTTGGTGGCTGAAAGAATGGCCTTGCTTCTGCAGGCTCACGGGAACGCCATATCCGCTCGCCAAGTAAAACTCCCCGTGTCCGAAGATGAAGTGAATCGGATGGTCGATGAGCAGTTCGATTTGGCTGTCTCACGGTCCGCAGAACTGGTGTCCTTCTTCGCCGACCGCCTGACCGTCCTCCTCCGCGACCAGGGCCAGCGCCACGACCTCGTCGCCGCCGTCTTCGCCCCCATTGCTGGGAAGGCCGACGACGACCTCGTCCGCATCGTGCGTCGGGTGGAGGCGCTGGCCGCCTTCCTCGCCACCGACGACGGGGCCAATCTGCTGGCCGGCTACAAGCGCGCCTCCAACATCCTGCGCGCCGAGGAAAAGAAGGGACCTGTCCCCACCGGCATGGTCCAGACCGGCCTGCCGAACCAGCCCGAGCCCGAGACCGTCCTGGCCTTCGCCGTCGCCGCCGCCCGCACCGCCGTCGAGACCGCGCTGGAGACCGAGGATTTCGCCGCCGCCATGACCGCCCTGGCCGGCCTGCGCGCCCCGGTGGACCGGTTCTTCGAGGATGTGCTGGTCAACTCCGACGTGGCCGAGGAACGCGACAACCGGCTGAAGCTGCTGGGCCAGGTGCGGGACGTGATGGGGCAGGTGGCGGACTTCGGCCAGATCGCGGGCTGATCAAAACCGCCTCCCTCTCCCGGCGGGAGAGGGCTTGAGCGCACGGCGGCGAAGCCGTCGTCCTTGCGCGAAAGGGTGAGGGGGCGACCGTGCGACTTGGCCCACCGGCCGACCCTCATCCGGCCCTTCGGGCCACCTTCTCCCAACGGGAGAAGGGAAGGGCGGGCGGCTTTAGGTATATCTAGACTCAGTCTTTCATCGTCGGACCCGCCTTGACCCCAGTTTCGGACATCGCCGCCAAAACTCCCGCCTGGGTCTGCGCGCCCGGCGTGCTGAAGGTCCCCTTTCTCGACGTCTTCCTGTCCGACTACGACCTGCGTCGCCTGCCGGGCGCCGAGGCCCAGGCCGTGCTGGGCTGGGGCATGAAGCCAACCGCCGCCGCCGGTCGTCGCTGGGCGGAAGCGAACAACCGGCCCTATGTCGCGCTGGAAGACGGTTTCCTGCGCTCGGTCGGGATAGGGGAGGCGGGGGCGGCCAGCCTCAGTTTGATCGTCGATGATCTGGGCGTCTATTATGACGCCACCCGGCCCAGCCGGCTCGAACATCTGATCCAGACGGCCGACGCCTGGTGCGACGCCGCCATGACCGCCCGCGCCCGCGCCCTGATCGACCGGATCGTCGTCTCGGGCGTGTCGAAGACCAATATGGGCGGGCCGCTCGACCCCGGCCTGCTGCGGCCCGGCCGCCGCGTCCTGATCGTGGACCAGACCTTCGGCGACGCCTCCATCGGTTACGGCCTGGCGACCCAGGACAGTTTCGACGCCATGGTCGCCGCCGCCCGGCGTGACGAACCCGACGCCCAGCTGATCGTCAAACGCCACCCAGCCGTGGCGGCGGGCAGGAAGCGCGGCTGCGTTACGGACCTGTCCGGCGTCACCCTGGTGGACGCCGATGTGCGGCCGGCCGACCTGCTGGCGGCGGTGGACGCCGTCTATTGCGTCACCTCTGCGCTCGGATTCGAGGCCCTGTTGCGCGGCCTGCCGGTGCGCTGTTTCGGGGCGCCCTTCTATTCCGGCTGGGGGCTGACGACCGACGCCGTGGCCACCGGCCGGCGCGGCGTGGCGCGCACGGTGGAACAGGTCGCCGCCGCCGCCCTGATCGCCTACAGCCGCTATGTCGATCCCGTCACCGGCGAGCGGTGCGAGGCCGAACAGGCGCTGGAGCGGTTGATTGCGCTCCGTGACCGCGCCGACCGTCTGGCGGGGGCCTGGTCCGCCGTCGGCTTCGCCCCGGCCAAACGCCCGCCGGTGCGCCGCCTGCTGAACTCGCCCAAGGCGCGGATGCGCTATTTCATGTCGCCGTCACGCGCCGCCGCCCATGCCGCCGCGACCAACGGCCGGCTGATCTGGTGGGCGGGCAAGGAGAGCGAGGCCGTGCGTCAGGCCGCCGCCGACTTTAGCGGCCCGACCGTCCGCATGGAGGACGGCTTCATCCGGTCGCGCGGCCTGGGGTCGGACTTCGTTGGCGCCCTGTCGGTCGCCCTGGACGACCAGGGCGTCTATTACGACCCGTCGCGCCCGTCGCGGCTGGAGACCTTGATCGAGACGACCGAGGCGACGCCGGAGCAGCTGGCCCGCGCCGGCGCCCTGCGGACCCGCATCGTCGAGGCGGGCCTGTCGAAATACAATCTGAAGGGCCAGGCGCCGGCCGACTGGCCTGCGGATCGCGACATCCTGCTGGTCGTCGGCCAGGTCGAAAACGACAAGTCGATCCTGCTGGGCTGCGAACCCGACCTGGCCACCAACTCCGCCCTGGTCGAGGCCGCGCGGGCCGATCATCCCGACGCCTTCCTGGTCTATCGCAACCACCCCGACGTTTTGGCCGGCAACCGGCCGGGTCGGCTGGAGGCCTCGGCCCTGGCCTCGGTGGACGCCAGCGCGGACGGGCTGGACATCATCGACTGCCTGAACGCCTGTCGCCGGGTGGCGACCCTGACCTCCCTGACCGGGTTCGAGGCCCTGATGCGGGGCAAGGCGGTGTCGGTCTATGGTCGGCCCTTCTACGCCGGCTGGGGCCTGACCGATGACCGGCTGGGCTTCGAGCGCCGCACCCGGCGCGCGACCGTCGATCATCTGATCCTGGCCGCCCTGATCCACTATCCCCTCTATGTCACGCCGACGGGCTGGCCCTGCGAGGCCGAGGATCTGGTCCAGGCCCTGATCGCCGCCCGTGACCAGCCGCCGCCCAAGGCGCCGCGTGGTCAGATTCAACGCTGGGCCGCCGGGATCATCGCCAGTCTCGACCGCAGGCCGCCGCCGTCCTATTGAGGCGTTCGTAAAGGAAACCCTCCTCACGCAGCGAGGCGCAGCGCGCCGAGTGTGAGGACGGTCCTCAAGCAGCGAGGCCCCGTGGGCCGAGCGATAGGACAAGAAACTAAGTGCAACACGCCGTCATCGCCGCAACCGGCCTCTTCACCCCCGAACAATCGGTCTCCAACGCCGAACTGGTCGACAGCTACAATGCCTGGGCCGACGGCTGGAACGCCCGCCACGCGGCCCAGATCGAGGCCGGCGAGCTGGAGGCGAAGTCGCACTCCTCGCCCGAGTTCATCGAAAAGGCCTCGGGCATCAAACAGCGGTTCGTGCTGGACAAGGCCGGGGTGATCGACCCCGAGCGCATGGCCCCCAGCCTGCCGGAACGCAGCAACGAGGAAATGTCGATCCTGGCCGAGATGGCGGTCAAGGCCGCGCGTCAGGCCATCGAGGCCTGGGGCAAGCCGGTCAGCGAGATCGGCGCCGTTCTGTGCGCCGCATCCAATATGCAACGCCCCTATCCGGCCATGGCCATCGAGGTCCAGCAGGCCCTGGGGATCGAGGGCTTCGCCTTCGACATGAATGTGGCCTGTTCTTCCGCCACCTTCGGCATCAAGACGGCGGCGGACTTCATCGCCGGCGGCTCGGTCAAGGCCGTGCTGATGGTGAACCCCGAGGTCTGCTCGGCCCACCTGAACTTCACCGACCGCGACAGCCATTTCATCTTTGGCGACGTGGCCACGGCGGTGATCGTGGAGTCGTCAGAGACCGCAGGACCGGGCGGCTGGGACGTGCTGGGGTCGCGGCTGAAGACGGTCTTCTCGAACAATATCCGCAATAATTTCGGCTTCCTGAACCGCAACGCCCGCGACACCGACCAGATGGATTCGCCGGTCGCCGACGACAGCGTCCAGAACGACAAGCTGTTCATCCAGCAGGGCCGCAAGGTCTTCCGCGACGTGGTGCCGATGGTGTCGGACATGATCGTCGATCACGCCGGCGAACTGGGCCTTGATCCGCAGGAATTGAAGCGGTTGTGGCTGCACCAGGCCAACATCAACATGAACACCATGATCGGCAAGAAGGTGCTGGGCCGCGAACCGACGTCGGATGAGAACGTCATCATCCTGGACGACTACGCCAACACCTCCTCGGCCGGCTCGATCATCGCCTTCCACCTGCACAACGACGGCTTCGCGCCGGGCGAAACCGGCCTGATCTGCAGCTTCGGCGCCGGCTATTCGGCCGGGACGGTGTTCGTGCGCAAGCGCGGCTAGGCGAGCGGGGCGCGGTCAGGCGGCTTTCAGGCAGGTGTCGATCTGCTGGATTGCTGCGGTGTTCATGGCGTCCAGGCGCTCTGCGGCGTTGTTCGCCGCGGCGTCGGCCAGCGCCTTATCCACGGCCAGGACCCCAACGGCCCCCGGCGGCGGGGGTGGCGGCGGGGGCGGCGGGGCGGCGCCTTGGCTTAGCCGGGACGCCTCGCCCCTCGCATTGTTCATGAAGGCCTCGATCCCCTCTTTCGAGATCGCCCGACCGGTCCGACGGGTCAGGAACTCGGAATAGACGGTGTCATAGCCGTTCCCAACGCTCATATAGGCGCCGCGATAGACGGCGAGGGCGGTGCGCTCCTTGTCCGTGGCGATCCCGCCCGCCACGCGCTGCTCGATCAGGGCGATGGCCTGAAGGGTCTTGGCGTCCATCCCCGTCATGGCCGCCCGGCTGAGGCAGGCCGTCTTGCCCAGGGCGTTGACCCAGGCCTCGGGGCCGCCCTCGTTCACCAAGGGCTCCAATGCCCCCAGCGAAGTGCCGGTCAGGGCGCCGAGGAAGATGTTGTCGGCGTGGGCGCCCAGCCCTGCCGCGCCGGTCGTATAGGTCGTGGCGGCCCATATGCCGATATTGAACATCCGGCGTTGGCCGTTCGCTCTCTCGAACCCTTGCGCATAATAGCCGATCAGCTGCTGTCCGAAATGGTGGGCTTCGGTCATCGAGGTTACGGCCGGAAGACTGTCATAAGGCGAGGCTGCCCGACCTTGCATCCCCATGGTTCCGCATCCGCCGAGGCTGATCAGGCCTGCGGCGAGCGCCAGTGGTCCGAAACGACGCATAGCGATGTCCTCCCCATTATTGTTGAGAACACCGATATCTGAAATTTTAATCCATGCAACTTATGATTGGTTTTCACTCGATTCCGGATCGCCCTAGGCCGCTATTCGTCGTCGGCGTTCGGTCTGACGGTGTTGGCGCCGAAACGCGTCCAGGGTCGGAGAACCAAAAAGTTTGACCGGCGTTACGCCAGGTTAATCCTGATTTGAGAAGATAATTGCTCAGGCCACGCTTGAATCCTGTACGGGTTTTTGCGACGCCTTTCTTTGTCGAGAACAGGGGAGTTCCCAGATGGCTCAGACGACACCGAAGAAGGTGCTGGAAAGCCTGGCTCAGGATATCGCCGCCGTGCTGAAGAGCATGGGCGGTTCGGCCCATCAGAATCTGGTCGTGGATTGCGTCGCGGCCCTCAGACGTCAGCGCGGCGAGGCGGTCAACACGCCGGATCTGCGTCAGAAGATCATCGAGACCTTCGAGCAGTACCGCGACTGGTTCGTGCGTCCGTTCGGCGAAGGCTCGCAACGCTGGGCCTTAGCCGGCGATTTCGCCTAGACCACAATGCAGAAGGCGCGCCCCTTGCGGAGCGCGCCTTCGTCATTTCGCCTGATCGTATAGATCAGAAGCGGCGGATGTAGCTGACCGAATAGGCGTCAGCCTTGCCCGCGTCGTCGCGGTAGTCGCGACGGGTCCAGTCGGCCCGCACGCCGTTCACGCCGTCGAGGTAGTAGTTGGCGCCGGCGCCGTAGTTCCAGCTGTCGCCGCCCACGTCCGTATTGGCGCCCGGGAACTCCTGCTTCAGCTCGGTGTGGCCGTAGCCGCCGCGCGCGAACAGCTCCAGCTTGTCGGAGACCGGGACCTTGCCGACCACATAACCGGCGGCGTCCCACTCGTGCTTGATCGTGCCGTCGACGCCCGCGACCGTGAAGTCGTCGTCCTTGACGCCGACCGAGGCTTCGGTTTCCAGCGCGAGGTAACGGTTCAGGTTTACGCCCAGACGACCGGTGACGGCGCCCGTGGTTGCATTGTCGCCTTCAAGATGAGTGTAGCCAAGCGAACCGTATCCACGCGGCTCAGGATTGGTTTGAGCAAAGGCCGGCGCGGCGATTGCAGAGACGGCGACAGCGGCGAGAAGAATGTTACGCATTGTTTCTTATTAACTCCTAGATGTGATGACCGGTTCGATCATCAGCCCCATCCAGCGAGTGTTTAAATGGGGGGCGTCGTCGTCTGTTCCATAGGCTGAATTCACATGACGCCGTCTGTGCGCGCTGAGACACATACTGTGTTCCATCAAGACTGGCGACTTTGTGGCGCGCAACGAAAAGGGGCGGCGCCTCGCGACGCCGCCCCTGGCTCAGACCCTGGCTGACGGATCAGCGGTCCTTTTCACGCTCCACATTCAGCGCCGCCTGGGCCGCCGCCAGACGGGCGATCGGCACGCGGTAGGGCGAGCAGGAGACGTAGTCGAGGCCGGCCTTCTCGCAGAAGGCGATCGACGACGGATCCCCGCCGTGCTCGCCGCAGATGCCCAGTTTGACCTCGGGCCGCACCGCGCGACCCCGCTCCGCCGCGATCTCGATCAGGCCGCCGACGCCGTCCTGGTCCAGACGCACGAAGGGATCGGTCTCGAAGATGCCCTTGTCCAGATAGGCCTGGAGGAACCGCCCCGAATCGTCGCGGCTGATGCCGAAGGTCGTCTGGGTCAGGTCATTGGTGCCGAAACTGAAGAATTGGGCGTATTCGGCCAGGTCCCCGGCGCGGATGGCGGCGCGGGGCAGTTCGATCATGGTGCCGACCAGATAGTCGACGCTGTCGCCGGCGTCGGCGAACACGGCCTTGGCCGTGCGGTCGGTCAGCTCGCGCAGATATTTCATCTCCAGACCCAGGGCGACCAGCGGGTGCATGATCTCCGGGATCGGCGCCAAACCAGATGCTTGCTTCACCTCCAGCGCGGCCTCCAGCACGGCCCGCACCTGCATCTCGTAGATCTCGGGATAGGCCACGCCCAGGCGGCAGCCGCGGTGGCCCAGCATGGGGTTGGTCTCGTGCAGTTCCTTGGCCCGGCGCTTCAGCTTCTCTGCGTCGATGCCCGACGAGGCGGCCAGGGCGTCGATGTCCTCGTCCGTGTGGGGAATGAACTCGTGCAGCGGCGGGTCCAGCAGGCGCACCGTCACCGGCAGACCGGCCATGATCTCGAACAGTTCGACGAAGTCCGACTTCTGGAACGGCGCGATCTTGGCCAGGGCCGTGCGGCGCCCCGCCTCGTCGTCGGCCAGGATCATCTCGCGCACGGCGGCGATCCGGGTGTCGTCGAAGAACATGTGCTCGGTCCGGCACAGGCCGATGCCCTCGGCGCCGAAGCCGCGCGCGGTCTTGGCGTCCAGCGGGGTCTCGGCGTTGGCGCGCACCTTCAGGCGACGCACCTTGTCGGCCCAGGCCATCAGGGTCTGGAAGTCGCCGGTCAGTTCGGGCTCGATCATGGGCACGGCGCCGTCCAGCACCTCGCCCTTCGAGCCGTCGATGGTGATGATCTCGCCGGCCTTGAAGGTGCGGCCGCGTGCGGTGAAGACGCCCTTGGCCTCGTCGATATGGATCTCGCCGGCGCCCGAGACGCAGGCCCGGCCCATGCCGCGCGCCACCACGGCCGCGTGGCTGGTCATGCCGCCGCGCGCCGTGACGATGCCGCGGGCGGCGTGCATCCCGTGGATGTCCTCAGGGCTAGTCTCCTCGCGCACCAGGATGACCGCTTCGCCCAGACCGGCCAGCCGCTCGGCCTCGTCGGCGTCGAACACGATCTTGCCGGTCGCCGCGCCGGGCGAGGCGGGCAGGCCGGCGGCGACCACGGTGCGGGCCGCGTCCGGGTCCAGGGTCGGGTGCAGCAGTTGGTCCAGCGCCGACGGCTCGACCCGGCTGATCGCCTCTTCCTGGCTGATCACCCCTTCGGCCGCCAGATCGACGGCCACCTTCAGCGCCGACTTGGCGGTGCGCTTGCCGTTGCGGGTCTGCAGCATCCAGAGCCGGCCCTGTTCGACCGTGAACTCGATGTCCTGCATGTCGCGGTAATGGCTCTCCAGGGTGTTCACCACCGTGACGAACTGGCCAAACACCTCGGGCATGGCCTCTTCCATCGAGGGGGCGGTCTCGCCCATCTCCTCGCGGCCGATCTTGGTCAGGGACTGGGGCGTGCGGATCCCCGCGACGACGTCTTCGCCCTGGGCGTTGATCAGGAATTCGCCATACAGCCGCGCCTCGCCGGTCGAGGGGTTGCGGGTGAAGGCCACGCCGGTCGCCGAGGTCTCGCCCATATTGCCGAACACCATCGACTGGACGCTGACGGCCGTGCCCCAGCTTTCGGGGATGTCGTGCATACGGCGATAGAATTTCGCCCGGTCGTTCATCCAACTGGCGAAGACGGCGCCGACCGCGCCCCACATCTGGTCGCGCGGATCCTGCGGGAAGGGATGGCCCAGTTCGCGTTCGACCACGGCCTTGTAGTCGACGACGATCCGTTCCCAGTCCTCGGCCTTCAGGTCGGTATCGACGCTGACGCCCAGCCGATCCTTGTGCGCGTCCAGCACTTCTTCAAAGTCATCGTGGCTGAGGCCCAGAACCACGTTGGAATACATGGTGATGAAGCGGCGATAGGAATCGAAGGCGAAGCGCCGGTCGCCCGACAGCTTGGCCAGACCCTCGACCGTCTGGTCGTTCAGACCCAGGTTCAGCACCGTATCCATCATGCCCGGCATCGACGCCCGCGCGCCCGAGCGAACCGAGACCAGCAGCGGGTTCTCGACATCGCCGAAGGTCTTGCCGACGATGGCCTCGACCTTGGCCAGGGCGGCCTTCACCTGGTCTTCCAGATCGGCGGGATAGGTCTCGCCGTTGGTGTAGAAATAGGTGCAGACTTCGGTCGTGATGGTGAAGCCGGGCGGGACGGGCAGCCCCAGCGAAGACATTTCGGCGAGGTTCGCGCCCTTGCCGCCGAGAAGGTTCTTCATCGACGCATCGCCATCGGCGGACCCGCCGCCGAAGCCGTACACCCACTGAGTCATCTTTAGCCCCTGAGCTTGGAGAAGTTCGGCGGGTTGGCCCGCTCGCAGATGCAACATGATCTAGCGCGGCAAAACCGGCTTGGCCATGGCGGATGTAACAATGCGTGAGCGCGAAACCGGTTTCCGTGAGGGGGACCGGAGTCACCTCCCTGCGCGCGAAGGCGGGGGAGGACAGGTCGCTCTTGCGACCAGGAGGGGGCGACTCAGACAGGGGTGATGACCGGACCCAGCGTCAAACACCGCGTCGCCCCCACCTGGCGCTCGCTGACGCTCCCGCCGGTCCTCCCCGTTCGCCTTCGCGAACGGAGAGGTGAGTGCGGCGTCAGTCCCGCGTCTGGTCCCAATATCGCACCGCGTCCGCGTCGGTACCCACATTGGGCGCCTGCCGCCATGAGAGGGCGCATTTTGGATAGTCGGCCAGCGCCACCGTCATCTCCCTGCGTGCGAAGGCGCGCGGGGAGGACAGGTCGCGCTTGCGACCAGGAGGGGGCGACTCCGACAGGGATGATGACCACGCCAGCGTCAAACACCGCCTCGCCCCCACCTGGCGCTCGCTGACGCTCCCGCCTGTCCTCCCCGTTCGCCTTCGCGAACGGAGAGGTGAGTGCGGCGTCAGTCCCGCGTCTGGTCCCAATATCGCACCGCGTCCGCGTCGGTACCCACATTGGGCGCCTGCCGCCACGAGAGGGCGCATTTTGGATAGTCGGCCAGCGCCACCGTCATCTCCCTGCGTGCGAAGGCGCGCGGGGAGGACAGGTCGCGCTTGCGACCAGGAGGGGGCGACTCCGACAGGGATGATGACCACGCCAGCGTCAAACACCGCCTCGCCCCCACCTGGCGCTCGCTGACGCTCCCGCCTGTCCTCCCCGTTCGCCTTCGCGAACGGGGAGGTGAATGTTGGGTCAGGCGTGCGTCTGGTCCCAATGCCGGACCGCATCGGCGTCGCGGGCCGATAGGTCAGGGTAGGCGGCGTCAGAACCGACGTCGGGCACCCGGCGCCAGGAACGGGCGCATTTCGGATAGTCGGCAAGCGCCACGGTGACGGCGAGGGTGTCGCCCTCGACCAGTTCGGCGCCCGAGGTGCGGAAGATCTCGGCGGCGTCCAGACCGTCGAACGGGGCGAAGGTTCCGGCCGGCGCCGTGACGGTCGGCCAGGCGTCCAGCGCCCCGCCGATCATCTTGTCGCGACGGGCGGCTTCCAGCGATTCATTGACCACTTCCAGCACGGTGTTGATCTTCGACCACCGCGCCGCCTCAGCCGCATTCTCCCACTCTGCCGGCGTCTCCGGGATCACCCGCGCGCAGTTGGTCCCACCTTCCGGGAACCGCGTCGTCCACGCCTCTTCCATCGTAAACGGCGTCAGCGGCGACAGCCACGCGGTCAGGCGCATGAACACCGCATCCATCACCGTGCGGGCCGCGCGGCGGCGCAGGGCGTCGGGGCGGTCGCAGTACAGGCTGTCCTTGCGGATGTCGAAATACAGGGCCGACAGGTCGTTGGAGCAGAACTCCAGCACCGGCCGCACCACGTCCTGGAACCGGTATTCGGCATAGGCCTGGCGCACATGGGCGTCCAACTCCCACAGCCGGTGCAGGATGAACTTCTCCAGCGGCGGGAACTGGTCGTAGTCGGTCAGGCGCTCGGCCTCGTCGAAGTCGGCCAGGGCGCCCAGCAGATAGCGGACCGTGTTCCTCAGCTTGCGATAGGCGTCGACCGTGGTTTGCAGGATCTGTTTGCCGATCCGCTGGTCCTCGGAATAGTCGACCAGCGACACCCACAGACGCAGGATGTCGGCGCCGCTCTCCTTGATGATGGTCAGGGGATCGGTCGTATTGCCCTTGGACTTGGACATCTTCTCCCCCTTTTCATCGAGGGTGAAGCCGTGGGTCAGGACCGCCTTGAACGGGGCGCGGCCACGGGTGCCGCAACCTTCCAGCAGCGACGACTGGAACCAGCCGCGGTGCTGGTCCGACCCTTCCAGATAGAGGTCGGCGGGCCAGTGCGCCGGGCGGTCGCCGGTATAGCCATGCTCGGCCGTGCGCGGGTCCAGGGTGAAGGCGTGGGTCGAACCGGAGTCGAACCAGACGTCCAGAATGTCCTCGACCTTCTCGTATCGGGCCGGGTCGTGCGCGCCCAGGAAGTCGCTGTCGGGCGCGGTGAACCAGATGTCGGCGCCGTGTTCGGCCACGGCCTTGACGATCCGGGCGTCCACCTCGGGATCATGCAGGGGCTGGCCGGTCTGTTTGTCGATGAACATGGCCAGGGGCGTGCCCCAGGCGCGCTGACGGCTGACCAGCCAGTCGGGACGGCCCTCGACCATCGAACGGATTCGTGTGGTGCCGCCGGTCTCGATAGCAGCAATTCGCTCCAGTAGGCGGCGCATATCGTCGACCATATTGGACGAAGGCTCGAAAGGTTCTTGCCGAGTTGGTGCTGGGAAAAACGCCGTTTCATCGATGGCGTTCAGCGCGGTCTCGCGCAGGGTGTCGCCCGACTTCAGGGGCTGATCCATGCGGATGAACCACTGAGGGGTGTTCCTAAAGATGATCGGGGCCTTGGAGCGCCACGAGTGGGGATAGGAGTGTTCCAGCCGACCGCGCGCCAGCAGATTGCCGGCCTCGATCAGCTTGTCCATCACCGCGCCGTTGGCGGGGCCGAACTTGCCGGTCTTCTTGCCCTCGGTCTCCAGCACCTTCAGGCCGGCGAACAGGGGGACGCCGGGGTAATAGGCGCCGTCCGGATCGACCGTGTCCGGCACCTCGTGATGACCATGGGCCTTCCACACCTCGAAGTCGTCGGCGCCGTGGCCCGGGGCGGTGTGGACGAAGCCGGTGCCGGCGTCGTCGGTGACGTGATCGCCGGCCAGCAGGGGCACCGAGAAGCCGTAACCGCTGTCCAGCGCGGCCAGCGGGTGGGCGCATTCCAGGCCCGACGGATTGATGTCGTAGATGCGGGTCCAGGCGGCGATCTTGGCGGCCTTGAACACGTCTTCCGCCAGCTTGTCGGCGACGATCAGGCGGTCGCCCGGCTTGGCCCAGGGCGCGAACTCCAGCCCCTCTTCCATGGCCGTGACCTCATACAGGCCATAGGCGATCTCGGGGCCGTAGCTGATGGCCCGGTTGGCCGGGATGGTCCAGGGCGTGGTGGTCCAGATGACGATGAAGGGCGTGCCGCTGCGGAAGGACAGCAGGTCGTCGGGATGGTCGTCGGATGCGCCGGTGACCGGGAACTTGACCCAGATCGTCGGCGACACATGGTCGTGGTATTCGATCTCGGCGTCGGCAAGCGCCGTGCGCTCGACCGGCGACCACATGACGGGCTTGGAGCCGCGATACAGCTGGCCCGAGTTCTTGAACTTGTGGAACTCGGCGACGATGGCCGCTTCGGACGTGAAGTCCATGGTGGCGTAGCGGTTTGCGAAGTCGCCGGTGATGCCCAGGCGTTTGAACTGGTCGCGTTGCAGGTCGATGTATTTGCCGGCGTAGTCGCGGCAGGCGGCGCGGAACTCGTCCTTGGAGACCTCGTCCTTGCGGCGGCCCTTGGCGCGGAACTGTTCCTCGATCTTCCACTCGATCGGCAGGCCGTGGCAGTCCCAGCCGGGGACGTAGTCGACGTCATAGCCCAGCAGGAAACGGCTGCGGACCACGAAATCCTTCAGCGTCTTGTTCAGCGCGTGGCCGATATGGATGTCGCCGTTGGCGTAGGGCGGGCCGTCGTGCAGCACATAGAGGGGGGCGTTTTCGGATTGCCGCTGCGCCCGCAGGGTTCCGTACAGGTCGCCCCACTGCTCCAGGATCAGCGGCTCCTTCTGCGGCAGGCCGCCGCGCATGGGGAAGGGCGTCTCGGGCAGGAAGACGGTGTCGCGATAGTCGCGGTCCGAAGGGGTGTCGGTGGTGTCTGTGGCGTCGGCCATGGGTCGTCTCGGCGTCGTGGGGTGAGCGTTCGCAGTCTTCGGTCGCCCTATCGCGCTTCGCGCTGCTTGAGGGCGGCTTCTTTCGCCCTTCGTGGGGGCGGTCGTCCCGACGTGCGCTGGGCAAGACCCAGAAGCGCTACGCCGGGCGGCTAATCGAAATCAGGCGAGGGAAGACGCGGACGGTCATTGTGCGGGCGGTCTAGCAGACGGATGCGGCATTGCGCCATCCCCGACGCAAGCGGCGTCTCAATAGAAACGAAAGGCTTTTGGGGTTTTGGTTAAGTTTGGATCGTCCGGAAGTCTGTCCAGACGACGTGAGAATTCGTTCGGGAGTCCCGCCGATGCGGCAGCGGATCAGGAATTGGATGCTGGGTCTGGCGGCCGGCGTGGCCGTGCTGGGCGCAGGGAGCGCGGCTCTGGCGCAGTGCACCAGCGGCTGCACCCCAGACCCCTGCACCTCGTGCCAACCGCCTGAGCCCCCGACGCCCCCCTCCTGCGGCGGCGGAGGCGGATCGTGCGGCGGCGGCGGGAACGGCGGCTGGAACTCGAACACCAACGTCAATGTGAACGTCAACGTCAATGCGGGCGCCAGCGCCACGGCCAACTCGGGCGCGCGGGCCTATATCAATGCGCGGGCGGGCGGCTTCTCGGGCAGTTACGGCGGGGGCGGCGGCGCGGCCTATGTCAGCGTGGACCAGCCCTATCCCACCACCATCCAGGGCCTGGCGGTCGAAGGCCTGACCCAGACCGTTCGCGCGCCCTTCACCGCCTATCGCCGCACCATGAAGCGGGTCGTGATCCAGGCCGTCTGCATCGACGACCGCCAGGTGCCGCACCCGGCGTCCCAGGTGAAGCCGGACCGCGAGATCGCCGACGGCTATGAGGGCGAAATCTACCGCTGCCTGGCCGGAACCTGGCTCCAGGCGACGATTGCGGACTATGAGGGCGAGATCAAATTCGACCACGGGACGACCCTGACCTGCAAGAAGCACGATGCCCTGTGGTTCGGCGGCGAGGGCCGGCTGGAATGCCGCCCCGAAAAGGCCGAGCGCGACTGCAACGAACGCTCGCTGCTGCGTCGTTACGGGGCCGGGGTGAAGATCCTGACCATGTACCGCGAAGAGGAATACACCGAATACCGCGAGGAGCAGGTCCAGAACACGACCGTCATCACCGGGGCCATCACCCTGGACGGCGGCGTCGGCGGCCGGGTGTTCTGAACCGGAGCTGACGCGCCCCGTTCACGCCCGGCTCAGGCCGCGTGACGCAAGATAAGACCGTCGGCTTCTCCGTCGACGATCCTGAAGACTGGCCCCAAAAAGGCTTGGCCCCGGTTCCTGCGAACCGGGGCCATTTTTCTTACTGAGCCGGCTTGTCCGAGACGACCTCGGCGCGCCAGGCGGTCTCGGGCTTCAGATACTGTTGCGCCAGCCGTTGCAGGTCGGCGGCGGTGACCGCCTCCAGCACCGCAATATTCTTGCGGGTCTGGTCCAGCGAGGCCGGGTTCGACTGGGCCTCCGACAGTTGTCCCAGCCAGTAGCCGTTGTCGGCCATGCTGCGCCGCAGCCGCTCCACCGCCGGACGGCGGGCGCGGTTCAACTCGTCGTCCCCGACCGGATTGTCGCGCAGGTCGGCGACGATCAGGTCGACGGCGTCGAACAGTTTCGTCAGCGACTCCGGCGGCGTCTCGGCCGCCACGACCATATAGCCATAGCCGGCGAAGGTGTCGGAGGTGGTCCCGCTGGCGCTCGGCGCATAGGCGATGCCCTGTTTCTCGCGGATCTCCTCGTTCAGCCGCAGTTGCAGCACGGCCTCCAGCACGCCCAGCTGGCGGGCCGTCGTGCGGTCGCCGATCTGGTCGGTGGTGGGCCAGGCCACCACGCCCATGGCCTGGGTCGCCTGGCCGGTGTGGGTCAGCCGGATCGGGGTTGCGGTCGGGGCGGGGAAGCGACGCTGGGCCGAGGCCGGCGCCGGGGTCGGGGCCGGGCCGCGCGGGGGCAGGGCGGCGAAGGTCGAACCGACGGCGGCGATCACCGCGTCCACATCGACGTCGCCGACGACGGTGATCTCGATCGGGCCCTGGGCCAGGGCCGCCTTGATCTGTTCGCGCAGGGGCTCGATCTGGACCGACTGGAACTCGTCGTTCGTCGGCGTGCCCGCCCGCTTGTCGCCGCTCGCCAGCAGTTCGCCGGCCTCAAGCCCGAAGGCCCCGCCGGGCGTGGAGGCCCGCTGTTCCAGCGACTGCGGATAGCTGGCCTTGGCCCGTTGCAGCGGCGCCGCCCTCAGACCCGGATCGGTCAGATAGGCGGTCAGAATCTGCATCGTCAGCGCCAGATCCTCGGGCCGGGTCGCCCCGCCCAGGCCGTAGGAGTCCAGCCCCTGGCTGATGCTGGTGCTGAACACATGGCCCGCCAGCACCCGGTTCATCTCGTCCACCGTCAGCTTGCCCAGTCCGCCCGAGTTCAGCACGGCGTTGGTGGCGAACAGGGGCGAGAACCGGTCGGTCGGCATGCCCAGGCTGCCGATCCCGGTCGAGGCGCTGATCAGGATCTGATCGTCACGGAAGTCGGTCTTCTTGATGTTCAACAGCGTCCCGTTGGGGAAACGGACCAGGGTCGCCCCCAGGTCCGCGACCTCGGTGCGCGCTTCGGGAACGGCGGCGGGGCCGAAGTCGGCGTAGGGCCATTTCAGTTCGGCCTGCGCAGCCGGGGCGGTCACCGCCACCTGACGCGAGGCCTCCAGGGCGGCGGTCACGGCCGCCTCGCCGCCTTCGACCGGGACCGGGCTGGTGAACAGGACCAGCGGCCCCTGGCCTTCGAACACCGGCCGGACGGCGGCGTTCACCTGTTCGGCCGTCAGGTCGGCGACCATGGCCTCGAACCGGGCCAGACCGTCCTGCGGGGTCGAGAAGACCGCATCCCCATTGACGGCGCTCAGCAGGGCGCCGGCCAGGGCCGGTGTCGAGCGGGTGGCGGCGGTGGCCACGGCGTTCTGCAAGCCGGTGCGGTATTCGGTGATCTCGCGATCCAGCTCGGCCTGGGTCACCCCGTACTGGGTCAGGCGGCGCGCCTCCTGTTCGGTGGTCTCCAGCGCCCGTTTCCATTCGCCGGGGGTGAAGGCGACCGACAGAATCCCGGCGTCCAGGCTGTCGAACAGCCCCTGATAACCGCCGCCCGCGCCCAGGAAGGGCGGATTGTCGGCCCGCGCCATCTCGCCCAGCCGGCGGTTCAGCACGGCCAGACCCAGGTTGCGGCGGGTGGCCTCGGCCCGCTCGGCCGCCGTGTCGGGATCCAGGTCGGGCGCCTTGATCCAGTTGATCTGGATCGACGACTGCACGCCGGGCTCGACGATGATGCTGGTCTGGGGCTCGCGCTGCGGCACGACGCCCAGGTCGGGCTCGGGACCGTCGGCCGCCTTGGGCGTCCAGTCGCCGAAGACGCCGCGGATCTTGGCCTCCATCGCGTCCACGTCGAAGTCGCCCACGGCGATAAAGGTCGCCCGCGACGGGCGGTAATAGGCGTCATAGAAGTCCACGAACCGGTCGCGCGGCGCGGTGCGGATCACCTCCAGGTCGCCGATCGGCAGGCGTTGCGACAGGCGTTGGCCCGGCGCCAGCAGACCCAGCTGGGTCTTCAGCACCCGGAACTGCGGCGTGTCGCGCGTCCTCGCCTCGCCCACGATCACCCCGCGCTCGGCGTCGATGGCCTCGGACGCCATCAGGGCGTCGCCCATCATCTGGCGCATCACGTGCAGGGACGTATCGACCGTCTCGTCCTGGGTGTTGGGCAGTTCCAGCATATAGGCGGTCTGCTCGAAGCTGGTGAAGGCGTTGGTGTCGGCCCCAAAGGCCAGGCCCAGCCGCTCCAGGATCCGCAGCATCTCGTTCTCGGGGATATCCTTGGTCCCGTTGAAGGCCATATGTTCCATGAAGTGGGCCAGCCCCTGCTGGTCGTCCCGCTCCATCAGCGAGCCTGCGTCGATCCGCAGCCGGAACGAGGCCTGACCGGGCGGGGTGGCGTTCTTCAGCAGGGCGTAGCGCATGCCGTTGGGAAGCAGGCCGTACCGCACCGCCGGATCGGCCGGAATATCACTGGCCGCCTGGGCCCAGGGATCGGACGGCGCAACCTGGGTCTCAGCCTGAACAGCGGCGGGCGCAAAGGCCATGGCCAGAACTTGGGTCGGCGCACTGAACGCCCCCACCGACAGAGCCAACCCCGAGGCCGCGACCAGCAGCAGATGACGCGCAGAACGCATGAACTCACTCCAAACCGCCGCAACCCCCGATGGAGCGGCCGACGTCTGGAGTAGGCGAGGGCGACGCCGAGGGCAAGGCGACTAATCCTCCCCCAAGGGGGGAGGTGGATCGCCGCGCAGCGGCGAGCCGGAGGGGTTCTTCCCGCATCCCGACGCCTGGCGTCTGAGACATTCTTCCGCGCCCGTCCCTGAAACCGATTGACCCGCCCTGCAACTCAAGCAACCGTACTGTCACAAGCGAGGGGTGTGCATGCGCGTCTTCCAAACCACCCGGCCGGCCCTCCGCCTTCTCCTGTGCGCGGCGCTCGCAGGCTGTTCTGCGCCTTCGGCGTCGCAGAAATTGAACGACAGCGATCTCGAGGGGGCATGGTCGCTCGTTGTTCGAGACCTTCCAGCGCGCGGCGGAGCCAACGCACAGACCGACCCCCCCGACACCTTTGCGCTTGATGTCGCGGTCAGCGATGGACGGATCGCCGGCTGCAAGCTGACCCCCGGCGCCCGTGACGATCAGTGCACCGTCCGAGACGGCCTCTTCTATGTTGAAACCTCCGACCCTGGCAGCCCCGCGCTCGTCTTCGTCCTGAAGCGACTAACCCCCACCCGCTTCGAAGGCGGCGCAGCGCTCGACCTGCCGCAGTTCGGGCGTCAGACGATTGGCGCGGTGGTGATGACGAGGGTGTCGTGACTGTGCCCGGTTTGCGCCACGTCCGGGGGAGGTGGATCGCCGCGCAACATCGATACGAGCGCGTCCCTCATCCCGGCGTCATCGTCGATCACGAAGCGGAATGATTTCTCACGCGTCTGTCCCGCACTCTCTCGACAAGCAGAAGGTGAACGCCGCTCCACCTAAGTCGCCGCACGTCACGTCAAGAGATCCCCCGTGGCGTTCGACAATGGTTCGCGTAACGGATAGGCCGAGTCCCATCCCAGAAGTCTTCGTTGTCATGAGCGGTCTGAAGATCGTCTCAATCTGGTCAGGCGCCACGCCGGGACCGTTGTCCGTGACGCTGAGTTCAAAAATCGTGTCGGAGATCGCTCTCCCCACCACCCGGACTATGCCATCGGAACGTCCAGACAAGGCTTCGGCGGCGTTCCGCACCAAGTTGATCACCGCCTGCTGGAACTGGATGCGTTCAGCGCGGACGTGATCATTGGCCTCATCGATGACGATCTCCAGGCTGACGCCGGCGTCGCTCTGGATTAAGGAGAGGATCCCATTCAGATCCCCCACCATTTCTGAGACACGCTCGACCTGAAGGTCGCGACTGTCATGGGAAAGCAATTGCCGCATGCGACGTATGATTGATCCTGCGCGCAAGAGCTGCGCCTTCGCAAGGTCGAGGGTTTGGCTCGCGCTTGCGCTGATGGGATCGGCTCTCTGAAGGACACGTTGGCAGGCGTGGATGTAAGTGGTGGCGGCCCCTAACGGCTGGTTCAGCTCGTGCGAGAGGGTCGCCGCCATCTCTCCGAGGGAGTTCAAACGCCAAACCTGATTGAGCTGAGCCTTAAGCTCCCTAGATCGCGCCTCCGCACGCTCGACATTCCGGGCCTGGGCCCTGCGGGCGGATATGTCTCTGATGTTGGCATGTATTCGAGGCCCTCCGCATTCATGAGTCACCGACATCCAAAGTTCGATGTCGAGATCAGAGCCGTCGCGCCGCTTGGCCGGCAGTTCAATTCGACGCCCCAAGCGCGCCGCCCCGCTCTCTTGCCACCGCCGTATTCCCTGCCGATGCGCTTCCTGCTGCTCCGGAGGGACGATGATCGTCACGTTAGCGCCGAGCGCCTCCTCTGCGGGGAAACCAAACAGGCGTTCTGCGCCCTCCGACCAACCCACAACCCGGCCTGCGACGTCGCAATCAATGAGGGCATCTGCAGAAGCGGCCAACGCCTGACGCATCGCTGCGGTGCGGTGACGTTCGGTGAGTTCGGCTTCGCACGCTTCCGCCAGGAGTTTCAATCTGGAGACCAGACGTGGGTCACAGGCTCTCGGTCGGGGATCAAGTACGCTGAGCGTGCCCACGGTTTCGCCATTTACCGTCAACGGAACCCCGACGTAGAAGCGGATGTAGGGCTCCCCCGTCACGTAACGACTATCGCGAAACTGCGGGTCCGCCAGCGCATCGGACACCCACGACACGCTTTCTGGGTTCAACACCGCGTGGCTGCAAAAGCTATCGGCGGGATCTATGAAATCACTGTCGAACCCAGCCCCGCCCACGACATAGATGCATGAGCGTTCGACGAGGCTGACTAACCCCACGGCGGATTCGGAGATGTTGGCGGCTAGCGCGGCAAGAACCTGGAGGCTTGGATCACGCTGGCCTGGGACGAGCCCGAGGGACTGAAGCATCGCCAGACGCTGGCTCTCCGCTGTCAAGCTTTCCGCCTCCATCAGGTGATCGTGGCACGGTGAAGCCTGTTTGCACAGCCCATCGGCGGCCTAAGCGGGCGCCGTAAGCGCGTTCCGATTCGACATCTCGATCACATGTTCTCGGTGACCGACGATTGCCGATCAGTACGAGGCGCTATTGTCGGAGTGGATTAATCTTCGCGCGGAATACTCCTGAGCGTTCAGTGTAATCAGGTCTTCTCAAGCTAGTGGAATCGAATGGCTTGGCTGTGGCTGGGCCACCTGAATGTATGCTCTGCGGCGAGGACCCAAGTTCCGCTGCTGACGCGAGTCAGACACCAAGCCACTGTAGTCCGCCGGGAAGTTCGCCGGCGGCATAGTCCACCTGTAGAACTCGGCGGTGCGTCGCCGCAGACGCCCTGTCGGACGCGTGCAGGATTGGCGTGGCATAGGTCCAGATGTCTCCCGCGTCAGCCAGACACATGGCGACGCCGCACCTTGTCACCACCTCTGGAACGTCAGACTCAGAGATCCTTCCAAAGCGGTGCGAGCCCCGCGCGATGAGCAACGGAGCGTTGGACTGAGGTACAGGGTCGAGGTGGGCGCGCAGCGTGAGCATGCTGGCTAGCAGCTTAAATGGCGGCGCGACGTGCAGGGCGCCATGCTTGCGCGTCCAAGGCCCGAAGCCTTCGACCTCTTTTCGGTCACGCACTGCAATCACGCGGTCTTGGTGCCAAGCCAGTGACCAATTCGCAGACGCCGTCTTGTCGAAGAGGATCGCCCGCACCGGTCGCGCCATCTCACCCAGATTTCGTGCAGCAATGGATCCGATCGGACCGTCGGTGGCGAGGAAATCCGCCAGCCCGTCAACGCCGAATAGCCTGACGCCGGCGACGTCTCGCGGCTGGCCGGAGAGCACCTGTTCCAAAGCAGCGAGTGCGGAGCTGTCGAGCGCCTTTGGCGCTAGCTCAGCGCCGTCTCGTCCGAGTTCAAGCGCGGCAACTGGAGCAGGCATGCCTCTGCTTACCGCCAACCGGTCGCGCGCTCAACGAAAGTCGGCTTTCAGGCGCTGCTCGGACCTCGCCTTCTATCCTAATACCCGCGCAAATCCCCGGCCTTTTCAACGTACCGACGTTAGAACCCGCCCCTCTACCCACCACGCCCCAAAACCGTGCGACACTTCTCCCCCACGGTCTTTGAAAACCAAATCCCCCTCCCGTCGCACTCTCGGGAAATGGCGCTTTGGCGCTTTGTCACCCTTACGACAACGTCCTTTCCGCCCAGCCCCCGCGTCCCCGCGAAGAATAGACGAAAATAGACTCCATTTTTTCGCAGTGGATTGAGTCTAGTCCTCAGCCGCCCGGCCGGCTGACATAGAAGGTCGCGCTGTTGCCCACGGCGGTCGCTCCGACCACGGCGGTGCGGCCGGCGCCGATGGTGGCGGTGGTCGTGGCGGTGACATTGGCGTCGTTGGTCTGGCTGTTGGTCACATTGACCTCGCCGCCGCACTGGGAACAGGCGTAGCCGGTGACGCTGTTGCCCACGGCCTCGGCGCCGACATAGGCGTCATAGCCGCTGACGCCCGTATAGGTCGCGGTCGCCTCGACCCCGCCGGTGTTCAGCTGGGTGTTGTTCAGCTCCAGATAGATGTCCTGGTTGCCGGCGATGACCTCATTGGCGACGGCGCGGGCGGCGACGGTGGTCTGGCCCTGCACATAGGTCGCGGCCTGGGCGACGGCGCGGACCCGGCCCTGGTTGGTCTGGTCGGTCGCCGCGACCAGCGAGCCGCCGGCGTTGTAGAGCACGGTCTGGTTGGCGCGGGCGTTGGCGCGGGCGGCCAGGTTCCAGGCGTTGTCGACATAGACGTCGGTGCGGGCCTCGACGGTCGACGGGGCGTTGGTCTGGCGGATCGTCAGATCCTGGTGCGAGGCGCCGGTGGTCGAGGTCTGGACCGCATTGGCCACGGCCTGGGCCGAGAAGTCGGCGGGGGCCGGGATATACTGAACATCGGCGACGGTCTCGGCCAGGACGGTCGTCTGGGCCGACTGGTCCACGGGCCCGGTAATCGAGGCGGAGGGGCCGCTCAGGGCGATCCGGTTGGCCGCCGCCGTGGTCGCGACGGCGCCGCCGTTCTCGACATGGGCTGTCGGCGCATCGACGGCGGTGCGGGCGGTCACGGACGGGCCCGTCATGGTCTGGCGCGCCGTCAGGGCTGCGGCCGCCTGATCGATCCCGCCGACCAGCAGATTGCCGCTGGCGTCGTTGGTCACCTGCAACTGGCCTACGGCGACGTCCAGGTTCACTGTGCCGGTGACCTCGCCGGTCATCGTCTGCGTGCTGGTGCAGGTCGAGCCGGTCTGGGCGTCGCAGACGGTCGTCTCCTGGGCCGTCGCCTCAGTAGCGGCTAGGGCGAACGTCGCCGTCGCGGCGATCATGCCAGCGAGACGGATCGGCGCGGGTCTGGCCATTGTTCGTCTCCGTGGTGGGGTAGGCCGGATAATAGCCGCCGGTCGGGCCGACGGCGCTGTCGCCGAGCGGATCGTTTGCGGAGTCGAGGCAAATTTCGGGGCCGGGGGCGCCGTACAGATTGGCCATGAACTCGACCGTGGCCCGTTCGACCAGGGCGCGCACGGCCAGCTGCGTCGGCTCCATCCCGCCGGACCCGGCCGAGATGTCGAAGACATTGCCGTTCAGGAAGTCGAACACGCCCGCCGAGATTTCGCGGCCGATGATCTGCTTCTGGTACGAGACGACGTCCACGACCTCGAGCGTGGTGGTCTGCACCAGCCGCAGGTCCATGGCGATGTTCATCACATAGGTCCGGTAGGTGGCGATGCCCGATCCGGGCCGGTCGCTGTCCACCTCGCCCATCGAGGCGTCGAACCCGCCCGAGCGGATGTTGTAGTTCACCTCGGTGATGCCGCCGACGATGTAGAAGTCCGAGCCCGGCACCTGACCGGCCAGGATGCGGCGGTACTGGGTGTCTTCCGGGCCTTGAGCGCCCGACCCTTGAGTATTGGGGGCTCTGTCGCCGATCAGCTTGTTGTTGGCGTAGCGCAGCTCCAGCTCCGACACCGAGGTGTCATAGCGTTCGACGATCTGGGCGCCGGCCTTGGCCAGGGCCGAGGTGGCCATCAGCGAGGCGCCGCCGGTGATCTGGCGTCCGCCGTCCGACGAGACCGTGCCGGTGTAGTCGCTGATCCGGCCCACAGCCATGCGCGGCGAGGGCAGGTTGTAGCGGCGGGCGTAGTCGGCCAGGCAGTACAGGGCGGTCGAATAGGGGGTGGGGTTGGACGTGACCGGCGCATTGCCGATCGGCGTCGCATACTGGCCCGACGGTCCCGCGACCGGGCTGACGCAGCCGGCAAGCAGCAGGGCCGCAGCCGCCGCAGCGGCGCCGGTGCGAATGAGGACAGGTCGGCTCATGGCAGGTTGAGGCTTCCGTTCAGGGCCGTGCCGGCGTTGACGTCGCCGTTGTTGGTCTGTTTCGAGTTGACGATGACGGTGTTGTGGCTGCCCTGGACCACGACGTTCAGCTGGTTGCCGATGGCGGTCGAACCGCCCGTGGTCGATCCGCTGCTGCTGGACGAGCCTGCGCCGGCATAGGCCGAGGCCACGCCGCCGGATTGGCTGGAATAGGACGAGGCCCCCGACTGGATCAGGCCGTTGACGATCACGCGATTGCCGTTGGCGTCGCGGGTCGAGCCCGTGGTTGCGCTGCTGGTTGCGCTGCGGGCGGAGCCATAGCCCTGCTGAAACTGGGCGGCGCCGCTGGATCCCGTGGTCTGCGCCGCAGCCACGCCGGGGGCGACCAGCGCCAGGGTCGCCAGCACTGTCGGCAGGGGGGCGATCAGCCTCTTGACCGGCATTGGGGGTTGCTCCTCGCGCGCAAACGAACCACGGACCGACGTTCGGTCCACGCCCCAAACTGCGTTAAGGTTATTAAGAAGCGCTTGAGATACGGGAAATCCCTGCGCATGGGTGACGAATGTCCGAACCCGACGGTCGATTCTCCGCGCGCCCCGAACCCCGGGAGCCCAAGTCCGAAAGGATGTTCAACGCCCCGGTCCCCGTGGTGTTGATCGCCCTGTCCATGCTTGTCCTGTTCTTCTTCCAGCGCCAGCTCCCCGATATGGGCGGGGCAATGGCCTTTGCGCCGGTCGATCTGGAGAACGGGCGATGGGGCGGTTTGCTCACCGCCATGCTTCTGCACGGCAGCTGGACCCATGCCATCATGAACGCCGTCGGCGCCCTGGCCTTCGGCGCGCCCGTGGCCCGGTTGTTCGGCGACCGTTTCGGGCCGACCGTGTTCCTGCTCTTCTATATAGGCTGCGGCGTGATCGCCGCCCTGGGCTATGGACTGGTCCACTGGGGCTCGAGCGACGCCATGGTGGGGGCGTCCGGCGCCGTGTTCGGTCTGATCGGTGGCGCGACTCGTCTGATGGGCGGGCAGGGCAGGGTGCTGAGCCTGTTTGATCGGCGGGTGGTCAGCGCCTCGATCGCCTGGATGGCGGTCAACGCCGCGACGGGTCTGATCGGCTATGCGCCAGGCGCAGAGGGCGCCCGTATCGCCTGGGAGGCGCACGCCTTCGGCTTCTTCGCCGGTCTGCTGGCCATCGGTCCGCTGGCGCGTGCATTCGGCAAGGGACCGCTGCCCAACGCCGCGTCCGACGAGCCTGAATCGCGGATTTGATTCCGGCCG
Source organism: Brevundimonas sp. AVps23W (assembly GCF_058681395.1). NCBI lineage: Bacteria > Pseudomonadati > Pseudomonadota > Alphaproteobacteria > Caulobacterales > Caulobacteraceae > Brevundimonas > Brevundimonas sp. AVps23W. The sequence continues at coordinate 1,222,080 of NZ_CM178738.1, forward strand.
CGCCATGAGCGATCATGGTTATCGAGCGGCCCTGTCGCCATTCCGGCCCCTCGGTCGTCTCTTAACCATAGAGAAGGAGCCGCGATGTTCGTCGCCGAGATCCTCAAGACCAAGGGAAACGCCGTCTTCTCCATCGCGCCCTATCTGACGGTAGCGCGCGCCTGCGAGGAACTGGAGCTGAAACGAGTCGGGGCCCTGGTTGTCCGCGACGGCGAGACCGTCGTCGGCGTGTTCTCCGAACGGGACGTGGTCAAGGCTTTGGCCGTTGATGGGCCAAGCGCCCTGAGCCGCCCGGTCGGCGACTATATGACGGCCAAGGTGATCTTCGCCGAACCGCGCGAGGCCATGTCCGCGCTGATGAGCCGGATGACCGACCGGAGGATTCGCCATTTGCCGGTGATGGACGCCGGGCGATTGGTCGGCGTCATCTCCATAGGCGACGTCGTCAAATGTCAGATCCAGGAACACGCCCGCGAGGCCGAAAGCCTTAAAACCTATATAGCGGCGGGCTGAGCGGGCCGCGGCGAAGCTTCGGAGAGTCCGACTCCGCGAGATTCTTCATCGATCTGTCAGAATCTGGTTGCGGCGGAAAAGGGTGGCCCGTATAGGACCGCCTCGCTCGGAAACGGGCCGGCCCTGAGGGCTTCGGAGCTTCGGTTTCGGGGGTTTTGAGGGGAAGAAAGAGTTGAGAAACTTCTTGCTTTCCTGGGTTGGTTTCAATAGGTTCCGCGCTCCAATCGAATCGCCGAACGGTTAAGAGGAAAGCCTCTGCGTTTTCCTCCGGTGGTTTTTTGTGGTTTTGAGGGTTCGCTCTCGGGTCTGCAAAATCTCTGAAAAGAGCGGTTGACACGAGGTTCGCGGTTCTCTAAATCGCCGCCTCCGCCGACGACGAGGCGCTAAACAAGTCGGGCCGCTGAGGCGGTTTAGGTCTTTGACATTGTTGATATGGAAAGAGAAACGCAGGCGGCGGTGTTCTAGCGATGACCCTAGAGGTCATCATACGACACTGACTATCTGCGGTCTTTTTGAAAAGATACCATGCGTCGGTCTTCGGATCGATGACGTGGGAACTCGTCAATAAAATACGTAGAACTAATGCCAAGATGCACTTCGGTGTGTCTTCAAGCTTAGGTCAGAAGTCAACTCAACCTGAGAGTTTGATCCTGGCTCAGAGCGAACGCTGGCGGCAGGCCTAACACATGCAAGTCGAACGAACTCTTCGGAGTTAGTGGCGGACGGGTGAGTAACACGTGGGAACGTGCCTTTAGGTTCGGAATAACTCAGGGAAACTTGTGCTAATACCGAATGTGCCCTTCGGGGGAAAGATTTATCGCCTTTAGAGCGGCCCGCGTCTGATTAGCTAGTTGGTGAGGTAAAGGCTCACCAAGGCGACGATCAGTAGCTGGTCTGAGAGGATGATCAGCCACATTGGGACTGAGACACGGCCCAAACTCCTACGGGAGGCAGCAGTGGGGAATCTTGCGCAATGGGCGAAAGCCTGACGCAGCCATGCCGCGTGAATGATGAAGGTCTTAGGATTGTAAAATTCTTTCACCGGGGACGATAATGACGGTACCCGGAGAAGAAGCCCCGGCTAACTTCGTGCCAGCAGCCGCGGTAATACGAAGGGGGCTAGCGTTGCTCGGAATTACTGGGCGTAAAGGGAGCGTAGGCGGACATTTAAGTCAGGGGTGAAATCCCGGGGCTCAACCTCGGAATTGCCTTTGATACTGGGTGTCTTGAGTGTGAGAGAGGTATGTGGAACTCCGAGTGTAGAGGTGAAATTCGTAGATATTCGGAAGAACACCAGTGGCGAAGGCGACATACTGGCTCATTACTGACGCTGAGGCTCGAAAGCGTGGGGAGCAAACAGGATTAGATACCCTGGTAGTCCACGCCGTAAACGATGATTGCTAGTTGTCGGGATGCATGCATTTCGGTGACGCAGCTAACGCATTAAGCAATCCGCCTGGGGAGTACGGTCGCAAGATTAAAACTCAAAGGAATTGACGGGGGCCCGCACAAGCGGTGGAGCATGTGGTTTAATTCGAAGCAACGCGCAGAACCTTACCACCTTTTGACATGCCTGGACCGCCAGAGAGATCTGGCTTTCCCTTCGGGGACTAGGACACAGGTGCTGCATGGCTGTCGTCAGCTCGTGTCGTGAGATGTTGGGTTAAGTCCCGCAACGAGCGCAACCCTCGCCATTAGTTGCCATCATTTAGTTGGGAACTCTAATGGGACTGCCGGTGCTAAGCCGGAGGAAGGTGGGGATGACGTCAAGTCCTCATGGCCCTTACAGGGTGGGCTACACACGTGCTACAATGGCGACTACAGAGGGTTAATCCTTAAAAGTCGTCTCAGTTCGGATTGTCCTCTGCAACTCGAGGGCATGAAGTTGGAATCGCTAGTAATCGCGGATCAGCATGCCGCGGTGAATACGTTCCCGGGCCTTGTACACACCGCCCGTCACACCATGGGAGTTGGTTCTACCCGAAGGCGCTGCGCTGACCGCAAGGGGGCAGGCGACCACGGTAGGGTCAGCGACTGGGGTGAAGTCGTAACAAGGTAGCCGTAGGGGAACCTGCGGCTGGATCACCTCCTTTCTAAGGATGCTTCTCCAGGCCGTCTCTCACGAGGCTGTCTATTGAGGCTCCAATAAACTGCGGAATGCCGCCGTCTCCGTTTCTCTTTCCACTTTCGTCATCGACGCATCGGCCATACGGGTTGATGTATTGGTGACGCGATCGCGAGCCTGGGCCTTTAGCCCGGCTGTCGCTGCCATAGGCCCGTAGCTCAGGTGGTTAGAGCGTACGCCTGATAAGCGTAAGGTCGGCAGTTCGAGTCTGCCCGGGCCTACCAGGACTTCTGGTTCGCTGGGGGTTCTCAGCCTCAAGACGGCATCGCCGACAGCTCTCCTGGGCTTCGCACTGTTCCTGTTGGAATGGGGCCATAGCTCAGTTGGTAGAGCGCCTGCTTTGCAAGCAGGATGTCGTCGGTTCGACTCCGTCTGGCTCCACCATCCCGCAAGCGCGGGGCGGCGAATGACCGGAGGCCCCGCTTTGGAAGCGGTGGCGCATCCTGCCAAAGCTCGCAGATCGCATCAGGAATTGCCCGTCGCCGCATGGCGACTGGCATTGAAATCGTGAAGGAAGAACGTGACCGGCTCCCCTGAGCTTGTAGGTCTTGTTCGAGAAGAAGACATTGTCTGACAAAAATCAGGCTTGGTCCCCCGGCAACTTTCCAGTCGGGCGGAATAAACCAAGCATGAGTTTTGCTGAGAAACGATCAAACGTTGAAGGGCTTCTGACGGATGCCTTGGCGTAGAGAGGCGATGAAGGACGTGGCAAGCTGCGATAAGAACCGGGGAGGCGCTAGCACCCTTTGATCCGGTTATTTCCGAATGGGGAAACCCACCTTTACAGTCTTCCAACTCTGTTCCGGCTTCGGTCGGGTCAGCGATTGGCGGATTGTTGAAAGGTATAATGAGCTGAATACATAGGCTTCATTAAGCGAACCCGGGGAACTGAAACATCTCAGTACCCGGAGGAAAGGACATCAACCGAGACTCCCGTAGTAGTGGCGAGCGAACCGGGACCAGGCCAGTGCTCTTGTGAAATAAAGACGAACGATCTGGAAAGGTCGGCCATAGTGGGTGAAAGCCCCGTAGTCATCAAACAGCAAGAGACTCGAGTAGGGCGGGACACGTGAAATCCTGTCTGAACATGGGGGGACCACCCTCCAAGCCTAAGTACTCCTCTACGACCGATAGTGAACAAGTACCGTGAGGGAAAGGTGAAAAGCACCCCGACAAGGGGAGTGAAACAGATCCTGAAATCGGAAGCCTACAAGCAGTCGGAGCCCCCAAGCGGGGTGACGGCGTACCTTTTGTATAATGGGTCAGCGACTTCATGTGTCGAGCAAGCTTAAGCCGTTAGGTGTAGGCGCAGCGAAAGCGAGTCTGAATAGGGCGCTAAGTTCGACGTATGACGACCCGAAACCAGGTGATCTATCCATGAGCAGGTTGAAGGTTGGGTAACACCAACTGGAGGACCGAACCCGTGAATGTTGAAAAATTCTGGGATGACTTGTGGATAGGGGTGAAAGGCCAATCAAACCTGGACATAGCTGGTTCTCCGCGAAATCTATTTAGGTAGAGCGTCCGACGAATTCCTTGGGGGGTAGAGCACTGGATGGTTGCGGGCTGCGCGAGCGGTACCAATACTAACCAAACTCCGAATACCCAAGAGAACTATCGGGCAGACACACGGCGGGTGCTAACGTCCGTCGTGAAAAGGGAAACAACCCTAACCATCATCTAAGGCCCCCAAGTCACGGCTAAGTGGGAAACGATGTGGGATTGCTTTGACAATCAGGAGGTTGGCTTAGAAGCAGCCATCCTTTAAAGAAAGCGTAACAGCTCACTGATCAAGCGATCCTGCGCGGAAAATGTAACGGGGCTCAAGCCGTGCGCCGAAGATATGGGTTTGCAGTTTACTGCAAGCGGTAGCGGAGCGTTCCGTAGGCCGGTGAAGGTCAGGCGTGAGCCTGGCTGGAGGTATCGGAAGTGAGAATGCTGACATGAGTAACGATAAGAGTGTGAGAGACACTCTCGCCGAAAGACCAAGGGTTCCTGCGTAAAGCTAATCTGCGCAGGGTTAGTCGGCCCCTAAGGCGAGGCTGAAAAGCGTAGTCGATGGGAAGCAGGTAAATATTCCTGCACCAGCTGGAAGTGACGGATGGCTTAACTCGTACCCACTTATTGGATTGTGTGTGCGGGGGCGTTGTCCCAGGAAATAACTCCAGCAGAGACCGTACCCGAAACCGACACAGGTGGTCAGGTAGAGCATACCAAGGCGTTTGAGAGAACTATGCTGAAGGAACTCGGCAAATTGCACGCGTAACTTCGGAATAAGCGTGACTCACCCTGGGCAACCAGGACTGAGTGGCACAAGCCAGGGGGTAGCGACTGTTTAGCAAAAACACAGGGCTCTGCGAAGCAGCAATGCGACGTATAGGGTCTGACGCCTGCCCGGTGCCTGAAGGTTAAAGGGAGATGTGAAAGCGTCGAACTGAAGCCCAGGTAAACGGCGGCCGTAACTATAACGGTCCTAAGGTAGCGAAATTCCTTGTCGGGTAAGTTCCGACCTGCACGAATGGCGTAACGACTTCCCCACTGTCTCCAGCATAGGCTCAGTGAAATTGAATTCCCCGTGAAGATGCGGGGTTCCCGCGGTCAGACGGAAAGACCCTATGAACCTTTACTATAGCTTCGCCTTGGCGTTAGCGACCGTATGTGTAGGATAGGTGGGAGACTATGAAACCGGGGCGCCAGCTCTGGTGGAGTCGTCCTTGAAATACCACCCTTACTGTCGTTGACGTCTAACCGAGGGCCGTTATCCGGTCCCGGGACATGGCGTGGTGGGTAGTTTGACTGGGGCGGTCGCCTCCCAAAGTGTAACGGAGGCGCGCGATGGTGAGCTCAGAGCGGTCGGAAATCGCTCGTCGAGTGCAATGGCATAAGCTCGCCTGACTGCGAGACTGACAAGTCGAGCAGAGACGAAAGTCGGCCATAGTGATCCGGTGGTCCCGAGTGGAAGGGCCATCGCTCAACGGATAAAAGGTACTCTAGGGATAACAGGCTGATTTTGCCCAAGAGTCCATATCGACGGCAAAGTTTGGCACCTCGATGTCGGCTCATCACATCCTGGGGCTGGAGCAGGTCCCAAGGGTATGGCTGTTCGCCATTTAAAGTGGTACGTGAGCTGGGTTCAGAACGTCGTGAGACAGTTTGGTCCCTATCTGCCGTGGGTGTTCGAAGCTTGAGAGGATCTGTCCCTAGTACGAGAGGACCGGGATGGACATACCTCTGGTGTACCTGTCATGGCGCCAGCTGTGCAGCAGGGTAGCTAAGTATGGAATAGATAACCGCTGAAAGCATCTAAGCGGGAAACTAACCTCAAAACAAGGCTTCGCTGAGGATCGTGGAAGACTACCACGTTGATAGGCCAGGTGTGGAAGTGGGGCGACCCATGAAGCTTACTGGTACTAATAATCCGATCGGTTTGATCGTTTCTCAGCAAAACTCATTCGATGATTGCTCCTTGACCGAAGCAATCCAAGACAATGTCTTCTCATCATCCGCTGTCCGCCTTGTTGACCTGGTGGCTATGTCGGAGGTTCCCCACCCGATCCCATTCCGAACTCGGTCGTTAAGCCCTCCAGAGCCAATGGTACTTCGTCTCAAGGCGCGGGAGAGTAGGTCGCCGCCGGGTCTACAAGGCGGACAGCCGATGATGAAAAACAAATCACCGCACTTCGCGGTCTTCTCGAACCGTTCTTCCTCACGAAACTACCGTTTGCCGCGGGATGGAGCAGCCCGGTAGCTCGTCAGGCTCATAACCTGAAGGTCGTAGGTTCAAATCCTACTCCCGCACCCAAGATTTAGCCCGCTATCCAACAGGATAGCGGGTTTTTCTTTGTCTATGCGGCAAGCCGGGACGTCATGTCCAAGGACTTACGAACCGAGGCCAGCGCTCCAGAGGTCCACCGATGTTGTGACAGCTGGGCGACGGCGCCAAAAAAAGGGAGGGCGTCTTCTCGGCATGGCTGATTTCAGAGAACGTGGGCTTGCAGCCTTCTGAAGGTGCGTGCCAATCTCTGTGTCCATGGGGGTTTCAGACGAAACAGCGCTCTGGCTCGCGCGAAGCGTGATGCCTCATGAGCCTGCGCTGCGCGCATGGCTCCGTCGGGGCGCCTCGCCCGCCGACGTTGATGATATCGTGCAGGAAACCTATGCCAAATTGATCTGTATCGAGAATGTCGGCGCCATCCGGAATGTTCGTGCCTATCTATTTCGCACCGCGCATTCCGCTGCGGTGGATCGCTTAAGGCGCCAAAGCGTCGTGCAACTCGAAGCCGTCACCGACCTAGACAGGCTTCAAGTGGCGTCCGATGCGGTCACGCCCGAGGATGAGGTCGTGAATCGCAACGAGCTTCGCCTTCTGGCAAGGATGATCGATGGTCTTCCTGAAAAGACCCGTCGCGTATTTGTCTTAAGTCGGGTCTCCGGTCGCTCTCAGAAGCAGATTGCTCAGGAGACGGGCTTCCCTGAAAGCACCGTCGAGAAACACATCGCCAAGGCCTTCGTTCTATTGATGACCGCATACGCAGATGGAGGATATGATGCCCCAGATGCGTCAAGGTTGCGGAACGTGCGGATCGGACGAAGGGCGGATGGCAGGAACGGAAACGGCTGAAGAGATCGATCGTAGCGCGGCCATCTGGGCCGCGCGGCTTGATCGTGGGGCGTTTTCACTTGCGGATCAGCTTGAATTTGACGCCTGGGCGGCGGAGGACGCACGCCGCATGGGCGCTTTTGCTCGAGCCCGCGCCGTAGCGGTCTACTCGAAAAAGGCTGCCGCCTTGAGCGGCGCTGACGTTGTCGAGCAACCGGTGATGGCGAGACGCTCTTTGCTTGCGGCCGGCGTCGCGGTGGCGATGCTGAGTGGAACGGGATTGGCCGCCGCCTACTGGAGACGGTCTCAGCGCCTGGACACGGAGCGCGGCGAGATCCGCTCGGTGTCGCTTGAGGACGGCAGCCTTGTCACGCTCAACACCCTCTCGCGCGTCAGCGTCCGATACACGCGATCAGTCCGCGAGGTCGTCCTCATGTATGGCGAGGCCCTGTTCGAGGTGGCGGTCGATCCGGTGCGACCTTTCGTCATGCGCTCCGCCGGCACGGTGCTTACCACCTACGACGGCGCGTTTCTGCTGAAGCGCTTGAACCAGGCGCCGCTCCAAGTGGTCGCATTGGCCGGGTCGGTCCATATGCGCATGGGGGGGGACAAAGCCCAGATTCTGACTGCTAACCAATTGATCAGCCTGGGCGGCGACGTCGCCAGCCCTCGCTCTCTCAGCGCGCGCCAGACCAACCAGCTTCTCGCCTGGCGCGACGGCAAAATAGAATTTCATGACGAGAGCCTGCGGCAGGCGGCGGCGGAGTTCGCCCGGTTCAGCGAAGTTCCGATCAAGCTTGCGGATCGAGATGTGGCGGAAATGAAAATCACCGGCCTGTTTGAAGCAAACGATCCGGCAGCCTTTGCGCGGGCGGCGGCGCGTAGTCTGAATCTGCGCGCAGAAATCAGCACGAGCCAAATTTTGCTCGGTCACGGTTAAATATTTTCCGGACGCTGGAGGATTCCCGTTCCGTCACCCGTCTTGTCTATGTCCGGTGCGCCGGGGGAACATAGACAACGGATCGGGGGATCTCATGGTGTCGTGGAAGCGATGGCTAGCGGCAAGCGTGGCTGGGGGGGTGCTTGTCGCCGCGGCCCACGGGGCGGCGGCTCAGGAGAAACAGTTCAATGTGACGGCTCAGCCGCTGGCGCAGGCCATTCCGGAACTGGCCCGTCAGGCGGGAGTGACGATTTCAGCGCCCACCGGCCACCTCGCCGGTCGGATCGGCCCTGCGGTCTCTGGCCAAATGGACGTCGAGGATGCGCTCGGCCAACTGCTGGAGGGCACCGATCTCTACGTCGCCTCCCACGAGGGATCGACCATCATCCTGCAGAAGCGCATCGCAGGCGACAGCCGCGCCGCCGAGGTCCAGGAGGTCGTGGTCGTCGGCAGCCGGATCAGAGGGACGCGCATAAACGAGGCCTTGCCGGTCACGGTCGTCGATCAGTCTGATCTCGATGCGATCGGCGCCGCGGACGGGGATGACCTCTATCGCTCCATCGCCCAGATGGGTGACGTCGGCTTCAATGAGGCGGACAGCGACAACGGCGGCATCAACAACGCGCGGGGCGATGTGGCGTCAATCGATCTGCGCTCGATCGGCACGGGCAATACGCTGGTTCTGCTGAATGGGCGGCGGCTGGTGCCCCATCCCGGCACCCAGATCGAAAGCTATGTGCCCGTTCAGACGGTTAACACGAACGCCATACCGACCTTCGGCCTGCGCCGGGTCGAGGTTCTAGCGGATGGCGCAGCCGCGCTTTACGGCACCGATGCCGTCGCCGGCGTCGTCAACAACGTCTTACGTGACAATTTCGAAGGGTTCACCGTCGAGGCCGCCATGGGCCATGACGAAGGGGGGATGGAAGAATATTCCATCGATTTTCAGGCTGGCAAGGACTTCAACAACGGTAAGACCAATGTCTCCGTCATGGGCAGCTACCTGACGCGGGATCCGCTCTACATCTGGGAACGGGACTATGCGACAGTCGCCGGACGTGTGGCCGCGTTCGATGGCCGGGCCTCTGGTCTCGACTACGGCGCCTACAGTACGATCACCGCCTGGGCCGAAGGCATCAAGCTGAATCCGACGACCTATCGAAACGCAGGAACCACCACGCGCGTAAACGGCTCGACCCTGACATCGACGACCGGAACTTTCCACGTCCAGCCCAGCACCAATGCCGGGTGTATCACCAACGCCTATACGACGGACACCTGCTTCGACAATTCCACCCTCTCGACGACGAGCGAGGACAATAATCTTCGGTACGATCTGGACTCGATGCGCACCATCAGTTCGGCGGTGGATCGCGCCAACCTGTTCACCTTCATCAACCACAAGTTCGACAACGGCGTCGAGTTCTTCGGTGAGCTGAGCTATTACTGGGGCGAGACGTGGTCGCAGCGGCAGCAGGACACGCCGCTGGACACCCAGCGCGTGCTCATGTCGCCGACCGCCTACTGGAACCCGTTCGGCGCCACCGGCGTGACGGCGCGCCTGAGCGGACTGTCTGGGGTGCCGACGACCGGCTCGGCCATCCAGATTCAGGACTACCGTTTCGCCGACCTGGGCTATCGGGAAGTCGAAGTCGAGAACGTCACGACCCGGTATCTGGGCGGTTTGCGCGGAGAGCGCTCCGGATTCGATTGGGAAAGCGCCTTGCTCTACAGCAAGGCTGAAACGACCGACGAAATGGACGGCGTCAGCATGACGTTGCTCCAGGACGCGATCAATATGACCACTCCGGACGCCTACAATCCTTTCGTGGGCGGCGATCTAGCCAATCCTCAGGACGGCGTCACGGGATTGAACAGTCAGGAGACGATCGACAGCTTCATGGTCAAGGTCTACCGCGAGGCTGAGACGGAACTGATGCAGTGGGACTTTAAGGTCTCCAAGGGTGACTTCTACCCGGTGCCGGCGGGGTATATCGGTATTGCTGCGGGTGTCGAGGCGCGCCGGGAGACCTTTGCGGAAGATCGCGACCCGCGTCTGGATGGAACCATCACCTTCACGGATCTGGCCGGCTCCGTGTCTCAGAGCGATGTGATGGGCGTGTCATACACGCCTGACAGTTCGGGAGCCCGCAACGTCTATTCGGCCTTCCTGGAACTGGCCGTGCCGGTCGTCTCGCCTGAGATGAAGATCCCATTGGTGCAGTCAATCGACGTCCAACTCGCGGGACGCGTGGAGAACTACAGCCTGTTTGGCACAGTCGGCGCGCCCAAGGTGGCGGTGGCCTATCGTCCAACATCCTGGCTAATGTTCCGCAGCGCCTGGTCGGAAGGGTTCCGCGCGCCGAACCTGCTGCAGCTCTATCAACCGGATTTCGAGCGGTCCAACAGCCGGCGGGACTATGCCGCCTGTGCGGTACAACTGGCCATCGGCGCGATCCCGACGCTGACCACCAGCAACGACTACTGCACCAGCGAGGACCGGATTGAAAAGCGGTCGGGGAACAAGGACCTGAAGGCGGAGAGTTCCGAAAACCTCAGCCTGGGCCTGGTTTTCGAACCCGAGCTCTGGTCCGACCGGTTCGGCGACCTCACGCTGACCGTCGACTACTGGAAGATCCGTCAGGAAGATCTGGTGGGGATTTTCGGCGGCACCAACCAGTTGATCATGGACTACTACCTGCGTCAGATCGGCAGCTCGAACCCCAACGTCGTCCGGGCCGATCCCGACGCCCAGCAGATCGCCGATGCTGCGGCGGCTGGCCTCGCACCCGTGGGCGACCTGTTGTCCATCAAAGACGACTACATGAACCTTCAACCCCGCGAGTCCGAAGGTCTCGACTTCCGCCTGTTCTACACGCTCCGCGACACTCCGGTGGGCGACTGGCGCCTCAGCCTAAACGCCAGCCAGAAGCTGAAACTGTACCAGGAGGCCAGCGAACAGCATCAGATCCTGCTGGACGCCTTGGCTGACGGCACAATCGCTGGCGTGACGGTCGGCGGCGTAGAGGACCTGATCGGACAGAACGGCAGGCCGGAGTGGAAGTTCACGGCGTCCCTGACCTGGGATCTGGGCCAGTGGACATCCGGTTGGTACACCAGCTACGTCTCCGACTTCGTCGATACCGGCGCCACCTATGTGGACACGGACGACTATTGGGTCGTCGATGAATGGCTGACCCACAACCTCTATATCCAGTACGAATTCGACAAGGGCGGTCCGCTGGACGGTGCGCGCGTCCGCATCGGTGCGCGCAATCTGTTCGACGAAGATCCGCCGCTGGCTGACGAGAGGTTCGGTTACACCGGCAGCGTCCACTCCAATCGTGGCCGCTGGTGGTACGCCAGCATCCGCAAGTCCTTCTGACGACAGCACCCGGGCGAGGCATTTGTCTCGCCCGGGTCTCAGGAAACCGACATGTATTCCCTTGCGTCTACGGTGGGAGTCTTCCGACCGGTGCGTCTTGCTGCGCGCCTATGGTTCGCCACGCCGTTGTGGCGGCGAATTCTGCTCGGGTTGGCGCTCGGCGCCCTTGCTGGAGTGATGCTCGGAGAGCGCGCCCAGGACCTGAAATGGATCGGTGATCTCTTCGTGCGTCTGATCCGCATGCTGGTGACCCCGCTGGTGTTCGTCACCGTCGCTGCCGGCGTATCGGCCATGTCCGATCCGGCGCGACTAGGATCGGCCGGTCTCAAGACCATGCTCCTCTATTTCGGCTTGATGCTGGTCGGCGCGACCATCGGGCTGGGAGTAGGCGCTTTGATCCAGCCGGGAGCCGGCGTCGATCTCGACGGAGTTGTCCCTGCGGTCCTGGGGGAGACGCAGGGTCTAACCGCCATCCTCACGAACATCGTGCCTTTGAATCCGATCGCGGCCATGGCCGAGGGAAATATTCTCGCAGTCATCTTTTTCGCCCTGTTGATCGGCGGCGCACTGCTGGTGACGGGGGAGGAGGGGCGACCCTTACGGCGGGTTCTGGAGTCGGGTTCCGCCGTGCTTCTGCGCGTCGTCCAGTTCGTAATGGAATTGGCGCCGTTCGGCGTCTTCGCTCTGATCGCCTGGGTGATGGGAACCAGCGGACCGTCGGCCTTCATCAGCGTGTTGCGGCTGTCTTGTTGCGTGCTTTTAGGCGCTGCGATTCAGACCTTCATCGTCCACGGCGCCGTACTACGCCTGATCGCACGTGTCCCTGTCGTGCCGTTCTACCGCGACATCGTCGATGCCGTGGCGGTGGCCTTCTCGACGTCCTCCAGTGCGGCGACTCTGCCTGTGGCCCTGCGTGTGGCGCAGCGGAATCTTGGCGTCAGCCCGGCGATCGCTTCGACGGTGCTGCCGTTGGGGGTGACGCTCAGTATGGACGGAACCGCCCTCTACGTGGGCCTTCTGGCCGCATTCTCGGCACAGGTTTTCGGCGTCGCTCTGGGACCAGCCGACTATCTGGCCGTAATCGCGGTGACGGCCCTCGTGGCGCTGGGCGCCGCGCCTGTGCCGTCGGCCTCGCTTTTCCTGCTGGCGGCGGTTCTTTCGGTGATCGGGCTGGGACCAGAGCAGACGGCCTTGATCGTCGGTTTCATCCTGCCTTTCGATCGGCCTCTGGACATGATCCGGACCGTCCCGAATTGCACCAGCGATCTGGCCGTGGCCGTCGCCATCGCCCGCATGGAAGGTGAACTGGACCTCGTAACCTATAAGGAAAGACCGCTGGAATGAGCCGTCACCAATCGCTCCTGCCGGTGCTTCTCGCCGCCCTATTGGCTCTTGCGCCTTGTGTCCATGCGCAGGAGCAGCCTGAGGCGCTCCTGAACTATGACTCGGTCCACCACCCGGTGATCTCGACAACGGGTCTGGTCGTCAGCCAGAACGACATCGCCAGCCGGGTCGGCGCCGAGATACTCGCCAAGGGCGGAAATGCGGTCGATGCGGCGGTCGCGACCGGATTCGCGCTGGCCGTCACGCTGCCGCGCGCCGGGAATCTGGGCGGCGACGGCTTCATGCTGGTCTATATGGCGGCTGAGGATCGCACCTATGCGCTGGACTACCGCTCAGTCGCGCCGCTGGCGGCTCAACCCGCACTTTACGACCATGAACCGCGCGATGCGCGCTATGGCTATCGAGCCCCCGGGGTGCCGGGCTCCGTGGCTGGATTGGCGCATGCCCATGCGCGTTGGGGACGATTGCCGTGGGCCGAACTGATCGAGCCGGCGCGGAAGCTTGCGGCGGAAGGCGTGACGCTGAGCCATGACTCGGCTTACGCTCTTTCCTGGTCCAAGGACGTTCTTGGCCATTGGGAAGCCGGGCGTCGCATCTTCCTCCAACCCGACGGAGCCCCCTGGCGACCGGGCGACACCCTGGTCCAGAGCGATCTGGCCTGGACCCTGGGGGAGATCCAGCGCGACGGCGCCGAAGCCTTCTACAGGGGGGCGGTGGCGGATCGGATCGTGGCCTCGATGCAGGCGCACGGCGGCCTGATCTCTCGCGAGGACCTCGCGCGTTACCAACCCGTCGAACGGGCGCCGATCGAGACTGAATATCGCGGCCTCCGCGTCGTCACCATGCCGCCTTCCAGCGCAGGCGGTGTCATGTTGCTGGAGTTGCTCAACCTCGTCGAACGCTTCGATCTGAAGACCATGGGGGCGGACACCGCCGCCAGCCTACATGTCATGTCCGAGGCGATGAAGTTGGCTCAACTGGATCGCACCCGTTACATCGGCGACCCAGATTTCAGCACCCTGCCGACGGCCCAACTGACCTCCCAGGTCTATGCTGATCGGCGTTCGAGCCTGATTTCCACCGACCGTCTCTTGCCGACCCCAAGCCTGGTTCCCGGCGATCCCTGGGAGGTTGAAGGAATCGACACGACCCATTTCTCGGTCGTGGACAGCGAGGGCAATGCGGTTTCCAACACCTACACCCTGGGGTCTTCCTTCGGATCTGGCGCTGTGGTCGATGGAGCGGGCTTTCTGCTGAACGACCAGATGAAGAACTTCAACCGGCGCATGCGTGCGGATGGGCGTCCCGTGACAGCGAACGGGATGGAGCCAGGCAAGCGGATGATTTCCACCATGGCGCCGACCATCGTGTTCAAAGACGGGCGTCCCTGGTTGGTCACGGGCACGCCCGGCGGATCGACCATTCCAAACAGCCTATTTCAGTTGATCGTCAACCTCGTCGATCACCGGATGAACCTGGCCGAGGCCACCACGACGCCCCGTGTCCATCAAGACGGCGCGACGGGGGCGCTGCAGGTCGAGTCAGGCCTGAACCGTGACACCATCCGGCTTCTCGAGAGCCTGGGTCACAAGGTGGTGGTCGGCCAGACCATCGGCAGCAGCCAATCCATCCTGATCGACGACGGCATGCTGATGGGCGCTGCTGACCCGCGCCGACCCGATTCAGCGGCGGTTATCCCCTGAGAGAAACGCAAATCTGTCTTCATTGGAGAACAGGATGATGAAGCGACTGATGATGGCGACCGCTGTCGCGGCGGTTCTGGCCGCACCCGTCCCGGCCTCTGTTCGGCAAGACGCGGCGACGCTGTCTGCGACCGAACAGAAGCTCGGCGAGCGGATCGCGTTTCGCAGTATGGATGAGGTGCGCACCGAACTGGTCGGCTATCTGTTTCGGCCTGCGGGGCCGACGCCGGAAGGCGGAGCCCCGGCCGTGGTGCTGATGCACGGTCGGGGCGGCGCCTATTCGTCTCTGGCCAACGGAGTCTATGAGGCCCAGAACCTGACCCTGCGGCTCAAGTTCTGGGCCGATTACTGGACTGACCGTGGCTATTGCGTCCTGGTGGTCGATAGCTTCGGGCCGCGGGGCTATCCGACTGGTTTTGCGGCTGGGACCTACAGTTCGCGGCCGCCAGAGGTCAATGAGGTGACGATACGACCGCTGGACGCCTATGGCGCGCTGCGGTTCCTGCGCGGCGTGGATGGCGTGGCGGATGATCGTATCGGGCTGATGGGCTTTTCCAATGGCGCCAGCACCGTCCTGGCGGCGCTTGCGGACGACAAGCCGGGGGACATGCGCCGGATCGGCTTCCGGGCCGGTCTCGCCCTGTATCCAGGCTGCGGCCTCCAAGGCCTGTTCCGACAAGCTTACAAGACCTATGCGCCAGTCGAGGTCTTCATCGGTACAGCCGATCAGGAGGTGTCGCCCGAAAGCTGCCGGACCCTGGTTGATCGCGCGCAGGCGGCGGGCGCTCCGGTCAATCTGACCGTCTATCCGGACGCGGCTCATGGCTTCGACGACCCCAGCCGCAGTCGGCAGGCGGTCGCCGCCAACGCCACCGCTACTCAGGACGTTCGCAGCCGCGCCGATCACTTCTTCGAGGTCCAACTGGCTCCCCGCTAACTTCAAACCAAAGCGAGGAAAGGGCGTCGGCGACAGGGCCGACGCCCTCTTTCGTTTCAGAATCCCGGCGCGGCGGCGGGGCCGTAGAGCAGGGCGTTGAACAACAGGCGAACCGAGGCGCGGGCCTGGGCGCGATTGATGACGTCCGGCCCCAGGATGATCAGCCGCCCCTGGCCCATCGGCGCATCCACCACGGCGGCGGCCCCGGCCAGCTTGTCCGGCCCGATGGCCCATCCGCTCGACACCACGGTAGGCGAGGGATAGCGGGCGGCGACTCGTGCGTCCCCACGCGCCGTGAAGGCGGCGTTCTCGTCGAAGAAGGCATTCAGTCGGGCCGGGAGGCCATAGGCCAGAGGGTCGGAGGGATCGACGTCCACCGCCAGCAGCGCGCCGGGGATGAAGAAGTCGGTGGAGGGCAGGGGCTTGTTTTCGATCGACACGACGTCGTCGATCGGCGCTTCCAGAGCCAGGGCTAGCTTATGGGCCGAACCGGCGGTCACGATAGTGCCGCCGGCCTCGGCGAAGCGGGTCAGCTGCGGCAGGGTCTTCTCTCGCGTGACGGCGCCCAGCCAAGATCGATAGGCTTCGGGGATCGTCTCAGGATCGGGCTGCCCGCGCCCGGTTCCGTTCGGGAAGTCGCCGGGCAGTAGGTCGGGTGCGAAGACAAGGACGTCGAAATCCTTCTTCAGATCCCCGGCGTCGAGACGCTGCGGGTAGACGACCTCAAAGGGAAACTCGAACTGCTCCAGCAACCAGCGGGTCCAACCGGCCGACATGGAGCCGCCGTAACGATCCACCAGACCGATCCGCACAGGCTTCAGCGCCATGGCGTCTCCGCCCGGCGCGCGCGCAACGGCCTCGGCGTTCAGGCCGAGTTCGGCGACGGCCTGTTCGACCAGGGCGCGGGACACGTCGCTTGCCGGTATCCACAAGGCGCCCGGTGCGAGGGTGCGGGCGCCGACACGCACCTCGGCCTTTTGCCAGAAGACCGGCTGCCCCGCCTTCAGCAGGCGATTGGTCAGGATGAAGCTGTTGACCGCCGCATGGTCGATGATGAACCCCGCCTTGCCCTGTCCTCGAACCTGACCAGCCGGGACGGTAATGAGATCGGGCACAGGCTCCAGCGGCGCCTCGAACGCATCGAGAATCCGGTCGAACTTCACCCCCATCTGGAGCGCGAGCGTATAGCCGGTGGCGTCATACGGCAGGGCTGGCGGGCCGCCGGGATACTGCAGGTCGTGCGGATGGTCCTGCGGTTCGAACATGTCCAGGACATGCGGTCGATAGGCCTGGTTCGTCCGCACGACGAAGGAGCCGGCCGGATAGGACGTTCCGGCGATGGAGAAGGCGCGGGTGGCGCGATCAACATCCACGCCGGTCTTGATCAGGCTGTTGAGGAAGGCGATGGCGGTCGGCATATCGGCCTGGTCCGCAGGGATGACATAGGCGCGCGGATCGCGCAGCGTCGGGTCGTGCAACACCTTGTCGTATAGGGCGGGATCGACTGATCGTCCGCCCTGGCTCGCCGCGGTCTTCAGGGCCTCAATGCGAGAGGGGGTGACCCGCCAGGTGTCGGTCTCGCCCCGTGCAATGGCGTTCGACCCCATCCGCCAAATGTTGAACAGCAGCCGGTCGCGGTTGCGCGACGCATAGTCCAGCACCGCGCGATTGATCGACAGCGAATAGTCGATGGATTGCCGGAAGCGCCAGGTCTGCGGCGCGACGGGGGCGGGCAGATCGTTGCGCGGCAGTTGATTGTCAGGAACCAGGGCGATGCGGCTCGGCGTGGGATGGCCGGTGATCTCCGTCAGCAGGCCGATGGAGTTATGGAAATAGGTGATGGAACGCTCCATCCCGTTGTTCCAGGTGGAGTACCGGGCGCCGCTGCGCATGGTCGCACCGGGTTTGCCTTCGGCGACCAGTCGGTTGTGCATGGCGGCGCCGACCTCTGAGAGGGCGGTCATCGCCAGAGGATCGTAGTTGTAGTTGAAAGGGTCCCGGAACGGCGGCATGAAGACGACCGTCCCCGCCGGCGCGGACTGGTGATGGTTGTAGACGATCTGGGGGAACCATTCCCGGAACAACATGCGGTTGACGTTGGTCGTCTCCGTCATCGCGGACAGATAGTAGTCGCGATTGTTGTCGTGGCCGACGTAAGCCTGATACAGGCGCGGCAGGCTGGCGAATTCGCGCTTTTCCCGGTCCGCCTCCCGCATGTACCAGTCCGCCACCAGATCCCAGCCGTCCGGATTCAGTGGCGCGAACAGGATAATCACGTCGTCCAGCACCCGCAGGGCCTCCGGATCCTGGGCCGTGACCCATGCATGGACGGCGGCGATCAGGGCCTGAGGCGGAACAGTCTCCGTCGCGTGCAACCCGCCGTCGATCCAGACCACGGCCTTGCCCTCAGCGGCCAGGGCCCGTGCTTGGGCTTCATCGACGCCCTCGGCCTTGGCCAGGCGTCGCGCGATGTCGCGGTAGTGATCCAGGCGGGCGATGTTCGCCGGCGAAGAGACCGCCGCGACATACTGGGTGCGCCCTTCGGTCGTCTTGCCGATTTCCATCAGCTTCATACGGTCCGACTGACCGGCGAGCGTGTGAAGATAGGCTTCGAACTGCCGGTAGTTGATCAACTGATAGTCATCGCCGACGTCATGCCCAAACGCCTCATGCGGGGAGGTAATATGATCTGTCTGAGCGGCTGCCGATCCCCCGAGCAGCGCGCCCGCGATCACAATCGCAGCGCAAATTCGGTTGAGCATTTTCTATCTCCATTCCCCGTCTACTGATCTAGACGCACGGCGACCCGAATTTCCTCCAGCAGGGCCGCCCGGCGTTATGGGAAACGCATCGCACAAATCAGCATCGTTTGCCGATCTTCCGCCGCGCCGGCGGGAGACCTTGCTGGGCGGCTCTATATGGGCCTAGGAGCGGCGGCATGAACGCTTTGCGCCGATTGATTGATCCATACCTGCTCCTGCTGATCGGGACGGTGGTGCTGGCGGCGCTGCTGCCGGCCAGGGGCGTTGGGGCGGATGTGGCGGAGGGCGTGGCGACGGCGGCGGTCGCGCTGTTGTTCTTCCTGTATGGGGCGCGTCTGTCGCCGGGGGCGATATGGGCGGGTCTGTCGCACTGGCGGCTGCAGGGGATGGTGCTGGCCAGTACCTTCCTGCTGTTCCCGCTGCTGGGGCTGGCGGTGTTCTGGGCTACGCGGTCCTGGCTGACGGAGGATTTGAGGGTCGGGCTGTTCTATCTGTGCCTGCTGCCCTCGACGGTGCAGTCGTCGATCGCTTTTACGTCCATCGCGCGGGGCAATGTTCCGGCGGCGCTGTGCGCGGCCTCGGTGTCGAACCTGGCGGGGGTGGTGATCACGCCCCTGCTGGTGATGCTGCTGCTGCCGGTGGGCAGCGCGGGGGTGTCGCTGTCGTCGGTCGAGAGCATCGCCTTGCAGATCCTGGCGCCCTTCCTGGCGGGGCAGGCGGCGAGGCCGTTGATTGGGGGCTGGCTGGTGCGTCACGGGCGGCTGACCTCGGCGGTGGATCGAGGATCGATCCTGCTGGTGGTCTATGCGGCCTTCAGCGCGGGCGTGGTGTCCGGGGCCTGGACCCGGCTGTCGCATCTGGATCTGGGGCTGGTGGTGGTGCTGGACCTCATCATCCTGGCCATCGCCCTGGCGGTCACGACCCTGGCTAGCCGGAGGCTGGGCTTCTCGCGGGAGGATGAGATCGCCATCGTCTTCTGCGGGTCCAAGAAGAGCATGGCCAGCGGCCTGCCGATGGCGGCCATCCTGTTTGCCGGGCAGAGCGTGAGCCTGATCGTCATTCCGCTGATGCTGTTCCATCAGATCCAGCTGTTCGCCTGCGCTGTGCTGGCGAGGCGGTATGCGGCGGCGGCGCCGGACGCGGTTAGATGACGCTGTGAAGCACGGCCGTCTCGGCGATCTGGCGCATGACGGCCTCATAGCCCGGGGCGTCGATGGGGCAGGCAAGGCCGATGGAGTTGCAGCCCCGGCGGGCTACGTCGCAGGCGGCGGCGATCAGAGGCTCGATCAGCTTTTCGGGCCGTAAAAGGTCGAAGGCGACCAGGGTGTCGACCATGAATTGCCGCTCTCCCGAGGGGGTGGTCGAGATGGAATAGGCCAGTAGGGCCCGGACGCACTCGTTCGCCACGGCGGCGAGAACTCCGCCTGAGGCGGGCGGCGAATCGACCCTGGCGCGCCAGGAGTCCAGGGTGAGGCGCGGGTTGCCCATGTGGGCCAAGACATAGGTCTGGTCCGCTTCGTCGCTTTCGAGGCGGCGATATTGAAGGGCGTTCATCTTCGGCCCTTTATGGCTTGGACGAAATGGCCGCCTTGATCTCCATCAATCCGTTTGCTTGCATCGGAAGCGAGGCCTAACCTAATCGAACCATGCTCGAACTGAGATCCCTGCCCACGGACTGCGCCCAGCGCCGACAGGAGTCGGCGTGTTCGACCTGTGGGGCGCGGGCGTTCAGCGTGTGCAGCAGCCTGGACCCGGCCGATCTGGCCAGCCTGGACGCGATCGCCGAGCGGGTGACGCTGAAGGCGGGGGAGGCCCTGATCCGCGAAGGCGATCCGGCGGTCCACCTGTTCAACATAACCTCGGGATCTGTGAGGATTTACAAGCTGTTGCCGGACGGTCGGCGGCAGATCACCGGCTTTCTGTTCGCCGGTGACTTCGTTGGTCTGGCCACTGGCCAGGACTATGCGTTTTCGGGCGAGGCCATTGAGGATGCGACCCTGTGCCGGTTCCGCAAGACCGATTACCGCGCCCTGATCCGCGAACGGCCGCTGCTGGAAGAAGCCCTGCTGGACCGAGCGACCCACGAACTGGCGGCGGCGCAGAATCAGATGCTGCTGCTGGGCCGCAAGACGGCGCAGGAGCGAATCGCCTCCTTCCTGCTGGACCTGCCCACCCGTGATCCGCTGCGGCCGTCGGCCGAGGATCAGGTGCGGCTGCCGATGACCCGGTCCGAGATCGCCGACTATCTGGGCCTGACCATCGAGACGGTGAGCCGGGTGCTGACCAAGCTGAAGACGACCGGGGTGATCCGGCTGCTGGCCCTGAACGAATTGCGGATCGAACAACCCGACCGGCTGCGCGACATCGCCGAGGGCGAAACCTAGGGCGACGCGCCGAGCTGGATGGCGGTGTGGCTGTCTTCAGACCAGGGCCTGCTGACGGTGGGCGGTTAGACACACGCGGCCGTCGGTTCCGACGCCCTCGATCCGCAGCGTGCGGTCGCACAGGCGGGTCGGCGCGGGGCGGTGGCTGACGATGATCAGGCCCTGGCCGGCGGCCTTCAGGCGGCGGTCGAGCGCGGTCAGAACCTGGGCCTCGGTCGCCGGGTCCAGGCCCTCGGTCGGTTCGTCCAGCACCAGCCAGGGCGCCGGGCGCAGATAGGCGCGGGCCAGGCCGAGGCGGCGGCGTTCGCCGCCCGACAGGCGCTCGCCGTTGGGACCGACGCGGGCGTCCAGACCCGCCGGATCGGCGCGGACCCGGTCGGCCAGGGCCGCATCCTCCAGCGCCCGCCACAGGGCAAGATCATTTGCGGGACCCGCGAGCAGAAGGTTCTCGCGGATCGTGCCGTCGATCAGGCGGATGTCCTGAGCGGCGTAGGCGAACAGGGCCAGCCGGTCGCGGGATGCGATGTCGGCGATGTCGCGTCCGTCCAGTTGCACCTCGTCCGCGACGGCGTCCCGCAGGCCCACCAGGCGTTCGATCAGGGTGGTCTTGCCTGCACCGGACGGACCGATCAGGCCCAGGCGCAGGGGCGGCGCCATTCGGGCGCCGTCCGCCGAGAGGATCAGGCCCGCATCGGTCGGCGCGGGCCCATGCCGCGCCGGGGAAGCCGAGGTCAGGGCGTCGAGACGGCGGGTCGCCTCCACGGCCGCGCCGCTCTGCAGCAGGGCGCCGACCAGACCGGCGGCGGCCTCGATGCCCATGACGGCGGCCAGGGCGGCCAGGGCCGTCATCGGCAGGGGGGCGCCCAGGGTGGCGGGAATGACGGCGGCGACGGCAAGCCCTGTGACCGCGGCCTGCCAGGCGGTCATCCAACCGCCGGCCTGGGTCAGGGCGATCTGGGCTCGGTCGAGCGCAGCCGCGGCCTGGGCGGCCTCGCCAGCGGCCCAACGGTCCAAACCATAGGCTTTGAGCTCCGGGGAGACGGCTTCAAGCGAAGACAGCCGGTCCTTGAGCTCGCCCGTGGCGATCTGAACCTGGCGACCGGCAGGGGCGGCCAGGCGACGGGCGAGCAAGACTGAGCCCGCCGCGCCGAGACCCATGGCGAGCAGCAGCATCAGACCGGCGAGGGGGCTGGCCATGCCCGCGAGCAGGGCGGAAGAGGCGACGCCCGCACCCATGGCCCAGGGCGCTGAGAGCCGGACGAACAGGGTCTGGACCGCGTCCACATCCTGGACCAGTCGGGCCGAGGCCTCGCCGGACGACAGGGACAGGGCCTGGGCGGGGGGCGCCGAGGCGAGGGCGTCGAACAGTTGCGGTCGCAGCCGCGCCAGGGCCTTCAGCGCCGCCTCATGGCCGGCGACGCGTTCTATGTAGCGGGCGCCGGTGCGCAGGATGGCCAGCAGGCGGATGGTGGCGCTGGGCATCATATAGTTGAACGCCTGGACGGCGGCCGATCCGGCGACCCCGGCGATGGCGGCGCCGGTGATGAACCAGCCTGACAAACCCAGCAGACAGGCGGCGGCGACCGCGACGGTCGCGCCCCCGGCGGCGGCGAGGCGCAGGCGGGTTCGCTGAGCCTGACGTTGGGCCGCGATCAGAGCGCCTACGCGCGAGGGAGAGGGGCGGGTCATCACAGGCGCACCACGCGGTCAGCCATGGCCGCGACGGCGGCGGAATGGGTGGCGATCAGGGTCGTGCGGCCCCGCGTCGCCTGGCGGATCAGATCCAGCATGGCCTCTTCGGAGGCGGGGTCCAGATTGGCCGTCGGCTCGTCCAGCAGCAGGATGGGGGCGCGCTTCAGAATGGCGCGGGCCAGGCCCAGACGACGCCGCTCGCCGCCCGACAGGCCGCCGCCACGCTCGTCGATGGGGCGGTCCAGATCGCCGAACAGGCCGGCTTCGCCCGCAGCGACCAGGATACGGCCGGGGCAGGCGGAGGGATCGGCCAGACGGATATTGTCGCCCAGGCTGCCGGGTACGACGACGGGGTTCTGGCTGGCCCAGGCGATCTGACCCGCGAATCCGCCCGCCTCGCTGAGCCGCGCGCCGCCGACTTCGATCTCGCCGGCGGTCAGGGGCGAAAGGCCCAGGAACAGGTGCAGCAGGCTGGACTTGCCCGAGCCGCTGGCGCCGACCAGGGCCACGATCTGCCCGGGGCGGACGTCGAGGTCGAAATCGGCGATCACGGGGGCGGCGTCGCCATAAGCAATGGAGACCTTGGAGAAACGGATCGCCGGGGCGTCCTCGGGCAGGATGTGGCGGTCGCGCGCCGGGGCCTCGGGCGTGATCAGGGCGGGGACGGCGGATTCGGCGGCCTGGCGATCATGATAGGCGGCGGCGAGACGGCGCAGCGGCTGATAGACCTCGGGCGCAAGGGCCAGGACGAAGAAGGCGCGCGCCAAGTCCAGCTGTTCGGGGGCGGGGAAGGGGAGCAGCTTCAGCAGATTGAAGCCGCAGTAGACGGCGATCAGGGCGACGGACAGGGCCGAGAAGAACTCCAGCACCCCGGACGACAGGAAGGCGATCCGCATGACGCGGTTGGTGCGACGCTCCAGTTCGTCCGATGCGCGGGCGATTTCGGTGGTGGTGCGGGCGCGGGCGTCGAAGGCTAGGATGGCGGGGAGGGCGCGCACCCGATCGACGAACAGGCCGGACAGCCGCTCCAGCGCCTGGAACTGGCGGCGGCTTTCGCCCGCCGCAGCCGTGCCGGCCAGGATCATGCCGAAGATGAAGGGCATCAGGGTGAACAGAAGTATGCCGGCCGAGAACGGGCTGGCCACGGCGGCGACGGCGATGATCAGCAGTGGCGAAAGACCAGCGGCCATCTTCAGCGGGGTGAAGCGGGACATATAGCCGTCCAGCGCGCCGACGCCTTCGACCACGGCGGTCAGACGGTCGTTGGAACGGGCGCCGCGCCCGAACAAGTCCGCCAGCAGCCCGTCGCGCACGCTGGTCTTGACCGAAAGGCCCAGGCGCGCCCCGACAACCACCGCCGCCTGGCCGATGAGACCGCGCGCCATCAGGCTGACGACCGCCAGCAGCAGCCAGGGCAGGGCGGCGAAGGGCGAGACCCCGAAGGCAGCCACGGTCATGGCCAGGCCGCCGGCGAAACCGACTGCGGGAACCACGTCCGCCACGGCCAGAAGACCCGCCAGGGCCGTCAGACGGCGCCAGGGCGCGGCGGCTTGTTTCAGCCAAGCTGCGGGAGAGGCCGTGATCGGCGCCGAGGTCATTCGAACACTCCAGCTTCGGGAAGCCCCGAAAGCCATTGGACAAACCGTCGTTGGGCGAAATGTCCAAGGACGATCAGTCCACTACGTCCCACCGTGCCGCAGGGCTTTGATCGAAATCAAGGCGACCGTCCCGCCTTGGTTCTAGGGCGGAAGAAACGTCGGTCGTCGTGGCCGGCGGCTGAGGAGCCCAAGCCATGATCGACCTCGCGGTCGTCGACCTATCCAGGCTGCAGTTCGCGCTGACAGCCCTTTATCACTTCCTGTTCGTCCCCCTGACCTTGGGGCTGTCGTTCATGCTGGTCATCATGGAGTCGATCTATGTGATGACCCGCCGGCCGATCTGGCGAACCATTACCCGCTTCTGGGGAACTTTGTTCGGCATCAACTTCGTGCTGGGCGTCGCGACCGGCATCACCATGGAGTTCCAGTTCGGCATGAACTGGAGCTATTACAGCCACTACGTCGGCGACATCTTCGGGGCCCCTCTGGCCATTGAGGGCCTGATGGCCTTCTTCCTGGAGGCCACCTTCGTCGGGCTGATGTTCTTCGGCTGGGAAAAGCTGAAGCCGTCGGCGCACCTGTTCGTCACCTTCATGGTGGCGCTGGGTACGAACCTGTCGGCGGTGTGGATCCTGATCGCCAACGGCTGGATGCAGAACCCCGTCGGCTCCACCTTCAATCCCGACTCGATGCGGATGGAAGTGTCGGACTTTATGGCCGTGCTGTTCAATCCGGTGGCCCAGGCCAAGTTCGTCCACACCGTCAGCGCCGGCTATGTCTGCGCCTCGGTGTTCGTGCTTGGGGTTTCGGCCTTCTATCTGCTGCGCGGCAAGCATGTCGGCTTCGCCAAGCGGTCGATGACCGTGGCTTCGGCCTTCGGCCTGGCGGCCTCGCTGTCCGTCGTCGTTCTGGGCGACCAGTCCGGCTATGCCCTGACCGATAACCAGAAGATGAAGCTCGCCGCTCTGGAAGCCATGTGGCACACCGAGCCCGCGCCGGCCGGTCTGACCCTGGTCGGCATCCCCAGCATGAAGGACCGCGAAACCCACTACGGCGTTCAGGTGCCGTGGGTCATGGGCCTGATCGCCACCCGCACCATCGACAAGCCGGTCGAGGGCATCTTCGAACTGGTCGCTACGGCCGAGGATCGCATCGAATCCGGCGTCATCGCCTATGATGCTCTGGAAAAGGTCAAGGCCAACCCGGCCGATCCCGTCGCCCGCGGCGTGTTCGAAACCCATCGCCGCGACCTGGGCTACGGCCTGCTGCTGAAGCGCCACGTCGCCGATCCGCGCATGGCCTCGCCCGAGCTGATCAAGCAGACGGCCTGGGATACGGTGCCGCACGTGCCGACCCTGTTCTGGAGCTTCCGCATTATGGCCGGCGTCGGGATGTTCATGATCCTGTTCTTCGCCACGGCCTTCTATCTCTGCACCGTGCGTAAGCATGACACCCGCTGGTTCCTGGGTCTGGCTGTTCTGGTCTTGCCGCTGCCGTGGGTCGCTTGCGAGTTCGGCTGGATCCTGGCCGAGTTCGGGCGTCAGCCCTGGGCGGTCGAAGGCGTGCTGCCGACCTTCCTCGGCGCCTCGTCCCTGACCGTGCCGCAGCTGTGGGGCACCATCATCGGCTTCACCGCCCTGTACGGCGCCCTGGCCGTGGTTGAGATCCGACTGATGCTCTACGCCATCAAGAAGGGCCCGTTCCACGAGCAGGAAACCTTCGGCGAAACCGCCCCCGAGACGCCTGCGACGTCCGTCGCCGCGCCCGCCGTGGCCTGACCCAGAAAGACTTAGGACATCCGACAATGGATCTTCCAATCGACTTCGCAACCCTTCGCCTGATCTGGTGGGCCCTTCTGGGGGTTCTGCTGATCGGCTTCTCCCTGACCGATGGTTTCGACCTGGGGGTCGGCGCCCTGCTGCCCTTCGTGGCCAAGACCGATGAAGAGCGCCGGATGGTGATCAACACCGTCGGCGCGACCTGGGAAGGCAACCAGGTGTGGTTCATCCTGGGCGGCGGCGCCATCTTTGCCGCCTGGCCCTTCGTCTACGCCGTCAGCTTCTCGGGCTTCTACCTGGCCATGTTCCTGGTCCTGTCGGCCCTGATCCTGCGGCCGGTGTCGTTCAAGTACCGCTCCAAGCGGGAGTCGGCCAAGTGGCGGTCGTTCTGGGACTGGTGCCTGTTCATCGGCGGCTTCGTGCCGGCCCTGGTGTTCGGTGTCGCCGTTGGCAACGTCCTGCTGGGCGCCCCCTTCCGCCTGGATAGCGATCTGCGCTCCTTCTACGACGGCAATCTGCTGGGTCTGTTCACCCCCTTCAGCCTGATCGCCGGCCTGCTGTCGGTCGCCATGCTGGTGCTGCACGGCGCGGCCTGGCTGTCGGTCAAGGCTGAAAAGGGACCGGTGCTGGAGCGGGCGCGTCTGTACGGCACGATCGCCGGCGTCCTGGCCCTGGTGCTGTTCGCGGCGGGTGGTCTGTATATGGCAGTCGGCGGCGTCGGCTACCGGATCACGGGCGTCGTGGACATCCAGGGCTTCTCCAACCCGCTGCGCACCACGGTCGAGGCCGCGCCCGGCGCCTGGCTGGACAACTACGGCCGCTATCCGTGGATGATGATCGCCCCGACCTTGGGCTTCGTCGGCGCGGTGGTCGGGCTGTCGGGCATGTGGCTGCGGTCCGCGCCCCTGGCCTTCGGCGGATCCTCGCTGTCGACCGTCGGCATCATCTCGACCGTCGGCCTGTCGATGTTCCCCTTCATCCTGCCCAGCTCGATCGACCCGCAGTCCAGCCTGACGGTCTGGAACGCGTCCTCCAGCCACGTGACCCTGTTCATCATGCTGATCTGCACGCTGATCTTCCTGCCGATCGTCCTGATCTACACCAGCTGGGTTTATTCCGTGCTGTGGGGGCGGAGCACGACCGCCGCTCTCAAGACCAACCCCGACCTCTACTGAGCTCAAGGAGCATCAAGTCATGTGGTATTTTTCCTGGATACTGGGTGTCGGTCTGGCCGTCGGGTTCGGCGTGCTGAACGGCCTGTGGCACGAGTTCCACCTGTTCGACGAGGGCGACAAGGGCCTGTCGGTCGATGCGGCGAAAGAGGGCGATGTCCCTCTCTAGCCCAACCGGCGCGCCCCAGGCCGGCGTGCAGACGACGCGCGAGCTGATCGCCCGCTACGACGCCCACGCGCCGCGCTACACTTCCTATCCGACGGCGGCGCAGTTCACGCCCGCCGTCGGGGCCGCCGACTGGGGGGCGTGGCTGTCGGCCGCGCCCCTCGACCGCGCGGTGTCGCTGTATCTGCACATCCCTTTCTGCAAGCGGCTGTGCTGGTACTGCGGCTGCAACACCCGGGCGATGAACCGGGTCTCGGCCATGAGCAGCTATGTCGACCTGCTGCTGAAAGAGGCCGACCTCGTGCTGTCGTGGATCGGTCGCCCGGTGCGGGTCGGCTCGATCCACCTGGGCGGCGGCACGCCCAATATGTTGCCCCCCGAAGAACTGGAGCGGCTGTTCGCCGGTCTGGCTGCGCGGTTCGACCTGGGCGACTGTTTCGAAATCGCCGCCGAACTGGACCCTGAAGTCCTGACCCAGGACTGGGTCGAGGCCGCCGGGCGGATCGGCCTGAGTCGCGCCAGCCTGGGCGTACAGGACCTGTCGCCCAAGGTTCAGGCGGCGGTGAACCGGCCCGAGTCCTTTGAGACCATCCGCTGGGCGGCCGAGGCGCTGAGGGGGCAGGGCGTCACTTCGCTGAACCTGGACCTGATGTATGGACTGCCGCTTCAGGCGGTCGAGAATGTGATCACCACTGTGGCCCAGGTCGCCACGCTGCGGCCCGACCGGATCGCCCTGTTCGGCTATGCCCACGTGCCGTGGATGAAGCCGCACCAGAAGTTGATCAACGAGGCCGACCTGCCGGGGCCCGAGGCGCGCTTCGCCCAGAGCCAGGCGGCGGCGCGGTATCTGGTGCAGAAGGGCTGGCAGGCAGTAGGGCTGGACCATTTCGCCCTGCCGCACGACTCCATGGCCGCCGCCGCGCGGGCCGGCCGGCTCCGTCGCAACTTCCAAGGCTATACGACCGACGAGGCCCCGGTGCTGATCGGGCTGGGGGCGTCGTCGATCAGCCGCACGCCGCAGGGCTTTGTTCAGAATCTGACGCAGGAGCGCGAATGGCGCGCCGCCGTCGAGGCCAGCGACCTGCCGGTCGCGCGGGGCGTGGCGCTGGATCCGCGCGACGCCTTCGTGGGCGAGATCATCGAACGGCTGATGTGCGACTTCGCCGTGGATGTCGCCGCGACGGCCAGCCGACACGGGCGAGCCCTGAGCGAGGTCGATCCGGCCTGGCCCCGGCTGCTGCAGTTCCAGTTGGACGGCTTGGCCGAGGTCAGCGGGTCGGTGGTGACGGTCACGGACCTGGGGCGGCCGTTCGTGCGCGCGATCTGCGCCGCCTTCGATCCTGGCGCAGTAGATATAGAGAAGCGGCACGCCCGCGTGGTCTGATTGGACAGATTGTCCAACCCCTGCATGGGTTTGCGCTGGATCAAGGCCGGACCCGCGCAGGGGGCGCATTCCCTCCGTCAAGACGCTCGGGCAGGTCGCATGAGGCGGCAGCGGGCGTCGGGGATGAGCAAGATGAAACTGAAAACCCTGATCCTCTCAGCCGTCGCCGCCGCCGCCTTCGCCGCGCCGGCCCTCGCGCAGAGCCCTGCCGCTTGGGAAATGCCCAAGAAGGGCGACTGGATCATCACTGGACGCGTGACCGACGTCTTTTCCGACGCTGACAACGCCATCACCACCGCCGCCGGCGCCGATTCCGGCCTGAAGGTCGATGTGGGCGACAGCGTCATGCCGACCCTGGGCTTCACCTATTTCCTGACCGACCATCTGGCGGTCGAAGCCATCCTGGGCACGACCAAGCATGAGATCCGCGCCCAAGGCGGAACCACGGACGTCGCCGTGCACGAGACCTGGGTCGTGCCGCCGGTCGTGACCCTGCAATATCGTCCGCTGACCGAGGGCCGTTTCAGCCCCTATGTCGGCGCGGGCATCAACTACATGCTGTTCTACAGCGGTGACGACAAGAACGGCTTCAAGGTCGATCTGGATGACAACTTTGGCTACGCCATGCAGGTGGGCGCCGATATCGGGATTCAGGGACCGTGGAGCCTCAACCTCGACGTCAAGAAGGTGTGGGTCAGTGTCGACGCCGACGTCAATGACGGCGCTCTGAAGAGCGATGTGGATCTGGACCCGTGGGTCGTTTCCGTGGGGGTAGGCCGTAAGTTCTAAGAAAAATCGACATCGGAAATGCGTTCGAAAAGGAAGCCCCGCCGGTTCGCCGGCGGGGCTTTCGCCTTTGTGCGGATACGCTCGACAAAACGGGCGGCGCGCCCTAGCGAGAGCGTGCCGTCTGTTGCGGTGCAACCCTAGGATTTCCGCATGCCTTCCGGTCTGATCGCCCTGCTCGACGATGTGGCGGGGATCGCCAAGATGGCGGCGGCGTCGATCGATGATGTCGGGGCTGCGGCGGGCAAGGCCTCGACCAAGGCCGCCGGGGTCGTGGTGGACGACGCAGCGGTGACGCCGCGCTACGTCACCGGCCTGTCGCCCAGCCGCGAACTGCCGATCATAGGCAAGATCGCCGTGGGATCGTTCCGCAACAAGCTGCTGTTGATCCTGCCGGCGGCGCTGTTGCTGAGCGCATTCGCCCCCTGGGCCATCACGCCGATCCTGATGTGCGGCGGGGCCTATTTGTGTTTCGAGGGCGCCGAGAAGCTGATGGAGGCCTTCGGGCACGCCGGCCATGAAGAAGAGGCCGCCGCCGAGGGCGATCCTGCGTCGCTGGAAAAGGCGACGGTGGCCGGCGCGGTGCGGACGGACCTGATCCTGTCCGCCGAGATCATGGCCATCGCCCTGGCCGACGTCTCGATCCAGCCTATCGTGACCCAGGCCGCCATCCTGGCGGTGGTCGGCGTCGCCATGACCGTCGCCGTCTATGGCGTCGTCGGCCTGATCGTGAAGATGGACGACATCGGCCTGCACCTGGCCGAGCGGCCCAACGGCGGAGTGCGCGCCCTGGGACGGGGCCTGGTCAAGGGCATGCCGGTGGTGATGAGCGCCCTGTCGGTCATCGGCACGGCGGCGATGCTGTGGGTCGGCGGCGGCATTCTGGTTCACGGAACCCATACGCTGGGCCTGCACTGGCCGGCCGAGCCGCTGGAGCATCTGGCCCACGGGATCGGAGCCGCGACGGGGCCTCTGCACGGCCTGGTCAGCTGGCTGGTGACGGCGTTCGGGTCAGCCGTCATCGGCGTGATCGTGGGCGGGGTGATCGCCCTGCTGGTTCATCAACTGGGGCGGCTGCGGCCCGCGCCCGCTCACTGACCTCACGACCGGCCCGCTGTCATGCGTTTGCCATCGCCGGCCCGTACAGCGCCAAACCTGTAATCGGAGTAAGCCCATGTCACTGTCGCGCACCACGGTTGCGGCCCTGGCCGCCCTTTCGATGGGAGCCGCCGCCCTTCCGGCCATGGCCCAGACTGCGGCGCAGCAGGCGGCCGTTCCGCAGACTGCGCGCGCGGCCCTGACGCCGCCGAAGCTGATCGTGACCATCGTGGTGGATCAGTTCAGCGCCAATCTGTTCGACCAGTATCGCGGCCGCTACACCGGCGGCCTGCGGCGGATGGCGGACCAGGGACTGGTGTCGATCAACGGCTATCAAACCCACGGCCTGACAGAGACCTGCCCCGGCCACTCGACCGTCCTGACCGGTATGCATCCGTCCGAGACCGGTATTCCGGCCAATGACTGGATCGACGGCAAGACCGGCAAGGAGGTCTATTGCCTGGCCGCGCCCGCCAACCATCTGGCGAACGGTCGTGACGATGTGGACAACGGCCCGGTCGGGCCGGAGCAACTGCGCGCCACGACCCTGGGCGACTGGCTGAAGGCCGTCAGCCCGCAGAGCAAGGTCGTCGCCGTGTCGGGCAAGGACCGGGGCGCGATCAACCTGGCCGGCCATCAGGGCCAGGCCTTCTGGTTCACTGAGGGCTTCGGCTTGACCACCTATGTCGAGCCGGGCGAGACGGCGCAGGCCAAGCTGGCGCCGGTCGCGGACTTCAATCGCGACTTCCGCCTGGGCATGAGCCTGGCGCC
Source organism: Brevundimonas sp. AVps23W (assembly GCF_058681395.1). Taxonomy (NCBI): domain Bacteria; kingdom Pseudomonadati; phylum Pseudomonadota; class Alphaproteobacteria; order Caulobacterales; family Caulobacteraceae; genus Brevundimonas; species Brevundimonas sp. AVps23W. Next base: position 1,253,218 of record NZ_CM178738.1, read on the forward strand.
GGTCGCCTGGGATTACACGGATGACCAGTGCCGCGCGCTGGCCGGCGACTGGACCATTCGCGGCCAGACCTTCCATTCGACCCTGCCGCCGGCGGGGCTGAAGTTCGACACCTCGCCGATGCTGGACGAGGAGACGCTGCACGCCGCCGAATATCTGCTGGACACCCAGAAGCTGGGGCAGGGGGCGGCGACCGACATGCTGGGCGTCAGTCTGTCGGCCACGGACCGGATCGGCCACATGTACGGCACCCAGGGGCCGGAGATGTGCGAACAGATGCTGCGGCTTGATGCGGCCCTGGGCGAGTTCCTGGATCGACTGGCCCAGGTTCCGGGCGGCGCCCTGGTGGTGCTGACGGCCGACCACGGTGGTTCGGACTTCGTCGAACGGCTGCACGACCACGGCTATCCCCATGCCCGCCGCGCCGACATGGCCGCGATCCAGGGCGTGAACGATGCGTTGAAGGCCCGGTTCAAACTGACGGCCGATCCGCTTCAGGCCGGGGGCAGCGGCCTGATGGTCGCCGACGTTCAGCACAGGTCTCTGCCTGACCCGCTGCGGACCCAGGTGGCGGAGGCGGCGGTCGAGATGCTGCGCGCCCTGCCGGACGTGGCCTTCGCCGAGACGCGCGACCGTCTGCTGGCTGAGCCCCTGCCGGACAGCCGCCAGCCGGAGATGATGAGCCTGCGCGAGCGGATGCGTCTGTCGACCGTGGCTGAGCGCTCGCCGGACATTCAGTTCGCCTGGGCTCAGAACGTCACGGCCGGCGGTCGGGTCGGCTCGACCCTGGCCGGGCATGGCACGCCGTGGGAGTATGACCGTCGCGTGCCGATCCTGTTCTGGTGGCCGGGCGCAACCGGCGAAGAGCGGTTCCTGCCGATCCGCACCATCGACATCGCCCCAACCCTGGCGCATGTCATGGGGGTGGCGACGCCCAAGGTTGAAGGGCGCTGCATCGATCTGAACGGCTTCGCTGTGGCCGATTGTCCGGCGACGGAGACGACGCCGGCGAGATAAACTCCTGTTTCGGACCCGTAAACTCGTGTTTCCCAGCGGGGCCGTGGCCTTACGTCGGGACAGTTTCATCGGCAGAAGGGGGCAAATCGTCCTAGGCTTGAATTCTCGAAGCCGGACGACCCAGAAACCAACAGGAAGCGTCCCCCATGAACAGAGCCCGCCGCGCCCGCATCGTCGCGACCCTGGGGCCTGCAAGCCGCGCCCCCGGCACGGTCAAGGCCCTGGCCCAGGCCGGGGTGGACGTCTTCCGCCTGAACTTCAGCCACGGCACGCACGAAGATCACGCGGCGGCCCTGAAGGCCGTGCGCGGCGCCGAGATGGCGCTTCAGCGTCCGCTGGGCGTGCTGGCCGACCTGCAAGGGCCCAAGCTGCGGCTGGGGCGGTTCAAAGACGTCGAGATCGCCGTCAAGCCGGGTCACAAGATGCGGTTCGACCTGGACCCGACGCCCGGCGACGAAACCCGGGTGCAGATGCCCCACCCCGAGATCTTCAAGGCCCTGCGCACCGGCATGCTGCTGCTGCTGGACGACGGTCGGGTGCGGCTGCGCGTCGGCGAACGCACGGACGAATGGGCCGATGTCACGGTCGAAAGCGGCACCAAACTGTCGGACCGCAAGGGCGTCGCCGTGCCCGAGGCCGTCATCCCCGTCTCGGCCCTGACCCCCAAGGACCGCGAGGATCTGGCCTTCGCCCTGCGTCAGGGCGTGGACTGGGTGGCGCTCAGCTTCGTGCAGAAGCCCGAGGACATGGCCGAGCTGAAGCGGATCGTGAACGGTCAGGCGGCCTGCCTGGCCAAGATCGAGAAGCCGGCGGCCCTGGCCGATCTGGAGGCCATTCTCGACTATTGCGACGGAGTCATGGTGGCGCGCGGCGACCTGGGCGTCGAGCTGGACCCCGAGGACGTGCCGGTGGCGCAGAAGCAGATCGTGCGCGCGGCCCGTAACCGCGGCGTGCCGGTGATCGTGGCGACCCAGATGCTGGAATCCATGACCAGCGCCCCGGCCCCGACCCGCGCCGAGGCGACCGACGTCGCCAATGCGGTCTATGAGGGCGCTGACGCCCTGATGCTGTCGGCCGAGACGGCGTCGGGCGACTATCCGCTGGAATCCGTCGAGATCATGAGCCGGATCATCGAACGGGTCGAACGCGACCCGATGTGGCCCAAGCTGATGGGCGCCGAACACGCCGGCATGGACGAGCAGGACGTGGACGCCCTGGTCGGGGCGGCGGCCATGGCGGCCAGCGCGCCGTCGACCGGCTGTCTGGTGGTTTTCACCACTCTGGGCGGCACGGCGCGACGGATGGCGCGCGAGCGGCCGCTGAAGCCGATCCTGGTTCTGACCCCCAACGCCAATACGGCGCGTCGCCTGGCCCTGGTCTGGGGGCTGGAGCCGCGTCTGGGCGATCAGCCCGACTCGCTGGAGGCCGTCACCGATGATGCGGTCAACAGCGCGGTGCGCTACGGGCTGGCCGAGCCGGGGCAGCGGATCCTGATCCTGGCCGGCACGCCGTTCGGTGCGCCCGGCGCGGCCAATCTGCTGCGTCTGGCCCATGCGCCGGCGGCCAAGACGGCTGGGCGTAAGAAGGGCTGAAGCCGGCCTAGGTAGCCGCCCTTAAGTCAAGACTCTGGCTTAGCTGTACGATCCGGCTAGTGTGCGCGGATGAATCGGCGGACCGCATGATCAAATATATCGGCTCCAAACGCGCCCTTCTGGGGCATGTGACGGCTGCGGTGACGGGTGTTCTGCCGCAGGGCGGGCGGGTCTGCGATCTGTTTTCGGGCACGGCGCGGGTCGGTCATGCGCTGAAGAAGCAGGGGTTTCAGGTCTGGTCCAACGACCACAACGCCTATGCCCACACCCTGGCGACCGCCTATGTCCAGGCGGATCGCGAGCGCTGGGTCGAGCGGGCCGAGGCGGTGCTGGCGGAATTGCGGACGGTGAGGCCGGAAGCCGGCTGGTTCACCCAGGCCTTCTGCCACGACGCCCGCTATTTCCATCCCGACAATGGCGGGCGGATCGACGCGATGCGCGACCGGATCGAGGCCATGGGGCTGGAGCCCGAGCTGAAGGCGGTCGTCCTGGTCAGTCTGATGGAGGCGGCGGATCGGGTCGATTCCACGGCCGGGGTGCAGATGGCCTACATGAAAAAATGGGCCCCGCGCGCGCTGAAGCCGCTGGGGCTGCGCCTGCCGGAGCTGCTGCCCGCAGTCGGGGCGCCGTGCCGCGCGACGCAGGGCGACGCGGTCGAAATGGCCGAACAGGTGGAGGCGGACCTGGTCTATCTGGACCCGCCTTACAATCAGCATTCCTATCTGGCCAACTACCACTGCTGGGAAAGCCTGGTGCTGTGGGACCGGCCCGAGACCTATGGGATCGCCAACAAGCGGGTGGATGTGAAGACCCGCAAGAGCGCCTTCAACAGCCGGCCCGGCATCGGCCCGGCCCTGCGGTCGGTGGTCGAGCGGATCAAGGCGCCCAACCTGATCGTCAGTTTCAACGACGAGGGCTATCTGAGCCGGACCGAGCTGGAGGAGATGCTGTCGGCGCGCGGTCATGTCCAGGTCGTCGAGATCGCTCATCCCCGCTACGTCGGCGCCCGCATCGGCATTCATAACCCCAAGGGCGAGAAGGTGGGGCAGGTGGGGCGGCTGCGGAACGTCGAACATCTGTTCGTGGTGACGGACAGGCCGGTCGAACTGCCGGTCGCGGCCTGATCAGGGTCCAGATGGACCGGAACCCGACTCGGCGGGCGTCGTTGATCAACCATGCGCCCGCCCGTCCCAGATCAAGAAATTTCCCCCCGCGAGGACGACTATCGCGTGCGGCCGGCCGCCGAGCCGAAGTCGTGGGTGACGGATCAGCCGGTGGAAGACATCCGACCGGACGCCAAGGTCTGGCCCGAGCAAGGCGCGCGGCTCTATACCCATAATGTCGAGCATTTCGGCCGCCGAGACGCGACGCCTGTAGAACCGGCTGAACCGGATGTCGAACCCAATGTGAGCCCGCCGCCGTATTGGATGATCATGGTCGCCGGCGCCGCCGTCGCCGCCCTGATGGGGGCTCTGCTCGGCGGGTGCATATATGAGGCGAAGCCTCAGGCCTCTTTCAGCAAGGCCTTGATCGGCGTCCAGCTGCGACGATGGGCGGGGCAGGGGCCCAGCGCCTTGAGGCCCGCCGTGTGGGCCGGGGCGTTGTAACCCTTGTGTCCGGCGAAGCCGTAGCCGGGGTATTGGGCGTCCAGTTCGATCATCAGTCGATCCCGCGCCGTCTTGGCCAGGATCGAGGCCGCCGCGATGGATAGCGACAGGCCGTCGCCGCCGACCACGGTCTGGATTTCGCACGGCAGTTTGAAACGATAGTTGCCGTCAACCAGGGCCGCGACCGGCTGGACCGACAGAGCCTCAATGGCGCGGCACATGGCCAGGCCGGTGGCGTGCAGGATGTTCAGTTCCTCGATCTCTTCCACCGACGCAAACCCGACGCCCCAGGCGACGGCGCGGGCCTTGATCTCGGGCTCGAGTGCGGCGCGGCGCTTTTCAGTCAGGGCCTTGGAGTCGTCGATGCCCGGCGGCAGATCGTCGGGGTTCAGGATCACCGCCGCCGCCGACACCGGCCCCGCCCACGGTCCGCGCCCCGCCTCGTCCACGCCGCAGACGGGGCCGTTGACGCGCTGGATCAGCACGGTCTCGAGCGCGAGGGTGGGAAAGGCTTTCGGAGTCGCGGGGGCTTTAGCCATGGCCCGCCATCGCACGAAGCGGGGTGTGACGGAAGCGGGGGTGGTGGTGATCGTTCACCATGACAGCCGTTTTTACGGCCGCGACGCCGGACATCACAAACGTCCCAAAGCGGTCGTCGCGTGTGTCTGAGAGGGGTGGGAAGCAGACATTGAGGCGTCAAACTGGATGAACGGCTCGACTATCGTCAGGCGCTTGTACTCGGTCATTCATGCCGTAGTCGCGCATAACGCCCGCGATACGCAGTCGGTAGTCACGAAATACCTCTGCACGCCCCTTGACCTGAGTTGCGCGGTGACGAGGACGCTCTCGCCACGCCGCTACAGCCGTGTCGTCCCGAAAGAAGGAAAGCGACAACAGTTTGTCGGGCTCAGTGAGGCTGCGAAAGCGCTCGATCGAGATGAACCCTTCGATGGTTTCGAGTTCATCGCGCAAGGCCGCAGCGAGGTCGAGATACTGTTGTGTCCGACCTTCGGCGGGCCAAACCTCGAAAATCACAGCGATCATCGAACAGCCAGTGGCGCGTGCGGCCCCGAGGCCAGACGCAGGAACAAGCGGTCTTCCTTTTGGATGAACTTCTCTCGCTTGGCGAAGTCGTAGTTTTCTCGCCCGAGAGGGTCATCGCGCAACCGCGCACGATAGGCTTCGTAAGCGGCAAGGCTCTCGATATTGTAGACGCCGTAGGCAGTCGTGGACGAGCCCTCGTGCGGACCGAAATATCCGACGAGATCGGCTCCGCAGCGCGGAATTGCCTGGCCCCAGTTGCGAGCGTAGGCGTCGAAGGCGTCCGCTTTGAACGGGTCGATTTCGTAACGAATAAAGCATGTGATCATGGCCTAGCGCCTCCATACGCGCCTCATGATCCTATCGCGGGACGCAGAGCCCATGCTTCGGTCTCGACCGAAGCATGCTCGTCTCAGGCGTGCTACTCAGAGTGCGCAATCTCTGCAGGGCGGTTATCATGAAGGACGGACCTGTCATCGCTCAAGTGGCTGCGCTGGTCGGCGATCCGGCCCGCGCGAATATGCTGACGGCCCTCATGGACGGGCGCGCTCTGACGGTGACCGAACTTGCTGTAGCTGCGGGCGTCGCTCTACCCACAGCGAGCGGCCATCTTTCCAAACTGAGCCTCGCCAAGCTTCTGGTGATGGAGAGGCAAGGTCGGCACCGATACTACCGGCTTGCCGACCACGATGTGGCGCATGTGCTGGAAGCCCTAATGGGGCTGGCCCAACGAACCGGAGCCGTTCGCGTCCGCACCGGACCGAGAGACTTGGCCATGCGAACTGCGCGCGTATGTTACGACCACTTGGCCGGGCGACAGGGCGTATTGGTGTTCCAAAGTCTCATAGACAGAGGCTGGCTTGAGCATTTGGAACAACCCGTGCTCACCGCTCATGGCCACTCTGGCTTTACTGCAATTGGCATAGACATTGTCGCTCTCGAACGCGGTCGGCGCCCGCTGTGTCGAACTTGCTTGGATTGGAGCGAACGCCGCCACCACCTTGGAGGTGCGTTAGGCGCGGCGATGCTCAGTCATGCGCTTGTTCGCGGCTGGGCACAGCGCGCGCAAGGACGGGTGGTGACATTCAGTCAAGCGGGAGCGAAATCATTCAACGCCGCCTACGGGATATCCGACCAACCACTATCGGCTCCTAAAGGTCCGTACTTGGTTGAACCCTGTCAATCACCTGACGCCTGAATCCAGACGTTGCAGTCAAATACCCATCGCCCGCACTTCCCCATGTCGGAAGCAGGTCGTCTGGTGATCGTTGACCATGCCCACGGCCTGCATGAAGGCATAGACGATAACGGGGCCGCAGAAGTTGAAGCCGCGTTTCTTCAGGGCCTTGGCCATGGCGACGGACTGTTCGGTCTGGGTCGGGGCCTGGCGGAAGTCGGCGAAGGGGGTGTGGATCGGTTCGCCGCCGACGAAGGACCAGAGCCATTCGGAGAAGTCTTCGTCGTTTTCGCGCATCTCAAGCCAGATCTGGGCGCCGCGGATGGCGGCGCTGATCTTGGCGCGCGAGCGGATGATGCGGGCGTCGCCCAGCAGGCGCTGGATGTCGGCCTCGTCGTAGCGGGCGACGATCTCGGGGTCGAAACCGTCGAAGGCGTCGCGGATGCCTTCGCGTTTGCGCAGGATGGTGATCCAGGCGAGGCCGGCCTGGAAGCCGTCGAGGACCAGCTTCTCCCACAGGGCGCGGGGGTCGCGTTCCGGTACGCCCCATTCGGTGTCGTGATAGGCGATGTAGAGCGGGTCGGTGGTTCCGCACCAGCCGCAGCGGCCCGAGGCGTGTGAGTCGATCATGGCGGGATGTTGCCGGTTTGTTCGAACAAGTTCAACTCCCTCTCCCGATGGGAGAGGGCTTGAGCGGGCAGCGAAGCCGTCGTTCTGGCGCGACCCGAAGGGCGGCGCGAAGCAGCCGAAGGGTGAGGGGCGCGGTGACTGAGTGCAGCAGGCCGTCGGAGACCATATTGACGGAGATGCCGGCAGCGCCGTGTTCGGGCGAAGGACTGCATGTCCTAAGGGTAGCGAATGCCGGGCTTCCATGTGATGTTGCGCTCGTGGATGGAAGTTAAAGACTTCGCGAGAGCAAAATGAAATTGAGAACGGCGACTGGCGTATTGTTGACGGTCTTTGGACTGGCAGCCCTTGTCTACGGCGCGGCCTTTGTCAAAGGCCCGCTGCTTTTCTGGCTGGACCCTTTCCAAGCGGATCGTGTTCAGCTTCACGCGATCATCGTCGGAGGGGCCGCACTCATGATCGGAGCAGTTACAATTGCTTCGGCGAGAGGGAAGACGTCGCGAGCCCAAGCCTAGGCGGCTCCAACTCGTTAAACAGCGAACTCGAAGAGGCTCACGCTTTGGATGAAGGGAGGACGTCCTCGCCCATCCAGGAGGGCCGACGCAAGCGCACCGGGCGGCCCTCGACGGTCAGGTCGCCGTCGAGACGGTCGATGCGCAACAGGGCCATGGCCGAGCCCCCGCCATCCGACCTCTGTCGGCCCGACAGCACCTCGCCCGCGCGCAGTTCACCCTTCAGCACTTCGGCGCCGAAGGGGAGCGGGGGACCGTCGAAGTCCAGGGCCAGCATGCGGTTCTTGATCGCGCCCCGGCGTTTCATCCGCGAGGTGGTCTCCTGGCCGACGAAACAGCCCTTGTGGAAGTCGATGCCGTTCAGCAGGTCGAAATCGGCCTCGATGGGATAGGTCTTGTCCTGGGGGGCGTCGGCGGTCGGATCGGGGACGCCGACGGACAGACGGTGGGCGTCATAGTCGGCCTCGGTCGCGTCGGCTGTAGCCGGGCCATAGAGGCGGCCGCCCATCAGGGCCGTGCGGGGGTCAGGAATGAAGTCGGCGGACGCATCCGGCCAGGCGGCGAAGACCGGGCGGTCGTCGGCGGCGACTTGGACCTTGGCGCGGAGCTTGTACATCGACAGCCGCTGGATCAGGGCGTCGCGGCGGTCGGCGGCCACGTCCAGCAGAACCCCCTCGGTCTCACCCAGGATGAACAGGTCGAACAGCAGCCGGCCAGGCGGCGACAACAGGGCGCCGAACCGCAGTTCGCCCTCGCCCAGCGTCTCCACGTCCTGGGTCAGCAGATTGTGCAGGAAGGGCCTGGCCTCCTCGCCCATGACGGAGATGAGGGCGCGGGAGGAGAGGCGGGCGATAGGCATGGCGCCAAGATAGGGAGGCGGACGCCTGGGCTCCAGACCTGTTGTCGCCGCAAGCCGTCAGTGCGGCGTTCGGGCTTGGATGAAGGCCGCCACATCCTGGACCACGCCCGGCGCCAGGGGCAGGCCCGGCGTGGAATAGACGGCCAGATTGGCGTCGCGGTCGGCGGGGGCGATCTTCAGGCTGTGGTTGACGCCGTCCCAGAGTTTCAGCGTCGCCTGCGGGTTGGCGGCGGCCAGGGCTTGGGCGTCGGCGACGCTGACCTGGATGTCGGTTGTCCCCTGGCCGATGAAGACCGGCCCGTCATAGGCGGCGACCAGGGCGGCGGGGTCCAGCGGCAGCCAGGAGATCAGATAGGGCTGGATCGACGGGCGCAGCAGGGCGCCCAGGGCGGGCGGCGCATCTGCGACGGTGCGGCCGGCCTCAAGCTCGCTCAAGGCGTGGTAGGCCTGGGTCTTCAGCGGCTCGGGCAGGGAGGCCAGTTGCTCGCGCAGCACCGCAGCCGCAGGTCGGCCGGCGCCGGATAGCAGCACCAGGCCGCAGATCTTGCTGGAGTCGGGGGGATCGCCGCCTTCGACGGCCTTGAGGGCGACCAGGGCGCCTTCGCTATGGCCGATCAGCCAGGCGCAGGGCTTGTCCGCCCGCGCCGCCGCCTCGGCGGCCCAGGCTTGGGCGTCGGCGACATTGGCGTCAAAGCGCAGCTCGGCCTCGGGGCCGCCGGCGGCGGCGCTGGCGCCCACGCCGCGCTTGTCGATGCGGATGGTCGCGATCCCCTGGCTCGCCAAGCCTTCGGCCAGCAGGCGATAGGAGGCGCTGGAGATGCCGAGCCGGCTGTTGCCATCGCGATCCGTGGGCCCGGAGCCGGGCAGGATGACGGCGACGGCGCTGGCGTTCTCGGGCGCCAGCAGGGATCCGTGAAGCGGCGCGGGCTGGGCGGGCAGGGCGATCTCGGTGGAGACCGGGCCGGCGAGCAGGGCGAGGGTCAGCATCAACATGGCGGTCTCCTTTGTTGGATGAGGTTCAGAAGGGCTGGCGGTCTGGATCGCTGCGCCAGACGCGCCAGCTCTCGAAGACCGACAGGGCGGCGACGATCAGGGCGGCCCCCGTCAGCGACAGGGCGCCAAGCGGCTGGGGCGCGAGAGGGGCGGCGATCAGGCCGATAAGGCCCAGCAGGAAGAGCAGGCGTCCCGCCAGTCGGTTGGAACGGTCCCAGGCCAGGCGGCTCTTGTAGCTCCAGGGCGTGCGGACCCCGACCAGCGGATTGGGCGCGACCCGCCCGAGGAAGGCGCCCAGGACCAGAAGAATCAGCGACACCCCCGCCATGGTCACGACCGGCCCGGTCTCGACCGTGGCGTTGCCCAGCCCCGCCCAGCTGATCAGCAGGCCGATAGTAGTGAAGACGAACAGGGTAATGCCCTGACCGATCCGCAGGGAACGACCGCGCGAGGTGTCGCCCTGGGATACGGCGCGCAGGGCGCCCAGGCTCAATCCGGCCACGGCAATGAAGCCGATCAGGGTCATGCAGCCGAGGAAGGTCGCGAACTGGACCCGGCTGCCCCACCGATCAACCTCCCAATCCCCGTTCCAGTGCATCGGCATCGGCGTGGTCGGGCCGTTGAAGCCGACGTGCAGGGCGAAGGCCGCCTGGATCGCGAAGACGGCGAGGGTCAGATAGTCCAGCAGCGACAGGCGGTCTTTCATCGACGGGGCTCTTTTTGGGCCACGGGCAAGACTTCGGCGGCCTCGCCCGTTCCGGCGATGTCCATCAGAAAGGCCATGGCCTCCTCGACCGCCGAGATTTCCAGCCGGTAGCGGATGGTCTGGCCCTCGCGCTCGGGACTGACGAGGCCCGCTTCCTTCAAGGCGTTGAGGTGGCCGGTGATGGTGGGCCAGCTCATGTCGAAGCCGGCGGCGATGTCGCCGGAGGCCAGAGGGCCGGCGCGCAGCATGGCGATGATGCGACGGCGCACTGGATGGGACAGGGCTTTGAACAGGGTGTTCATAGGAACTACCCTAATTAGGGTGTTGGCTAATTGCAAGTCGGCGCAGAATCCGCCCGACCCAGCCGATGGTCTCTCAGGTCTGGGGTGTCGTCAGATCGAGAAGCTGACGCCGCAGCCGCAGCTGGAGGCGGCGTTCGGATTGCGGACCACGAACTGGGCGCCGGCCAGTTCGTCGACATAGGCGATCTCGGAATTCTTCAGGAAGGGGACCGAGACGGGGTCGATCAGGGCGGTCTGGCCGTCGGCCTGGATCCGCAGGTCGTCGTCCTCGGCCGTTTCGACCAGTTCGAACCGATACTGGAAGCCCGAACAGCCGCCGCCATCGACGGCGACGCGCAGCATCAGGCTCTTGCCCTCGGCCGCGCCCAGTTTGGCCAGGCGTTTGGCGGCGCTGGCGGCCAGGACAATGCCCTCCGGCGCGCGCGTGGCGACCGTAAAGGCGGGTGTGGACGGTTCTGTGGATTGGACGGTGCTCACGGCTGTCTATATGAGGCGCGCAAGGGCGTTCGCAAAGGGCTGCCCGCATCAAAGCAGCCTCAAAGTTGATGACTTGAGCCAGACACCTCTCGCCCCCTACGCCGAACGCGCCGATCTGACCAAGGGCCGCCGCTTCTTCGAGCCCCCCAGCCGGACCCGCACGGCCTTTGCGCGGGACCGCGACCGGATCATCCATGCGACGGCGTTTCGGCGTCTGAAAGAGAAGACTCAGGTCTTCGTCGCGCATGAAGGCGATCACTACCGCACCCGCCTGACCCATTCGCTGGAGGTGGCCCAGATTGCGCGCTCACTGGCCCACGCGTTGCGGCTGGACGACGACCTGGCCGAGACGGTCGCTCTGGCCCACGACCTGGGCCACCCGCCCTTCGCCCATGCGGGCGAGGACGAGCTGGTGATCCAGATGGCCGACCACGGCGGTTTCGACCACAATGTCCAGAGCTTCCGCGTCGTGACCGAGCTGGAGAACCGCTATCCGCAGTTCGACGGGCTGAACCTGAGCTGGGAGACCGTCGAGGGGGTCATCAAGCACAATGGCCCGGTGTTGCACCGGCTGGACGAACCGGCCTGGTCGGTGGTGCGGCCGTACCGGACGGACGGGGAGGCGGGCTGGGATCTGCGCCTGGGCACCTTCGCTTCGCTGGAGGCCCAGTGCGCCGCCATCGCCGACGATATTGCCTATAACAACCACGACGTGGACGACGGGGTTCAGGCCGGGCTGATCACGCTTCAGGATCTGGACCAGGTGCCGCTGATCGGGCCGATGCTGGCGCAGGTGCGGCGTGACTGGCCCGCCATCGACGACCGGATGCTGCGGATCGAGGCCGTGCGGCGGATGATCGGGGTCATGGTCGAGGACGTCCTGGCCGAGACGGCGCGGCGGCTGGAGGAGGACCGGATCGGCTCGACCGAGGACGTGCGCACGGCGACACGGACCATGGTGGACTTCTCGCGGTCGATGCACGCGGACCTGGCCATTTTGCGCAAGTTCCTGTTCGAGCGGATGTATCGCCACTACCGGGTCAACCGCACGCGCAGCCAGGCGCGGCGGGTGCTGTCGCAACTGTTCGAGCTGTTCATGGCCGAGCCGGAGGTCATGCCGCCGGAGTGGAGCGTGCCCGCCATGACCGAGGACCGGACGGCCCGGGCCCGTGCGGTGTGCGACTATATCGCCGGGATGACCGACCGCTATGCGATAGAAGTCCACCAGAAACTGTTCAGCCTCGACCTGGCCCTCGATCTGTGATTCGAAAGACGGCGGCGGGGCGTTAGACTAACCGTTCGACGCGCCGATTCGCCGCGTCGGACAGAACGGCGGAGCGCGACCATGTCTTTTGATGACGATAACCGACCCGGCCAGGGCGCCTATACGCCCCCGACCGACGATGACCTGCCGTTCCGCCGCAATTCCTATGATCCGCGCGCCGGCGGCGGCGGCGGCCGCAATGTCGGGTCGGGCGGGGGCAAGTCGCCGCCGGTGACCCTGATCGTCAGCGCCGTGATCCTGCTGGTGCTGATCATCGCGGTGATCTTCTTCTACCGGTCCGGCATGCGCGCCTCGACCGATGCGCCGCCCGCTGTGGGCCAGCCCGTCGGCGAGATGAAGACCGCCGCGCCGGTCGACGCCCAGCCGGTTGATCCGGCCGCAGGTGTCCGCGTCTATCGCGATGAGGCCGAGACTACCGACGCTCCCGTGACCTTCACCCCGCCGCCCGAGGCGCCCCAGCCGCGTCCGGCCGCGCCGCCGACCGCCGCTCCGACCGGCCAGGGCCTGCCGACGGCCGCCCCCGCGCCCCGTCTCGCCACCCCGGCGCCCAAGGCCGAGGCCCCGACGCCCGCCGCTCCGGCCCCGACCGCCCCCGCCGCCGCCGGCGGCTCCGCCTCGGTTCAGATTGGCGCCTTCTCCTCGACCGAGATCGCCGACCGCGAATACGCCGCCGTCGCCGGCCGCTTCGGCCAATATGCGTCGGGCGCCGAGAAGCGCGTGACCGAGGTGACCTCGTCCAGCGGCTCGACCCTGTACCGCACCACCTTCACCGGCCTGTCGCGGGAACGGGCCGTGGCCTTCTGCAACGCCTTGAAGGCCGCCGGACGGGATTGCATCGTTCGGTGATGGGTTTTGATCTCCCGTCACCCTCGGGCTTGTCCCGAGGGCCCACCCGTCCGCATTGCGGTCGACGGGGCGAGGCGAGGGGACGTGCGTCCTGTTCATGCAATCTGCCTGCTGAACCGTGGGCCCTCGGGACAAGCCCGAGGGTGACGGGCGGGGTGGGTACATGACCTCCGCCGCGATCTACGGCTGCGCAGGCCATCGGCTGACGGAGGACGAACGCGCCTTCTTCGCCGAGACGCGTCCCTGGGGCTTCATCCTGTTCCGGCGCAACATCGACAGCCCGGAACAGGTGCGGGCCCTGACGGACGAGCTGCGGGCCGCCATCGGCGACGCCGACGCGCCCATCCTGATCGATCAGGAGGGCGGGCGGGTCCAGCGGATGGGCCCGCCGCACTGGCCCAAATACCCGCCGGGCAACGCCTATCTGAAGGCGACGAACGACCCGATGGATGCGCGCGATCTGGTCCGTCTGGGCGCGCGGCTGATGGCGCACGATCTACGCGAGGTGGGGATCAACGTCGATCTGCTGCCGGTGTTGGACGTGCCGGTGCCCGGCGCCCACGACATCATCGGCGACCGCGCCTATGGCCCCGATCCTCAGACCGTCGCCCTGCTGGGCCGTGCGGCGGCGGAGGGGCTGCTGGCCGGCGGGGTTCTGCCCTGCATCAAGCATATGCCGGGGCACGGTCGCGCCTTCGCCGACACCCACAAGGACCTTCCGACGGTCCATGCCGATCTTGAGACGCTGGACGCCTGGGATTTCGCCCCGTTCAAAGCCCTGTCCGACATGCCGATCGGCATGACGGCGCATATCGTCTTCACCGCCATCGACCCAAAACGCCCCGCCACCCAGTCGAAGAAGGCGATCCGGCTGATCCGCGAGCGTCTGGGCTTCGGCGGTCTGCTGCTGTCGGATGATCTGGTGATGAACGCCCTGTCCGGCAGTCTGACCCAGAGGGCGCACAAGGCGCTGAAGGCCGGATGTGACGTCGTCATCCACTGGAACGGCGACATGAACGAGATGCGTCAGGTGGCCGAGGGCGTCGGCTCGCTGAAGGGCGGTGCGCTTCGCCGCGCCGAGGCGGCCCTGGCCCGCATTGTTCGAACGCCGGAGCCGCTGGATCCGGTCGCAGCCCACGAACGCTTCTTCCGGGCGATGGCGGGCAAGACAGATGCCGCCAAGGGGCCGGACGTGGGGGAGGCGCAGGCTTGAGGCCGTTCGGTAGGGTTTTCTCGGCGGGAATATGCCTAGTGCTTCTTGCCGGCTGCGTTGTGCTGCCCTGCCAGAGGCTTGGCGGCTGCCCAACCCCTTCATCAGCGTACCAACAAGGGAACACGCTACCGCCTGCTCAGCGCGACGCCTTTTATAAGTCGCTGCCTATCGAGCAGAGGCTGGATGCCTATCATGACATTTACACGCGCTCGGGCCATCCACATGTGGCGGCGGCGTGGATATTCGAGGGCTCTGGAGTGGATGGGTTCGAGGGGGCGATGGCTCGGATGGTCAGTCCGCAGTCGTTCACCGAGTATTTTTCGATCGTGAGCTGGTTGGCTCGAACAGGCGAGGTCGATATCTGCGACCTGCTGCTTTTCGACCGCCTCAAAGAAAAGCTCGCTCTCTTCAACGAAGTCGATCCCGCTCATCCTGTTCCTATCCGGTTTGATCGCTGCGAAGTGGTGCTGTGACCGACGCCTTTCAGCCCAATCTGGATTTCAGCGCCGCCGCCGAGGTCGAGGAGCGCGAGGCTTTTGTCGTCGATCTGGACGGCTATGAGGGGCCGCTGCACGTCCTCTTGGCCCTGGCGCGGACACAGAAGGTCGATCTGCTGAAACTGTCGATCACCCGGTTGGCGGAACAGTATCTGGCCTTTGTGCACGAGGCGCGGCGGCGCAACTTCGCCCTGGCGGCCGACTACCTGGTGATGGCGTCGTGGCTGGCCTATCTGAAGTCCCGCCTGCTACTGCCGCGCACCGAAAAGGATAAGGGCGAGGAGCCGCCTGCAGAGGTCATGGCCGCCGCCCTGGCCTTCCGACTGCAGAAGCTGGAGGCCATGCGGAAAGCCGTTGATCAGTTGATGGCGCGGCCCCAGCTGAAGCGCGACGTCTTTACTCGAGGCGACCCCGAGGCGACGGTGATCGTCCCGTCCGACCGGATCGACGCCAGCCTGTACGACCTGATGAACGCCTATGTGACCCAGCGCCGGCGCGAGGAGTCGCGGCGCTATTCGCCCGGACAGCGGGTCGAGGCCTTTCCGCTGGAGGCGGCGCGCGACTGGCTGCGCGAGATCATGCCCCGTCTCGCCGACTGGACCCCGCTGGATCAGGTGGCGCCCCATCGCGACGACGCGGACGGTCCCAGCCAGGCCAGCTATACCGCCTCGACCCTGTCGGCCAGCCTGGAGCTGGTGAAGGAGGGGGCGATGGACATCCGCCAGACCGCGCCGTTCGCGGACCTGTATCTGAAGCGGCGGGGCGGCGGGCATCCGTTGGAGCTGACGCCGTGAAGACTGCTGGTTCCCCCATCATTGCCGTCATCCTAGGGCTTGTGGCGAGGATCCATACGCCCGGTTTTGGCGATGGCGCACTCTGCGGCCGCACCGGGAGTATGGATCCTCGCCACAAGGGCGAGGATGACGGGTTTGGGAGCAGATTAGATGTCTGACCTCTCCTTCCAACCCGACGAGGCCGAGATCGAGCGCCGGGTCGAGGCCCTGTTGTTCGCCGCCGCCGGGCCGTTGAGCGCCGCCGAGATCGCCGCCCGCCTGCCCGAGAACGCCGATGTCGCCCGCGCCCTGTCGGGTCTCCGCGCCCGGTACGAGGGGCGAGGGGTGGAACTGGACTGCGTCGCCGATCGCTGGCGGTTCCGCACCGCTGCGGACCTGGCTTTCATGATGACCGCGGAGCGCGAGGAGCCGCGCCGCCTGTCCCGAGCCGCGCTCGAGACCCTGGCCATCATCGCCTACCACCAGCCCGTCACCCGCGCCGAGATCGAAAGCGTGCGCGGCGTCACCCTGTCGAAGGGCACGCTGGACCTGCTGCTGGAGATGGGGTTCGTCCGGTTGAGGGGGCGTCGGCGCACGCCGGGTCGGCCCGTCACCTACGCCACCGCCGACCGGTTCCTGGAGCATTTCGGCCTGGCCAGTCTGTATGATCTTCCCGGCGTGCAGGAGATGAAGGCCGCCGGCCTGCTGGATCTGTCGCTGCCGGTCGGGTTCGAACTGCCTGATCCGGGTCGGACCGACGCGGCCGACGACGAAGGTCCCGCCGTTGATGACGATGCGCCCGAGTTCGCTCAGGATTTCGTCGGCGACTAGGCAAAAACCCGTATCGAACCGTTAACGGCCTTTCGTGTCCTCCTGGCTAAGCTTTGAGGCCTATGAACGGGGGCGTCGCGTGAAGTCAGATGTGAACGGGTTCCGGATCGTCGGCGTTCTCATGCTCGCGGTCGTGATCGGCATGATCGGTGTGCTGAGCATCGTCAGCAAGGGCATCGACGATCACCAACGCGCGCGCGATCAGGCGATGGTCGGTCTCAGGCTGGCTCGTTCGCCGGAAGCCGCTGGCGAGGATCTGGCGCTGGTGGCGATCTGGGACGAGGCCGTGCGCGAACTGAGTGCGCCGACTGCCTCGCAATGGTTCGACAGGACCGTGGGCGGCGCCTTAACCGCCCGACACGGGCACGTCGCCGCCCTGAGCTATAGCCCTTCGGGCCGCCTGCTGCGGGCTAATCACGTCGATGGGCCTCCGCACGCCAATGAGGCCCATCCCATGGCGCGGGCTGTCCGCCCCCTGATTGACCAACTGGCCGCTGAGGCCTCCAAACGTGATCGTTCGGCGCATGGACGGGCGGCAGCCGTGATCAAGTCGGGCTTCGTCAGAGTGGACGGCGTCGTCTATGTGGTCGCGGTTTCGACCGTGGTGCGTCACACTTCGACGGGGCTGACGCCCGGCAGCGATTCCATGGTCGCCACGTTCAAGCCGTTTGACACCGAGGTGGAGTGGGTTCGCGCCCGAATGGGCAAGACAGACGCGCGTTTTCTGCCTGGAACCCAGATCCCGAAGGGCATGACAGGCGTACCGATCCTCGACATCAATGGCGCGCTTCTCGGTCAGGTCGCTTGGACGCCGGATCGACCCGGCTATCGAATTCTGACCCATGCCTTGCCGCTGCTGCTGTTGATGATCGGGCTGCTGGCGGCCTGTGGGGGTCTGTTGATGTGGCGGATGCTGACGGACATGCGTCGCTTGCGAGCGTCGGAGGCGGCGCTGTCTGCCGCGCTGGAACGCGCCGAGGCGGCGAACGCGGCCAAGAGTCGCTTCCTGTCCAACATCAGTCACGAGTTGCGGACGCCGCTGAACGGCGTCCTGGGCATGGCGGAGATCCTCGGCCATGACGCCCTCACGCCACGCCAGCAAGAGCGTCTGGACATCCTGAAGGAGTCCGGACATCGGCAGCTGAGGCTGATCGAGGATCTGCTCGACGTCGTCAGGTTGGGCGATGGGGCGGTGACGCTGGACGAACGTCCTTTCCGACCCGGCGGTCTGCTGCGCGATCTTTACGATGGTCATCGCGCTGCGGCGGCCGCAAAGGGGCTGTCGCTGAGGGTCGAGACGGTCGAGGGCGAGTGGCTGGGCGATGCCGTCCACCTGGAGAAACTGCTGGGGGCGTTGGTCCACAACGCCATCCGATTCACCGCCTCGGGCGAGGTGATCGTGCGGGCGTTGGACCGCAATGGCCTGACCTTCGAGGTTCAGGACACGGGGCCCGGGATGACCGCAGCCGAGGTCGCCGTCCTGTTCGATCCATTCGCCCAGGGCGATGACAGCAGAACCCGCAAGGCAGAGGGCCTGGGCCTGGGCCTGACCGCAGCCAGTGGCCTGACGCGGCTGATGGGCGGGAAGATCGAGGTCGAGAGCAGCCCTGGCTGCGGCTGCCTGTTCCGTATCACCCTGCCGCTGACGCCCGCGTTCAGGTCGTCAACAGCCGAGGCAGCTTGAAGGTCACGGTCTCGCGCGCGCCGCCGTCCTCGGTGACCGTGGCGTCGAACCGTTCGGCGATGGCGTCCACCAGGGCGGCGATCAGCGGCTCGGGGGCCGAGGCGCCGGCGGTGACGCCCACCGTCTGAACCCCGTCGAACCAGCTCCAGTCCACCTGGGAGGCGTCATCGACCAGCCGGGCGTCGCGGGCGCCGGCGCGCATCGCCACCTCGACCAGCCGCGCCGAGTTGGACGAGTTCTTGGACCCGACCACCAGCACCAGTTCGCAGCCCTCGCCCAGCACCTTGACCGCGTCCTGGCGGTTGGTGGTGGCGTAGCAGATGTCTTCCTTGTGCGGATCGGGCAGTTCGGGGAAGCGCCGCTTCAGCACCTTCAATATGCCCGCCGTGTCATCGACCGACAGGGTGGTCTGGGTCGCATAGGCCAGGGGGGCGTCGCCGGGGCGTTCGAACGATTCGGCGTCGGCCTCGGTCTCGATCAGGCTGATGGCGCCCGGCGGCAACTGGCCCATGGTGCCGATCACCTCGGGGTGGCCGGCGTGGCCGATCAGGATGATGTGGCGTCCTGCGGCATGATGACGCTCGGCCTCGACATGGACCTTGGACACCAGGGGGCAGGTGGCGTCGAGGAATAGAAGCTGGCGCGCCTGGGCGTTGGCGGGCACCGACTTGGGCACCCCGTGGGCGGAAAAGACGACCGGCCGGTCGTCCGGGCATTCGTCCAGTTCCTTGACGAACACAGCCCCCATGGCCTTCAGCCGCTCGACCACATGGCGGTTATGAACGATCTCGTGGCGCACATAGACGGGGGCGCCGAACTTCTCGATGGCCCGTTCGACGATCTGGATCGCCCGGTCCACGCCCGCACAGAAGCCGCGCGGCGTCGCCAGCCGCACCGCGATGGGGCGGCGTTCGGGCGAGGGGGAGGGGACGTGCATGTTCATGGCCGCCAACCTAGTCGTTCGCGCGTCATATCGCCATGCGGGGCGAGCGAATCCCCGCCCTCAGACAGCGACGCATCGCCACGGTCATGCTGTTCTGGACGAAAGGTCAAGCCGAACAAAGATTTAGCTTCCGATCACGACGCCTTGACCAACCGGCCGCTCACGATTAGTTTCCGCGCCGAATTCAGACCCGCCCGAACACATTGTTTGAGCGCTGAACGCACAGGTCCTGTCCCCTATGTCGGAATCGCGCGAAGAGGCGATCAAACGCCTCCAAGACAGCGCATCCGCATTGGAGGCGCGGGTCGAGAATCAGGCCTCTCACGAGGCTGCGGGCCATGCGGCGTCCAGCCAGGCTTGGAAGATTCTCGCCGATCTTTTCGGGGGTGTGTTTGTCGGGCTGGTTTTGGGAATTGGAGTGGACCGGTTCGCCGGCACCGTTCCTTGGGGAACGATCGGGGGCGTCCTTTTGGGCTTCGCTGTGTCGGTCTGGATGGCTTGGCGCACTGCCAAACGTCTGGAGGCCCTAGCTAAATTGGAAGGTGAACCGATGTCGGTTCCCTTTGACGATGAAGATGATGAGCGAGGAGCGTAAGGCCCCATGGCCGATCCGATGCACCAGTTCAAAGTCGAGAAGGTTTTTGACCTTCCGGCTGTGACGATACCCGGCGTAGGCGCGGTGGATTTTTCCATCACGAATTCCGTTTTGGCTATGATGGTCGGCGCTGCGCTGATCGTGCTTTTCTTCGCCGCCGTAACGGCTCGCCCTCAGATGGTTCCTGGGCGCCTCCAGGCGGTCGGGGAAGGCGCGTTCGGCTTTATCGATAATCTGACGACGAGCATCATGGGCAAGGAGGGGCGTACATTCTTCCCCTTCGTGTTCACCTTGTTCGTCTTCATCCTGGCCCTGAACCTGCTCGGTATGTTCACGGTCTTTACCGCCACTTCGCAGGTCGCCGTGACCGCGACCTTTGCTGCCTTGACCATTCTGATGGTGCTGGCGGTAGGGTTCGGTAAGAACGGCCTCAGGTTCTTCAAGCTGTTCGTCCCGACCGGCGTGCCGATCTATATGTTGATCCTTGTGACGCCGATCGAAGTGATCTCGTTCCTGCTGCGCCCAGTGTCTCTGGCCTTGCGTCTTTTTGGGAACATGCTGGGGGGGCACGTGGCTCTCAAGGTGTTCGCCGGCTTCGTAGTTTCGCTCGGCGCCATGGCTGCCTCGGGCGGTCTTGGGTTCCTCGGCATTCCCGGCGCTGCGCTCGCGCTGAGCGGCGTCGTCGCCCTAACTGCTCTTGAGTTCTTGGTCGCCTTCCTTCAGGCCTTTGTCTTCGCCGTTCTGACCACCGTTTATCTGAACGATGTCGTGCACCTGGATCAGCACTGATCCAGCCCGCCAACCCTAATCTCCAACCCCACTTTATAAATCGGGAATGACTACAATGGATGCTGAAGCTGCAAAGTACATCGGCGCTGGTCTCGCCACCCTCGGCATGATCGGTTCGGCGCTGGGCGTCGGCGCAATCTTCTCGGGCTTCCTGCAAGGCGCCCTGCGGAATCCGTCGGCCGCCGCCAGCCAGTTCACCAACCTGATCCTGGGCGCGGCCCTGGCTGAAGCTCTGGGCATCTTCGCCTTCGTGCTCGGCTTGCTGATGCTGTTCCTCTAAACAGCGACCCTTAGTGAAGGCGGGCGCGACGGAAGTCGTCGTCCGCCTTCGACGTTTCGTAATTCAGGTGGCGCCCATGGCTTCCCAGACTGCGTCCGCTTCGGCGGACGTGCATGACATTGAGACTCATGGCGCCGCGACCGCCGGCGCCCACGAAGGCGCCGAAGGACATGGCGGCGGCGGTCTGCCGCAGCTTGAGATGCAGCATTGGGCGGGACAGATCGCTTGGCTGCTGATCATCTTCGTCGTCCTCTATGTGCTGCTGTCGAAGGTATTCCTGCCTAGGCTGCGGGCCGTTCAGGATGAACGCGCTGACACGATAGCCGAAGCCGTTCAAGCTGCTCGTGCTGTTCAGGATGAGGCCCAGCGTCAGGCGGCCGCCGCTCAGGCGGAAGTCGCCAAGGCGCGTGCCGACGCTCGCGCCACTGCCGCCGCCGCCAAGGCGCGCGTGACCGAAGAGGCGAATGCGCGTCAAACCGCAGAAGAGGCCGTGGTCAACGGGCGGATCGCTGAAGCCGAGGCCGTGATCGTCAAGAAGCGTGACGCGGCTATGAGTAATGTGGCCGCCATCGCGTCTGACGCTACTGCAGCCATGATCGAACGACTGACCGGTAAGGCCGCCACCAAGTTGGAAATCGATACCGTGCTGAAGGGAGTCGCCTGATATGCCCGCATTCCTGACGCTTCATTTCTGGGATATCTCCAACCCGGAACTCTGGGTCGGCGTAGGCCTGCTGATCTTCCTTGGCATCCTCGTCCTGGCCGGCGTGCCCAGGATGGCCGCCGCAGCCCTGGACGCCAAGGCGGCCAAGATCCAGGCCGACCTGGACGAGGCTGCCCGTCTGCGCGCCGAGGCCGAGGCCCTGCTGGCCCAGATCCGCAAGGAGAAGGCCGAGGCCGAGGCCCAGGCCGCCGAGATGATGGCCCAGGCGGAAGCCGACGCCCGTCGTCTGGAAGTCGAGTCCAAGGCCAAGCTGGAAGAGACCCTGGCCCGTCGCCAGAAGATGGCCGAGACCCGCATTGCTCAAGCCGAAGCCCAGGCTTCGGCCGAGGTGAAGGCCGCCGCCGCCGACCTGGCCGCCAAGGCTGCGGAACAAATCCTGGCCGCCCGCCTCGCCGGCGGCGCCAAGGACCCGCTGCTGGATGCCGCCATCGCCCAGATCGGCGACCGACTGAACTGACCGTTTCAACGGCTCTGTGACTGAGCGCCTCGCCGGCGCTATTCGGCCGAAACTGCGTGAGCAGTTTCGGCCGAAGTCGTTTCAGGGAGCGGTTACGACGTCACCATGCCGCTGACCGTCAGAACCACGGCGATCATCACCACGATAAAGACGATGACGCCCACCATGATCCGGAAGGGCGGACCGTCCTTGCTGCGGCGACTGGAGCTGTTCGGGCGGTCTTCGGGATCTGTCATAGTCGGTGAACGCGCCCTGGCCCCTTTGGGTCCGCCGCCTCGTTGGTTCTCCCATGTAGGAAAGACGGACGCACCGGGACGGTGTCAGGCCCGCCCGGCGCGTCCGCCCCAGGAAGCCCGGCTTGCGCCGGACCTCCATGGATCGGGCCTCAGTGGGCGGTGGCGCCGCCCATGAAGTGCGCTGCGTGACGCTTTTCGCGCGTAACCAGCCGGGCGTAGACATTGCCCAACACTATGCCGAACACCGCATGGGTGATCAGCAGCCAGCCGATGGTGCCGAAGCCCGCCGCCGCCGTGAAGGTGCGGTAGTCTCCGAACGTCATGATGGCGCCCATCATCACGACCCAGGCGCCGACGGCGAAGACGATGCCCTTGGTCTCCGGGGTGTCTGTGGGCAGCCGGGGGCACATCAACCCGAACAGCGGCCCCAGGACGAAGACGCCGCTGAAGGCATGGATGGCCCAGCCGACAGCCAGATTGCCGGGCATGCCGATCATGGTGGCGATGACCCCCTGGAAGGGGTCGAACCAGTTCAGGAACAGATTGGGTATTTCAAGCAGGGAAACGGCGATGGTCGCGGCTACACCCGCAATCAACCCCTTTTGTACGCGTGACATCATGACCTTAGCGCCTCCCAACGCATGAGTGGTTCTCTGATAACGCTCACAGAGAATACGCCTGTAGAGGGAGAACGGCGTTCACGATGATGTGGTTAGCGGTTGCAGCAACGCAGCCGCGAAATATTCTCGAACTAGCGGAAAAGCTTACGGAAATAGCGACGCAGGCTTTTGCGCGCCCAGATCAGGCGTCGGCGGGGTCTCTTAAGCACGACCTTCTCGGCGCGAAGGGCCTGCTGCCAGAAGACCGGCGCGAACTCGGGCTTGCGGCGCATCAGGCGGCGGAAAGGATAGACCCATTTGGGCCGCGCATACTGGGCGCGGATGAACAGCCGCTTGGCCCAGAAGGAGCTTTTGAGGATCAGCATCAGGCCGACCGCAATGACGGGCACGCCGCCGGGGCCGGGCAGGGGCGCGATCAGAATGCCCAGCAGGACCACGAACACCCCTCCGCCCATCAACGCCCAGCGCTTCAGCGCGCGCAGCGTGCGGCTGCGCGAGCGGGGAGACGGAAGGCGGATCGCAGTTGCGGTCAAGACGGCGCCAGACAAACAGGGAGGAGGAGACCCAGTGACAACGACTGTCACGGTCGCCCGATCCCGGCTTGGGAGGGGAAAGAGCGACCGTGGCCAACCTGCCACAGCGACGTTAAGACCGTGTGTCCATGGCCGATCCGTGTCTGGGATGTGAAGCTTTGGTCATGATTGACCAAGGGTTCCGGGATGTTGCCGTCAGGACACGATAAGGGTCGGTCGCCATCTCAACCTCCGTCATCCTCGCCCTTGTGGCGAGGATCCATACTCCCGGTCTATCGGCAGAGTGCGCCTTCGTCAGACACCGGGAGTATGGATCCTAGGGACAAGCCCTAGGATGACGGGACTTATATTCGTCGCCCTTAAGCCGCCTGGTTCGAACCCGCCGGCGCGGACCAGCGCAGCACCGGCGAGCGGGCGGCGCGGGTTTCGTCCAGGCGCTTCAGCGGCGCATGGAAGGGCGCGCCCTTGAAACGGTCCACGTCGCCGGCCTTCGCCGCCTGGGCCAGCAGGCGCATGGCCTCGATGAAGCGGTCCAGTTCGGCCTTGGACTCTGTTTCCGTCGGCTCGATCAGCATGGCGCCGTGGACGACCAGCGGGAAATACATGGTCATCGGGTGGAAGCCCTCGTCGATCATCGCCTTGGCGAAGTCGAGCGTGGTGATGTCGGTGCCCTTCAGCCATTCGTCGTCGAACAGGGCCTCGTGCATGCAGGGGCCGTCGGGGAAGGCCGCCGACATCAAATCACCGAGCCGGGCCTTGATGTAGTTGGCGTTCAGCACCGCATCCTCGGCCACCTGACGCAGGCCGTCCGCGCCGTGCGACATCATGTAGGACAGGGCGCGTACATACATGCCCATCTGGCCCTGGAAGGCGCACAGGCGGCCGAAGGCCTGCTCGGCCTCGTCTTCCTCGCGCTCGATCAGGCGATAGCCGTCCTCGTCGTGCACGACCCAGGGCGCCGGGGCGAAGGGCGCCAGCGCCTCCGACAGCACCACCGGACCCGCGCCCGGACCGCCGCCGCCGTGCGGCGTCGAGAAGGTCTTGTGGAGGTTGATGTGCATGGCGTCCACGCCCAGATCGCCCGGACGAACCCGGCCGACGATGGCGTTGAAGTTGGCGCCGTCGCAGTAGAAATAGGCGCCGGCCGCGTGCGTCAGGCGGCTGATCTCCAGGATGTCGCGCTCGAACAGGCCGCAGGTGTTGGGATTGGTCACCATGATGGCGGCGACGTCGTCGCCCAGCTTGGCGGCCAGGTCGGCCACGTCCACGCGGCCGTCCTCGGTCTGGGCGACCTCGACGACGGTGTAGCCGACGAAGGCGGCGGTGGCCGGGTTGGTGCCGTGGGCGCTGGTGGGCACCAGCACCTTGCGGCGCTTCTCATGCTGGCCCGAGGCCTCGTGCGCCGCGCGAATGGCCATCAGGCCGCACAGTTCGCCGTGCGCGCCCGCCTTGGGCGACAGGGCGACGGCGGGCATGCCGGTCAGGGTCTTCAGCCAGTGCGCCAGCGCATCCATCAGCTCCAGCGCGCCCTGAACCGTCGAGATCGGTTGCAGCGGGTGGATGTCCGAGAAGCCGGCCAGGCGCGCCATCTTCTCGTTCAGGCGCGGGTTGTGCTTCATCGTGCACGAGCCCAGCGGATAGATGGCCAGGTCGATGGCGTGGTTCTTCTGCGACAGGCGCACATAGTGGCGCATGGCCTCGGGCTCGGACAGGCCGGGCAGGCCGATCGGATCCTTGCGGACCAGGTCGCCCAGGTCGGACGCATCAGTCTTGGGTTCCGGCAGATCGACGCCGGTCTTGCCCCAGCCGTCGCCCTCGAAGATCAGGGCTTCGTTCTGCAACAGGCCGCGGCCGCCGCTCAAGGTGGCGGGCTTGGTCTGGACTTGGTTCGGAGCGGTCGGGCGGCCGACGGTGTTCATGGTGCTCATGGGACAGTTCCGTTCAACTGGGTCAGCAGTTCTGGAAGGTGGGAAGCGTGCGGAAGGTTGAACTGGTGGCCTTGGTGCTCATTGCCACCCCGGCTCGTCGGTCCTTTGGGAAGATGCGGGAAATTCGAGCTCGATCTCAGCTCCGGCACCGTCGCTGTTGAAGGCATCGGTCGGCCTTTCAAAGCGATCACGACGTTGGTGCCGGGCAGCTCACGATTGAAATATGCCCAGTCTTGGCGAGTGTCGCTATAAAACGCGATCGCCTTCTTGGTGTCGTGTGCAAACCTGTAGCCGCAGATTCCGAAGAACCTGATCGCGTCCTGCTCGTCCAGAGTGAAGGGGTAGGGGTTGCGGGCTTTCAATGACCAAGCACCTTGTTCAGCGACTTGGCGAGGATGTGGATGTCGGCATCCAGGGTCGTCTCGGTCGCAGCGACCAGCAGGACGTCGTCCATGCCCGCTGCGGGGGCCAGGCGGCTGTAGGGCACGCCGGCCAGGATGTGGTGGCTGGCCAGAGCATCCACGACCTCGGCCGCATTCTTGGGCAGGCGAACCGCGAACTCGTTGAAGAACCGGTCGGTCAGGATCTCGACGCCGGGAATGGCGGCCAGGGCGTCGCGGGTGGCGACGGCCTTTTCGTGGTTCAGCAGGGCCAGTTTGCGCAGGCCCGTCTCGCCCAGCAGGCTCATGTGGATGGTGAAGGCCAGGGTGCAGAGGCCGGAATTGGTGCAGATGTTCGACGTCGCCTTGTCGCGGCGGATATGCTGCTCGCGCGTCGACAGGGTCAGGACGAAGCCGCGCTCGCCGTCGGCGTCCACGGTCTCGCCGGTCAGGCGGCCGGGCATCTGACGGATCAGCTTTTCGCGCGTGGCGAACAGGCCGACATAGGGACCGCCGAAGTTCAGGGCGTTGCCGATCGACTGGCCCTCGGCCGCGACGATATCCGCGCCCATCTCGCCGGGCGACTTCAACAGGCCCATGGACACCGCCTCGGTGACCACGACGATCAGCAGGGCGCCGGCGGCGTGGGCGGCCTCGGCGATCTTGGTCACATCGGTCGCCGTGCCGAAGACGTTCGGGGTCTGAACCACGACGCAGGCGGTGTCGGGACCGATCTGGTCGATCACGGCGGCCTCGGCGTCCACGGCGGCGGCCAGAACCTGGGTCTCGACGCCGACGGCGTGGACCACGGTCTCGGTCGCCTTGACGTAGTGGGGGTGGACGCCGCCCGAGATCACCGCCTTGTTGCGACGGGTCACGCGGGTCGCCATCAGCACGCCCTCGGCCATGGCGGTCGAGCCGTCATACAGGCTGGCGTTGGCCACCGGCATGCCGGTCAGGTTCGCGACCTGGGTCTGGAATTCGTACAGGTACTGCAGGGTCCCTTGCGCGATTTCCGGCTGGTAGGGGGTGTAGCTGGTCAGGAACTCGGACCGCTGGATCACGTGATCCACCGTCGCGGGGACGTGGTGCTTATAGGCCCCTGCGCCGCAGAAGAAGGGCACGGCGCCGGCCGTGGCGTTCTTGGCCGCCATGGCGGACAGGGCGCGCTCGACCTCCAGCTCGCCGGCCACGCGCGGCAGGTCCACCGGTCCGTCCAGCCGCGCCGCCTCGGGCACGTCCACGAACAGGTCGTCGATCGATTTCGCGCCGATGGCGGCGAGCATCGCCGTGCGGTCGTCGGGCGTCAGGGGGAGATAACGCATGGTCTTGTCCTGGGCCATGAAAGGCCGAAGACCCGCTGACTCTTAATCAGCGGGTCCGATGGGGCTTAGAGGGTGGCGAGGAAGGCGTCGTAGGCGGCCTGGTCCATCAGGGCGTCCAGCTCCGAGGCGTCCGACACCTTGATCTTGGCGAACCAGCCGTCCGCTTCCGGGGCGGCGTTGACGGTTTCCGGGGCGGTGGACAGGGCGTCGTTGGCCTCGACCACTTCGCCCGAGACGGGGGCGTAGACGTCCGAGGCGGCCTTGACGCTCTCGACCACGGCGAAGCTGCTTCCCTTAGCCACCGTCTTGCCGACCTCAGGCACTTCAACGAACACCACGTCGCCCAGGGCGTCGGCGGCGTGCTTCGAGATGCCCACGGTGGCGATGTCGCCGTCCAGGCTGACCCACTCGTGATCCTTGGTGAATTTCATCTGTCTATCCTCGCAAGACCCGCCCGCAAGCGGCCCGATGTTTAAACTTGTCATCCTAGGCCTTGTGCCTAGGATCCAGACTCCCGGTGTCGGAAGCCGTGATCCGACGGCGGGCGTCGGTGTTTATGGACCCTAGGCACAAGGCCTAGGGTGACGGAAGAAGAGGGCGTTACGCCTTCGGCTTCCGGTAATAGCGTTGCGCCACGAAGGGCATGGCGACGACTTCGGCGGCGGCGGACTTGCCGCGCACGATGACCTTCAGCTCCGTGCCCAGCGCGGCATAGGCCGGCGGCGCGAAGCCCATGGCGATGTTCTTGCCCAGGGTGGGGGAGGGGCCGCCTGAGGTGACCTTGCCGATGACATTGCCGTCGGCGTCGGCGATCTCGGCGCCTTCACGGGCCGGGGCGCCTTCCTTGACGATCAGGCCGATGCGGACGCGCGCGGGCGTATCGGCCAGTTCTTTCAGGATGCGGTCGGCGCCGCTGAAGTCCGCCCGCTCCTTGCGCGACTTGGACAGGGCGAAGGTCAGCGCGCCTTCCACCGGGCTGGTCGTCGGGTCGATGTCATGGCCGTGGAGCGGCAGGCCGGCTTCCAGGCGCAGGCTGTCGCGAGCGCCCAGGCCGATCGGCTTGACGCGGGCGTCTTCCAGGATCGTGTTCCACACCCGCTCGGCATGGTCCGCCGGCACTGAAATCTCATAGCCGTCCTCGCCGGTGTAGCCCGAACGCGAGACATAGCAGTCGACGCCGAACAGCATCAGCCGGGCGCATTCCATGAAGCCCATTTCGGCCAGGATCGGCTCATGCGCGGCCATGACTTCGGCGGCTTCCGGTCCCTGGATGGCGATCAGGGCGCGGTCCAGCACGGTCAGCTTGGCGTCGCCTTCGAGGTTCGCCTCCCAGAAGGCGAAGTCCTCGTCCTTGTTGCCGGCGTTGACGACGACGAACAGGCCGTCGTGGTCGGGACGGCCGGCCATCAGGTCGTCGATGATCCCGCCCTTATCGTTCAGCAGCAGGGAGTATTTCTGTTTGCCGGCCTTCAGGATCTCATAGTCGCCCGGCACGAACCGCTCGAACTGGGCGGTCGCGTCGGCGCCGGTGATCTTGCACTGTCCCATGTGCGACACGTCGAACAGGCCGGCGTGTTCGCGGGTCCAGCGGTGTTCGGCCAGGACGCCCTCATATTGAACCGGCATGTCATAACCGCCGAAGCCCACCATTCGGGCGCCCAGGGCGCGGTGCGCAGCGTTCAGAGGCGTAGTTTTCAGGACTTGGTCGGTCATGGTTCAGGCTTTCACGGTCGCGTTTGGTGGCGGAGCTCCGCCGTCTTCGCGCCCCCGCTGTCCTGAAGCCTGAGAGATTCCGGCGGTCAGACCACCTTGCTCCGTCGGCGCGCCCATCAAGAGCGACTTTCCAGCGTCCGTATGCTGTCGCGGTCCGTTTGCCTGAGCGTTTCCGGGGCGGTTGCGCCTTCGGCGTCGGGCCAGTCTCCAAATGCTTGGAAAACCGACGCCGAACTCTCCCGCGAGAGCAACCGACCTAAGCCACCGACTCCGGTCCCAAGTCAAGCGTTCCGGGAAGGGCGGGGCGCCGCGCCCTGGTTCATGGCGCCTGATGTCTGGGTCGCTCTTGCCCTCACGGCATCCGCCCGCCAAGAACTGGGCGACGCTCCCAGCCGCACCGGACCGACCCCCATGACCGCCGACCGTACCCGCCTTGACGCCCATATCGCCGCCCTGGAGGCGCCGGACGGTCTGAAAACGGTCCTGACCGTCGCCGCCGCCACCTGCGCCGACATCAGCAAGGTCGTCGCCGGCGGCGCCCTGGCCGGCGCCCTGGGCGCCTCGGGCCAGATCAATGTTCAGGACGAGGAGCAGAAGAAGCTCGACGTCATGACCAACGACATGCTGACCGACGCCCTGTTGGCTTGCCCCGCCGTCGCCGGCGTCGCCTCGGAAGAGATGGACGAGGTCCAGCCCGCTTCCAACCCGACTGGCGAATATTTGGTCCTGTTCGATCCGCTGGACGGCTCGTCCAACATCGACATCAACGCCATGGTCGGCACCATAATCTCGGTGCTGAAGTCCGCTACGCCTGCGCCGACCGAGGCCGACTTCATGCAGCCGGGCCGCAATCAGGTCGCGGCCCTTTATGCGCTGTACGGCCCCCAGACCATGCTGGTTCTGACGACCGGCTCGGGGGTCAAGGGCTTCACCCTGTCGAACGACGGCGACTGGATCCTGACCCACGACGACATCGCCATATCGCCGGACACCAAGGAGTTCGCCATCAACATGTCGAACCTGCGCCACTGGTCCGAGCCGGTGCAGACCTATGTCGGCGACCTGTTGAAGGGCGACGAAGGCCCGCGGGGCAAGAACTTCAACATGCGCTGGGTCGCCGCCATGGTCGCCGACGTCCACCGCATCCTGATGCGCGGCGGCGTCTTTCTGTACCCGTGGGACAAGCGCGAGCCGACCAAGCCCGGCAAGCTGCGCCTGATGTACGAAGGCAACCCCATGGCCTTCCTGGTCGAACAGGCCGGGGGCAAGGCGACGACGGACGGGGTTCAACCCATCCTGGACATCCAGCCCGAGCATCTGCACCAGCGCATTCCGGTCGCTCTGGGCTCGGCCTACGAGATCGACGCCTACGCGGGCGTGTGATTCAGATCGCCGCCACAGGCGCGCCGACTGACAAGCCCTTCAGTAACGTCATCCTCGGCGTAAGGCCGAGGATGACGGGCTTATAGTTGAGGCTACGCTTTCTTCGCGTAGGCCTCCACCTCCGCCAGATACGCCGCCTTCTCCGCCTCGCCCAGGAACGACCCCTCGAAACTGTTCCGCGCCAGCAGCGTCACCAAATCCTTCGTCAGGCCCACCGCGGCCGCCAGCCGGCTGTAGTTGTCGTTCACATACCCCCCGAAATAGGACGGGTCGTCCGAGTTCAGGGTGACGTGCAGGCCCCGGCGCAGCATCTCGGGCACGGGGTGATCCTTCAGGTCGTCGACCACGCAGAGCTTCAGGTTCGACAACGGACAGACGGTTAGGGTCATCTGCTCGCGTGCCAGCCGCTCGACCAGGGCCTCGTCCTCCATCGAGCGATTGCCGTGGTCCATCCGGTCGATGTGCAGCAGGTTCAGCGCCTCGTGCACATAGGCCGGCGGGCCTTCCTCCCCGGCATGGGCGCACAGTTTCAGACCCAACTCGCGGGCGGCGGCGAAGACGCGCTGGAACTTGGACGGTGGATGACCGACCTCCGACGAATCCAGCCCCACGCCGATGAAATGATGCAGATAGGGTTGGGCCGCCTCCAGGGTCGCGAACGCCTCTTCCTCGGTCAAGTGGCGCAGGAAGCTGAGGATCAGGCCCGAACTCACGCCCAGTTCCGCCTTGGCCCGGTCCATCCCCGCGATCAGCCCCTCGACCACCACGCCGAAGGCCACGCCCCGGTCGGTATGGGTCTGGGGATCGAAGAAGATCTCGGCGTGGCGCACGTTATCGGCGGCCGCCCGCTGGAAATAGGCGAAGGCCAGATCCTCGAAATCCTTGCGGGTCAGCAGCACGGCCGCCCCGGCGTAATAGATGTCCAGGAAGTCCTGCAGATTCGAGAAATCATAGGCTGCCCGCACCGCCTCGACGCTGTCATAGGGGATGGACACCCCGTTGCGCTGCGCCAGTTCGAACATCAGCTCCGGCTCCAGCGAGCCCTCGATGTGCAGGTGCAGCTCCGCCTTGGGCAGGCCGGCGATATAGGCGGCGAGGTCAGTCGGCATCGAGGGCGGTCTTCCAGTTTGATAGATTGAGCACGCGGACAGACGTGCGCTCGAGCGTCGCTTTGGACATCAGTTTGGCGTCGGCGGTGATCAAAGGCAGGCTCAGGCGTTCGGCAAGGGCCAGATAGAAACAATCATAGACGGCATGGTCCAGCGCGCGACCGATATCGAACGCGCGCAAGGCCAATCCATAGGCGGGCGACAGGCTTATGTTCGCTCGCTCGATCGCTCCCAGGGCCAAGACCGCGTCATCGGCGTGGTATTCCTGACGCCGAACCTTCTTCCAGAACACATTGGCGCATTCCACGAGCAGAAGGTCCGGCGCAGCCAAAGGCTGAAAACGGAGGTCGAGCGATGCGTCCGCATCATCCTCCTTCACGAACCATTTGATCACGACGCTGGAGTCGATGACCGCCTTCATCTTTCGTCGCGGCTTTCCCGAACCAGAATTTCGGACGGCGTGTGGCTGAGTCCGGCCGAACGCGCTCGCAGCTCATCCGACGTCTGGATCCAGTCGGATCTGTCCGCAGTCTCGACCGCCGCAGCCGCCGTCAGAATGGCGCGCACCTCCGCCTCGGCCGAGCGGCCGTTGCGCGCGGCCCTCTGTTCCAGGGCGCGGACCGTTTCTTCGTCGAGATTGCGGACATGGATGTTCATGGCGACGGCAATCATACCATGCCGGCTAGGCGTTCGACACCACCAGCCGCAGATGTCCAGCCTTGGTCTTCGCCGAGTCGTCGGTCAGCGGTGGATCGGGGGGCGGGGGCAGGCTGGGGCGGGCGCTCCAGGCCTCGGGCCGTTCGATCCATCCCTTGGCCGTCTTCAGCCGGTCGGGCAGCATGGACCGGGCCAGCAGATTGGGTCCGATCCCCACCAGTTCGTCGGTCCAGTTGGCGATCTGGCGGTTGTGAAATCGTCCGGGCGGGGCGACGCTGATGATCCGCTTGTTCGGATAGGCCTCGCGCACGAACCGCACGGTCGCCGCATGGTCTCCGTCGGTGGTCAGCAGATAGACGCTATCGACACGGTTCGCCGCCACATCGTCCGCCACCGCCAGGGCGAGGTTGACGTCGCTCTGCTTCTCCGTCGCCGCGCTCCAGACATGGCCGCAGGCGCGGCAGTGTTCGCCATGGACGATGAAATGGCCCATCAGACAGCGCACGCGCCGGGCTGTCAGCGCAGCCTCATAGCGGAACAGGGCGTCCATCCGCGCCCGCGCCTGGGGGCGGTGGGCGCTGACCCAGACCACGCCGGTCAGTCGCTCCATCGGATCGATCAGCCCCCGCCCCAGGGCCTGTAAGTCCAGCCACAGCCACTCGCGTCGTTTCTGGTCCAGCAGGGCGTGAAACAGGTTGAACCCGTCGACATAAAGCACGGCGCGGCGCTTCAGGAAGGGCGGGGTAAGATCGGCGGGGCCAAACGGGCGCAAGGCCGCGTCCGCCATGCGGATACGGCCCCGATGCTGACCCCAGCGACGCCCCTTAGACTGCTGACCGTCGGGTTTCCCCATCCGTCGCCCGCTCCCTGAACCCGGTGAAGGTTAATCAGAGCGGTGAAGCTGAGTCCGCGTCTTTCAGGTCACATAACGGCGGTCACATCCGTTCGGGCGTCTCGATCCCCAGCAGGGTCAGGGCCGTCTCGAGCTGACGCAGGGCCGCGGCCGACAGGGCCAGGCGCGAGGCCCGCGTCG
Source organism: Brevundimonas sp. AVps23W (assembly GCF_058681395.1). Taxonomy (NCBI): domain Bacteria; kingdom Pseudomonadati; phylum Pseudomonadota; class Alphaproteobacteria; order Caulobacterales; family Caulobacteraceae; genus Brevundimonas; species Brevundimonas sp. AVps23W. The sequence continues at coordinate 1,285,960 of NZ_CM178738.1, forward strand.
CCTCGTCCGGCGCGACCAGCACCGGGCAGGCGGCGTAGAATTTCGAGAAGGACTGCGCCACCCGATAGGCGTGTTCCGCCACCAGATGCGGCATCCGCTTGTCATAGGCGTCCGACACGGCGGTCGAGAAGGCGTCCAGCGTCAGGGCCAGATCGCGCTCCGCCTGTTCGGCGATGACGATGGCGCCGGGCGCCGCCCCTTGTTCGGCGGCCTTGCGCAGCAGGGATTTGATCCGCACCGACTGGTACAGCAGATAGGGGCCGGTCTTGCCCTCGAAGCTCATGAACCGGTCCAGATCGAAGACATAGCTGGTGGTCCGCGCGTTCGACAGGTCGGCGAACTTCAAGGCGGCGATGGCCACCTTGTGCGCGATGGCCTCGAACTCTTCCGGCGACAGGTCGTCGCCCAGCTTGGCTTCGTGCAGACGCTCGCGCGCCTTATCCGTCGCCTGGTCGATCAGGTCGCGCAGCTTCAGCACCCCGCCGGCGCGGGTCTTGAACGGCTTGCCGTCCTGCCCGTTCATGGTGCCGAAGCCCAGATGCTCCAGCGATCCCTCGACGGCGTAGCCGGCCAGATAGGCGGCGCGGAACACCTGTTCGAAATGCTCGGCCTGACGTTCGTCGACCACATAGAGGGCCAGGTCGGGAGCTAGGGCCTTCTTGCGGTCCAGGATCGTGGCCAGGTCGGTCGTGCCGTACATGGCCGAGCCTTCCGAGCTGATCACCAGCAGGGGCGGGGGCGAGGGGGCCTCGATCACCGAGCCGTCGGTCAGCTTCTTCTTGCGGGTCTCGCCGGGCTTGGCGACATGCACCACCTGGGCGCCGTCATCCTCGACCAACAGGCCCGTCGCCTTCAGATGCGCCAGCATTTCCGGCATCAGGGGATCGGCGTCGCTCTCGCCGTTCCACAGGTCGAAATCGACCGACAGGTCGCCGTACTCGCGCTTCAGCGCCTCACGGCTGACCGCCACGAAATGCTTCCAAAGGGCGCGATAGCCGGGCCGGCCGTTCTGCAGCTCCGCCGTCGCCTTGCGCGCGCGGTCGCGGAAGGCGGGGTCTTCCTTGGCCTTGCCGGCGGCCAGCGGATACAGCCGGTCGAGGTCGGCCAGGGTGACCGGGCTTTCGGCAGGGAAGGGCCCTTCGCCCTCGACCAGGAAACCTTCAGCCAGACCTTCGTCGCCACAGGCCACGATCAGCAGCCCCATCTGGAAGCCCCAGTCGCCGAAATGGGCGTCGCCGGTGACATGGTCGCCCCGGAAACGGAACAGCCGTTTCAGGCTCTCGCCGATGATGGCGCTGCGCAGATGGCCGACGTGCATCGGCTTGGCCACGTTCGGGCCGCCGTAATCGATCACCACCTTGCGCGGATCGGCCACGAGGGCGGCGCCGGCATGGTCGGCGTCGGCCGCGACCTCTGCGGCGCGTTCGGCCAGCAGCGCATCGGCCAGTTTCAGATTGATGAAGCCCGGCCCCGCCACCTCGACCGAGGCGAAGCGCGGATCGGCGGTCAGCCGCTCGGCGATCTTGCCCGCCAGCTCGCGCGGATTGGCCTTCAGCGCCTTGGCGGCGGCCAGGGCGCCGTTCGACTGGAAGTCGGCCAGGTCGGGGCGGTCCGACGGGGTGACGCGCGCCAGGGCCGCATCCACGCCTTCGGCGGCGAAGGCGGCGGCGACCGCTTCGCTGAGGACGGTCTTCAGATCAGACATTACTGGCTCGGCGTAGAGGCTTGGGCCGTTCCGGCGGTGACGCGGAAGCGGCTGCCCGAACGGTTGAACTCGGCCATTTCAGGCGTGACGTCGAAACCGATCAGAACTTCAAAATTGCCGCCGCTGGTGTCGATCCCGGCGCGCGGAATAACGATGCTCCGCTCCTCGTGGACCGAGGCGGTGCGCTGACCGTCGAACTTCACCGGCAGGTCGAAATATTCCTTGGCCAGGACGGCGCTGTTGCGCTCGGTCACGGCGACCCAATAGCGATAGGTCTTCTGGTCTTCGCTCGCCTGCTCGCCCCGGCCCAGTTCGAACAGGATGTCCATGTCCAGCTTGATGGGGTCGTTCTCGCGATATTCGCAGTCGGCCGAGACGCCTTCGATCTCACCGGTGTAGCCGACGTTCGCAATGGCTGCGCGGCCGCCTTCCAGCTCGACGTAGCGGGCGGCGTCGTACAGCACCTTCACGAAGGGGCAGGGGCCGGCGTTGGCGCGGCGGCGCAGCGGCGCGAATCGCGGCGCGCGGTCGGCGGGCGCATTCTCGGATCCATCGGCTTGCTGGCCGCTGGACCCGCGTTCCCGCTGTCCCGGAGACATCTGCGCCTGGGCGGCGGTGGGCAGGATGGAGGCCGCGATGGAGACGGCGGCCAGGGCGGAAAGCACGCGACGCATCAGTTATCTTCCGACAGCGAGAGGACCAACGCCGTGGCAGGCGTCCTTGGAACAGGGGCGAAGGGTCTTACAGACCCGGAAGCTTGAAACCGCCGCTGCGGCGCGGCTGGATCGTGATGGCCTGCTGGCCGCCGGTCAGGGCCTGAAGCCGGGCGGCCTCGGTCGAGGCGTCGATCGTCTGCTGGCCGTCGGCCGTCTGGCGCACCGTCGGCGCCTGGGTCGAAGCATCGTCCTTGCGCCAGAACATCACGCGGTTGGCGAAGCTCTCATCCTTGTGGGCGATGTCGCCGAATTCGTCGTCGATGACGTAGCGGGCCAGCGGATCGGCCTGTTCGGCGCCGGCCTGAGCCACCAGGACCTGCTCACCCGGCGTGCGGGTGATCGCCTGGCGCTGACCCAGCAGGATCTGGCGTGCGGCGCTCTCGGGCGCCAGCTCTTGCGGACGCGGCTGACCGGGCGCGGGCGGGCGCAGGCCGTACTCGGGCGGCACGCTCAGCGGCGCGGTGGAGACGGTCACGAACTCGTCCGGCACGACCTTGGTCAGGCCGATGCCTTGCTTGATGCTGCCGCAGGCCGAAACGGCGAGCGCGGCTGAGGCGGCGAGGGTCAGTACGGCGACGCTGCGAATACGCATGGGTTCAGGCTCTGATCGGCTGATGCACGGAACGCCTCTGCGGGCGTTGTTGGCATAGTGAAGACGGGGTGATTACGACTTTTCGGGGGCCGCGCCAACCTTGGCGGCCTTGTCGGACAGGAAGCTGTCCAGAATCAGCAGGACGACGCCGATGGTGATGGCGCTGTCGGCGATGTTGAAGACCCAGGGGAAGACGCCCGTACCCGACACGTCGATGAAGTCGACGACATAGCCGAACCGGATTCGGTCGATCACATTGCCCAGGGCGCCGCCCATGACGAAGCCGATGGCGGTGATCAGCAGGCGACGATCCGACTGGGTCGCCCACCAGGCCAGCCCGGCCGAGACGATGACCGAGAAGATCGTCAGCCCCCAGCGCGCCTCGCCCCCGCCGAACAGGCCGAAGCTGACTCCGGTGTTCTGCACGAAGGTGAAGCGCAGGCTCGGCGGCAGGACCTCCGCGAAGACATAGCCGACCGGGATCTGGCTGACTGAAGCCACGTCCGGCAAGCTCAGAATCCAGGCCTTGGTCAGCTGGTCCAGCACGATGATCAGAAGGGCGATGCCGTAGGCGGCCAGGGCGATGCGAGTGATCTTCATGCGGCGGCGGTTAGCAGGAAGCGGCGCCGGGGCGAAGGGAAAACCGCCGGGAGCGAACTTCGCGTCGGCCAATTCATGATCGAAAAAGAAAAATGGCGGCCAGGGCGATTCGTGCGGCCATCGGCGTTTGCCCGGCGAAAGCCCCGTTCAATCCGCCTGAGATGGGAGCCGGCTAGAATGGCGTCATGATCCGGCCGCCGCTCATTCCTGTCGAATCCGTCCCGTCGGTGGCTCATGTTGGGCCGGAGGCTTGGCGCAACGGATCAGAACAGGTCGCCCTGGCTTGGCGTCGGCGGTTTCGGCCTTGGTGCGGGCTTGGGCGGAGGGGGCGACGCGACTCGGCCATCCCCGCCGTCGACGGTCGCGCCCCGTGCGCCGTCGCCGAACACCAGCCGCACCGCCTGGCCGGGCTCCAGTCTCGCCGCCGCCGTGATCCAGTCGCCCTCGGCGTTCTCGACACGGGCGAATCCGGGCTTGGGCCGGCCGGGATCCAGCGTCGCCAGCGCGCGCGACAGGGCGTTCAGCCGGTCCTGGTCGCGGGTCAGCCGCCGCTCGACCGTGGGCTTGAACCGGGCGGCCACGGCCGACAGTCGGTCGCCGCGACGCTCCAGCGCCCGGTCCAGCAGCCCGCGCCCCAGTCGCCCGCCGACGCCGGCCAGCCGCCGTTCGTGGACCGAGACATTGCGTTGCAGCCCCGATCCCAGCCGGCTCGACACATGGTCCAGCCGCTGTTGCGCCAGGGCCAGCAGGTCTTCCGGCCGCGCCGGCAGGCCGCGCGCCACGGCCCTCAGCCGGGTGCGCCGATCCTCGATCAACCGCCCGCCTGCCAAGACCATGCGCCGGTCCAGGTCCGCGACCGCATATCTCAGGTCCGCCAGTACGGGCGTCGCCATCTCGGCCGCCCCCGTGGGCGTCGGCGCGCGCCGGTCGGAGACGAAGTCGATCAGGGTGGTGTCCGTCTCGTGCCCCACGGCCGAGATGATCGGGATCCGCGCCGCCGCCACTGTTCGCGCCAGGGCCTCGTCATTGAAGCACCACAGGTCCTCCACCGAGCCGCCGCCGCGCGCCACGATCAGCAGGTCAGGACGGGGGATCGGCCCGTCCGGCGTCATCGCATCAAAGCCGCGAATGGCGTTCGACACCTGGCCGCACGCCGCCTCGCCCTGGACCACGACGGGCCAGACGATGACTCGGCAGGGCCAGCGTTCGGCGATCCGGTGCAGGACGTCGCGGATCACTGCACCCGTCGGGCTGGTGATCACACCGATGGTGCGCGGGAACTGGGGCAGGGGCTTCTTGCGCCCCGGTTCGAACAGACCTTCCTCGCGCAACCGGACCTTTAGCCGCTCGAGTTGGGCAAGCAGGGCGCCGGCGCCGGCCGCCTCCATGCTCTCGATCACGATCTGGTAAGACGACCGCGCCGGATACGAGGTGATCTTGCCCGTGACGATGACCTCCAGCCCCGCCTCCGGCTGGACCCCCAGGCCGCGCACCGATCCCTTCCAGATCACCCCATCGATGGCCGACTTGTCGTCCTTCAGGGTCAGATAGATATGGCCCGAGGCGTGACGATTGACCTTGGACACCTCGCCCCTCAGCCGGACGTGGCCGAATCGCTCCTCCAGCGTCCGCTTCAGGGCGAAGGACAGTTCCGAGATCGACAGGGGGGGATTGTTGTCGCGCGGGGCGGCGGCCTCGGCCGGGCCCTCGAACACATAGGAGTCGTCGCTCATCGGGCCATCCTAGCCTGCGTCGCCTCTTGCGGGAACAGGATCGACGCCGCGCCGTTCGCCTTTCATGGCATCCGATCCCCAAGGAACCGATCCGGACGACCGCGACCCTCGCGAACGCGGACTGATGCGTCGCAGCGGCGAGGGCGGGGCCATGAGCCCCTGGTTGATCATCGGCGGGATCGCCCTGATCGGCCTCGCCGTCTACGTCCTTTCCGCCCTGTTCTGACGCTTCGGCCCGGCGGACGCTTGACCGCCCGACGCAGGCCCGTCATTGCCGACTACATGATTATTCTTCTCGTCGGATCGGGCGGGCGTGAACACGCCCTGGCCTGGAAGATCGCCCAGTCGCCGCTGGTCACCCGCCTCGTCGCCGCCCCCGGCAATCCGGGCATCGAGAAGCTGTGCGAGCTTCGTCCGGTCAAGGCCGACGACGCCGACGGCCTCGCCGCCCTGGCCCGCGAGATCAAGGCCGATCTGGTCGTGGTCGGACCCGAAGTCGCTCTGGCCGCCGGTCTCGCCGACCGTCTGGCCTCGGCCGGCATCCCCTGCTTCGGCCCCACCGCCAAGGCGGCCCAGCTGGAGGTGTCCAAGGCCTTCTCCAAGGCCTTCCTGGAGCGCCACGAAATCCCTACCGCCGGCTACGGCGTCTATGACACGGTCCAGGACGCCAAGGCCGCCCTGGACGTGTTCAAGCCCCCCTATGTCATCAAGGCCGACGGCCTGGCCGCCGGCAAGGGCGTGGCCATCAGCCCCGACCGCCCCGACGCCGAGGCCGAGATCGAACGGATGCTGGGCGGCCGCTTCGGCGCAGCCGGCGCCCGCGTCGTGATCGAGGAGTTCATGGACGGCGAAGAGGGCTCGCTCTTCGCCCTGTGCGATGGCAAACAGGCCGTCCTGTTCGGCGGCGCCCAGGACCACAAACGCGCCTTCGACGGCGACACCGGCCCCAATACCGGCGGCATGGGCGCCTATTCGCCCGCCCCGGTCTTCACCGCCGACCTGGTGCAGCAGGCCGACGAACGGATCGTCCAGCCCACCATCCGCAAGATGGCCGAGGAGGGCGCCCCCTATCGTGGCGTCCTCTACGCCGGCCTGATGGCCACGGCTGACGGTCCCAAGGTGGTCGAGTTCAACGCCCGCTTCGGCGATCCCGAATGCCAGGTGCTGATGATGCGGATGGCCGGGGACATCGTCCCCTATCTGCTGGGCTGTGCACGGGGCGACGTCTCCGGCCTGCCGTCACCTGCTTTCAAGCCCCAGACGGTGATCTGCGTGGTCATGGCGGCCAAGGGCTATCCCGACAGCCCGCTGGAAGGTTCGATCATCCGCGGCGTCGATCAGGACTTCGGCCCCCACGTCCAGGTCTTCCACGCCGGGACCAAGCGCCGCGACGACGGCCAGCTGTGCGCCGCCGGCGGCCGCGTCCTGAACGTCTGCGCCGAGGGCGACGACATCGCCCAGGCCCGCGAGCGCGCCTATGACGCCATCGGCCAGATCGACTGGCCCGGCGGCTTCAACCGCTCCGACATCGGCTGGCGCGCCCTGGGCCGGGGCTGACCGTATCGGCGGGATGTGCTAGGCTCGCGCCATGGCTGATCCCGCTTATCACGAAGATGACGACGAGCCGGGCGTCTTCGACATCGCCGACGATGCGGCGGACGAGGCGGCGACCCTGCGCGGCCTCGCCGACGCCGAGGCGGGGCGGGTCGTGAGCCATGAAGCGGTGAAGCGGTGGCTCCTGTCTTGGGGAACGGACAACCCGCTCCCGCCGCCGAAATGCGGCGAGTAGTCTGGACCGAGCAAGCTCGGGAAGACCTGATTGCCATCCAATCCTATGTGCAAGGCTTCAGCCTGCCTGCCGCAATACGCTTGGCGGTTCGTTTGATCGATCTGGCCGAAAGTCTGAACGCCTTTCCGGATCGCGGCAGACCGATCCGGTATGGGCTTCGCGAGGCGGTGTCGATCCGCCCTTATGTGATCCGCTACGCAATCCTACCGGGCGAGATTCGCGTCATCACCATCCGGCACTCCGCCCGACGGCCCGAGCGATAGACCTTACGCCCAGGCGAACAGCAGCCGCCCTTCGCCCATCCGTTCGCGCAGTTCCGGCAGATCGGTGTGGGCCACCGAGAAACAGCCGTAGCTGCGGCCCAGCTTGCCTTCGCGGGCCAGGAAGTCCGGGTCGGCGTAGTCGGCCCCGTGGATGATGATGGCCCGCTCGCGCGCCTTGTCGTTGGTGTACTCCAACCCGTCCAACAGGACATTCGGCCCCTGCTGCGCGCCCCAACCGGCGCCTGCGGTGGCGTAGGCCCCGACCGAGGACATGTTGGAATCCGGCGTGTTGGAGAAGCGCTGGGCGTAGCCGGTATGGCTGGGGTCCGAGCCACGCCCGTGGCAGGTGCGCAGAACCTTGACCTCGCCGGCGACCAGATCGACCTCGTACAGCCGTTCCTCACCCGAGAATTTCTTGAAATCGACCAGGTACATCCGGTCGCGCAGCGGGATCTTCTTGTGGTGGATGTCCAGGGCCGCCATCGCTCGCTCCATCAGGTCCTTGCGAACATGGCCGCGCGGGTCGAGAGGCGGAGGATTGACGACGAGGGCTTCGACGACGGGGGCGGGGGCCGGGGGCGTGATTGGTTCCAACGCCGCCAGCGTCGTCACCGGGGCGGACGCTCCAGCGCTGGCGCAACCGGCCAGCATGGCCGACCCGCCCAGAATGAGTCCTCGTCTTGAAAGCCGCATGCGACGCCCTCGTTGCGGTTTATCTTCGGAGATGTTTGTTTCAAATGGTTACGGGCGAGGCAACCTAAGCCTTGTGGGGCATTTTTGCGGCGGCGCGCCGCAGGGGGACATTGATGATGCGTTTCGGTCTGGCGCTGGCGGCGCTCATCACTTCCGCCACGGTCGCTGCAGCGCAGCAAAGCCCCGCTGGGCCTAAAGTTTCCCTGAACCAGACGACGACGTTTGTTGAAGCCGGCCGGCTGCTGGCGGATCCGTCAAACGGCGTTGTGCAGCGCGGTAAAACTCTCGTGATCAGGGGGAACCAGGTCGTGGAGATCCGCGACGGCTTTGTCGGCGACCCGTCTCAAGGTTCGGTCATCGACCTTCGCGCCGCCTTCGTCCTGCCTGGTTTGATCGACAGTCACGTCCATCTGACGGGCCAGCAGAATCCCAATTCCCGCCTTGAGGAAGTCACCCAGTCGGATGCGACCCAGGCCATGGTCGGCGCCCGCTATGCCCGCCGCACCCTGATGGCGGGCTTCACGACTGTCGCCGACCTCGGCGCCAGCAACGAGGCCATTTTCGCCCTGCGTGACGCGGTGAAGGCCGGCGACGTGCCCGGCCCGCGCATCATTGCGGCTGGGTCTTCGGTCTCGATCCATGGCGGCCACGGCGACGCCAACGGCTTCCGCGAGGACGTTCTGCATCTGCTTTCGCCGGAAAGCGTCTGTTCGGGGCCTGAGGACTGCATGCGCGCCGTAAGGACCCAGGTCCGATCGGGCGCCGACATTATCAAGATCACCGCCACGGGCGGCGTCCTGTCCAACACAGCCGCCGGCCTGAACCAGCAGTTCAGCGATCCCGAACTGACCGCCATCGTCGAAAGCGCTCACCGCATGGGTCGTCAGGTCACGGCCCATGCCCATGGCGTCGACGGGATCAACGCCTTCCTGCGCGCTGGCGGGGATTCCATCGAACACGGCACCTATCTGGATGACCAGTCGATCCGCCTGTTCAAGCAGAACGGCGCCTGGCTGGTGCCGACCCTGCTGGCCGGCGATTTCGTCGCTCGCATCGCCTCCGGCCCCGACAACTTCTTCACCCCGGCCCAGACGGCCAAGGCGCTTGAGGCGGGGCCGAAGATGCTGGATATGGCCCGACGCGCGCATGAGGGCGGGGTCAAGATCGCCTTCGGCACCGACAGCGGCGTCTCCGCTCACGGCGACAACGCTCAAGAGTTCGCCCTTCTGGTCCGCGCCGGCCTGACGCCGTTGGAGGCCATTCAGGCCGCCACCGTCGGCGCCGCCGAGCATCTGCGCATCGCCAGCGAAGCCGGCAAGATCGCGCCGGGCATGCCTGCCGACATCATCGCGGTGACGGGCGATCCGCTGACCGACGTCACCGAACTGGAGCGGATGAAGTTCGTGATGAAGTCCGGCGTAGTCTACCGCGCCGACTGAACGCGGTCCGTTATGAGGGCGACGAAGCCCGCCTCATCCTCGAACCGGGCGACGACTGGCCAGGCGGTCACGCCCGCGCGCTGGTCGGGCGTCAACCGCACCCAGTCCTTTTCCGTCGTGACCAGACCGGCGCCGTAGACCGCCGCCCGATCCATCAGGAACGCCATGTCGGCGGCGCTATAGGCGGCATGGTCGGGGAAGGGGACGAAGTCCACGAGGTCGCACCCTGCTGCCTTCAGCGACCGCTCGACCTTCCACGGCTTGGCGATGCCGGCGAACCCGACCTGAGGCCCCGAGGGCGGCGGCCCTTGCGGCGTCAGCCGCGCCACGAACACCGGCAGGCCGTCGAACACCGCAAGCAGTTCGGGATCAGCCGTCTCCACATCGGTCGGCAACATGACCACCACGGCGTCGGCGCGGGCCAGCCCGGCCTTCAGCGGCTCTCGCATCGGGCCGGACGGAAAGACCGAGCCGTCCCCGAACGGCCATTCGTCGCCCCGCGTCTCGCCGTCCACGACGATCAGGCCAACGGTCTTCCTCAGCGCCGGATTCTGGTGACCATCGTCCAGCACCAGCGCGCGCGCGCCATCCGACACGGCCGCCTGCGCACCGGCGACCCGGTCGCGCGAAATCCAGACCGGCTCGTCCTGGGCCAGCATCAGGGGTTCGTCGCCGACGTCCTCGGCCGTGTGTGTATTTAGATCGACCCGCACCGGGCCTTCCAGCTTGCCGCCATATCCGCGCGACAGGCCTTGCGCTTCCACGCCTGCGGTGCGCAGCAGTCGCAGCACTTCGCGCGCGACGGGCGTCTTGCCCGATCCGCCGACGGTCAGATTGCCGACCGAGATCACAGCGCAACCCGGATTGACCGGCACCGTCCGGGCGATCCGGCGCGCCGTTACTCCGGCCCAGATCCAGCCCAGGGGTTTCAGCGCCGTACGCGTCACCCGCGCATGGTCGCGGTCGCGCACATACCACCAGCGCGGCGTATTCAGCTTCATCGCCGGGGCCTTTTCTGCGGTGCGAGCGGCGACAGCCAGGCCCACAGCCGGTCCAGACCACCGCCCGCCTCGGCCGCTGCGCGACGGGCGCGCTCGCCCATGGCCTTGGCCGCCGCCGGATCGGCCAGCAGGGGGGCAATCGCCTCGGGCAGGTCCCAGGGCGCCTGGATCAGGATCAGCCCGCCGGCCTGCGCCAGGGCCGAGGTCACGGTGGCCCAGTTCGAGGCGTCCGGCCCGGTCACGGTCGGTCGGCCCAGGCGCGCGGGCTCAAGCGGATTGTGCCCGCCCACCGCCGGCAGGCCCAGAGCCGGCGCAAACGACCCGCCCATCACCACCACGTCCGCCAGTCGGAGGAACAGGCCCATCTCGTTCAGGGTGTCGGCCAGATAGACGTCAGTCTCGCGCCCGATGGTCTCGCCGCGCGACCGCATGGCGAAGGCGACACCCTCGCGCTGCAAGGCCGTGGCGATGTGCGGCCCCCGTTCCGGATGGCGGGGAAGCAGGATCAGACAGGCGCGGTCGGCCAGCTTGTCCAGGGCGCGGACGATGGCGATTTCCTCGCCCTCGTGCGTGCTGGCGGCCAGCACCACAGACCGGTCGCCGATGGCAGCGCTCAGGCGGCTGAAGGCGGCGGTGTCATGGGGTAGGGGCTCGCCCGCCAGCTTCAGATTGACCAGCCCGTCGATGCGCGCGCCCAGGCTCTCCAGCCGCTGAACCGACAGCTGATCCTGCGGCAGCACCAGATCGAACGCGCCCGTCACCGCCCGCGCCGAGGCCGGGAACCGCGCCCAACCGTCGACTGTCTTCTCGGTGATCCGTGCGCTGACCAGGGCCAGTTTCACGCCCCGCCGGTGGGCCTCCAGCAGCATATTGGGCCACAACTCGCTCTCGACGAAGATCGCCAGGCTGGGCTGCCAGTAATCCAGGAAGCGCGCGACGACGCACGGCCCATCGACCGGCGCATACTGATGTATGACGCCCTTCGGCAGACGGTCGGCCAGAATCCGCGCCGATGTCACCGTGCCCGAGGTGACCAGCACCGTCAGGTCGGGCCGCGTCCTCACGAACCGCTCGACCAAGGGCAACAGGGACAGGGTCTCGCCCACGCTGACGCCGTGCAGCCAGACCAGATCCCCTTGCGGCCGCTCCACGTCGGTGAAGCCCATCCGCTCATCGACGCGCGCCGGGTCTTCCTTGCCCTTGGCCGCGCGGGCGTCCAGCAGGCGCGGGGCAAACGGCTCCAGTGCCCGCGTCAGCAGCCGATAGGCCAGCAACGGCAGGGGCGTCACGACTTCAGGCCCGTAATGGCGTCGGCCCGCGCCTCGACGGCGGTCAGGCGGGCCGTCCAGTCGGCGACCACGGCGTCCATGTCGCCATTCTCGGGGAAGTCGGCCCGGTCCCAGACCACGGCGCCCTTGCCGAACGGCAGGGGCAGCACCGCCCGGTCCCAGCTGTTGAACCGGATCGCGGGATTGCAAGACAGACCGATGAACAGAGCCGGCGCCTTCGACAACTTGGCCATCAGGGGCAGGCCTTCGGCCATAACTCGGGCCGGCCCTCGCGGACCGTCCGGCGTCAGAGCCAGCGCGCCCACCTTCAACTGCTTCAGTCCATCACGCAAAGCCTGCGACCCGCCCTTGGCCCGGTCAGCCTTGTCCTTGTTGGCGGAGGACCCCCGCACGGCGGGGAACCCCTGACGCGCCACCGCCTTGGCGATGAACTCCCCGTCGGCCGACAGCGAGATCAGCCCCTTGGCGGGTTGAGCACGGTCCAGAGGCCATGACGCCGGCGCCAGGCCGATGCGCGAGTGCCAAAAGACGCACAGAACCCCGCCGCCCTTGGCCCAGACCTCTTCTGCGACCGCCTGGTTCTCATAGGTCCATCTTATTGTGGCGAAACAGAACTGCATCCACTGCGCCAGAAGCCAGGCCAGGGAGGACTGGATGACCGGGTTACGAAGGGGCCTCATGACGCCAGGGCCTTCAACGTACGGAACACGACGTCTTCAATGTCCGTCATCCTAGGCCTTGTGCCTAGGATCCATACGCCCGGTGTCTGGCGTTGGCGACTAGGCTTCGAACGTTCGTGTTTATGGATCCTAGGCACAAGGCCTAGGATGACGAGAGGGAGTGAGTGCCTCAAGCTACGGCCTCGACAGTCGGGGCGCCGCCGTCCAGCGACTGCTGACGCGCCAGACGGGAATAGAGCCCCCCCTTGGCGACCAACACGTCGTGCGAGCCCTGCTCAACCACCCGGCCGGCTTCGATCACATAGATACGGTCGGCGTTGCGCACGGTGGACAGACGGTGCGCGATCATCAGGGTGGCGCGGCCTTCCATCAACCGTTCCAGCGCCGCCTGGACCAGGGCCTCGCTCTCGGTGTCCAGGGCGCTGGTCGCCTCGTCCAGCAACAGGATCGGCGCGTCCTTCAGGAAGGCGCGGGCGATGGCGATCCGCTGGCGCTGCCCGCCCGACAGCCGAAGCCCCGCCTCGCCGGCGCGCGTCTCATACCCCTCGGGCAGGGCGGTGATGAAGTCGTGGGCGGCGGCCGAACGTGCGGCCTCCTCAATCTGCGCCTGGGTCGCGCCGGGGCGGCCATAGGCGATGTTGGCGGCGATGGTGTCGTCGAACAGGAAGGGCTCCTGCGTCACCAGGGCGATATGGTCGCGCAGATCGTGGATGCGCAGCGACCGCACATCGGCGCCGTTGATCGTCACCGCTCCGCCGGTCACATCATAGAAGCGCGGCAACAGGCTCAGGATCGTGCTCTTGCCCCCGCCCGACGGCCCGACCAGGGCCACGGTCTCTCCCGGCGCGACCCGCAGCGAGACCGCGTCCAGCGTCGGCGCCCCGCCGGGCGCATAGGCGAAGGACACCTGGTCCAGCACTACCTCGACCGGACCGGCGGCCAGGGGGGCGGCGTCGGGGGCCTCGCGGATCTCGGCCTCGATATCCAGGGCGCTGAACAGGCGACGCGCGGCGGTGAAGCCCTCCGCCATCACTGTCGCCAGATTGGTCACCTGGCGCAGGGCCTGGCCGGCGGCCAGCAACATGCCGATGAAGGCGGCGAACCCGCCCACCGTCATTTCGCCCGCCTGCGACCGCCAGCCGGCATAGGCCATGACCGCCGCCACCACGACATAGGCGACCATGTCGCTGGACGGACCGGCGAAGGCGCGGGCGTTGGCGCCCTTGATGACGTGGCGCTGGCGACGGGCCACCACCTCGGCGACGCGGTCCTGCTCGGCCGCCTCGCGGTTCTCGATCTTGATCAGGCGAACCCCGTCCAGGTTCTCCATCAGGGCGGTGGACAGGTTCTCGGTCTCGGCCATCGCCCCGCGCGCCGCCTTGCGCGTCTTGCGCCCGAAGCGACGCAGCACCAGCGCGACCAGCGGCACGCCCAGCAGCACGACGATCGTCAGCTGCCAGTCGATGAACCCCATATAGACCAGCACCGCGATCAGGGTCAGCAGGTTCTGGGTGTAGTTGACCACGCCCGAGGTGAAGGCCTCGCGTACCATATTGGCGTCGAACAGCACCGACGAGACGAAACCGCCCGAATGCTGGCTCCGCAGCCGGGCCAGGTCGGCGCGGATCATGGCCCCGAACAGACGGATCTGGATGTCGCCGACAATGGTGTGGCCCAGCCGGTTGACCAGGGCCGCCTGGCCGATGGCCGCCAGGGTCCGCATCACCGCCACCGCCAGGATGGCGGCGGGGATCCAGATAATGGCCCTGTCCGCCGGGAAGCTGACGACCCCGAACAGGCTGATGGGCTCGGTCCCGCCCAGGAACAGACCGTTCACCGCCGGCTCCAGCAGCTTCAGCAGGGCCGCCGTCAGCAGGCCCGTCATCGCCGCGCACAGCACCGACAGGATCAGCGATCCCTTGTGCCGGGACAGATAGTCGCGCCAGATCCGCGCCAGCAGGGCGCGCAGGGGCATGGTGTCGGAGGCGGCGGTCGTCATCGGCTCTCGGTCGGACGGCTTGCGACCCAAGTCAAGCCGCCACAGGTGACGCGGCGGCTCAGTATCGCTATCTGGCGGCCATGGCGCGCTTTGATCTTTCGACCGCGATGGGCCGTTTCCGGGCGCATTGGCATTATTTCTGGGCGGACCACGCCTTTCTGCGCCTGGCGTTTTCCAACGCCCACTGGCTAGGCCCCGACCTGGTGCGCACCAATCAGCCGTCGCCGCGCCAGCTTGCCTATTGGAAGAAGAAGGGTGTTCGCACCGTCATCAATCTGCGCGGACAGCGCGACGAGGGCTATTACTGGCTGGAAAAGGAGGCCTGCGACCGCCTTGGCCTGACCCTGATCGACGCTCCGCTGGACTCGCGCGATCCGCCCCAGACCGACCGCATCCATCGCGCCCGCGCCCTGTTCAAGACCATCGAATATCCGGTCCTGATCCACTGCAAGTCAGGCGCGGACCGGGCGGGCATGATGGCCGTCTTCTATCGCCACTTCCATCTGGGCGAGCCGATCTCGGTCGCCATGAACCAGCTGTCGAAGAAATACCTGCACTCGCGCGAGGGGCTGACCGGCGTGCTGGACTATACGCTCGAGAAATACGTCAACGAGATCGAGCCGCGGGGCGTCAGCTTCATCGATTGGGTCGATAGCCCCGACTACGATCCCAAGTCGATCCGCGCCGAGTTCAAAGCCGGCTGGTGGGGTACGCTGCTGACCGAGAAGCTGCTGAAACGGGAGTAGGGGCTCGCTCTCTCCTCAATCCGTAACCCCTTAACCCGTCACCCTCGGGCTTGTCCCGAGGGCCCACGGTTGGGACGGCTCTGGACGGTGATCGGGCCCCGGCTGGGTGACATGATTGAGGTTGGAATCCGCTTCTGGCGTAGGCCCTCGGGACAAGCCCGAGGGTGACGGATTTTAAGCATGGTGACTTCAGCCCCAGGGGCCACGCGGCGTATCCTCGCCGCGTTCGCGGGCTTCGGCTTCAAGCTCGGCGTCGCGTCGCGCCTTGCGCTCAGCCTCCCACTTCTTGAACCAGCGCGCATAGCCGATCTGCCCCCGCAGCGAAAAGCTGAACAGGACCAGCACCGCCAGCAGGCTGACCAGTTGGAATATCTGTTGCGGTTCCAGGTTCATGGTCGTCCTCGCATCCAGACTTCAACGTGTGACCAGGGAGCCGGTTCGGCTCCCTGGTGTCGCAGGATCAGGCCCGATTTTTAGGCCGCGTCGCCGCGCGGGTCGATCAGCTTGTGGGCGTGCAGGATGAAATAGCGCATGTGGGCGTTGTCCACGGTCGCCTGGGCGCGGGCCTTCCAGGCTTGTTTGGCCTCGTCATAGCTGCCGAAGGCGCCGACGAATTCGACCTGCGACAGATCGCGGAACGTCGGCTCGCCCAGGTGGCGCAGTTCGCCGCCGATGACGAGGTGGAGCAGCTGGGGCGGGACGGAGGATTGATCGGCCATCGGATGTCCTTGAGGGCTGGGGAGGGCTTTTGCCGGGGGGCATAGGCCCAGAACGCCTAAGGATCAATGTATGACAGGGTTTTTCAACCCAAGCCTTACGTCGAAATCGGAACGTTTTTACAGTCCCTGTCTTGTTTGCCGTGGGCCTCGCCATCAGGCATGATGCGGTCATGAGCAGCGATCCAGAAAACCTGACGCTCGTCTTTCTGCGGCGCATTGACGCCAAGATCGATACGCTGACGCTTGATGTGCGCGAACTCAAGGAACGTGTGTCAGGCGTTGAACTAGGGCTGACGTCCGTGCGTCGGGATATCGCGGGCCTGGCCGAAACCGACGCCCGCCTTCAGGTTTCGCTGGACCGGATGCGGGATGACGTCGGCCGCATTCAGCGTCGTCTGGATCTACATGAAGAGCCGGCCGCCTAGACGGGGTTTGCTCAGGTCGATAGCGGCACGTTTTTACAGCGTCGCACGATCAGCGGATGCAGGGCCGGGGCGGCGCAGACTAGACTGGCCTGGCGCGGGTCGGGACGATTGAAAGACCAGGGGCGTCCGTGGTGGTCGCTGACCCGCGCCCCGGCCTCTTCGGCGATCAGGCTGCCCGCCGCCACGTCCCAATCCCATTTCGGCGTCAGGGCCAGGGCGGCGTCGAATGCTCCGGCCGCCACCAGGGCCATCCGATAGGCCAGGGCGTTGCGTTTCGAAAACCGCAGCGCCGGCCACGGCTCGTCCCAGTGCGACCCCTCGATCATCCGCGCGTCGCCCAGCACCGAGGCGTCATCCAGAGTCTCGGCGTCCGACGCCCGCACGAGGATCCCGTTACGCCGCGTCCCGCCGCCGCGCGCCGCCACATAGGTTTCCTGCACCTCGGGCGCGTGGATGACGGCGGCGACCACCTGGCCGTCCTCGATGACCGCAATGGGGACGCACCACCAGGGCTGGCGCTTCATATAGGCGACCGTGCCGTCCACCGGATCGACCACGAAGATCCGACGCTTCGACAGCCGATCAGGCGAGTCCGCCGTCTCTTCCGACAGCCAGCCATAGTCGGGGCGAGCAGCCAGCAGCCGGTCCTTCAGCATGGCGTCCACCGCCAGGTCGCCGCTGGTCACGGGCGATCCCCCGACCTTGGCCTCGATTTTCAACCCCGACTCGCGCTCCGCGACCGCCAGCGCCCCGGCATCGATGGCGGCCTGGCGGATCAGTTCGAGATCGGCGTCCAGATCTGTCATTTGCCTGCTATGGCCACCGCGTCGAACATCAGGCTGGGCACATTGAATCCGCCCCGGAATTCCAGGTCCGACCCGCGTTGGAGGCGCAGATAAAGCTCGGGCAGCTTGCCGGCCACCGTGACCTCGTTGACCGGATAGGCGATCTCGCCGTTCTCGAACCAGAAGCCGGACACCCCGGCGGACCAGTCGCCGGTGTTCCCGTTCAGCGACGGCCCGAACATTGAGGTGACCAGAAGGCCCGTCCCCGCATCGGCCATCAGCCCCGCCAGATCGCGCACCCCCGGCTCCATGTGCAGATTATGGGTTCCGACCCCCGCCGGTCCCGCCAGTCCGCGCGAGGCGTGGCCGGTGGACTGCAGCCCCAGTTGCCGCGCCGAGGCGCTGTTTAGCAACCAGGTGGTCAGCATCCCGTCGTCGAACAGGGCGCGTCGCTCCACGGCGACCCCTTCATCATCGAACGGCGTCGAGCCCATGCCGCGCGGCCGGAACGGATCGTCGATCAGGGTCACGCCCTCGGCGAACACCCTCTGGCCCAGCCGGTCCTTCAGGAAGGAGGTGCCGCGCGCGATGGACGGCCCCGAAATGGCGCCGATCGCCGGCGAGACGATCTGGCCGGCCATGCGGTTGTCGAAGATGACGGGTGCGGTGGTCGAGGCGATCTTGCGCGCCCCGGTCCGGGCCACGGCGCGCTCTCCGGCCTTTCGCCCAATGATCTCCGCGCCCGGCAGGTCGGACAGATGCCGGGTCGACCGGCTTTCGCCGCCACGCTCCATGGCCCCGTCCTTCTCGGCGATGACGCCGACGCCCAGAGAAAAAGCCGAACCCTGATAGTCGCCGTCGAACCCGTGTGACGTCACCAGCCGCCACCGGCTGGACGACCAGGACGCATGTCCGCCCTCCGACCGGGCTACGCCCTCCACCGCCAGGGCCGCCGCCTCGGCCTCGGCCGACACCTGTTCCAGGGCTTCGGCGCTGCGTTCGCTGGGGTCGAACAGGTCCAGTTCGGCGAAGGGGCCCCGCGCCAGCCGATCTTCGGGGGCGAAACCGGCATGAGGATCTTCCGGCGCCAGCCGGGCCATGGCCACGGCCCGTTCGACCAGGCGAGCCCGTGTCTCGGGCGACAGGTCTGAGGCCGACACCGACGCCTGGCGCTGTCCGACAAAGACCCGCAGGCCCAGATCGCGCGACTCCTCGCGCTCAACGTCTTCCAGCTTGCCGTTGCGCACTCCGACCGACAGGGAGCTGCGATCCGCGCTGACCGCCTCGGCGGCGTCGGCCCCGGCCTTCAGCGCGGCCTGGACGATATCATTGAGAAGATCGGTGGAAACAGGCGCGTACAGGGTTTCAGTCATGCCCCGATATGGCGGACCCTTTGCTGCGCCGCAACCTTGCGCCGCAACCGTGCGCCTCAGACCACGGCGAAGGCGATCAGCGCCACGGCCGCCGTCAACAGCGCCACCCAGGTCAGCAGCATGCCGATCACCCGGCCCAGCGACGGTCCCGTCTGGAACAACAGACCCAGGGCATGGACCACGCGACCGACCAGCAGGGTCGCCCCCACGGCATGAACCATCCAGACGGGCGTCCCGACAGCGGCCAGCAGCAGCAGGGCGACCATGCCCGGCGTCGCATATTCGGCGCAGTTGCCGAAGGCGCGGCTGGCGGCCAGCAGATCCGGGTTCCCGCCATCGCCGAACGAGACCATATGTTTGCGTCGACCGCTGACGACTATGCCTGACAGCACCAGCATCAGCAGGATCAGCAGGCCGCTCCACAGGGCGGAGGCCTGGACGGCTTGCATCAGGGGTGTGGTCATCGATCAGTCCTCGCGGCCGACGGGATACAGCAGATAATGGTCGTCATAGAAGGGCGTCCGCTCATAGAACCAGGCCAGCCGCGCCTGCGGGTTCGCCGCAAACGCCGGTTCGGCCGCCAGCTTGGCTTCGAACTCTGCCTTCAGCGCCGGGTCGGCGGCCAGCATCTTCTCGGCCAGCGGTGCGATGGCGTAGGCCTCGATATATTCGACCCGGCTCATGACCTCGGGGAACATGCCCCAGGCGAAGAAGCTCTCGCTGGACTGCGGTTCCAGCAGCAGCACTACGATGTCGCCCAGCGGCTGATCGGTCGGCACCCGCACCGAACCGGTCGGGAAGGTCCAGTCGCGCCGCTCGACCTCGACCGTCTTCACCGAGGCCTGGACGTGACCCTCATTGGCCCGCGTCGCCAGTTTCGGTTCGACCAGGCGCAGCATCGACAGGTTCACCGTGCGCGGCGCCTCGACCGTCTCCATCTCGATCCCGTGGATCTTCAGGCGCTCGATGATGTCGGTGCGATAGCTCGGCACCCAATAGGCCGTCGGCCGCGTCAGGCTCAGCGTCGGCTTGGACCCATAGAAGGGCATCTGCCACAGCTCGGGATCGGGCCGGCCCAGCCAGCGCACCTCGTCGCGACCCGAGGCGGGGCTGTGGTACATCTCGTACAGCACGCCCTTGAAGGGGCGGGTGGAGGAGGGGGCCTCTTCCGCCTCGAAGTTCGCCGCGATCTGGGCCGGCCGCAGGGCCCGGTCCTGATCCGTCGCCGCCTTCAGCGCTGCGCCCTGATCCGCCAGCAGCCGCATGGCCTCCTCGATGAAGACATAGGCGCCAAGCACCCGTTGCTCGTGCGGCTTCAGGCTGTGGTTCTCGATCAGGATCGTCGGCATATGGGCCGCCGCGCCCCAGCCATTGGAATATCGCTCGCCCAGGCCGCCGTCCGACAGCCCCTTCTTCGGCTCGTCGTCGTCGATGCCGAACACCAGTTCGCCGGGGATATGGCCTTCGCGTTCAAGCGCTCCGTTCATCGCCGGCTTGAACACCGTGTTCAGCCAGGCCGAGCTGTTCGGCGACCGGCTGAACGTCCCGTCCTCGCCGTTGAAGCCGTAGGTGACGTCATACTGGTAATCCAGGCCGTCGGTGACGTGGACGTCCACATACAGGTCCGGCCGGTACTTCAGGATCAGACCCCGCACCGCCCGCATCTCGGGCTGGTCCAGCTTCAGATAGTCGCGGTTCAGGTTCTGGTTGGTCGCCGTATTGCGCCAACCCTGAATGCGCGGCCCACGCTGGTTCGGGCGGGAGTAGGCGCTGGCCCGCTCGTGCCCGTCCACGCTCAGGATCGGGATCAGGATCAGGTTGACCCGGTCGAGCAGGGCGTCTTTCCCATAGAAGGCGATGTCGCGCAGCATCATCATGCCCGCGTCCTTGCCGTCGATCTCGCCCGGATGGATGCCGGCCTGGACCATCAGCACCGGCTTGGCCGGATCGAAAGCGGCTCCGTCTTTCGACGCGATCACCGCATAGATGGGCCGCCCCTCCGGCGAGACGCCGAACTGTTCGATGCGGATCAGGTCGCTGGCCTGATCCAGTCGGTCGAACCAGGCGCGGGTGTCGGCGTAGTTGGGCGAAAAGTCATGCGCCGGATCGGCCTCGAACGCCGTGACCCACGGATCGCTCGCGCTGCGCAGCAAGGCCTTTGAAGCCCCGTTCCAGGCGGGCGCCGGCGGCAGGAAGGTTTGGTCCCACGGCGCGGTGTTGGGAAGCGTCTGGGACATGACTGGGCTCACGCTACAGGCTAGGGCGGCAAGAAGGGCCGAAATCAGGGAAGTGGATCGCATGGCCTTTCGTGAGCCGATTGCCTCGACCTGACAAGGCGTCAACCGCCGCCGCCCAGCGCAGGCGCCCAGCCGCCGGCCTTGACCAGCAGGGCGGCTGAGTTCGCCATGCCCCACAGGCTGTAGAGCAGCACCACGATCAGGGCGCCCACGGCGACCCTGCGCCACGGTACGAACGCCGCCGTCGCCGTCCCGGTCACGAAGATCGTCACCCCGACCCACAGCCTTGCCGACCCGGCCAGGCGGCCGAACTCCGCATTCATCTGCGCCAGGATGATCACCACCACCGCCACGATCAGATTGGCCGCCAGAACACAGCCGAACACCAGTCGCCGGTGAGCCCAGAAATGGTCGTCCAGGTCGATCCGCTCGTCGCCGCCCTCGGCCGACACACGCGGAAAGGTCACGCTGGCCGCCACATAGAAGGTCGCCGCAATGCTCAGCGAGACGAGCAGGACGAAGGTGTTGAACGGCGCCCCTCGGAAGATGACCCAGGCCTGGTTCCAGAAAGTCGCGATATCGATAGCCACGAACAGGGCCAGCATCGGCGTCAGCCAGCCGAAACGGATTCGCCGCTTCTCATGCAGGACTCGCGCAAATCCGCCGACCAGTTCGGCGACCGACAAGCCCAGCAGCAGACCATAAAAGCTGAAGAAGAATTCGAACGCGCTCAAGACAGCCCCCCGGCGACCTAGTCTTCAAACATCTCACGCAGAACGGCGAGGATGTCACGAAGCGCTGCGTCATCGACGCAGCCCATCCGCCGAATGAACCTCGTGTGCGCCACCGTTCTAACCTGATCGACCAGCGCCCGTCCCTCACGGAAAAAATAGAGGGGCGGGCGAAAGGGCGTGGCGCGCGATCGGGATGTCAGGGGCACGATCGTCGAGATTCGATACGGCGTGCTCTCTGGAGGCGACACGATCAGACAGGGCCGCGTCTTTCCCTGTTCGCTGCCCTCGACCGGGTCCAGGCGAACCAGCCAGACATCCCCCCGCTGCTTCACAGCTTTTTAGGCTCGTTCTTCGCCAAGGCCGCTTCAAGCGCTGCGATTTCCTCATCGGTCCAGTCGGGACCGAGGGCCTCGTCGTCCGTCCCACTCGTCAGATCAGCCTCCAGCCAGTCCCGATCTTCCTCGCTCAGCCCCTCTTTGGCCAAGGCTTCGAAGTCCTCCGCCCAGCCTTCGCGCACCTTGCGCTTCGCCGGCACGATGGTGACCTTGCCCGGCTCATAGACGAACTCGACGGCAGCCCCTTCGCTGACGCCCAGCGCCGCCAGCACGGGCTTGGGCAGGATGACGCCCGCCGAATTGCCGATTTTCCGAACCTTGGTGCTCATGGCGGCGCCTCGTTACAACAAAGTTATAACATGGCGGCCGCGCTACTTCCAGATCGGCGTCCCGTCGCCCGGCAGACCCAGCCGGCCCCACAGGTCGTTGACCCGTTCGATCACCGCCTCATCCATGCGGATTTCCTCGCCCCATTCCCGCTTGGTCTCGGGCGGCCATTTGTCGGTTGCGTCCAGGCCGATCTTGGAGCCCAGGCCGCTCTCGGGGCTGGCGAAGTCTAGATAGTCGATGGGCGTCGACTCGATCACGGTGATGTCGCGCGCCGGGTCCATCTTGGTCGAGATGGCCCACATGACGTCCTTCCAGTCGCGGGCGTCGATGTCGTGGTCCACCACGATGACCCATTTGGTGTACATGAACTGGCGCAGATAGCTCCACACGCCCATCATCACCCGCTTGGCATGGCCCGGATAGGCCTTTTTCATCGACACTACCGCGATCCGATAGCTGCACCCCTCGGGCGGCAGCCAGAAATCGACGATCTCCGGGAACTGCTGGCGCAGCAGGGGAATGAAGACCTCGTTCAGCGCTTCGCCCAGCACGCTGGGCTCGTCCGGCGGCCGGCCGGTGAAGGTGGTCAGATAGATCGGGTCACGCCGCATGGTGATCGCGCTGACCTGGAAGACCGGGAATTTCTCGACCGAGTTATAATAGCCGGTGTGGTCGCCGTACGGGCCTTCATCCTCGAACTCGTCCAGCAAGACATGGCCCTCCAGCACGATCTCGGCCTGGGCGGGAACCATCAGCGGCACGGTCTTGCACGGGACCAGCTCGGCCTTGGCGCCCCGCATCAGGCCGGCGAACTGATATTCCGACAGGGTGTCCGGCACCGGCGTCACCGCCGCCAGGATCGTCCCCGGATCGGCGCCCAGAACCACGGCGCAGGGCAGGGGCTCCTTCGGCCGGGCCTTCTTGTGCCGCGCATAGTGTTGCGCCCCTCCGCGATGGGCCAGCCAGCGCATGATGGCCTTGTCCTTGCCCAGGACCTGCATCCGATAGATGCCCAGGTTGAAGTCGTCCTCGCGGTCCTCGCTCGGTCCCTTGGTCACGACCAGGCCCCAGGTGATCAGGGGCGCCGGCTCGCCGGGCCAGCACGATTGAACGGGCAAGGCGGTCAGGTCGATCTGCTCGCCCTTCAGCACCACCTCCTGCACCGGGGCCTTCTTCACCGTCTTGGGCCGCATCGACATGACCGTCTGCGCCAGCGGCAGCATCTCCATCGCGTCGCTCAGACCGCGCGGCGGCGTCGGATTGCGCAGGAAGGCCAGCAGCTCTCCGACCTCGCGCAACTCCCCGGTCGTCGTCCGGTTCTTGCCCTCCAGCGTCACCCCCATGGCGACCCGTTTCACCGTGCCGAACAGATTGGCCAGGCAGGGAATGGGACTGATCGTCCCGTCCGGCATGACCGGTTTTTCGAACAGCACCGCCGGCCCGCCGTTCCGCAGCAGTCGGGTCTGGATCTCGGTCATCTCCAGCACGGTGGAGACGGGTTCGGACACCCGCACCAGCTCGCCTTGAGCTTCCAGCTGGTCGATGAAGTCACGCAGGGATTTGTAGGCCATGCCTCCGCCTAAAGCGCCGCGGAACGCCTGTCACCTAGTTCAGTCGGAGGTTTATCCGCAGAACGGTTAATTGACGCTAACCCTATTTGGGGCGACTCGTCGTATTCTTCGAACTAAGGACACGCTTCAGCGCGAACATTCGCGTCAACCTGGTTGCCCAAATTGCGGGACATACGATGACCGTTCTGAAAGACGACATCGCCTCGTTCGAGAGGATGAAAGACGAGCTGGAATCGGCTCATTTCAATGAGTGGGTCGTGTTTCATCGCGGACAATACATTGATGCGTTCATCGACTACGAGACAGCCGCCACCGTGGCTGAGCAGCGTTTCGATTTGGGGCCTTATCTCATTCGGCAGGTCGGCGCTCCGTCAGAGGTTCAACTGACTGGCGGCATGATCTTCACCCCAGCACATGTCGTCAGTTCAGGCCGGGTTTAAATCCGGGAAGAACGGGCGATCCAAGGCTGATCTCCTGGTCAGTCTTGGCCCAACGCTGCTTGTGGATGTCGGCCTCAAGTCTCGAGCTCAAGCGGGGGATCGACCTGACTTGGCCGAAAAGAACATCAGGGCCCTGATCGACACCGGGGCGGGCGGCGATTGTATCGACGATGATCTTGCCCGAATGCTGGGTCTGCCGATCACGGACGAAGGCGAGATCAGCGGCATAGGCGGTCGTCTCCACGCCTACATCTACACGGCGCGGGTATATGTTCCCGGCCTTGACCGCTTGCTCTTTCAGCCCTTCACGGGGGTTCGGCTGCAAGCGGGCGACCAGTGGCACAAGCTGATCCTTGGGCGAACCTTCCTGCGCCAGCATCGCCTCGTCTATGACGGCTTCTCTGGACAGGTGGAGATACAAGCCCTTTAAACCTCGGCCTTCACAAGGCTCGTTCGAGCGAACGCCCGATCCAGTCCCACCAGCGCCAGCCCGACCCCCAGGAAGAAGACCAGCAGCCCGGCGAAGATCGCCAGCACCCGGCCCAGCCCCAGCTCGTCAACATTGACGAACCCATAGGGCCACCAGTGGGTCGTCAGCCCGTGCGCCAGGGTCCAGCCTGCATAAACCAGCGGAAAGGCCAGCCATTTCACTGGATCTATCCACCTAAGTCGTCCCTTGGGCGTGAACCATAGCCAGTCCAGCAGGAAGGCGACAGGCATGACATAGTGCAGCACCAGATTGACCCCGAATGTCAGGCCCTCGGGCTTCCAGTAGGGGGCGATCATGAAATGGTACACGACGCCGACCACCACGATGTACATGGCGATCGCCGCCCGCACCCCTGCGCCGGCGGTCCACCGGGCCACGCGGCTGCCCGGTCTCATCAGCGGCCCCGTCAGGGCCAGGGCGACCAGGATATTGGTTAGAATGGTGAAGAAGCTGAAGTAGTTGACCGTGCGCTCCAGCACGGCCCACCCCTCGACCGGCGCCGCCATCAGCAGATATTGCAGCGCCAGCGCCGCCCAGCCGGTCACGGCGAAGGCGGCCCGCCACAGACGCGGGCGATCCCGTTCACGCAACATGTGCGCCCCCTAAAAACAGTCAGTCGATCAGGCGGCGGCCTTGTCCCACTGATAGGTCGGATCCAGCCAGTCGCCCAGCCGCTCGCCGCGATTCAGGGCGTCCATCCGTTGCATATCCTCGCCCGACAGTTCGAAGTCGAAGATGTCGAAATTTTCGCGCGCCCGGCTTTCCTTCGTCGTGCGCGGAATGGCGATGATCCGGTTCTGGATCAGCCACCGCAGCGTGACCTGGCCGTTGGTCTTGCCGTGCGCCTCGGCGATTTCGGAGATGGTCGCGTCGTCGGCGATCTTGCCCTGGGCCAGCGGCGACCAGGCGGTGATCGACGAGCCCAGCTCGCCCGCCGTCGCCACCAACTGATTGATTCCCAGATAGGGATGGTGCTCGACCTGGTTGGTGATCAACCGCGCCTTGGACAGGCTCTGCGCCTGGCGGAATTCCTTCGACGGGAAGTTGGACAGGCCGATCGACTTGGTCAGGCCCTGGTCCTTGGCCTCGTTCAGCGCGCCCAGGGTCTCCTCGAACCTCGGCGTCGGCCGGGGCCAGTGCAGCAGCAACAAGTCCGGCGTCGTCCCCAGGCTTTCGGCCGACTCCCTGGCCTGGTTCAGCAGGGCGTCATGCGCAAAATGATCGACCCAGATCTTGGTGGTCAGGAAGATGTCCTCGCGCGGCACCCCCGAATCCCGGATGCCTTCGCCGACCGCCTTCTCGTTCTTGTAGATCCAGGCCGTATCGATGTGGCGATAGCCGATCCGCAGCGCCTCGGCGACCATCCGGCGCGCGTCCGTCGGCTCCAACTGCCAGGTGCCGAAGCCCAGCAGGGGGATCTCGACGCCATCGACGGTGATAGTGGGCTGATCGCCATAGGCCATGGGGAAATCCTTCTTACTCGCGGAGGGGCAGAGTTAGGCGCCCGACCTCTCCGCCGAAAGGACCGGGTGCTGTTTCGACAGCTTTTTCGGCGCGACCCGCCGCCATCGTCGTTCCAGCATGGCCTTCAGCCACACGGGATCGACCGCGGCGATCCGAGCCAGCACGATCGGATAGTCGCGATAATGGTCGGTGAAATGAAAGGTTGCGGGGTCCATCTCGATCAACAGCTCACGCTCATCCAGATTATCCAGATGCACCACGATACTGTCGTCCAGCTTCGGACGCAGCCAGGTGAAGAACTTTCCCGCCACCTTGAACGACGGCTCGCCATAAGACACGCCGTCCTCGACGCCGGGGAAGGACAACAGCAGGGCGCGCACCTCGTCGTGGGTCACGGCGCGATAAGCTCCAGCTCGGGAAAATAGGTCCGATACCGTGCGTCGTCGCGCGTCAGCAGCCTGTGGCCGGCGACCAGGGCGTGGGCGCCGATGAAGAAGTCGGGCAGGGGCGAGGCCCGAACACCGCCTCGCCGACGATAGGCCTGAAAGGCTTTTCCGGCCAGAAAGGCGGCCTGGAACGGCAGGTCCTCCCGTTCGAACGGGGCCAGCAGTTCTTCCGCCGTCTCTGCGTCCACAAAGGGAATGGAGACCTCGGCGTAGATGATCGGGTTGATCACCAGCGACCCTCCCGCGTTCAGGATCGCGGTGGCCTGGCCTGCCGACCAGTCATGCCAAGGCAAGGTTTTGTCGATCAGGTCGATCAGCACATTGCTATCGACCAGAACCCTCATTCGCCGCGCGTCATCTCCATGACGTCGTCCGTCGTCATGGTCAGGGCTGGGCGGTACCTCTGCATATGCTCGATCAGCGCCCGTCCACGGTCCTGCGCCGCTTTTGGCCGGTCGTTGGCCGCACGAATGGTCAGGACGCCGCTGTCGATCCGGACCGACAATTCGTCGTCAGGCCCGAACCCGGCCTGTTCGACCAGTTCCGCCGGAATAACGACCTGACCCTGAGCGCCGATCTTCATGCCCCGACCATAACATCGCGGGCCTCAATAGGCGATGGCGATCCCGTCCTTGCGCATCTCGGTCGCCGCGCCATAGGTCCAGCGGCCGCCGGGGTTCATCTGTTTCATGACGTTCTGATAGCCGCCGAACCCGCCGTCCGGCTCGCCCAGGGTCCAGCCCATGGCCCGCAGCTGCGCCTTGGTCGTGTCGGGCACCCCGCTCTCCAGGTGCAGCACCCCGGTCCCCTCCTGCGGCTGGCCGGTCGGTTCGGATGAGCCATAGTGCTGCCAGCGCGGGGCGTCGCCCGCCGCCTGGGGCTCCAGGCCGTAATCGACCATGTTGATGATGATCTGGGCCTGGCCCTGCGGCTGCATGGCGCCGCCCATCACGCCGAACGCCATCCAGGGCTCGCCGTCCTTGACCGCAAAACCGGGGATGATGGTCTGGAACGGCCGCTTGCCGGGCGCATAGACATTGGGGTGGCCGTCGGTCAGGGCGAACAGCTCGCCCCGGTCCTGGAACATGAAGCCCAGCGGCTCCGAACCATTGTCCGGCGCCAGGCCCGAGCCCATGCCGCGATAGTTGGACTGGATCCAGCTGACCATCATCCCGTCGCTGTCGGCGACGCTGAAATAGGTGGTGTCGCCATGGTGCGGGGCGTCGCCCGGCATGACGCGGTCCATCACCCGGTCCGGCCGGATCAGCCTGGCCCGTTCAGCGGCATAGGCCTTGGAGTTCAGCCATTCGACCGGGGTCTTGGAGAACCGGTCGTCGGCGAACCAGCGCGCCCGGTCCTCGAACGCCAGTCGCTTGGCCTCGGCCTGGACGTGCAGCGAGGCGGCGGACTGGAAGCCCATGGATTTCAGATCGAACTGTTCGCAGATGTTCAGGATCTGGTTGGTCGACAGGCCCTGGGTGTTCGGCCCCAGGCCGAAGACGTCCACCCCGCGATAGTTGGTCTGGATCGGCTGGACCCATTCGGTGTGGTGGGCGGCCATGTCGGCGCGGGTCATCCAGCCGCCGATCCGTTTGAAATAGGCCTCGATCTGATCGGCGATGGGGCCGTCATAGAAGGCGTCGCGGCCGCCCTCGGCGATCATCCGCAGCGTCTTGCCCAGGAAGGGATTGGCGAAGACCTCGCCCACCTTGGGCGTCGCCCCGCCGGCGGCCCAGATGCGCTTGCGGTTGTCGTTCTCCTCGATGGTGATCACGCCCCGGTCGAAGGCCGCCATATTGCGTTCCAGGTAGTAGGCGATGACCTGGGGCATGGGGACGCCCTGTTCGCACAGCTCGGCGACGGGCAGCAGCACATCCTTCCACGGCAGCTTGCCATAGCGTTGATGCGCGCTCCACCAGGCGTCCACCGTGCCCGGCACATTCACCGTCACGGCGCCATAACGTGGCAGATAACCCTCAATGGCCTTGGACCGCGCCGTCTCCAGGCTCAGACCGCGCGGACTGGCGCCCGAACCGTTCAGCCCGACCACCTTCTTCTGTTTCGGGTCCCACAGCAGGCAATAGGCGTCGCCGCCGATGCCGTTGGCCACCGGCTCCAGAAAGCCCAGGGCCGCATTGATGGCTATGGCCGCGTCGATGGCCGATCCGCCGCGTCTCAGGGTGTCGATGCCGATCAGGCTGGCCGCGGGATGCGCCGTCGCCGCCGCCCCGTTCGCGCCCCAGACGGTCGAGCGGCCCATGAATTTCGGTCCCGTGATCCGGTCGCCGATGCCGACCCCGGCATAGGGATCGGCGGGGCGGGCAGGCGAGGGCGGTGCGGAGGCCGGTGTCGGCTGCTGCGCCTGGGCTGCGGTCGTGGCCAGCACCCCGACGGGCAGGGCGGACAGGAAGGTGCGACGACGCATGGGCGAACTCCTCGAACGACCGATCCGGCATCAAGGCGGTCAGCGCGCGCGGGAGCAAGCCTTGCCGCAAAGAAAAAGGCCGCGTCCCTTTCGGAACGCGGCCCTGATCCTGGATAGAACCTCGGTCCTATTCGATGTCTTCGTTCAGCAGGCCGACCTTGAAGAAGCCGTTCTCCTGCATCTTGTTCATGACTTCCATGAACTGCGAATATTTCACTTCCGGCTGAGCGCGGACGAAGACGCGCTCTTCCTGGCAGGAACCGCCGCCCAGGGCGGTGCAGACGTCGGCGGCCAGATTGTCGATCGAGGTTTGCTTCTCGGCGATGAACAGCTGACCGGTGTCCTGGATGGTGATGTACACCGGTTCCTTTTCTTCGGTCGGGTTCACCGGCGGCTGCGCCGGCGGCAGGTCGAGGCGGATCGACACCGTCGCCATCGGCGCGGCGACCATGAAGATGATCATCAGCACCAGCAGAATGTCGATGAACGGCGTGATGTTGATGTCCGCCGTTTGTTCGATCGTGTGCTTGTCCCCACCGGAACCGCCGATCTTCGCAGCCATGCCTAATCTCCGTTACCGCCGGCCGCGATCCGCGCCGACATTTCCCTATGGATCGCTCGAGAGCTTGATCGGTTCTTGGCGTCCCGATGCGCGCTTGTAAAGCGGTTCTAAACGATCCGGCGTTCAGGAACGTGAATTACTCGCGACAGGCGAGGGCTTACGCCTTCGCCAGCTTCAGGAAACGGTCCATCAGGGCAGGATCGTCCTTGAAGGCGCCGGTGAAGCGGGTGGTGACGGTCGAAACATGCCGATGATGCACCCCGCGCGTGGTCATGCACTGGTGGGCGGCGTCGATCATCACCGCGACGCCCTTGGGCTGCAGCTGCGATTCGATGGCCTCGATGATGTCGTTGGTCAGGGTTTCCTGATTTTGCAGACGCCGGGCGAAGATCTCGACCACCCGCGCCAGCTTGGAGATGCCGACCACCTTCTCGCCGGGCAGATAGGCGACATAGGCCTTGCCCAGGAAGGGGGCCAGGTGGTGCTCGCAATGGCTCTCCACCTCGATCTCGCGCAGGATGACCATGTCGTCATAGCCGGTCACGTCCTCGAAGGTCCGCGACAGCTCCTTGGCCGCGTCGGCCTCATAACCTTCGAACCATTCGCCATAGGCGTCCACCACCCGTTTGGGCGTGTCGATCAGGCCCGGGCGGTCGGGATTGTCCCCGGCCCAGGCGATCAGGGTGCGCACGGCGTCCAGCGCCTGTTCGCGGCTGGGACGCCCAGACTCCTGAACCGTGGCGGTTTCGTCGCTGACGAGGACGGGCTTGGCGGGGATGACGCTCATGAACTCGATTTTCCGGCCGGGGCGGTCGGGGCCGCCCGGTATAGCTTCTACAATCCGTCGGGACTGTATATCAGGCCGCTATATGGGACGGACCCTCCGTCCCGCAAGAAAACCCGCTGAAGACTTATCCATGCCGCTGTACATCCACGACACCCTGCGCCGTGAAAAGCGCCTGTTCGAACCGCGCGATCCGAACCGGGTGACCCTCTATGTCTGCGGCCCGACGGTCTATGACTATGCCCATATCGGCAATGCGCGGCCCCCGGTGGTGTTCGACGTTCTGGTCCGCCTGCTGCGCCGGACATACGGTGCCGACAAGGTGATCTACGCCCGCAACGTCACCGACGTGGACGACAAGATCAATCAGAAGGCCGCCCGCGAAGGCGTGCCCATCGGCGAGGTTACAGCCCGATACGAGGCCGCCTATCTCGCCGACATGGGCCTGCTGAACGTCTCGCCGCCCGACCTCGCCCCCCACGTCACCGACTATATCCCGGCCATCGTCAATCAGGTCCAGGCCATCGTCGACGCCGGCTGCGCCTATGCGGCTGAGGGGCACGTCCTGTTCGACGTCTCTTCCTATCCGTCCTACGGCGCCCTGTCGGGCCGGAACCTGGACGACATGATCGCCGGCGCCCGGGTCGAGGTCGCCCCCTACAAGAAGAACCCCCACGACTTCGTCCTGTGGAAGCCGTCCAAGCCGGACGAGCCGTCCTGGCCGTCGCCCTGGGGCGAGGGGCGTCCAGGCTGGCATATCGAATGCTCGGCCATGATCGAACAGGCCCTGGGCCTGCCCATCGACATCCACGGCGGCGGCATCGACCTGGTCTTCCCCCACCATGAGAACGAGATCGCCCAGGGCGTCTGCGCCCACGGCCATGCCCATGGCGACAAGGCCCACGACGAATACGCCCGCTACTGGATGCACAACGGTTTCCTGACCGTGGACGCCGAGAAGATGTCCAAGTCCATCGGCAACGTCCTGCTGCTGCACGACCTGGTCCAGGCCATGCCGGGCGAGGTCGTCCGCTGGGCGCTGCTGTCGGCCCATTACCGCCAGCCGCTGGACTGGAACCAGGGGCTGCTGGATCAGTCCCGTTCCACGCTGGATGGCATCTACCGGACCCTGTCCGATGCAGAAACCTTCCTCAAGAACCCGTTGATACCTAGTCCAACTCTGGATGAGCTGCGGGCAGGGGAAAGCACAATTGCCTTCGCTTGGCTGGGCGACGTAGAGCGAGCACTGTCCAACGACTTGAACACGCCTGCCGCTCAAGCGGCACTTGCGGAACTCTCCAACAAGCTACGCAGCGCTCTATCAAAGCGCGACGAGGCATTGGTACGAACGGCTGTTGAAGCTCTTTTGAGGGGAGGCGAAATGCTTGGCGTGCTTCAAAGCAGTCCACGGGATTGGTTTGAACATGGTGTCTCCGACGCCGTCCGCTTCGAAGTCGAGGCCCTGCTGGACCAACGCGCCGCCGCCCGCGCCGCCAAGGACTGGCCCGATGCCGACCGCATCCGCGACCGCCTGAACGAACTGAACGTCGTCGTCATGGACGGCCCCGACGGCGCCACCTGGCGGATGAAGGGCTGACACCTCCATCAGTCCCGTCACCCTCGGGCTTGTCCCGAGGGCCCACCCTAGATTCCCCGCGAAATGAACGAGGGGCGCACGGTGGTCCGCGCGCCCCTCATCTTGTCGAGTACGCCCCATCGTAGGCCCTCGGGACAAGCCCGAGGGTGACGGAGTGTGGTCAATACCTCCATCAATCCCGTCACCCTCCGACTTGTTCGGAGGGCCCACTCCAAATACCCCGCGAAATGATTGAGGGGCGCACGGTGGTCCGCGCGCCCCTCATCTTGTCGAGTACGCCTCACCGTAGGCCCTCGGGACAAGCCCGAGCGTGACGGAGTGTGGTCAATACCTCCCCCCAACCCGTCACCCTCCGACTTGTTCGGAGGGCCCACCCTACATACCCCGCGAAATGATTGAGGAGCGCACGGCGGACCGTGCGCCCCTTGTCTTGTCGAGTACGCCCCACCGTAGGCCCTCGGGACAAGCCCGAGCGTGACGGAGTGTGGTCAATACCTCCCCCCAACCCGTCACCCTCCGACTTGTTCGGAGGGCC
Source organism: Brevundimonas sp. AVps23W (assembly GCF_058681395.1). Classification (NCBI taxonomy): domain Bacteria; kingdom Pseudomonadati; phylum Pseudomonadota; class Alphaproteobacteria; order Caulobacterales; family Caulobacteraceae; genus Brevundimonas; species Brevundimonas sp. AVps23W. The sequence continues at coordinate 1,318,457 of NZ_CM178738.1, forward strand.
CGCCCCAAATACCCCGCGAAATGATTGAGGGGCGCACGGTGGTCCGCGCGCCCCTCATCTTGTCGAGTACGCCTCACCGTAGGCCCTCGGGACAAGCCCGAGCGTGACGGAGTGTGGTCAATACCTCCCCCCAACCCGTCACCCTCCGACTTGTTCGGAGGGCCCGCCCCAAATACCCCGCGAAATGATTGAGGGGCGCACGGTGGTCCGCGCGCCCCTCATCTTGTCGAGTACGCCTCACCGTAGGCCCTCGGGACAAGCCCGAGCGTGACGGAGTGGTGGATCAATACTGCGCCCGCAACGTCACCCCCACGGTGCGCGGATCGCCGGGGTTGCCGATGACCAGGCCCGAGTTGCCGGACTGGACGCTGACGAACTGCAGATAGTCCTCGTCCAGCGCGTTTCGGACCCACACCGACGCCTCCCAGCCGTTGTCGGCGCGGAACCCGGCCCGCAGGTTCAGGATCGTATAGCCCTCGATCTCGGTATAGCGCGAGACTGAGGCGTCGGAGTTGTAGGTCGAGCGGAAGCTGGCGTCCGCCCCGCCGTAGAACTGACCCGGCAGGCCCAGGAAGCCACCGTTCCCGTGGACTTCGCCGCCCGCCGACGCAGCCCAGGGCGAAACCCCCGGCAGGTCCTTGCCCGACAGGTCGCAGGCCACGGTCGAGGTCCCGATCTGCTCCAGCGGGCAGGGGCCGTTGGCGAAGGAGTCGTACTTCGCGTCGGTCCAGGCGACGTTGGCGTAGAGATCGAGGTGTTCATTCGGCCGCGCGACGGCGTCCAGTTCGATCCCTTGAATGACGACCTTCTCGGCATTGGCCAGATAGCCGCGCAGGGCGCCGGGTCCGCTGTCAACGACATTGGCCTGATAGTCGTCCACGTCGGTGCGATAGGCGGCCAGGTTGGCCGTCACCCGCCGGTCGAAGCCTTGCGTCTTCAGCCCTAGCTCATAGGTCGTCACCACCTCGGGCTTGACCACCGCATTGGTCAGGGACGGTTGGCCGTTCGGCAGGTTGGGAATGCCGGCCATGTTGATCCCGGCCGACTTGTAGCCCCGCGCCGCGCTGCCATAGACAAGTATATCGTCGCTGACGTCGTAGGACAGCGCTGCCTGGCCCGACAGGTCGTCGTCCGAGGTTTCGGCGTCGTACGCCTGGGGCCGGGCGATGCCGAGCCGGCGCGAGATCAGGGTAGCGTCAGTCGTCGCCAGACCCCCGCTCGTCGTCGCCGCATAGGTCCCCGACTTCTCCTCATAGGTATAGCGCAGCCCCGGCGTCAGGTGCAGCCGGTCGGTGATGTTCCAGGTCAGCTGACCGAAGACGGCGTAGGAGTCGGTCTCGATCCGGCTATCGTTGAACACGGTGTAACCGTCCAGCAGGGCACCTGGCAGGCTCGGGCTCAGCAGCCAATAGGTGGCGTCCGCGCCGTATTCCGTGACCCCGTGCGTCTCCACCGCCTGGTGGAAGGCGTAAAGGCCGCCGGTCCAGTCGATGCGGTGGTTCCCGTTCGAGGACAGGCGCAGCTCCTGGCTCCACTGGTCCTGCCACGACGGATTGGCCGACTGGCGGGTGATGTCCAGCGCTGTATAGTCGCGGTCGTTCTGCGGTCCCCAGTCCCACGCCCGCCAGGCCGAGACCGAGGTCAGGGTCGCCCAGCCGAAGTCGTAGTCGACGATGGCCGAGACCCCGCGGTGGATCTGGTCCGCCTGTATGCCGCTGTCTACGTCCGATAGCCGGTCATAGGGATTGGTGCTGGCGGGGGCATAGCCACGACCGGCGGCCAGGGCGGCGAACTGCTGGGCGGCGGGCTTCAGCGTCTGGCCCGCCGTGACATAGACTTGGGTGCAGCACTCCGGCGTCAGGTCGGCATAGTCGGCGAACAGTCGCACCCTCAGTTGGTCCGTCGGCTGGAACAGCAGCTGGCCGCGCAGGCTGATCGAGTCCTGGGAATTCTGCTTGGTCCCGGTGGTGACATTGTCCAGCACCCCGTCTCGCCGGGTCGAGACCACCGAGAAACGCCCGGCGACCTTGTCGTCCACGATCGGGCCGGAGATGCTGGCCTTAGCTTGCAGGAAACCATAGTCGCCAAAGCTCAGCTCCGCCTGGCCCTCGGGCGTGAAGCTCGGGTCGCGCGTGGTGATGTTCAGGGCGCCGGCGGTGGTGTTCTTGCCGAACAGGGTCCCCTGCGGCCCGCGCAGGATCTCGATCCGGTCCAGATCGACGAAGTCCAGCGTCGCCGTCGCCGGTCGGCCGTAATAGACCTGGTCCACATAGATGCCGACCCCCTGTTCCAGCCCGTCATTGGCCAGGCCGTAGCTGGCTCCCAACCCCCGGATGGTGATGGCGGTGTTGCGCGGGTTCGAGGTCAGCAACTGCACGCTGGGCGCCAGTTGCGTGATCTGGCCGACGTTGTAGGCGCCGGTTCGGTCCAGCAGTTCCTCGTTCACCACCGTCAGGGCGATGGGTACGTCCTGCGCCCGCTCGTCTCTCCGACGGGCGGTGACGACGATGTCGCCCAGACTGGCGGTGGGCGGTGTTGCGGACTGGGGCGCGGCCGTCTCTTCCGCGCCCGCGAATGCGACGGCGGGTGCCCCAAGGCAGGCCGCCAACGCCGTAAGTGAAACCAGACTTCGGGCCAGCGGCCGGGTGACGATGGACATATTCCCCTCCTGTGTATCCGAGGGGAAATGGGTCCTATTTAAATCTACTCATCAACTAGGAATTTCTAATACCGGCGGATAGAGATCCTGCCGCCCGGCGTCGCTTCAGGCGACAACCGCCTTCGCGCTGGTGCCGTGAAAGACGATGGCGGCGAACAGGAACATGCCCAGCACCACCAGGGTCGGCCCGGCGACGATGCCGATGGCGGCGAAGCCCATCAGCGACGACACCCCCAGCAACTGAATCGCCAGGGCCGCCATCATGATCGGCAGTCCCACCGCCGCCAGCCAGAAATGGATCAGGGGCAGGGCGCCCGTCTGCGCTTCTGGAAAAGCCCGATAAAACAGGCCGTACAGAAACATCGACACCCACCCCAGCAGGTTGATGTGGGCGTGGACCGGCGCGACGGTGAAATCATGGGTCACCCCCATGAAATAGCCGAGCGACACGCCCACAGCGGCGAACAGCACGGCGAGCCGCAGGAAGATGGTGGACAGGTTCATGGCGTGTTTCCCCCAAGAGACGGCGTCATGTTATTCGTATAACAATGATCGTCCAAGTTACATTGGGGTAAGCTTCAAGGCGCGAATGAGCGCCTTCTCGAATCCCTTGGCGTCCGGGCCGGGCAGGGCGGTCTTCAGCTCTCCGCTCTCGTACAGCGCCATCACCCTGGGATGGACGTACGAGGCCCGGCACACCGTCGGCGTGTTGCCGAGAAGGCCCGCGACCGCCTTTACGCAGACGGTGATCTTGCGTTTCGCGTCGGTGGGGGAGGTCGGGGGCTCCATCTCGCGCAGGGCCCGCGCGGCCGAGACCGTGCCCGCCCAGGTGCGGAAGTCCTTGGCCGAAAACTGGTCGCCCATGGCCGCGCGGATATAGGCGTTCACATCGTCCGAGGTGACGGGGCAAAGCTCCCCGTCGGCGGTGCGATATTTGAACAGGTGCTGGCCCGGCAGCTCCTCCAGCGCCCGCACCACCCGCGCCAGCCGCCGGTCGCGGACGCTGACCCGGTGGTCCTTGCCGCTCTTGCCCCGGAACTCGAACGTCAGGGCCGCGCCGTCCACCTCCAGATGCCGCTTGTTCAGGGTAGTCAGCCCATAGCTGCGGTTCTCCCGCGCATAGGCGGCGTTGCCGACCCGGATCAGGGTGATTTCCAGCAGGCGCACGGCGGTCGCCAGCACCTTGTCCTTCACCGGTCCCCTCAGGTTCAGGTCATGTTCGACCTGGGCGCGCAGCTTGGGCAGGGCGCGCGAAAAGGCAGGCAGCTTGTCGAACTTGTTCTCCGACCGCGCCGCACTCCAGCCGTCGTGATAGCGGTACTGTTTGCGCCCCTTCACGTCGCGGCCGGTCGCCTGGATATGGCCGTTGGCCTTGGGGCAGATCCAGACGTCGGTCCAGGCGGGCGGAATGGCCAGGGCGCGGATCCGGTCCAGAACCTTGGGGTCCTTGATCGGCTGATCCTTGGCGTCGCGATAGGACCAGCCCTTGCCGGCGCGTCGCCGTCGGATGCCGGGGGTTTCGTCGCTACACCAGCTCAGCCCCTGCGGAATCTCGGCCGTAATATCCAGGCCGTGCGATCCGTCCGCCATCCTGGCGTTTCCTTTTCATTGGTCTTTCAGCGGCTTGCCTCAGACCGGCGACCAACGCGGCGTCGCGCCCGCGAGTTCCCCTTGACCCCGCGCGCCCGGCGCGACACGAGGCGGCATGAACTATCGCCACAGCTTCCACGCCGGGAACTTCGCCGACCTGGTCAAACACGCCCTGGTCCTGTGGTTGGTGAAGACCCGCGCGGCCGCGGGCCCGCTGACGGTGCTCGACACCCACGCCGGCGCCGGCCTCTATGACCTGTCCGGCGACGCCGTGCGGTCGAAGGAGGCCGAGGCCGGGGTCGCGCGTCTGATGACGGACGCGGATCTGCCGCCCCTGATGCAGGCTCTGGCGGACCGAGTGGCGGCGCTCAATCCTGACGGCGGCGCCCGCTTCTATCCCGGCTCGCCCCTGCTGATCGCCGACGCGCTCGGGAGCGAGGGCCGCTATGTCGGCTATGAACTGAACCCGCCTGTCCGCGCCCTGCTGGCTCAGGCCCTGGCCGACCGCCCCAACGCCGAGGCGCGCGAGGGCGACGGCTACGCCCCGGCCACGGCCGAGGCGGCGCGGGTCAAGGCGCCCTTGATCCTGATCGACCCGCCGTTCGAAAAGCCCGACGACTATATCCGCTCGGCCGAAACCGCCCTGGCGGTGGTCCGTCGCGACCCCGCAGCGACCATCGCCATCTGGACCCCGCTGAAGGATCTGGAGACTTTCGACGGCTTCATCCGCCGGCTTCAGGCCAAGGCCGGCCCGACCCTGGTCGCCGAGGCCCGCCTGCGTCCCCTGACCAATCCGATGAAGATGAACGGCTGCGCCCTGGTGATCGTCAATCCGCCGCGGGGCGCCGAAGACGCAGCGCGACAGGTCTGCGCTTGGGTCGCCGACCGTCTGGGCGATCCGGGCGGCAAGGCTGAAATCTGGTCCTTCTGATCCGCGCGCGGCGCCCCTATGTTGGCGCCATGACCCGTATCGCCATCCTGGAAACCGGCCATCCGCCCGAGGCCCTGAAGGACAGTTTCGACGACTATCCGGCCCGGTTCCGCGCCCTGCTGGGCGAAAACGTCCCGACCACCCGTTTCGACGTCCAGTCCGGCCATCTGCCGTCAGACCCCGCCGCGTTTCAGGGGGTGATCGTCACTGGCTCGGCTGCCGGCGTCTATGACGACCTGCCGTGGATTCCCCAGCTGATCGACTGGCTGCGTGCGGCGCGGGGCCAGACCCGGATCGTCGGCATCTGCTTCGGCCACCAGGTCCTGGCCCACGCCTTCGGCGGCGCCGTCGAAAAGTCGGACAAGGGCTGGGGCGTCGGCCTGCACCGCTATGACGTTCACGCCGAGGAGCCATGGATGCAGCCGCGCGCCCGCACCATCGCCATCCCCGTCTCGCACCAGGATCAGGTCGTGGCCATTTCGCCCGACACTCGCGTCATCGCCTCCAGCGGCTTCACCCCCTACGCGGGCCTGGCCTGGGGCCAGGACGCCATCTCCTTCCAGTGCCACCCGGAGTTCCAGCCGGACTACGCCGCCGCCCTGGTCGAGGTCCGGCGCGGTTCGCGCATCCCCGAGCCCCTTGCCGACGCCGCGCTCGACAGCCTGAAACGCCCCAACGACCGCGCCGTCCTCACCGCCTGGATCCGCGCCTTCCTGCTGCTGACCCCGCCGCCCGTGGAAGAACAGGGCAGCGGGATCTGATCCTTACATTCGTCATCCTCCGGCGAGCGTAGCGAGACCGGGGGACCCAGCGGCGCGCGCGAGCGCGAACCTGTCGCGGACACTGGCTTCAAACAGCGAGCGGCGGATGGATTTCGCCTAGCGGCGCCGCTGGGTCCCCCGGTCTGCGCCGCGAAGACGCGGCTTGCCGGAGGATGACGAAAGAAGGGGGGCGCTAAACCCCCAACACCGCAATCAGCCCCAGGCTCAGCCCCACCAGCGCCGCCAGCGACAACACCACCGCCGCGACCACCCGCCCGCCGGCCCGCGCCACGGCCCGGATGTCGGTTTGCAGCCCCAGGGCAGCCATGGCCGCCACGGTCAACAGGCCTGACGCCGCCGCCATCGGCGAAAGCGCCGCCGGCGGGATCAGGTCCAGGTTCCTGAGCGCTATCATCGCCAGGAAACCGACGATGAACCAGGGCAGCAGCCGGTGCAGTCCCGGCCCCTTCGCCCCCTCCGCCCGGTCCCTGAACATCACCGACAGCGCCAGGATCACCGGCCCCAGCATCAGCACCCGCGCCAGCTTGACCACCGTCCCCGTCTGGGTCGCGACCGCGCCGAACGGGGCGGCGGCCGCCAGCACCTGGGGCACGGCATAGACGGTCAGCCCCGCCAGGGCGCCGAACTGCAAACCGCTCATCCCCATCAGCCCGCCCAGCAGCGGCAAGGTCAGCACGACCACCACCCCCAGCACGGCCGTAAAGGCGATGGAGGCGGCGACCTCTTCCCCGTCGGCGTCGATCACCGGGGCCACGGCGGCGATGGCCGAGTTGCCGCAGATGGCGTTGCCGCACGCGACCAGCAGGGCCATGCGTGGGTTCAGACCCAGCAGACGCCCGATCCCGAACCCGGCCAGGATGGCGGCCGCGACCAGGGCGAAGACCCCCGCCACGAACCCCAGCCCCAGCGACGACAGGGTCGCCGCACTGACCGAGGCGCCCAGCAGGACCACCGCAACCTCCAGCAGGATCTTGGCCGAAAAATCGATCCCGACCTTGAATCGGACGTCCGGCGTCCAGGCCGCCCGCACCCCGGCGCCCAGCAGGATGGCCAGGACCAGCGGCTCCAGCCAGACCTTGCCGACCGCCCCGCGTTCCAGGCCACCCAGGCCCACCGCCGCCACGGCGACCACCAGGCTCATCATCAGGCCGGGCCACACCGCGCGCCCGAACGCGCCCAACCGTATCATGGGGGGCTGGGGCGGGCTCAGAACGGCGGCAGGAGCGGCGGACTTCATGGTCCCGCTTGATGCGCCGCCCCTCGACCCCCGTCCAACGGATTGTTATGGTCGTTTCAATCCGATTTGGAGATTGATCGTGACCCTGGAACGCCTGCGCATCTTCGTGGCCGTGGCCGAGCGTCAGCATGTGACGGCGGCGGCGCGGGCGCTGAACCTGACCCAGTCGGCCGTCTCCAACGCCATCGCGGCGCTGGAGGCTGAACATGACGTCCACCTGTTCGACCGCGTGGGGCGGGGCGTGGTGCTGAACGCCACGGGCCAGGCCTTCCTGCCGGAAGCCAAGGCCGTCCTGGCGCGGGCTGCGGCGGCCGAGGCGGCGCTGGCGGATCTCAGCGCCCTGCGGCGCGGTCGCCTGACCGTCTTCGCCAGCCAGACCATCGCCTCCTACTGGTTGCCCCGTCGCCTGGTCGCCTTCCACGTCGCCCATCCGGGCATCGAACTGGACGTCCAGATCGGCAATACGCGCCAGGCCGCCGCCGCCGTCCTGGGGGGCGAGGCCGAGATCGGCCTGGTCGAGGGCACGGTCGACGAACCCGCGCTGGAACAGACCCGTATCGGCTCTGACCGTCTCGCGGTGTTGGTCGCGCCCGACCATCCCTGGGCGAGCCTGCGCCCTCTGTCGGCTCAGACCCTGACCTCATCCCCCTGGGTCCTGCGCGAAGCCGGCTCGGGCACCCGTTCGACCCTGGAGGAAGCGGTGCGCCAGGCCGGGATCGATCCCGCAGACCTGCCCGTCGCCATGACCCTGCCGTCGAACGAAGCGGTTCTCGCCGCCGCCGAGGCCGGGGCCGGCGCCACCGCCCTGTCCGAAAGCGTCGCCTACGCCTCGGTCGCCGCCGGCCGCCTAGTCACCGCCGCCTTTGCGCTGCCGGAACGCCCCTTCCGCCTGCTGCGCCACGCCGAACGCTACCGCAGCCGCGCCGGCGACGCGTTTGTGGCGGCCATGGGGTAGGGCGTGCGGCCGCCTACAGCCCGAACCGTGGAAACACGAACCGCTCCAGCAGCAGCGAGGCCGCGAAGTAGAAGCCGATCACCACGAACAGGGTCAGCGGGATCTGCGGCTGTTTCGACAGGGTCAGATAGACCCCGTACAGCACGGCGAACAGGGCCGAGGTGGCCAGGGGCCGCAGCAGGATCTTAGCGAGAGGGGACGTCACGGCCATTTCACCACCGGGGGCATGGAGCTGAGGATCGAATCGACGTTGCCGCCGGTCTTGAGGCCGAACATGGTGCCACGGTCGTACAGCAGGTTGAACTCCACATACCGTCCGCGCCGCACCAACTGCTCTTCGCGCTGTTCCGGCGTCCAGGCCTCGCCCATCCGCCCGGCCACGATCTTCGGATAGATGTCCAGAAAGGCCAGACCCACGTCGCGGGTGAAGGCGAAGTCCCGGTCATGGTCGCCGCTGTCGTGGTGGTCATAGAAGATGCCGCCCGTGCCGCGCGGCTCCTGCCGATGCGGCAGGAAGAAATACTCATCGCACCGGGCCTTGTACTTGGCGTGCCAGTCGGGATCGTGGGCGTCGCAGGCGGCCTTCATCGCGGCGTGAAAGGCCAGGGTGTCCGGGTGGTCCTGGCGCCGATCCGCGTCCAGCACCGGCGTCAGATCGCCCCCGCCGCCGAACCAGCTCTGGGTCGTGGCGATGAAGCGGGTGTTCATATGCACCGCCGGAACCCTGGGGCTGACCGGATGGCAGATCAGGCTGATCCCGGTGGCGAAGAACCGGGGATCCTCCGCCGCGCCCGGCACCGTCTTGGCGTAGTCGACCGGAAAGGATCCGTGGACGGTCGAAACATGGACCCCGACCTTTTCGAACAGCCGGCCGTGCATCATCCCCATGACGCCCCCGCCGCCCGCCTCGCGGTCCCACGGCGTCCGCACGAACCGCCCCGGCTCTCCCGGAAACAGATCGTCGGGCGCCGCATCCTCCAGCGCCTCGAAGGCGGCATGGATACGGTCGCGCAGATGCTCGAACCAGGCGCGGGTCTCGACCTTCTTCAGGTCGAGCGGATCGGAAAAGGCGGCGTCGCTCATCCGCCTCTCCTAGCCGTTCGTCGCCCGACCGGGAAACCTCTTCCTTCTCCCCTTGCGGGAGAAGGCAGGCCCGAAGGGCTCGGATGAGGGGTTGCCTGTCGCCTTTCGTCTGTCAGTGTGCGTCGCAACATCAGGGAGTCGCATCATGATCCGTCGTCTGCTGGCCGGCGTCGCCGTCGCCGCCTTCGCCACCGCCGCTAACGCCCAATCGACCGGCGAGGCCCGCGTGCTGGAGATCCTGAAGGCCACCCCCCTGATCGACGGCCACAACGACCTGCCCTGGGCCCTGCGCCAGAAGTACGGCAACGACGTCTACGCCGTTGATCTGACGACCAATCTGGACGCGACGACCCCGCTCCACACCGACATCGCCCGCCTGCGCGCCGGCGGTGTCGGCGGCCAGTTCTGGTCGGTCTATGTCCCCGCCAGCCTGACCCCGCTCGAGGCGGTTGAGGAGACCTTCGAGCAGATCGACACGGCCAAGCGGATCATCGCCGCCCACCCCGACGTCTTCGGCCTGGCCACGACGGCGGACCAGATCGACGCCGTCTTCGCTTCGGGCCGGATCGCCAGCCTGATCGGCATGGAGGGCGGCTATTCCATCGACGACTCCCTGGCCCTACTGCGCGAGTTCCACCGCGCCGGCGCCCGCTACATGACCCTGACCCACTCCAAGACCACCACCTGGGCCGACAGCGCCACCGACGCGCCCAAATGGGGCGGCCTCAGCCCCTTCGGCGAGGACGTGGTGCGCGAGATGAACCGTCTGGGCATGATGGTGGACCTCAGCCACGTGTCCGAGGACACCATGCTGGACGCCATGCGGGTGTCCGACGCCCCGGTCATCTTCTCCCACTCTTCGGCCCGGGCGATCACGGCCCATCCCCGCAACGTCCCCGACCGGGTGCTGCGGATGATGCCTGAGGACGGCGGGATCGTGATGATCAACCTGGCTCCCGGCTTCGTCTCCGAACGGGTCCGCGCCTGGAACGCCGACCGCGCGGGCGAGGAGGCGCGGCTGAAGACCCTGAACCCCGGCGATCCGACCGCCGTCGAGGCCGGCCTGACCGCCTGGTCCGCCGCCCATCCGACGCCGGAGGCGACCCTGGCCGACGTCGTCGCCCATATCCAGCATGTGCGTCAGGTGGCGGGGATCGATCACGTCGGCCTGGGCGCCGACTTCGATGGCATCGGCAGTCTGCCCGAGGGCATGACCGGGGTGGACGCCTATCCGCGCATCCTGGCCGCCCTGATGGACGCCGGCTGGACCGAGGCCGACATCCGCAAGATCGCCGGCGAGAACCTGCTGCGGGTCATGCGCGCCGTCGAAGCCACCGCCGCCGCCAAAGCCGCCGAGCGACCGTCCTTGGCCAAGCCGACCGCCGGCTAGGCGGCTTGCCTTTCGCGCCGGGACCGGGCATCAGGCGGGCCTCACCTCGGACCCGGCCTGATTGAAGCGTCGGGTGGCTATCCCGGCCGCCGATCCGCCGGGAAACCCGCCGCATACGACCCATGGCCGCGCGCCAGGTCGGCGGCAGACCCCAGATGAACCCCACATGTCCCTTATCGCCTCCGCGCGCCAGCAATGGCTCGCCAACCCTCGCCGCGACCTGCTGGCGGGGACCGTCGTCGCCCTGGCCCTGATCCCCGAGGCCATCGCCTTCTCCATCATCGCCGGCGTCGATCCGGCCGTTGGCCTCTACGCCAGCGTCGTCATCGCCGTGACCATCGCCTTCGTCGGCGGCCGTCCGGCCATGATCTCGGCCGCCACCGGGGCCATGGCCCTGCTGATGGTCGGTCTGGTCCGCGACCACGGGCTGGAATACCTGTTCGCCGCCTCGCTGCTGTGCGGGGTGTTCCAGATCATCATCGGCCTGCTGAAACTGGGCCGCTACATCAAGTTCGTCAGCCGCAGCGTGATGACCGGCTTCGTCAACTCCCTGGCGATCCTGATCTTCCTGGCCCAGATGCCCGAGCTGATCGGCGCCAACTGGCAGACCTTCGCTCTGGTCGGGGCGGCCCTGGTCGTCATCTACGGCTTCCCCCGCCTGACCAGGGCCGTGCCATCGCCCCTGGTCGCCATCATCCTGATCAGCGTCTTCGTCATGATGACCGGGCTGGACGTCCGCACCGTCGGCGACATGGGCCAGATGCCCACGACCTTGCCGGTCTTCCACCTGCCGGCCGTGCCCCTGACCTGGGAGACCCTGGCCATCATCGCCCCGATCTCGGCGACCCTGGCCTTTGTCGGCCTGCTGGAAAGCCTGCTGACCGCCAATCTGCTGGACGACATCACCGACACCCCGTCGGACAAGGACTGCGAGACGCGGGGCCAGGGCATCGCCAATATTCTGTCGCCCCTGTTCGGCGGCATGGCGGGCTGCGCCATGATCGGCCAGTCGATCATCAACGTCACCTCCGGCGCGCGAGGTCGGCTGTCGACCCTGTGGGCCGGCCTGTTCCTGTTGTTCCTGATCCTGGTGCTGCGCGACTGGGTCGCTCAGATCCCTGTGGCGGCCCTGGTCGCCGTCATGATCATGGTCTCCATCGGCACCTTCGACTGGAGCTCGGTGCTGAAGCTGCGCTCGACCCCGTTCCAGTCGTCGGTCGTCATGATCGCCACCACCGTTACGGTGGTCGCCACCCACGACCTGTCAAAGGGCGTGATCCTGGGCGTGCTGCTCTCGGCCGTCTTCTTCATGCGCAAGGTCGGCAAGACCATCGCCGTGACCGAGATCGAGACCCCGGAGGAGGGCGTGCTGCGCTATCGCGTCACCGGCCAGCTATTCTTCGCCTCGGCCGATCTGTTCGCCGCCAGCTTCGAACACCACGGCCATCCCAAGCGCGTCGAGATCGACATGACCGAGGCCCATCTATGGGATCTGACCGGCGTCGCCGCCGTAGACAAGGTCGTGTTCCGCTATCGCCGCCAGGGCGCGGATGTGGAGGTCATCGGCATGAACCAGGCCGCCAGAACCCTGGTTGATCGCGTCGGCCGCTTCGAAAAAGAGCATCTGCCCGCAGGCGTCGCCCACTAGCCCCAGGCTTCAACGGCGCCGCGACGGCGGACCGGGGCCGCGCTGGCCAGTTGCGTGCGCGGCTCCGCCTCTGCGCGCCCGAACAGCCAACCCTGGCCGTATTCCACGCCCAGAGCCTTCAGTTCGGTGACCACCTCTTCGGTCTCGATCATCTCGGCGATGGTCTCGAGCTTCAGCGACCGGCTCATCTCGACGATGTTGCGCACCATGTTGCGCACCACCTCGTCGCTCTCGATATCCCGGATCAGGGCGCCGTCGATCTTGACGGCGTCCACCGCCAGCTTGCGGAGGTAGTCGTAGGAGGCGGCGCCCGAGCCGAAGTCGTCGATACAGATCTTGATCCCGGCTTCGCGCAGGCCCGCCAGGCGTCGGTTGGCGGCCCCGATGTCCGCCAGGGCGGAGGTTTCGGTGATCTCGACGATCAGCCGCTTGCGGTCGGCAGGCGATCCGGCGGTCATCTGTAGCAGTTGTTCGACATAGGTGTCGTCGCTCAGCGAGGCGCCAGACACATTGATCGCCATCTTCAGCAGCCCGGCGCCCGGCGCCCGCATCCGCTTCAGCACCTTTTCCGCCACGGCCAGATCGAAGGATTCGATCATGTCCAGTTCCTCGGCCATTCGAATGGCGTTGGCGGGACCCGCGCCGGCGTTGAAACGCGACAAGGCCTCGAAATGATGCACCGCGCGCGACGTCAGTTGCACTATCGGCTGATAGTGGACCTGGAACTCGCGCGACTTCACGACGGCGCGGAAGGCCTCCGCATCGCGGAAGGTCCGCTTCAACGCGTCGGAGAAGGCGATCTGAGGGGCGGCGAGGCCGTCGTCCTTCAGGCAGGCTTCGATCGCGTATCGCATGGCGCGCAGCACGCACAGAGAGTCGCCGCTTTCCGGGATGTTGGAGGCGAACGATTGGGCTTCCAGATCCACCCCTTCTGCGCGGCCGGCCTCGACCACCTCTGCGGCCAGGTCTCGGGTGTCGCCGGGAGAGCGGAACAAGGCGTAACGCTCGGGCGTGATTTGAGCGGCAGACGAACCTTGAGCGGCTGCGGATTGAAGCGTCGCCTCGATACGGCGCTGCACCTTTTCGGCGACTTCTCCCGCCAAATCCTCAAGCCCGCGGATGTCGAGAAAGGCCAGCGACAAGCCTGGCGTGTTGCCGACGACACGAGCCGCGTCGGCCATGAAGGCTTCGGCGTCGATCAGCGGCGGCGTCTCAAGTGAGGCGACCGCTATGGCGGGCCCCTCATAGGCTATGGAGCACGAAATAGCCGGCGCCAGCTGCGGCAGGATGAAGGCCCGCAGAGAGGCGCGTCGCACACGATCCGGACCCGCCTGAACCAGGATCTGCGCGGCGGGGCTGCGCGCGCCAGGTTTCGTCTGCAACAGAACCTTGAGCGCGGCCTGACCTTCGTGAAGGAAGCTCACGAGCGGCTCGCCCGTCCAAAGCGCCCCCACGTCCGAACCGGGCAGGGGCCCCGCGCCAAGCGCGAAAGCAACGCGGCCTTCGGCGTCGATTTCCACCAAGGCATCAGAAGATGCGAAGGCCAGACCGAGAAGGCGAGTTGTCATTGACATGCACCAATGATGCACGTCGGCGCTTAAAAAATCGGCAACGTCGAGGCGATTGCAGGACCGACGTTATTTGCCTTCAAGCCTTGCGGTTGAAGGCGACCGCGCGTCCGTCGCCGATGGCGGCGCGACCGTTTGCGGCATAGGCCGAGGCGGGGGTGCGGGCGGCGGCGACCTCATGGGCAATGGCGCGCACCAGGCCTTCGGAGATCCTGCGGGCCGCCTCGACAGCGCTCGCGTGACGTGCCAGGACGGCTTCGAAGGCGCGCGTCGCCTCGACGAGGGCCTTTCGTTCCGAGGCGACGGCCCCGGCCAGAAGGGCGGGGTTGGCCTTCACGTGGCCCGAGTCGCGACGATAGAGGTTGGCCATCTCTTGGGTTTCAGCCAGGCTGGCGGAGACATCCTGAGGGCGGCCGCTCTGGAAGGCGCGGGTTTCCGTCGCAAGCCGATCCGTCAGCCGTCGAGTGAGTTCAAGAAGTTGACGAACGCGAGCGGTGGCGATGTCAGCGTCGCTCATTGGACCCTCTCCTGCATCTTCAGCATTTCGTTCATTACGGATCCCGCCAAGCCAATCCCCCCGGCGGACACGGTCTTCTCGGCCATCGCGTCCAGAAGGAAGCTGCGCCACGTGGCCTCGGCCTGACCGCCGCCGAAGAGGCCGTCAGTGGAAATGCCCTCGAACATCGGCTTCAGCATCTGCGACAGGAAAGAGGCTTCGAAGGCTTCGGCGGTTTTCTTGATCTTGTCCTTGGACGCGCCGGCCGTGGTGGAGGCCAAGCCCTGGACGGGGCGGAGCAGGTCGGTAGAGACGGCGAGGTCGGTCATGCTCACATCACCTCGATGTCGGCTTGCAGGGCGCCGGATGCCTTGATCGCCTGCAGGATGCTGATCATGTCGCGCGGGCTGACGCCCAGGGCGTTCAGACCGTTGACGAGGGTGGACAGGCTGGTGCCGCCGCCGACGAGCCGCATCTGGGTTCCCAGGTCTTCTTCCACGCTGACCTGAGTGCTGGGGACGACGGCTGTCTGCCCCTGGCTGAACGGAGCGGGCTGGCTGACGAACGGCTGTTCATCGACCGATATCGTCAGGTTCCCCTGGGCGATGGCGACGCGCGAGATGCGGACCGCGTCGCCCATGACGATGACGCCATTGACCTCGTCGATGATGACCTTGGCCGGAGAATCGACGGTCACGGGCAGGTTTTCGACGCGGCTGATAAAGCCCGCCATGCCCATCTGACCCGGTGCGCGCAGGGCCACTACCGTCCCGTTTTCCGCCAGCGCAGAACCTGGATAGGCGGCGTTGACGGCCGCAGCCACCCGCTGGGCTGTGGTGAAGTCGGGGTTGCGCAGGTTCAGGCGCACCTCGTTCATATTGGCTAACTCAAAGCCGGTCTCGCGTTCGACGGAGGCGCCCGAGGCGATACGGCCAGCGGTCGGCACGCCGCGCGTCACGGACGAGCCCGAGCCGCCGGAGGCCGATACGGAGCCGGTCTGAACCGAGCCCTGCGCCACCGCATAGACCTGACCGTCCGCGCCCTGCAGACTGGTCACCACCAGCGATCCGCCCAGCAGGCTCTTGGCGTCGCACATCGAAGAGACATTGACGTCGATGCGCGAGCCGGGCGTGGCGAAGGCCGGCAGTTCGGCCGAGACCATGACCGCGGCCATGTTCTTGGTGTTGGCGTTGGCGCCGCGGATGTTGACGCCCAGACGCTCGGTCATGCCTTCCAGAGACTGGCGGGTGAAGGGGCAGTTGCGCAGACTGTCGCCGGTGCCGTTCAGGCCCATGACCATGCCGTAGCCGACCAGTTGGTTGCCGCGCACGCCTTCGACGGCGGCGATGTCCTTGATGCGCGACTGGGCCGCAGCCGGCGACGCCACGGCGCCGAGAGCGGCGACGGCGGCGAGCGGGGCGACTAGGCGGGCAAGCAGATTCTGCATCGGTCGGACGTCCTTACGGCGTTTCATTCGATGCGTTGCGAGGATCGTGCCATAGTGGAAGTGACTGAAATTATTATGTTCTACCGCTTTCAAGCGCGGTGTTTTCGGCAGTTTTTGCCGGGCCGTTAACCAAACGGTCATTCCGTTCGCCAAGGATGTCATTATGAGCCGGAGCATGCGCCGATGAAGGTCACAGGGACGACGGGCCCCAGCGCCCCAGCAGGCGGCAAGGCCGCACGTTCCGCGTCCGGTTTTTCGCTGGGCCAGCCCTCGGCGACCTCTGGGGCGGCGGCACCTGCGGCCAGCGCCGCAGCCTCGACTGTCGCCGACGTCTCCGCCCTGATGGCGCTACAGGGGGTCGAAGGCCCGCTCGAGAAACGACGCCGCGCGGTTAAGCGTGGCGCAGGCTTGCTGGATCGCCTCGACGAGATGAAGATGGCCTTGCTGTCTGGTGAGGCGGACGAGGCGACTCTGGATCAACTCGCTCGCACGTTGCGCGAGGAGCGGCCGGATGATGGAGACGCCCAACTGAACGCCTTGCTGGACCAGATTGACCTGCGGGCTTCTGTCGAACTGGCCAAGGCGGAGCTTCGCCGAGGCCAAGGTTAAGCTTAAAAGCTCGGGCTTTTCAAAATTTACCGCGAAAACCGCGCGCGAAATGTCACGACGGACACATCCGTCGCTTAATCGTGATCACGGAATCGCGAACGCCGTTGCCGGGGCTCTCCGGTCTGACTATACGGCCCTTACGCCACAGGGGGGCGTGCTTAGAGAGCGTGAGTGCGATGAACGCTTTGGCGTCCGTTGTGTCCGACGAAACCGGTCTTTATCGGCCGTCCGACAATGAGCCGTTCATGAACGAACGGCAGCTTGCCTATTTCAAGAAGAAGCTGCTGGACTGGAAGGATGATATCCTTCGGGAATCCAAGGGCACGGTGGTCAATCTGAAAGCCGAGACCGAGAATCACCCCGATCTGGTTGATCGGGCGTCTTCGGAATCGGATCGCGCGCTGGAGTTGCGCACCCGGGATCGTCAGCGCAAGCTGATCTCCAAGATCGACGACGCACTGCGCCGGATCGAGGACGGGTCGTACGGCTATTGCGAAGACACCGGCGAACCCATCAGTCTGGGGCGTCTCGAGGCCCGTCCGACGGCGACGCTGTCGGTCGAAGCCCAGGAACGCCACGAACGCAGAGAACGCGTCCACCGCGACGACTGAGGGGCGGAGCAGGTCTCAGACGGGCAGGGCTGTTACGATGTCCGTTCGGCTGAAACCCTCGCCCTTGTAGAGCAGGGGCAGGTTCCGCTCCTTGGCTAAGGCATAGGCGAAACAATCGCCTAGGTTTAGCTTTGCCGGAGTCCGCTTTCCGAAGTTTGCCTCAGCTTCGACTGCAATCCGGGCTGTCTCACCGCCTGCGGTCGCGACCTGTATGCGGA
The DNA here is from genome assembly GCF_058681395.1 of Brevundimonas sp. AVps23W. Classification (NCBI taxonomy): domain Bacteria; kingdom Pseudomonadati; phylum Pseudomonadota; class Alphaproteobacteria; order Caulobacterales; family Caulobacteraceae; genus Brevundimonas; species Brevundimonas sp. AVps23W. The sequence goes on from NZ_CM178738.1 coordinate 1,335,681, forward strand.
GTGCGTCCATAAGCGCAAGCAGGCTCTGCTGGCCATCGGGGCCCAGAACGCGGCGCGCAGCGACGGTCGTCTCCCAGAACCCCAGCGGCGACAACAATGACGGCGTTTCCACCAGCAAAGTCAGAAAAGTCTCCGCTTCCGGCTCTCCAGCCAGGATAGCGACCAACGCCGACGCATCGACGACGATCATTTCGGAAGGCCGTCCTCGTCATAAAAATCATCATCCGTTGGCCATGTCGCCAGGCGCGGCAGGGTGCTGACGTGCGCCAAGATGGCCTCGGCCGCAGTTCGACGACGCGTCGTGTCGTCGGAAGCTCGCGCCTCGTCCGCCGCGATGCGCTCGGCCAGCATGGTCTCCACCAACTCGGTGATCGACTTGCCCTCGCTTCTGGCGCGTTGGCGCAGTCGTTCGGCGACTTCGGGCTTTCGGATTTGCACGGGCGCGTTCATGACGACGTCAGTTCTATCATGACGGCAGCCTCAATCCAATCCGCGCCTTGACTTCGGCGGGTTGCGGCGCGACCTAGCCGCCTCGCTTTCAAGGTCGTCTCCCATGTCCGTCAAGGTCCGTTTCGCCCCGTCTCCCACGGGTAAGCTGCACGTCGGCAATGTCCGCACCGCCCTGGTGAACTGGCTGTTCGCGAAAGGGCAGGGCGGGTCGTTCGTGCTGCGGATCGACGACACCGATCTGGCGCGCTCCACGCCTGAGTTCGAACAGGGGATCGAGGACGATCTGACCTGGCTGGGGATGCCGTGGGATGAACGCTACAACCAGTCCAAGCGGTTCGACCGCTATGAAGAGGCTGCCGCCAAGCTGAAGGCGTCGGGCCGGCTTTATCCCGCCTATGAGACCGCCGACGAGCTGGACCGCCGTCGCAAGGTGCAGCTGTCGCGCGGCCTGCCGCCGATCTACGACCGAGCCGCTCTGGAACTGACCGAAGACCAGAAGGCCGCCTACGAGGCTGAGGGCCGCCGTCCCCATTGGCGGTTCAAGCTGGAAGGCAAGCGCGTCGCCTGGGAAGACTTGGCGCGCGGCCATGCCGAGGTCGACACCGCCTCCATGTCGGACCCGGTTCTGATCCGCGAGGACGGCCTGTTCCTCTACACCCTGCCGTCGGTCGTCGACGACATCGACATGGCCATCACCCACATCATCCGGGGCGAGGATCACGTCACCAACACCGGCGCGCAGATCGAGATCTTCGAGGCGCTGGGCGCCACGGTTCCCGGCTTCGCCCACATGCCGCTGCTGGTCGGCGCCGATGGCGCGGCCCTGTCCAAGCGCCTGGGCTCGCTGTCGATCAGCGACATGCGCGACCAGGGCTATGAGCCGATCGCCATCACCAGCCACCTGGGCCGGATCGGCACCTCGGATCCGCTGGAAGTCGGGGAGTCGGTCCAGGCTCTGGGCGCCAGCTTCGCCTTCACCAAGATGGGCCGTTCGCCGGCGCGCTATGACACGGCGGACCTGGACCGGCTGAACGCCCAGGCGTTGCACGTCATGGACTATGCGACGGCCCAGCCGCGCCTACAGGCGCTGGACGCCGACCTGGGCGAGGTCTTCTGGTCGGTCGTGCGGGGCAACCTGAACAAGTTCGCCGATGTGGTTGAAATGGCGAAGGTCGTGCGCGGCCCGATCCAGCCGGTGATCGAGGACGCAGCCTTCATCGACGCCGCCGCCGCCCTGCTGCCTGAAGTGATCGACGAGACCGCCTGGTCCGCCTGGACCAACGCCGTCAAGACCGAGACCGGCGCCAAGGGCAAGGCCTTGTTTATGCCGCTGCGTCTGGCGCTGACGGGACAGGCGCATGGGCCGGACATGGCGGCCATGGCGCCGCTGATCGGTCGTGAAACCATCCAGCAGCGGCTGAAAGGGGAGGCGGCCTAAGCCGCCTCTCACCAAATCAACCGTTGCAGACGGCCAGTTCTTCGGCGCTGAGTTCAGCACCCTTGTAGGAGAAGGCCGTCACGCGGCCGAACTTCTGCACCACACGGCGGCAGGCGCGCGTCGCCGGCTGTTCCGTTCCACCGGCGGCGGTGCAGGTCGCGCCTTCGCACGACCAGCGGGCGCCGTCGATGATGGTGGCGCGCGCGGGCGCGGTGGCCGCGTCGACCAGGGTCATGCGGGTGGCGGCGGGGGCTTCGGCCATCGCGGGGGCGGCGGCGAACAGGGCTGCGGCTACTAACAGGACGCGCATAATAGATCTCCGGATTGAAGAACGGCGTCGTGCCGTCGCGGCCAATGTCAGTTTTCGATAAAAACTGTCAACCCGGTCGCGCAAATATTTATGATCGACGATAACCTATCGACGATCATATTTCCTGTCGGTTGCGCCGTCATTGGGCTGAATCTGGATCATGGCCTCCTCGACCGAATCGGCGACGGTCCAGGCGTCCAGGAAGTCGGCGGGGGTCATGCCCTCCGCCACACTGTGGCGCATCAGGGCGAAGAAGCCGTCCCAGAAGCCGTTCAGATTAAGGAAGACGACGGGCTTCTGATGCAGGTCCAGCCGTTTCCACGACAGCAGTTCGACGACCTCCTCCAGGGTGCCGATGCCGCCGGGCGCAACGACGAAGGCGTCGGACTGATCGTACATCAGCTGTTTGCGCTCGTGCATCGAGGTCACGACGACGGTTTCGACCTCGTCGAACAGGCGTTCGCGGCTGCGCAGGAAGGCGGGCATGATGCCGACCACGCGGCCGCCGGCTTCGTGCGCGCCCCGCGCCGAGGCGCCCATCAGTCCCACGCCGCCGCCGCCATAGACCAGGCGCCACCCCGCCTCGGCCGTCGCCTTGCCAAAGGCGCGAGCGGCCTCGGTATAGGCAGGATCGGCGCGGTCGGACGAGCCGCAGAACAGGCAGACGGACGGGCCGTCGAAAGGAAGGAACGAAACGGGGGGCAGGGACATGGAGCCTCGGACTGAACGAATGCGCGGTCGGCCCATGGCCAAACCGGCGGCGGCCGGGGTAACAGATTCCCGAGCCGCTTGGCCGTCAGCCATATATCGTCGAGGCGCAGGATGAAACGCCGGATAACAACCACGGTCGTCTTGGCCATCGCCCTGCTCGCGGCGGCGTCCGGCTGCTCCAAGCAGGGTGAAGGCGCAACGAAAGCCGTGGACCAGTCGACGGCGTCCGTCTGGGTTCAACCACCCCACGTCGAGACGGCGATGCGCGACGGGGCAAGCGTCGTCGTGCGCGGGCGAGCGGGGCCCGACGCCAGGGTCGTCCTGCGTGGGGCGGACGGGGCCGCCGTGGCCGTCGCCGCCGATTCGGCGGGGCGCTTCGAACTGCGTGTTCCGGCGGGGACGGGCGACATCCGGCTGACGCCCGAAGTTCAGGTGGGAGAGGACGCTGCCGCCTCCCCGGAAACGCTTGTGCTTATTGGAGGCGGGGCGGGCCCGCTGCTGCTGGTGGCGTCGGGTGAACCGACGCGGCGTCTGGACGGCCGGGGCGTTCTGGACGCCGTCGATTCGGACGGGGCGGCCGTCATTCTGTCGGGTCGAACTGCCGGTGGTCCGCCGAATGTGGTGATCGACGGTGTTCGCGCGGTTGTCATCCAGGGGGCTGCCGGCGCGTGGCGGGCCAATGCGCCGGGCGGCGGCGACGCGGCCGTCATCGAAGTGGACGGCGTTCGGTTCGCCTTTCCCGGATTCGGGTCGCAGTCGGACTTTACGCCGGTCCGCGCCGGCGACGGCTGGCGGCTGACCTGGCCGACCGGGACGAGCGGGCGTCAGACGGCCTGGCTGCCAGATCGGCGTTCGTAATACATTGTTAATCGAGGCGCCTAATGAAGGGTCTGTCCCTTTTTGGGACGCACCAACACCGAACCTATTCAAACCCGGCGCTTGCGTCGGGTCTTTTTTTGCGCGGTTCAGACGGCCCTGTTGTCGATCAGCCGGGTCTTGCCCAGCCACGCCGCCACCAGCACCCGCGCAGGCCCCTCCACAACCCCGTTGCGGAAGGGCGACAGATCTTCGGCGTGGCGGACCACCACATAGTCGATCCGTTCGAACCCGGCCTTCAGGATGGCGGAATAGGCGTCCCGTTCGACGCCGGGCAGGGGACGGCCAGCGGCGGCGGCGGCGGCGGCCTCGGCCAGAATCTGGTTCAGGCGGCGCGCGACGCCCAACTCGGCCTCGGACAGATAGTCATTTCGGGAAGACAGGGCGAGACCCGTTTCGTCCCGTTCGGTCGGCGCCGCGATGATCTCGACCGGCAGGTCCAGGTCGCGGACGAAACGCCGAATGACCATCAGTTGCTGGTAATCCTTCTCGCCGAACACGGCGAGGTCCGGCTGAACCTGATTGAACAGCTTGGTCACGACCAGGGCGACCCCGCCGAACATCTGAGGTCGGAAATCGCCCTCTAGTCCCAGTGCGGGCCCGGTCATGGCGATGCTGGTGGCGAAGCCTTCGGGATACATGTCCTCCGGCGTCGGGGCGAACATCAGATGGCAGCCGGCGCCGGACAGCAGTCGCGCGTCCTCCTCCTGACGGCGAGGATAGCGGCCCAGATCCTCGTGGGGGGCGAACTGGGTCGGATTGACGAAGTTGGAGGCCACCACGCGGTCCGCCCGGCGGCCGGCCTCGCGCACCAGGGTCAGATGGCCTTCGTGAAGGGCGCCCATGGTCGGAACCATGCCGACGGTCAGACCTTGTCTCTTCCAGTCACGCACGACGGTGCGCAGGTCCGCCACGGTATGGACAACGGGGAGGGACGCGGGCTCTGTCATGGTGAAGCGGTTAACCCTTCGGCTTAAGCGTGTTGATGCACCAGAACTCAAACCCTGGCGGCTAGGGTCGTGCTTATGACGCCAGGCCTAGCGACCCGTCCAGTTCTGATCACGCTCGCCTTGACCCTCACAGGCTGTGGGGCGGTCGAGGGCGAACGTCATAGTTTCCGCGCTATGGCCGAGCATGTCGCGGCGATCCACATTCCTCTCGATCCTAAGGATCTTGGGGCCGGGCGTTCCGCACCCCGTCCGACGGCTGAGGAACAGGGGCTGCGACCCGTCAAATTCTCGCCTGTCCACGTGGCGGTCATGACGCCGCACGAAATGTGGGATGCGCGAGAAGCCTTGAGCAGCGGGGTCGCCCTGGTTTCGGCGGATGCTGACGGCGACGGCCTTCGCGACGCCGTGGTGCGGATGGCCAGGCCGGCGGTTGCGCCTGCTGCACAGGCTGCTGCGCCTGTTGTCACGCGGGCGGTGGTCGAACAGGCCTCGGTCGAAGTCCCGAAACTCAGGCCGGCTGTGGTTCGGTCGGAGCCGCACCCTGCTGGACGAATGATCCAGCTGGGCGCCTTCTCCAGCCCTGCCGGCGCCCAGGCGGCCTGGGCACGGTTGAAGGCCCGTGCGGATCTGTCCAACCTGTCGCCGGTGTTCGAACGGGTCGAGATCGACGGCCGCAGCTTGACCCGCCTGAAGGTCGGCCCGATTCCGACCGAGGCTGCTTCGGCCCTTTGCGCCGCCGCCCAGGTGGCCGACCCATGGTGCCGCCGCGCCGGCTGATCCGGGCCGCAGTCCACAATTATGCATTAAGGTTCCGTTGACCTTTGGGGCGGGCAGGCCGACTCTGCCTCGTCCAAAGGCCGCGCCGTTTTGAGTCGCGTCGGTCGCCAAAGAGGGTTTCCTCCATGACGCAGCCTCACGTGATCGTCCTCGGCAACGAGAAGGGCGGGGCGGGCAAGTCCACCCTGGCCATTCATATCGTCACGGGCCTGCTGCATGCGGGCCGCACGGTGGCGATCATCGACCTGGATCTGCGGCAAAGGTCGATGCAACGCTTCTTCACCAATCGTCTGGCGTGGCTGGCGGCGAACAATCAGGTGCTGCCCCAGCCCTTCATGCCCGACATGGGCGACGGCAAGGCCCTGGCCAAGGGAGGAACCGAGGCGCAGATCGCCGCTTTCGAGCGGGCCTTCGATGAAGCTGTAGCGGCGGGCGTTGACGCCATCCTGATCGATACGCCCGGCGGGGACACGGCCGTGTCCAACGCCGCTCACGCGCGGGCCGACCAGATCGTCACGCCGATGAACGACAGTTTCGTCGATTTCGACCTGCTGGGCGAGGTGGACCCGGTGACGCTGGATCTGCTGAAGCCGTCAATCTATTCCGAAAGCGTCTGGGAGGCGCGCAAGGTCCGGGCGATCAGCCAGGGCCGCAACGCCACCATCGACTGGCTGGTGGTGACCAACCGCCTGGCCGTCGCCGAGGCGCGCAACCGCAAACGCCTGGAAGAGCGGATGAACAAGCTGGCCAAACGGGTCGGTTTCCGCGTCGGCCCCGGCCTGCGCGACCGGGTCATCTATCGCGAGCTGTTCCCGTTCGGCCTGACGGTGGCGGATCTGTCCAACGACATTCGTCCGGTGGCGGTGTCCCTGGCCCACGTCGCGGCGCGCCAGGAGATGCGCAATCTGATGAAGGCCATGGGGCTGGAGCAGGTTCTGGCTCCGCTGGACGTGGCCGCCTGAAAGGCGAACTGACCGCATGAGCCTGATCTGGCTGGCCCTGGCGGCGATCGCCGTCTGGGCCCTGGTGCGGCTGGGCCGTCAGACGGAGCGGCGAGGCCGGGCCCACTGGCGCGTCACCGCGACCCTTCTGGGATCGGTGCTGCTCGCCGGGGGCGCCCTTGCGGCCTTCAGGGGCGCCTGGCTGTGGGCCGCAGTCCTCGCGGCGGCGGGCCTCTATCTGGCCTGGTCGTCACGCATACGGACGCAAATTCGATCCGAGCCGATCAGCGAGGCCGACGCCCGCGCCGTCCTCGGCGTCGGCCGCAATGCGACCGAGGCCGAGATCCGCGCTGCCTGGAAAAAGGCCATGGGTCGCGCCCATCCCGATCAAGGCGGCACGGAAGGCCTGGCGACCCGCGTCAACGCGGCGCGCGACCGGTTGCTGAAGAAGCCCTGACCGAACCGGCGCCGCGCGCCTTCAGCGCCCGGTTATGGCCCGCCCGAAACTCTTCCAACTCAGCTTCACGTCCGACAGGGCGCCGGCGCGGAAGGCCCGCCCGGCGATCCAGACCATGAAGCCGGCGGTGGCGAACATGCCGACCAGGGTCAGGACGATCTCGATCAGCGGTGGATCGCTGGGCGCGCGAGCGCTCATCAGGAAGGGCGTGAAGAAGGGGATCCACGACAGAACCTTGACCACCGGCGCATCGGGGCTGGTCAGGGCCATCTGCATGACGATGATCGGCACGACCAGAACCATCATGATCGGTCCCATCAAGGTCTGGGCGTCGCGTGGCGTCTCGCAGAAGGCGCCGATGGCGGCGAACAGCACGGCGTACATCAGATAGCCGCCGACCATATAGGCGATGAAATAGAAGATCAGGCCGTCGTGCATCAGCACCTCGCCCACGGTCGCCGCCGTCTCGGGCGAGGCGGAGATCAGGCCGAATGTCCCGATCCCGCCCCAGACCGCCAGCACGGTAAGGGTCAGCATCGCCACCCCCAGCACCTTGCCGGTCAGGATTTCCGTCGCCGAGGCCGAGGACAGCAACACCTCCAGGATCTTGTTCGACTTCTCCTCCATCACGCTGTTCAGCAGGATGGAGGCCCCGGTGATGACCAGAGACCACAGCAGGAAGCCGGTGGCCAAGCCGATGTAGGTCGGGATGCGGTCGCGCATGGAGACTTCGCCGCCGCTCGCGGCGTTGGGCGAGAAGGCCTTCACCTCGGGTTTGAAGGCCTCGATCTCCTCGACCAGAGCCGGGGCGACGCCTACGGCGGTCAGGGCCTGGTCGCGATAGCCCGTTCTCAAGGCGTCGCGGACGAAGCCCTCCACGTCGTTGTCCGTGGCTCGTGCGGTCCAGACCTGGGCCTGGGGCTTGCCGTCGATCCGGTTCAGGAAGACCACGGCGTCCAGACGCCGCTCCTTCGGCGCACGCTTGTCCAACACTTCGCGCAGCGCGGCTTCCCGGGCTGCGCCGGCCGGCGCAGCGGCGATCACGGGCGGCGCTTCAACCAACCGCATCTTGGGCCCGGCGATCGAGGCGGCGGCTCGGCCGACTGCGGCCTGACCCTTCTGGGCGGCTTCCTCGACCCGTTCGGCCATCCGATCCTTCTCGTCCTGAAGCGCGGCGCGCACCTCGGCTGCCAGGCCGGCGGCCTGAGGCCCTTCTTCGATCACAGCCACGGCCTTGATCGGCTCCGACGACTGGATCAGCAGCGGAATGCCGCCGCCGAGAACGGCGAACAGCGGGAAGGCCAGCAGCGACAGCCAGAAGCCCACGGTCTTGGCATAGGCGACAAATTCGCGCCGGGCGATCAGCAGGGTGCGTTTCATTGGCTCGCCTCCGAAGGGGTGACCGCTTGATCGGGATTGTCCCCAGTCAGGCCGATGAAGGCGTCGTGCAGCGTCGGCTCCTTCAGGGCGAAGCCGCGCACGTCCAGCCCGTTCAGGAAGGCCGCCTTCAGCGTCTCCTGACCGCCTGCGCCGGCCGCCAGGGCGATCTTCAGCCGCCGCACCCCGTCCGTGTCGGACAGGGTCTCGACCCCCGCCACGCCGGGCAGGGCCGCCGCCGCCTCGGGGCTTATGGCGCCGTTCAAATCCAGGAAGCGCGGCGAGGTGGCCTTGGCCTCGTCCACCGAGCCCTCGAAGGCCTTCTTGCCCCGCGCCAGCAGCACGACCTTGTCGCACAGCCGCTCGGCGTGTTGCATCACATGGGTCGAGAACAGGACCGTGGCCCCGTCCGCCGCCAGCCCCCGGATCATCTCTTCCAGCCCCTGCTGGTTCATCGGGTCCAGACCCGAGAAGGGCTCGTCCAGGATCACGAACTCGGGCTTGTGGACCACGGCGGCGATCAGCTGGACCTTCTGGGCCATCCCCTTGGACAGCTCCTTCATCTTTTTCTTCTGCGCCGCGCCCAGGCCCTGCTGCTCCAGCAGCAGTTTCGCGCGCTTCTTGCCCTCGTGCGTCGGCACGCCCTTCAGGGCGCCGAAGAAGGCGATGGCCTCGACCGGGGTCATCTTCTTGTAGAGGCCGCGCTCCTCGGGCAGGAAGCCGATCCGGTCGCGCACTGATCGACCATTGGGCGCGCCGAGAATATCGATCCGCCCCGCCGTCGCTTCTTGCAGCCCCAGGATCATCCGCAGAGTCGAGGTCTTGCCCGCCCCGTTCGGGCCCAGAAAGCCGCAGATCGACCCCTTGGGCACCTGGAAGCTCAGATCGCGCACGGCGTCGAACCCGCCGTACCGCTTGCTTACGCCCTCAAGCGTCAACGCAGCCGTCATCTCGTCTCCCCCTATAGTTGCGGCCAGCCTAGCAAGGCGGAAGCGGTTCAGGCCAGCCGCTTCCGCCTCGTCGCCCCTATTTCAGGACGGGCAGGTCGATATAGGAGGCGTCCTCGCCCGCGTGGTGGATGGCGTTATCGGCGATCACGCCCTGGGTTTCCGTCTCGTTGGGGCCGCCCGTGTTCAGGTTGCGCACGAACTTCGGGAAGTTGGAGCTGGTCACTTCCACACGGATCCGGTGGCCGGGCTGGAAGGTGTTGCTGACCGTCATCGGCGTGGGCTGCACCGTCGCCACCTGGCCGGGGACCAGGGGCGTCGGCCGCGCATAGCCGTCGCGGTAGCGCGCCCGCATGATGGTGTCGCCCAGGATATAGGCTGTCCCGTCCGGCGCCACATCCACCAGCTTGACGGCGAAGTCCGTGTCCTGCGCCGACGACGATACCTTCAGCACCGCGTCGATGAAGCCCGTCACCTGCATCGGCGCCGTCAGCGGCTCGGACGTATAGACCAGCACGTCGTTGCGCGCCTCGATAGGCCGCTGATCGAAGGCGCCGGCCGTCACCAGCCCGCCGTTGCAGCAGTCGCCGCCGCCGATGGTCTGGACCGGGTTCATCGGATCATAGCGATAGCGATCCGCCGCCTCTCCGGTCGGCGGCGCCTCCAGGCTGAGGCGGCCGTCGCCGTTCAGACTGTTGGCCTCGCCGCCCGAGCGCAGATACATCCGCACCGTCTCGACACCCTGCGGCGGCCACTGGGCGGCGGTGCGCCACTTGTTTTCGCCCATGTTGAAATACTGGACGTGCGGGGTGGCGGCGGGGAAGGCGCGGGCCTCGCCCTTCAGCCACCGGTCGAACCAGGCGGCGACCAGGGCGTCGCTGTCGAAGCTGGCGTCGCCCAGGTCCCGGTCGCCGGAGCGGAAGTTCTGCCCCAGCCCGCCGAAGGCGCAGTGGTTGTTCGGTCCCACGACGACATACTGGTTCTCGGCCGCCTCGCGATCCTGGGTGGTCGAGCGGGCGTGGTTGAACAGCTCCATGTTCGGGCCGATGGAGACGTCATACCAGCTGTTGAACCACAGCGACGGCACGCCCCAGCCCATGTCGTCGTGATACAGGCCCCCCTCGCGCCAGGCGGGATCATCCGGCGTGCGCGCGATCAGTTCCTCGAAGGTGGCCGGCGGCTCGCCCAGATCCTTCAGCAACTCGTTGACCGGCAGGTGCCGGATCTGGCTGGGCCAGTTCACGTCCGGCTTCTTGGCGTCCAGGTCGTTGTAGCGCACCAGCCGGGCGCGGGTTTCCTGATCGACGTCGCCGGGGATCTGGGCCCGCTGCGGATTGTCGACGCCATACAGCCAGATGAAGAACAGGTTGCGGGGCACGCCCCCGGTGTACCAGTTGCCCTGTTCCTGGAACCGGCCGACCTTGCCGATGCCGGCGCCGGACGCCTGGGGCACCATGGCGGCGTGGGCCGGGTGGTTCTGGGCGGCCAGGGCCAGCTGCCACTCGGCCGAGGAGGAACAGCCTAGGGTGCCGACCTTGCCGTTCGACCAGGGCTGGGCCGCGATCCAGGTCAGGGCGTCATAGCCGTCGGTCTGGGGATAGCCCAGGATCTCGTACTCGCCCTGCGAAAAGTAGCGGCCCCGTTCGTTCTGCATCACCAGGGCATAACCCCGGCTGACCCAGGTCAGGGCGCTGCGCGTCGAGCGGGCGTTGTACGCCAGTTCGTTATAGGGGGTTTTGATGAAGACGGTGGGCAGGGGGCCCTTGGCGCCCTTGGGGCGGTACACATTGGTCGCCAGACCTACCCCGTCGCGCATCGGGACCATCACCGCCATCTCGACATCGGCGATGCGGGACAGTTCGGACTGGGCCGCCGCGTCGCTGTAGCGGTTGTAGTTCTGGGCCGAGGCGGCCATGGGCGCAGCTGCGAGCACCCCCGCGACGACGGCGGCGACAAATCTGTTCATGCTTGGATCCCTCCTGAAGACGGAAGGTTAGGCCGACCCCGGCCCCGGTCGCAACACGCGTTCGGCTTCAGCTCGCCGTTTTGACCGCGACGGCGAAATGCCGACCCAGCACCTTGGTCGGATTGACCTGTCCGTCACCCCGGCGAACCTCGAAATGCAGGTGCGGGCCGGTGGAATAGCCGGTGGAGCCGACCAGGCCGATCCGCTGTCCGTAGGCGACCGCGTCGCCGCTGGCGACGTCGATCCGGCTCAGGTGGCCATAGACGGTGCTCAGGCCGTTGGGGTGGCGGACCTCGATGAAGTTGCCGTATCCGCCGGCGTCATAGCCGGTGCGCGCCACCCGGCCTTCCGCAGCGGTGAAGACGGACGTGCCCTTGGGCGCGGCGATATCGACGCCCTTGTGCGCCCGGGCCCGGGCCTCGATCGCCAGCTTGCGCAGACCGAAGGGGGAGTTGATCGCATAGCCGCGCACCGGCGCCGAGAATTCGATCTGGCGCATCACCGGACCGGCGGCCTCGACCTCGGCCTTGACCGGCGGGGCGACTGGGGCGGTCGAAGACGCCGGCGGCGTCTCGCGGGTCACGGCGGGAGCGGCGGCGGCGGCCAGCAGGGCGACTGCGGCGAAGGCCGCGGTCTGGCCGGACTGGATCAGAAGGGTCTTGCAACGCGCCAGGGGCGCATCGGTCAGCAGGCGTCGCATGGGGCGGCGTCTCCAGCGTATTCACGCTCTGGAATGGCGGGAAGCGGCGACCGAAGGCCTGCCCGGCGTCCCATGGGAGGCGAGCTTATGCCGAAAGCCTGGGGCGGGTTTGGGGCGGTTATCCGGCGACCGATGGTCGCATTTGACCGCCGGCGAACCGCGTCAGGCGATGATGTCCGGCAGGATCTGGTCTTCGATCTTCACGATCTCGTCCTTGATCGCCAGCTTCTTGCGCTTCAATCGGGCGATCATCAGCTGATCGGGAATGGCGGCTTCGGACAGGGCCTCGATGGAGGCCGAGAGGTCGGTGTGCTCTAGGCGCAGCAGCTTGAGCCGAGCCTGAAGGATCGCCTCTTCCTTGCTGATTTCCGGTGCGTCGTCATTCATGGTTCGGTCCCCGGCGCGCTTATAAACACCTGCGCCTCAGGCCGGAAGGGCGTCGGCGAGACGGATCAAGGCCGGACGCGGCGTCACCTGGGCCCAGACCCGCGCCGTGGCGACCAGGGCCTCTATGGCAGGGCGCGGCGTACCGGCTTTTTGCGGCGCGGCGTCGGCCGAAACCAGACCTTCCAGCGCCTCCAGCAGGTGACGCTCCGCCTCCAGTTCCAACGCCTTCACACGGTTCCGCACCGCCTCGCGCGGGCCATCGTCGATATCGGGGATCGGGGCCTTCAGGGTGCGACGGACGGCACGCAGCGGAGCCACCACCACACTGTCCCAGGCGCGGGCGGTATCGCACGCGGCCTCTATGGTTTCCGCATCCGGTTTCAGGCCGACGGCGGCGGTCCAGGCGGCCCACAGCAGCAGCGGCACGTTCTGCTCGTGGTTGTCTTGCAGGGCGATACAGGCGTCGCCGACGCCGGGCGCGCCATAGGCCGCGACCGCCCAATCCCACAGCCGGGTCATTTCAGACCCTCCCACCGTCGCACGGCGCTCCAGTCCAGACCGAACAGATCCAGGGTCCGGCCGACCGACTGGTCCACCATCTCCATGATCGATCCCGGTCGGGCGTAGAAGGCGGGCAGGGGCGGGGCGATGGTCGCCCCCATTTCGGCCAACGCCGTCATCGTCCGCAGGTGCCCCAGATGGAAGGGCGTCTCGCGCACCATCAGCACCAGGGGGCGACGTTCCTTCAGCGTCACGTCGGCGGCGCGGGTCAGCAGGGACGAGGTCATGCCGGTGGCGATCTCGCTCATCGTCTTCACGGAGCAGGGGGCCACGATCATGCCCAAGGTCTTGAACGAGCCCGAGGCGATGGTGGCGCCGATGTCGGCCAGCTTGTGAACCACCGACGCCTTGGCGGTCAGGTCGGCGGGCGACAGATCGGTCTCCTGCGACAATGTGAGCAGGGCTGCCTTGGTTACGACCAGATGGCTCTCGACCCCCAGATCGTTCAGCGCGTCCAGCACGCGCAAGCCATAGATTGCTCCGGAAGCCCCTGAAATTCCGACGACCATTCGATAGGGAAGCTTGCGTATGGCTCCGTTCACATCATCGACCATTTTTGGGGTCAGCCTCCGTCGGGTTCGGCTAGGCGGGCCGTCACCGGAATGTGATTCCACAGCCCGCCAAACCGGGCGCTCACTCTACTGGTCCCTAACCTAAGGAGGCGCAAGCCATGACCATCGAGGCTCGTATTCGCGAACTGGGTAATCGTCATCGCACCCTGGATCAGACGATCCAGCGAGAACTCACCCATCCGTCCGTGGACACGTTGCAGGTCAGGGAGCTGAAGCAGAAGAAGCTTCGGCTGAAAGAGGAAATCACCAGTCTGGAGGCGCGGGCTCACTAAGGGCGCACGACCTCCCGAAACGACGACGGCCCCGGAGATCGCTCTCCGGGGCCGTTTTTGTCCTGTCTCTTCCCCGTCGCGTAGCGATGGGGAGGTGGCGCGGCGCGGCTTCGCGTCGTGAAGGAGGGGTTCTTCACCGCATCGCAGGCGCCTGTGGGACTTCAAAGAGCCCCTCCACCGCACAGCCTGTGCTCGGGCTCGCCTTTGGCGAGACCCGGGGGCGGTCCTCCTCCCCGCAGGGCGGGGAGGAGACGTCTATTCTCAGTCCTTCGTCCCGAACACCGACTCCGCCGTGGGCTCGGCGCCGGGGCGCTGGCGGGCTTCCGGCACGAACTCGGGTTCGGCCTCGACCTCCTCGACGGGCTGCAGGGTGCCGCCGCCCTTCTTCAGGTCGTCCTTGGTCTTCTTGTCGGCGGCCTTCTTGACGATTTCGTCAAGCACCAGCTGACCGACCAGGCCCAGGGTCACCGGATCGACCGGCTTGATGTTGGCGCTGTTCCAGTGGGTGCGGTTGCGCACGCTCTCGATGGTGGACTTGGTGGTGCCCAGCAGTTTGGCGATCTGGGCGTCGGTCACTTCGGGGTGGTTGCGCACGAACCAGGCGATGGCGTCCGGACGGTCCTGGCGACGCGAGACCGGGGTGTATTTGGGCGCAGGCTTGGCCGACTTCAGCAGTTCGGCGTGACGGCTGACGATGGCCTTCAGGCGATAGTTCTCGTCGGCCTGCGCCTTGTCCAGCTCTTCGCGGGTCAGCTGACCGCCGGTGACGGGATCGACGCCGCGGATGTCGCGGGCCACGTCGCCGTCGGCGATGCCGCGCACTTCAAGCGGATGAAGACCGCAGAAATCGGCGATCTGCTCAAAGCTGAGGGAGGTGTTGTCGACCAGCCAGACCGCAGTGGCCTTCGGCATCAGAATGTCGCTCATGGGGCGTTCGTCCCGGAATGGTGGGGCCGCCGAATAGGGGTTCGGCTGGCGTTGGATACGACGGCGCCCGGCCTTTCGACCGGGCGCGTATGGTTTCGATATAGGCCTATTCGCCCGAAAAGAAAACGCTGTCGAACATTCACGTACAGCCAAGGTTCATGTGCGGGCTGCAATCTTCACGCTAGTAAAGGCAGTCGCCTTTGGGAGAGGAAAAAATACCATGTCCATTCTGCTTGGGGCCGCCATGGCCGCAGCCTTGGCTTCGGGGCAGGACGCAACCGCCCAGCGCGTCGCCCCGCGCGGCAGCTACACCCGGTCCTGCACCGAGGCCTATACGAACCGGGGCCGCCTCTACGCCGACTGCCGTGACATGCGCGGCCAGATTCGCGGCACTTCGATCGAGCTGGCGCGCTGCGGCAATGAGGAGATCAACAACGACAACGGCCTGCTGGTGTGCGGCCGATTCCGTGGCGACTACGAAGACAGCCAACCGGGACGTCCCGGAAACGGCAACGGCCCCGGCAACGGCGGTGGTTGGGACAACGGCGGCGGCTGGGGGCGGTCCTCGATCATCGTCTACGAGGACTCCAACTATCGCGGCGCCTCGCGTGAGTTCACCAGCGAGGACCGAAATCTGGGCAACACCCCCTTCAACGACCGGATCAGCTCAATCCGCGTGCGCGGCCGCTGGGAGGTCTGCACCGACGCCCAGTTCGGTGGTCGCTGCCGCATCATCGACGGCGACGCCCGCAACCTGAACAGCATGGGCTTCAACGACAATATCTCGTCGCTGCGGCCGGTGCGGGGCGGGGGGCGTTACTAGGCCGTCAGCACGAACTTGCCGACGTGGTCGCCCGCCTCCAGCGCGCGATGGGCGTCGGCGGCGTGTTCCAGCGGGAAGGTCGCCTGCACGGGCGGCCTGACCGCGCCTGACGCGACCCAGGGCCAGACCGTCGCCTCCAAGGCGGCGGTCAGTCGGGCCTTCTCGTCCGCCGAGCGGCTGCGAAGCGTCGAGCCGGTCAGCACCAACCGCTTCAGCATGATCCGCATCAGGTCGACTTCGACCTTCGATCCCGACAGCGAGGCGATGACCACCCACCGCCCGCCGGGGTTCAACGCCTTCAGGTTCAGCTCGGCGTAGTCGCGCCCCACCATGTCCAGCAGCACGTCGGCCCCGCCCGCCTCGGCGATGGCGGCGGCCAGGTCGTCGGTCTTGGCGTCCAGGCTGATATCGGCCCCCAAAGCCTTGGCCGCTGCGGCCTTCTCAGGCCCGCGCGAGGTGGCGATCACCTTGGCGCCCGCGGCCTTGGCCATCTGGATCGCCGTCACCCCGATCCCGCTGGTCGCCCCATGGATCAGCAGCGTCTGATCGGCCTTCAGCCCGCCCGCCTCGAACACATTGGCGAAGACGGTGAAGACCGTCTCGGGCAGGACCGCCGCCTGGGCATAGTCCAGACCGTCCGGGATCGGCAGCACATGCCGGGCGTCCACCACCACCCGCTCCGCATAGCCGCCCCCGCCCAGCAGGGCGCAGACCCGGTCGCCGACAGCCCAGCGCGTCACGCCTTCGCCCACCGTCTCGACCTCGCCGGCGACCTCCAGCCCCAGGATGTCCGAAGCGCCGGGGGGAGGGGGATATCCGCCGTTTCGCTGCAACAGGTCGGGTCGGTTGATTCCCGCCGCGTGAACCCGAATCGTCACCTGGCCGGCGCCGGCCACGGGGTCGGGCCGTTCCGCGATCCGCAGCGCCTCGGCCGGTCCTGAACCGCCCTCGATCTCGATGACCCGCATGTCGCCTCCGCTTGCAATCGTCCGTGTCCGGGCGTTCAGATAGGCGTCCCGGCCGCGCGCGGCCATGACCTGACGCAGAAAGGCGATGACGATGTTCGAGGATCTCGAGCCCCGCCCCCGGCGCGGAGACGCCCTGACCGCCCTCGGACGCGAGGATCTGGACGCCTATTCCATCGAGGATCTGCAAGAACGGATCCAGGCCCTGGACGACGAAATCCGCCGCGCCCGCGCCGCTATCGAGGCCAAGACGGCCAAGAAAAGCGCAGCCGACGCCCTGTTCAACTTCCGCTCCTGAATCGCCCCCGCGACAAATCCATGGCATGACGGTTGCAGTCGGCACGACAAAGGCCGCGTCTTGGCCCAAAGTCGTAACGAGCGTCCAATTCCCATGATGATGTCCACCATGACCCTGAGCGACAACCAGAGCACGGGCTCCACGGCAGACCGCAGCCGCGTCGTTCGGGACTTTTCCCGCTCGGAGCTGTTCGACCGCACCTTCCGCGAAGGCATGGAACTGGTCGAGGAAACGGCCGCCTATCTGGACGGCGAAGGCCGCCGCGATTCCAAGATGCTGTCGCGCGGCGCCGCCCTGGCCTATGCGGCCGAGAGCATGAAGCTGACCACGCGCCTGATGCAGATCGCGTCCTGGCTGCTGGTCCAGCGGGCGGTGCGCGAAGACGACATGACGCCGGAAGCCGCCTGCGAGCCGCGCTATCGCCTCAACGACCGCAAGATCGAGAGCGAACCCAGCCACGCCGAACTGCCCATCGCCCTGGTCGAATATCTGGTCCGGTCCGAGAAACTGTTCGACCGCACCCTGTACCTGGACCGCCGCATGTACCTGGACGCCCAGGAGGAGCAGCCGCAGAACCCGGTGCTCAGCCAGCACGGCCTGCTGGAAGCCGCCTTCAAGCTCTGAAGATATTTCCCTTCTCCCTCCCCCAGCGGGGGAGGGAGAAGATTGTCCCCCTACGGCCCGACGTCGTTGGCGTCGCGGCGTCCGTCGTCCACCGGCTTGGGCAGGCTGACGGCGATCCCCAGGGCCTGGGCCAGCTTGTCGTCACGGCCATAGATGTCTTCGCGGAAGGCCACCCGGCCCTGACCATCAACGAAGGCCGTCCAGTACAGCAGGCGCACCGAAATCTCGCGGCCTGTCGTCACCCGCGTCGTCTCCCGCGTGTCCTGGGCTGTATCGAACTCGGACAGTTTGACCGGGTCGGGCGACAACAGCAGCCGGGCGAACTCCACCGCGTTCTGCACCCGCACGCAGCCGTGGCTGCGCTGGCGCATCGACAGATTGAAGGCCGCCTTCGACGGGGTGTCGTGCAGGAAGATGGCGTAGCTGTCGCGCAGCTCGAACTTTACATAACCCAGGGCTGACTTGGGCCCCGCACGCTGGATGACCGTGCCGTCCTTCACATACATGTCGTTGGCGGCCAGATACTCCGGCCCCTTGGGCAGGATCTCGCGGCGCGCGATCCCGGCCGGCACATACCAGGGCGGATTGGCGACGACCGAGGCGAAGGGCTTCTCCAGACTGGGGGTCTGGTTCTCAGCCGATCCGACGACCACGCGGTTGGAGTGAACCGGCCTGCCGTCCTTCCAATAGACCATGATGGCGGCGGCGGTGTTGACCTCGATCCGTTCCGGCGCGACGTCGCGCTTCAGCCAGCGGCGGCGTTCCAGGTTCAGCGCGATCTGGCGCGCGCGATCATCGGCCGAGGCCGACAGAGAACGCTGGGTTCCCGTTCCGATCCGACCATCGGCCCCCAGGCCGTGCCGGACCTGGAAGCCCTGAACCGCCCTTTGCAGCTCCGCCCCATAGGTCAGGCCCTGGGCCTTCAGCCGCGCGCCGTCCGCCGCCGTCAGATCGCCCTCTGCCGTCAACCGGTCGATCAGCGCCGGGATGCGGCGATCGCTCATGTTCGGTTCGATGGTCGGGCCGGCGGGGAAGGCGGGCCAGCCGCCCTGGGCCGCCAAGCGGCGATAGCGGACATAGCCCGCCGACAGGTTCTGATAGCCTATGTCGGTCGGGGCCAGACCCTCGAACCAGTCCAGCAGGACGTTGCGCGCCAGGGCGTCGCTCATGCCGCGCGGCAGGTCCGCGCGGTTCTTCTGCATTTCCCACAGGTCCTCGACCGTCTCCGGTCGAACCTTGCCCTCGGCCAGGATCCGGCCATAGGCCAGGGCGGCGGCGGTGGTGCGCAGGTCCGATGAGGCGGGATCGGCGGCCAGCCCGACGAAGTCGAAATAGTCGCCGGCGGACAGGCCGTGGCGCTCGGCCCGGCCCGCGACGGCGTTCAGCATCCGCATCCGCTCGGCGTTCCACACCGGCCGCCAGCCGTTCATTTCATAGAAGGCGCGGACGTCGGCCTGCTGGGTCTCGGGCAGGCGGGAAATCTGGTCGTTGAAACTGTTGTAGAAGGCGGTCGCCTGCGGTGCGCGCTGCACGGTCACCTGCTGTGCGCGCGCTGTGGAGGCGAGGGCCATGGCCGCCGTCGCGACGCCCAGACCCATTTCCCGTCTATTCATAACCTGTCCGCTTCTCGATGGGTCGATCCCCGTGGATCGGCGCCGGTACTGTCGTTTCCGAACGCCGCCTACGTTACCGACGTTCCGGGCAAACAAAAAGCGCCGGTCATCCGACCGACGCTCTTCGTGATCCGATTGCCGCGATGTGTCGCAGCCAGGACGCGCTTACTTCTTGATGAAGCCGGCGAACTTGTTGTTGAAGCGCGAAACGCGGCCGCCGCGGTCCATCAGGTGGGCGTTGCCGCCGGTCCAGGCCGGGTGCGTGGTCGGATCGATATCCAGGTTCAGCGTATCGCCTTCCTTACCGTAGGTCGAACGGGTCTGGTAGGAAGTGCCATCGGTCATCACCACGGTGATGAAGTGATAGTCGGGGTGCGTATCCGCTTTCATGGTCGTCGTCCGGTCTCTGGCGCGATGACGATGCCGACCGTCGCTGCGCATGAAATGAGAAACCCGCCAGAAAATCCGGCGGGAATGAGGGGCGGCGTTTACACCGGGGGGCGTTCCGGGGCAAGAGGCAGGCGAAATGACCGATCAGACCGCCGCATCCGCCCGCTCCGCCAGCCTTCCTGCGGGGCGGGCTTCCGGCGTGGAAACGGCCGAAGGCCGCCCCAGCGCTGGCGCCCTCCTGGCCGAACAGATGAACGAGGCGGGCGAGAAGCGCGCCAAACGCCGCGACATCCGCCCCCTGGCCAGGTTGATTCCCTATGCCCTGCGGCACAAGGGCCATGCCCTGATGGCGGTGTTCTGGCTGCTGCTATCCACTACGGCCTCACTGGGGCTGACGGCCCTGGCGCGCGGAGCTATCGACCATGGGTTCGAGGCCGGCGGGGCCAATCTGAACATCTGGTTCCTGCTGCTGGGCGCCAACGCCCTGTTCCTGGGCCTGGCCACCGCCGCCCGCTATTTCTACGTCACCCGCACGGGCGAGCGCGTCATCGCTGACGTCCGCAAGGGCCTGTTCGGCCGCATCCTGACCCTGGACCCGTCCTTCTACGCCCAGATGCGCACCGGCGAGGTGCTGTCGCGCCTGACCACGGACATCGCCCTGGTCGAGACCCTGATGACCACCTCGGTCTCCTACGCGCTGCGCAACTTCCTGACCCTGATCGGCGGAGTGATCCTGCTGTTCTTCGTCAGCCCAAAACTGACGGGCTTCGTTCTGCTCATCGTGCCCTTCCTGCTGGGCCCGATCTTCATCTTCGGCCGCCGGGTGCGCAAACTGACCGTCGCCTCCCAGGACCGGTTCGCCAACGCCGTCGGCTTCGCCGGCGAGAGCGTGGACGCCATCGAGACGGTTCAGGCCTTCGGCCGTGAACGCAGCGCCATCGCCCGCTTCGGCGCGGCGGTCGAGGACGCCTTCTCCGCTTCCCTGACCCGCATGCGGGCGCGGGCCTGGATGACCGCTCTGATCATCATCGTCATGTTCGGCGGCGTCACCCTGGTGCTGTGGCTGGGGGCTCAGGACGTGGTGGCGGGCGTGATGACGCCGGGCGCCCTTTTGCAGTTCGTTCTGCTGTCGGTCTTCGCCGCCGGCGCCGTCGGCGCCCTGGGCGAGAGCTGGGGCGATGTGCAAAAGGCCGCCGGCGCCATGGAGCGGATCGAGGAACTGATGCGGGCCACGCCCGACATCGCCCCTCCGGCCCAGCCCACGGACCTGCCGTCGCCGCCGCGTGGCGAGGTGTCGATGTCCGCCGTCGGCTTTTCCTATCCCGGCCGTCCCGACCTGCCGGCCCTGAAGGGGTTCAGCCTGACCGTGCGTCCGGGCGAGACCGTGGCCCTGGTCGGTCCGTCCGGCGCGGGCAAGTCCACCGTCTTCCGCCTGTTGCTGCGCTTCTACGATCCCCAGACCGGCGTGGTCTCGGTCGACGGCGTCGACGTGCGTCAGGCCGATCCCGTCGCCGTGCGCGACCGTTTCGCCTGGGTGTCGCAGGAGACGCCGTTGTTCTCGGGCTCGGCATTGGAAAACATCCGCTTCGGCCGCGAGACCGCCACTCTGGACGAGGCCCGCGCCGTCGCCGAAAAGGCCCAGGCCCTGGGCTTCATCGACGCCCTGCCGGAAGGCTTCGACACCCCGTTGGGCGAACGCGGCAAGAGCCTGTCGGGCGGCCAGCGCCAGCGCCTGGCCATCGCCCGCGCCCTGGTCCGCGACGCCCCCATCCTGTTGCTGGACGAGGCCACCAGCGCCCTGGACGCCGAAAGCGAACGCCTGGTCCAGATCGCCCTCGACCAGGCCATGGAAGAACGCACCACCCTGGTCATCGCCCACCGCCTGGCCACGGTCCTGCGCGCCGACCGCATCGTCGTCATGGACGACGGCCGCGTGGTGGAGGAGGGGACGCACGACCAGTTGGTGGCGAAGGGCGGGCTGTACGCGCGTCTGGCCGAGTTGCAGTTCCGGGCGGGTTGAGGCCTCCACCTTCCGTCCTCGGGTTCGCTCCCAACCTCCGTCGTCCTCGGTCTCGCCGTCGCCTTGCGTCTTCCTCGCACCTGCCGTCATCCTCGGGCGGGTATTCACCGGAACCGACAATGGCTGGCGGTGGCCATCTGAACGTCCGCTTGTCGGTCAGAAGCCAGGGAGCGCTTTCGACCTATAGGCGACGTTCCAACGTTCGATTAGGCTGATCCGATGGGCAAGCCATTCGACTATTCGGTCAACTTCCAGATTAGACACCCGACCGCCTCGGTTGAGAAACTAGCGGCTGGCCTTCCGTGGGAGGTGAGCTCTGGTTGGACGGCTGGTGAACAACGAGTGACACCTATCGGTCGTCAGCTGGGCGGAGCTCGACCAGAAAGCTACTGCTCTTTTCAAATCGCCAAGCGTGATGACGGCAGGATACCGACCTGCCTTTCGAACGCGCTTGATGTTCTCGCCACCCATCGAGATCATCTTGATGAGATTTGTCGAACCGGAGGGGCTCTGAACTTTTATGTTTTCTGGTATCCGAATGGCGATACAGGCGCCGTGTTCAACGCCGACCTGCTTGAACGCATGGCCGCTCTGAAAATCGATCTCGGGCTAAACGTCTATGATGACCGGTCCGCAGGCGAATAGGTCTGCTTTCCATCTGTGGACGCCCCCTTCAGCGCAAGAGTGAATCCGAGAGTTTCTGACACGTAGTCGGATGCTGCCATCTGTCCGGCCTGTACTGCGGCGGCGTACCGTCGCTGGCCTATATGGGAGTTCGCGGATCCGGTCCAAATCACCCAAAGCGTGCTCGAGGCACGGTGGAAAGCCCTGGTTTTCCTGATCCCGTCTCGCCGACTGTCGCGCCATATGCTCCTTCGCTCATCCTACGCTTCGACGTCTCGCGTTCGTGCTGGCTAGGCCGGCACGCCCGGAGCTCGGTAGACATCGCCCTTGGCCATGAGCGCCCAGACGATGCGGGCGTTCTTGTTGGCCAATGCGACGATGACCAGCATCTTCGGCTTTCGCGCCAGCATCTGGTCGAGCCATGACCCTGCCGGCGCGCCTCGGATGGCGGCCTGTTTTATGACGGCGCTGGCCCCGATGGTCAGAAGCCGTCGAAGTGTTCGCTCGCCCATTTTGGTGATCGCACCGAGCTTTTGCTGGCCACCGGTGGATCGCTGTCGCGGCGTGAGGCCCAGCCAGGCGGCGAAGTGGCGCCCGCTCTTGAAGGCTTCATGGGAGGGAGCGAGGGCGACCAGAGCCGTCGCCGTGATCGGACCGATCCCCGGGATGGTCATCAATCGACGTGCGACCGGATCATGCCTGGCGCGCGAGGCGATCTCCGCGTCGAGCACAGCGATCTGCTGGTCGAGCGTTCGCAGGGTCGAGACCAGAACCAGCAAAATGGTGCGCGCGGCGGGCGGAAGCGCTTCGGCCGGATCCTCGACGCGTGCGATCAGGCGCTCGACGTGCGGCACGCCTTTGGGAACGATCCAGCCGTACTCCGCCAGATGGCCACGCAGGGCGTTGATCGTCTGGGTGCGCTGACGCACCAGCAGGTCCCGAGCACGAAACACGACGCTGCTGGCCTGCTGCTCTTCCGGCTTGAGCGGCACGAACCTCATGCTGGGCCGTTGCGCCGCCTCACAGATCGCCTCGGCGTCGGCCATGTCGTTCTTCTGCCGCTTCACGAACGGCTTTACGTAGACCGGCGGGATCAGCCGGACTGTATGACCCTGGCGGGTCAGCTCTCGACCCCAGTGATGGGCGCCCGCGCAGGCCTCCATCGCCACGACACAGGGGCGAAGGCCTGCAAAGAACGCCAGCAAACGTCCTCGCCCCAACTTCTTGCGAAACACCACCTCGCCCCCAGCATCCGCGCCATGCGCTTGAAAGATGCTCTTGGCGAGATCCAGACCAACAGTGCTAACCTGTCCCATGGACGCCTCCTTCGAGTGTTGTTCAACACCCTCACTCTGGCACATCGATGCCGTCGGGGGGCGTCCACCCCATCCCCCCTCGACAACCTTCGAAAGGTCCGCTTTCGGGGAGGACGCCGATAGCTGCTACCGACCCGTTAGCGACTTTCGGAAGGTCCGCTTTGCGTAAGGGGCGTGGCGGCGTGAGAGTCCCAAAACGCGTCCATGAATGATCGAAACCACCCGCTGTCCATTCCCATCGACCGTATCCCTTCACGTGGCGTGGCAAATACCAAGCCCCACGGCGACATGGGGCCGAAGCCATGCTCGCAGTAGACAATCAGAGTATCCGACTCCGTCTCGTGGTCGAACACGATCCACCCATCAAACTGCTGCCCGGGAGGGCCGTAGTCCCAATCGAGGGTGATCGGGCGCGGATCGACAAGCCCATCAAGAACGGCTTGCTTTACTTTCTGGTCCGTTAGGACTGACAACTCACCGGCGATCAGGCGAGCGATATTGGCTGTGGCTATCGGCATGTTCGAAACCTAATCTCGCACGATGGCGATGTCGCCTTTCCACCCCAAACCGACCTTCGGGATGTCCGCTTTCTGCGCCGCGACCGGCTTTGTCGGTAGCGGTCTATCCCCCTCATTTCAGGGCTTGACCCGAGGATCCGGCGTGGGGCTGAGGCGGCGCCCGACGTCTCTTCACGGCGTGTGGAACCTCCGATCCTCCGGTCAAGCCCGAGGATGACGGGGGAAGGGGAGGTCCAACAACCTGCCGGCGCTCCCAATATTTCTACCGAATAACTGACTTTTCAATGTCTTGACGTCCGAAAACGCCGCTCAAGTCAGCACGCCCCAAAACCGTGAGATACTGTCGGCACGGTCTTTGAAAACCAAATCCCCGCTCAGTCCCGCGCCGCCTGGAAATTGCACTCTTTTGCACATTGCACCGCTTTTTCCGGCCTGTGCAATTCCACCGCGCCCGCGAAGAATAGACGAAAATAGACTCACTTTTTTCGCAGTGGATTGAGTCTATTTCTCAGCAGCGCCCTGTCGCGCCAGGGCCGGAAAGTCGCTGAACACCGCGTCCACTCCCGCCTCGGCGAAGGCGGCGGCGTATCCCGCCATGTCGCCGTGCTCGGCAAAGCCTTCGCCCCGCCGCCGCTCGACGGGCAGGAAGGCGTTCTCAGCCCTCAAGGTCCAGATCACCACCTTCAGCCCCGCCCCATGGGCGTCAGTGACCAGGGCGCTGGGCGCGGTCGTGCGGCCCTCGGCGTCGCGCGGCAGGACCAGGGTCATCTCCGGCGCGACCCAGTCGGCATAGGCGGCCATGGCCTTTAGGCCTTCAGGCGTGATCATCTGGGCATAGGTCACGTCCGGCCGGTCCGCCGGTCCGCCCGCGCTGCTGACCAACTGGGCCAGGGGCGCGTCGACTCGCGTCGCCAGCCGCTCCAGCGGCCCGACCTCAAAACACTGGATGATGATGGGCGCATCGGCGCCGGTCAGGCCCAGCCGCTCCAGCGCCGCGACGAACCCATCCTCCATCGGCAGGCCGATCCCGGCGAAATAGGTCGGATGCTTCAACTCAGGCGCCACCGCGATGGTCCGTCCCGCCCGCGCCGAGGCCTCGCGCGCTATGGCGACCACCTCGTCGAAGGTCAGGATCGCCTCTTGGCCGTCATAGGCGGCGCTGCCGGGCCGGAAGGCGGGCAGCCGCTCCTTGGCCCGCAGCGTCTTCAGCTCGGCCAGGGTGAAGTCCTCGGTGAACCACCCCGTGGTCGCGACGCCGTCGATGGTCTTGGTGGTCTTGCGATCCGCGAACTCCGGCCGCTCGCCCACGTCTGTCGTGCCGCCGATCTCGTTCTCGTGCCGGTCGATGAAGACCCCGTCCTTCGACAGCACCAGGTCCGGCTCGATCACATCCGCGCCCTGTTCGATCGCCAGCTCATAGGCCGCCCGCGTATGCTCGGGCCGTTCGCCCGAGGCCCCGCGATGGGCGATGATCAGCGGCTGGGCCACGGCAGGCATTCCGGTCAGCAGGACAAGGGCGGTGACGATGGCGCGGATCATGCCCTTTGGATAGAGGAGGGGCGCGACAAGCGAATGACGGATACCCTCTCCCTCCCCCCGCGGGGGAGGGGGGCGAAGCGAAGCGGAGCCGGGTGGGCCGGGCCGGGCGACGTCCCACAGACCTGATCGCCTTAATCCGTGCGCCCTGGCCTGGCCGCCCCCACCCCGTCGCTTCGCGACGCCCCTCCCCGGACGGGGAGGGAGAGGCGGCTGTACGGCCTCAGGACGCCTGAAGCACCTTGCGCAGCTGCGGATGCAGATCGCTGTTGCTGGCTAGGATCGACACCCCCGTCTTGGGATCGCCGTCCGCCTCGATGGTGGTCACCGATCCGCCGGCCTCGGTGACGAACAGGATGCCCGCCGCCACGTCCCAAGGCTTCAGGCCGCGCTCATAATAGGCGTCGAAGCGACCGGCTGCGACCCAGGCGAAGTCCAGCGCCGCAGAGCCCAGACGGCGGATGCCGGCGACGCGCTGGCCGATGGCGTGGATGTCCTTGATGGCCTGGGCGTGGCCCGACTTGCCGATGAAGGGCAGGCCGGTGGCGATCAGGCTCTCCGACAGGTCACGACGCCCGGAGACGCGGATCCGCTGGTCGTTCAGATAGCAGCCCTTGCCCTTCTCGGCCCAGAACAGCTCGTTCATGACCGGGTTGTAGGTCACGCCCGCGACGATCTCGCTCGACCCGTCGGGGCTGCGCCGCTCCAGCCCCACCGTGATGGCGAAGTGGGGCATGGCGTGCATGAAGTTCGTCGTGCCATCGATCGGATCGACGATCCAGGTGTGGGACTTGTCGGTCCCCTCGATCATGCCGCGTTCCTCGCCCAGGAAGCCGTAGCCGGGGCGGGCCTTCATCAGCAGTTCGTAAAGGGTGTCTTCGGCCTTCAGGTCGGCCGCCGTGACGAAGTCGCCGGGCCCCTTGCGCGAGACCTGCAACTGGGAGACCTCGCCGAAGTCGCGCAGCATCGGACGGGCGGTCTTGCGCACCGCGTCGAGCATGACTTGGAGCAGGGCGGAAGCGAGGGCCATCGGCGGATCTCCTGGTCCGCATGTCCTGAAAAGGCGCTCGGCCCGGAGATGCGGAGAAGTTCAAGGGCGACGTCCGGAAACGTCGGGGATTCTAGTGAATAGTGAGCAGGAAGTGAGCAAGGAGTGAGCTAGGGGTGCGGCCTCGGCTCACCCCTAGCTCACTAGCACCCCTCGCTCACCCTGATAACTCAGTCGGCGCGACGGACGTATTCGCCGCTGGTCGTGTCGACGATGATGCGCTCACCCGCCGACATGTACGGCGGGATCATGATCCGCAC
Organism: Brevundimonas sp. AVps23W; assembly: GCF_058681395.1. Taxonomy (NCBI): domain Bacteria; kingdom Pseudomonadati; phylum Pseudomonadota; class Alphaproteobacteria; order Caulobacterales; family Caulobacteraceae; genus Brevundimonas; species Brevundimonas sp. AVps23W. The sequence goes on from NZ_CM178738.1 coordinate 1,362,335, forward strand.
GCCGTTCGAGGCGATGGCGGGCTTGTAGGAGGAGGAGGCTGTCTGACCCTTCACGGTCGGCTCGGTCTCGGCGACTTCCAGCACGACCTGATCCGGCAGTTCCAGGCCGATCGGACGCTCTTCGTGCATCTCGATGATGACCTTCATGCCCTCTTGCAGATAGGGGATCCGCTCTTCGCCGACCCAGTCCTTCTGCAGTTCGATCTGCTCGTAGGTGGCGTCGTCCATGAAGACCAGGCTGTCGCCGTTGTCGAACAGATAGGAGAAGTCCTTCTGCTCCAGCGTCACGCGCTCGACCTTGTCTTCCGACCGGAAGCGCTCGTTCAGCTTGTTGCCAGTCTCGAGGTTCTTGGCCTCGACGTTGGCGAAGGCGCCGCCCTTGCCGGGTTTGACGTGGCTGGCCTTGGTGACGACCCACAGGCCGCCATTGTGCTGCAGGACCATGCCGGGCTTGATGGTGTTGCCGTTGATCTTCATGGGGTCACATCGGGAATGGAGTTGCGCCCACGCGTCCGGTTGGGGCGTGGCGAATAGGGCGCGATCCCTAGAGGAAGCCCCGGCAAAGGGCAAGGCGGCCTAATTCCGGGTGCGGTCGCCCGCAGCTTCGTCCGCCTTGCGGTGAAGCAGATTGCCCAGCCGTACGCCCGATCCTGTCGGCGCGGCCATCTTGCCCGCGCCCTCGTCCAGCTTGCGGGCCTCGTGCGCGAACGCCGCCGCCAAGCCTGCTGACGACATGGCCGCCGCCACCTGTTTCCACATCGAGGATGGTCTCAGGCCCAGCCAGACTGCGTTCACCGTCTGCGCCGCCAGCCACAGGCCCATGGCCCGCGTCCGCTCGCGCTGGGGCGGCGCGTTCCACACCCGCACAGCTGACAGGGTCGTGGCCGAAAACACCGCCGGCAGGATCAGGCTGAAGGCGCCGTGCGGTTTCTCGGTGATCGGCAGATCCCTGTCGCGGACATGTTTCAGCTTGCGCTTCGGCGTCAGCGCGCCCGATGCAATCCCGGTCGCCAACAGGGCGAAACCCACGGTCAGCGCCACCCCCATGGCCACATGCGCCGTGCTCCGCCCCTCGCTGTTCAGCAAGTCCACGGCAGCATCGCGCACGTCGTCGATGGCGTCGTCGATATCAGTCATGGTCCGCTCCAGCTTGCCCGCCGAAAGCTAATGACCGGAGCGGACCGGAGTTCCCTTAGCCGCCGGTGGCGGCGCTGTCGGTGACGATTTCCTTCATGGCCGACTGCAGATAGTTCTGCGGACCCAGCAGCTCGATCAGCTTGTGCTGGTTCTCGAGGAAGTCGATGTGCTCCTCGGTGTCGGCCAGGATCTTCATCAGCAGGTCGCGGCTGACATAGTCCCGAGCTTCCTCGCACTGGGTGACGGCGGCGGAAGTGGCGGCGCGGCTGTCGATTTCGAGCTGAAGGTCGGCGCCCAGGCATTCGATCGGATCCTCGCCGACCTTCAGCTTGTGCAGGTCCTGCAGATTCGGCAGGCCGTCGAGGAAGAGGACACGCTTGATCAGCATGTCGGCGTGTTTCATCTCGCCGATCGATTCCTTGTAGATGACGTCGCCCAGGTGGGCGAGGCCCCAGCTTTCGAACATGCGAGCGTGCAGGAAATACTGGTTTACCGCCGTCAGTTCGTTGGTCAGCACCGCGTTCAGGGTGCGGAGGATCGCGGGATCGCCCTTCATGGCCATGGTCCTTGGTCTCTCGGCGGCGCCTTCGCCGTCCTTCGAGCTCTGCGATACCACAGTAAAACCCGCATTGTTTATTTGCGAGTTTTTATCACTACATTGATAGTGCGAGTGATTTCCAGGTGCTCAGCCCAGCCCTATTCGGCCGCAATGGCGAAGGCTTCGCGGCTGTCCTGGATCAGTTGGCGCATTTCGCAGACGCATTTGGCGCATTGGGCCTGGCACTGATGGCGGGCGAAAATGTCGCGCGGACGACAGGCGCCAGCCTCGATGGCCTGGGCCACATCCCGCTTGCGAAGACCATTGCAGTTACAGACGTACACGAGCGTTCTACGCGTTCCACCGACTGAGAATGGTTCGCTATAGCACTCCTTAACGTCATTGCAAGTCGTTCTCACGGGTGGATGTCGCCCGACCCGTTGACGAATGGTCGCAGGAGGGGGAAGTCAGCCTCATGGCTCGAACTCCCGCTGTTTCCGCACGTCCGCCCTGCCGGCTGTATCTGATCACTCCGCCAGCGATCCCTGATCTGGACGCCTTCGCAGCGCTGCTGGATGAGACTCTCGGCGCGGGCGACGTCGCCGCCCTGCAAATTCGGCTTAAGCCCGCCGATGACGCCGCCATTGTCGCCGCGGTCGAACGGCTGGCGCCGATCGCCCGTCGTCATGATGTGGCGGTGCTTCTGAACGACCGGCCCGACCTGGCGCGGGCGACCGGTTGTGACGGCGTCCACATAGGCCAGCAGGACGGGTCTCTGGCCGAGGCGCGGCGTATCATGGGGCCTGACGCCATGATCGGCGTCACCTGTCACGACGATCGCGACCTGGCGTGGGACGCAGCCGAGGGCGGCGCGGATTACGTCGCCTTCGGCGCCTTCTATCCGACCGAAACCAAGGAAACCGTGCATAGGCCCGACCTGGCCCTCCTCACCGTCTGGCAGGAAACAGTAGAGGTTCCCTGCGTCGCTATAGGCGGCATCACTGTGGACACGGCGGGCGAGGTCGCGCAGGCTGGTGCGGATTTTGTCGCGGTCAGCGGCGGGATTTGGGGCTTTGAATCTGGACCAGCTGCTGCGGTTAAGGCAATCAATCTTAAGTTGAAAAGTTAGTCTAATGCCATATTTCAGGGGATATTAGGAACCGCATGTTTTGATCGTGCGAACCAAACTCGCTGAGATCATGCATGACCATGAGCCGCGTGCTCGACATCGACGTCGCGAGGCCAGCCAGTCAGCTGTCGCGCAGAGCGGAGTTTTGTCTCCCGACGCCTGAGGCGAAGGGCGACGGGGTCTTTGCACATCCGCTAATTCCTGTGATGGCCGGCGTTGCAATCGCGATTCTCGCGGCGACCTCGATCAGCTGGGCGCATAGCCTGGGCCTGATTTCTGGCCTTTGGGGCGTATGCGGGGTCGCCGTCGCCGTCTGGCTTCGGACAGGTTGGGGGCGACGCCACGACGCCGCCTTCGCCGCCGTGCTTGCGATCAGCATTCTGATTGGGGAGCTGATTGCGGGCTACAAGCCTGTCCTGTCGTTGATGCTCGCCCTGGCGAACATGGTGGAGATCATCGGCACGGTTCTGCTGGCGCGTCGGTTCGTCCCAAAGCTTGATGTGTCGAGCCTGAGCGGCGCGGCGCGATTTTTGATCTTCGGTGCGGTTCTCGCGCCGGTTCCGGCCGGTCTGTTCGCGGCTGTCGCCCTTGCTCCGTTCGGATCGGGCGATGTTGCGGAAACCTTCAAGACCTGGTGGTTCGGCCATGCCCTGGGGTTGGCCGTGATCGGCACATTGGGGCTGTCGCTGACTCCGGCGACCTTTTCACGCTTCACCCGTCCGCGCGCATGTCTGGAGGCGGGCGCCCTCTTGTTCGGGGTGCTGGCTGTTCAGTTTGTGGGCCTGGCGGGGCTACCGGGGAGCGGAATCGTCATGGTTCCCCTCCTGCTCTGCGTGGCCGTTCGGACCGGGGTCGCGGGAACGGCTTTCAGTCTTCTGGTGGTCACCCTGCTGTCGGTCGGCGGGGCCATGCTGGGTTATGGGCCGCAAGTCGACGAGCTGACCCGCACCCAACAGGTGATGATGGCCCAGATCCAGGTCTTGGGAGGCTATATGCCGATCCTCTTGGTCGCCGCCCTGCTGGAAGAGCGCGATCAACTGGCTGATCGCGCCCGTATCGGTCAGATCCGTGCAGAACAGGCGTCTGAATCCAAGTCCCGTCTGCTGGCCAATGTCGCCCATGAGATCAAGAGCCCGGTCGCCGGCATAATCGGCATCGGCAATCTTTGGTCGACCGGTCAACTCGGCCCTGTCACGCCACAGCAGACAGAAATGGCGGACATGCTGGTCAAGACGGCGCGCCAGGTCGAGGCCCTCGCTCACGACCTGCTTGACCTGGCGCGGGCGGAATCCGGCGCGGTCAAAGTTGATCTACGTCCTACGGACATCTGCGGCCTCCTCGACGATGTTCGACGTCTGGTCAGGCTGCGCCCGGAAGCCAGGGCCCTTGATCTGCAAGTGACGTGCGAGAGCGAGGGCCTGATCGCCGTCGCGGATTCTCAGCGGCTCATGCAGGTGATCGATAATCTCACCACCAATGCGCTGAAGTACGGGGCGGCAGGAGGGCGTGTCGTTCTGCGTGCGTCCAGTGTGGAAGATCAGGTTCGGATCGAGGTGGTCGATTTCGGGCCGGGCTTGTCGTTGGAGAAACAGGCGCAGTTGTTCGAGCCGTTCAATCGTCTGGGGCTGGAGAGATCCAGCATCGAAGGGCACGGCGTGGGCTTGGCGATCGCAAAGCGTCTGGTGGAGTTGCAGGGCGGCGCTATCGGCGTGGTTTCGGCGCCGGGGCAGGGCGCGACCTTCTGGCTGACCTTGCCGCACGCCTGACCGCCCTTGCGGTTCCACCGGCGCCGCGTAATGGTCCCGCCATGTTCGTCATCGCCTTAGCCGCCATCCTCTTGTCCGGGCAGGACACGTCAAGCCAGCGTTCGGCCTCGGATCTGACGCGCGATCTCAACAGCGGGCCGCCCTTCAAGCCTGCGACCCCGGTGCAGCAACCTGCGCCCCCGCAGACTGCGGCTCCGGCTCCGGTGTCCGCTCCGGCGACGCCGAACCAGAACGCCGCTCCGCCGACTGGGAGCGTCGCGCCTCCGTCCTCGAGCTTGACGCGTGATCTCAACAGCGCGCCGCCTTCAGCCGTCAGACCCTCCGCGTCCACAGCCGCGCCCACGCCGTCGGCTTCAACACCACCCGCTGCGACGCGACCGAATACGGCTCAGCCAGGGCCAACCGTCAGGCCCGTGGCGCCGCAGCCGGCGCCCTCGCGCCCCAGTCCGGTCCAAAATCCGGTTCCGTCTCTGACCCAAGCGCCTACGGCTTCCCCCACCAGAGCGCCGGCGCCGACGAATCTCCCGCCCGTAGCGCCGGCTTCTTCCGCGCCTGCTCCCGTTGCGCCGGCTGTCGCCCTTCAAGGCCTGGACGCCGAAGCCATCGCCGCCTTGCCGTTTGCGCTGGAGCTTCCGTTCGGAACGGTCCTGACTCAATCGCGCGCGGGCGCTGACGCCCGGATTTACGCCGTTCGCCGCGGACAGACGCCTTTGGTCATGATCTACGCCGGCCCGGCGTCTCAGTTTCCCGTCTACGATGGGCAGGTGGTTCAGGCTGGGGGGCGCGCCTCTATCGTCGTGACCGAGGGCGGGCGTCGTTTGGCGCTTGAGCATCTGTTCAAGCGGTCGTCGTCGCCCGAGGAGATCCACATCTGGGTGGCCGCCGCAGACGGCGCCGACCGTGAACTGGGCGAACGGATCGCTCAGTCGGTCGACGCCCGCTAGGGATCAGTCGGCGGACCAGACCGCCATCTCGGTCCCGGCCGGATCAGCGAAATGGAAGCGGCGTCCGCCCGGGAAGGCGTAGATCGGCTTCAGGATTGCGCCGCCCGCCGCCTCGACCTTGGCCTGCATGGCCTCCAGATCGTGCGCATACAGAACGGGCAGGGGCGTCTTTGTCCGCTCGGCCTGATCCGCGTCGAATCCTCCGTCCAGCCCCTGGTCGAAGGCGGCGTAGGTCGGGCCGTAATCGACGAAGGTCCAGCCGAAGGCCTGACTATAGAATTCCTTGGTTTCGGGCAGGTGGGCGGCGGGCAGTTCGAGGTAGTCCAGTTTTCCGTCTTCACGCACGGTTGATCTCCTGGAGTGCGGCGCCACCGACGAACCTGTCTTGCACGCCGCCCTGATCTGCGCAAACCTGCAAACGGTTCGCAGTTGCAGGGAGTCGGGTGATGATCGTGATGACGACGGGTCTGACCGGCCTGATGGCTCTGATGCGGCAGGACGAGAAGCCAAAGGACAGGGCGAGCAACGACGCCTGTCAGTCGTCCAGCCTGCGGCCCAGCACGATTACATCCTGTCGTTCCAAGCCCAGCCGCTGATAAAATCCTAAAGCCGCTTCATTATCGGCGCGGACCATCAGCTGAAGCTTGGGCGTGCCCTTATTGGTCAGCCAGTCCTGTGCAGCCGCCATCAAGCTGCGCCCCAAACCGCTCCCTCGACGCTCGGGATCAACCGCCAGATAATACACCCAGCCGCGGTGGCCGTCGAAGCCGACCATGATCGTCCCGCTGATCCCCGCCTCATCCGCCGCGACCAGCACGGTGGAGGTCGCGCCGTCCTTCGCCAGATTCAGGTCCGCTACCGGGTCGTTCCAGGGGCGGGTCAGGCCGCATGCGGTCCATAGGGCGATGACGGCCTCGTCTTCGCCTTCGCGGATAGGGCGGATATCCGTCATCCGACCTGGGCGCGGTGCCGTAGGAAGGCGTCGGCCAGGACGCAGGCGGCCATGGCCTCGACCACCGGCACGGCGCGCAGGGCGACGCACGGATCGTGGCGGCCCTTGGTGCGCAGATCGGTTTCTTCGCCGTCGCGGGTGATGGTCTGGCGCGGCGTCAGGATTGAGGAGGTGGGCTTGAACGCCACCCGCGCCGTGACCGGCTGCCCCGTGGATATCCCGCCCAGGACCCCGCCCGCATGGTTCGACAGGAAGACCGGCTGTTTGTTCAGGTCCAGCCGCATCTGGTCGGCGTTCTCCTCGCCTGACAGTTCGGCGGCGTTGAAGCCTGCGCCGATCTCCACGCCCTTGGCGGCGTTGATCGACATCAGGGCGGCGGCCAGTTCGGAATCGAGCTTGCCATACAGCGGCGCGCCCCAGCCGGCGGGCACGCCCGTGACCTCCAGAGCGACCACGGCGCCGATGGACGAGCCGGCCTTGCGGACCTCGTCCAGATAGGCCTCCCAGTCCCCCACGACGGCGGCGGAGGCGGCAAACAGGGGGTTGTTATGCACGGCGTCGAAGTCGACGGCTTCCGGCGCGATCCGGTGCGGGCCGATCTGGACCACGCCCGCGCGGATTTTCACGCTGTCGCCCAGCACCTTGCGCGCCACCGCTCCCGCCGCGACCCGGCTGGCGGTCTCGCGCGCCGACGACCGTCCGCCGCCGCGCGGATCGCGCACGCCGTACTTGGTCTGATAGGTGAAGTCGGCATGGCCGGGACGATAGGCGCGCGCGATCTCGCCATAGTCCTTGGACCTCTGGTCCTCATTCTGGATCAGGATCGAGATGGGCGTGCCGGTGGTGACGGGGCCGTCGCCGTCGTCGAATACGCCCGACAGGATCTGCGCCGTGTCGCTTTCACGCCGTTGGGTCACGAAGCGCGATCCGCCGGGCTTTCTCTGGTCCAGCCAGGGCTGAAGATCGGCCTCGGTCAGCGGGATCATCGGCGGGCAGCCGTCCACGACGCAGCCGATAGCCGGCCCATGGCTCTCGCCCCAGGTGGTCACGCGAAACAGATGGCCGAAGGTATTGTGCGACATGGCCGAACCTAATGGTCGAGGACGGCGGCGAGGTCCAGTGCCCGTGCGGCATCGTGCAGCCGACGATCTCGCGTCCACAACCGCGCGCCGGGCGTAAGGCGGGTGGAAGCGAGGAGGTGAAGGTCTAGATAGCCGACGCCGATTCCGAAGAGCCGGTTCTTTTCGATCAAGGTCAGCACCTCCTGATGGGAGGCCTCGACAGCGGTCGGGAGGCGCGAGAGTTGGCTGAGGAAAGTCTGCCGGTTGGCGAGGTTTCCAGCGGCCAGCTCGCCCATGACGGCGGCGTGGCACAGGATTTCCTGGTCATAAAGCAGCTTGAGCAGGGTCTCGTCCGTGGACCGCAGATGACCGATCCAAACCGAGCTGTCGGCCAGGATCACTCCTCGACCAACGCGGAGCGTCGTCGGGGCGCGGCTGTCGCCGTGGGGTCGCTTCCGCCCATGGCGGCCAGACGACGAGCCGCCTCGCGGGCGACGAACGCCTTCAGGGCTTCGCGAATGATGGCGGACCGTTCGGAAAGGCCCGAATATTCCGCCGCCCTTTCCATCAACTCGTCGTCGAGTGTTACGGTGGTTCGCATGACCAGCCTCATCAAAAACGTCACCAGATGATGCGCCTGACGACGCCTAGGCGCAATATCAGGCCGCCAGACGTTCCGGCGCCCAGGCGCGGGTGAACCGGACCAGAAGGTCTTCGGCGGGCGAGGGCGCTTCCGATGAGGGGGTCAGGGTCACAAAGAGGTGGCCCTGCGCGCGCGGTCCTCTCGCCGGCAAGCCCAGACCTTTGAACCGTACACGCGCCGGGGCGGTCATCTCGGGGGTGATCCAGGCGGATCGTGGTCCCGCATGGGTCTCGACCTCCACCCGGCCGCCTTCCTGAAGCAGCCGCGACGAGGTTGGCCAGCTCATGAACAGGTCGTCGCCCAGGACGGAGATCCCGTCCTGGGGTCGGATAAGAACGGCCAGATAGAGGTCCGCGCCGTCCGCCCCGCCGCCCCGCAGGCGCAGATGCTCGCCGGTTCGAAGACCGGCGGGCGCCGCGACCCTTATGGTGCGCTCGCCCAGCTTCAGATCCAGTTTGGCCCCGGCGACCGCCTGCATGGGGCTCAACACCACGACGGGCGATGGGGTGGCGGCCTCCTCGGGCGGCGCCAGGCTGGGCCGCGAAGGGGCGTGCGCCTGAATCAGGCGATAGGCGGCGATGACGCGTCGGAACCGTTCCGCGTCCCCGCCGGGCTGGTCGGGGCGCGCCTCTTTCACCGCCGCGCGGAAGGCGGTCTTCAACGCCTCAGCGTCGGCCGCACCGTGCAGACCCAGCGTGGCCAGGGCCTCGCGGATGGCGGCGGCGTCGGAGGTGGGGCGGATGGCGCTCATTCCCCTACCGTTCGCGCGATAGGGTCAATGTGCGGTTAACTGCGATTCGATCTTGGCCGTTTTGATCCCGATCATTTCCTCGTGCCGCGCCCCAGGCTAGACAGCCGTCATGACCGCCCCCGTGATCCCGCCCAGCCCGTCGCGCGAAGACTACGCTCGCGACTATGCCGCCGCCCTGGCCGCCAATGGCGACGAAACCATCTTCGACCGAGCCGAACCCATCGGGCTGTTCGTCGATTGGCTGGCCGAGGCGGGCGCGCATGAGGTCAACGACGCCAACGCCATGACCCTGTCGACGCTCGATGGCGACGGCATCCCGGATGCCCGCATCGTCCTGCTGAAGGACGTCGATGATCGGGGCTTCACCTTCTATTCCAACAGTCAGAGCGACAAGGGCGTGGAACTGGCCCAGCGTCCGGTCGCCGCCCTGACCTTCCACTGGAAATCCCTGCGGCGTCAGGTGCGGGTGCGGGGACGGGTCGAGCCGGTCACGGTCGAGGAGGCCGACGCCTATTTCGCCAGCCGGGCTCGCGAAAGCCGGATCGGCGCCTGGGCCTCGGATCAGTCCCGACCACTCGACACGCGCGACACTCTTGAGGTCGCCGTGGCTCGCGAAACCGCGCGGTTCGAGGGCGCCGAGGTGCCGCGCCCCGAACACTGGACCGGCTGGCGCGTCGTGCCGCAAAGCGTCGAGTTCTGGCGCGACCGGCCTTTCCGTCTGCACGACCGGCTGCGGTTCACGCGCGACGGAGGCGCCTGGTCTTGCCAACGTCTCTGGCCTTAATGTCGCGGCCGTCAGGCGCGAACGAAACGCTCAGGCTCCGCCGGCGTTAAGCCCGTCTCGCCACGGCCAAGGTTTTCGATGCGTCTTCTCTCGCTGCTGTTCGCCTCCCTCCTGCTGGCGGCCTGCGCCACCCATCCCGGCAAGGTCGATCATGTCCGGTTCGCCCCGGACGCCGCGCGTGTTCTGGCGACGACGGAGGCTGGAACGGTTCGCGGGATCGAGGGGGGCGGTGTGCGCGCGTTTCTGGGCGTGCCGTTCGCTCGGGCGCCAGTGGGCGACCTTCGCTGGCGGGCGCCCCTGCCGGTCGAACCTTGGGACGGCGTGCGCGATGCGACCCGGCTTGGTTCGGACTGCACCCAGGCTATCGGCCGCAAGGCTATTCTGGGTGGCGGCGGCGGGCTGGTCGTCGGGTCCGAGGACTGCCTGTATCTGAACATCTATGCTCCGGCCGGAACGACGGCTCAGCCGCGACCCGTGATGGTCTATATCCCCGGCGGGGCTTTCACCATCGGGTCGGGGGGCAACTACGACCCGTCGAAACTGGCGGCCGAGCAGGGGCGGGTCGTCGTGACCCTGAACTACCGCCTCGGCGCCCTGGGCTGGCTGGCCCACCCGCAGTTCCAGGCGCAGGGCGAGGGTTTCGGCGGCAACTTCGGCCTGATGGATCAGCAGGCCGCCTTGCAGTGGGTGCATCGGAACATCGCGGCCTTCGGCGGAGACCCGGCCAATGTGACCCTGTTCGCCGAGAGCGCGGGGGCGTGGTCGGCCTGCTACCTGATGGCCTCGCCCAAGTCAGAAGGCCTGTATCAACGCGTCATCCTGCAAAGCAGCGGCTGCCTGGAGCCGTCATCCCTGGTCAGCGCTCAGGATGCGGCGACGTCGGGTCCCTTGTTTGCTGATCGCCTGGGCTGCACCGGCGTAGATCAGGTCGCCTGCCTCAAGGCCCTGCCGGCCTGGCGGCTGTCGCGCGCGCCGTCCGTGAGGGCGGGGATCAACGGACCGGGGTCGTGGGGACCGGTCCATACCGACGCGACGGTGCCTGAGAACCTGGCCTTGGCGATCCACGAGGGCCGGTTCACCCGCGTACCGGTCATCGTCGGCACGAACCTGGACGAAGGGCGGCTGTTCGCCAACGAGGTCAAGGACATGGATCGCTACCAGAAGGAGACGATCTGGATGTACGGCGACGTCGGTCCCCGCGTCCTGGACCGTTACCCGGTCGGTCCCGACGGCCCCGCCTACGCCATCGCCGCCAACTTCACCGACCAAAGGTTCGCCTGTCCGTCCCAGGCCTTGCGTCGCCAACTGTCACGCTATGTGCCGGTCTGGGGTTACGAGTTCGCGGATCGTGGCGCGCCCTTCGTCCTGCCGGACTGGATCGTGGGACTGGATCTCGGCGCCTATCACGCCGGCGAACTGGCCTATGTGTTCGGGACCAGTTGGGTGTTCGCCGATGTGAAGCGGTTCACGCCGAAGCAGAAGGCCCTGTCCGAGCGGATGCAGAGCCTGTGGGCCGGTTTCGGCCAGAAAGACTTCGGCCCCGACTGGCCCCGCGTCGAGGTTTCCGGCCCGGTACGGGTGTTCAGCCCCGACGGCGACAGGCTGGTCGCCGACTTCTTTGACCGCCACCACTGCGACTTCTGGGACGGCACCCCGTTCGGCGCCGTCCAATAGTCAGAGGAACCGCACCGTCACGCCCGGCTTGACCTTGTCGGCCAGGGTCCAGGCGTCCCAGTTGGTCAGGCGGACGCAGCCGTGCGAGGCGGTCTTGCCTACCAGATGCGGGTCAGGCGTGCCGTGAATGCCGTAGCTGGGTTTGTTCAGGTCGATCCAGACCACGCCCACCGGATTGTTGGGCCCCGGCTTGACCACCACCCTGCGGTCCAGGTCGCCGTAGCTCAGCTTGGAGGGGTCATAGGTATAGTCGGGATTGCGGGCGACGCCGTTGACCTTGACCGTGCCGGTCGGGGTCGGATTGTCGCCGCTGCCTATCGTGGCGGGGAAATAGGCGATCAGCTTGCCGTCGGCGTCGAAAGCCTTGACCGCCCCCTCGGCCTTGTCGACGTCGATACGGTCCACTTCGACGGGTAGGGGTTTTGTGTTCACAGCCGGAACGACTAGGGCCTGCCCAGCCCGATTGAAGTCCGCGCCGGGGTTCATGGCCCGCAGCAGTTCTTCCGTGACATGGAAACGCTCGGCCAAGGCCTCCACGATATTGGCGTAGCCCATGAAGGACGCCTCGCCCTGAGCCTGCAAGTCCGTCGGCACCTTGCCCATATAGGGGCCGGCCAGATCCTGTTGCGTGATCCGGTAGGTGGTCGTCACGGCGCCGACACCCGCCGCCCGCAGACGGCCCATCACATTCGAGTCCAGCTCTCCGGTCGCCGGCAGGCCTTGGGATTCCTTAAAGGCGGCGATCGCCTGGCGCATATTGGAGCCCGCCAGACCGTCGATGGCGCCGGGCGAAAAGCGCGCCCGCTCCAGCAGGACTTGCGCGCGGACCAGGGCAGGGTCGGGACGGGCGGGGTTTTCCGCGCTGGTCGGGGCGGCGTCGGACGGCGGCGGCGAATAGGCGCTGTTCTCGATGGCGTCGCGGGACAGCGGACCGTCATTCTGTACGTCGGCGGCCGGGGCTGACGCCCCTTCGTCGGCGGGCGGCGAGCAGGCGGCCAGGCTCAGGATTACAAGGCTGGGGACCAGGCAGGCGAAGCGGTTCAAGTTCAGTTCTCTTCGCCGGTGGCCGGGTCGGTCGCGGTCTCGCCGGAGTTGCTCGAGCCTTTTGCGCCCTTGGGCTCAGTGGCGGGGCGCGGCGGCTCGCCGTCCCGGTCGGGGCGCAGGTTTTCGTTCTCGACCTTTCGGTCGTCTGGTCGGGCGTCGGTCATGGTGCGTGTCTCCGGCGGAGCAGTCTCCGTCATGAGCTAACGCACGCGCCGCCGCGCGGCTCCCGGTGGTCACCGATCTCAACGCCCGTTCACCATGCTGGTGAACCGTACCGCAACGGGACACGGTGTAGGACCGCGTCTGGACCGGGCCTTGCTGCACAGGGCCCAATGAGGACGCGAATGCCCGAAACGCTACAGGTCGAGATCATCAAGGCGGAGGCGATGGATGCCGCCGCGATCACTCTGTGGCGCGACTGGACCGCGACCAATCCGTCTCTTCAAAGCCCGTACTTCCGCTGGGACTATACGCAGATCGCCGCCCGGGTCTGTCCGGGCGCTGCGGTCGCGGTGTTTCGGTGCGGCGGCAGGATCGTCGGCTTCTTCCCGTATCAGAAGCGTGGTGGATCGGTGCAGCCGCTGGGCGCGCCGATGAACGACTATCACGGCGTGATCGCCGCCGAGGGCGAGGTCATCACCTTGGAAGAGGTGGCGCATCTGCTGAAGGCGCGCAGGCTGAACGTGCCGGGCTGGATCGGCGCCGGCGAGACGGGGCAGGCACGCGAGACCGTCCAGGTCTCCATGCCGGAAACCGGCTTCGACGCCTGGTACGCCGAGCGCCGCTCGACCTTCGGCAAATACTTCAAGGACAAGGAACGGGCGCGCCGCAGCCTGGAGAACGAACTGGGCCCTGTCCGTGTCGAACACGGCCTGCGGGATTCCGCCCTGCTGGATCATTTGATCGACCTGAAGGCGGCGCAGTACCGCCGGTCGGGACTGCACGACATCTTCGCCTGCGGCTGGACCCGTGATCTGCTCCATGCCCTGATGGCGACGCCGACGTCTGACTTCGGCGCGTCGATGGCGGCCATGTATGCGGGCGAGAAACTGGTGGCGGTCGAGTTCTCTCTCCATGCCGGTCGTCACCACCACTTCTGGTTCCCGGTCTACGAGCCCAGTCTGGCGCGCTGTTCGCCCGGCATCTTGTTGAGCATGGACACGATGCGGTTGTCGGCGGCCGACGGTTTCCGCGTCTTCGACTTCGGTTTCGAGGGCGAGAGCTACAAGAAGTATTTCGTCAACGCCCGTCAGACGGTGCGCGAGGCGGTGGTGATGCGGCCGGGCCTTGCTCAGCTTCTCGGCGACGCAGCCGTGGGGGCGCTGGATCGCAGCGGCGCGAGGGGCGAGGCCTTGCGCGCGTCGCTGCGCCGTCGCTGGTCCACCATCGAGGCCTGCGAGGCCTCGCCGGTCGGGCGTCTGCGCGGCGCGGCCGTCGCCGTTCGCTCGGCCGTCCACAAAGCCGCCGCCCGGAAACAGACGTCGGCCCGCGTCGCCCACGTCTAGGGCCGAGCATGAGCGAGCCCCGCACCCGCTAACCCGGCCCCATCGCAGAGGCCCGGATCCACCCGCACAGTCTTGTTGATCAAGGCTTCGCCGAGGATGCGGCCTTGGCCGCTGTGCTGGATCGCTACCCGGCCGATCTGTTCGACATCAACCTGTACGACTACGACGGCGCGGGAAACGGGTGGGAGCGATGAAGAGCCGGATCGCCAAGTTTGAACGCGATTTCGAACCCCGTCTCGGCGTCGCCGACGGCGTGGGCGCGTTGGGACGCCCGGTTAATTCGAGTTCATGACCTCGAGTTAAAATGACTCCCCGCAGTCGGGCGCGCACCTTTCTCTCGTAATCGGGAAAGGGAAGGCCGAACATGAAGACCGCATTGATCGCCGCCGCCGGAGTCTCCGCACTGATCGGACTCGCGGCCGCCGCGCCCGCTTTCGCCGGCGAAGTCGAGATCCGCAACGCCGTGGCGCGCGTGATTGTCATCGTCGAGGATCGTCAGGACATCGGCGTCGAAGTGACGCAAGGTCGTTCGCGTCTGCCGGCCGTCCAGGTGCGCCGCAATGGTCGCGACGTCGAGATCGACGGCGGGCTGCGCCGCAATGGCCTCTGGGGCCGGAGCGACGGCATACGCAACTGCAACTCAGGCCGCGCCGACGCGGCCCAGCCCGGCCAGGGCGCCACCGTCGAAGTGCGGGACCTGGGTCGCATCCGTCTGGAGGACGCGCCTCTGATCGTGGTGCGAACACCGCGTGATGTGGAAGTCAGCGCCGGCGGCGCCGTCTTCGGCGCCGTGGGACGCGGCGCGCGATCTGTCGAGCTGGACAGCGGCGGATGCGGAACCTGGACCATCGCCAATGTGGACGGCTCGCTCGAGCTGGGCGTCGGCGGGTCAGGCTCCGTTCGCGCCGGCACATCCCGCTCGCTGGAAGCCAATGTGGGCGGATCGGGCTCGATCTCCGCCGGGGCGACCGGAAACCTCAAGACGGCGGTCGGTGGCTCGGGCAGCGTCGAGGTGGCCAGCGCCAATGGTCGCGGCGACGTCTCCATCGGCGGTTCCGGCGGCGTCAATATTCGGCAGGGTCGAATGGACAAGCTGTCGGTGGCCATCGGAGGCTCCGGCGACGTCCGCTTCGGCGGGACCACGCGCGACCTCAGCGTCGCCATCGCGGGATCGGGCGATGTTCGCGTCGCCGCCGCGACCGGCGCAGTATCCCGTTCCATCGTCGGATCCGGAACGGTTCATATCGGGCGCTAAGACCCGTCTCTCCGCCGCGAGAGGAAAGGCCCCCGGTCGTGGAACCCCGGGGGCCTTTTTCGTGTCCCAAGCAAAGAAAAAGCCCCGGCGGATCGCTCCGCCGGGGCTTCGGCTTTCAGGAAACCTGAAAGACTTAGAAGGCGCTCAGGACGCTCGCGATCGACGAGCCGCTCAGGCCGGCGCCGGCGCGGTCACGTGCTTGCAGACCACCGCCGAAGCTGTAACGCAGGCCCAGCGACCAGGTGTCGATGTCCAGCGAGTCGATGTCGGCGCGGGTGTAGGAGGCGGCGACCGAGAAGGGGGTTTTCTCGATTTCGTACTCGGCGCCCACGCCATAGGTCCAGGCGTCCACATCGCCGCCGGTGACGTCGAGGTTGTTGTAGCTGACGCCGGCGTTCAGGCGCAGGTTCGCCATGACATAGAAGGCGGCGTCGCCGCCCACGGTCCAGATGTCGGCGTCAATATCGTCAGCCTTCGTGTAGGCGACTTGGCCGGTCAGGGTCGCCTTGGACAGATACTTCTGGGCTTCGGCGCCGACGGTCCAGATCGGGTCGTTGCCCGAGCCGATGTCGTTGGCGGAGACGAAGGCGCCGGCGCGGACGTCCGAGGTCCACATCTTGGTCAGGTGAGCGGCGGCGGCGCCGGTGACGTCTTCTTCACCGAAGGCTTTGGTGTAGTCGACAGCGCCGTTCAGGGTCACGGTCCAGTCGGCGGCCGGCAGGGCGACGGTGCCGTCCACGGTCCAGGCGTCGGCGTCATAGTCGGTGTCGGCGAAATCGACCGAGGGGTTGGAATAGGTCACGCCGACCGAACCGACGGCGTCTTGAGCGAAGGCC
The DNA here is from genome assembly GCF_058681395.1 of Brevundimonas sp. AVps23W. Lineage (NCBI taxonomy): Bacteria > Pseudomonadati > Pseudomonadota > Alphaproteobacteria > Caulobacterales > Caulobacteraceae > Brevundimonas > Brevundimonas sp. AVps23W. The sequence continues at coordinate 1,378,354 of NZ_CM178738.1, forward strand.
GGGGCGGCGAACAGGGCGGCGGCGGCCGATGCGAGGAGGATCGTCTTCATTTTCTTTTTTCCTTAGCAGTCTCAACCCGGATGGGGATCCGAGGAGGGCGGCTGCTATCAGGACGCGACTAAGCTGAGCATTAAATCGTCGTTACATAAGTGTCTTGAAACTGCCGTGTGGCCGATCCGCCACGCCTTGTGGCTGCAATGTGTCAGGCGTGGGCGCGTCTCGGGGCAAAGGGTTAAGATCGGTCAACCATATAATCATATAAGCATATCCTTATATGTATTGACGGCACGATGGATGTCAGGCCATCTTGAGCCGTCGTGGTCTCCCCGTGTCGTTCGGCGCGTGGAGCTAAGAGGGAAGCCGGTGAGACACCGGCGCTGCCCCCGCAACTGTAAGCGGCGAGTCGAGGGTCCATCTCGTGTCACTGGCGTTCGCGCCGGGAAGGCCGGGCCCGAGGCGTCGACCCGTGAGCCAGGAGACCTGCCCCGACAGATAACGTCCTCCGGCGGGGTGTCCGGTCAGGCCGCATGCGCGCCGCCGGACCCTTGTTCGCGTCGGCGTCCGCGCGACCCTGTCCGAAGCCTGGCCACAATACAGGTTTCGAATGTCATGACCCGCCACCCCGTCCAGGTCGCCACCCTCGGCTTTCCCCGCATCGGTCCCAAAAGAGAACTGAAGATCGCGCTGGAATCCCATTGGGCCGGCAAGATCGACGCCCAGGCCCTCCAGTCCGCCGCCGCCGAGCTGCGCGGCCTGACCTGGACGCGCCAGCGCGACCTGGGGGCCGACATCGTGCCGTCCAACGACTTCTCTCTTTATGATCATGTGCTGGATCTGACCGCCATGGTCGGCGCCGTTCCTGCAGCCTATGGCTGGAGCGGGGATCGGGTCGATCTGGCCACCTACTTCGCCATGGCGCGCGGATCGCGCGGCGATGCCGAGGTCTGCACACACGGCCATGTCCATGCGAGCGGCGAGGGGGCGCCGGCGATGGAGATGACCAAATGGTTCGACACCAACTACCATTATCTCGCGCCGGAATTCACCGCCGACCAGGTGTTCCGTCTGGGCTCGACCAAGGTGTTGGACGAATATCTGGAGGCCAAGGCCCAGGGGATCGAGACCCGGCCCGTGCTGCTGGGTCCGGTCAGCTATCTGCTGCTTGGCAAGACGCGGGGCGAGGCCTTCGACGTGCTCCGCCTGCTGCCGCGCTTGCTGCCGGTCTATGCCGAGGTGCTGCGGTCATTGGCCCGCGCCGGCGCCACCTGGGTCCAGATGGACGAACCCTGCCTGGTCACGGATCTGAGCGATGAGGCGAAGGCGGCCTATGACCACGCCTACCGCGTACTGACCGACGTGACGCCGCCGATCAAACTGATGCTGACCTCCTACTTCGGGGCTCTGGGCGATAATCTGGAGACGACGCTGCGCCTGCCGGTTCACGGCCTTCACATCGATCTGATCCGGGCGCCGGAGCAACTGGCGCAAGTCGCATCGGCGACGCGGGTCGATCAGGTGCTTTCGTTGGGCGTCATCGACGGCCGCAATGTCTGGAAGGCCGACCTCAACGCCGTGCTCGACAAGGTCGAACCTCTGGTCGCTTCGGGACGCAGGGTGGTGATCGCGCCGTCCTGCTCCCTGCTGCACACGCCGATCGACCTGGAACGCGAGGCCGCGCTCGATCCCGAGATCAAGGACTGGCTGGCCTTCGCCGTCCAGAAGGTGGCCGAGCTGGCGACCCTGGCGCGGGCGCTGAACGAAGGACGAGCGGCGGTGAAGGCGGCGCTGGACGCCTCGACCGCCTCCGTCGCTTCGCGTCGCACCTCGCCCCGCATCAATGATCCGAAGGTTCAGGCTCGTGCGGCGGATGCCGACCCGGCCCTGGCGCGCCGGACCTCCTGCTTTGAGATACGCCGCCAGGTCCAGCAACGGCGTCTGAACCTGCCAGCCTATCCGACCACCACCATCGGCTCCTTCCCCCAGACGGCCGAAGTCCGCAAAGCCCGCGCCGACCACGGCAAGGGCGTCATCGACGATGCGGCCTACGCTCGCTTCCTGCGCGAGGAGACGGCGCGGACGGTGAAGTGGCAGGAGGACCTGGGTCTGGACGTGCTGGTTCACGGCGAGTTCGAACGTAACGACATGGTCCAGTATTTCGGGGAGCAACTGTCCGGCTTCGTCTTCACCAAGGCGGCCTGGGTGCAATCCTATGGCTCGCGCTGCGTCCGCCCGCCGATCATCTTCGGCGACGTGTCGCGGCCCAGGCCGATGACGGTGGAATGGTGGCGCTACGCCCAGTCCCTGACCGACCGTCCGATGAAGGGGATGTTGACGGGCCCGGTGACCATCCTGAACTGGTCCTTCGTGCGCGACGACCAGCCGCGCAGCACCACCTGCCGCCAGATCGCCTTCGCCATTCGCGACGAGGTGACGGATCTGGAGACAGCCGGCGCCGCGGTGATCCAGATCGACGAGGCGGCCTTGCGCGAGGGCCTGCCCCTGCGCCGCGCCGACTGCGCTGACTATCTCGACTGGGCGGTCGAAAGCTTCCGCATCACAGCCTCGGGGGTCAGGGACGAGACTCAGATCCACACCCACATGTGCTATTCGGAGTTCAACGACATCATACAGTCCATCGGGGCCATGGATGCGGACGTCATCTCCATCGAGACCTCACGCTCGAAGATGGAGCTGCTCGACGCCTTCTCCGACTATCGCTATCCGGCCGAGATTGGGCCGGGCGTCTATGACATCCACTCGCCGCGCGTCCCGTCGGTGGATGAGATGGCGGCGCTGCTGTCGGCGGCGGCAGGCAAGCTGCCGGCGGATCGGCTGTGGGTGAACCCTGACTGCGGCCTGAAGACCCGCGCCTGGCCGGAGACCGAGGCGGCGCTAAATAATATGGTCTCGGCGGCCCGGAGCGCACGGGAAGGGGTGCTGAGCGGAGATTGGACGTAACGACATTCTGGGCGTCCGGCGGAGCGTTTTGGCGCTCCGCCGCAGGGCGAAAATCAGCCTGACGAAATCCTGTCACAGCACCGGTTTGCGCGCTTGACGAAATCAGAATCGATAGGCATAAGCCACCACTCTTGTTGGACCGGCTGTGCAGTTCGCTGCAAACGCGGTTCGCAGGAACGACCTAAGTCACTGTTCTTTGCAGCTTCTTGGGACTTCAACGGCCTTCGCGGGCAACTGCGTGGGCCGATCGTTTTTGCGGATTTGCGTTCCCTGAGGGCTATATGCCCGAAGGCCTTCGGTCTTTGAAATGGTTCACAGGGACGCGGTCCTCCGACCGCATTGGAAGTAAGCACCGATATGGATCAAAGCATCCGCATCAGGCTCAAGGCCTTTGATCACCGCGTCCTCGATTTTTCGACGCGCGAGATCGTTAATACCGCCAAGCGCACCGGCGCGACCGTTCGCGGTCCGATTCCGCTGCCGACCCTGATCGAGAAATTCACCGTGAACCGCTCTCCGCACGTCGATAAGAAGTCGCGTGAGCAGTTTGAAATCCGCACGCACAAGCGCGTGCTCGACATCATCGACCCCACCCCGCAGACCGTGGACGCGCTCATGAAGCTCGACCTGTCCGCCGGTGTGGACGTCGAGATCAAGATTTAAAGTAGAAAGAGGCGGGATCCGATGCGCACGGGCGTGATCGCCAAGAAGCTGGGCATGACCCGCGTGTTCGCCGATGACGGCGCGCACGTACCGGTCACTGTGCTGCAGCTCGACGGCTGCCAGGTCGTCGGCCAACGTACCCAGGAGCGTGACGGTTACGTCGCTCTCCAGCTGGGCGCTGGCACGAAGAAGGCTAAGAACACCAACAAGGCTCAACGCGAGACCTTCGCCAAGGCGGAAGTCGAGCCCAAAGCCTATGTGACCGAGTTCCGCGTCGATGCGGACGGTCTGCTGGACGTGGGCGCCGAACTGTCGGCTGAACACTTCCTGGTGGGCCAGAAGGTCGACATCCAGGGCGAGACCATCGGTAAGGGTTTCGCCGGCGCCATGAAGCGCTGGAACTTCGGCGGCCTTCGCGCCACCCACGGCGTTTCGGTCTCGCACCGTTCGCACGGTTCGACGGGTAACCGTCAGGACCCGGGTCGTACCTTCCCTGGCAAGAAGATGGCCGGTCACTACGGGACCGAAACCGTCACCACCCAGAACCTGACCGTCGTCCGCGTGGACGCCGAGCGTGGCCTGATCCTGATCAAGGGCGCTGTCCCCGGTCACGACGGCAGCTACGTCAAGGTTCGCGACGCCATCAAGAAGGCTCGCCCGGCCGACGCTCCGTTCCCCGGTGCGTTGAAGTCGAGCAAGTCTGCTGCTCAACCCGCCTCGACCCCGGCTGAAGAAGCCCCTGTCGAAGCGACCGAAGGCGGTGAAGCGTAATGAAACTCTCTGTCATCCAACTCGACGGCAAGGCCGCTGGCGACGTGGAACTGTCGGACGCCGTCTTCGGCATCGCTGACATCCGCGGCGACATCCTGGCCCGCACCGTCAACTGGCAACTGGCCAAGCGCCGCGCCGGTACGCACAAGGTTCAAACCCGCAACGAGAATTCTCGTACGGGCAAGAAGATGTACAAGCAAAAGGGCACCGGCGGCGCTCGTCACGGTTCGCGCCGTGCACCGCAGTTCGTCGGCGGTTCGCGCGCCTTCGGTCCGGTCGTTCGCGACCACGGCTTCTCGCTGCCGAAGAAGATCCGCGCGCTTGCTCTGCGTCACGCCCTGTCCTCCAAGGTGAAGTCGGGCGACCTGATCGTCGTCGACACCGTCTCGGTCAAGGAAGCCAAGACCGCCTCGCTGCGCGAGACGCTCGGCAAGCTGGGCTGGACCAAGGCTCTCATCATCGCGGGTCCGGAAGTCGACACGAACTTCGGCCTGGCCGCACGCAACATCCCGCACATCGACGTGCTGCCGAACGCCGGCCTGAACGTCTATGACATCCTGCGGGCTGACAAGCTGGTGCTGACCAAGGCCGCCATCGAGGCGATCGAAGCCCGCTTCAGCGATAAGGAAGCCGCGTAATGGCCGCTCAACCTACCGCCAAGCACTACGACACCATCCTGGCTCCGGTGATCACCGAGAAGGCCACGATCCTGTCGGAGCAGAACAAGGTCGTCTTCCGCGTCGCCGACACGGCGACCAAGGACGAGATCGCCGCGGCGGTCGAAAGCCTGTTCAAAGTCAACGTCGTCAAGGTCAACACCCTGGTTCAAAAGGGCAAGACCAAGCGCTTCCGGGGCATCCTCGGCCGTCGCGTCGATATCAAAAAAGCGATCGTGACCCTGGCCGAAGGCCAGTCGATCGACGTCACCACGGGGCTCTGATCAGATGGCCTTGAAACATTACAATCCGACCTCGCCGGGCCGTCGCGCCCTCGTGCTGGTCGACCGTTCGGAACTCCACAAGGGCCGTCCGGAAAAGTCGCTGACCGAAGGCCTGACCAAGTCGGGCGGACGCGGGCAGGGCGGTCGCATCGCGGTCCGCTTCCGTGGCGGCGGCGCCAAGACCCTGTACCGCAAGATCGACTTCAAGCGTCGCAAGTGGGACATGGTCGGCACGGTCGAGCGTCTGGAATACGATCCGAACCGCACGGCCTTCATCGCCCTCGTGACCTACGAAGACGGCGAGAAGACCTACATCATCGCGCCGCAACGCCTTAAGGCCGGCGACGTGGTGATCGCGGGCGAAAAGACCGACGTGAAGCCGGGCAACGCTATGCCGCTTCGTTCGATGCCGGTGGGTACGATCATCCACAACATCGAGATGAAGCCGGGCAAGGGCGCTCAGCTGGCTCGCTCGGCCGGCGCCTACGCCCAGCTGGTGGGTCGCGATCAGGGCTACGCCCAGATCCGTCTCGGCTCGGGCGAGCTTCGCATGGTCCTGGACGGCTGCATGGCCACGGTGGGCGCGGTTTCGAACCCCGACCACATGAACCAGAACCTCGGCAAGGCCGGTCGCAAGCGTCACATGGGCTTCCGCCCGCACGTCCGCGGCGTCGCCATGAACCCGATCGACCACCCGCACGGTGGTGGTGAAGGCCGGACCTCTGGTGGTCGTACCCCGGTTACCCCGTGGGGCAAGGACACCAAGGGCACCCGTACCCGCAAGAACAAGGCTACGGACAAGTACATCATCCGTACCCGCCACGTTAAGAAGGCTCGCTAAGAATGGCCCGCTCCTCCTGGAAAGGCCCGTTTGTCGACGGGTATCTGCTCAAGAAGGCCGACGCCGTTCAAACGTCGGGCCGCAAGGACGTGATCAAGACCTGGTCGCGCCGCTCCACCATCCTGCCGCAGTTCGTCGGTCTGACGTTCGGCGTCCATAACGGTCAGAAGCACGTGCCCGTGTCGGTCTCGGAAGAGATGGTCGGCATGAAGCTCGGCGAGTTCGCCCCGACCCGGAACTTCCCGGGTCACGCGGCGGACAAGAAGGCCAAAAGGAAGTAACTGATGGCCCAGACCAAGAACATTCGTCGGGTCGCCCCGACCGAGGCCCGCGCCAAGCTGGTCAACGTGCGCATCAGCCCGCAAAAGCTGAACCTGGTCGCCGCATCGATCCGCGGCATGCCGGTTCAGAAGGCGCTGAACGAGCTGGAATTCAGCCGTAAGCGTATCGCGACCGACGTCCGCAAGGTCCTGTATTCGGCGATCTCGAACGCTGAGAACAACCACAACCTCGACATCGACAACCTCGTCGTCGCCGAGGCCTTCGTGGGCAAGAACCTGGTGATGAAGCGTTTCGCGAGCCGTGCTCGTGGCCGTTCGTCGCGCATCCTGAAACCGTTCAGCGAGATCACCATCGTGGTCCGTGAAGCCGGCGAGGCCGCCTGATGGGTCAGAAAATCAATCCGATCGGTCTGCGCCTCGGCGTGAACCGTACGTGGGACAGCCGTTGGTTCGCCGCCGGCGCCGACTATTCCCGCCTGCTGCACCAGGACCTGAAGCTGCGCGAGTGGCTGCGGGAACGCCTGGCCGCCGCCGGCGTGTCGCGCATCATCATCGAGCGCCCGCACAAGAAGTGCCGCATCACCATCTACGCCGCCCGTCCGGGTGTCGTGATCGGTAAGAAGGGCGCTGACATCGAGAAGCTCCGCAAGGACATCTCGGCGCGCACCGAAGGTGAAGTTCACCTGAACATCATCGAAGTCCGCAAGCCGGAAACCGATGCGCAGCTGATCGCCGAGAACATCGCCCAGCAGTTGGAACGTCGTGTTGCATTCCGCCGCGCAATGAAGCGGTCGATGCAGTCGGCGATGCGTTTGGGCGCCAAGGGCATTCGGATGAATGTCTCGGGTCGTCTGGGCGGCGCTGAAATCGCGCGGATGGAATGGTATCGCGAAGGTCGCGTGCCGCTTCACACCCTGCGGGCCGACATCGACTATGGCTTCTACGAAGCCAAGACGACCTACGGCATCATCGGCGTGAAGGTCTGGGTGTTTAAGGGTGAAGTGCTCGAGCACGATCCGATGGCCCAGGACAAGCGTTGGGCCCAGGAAGCGTCGGGTCCGTCCTCGAACGAAGGCCGCGAACGCGGCGGCCCCCGTGGCGACCGCGGTCCGCGTCGCGACCGGGGACGTGAGAACTAAGTCATGTTGCAACCGAAGAAGACCAAGTACCGCAAGGCCTTCAAGGGCCGCATCCACGGCTCGGCCAAGGGTGGCTTCTCGCTGAACTTCGGGTCGTACGGCCTGAAGACGCTGGAGCCGGAACGCATCACGGCGCGTCAGATCGAAGCGGCTCGCCGCGCGATCACCCGTCAGATGAAGCGCCAAGGCCGCGTCTGGATCCGCGTCTTCCCCGACCTGCCCGTCACGGGCAAGCCGGCCGAAGTCCGGATGGGTAAGGGCAAGGGCGCCGTGGACCATTGGGCCGCGCGTTGCCACCCGGGCCGCATCCTGTTTGAAATCGACGGTGTCACGGACGAAGTCGCCCGTGAAGCCCTCCGTCTCGGCGCCGCCAAGCTGCCGGTCCGCACCAAGGTCGTGACCCGCATCGACGCCGGCATCGCCCATGTCGAGGTAGCCGCCTAATGACCAAGATCGCCGATCTGCGGTCGCAAACGACCGACCAACTGTCCGACGAGCTGCTGAAGCTCAAGAAGGAACAGTTCAACCTGCGCTTCCAAGCGGCCACCGGCCAAATGGAAAAGACTCACCGCGTTGGTGAAGTCCGCAAAGACATCGCCCGCATCTCGACGCTTCTGCGCGAGAAGCGTGCGGCCTCGTAAGGAAACGAATATGCCCAAGCGAATTCTTGAAGGCGTGGTCGTGTCCGACAAGGGCGACAAGACCGTCGTCGTGAAGGTGGAGCGCACGCTGCTTCACCCGGTTCTGAAGAAGATCGTTCGTCTTTCGAAGAAGTATCACGCCCACGACGAAGCCAACGCGCTCAAAGTCGGCGACATCGCTCGCATCGTCGAGTGCGCCCCGAAGTCCAAGTTGAAGCGCTGGGAAGTCCTTTCCAACGCCTCCGCCTCGTAATCAGAAGGATCTGATCTTATGATCCAGATGCAAACTAACCTGGAAGTGGCCGATAATTCGGGCGCCCGCCGGGTCATGTGCATCAAGGTGTTGGGCGGCTCCAAGCGCCGCTACGCCTCGATCGGCGACACAATCGTCGCCTCCGTGAAGGAAGCCATCCCGCGTGGCCGCGTGAAGAAGGGCGACGTTGTTCGCGCCATCGTCGTGCGCACCGCCAAGGACATCCAACGCAAGGACGGCTCGGTCATCCGTTTTGACAAGTCGGCCGCCGTCATCGTCAACAAGCAGAACGAGCCTGTCGGCACGCGGATCTTCGGCCCGGTTCCCCGCGAACTGCGCGCCAAGAACCACATGAAGATCATCTCGCTGGCTCCGGAGGTCCTGTAACATGGCCGCCAAGATCAAGAAGGGCGACCGCGTCGTCGTCCTCACCGGCAAGGACAAGGGCCGCACGGGCAACGTGCTGAAGGTCCTGCCTACCGAAAACCGCGTCCTCGTCGAAGGCGTCAACATGGTTCAGCGCCACACGCGCCCGAGCCAGGCTGACCCGCAGGGCGGCATCAAGAACAAGGAAGCCTCGCTTCACCTGTCGAACGTCGCGATCGCCGACGCCAACGGCAAGGCGACCCGCGTCGGCTTCAAGATCGATGGGGACACCAAGGTCCGCATCGCCAAGACGACGGGAGACGTCATCTGATGGCTACCGAGAAGTACACTCCGCGCCTCAAGGGCGAGTACCAGGCGCGTATCCGCCAGGTGCTGAAGGAAAAGTTCGGCTACACGAACGAAATGCAGGTGCCCAAGCTGGACAAGATCGTCCTGAACATGGGTATCGGCGAAGCCGTTGCTGACTCCAAGAAGGCGAACGCCGCCCTCAAGGATCTGACGGCCATCGCCGGTCAGAAGGCCGTCGCCACCAAGGCCCGTAACTCCATCGCCGGCTTCAAGCTGCGTGAAGGCATGGTCATCGGCGGCAAGGTCACCCTGCGCGGCGACCAGATGTACGAGTTCCTGGACCGGTTCATCACGATCGCGCTGCCGCGCGTGAAGGATTTCCGTGGTCTGAAGGGCACGTCGTTTGACGGTCGCGGCAACTACGCCACCGGTCTGAAGGAACACATCGTGTTCCCGGAAATCAACTACGACCAGATCGACCAGATGTGGGGCATGGACATTGTCGTCTGCACCACGGCCAAGACCGATGAGGAAGCCAAGGCTCTCCTCACCGAGTTCAAGTTCCCGTTCGTGAAGAACTGAGCGGGAAGGGAAGAGAACAATGGCTAAGAAGAGCGCCGTAAACCGCAACGAAGCCGTCAAGGCCCTGGTTGCGAAGTATGCCGCGAAGCGGGCCGCCCTGAAGGCGACCGCCAACGATGAAAACCTGCCGCTTGAGGAGCGCTTCGACGCGCGCCTGAAGCTGGCTGAACTGCCGCGCAACTCCGCGCCGACCCGTATTCGCAACCGTTGCGAAGTCACCGGTCGCCCGCGTGCGTTCTATCGCAAGCTCAAGATGAGCCGGATTGCGCTGCGTGAACTCGGCAACCAGGGCCAGATCCCTGGCCTGACCAAGTCCAGCTGGTAAGGGGAGCGAACAGACATGATGATCAACGATCCCCTGAGCGACATGATCGCTCGCATCAAGAACGCGGCGACCCGCAAGCGTTCCAAGGTGCTGACCCCCGCTTCCCGTCTGCGCCAGCGCGTCCTCGACGTGCTGCAGGACGAAGGCTACATCCGCGGCTACAACCTGGTTCAGAACCCGGGTGAGTTTCCGCAGTTCGAGATCGAGCTGAAGTACTTCGACGGTCAGCCCGTCATCGCCGAGATCGCTCGCGTGTCCAAGCCGGGCCGCCGCGTCTATTCGGCGATCGGCGATCTGAAGCCCGTCAAGAACGGCCTCGGCATCTCGATCCTCTCGACTTCGAAGGGCGTCATGTCCGACGCTTCGGCCCGCGACGCCAACGTCGGCGGCGAAGTCCTCTGCAGGGTCTACTGATATGTCCCGTATTGGCAAGAAAACCATCGCTGTGCCGAAGGGCGTGACTGTCACGCTCAACGGTCAGACCGTCTCCGTGAAGGGCCCCAAGGGCGAAAGCTCCTGGACCGTCGCCGAGGAAATCGAAGTCACGCAAGAAGGCGACGAGCTGTCGCTGGGCCTGCGCACGGACACGCAACGCGGTCGCGCGATGTGGGGCCTGTCGCGCACCCTGGTCGACAACATGGTCACCGGCGTCACCACCGGCTTCGAGAAGTCGCTTGAGCTGGTGGGCGTGGGTTACCGCGCCGCGATGAAGGGCAACGCCCTGTCGCTGCAGCTCGGCTTCTCGCACGAAGTCGATATCGATCCCCCGGCCGGCGTCAGCTTCGCCGTTCCGAAGCAGACCGAGATCAAGATCCTCGGTTCGGACAAGCAAGCCGTCGGTCAGATCGCCGCGGTCATCCGCAAGCTGCGTCCGCCTGAGCCCTACAAGGGCAAGGGCGTCCGTTACGCCGGCGAGACCGTGCGTCGCAAGGAAGGCAAGAAGAAGTAAGTCATGGCTCTTTCTCTTCGACAACAAGCCAAGCGCCGCTCGGAGCGCACTCGTCGCCGCCTGAAGGCCGTCGCCAACGGCCGTCTGCGCCTGTCGGTGTACCGTTCGGACAAGAACATCTCGGCCCAGATCATCGACGACGCCCAAGGCGTGACCGTCGCGTCGGCCTCGTCGCTGGAAGGCGGCAAGGGCAAGCGCGGTTCGGACACGGCTGCGGCCGCCGCAATCGGCAAGCTGATCGCCGAACGCGCCATCGAGAAGGGCGTCAAGGACGTCGTCTTCGACCGTGGCGAGTACATCTATCACGGCCGGGTCAAGGCGCTGGCGGAAGCCGCGCGCGAAGCCGGCCTGAACTTCTAAGGGACGCGAAGCATGGCGCATCAACCCCAGCGCGGCGGCGGCGGCAACGATCGCAACCGTCGTGACAACCGCAACGCTCCCGCAGTCGACGGTCCGGATTCGGACATCGTCGAAAAGCTGGTGCACATCAACCGCGTCGCCGCCACCGTCAAAGGCGGCCGTCGCTTCAGCTTCGCAGCCCTGATGGTCGTCGGCGACGGCAAGGGTCGCGTCGGCTTCGGTCACGGCAAGGCGCGCGAAGTGCCGGAAGCCATCCGCAAGGCGACCGAAGAAGCCAAGAAGACCATGATCCGCGTTCCGCTTCGCGAGAACCGCACCCTGCACCACGACGGCAACGGCCGTTGGGGCGCCGGCAAGATCATGATGCGCGCCGCCCCTCCCGGGACCGGCGTCATTGCGGGCGGTCCGATGCGCGCCGTGCTCGAAACCCTCGGCGTCCAGGACGTCGTGGGCAAGTCGACCGGCTCGTCGAACCCCTACAACATGATCCGCGCGACGTTCGAAGCGCTGAAGGTCCAGTCCTCGCCCCGTCAAGTCGCGTCCAAGCGCGGCAAGAAGGTCGCGGATCTGATGGGCCGTCGCAACGACGGCGCCTCGGCGCCCGAAGCTGTGGAGTCCTAATCATGGCCGAGCAAAAGACCGTCACCGTCAAGCAGACCGGTTCGCCGATCCGCCGCAAGAACGACCAGCGCGCCACCCTGGTGGGCCTGGGTCTGAACCGCCTGGGTCGCGAGTCGACCCTGGAAGACACGCCTTCGGTTCGCGGGATGATCGCCAAGGTCGCCCACCTGACCGAGATCGTCGAAAAGTAAGACCGGCGGCCGCCTCGGCGGCTGTCAAAAGTGAAAAGTGTTAGTGAGCGAGGAGTGAGCGAGGGCTTGCTTCTCGCTCACTTTTTGCTCACTAGCACTCCTCACCAAATTCAACCGCCGAGTCCGGACGATTGTCCGGGCGCTAGCACCCGAAAGGATCAGGCATATGAAACTGAACGAAATCCGCGACAACGAAGGCGCGCACAAGAAGCGCATGCGTGTCGGCCGTGGCCCCGGTTCGGGCAAGGGCAAGACCTCGGGCCGCGGCGTCAAGGGTCAGAAGTCGCGTACCGGCGTCAGCCTGCTGGGCTTCGAAGGCGGCCAGATGCCGCTGTACATGCGTATGCCCAAGCGCGGCTTCAACAACCCGAACGCCCTGAAGCTGGCCGAAGTGAACCTGTGGCGCCTGCAAGACGCCATCGACGCCGGCAAGCTGGACGCCAAGTCGGAACTGAAGGGCGACGCCCTGGTCGCCGCCGGCGTGATCCGTCGCGTCAAGGACGGCGTGCGTCTGCTGGGCACCGGTGAAGTCAAGCAAGCGCTGAACCTGGTCGTCTGGTCGGCCACCGCCGGCGCCAAGAAGGCTATCGAAGCCGCCGGCGGCACCGTGCTGGAACAACGTATCGAAGCTGAAGCCAAGGCCGCTGCGCGCGTCGAGAAGCGCAACGCCGCCAAGGGCAAGGCTCCGGCTCCGAAGGCCCCGCGCGGCGACGAGAACAAGATCTCGGCCCGCACCAAGCGCGCCGCCGCCAAGGCCTAAACAACGCGTCGTCGCGGTTAGGCCCCGTTCTGGTTTTAGGGCGCTGAAGACATCTGCGACGACGAAACAACGGAAGCGGCCCTCGCATGAGGGCCGCTTTCCGCCTATCTGACGACTCAGTCAGTCGTGGGGACGCAAATGGCTTCGGCCGCAGAACAACTCGCCGCCAATATGAACATGGGCTCGTTCGCGAAAGCGACCGAGCTGCACAAGCGCCTGCTGTTCACGCTGGGCGCCTTGCTGGTTTATCGCATCGGCACCTATGTGCCGATCCCGGGCATCAATTCGCAGGCCTTCCTGCAGTTCTTCCAAGACCCCTCGGGTCAGCGCGGCATCCTGGACATGTTCAACATGTTCTCGGGCGGCGCGGTCGAGCGGATGGCCATCTTCGCGCTGAACGTCGCGCCCTATATCTCGGCGTCGATCATCGTGCAGCTGATGGGCACCGTGTATCCGCCCTGGGAGAAGCTGAAGAAGGAAGGCGGCGAGAGCGGCCGCAAGCAGCTGAACCAGTACACCCGCTATCTGACGGTGTTCCTGGCCCTGGCCCAGTCGCTGGGCATCGCGGCCGGTCTGAACGCCCAGCCGGGTCTGGTCGACAATCCGGGGATCTTCTTCCTGGTCTCTACCGTCGTGACCCTGACGGGCGGCACCATGTTCCTGATGTGGCTGGGTGAGCAGGTGACGGCGCGCGGCGTCGGCAACGGCATCTCGCTGATCATCTTCGCCGGCATCGTGGCGGTTCTGCCGTCCACCATCGCCCGGATGCTGGGCCTGGCCCAGCAGGGCCAGATGTCGGCCTTCGCCCTGTTCTTCATCGCCGTTCTGGCGGTCGTGACCGTGGTCTTCATCGTCTTCATGGAACGGGCCCAGCGTCGTCTGCTGATCCAGTATCCGAAGCGCCAGGAAGGCAACCGCATGGCCGGGGGCGAGCGTTCGTTCCTGCCGCTGAAGGTGAACACCGCCGGGGTCATCCCGCCGATCTTCGCCTCGTCCCTGCTGATGCTGCCGACCACGGTGGCCAGCCTGACCGCCAATGCGGACCTGCCCGGCTATCTGAGCTGGCTGCCGCTGGTGACGGCGCAGCTGACGCACGGCCAGCCGCTGTTCATGGCCCTGTATGCGGCCCTGATCATCTTCTTCTGCTTCTTCTACACCTCGATCACCTTCAACCCGGAGGACACGGCCGAGAACCTGCGGAAATACGGCGGCTTCCTGCCGGGCATCCGTCCGGGCAAGCGTACGGCCGAGTATCTGGACTATGTCCTGACCCGTCTGACGGTGATCGGCGCGGCCTATATCACCGCCGTCTGCCTGCTGCCCGAGTTCCTGGTCGCCCAGATGGGCAACAGCCTCTACTTCGGCGGAACGTCTATCTTGATCGTGGTGTCGGTGACGATGGACACTGTGGCCCAGATCCAGTCCCAACTGCTGGCGCACCAGTACGAGGGCCTGATCAAGAAGGCCAAGCTGCGCGGTCGCGGCGGTCGTGGCGCGCCCACGCCCGTCCGTCGCTAAGTCCAAGAACAAAGCCTAAGGGGAGGGCTGAAGCGTGAACTTGATCCTGTTCGGACCGCCGGCGGCGGGCAAGGGAACACAGGCCAAGCGGCTGGTCGAAGAGAAGGGCATGGTCCAGCTCTCGACCGGCGACATGCTGCGGGCCGCCATCGCCTCGGGCTCGGAACTGGGGCTCAAGGTCAAGGACGTGCTGGCGCGCGGCGATCTGGTGACGGACGAGATCGTCATCGCCCTGATCGAGGACCGCCTGCCCGAGGCTGAAGCCGCGGGCGGCGCCATCTTCGACGGCTTTCCCCGCACCGTGGCCCAGGCCGAGGCCCTGGACGCCATGCTGGCCAAGCGCGGCGCCCAGATCGACGCCGTGGTGCGGCTGAAGGTCGATGACTCGGCCCTGCTGGAACGGATCGCCAAACGCTATGCCGAACAGGGCCGTCCCGACGACAACCCCGACACCTTCGTGGTGCGTCTGGACGCCTACAACCGCAACACCGCCCCGCTGCTTCCCTATTACGACGCCCAGGGCAAGCTGACCGAGGCGGACGGCATGGGCTCGATCGAGTCCGTCGCCAAGGCGATCGACGAAGCCCTGGCGTGACCAAACCGGACGTCGGGCGTTAGACGACCGATGCCCGACGCCGAGACCCCCCATGACAGAAGGCGCGCCCGCAAACGCTGGCGCGCCTTTGCCGTTTTCGTCGGGGTGGCCGGGGCGGAGCTGGGCTTGGCGCTTCTGCTGGGCCAGGTGAAGGGCAGGGCGCCCGAGATCGCAGGTGCGCAGCCGCATCCCGTCGATGTCCTGCTGTATGCGCCCCCGCCACCGGTTTCGCTTGCGCCGCCTGCGCCGGAGACCGGGGGCGGCGCCCCGGCCGCGCCGTCCCGCATTCACACGCCCCCGCCGCCGAAACAGGAGCGTCCGCGCGAACTGCCGGGGCCGCCTCGGCCCGCGCCCGACCCGGCCCCGGTCGTCGGGATCGCCCCGGCGCCTTCGCCGGCGCCCGGTTTCGGCCAGGGCGGGCAGGGGAGCGGCAGCGGGTCCGGCGTGGGATCGGGGGCAGGGCCGGGCGCCGGCTCGACACGGGCGCGGGTTCTCCGCTCTCCGCCTGTGTCGGAAATCCGCGCCAACCACCCGCGGGCGGCGCGCAGCCGATACGGCAATGCGGCCCTGTCCTGCGTCGTTCGGCTGGACCAGCGGCTGGAGGATTGCCGGGTGATCAGCGAGACGCCGGCGGGGCTGGGCTTCGGCGAGGCGGCCCTGCGGCTGGTCGATCAGTTTCGCGTCCAGCCGCCGACCGAGGACGGCCGTCCGGTCGAGGGCCAGAGGCTGGTGGTGGGAATCGACTTCGGCAATCGGCCGCGTTGACGACCGCACGCGCGCCGGGCAATTTGGCCGTTTGCGGGCTTCGTCCGTCTTCGACCCCACCAGGCGTTGACGCGATGTGAATCATCTGTATAAGGGCGCCTTCCCGCGAAGGGCGCCACGCTCCTGGTTTGTTAACCGGAGCGTTTGTTGCGTCTGACTAACGCGTATCTGGAGAATTTCGTGGCCCGTATTGCTGGCGTCAACATCCCGA
Organism: Brevundimonas sp. AVps23W; assembly: GCF_058681395.1. Taxonomy (NCBI): domain Bacteria; kingdom Pseudomonadati; phylum Pseudomonadota; class Alphaproteobacteria; order Caulobacterales; family Caulobacteraceae; genus Brevundimonas; species Brevundimonas sp. AVps23W. The sequence continues at coordinate 1,394,393 of NZ_CM178738.1, forward strand.
CCAACAAGCGCGTTGAAATCGCGCTTCAGTACATCCATGGCATCGGCCCCGCCGCCGCCAAGGACATCACCGAAAAGGTCGGCATCGAGCCGGCTCGCCGGGTGAACCAGCTGACGGACGCCGAAGTCCTGTCGATCCGTGAAACCATCGACAAGGACCACACCGTCGAGGGCGACCTGCGCCGCGAGACGTCGATGAACATCAAGCGCCTGATGGACCTGGCCTGCTACCGCGGCCTGCGTCACCGTAAGGGCCTGCCGGTTCGCGGTCAGCGCACGCACACCAACGCCCGCACCCGCAAGGGCCCCGCCAAGCCGATCGCCGGCAAGAAGAAGTAAGACAGACACATGGCCAAGGAACCGGGTCGCGTAAAGAAGCGCGAGCGCAAGAACATCACCTCGGGCGTCGCCCACGTGAACGCCAGCTTCAACAACACCATGGTGACCATCACCGACGCGCAAGGAAATGCGATTTCCTGGTCGTCGGCCGGTCACATGGGCTTCAAGGGCTCGCGTAAGTCGACCCCGTATGCGGCCCAGATGGCCGCTGAAGACGCCGGCAAGAAGGCGCAGGAACACGGCGTGAAGACGCTGGAAGTGAACGTCTCGGGTCCGGGTTCCGGCCGTGAATCGGCCCTGCGCGCGCTGCAGTCGGTCGGTCTGACGATCACCACCATCCGCGACGTCACCCCGATGCCGCACAACGGTTGCCGTCCGCCCAAGCGTCGTCGCGTCTAAGCGACACCGCCTACAGCACCCCCATCTCCGTCGGCTCCACCATGGCCTCGTCGACAAGGCCGGAGCCGACGAAACCCGTTCGAGGGACAAAATGATCGAAAGAAACTGGCAAGAGCTGATCCGTCCCGAGAAGCCGCAGATCGAGATCGGTTCCGACGCCCAGCGCAAGGCGCGCCTGGTGGCCGAACCCCTCGAGCGTGGCTTCGGTGTGACGCTCGGCAACGCGCTCCGTCGCGTTCTGCTGTCCTCGCTGCAAGGCGCGGCTGTCACCGCCATCCAGATCGACGGCGTCGTTCATGAATTCTCGTCGCTGGAAGGCGTTCGGGAAGACGTGGTCGACATCGTCCTGAACATCAAGCAACTGGCGCTGCGTATGCACGCTGAAGGCCCCAAGCGCATGACCCTGCGCGCCACGGGCCCCGGCGTCGTCACGGCCGGTCAGATCGACGTGCCGGCGGACATCGAGGTTCTGAACCCCGATCACGTCATCTGCACCCTGGACGACGGCGCGTCGGTCCGCATGGAACTGACCGTCCAGAACGGCAAGGGCTATGTGGCCGCCGAGCTGAACCGTCCGGAAGATGCGCCGATCGGCCTGATCGCCGTCGACGCCCTGTATTCGCCGGTCAAGCGCGTCGCCTATCGCGTCGAGCCGACCCGTCAGGGCCAGTCGCTGGATTACGACAAGCTGCTGCTGGAAGTCGAAACCAACGGTGCGGTCACGCCGGTTGACGCCGTGGCCTACGCCGCGCGCATCCTGCAAGACCAGCTGCAGATCTTCATCACCTTCGAAGAGCCCAAGAAGGCTGTCGAGCAGTCGGACGGCAAGCCCGATCTGCCCTTCAACCCGGCCCTGCTGAAGAAGGTGGACGAGCTGGAGCTGTCGGTCCGTTCGGCCAACTGCCTGAAGAACGACAACATCGTCTACATCGGCGACCTGATCCAGAAGACCGAGGGCGAAATGCTTCGCACCCCGAACTTCGGCCGCAAGTCGCTGAACGAGATCAAGGAAGTTCTCGCGACGATGGGCCTCAGCCTCGGCATGGACGTGCCGAACTGGCCGCCCGAAAACATCGAAGATCTGGCCAAGAAGTTCGACGACCAGATCTAAGTTCAACCCTCCGCCCGTCTCCTCTCGGGGAGAATGACGGGGCGGTTAGAAGATTACGAGCCTAGGTCTCCCCAGGAGATACCGGGCTCGGAGTAGGAGAGACCCAGATGCGCCACGGCGCCGCCCATCGTAAACTCGGTCGCACGACCAGCCACCGCACCGCCATGTTCGCGAACATGGCCGCCTCGCTGATCAAGCACGAGCAAATCACCACGACCCTGCCCAAGGCGAAGGAACTGCGTCCTTTCGTCGAGAAGCTGGTCACCCTGGCCAAGAAGGGCGATCTGCACGCTCGTCGTCAGGCCATCAGCCAGGTTCGCGACGTGCCGCAAGTCGGCAAGCTGTTCGAAACGCTCGGCCCGCGCTACAGCGAGCGTAACGGCGGCTATATCCGGATCATGAAGGCGGGCTTCCGCCACGGCGACAACGCCCCGATGGCCGTGATCGAGTTCGTCGATCGCGACGTCGAAGCCAAGGGCAAGGACTCCGGTCCGGTCCTGGCCTTCGAAGGCGACGACGAGGCTTAAGCCTTCCGTCTCTAACGAGACTGATGTTCGAAAGGGCGGCCGGAGCGATCCGGCCGCTTTTTTCATGCGCCGTTGACCGGTTGGCGCCATCATCAACTTCAGTTTGCGTTTGTCGGAAACCGCACTAGATTTCCCGTCGGAGTGTCAAATGGCAAAACAGGCGTATGTGGTTTCAGGTCGGGTCGGCCCGACGTCTGAGCGAACCTTTCGGAACGTTTCCAGCGGCGCGTTTTCAGCCACGGTGATGTCCAACGACGCCTATACTCGGGCGTCGGCGAAGGCCAATTCCGCGATTACGCAGGCGCTCAGAAGCCCGCCGGCCATGCCGGCCAAGAAGAAATAGATGTCCTACAATGCGATGTACGAGCGCCTGGTCGATGGCAGCTCGAACACCGTTCAGGGTTACATCGCATACGGCCTGTACAAGAGCGCGAAACGTGAGTGGATTCGCGAGTTCGAGACCAGCCATCTGAGGAAGCCGAGACCCGCCGAGGTCCAGGCCTATGTCGATGGTTACACCCAGCAGATGCGTGATGTGTTTGAGGCGCAGGCGGCCGGCGTGCTGGCCAATTTCGCGGAAAGCGCCGTCACCGACGCAAAGCCCGCCATTGTCGAAGAGGCGCTGAAGGGCGGGTTCTGGCGCTCGGTGACCCAGTCTATTGCGGCGAATGCCATCTATACGCTCGTCCTTGTGGCGATCGTCATCATCCTTAAGCGCGCTGGTATCGATCTTCTCTCGCTGGCGGGTTGAATCGGGTCCGGCGTTGAATTCTCGAGTCGTGTCCTGATCGTCGATTTCCGCCCTGACCACGCCGCCGCCTGGGCCCGTCTGAACGAGGCCTGGCTGGCCGAGGGCGGTTTCGCCATCGAGGCCAAGGACCGGCGGTCCATCGACGATCCGCACGGGGTCTTCATAGATGGCGGCGGGCGGATCTTCATCGCCGAACGGGACGGAGAGGCGGTCGGCTGCTGCGCCCTGATGCGTATTCCCGACGGGTTCGAAGTGTCGAAGATGACGGTGACCCCGGCCGCGCGGGGCCTGGGCCTGGCGCGGCGCCTGCTGGACGCCTGCGAAGCGGCGGCGCGCGAGGTTGAAGCGACGCATCTGTATCTCGAGACCAATAGCGCCCTGAAGCCGGCCATCGCCCTGTACGAAAGCTTCGGCTTCATCCACCTGCCGCCCCGGCCGACCCCGTACGCTCGCGCCGACGTCTTCATGGAGAAGCGGTTCTAGCCGGTGAGCGCCTCGCCCAGGGCCAGGATCCATATGAGCAGAACGCACAGGCCGTAGATCATCTTGTCCAGGCGAGTGTGTTTGGGCGGGCGCGGCGGCGGGTTGTACTGAGGCATGACCAGCTTGGAGCCGATTTCCCTGGAGGCCGAAATCGATTAAGCGGGCAGGGGTCTGTGAGGGGAAGTCACATGAAGCCCGCCGCGCCGCCGCCGCTGAACGCCCTGCGCACCTTCGAGGCCTTCGCCCGCCACGGCAGTATGACCCGCGCCGCCGCCGAGCTTTGCGTCACCCATGGCGCGGTCAGTCGCCAGATCGCGGCCCTGCAGGCGTCACTGGGCGTGGCGTTGGTGTCCGGCCCTCGTCATGCTCTGGTGCTCACCGAGGCGGGGGCGCAGTTGGCCGAGCGGCTGACACCGGCCTTCGGCGCCATCACCGACGCGGTCCAGGCGACCCGTCACGCCGCCGCGCGGGAGATCGAGATCTCCTGCCTGGGCACCTTTGCGTTGAAATGGCTGATCCCTCGCTTGCCGGATTTTCTCGAGGCCCATCCCGAGGTTCGGGTGCGGCTGTCGGAGTCCTATTCGCCGGTCGATTATCGGCGCGATCGATTCGACGGGGCGATCCGGATTGTTGAGCCGGACCAGGTTAATCCGCGCGCCGAGGCGACACGTTTCCTGCCCCAGTATCAGGGGGCGGTCGGGGCTCCGGAGGTGATGGCGCAGTTTGCGACCCTGGCGGCGGTGGCCGGCGCTCCACGCCTGCGATCCGCCACCTTCCGCCGGGCCTGGCCGGCCTGGGCCGCGCTGGCGGGGCTGGACCTGCCGCCGGCCAAGGTGGAGCGCGAGTTCGCGCATAATCACTCGATGGTCGAGGCCGCCGCGTCGGGCATGGGCGTCGCCATCGCGCCATGGGCCTTTGTGGCGCCGGACGTGACGGCGGGCCGGCTGGCGGCGCCTTTCGGTTTTGTCGAACGGCCGTCGTGGTTCGCCTTCCTGCGCCCGGAAGGACGCCGCGACCCCGCCGTCGACGCCTTCCGGGATTGGCTGGTCGCCCAAGGGGAGATCAGCCCTCCGCCGCCGGGGGGCGCTCGGGTCGGCTGAGGGGGAAGCGCCCCTCAGCGCGCCTAATTTTCAGGAATAAGAGCAAGGCGTTCAACGCCTTGGTCTCGTCTTGCCCTCATCTTCTAAGCACGAGCCGGACAGGGCGCATACTGGGCGGGCGAGTTTTACGCCTTCGCCTGCGCGCGGAAGAATGGACGAAAATAGACTCCAAAAAATCGCAGTGGATTGAGTCCATTTCGACCATGGCTGAGCGCCTCCATATCAGGGCTGAAATGGGTTGCAATTGCGAGTCGTTCGCGGCAATTGGGCGCCAACGGTCAAGGTGTCTCGGATGTCCCGACTCCCTTGGTCGCGCCGCAGCGCTCCTCGCGCGCGGTCGTTTCCGGATCGTGGAGTTCATCCTGTGCGCAGTCCCCAACCACTCGCCGCCGCCTTTCTGATCAGCCTGGCCCTGCCGGCGTCCGCCGCCCTGGCCCAGGCGGCCAGCGGCCCGATCCGTCCAGCAGGCGGCCACAGCCGCACGGCCTTCATCCAGGGTTATGACGCCGATCGCGACGGCCGTGTGGATCGCGCCGAGTACGACGCCCTGCGCGAGGCCCGCTTCAAGGCCGCCGACGCCGATGGCGACGGCGTGCTGACCGAGGACGAGTATGTGGCCGAGTACGCCGGTCGCCTGCGCTCGCAATACGCCGACGCCTCGCGTCCGTCGGACGAGATGTTCGAACGTCAGCTGAAGCAGGCGGTCGTGCGCTTCTCGGTCATCGACCGTGATCGCGACGGCGCGCTGACCGTCGAGGAGAACCAGGCCGTGGCCCTGCGCACCTTCGAGGAGCATGACACTGACAAGGACGGCGTGGTGTCCCCCGAGGATCCCGAGCCCAAGCCCGAAACCGATGGGGACGCTGCACCCGCCGCGCCCCGGTCATGACCAGGGTTTCGCTCGGCGTCGGGACGGCGGTCGCCGTCCTCGCCGCGACCGGCGCGTCTGCGGCGGACCTCAGCGTCGAACTGGATGTGCCGACCCAGACCTCGGCCGCCTATCACAAGCCCTATGTCGCCATGTGGATCGAGCGCGCCGACGGCGCCCCGGTCGGGACCCTGTCCGTCTGGTATGATGTCCGCGTCCGGCATGGCAACGGCACAGTCTGGCTGCGCAACCTGCGTAGCTGGTGGCGCAGCGGGGGGCAGTCCCTGACCCTGCCGGCTGACGGCGTCAGCGGCGCGACCCGCGCGCCGGGCCGACAGACCCTGCGTTTCAAGGGCGACCAGGGCGTTCTCGCGGGACTGCCTGACGGCGACTATCAGCTGGTCGTCGAGGCGGCGCGAGAGCAGGGCGGCCGCGAAGTGGTGCGGACGCCGTTCAAATGGCGGAGCCGGACGCGCGCCGCTCGAACCGAAACACGGGCCGCCGGCTCGAGCGAACTCGGCGCCCTGACGGTCGCCGTTCTCCGATGACCTGAGCTGGCCGCCGTTCAAGGCCCTATTTTACTCAACAACTGCAAATGCGACGCAAAACTAGCCGGTGCAACCGGCAACTGAAGGACCAACTTTGATGACCTCTCCTCTCGCCAATCCCCTGAACCGCCGGCTGCTGGGCGCCTCCGCCATGGCGCTGGTTCTGTCCGTCTCCGGCCAGGCCTTCGCCCAGACGACGCCGCAAACCGATGAAGACGACGCCGCCACGACCCAGCTGTCGCTGGGCAAGATCGTCGTCTCGGCCGGCGTCGAGAAGATCGCCACCGACACGCCGCAGGCGGTCACCGTGCTGAACCAGGACGACATCGACGACACCCAGGCCTCGACCATCGGCGACCTGCTGGACGATGTTCCGGGCGTCTACACTGCGGGCGGCGCGAGCAACCTGGGCCAGACCTTCAACATCCGCGGCATGACCAGCAACCGGGGCGAGGTCCTGATGCTGGTGGACGGGGTCGAGAACTATTTCGAAGGCTACCGGATGGGCGCCTTCTTCTCGGAGCCCGAACTGTACAAGCGGGTGGAAGTGCTGCGCGGTCCCAGCTCCTCGACCCTCTACGGCTCGGGCGCCCTGGCCGGGGTTATCAACTTTACGACCAAGGATGCGTCGGACTTCCTGAAGGGCGACGACACTTTCGCGCTTCGGACGCGGTTCGGCTATGAGTCGAACGGGGATGGCAAGCTGGGCTCCATCATCATGGCGACCCGTCCTACGGAGAACCTGGACCTGCTGATCGCCCTGAACGGCCGCACCAGCGACGACTACAAGGACGGCAACGGCGACGTCGTTACGCCTTCGGACGCCAGCGCCAACTCCGTCCTGGCCAAGGCCCGCTACTATATCGGCGGCGATCGCAAGCACAGCGTCTGGGCCTCGGCCCAGGTGTGGGAGACCGACAGCTATCAGCTGTATGACCAGATCACCGGATACACGGCGTTCGGCACCGTGCGCCGCCGCACTCGCGACGAGGCCTTCGCCCTGGGTTACGACAACGCGTTCGAGGGCAACGACCTGCTGGACGTCAAGGCGCAGGTCTCCTACTCGGAAACCCTGACCGACCAGGACGGCATCGCCCTGTCCAGCAGCCTCGGTTATGCGTCTGAATACAGCTATTCGACCGTCCAGGCCCGTCTGGAGAACACCTCCAAGTTCAGCCTGTCGCCGGATTGGACGGCCTTCGTCACCGCCGGCCTGCAATACTACACCCAGGAACGGCGCAACCCCCGCTACAAGGCTGACGGCAGCCTGCAGGCCAATGGGGCGACCACCCACCCCGAAGGCGACACGACCCGGTACGGCGGCTTCATCCAGGCCGAGATCCTGTGGCGCGACAAGCTGGTCATCACGCCCGGCCTGCGGATCGACCATACCGAACTGAGCCCCGGCGCCGGCGTCGTCACCGGTGGCGGCTCCACCGCCGTGCCGGAGGATGCGAGCGACACCGGCTATTCGCCCAAGCTGGCCGTGCTGTACAATCTGACCGACTATCTGAACGTCTTCGGCTCGGTGGCCCATACTGAACGGATGCCGATCCTCGACGAGGTCTACAGCCGCTCGGGAACCGCTCCGGTCAACCTGAACCTGGATCCGGAGAAGTCCGACAACTACGAGCTGGGCGCATCCTTGACCCTGCGCGGTCTGGCCACTTCGTCTGACCGCCTGAACGCCAAGCTGACGGCGTTCAACAACAAGGTCGAGAACCTGATCACCTCGGCGTCGGCCACCTCGGGCTATTTCATCAATGTGGGCGAGGCCAAGTACGAGGGCTTCGAGGTCGAGGCCGAGTATGCGACGCGCAGCCTGTTCGGCCGGGCGTCCTACGCCACGGTGGACGCCACCAACGAGACGACCGGCGTCCTGCTCAACACCCGTCCGGCGGACGAGCTGAATCTGAACCTGGGCTATGTTCTAAACAGCCTAGATCTGACGGTCGGCTGGCGTGGAGAATTCGTCAGCGGGATCAAGAACTACAACGCCACCACCGGCGCTGTGTCCTCGACGGTGGACAGCTACAATGTCCACGACCTGTATGCGACCTGGCGTCCGCGCAGCGGCAGCCTGGCGGGCATGGATGTTCGCTTCTCGGTCGACAACGTGCTGGACGACTATGTGAAGAACAATCTGGCCTCGTTCGCTGGTCAGGGGCGCAGCTTCAAGCTGAGCCTCGGCAAGACCTTCTGACGCCAGTGGTTCTGTCGCGCAAAGGGCGTCTAGGCGCCCTTACGGCCTCCGTTCTGTTGAACGGAGGCCTGCTGCTGGCCGCTGTCAGCCAGCCGATGGAGCGAAGCCTGATCATCGAGCCCCAGGCCATGGTGGTCGAGTTGATCGGGCCGGAGCACGGGATCGCCGTGCCTGACAGCCTGAAGTCCGAGACGCCCAAGGATCAACCGAGCAAGACGGCGGCGTCGGCCCCCCCGACGCCGCCGACGCCTGTGCCCACGCGCCTCAGTCCTGTTCCGGCGGCCGACCCCATCGTGTTTAGACCGCAGCAGGTCAAGACGGCGGCGCCGCCGACGCCAGCGCGTCCCATCGCCGCCGATAGCGCGCCTCCGCCGCCGTCGGCGGGACGCTCAGCCGACGCTCCGCCCAGTGCGGTCGTCGCACCGCCGTCCAAGCCCGCCCCGCCTGCCGGCGGAACCGTGAACGCCCCCGTGTCGCTGAGCGGCGCCCAGGGCGACGCCTATGGCGCCCGCGTCCGCGCCCATCTGGAGGCGCACAAGATCTATCCGCGCGGCGCGAGGCGGCTGCGCCAGACCGGCGTGGTCACGGTGCGGTTCGTGATTGATCGGGAGGGGCGGGTGATCTCGTCCCGTATCGTTTCGCCGTCGGGCGTACTTGCCCTGGACGAGGAGGCGATAGACATGCTGGCGCGAGCCAGTCCGGTGCCGCGTCCCCCGGCGGGCGTGCCTGGGGCGCGGATCGAGATGCGGACGCCGGTCGAGTTCTCGCTGGAGAACTGACCGGCGTCGCGCAGACGGCTATTCCTTGGACAGATCCTGGCGCTGGAACCAGGCGATCGACGCCGCGACCGGCACGACGCACCACAGGACCAGGCTGATGATCGCCTTCATGACCACGCCGTCGGGCAGGGGCATGGGGCCGGGTGAGACGGCGGCCTTCAGCGTGTCATAGGCCAGGCCGGGCAGCAGCAGTTGGGAGGCCCAGTCGCTCGGCGCCCAGCCGATGATAGGCAACAACGGTCCGCCGAGGATGGTCTGGGCGAACCCCAGGGCCCAGGGCACGAACAGGGCCGCCAGCAGGGACCGGCTGACCACCGCCGCCAGCAGGGCGATGAGGCCGTACTGGACGATGCGGATGTAGGACAGAAGCCAGGTCAGCAGGAACCGAACCAGATCGAAGTCGGAGAGGTCGAAGCCCATCGGTCGACCGGTCACCAGGGCCCGGGAGATGAAGTAGATGAAGGCGGCGACCAGCATGGCCAGCATGGCGATCATGGCCAGGGCCTTCATCACCCCGACCTTGCCCAGGATCAACCAGGGGCGGCCGTTGCGGGCGCTGATCAGACGCCAGGTCTCCCAGCGATAATCCCCGGCGTAGACGCTGGCCGCCGCCAGCAGCATGAAGACCAGCAGCACGCCGTTGGCGCCTTTGTCGGCCGCGAAGCCGAAGGCCTCGGCCAGATTGACCGGCAGGTTCCCCAACTCGGCCGGCAGATTGGCCTTGGCCGCAAGGGCGTCGCCCTTGGCCTTGGCCATGATCAGATAGGCCAGGCCGCCGAAGACGAACAACAGCGGCGTCAACAGCACGCTGCAGAAGACTGCGGTGCGATTGCGCGACGCGCGATAGGCCTCGGATTTCAGCGCATCAACCAGCATGGTCGGTCCCCTTCGCAGGCGTGCCCTGCACGCCGGTCCAGCCGGTCTCGCTCATGAAGACGTCTTCCAGGTCGGCGCCGATCCAGCGGGCCTCCTCGATGTCGACCCCGGCCTCGACAAGGGCGCGGATCGTCGCCGCCGCCTCTGTGCGCGGCACGGCGGCCACCAGGGCGTCGCCGTCCAGCGTCGCCCGGTCGCCCAGCACCCCCATGGCCTTGGCCAGGGGCGTGACCGACAGGCGCAGCCGCTCGCCCGAGGCGGTCAGGTCGGACACCCGGCCCTCGGTGATCACCTTGCCCTTGTTGAAGATGGCGACGCGGTCGCAGACGCGCTCGACCTCTTGAAGTTGGTGGCTGGCCAGGATGACGGTGACGCCGTCGTCGTCGGCCAGGCTGCGGATCAGGGCCCGCATCTCCTGGATGCCGGGCGGATCCATGCCGCTGGTCGGTTCATCCAGAATGACCAGGTCCGGCTTGGTCATCAGGGCGGCGGCGACGCCCAGCCGTTGCAACATGCCGACCGAAAAGCCGCGCACCCGCCGGTCCGCCGCCTCGGTCAGGCCGACCCGTTTCAGCCAGGCCTCAATGTCCGAGGATGCGACGCCGCCGTGGGCGTGACCTAGCCAGACCAGGACCTGACGCGCGGTCATGAAGGGCGGGAAGCGGGGCGTCTCGATCATCGAGCCCATCCGCCGCGTCGCCGCCGGATCGCCGATCTGGCCGCCCATAACCGTCGCCTCGCCCTCGGTCGGGCGGATCAGGCCCAGCAGGGTGCGGAAGAGGGTCGACTTGCCGGCGCCGTTGGGGCCGAGGATGCCATAGACCCCGCCGCGCGGGATCGACAGGGTCAGGCCATCCAAGGCCTTTACCGTCCCATAGGTCTTGGTCAGGCCGCGGATTTCGATGACGGTTTCCATGGGCGCAAGCTTGGCGCGAGAACCGTGTTCCCACAAGGCGTTGTAGGCCTGCCGCGGATTAAGTTTACGCAATGGTTCGATGTCGCTCCGAACGCATAGCGGCTTTGTCAGGCGTAGTTGAAGCTGATCGAGATGCGGTCCGCCTTGGCCTGGTTGGTCGGCACCTCGTGCCGCAGCCAGCTTTCCCACATCAGGATCGTGCCGGCCTGGGGCCTCAGATAGACGAAGGGGCGTTCGGCCTCGGGGGCGTCGTCGGTGACGCCGGGGCGGGCCATCATGAAGGGCAGGCGAGGGTCTTCCAGTTTCAGCGACGAGGCGCCGTCCGGGACGTCGATATAGATGGTGCCCGACAGATAGGCGTGGGGGTGGATATGGCTGGTGTGGCCGCCGCCCGGCTTGAGGATATTGACCCAGAGATTGTCGAGACGCGGCTTGCGCGCCAGGTCGAAATTCAGGGCCTGGGCATAGGCGATGGCGTGGCGGTCGAGATGGCGCTTCAGATCGGCGAACTCGGGGAAGCGCTGGGGCAGGTCGTTCAGCGAGGCGTAGGAGGTGTAGCCCCGATAGGCGTTGTCGCGACACCAGCGGCGGCCGGCCGCGTCCTCTTCCGCCATCATGCGGACGACGTCGATCAACTGTTCATTCAGTTCCGGCCAGCCTCGGCTGTCGGCGAGAGAGGCCTCATAGACCTGGGTGACGAAGAGGGGGCGCAGGGACATGGGAGGGGCTTAAAGCTTGTGGAGCCGACTGAAAACTCTCCCTCCCCATTTTGGGGATGGGCGATCGCGTAGAGATCGGGGTGGGGCCCGAAAGGGCGTGAGCGAAATGGCCATGACCGCCCCACCCTGGCTCCGCTGCGCTTCGCCGTCCCTCCCCATGAAGGGGAGGGAGAACGGCTGTGCAGGCGTGCACGATCCGGCTAAGACTCGCGCATGTTCAAGTCCGTCCTTGTCGCCAATCGCGGCGAAATCGCCTGTCGTGTCTTCCGTACCGCCAAGCGGATGGGAATACGCACCATCGCCGTCTATTCCGAGGCCGACGCGGACGCCCTGCACGTGCGCGAGGCGGACGAGGCGGTGCTGATCGGCCCGGCGGCGGCGCGTGAATCCTATCTGGACGGGGCCAAGGTGCTGGCAGCGGCCAAGGCGACGGGGGCTGAGGCGATCCACCCCGGCTACGGTTTCCTGAGCGAGAACGCTGAGTTTGCTGAGGCGGTCGCGGCTGCGGGTCTGATCTGGATCGGGCCGGACCCGGCCTCGATCCGGGCCATGGGTCTGAAGGATGCGGCCAAGGAACTGATGATCCAGGCCGGGGTGCCGGTGACGCCCGGCTATCAGGGGGCGGACCAGTCGGAAGAGACCCTGACGGCCGAGGCGGCGCGGATCGGCTATCCGGTGCTGATCAAGGCGGTCGCGGGCGGCGGCGGCAAGGGGATGAAACGGGTCGATGATCCCGCCGATTTCGCTGCGGGCCTAGCGAGCGCCAAGCGGGAAGGGGCGGCGGCTTTCGGGGACGATCGGGTGCTGATCGAACGCTACATCACCCGGCCGCGCCATATCGAGGTGCAGGTGTTCGGGGATCGGCACGGCGACGTCGTCCACCTGTTCGAGCGGGACTGTTCCCTGCAACGCCGCCACCAGAAGGTGATCGAAGAGGCGCCGGCGCCGGGCATGAGCGAGGCCGTGCGGGCCGCTGTGACGGGCGCGGCGATCAAGGCGGCCAAGGCGGTGAACTATGTCGGGGCCGGCACCATCGAATTCATCGCCGACGCCTCGGACGGGCTGAAGGCGGACGGGATCTGGTTCATGGAGATGAACACCCGGCTCCAGGTCGAGCATCCGGTAACCGAAAGCGTGACCGGCGTTGATCTGGTCGAATGGCAGTTCCGCGTCGCGGCGGGCGAGCCCCTGCCGCTGAAGCAGGATCAGATCCGCCTGAACGGCTGGGCCATGGAGGCGCGCCTCTATGCCGAGGATCCCGCGAACGGCTTCCTGCCGAGCATCGGCCGGCTGGAGCATTTCGTCATGCCGGAAGGCGTTCGGGTCGATACGGGCGTGGAGCAGGGCGGCGAGGTCAGCCAGTTCTACGACCCGATGATCGCCAAGCTGATCGTTCATGAGGACACCCGCGAGGCGGCCGCCGCGCGACTGGCCGAGGCGGCGGGCGAGGTCGAGGTCTGGCCGGTCAAGACCAATGCGGGCTTCCTGAAACGCTGCCTGGACCATCCGCGCTTCGTGGCGGGGGATGTGGACACGGGCTTCATCGCGGCGGAGGAGGCGGCGTTAATTGATTGCGACGTTGAGGAGGACGCTCTCGACACCATAGCGTTGGCCGCGTTGGCCGAACATTACCATTGCTTGGCTTGGTACGACGAACTCAAGCGCGACTCAGCTTGGACGCCGACAGCGGACGGCCTGTATGGCTTTCGCATGAATCGATCTCGTGGCTCGCAGTTCAAGCTCGACAGACGGGGACGGGCTCTTACCGCGACCGTCGTTGCAATCCCGGCGCCGGCTTTCAGTATTGACGAGCGCTATCGGGTTGAACGCGAGGGCTACATCCATGTGCTTCATACGGAGATGGCCACGAGCAGCGCGTTGAATGAGCTGATGCTGGATGGCCAGCCCACCGGAGTCCATGCGTTGGTCACAGACGAACATGTGGTGCTTTTCCGGGACGGCGACGCGATTGTTTATGATCAGAAGGCGCGGCGATCTGGAACCGGAGGATCAGTCTCCGACGGATCCCTCCGCGCGCCCATGCCGGGCAAGATCGTCGCCGCGCCGGTCAAGGTCGGCGACGCCGTGATCAAGGGCCAACAGGTCGTGGTGCTGGAGGCTATGAAGATGGAGCACGCTCTGACTGCGCCCTTCGACGGGGTGGTCGAGAGCGTCGCGAGCGTCGGGGATCAGGTGGTGGAGGCGGCCGTTCTGGCGGTGGTGAAGGCGGCGGACTAAAGCCCGATGCCGCCGAGAGGCCGCGTCTGGATCGAGTCGTCCATCTTGGCCATCAGGCCGTAGATGGGGCGCCAGGCGCCGCTCTGGCGGAGATCATTGCTCCAGGCCTGGTGGGTCGGCTGATCGACCCAGACCTCCGTGACCCAGAGGACGTTGGGGTCGGCCTGATCGTGAGCGACGATGTAGGAATGACAGCCGTGCTTCCTGACGGCGGGGTCCATCAGCAGAAGCGCGAGTTCGTCGCGGCGGCCGGGATAGGCCATTAAGCGCGTGATCAATCCGTACATGCTGGTCCCGTGGCGTCCGATGGAACGACGCGCGCGATAATCGGTAGCGCTCACAGATTAAGAATCTGGCCATCGCGCTTAAGGGCGACTACGTGGGCGCCATGCCGCTTCACATGATCAAACTGGGCGTCGGGGTGCCGGACGTCGAATGGCTGGAGGCCCGCGCCGCCAAGGGTGGTCCCCTGGTCGTCCACACGCGAATGACGCCGAAGCGCGCGCCTGAGATCGAGGACGGCGGGTCGCTGTACTGGGTGGTGAAGGGGACGATCGTCTGCCGCCAGCCGGTGCTGGACATCGCCACCCTGGGCGAGGGCAAGGAGAGCCGGTGCGAAATCACCCTTGCGCCTCAGGTGATCCGCACCGCCCCGATGGCGCGGCGGCCCTTCCAGGGCTGGCGTTATTTCGAGCCCAAGGACGCGCCGGTGGATTTGACTGAACTCGATGCGGGCGAGGCGCCGGAGGAGCTGGTGCGGCAACTGCGCGAACTGGGCGCCTGGTAGCCCCAGGCCGCTTGGGCTTTTGGGAGTTGACCCGGCCTCGCGCGCATGGCCTGTGCCGCGTCCGATGATCGCGCTCAGCCCCCAGACCCGCACCGCCTTCCACGACCTGCTGCACCTGGCCTGGCCTGTGATCCTGGCGCGGATCGGCATCATGACCATGGGTCTGACCGACGCCATAGTGGTGGGCAATTTCTCCAGCCGGGAACTGGCCTTCCATTCCCTGGCCTGGGCGCCGACGTCCATCGTCGTGACCACGGCGGTCGGCCTGATGCTGGGGGTCCAGGTGATGACCGCCCGGATGCTGGGTGAGGGGCGGCGGCACGCGGTCGGCTCGGTGCTGCGCCGGGGCATGACCTATTCGCTGCAGATCGGGGTCGTGTCGATGATCGCCCTGATCGTGGTCGGACCCTGGGGGCTCAGCCGTATCGGCCTGGAAGACGGTCTGGCCGAAGGCGCAGGGCCGGCCCTGATCGTCTTCGCCCTGTCCATGCCCTTCTATCTGATCTCGGTGACGGGCCAGTTCTTCCTCGAGGCGCTGGGGCGGCCCAAGCCGGGGATGGTCGCCATGTGGGTGGCGAACGGGGTCAACCTGGTGCTGAACATCGTGCTGGTGCCCGACCTGTTGGGCATCGGCTTCGACGGCGCCTTCGCCTCGGCCTGGGCGACGTTCGGAGCGCGGGCGGCGCTGGCCCTGTTTCTGGTGATCTACATCCTGCGCCTGCCCGAGGCGCGGTCGCTGGGGATCTTCGACAAGCCCGAGCGCGATCCCAAGGCGGCGCGTGAGCAGGTCAAGGTCGGCCTGGGCGCCGGCGCCTCCTATTTCATCGAGGTCGGAGCGTTTTCGGGCTTCACCTTCTTCGCGGGCCAGATCGGCGCGGCCGAGACGGCGGCCTGGGCGGTGGTGCTGAACGTCTCGGCCATCGTCTTCATGCTGCCCATGGGCTTGTCGTCGGCGACGGCGGTGCTGGTGGGACGCAGCTATGGCGCGGGCGACGGGCGAGGGGTGTTGAGGGCCGGTCTGGTCGGAATGGGCGTGGTGACGGCCTTGACCTTGATGGTCGCCCTGATCGTCTGGCCAAGCGCCCATCTGATCGTCGGGGCCTACAACCGCGATCCGGTCTTGCTGGCCATCGCCGCGCCGGCCCTGGTGCTGGCGACCCTGTTCTTCGTCGCGGACGGAATCCAAGTGGTGGCGGCCCAGGCGAACCGGGCGGCGGGCGACGTCTGGTGGCCCACCATCATGCATTTCGCCGCCTATGGCGCGGTGATGATGCCGCTGGGCTGGATTCTGGCGCACCGGATGGGAATCGACGGTCTGGTTTGGGCGGTGATCATCGCCAGCCTGGCGTCCTCGACCCTGCTGACGGGGCGATTCATCCGTATTGCGCGCCGTCTGCCTTGAAATTCTCCCTCCCCTTCATGGGGAGGGGCGGCGAAGCGTAGCGCAGCCGGGGTGGGGCAGTCGGGACCTTGCTCAGGCCCTTTCGGGCCCCACCCTGATCGCTGCGCGATCGTCCCTCCCCATGTAAGGGGAGGGAGAGGTGACGAAGCCGCTTCCGCTCTCTATATCCCTGCGCTTCCCCGAACTCTTGGACGATCATGGCCCGCATCCTCATCACCTCGGCGCTGCCCTACATCAACGGCATCAAGCACCTGGGGAATCTGGCGGGCTCGATGTTGCCCGCCGACGTTTGGGCGCGGTTCAAGCGGGCCCAGGGTCATGAGGTCCTTTATATCTGCGCTACCGACGAGCACGGCACCCCGGCCGAGCTGGCTGCCGCCGCCGCCGGTCAGGACGTGCGCACCTATTGCGACGAGCAGCACGAGATCCAGAAGGCGGCGGGTCAGGCCTTCGGCCTGAGCTATGACTGGTTCGGCCGGTCGTCGAACCCGCAGAACCATCGCCTGACCCAGCATTTCGCCGAGGCGCTGGAGAAGAACGGCCTGATCGAGGAGCGGGTGGATCGGATGATCTATTCGATCGACGACGCCCGCTTCCTGCCCGACCGCTATGTCGAGGGCACCTGCCCGCATTGCGGCCATGTCGGCGCGCGTGGCGACCAGTGCGACAACTGCGGGCGTCTGCTGGACCCCACCGACCTGATCGACCCCTATTCGTCGGTGTCGGGCTCCAAGAACCTGGAGGTGCGCGACACGCGTCACCTCTATCTGTTGCAGACCAAGATCGAGCCTCAGATCCGCGCCTGGGTCGATGAAAAGAGCGGCTGGCAGGTGCTGGCCAAGTCCATCGCCTACAAGCATCTGGACGAGGGACTGATCGACCGGGGCATCACCCGCGACCTGGCCTGGGGCGTGCCGGTGCTGAAGGACGGCTTTCCGCGCCCCGGCATGGAGGACAAGGTCTTCTACGTCTGGTTTGACGCCCCCATCGAATATATCGCGGCGACCGAGGAATGGGCCGAGGCGACCGGCGGTTCGTGGCGCGACTGGTGGCGGCTGGACGAAGGGGCTGAGGACGTCCGCTACGTCCAGTTCATGGGCAAGGACAACGTCGCCTTCCACACCGTGTCGTTCCCGGCGACCATCATCGGCTCGGGCGAGCCGTGGAAGACGGTGGACCAACTGAAGGCCTTCAACTGGCTGAACTGGTATGGCGGGAAGTTCTCGACCAGCCAGAAGCGCGGCGTCTTCATGGACCAGGCGCTGGAATTGCTGCCGGCCGACTACTGGCGCTGGCGCCTCACCGCCTATGGCCCTGAACATGCGGACTCGGCTTTCACCTGGGAAGATTTCCAGGCCTCGACCAACAAGGACCTGGCCGATGTGCTGGGCAATTTCGTCAACCGGATCGTCAAATTCGCCGAGTCGAAGTTCGACGGCGTCGTGCCCGAGGGCGGCGAGGCGGGCCCGGTCGAGATCCAGCTGGAGGCCGACATCAAGGCGGGCATCGCCGAGGCGACCGAACAGTTCGAGGCCATGGAGTTCCGCAAGGCGGCCCAGGCCCTGCGCGCCGTCTGGGTGCTGGGCAACGAATATCTCCAGGTCGCCGCCCCGTGGACCGCGCTGAAGACGGACCGCGACCGCGCGGCCGTCGGCGTGCGTACGGGCCTGAATCTCGTGGCCCTGTTCGCCCGTTTGGCGGCGCCGATCCTGCCCTTCTCGGCCGAGAAGATCGCCGCCTCGGTCGGCTCAACCGACCTGAGCTGGCCGGGCGCGGACGAAGATGTGTTGAACAGCCTGGCTCTCGGCCAAGCGGTCGCGGCCCAGGGCGTGCTGTTCGCCAAGATCGAGGACGCCCAGGTGGCGGAATGGTCCGAACGCTTCGGCGGAGCGGACGCCTAGTTGATCGGGCGAAGGGGGAAAACGCGATGACACCGAACCTGACGCCTCTGACCGACGAACGACTTGCGGCTATCCGTCAGCGGCTATCCCGGACGGGACGAACTCAGATCGACGGGGTTCTCGCCCCGGCCGACGCTCAGGTCCTGTATGAAGCGGCTGCGGCGGCTGACTACAATGTCGTCACTCGGCGGGGGACTGGTCACGTTGATCTGCCTGCCGCCTGGCTAGCGTCATTACAGCCTGATCAGAAGATGGGCCTGGGGCAGGCGGTACAGGTCTCGGCACAGACCGATTTCCAGTATCTGTACGACAATCATCCGATCTACGACCTGGTTGAGGCTGGAGCGGCGGCGCCCATGTGGGCCGACCTGGTGGCCTTTCTGAACAGCCCAGTCTTTCTCGGCCTGATGAGGGACCTTACGGGCGAACCGCGCATCGCCCTGGCCGACGCTCAACTGACCCGATACCGCGCGGGGCATTTCCTGACCGAACATGACGACCATGCTGAGGGCAAGAACCGCTTTTTCGCCTATGTGCTGAACCTGACGCCGGTCTGGCGGATCGAATGGGGCGGCTTGCTGGCTTTCCATGGCGTGGACGGCAATGTGTCCGAGGCCTTCACGCCGCGCTTCAACACCCTGAACCTGCTGAAGGTGCCGTCCCCTCATTCCGTGACGCAGATAGCCCTGTCGGCGGCAGCGCCACGGATCTCGGTCACGGGCTGGTTGCGAGGCGCTTAGACCGCTTAAGTCTCGTGCACGTTGATTGCGTCCTGGGCCGGGGCGCCATGGCGAAGGCCTCGTCCGCGCGCGGCGGAGGGCCTAGGACAATTTCGCCGATATGGCGTCGTCACATTCCATGCTTGCCTGACATCGCAAAACACACCCCGATAAGGAGGCCGTCATGGCCAAGGATTATGCGGCGCTGACACGCGACATCTCGACCTACATCGGCGAACTGCGTCGGTTGCAGCCGGGGCCGATGCAGGCCTTTTCGGAATTGGCGAAGACGGCGACGGCCGAAGGCGCGCTGGACAAGAAGACCAAGGAATTGATCGCCCTATCCATCGGGGTGACGCAGCGGTGCGACGGCTGCATTGGCTTTCATGCCAAGGCGCTGAAGGATTTGGGGGCCACGCGCGACGAGATCGCCGAAGCGATGGCCATGTGCGTCTATATGGGCGGCGGGCCGGCCCTGATGTACGCGGCCGATGCGCTGAGGGCTTTCGACCAGTATTCCGAACCGGCCTAGGTTTCACCCTAGCCTTCGATGATCGGCCGTCCCGCCGCGTGCCAGGCCTGGATGCCGCCGGTCAGGTTGAACAGAGGCTGGCCTGCGGGGCCGGTCGGGCCGACGAAGGCGCAGACTTGGTGGCTGCGGCCGCCTTTCAGGCACTGGACGATGATCTTCCTGTCGGCGGGCAGGTCCAGCGCCTCCCAGGCGGCGGGCATCTGGCTGAGCGGGGCCAGGATGGCGCCTTCGATTCGGGCGGCGGCGAACTCGTCAGGCTCGCGCACGTCGATCAGGATCGCCTCGCCGGATTGCAGCCAGGCGGCGGCTTCCTCGACGGTGACGGTGGCGACCGTCATGCTGCGGGCGCCGTCGGTTCGGCGGGCGCCGTCGTCGGGCTGTCCTCGGTGCGCTTCTGGCCCAGATGTTTGGCGGCTTCCTCAGGACTGATCTCGATGAAGGCCGGGGCCGAGGCGTTGAACTCATCCATATTGCCGGTGCGGACCACCACCTGGCGGGCGCCGTCCCAGATCATGTGCAGGGCCACATAGAGGACGACGACCAGGCCGATGTAGCCGATCCAGGCGAAGCGGTGCAGCAGCTTGGCGATATAGGTGGCGGCGACGCCCATCAGGGCGATCGACAGAATCAGGCCGAAAACCATGATCCACGGGTGTTCGTGGGCGGCGCCGGCGACGGCCAGCACATTGTCCAGCGACATGGTGATGTCGGCGACCATGATCTGGGCCAGGGCCGCGCCAAAGCTCTTGCGCTTCAGACCCAGTTCCTCGGGCGAGGGGCCTGAGCCGTGCTCGATGCTCATGGCCAGCTCGAGTTCCTTCTCGGCCTCGGCCTGGTCGTGGGTGCGCTGCTCCTGCAGTTCGCGCCACATCTTCCAGCAGACCCACAGCAGCAGCAGGCCGCCCGCCAGCAGCAGGCCGACGAGGGCCAGCAGTTGCACCGTGATCAGGGCGAAGCCGATTCGCATGACGACGGCGGCGGCCAGGCCGATCAGAATGGCCTTCTTGCGTTGATCCTGGGGCAGGGCGGCGGCGGCCAGACCCACGGCGACGGCATTGTCGCCGGCGAGGACCAGGTCCATCAGAAGGACCTGGCCCAGGGCCGTGGCCTGGCTGGCGAGTTCGGGAGAAGAGAGGAATTCCATGGCCGCTCCTTAACCCCGGTGCGGCCTTCTGTCAGCCGCGTTGCGCGCGCGCCGCCTCATAAAGTGCGACGGCGGCGGCGTTGGAGACGTTCAGGCTCTCGAATCCGCCGGGCATTGGGATTTTGGCCAGGACGTCGCAGTGTTCGGCCACCAGTCTGCGGATGCCGTCGCCCTCGGATCCCATGACCAGAACCGTCGGCTGGCGATCCAGCGCCTCTTCCAGCGTCTGCTCGCCGGCGCCGTCCAGGCCGACAGCGCGCCAGCCCAGGTCGGCGAGGCGCTCCAGAGCACGCGACAGATTCGTCACGCGCGCATGGGGCAGGCGTTCGGTGGCGCCGACCGCCGCCTTGGCCAGGGCGCCGGCCAGGGCTGGGGCGTGACGGTCCTGCACGATGATTCCCCGCGCGCCGAAGGCCAGGGCCGAGCGGAAGATGGCGCCGACATTCTGGGGGTCCGTCAGTTGGTCCAGCATGACGATGACACCCTGGGCCGGCTCGGCCAGCTCCTCCAGCGACACGCCTTCCAGCGGCTGGACCTTGAAGGCCAGGCCCTGGTGCACGGCGCCGGCGGGCAGCATCCGGTTCAGGGCGACGGCGTCTACGACCTCGATCTTGTGGCCGTGGGCCAATTTGCCCTCTTCGATCTCTGCGGCGCGATCCGGCGTGGCCAGAAGACGGCCCATGCCTCGACGCGCGGGATTCGCCAGCGCAGCCAAAACCGGGTGACGCCCCCAGAGAAAATTATCGGCGTCCGCCTTGCCCCGATCGGGCGAACGGGGCGGGCGGGGCGCGTCCTCGCGTCCGGAAAACCCTTGCGCCACGGGCTTTTGGCCCTTTTCGCGAGGGCCGGAAGCCCGGCTTCCAAAGATTGGTTTTTTACCGCTTTTACGGTCGTTGCGTTCTGTTTTCGACGACACTATAAGACGCCCTCCGATTTGGAGCCCCAAGGGCTTTCGGGTCTGGGCGCCCCCTCTATCCTAGAGGAGGCGACAAGCCGAAGGCTTTTGTTTCGTCCCGCTTGATTAAGGGCGGAACGAGGGGTCCATCGGTTCGACAAGGCGCGCTGGGGGAATGTCCCGAGTGGCAAAGGGGGGGGACTGTAAATCCCCTGCGTAAGCTTCGAAGGTTCGAGTCCTTCTTCCCCCACCACGCGCCTTATCGGATACGATGGATCAGGACGACGGAGAGGAACCGGCTGCGGCGTTCCCAAAGAACTTCCGCAGTCTCCGCGCGGGTATAGCACAATGGTAGTGCAGCAGCCTTCCAAGCTGAGGATGTCGGTTCGATCCCGTCTACCCGCTCCAGGTTTTTTGATCAGCATCGCGCCCCTCAACCCGGGCCATCAGGAGTTTGGCCATGGCCAAGGAAAAGTTCGAACGCACGAAGCCGCACTGCAACATCGGCACGATCGGTCACGTTGACCACGGCAAGACGACGCTGACGGCGGCGATCACGATGACGCTGGCGAAGGCCGGCGGCGCCAAGGCGATGGCCTATGCGGACATCGACGCTGCGCCGGAAGAAAAGGCGCGCGGCATCACGATCAACACGGCGCACGTTGAGTATGAGACGGCCAACCGTCACTACGCCCACGTCGACTGCCCCGGCCACGCCGACTATGTGAAGAACATGATCACCGGCGCGGCGCAGATGGACGGCGCGATCCTGGTGGTTTCGGCCGCTGACGGCCCGATGCCGCAAACGCGCGAGCACATCCTGCTGGCCCGTCAGGTCGGCGTGCCGGCCCTGGTGGTCTTCATGAACAAGGTCGACCTGGTCGACGACGAAGAACTGCTCGAGCTGGTCGAGATGGAAGTGCGCGAGCTGCTCTCGTCGTACCAGTTCCCGGGCGACGATATTCCGATCACCAAGGGTTCGGCCAAGGCTGCGACCGACGGCGTGAACCCGGAAATCGGCGAACAACGCGTTCTGGCCCTGATGGAAACGGTCGACGCCTACATCCCGCAGCCGGAACGTCCGGTCGACCTGCCCTTCCTGATGCCGGTCGAAGACGTCTTCTCGATCTCGGGCCGCGGCACCGTGGTCACGGGCCGCGTCGAAAAGGGTATCGTCAAGGTCGGTGAAGAAGTCGAAATCGTCGGCATCCGCCCGGTCCAGAAGACGACCTGCACCGGCGTCGAAATGTTCCGCAAGCTGCTGGACCAAGGTCAAGCGGGCGACAACGTCGGCGTTCTGCTGCGCGGCACCAAGCGTGAAGACGTCGAGCGCGGTCAGGTTCTGTGCAAGCCGGGTTCGATCACCCCGCACACCAAGTTCCTGGCTGAAGCCTACATCCTGACCAAGGAAGAGGGCGGCCGTCACACCCCGTTCTTCACCAACTATCGCCCGCAGTTCTACTTCCGCACGACCGACGTGACCGGCATCGTGCAGCTGAAGGAAGGCGTCGAAATGATCATGCCCGGCGACAACGCCGAGCTGAACGTCGAACTGATCACACCGATCGCCATGGACCAAGGCCTGCGCTTCGCCATCCGTGAAGGCGGCCGCACCGTCGGCGCCGGCGTCGTCGCCAAGATCATCGAGTAATCGAAGATCGGAAACAGCCTCAAGTCGCGAGCCTCCGCGAGGCGAGCATAGGCTGAGAGACAGAGTAGCGTAACAGAACGGCCCCCGGAGAAATCCGGGGGCCGTTTTGCTGTCTGGGGTGGATTGGGCGGCGTCAGATCAGCGCTTGGCCGTCTCGATCATCCGGGCGATTTCGGCGGGGTCGATGCTGCTGGCGACTTTGCCGTTGACGAAGAAGGTGGGGGTGCCTTGAAGTTTCAGCGCCGCTGCGGTCGTGTGGATGTCGGCGATGTGCCGCGTGGTCTCGGGGGCGGCCAGGGTCGCCTTGGCGCGGGCCATGTCCACGCCGTGTTCGGCCAGGATGCGGTCGACAGCCTGGGGCGTCAGGGCGCGTTCGCGCATCAGGGCGTCATAGACCTCGAGATACTTGCCCTGCTGGTGCGCGGCCAGGGCGGCGCGGGCGGCGTACTGCGAGGCGATGTCCTCGCCTCGGTCCAGGATGGGCCAGTCCTTGAAGACGAAGCGGACGTCGGGGTGGGCCGCCATCAGGGCGCGGAACTGGGGCGCCACGGCCTTGCAGCCGGGGCAGCGGAAGTCGAAGAACTCGATCACCGTCACCTTGGCGTCGGCGGGGCCGAAGGCGGGATCGCGGTTGTCGGGGGCCAGCAGGCCGGCGTTGGCCGTGGCGGCGGCGTTGGTCTCAGCGACGCGGGCCTGCTCCGCCTTGGTCTGCAGCGCCAGGCTGGCCTCTTGCAGCACCTCGGGGTGTTCCAGCAGATAGGCGCGGACGCCGTCGCCCGAGCCGCCGCCGAAATAGGGGGCTGCGGCCAGGCCCAGGGCCACGACCGAGACGCCCAGGGCCACATAGCCGGCGACGCCGCCGGTGAAGCGGCCGCCTTGGGCGAGCGGCGGGGTCTGGGGCTCAGGCGCGGGGGCGTCGTCGGTCATGAGGGCTCGCAATCAGGAAGGAGAGGCGGGGAGGCGTCAGTTCAGCGTCAGTTCAGCGACGTCGGCTTGCGTGCGGCGTCGCGGCGGTCGAGGTCCAGCAGATCGTCAGGCGTGGCCCCGGACGCCAAAATGATGTCCACGGCCCGGCGCCATTCCATGGAGTTGGGATCCAGCATACTGCGGGCGCGCAGGGCGAACTGGGTGGCCTCGCGCTCCTGACCGGCGGCGAAATAATATTCGGCGGTGGCGAGACGGGCCTCGCCCTCCTTGCCCTGGGCGGCGTAGGCCTGACCCAGCAGACGCCAGGCCATGGTGTTCTCGCGTTCGGCGACGGTGGCGTGCTTCAGCTGGTCGATGGCCTCGTCCAGGTTCTTGGGGTCGTCCGTGCCGATCAGGGCGTGGGCCAGGTTGACGCGCAGCAGGGGGGCGTCGGGCTTGAGCCGCACAGCCTCGCGGTGGGCGGCCACGGCCTCGACCGGACGGCCTTCCTCGAAGAAGATCTGGCCCTTCAGCTCGGCGAAATAAGGGTTCTGCGGGTCTTCGGCGATCAGGGCGTCGACGGCGGCCAGGGCCTTGTCCGTCTGGCCGTCGCGGTACCAGGCGATGGCGCGGGCGTAGCGACCGGGCAGGCTGACGTCGGTCGAGGGATAGGCGCGCAGGGTGGTGTTCGGCGGGTCCATGAAGGCGTGGATCTTGGCCAGGATCAGGGCGTGCTGAGCCATCCGTTCGGGACTGTCGCGATGACCATAGTGGGGCTGGTCCTGGACGTAGCGGCGCATCGACTCGATCCGCTGCGACGACAGGGGGTGGCTGCGGAAATAGGGATAGCGACGCGCGTCGGAGAAGACTTCCTGGGCGCGGAAATTCTCGAAGAAGGACACCAGGCCCGCCCCGGATTCGCCGGCGCCTTCCAGCGCCCGCGCGCCCGTAAGGTCGGCCTCGCCTTCCTGGCTCTGCATATACTGAAGGGCGCCGATGGTGCCGAAATACTGGCTGGAGCCCAGGAGGGCGACGCCCGCGTCCGGCGCGCCGGCGGCGATGGCCAGGGCGCCCAGGGCCATGGTCATGAACATCGGCTGTTTGGCGGCGTTCTGGGCGCCGTCGCGCAGGGTGTGGCGGTTCTTGATATGGCCCGCCTCGTGCGCCA
Source organism: Brevundimonas sp. AVps23W (assembly GCF_058681395.1). Taxonomy (NCBI): domain Bacteria; kingdom Pseudomonadati; phylum Pseudomonadota; class Alphaproteobacteria; order Caulobacterales; family Caulobacteraceae; genus Brevundimonas; species Brevundimonas sp. AVps23W. Next base: position 1,419,354 of record NZ_CM178738.1, read on the forward strand.
TCACCCCCAGCAGTTCGTTGGGGGACTTGGTCCGCAGGATCAGGCCGGTGTTGACGCCCATGATCCGTCCGCGCGTGGCGAAGGCGTTCAACTCGTTGTCATTGACCAGCAGGACTTCGACGTCCTCCGGGTTCAGCCCCATCGAAACGAAGACCGGATCGGCCCACTCGCGGATGATCCCCTCGATCTCGGTATCGCGGATCAGGCTCTGGGCCGAGGCCTGGCCGGCGGCGACGAGGGCTGCAAAGCCCACCGCCGCCGCCGCCAGAACGCGGGATGCGGATCGGGGAAGCCACGTCATGGCGTACTCCAAGAACGACCGGCCCCCTGCCAGCATCCTGACAGTCTAATCGTGACCGATCAGCGGCGCCACCACCCACGCTTGGGCTTTGCGGGCGGGGCGACGATCTGGTTGGGATCTTCGGCGATGATCGCCTGGACATCGACTTCCGGCGTCGGGGCGACGACGGGCTCGGCCAGAACAGCGGGCTGAGGTTCAGGCGCGACCGGCGGCTTGGGCTGTTCGACCGGGGCGAGCTCGACCGGCTCGGCGGCCAGGGCTTCCTCGGGCGTAACGTCCAGTTCGACCGGGCCGCCTTCGACGGAGGCCTCGTTCGGCTCGACCGCCGTGTCCGGGTGCGGTTCGACGTGCGCCTCGACCTCGGCGGTCTCGGCGGTCGGGGCAGTTTGGACCACGGCGTCGGCGCCGGCCGACTTGCGGCGGACGCGACGACGTTGGGGCTCCGGCGCAACGGAGGGGGCGTCCGCCTCGACCGTGTCGGTGGCCGGTTCGACGATCACCGCCATCGGCGTGTGGGGCGAGCCGTCGGCCGGCATGCCTTCGTTGGTGGCGCGGTTTTCGACCTTGATCTCGTGGCCGGCAGCGTCGCCGCCCCGACCCCGGCCACGACGACGACGGCGACGCGAACGGCCGCCTTCTTCGCTGGAGCCTTCGGAGGCCACGGCGTCCAGCCCTTCGACATCGGCCTGCGGGCGTTCAGTGCGCTCCGGACGTTCGGCGCGGGGCTCGGGACGGCCCGGGTTCAGCGGGTCGAACCAGACGTAGGGATCGTCCAGCGACGGGGTGCGGCCGCGGACCCAGGTGTAGACGTCGCGCTCGCCGTCCTCGCGGACGCGGCGACCACCGCGGCGGCCACGGCGGCGGCGGCGGCCGTTCTCGTCTTCCTCGTCGTCCGAGGCGTCGTCGAGGTTCAGCGTATCGGCGGCTTCCGCAGTGTCGGAGACCTCGGCGGTTTCTTCGTCACGACGACCGCCGCGACGGCGGCGATTGCGGCCACGACCCCGATCACGCCCGCCCGACTCGCTGCGTTCAGACCGTTCGCGCGGCTCGTCGTCGTCGCTGTCCTCGCGGTCCAGCGCCTCGACGTCGTCATCATCGTCGTCGCTGACGATCTCCTCGTCGTCGTCCTCATCCTCGTCTTCGTACAGGGACGGGTCGAAGTCGTCGTCGAGGTTGGGCATCTCGATCTCGGGCGCGACGAAGTCCTCGTTCGTCTCGGTGCGTTCGATATTGTGCTCGCCCTGGCCCAGGCTGTCGTCGATCTGGACGATGACGTTCAGGCCACGACGTTCCAGCAGCGCCTGCAGATAGGCGCGCTTGTGGTTCAGGATGTACAGGCCGACGGCGGTGCAGACCTTCAGCACCACGACGCCCGCGCCGTTCTTGCCGGCTTCGATATCGACCGCGCGCAGGGTCATCAGGGCGGCGGATTCGGCGGAGCGGATGCGGCCGGTGCCCTGGCAGTGCGGGCAGGCCTCGGTCGCGCCCTCGATCACGCCCAGGCGACGGCGCTGACGGCTGATTTCCATCAGGCCGAAGGGCGAGATGCGGCCCATCTGGATGCGGGCGCGGTCGGCCGACAGGGCCTCCTTCAGCACACGCTCGACGGTGCGGTTGTTCTTGCCTTCATCCATGTCGATGAAGTCGATGACGACCAGGCCGGCGAGGTCGCGCAGGCGCAGTTGGCGGGCGGCTTCCTCCGCCGCTTCCATATTGGTCTTGAACGCCGTCTGCTCGACGTTGCGTTCCTTGGTCGCGCGGCCCGAGTTGACGTCGATGGCCACCAGAGCTTCGGTCTGGTTGATGACCAGATAGCCGCCCGACTTCAGCGGCACGACCGGCTGATGGATCTGGGTCAGCAGTTCTTCGATGCCGTTGGCCGCGAACAGGGGGCGCGAGCCGCGATACAGGTGAACCTTCTTGGCCTGGGACGGCATCAGGACGCGCATGAAGTCGCGCGCTTCCTTGAAGCCCTCGACGCCCTCGACCTGGATGCCGTCGAAGTCCTTGTCGAACATGTCGCGCACGGCGCGGCGGACCAGGTTCTCTTCTTCGTAGATCACCGAGGGGGCGTGAGAGGCGAGGGTGGTCTCGCGGATCGTCTCCCACAGGCGCAACAGATATTGGTAGTCGCGCTTGATCTCGGCCTTGGTGCGCTTGGCGCCGGCGGTGCGGATGATCAGGCCCATGCCCTTGGGCACTTCCAGGGCCGAGACAGCGCTCTTCAGGCGGCGACGGTCGGAGGTGTTGGTGATCTTGCGGCTGATGCCGCCGCCCTTGCCGGTGTTGGGCATCAGGACGCAATAGCGACCGGCCAGCGACAGCCAGGTGGTCAGGGCTGCGCCCTTGGCGCCGCGTTCGTCCTTGACGACTTGGACCAGCAGGATCTGGCGACGCTTGATCACGTCCTGGATCTTGTAGCGACGCATCAGGCGACGCTTCAGCCGCTCTTCGTCGGCCAGGGCGGCTTCGGGATCGGCGTCGTCGTCGGACTCACGACCCAGATCGTCGTCATCGTCGTCGTCGTGCGCTTCGGCCATGATGGCTTCGCGGTCGGCGACCGGGATCTGGTAGTAGTCCGGGTGGATTTCGTTGAAGGCCAGGAAGCCGTGGCGGTTGCCGCCGTACTCGATAAAGGCGGCCTGCAGGCTGGGCTCTACGCGGGTGACCTTGGCGAGGTAGATGTTGCCGCGAAGCTGGCGCTTCGCACGGGACTCGAAATCGAATTCCTCGATCTGGCGTCCGTCAACGATCGCGACCCGGGTTTCTTCCGGGTGGGCCGCGTCGATCAGCATAGTCTTTGACATTGAAAGTCTCTCTCTGGCGCGCGCAGGCCGACCGTACCGGAACACCGGAAAGGGTCATGGCGGCTCGCCGAACGGGGGGAAGGGCCGGCGCACGCGACATCCCTTCGCCTGGGAAGGCGAAGCAGGCTTGGTCAAGCCGTTGGGGAGCGCAGGCGGAAAGGCCCATGGAGGTCGTCGGTCCTGAACCGGGCGCGCCAATCTTTGAGGAAGGCCGCGACCCTGGTCCGCTCTTCGAACCATCGGCGTCGCCGGGCGGTTCTCGGATTGGTGAAAGTCAGCGCCGCGAGGAGGGCGCGCCGGGCTTCGCACAGGCGAAGAAGGCGCGATCGGTTCGCGAGCGGTTCACAGCATAGTCACGCTGTACGCGAATTAAAAGGTGTTCGGCCTTAACCCCCTGAATACGAGCCTCTGGCATGATGGGGTTCAAGTTCGCGTAGGATGGGTTCGACGGCGTTATGGGCGGTCGCTTTTTGACAGATGTGGTGCGTTGGGGCGCGAGGGAATGGGCCATGACCGCCCTGGCCTTCGTCGTGATATGCGCCGTGGCGCTGTTTGCGACGCGCGGTTTCGCCTGGGGCGCGCAGGGCGATGTCCTGGGAATTCGCTTCGGCGCCGACGGCGACCGGACCCGTGTGGTCATCGATCTGGACAAGTCGACGCAGGGGCGGGTGATCGACACCGGCGCGGACGGTCGCGTCACCCTGGCCTTGACCGGTGTCGCGCCGGGCCGAGGCTTGAACGGCGGCGGGTCGGGCCTGGTCCGCTCCTATCAAGTCAGCGCGGCGGGCGGCGCCTCGCGCGTTCAGCTCGAGCTGGCGCGCGGAAGCGAGATCGAACGCCGCTTCCTGCTGCCCCCCGGCGACGGGGTGGCCCATTATCGTTACGTCGTGGATCTGAAGGCCGTGGGCGGGTCTGTGCCCGCGCCCCGTGCCGCGCCGCGTTCGACGTCGGCGCCGGCTCGCGCCGAACGACCGCTGATCGTCATCGACGCCGGGCATGGCGGACGCGATCCGGGCGCCAGCGGGGCCAAGGTCAGCGAGAGCCAGGTCACCCTTGCCGCCGCCCTGGCCCTGAAGGCCGAGCTGGAGCGGACCGGCCGTTATCGCGTGCGTTTGACGCGTGAAACCAACACCTATGTCGATCTGTACCGTCGCGTCGCCATCGCGCGGCAGGCGGACGCCGACCTGTTCATCTCTCTGCACGCCGATGCCGGGACCGATCCGGCCGTGCGCGGCGCCAGCGTCTATACCCTGTCCGAACAGGGCGCCGGCCGTGCGGTGCGTGAGTTCACGCGGACCGACAACTGGCACCGCGAGCTGCACCTGCCGGGCCGTGATCCCTCGGTGGACCGGATCCTGCTCGACATGACCCAGCGCGCCACCCAGAACCGCTCGGCCCAGTTTGCGCGCGTGCTCCTGACCCATCTGGAAGGCTCCGACCATCCGCTGCTGCGTCGCAGCCACCGCGATGCGGGTCTGGCCGTGCTGCTGGCGCCCGACGTGCCGGCGGTGCTGCTGGAAATGGGCTTCATCACCAATCCCGAAGACGAGCGACTGCTGACCGACGAGCGCGCGCGCCGTCGTCTGATGAAGTCCGTCGCCGACGGCATCGACCGTTATTTCCGCGAGCCGGCGGCTCCGCTGATGACCGCGTCGAACGATGGAGCGGGACAGCCCTGAGGCGTCCCGCTCGACCGGTTCGCCGGATCGGGCTTCAGGCTGCGATGACGCCGGCGCCTGTTCTATGGGCGGCTGGTGTCGAGACGCTGCGGATCGCGGCGCGGGGCGGCGCGATCCAACGTTCCAGCATAGGCAGGACGTCCGGGCAGGTCTCTTGGTCGAACTTGCGCGCGAACAGGGACGGGCTGGCCTTCAGCGCCGCCGTATCCGCGATCGTATAGGTCCGGGGCCGCAACTTGATGTCGCCGTCGGGGATCCAGTCGATCATCCGCATGTCGTCGTTGACCATCGGCCCGTGGACCTCGGTGTTCTTCATCACCGTCTGGAAGAAGCCCTCGTCGGCGATGAAGGTGTGGCGGTAGAAGGCCTTGAACCGGTCCGCCGCCTTGTCGTGGCAGACAAATTCGCAGAAGCGCCGGCTGACCATCATCCACTGATTGCCGATATAGGGGGTCGCGCCGCGCAGGAAAGGACGGCGCAGGATGGTCCGGATGATGCCCTTGGGGCGTTCGAAAACCAGATTGCGCACCCGGTTCAGAGTGTCGGGCCGGACCTTCTTCTGATCGACGGCGCGAATGAATTCCTGGCCGGGGTGACGGGCCAGGAAGGCCTTTATCTCGGCCTGGGACTTGAGCGGAAAATCCTGGCCGCTGAGATTGATGAACACCGACCAGTCGTCGCTCATTTCCAGCAGGCGTTTCATCCCGCGCAGCTCCGCGTCGATCAGGCTGTAGCCGCCCCACAGGGCGCGGCGGCTCTCGATCACGGCGGCGTTGGCGTAGGGCGCCAGCAGGTCGCGGATCTGCTGCTCCAGCTCGGGGCCTGAGTTTCGGTCGACGTGGACGACATAGTGGTTGGCGGGATCATAGACGGCTTCGAACAGGCGTTTGAACTGTTCGGGGTAGCGGTGGACCAGGATCAGATAACCGATCATGCTTTTTCGCTCCCCTCGAGTGAGAGAGAAAGCGCCGTCGCGACGTGCGTGACGGACAGCTCGATGAGCCATGTCATGGGAGGACTGGTTTCGCATGGTGGTCAAACCGGATCCGATCAACCGCCACTCGGCGGTTCGCGCCTCGGCGACCATCCTCCTATTTGGGAAGTCTTGGCGAAAACGCCATGGGCGCGAACGCGCCTCGGCCTCATTTGCCGGTCCAGCGGCTGTTAGGGTGGGTCTTTGAACAGGAAGACCGATCCGCATGAAAGAGAGCAAGGGCAAGTCCAAGAAGGCGGCGCCGCCCAAGAAGAACGCGTCGCAGCCCAGCCTGAAAAACCTGACGCCCGTGCCTGGGCGGCCGTCGAAATAGGCGCGACGCCGCCTTAGGCCAGCCCGGCCTTTTTCAACGTCTTCCAGGCCTTGATCACGCGTTGCAGCTTGGCCTCGGCGCCGCGGTCGCCGCCGTTGGTGTCGGGGTGAAAGCGTTTCAGCAGGTCGTGGTACTGGGCCTTGATCCTGGCCTTGTCGGCGCCGGGTTCCAGATCCAGGTCGGCCAGGGCGGCGCGTTCCAGCTTGCCGATGCGGCGATCCTCGGTCGGCGATTGCGGAGCCTGATCGCCGCGACGGCCGAACAGGCCAAAACTGTCACGCCACGAACCGGCGCCGGTGTTGTTGGCCGTACCCATCTTGGCGGAGAAGGCTGCGGCCTCGCGCGTGAACTTGCCGGCCTTCATTTCCCAGGTCGGTCGGCCGCCGGTCATGGCCTCGTTTTCCTGAGCCGCGCGAACCTCGCCTTCGCTCATGCCCGCGTAGAAGTTCCAGCCCTTGTTGTATTCACCCGCGTGGGCCTGGCAGAATTCGTAGAAGTCGTTCAACCGCTCGCGCGACTTGGGCGCCTTGGCAGTCGCGGCCTTGCGGCAGTCAGGCCACTGGCACGGTTTTTCGCCGGGCTTGAGGTGCAGGACGTCCGCCTTGGCGGCTTCCTCCTCGGCCTTCGGCGGCTTCACCCGAATGTCGGTGAATCGCGGCTTGTATTGAAAGGAGGCAGACATCAGCCGAAGTGTAATGCGGATTTGGACCTCTTCAAGGAAACGATCATGTCAGACGGCCCTGTGGCGAAGATTATCCGCGAAAAACTGAGCGCCGCGCTATCGCCGCAACGGCTGGAGATCGAGGACGACAGCTGGCGCCATGCGGGCCATCACCACGAAGGGGGCATGGACGCCCAGCCGGGCGGCGAAACCCACTTCAATCTCACCATTGTGTCTGCCGCCTTCGAAGGCCAGTCGCGGGTGCTGCGGCAAAGAGCCGTCAACGACCTCCTGAGGGAAGAGTTGGCCGGACCGATCCACGCCCTGTCGATCAAGGCGCTCGCGCCGAGCGAGATTGCCCACAGTGTATGATTGCGCAAAAACCAGCGTTCACTCCGTCTTAGAACCTTCAGCCTAGCGTCATGCGACCAAACAGAACGTGGGGACGGCTGGGACATGGTTGAATCTGACGGGGTGGGGAAGGCCTTCGCCGGTGATCGGCGCGCGGGCGACCCGGCACAAGCCCTGACGGCGATCCTGCAGACGCAGTACCTGCGCTACATCATCATCGCCACCTGGGCGCTGGGCCTGCTGGGTACGGTGGCCTGGTGGCAGGCCATGGTGTGGTTCGTCGTCACGGTCGCGGCCGGTTCGATCCGCGGCGTGGTCGAACATAGACTGAGCCATAGGGTTAATGTCGGCTGGGGCATGGTCTTCCCCGCCGTCGGCGCCGCAACGACCGCGGCTTGGGCCGCCGCCCCACTGATGGCGTGGTTCTCCGACGCCGCCTTCGGCCGTCCGCTCGCCATCGCCCTGATCATTTCCGGCTTCGTGCTGGTCTTCGCCCAACTGCGCAGTTCGCCCCGTCAGGCCATGATCATCTCGTCGCCCTACGCCGCCGCAGCCGGGGTCATCCTGCTGAGCCTCTGGGGCAAGCCCGAATTCTGGTCGATGCTGGCGGTGCTGCCGTTCATCGCCGCCTGCCTGTTCGTGCTCGTCACCATGACCATGCTCCGTGAACAGAGGATCGAAGCCTTTCAGGCCCACCAGGCGCATTTGATCGAAGAATTGGAGACTGCGCGGGACAAGGCGAACGCCGCCAACGACGCCAAGTCGAACTTCCTCGGCGTGATTTCCCATGAACTCCGCACCCCGATGAACGGGGTTCTGGGCGCCGCCCAATTGCTGAGCGCGACCCGGCTTGAGGGCGCCCAGCGCGAATATCTGTCGATCATCCGCAATTCCGGGGACAATCTTCTGTCGCTGCTGAACGACATCCTCGACATGACGAAGATCGAGGCCGGCAAGATGACGTTCGAGGTCGTCGATGTCGTGATGGAGGATCTGCAACGCCGGATCACCGGTCCCTTTGAAGCCCAGGCCGAGGCCAGGGGCCTTGGCTTCATCACCGAAATAGAAGGCGAAATACCCTCTGTCGTGCGCGGCGACCCCCTGCGGGTCTGCCAGGTGGTTCAGAATCTGTTGTCGAATGCGGTCAAGTTCACCGACGCTGGTGAAATCCGGTACGTCGTCCGCGGTCGTCGCATCTCCGACCGCAGGGTCGGCTTCGAGTTCTCGGTGAAGGACAGCGGATCAGGAATATCGCCGGCCGACCTGGAACGGCTGTTTCAGCCCTTCACGCAGGTCGATGCCTCTTCGACGCGTCGGTTCGGCGGAACAGGTCTGGGCCTGACCATTGCGCGGCGTATGGCCAACATCATGGACGGCGACATCACCGTGACCTCGACCGTGGGCGAGGGGTCGTGCTTCGTCCTGACCGTCGAGGCGGATGTGGTGGAATGGGCGCGCCCCGCCGCTGCGGAGGTGATTGAGGCCCCGGTCCAGTGTGTCGAATGTCTGCGGGTGCTGGTGGTCGAAGATCACCCGGTCAACCGCATGATCCTTGAATCCTGGATGGGCTCCGCGTCGCACGTCACCGTCACGGCCGAGAATGGCCAATTGGCGGTCGAAGCGGCCCAGGAGCAGCCGTTCGACCTGATCATAATGGACGTGAACATGCCGGTGATGGACGGCCTGACCGCGACGCGTCTGATACGGGGCGGCGGAGGGCCGAACGTCCAGACGCCGATTGTCGTTCTGTCGGCCTCTGCCCGCAAGGAAGACCATCAGGCCGGTCTGGAGGCAGGTGCCGACGCCTATCTGACCAAGCCCATAGATTTCGGCGCCTTGGCGGAAATGATGAGCCGCGTCCCGGGCGGGCGTGAGGCGGTGGGGCGAGGGGACGCCAATAGCGAGCAGTCGGTCGCTGCCTGACTAAGGCCGAAACTCGGTCATGGTCTGAACGGGAGGCGACCCGACCGGTTCAGGCGGGCCTCAGCCGTGGATCTTCATAGTGCGGGCAAGTCGAATGGTTCGACCGCAGATGGAGACATCACGATGAAGAAGATCCTCACCGCCACGATGGCCGCGGTTCTGGCCACCACCACGCTCGGCGCGGCCGGCGCCGCATCGGCTCAGTCCCGCGACGACCGTCGCTATGAACAGCGTCAGGACAGACGCGATGATAGGCGAAACGACCGGCGCGACGACCGACGCGACTATCGCCAAGACCAGCGCCAAGACCAGCGCCACGAAGCGCGTCAGGATCAGCGTCAGTATGCCCGCTGGCAGCAGGCTCAGCGCCGCTATAACGCACCGCGATACGCGCCTCCCCGGGGCTATGCGGTCCGGACCTGGAGCTACGGCCAGCGGATGCCGTCCTATTACCGCACCAACGCCTATGTCGTGAACGACTACGGCCGCTACGGCCTGCGCGCCCCGCCGCGTGGCTATCAATATGTCCGCAGCGGAAATGATGTGGTGCTGGCGGCGGTCGCCGGCGGCCTGATCACCGCCGTGATCGCGGGCCTGTTCAACTGATCCCCGACTGATCCCCAACTTATCGATGACGCCCCGGAGGGAAACCTCCGGGGCGTTTTTCGTTCTGGGCTGACGGCGACGCTGCGGACGCCCAAGATGGATCACCATGCGCGCCTTCGCCGAGCTTCTGGATCGTCTGTCGCTGACCGCCTCGCGGAACGCCAAACTGGTGCTGGTCCGGGATTATCTGAGAGCGACCCCCGATCCTGATCGGGGCTGGGCCCTGGCGGCCCTGACCGGAGACCTGACCTTCGATGCGGCCAAGCCGGCCATGATCCGAAAGGCGGTCGAGGCGCGGGTGGACGGGGTGCTGGTCGGTTGGTCCTATGACTATGTCGGCGACCTGGCGGAGACGGTCGCCCTGATATGGCCTGCGCCGCCTGACCGGCGGCCCAATCGAGAGCCGGAGCTGGCCGAGGTGGTCGAGGCGCTGCGCAGCGCTGGCCGGGCCGAGGTCAAGGGACTGCTGGAAGGCTGGCTGGACGCGCTGGAGCCCAAGGCGCGGTGGGCGCTGTTGAAGCTGATGACGGGCGGACTGCGCGTGGGTCTGTCGGCGCGGCTGGCCAAGACGGCGGCGGCGATGATCCGACCCGCCGAAATCACCGCACCGCCGTCGCCTGATGGGGCGGAAACGACCATGGATCTCGAGCCGGTCGACGTCGCGGCCATCGAGGAGGTCTGGCACGCGGTCCCGCCGCCCTATGGTGATCTGTTCGCCTGGCTGGAGGGCAGGGCGGAACGACCCAGCCCGGATGCGCCGGGTCGTTTCCGCCCGGTGATGCTGGCGGTCGCTGTGGACGAGGCGGTCGATTTTCCAAAGATGGATCCTGCGGACTATGCGGCGGAATGGAAATGGGACGGCGTCCGGGTTCAGGCCGTGGTCGAGGGCGATGTTCGCAAGCTGTGGTCCCGCACCGGCGACGAAATCTCGGCCGCCTTTCCCGACGTGGTGCAGGCGATGACCTTCGAAGGCGCGCTGGACGGCGAACTGGTAGTCTGGCGTGACGGCGTGATCGCCCCGTTCGGCGATCTGCAGCAACGGCTGAACCGCAAGACGGTGGACGCCAAGGCCATGGCGGCTTTCCCGGCGGCGATAGTCGCCTATGACATCCTGGCCCAGGGGGGCGATGACCTGCGGACCCTGCCTTTGCGGGCGCGGCGGGCGCGCCTCGAGGCGCTGGTCCAGGGCCATTCAGGAACGCGCCTGCACCTGTCGCCGCTTGTCCCCTATCGCGACTGGGAGGAACTGGCCCGGCTGCGCGCTGATCCGCCGGTCGGCGCGGCGGCCGAAGGCCTGATGCTGAAGCGTTGGGACAGTCCCTATCTGGCGGGACGTCCCAAGGGGCCGTGGTTCAAGTGGAAGCGCGATCCCCACGTCATCGACGCCGTGCTGATGTACGCCCAGCGGGGGCACGGCAAGCGGTCCAGTTTTTATTCGGACTACACCTTCGGCGTCTGGACGCCAGAAGGCGTGCTGACGCCGGTGGGCAAGGCCTATTTCGGATTTACCGATGAAGAGCTGAAACAGCTCGACAAGTTCGTGCGCGACCACACGGTCGAGCGGTTTGGGCCGGTGCGATCCGTTCGGGCCGCGCGCGATTTCGGCCTGGTGCTGGAGATCGCTTTCGAAGGCTTGCAGAGATCGACCCGGCACAAGTCCGGCGTCGCCATGCGTTTCCCCCGTGTCAGCCGGATCCGCTGGGACAAGCCGGCGCGCGAGGCCAACACCATCGAGGACGTGATGGATTTGCTGGACGCCATCGAAGGCGGCGGCGGGCGGATCGCGAAGGCCTAATCCGGGCGGACGACCATACAGGTGACGCGCCGTTCGGACAGGGCGTCGCAGGCGGCCTTGGCGGCGTCCTCGGTCAGACCGGTGAAGCGCGACCGGTACCATTCGCCGGCTGTCTGCACATTGCGTTCGGCGCTGGCGAACTGGGTGCGGAAGCGGCGGTTGACCTCGGTCAGCCAGTCAGTGGCCACCTTCTCATCCCTGAAGGCGCCAACCTGGACCGCCCAGCGGCCGGCAGGCCGGGCGGCGCGGGCCGGTTCGCGCGCGGGCGGGGGCGTCGCGCGTCGCGGGGTGGAGGAACCGGCGACCGCGGCGCCGGTCGGGGCGCCGTTCAATGAGGCGGTGACATTGGCGGGCGCGCGTTGGGTCGTTCCGGCCGCCTGGGTCGTTGCCGCCGCGCGCTGGCTGGCGGCCGCGGTGCGTTCGGACGGGGAGGGGGTGATCCGGTTCGGCAGAACCGCCGGCGCCGGGGCGGCGGTATAGGCGACCGCACTGGACTCCGCCCCCATGCCGTCCTCTTCATCATTGGAGAGGGAGGCGTAGGCGACCGGCGCGTTGGGCGACAGGGTCTCGCCGACGCCAAAGCCGCGCTGCTCGAAGAAGGACTGGGCGATCTGGATGTTCTCGCCCTGGCTGCGACGACGTTCGACCTCGAACCCGGTGTCCATCAGTTCGGCGACATGGGCGTTGCGGCTCGCGCTGGAGCGACCGCCTAGCACGATGGTGATCAGGCGACGGCCGTCGCGCACCGCCGAGGCCGCCAAATTGTAGCCGGAGGCGTTGGTGTAGCCGGTCTTCATGCCGTCATAGCCGTTTCCGGTCGGCAGCAGGCCGTTGGTGTTGCGATAGCTGCGGCCGTTGTAGGCCCAGTCGTGCAGGCCGAAATAGCTGTAGTACTGGGGGAAGTCGCGCATGATGGCCCGCGCCAGGATGGCCTGGTCGCGCGCCGAGGTGACCTGACGCGCGTCGGGCAGGCCATTGGCCGTGTAATAGCGGGTCTGGGTCATGCCCAGCTGCGCCGCCTTCTGGGTCATCAAGGTCGTGAAGCGGGCTTCTGACCCGCCCACATGTTCGGCGATCACGACGGCCATGTCGTTGGCGGACCGGACGGCGGTGGCCCGCATGGCGTCATCGAGTGTGATGGTCTGGCCCGCCGCCAACCCTAGTTTGGAAGGGGGTTGAGACGCCGCACGGGACGACACGGTCAGGACGTCATCTGCCTTGACCTTGCCCTGTGAGAGGGCCTCGAAAGCCAGATAGAGGGTCATCATCTTGGTCAGGGACGCGGGATAGCGCCGGCTGTCCGCATGGCGTGAAAACAGGACTTCGCCCGAGGCCGCGTCGATCACTATGGCGGCGTAGCGGCTGTTTTCCTGGGACTGCGCCTCGATCGAACGGACGTTGGCGCCCAAGGCGATCGAAAGCGCGAGCAGGGCGAATAGGCCACGACGGACGAAGGAAATCATGGGCGGTTACGACCCTCGCTTGAACTCAGGGTGCGACAGGCCCCCCGGCCTACGCGATTGAAGACCTAGCATAGGAACTGGGGGTTTCATGGTGGTTAACCGGTCGTCAACGCGAATTTGAAGCGCCGAACCAGGTTATCGCTGTTCATATGTTGCGGCGCACAAAATTAACTTGATTGCCCTTCGCGCTTGCAGCATAAAGCCGCCGAACGGGGTTTCGCCTCGTGATTGAATGCCGCCGTGCCTTATCCCCTCTCAGGCTCATAACTCTGGAGACACGACCATGGCTGACAGCGCCGAAACCGTGAAGAAGACCGTCGAGCAGACCGCCGCCAAGGCGAAGGCCCAGGCCGAGACCTTCCAGGTCGCAGGCGCCAAGGCGCTGCGTGAAGGCATCGACAAGTCGGTGGCCTCGCTGAGCGAACTGAACGCTCACGGCAAGAAGAACCTGGACGCCATGGTCGAGTCGGCCACGGTCGCGCAGAAGGGCGCCGAAGCCCTGTCGCAGCAAGCCCTTGGCTTCGCCAAGACGGCCTGGGAAGACGGCGTCGCCGCCAGCAAGGAACTGTCGACCGCCCGTTCGGTGCAGGAGTTCTTCGAACTCCAGACCACCTGGGCCAAGAAGTCCATGGAACGCTACATGGCCGAACTGACCAAGACCAACGAGATCCTGACCTCGACGGTCAAGGACAGCCTCAAGCCGATCAACGAACGCGTGACCGAGTCGGTCGAGACCTTCCAGGCCGCTCGCTGATCGCCGCATCATTAATGATCTGAAAGGCCCCGGGGTTCGCCCCGGGGCTTTTTTCGTTTTGGCGACAGGGGGTTGGCTTTCACGAAACCTGTGACTGGACGCCGCTTCAATTCAGGCCATCATTCCCTATCTGATAGCCAAGACGACTCCCCGATTACGGAATACGAATGCCCATTCAAAGGCCCGGTGAAACCGGGGGCGGCGCAGGCGCCGCCACCATCACCGAAACCAAGCCGAAGCTTCAGAAGCCCTCGTTGTACCGGGTGCTGATCCTGAACGACGACTACACGCCGATGGAATTCGTCGTCTACGTGCTGGAGCGGTTCTTCCAAAAGAGCCGTGAAGAGGCCACCCGCGTCATGCTGCATGTGCATCAGCACGGCGTGGGGGTTTGCGGCGTCTTCACCTACGAGGTCGCCGAGACCAAGGTCGCGCAGGTCATCGAAACCGCGCGCCGCCATCAGCACCCGCTGCAATGCACGATGGAAAAGGACTGAGAGGAACCTTCCGATGCCTTCATTTTCCCGTCCTCTCGAAGAAACCCTGCACCGCGCCGTCGGCTACGCCAACGCGCGCAGGCATGAGTATGCGACGCTCGAGCACCTGTTGCTCGCGCTGATCGACGACCCGGATGCGTCCGGCGTCATGCGCGCCTGCAACGTCGATCTGACGGCCCTGAAGGCGGCCCTGACCCTTTATGTGGATAATGATCTCGCCGCCCTGGCCACGGCTGACGGCGAGGACGCCAAGCCCACCGCCGGCTTCCAGCGGGTGATCCAGCGCGCCGTCATCCATGTGCAATCGTCCGGCCGCGAGGACGTGTCCGGCGCGAACGTCCTTGTCGCCATCTTCTCCGAGCGCGAGAGCCACGCCGCCTACTTCCTGCAAGAGCAGGACATGACCCGGTATGACGCGGTCAACTTCATCGCTCACGGCATCGCCAAGAAAGCGGGCGGCGGAGAGACCCGTCCGGCCAAGGGCGCTTCACCCGAAGAGTCCGAAGACGCCACGGCGGTCAAGTCGGGCGGCGAGGCGCTGGAAGCCTATTGCGTCGATCTCAACGAGAAGTCGCGCCAGGGCAAGGTCGATCCGCTGATCGGTCGTCAGGCCGAGGTCGAACGCTCGATCCAGATCCTGTGCCGCCGGACCAAGAACAATCCGCTGCTGGTCGGCGATCCCGGCGTCGGCAAGACCGCCATTGCCGAAGGTCTGGCCCGCAAGATCGTCAACGGCGAAGTGCCCGACGTCCTGAAGGACGCCACCATCTATTCGCTGGACATGGGCGCCCTGCTGGCCGGTACGCGCTATCGCGGCGACTTCGAGGAGCGTCTGAAACAGGTGGTCAAGGAGTTGGAGAACCACGACAACGCCGTGCTCTTCATCGACGAAATCCACACGGTGATCGGCGCCGGCGCGACGTCAGGCGGGGCCATGGACGCCTCGAACCTGCTGAAGCCAGCCCTGGCCTCGGGTTCGCTGCGGTGCATGGGTTCGACGACCTACAAGGAATATCGCCAGCACTTCGAGAAGGACCGCGCCCTGGTGCGTCGCTTCCAGAAGATCGACGTCAACGAGCCGACGGTCGAGGATACGGTGAAGATCCTGAAGGGTCTGAAGACCTATTATGAGCAGCACCATAAGGTCCGCTACACCGACAGCGCCATCCGCACGGCGGTCGAACTGTCGGCGCGGTACATGACGGACCGCAAGCTGCCGGACAAGGCGATCGACGTGATCGACGAGGCCGGGGCGTCGCAGATGCTGGTGGTCGAATCCAAGCGCAAGAAGGTGATCGGCCAGAAGGAAGTCGAGACCGTCATCGCCAAGATGGCGCGTATCCCGGCCAAGTCGGTGTCCAAGTCCGACACCGAGAGCCTGCGCGAACTGGAAGTCGATCTGAAGCGGGCGGTGTTCGGCCAGGAGCAGGCCATCGAACAGGTGTCGGCGGCGATGAAGCTGGCGCGGGCGGGTCTGCGCGACCCGAACAAGCCGATCGGCAGCTTCCTGTTCAGCGGTCCGACCGGCGTCGGCAAGACCGAGGTGGCCAAACAGCTGGCTTCGACCCTGGGCATCGAGATGCAGAGGTTCGACATGTCGGAATATATGGAACGCCACACGGTCAGCCGGCTGATCGGGGCGCCTCCGGGCTATGTCGGCCATGACCAGGGCGGGCTTCTGACGGACGCCGTCGATCAGCACCCGCACTCGGTGGTGCTGCTGGACGAGATCGAGAAGGCGCACCCGGATGTCTACAACATCCTGCTTCAGGTGATGGACAACGGCATGTTGACCGATGCCGTCGGCAAGAAGGTCGACTTCAGGAACGTCATCCTGATCATGACTACCAATGCCGGCGCCGCCGACAACGCCCGCGCCTCCATCGGCTTCGGCCGGGGCAAGGTCGAGGGCGAGGACGACAAGGCCATCCAACGCCTGTTCGCGCCGGAGTTCCGCAACCGTCTGGACGCCATCGTGGCCTTCAAGCCGTTGCAGGCCGATACGATCCGTTCGGTGGTGACCAAGTTCATCCTTCAGCTGGAAGTCCAACTGGCGGACCGGAACATCACTATCGAATTGACCGACGAAGCGGCCGACTGGCTGGCCAAGAACGGTTTCGACGAACTGTATGGCGCACGTCCGTTGGCGCGGGTCATCCAGGACTCGATCAAGAAGCCGCTGGCCGACGACATCCTGTTCGGGCGTCTGACGCGCGGCGGGCACGTCAAGGTCCAGCTGAAGGACGGCAAGATCGACTTCGACATCAAGAGCGCCGGCGGCGTTCCTGCGAAGTCGGAGGAAGAAGAGACGGCCTGATCGGGCTTAGTCACTGAAAATGAAGAGGCCCGGGCGGCGATGCTCGGGCCCTTTTTCTGCCTTGGAGTTCTGTCGGCATCCTTGCAAAAAGGGGCGAAAAGGATGCTGAAAATCTTAAGGGCTGGCATCGTGATTGCAGGGGCGCTGGCTGCGCTCGTCCCCGCTTTCATGATACATTTCGGAGGGTTTTACGCGCCTGCGGTGGGGATTTTTATCGTCCTTTTCCTGCCTTGCCTCGTCGCCGCAGATCGCGCCTACGCCTTTGTCGCTGTGCGCTCACGACATCGAGTCTCCGCGTACTGCGCGGCCGTTAGCGCCCTGACTATTTGCGCGATGATCGTTGCCGAGTTTCAAGTTCGGCTTCGCGTCGAGTCCAGAAGCGCCTCATATGCTTGGATGTTGGGCTTCGGTCTGGTCATGGCGGGGACATGGGTCGTCTTGGACCTGTTGTTTCGCGGGCGGTTGGATCGTTCTGGCGTTTGGATCAAGCCGGCTAGCGCGGCCATGGCCGCGCTAGCAATGATGACGACCATTTGGGCTGCTTACGCTGTTCCGTTTGTCGCCGTTCGCCGGCCGACTGCGGCGGACTGCGCCTTGATGGCCCAAGCATTGAAAGAGTTTTCGCCGGAAGGTGTATCTGGCGGAATGCAACTGAGTTCCAAGTCGAAATGTGACTGGCAAACTTTCGGTCTACCCCAGCCAAGTTCGGATGCTGGATACCAGAATGGAGAATTTCACCCTTGGTTCTCGGCGGAACCTCCCGTCTATTCCTTGCTCAGAACCCGTGCGACTCTGTCGGTAGGACAAGAGTGGGTCATGCTGGGTGGAGGCGGACAGGACTGTCTCTATTCCCGCACTTGGAACGGATGGCGACGAGATAAATGCGAGACAAGCTGGATCAGTTGAGCGCGCAAGCCGAATGAGTGCATTCGATGCCGAAAGCGCTCTCCAAGCTGCTCACGTCGCCCTTGAGAATGGCCGAAGGCAAGAGGGGTTTGAGCGTCTTAAGGCGGTGCTGGTGGACCACCCCGACCATGCCGCGGCTCTGGCTGCGATGGGGTTGTTCTTGTCGGCCCACGGCGATCCGGGGCAGGCGACCCAGGTGCTGAGCCGCGCGCTGGCGAGGGCGGTCGATCCCCCGACACGCTTGCGTGTTGCAGCGGCTCTGGCCGAACGGTTGGCGGGCCTGACGCCGAACGGCTGGCATCCGATCCTGGACGCGGACCTTACTGCGCTGCTGGGCGAGACATCGGTCGATCAGCAGACGCTGGCGCGCGTCACGGCGGAGACTCTGTTGTTAAAACAGGGGCGGTTCGACGGAACGTCGGCGATGCTGGCGGCCATGGGGCGTGACCCCTTGTGGCTGGCCTTCCTGTCGCGGTGCGTGAACGTCAGCGCCGCCATGGAGATGCGGCTCAATGCGGTGCGGACGGCGGTGGTCGAGGCGGGACCAGGGGCGGCCGGCGCATTTGAATCTCCCATCGGAGACCTGGTCGCCGCCCTTGGGATCATCGGCTTCGCTTCCGAATATGTCGCACCGGTACAGGCAACTGATGGCGCGGTCGCCCTGCTGTTCCGGTCGCCGACCCGGTCAGAGGCCACGGCCTTGGGCGAGGGTGAAATCCAGGCGCAACTGATCCGCCGCGCCATTGACGAACCCGCGCGGGAGCGCGCCCTGGCCCAGTCCGTGCCAGTTTTGACGCCCGACGGCGCCGACGCCGTGTCCGAAGCGGTCAAGGAGCAGTACGAGGCTAATCCTTATCCGCGCTGGTCCGCGCCCCCCGCGCCCACGCCGCGAAGGCTTTCTGACGCCATCGCGGCCCTTCCGGGGCTTGACGGCAAGGCCTTTGCCGGTCGGGCGGAGGCTGTCCTGGTTGCGGGGTGCGGCACGGGTTTCGAGCCTATCGACATGGCGCGGATGGACCCTTCGCTGGCGATCACCGCCATGGACCTGAGCCGCGCCAGCCTGGCCCACGGCATGCGGGTGGCGCAAGACCTGGGGCTGAGCGGGGTGCGGTTCGTCCAGGGCGACATATTGGCCTTGGATAAGGTTCAGACGCGGTTCGATGTCGTCACCAGCACCGGCGTGATCCACCATATGGCGCGGCCCGAGGACGGGCTGGCGCGGCTGGCGGGCGTTTTGCGGCCGGGCGGCGTGGTGCGGCTGGGCCTCTACAGCGAGCGGGCGCGGGCGGTGGTGCGGGCGGCGCACGACCTGATCCGGGCGCGGGGCTGGACGCCGGTCGAGGCGGACATTCGGGCGTTTCGCGCCCATGTTCTGGCTCTGCCGGATGGGGAGCCCTTGGCCGCGCTGAAGGAGAGCGCGGACTTCTACAGCCTCAGCGGCTGTCGTGATCTGGTCTTCCATGTTCAGGAGCATCGTTACACGCCGCCCCAACTCGGCGAACTGATCGGCGGGGCCGGGCTTCGACTGGTCGGGTTCGAGGCGTCGCCTGAGGCGAGGGCGGCGTTTGCAGCCGCGTTCGGGTCGGCCGATCCGCTGGATCTCGGCCTATGGGACCGGCTGGAAGCGCGGCGGCCCGAGCTGTTCGCCGGCATGTACCACCTGTGGGCGCAGAAACCGGCTTAGAGCAGGACGTCAGCCGTCCTTTTTGAAAGGCGACAGTTCCTCGGTCATCTCCAGTCTTTGAGCCTCGACAGCCGGGCCTTCGCGCCGAAGATAGTCGGCCACAGGCCCGCGCAGCGCGGGGTCGGCGATGAAGTGGGCCGAATAGACGGGGGAGGGCAGATAGCCCCGCGCGATCTTGTGCTCGCCCTGGGCCCCGGCCTCGACGCGGGACAGGCCCCGCGCGATGGCGAACTCGATGGCCTGATAATAGCAAAGCTCGAAATGCAGGAAGGGCACCTCTTCCAGCGTGCCCCACTGCCGGCCGTACAGGGCGTCGCGGCCGATGAAGTTCAGGGCGCCTGCGATGGGCGTCCCGTCGCGGAAGGCCATGACCAAGGCGATGCGGTCCGCCATGGTCGCGCCGACACGGGTGAAGAAGTCCCGCGTCAGATAGGGCCGCCCCCATTTGCGGTCGCCCGTGTCCAGGTAGAAGGCGAAGAAGGCGTCCCAATGGGCCTCGGTGATCTCAGCGCCGGTCAAAACGCGGATGTCCAGATCCGCCTGTGCGTCGCGGCGTTCGCGGCGGATGGTCTTGCGGCGGTTGGCCGACAGGGCGGCCAGGAAATCGTCGAAGGTTTGATAGTCGGCGTTGCGCCAGATGAACTGGATGTCCTGGCGGGGCAGCAGGCCAGCCTGGGCCATGTCCGTCCACTCGACCTCGGTCGGGAAGTTGATGTGCAGGGACGAGACCCCCAGCCGCTCGACAAGGGTCAAGGCGCCCTGAAGCAGGGCCTGCCGCACCGTTGCGGCGTCTGTATCGGGGTGGTTGAGGAAACGCGGGCCGGTCGCCGGGGTGAAGGGCACGGCGCCCAGCAGCTTGGGATAATAGCGGCCGCCGGCGCGCTCATAGGCGTCGGCCCAGCTGTGGTCGAAGACGTATTCGCCCTGGCTGTGGCCCTTCAGATAGAGGGGCATGACGCCGAGGATGGCGTCGTCCTCGTCTCGCAGGGCCAGATGGCGCGGCGCCCAGCCTTCCCGCGAGGCGGCGCTGCCTGAGGCTTCGCAGGCGTGCAGAAAGTCGTAGGAGACGAAGGGATCGCCGGTGGGATGCGCGCAGGCATCCCAGGCCTCGCGGCCGATGTCGGCTATGGCGTCATGGACGGAGAGCTGGAAACTCACGCCCCGCTCCCAAATTCCGTCATCCTCGGGCTTGTCCCGAGGATCCATAGACTCAGCCCATCGACGGTACGCGCGCCGTAGACACCGGGAGTATGGATCCCAGGCACGAGGCCTAGGATGACGGGGAATGAGGTGGAGCTGACGGTCAACGGATCTCCACGATGGCGTCGATCTCGACTGCGAAGCCGAGCGGCAGCTTGTAGACGCCGACGGCCGAGCGGGCATGGCGACCGGCGTCGCCGAACACTTCGACCATAAGGTCCGAACAGCCGTTGATGACGGCGGGAATGGCTTCGAAGTCCGGGCCGGCCTGAACGAAGCCGCCCAGTTTCACGATGCGAACGACCCGCTCCAGGTCGCCGTCGCAGGCGGCCTTGATCTGGGCCAGCAGATTGATCCCGCACAGGCGGGCGGCGGCGTTGGCCTGTTCCGGCGTCACGTCCACGCCGACCGTACCCTTTATCCCGCCCGAGGCGTCGTTCGACAGTTGGCCAGAAATATGGACCACGGCGCCCGTCTGGACGAAGGGCACATAGTTGGCCACCGCCTTGGCGGGTTCCGGCAGGGTGATGCCGAGTTCGGCGATGCGGGATTCGATGGTCATAGGGGCTCCTTGATCTGGTCGGCGGTTTAGCGCGGCGCAAGGGCGGCGTCACCCGTTTGGCGTCTTAAGCCTTCGCCAATCGGGGCGTGGCATAACAGCGGCCATGGATTTGCACCTGACCCCCGATGTCGCCGCCTTCCAGGCCGTGCTGGCGCGCCTTTCCTCGGAGGACTGGGCGCGAGTGGACGCGGCTAGTCAGACAGCCGCTGCCAAGGCCGCAGAGGCTGCGCCGCACTGGGATTTTGAGATGCCGGCCAAGGCGGTCGATGCTGTCCTTGGCGCTGGGGTCTTGGACGAGGTTCGGCGCGGTCTGATCGCGTCATGGGCCTTGCAGTTGCCGGATCGGGTCGCGGCCATGGGCCTGCCGGCCGAAGTCCTGGCCCTCTATCCCTATTGGTTCGAACAGCTGGCCGCCTTCCTGACCAAGGCCGAGGGTGGCTATGAGTTCGATCACTGGGCCAAGGATGTTCGGTTCACTCTGGCGCTCAGCGTTCCTGCGGCCAAGAGCCAGGTGATCGACCTGAGTTCACCGGTCGGGCCGGGGCAGATCATCAAACATGTGCGTGACGGCTGGGGCTTTGGTCCCCTGTTCCGATATCTGGCGGCGGGCGCCAAACGCGAGCCGTGGCTGGAGGTCCATACCGAGAGCCGCTGGCTGCGGGGCTTCAACGAGGATGGCTGGAACGAGGCCTGGGCGACGGCGGCGGAACTCTGCCGGGCGCGGCCGGAACTGGCGGGCATGATCGGCTCCAGCTGGTTCTATGATCCGCCCCTGACCCAGATCAGCCCTCGCCTGGCGCACCTGCGGCTGAACCCGCTGAAAGGCGGCGCCTTCATGGTTCATCAGGGACCGGGCGAGATCCACACGGAGCGGGCGGGCACCGCCTCGGCGTCGCGTAAGGCCTTGATCGACAGCGGTGAATACACCGCGCGGTCATGGCTGATGGTGTGGCCGAGGAAAGAGCTGATCGCCTGGGCGGACCGGCGGAAGGCGCTGTGAAGGGACGCCTGCGGACTTTACGCACCTACCCTGACAATACACGTCGCAAGACGTTGATCCCACGAGCAGGCCTCACTGCTCGTGGGATCATGTCAGATGTAGATCGTCATGCCGTTTCGGCAGATTCCGACTTGGGTCGCAATCACATACTGCGACCCAGACCCCTGTAGCGGACCAATGCCAGCATAGTTCGAATAACAGACGCCCGAAGCATAGCCCACCATGGTTGTGTAGGTTGAATCGCTATAATATTCATAGCTGTAGAGCGGTATGTCTACGAAGGCTTGGGCGGGGGCGGCGATGGCGCCGAGACTCAGTGCGGCGACGGTAGACGCGCCGAGAAGACGAAGAGTGCCTAGCATTAATCCCTCCATGAACGCCTCGACAAGCGAGGATGTAATCAATCAGGGGTTTATGCTGTGCCTATGTCAAGGTTGATTTTGGATGGGCTTCTTAGTCGCCACGCCGCTGCGACCGGCTGGATGTCCAGATCGGCGGCCTTGGCCAGGCGGATCAACCGGTCGATATCCTCGGGTTTGCAGCCGTAGGGCGTCGGGGCGTCGCTGACGTCGTGGCCGTAGGCGATCAGCCAGCCCTTTGACGCCGCCGTGTTGTCGACCAACTGCTCCAGATCATAGCCGGGGAGGCGGCGGCTCTCCAGGCCGATGGCCTGCAACAGGTTGCGATCCACGCGGCCGGCGTTGATCCCGTCGCGCACTCCGCGGCCGCACAGGAAGCGCCGGTCGATCACCGGCTTGGCCCCCAGGGCGCAGTCGCCAAACGGATAGGCGAAGGTCTGCATCTGATAGCCGTCCAGCCGCTCGGCCACCCAGGCGGCGTTGCGGGCCAGGCTGGCGTCCAGTTCGGCCGGCGACAGGCGCAGGCTCGAGACGTGTTCGTAGGTGTGGCAGCCGATTTCGTGACCGGCCTCGTGCAGGGCTTGCAGATGTTCGGTCTCGAACTGCGGCAGATCCAGATTGCGCCCGCCTGCCAGGCCGCCGCAGACATAATAGGTGGCCTTGACGCCGTGCTGAGCCAGCGCCGGCCCGGCCTCGAGCCAGGCCGAGGCGGGGATGTCGTCGAACGACAGGCTCAGCACGCCTCGCGCGGGCTGGATCGTCGCGGGACGAACATCCAGATAGCGGCCGGCGCGGCGGCGCATCTTGTCGATGAAGGCGTTCATGCCGTCACCATGACTGATCGGGCTTAAGGTCGGGTTTCAGATCTCGGCCGGATCGCCGACGGCCTTTTCCGGATATCCGGTTGCCGTCATTTGAGCGGATGGTGAGGGGATGTGCGTCACCCCTTCAGCGCGCGTCCCGCCACCACGGCGTCCTTGCCGAATTTTTCGCGCAGTTTGTCGATGGCGCGTTCGGTCTTCAGGGTCCGGGTCTCGGTGGTCTGGAACAGGCCGGCGGGCGCGTCTTCGGCGTCCTGGATGTCCGCCATGCCGATGCCGATCAACCGATAGGGCGGGCCTAGCTCCGGTTTCAGCAGGTCGCGTCCGGCGGCGAACAGGGCGCGGGCGGTCTGGATGGGTTCGGCCAGGCTGATGCGGCGGGTGATGATCTTGAAGTCGGCGCGGCGCAGTTTCAACACCAGGACGCGGCTGGCGACGCCGTCGCGGCGGGCCTTGGACGCCAGCTTTTCGCACAGGGGCCAGAGTTCGGCCTCGAGCGCTTCGGCCGTGATCAGGTCTTCGTTGAAGGTGGTCTCGGCGCTCATGCCCTTGCGGTCGCGGTCCGGGTTTACGGCGCGGGCGTCTCGGGCGTGGGACAGGTCGTGAAGGCGCAGGCCGGATTCGCCATAGCGTTTGACCAGGTCGCGCACGTCGGCCCGGGCCAGGTCGCCGATGGTGGCGTAGCCGTCGCTGCGCAGGGCCTTGCCGAATACCGGGCCGACGCCAGGCAGGGTGGTGACCGCGCGGGGCGCCAGCAGGGCCTGGGCGTTGGCGGCGCCCACGACCGAAAAGCCGCGCGGCTTGTCCATCTCAGACGCCATCTTGGCCAGGAAGCGGTTGGGGGCCAATCCGATGGAGACGGTCAGACCCGTCTCGTCCTCGATCTGCTTTTGGAAACGGATCAGCTGGAAGGCTGGCGGGCCGCCGTTCAGTCGTTCCGTGCCCGACAGATCGACCCAGGCCTCGTCCAGCGACAGCGGTTGGATCAGGGGCGTCAGCCGGCCGAGGGCGCCGAGGATGCGTTCGGATTCGAAGACGTATTTGGTAAAGTCGGGCTTGATCACCACGGCTTCGGGACAGGCCTTCAGCGCCTTGAACATGGGCATGGCGCTGCCGACCCCATATTGCCGCGCGATATAGCAGGCCGTGGAAACCACGCCCCGCTTGCCGCCGCCGACGATGACGGGCCGGTCGCGCAGCTCAGGCCGGTCTCGCTTCTCCACCGAGGCGTAGAAGGCGTCGCAATCCATGTGGGCGATCGAAAGTTGATCCAGTTCTGCGTCCGCGACGATGCGGCGAGACCCGCATGATGGACAGCGTCGCCCAGGCGGCCCGGCGGGGTCGTCGCCGGTCCACAGACAGTCGCGGCAGACGGCCTTTATGGCCACGCTTAAGGTCTCCGTAACCTTGGCTTCACCCCAACTTAAGACTGGGAGGGGCAGTATCGCACACAACGAGGCGACGCCAATTCGCAGGCGACGCAGGTCAGGTGACGATGTCCAAAAAAGTCCTCATCGTCGAGGATAACGAGCTGAACATGAAGCTTTTTCATGATCTGCTCGATTCCCAGGGCTATGAAACCTTGCAGACCCGAGAGGGGCTGCAGGCGTTGGCCATGGCGCGCGCCCATCACCCGGATCTGATCCTGATGGATATCCAGCTGCCCGAAATCTCGGGTCTGGAGGTCACCAAATGGCTGAAGGATGACGAGGAGCTGAACCATATCCCCGTCATCGCCGTGACCGCCTTCGCCATGAAGGGCGATGAGGAGCGCATCCGCCAGGGCGGCTGCGAGGCCTATATCTCGAAGCCGATCTCGGTCATGCACTTCCTCGACACCATACGGCAGCATCTGGGATGAGTGCGCGGATCCTGGTGGTCGACGATGTGGACGTGAATGTTCGTCTGCTCGAAGCCAAGCTGACCATCGAATATTACGACGTCCTGACCTGCAACAGCGGGGCGACTGCGCTGGAGCTGGCGGCCGAGCATCAGCCGGACCTGATTCTGCTTGATGTCATGATGCCCGGTATGGACGGGTTCGAGACCTGCCGTCTGCTGAAGGCGCGGGCTGAGACCCGGCATATACCGGTGGTTCTGGTGACGGCCCTGGACGGACGCGATGACCGAATCCGCGGCCTGGAGGCCGGGGCCGACGACTTTCTGACCAAGCCGATAGACGATGTCGTCCTGTTTGCGCGGGTGAAATCCCTGACGCGGCTGAAGCAGGTGATGGACGAACTGCGCGAGCGCGAGGAAAGCAGCCGGCGCATGGGCGTGGACGGCGAGGGCGCCGCGCGGCTTCGCAGCGAAGGCGGGCGGGTGCTGATCGTCGACGACAACGCCGCTCAGGCGGAGAAGATCGCTGCGGAGCTGGGACGCGAGCATCGCGTCGCCATCGAGACCGATCCCGAAGCGGCGATGGCGGCCGCCAAAGGGCCGTTGGATCTGATCATCGTCAATGTGGCGGCCGAGAGCTTCGACGGTCTGCGGGTCGTGGCCCTGGCCAAGTCGGGCGACGCGCGTCGGGCTCCGATCCTGGCCATCGTCGAGCCGAGCGAGCGCCCGCGCATGGTCAAGGCGCTGGAACTGGGCGCCACCGACATCTTGCCGCGTCCTATCGATCCTGAGGAGCTGTCGGCGCGGGTGCGCACCCAGATCCGCCGCAAGCGCTACACCGATTTTCTGCGCCAGAAGCTGGACAGCAGCCTGGAGATGGCCGTTACCGACGCCCTGACCGGTCTGCACAATCGGCGCTATATGACTGGGCAATTGCAGGCTCTGGTGGGGCGGGCGGCGCACGGCGGCGCGCCTGTGGCCCTACTGGTGCTCGACATCGACCACTTCAAGTCGGTCAACGACGGCTTCGGTCACGACGCCGGGGACGAGGTGCTGGCCGAGTTTGCCGTCCGTCTGGCCACCAATGTCCGCGCTGTCGATCTGCCGTGCCGCATGGGCGGCGAAGAGTTCGTGGTGGTCATGCCGGGCGCCGGCCTGGACGACGCCCAGATGGTGGCCGAGCGAATCCGTCGCGATATCGCCTCCGCCCCTTTCCGGGTCATGGGCGGAAAGGAGCATCTGACCATCACCATTTCCATCGGCGTCGCGGCGACGACGGGCGACGGGGATACGCCGGAAGGCCTGCTGAAGCGCGCCGACGAGGGCGTGTACGAGGCCAAGGCGGGCGGACGGAACAAGGTGGTCGCAAAGGCCGCCTGATTCACCGCCCTCGGCGCCGGACAAACGAAAACGCCCGGCTGTCACCAGCCGGGCGTTTCGCATTATCTCAGCCGATCAAGTGCTTACTTGATCTTGCCTTCTTTGAAGTCGACGTGCTTGCGCACGACCGGGTCGTACTTCTTGACGACCATTTTTTCGGTCATGGTGCGGGCGTTCTTCTTGGTGACATAGAAGAAGCCGGTGTCGGCCGTGGAGTTCAGGCGGATCTTGATGGAAGCCGGTTTGGCCATCGGAATTACCTCTGCGACGGCGAAAGCCGCTTAAAATAAGAGGCGCGGAACATACTCAGGATCGCCCCAAAGTCAACGGGCGCGATGCCACGTTGATGCGGCGCAAAGCACATATAGTCTGGCGGGATGAAAATCGCATCGCTTATGGCCGCGGCGGCCCTGATTTCCCTGACGACGGCGGCTGCTGGAAATGCGGCGCCTGCTCCGACGCAGGACGCCTTCCTGGCGCAGCTGAACGCCCTTTGCGGCCAGCGATTCGAAGGCCGGGTCGTCACGACCGACGCCGCCGACGCCCGGTTCGCCAGTGAGCGACTGATCATGCACGTCCGCGACTGTTCGCCGGAAGAGGTGCGGATCCCGTTCGCGGTGGGCGAGGACCGGTCGCGGACCTGGGTGGTGACGAAGACGGACGCGGGCCTACGGCTGAAACATGATCACCGGCATGAGGACGGCACGACCGACGTGCTGCACTGGTACGGCGGCGATACGGCGAACCCCGGCACGGCCGAGCGGCAGGAATTCCCGGTCGACGCCGAATCGATCGCCCTGTTCACCGCCAACGACGCTGGGGTCTCGACCACCAATGTCTGGGCGATGGAGGTCCATCCGGGGCGGATGTTCGCCTATGAGTTGCGGCGGCCGAACCGGCATTTCCGCGTCGAGTTCGACCTGACGAAGCCGGTCGTCGAATAGGGTCAGTCCCTGTGATCGACCATGTGGCGGCCGCGCACCATGCGGACGAAGGGGAGGGGGCGGTCGGGGCTAGTCCGGTCCTGGCCAAGCCGCTCGGCCAGTTCGCCCAGTACGAAGCGGGTGATGGCGGGCAGATCAAGGGCGAGAGCGTCTTCCAGCGGCAGCCAGGCGATCTCGTCCAGTTCACCCGAGCCGGCGGTTGGCTCGGGCGTCAGCAGGGCCTCCGCCGGCGCCATGAAGAAGCGGGCGTCGAAGCGGCGCGTGCGGCCGGGCGGGGTGATGGCGCGGGCGATGTAGGACAGGGCCGACAGATCGGGCAGGGCGCCCGCTTGCCGATATTCGCGCCACGCACCGGCGACGCTGGCGGACGGCGCGGGGCGGCCCAGGATCAGCCCTGTCTCCTCAAAGGTCTCGCGCACCGCCGTCAGGGCCAGGGCGCGGGCGCGGCGGGCGGGAACCTCGGCCTCCAGCCGCCGTGCGACGTCGGACGTCAAATCGCCCATTGAGGCGGCGGTGAAATCCGCCCGGTCGACCCGCCCGCCCGGGAACACCCATTTCGACGCCATGAAGACATGACCGGGCGCGCGTCTTCCCATCAGAACCTCTGGCTGCGAACCGCCCCGCGTCAAGATCAGGGTCGCCGCGTCCTTGGGCCGTTGGGCCCCGCCGACGCGGGGAGCGTCAGCGAGGTCTTGGGCGGCGTCGAAGGGGGGATCCTTCATTCCGCTCATCCCGGAGTCACTTCCGCTTGCCCTTGCGCACGCCCTTCAAGCCGCCCGAGGGACGGCCGCCCTTCGGAGGCTTGGGACCGCCCGGCCGGGTCTTGCCGCGCATCGGCGGGCCGTCGCCGCCGCGTCCGCGAATGCCATAGCGCGGGGCCGGGGCGTTGGGATCGCGCGGCTCCGGTTCGCTGAGCATTTCGAACACCAGGCCGCCGGTGACGGGGGTGGCCTCCATCAGCCTGACCTCGACCTTGCGGCCCAGGGTGAACCGCTTGCCGGTGCGTTCGCCGACCAGGGCGTGGGCGCGGTCGTCATGGGCGAAATATTCGCTGCCCAGGGTCGAGACGGGCACCAGTCCGTCGGCTCCGGTCTCGTCCAGCCGGATGAACAGGCCGAAGCGAGTCACGCCGGTGATCCGTCCGGTGAAGGTGGCCCCGACCCGGTCCTCCAGGAAGGCGGCGATATAACGGTCCATGGCGTCGCGCTCGGCGGTCATCGACCGGCGCTCGGTCATGGTCACGCCCTCGGCGATGGCGGGCAGTTCGGCGATCTCGCGATCGGTTAGTCCGTCCTTGCCCAGGTTCAGCGCCCGGATCAGCCCCCGGTGGACGATCAGGTCGGAATAGCGCCGGATCGGCGAGGTGAAGTGGGCGTAGCGATCCAGGTTCAGGCCGAAGTGGCCGATGTTCTCAGGGCTGTAGATCGCCTGCATCTGGCTGCGCAGCACCACCTCATTGACCACATCGGCGTGTTCGGTGTCGCGAGTCTCGTCCAGCAGCTTGTTGAACCGCGTGGTCGTGCCCGGTTCGCCCTTGTTCCACGGCTTGCCGATGGTCGAGAGAAAGTCGGCCAGGTTGAAGATCTTCTCCTGGCTGGGGGCGTCGTGGATCCGATAGATCAGCGGCGTCTTCTTCTGCTCCAGGGTCTCGGCGGCGCAGACGTTGGCCTGGATCATCATCTCTTCGATCAGCCGGTGCGCCTCCAGAGAGGCGCGTTTTTCGATCGAGGCGATGCCGCCATCTGGCGCCATGCGGATGCGGCGCTCGGCGGATTCGATCTGCAAAGGACTGCGCTTCAGGCGGCCCTTGAGCATGGCGTGATAGGCGTTCCAAAGCGGATAGAGGATGGCCTCCATGATCGGGCCGGTGGCGTCGTCAATCTGGCCGTCGATGGCGGACTGGGCCTGTTCGTAGCTGAGCTTGGCGTGAGACCGCATCAGGCCGCGCACGAAGCGGTGGCCGGTCTTTCGGCCGTCCTTGTCGAACACCATCCGCACGGCCAGGCAGGCGCGGTTCTCGCCCTCCTTCAGGCTGCACAGGCCGTTCGACAGCACCTCGGGCAGCATCGGCTCGACGCGGTCGGGGAAATAGGTCGAGTTGCCCTTGTCGCGGGCCTCGCGGTCCAGATGGGTTCCGGGGCGGACATAGGCGGCGACGTCGGCGATGGCGACCCAGACGATCCAGCCGTTCGGGTTCTTCGGATCCTCGTCACGCGCCGCATAGACGGCGTCGTCGTGATCGCGCGCATCGGCGGGGTCGATGGTGATGAAGGGCACTTCGCGCAGGTCTTCGCGCCCCTTCAGCGTCGGCAGGGCCTGATCCTCGGCCTCGCGCTCGACGGCTTCGGAGAAGCCGGTCGGGACGCCGTGGGCGTGGATGGCGATTAGGGAGGCGGCGCGGGGATCGTCCTCCTTGCCGATATGTTCCAGGATCTTGCCGCGCTTGGGCCCATAGCGCTGCTCGCCCTTTTCGATGGCGGCCAGGACCAGATCGCCGTCGCGCAGATCGCCCGACTGGGCCTGGGGCACCAGAAGCACGTCCTTGGAGCGGCGATCGACCGGCTCGACGCGGGTCTCGCGCGCCGACTTGCGGATCACGCCCAGGACGCGGTTGGCGCCGACGTCCAGCTTCTTGATAAGCCGGGCCTCCCAGCCGTCGCCGCCGCGCTGGAACTTGACCAGCAGGCGGTCGCCCAGGCCAGGCGCGGGGCCGGGCTTGCCCTTGTCCGGCATTAGTAGAGCGCGGGGGGCGTCGGCGCTGGCCTCGACCAGACGGACATAAAGTTCGCCGTCGCCGTCGCGCTCGATCACATCGGCCACGCCGACGGGGGGCAGGGCGCCGGCTTCGGCGAAGCCCTTGCGGCCGCGCTTGCCCAGCTTTCCTTCTTCTTCGAGTTCGCGGATCATTTCGCGCAAGGCCCGGCGGTCGCCGCCCTTCAGGCCGAAGTGGCGCGCGATATCGGTCTTCTCGGCCGATCCGGCCTCGCGCAGGAAGGCGAGGAGGGTGTCTTTGTCGGGGAGACCGGCGGGCGGCCTCTGGGTGGGTTTGGTCAATTCAGTCTTTCATTTCGCCGATGTGTCGGCGGGATTGATGCAGTCCAGGTTCAGCAGGGTCGCCGCCTGCGCCATGGGGTGATCGAGTGTGATGAGTTGTGCATTCAGCCGTCTTGCGACGGCGATGTGGATTGCGTCAGGCGTCCGGAGCTTCAGGTCAAAACGACGCACGAGGAGGCAGGCGTCTTCTATGTCGGCATCCAGTATCGCCGCGCGGGCGCCAAAGGCGTCGATCCAGTCGTCCAAACGTTGGAGCAGGATCGTCACCTCAGCCTCCGAACGGCGTCGCATCCGCACCAGCCCTGAAATTGCGGCCGAACATTCCGCAGTGCACAGGGTGCTGACGCTGATTGTCTGGACATGGCCACGCATAAAGCGGTCGACGGACTCGGCCGCAGGTTCGTTGAGCAGCAGGGCGAGCAGGACGCTCGCGTCGAAATAGAAGCTCATACGCCTTCGTCGCGCATCTGACGGATCAGATCGGCGGCGGAGATATCGAGCGGAGGCAGGGCTTGGCGGCGCTTTGCGAAGTCGTCGATCAGCGCCAGTCTTTGTGCGTGGGACATCGGCGTCCGTTCGGCGGGAAGAGAGCGGATTTCAGCCACCGGTTTCCCGTGGCGGGTGATGATGACCTTCTCCCCCTCAATGGCCTTGTCGAGCAATCGAGGCAGGGTGTTCTTGGCTTCGGCGACGCTGTATGCGGCCATGATAGCTCTCCGACTATGGCCATAAATATAGCCATTCTCGGTCTAGACCGCCAGTCATGCCCCGGCGGCGCGCAGGGAACCGGAGTGGCCGGTCAAATCTTGCGTGATTTGACCGAGTGAGTGCGGGGCTTCAGCTTCCGTTTGTCCTGAACCGGAGTCTTCGATGTCCCTGAACGCCCCCGCCCTGAGCGCGACCGTCAAGTCGCCGCTGGATCTGATCGGCAAGACGCCGATGGTGGAGGTGACGAAGATCGACACCGGCAAGTGCCGGCTGCTGTTGAAACTGGAGTCCCAGAACCCCGGCGGTTCGATCAAGGACCGGATTGCGGTTGAGATGCTGGACGCGGCTGAGAAGGAAGGCTGGCTGAAGGAAGGGGGCACCATCGTCGAGGCGACGGCGGGCAATACGGGCCTGGCCCTGACCCTGGTCGGCCGGGCGCGGGGTTATAAGGTGCTGCTGGTCATTCCGGACAAGATGTCGAAGGAAAAGATCCAGCATCTCAGAGCCATGGGCGCCGATGTTCGCCTGACCCGTTCGGACGTGCCGCACGGACACCCTGAGTACTACACCGACATGGCCGAGCGCCTGTCTCAGGCCATTCCCGGCGCCTATTACGTCAACCAGTTCGCTAACCACTCGAACGCCGACGCCCATGTGAAGACGACGGGCCCGGAGATCTGGGAGCAGACAGGCGGCGACATCGACGCCTTCGTCGCCGGCATCGGCTCGGGTGGGACGATCACCGGCGTGGCGCGCTATCTGAAGAGTGTCGGCTCCAAGGCCCAGATCGTTCTGGCCGATCCGGTGGGATCAACCCTGGCCGGCATCGTCAACGAGGGCGTGCCGGGGCCGGATGGCAGTTATACCGTAGAAGGTATCGGCCAGAACTTCGTGCCCGATACGGCGGACATGAGCCTGATCGACAAGGCCTATTCGATCCCCGACGCGGAGGCGATCGCCACGGCGCGCGAGTTTCTGCTGAAGGAGGGCATTCTGGCGGGGTCGTCGTCGGGCACCCTGATCGCCTCGGCCCTGCGCTGGTGCCGTGAGCAGACGGAGGCCAAGACCTGCGTCACCTTCGTCTGCGACACCGGGGCCAAGTACCTGTCCAAGGTTTACAACGACGCCTGGCTAGCGGATCAGGGCCTGGGCGAGCGCGAGCTGCACGGCGATCTGTCGGACCTGATCAATCGCAAATACGAGAAGGGCGACGTGGTCGTGGCCGGTCCGGGCGACACCCTGGACACCGCCTTCAAGCGGATGAAGGGCGCCGACGTGTCCCAACTGCCGATCATTGAGGACGGCCGTCTGGTCGGCATCTTGGACGAGAGCGACCTGATCCAGGTGATGAACACCGACGAGATCACCCGCAAGGAACGGTTCGCCAAGCCGGTGGCCTCGGCCATGACGCGCGATCTGGACACGCTTCAGGTCAAGGAGCCGCTGGACGCCCTGATCCCCGTCTTCGACCGCGACCGGGTTGCCATCGTGCTGGACGGCGAGCGGTTCGTGGGCCTGATCACCCGCACCGACCTGATCAACCACCTCAGCCTGAACCGGTAATGCTGAAGCTGATGGGCCATGAGTTCGCGGACGATCAGGCGGCCATCGTGTGCAGGCATGTGACCGATGGTCAGCCGGTGGTCGAGGTGGCTCATGACGTTGATAGGGTCGTGCAGGTGTTGTGCGCTCGGTTTGATCATGGGGCCGAAGACGCCCAGGTCGTGCATCTGCACCACCTAATGCCCGTGCTTGAGCCGCTCGGTTTACCCGCCATAGAGCCTGGCCATCTGGCCCAGCTTTCGGAAGGGGGATGGATCGTCAAGGCGATGCCTCCCGAAGAGGAAGACGAATGAATTCCGACAAGAAGAACAGCCAGGGTTTCTCGACCCGCGCCATCCATGCCGGTCAGCACCCCGACCCGACCACGGGCGCGGTGATGACGCCGATCTACGCCACCTCGACCTATGCCCAGGAAAGCCCGGGCGTGAACAAGGGCTATGAGTATGCGCGGGGCAAGAACCCGACGCGGGAGGCGTTCGAGGCCTGTATCGCCGACCTGGAGGGCGGCACGCACGGGTTCGGCTTCGGTTCGGGCATGGCGGCGACATCCACGGCGCTGGAGCTGCTGGACGCGGGCGACCACGTGGTCACGGGCGACGACCTGTACGGCGGCTCGTGGCGGCTGTTCGAGCGGGTGCGTCGGCGCACCATGGGTCTGGACTTCGCCTATGTGGACCTGAGCGACATCGCCGCGGTCGAGGCGGCCATCACGCCCAAGACCAAGATGCTGTGGGTCGAGACGCCGACCAATCCGTTGATGAAGCTGGCCGACATCGCCGCCTTGTCGAAGGTGGCCAAGGCGCACGGCCTGCTGCTGATCGTGGACAACACCTTCGCCACCCCCTTCTGCCAGCAGCCGCTGAGCCTGGGGGCGGATGTGGTGATGCACTCGGCGACCAAGTATCTGAACGGCCATTCGGACATCATCGGCGGGGTGCTGGTGACGGCCGACCCTGATCTGGCGACCCGGATCAAGTTCCTGCAGAACTCGGTCGGCGGCATCATGGGGCCGTTCGACGCCTTCCTGGCGAACCGGGGGCTGAAGACCCTGGCGCTGCGGATGAAGGCCCACTGCGAGAACGCCCTGGCGGTGGCCCGCTGGCTGGAGACGCGGGCCGGAGTAGCCAAGGTCATCTATCCCGGCCTGATCGCCCATCCGCAGCACGCACTGGCCGCGCGGCAGATGCACGGCGGCTATGGCGGCATGGTGACGGTGGTGCTGGAGGGCGACCTGGAGCGCACCAAACGGGTGCTGGAACGGGTCGAGGTCTTTACCCTGGCGGAGTCGCTGGGCGGGGTCGAGAGCCTGGTGAACCACCCGGCGATCATGACCCACGCCAGCGTGCCCAAGGAGGTCCGCGAGGCGGGCGGCGTGACCGACAACCTGATCCGGCTATCGGTCGGGGTTGAGGACGTCGAGGACCTGATCGCCGATCTGGATCAGGCCCTGGGCTGATCTCAGCTGGAGGGCAGGGCGGTCTGGTGACCGGTGACGGGCGGCAGCTTCTTCTTGGGCGCGGCGCGCTTCACCGGCGACTTGGCGGCCTTGGGCAGGGCGGCGCGGCGGGCGATCTCGCTGTCGATCACGGGCAGGATATCAGCGGCGGCCATCACCTGGGTCGAGGCGCCGGTTTCGGCCAGGCGCGTGGCGTTGGCGCGCAGGCTGTTGAGGTCGGCGTCGGTCATCGTCGGGATTTTGTCGGCGAGGGTCGTCATGGGGCGCGTCCTGATTGAACGGGCTGAAGGGCCGGCGCGCGAGGCGCCAGCCCTTCAGCTGATTGAAGGCGATCTCGACCACGACCTGGTCGCCCAGCCCGGAGACGCCGTTAGGCGAACCGAGCGTGGGCAGAACCGTCACGACGTGGCCGTTGTCCAGGCGAACCTTGCGGCCGCCCAGCGGCAGTAGCTTCGTCACCTCGCCGTCGAAGGCGATGGTGTTGAGGCGCGTGTCCTACTCCGCCGCCGTGAGGCGACCGGCGGATTCCTTGCCGGAGCGCTGGTCGCGCTCGATTTCGTAGCCGATCTTTTGGCCTTCGTTCAGCGAGCCGAGGCTCGAGGTTTCGACGGCCGAGGCGTGGACGAAGACGTCCTTGCCGCCATCATCGGGAGCGATGAAGCCGTAGCCTTTGGTGGGGTTGTACCATTTAACAGTGCCGGTAGCCATTTGGAGACCTCCGTCTGGCGTTGACCGCAGGGAGGGATCCCTGGTCGGCCTGTCGGGTCTGAATGGGATCGGCTTTTGGACCTCGGTGCGTGATGCAAAGGGAGCAGCGGCGTTACGCAGAGAGATCGACCCTTCCCATATGGGCCTCCCGCCGTCCCGGCGCAAGGGCGGGGGGTCAGAAGGCGTAGGCGACCTTGGCCACCACCGCGTCCTCGTACTGTTCGCCGAAGGTGTGGGCGTTGGTGTCGTAGTAGCGCAGGTCCAGATCCAGCGTGTCGGTCAGGGTATAGGTCACGCCCGCGTTCCAGCCGGTGTAGTCGGGCGCGCCGCTCTGTTCGCGGCGACCGACGGCGGCCGTGCCGTTCAGGCGGTCGCTGAAGTCCCAGCCGAGCCGGCCTTCGACCCAGGTGAAGGAGTCGGTCGAGCCGGCGGCGTCCGGCGAATACTGGACCTGGAGCCGCGCGCTGGCGGGACCGATGGAGCGGCTGACGTTGCCGGTGACCTCCCAGCCGTTCTCGTCATAACCCGCCTCGGCGTCGAGGCGGTGCTTGTAGGCGGCGTTGAAGTCGAAGCGGTAGCCGAAGGCCTCGGGCTGATAGCCGACCACGAACTCGGCCTCGACATTGGAGCCGCCCGCCTGGATCGTCTCGACGCCGGGGGAGACGTAGAACAGGCCGTCCGCGCTTTCCCAGGTCGCGGAGCCGAAGACATAGCCGTCATTGCCCGACTTGGACGCCGCCTTGGAGCGGTTGTCCGTTCCCGCGCCGACCTCGAACGACCAGGCGTCCCGCGATGCGGACGCGGTTGAGGCGGACTGGGCCGCCGCAGGGGTGGCGAGGACGGCTACGGCGAGGACGGCGAGAGCGGTGCGGATCATGAGGGCTCCAACGCGCGAGAGGCGAGTTGGAGCCGCCCTTAACCTGCTCTGGTCTTGATGGCGAATTCTTCCGTGGCCTGAGCGAACTCTTGTCGCAGGCGGGCGACCAGTTCGGCGGTCGGCAGGACGTCGTGGATGGCCCCGGCGCCCTGGCCGGCGGACCAGACCGTCTTCCAGGCCTTGGCCTCGCTTCCCATGTCGAGCTTGTGTTCGGGCAGGTGTTTTGGGTCGATTCCGTTGTCGATCAACGACTTGGTCATGAAGTTGGCCGGGATGCCGGACACGGCCGGGGTGTGGACGATGTCGGTCGAGCCGCTGTCGATGACCATCTGCTTATAGGCGTCCACCGCCAGGGCCTCGGTCGTGTTGATGAAGCGGGTGCCCATATAGGCGAAGTCGGCGCCCAGCATCAGGGCCGCCGCGACATCTTGTCCCGTCGAGAGGGCGCCGGACAGGATGATGGTCCCCTTGAAGAAGCTGCGGACCTCGTTGACCAGGGCGAAGGGGTTGATGATCCCGGCGTGGCCGCCCGCGCCGTTGGCGACCAGGATCAGGCCATCGACGCCCGCCTCGGCGGCCTTCCTGGCATGGCGGATGTTGGCGATGTCGTGGAAGACCTGACCGCCGTAGCCGTGGACCGCATCGACCACGTCGCGCACGGCGCCCAGCGAGGTGATGATCAGCGGCACCTTCTCCTCGACCGAGACCATCATGTCGGCCATCAGCCGGGGATTGGTCGGGTGGACGATGTGGTTGACGCCGAAGGCGGCGGCCTCAGGCTTCAGCCGGCCCCTGATCTCGTGAATCCAGTCGCGATAGCCCTCGGTCGTGCGCTGGTTCAGCGACGGGAAGGTGCCGATGATCCCGGCGTTGCAGGCCTCGACCACCAGATCCGGCCCGGAGACCAGGAACATGGGCGCCGAAATGATCGGCAGGGTCAGGCCCTTTGCGAGCGAAGCGGGAATGGCCACGGGCGTCTCTCCTGGGTTTTATTTCGCTACGCTTAGCGGGGTGTCGCGGGGGAAGGCAATCGGGCGAAATGTACGGTTTCGACGCAAAGAAAATGGAGTCTATTTTCGTCCATTCTGGAAACTGCACTCCGGGGGAAGTGGGTGCAGTATGCAAAAGAGTGCAATTGGGTGGTCGTGGTCGGATGCGGCGGTCTCCAAGGCGCCCAGGGGGCAGGGATGGCCATTGTAAGCGAGTTGAATGGGGTGGTGGGTTGAGGGTTGCTTTAGAAAGTCAAGTGATTGAAATCACGCCATAAATATTCATAAATTGGGATGGCTGGCCAACGTCGTCCCTTCTCCCATGGGGAGAAGGTGGCCCGAAGGGCCGGATGAGGGACAGGCGGTGGGCCAGCCCGCACCACCGTACCCCTCACCCTTGCGCGCCAGAACGACGGCTGCGCCGCCGTGCGCTCAAGCCCTCTCCCGGTGGGAGAGGGAAGTCCGTGGGCGTCAGAGCATTTTCTTACGCGCCGCAAACGCCTAAATGCGCCCCATGACCCACTATACCGACAACCTCAGCCAGCTCGGCGCCCAGACCGCCGCCCCGACCAGCCCCGAGACGGCCGTGCTGGAGCGGGTGCCGAACCCCCATGCGGATACGCTGTATCTGGCCCGGTTCACGGCGCCCGAGTTCACCAGCCTGTGCCCGGTGACGGGCCAGCCGGACTTCGCACACATCGTCATCGACTATGCGCCGGGCGACTGGCTGGTCGAGTCCAAGAGCCTGAAACTGTACCTGACCAGTTTCCGCAACCACGGCGCCTTCCACGAGGACTGCACGGTGGCCATCGGCCGGCGGCTGGCGGACCTGCTGGAACCCAAATGGCTTAGGATCGGTGGGTATTGGTATCCGCGCGGCGGCATTCCGATCGACGTCTTCTGGCAGACGGGCGTGGCGCCGGAGGGGCTGTGGCTGCCGGATCAGGGCGTGCCGACCTATCGCGGGCGGGGGTGAGGGCTTGCGTCCTTCTCCCCTTGCGGGAGAAGGTGGCCGAGCGGAGCGAGGTCGGATGAGGGGTTTTTCGGTCTTGCCGCCTGTCTTGCTATTCGCGTCGAGGTTTGTGTGACCCCTCATCCGTCGGCCTGCGGCCGCCACCTTCTCCCGCAAGGGGAGAAGGAATGAGTCATCGCCTTCCGCTGGAAGCCTGGGGCCGTCGTCTTCTCACGCGGACCGAGACCTGGGCCGACGCGTCTCGCCCGCGTCGCTACGCCTACGAATTCCTCTGGTTCGGGCTGAAACAGGGGTGGGCGTGTCTGTTCGGGGGGCTGATGTTGGTGCTGATCGTCGGCACCTTCCTGTGGTGGCCGGATGGCGCGCCGATCTCGCGGTATGATTTTCTGGTGGTCGGGGCGGTGCTGATCCAGGCGGCCATGCTGGCCTTCCGGCTGGAGAGCTGGGAGGAGGCGCGGGTGATCTTCCTGTTCCATGTGGCGGGGACGGTCATGGAGCTGTTCAAGACGGCGCATGGGTCGTGGGTCTATCCGGAGGACAGTCTGCTGCGGATCGGCGCCGTGCCGTTGTTCTCGGGCTTCATGTATGCGGCGGTGGGCAGCTATATCGCGCGGGTGCAGCGGATCTTTCATATCCGGGTACGGGCCTATCCGCCGCTGTGGACGACCTGGGTGCTGGCGGCGGCCGTCTATGTGAACTTCTTCGCCCATCACTGGCTGCGGGACGTGCGGATCGCGCTGTTTGCGGCGACCGTGCTGCTGTTCGGGCGGGGGTGGTTCTATTTCACGGCGGACCGGCGCAGGCGGTCGATGCCGCTGCTGCTGGGCTATGGGCTGGTGGCCCTGTTCATCTGGTTCGCCGAGAACCTGGGCACCCTGGCGCGGGCCTGGACCTATCCGGGGCAGGAGACGGGGTGGGAGATGGTGTCCCTGGGCAAGCTGGGCGCCTGGTTCCTGCTGATGATTATTTCAGTGGTGCTGGTGTCGCTGGTCCACCGGCCGGAGGAAGAGCCTAGGGCAGGCGCGTGACCTTGGCGGCCATGTCCGGGCGGGGGCGTTCCAGGGCGGGCTCGGTCAGGGTTCCGATATGGATGAAGCCGGCGACGGTCTCGCCTTCGGTCAGGCCGAACAGGGCCGTGGCCTGGGGATCATAGCTGTACCAGTCGGTGATCCAGCTGGAGGAGAAGCCGAAGGCGCCCGCCGCGTGTTCCAGGTTCATGCAGACGGCGCCGGCCGACAGCTGTTGCTCCCAGACCGGCTTTGCGTCGGGAACTGGGGTCGAAACGACCAGGATGGTGACGGGGGCGGCGGTCAGCTTGGCCAGGACCGCCTGGTCCTTGGCCGGCTTGTCGCGGGCTTCGGCCAGGACAGCCAGTTTTTCGGCGATCTGGGCGCGGCTTTGCGGGCCGAGCACGACGAACCGCCAGGGGAAGAGCTTGCCGTGATCCGGGGTGCGGGCGCCCAGGATCAGGATCTGGTCCAGCTCGGCCTCCGTCGGGCCGGGGGCGCTCAGGGCCTGGGCCGGGGCGGAGCGGCGTGTGGCCAGCCGGTCGCGCAGCTCCTGCGAGGGGGCCGGGGCGGGCAGGGGCGCGTTTAAGGGGATCATGGGCAAGGAGATCATGGGCAAGTCGGTCATGCGGTCTAGCTAGGCTTTCGTCCTCGCCTTCGCCATAGGTGAGCCATGAGCAATTCCGACGAACCGAAATGGGCCGCAGGTCTGGCGAAACCGCCGGCCTGGCGCAGCGACGGAACCGAGGTTGTGTTCGACAGTCCGTGGTTGAGCCTGACGCGGCATCCGGCCACGGCGCCGACGGGCCACGCGGCCGACTACGCCGTCGTGCGGTTCAAGAATGTCGGGACCGGCGTCCTGCCGGTGCATGACGACGGCACGGTGGTGCTGGTGGGCCAGCAGAGGTTCGCCCTGGGCAACTATTCCTGGGAAATGCCCGAAGGCGGGGCGCCCCTGGACGAGGATCCGTTCGACGGGGTCCGGCGCGAACTGGCCGAGGAGGCGGGGCTGGAGGCCGCGCACTGGGCGCCGGCCCTGTCGGTCGAGATGTCCAACTCCATTACCGACGAGATCGGCAAGACCTGGATCGCCTGGGGGCTGAGCCCCGCGCCTGTCGCGCCGGACCCGACGGAGATCATCGCCGTGGTGCGGGTTCCGTTCCTGGATCTGCTCGACGAGATCGGGCGCGGGACGGTGCGCGACAGCCTGACGGTGGCGACGGCCTACAAGGCCTATCATATGGCGTTGAACGGGGAACTGCCTCCGGCGCTGGCGCAGGCCATGCTGGGGCGGGTATGATGTCGCCGAAGGAGCCCGGCATGGCCAAGCTTGAAATCGTCGCGGA
The DNA here is from genome assembly GCF_058681395.1 of Brevundimonas sp. AVps23W. Lineage (NCBI taxonomy): Bacteria > Pseudomonadati > Pseudomonadota > Alphaproteobacteria > Caulobacterales > Caulobacteraceae > Brevundimonas > Brevundimonas sp. AVps23W. Next base: position 1,459,191 of record NZ_CM178738.1, read on the forward strand.
AACCGACAGCGTGTGGCGCCAGCTGCGCGCCTCGGCCGAGGCCGCCTCGCGCGAGGAGCCCCAGCTGGGCTCGCAGATGAATGCGGTGATCCTGTCGCACGACGACTTAGCCGGCGCCCTCAGCTTCCAGATCGCGCGCAAACTGGCCGACGGGGAAATGAGCGCCATGTCGGTGCGCGAGGTCTGCCTGTCCGCCTTCATCGCCGATCCGGCCATGGTCGCAGCGGCTGAGGCCGATCTTCAGGCCGTGGCCGAGCGCGACCCGGCGATCCGCAACCTGTTGCAGCCCTTCCTGTATTTCAAAGGCTTCCAGGCGCTACAGGCCTGGCGCGTGGCCCATTGGCTGTGGGGGCAGGGGCGCGAAACCCTGGCCTTCCATTTCCAGAGCCGGATCTCCGAACTGTTCCAGCTGGACATCCATCCGGCGGCGCGGCTGGGCCAGGGGCTGTTCCTGGACCACGGCACCGGCATCGTCATCGGCGAGACGGCGGTGGTCGGCGACGACGTGTCGATGCTGCACAACGTCACCCTGGGCGGCACGGGGGCCGAACGCGGCGACCGACACCCCAAGATCGGCAAGGGCGTCCTGCTGGGCGCCGGGGCCAAGGTGCTGGGCAATATCCACGTCGGCGACTACGCCAAGGTGGCCTCGGGCTCGGTGGTGCTGAAGCCTGTGCCGTCGGGCTGCACCGTGGCGGGGGTGCCGGCGCGGCTGGTTAACTGCCCCACCGGGGCCGAGCCGGCGCGGACCATGGACCATACGCTGGCGGACGTGGTGTACGACTTCGTGATCTGACGGGTTTCCCTGAAGCCCCGACTTCTCTAGGGTCCGCCGCCAACCCAAGACCATGAGGCCCCCCGTGAAAGACACCGACCTGAAGCGCATCGAGGCCCACCTCAAGCGCACCTTCAACACCGGCGGCATCATCGTGAAGGCCCGTCCCAAGCAGAACGACTCGGCCGAGGTCTATGTCGGCGACGAGTTCATCGGCATCGTCTTTGAGGACGAGGACGAGGAAGGCTCGTTCATGTTCGAAATGGCGATCCTGGCCGAAGACCTGCCGGAATAGGCTGTCGTCCCCTTCGTGATCGTCCGGCCCAGACCGGGCGATCACGCACGACCGCGGGCGGGGCCTCTAGAGCATGGCTCGCTTTGACGGAATCGGGATTCCCAAGTTTGCGGTGATCTGATTCAACATCCGTGCTGGATGGGAGGCCAGCCCGGATGACGGCTCCTTATTCGATGGATCTTCGTGAGCGAGCGTTGGCGCGTAAGGCGGAGGGCGAGACACACCGGGAGATCGCGGCGGCGCTTCGGATCAGTCCGTCTTGCGTGTCCAAGTGGACGAAGCGAGTTGGAGAGACAGGTTCGGTGGCGCCGGGCCAGGTCGGCGGCCACAAGCCTCGCACGCTGTCAGGAGACTGCGCCGAATGGCTGCGCACCCGCATCGCCTCAGGGCCGTTCACGCTCAGAGGACTGACGGCCGAACTTGCCGCGCGCGGGATCAAGACCGGCCCTCGAGCGGTGTGGGTGTTCGTGCACGCTGAAGGACTGAGCTTCAAAAAAAACACTGCTGCCTGAGGAGCAGGCCCGGCCTGACGTCGCGCGCCGCCGCGCACGCTGGAAGGCGCATCAGGGGCGGATCGACCCGTCGCGACTGGTGTTCCTGGACGAGACCTGGGTCAAGACCAACATGGCGCCCTTGCGCGGCTGGGGGCCGAGGGGGCGACGCTTGAAGGGCCACTCGCCCTTCGGTCACTGGAAAACCCTGACCTTCATCGCCGCCCTGCGCCATGACCGGATCGACGCGCCCTGGGTTATCGATGGTCCGATCAACGGTGCGATCTTCCTCGTCTACATCGAGAAAATACTGGCTCCGACCCTGTCGCCTGGCGACGTCGTCGTCCTCGACAACCTCGGCAGTCACAAGGGCAAGGCCGCCCGCGCCGCTGTCAGGGCCAAAGGCGCACACATGATCTTCCTGCCCCCTTACTCCCCCGACCTGAACCCCATCGAACAGGTCTTCGCCAAGCTCAAACACCTCATGCGCAACGCCCAGCCCAGAACCATTGAAGCCACGTGGCGAAAGGCCGGAGAGATCATCAATCTCTTCAGCCCCGCCGAATGTGCGAACTACCTCGTCAACTCAGGATACGGTTCCGTGTGAAGGAATCACGCTCTAGAGCCAGCCTGCCGCTTTCAGCACGGGGCCATGGGTCCGGCTGACCGGCGCCGTCAGGCCGCCGACGAGGCGTATTTCGCCCGTCCCACGCCGCCAGCGCACCTCTTCCACAGCCTCGGCCGCCACCCACCACGAACGGTGAACGCGCCATCCGTGCGCCCGCGCCAGTTCGTCCAGCGCATCGGCGAACCGCAGGGTGATCAACTCGGCGCCCGCATCGGTATGGACCCGCAGATAATGGTCGTGCGCCTCGATGGCGATCAGTCGGGCGCCGCGGCGTCTGGCCGACAGTCTGCGCCGGAAGACCGCCTCGGCCTCGGGCAGGGGAGGGACGACGAGGGTGCGCGTCTCTACCCGCGTGGGAAGCTTGCGCCAGACCAGGGCACGGACCGCCATGGCCGCCAGCATGATGGGCCAGACCTGCCAGAGCAGCGGCAGATAGATCGACCAGCGCTGCTCAGCGAACATCAGATGCTGGGTCACGACAACGAACAGGGTCACCAGCGGGGTGGCGAGCGCCGAGGTAAGGAAAACCCGTCTCCACAGGACGGGCAGCCGCCGGCCCAGGCTCTCGTCCACCGCGACGGCGATCAGCCCGCCGCCCAGCATACAGGTCAGCCAATAGGCGTAGCGGGGCGCGATGGGGGCATTGTCCGAGTCGAACGGGCCGAGAAACCCGAGCAGCAGCCCCATGGCGGCGAGCATGAGGACGTCGACGGCCCAGCGTCGTGCGGACTTCGCCCCGATGATGGTCTTCGCCCTGTGGCCCATGCCGTCCCGTTCGCGCACCCACGGCGCCGTTCGCGAATTCGGGCCTAGCGAGCCGGCGGCGGCGCGGCAATGGCGTTGGGCGAGAACCAACCCTGATCGGAACACCCATGTCGCATTCGTGGCTCATCGCCGCCCTGACCCTCACCGTTTCCGCCGTCGCCATTCCAGCTCTGGCCCAGGCGCCGGGGGCCGACGTCGATGCGCGACCCGATCCGGCCGTGGTCTGTCATGTGGGCGTCTATCGGCTGGACGACGGCAGTTGGGTGGACGTCGCACCGTTGGCGGACAAGGGGCTGCGGTGGCGTCGGTTGGACGGATCGACGGCCAGGATGGTCGTGGGTTCAGATGGGCGCTGGGTCAGCACCCTGGGATCGACCGCCCGCGTCGAAGGCCCGCAGCCGCAGCTCGGTTCCTGCGATGAGGGACGGATCGTCTTCGAGGGCCAGACCGGTCGCCGGCTGGTGCAGGACGTGCGCGAAACGACCTTCGTCGGGCAAGGCGGGACGCGCCTGGTGGGGCGGCTGATCCTTCCGCCGGGCGACGGGCCGGTCCCCATCATGGTCGAGGTGCATGGGTCGGAAGGCGCCAATGCGCTGGACTTCAACGCCTTCCAGCGGTTCGCCCCAGCCGAGGGCGTGGGCGTTTTCGTCTACGCCAAGCGGGGGTCGGGCGGGTCGGAGGGGCGTTACACCCAGGACTTCCATGTGCTGGCCGAGGACGCCGCCGCCGCCGTGGTCGAGGCCCGTCGGCTGGCGGGGACGCGGGCGGGCCGGGTCGGCCTGCACGGCGCCAGCCAGGGCGGCTGGGTCGCGCCGCTGGCCGCCAGCCTGACGCCAGTGGACTTCGTCACCGTGGGCTTCGGCCTGGCCTATGGCGCGTTGGCGGAGGACAGCGACCAGGTGATGCTGGACCTGAAGGCCAAGGGCTGGAACACCGATGTGCTGGACCAGGCGCGCGAGATCACCGATGTGACCGGGGCCTTCATCGCCTCGCGCGGGGCGGTCGGCTTTGACGGTCTGGAGGCCGTGCGGGCCAGGTATCGCGCCCAGCCCTGGTTCGGCGACATCAGGGGCGAGTTCACCGGCCTGTTGCTGAACACGCCGAACGAACAGATCGTCGCCATGGCCCCGGTGCTCGATGTCGGAACCTCGTGGGACTACGACCCGCTGCCGGTGCTGAGCCGCCTTGACGCGCCCATGCTGTGGATCCAGGCGGAGGACGACACCGGCGCGCCGCCCGAAGCCACGCGCCAGAGGCTGATCGACCTGGCGGCCCAGGGGCGGCCGGTCACCCTGTTGGAATATCCGGCCACCGACCACGGCATCGTCCGGTTCGAGACAGCGGCGGACGGCAAGCGCACCGCGATCGGCTATGCGCCCGGCTACTACCAGGCTGTGCTGGATTGGGCGCGGACGGGGCGGTTGGGCGGCGTTTATGGCGATGGGCGTCTGCTGGCGACGCCCAGGCCGTGAAATGCGGTTCGGGATCGCCCTGCGACATCGTGCGTGGGGCCATCCTGAGAACGTTCTCAAAAATGGCTTGACGGGTCGCGGCGTCCCGTCCCTAATCCGCGCCGAAGGGCGGCGGATCGATCGCTCGGGAGCAGACGCACAGTGTGAAGGGTCGGAACGTCGTCGTTCCGCCGCGCCTGTCCGCCTGTCTTCCGATCCGTCAGACGCACGCCTCCTGGTTCATCCTGCGAGGAAAATCCGATGCGCGCGACTGTGTCCCTGATGGTGCTGGCCCTGGCCGTAGGCGGCGGCGCCCCGGCCTTTGCTCAGACGGTGGCGGTTCCCGAGGCCTCGCGGGCCAATCCGGCGCTGTGGCCCCATGCCGCGACCCCGGCGGCGATCAGCGACGCGCGGACCGAGGCCTTCGTCACCGAACTGATGGCCAGGATGACGCTGGAGGAGAAGGTCGGTCAGCTGATCCAGGCCGACATCGCCTCGATTACGCCGGATGACCTGAAGACCTATCCACTGGGCTCGATCCTGGCGGGCGGCAGCTCGGGTCCGTGGGGCGACGACAAGGCGTCGGCGCAGAAATGGCTGGACCTGGCCCGCGCCTTCCGCGCCGCCAACGAAGCGCGCGGCGGCACGACCATCCCGCTGATCTACGGCATCGACGCGGTGCACGGGCACAACAACGTCCCCGGCGCGACCATCTTTCCGCACAACATCGGCCTGGGCGCCGCGCGTGATCCGGACCTGATCCGGCGCATCGGGGCGGCGACGGCGCTGGAGGTGGCGGTGACAGGGGCGGAGTGGACCTTCGGCCCGACCCTGGCCGTGCCGCGCGACGACCGCTGGGGCCGGTCCTATGAGGGCTATGCCGAGGACCCGGAGGTTCAGCGGTCCTATGCCGGGCCGATGACCCTGGGGCTTCAGGGCGAGCTGCAGCCGGGGCGGCCGCTGTCGCCCGGCCATATCGCCGGATCGGCCAAACACTTCCTGGCCGATGGCGGCACCTTCGAGGGCGAGGACCAGGGCGATTTCCGGGGGACGGAGCAGGAGCTGATCGACGTCCATCTGGGCGGCTATGTCCAGGCCATCGACGCCGGCGTGCTGTCGATCATGGCCAGCTTCTCGGGTTGGAACGGGTTCAAACATTCCGGCAACCCAACCCTGCTGACCGACGTGCTGCGCGGGCCGCTGGGGTTCAAGGGCTTTGTGGTGTCCGACTGGAACGCCCATGGGCAACTGCCGGGCTGCACCAATGAGAGCTGCGCCCTGGCGGTGAACGCGGGCATCGACATGCTGATGGCGCCCGACAGCTGGAAGCCGCTGTACGCCTCGACTTTGGCCCAGGCCAAGTCGGGCGAGATCCCGATGACGCGGGTGGACGAGGCGGTGCGCCGCATCCTGGTCGCCAAGGTCAAGACCGGCCTGTTCGAGCCGACGCGGCCGATGGAGGGCCGGTTCGAGGAACTGGCCTCGCCGGCGCACCGCGCCCTGGCGCGCGAGGCGGTGCGTAAGTCTCTGGTGCTGCTGAAGAACGACGGCGTCCTGCCGGTGCGGGCCAATGCAAGGGTGCTGGTGGCGGGGACGGCGGCTGACGACATTGGCCAGGCCTCGGGCGGCTGGACCCTGAGCTGGCAGGGGACGGGCAATTCCAACGCCGACTTCCCGCAGGGCCAGTCGATCTGGGGCGGGATCGAAGAGGCGGTCAAGGCCGGGGGCGGAACCGCGACCCTGAGCGCGGACGGGAGCTTCACCGACAAGCCGGACGTCGCCATCGTCGTCTTCGGCGAGACCCCCTATGCCGAGTTCCAGGGCGATGTGGACAATCTGGACTATGTGCCCAGCGCGCCGCTGGAGACGCTTCAGCGGCTGAAGGCGGCGGGGGTGCCGACCGTGTCGGTCTTCCTGTCGGGACGGCCGATGTGGACCAACCCTGAGATCAATGCGTCGGACGCCTTTGTGGCGGCCTGGCTGCCGGGGACCGAGGGCGGCGGGGTCGCCGACCTGCTGGTGGGCGGGGCCGACGGCAAGCCGCGCCAGGACTTCACCGGCAAGCTGTCGTTCAGTTGGCCCAAGGATGCGACGGGGGCGCCGTTGAACCACGGCCAGCCCGGCTATGATCCGCAGTTCGCCTATGGCTATGGCCTCAGCTACGCGGCGCCGGCGACGGTGGGAATGCTGTCGGAGGAGAGCGGGGTCTCGGCCCAGGCGACCAATCTGGACCGCTACTTCGTCGATGGCCGGTTCGTCTCACCCTGGAGCCTGCTGCTGAACGACGCGGGCGGGCAGACCCGACCCGGCACGGCCAAGACGGCGTCCAGCCCGCGTAGCGGCGTGGCCTCGCGCCCGGTCGATGACCTGGCCCAGGAAAGCGGCCAGCAGTTCGCCTTCGCCGGCGCCAGCGTCGCCAGCGTCGAGATCTGGGGCACCCCGGTCGATCTGACGCGTCAGGCCAATGGCGCGGTGGCCCTGGGCTTCCGCTACCGCGTGGACGTCGCGCCGAGCGCGCCGGTGGCCTTCAAGCTGGGCGGCGGAGCCATCGACCTGACCGGCCTGCTGCGCTCGGCCCCGGTCGGCCAATGGCGCGAGGCCCGCATCCCCCTGACCTGTTTCCGCACCGACGGCGGGGATCTGTCGAAGGTCGAGATTCCGTTCCACATGGCGACCAGCGGGACGCTGACGGTGTCGGTGTCGGAGATCAAGCTGGACTCCAGCCAGACCGAAACGCGCTGCCCGGCGTGAGGGATGGCGGCGGTCGCAAGGCCGCCGCGGCGAAGGGATTAGATTTTCAAAGACCGCACTGCGATGATGGCACGGTTTTGAGGCGTGGTAGGTCGATTGCCGTTTGGGCTTATCAAGCCATTGAAAAATCGGGGCCTCGACCGAGAAATTGGGGGATTCGAGTTCTTTCTCGCTGCGCTCCATGAGGACGATGCGGACGTCAGCTGAGGGTGGGGAGCGGACGTCGCCGCCTACGCCTCCACCATCGTGATGTCCCTAATCCGTTCACGGGTTGCGCGCTTCTCGAAGATCGCAATGCGCGCGCCAGTGGGCTTGCATCGCACGATGGCGACGGTCGCGCCCCGCTCTGACAGGAAGCGTCGAAGCCGCTTGCTGTTTCTTCGCCCCCAAACACCGACGTAGCGAATAAATAGGCCACGGCGATAGACCACATGCCCACTGAACGCGGCGGAGATTTCCTTTGGCGACATGAACGCTTTCAAAGCTTCACGCTCAACGATGCACACGTGCGTGTCGCCTTCTGGACTGAAAGCCCGATCTCGGAAGGAATAAGCCGTAAGCGGTGCCATGCGTGGCAGGTTGATCGTCAAGGCAAACGTCTGCAATGGGTCGGTTTGCGAAATAGGCATTGAGGCCGGAACCGGACGTTGACGGGTTTGGTCCATCAGCGGACGCCGGAAGGTTCAGCTTCGGGTGATGGGGTGGACGCCCCCCGACGGCATCGATGTGCCAGAGTGAGGGTGTTGAACAACACTCGAAGGAGGCGTCCATGGGACAGGTTAGCACTGTTGGTCTGGATCTCGCCAAGAGCATCTTTCAAGCGCATGGCGCGGATGCTGGGGGCGAGGTGGTGTTTCGCAAGAAGTTGGGGCGAGGACGTTTGCTGGCGTTCTTTGCAGGCCTTCGCCCCTGTGTCGTGGCGATGGAGGCCTGCGCGGGCGCCCATCACTGGGGTCGAGAGCTGACCCGCCAGGGTCATACAGTCCGGCTGATCCCGCCGGTCTACGTAAAGCCGTTCGTGAAGCGGCAGAAGAACGACATGGCCGACGCCGAGGCGATCTGTGAGGCGGCGCAACGGCCCAGCATGAGGTTCGTGCCGCTCAAGCCGGAAGAGCAGCAGGCCAGCAGCGTCGTGTTTCGTGCTCGGGACCTGCTGGTGCGTCAGCGCACCCAGACGATCAACGCCCTGCGTGGCCATCTGGCGGAGTACGGCTGGATCGTTCCCAAAGGCGTGCCGCACGTCGAGCGCCTGATCGCACGCGTCGAGGATCCGGCCGAAGCGCTTCCGCCCGCCGCGCGCACCATTTTGCTGGTTCTGGTCTCGACCCTGCGAACGCTCGACCAGCAGATCGCTGTGCTCGACGCGGAGATCGCCTCGCGCGCCAGGCATGATCCGGTCGCACGTCGATTGATGACCATCCCGGGGATCGGTCCGATCACGGCGACGGCTCTGGTCGCCCTCGCTCCCTCCCATGAAGCCTTCAAGAGCGGGCGCCACTTCGCCGCCTGGCTGGGCCTCACGCCGCGACAGCGATCCACCGGTGGCCAGCAAAAGCTCGGTGCGATCACCAAAATGGGCGAGCGAACACTTCGACGGCTTCTGACCATCGGGGCCAGCGCCGTCATAAAACAGGCCGCCATCCGAGGCGCGCCGGCAGGGTCATGGCTCGACCAGATGCTGGCGCGAAAGCCGAAGATGCTGGTCATCGTCGCATTGGCCAACAAGAACGCCCGCATCGTCTGGGCGCTCATGGCCAAGGGCGATGTCTACCGAGCTCCGGGCGTGCAGGCCTAGCCAGCACGAACGCGAGACGTCGAAGCGTAGGATGAGCGAAGGAGCATATGGCGCGACAGTCGGCGAGACGGGATCAGGAAAACCAGGGCTTTCCACCGTGCCTCGAGCACGCTTTGGGTGATTTGGACCGGATCCGCGAACTCCCATATAGGCCAGCGACGGTACGCCGCCGCAGTACAGGCCGGACAGATGGCAGCATCCGACTACGTGTCAGAAACTCTCGGATTCACTCTTGCGCTGAAGGGGGCGTCCACAGATGGAAAGTGGACCTTTGGGCTCGTAAGCTTACGCCCCAACGAGGATGGCGACGATGCCCAAAGTTCAGCTTACGCGGGACGTTCTAGCCAACATGACCTACATCACTTTGCCGGGCCATCCCGGAAGAGGCACTGCTGGATGCGTCGCGCAATCCGTGCCTCTTGATCAGATCATGCCTGAGTATAAGGGCGTAGATCTAATCCTAGACTTCGACGCGGACGGATGTCTGATCGGAATCGAGGTCTTCGCCGCATAGTCCGTCGAATGTCCGCAACGGGTCGGGAACAGAAATTGAAGCCTGTCCGGAATGCAGACTTTGGACCACAGTGCCCGGTGGCAAACCTTTCGGACTTCAGAGAGGGGTGATGGGGTGGACGCCCCCCGACGGCATCGATGTGCCAGAGTGAGGGTGTTGAACAACACTCGAAGGAGGCGTCCATGGGACAGGTTAGCACTGTTGGTCTGGATCTCGCCAAGAGCATCTTTCAAGCGCATGGCGCGGATGCTGGGGGCGAGGTGGTGTTTCGCAAGAAGTTGGGGCGAGGACGTTTGCTGGCGTTCTTTGCAGGCCTTCGCCCCTGTGTCGTGGCGATGGAGGCCTGCGCGGGCGCCCATCACTGGGGTCGAGAGCTGACCCGCCAGGGTCATACAGTCCGGCTGATCCCGCCGGTCTACGTAAAGCCGTTCGTGAAGCGGCAGAAGAACGACATGGCCGACGCCGAGGCGATCTGTGAGGCGGCGCAACGGCCCAGCATGAGGTTCGTGCCGCTCAAGCCGGAAGAGCAGCAGGCCAGCAGCGTCGTGTTTCGTGCTCGGGACCTGCTGGTGCGTCAGCGCACCCAGACGATCAACGCCCTGCGTGGCCATCTGGCGGAGTACGGCTGGATCGTTCCCAAAGGCGTGCCGCACGTCGAGCGCCTGATCGCACGCGTCGAGGATCCGGCCGAAGCGCTTCCGCCCGCCGCGCGCACCATTTTGCTGGTTCTGGTCTCGACCCTGCGAACGCTCGACCAGCAGATCGCTGTGCTCGACGCGGAGATCGCCTCGCGCGCCAGGCATGATCCGGTCGCACGTCGATTGATGACCATCCCGGGGATCGGTCCGATCACGGCGACGGCTCTGGTCGCCCTCGCTCCCTCCCATGAAGCCTTCAAGAGCGGGCGCCACTTCGCCGCCTGGCTGGGCCTCACGCCGCGACAGCGATCCACCGGTGGCCAGCAAAAGCTCGGTGCGATCACCAAAATGGGCGAGCGAACACTTCGACGGCTTCTGACCATCGGGGCCAGCGCCGTCATAAAACAGGCCGCCATCCGAGGCGCGCCGGCAGGGTCATGGCTCGACCAGATGCTGGCGCGAAAGCCGAAGATGCTGGTCATCGTCGCATTGGCCAACAAGAACGCCCGCATCGTCTGGGCGCTCATGGCCAAGGGCGATGTCTACCGAGCTCCGGGCGTGCAGGCCTAGCCAGCACGAACGCGAGACGTCGAAGCGTAGGATGAGCGAAGGAGCATATGGCGCGACAGTCGGCGAGACGGGATCAGGAAAACCAGGGCTTTCCACCGTGCCTCGAGCACGCTTTGGGTGATTTGGACCGGATCCGCGAACTCCCATATAGGCCAGCGACGGTACGCCGCCGCAGTACAGGCCGGACAGATGGCAGCATCCGACTACGTGTCAGAAACTCTCGGATTCACTCTTGCGCTGAAGGGGGCGTCCACAGATGGAAAGCGGACCTTGGCAGGAGAAGACGTTTAGGTCCCCCCGTGCGCCTTGAGGTGACTCAGGTGCCAAGTGGCAAGTAGCTGGGCACCGTCGCCTTCGCCGAGGGCATTGAGCAATTGATTTGCACGTTCGATGTAGCTGGAACACCATTCCTGCCCGACTTCATCGTAGAGCGCGATTGCCTGGGCCAAGTGGAGGCGCGCCGAAGCGATATGACCTTGGATCGCGGCCAACACTCCTCGTTCAAAACTTAGGTGATGCGCCGAAGCCCACTGCTCCTCTCCAAGCAGGGCCGAGAATCCATCGAGTGTTCGGGCCCGGTCGAAGTAGGGAAGAGCCTGCGCCTCTATGGAAGCGAGGATCACGTGGGCCGATCTTTGGGCTTCCTCCACTGTCAGCGATGGTAGCCAGAGATCGCCTCCGTCCACGTCACGTTTGAGGCAGAAACCCGGCTGCAAAACCCGATATTCGTTGGCGGCGATCAAGTTCACGCTGGCCGTGACGCAGAACTCGCGGCCGCCCCAACCCGATACCTGAAAATAGAGGCTCTGGGCCAAGCCGTTCTCGATCCGGACAAGGTCGCGCTTGCGGGCACGCCGAAAGCCCAGCGGCTTAAGCACTGGACTCAAGACTTTGGTTACCGCCCTGGCGAGTTCGTCCGGCACGAGCTTTAGATTGCCTGTATCCATTGCAGGCCGCAACGTCCGTTTTGGGTCGAGGCCGTGTAAGAACGAGCGGAGCCGGCTCGAATAGGATCAGGCATTCAGGCGCAGAGCGCCTTCGCTCAACCGAAGACCCGCCACGCCACGCGCCGCCCTACGACCGGGGCCGCCGCGCTTCGAAGACCTCGAACTTTTCGCCCACGTCGATGTCCAGCGCTTTGGCCCGGTCCAGGTCGTCCTGCCCGCCCGTGTCGCCCAGGGCCAGGCGGGCCAGGCCGCGGCCGTAGAGGGAGGCGGGGAGGTTGGGGAGGGTGACGAGGACTTGGTCGTAGGCGGTCTTGGCCTCGTCGAACCGGCCCAGGTGGAGCAGGACCATGGCGCGGCTGTCCACGAAGGCGGCGACGCCCGCATCGGCGGCGATGTCGCAGTCGGCCAGGGCCTGGTCCAGGTCGAAGCCGCTGATGGCCTGGCCCCAGCAGACGTCGTTCATCAGCCCGGGATCGCCGCCGGCCAGCCGGCGCATGGCGTCGAAGTCCGACCGGGCGCCGGCGGCGTCGCCCAGGGCGGCGCGCGCTTCACCGCGCAGGGACAGAAGGCCGAAGTTGTCGGGGGAGGCCGCCAGGCCGGCGTCGAGCGCGAGCAGGGCCTCACGCAGGCGTCCGTCGGCCTTGCCTAGGGTGATCAACCGATCCAGGGCCGCATAGCTTTCGGGCGTGTCTTCCAGCTTGGCGGCGATCTGGGTGCGGGCCTCTTCGGCGCGACCCAGGCGACCCAGGGCCCGCGCCTCGCCCCACAGGCCGCTGTCGTCATCCGGGCTTGCGGTTTTCAGGGAGCGGTAGTCGCCAAGCGACCGGTCGAACCGGCCCAGTTGGTAGTAGGCCTCTCCACGACCGGACAGGGCGCTGGTCTGAGTCGGATCCAGGCGCAGGGCCACGGTGAAGCTGACGACGGCGTCGGGGTATCGCCCCTCGACCAGGGCGACCCGGCCCTGACCCACGGCGGCGTCGACATCGGCCGGGTCCAGATCGACGGCATGGTCATAGTCGGCCCGGGCGCCGGCGTAGTCTCTCTCGTACAGGCGCACCTCCGCTCGTTTGCGGCGCGCCTCTGCGTTGTCGGGTTCGGCGGTCACGGCCGTGTCCAGCAGGGCCAAGGCGCCTTCCGCGTCGCCGCTCTTGCTGAGGTTTTCTGCCCGTTCGATCAGCTCGGCGACATCGTCGTCGCCCGGGGCCAGACGGGCGCGGTCAGCGGCTGTGGCCTGATAGCCGGCGGGCGCGCGCAGGCGCAGCACCGTGTCGACCATAGCCTTGGCGCGGGTGCGGGCCTGGGCCATGTCTTCGGCCGTGATCTCTGGTGTCAGGCTGGTGATGGTCCGCACAGCCTCGACGACGCCGTCATTCAGGCTGGCCTGACGAGACACCCGGTAGCCGCCGCCTTCCACCGTCTGGTCGCCGCCTTCCAGCCTGAAGCCCTCGCCGCCGTTGGGCAGGAGGACGCGCACGGTGGTGCGGTTCATATAGGGGTGGGAAACGGCGTAGGGCTGGTCCTTGTATTGGGCCAGCAGGCCCGTGCGTTCGTCCTCATGGGAGATGAAGACGGAGACCTCGGGCAGGCCCATGACGCGTCCGCCGCCGACGCCGTTGACCCAGGTCATCCGGATCTTACCGCCGATCAAGATGTGGAAGACGTTGGAGTCGTCGTCGTAGCGGGTGTCGACGGTTTCGACCTTCACGGCGTCGTTCTTGTCTTCGACGGAGGCGGTCATGGCGGTTTGCAGTTGCTCGCGCGTGACGGCGCTCATCTGGCGGCGCATCTGCAGGGCGGCGCCGCCATAATAGGCCAGGTCCATGGTGAAGGGCGCTTGGGCGTCCAGCCCGGCGGTGGCGTCCAGGGTTGTCGTGGTCTCGAAACCCGGCGTCTTAAGCAGCGGCTGGACGATGGGCTCGAAGGCGGCCCCTTGCGCCTTGATCGGCAGGGCCCAGCGATAATCGGGCGGGGTCAGGTCCTCAAGCGTCCGGTCGCCGCTGGAGGCGCCGTCCATCCAGTAAGGTTTCCCGTCGATGACGGCCCGGACGAGAACGTGGTCGAACCAGACCATGGCGGGCAGCCGCTCAGGCAGGCCGTCGCCGTCTTCGGTGCTGACGAGGACCGCTTCAGCCTCGATGCCCAGGCCGTGCAGCAGGGCGAGCAGGAGCACGGTCTTGCCCTTGCAGTCGCCGTAGCGGCTGCGCCAGACCTCGTCGGCTGCGGTGGGCACATAGCCGCCTTCGCCCATGGATAGGGCCAGGTAGCGCACCTCGTCCTGGACCAGACGAAGGGCGGCTGCGGCGCGCGCTTCAGGCGTGGCCTGGGCGGCGCGGATTTCCTCGATCAGCGCCGTGAGGGGCGAGCCCGCCTCCAGAGTCGAGGCGCGTTCATACAGGGGCGCCATAAGGGCGGAAGGGGCGCTCCAGTCGGCGAAGTCCGTGAACTGAACGATGCGCGGCAGCCTGAAGCGGCCGGGCAGGTCGTCCGGCAGCCTGACCGGCGCAAGGTCGCGCGCGTCGATTTCGAAGACCTGGCTTCCGCCGATCCGCCGCGGGTGGATATCGGCCCAAGGTTCGGCGGCCTCGACCCTGAGCGGGCTGCCGACGGGCCAGCTGGCGCGCAGGCGATAGTGATCGATCTTCAGGCCAGAGTTGGCGTTGACGAGGTCTTCCTGGTGTGGGGCGAGCACGCCGCCCGTGTCGTGAATGGTGAAGGCGGTCTCCAGAATGTCGCCGACCCGCAGGTCGCGCGGCTGGAGGGTGGCGGTCAGGCGGCCGTCCAGCATCGAGGATTCCAGATTGTTCTCGCGCTGGATGATCTGGAAGCTTTGATCCTGAAGCACGTCGATGACTTGATCGCCGCGCAGGATGCGCACGGCGTGAACCTGAACCGTTTCGGACGACGGGTCCCAGGTCGCGGTCACATTGTTGAGGTTCGAGAGGCCCTGGGCGGTCTGCACCAGGGAGCGACGGCCGTAGTAGATATGCACGCCGTCGGCGTCGAAGTGGACCTGATCGTCGACGGAAAGAACCCGAATGGGAGCGTCGTCAGTGACCGCAGGCCGGGGCGCGGGCGACGAGGCGACGACCCAGACCGGCGCCGGCGCCCGCTCGACTTCCTGCGCCCAGGTCGGCGCCGCAGCCGAAATCACCCACGCGGCCGCAGCCGCCATCAACAACCGTCTCATGCCCAAATCCCCCTGGTCGTCCGATGCCTAGCACGACGACCGCCGTGCGCCATAGACCCCAGGTTTCATTCAGGAGTCTCTGACCAACATCGATCAGGCGAGGGGCGCGATCACCCCGCGTCGGCGATGAAGGTCAGGGTGTGGGTGTAGCTGCGGTAGGGGGTGGGGGCGCCGGCCGGGGCGGCGGTGCGATAGCGGACCTGGGTCATATAGGCGCCGGGGGTCGAGACGCGCAGGGTCAGGATCCCCGAGGCGTCGGTGGCGGTTTCGGCCTCGATCTTCTTGCCGTCGTACTGGCCGGCTTCGCGGAAGACGGTGACGGGGGCGTTGGCCAGGGGCTGGCCGTCGAACAGCAGGCGGAAGCTCGCGTCCTCGCCGGCGACGATCTCGTTCGGCTGGATCAGGGGCTGGAGTTCAAGGCCCTGGCCGGTGGGCTTCAGCGCCGCGTCGTCGGGGGCGCCGCGCACCACATAGACCTCGGCGACAGTGATGCTCTGGACATCGACCAGTTCGGCGCCGGGCGGGGGCGGCGTGTCTTCCTCGCCGACCATCTTCCAGCCGGAGGAGGTGTTGTACATCTTGGCCGCGCGGCCGGCGCGGGGGCCGGACGACAGGCGGTAGAGGCCGTCTACCGGCGTCGGCACCTCGAACACCGCCAGGTCGCGCAGATAGGTGACGGCGCTGATCGGCGTGTCGCCATTGGGGCCGACCACGTGGAAGCTGTCGGAGCGCATGACCACCTCGGCGTTGAAGACATCCTCGGTGAAGGCGGCCTCGACCGTGACATGGTCGCGCCGACCGGCGTCGAACAGGTTCGGCCGCAGATAGGGGGAGTGGGCCTGGGCCGCGCCCGCGCTCCAGACGGCCAGGATGGAGGCCAGCAGGCCGGCGTGGATAGTGGGTCGAGTCATGGGGGCGTCCTCCGCTTTCGGGCGGGGACATTATTTATGTGCGAACGATTTGCAAGAGCAATCGGTGGGGCGTGCGCTGATCTCCTTCGTCTCAGGGATTGTCCCTAGGATCCATACGCCCGGTTTTGGCCGTGGCGCACTCTGCGGACGCACCGGGAGTCTGGATCCTCGCCACAAGGGCAAGGATGACGGTCTTGGGGTCGGCGGTCGGTCTAGCTTTTGGCGCGGTCGCGGGCAGGCTCTGCGGTGTGCGGAAGCGGCGACGACGTCTTCAGTCGCCAGTCGAGACCGGCATGATGGACATTTTCAGCGCGTCGCCGCCCTCGTCGTCGATGGAGATCTCGGCCATTTCACCGCGCATGAAGGTCAGACGGGGAGCGGCAATTTGCTTCTCGTTACGGGCCAGATTGGCCTCCACCATCATCTGGGCGGCGCTGCCGTCGCCCTGGGCGGTGAACAGATTGGCTTCGAACTCGTAGGTGATGTCGCCAAGAGTTGCTGAGACGCTGGCCGGAGCGCCCTCGAGGATCTGCGTGTGCGTCGAGATTACCTCGACGCCCTTGCGAAGGACCGAGACGTCTAGACGATAATGCTGCGGGTCAGCGTCTTGGGCGAAGGCCGGCGCAGCGGTCAGCAGGGCTAAGGCGGTAACGGCGGTGCGGATCATAGGGCGGCTCCCTCAGGTTGCACGGAGCGTCGATGGATTCTCGTTTTAGGAATAGGGGCGAATCTTTCCCAACCTAAATCGAGATGGAGACGGGGTCACTCGCTGCGCTCCAGCCCGGCGATAGCTTCCGAGATGTCGTCGGCCTTTTTCTTCAGCACCGCCTGAGCGTCGTAGAGGGCGCGGTTGTAGAAGAAGGGGCCGATCTCGGAACTGAGAAAGTCGATCAGCATTTGGGCCTGAAGGTCGCGCAGTTCGATGTCCAGTTCGTCCCGGAAATAGGGTCGCAGCTTCGCCGCTATCGCGGCGGTTTCCTCCCGACTGAATTTGATTGGCTTCATCAAGCCACCTCGGCGAGCGCCTCTTCCGCTGCGACCCAGGCGACCTCGGCGGCGTCCAGGTCGGCTTGCGTCTTGGCGCGGGCGCGGGTCAGGCCTTCCAGGGCCTTGGGATTGTTGATCGAGGCGGTCGCCATGTCGTCGTCGATGCGGGCGATCTCGGCGGTCAGGCGGGCCATGGTCTCCTCGGCCTTCTTGACCGCGTGACGCAGGGTCGAGGGCGAAGGTCCTGATTTGCGGTCGTTCTTCTTGCCCTTGCTGTTCTGGGCGACCGGTGCGGCGGCGGCCTCTTCCTTCTTGATCTGGCTGGGCTTGGCGATGGCCTGTTTGGCGCGGTCCAGAACGAACTTGGCGTAGTCGTCCATGTCGCCGTCGAACGGCTTCACCGTCCCATCGGCGGCCAGCCACAGCCGGTCGGCCACCATCTCCATCAGCGAGCGGTCGTGGGTGATCAGGATGACGGCGCCGGAATAGTCGTTCAGCGCGTCGAGCAGGGCCCGGCGGCTGTCGATGTCCAGGTGGTTGGTCGGTTCGTCGAGGATCAGGACGTGGGGCGCGTCCATCGCCACCATGTTCAGCAGCAGGCGGGCGCGTTCGCCGCCCGACAGGCTATCGACCGTGGTCTCCTGCTTCTCATAGCCCAGGCCGAACTGGGCCAGTTTCGAGCGGCGGGCGCTTTCGGGGGCGTCCGGCATGGCGCGACGGATGATCTCCAGCGGCGTGTCGGTGGGGTCCATCGCCTCGATCTGGTGCTGGTGGAACCAGCCCACGCGCATCTTGCGGTCGCGGTGCAGTTCGCCCTCGGACACGTCCAGGGCGCCGGCGATCATCTTGGCGAAGGTGGACTTGCCGGCGCCGTTGACGCCCAGCAGACCGATACGGTCGTCCAGATCCATCCGCAGGTTCAGGTTCCGCAGGATCGGCTTGCCGGTCTCATAGCCGACATTGGCTCGCTCCAGCCGGATCAGCGGCGGGGCCAGCGGGCGGGGCGGCGAGGGCAGGGTGAAGGGAGCGACGCGCTCTTCGATGGTGGTGGCCACGGGCTGCATCTTCTCCAGCCGTTTCATCCGTGACTGGGCCTGGGCGGCCTTGGAGGCCTTGGCCTTGAATCGATCCACGAACGCCTGGAGGTGGGCGCGTTCGGCGTCCTGTTTGGCCTTGGCCGACAGTTGCAGTCGGGCCTTCTCGGCGCGGGCCTTTTCGAAGGCGTCGTAGTTGCCGGTGTAGAGGGTCAGGGTGTGGTTCGCGAGGTGCAGGATATGGGTGCAGACCTCGTTCAGCATCTCGCGGTCGTGGGAGATGATCAGGGCGGTGTGCGGGTATTTCTTCAGCCGCGCCTCCAGCCACAGGGCGCCTTCCAGGTCGAGGTAGTTGGTCGGTTCGTCGAGCAGCAGCATGTCCGGCTCGGCGAACAGGGCGGCGGCCAGGGCGACGCGCATCCGCCAGCCGCCCGAGAACTCGGACATGGGGCGGGCCTGGTTCTCCTGGTCGAAGCCCAGGCCGACCAGGATTTCGGCGGCGCGTGCGGGGGCGGCGTCGGCGTCGATCTCGATCAGGCGCGACCAGATCTCGCCCATTTCCTCAGGCTCGGCGGTTTCGAGCCGGCCCAGCAGGGTGTGGCGTTCGACGTCGGCTTCCAGAATGGTGTCGATGACGCTGACCGGGGTGGCCGGGTGTTCCTGATCGACCGAGCCGATGCGGGCGGTCTTGGGCAGGCTGATCTCGTCGCCGTTGGCGTTCAGCTCGCCCAGGATCAGCTTGAACAGGGTGGACTTGCCGATGCCATTACGGCCTACCAGCCCGACCTTGGCGCCCGGCGGCAGGCTGACGGAGGCGTCCACGAGGAATTTGCGGCCCCAGGCGTTGAAGGTCAGGTCGGTGATCTGGAGCATGGGAGGCGCAATGGACTTTCTGACCGGTCATCTCTATATGACCAGTCATGACGTATGATCTTGTAAGCGGCGAGGTCGTCATAACGGCCACGGAGTTCAAGGCCAAGTGCCTGGACCTGCTGGATCGCGTGAACTCGGGCGAGATCCGTAGGGTTCGTATCACCAAGCGCGGCAAGGAAGTGGCGGTGGTCGCCTCCCCGAACAAGGATGGGGAAGCGACTTGGAACCCCATGAGCATGTTCGGCGCGATGAAGGGATCGATTGTCATCGATCCTAGCATCGACCTGGACAAGCCGATTTACGAACAGGTTTTCGGCACAACGGTTGAAGCCGACATGGGGTTGGATGAGATTGATCTCGGTCTCGAAAGTCACGAGGCGTGAGTGACGGGGTGCTGCTGGACACCCACGTCCTGATTTGGATCGTCGAGGGCGTCGCACTCCGGCCGGCGTCTGTCGAAGCGATCAGTGCGGCGGCTGTGCAGGGCGAACTGTTTGTCTCGGCTGCGTCGGCTTGGGAAATGGGCTATCTGGCCAGCAAGCCAGAGTTGATCCGAATATTACGACGCGATGTTCGCACCTGGTTCTGGGAAGCCGTCAACACGGCTCATGCGCGCATTAAAGACCTGGCGCCGGACATCCTCTTGGATGTGGCGCATCTTCCGTCGCCTCTCCATCGAGATCCTGCCGATCGGATGTTGATCGCCACGGCGCGGGCTCATGACTTGACGTTGATCACCCGGGACCGTGCTATTCTGGACTATGCCGCCGCCGGTCACGTGCGGGCCATCGCCTGCTGACAAGACGGGCTTGGCGCGGGGGCGGGGCGTCGCTATAAGCCCGCGACCCCTAATCTCCCTAACAAGAAGTCAACTCCCCATGACCGAACGCACCTTCTCGATCATCAAGCCCGACGCGACCCGCCGTAACCTGACCGGCGCGATCAACGCCGTGATCGAAGGCGCCGGCCTGCGCATCGTGGCCCAGCGTCGCGTCAAGCTGTCGACCGACCAGGCCAAGAAGTTCTACGAAGTCCACGCCGAGCGTCCGTTCTACGGCGAGTTGGTCGAGCAAATGACCGCCGAGCCGGTCGTCGTGCAGGTGCTGGAAGGCGAGAACGCCGTCGCCGCCTATCGTGAAATCATGGGCGCCACCAACCCGGAACAGGCCGCTGACGGCACGATCCGCAAGCTGTTCGCTCTGTCGATCGGCGAAAACTCGGTCCACGGCTCGGACAGCCAGGACAACGCCAAGATCGAGATCGCCCAGTTCTTCACCGACGACCAGATCGTCGGCTAAGGCGCTAAAGTCGCGAGGGGCCGCGCCCCGAGCGTAGCGCAAAGACACAGAGGCCCGCGTCCGGAACCGGACGCGGGCCTTTTCGTTGGGTCAGTCCCGTATCGTCCCCTCCCGGAGCAGACCCATGAAGACCATCCTGAAACTGACCCCCGTCATCGGCGCCGTGGCCCTGCTGGCCGCGTGCGGACAGACCATGGAACAACGCGCCGCCACCGGCGCCCTGGGCGGCGCCGTCGCCGGCCAGGTCGTGGGCGGCAACACCGGCTCGACCGTCGCCGGCGCTGCAATCGGCGCTGTCGCCGGCGCGGCCACCACGCCGAAGTAAGACCTTCAGCCTGAGCTGAAAAAGCCCAACGGCCGAAAAGAAAGGCCCGGAGCGATGCTCCGGGCCTTTTTCGTTCGGGCTGCGTGACCGCTTACCAGATGCGGGCGCGGGCCTCGGGGGCGATATATTCCTTCTGGTCGGGCGAGATGCCGAAGGCGGCGTACCAGGCGTCGATGTTGCGCGGCGAAGTGGCGGCGCGCACCGGACCCGGCGAGTGTGGATCGGTGGTCAGTTGCTCCTTCAGGGCCGCCTCGCGCGACTTCTCGCGCCACACCTGAGCCCAGCCCAGGAAGACGCGCTGGTCGCCCGACAGGCCGTCGATCACCGGGGCCGGCTGGCCGTTCAGCGACTTGTGGTAGGCGTCGAGCGCCAGCAGCAGGCCGCCCAGGTCGGCGATGTTCTCGCCCATGGTCAGGTCGCCGTTGACGTGAACGCCGGGCAGGGGCTCCAGCGAGTTGTAGATCTCGCCCAGAACCTTGGCGCGCGCCTCGAACCGGGCGGCGTCTTCCGGCGTCCACCAGTCGCGCAGCACGCCGTCGCCGTCGGACTTGCGGCCCTGGTCGTCGAAGCCGTGGGTGATCTCGTGGCCGATGACCGCGCCGATGCCGCCGTAGTTGACGGCCGGGTCCGCGTTCGGATCGAAGAAGGGCGCCTGGAGGATGGCGGCCGGGAAGACGATCTCGTTGCGCGGCGGATTGTAATAGGCGTTCACCGTCTGAGGCGTCATGCCCCATTCCAGCGGATCGACCGGCTTGCCGATCTTGCCGCGCTGATAGGCCCACTCGAAGGCGCTGGAGCGTTCGACATTGCCGTACAGGTCGCCGGCGGTCAGTTCGAGACCGTCATAGGACCGCCACTTGTCGGGATAGCCGATCTTCACCCCGAACTTCGACATCTTGTAGAGGGCCTGTTCGCGGGTCGGCTCGCTCATCCAGTCTAGGGTCTTCAGCCGCTCGGTCATTGCCGCGCGGATGTTGTCGACCAGAGTCTCCATCTGGGCCTTGGACGAGGCGGGGAAGTGCAGGCGGACATATTCCTGGGCCAGGACCTCGCCCAGCTGGCCGTCGACCAGGGCCACGCCCCGGTTCCAGCGGGGACGGTTCTCGGGCTGGCCGCGCAGGGTCTTGCCGCGGAACGCGAAGCGGGCGTCGACGAAGGCCTTGGACAGATAGGGGCTGGCCTGATCGACGATCTGGGTGGCTTCCCACGCCTTCAGGGTCTCGATGGGGGTTTCGGCGAAGACCTGGGCGATGCCCGGGAAGGCCGTGTTCTCCATCAGGACCAGGGTGTCGAGGTTCCCGACCTGGGCGCCGTCGAGGAAGGCGGCCCAGTCGAAGCCGGGGGCCAGGGTCGCCAGGTCGGCGACCTTGGTCGGGTTGTAGAGCTTGTCGATCTGGCGACGCTCGACCGTGGTCCAGTGTTTCTCGGCGACCTTGGTCTCGAAGGCCAGGATGTCGGCGGCGCTCTGGGCCGGATTGGTCCAGCCGATGGCGGTCAGGGTCTGGGTCAGATAGGCCAGATAGGCCTCGCGCTGGGCGGCGAAGTCCGGCTTCAGATAATAGTCGCGGTCGGGCAGGCCCAGGCCGCCCTGGGCCAGATAGGCCGAGTTGATGTTCGGGTTCTGCAAGTCCTCGAACACGGCGACGCCGAACAGGGATCCGCCGAAGCCCGAATGGCTGGCGCCCATCAGGCGGGCGATGGCGGCGTGGTCGGCGACGGCCTTCACGGCGGCGAGGTCGGCGGCCATGGGCGCGGCGCCCAGCTGTTCGACGCGGGCCTCGTCCATGAAGCTGGCGTAGAGGGCGCCGACCTTCTGGGCGTTGGCGTTGACAGGGTTGGCGGCGCTGGTCTCGATGATCGACTTCAGCTGCGACTGGGCGTTCTCATAGAGGACGTCGAAGGGACCGAACCGCGCCTTGTCGGCGGGGATCTCGGTGGTGCTGAGATAGGTTCCGTTGGCGTATTCGTTGAAGTCGTCGCCCGGCTTGACCGCCGTGTTGCGACCGGCGAGGTCGAAGCCCCACGCGCCGAAGCCAGGCGCGGCATGGGCCCCGTGCGAATGGTCCTGGGCCGAGGCGCCGCCGGTCAGGGCGACGACGATACAGGCCGAGCAGGCGGCCATCAGGCGAATACGTTGCATGAAGGATAAGGTCCCGATTTTGGTCGGCGGCACCTTTGCGCCGGTGCGGCGCGGTGTCGCATGAAGTTTTCGTAATCTGGGGGCGGAGGGACTGTTGAGGAAGGGGACCGCACACCCCTAACTCGTCATCCTAGGCACGAGGCCTAGGATGACGGGCTTTAGGTAGAGGGCTTCAGTTCCGCACCAGGCCCTTGCAGAAATCACCCAGCACTCGCGGATACAGCGTGTGTTCCGCTGTTTTCACCCGTTCGGCCAGGCTGGCGGGCGTGTCGTCGGCCACGATCGGCACGCGAGCCTGGCCCAGGATCGGACCCTCGTCCACGCCCTCGGTGACCAGGTGGACGGTGCAGCCCGCCTCGGCGTCGCCGGCGGCGATGGCGCGGGCGTGGGTGTCGAGGCCGGGATAGAGGGGCAGAAGGCTGGGGTGGATGTTCAGCATCCGACCGTCCCATGCGCGCACCAGCCAGGGCGTCAGGATCCGCATATAGCCGGCCAGGGCCACCACCTCGACGCCGGCGGTGCGCAAGGCCGCGTCCACCGCCCGCTCGTGCGCCTCGCGGTCCTTGCCGAAGGGCTTGTGGGGGATGGCGAGGGTGGCGAGGCCCTTGGCTGCGGCGATGGCCAGTCCGCCCGCGCCCTCAATGTTGGACAGGACCAGGGCGACCTCATAGCCGCTGTCCGACGTCTGACCGGCGTCGATCAGGGCGGCCATGTTGGAGCCGGTCCCTGAGATCAGGATGGCGACGCGGACGTGAGAAGAGGCTGGGGACGACATGGCCGCCCCCATGACGGGACGGGCGGCGCTTGGCAAGGATCAAACATGATCCGCTCTTGTTGTCCGCCGTGTTCGGGCGTTACCGTATAACGCCGCCCATCCGACGAGGGGTCTTGAGGGCCGGCGCGTACAGGGGATTATCGCATGAAGAGACTGATCTGCTTCGCGGCCATGGCTGCGATGCTGGGCGTACCCGTGGCGTCCTTTGCTCAGGAGAGCGGCTCGAACAGCGGCGCCAGTGGCGGCGGGGCGATGCGCTCGGCGACCGACCGGTTCCGCAACGCCAACGCCGAGGCGATCGAGAAGG
Organism: Brevundimonas sp. AVps23W; assembly: GCF_058681395.1. Lineage (NCBI taxonomy): Bacteria > Pseudomonadati > Pseudomonadota > Alphaproteobacteria > Caulobacterales > Caulobacteraceae > Brevundimonas > Brevundimonas sp. AVps23W. Next base: position 1,482,648 of record NZ_CM178738.1, read on the forward strand.
ATTGGGCGCGCGCGCCGGTCGAGGAGGCCGAGGTCGTCACGGCCCATTCGGTCAACGCCCATGGCAAGACGCTGCGGTATCACGCGACGGCGGGCACCCTGACGATCCGCGACGACGCAGGCATGCCGACAGCAAGCCTGTTCTACACCGCCTATACGCTGGACGGTCAGCCGGTGGGGACGCGGCCGGTGACCTATCTCTATAACGGCGGGCCGGGTTCGCCGACGGTCTGGCTGCACATGGGCTCGTTCGGGCCGATGCGGGTGCAGACCGACGACCCGACGGTGGTGCGGCCGGCGCCCTTCGCCTTTGGTCCCAATGACATGACCCTGCTGGACCAGACGGATCTGGTCTTCATCGACATGGTGGGGGCCGGCTTTTCGCGACCGCTGGGCGAGACGGCGGGTTCGGCCTTCTGGGGCGTGGACCAGGACGCCGACGCCTTCGCCCGCGCCATCATGCGCTACACGACCAAGTTCAGCCGCTGGTCCAGCCCGAAATACATCATCGGCGAATCCTACGGCACGCTGCGGACCGGCGCCGTGGCCTTCCAGTTGGAAGACCGGGGCATGTCGCTGAACGGGGTGGTGCTGTTATCGTCGATCATGAACTACGGCGTGCGCCAGCCCGGCTATCCGCAGAATTTCGTCACCCTGCTGCCGACCTATGCGGCGACGGCCTGGTATCACCGCAAGCTGGCCCATCCGGCGGCGACGGTGGAGGAACAGGTTCAGCGGGCGCGCGACTTCGCCCTCGGGCCCTACGCTTCGGCCCTGGCCAAGGGGCATATGATCTCGGACGCCGAGCGCGCCGATATCGTGCGCCAGATGAGCGAACTGACCGGCCTGTCGCCCAACTTCATCGACAACGCCAATATGCGGGTGGAGCTCAGCGCTTTCCGCAAGGAGCTGCTACGAGACCGGCGCCAGACCATCGGGCGGCTAGACACCCGCTATCTAGGACTGGATGAGGACGCGTCGGGCGGCGAGCCGGAGGACGATCCCTCCAGCTCGGCTGTGACGGGCGCCTATTTTGGGATCTTCCGCGATTATGTGGCCAGTGAGCTAAAGTATGACACCGACGTCGAATACCGGATGTCGGCGCGGGGCCTGCCGGGCTTCAACTGGAACTGGAACCATCGGCCTCCCGTCGGCGGGCCGCAGACGACGCCGAACACGGCGGTCGATCTGGCCACGGCGATGCGGCGTAATCCGTATCTGAAGGTGCTGTCGCTGAACGGCTATTACGACGCCGCGACGCCCTTCTTCTCGACCGAGTTCGATCTGGCGCAGATGATGCTGGAGCCCAGCCTGCGGCCGAACCTGGAGTTCACCTACTACGAGGGCGGGCACATGATGTATCTGAGCCACGGCGCCCTGGTGAAGCTGCACGCCGACCTGTCGCGCTTCTACGGCGAAACGGCGAACGGCGGAGCGCGGTAAAACAATCCACTCGTAGGCTCTCGGGCTTGTCCCGAGGGCCTACGGGGGATGCAGAAGGTTCAGGCAGCCGTCGCTACGTCCGCGATCCTGCGGCGGAAAAGTCGGCCCTCGGGACAAGCCCGAGGGTGACGGCTTGGGGTCAGGCCGTTTCCAGCTGTCCGCAGACGAAGGCGACTTCGCCCGCGTTCAGCAGTGCGGCCAGCACCGGCTCGGCGTTTTCGGGCGAGACGATCAGGATGAAGCCGACGCCGCAGTTGAAGGTGCGGCGCATCTCGTGGTCGCTGATGCCGCCGGTTTCGGCCAGCCATTGGAAGACGTGGGGCATGGGCCAGCTGTTCCAGTCGAACGAGGCTTGCAGCCCCTCGGCGATGCACCGCGGCGGGTTTTCGATCAGGCCGCCGCCGGTGATGTGGGCCGCGCCCTTGATCAGGCCCGCCTTCATCAGGGGCAGGACCGGCTTCACATAGATGCGGGTCGGCTCCATCAGGGCCTGGGCCAGCGAGCGGTCCTTGGCGAACGGGGCGTCGTCGCCCCAGGCCAGGCCGGACTTCTCGACCACTTTGCGGACCAGCGAATAGCCGTTCGAGTGCGGGCCGGTGGAGCCCAGGCCGATGATGATATCGCCCGGCGATTGGCGATCCAGATAGGGGAGGGCGTGGCCGCGCTCGACCGCGCCCAGGCTGAAGCCGGCCAGATCGTAGTCGCCGTCGGTGTACATGCCCGGCATTTCGGCGGTCTCGCCGCCGACCAGAGCGCAGCCGGCCTGGCGGCAGCCCTCGGCGATGCCGGCGACGACGCGGCGGGCGGCGTCGATCTCCAAGCGGCCGGTAGCGTAGTAGTCGAGGAACAGCAGGGGCTCAGCGCCCTGGGCCAGCAGGTCGTTGACGCACATGGCGACCAGGTCGATGCCGACGCCGTCATGACGGCCCGTCTCGATGGCGATCTTCAGCTTGGTGCCCACGCCGTCGGTGGTGGTGACGATCAGCGGATCCTTAAACCCGGCGGCCTTCAGGTCGAACAGGGCGCCGAATCCACCCAGCGAGGGCTCCGAACCAGGGCGCGCCGTGGACTTGGCCAGGGGCTTGATGTGTTCGACCAGCATCTCGCCTGCATCGATGTCCACGCCTGCATCGGCGTAGGTCAGGCCGTTTTCGAGAGGCTTTTGGGTGTCGCTCATAGTGATCAGGCCTGGAATCGGGGCGGAAATGCAGCGCGGCTCTTGCCACAGGTGGGTTGCGGGGGGCTATAGCATCGGAATGACGCCGATCACCACCAATGAGGCGCTGGCCGATTTTTGCGCCCGCCTCGCCACCGCCCCGTTCATCACGGTCGATACCGAGTTCATGCGGGAAACGACCTACTGGCCCAGGCTGTGCCTGATCCAGGCCGCGTCCGCCGATCACGCCGGGATCATCGATCCGATGGCGGAAGGCCTGGACCTTGAGCCGTTCCTGGACCTGTTGCGCGATCCGAAGATCATCAAGGTCTTCCACGCCTGCCGACAGGACGTCGAAATCTTCGTGCGTCTGGGCGCCATGCCCAAGCCGATGTTCGACACCCAGGTCGCGGCCATGGCGGCCGGGTTCGGCGAACAGGTCGCCTATGATTCGCTGGTGCGGCAGATGCTGCGCGTCGAACTGGACAAGGGCAGCCGCTTCACCGACTGGGCGCGACGCCCGCTGTCGGACAGCCAGCTGGTCTATGCCCTGGGCGACGTGACCCATCTGGCGGCCCTGTATCCGAAGCTGCGCGATCGGCTGAAGAAGGAGGGGCGGCTGGACTGGGTGATGTCGGAGATGGAGAGCCTGATCGATCCGGCCCTGTACGACACCAATCCCGAGAACGCCTGGAAGCGACTGAAGCCCAAGAAATTCTCGGCCAAATATCTGGCCGCCTTCAAGGCCGTGGCCGTCTGGCGCGAGCGCGCGGCGCAAGAGCGCGACCAGCCGCGCGGCCGTATCCTGAAGGACGAAGGCATCGACGAGGTCGCGCAACAGACCCCGACCGACCCTGAGGCGTTCAATCGTCTGCGTTCGGTGCCCAAGGGCTTCGGTGGATCGCGCCTGGGTCTGGAGCTGGCCGAGGAACTGAAGCGCGTCCTGGCCGATCCCGAATCGCATGCGCCCGAGATGGAACGTCCGGCGCACCGTCAGCCGGCGCCGCCGTCGGTGGTGGAACTGCTGAAGGTGCTGCTGAAGGCCAAGAGCGATAACGCGGGCGTGGCGTCCAAACTGATCGCCACCGTCGCCGATCTGGAGAAGATCGCCGTCAGCGACGACGCCGATGTGGATGCGCTGAAGGGCTGGCGGCGTCAGATCTTCGGCGAGGACGCGCTGAAGCTGAAACGCGGCGAGATCGCCCTGGTGCTGAGCGGCGCGCGGGTCGAGGTCGTCGAGATCGAGGGCTAGGCCTTTAAGACCCGTCATCCTCGCCACAAGGGCGAGGATGACGACCGTTTCCCACTAACCGGCCGGCGGCTCCCACAGTTCGATGGGATTGCCCTCGGGGTCGTGGATGCGGGCGAAGCGTCCGACCTCGGGGCTGGCGTCCCAGTCTTCCTTGGTGATTACCTCCACCCCGGCGGCTTTCAGCGAGGTGAGCAGGGCGTCCAGACCTTCGACGCGCAGGTTCAGCATCCAGCGTTTGTCCTGGGCGAAATAGTCGGTCGTCTCCTTGAACGGGGAGAAGACGGTGGGTCCGGCCTGCTGATCCCACAGGAACTGGCCCTCGGGCGCGCCGACGCCCAGGTGTTTCAGGTACCAGGCCGAAAGCGCGTGTGGATCCTGGGCGCGGAAGAAGAAGCCGCCGATTCCGGTTACGGGCATGAGTGTTCCCCTCGTTCGGCGAGAGGCTGAACCTTGTTCGGCCAGCTGTCTAGATCGACAGACCCAGCCCCATCGCGTCGGCCAAGGCCTTGGCGCGCTTCTTCGTCTGGTCGCCCAGCAGCAGGTCGGCGTAGCCGTCCGTCGCCGTCAGGTTCAGGTCGCCGCCGTTCACCGTCGCCGTCGCATTGGCCAGAAGCTGGGACGAACGGCCCGACAGGTCGCAGGCCAGGCGGATGGCCAGGCCAAGGGCCCGGGCGCGTTTGACGGCGTTGTCGTCCAGCAGGCGGCCGACGACCTCGGGCTGGGGCGTGGCCGGGCCGCCGCCGTAGCGGGCGTTCATGGCGCAGGCCAGGAAGGCGCGCTCGGTATGGCTGACGCCGGCGACGGGTGCGCGCAGCACCTGGTCGAACGCCAGTTCCAGCCGGTGGTCGGGGTGCAGCCGGGCGCCCAGGTCGGAAAGGCGGCAGGCGGCGGCGGTCAGAACTGCGTCGCGCCTTTTACTGAAAGCCTGGGGCAGGGCGGAGATGATGTCCGACATCCAGCCGTTCAGGGCGCCGGGCAGGGCCGGATCGATTCCCTGTCGTCCGCCGAGCGCAGTGCAGCCCGCCAGCAAGGGATCGGCGGCGCGGGTCTCGTCGTCCAGTGTGTCGAACAGCAGCCCCTCGCGCACGCCCCAGGCCGACATCTCGATCCCCTTGAGGTTCAGATGCTTGATCAGGCCTTCCAGCACCAGGCCGGCGTAGGGCAGGGTCTCGGCGCGCTTCTTGGACACGCCGGGCAGTTTGGCCAGACCGGCCGCCGACTGGTGCGCGACCAGGCGTGCGGTCTCCAGCGCCTCGTCCGCCGTCATCTCGTACTGGTGGACGACCTTAAGCGGATAGGATTTCAGCGCCATATGGACCTGGGCCAGGGTGCGCCATGCGCCGCCGACGGCGTAGAGGCGGTCGCTCTGGAACTGGGCCGCGACGGGTTTCAGGCGCTCGTCGATGCGGGCCTTGATCCGGTCGGCGTCGAAACCCTTGCCCTCGGCCAGGGCGAAGGGGCCGAGCGGCAGGGTCAGGCCGTGTTCGACCCCATCACCGTTCAGGCGCGTCAGTTCCAGGCTGGCCCCGCCCATGTCGGCCGAGACGCCGTGGGCGTCGGGCGCGCCGGCCAGCACGCCCATGGCGGCGTATTTCGCCTCTTCCTCTCCGGACAGGACGCGGATCTGCAGACCGGTTTCCGAAGCGACACGCTGGCAGAACTCAGGCCCGTCCTCGGCCTCGCGCACAGCGGCGGTGGCGGCGATCAGGGTGGCGTCGGGACGGACCCCTTCCAGCACGGCGGCGAAGCGGCGCAGCGCGGTCATGGCCATGACCACGCCTTCGGCGGACAGCTTGTTGGTCGTCGGCAGGTCGCGGCCCAGGCCGGCCAGGACCTTTTCATTGAACACGGTCCAGATGGCGCGGCCTTCCAGCCGGTAGAGCACCAGACGGACCGAGTTGGAGCCGATGTCGATGGCCGCGACGTCGCGACCGGGAAGCGCCGAATCGGGCATCAGCGGCCGGGACGTTCGTAACGCAGGGCCTCGGGCAAGGTCTTCACCTTGCGACCGCGGCCAGACAGGCTGGGATTGGTCATGAAGTATTTATGGGCCGAGAAGGGCCGCTCGGGATCGGCGGCCTGGACGCGGGTATAGCGCCCTTCGGCGTCCAGAACCCAGCTTTGTGCGTCGTCCTTCAGATTGGCGACCATGATCTGGTCCAGCACCTGATCATGGACGGTGGCGTTGCGGATTGGGGTCATCAGCTCGACCCGGCGATCCAGGTTGCGCGTCATCCAGTCGGCCGAGGAGATGAAGACCTTGGCCTTGTCGTGCGGCAGGTCCTTGCCGTTGGCGAAACAGACGATGCGGCTGTGTTCCAGGAAACGGCCGACGATGGATTTGACGCGGATGTTCTCGGACAGGCCCGTGACGCCCGGCCGCAGGCAACAGATGCCGCGCACGACCAGGTCGATGCGCACGCCCCACTGGCTGGCCCGGTACAGGGCGTCGATGATCTCGGGATCGACCAGCGAGTTCAGCTTGACCCATATGGCGGCCGGCTTGCCCATGGCGGCGGCCGACATCTCCTTGCCGATCAGCTCGATCAGGGTGGACTTCATGTTCAGCGGCGAGACCACCAGGGCCTCAAGCTCGTCCGGGGTGGCGTAGCCGGTGATGTAGTTGAACACCCGGCTGGCGTCCCGGCCCAGGACCGGATCGCACGAGAACAGCGACAGATCGGTGTAAATCTTGGCCGTCACCGGGTGATAGTTGCCGGTGCCGAAGTGACAGTAGGTGCGCAGGGCGTCGCCCTCGCGCCGCACGACGACGCTGAGCTTGGCGTGGGTCTTGTATTCGACGAAGCCGAAGACGACGTGGACCCCGGCCCGCTCCATGGCCCGGGCCCAGCGCAGGTTGGCCTCTTCGTCGAACCGGGCCTTCAACTCGACCAGGGCGGTGACATTCTTGCCGTTCTCGGCCGCCTCGATCAGGGCCGCGACGATGGGGCTGTCCTTGGAGGTGCGATACAGGGTCTGTTTGATGGCGATGACGTTCGGGTCCCGCGCCGCCTGACGCAGGAACTGCACCACCACGTCGAAGCTCTCGAACGGGTGGTGGATCAGCAGATCCTTCTCGCGGATGGCGGCGAAGACGTCGCCGCCGTTGTCGCGGACTCGCTCGGGATAGCGCGGCTCATAGCCCTTGAACTTCAGGTCGGGATGGCCGCCCGGGATCAGGTCCGACAGTTGGGCCAGGCCCAGCATGCCGTCGACCAGCACCACGTCCTGGGGCGTCGCCTCCAGTTCGCCGACGATGAAATCGCGCAGGTCGGCGGGCATCGAGGCCTCGATCTTGATGCGCACGACCGAGCCCAGGCGACGCTGTTTCAACGCCTCCTCGAACTCGAGCACCAGGTCCTCGGCCTCTTCTTCGATCTCGATGTCGCTGTCGCGGATCAGGCGCAGCAGGCCCTTCTCCAGAACCTCGCAGCCGGGAAACAGGTGGTCGATGAACAGCAGCAGTACGTTTTCCAGCGTGATGAACCGCTTGCGACCCGGCGCCGAGCGGCCGTCGGTCGGCAGCTCCCAGAATCGCCGCACCTGAGTCGGCACAGGCACCAGGGCGTAAAAAGTCTTGGTCTCGCCCTTGCGTTTGAGCTTCAGAGCCAGGGAGAAACCCAGATTGGGTAGGAAGGGGAAGGGGTGGGCCGGGTCGATGGCCAGGGGGGTCAGGACGGCGAACAGCTGGTTCAGGAACTCGGGCTCCAGCCGCTCCTTTTCGGTCTTGGTCAGACGGTTGCGATCGACCACTTCGATGCCCGCCGTGACCAATTCCTTCTTCAACTGGCGCCAGCGTACCTGTTGCTCGGCCATCAGTTCGCCGGCCGAGATATTGATCCGCTCAAGTTGTTCAGCGGGGGTCAAACCGTCGGCCGATAGGACCCGAACGCGCTCGCGCAATTGGCCCTTAAGCCCCGCCACGCGGGTCATGAAGAACTCATCGAGGTTATTGGCCGAGATGGAAACGAACCGCAGCCGCTCTAGCAACGGGTGGTTGTTATTGGCGGCCTCTTCGAGCACGCGTTCATTGAAAGCGAGCCAGGAAATTTCGCGGTTGAAGAACCGTGTCGGCGAGCCGATCAACTCCTCGTTCAGCGCCAATTGAGGGGCGCGGGAACCGGGGACTTCTTCCCCCCGTGTGGCGTCGTGGATCGCGGCGTCGGTCATGATCCAGGTTCTCGCGCGCCACTGTGACGGCCGCAAGCGGGCTCTGACATTTTCATAGCCGCTTTTCGCAAATGCGAAGCTGTGATCTAGCCGATGCCGTAGTTAATCGACTTGGAGATTTTTTGTGGCGTTGATGGTCGTAATCTTGGTCGTCGGGACGGCGGCCCTCGTGATCGGCTGGGACCTGGCGGGCCAACCGACGCCGATGCGTATGTACCGGCGGTGGAAACGTCGTCGGAGCCGCGGGAGCCGGCCGGACGCCTGAGACAAGGTAAGGCGACGTCAGTCGGCCTCGATTTCCAGTTCTGACTCCATCTGGTCAACCACCTGACGTGCCAGGACGCGGGTCACGGGGCGGTGCAGGGCGTCCAGGCGGGCGACCACGGTCGCGGCGGTGTCGGCCGAACGATCCAGACGACGCACCAGATAGTCGATGACATCGTCGGACGGCGTGATGCTGCGTTCGGCGAACCGGGCGCGCAGTATGGCGGACAGAACCACGTCGTCGGGCGCTTCGATCGCGACGGTGCGGACGGCGTCGAGGCGTGAGCGCAGGTCGGGCAGATCGGCCGACCAGGTCCGGGGCGGCGCACGATCCACCAGCAGCAGGGCGCCGCCGCCCGCCTGGGCCAGATTGATCAGGTGAAACAGGCTCTCGTCGTCAGCGTCGCGGGCGCAATCCAGCAGGATGGGGCGACCTTCCAACTCCAGCGGATCGACGAGGGCGGCTTCGACGCCGTTCAGCGGCACAGCGCCGACCCGCTCGGCCCAGTCGGCGGCGATCCGGCTCTTGCCCGAGCCGGCGGGACCATACAGGGCCAGAACCGAACCGGCGCCGTCAGGCCAGCGGGACAGGACGCGCACGGCCTCGGCGTTGCTGTTCGATGCGACCAGGGCTTCGCCCACGAGGGGGCGTTCCAGCGGCAGGCGCAGCTGTTCGGCGGAGTTTCGGATCAGGGCGCTCTGCGCGGGCATAAGCCTGTCATAGCAGAGGCCCAGGCGAACCGCGTCACGCCGGGCCTGTTGGTACCGGGGAGGGACGGTTCCCTCTGTGGATGGATTAGGCGAATTCGACCAGGGCAGGGTTCAGCTTGCCCGCCTTGAACTCCGTCACCTTGTAGTCGGCCAGGCCATGGACCTGGAAGGGATCGTCCTTCAGCAGGGTTTCCAGCTCTTCCTTCGTGCCCCCGCTGCGCACCACCAATATGCCGCCGGTGCGCGGAACCATGGGGCCGGCGGCGATGATCAGGCCGCTGGCGACATGGATATCCAACCATTCGCGATGCTCCACCGTCTTCGCCTCGATGGCCTCGATGGGCTGGGTGTAGGTGATGGTGACGATGAACATGGCGCGGCCTCGAACGGATAACTGGACCGCTATCGCGCGCGCAGGCGGGGTTTGCAACGGCTGAAACCTTGACTTTCCGGGGCGATGATGCGCCCTACGCCGCTTCGATTTCAGGCGCCTGAGGCGTCAGATTCCACCGCCAGATTTCCAGACGGTCTGTTCATGCACGCCTACCGCTCCCATACCTGCGGCGCTCTGCGCGCCTCCGACGCCGGTTCCACCGTCCGCCTGTCCGGCTGGGTGCACCGTAAACGCGACCACGGCGGCCTGTTGTTCATCGATCTGCGCGATCACTACGGCCTGACCCAGCTGGTGCTGCACCCGGAGACGCCGGGCTTCGCGGCGGTCGAGCGTCTGCGCGCCGAGAGCGTGATCAAGATCGACGGCGAAGTCGTCGCCCGCGACGCCTCGGTGGTGAACCCCAACCTGCCGACTGGCGAGGTCGAAGTCCGCGTCCAGGGCGTCGAGGTTCTGTCGGAAGCCGCCGAACTGCCGATGCCGGTCTTCGGCGATCAGGAATATCCTGAGGACATCCGCCTGGCCAACCGCTTCCTCGACCTGCGTCGCGAGCGGCTGCACAAGAACATCGTGCTGCGCTCCAGGGTCATCTCCTCGATCCGCCAGCGCATGGTCGCCCAAGGCTTCCTTGAGTACCAGACCCCGATCCTGACCGCCTCGTCGCCGGAAGGCGCGCGCGACTTCCTGGTGCCGTCGCGTCTGCACCCGGGCAAGTTCTACGCCCTTCCGCAGGCGCCCCAGCAGTTCAAACAGCTGCTGATGGTCTCGGGCTTCGACCGCTATTTCCAGATCGCCCCCTGCTTCCGTGACGAGGACCTGCGCGCCGACCGTTCGCTAGAATTCTACCAGCTCGACGTCGAAATGAGCTTCGTGACCCAGGAAGACGTCTTCGCCGCCATCGAACCGGTGATGCACGGCGTGTTCGAGGAGTTCGGCGAGGGCAAGCCGGTGTCGCCCATCGACGGCGTCCACACCTTCACCAATGATTTCGGCGAGACGTTCGAGCACAAGGGCTTCGAGCGCCTGACCTACGCCCAATCGATGGCCTGGTATGGTTCGGACAAGCCGGACCTGCGCAACCCGATCAAGATGCAGGTCGTCTCCGACCACTTCCGCGACGGCGGGTTCGGCCTGTTCGCCAAGATCCTGGGCGCGGACGAGAAGAACGCCGTCTGGGCCATCCCGGCGCCGACCGGCGGCAGCCGCGCCTTCTGCGACCGCATGAACTCGTGGGCTCAGGGCGAGGGCCAGCCGGGTCTGGGCTATATCTTCTGGTCGGACGACCAGGGCGCCTGGGGCGGTCCCATCGCCAAGAACCTGGGTCAGGAGCCGACCGAGACCCTGATGGCCTCGCTGGGTCTGGGTAAGGGCGACGCCGCCTTCTTCACCGCCGGCTTGCCCTCGGTCTTCGCCAAGTTCGCCGGCCTGGCCCGCACCCGCGTGGGCACGGAGCTGAAGCTGATCGACGAGAACCAGTTCAAATTCTGCTGGATCGTGGACTTCCCCATGTTCGAATGGTCGGAAGAAGAAAAGAAGGTCGATTTCAGCCACAACCCCTTCTCGATGCCGCAGGGCGGGCTGGAGGCGCTGGAGACCCAGGATCCGCTGACCATCCGCGCCTTCCAGTACGACATCGTCTGCAACGGCTACGAGCTGTGCTCGGGCGCGATCCGGAACCATAAGGCCGAGATCATGCTGAAGGCCTTCGAGATCGCCGGCTACGACGCCTCGGTGGTCGAAGAGCAGTTCGGCGGCATGCTGAACGCCTTCCGCTTCGGCGCGCCGCCGCACGGCGGCCTGGCCCCCGGCATCGACCGGATCGTCATGCTGCTGGCCGGCGAGACGGCCATCCGCGAGGTCATCGCCTTCCCGCTGAACCAGCAGGGCGAGGATCTGCTGATGAACGCCCCGACCGAGGCGGAAGAGCGTCAGCTGAAAGACGTCCACATCCGCACGGCCGTGCCGATCAAGGTGTAACGAGCCGATATCGCCGAATACGACAAAGGGGACGCCGCGAGGCGTCCCCTTTTTTGTTCGGGGGCGGGTCTAGTTGTCGGCGTTGACGATGTGGCGCACGGCGGGTGGAGCCGGCGGCGCGGGCGGGGTGCGGATTACCCGGATCGTCCCACGACAGGCCTGGGCCGTCAGGCGGCCGGGCAGGCGGGTGGAACCGTCGCCGCAGGCCTCGCTGACCTGGTCCTGGGTCAGGTTGCGCGCCCCTGACAGGTCGGCGCCCCGGATGTCGGTGCGTCGCATCGAGGCGTCGCTGAAGTCGGCCCGGGTGAAGGTCCCGCCGGTCAGGCGCGCGCCGTCCAGGCTGGCGTCGCGGAAGGAGGCGCTCGAGAAGTCGCCGCCGGACAGGTTTGAGGCGTCGACCTCGGCGTCGCTGAAGTCGGCCCCCACGGCGTGAACATTGGCCAGGGTCGCCCCGAACAGTTCGCTGCCTGAGAAGTCGGCGCCGGCCAGGGTCGCGCCGTTGAAGTTCACCCCGTGCAGTTCCGCCCCCGAAAGGTCTGTACGCGACAGGTTAGCGCGAACGAAGGATGAGCCCTGGGCCTCGGCCCCGCTCAGCTGGGCGCCGGTGAAGTTGGCCGAGGTGAAGTTGGCGCCGACGATCTCGACGCCTTCCATATTGGCGCGGCTGAAGTCGCTGCCGGTGAAGTTCGAGCCGACCATTTCGGCGCCGCGCAGATTGGCGCCGACCAGGGTGGCGTTCATGAAGCTGGCGCCGGTGAAGGTCGCGCCCGACAGATTGCGGCCGGAAAGTTCACAGCGGTTGCAGGACCCGCCCAGCGACACCGACCGGGCCACGTCGCGATCCTGAACCGTCATCTCGACCCCGGCGAAGGCGGGGGTGGTGAGCATCAGGCCCGCCGCCGCGAGCAGCGCGGTTTTCAATCGAATGGGGGTGGGGCGGACGATCTGTTTCACGCAGTCTGAATGCCCTGAAACACCGGCCATACCTACTTAAATCGAGGTAATTTCGTTAAATCCACGCAAGGTGGAAGGCCGTCAGCAGGCGGGAATACGTAGGTTTCCCGACAAGATGGTCGAGGAGTCGCCGCAGGCGCGATTCAGTTGACCTTGGGTCAATCCGGTCGCTCGCGACAGGTCTGCGCCGGACAGGTTGGTTCCGATCAGCTTCGCGCCCGAAAAGTTCGCGCCTTGCAGATAGGCGCCGACGAAACTGGCGTTGGTCAGGTCGGCGCCCGAGAAGTTGGAGCTGGAGAAGACCCCGCCATAGGCCTCGACATCGCGCAGATCGGCGTTGGCGAAACGGGTGCGGTTCATCACGCTGAGGCTGAGGTCCGCCTGGCGCAGGCGCGCGCCGGTCAGGTTCAGGCCGCGCGCCTCAAGTCCTGAAAAATCGCCCTGAAACAGGTTGCAGCCGGCGCAGGACGCGCCGCGTTTCACGCTGGCGATCTGGCCGGCGTTCTGCGCCAATACGGGGGACGCGGCGGTCGCAAACACGGCGACGGCGATGGACAGGGCGGTCAGGCGAGACATGGGGTCGCTCCAGCGAAAACGTCGCGTGGCGTCAGCCTATACCCCAGCCGTTAACTTAGCCCTGATCGCCGCCGTGAACCGCCCGGGCGTCGCCGCAGGTGTCGCAGACCCAGACGCCGCCGCGATTCTGCAGGCTGAAGTCGCCGCAGGAGGGACAGGCGACAGCCTCGGTATTGGCGGCCATCTTCGGCTCTGGCTCGGCCTTCTTGCCGAAGGGCAGGACCACCAGATTGTCGGGGGCGGAGCCGCGGGCGAAACCCTTTGAAATGAACCGCGCGGCGGGAACCGCCTCTCCGCCCTCCGGCTTGCCGTGGCCCAGGCCATCGGCGTTCAACTCGTCAGGACCGGCGTTGGCCAGTTCGTGGCGGTCCAGATAGGAGACGCCCAACTCGCGGAAGATATAGTCCAGGATCGAGGTGGCCGAGCGGATGGAGTCATTGCCGGTGACCCGTCCGGCGGGTTCGAACCGGGTGAAGACGAAGGCGTCCACGAACTCCTCCAGCGGCACGCCGTACTGAAGCCCGATCGAGATGGCGATGGCGAAATTGTTCATCAGGCTGCGGAAGGCGGCGCCTTCCTTGTGCATGTCGATGAAGATCTCGCCCAGCTCGCCGTCGTCGTATTCGCCGGTGTGGATATAGACCTTGTGCCCGCCCACGGCGGCCTTCTGGATATAGCCCTTGCGGCGGTCGGGCAGTTTGCGGCGGGCCCGCGCGCGTTCGACAACGCGTTCGACGATCCGTTCCGGCGGCGGAACAGGGGTGGGGCGGGGGGTGTCGAAGCGCGGCGCCGCCTCCGCCTTGGGCAGGGTCAGCAAGGGACCGGCCGGAGGTGTCGCGCGGCGCAGGCGGACGGCGCGGCGTCCATCGCCCGCAGCCAGGCTGAGCCGACGCGCGGCCTGGGCGGCGGTAGCGCGCCAGTCTAGGATCTCGACCGGGGCATAGGCCGCGTCGCTGAACGGTTCCAAGGCCTGACGCAGCGCCGCCTCGGCGCCGGCGGGGTCGGTCAATAGGGCGGTGATGGAGGCGGGCGCCTCGGCCCAATCGCTCAGGTCGCCGCGGCCGAAGACCCAGCGCGCGGCCTCGGCCTCGGCCTCTTCCGGCACACCCAGCAGGTTGAGCAGGGGACCGTCGCCGTCTTCCAGACCCAGGACGTCGCGAATGAACCCGGGGTCCAGGACCGGGGCGGCGAAGACCGCATCGAAGCTGTCGGCATGGGCCAGGGCCTGTTCGACCGCGGCCAGTTCGATGTCGGTGAAGCCGAAGCCGCGCAGGGTGGCGTGATCGACGCCGGGCGCCTCGACCAGGGTGCGTCGGCCGAACAGCCGGCGCTCGGCGGCCTGGACGTCGCCGCCCGCGTAAGCCAGAGCAGCCGCAAGACCGGGCGCCAATCGACGGCCGATCTCGCCGTCCGCCGTCTGGAAGACATCGACCACGGACGGGGCGCCCAGGCCCAGGCGCAGCCGGGCCTCCGGATCGTCGACGAACAGGCCGACGGCCGCATGGCGGCGCGACGCGCCGGCCTTGACCATGGTTTTGGCTGCAATGACGGCCAGTGGATCGGGATTGGCCTTCAGGCGCGTGCGGCGCAGCCTGTCCGCGTCGGCCGCCTGACTCTTCAGCCCGTCCCACTCGGCGCAGGCGCCGCGCAGTTGCGCCAGTTCGGCGGACATCTGGGCGGCGACGGCGGACGTCAGGCCGGCGATCGCCTCGGCCCGGACGGACAGATCCCCACCGGTCGGCGCGAGCGCAGTCGAAAGACCTTCGAGGCCCAGGACGATGGCGGCGTTTTCGGACTGGAGATCCAGCGCCATGGTCCACAGGCGCACCAGATCGGGCAGGCGGTCGAAGGATCCGTCATCCAGGGCGGCGACGGCGGACAGATCCAGCATGGCGCGACTGACGCCGCCTTCGGCCAGGACGTCGGCTTCGCGTAGATCGAAGGTCAGGATCAGGCCGCCGTCCAGGGCCGCCTCGGCCGCCAGCAGGGTCTCCGGCGCGCCGGCGGCGGTCCGAGTGCGGTCGGCTAGGGCGATCAGCGGCGGGGTTTCATGGAAGGGGCGCAAGGCCAGGGCGGGCCGCTCGCCATCGACGGCGCGCAGGATGTCGGCGTCGGTCGCGCCGCGACGCCGCGCGGTGGCGGCCGCCCGACCCAGGGCCGGATTGCGCGACGGGTCGGCGCAGTCGCCTTCGCGCCCTTCGCACCGGTCCACGGCGTCGGCGACGGCGCACAGGGCGTCGGCCAGGGCCTCGGCCGACTGGAGCGCCAGCCGCGCGGTCATCCGGTCGGCGCGGTGTTCGGCCAGGCGTTTGGGCGCGGCGGGGTCCGCCAGATCGACGATCTCGGCCGAAGCGGTTGACGCCGCCGGCGAGGCGAGGCCGAGTTGGACTGTGGCCGCCAGTTCGGCCGCGAAGACATAGGCCTCGGTCCGATCCGCAAACACGCCCTCGGCCAGACCGCGACCGGCCAGACGCTCGGCCCAGGCGTCGATCCCGCCATTCAACCAGCCGCCGGTCGGCAGCAGGGAAGGGCTGAGGGATTCGCTCCAGTCCAGCCACGCCTCGATCTGCGCATCGGACCAGGCCGCCGGCGCCAGAATCTCCTGAACCGCATCGGCCCGTTCGACGGCGCGGGTCTCCATCGTGACGCGTCGGGCCAGTTCGACGAAGCCGGATTGAAAGCGCATGGACAGCGTCTCCGCGAATGCTGCTGACCAGATTACGGTGTTCTGAGCGGACGCGCTACTAGATGTAGTAGTTATCAACCGCTGAATCTGTCGCCCGGCTCAATGGTCCTCGCGCGCATTTTTAGCCGGATCGGCCTTTTGGGGCGCCGGATCGGGCGCGGCGGCCGGGCCACAAATCGACACAAAGTGACAAAGCGCCGCTTGCGGCCCGCATTGCTCCTGTGCCATGTAACCGATTACATTATTTATCGACAGACCTTCGATAAGAGGGCTGGGACGATGACGCTCAGAGAGGAACACGTGGAAATCTCCACCCCGTCAGCCGTGAACGGACATGCGGCGGCCGCCAAGGCTGCGACCATCCGCGACGTGGCGGAGCGGGCTCAGGTGTCCGTGGCCTCGGTGTCGCGGGTGCTGAACGGCTCCGACGCCATCACCGAGACCACGCGTCGTCGGGTGCTCGATGCGGTCGAACATCTCCGCTACGTTCCCCATGTCGGCGCGCGCAGCCTGTCCACCAGCCGGACGGACACCATCGGCGTCATCCTGCCGGACCTGTACGGCGAGTTCTTCTCCGAACTGATACGCGGCATGGATCTGGCCGCGCGGGCGCATGGCAAGCACCTGATCGTGTCCAGCTCTCACGGCGACACCGAAGAGACGATGGCGGCGCTGCGGTCGATGCGGGGCCGGGTCGACGGTATGATCGTGCTGTCGCCCCATCTGCGCGCCGCCAATCTGGCCGCCGACGTGGCGGGCCGGACCCCGGTCCTGGTGATGAACGGCGGCCTGGACGAGGGCGGTCGCCCCTCCATCGCGGTAGACAACCACGGCGGCGCCGTGGCGGCGGTCCAGCACCTGATCGCCACTGGTCGTCGCCGCATCGCCCATATTCGGGGCGCCGCCGGCAACCTGGAAGCCGACATCCGCGCCGAAGGCTACGCCAGCGCCGTGACGGGGCAGGAATCGATCATCGTTCAGGGCGATTTCACGCAAGCGGCCGGGCATCGCGCCGCGACCCAGCTGCTGGCGCTGGACCAGCGTCCGGACGCGGTGTTCGCGGCCAATGACATGATGGCCCTGGGCGCCATGCTGGCCTTCCAGGAGGCGGGCGTGCGCTGCCCCGAGGACGTGGCCGTCATCGGCTTCGACGACGTGCCTCTGGCGGCCCTGGTTCGGCCGACGCTGACCACGCTGAGAGTGAATATCGCGGAAATGGGCCGCCGGGGCGTCGAACGCCTCATCGGCCTGGTCCAGGCCGGCGCAGGCGCCGAACCGGACACCGCTTGTGAAATCGTTCGACCGGCCCTGGTCGTTCGTCAATCCACCGCGGCGGCTGCAACCGCCGGGTCAAACCCCGATCGTACAGCGGCCTCGCCGTCGTGAATCGGGCCCATCAGGAGGGGACTTCAGGATGATCAAGTTCAATACACGTAGCGCGGCTTTGGCCGCCGTATCCGCCTTCGCCATCACCGCAGGCTTCGCGGGGGCGGCGTCGGCCCAGGTCGCGACCTCGACCATTCGAGGCAACGTCACCGACGGCGCCCAGGTCGAGCCGGGCGTCACTGTCGTGGCCCGTAACGTCGCTTCGGGCTTCACCAACCGCACGACGGCGAACGCCCAGGGCGGCTACACCCTGTCCGGTCTGCGTCCCGGCACCTATGAGGTGACCGTCACCACGGCCGACGGCGACACGGCCACCGACACCGTCAGCATCGGCGTCGGCCAGGTCGGGAACCTGGATCTGGTCGTCGCTGGCGCGTCTGCCGCCACCAATGTGGGCGAGATCGTCGTAGTGGGCCGTCGTCTGGCCGAGGTTCGGACCCCGGAAAACGCGACCAACGTCACCACGCAGCAAATCCAAACCCTGCCGCAGTTGAACCGCAACTTCCTACAGTTTTCGGCTTTGGCCCCAGGTGTTCGGATCTCGACGACCAAGAATGAAACCCAGATTACCGCCGGTGGTCAGCGGGCGGAAGCGGTCAATGCCTTCATCGACGGTGCCAGCCTGAAGTCCAACATTATTTCGGGCGGCATCGCCGGCCAGGATGACAGTCGTGGGAACCCCTTCCCGCTAGCTGCGGTGCAGGAATTCCGTGTCGTCAGCCAAAATTTCAAGGCCGAGTATGAACAGGCCTCCTCTGCGATCATCACAGCGGTTACTCGTTCCGGGACCAATGAATTCCACGGCGAAATCTTTGGCACCTATCGTGATCAGGACATGGTCACGCAGGACGTGTTTGGAAAGCGAAACGGCGATGAAAAGCCTGATTTGACGGTCAAACAGTACGGCGCAGCTTTTGGCGGACCGATCATTGAAGATCGCCTCCATTTCTTCGGTAGCTATGAGCACAAGGAAGAAAACGAGGCGGCTACCGTCAACGTAACCCGCCAAGATTATAGCGATCAGTTTGCTGAATATTTTGGCACCTTCGCCACGCCGTTCGAGGAAGATCTGTATTTTGGCAAGCTGAGTTTCCAGCCCGCTGAAGGCCATCAGATCGATCTGAGCGTCACCTATCGAGAAGAAGGCGAAGTGACTAACGTCGGGGGCGTGAACGCCTATAGCCGGGCCACAGGCCTTGAGCAGACGACTAAGAGCGCCAATCTGCGCTATCAGTGGCAAGGGCAGGGCTTCCTGAACGAAGTCGCCGTCGATTACCGCAACTACAACTACAATCCCACCGCGGCTAACTTTGATGAGCCCGGCGCCAGCTACCGCATCTTCGAAGACGAATATAGTCCCTACGGCGGCACAACGATCTTCAACACGGGGGGCGCGAACACGCGTCAGGACATCGTCGATGAAGCCCTGACTTTCCGCAACGACCTGACCTTCAATGAGGTCTCCTTCAAGGGCTTCCACAATATCAAGCTGGGCGTGAAGTTCTCTAAGCAGGACTATCACGTCGAGAAGGAGTTCAGCCGGAATCCGGAGTTTTTCTATGACCTCGAGGGCGAGGCCAGCGGCGACGCCTCGGTGCCCTATCGCGTGCAACTGGGCACGGCGACTCCGGTCATCGACCTGACCAACAACGTCTATGGGCTTTACATCCAAGACGACTGGCAGATCACGGACAAGCTGGAACTGAACCTCGGCATTCGTTGGGACTACGAAGACAACGCCAACAACAAGGACTATGTCACGCCCGATTCGGTGGTCGATGGTTTGAACCAGTGGATTGCTTCCACCGACGGCGGCAAGCCGGCCGGTTATAAGCCCAGCTGGCTGAATGTGGACGACTACGTGTCCACCGGCAGCAACCGTGACCCCTTCGCGAAAGCCTTCCAGCCGCGCTTCGGCTTCTCGTACGACGTATACGGCGATCGCGGCACCGTTATCTTCGGTGGCGCTGGCCGCTATTACGACCGGGTGAACTTCAACTTCTCGTTCGACGAGATCTCGAAACCCTACACCACAACCAAGAATGTCTTCTTCACCACCACGCCCGGCGCGGTGCAGGACGGCAGCTCGGATAATCCCTACCTTTGGAATGAGTCCTATTCGACCACCGAAGGTCTGGACGCTCTGCTGTCCACGGTCAGCGGCAGGGGGGAGGCCTTCCTGCTGAAGAATGACTTCGAGCCGCCGCGCACCGACCAGTTCAACCTCGGCGTCCGCCAGCGCATGGGCGAATGGCAGACCGAATTCACCCTTGCCTACGGCAAGACCGAGAACGAGTTCACTTGGCAGTATGTGACCCGTTGCCGCGAACCCACATATGGCAACGACGGCGACGGCTTCGGCGATAACGGGGGCTATTGCGGGCCGGGCGCCAGCAATCCCTACAGCGGCTATTATGTCTCCGATCACAGCAAGGAGCGCGAGTTCAAAGCCCTCTACGTCAAGCTGGACAAGGCCTACACGCGCGACTCGGGCTGGGGCTTGAACATCGCCTACACCCTGTCGGACTCCAAGCAGAACGGCGGCAATGACAACTTCTGCTTCGATTGTTTCTCGGTCGAGACCTCGCCGATGCGGAACTCAGCGGGTAACGAGCGTCACCGGATTGTCGCCAACGGCATCCTCGACCTGCCGCTGGACTTCCAGCTGTCGGGCATCCTGACCCTGGGTTCCGGCACGCCGTTCGATGTCTACGACGGTTCCGGTTCGACCTTCTATTACCGGCCGTACGCGGGCTATCCGGAGAAGGAAAACTTCTTCATCCCCAACGCCTTTGCCTATCGGAACCTGGATCTTCGTCTGACGAAGAACATCGATATCGACGGCGCGGGTCAGATGCAGGTCTATGTCGACGCCATCAACGTGTTCAACTTCAAGAACTACAGCGGCTTTGACGGAAGCGTGACCTCGTCGACCTACGGCAATCCGTCGAGCGTTCTGTACCCCACGCGGTCGTTCCAGATCGGCGCTCGCTACTCCTTCTAACTCCCCCTGAGCCTGGGCCGCCTTCCGCTTGCGCGGGGGGCGGCCTTCTTCTTGATACAGACCCAGTGAGCGTGCCCATGAACCGTCGAAACTTCCTGATGCGGACCACGGCGGGGGCTGCAGCTCTGGCGGTGGGCGGCGCCGTCGCGGGGCAGGCGGCGGCGCAGCAGGCGGTTACTGGCGCGGTCAACGGCACGCAGCGGCGGCCTCTGCGGCTGGACCGCGAGATCAACGAGCTTCAGGAACGCACCTTCCGCTGGTTCGAAAAGGTGACGGATCGGCGCACCGGGCTGACGCCCGATCGCTGGCCCAGTCCGTCCTTCTGCTCCATCGCGGCGGTCGGCTTCGCCCTGACCTGCTGGCCCGTGGGCGTCGAGCGACGCTGGATGAGCCGGGACGAGGCGCGCGAACGCACCCTGATCACCGTGCGCTATTTCCATAGCCTGCCGCAGGGCCCCGAGGCGTCGGGCACGGCGGGACACAAGGGCTTCTTCTACCACTTCCTGGAGATGGAAACCGGGCATCGGTATCGGACCAACGAGCTGTCGACCGTAGACACGGCCCTGCTGATGGCCGGCATGCTGTTCGCCGCCCGCTATTTCGACGGCGATCACCCGGACGAGGTCGAGATCCGCAGCCGGGTTCAGGCCCTGTACGAGCGGATCGAATGGGACTGGGTCGTCGTGCGCGACAACCGGATCACCATGGGCTGGCACCCCGAGAGCGGCTTCATCCCGGCCGACTGGCATGTCTATAACGAGGGGATGCTGCTGCTGTTGCTGGCCGTCGGCAGCCCGACCCATCCGGTCTCGGTCAATGTCTGGCACGAATGGGCCGCCAGCTATGACGAGAGCTGGACCGACCGTTGGGGCAGCTGGCACCTGAATTTCGCGCCGATCTTCGGCCATCAGTACAGCCATATGTACATCGACTTCCGCGGCATTCAGGACGCCTGGATGCGCGGTCAGACGGCTCAGCTGGGCGAACATCTCGACTATTTCGAAAACAGCCGCCGCGCCGTCTACGCCCAGCAGAAATACGGCCACGACAATCCGGGCCAATGGGCCGGCTATTCGTCCGAGACCTGGGGCTTGACGGCCTGTGACGGGCCGGGCGATTTCAAACAGACGATCAACGGGGTCGAGCGCGAGTTCTTCAGCTATTCGGCGCGCGGCCCCGGCGAGCGCGACGACGGCACCATCGCCCCGACGGCGGCGGCCGGCTCCATCGTTTTCGCGCCCGAGATCGTCATCCCCTGTATCAAGGCGATGAAGAGCCGGTTCGGCGCGGGCATCTATACCGAGTGGGGCTTCCTCGACAGCTTCAACCCGACCCTGGCCCAGCGCGACGGGCCGTTGCAGCACGGCAAGATCGTTGACGGGATCGGCTGGGTCGCCGACGACTATCTCGGCATCGACCAGGGGCCCATCGTCTGCATGACCGAGAACCACAGGTCGGACTTCATCTGGCGGTACATGCGCGGCGAGCCCAACATCCGCCGGGCGCTGGACAGGGCCGGCTTCACCGGCGGCTGGCTGACCGCATGAGGCCTGGCCCGCACAGGCGGGGCGCCCTGGCGCTGCTGGCGGGCGGCGCGGCGGCGGCCTGTACCCCGCGTGACGGCGAGACGGTGTTGCGCTTCTGGGCCATGGGCAATGAGGGCGGGACGGTGGGCCATCTGATGCCCGAGTTCGAACGGCGTAACCCCGGCGTTCGCGTCGTGGTCCAGCCCCTGCCGTGGACGGCCGCGCACGAGAAGCTGCTGACCGCCTACGCCGGCGACTCCCTGCCGGACGTCAGCCAGATCGGCAACACCTGGGTGTCGGAACTGACCGCCATCGGCGCTCTGTCGCCGACCCCGCCCGCAGCCGCCGACCTGCTGACTGACCAGTTTCCGGCGGTGCTGGAGACCAACCAGATCGCCGGCCGGGCCATGACCACGCCCTGGTATGTGGACACCCGGCTGCTCTTCTATCGCAAGGATCTGCTGGCCCGCGCCGGTTTCGACGCGCCGCCGCAGGACTGGGCTGAATGGAAACGGGCCATGCACGGGATCAAGCGCGCGGCCGGCGAGGGGAACTACGCCATCCTGCTGCCGCTGAACGAGTTCGAGCAGCTTCTCACTTTCGGATTGCAGACCGAACAGCCGCTGCTGCGCGACCGCAATACGCGGGGCAACTTCTCCAACCCCGGCTTCATCTCGGCCCTGGCCTTCTATCGCAGCCTGTTCGCCGAAGGGTTGGCGCCCCTGGCTTCGGCGGCGCAGATCTCCAACGTCTGGACCGAGTTCGCGCGCGGCTATTTCAGCTTCTACTTCTCCGGCCCGTGGAGCGTCGGCGACTTCCGTTCGCGCCTGCCTGCGTCGTTCCAGCCGAACTGGGCCACGGCCGGCGTGCCGGGCCCGAACGGCCTGGGCGCCTCGGCGCCGGGCGGCTCCAGCCTGGCGGTGTTCAAGTCCTCGCCGCATCAGGACGCGGCCTGGGCCCTGGTCCGCTATCTGTCCGAGCCCGCCGTCCAGGCCCGGTTCAACACCATCGTCGGCGACCTGCCGGCGCGCCAGAGCGCCTGGTACATGGCAAGGATCGAGCGCGACCCGATGCTGGCGCCCTTCCGGGGCCAGCTGGAGCGGGCCAAGGCCGTGCCCAAGGCGCCCGAATGGGAGCGGATCGTGACCGAGATGCAGATCGTCGCCGAACGGATGGTGCGCGGCCAATACAGCCCTGAGACCGCCGCCGCCGAGATCGACCGCCGTGTTGATCGGCTGCTGGAGAAACGCCGCTGGATGATGGAACAGGGCAGGGCCGTATGACCGTCGCCGATCCGACATTGGCCCGCGTGAAGCCGTCGCGTGGACGCGCGGCGAGAGAGCGCGCGGCCTGGGCCTTCGTCGCCCCGGCCATGATCGCCATCGGCCTGTTTTTCGCCCTGCCGGTGATCGCGGCCCTGCTGCTCAGCCTGACCGACTTCGACATCTACGCCCTGGCGAACCTGGACAATCTGCGTTTCGTCGGCCTGCAGAACTACGAGCGGCTGATGACCAATCCGCTGTTCTGGGGGGCGATGAAGAACACCCTGACCTTCGCGGTCCTGGGCGTGCCCCTGTCCATTGCGGCCTCGTTGGCGGCGGCGGTGATCCTGAATGCGCGGGTGGTGAAGTGGCGGCCGATCTGGCGGGTCATGTTCTTCGCCCCCTATGTCACCACCCTGGTCGCCACCGCCGTGGTGTGGCGCTATCTGCTGCACACCCGCTACGGCGTCATCAACTGGGGGCTGGAAAGCATCGGCCTGCCGGCGGTGGACTGGCTGGGCCAGCCCTCGACCTCCATCCCCGCCATCCTGATGTTCGTGGTCTGGAAGATCTTCGGCTACAATATGCTGATCTTCCTGGCCGTGCTTCAGACCGTGCCGGACGACCTTTACGAGGCCGCCCGCATCGACGGCGCCGGGCCGTGGAAACAGTTCCGCCATGTCACCCTGCCGGCCATCGCCCCGACCATGTTGCTGGTCTCGATCATCTCGGTCGCCAGCTTCTTCCAGCTGTTCGCCGAACCCTATGTGATGACGCAAGGAGGCCCGGCCCAGAGCACGGTGACGGTGCTCTACTTCATGTACGAGGAAGGCTTCAAATGGTGGAACCTGGGCTCCGCCAGCGCGGTCGCCTTCGTCCTGTTCCTGTGCATCCTGGCCATCACCCTGGTGCAGCTGGCCGTGGCCAAGCGTGTGGGGGCGTATCAGTGATGTTTGCTCGCTCTCGACTCTCGCACACGCGTCCTCGCGACCCCTCAGGTCGTTATCCTCGCCACCCCAACGGCCGTCATCCTCGCCCTTGTGGCGAGGATCCATACGCCCGGTGTCTCCGCAGGGCGCTCCCCTGTCGAACACCGGGAGTATGGATCCTAGGGACAAGCCCTAGGATGACGGCAATGGGGGCGGCGATTGGGACGGCGACAGGGGAGAACGGGCAATGAAGATCCGTTCCATCCTGCTCAACCTCGCCGTCGCGCTCATCGCGCTCATCGTCCTCTTTCCTCTGGTCTGGATGGCGTCCGTCAGCTTCATGCCCACCGGCGAAGCGGCGACCTTCCCGCCGCCGCTGGTCCCGTCGCGCTGGACGCTGGAGCATTATCAGGACCTGTTCCTGAACCAGGGCATGGGCCGCTATCTGTGGAACAGTTTCGCCCTGGCCACCCTGGCGACGATCCTGGCGCTCAGCTTCACCGTCCCGGCCGGCTACGCCTTCGCCAAGCTGAAGTTCGTCGGGCGCGAACGGCTGTTCCAATTGCTGGTCGCCGCCCTGGTGGTGCCGGCCCAGATCGGCACCCTGCCGCTGTTCCTGATGCTGAAGGGGATGGGGCTGGTGAACACCTATGCCGGCGCCCTGGTGCCCTGGCTGGCCTCGATCTTCGGCCTGTTCCTGGTGCGCCAATATGCGCTGAGCATTCCCGACGAGATGCTGGAGGCGGCCCGGATCGACGGCGCCAGCGAGGGCCAGATCTTCCGCCGCATCGTCCTGCCGACGCTGCAACCGATCATCGTCACCCTGGGCCTTTTCGTCTTCCTGGGCAGCTGGAACGACTTCCTGTGGCCGCTGATCATCCTGACGGACCAGTCGAACTACACCCTGCCGGTCGCCCTGGCGGCCCTATCGCGCGAGCATGTGCAGGATGTGGAACTGATGATGGCCGGCGCCGTCGTCACGGTCGCGCCCGTCCTGATTCTCTTCCTCGCCCTGCAACGCTACTACATCCGCGGCATGCTCGCGGGCAGCGTGAAGGGGTGAACCTTGTAGCCCTCCACCGCCGTCATCCTAGGCCTTGTGCCTAGGATCCATAGACTCCGTCGAGGACGGGACGCACGCCTTCGACACCGGGCGTATGGATCCTCGGGACAAGCCCGAGGATGACGGGGAGAGGGAAAACTGGAGTAATCCGAATGCGTCTTCTGACCTCCGCTCTCGCACTCAGCGCCGCCCTCATGGCCGCCCCCGCCGTCGCCCAGGACACGCACGTTCTCGACACCATGGACGACGCCTCGCGTTGGCAGGCCGGCGCCTCCACCGACGTCCACGCCGCCGTCTCCACCGTCGCCGGGCATGATGGGCAGGCAGTCCGGCTCGACTATGATTTCGACGGCAAGGCGGGCTACGCGGTGGTCAGCCGTCCGCTGCCGTTCGACCTGCCCGACAATTACGAGATCAGCTTCTGGGTGCGCGGCGCCGGGCCGGCCAACACCTTTGAGGTCAAGCTGACCGACGCCTCGGCCGAGAACGTCTGGTGGAAGCAGACGTCGCGCTACGACTTCCCCGACGGCTGGACAAAGTTCGTGATCAAACGCCGCCAGGTGTCCAAGGCCTGGGGGCCCAGCCCCGAGACGGTGCTGCGCCGCGCCGAGCGGGTCGAGTTCGTCGTGGTCGCGGCCGAGGGCGGCAAGGGGGCGGTCGAGATCGACCATCTGAGCCTTCGCGCCCTGCCGGTCGATCCCGCCGTGCCGCCGCAGCCGGTCGCCGCCGACGGCCGACCGCAGACGACCGCCGCCAACGCCGTCGATCTGGACCCGAAGACCGCCTGGACCCCGCCGGTGGGCGAACCCTCGGCCCTGACCCTGGACCTGGGCTACGAGCGCGAGTTCGGCGGCCTGACCCTGCGCTGGGGCGAGCGGGGGGCGGCGGCGGACTATCGGATTTCGGCCTCGACCGACGGGCGCGACTGGCGGGACCTGGCGACAGTTCAGGGCGGAAACGGTGGCGTCGACTGGCTGCGTACGCCGGAGGCTACCGCCCGCTGGCTGCGGCTGGAGCCGCTGAAGCCGGTCCCCGCGTCGGACGTGGTCGGCTCGTCCGGCGCCGGCCAGCGGCTGGGCGCGGGGCAGGCGACGACCTATGCGTTGAACGAGATCGAGGTCGAACCCCTGGCCTTCGGCGAGGACGCCACGGCCTTCGTGGAGGCGGTGGCCAAGGAGAACCGACGCGGTCTCTATCCGCGCGGCTTCTTCGGGGAACAGCCCTACTGGACCCTGGTCGGCGTGGACGGCGGCGGCGAGAGCAGCCTGATCGGCGAGGACGGCGCCATCGAACTGCGCCGCGCCGGCCCCAGCATCGAACCCTTCGTGGTCGACAACGGGCGGCTGATCACCTGGGCCGACGTCGATATCGAACAGGGGCTGAGGGACGACGACCTGCCGATCCCTTCGGTCACCTGGACCGCCGACGACTGGACGCTGAAGATCACCAGCTTCGCCGATGGCGCGCCGGATCGGGCGCGTCTGTGGGGCCGCTATGACCTGACCAACACCTCAAACCGGCCGCGCAGCCTGACCCTGGCCCTGACGGCGCGGCCGTTCCAGGTGAACGGACCGGAGCAGTTCCTGGCCATTCCGGGCGGCGTGGCGCCGGTCGAGCGGATCGCCTGGGACGGCGCGAGCCTGACGCTGAACGACGACGTCCGGGTCCACGCCCTGACCGCGCCGGACGCCGTGGCGGCTTCGAGCTTCGATTCAGGCGTCGATCCTCAATCATTGATTCTACCGTCGGCGCGACGTCCAACGGGCGAGCCGGTCGCCGTCTCCGACGCCACCGACCTACCGGCCGGCGCGCTACTGTATGAGGTGACGCTTCAGCCCGGCGAGACGCGCACCTTCGGCTTTGTGTCGCCTCTGGCGGGCGATCCGCCGCAGACGGGGCAGGGCGTCACCGCGCTGGATCAGGCCGAACAGGCGCTGGCCGCCGAATGGCGCGAGAAGTTGGACCGGGTTGACCTGACCCTGCCGCCCGCAGCCCAGCGAATCGAGGACGCGCTGAAGTCGTCGTTGGCTCATATGCTGATGTCGCGTCAGGGGCCGATCCTCCAGCCCGGCACCCGCAGCTACAACCGTTCCTGGATCCGCGACGGGGCCATGATGGCTGAGGGGCTGAACCGGCTGGGCATGGCCGAGCACTCCGCCGACTATCTGCGCTGGTACGCCCCCTATGTGTTCGACAACGGCAAGGTCCCCTGCTGCGTCGATGCGCGGGGCGCCGATCCCGTGCCCGAGAATGACAGCCACGGGGAGTTCGTCTTCCTGGCCGCCGAGACCTATCGCTACACCGGTGACGAGGCCCTGCTGCGTCAGGTCTGGCCCCAGGTGCAGAAGGCCGTCGCCTATATGGACGACCTGCGCGCCTCCACCCGCAGCGCCGCTTTCCAGACCCCCGACCAGCGCCACCTGTACGGCCTGCTGCCGCCGACGATCAGCCATGAGGGCTATTCGGACAAGGCGGCCTATTCCTATTGGGACGATTTCTGGGGGCTGCTGGGCTACAAGGACGCGGTCTTCATCGCCGAGACCCTGGGCGACGCTGAGGCCGCCGCCCGCTATGCCGCGGCGCGGGATCAGTTCGCCGCCGACATCCGCGCCTCTATCGTCGCGACGGCCGAACATCACGACATCGACTGGATCGCGGGCGCCGCCGACCGGGGCGATTTCGACGCCACCTCGACCACCATCGCCCTGTCACCGTCGGGCGAGCAGGATAATCTTCCGCCGGAACTGCTGGCGCGAACGTTCGATCTCTATTGGGAAAATTTCCAAAACCGCCTGACCAATCGCACGGCGTGGAAGGACTATACCCCTTACGAATGGCGGTTGGTCGGCGCCTATGTGCGGCTGGGTCAGAAGGACCGCGCCCTGGCGGTGCTGGACTTCCTGATGGCCGACCGCCGGCCCGAGACCTGGAACGGCTGGGCCGAGGTGGTGGGGCGCGACAAGCGCGAGCCCCGCTTCATCGGCGACATGCCCCACGCCTGGATCAGCTCCGACTATATTCGCTCGGCCCTGGACCTGTTCGCCTACGAGCGGGACCGCGACCACGCCCTTGTGCTGGCGGCGGGCGTGCCGGAGGCCTGGCTGGATACGAAGGAGGGCGTGGGGGTGAAGGATCTTCGCACCGCCTATGGCTCGCTCACCTACGCCTATCGCAAACAGGGGCGGGGCTATGTGCTGACCATGGGCGGGGCGGCGACGCCGCCGGGCGGCTATGTGCTGCAATGGCCGGCGGGGGAGGGGCGGCCCGAGCGGGTTCGGATCGACGGGCGGTCCGCGCAATGGTCCGGCGACGAGCTGCGTATCCCTGGGGCGGCGGCGCGCGTCACCCTTGAGTGATCCGGCCTTTAAGCTCCACCATAAGGATTGCCAACTCCGCGCAAAGCGGAGTTAGCATCGACCTTCGCGCCAGCCCCCGCTCGCCGAGGTCATTCTTGTCTGCGAGAGGAAGGGCGGGCGCGATCAGCCCCCAATGAAAGGACGTCGTCGTGCGCCAGTTCCACCTCCGCATCTACTCCCTCGACTCGGCGGAGGCGCTCGAGCAGTACGCGACCCAGAATTACCCGCGTCATCTCGAAAGCTTTCCGAAGCATGGAATCCGACCGGAGGGTTTCTTCAAGCTCGCCGATGGCGCCGATCCAAAGCTTTACGTCCTCGTCTCCTATGATGAGGGCGCCGACGACGAGGCCGTTTCGACTGGATATATGGCGAGCCCGGATTTTCTCGCGGATATGGAGGGCTTCGACCCGTCCCACATCCTCAAGGTCGACGACATCGCCCTCATTCCCACGCCCGGTTCTCCCCTGACCTGAGGCGTTCCGGCGCGCGCGGGGGGACGGGCGAAGGCGACTGCGCCGCCGCTGCGCCCCCCGCGCTATGTCGCCAAAGGCTCCCCGCCAGAGAAGAAGGGCGCTACTCCTCGGCCTTGGCCTTGGCGCTCTTCTTCGCCGGCGCCTTCTTGGCCGCCGGCTTCTTCGCAGCCGCAGCCTTCTTGGGCGCAGCCGCCTTCTTGGCCGCAGGGGCCTTCTTCTTCGGCGCGGCGCCGGCCTTGGCGGCCAGCAGGGGCAGGGCGTCTTCTACAGTCAGGTCTTCGGGCGCCACGCCCTTGGGCAGGGTGGCGTTGATCTTGCCCGATTTGACGTAGGGACCGAAGCGGCCGGCCATGACGTGGATCGGCTCGCCCGTCTCCGGGTGGGCGCCCAGGTCCTTCAGCGGAGCGGTGGCGGCGCCGCGACCGGGACGACCGGCGCGCTTCTCGGCCAGCAGGGCGACGGCGCGGTTCAGGCCGACCTCGAACACCTCGTCGATGTCCGACACATTGGCATAGGTGCCGGCGTGCAGGACGAAGGGCCCGTAACGGCCCAGCCCCGCCGTGATCATCTTGCCGTCCTCGGGGTGAACCCCGACCTCGCGCGGCAGGGCCAGCAGGCGCAGGGCCTGGTCCAGCGTCAGGGACGCCGGCGACCAGCCCTTGGGCAGGGACGAGCGTTTGGGCTTTTCACCCTCCGGCGGCGTGATTTCGACATAGGGGCCGAAACGACCGATCTTCAGCTGCACCGGCTGGCCGGTCTCGGGATCCATGCCCAGTTCGCGGTCGCCGCTTTCCGCCGATCCGTCTTCAGCCGACGGGCTGGCGACGGGCCGGGTATATTTGCAGTCGGGATAGCGGGCGCAGCCGATGAAGGCGCCGAACCGGCTGGTCTTCAGGCTGAGCTGTCCCTGGTGGCATAGCGGGCATTCGCGTGGGTCGGACCCGTCTTCCTTGGCCGGGAAGATGTGGGCGCCCAGCGACTCGTTCAGGGCGTCCAGAATGGCCGTGGTGCGCAGTTCGCCGGCGGCCTGGGTCGCGGCGTGGAAGTCCGACCAGAACTCGCGCAGCAGCACCTTCCAGTCCAGCTGACCGGCCGACACCTCGTCCAGACGCGTCTCCAGCGCGGCGGTGAAGTCGTATTCGACCCACTTGGCGAAGAACTGTTCCAGGAAGGCCGTGACCAGCCGCCCCTTGTCCTCGGGATAGAAGCGGTTCTTGTCCACCCGCACATATTCGCGGTCGCGCAGGGTCGACAGGGTCGAGGCGTAGGTCGAGGGGCGGCCGATGCCCAGCTCTTCCAGCTTCTTGACCAGGGTGGCTTCCGAATAGCGCGGGGGCGGTTCGGTGAAATGCTGGTCGGTGCGGATGGCGTCGACCTTGGCCTTGGCGCCTTCCTTCAGCGCGGGCAGGCGGCTGGTGTCGTCGCCCTCGTCCTCTTCGGCGCCCTTCTGCTTCTCGTCCCGGCCTTCCTCATAGACGGCCAGGAAGCCGTCGAAGGTCACCACCTGGCCGGTGGCGCGCAGGCCGGTCAGACCGTCCGGGGTTTCGATATCGACCGTGGTGCGGTCCATGCGGGCCGCCTCCATCTGCGAGGCGACCATCCGCTTCCAGATCAGCTCGTACAGACGCTGAAGATCGGATTCGAGGCGCAGGCTGTCCGGATGACGGGCGATGTTCGTCGGCCGGATCGCTTCGTGCGCTTCCTGAGCATTCTTGGCCTTGGTCTTGTAATAGCGCGGCTCTTGCGGAACGAAGGCCGGGCCGAACTCCTTGCCGATGACCTCGCGCGCCTGGGCGATGCCCTCGGGCGTGGTCTGGACGCCGTCGGTCCGCATATAGGTGATCAGACCGCCGGTCTCGTCCACGCCCTCATACAGTTTCTGCGCCGCCTGCATGGTGCGCTGGGCGCTGAAGCCCAGCTTGCGCGCCGCTTCCTGTTGCAGGGTCGAGGTGGTGAAGGGCGGGGCCGGGTTGCGGCGGACGGGTTTCTTCTCGACCGAGTTGATGGTGAAGTCGCCGGCGTCGATGGCCGCGCGCGCGGCGGCGGCGGTCGCCTCGTCCTTGATGTCAAGACGCTGGACCCGCTTGCCGGCGTGCTTGACCAGACGGGCGGTGAAGGGCGGGCTGTCGGCGTTCAGGTCGGCCTCGATGGACCAGTATTCCTGCGCCTTGAACTTCTCGATCTCCATCTCGCGATCGACGACGATGCGCAGGGCGACGGATTGAACCCGCCCGGCCGAGCGCGCGCCCGGCAGCTTGCGCCACAGCACGGGCGACAGGGTGAAGCCGACCAGATAGTCCAGCGCCCGGCGGGCCAGATAGGCCTCGACCAGCTCCATGTCGATCTGACGCGGATTGGCCATGGCCTCCAGCACGGCCGACTTGGTGATGGCGTTGAAGGTGACGCGCTCGACGTGGGTGTCCTTCAGCGCCTTCTTCTTGTTCAGCACCTCCAGCACGTGCCAGCTGATGGCCTCTCCTTCGCGGTCGGGGTCGGTCGCCAGGATGACGCGGTCGGCGCGCTTGGCGGCCTCGGCGATTTCGGACAGCCGCTTGGCGCCCTTGGCGTCGGCCTCCCAGTGCATGGAGAAGTCGTCGTCGGGCAGGACCGATCCATCCTTGGACGGCAGGTCGCGGACGTGGCCGTAGGACGCCAGAACCTCATAGCCGGAGCCGAGGTATTTATTGATGGTCTTGGCCTTTGCGGGGCTCTCGACGATAACGAGGTTCATGCGTGTTCGGTCTCGGGAAGGGGCGCGAACGTGGTTGGAGCGGAGCCATGTGTCAATGCACCGGCCGCCGGACGCCCGTAAACTAGCCCGTCATCTGGGAGTGGGATCAGGCGCTGACTATCACGGATTGAACGCGAGTCCGGAAGAGACTTCACTATATCGACGCCACTATATCGACGCGAGGCCGCCGGGCAGCAGCTCGGCGCGGCCCGCCAGGCTCAGTTCCAGCAGGGCGGCGGCCACCTGGCCCATGGGGGCGTTCAGGGCGCGGGCGATCTCGTCGCGCGGCGTCGGGGTGGGGGACAGAAGAGCCGCGACCCGGTCCAGGAAGCCGTCGTCCGCCTCGTCATAGTCGATCGGCTCCGACGGCGGCGCGCGCAGGGTGCGTAAGGTGTTGAAGGCGCGCTCGATATCCTCGATCCCCTCACACAGAATCGCGCCCTGACGCAGCAGTTCGTTCGGACCCTTGGCGCGGGGGTCCAGCGGCGAGCCCGGCACGGCGAAGACGTCGCGCCCCTGTTCGGCCGCAAGGCGGGCGGTGATCAGCGAGCCGGACTTGATCTCGGCCTCGACCACCACGACGCCACGCGACAGGCCGGAGATGATGCGATTGCGGCGGGGGAAGTCGCGCGCCTGGGCGCGGGCGCCGACGGGGCTTTCGGATACGACGCAGCCCTGATCGATCAGCCGGGCGTAGAGGTCGGCGTGCTCGGGCGGATAGACGTCGTCTACCCCGCCGCCCAGAACAGCGACAGTCCCGCTCGCCAGGGCGCCTTCGTGGGCGGCGGCGTCGATGCCGCGCGCCATGCCCGAGACGACGACATGGCCGGCCTGACCCAGTTGCAGCGCCAGGCCCCGCGCGATTCTCTGGCCGCCCGCCGAGGCGATGCGGGCGCCGACGATGGCGACGCAGGGGGCGTTCAGCAGTTCGACCCGGCCCCGTGTCCACAGGATCGGCGGGGGCGGATCCAGCGCCGCCAGCATCTCGGGATAGTCGGGATCGCCCAGCACCAGCAGCCGGGCGCCGATCCGCTCCCCATCGGCCAGTTCGCGTTCGATCCGCGCGACGGGCGGGGGAATGGAGGCCGCGCCGGACTTGCGGACCAGATCGGGCAGGACCTCCAGCACGCGAACGGCCGTGCCATGGCGGCTCAGCAGCTGGGAAAAGGCGACGGGACCGATACGGTCGGTGCGGGCGAGCCGCAGCCGGGCGAACCGCTCGTCCGCCGACAGGCTCACGCCTTCTTGGCCCCGATACGCGGTTCCTCGCCCTTCAGCAGCCGGGCGATATTCTGATGGTGGCGCACCCAGATCAGCACGGCGGCGAAGACGGTCAGGGCGAGGATCGGCATGTCCACCGGCAGGCCGACGGCGGCGAGCGGCAGCAGGGCCAGCAAGGGCGCGGTCGCCGACGAAATCAGGGCCGCCAGCGACGAATAGCGGAAGGCGAAGGCGCTGATCAGCCAGACGGCGCCCGCCATCAAGCCCAGGGGCCAGGCGGCGGCCAGCAGCAGACCATAGAAGGTCGCCACGCCCTTGCCGCCCTTGAACTTCAGCCAGACGGGAAACAGATGACCCAGGAAGGCCGCGCCGCCGGCGATGGCGCCCGCGACCTCGCTGTCGAACAGAGCGCGGGCGATCAGCAGGGCGACCGCGCCCTTGCCGGCGTCCAGCAGCAGGGTGGCCAGGGCTAGGTCCTTGCGCCCGGTGCGCAGCACATTGGTCGCGCCGATATTGCCGGAGCCGATATTGCGCACGTCGCCGGCGCCGGCGGCGCGGGTGATCACGACGCCGAACGGAATCGAGCCGAGCAGATAGCCGCCCAGCGCAACCAGCGCCAAGGTCCCGATCGCGGGGCCCACCAGATCCTGCACGTTGATTCTCTCCCCACGGAATGCTGTGGCAAAATGCGTCGGCGCGCCTTGCGGAGCAAGGGCGATCCGACCTCTTGACCCAATGATTGCCGCAGGGTCAGGTCCGCCCGCCTTGCCGGAGTGCGCCATGACCCGAATCCCCACCGCCGCCGCCCTGATTTTGCTGATTTCCACCTCGGCTTGCGTGGGCGGCGCGCCGGCGAGCCCGACCCCGATGGGCGGACCCGCCATGGCCGCCTATTTCGACTGTGTCCGCGACGGCGGCGTGGCCATTTCGGCGCACCGGGCGGTCTCGGCCCCGGACCAGCCCGAGAATTCCATCGCCGCCATCATGGCGACAGGCCGGGCCATTCCGGGCGCCATCCTCGAACTGGACGCGGTCCTGACCAAGGACGGCCATCTGGTCCTGATGCACGACGAGACCATGGACCGGACCACGACCGGGCGGGGCCGCGTCGCCGACCTGACCCTGGTCCAGGTCAAGGCCGCCCGGCTGAAGGCCTCGAACGGCGCCCTGACCGACGTCGCGCCCCCGACGTTGGCCGAGGCGCTGGACGCCGCCGGGCGCGTCGGCGCCATCGCCAGCCTGGACCTGAAACCGGCCGACGGCGCCACCACGGTCGATCTGGCGCGCGCCGTGATCGACCAGGTGCGCCGCTCGGGTGCCGCCAACCGGGTCATTCTGATCACCTATAATGACGCCGACGCCCGCGCCGTGGCGGCCCTGGCGCCGGAGATGATGATCTCGGCCGGTCTGGACGGGGTGGAGGATCTGGACGGGCTGAACCCGGCACAGATCCTGGCCTGGACCGGCACGCGCGAGGAGCGGCCCGCCCTGTGGTCGGCCCTGCGTCAGGCGGGGGTGGAAGTCCAGTTCGGCACCCTGGGCGCCGAGGGCCGCCGCCGCGACGACCGCTACGCTGCCGACGGCGACGTCTCCGAATATCGCGACCTATATCGTCAGGGCGTGACCGTCATCGCCACCGACACCCCTCTGGCGGTCCAGTCGGTGCTGGGCGCCGAGGTCGCCAAGGCCGCTGCGTGCCGCCGCCCGCGCTGACGCGACGATTTGCGCTCGATCAAGGAGCTGACGAACAGGCTAGGGCAGGGGGAATATCAGGAGTTCAGCATGCGCGATGATCTGATGTTCGACGTGGCCGTGGTCGGGGCCGGACCTGCGGGCCTGGCCTTCACCCGGTCGCTGGCCGGAACCGGGCTGACGGTCGCCCTGATCGAGGGTCAGGATCAGGCCGCCCTGCGCGATCCGGCTTTCGACGGGCGTGAGATCGCCCTGACTCACAACTCCATCCGCCTGCTGAAGAGCCTGGGCGCCTGGGACCGGGTTCCGGCGGAAGATATCTCCGACCTGCGCGAGGCGCGGGTGCTGGACGGCGGCTCGCCCTTCGCCCTGACCTTCGACGCCGGCGGCGCCGACCGGCTGGGCGTCCTGATCCCCAACCACCTGATCCGCCGCGCCCTGTTCGAAGTCGTGGAAGGCCAGCCGGGCGTGACCCTGATGGCCGGACGGCGGGTGTCGAGCTGTACTGTCCAGGGCGTCGCCCCGCGCGGCCGGGTCGTGCTGGACGACGGCGCGACGATCCGGACGAATCTGATCGTGGCGGCCGACTCGCGCTTTTCCGGCGTACGCGACCAATTGGGCGTCGGGGTCGAGATGAACCGGTTGGGCCGGTCGATGATGGTTTGCCGAATGCGCCACGACCAGGCGCACGGCCATGTCGCCACCGAATGGTTCGACCACCGCCAGACCGTCGCCCTGCTGCCGGTCGCGGACGTTGATGAGCGGGTCTCCTCCGTCGTCCTGACCCTGGCCGCCCCGGCCATCGCCGACCTGATGCGCCTGTCGCCCGAGGCCTTTGCGGTCGAGATGGAGCGGCGGCTGAAGGGACGGCTTACCGGGCTGGAATTGGTCAGCGAACGCCACGCCTATCCCCTGGCCACCACCTGGAGCCGCCGGTTCGCGGGCGAGGGTTTCGCCCTGATCGGCGACGCCGCCGTGGGTATGCACCCGGTCACCGCCCACGGCTTCAACCTGGGTCTGCGCGGACAGGATACCTTGGCCAAGGTGGTAAAGTCGGCCCGAGGCGGGGACATCGGTTCGGAACGCCTGCTGGCCCGCTATGAACGCGACCACCGCCTCGCCAGCTGGCCGCTGTATCAGGGCACCAACGCCCTGGTCCGCCTGTTCACCCAGGAAACGCCCCCGGCCCGCCTGGCGCGCGGCGTCGCCCTGCGCGCCGGCCAGGCGACGGCGCCGTTCAAACGGGTGGTGAAGCGGATGCTGACGGCGTGAGTTCTACTTCTTCGCGGGCAGCAGGGCTTCCAGGGCGCGGGTGAAGCCGACCGGCGCGACGCTCAGATGGTCTTCGTCTTCCAGCACCA
Organism: Brevundimonas sp. AVps23W; assembly: GCF_058681395.1. NCBI lineage: Bacteria > Pseudomonadati > Pseudomonadota > Alphaproteobacteria > Caulobacterales > Caulobacteraceae > Brevundimonas > Brevundimonas sp. AVps23W. The sequence continues at coordinate 1,518,231 of NZ_CM178738.1, forward strand.
CCGACCGAACCGTTAGGTTCGGATAGGCATGGGACTTCAGGGTACGCTCCATGGTCCGCACGTCGGCGACCATGTCGGTCTCCCGGGTGTTCCGGCGATCCGGCCCGGGCGCTTCCCAGCCGCCGATGTACATGAAGACGTCGGCCGGGAGGTCCTGGTGAGATCGCGCGTATTCCGCCTCCATCTTCATGATGTGGTGGTTATCGAACCAGAAGGACGGGCTGCCTAAGGCGTAGCCGGAGAACAGGGCCGGATCGCTGAACAGGATCTGGGCGCCGAGCAGACCGCCGTAGGAGTGGCCCAACAAGATGCGGCGCGCGGGATCGGCGCGGAACCGGGTTTCGATAAAGGGCAAGACTTCGGTCTTCAGATAGGTCTGATAGGCCGGTCCCTGGCCGTAGCTCGGCGAGCGCCCCCCTCGGGGGGCGTTCGGGGTGGGGGTATAGTCGCGGGTCCGGCTCACTGCGCCGCTGTCGCCGCGCGAATAGGACAGACCCACCAGGATGAATTCCTCGATCACCGGCCCGTCCAGGTTCATTCGGCGCGCGATCTGCCGGATGATGGGGAAGGCGTAGTCGGCGTCGGTGACGTAGAGAACCGGATAGCGGCGCTGCGGGCTGGTCTCATAGCTGGGCGGCAGGCTGACGAAGACCTCGTAGTCTCGGCCCGAAACGGGATCCGGCACGGTCCAGACCTGGGTGCCCTTCAGCACATAGGGGGCGCCTTCGGTCGGCGCATCAGGCGCGGGCGATGACTGCGCGTCGGCTCGTTCCGAACACCCCATGACGGCGCCGGCCAACAAGACCAGCCCCAGACCGGCGGTGCGTTTCCAGATCGTCATGTGCGATTCCCCAAGCTTCACTTTCGTCGAGCCTAGGGCTGAATGTGGCGGAAAGCCGGAGGAGTCAGAAAACCTTCCGCCCCGCCACCCAGGTCCCGATCACCTTGCCCTGGAGCCGTCGCCCGTCGAATGGCGAGTTCTTCGACTTCGACCGCAGCTTGTCCGCATCCACGATCACCGGCGCGCCGGGGTCGAACAGAACCAGGTCCGCCGGCGCGCCTTCGGCCAGCACCCCGGCGTCGAGGCCCAGCAGGGCCGCCGGGCCCTGGGTCAGGGGCCGCAGCACGTCCAGCAGATCCAGCCCGTCCTCGTGGTGCAGGGTCAGGGCGGCGGGCAGCAGGGTCTCCAGACCCACGGCGCCGGGCGCGGCCTCGGCGAAGGGGCGGCGCTTGTCCTCGGCCGGGGCCGGGGCGTGGGCCGAGGTGATGACGTCGATCAGGCCTTCGCGCACCGCCTCGATCAGGGCCTGACGATCGGCCTCGGACCGCAGCGGCGGGTCCAGCCGGTAGAAGGTGCGATAGTCGCCGATGTCCACCTCGTTGAAGCACAGGTGGTTGATCGAGACGCTGACGGCGACCTCAAGCCCCTTGGCGCGGGCCCGCGCCAGGGTCTCCAGCGCGCCTTCGGTCGAGATCTGATCGACCAGGAACCGGGCGCCCGTCTGTTCGACCAGGGCCAGGTCGCGCTCCAGCCCGATCCGCTCGGCGATGGCCGGACTGCCGGACAGGCCCAGCCGCGTGGCCAGCTCGCCGGAGGCGGCGACCGATCCTTCCGTCAGCCAGGGGTCGGACGGGCGACAGGCGATCAGGGCGTTGAAGGCGGCGGCGTAGCTCATCACCCGTTGAAGGGTGCGGCTGTTGACGATGACCTTGTCGCCGTCGGTGAAATACAGGGCTCCGGCCTCGTCCATCAGGCCGATCTCGGCCATCCGCTGGCCGTCCAGGGCCTTGGTCGCGGCGCCGGCGGCGCGGACATTGACCAGGTTCAGGGCCGCGCCGCGACGCTGGATGAAGTCGATCATCGCCGGGTCGTCGACGGCGGGATCGGTGTCGGGCTGGACCACGATGGTGGTCACGCCCCCGGCCGCAGCGGCCAGGCTGGCGGACTTCAGCGTCTCCTTCGGTTCAGCGCCCGGTTCGCCGGTCTTGACCCGGATGTCGATCAGGCCGGGCGCCAGGCACAGGCCGTCCGCGTCGATGACCTGATCGGCGTCGATGGGCGATGCGCCGTGAACGACGCGCACAATGCGGCCATTCTCGATCAGCACGCCGCCGGGACCGTCATAGTCCGTGGCGGGATCCAGCAGGCGGGCGTTGACGATTGCGATCTTCATTCCCGTCACCCTCGGGCTTGTCCCGAGGGCCCACGGCGGGGGCGGCTCGGCTGTTGGATGGCGGAGAACAGGCGGCGGACGCGCGAGCGGCGGACACGTAGGCCCTCGGGACAAGCCCGAGGGTGACGGGTGTTAAGGTCCATCACTTGTCCCCCCAACGGGCCGACAGGGAGGCCAGCACGGCCATGCGGGCGGCGACGCCCATCTCGACCTGATCCTGGATCAGGGAGACGTCCAGGTCGTCGGCCACGTCGGAATCGATCTCGACCCCCCGGTTCATCGGGCCGGGGTGCATGACCCTGGCGCCCGGCTTGGCCCAGGCCAGCTTCTCGCGATCCAGGCCCCAGAAGCGGAAATATTCGCGGGTCGAGGGCACCAGGGCGCCGGCCATCCGCTCCAGCTGAAGCCGCAGCATCATGACCACGTCGCAGCCGGCCAGCCCCTCGCGCATGTCGTGGAAGACCTCGCAGCCCCAACGGTCGGCGTCGCCGGGCACCAGGGTCGGCGGCCCGATCAGGCGCACCCGCGCGCCCATCATCTGCAACATCGCGACGTTCGACCGCGCCACCCGGCTGTGGGTGATGTCGCCGCAGATGGCGACCGTCAGGCTGGTCACATCCCCGAAGGCGCGGCGCATCGACAGCAGGTCCAGCAGGGCCTGGGTCGGGTGTTCGTGGCGGCCGTCCCCGGCGTTGACGACGGCGCAGCCGACCTTCTGGCTCAGCAGCTCCGCCGCGCCCGAGGCCGAGTGGCGGATGACCAGAATGTCCGGCTTCATCGCATTCAGCGTCACCGCCGTATCGATCAGGGTCTCGCCCTTCTTCACCGAGGACGAGGCCACCGGCATGGTCACGACATCGGCGCCCAGACGTTTGGCCGCGATCTCGAACGAGGAACTGGTGCGGGTCGAGTTCTCGAAGAACAGGTTCACCACCGTCCGGCCGTGCAGCAGGTCCAGGGCCTTGGACGATTGGCGATTGAAGTCGACGAAGGCGTCGCCGAGATCCAGCAGCTGCGGCGTGACGAAGGGGTTCAGATCCGAGGCGGCCAGGAAATGGGCCTTGGGGAACGGAACCAGCCGTTCGCGAATGGTCTGGTCGGTGACGTCGTGGGGCTGGGTCATCGAGACGCGCCTATAGGCGGGAGTCGGCGCAAACGCCAGTGTGGGGCGCCAGTCAGCGCCCTAAATCAGGCGAAGTGGAACAGGGCCAGCAGCACCGGAATGACCACGGCGCTGCCCACGGTGGTCAGGGCGATGATCCCGGCGATCAGGGGGGCGTCCCCGCCCATCTGGCGCGCCAGCATATAGGAGGCCGCCGATCCCGGCGCGGCCCCGCAGATCAGGGCGATCCCCTGGGCCAGGCTGTCGCCGCCCAAAGCCCAGGCGATGACCCACATCAGCGGCGGCATGACCCCCAGCTTGACCAGGGTCACGGCGGCGATGGTGGTGCGGCTTCGCTTGACCTCGGCGAACGAAAGCCCTGCCCCGGCGACGATCAGCCCCAGGGGCAGGGCGGCGGCGCCCAGCAGGTCCATGGCGTCCGACAGGCCGGGGATCAGGGGCACGCGCAGCAGGTTCAGCGCCAGCCCGATCAGACAGGCCAGCAGGATCGGATTGGCGATCATCGACTTGGCCAGCCCCAGCGCCGAGGGCTCGCGTTTCAGCGACCCCCATTTGGCCAGCACCGCCACACAGGTGATATTGGTCACCGGAATGATGAAGGCGATGGCGACCGCCGCCATGGCCGTGCCCTCCGAGCCATAGACGGACTGGATCACCGGCACGAAGACGAAACTGTTCCAGCGGATCACCCCCTGGAACACGCTGGTATAGGCCGGCCCGTCCAGCGGGATCAGCGGCCGTGCCGCGAACGTCGCCGCCGCCACGATCAGGGTCGCCCCCACCGCCGCAGCCCCCGCCACCGTCGCCCCGCCGCCCGACAGATCGGCATGCCAGATCGCGGGGATCAGGAAGCTGGGGTAAAAGATGTTGATCGACAGCTTCTCGATCGGCCGCCAGGCCTCATCGGGCAGGAAGCCGGATTTTCGCAGCCCATAACCCAGGGCGATCATCAGAAAGACCGGCAGGACGCCGGCGATCAGCCCCGTCAAACCCAGGTCGCCTGATCCCGCACCCGATCCAGCGCGCCCTGCAAGATCCAGGCGGCGGCGGTGCGGTCCACGACCTGCGCCCGGCGCTTACGGTTCAGGTCCAGGTCCTCGATCAGGAACCGCTCGACCGCGCTGGTGGACAGCCGCTCGTCCCAGAAGGCGACGTTGATGGGGCGCAGCCGCTCCAGATTGCGGGCGAAGGCTCGGCACGACTGGGCGCGCGGCCCTTCGGTCCCGTCCATATTGGCGGGCAGGCCGATCACCAGGGCCGAGACCTTACGATGGGCCATCAGCTTGAACAGCTGCTCGGCCTCCAGGGTGAACTTGGACTTGCGGATCAGCTCCAGCGGCGAGGCGATCAGGCGCGTGGCGTCCGACACCGCCACCCCAATGGTCTTCTCGCCCAGATCCAGCCCCATCCACGGCGTGTCGGGCGGGCAGGCGGCGGGCAGGTCGAGGAGGTCGAGAACGGGCACGGCTGCGCGGTAGGCGCACCGCTCCGATGTGTCAAAGCCTAAGGCGCCTTACAGCCCTCATAGGCCTCGTCGTAACTGCGACCGAAACAGGCCAGCATATTGTCCAGGACGTTGAGATTCATGGGCCATTTCATCTCAACGCCATATTGTTCGCGAAAGGATGCGACGGTCTCCGCCCAATCGTCCGGCGGCGGCGTGGCGGCTAAACGATCGCGGGCGGCCTGGAGCGCCTCTCGATCGTTGTCCAGGAAAGCCACTGTGCCGAGCGCATAGTCCTGAAAGCCGTCGCTGGTGATGGTGGGGATGACCCCAGCGAGGAGCAGTCGCTTCGCGCGGAGGCGTTGGTCCAAAGACGCTCTCAGCTGGCCTTCATGCCAATAGTTTACGTGCAACTGCGCCGGTGTCAGCGACCCCCAATGGGCCGTACGGTAGGCCGCCAGCAGATCGGCCGCAGCTTCGGCACATCCCGGCTTGTACGAGAGGGCCCGCCAGCCGCCTTCTAGATCCTGGTCGAATTCATCGGGAGACAAGGCCATCATCGCCTCCTTGTCGTAGACACATGCGTCCGGCGCGGAAGAGGTTTGCGCCAGCATAGCGGCGGCCAGGACGGCGACGGCGAGCATTCGATCTTCTCCAGCGGCCCAGATCGTAGGGAAAGCTTTGCAATATGGCGGCAGTTGGGCGGCTTCTGATCCTTGTGAATCCCAGTCGGGACCGCTAATCCGACCCCTTCGTTTTCATTCTGTGTGTTGGAGGGCCGCATGGCCATCGACGCTGCGACGGTGCGCAAGGTTGCGCATCTCGCCCGCATCAAGACCCCCGAGGATCGGCTGGAGCCGCTGGCCCAGGAGCTGAACGGCATCCTGCAGTGGATCGAACAGCTGAACGAGGTCGATGTCGACGGCGTCGAGCCCATGACCTCGAACGTCGCTCAGCCCCTGCGCCTGCGCGAAGACGTGGTCACCGACGGCGGTAAGATCGACGCCGTCCTGTCCAACGCCCCCAAGTCGGCCGACGGCTTCTTCGTCGTGCCCAAGGTGGTGGAGTGACGCTCTCTCTTTCCCCGTCACCCTCGGACTTGTTCCGAGGGCCCACGGTGGGTTCGAACGGCGGCATCTGCCGTCAAGACGCGGCGGATGCGGCGCAATGGACCCTCGGGACAAGCCCGAGGGTGACGGATTTTGGGTTTGGCGCGAATGTCTGATCTTACGAAACTGAGCCTCAAGGCCGCTGTGGACGGCCTGAAGTCGAAGGACTTCTCGTCCCAGGAAATCACCCAGGCCTTCCTGACCAAGATCGAGGCCGCCAATCCGACCCTGAACGCCTATGTCGAGGTGACGGCGGACAAGGCCATGGACATGGCCCGCGCCTCCGACGCCCGCATCGCCGCCGGCGAGGGCGGGGTGCTGGAAGGCGCGCCGCTGGGCATCAAGGACCTGTTCTGCACCGAGGGCGTCCAGACCACGGCCGGCTCCAACATGCTGCGCGGCTTTGTCCCGCCGTATGAATCCACCGTCACCGCCAATCTGTGGCGCGACGGGGCGGTCATGCTGGGCAAGCTGAACATGGACGAATTCGCCATGGGCTCGTCCAACGAGACCTCGGCCTTCGGTCCGGTCAAGAACCCGTGGAAATCCACCGGTTCCAACGCCGATCTGACGCCGGGCGGCAGCTCGGGCGGTTCGGCCTCGGCCGTCGCCGCCGACCTGTGCCTGGCCGCAACCGCGTCCGACACCGGCGGCTCGATCCGCCAGCCCGCCGCCTTCACCGGCACGGTCGGCATCAAGCCGACCTATGGCCGCGCCAGCCGCTTCGGCATGGTGGCCTTCGCCTCATCGCTGGACCAGGCGGGACCGATCACCAAGACGGTCGAGGACGCGGCCCTGCTGCTGCAATCCATGTGCTCGTTCGACGCCAAGGATTCCACCAGCCTCGACATCCCGACGCCCGACTGGACCGCTTCGGTCGGCAAGTCGGTCAAGGGCCTTCGCATCGGCGTGCCGCGCGAATATGTCGTGGACGGCATGCCCGCCGAGATCCAGGCCCTGTGGGACCAGGGCGTGGCCTGGCTGAAGGACGCGGGCTGCGAGATCGTCGAGATCAGCCTGCCGCACACCAAATACGCCCTGCCGACCTATTATATCGTGGCGCCGGCCGAGGCCTCGTCCAACCTGGCCCGTTACGACGGGATGCGGTTCGGGCACCGGGCGGATCAGTTCAGCTCGCTGGACGACCTCTACGCCACCTCGCGCGCCGAGGGCTTGGGCAAGGAGGTCCAGCGTCGCCTGACCATCGGCGCCTATGTGCTGTCGGCCGGCTTCTACGACGCCTATTATGTCCGCGCCCTGAAGGTCCGTCGCCGCATCGCCGAGGACTTCGACAATGTCTGGGGCCAGGTCGACGCCATCCTGACCCCCTCGACCCCGTCGGCCGCCTTTGCCTTGGGGGACAAGCAGATTGACCCCCTGACCATGTACCTGAACGACGTCTTCACGGTCACGACCAACCTGGCCGGCCTGCCGGGTATCTCGGTCCCCGCCGGCGTCGATTCCGGCGGCCTCCCGCTGGGCCTCCAGGTCATCGGCAAGGCCCTGGACGAAGCGACGGTGTTCCAGGTCGGCGCGGCGCTGGAACGCGCGGCGGGCTTCACGGCCAAGCCTGGGAAATGGTGGTAAAAAACCCCCTCTCCCGGAGGGAGAGGGAGGGGCCCGCTCAACGCAGTTGAGTGGGAGGGTGAGGGACCGACCTCACCCGTCTCGCATGATCGCGGACCGCATCAGTGATCTGATGCGGCTCCCCCATGGCCTGAGCATTGGTGAACCTTATGACGACCCACCCCAGCGCTTCGATGTCTTGCTGACGATAATGGTCGTTCAGCACCACCTCATCGCGCTCATGGACCCCGCCATCCAGTTCGATGACCAGCCTCAGCGCCTCGCAGGCGAAGTCCGCATAGTAGCGATCAATCGGATGCTGCCGACGGAACTTGAACCCGTCGCACCGCCCGCCGCGCAACAGAGACCAGGTGCGTCGTTCCGCCAGGCCGGACGTCTGTCTCAGCGCCCGCGCCCGATCCGTTCGCTCTTGTCTCGTCATGGTTGCGGCTCTGTCTCCCAGAGGGAGAAGATGGCCGAAAGGCTTGGGTGAGGGAAGACCATGCGATTGACGGCCGACGTCTGTCCCTCACCCTCCCACGCCTGCGGCGCGGGCCCCTCCCTCTCCCTCCGGGAGAGGGGAAAATCAGGCCGCCGGAAGCGCCTTCAGGTCGGCTTCGATGGCCGCGATCTTTTCGTCGGTGATGGCTCCCTGGGAGTAGGGCGCGACCTGGCGCAGGCTCATGCCCTTGAACTGGCCATAGGCGGGATGCTTGTCCATGCCGGGCAGGTGCTTCTCCATCACGGCCTTGGTCGCCGGATCGTTCACCAGGGCCTCGATCGGGCTCTCGATGGTGGGACGGGCGTGGTGCTCGTCATGGGCAGGGGCTTGGGCCGGAGCCGGCGCGGTCTGGGCCGAGGCGGCGCCGACCAGAAGCAGGGAGGCCGCAGCAGCGGCGAACAGGGTCTTGGACATGGGATTCTCCATTGAGGCGACCGATGTTGAGCGCGATTTCGCGACACCCTCAAGACAGCCTCTTTCTCGCCGCCGCCTAGGGCGCTAGGACGACCCCATGACCGACACTGTTCCGAACTCGAAAACGATCAAGGGCCGCACCGGCGATTGGGAAATCGTCATGGGGCTGGAGATCCACGCCCAGGTGGCCTCGAAGGCCAAGCTCTTCTCCGGCGCCGCCGTCGGCTTCGGCGCGGGCCCGAACGAACAGGTGTCGCTGGTGGACGCCGGTTTCCCCGGCATGCTGCCGACCCTGAACAAACACTGCGTCGAGCAGGCGGTGAAGACCGGCCTGGGCCTGCGCGCGCAGATCAACAAGCGCAGCCAGTTCGACCGCAAGAACTACTTCTATCCCGACCTGCCGACCGGCTATCAGATCAGCCAGCTCTATTATCCGATCGTCGGTGAAGGCGTGGTTGAGGTGGAGGCCGAGGACGGCAGCTTCTTCAACGTCGGCATTGAGCGGCTGCACCTGGAACAGGATGCGGGCAAGCTGATCCATGACCTGTCGCCGACCGAGAGCTATGTCGACCTGAACCGGGCCGGCACCGCCCTGATGGAGATCGTCTCGCGTCCCGACCTGCGCACGCCGGAAGAGGCGGTCGCCTATGTGAAGAAGATCCGGACCATCCTGATCTATCTGGGCACTTGCGACGGCGACATGGAGAAGGGCAATCTGCGCGCCGACGTGAACGTCTCGGTCTGCCGTGCGGGCAACTACGAGAAGTTCAAGGCCAGCCGCGATTTCAGCTACCTGGGCACGCGCTGCGAGATCAAGAACGTCAACTCGTTCCGCTTTATCTCCCAGGCGATCCAGTACGAGGCGCGCCGCCAGATCGAGATCCTTGAGGACGGGGGTTCGATCACTCAGGAGACGCGCCTGTTCGACCCGACCAAGGGCGAAACGCGCTCCATGCGGTCGAAAGAAGAGGCGCAGGACTATCGCTACTTCCCCGATCCCGACCTGCTGCCGCTGGATCTCGAAGAGGCCTGGATCGCCGAGATCAAGGCGTCCCTGCCTGAGCTGCCGGACGAGAAGCGCAAGCGGCTGATGAGCGAGTACGGCCTGTCCCAGTACGACGCCATCGTCCTGATCTCGGAACAGGCCAAGGCCGATTATTTCGAGGCCGCCGCGAAGGGGCGCGACGCCAAGCTGGTGTCCAACTGGGTCACCAACGAGGTCTCGGCGCGTCTGGCCGCCGACGGCAAGGACTTCAGCGAGAACCCGCTGCCGGCCGCCCATGTGGCCCAGCTGGTCGAACTGATTGAGACCAACGTCATCTCCTCCAAGATCGCCAAGGAGGTCTTCGACCACGTCTGGAACGGCGAGGGTTCTCCGGCCGAAGTGGTCGAGAAGCACGGCCTCAAACAGGTCACCGACACCGGCGCCATCGAGAAGGCCATCGACGACATCATAGCCGCCAACCCGGACAAGGCGGCCGCCGTCGCCGAGAAGCCCCAGGCCTTGGGTTGGTTCGTCGGCCAGGTGATGAAGGCCACGGGCGGCAAGGCCAATCCGGCCGCCGTCAACGACATCCTCAAGGCCAAGCTGGGGCTCTGATTTTTGGGGGCTGCGGCCCCCAAACCCCCGGCTGGTCGCTGACGCTCGCGGCGCGGCCGCTCTCTGCTTGAGCGACCTATTCTAGTAAAAAGGCCCGGAGATCGCTCTCCGAGCCTTCTTCCTTAAGACTACCAGCGCCAGGCGTCGCGGATGACGTCGATGATGTAGCCGTCGTATTCGTCGATCAGGTAGATTGTGTTGTCGACCAACACCCACCGCGTGCCCTCGGGCGGATAGCCGAGACCATAGGTGCGCCAGTCGTCCAGTCGGTAGCGCCAGAAGACGTCCGGCAGATAGTTCCCCACGGACCAATAGCGACCCCAGTAGGAGCGAGGGACGCTGTAGTAGCCCCAGCCCGGCGCGAAATAGAAGCCGACGCGCACGCCGTTGTAGCCATGGAAGCGCCGGTCGTTGCGCCACCAGTCCGAGCTGCGGTTGCGATGGAAGTCCCGCCGCCATTGCTCGCTGTTGAAGCGGCGACGGAAGTCGTCGTGCCGGTCGCGGTTCTGGTTCCAGCCTGAGCCTGGTCGATCCGGGCGACCCGGGCGGTTCCAGTTGTCGTTCGGCCGATCCGGACGGTTCCAGCCGCCGTCGGGACGGTCTGGGCGGCCTGCGTCGCCGCCCGGTCTGTCGGGCCTGCCGCCATTGCCGGGCCGATCAGGACGATCCGGTCGGTCTGGACGATCTGGGCGGCCGACATTGTCGCCCGGTCGGTCCGGTCGTCCGCCGTTCGATGGGCGGTCAGGCCTGTCCGGACGGCCGGCGCTGTCTCCGGGCCTGTCCGGCCGGTTCCAACCGCCTTCAGGACGGTCGGGACGGGACGGGCGGTCGCCGCCGGCGGGACGATCAGGTCTGCCTTCTCCATTGGACGGGCGGTCAGGACGGCCGCCCATGCTGGGTCGATCTGGCCGTGAGGGGCGGTCGTCCGTCCTTGGCCCGTCAGGTCGCGGGGCGCTGTTCTGCGGACGTTCGGGCCGGTACGAGTTTTCCGGCCTGGATGCGTTCGGGCGGTTCGGAGCCGGCCGTTCTTCGCCCGAGATCTGCGGGCGCTGGGGGCGGTCGGCGTCGCGCCGCTCGCGACGGGGCTGATCGTCCTGAGCCAGAGCTTGGATCGGGGCGGCGAGCGGCCCGGCGACGGCGGCGACGGCGGTGAAAGCCATCAGGAGGCGTTTCATGGTCTTTTGTTCCTGCACGCCGGTTCTCCGGCGGCTTGAGAGGATGATCGCGCCGTGTCGATGAACCCGATCTGAACAAGGTTTCCTATTGAAACCCCGCTGCGAAAGCCGCCGCGAACGGATGTCGCGGGGCTTTCCGGTTCAGCGATCCTGCGTTCTCAATAGACGTTGGACAGGACGCTTGCGATCAGGCCGGTGGCGACCGCAATCAGCACAATGTCGCTTCCCGCATGGACGTAGCGATAGCCCCGCGGAGCCGGTCGCAGATTGTAGAAGTAGGGGTCGCGAACATAGTAGGTGCGGTACTGCGCCGGCAGATATCCGCCAGTTCTCCAGCGGTAGCCGGAGTAGCGCGGTTCGACCCGGTAGTAGCCGTAGCTGGGCGCGTACCAGTAGCCCGAACGCGGACCGTTGTAGCCCCGGAAATCCGACCGCCCGCGCCACCAGTCGCGATTGTTTCGGTCCCACCGGTCGTTTCGATAGTCGCGACGGTCATCCCGGCGCTCGTCGCGATAGTCGCGGCGGTCGTCACGGCGGTCCTGACGATAGTCCTGGCGATTGTTGTAGTCGCCTTGGCGCCAGTCGCGACGGTCGTCCCGACGTTCGTCACGATAGTCACGCCGGTCGTCGCGGCGATCCTCGCGGTATTCCCGGCGGTCGCGGTTCTGCGCCTCGGCCAGCATGGGGGCGGCCGTGGTGGACAGGGCGATGGCGACGACGGCGGCCTTGGTAAGGCGGTTCATCTGCTTGCTCCATTCTGGGCCGCCGACGGAAACGACGAACTGGCCCGTTAATGACGCTCAAGCTCAGGTTTCTCGCCTGAACGCCTCCTGAACGACCGTGTCAGGATTGAAACCGACGTTGCGGCGGCGTGCGCACAGGCCCAAATGTCGGTCTTCACCTAGAGGAGGCCGCCGCATGACCGCACCGATTCAGCTCTGGTATTGGCCCACGCCGAACGGATGGAAGGTCTCCATCGCCCTGGAGGAGATGGGGCTGCCCTATGAGGTCAGACCGGTGAACATCGGCGCCGGCGAGCAGTTCGAGCCGGACTTCCAGGCCATAAGTCCCAATGGTCGCATGCCGGCCATCGTCGATCCTGACGGACCCGACGGCGAGCCGATCTCGATCTTCGAGTCCGGCGCGATCCTTCAGTATCTGGGGAACAAGTCGGGGAAGTTCTATCCGACGGAGGTGCGCGCCCGCGTTGAGGTCGATCAGTGGCTGTTCTGGCAGGTGGGCGGGCTGGGGCCGATGGCGGGGCAGACGCACCACTTCCGCCAGTATGCGCCGGCCATGATCCGCGACCAGCGTCAGATCGCCTACGGGGTGCGACGCTACACGAACGAGACCCATCGTCTGTATGGCGTCATGGACCGACGCTTGCGGGACCGTGATTATCTGGCCGGCGACTATTCCATCGCCGACATGGCGGCCTGGCCCTGGATACTGCCGACCTTGCAAGGGCAGAGCCTGGCCGACTTCCCGAACCTTGCGGCCTGGATCGAGCGTGTCGGTGCGCGGCCGGCGGTCAAGATCGGGCGCGCCCTGCTGGAAGAACGACGGGGGAATGCGGGCGGATCGGGCAAGGACGCGGAGGCGGCGAGGGCGGTCCTGTTCGGTCAAAGGGCGCCGAAGGCGTAAACAAGAGATTTCCAACAGATTTCAGACTTCTGAATCGTTCTGGGAGTATTCATTTCTACTTTACTGAAAAGTTTGGTGGCGGCTTTCGCCGTTAACTTTAACTTCAAACCGGCGGTATTTGATGCGGTATCAGAGACGGGCCCAGAACGGCGCCCGTTCAGGAGATACGGTGATGAACGCGCAAGAAATGGCGCACGACCCGCAGGCCGCTTCGGACACCGAAGGCCTGCCTCTGCCGACGACCGACATGTCGGGCGACGACCTGTTCAAGCTGGGCATGATGTATTCGGCCGGATCGGGCGGTTGCCCGATGGACCGGGTTTCGGCCCACATGATATTCAACCTGGCCGCCATGAAGGGCTCGATCGAAGCGCGCGTCTATCGCCGCGAGATGAGCCTGGAGATGGAACGCGAAGAGATCGCCGAGGCGCAGAAGGCGGCTCGCCGTTACATCGACATGGGCGTGGTGCGGCTGGCCGCCTGATTCCTAGAAGGTGGCGTAGCCGTTGCCGTTCGATCCGTTGATCGAATAGCTGAAGCCGATCGGCATGGCGGCGCGCACCTGGGTGAAGAAGGCGGCGAGTTCTCCCAGGGTGGTGCGCGGCACGAAGATGATGTCGCCACGCCGCAGGGCAATGATCTCGCCGCGACGCGGGCGCAGATCGACCACCCGCATCATGCGCGAGCCGCCGGGGCCGCGCCGGATCAGCGCCACGCGATCCGGCTTGCCCGTGGGCAGGAAACCGCCGGCCTGTACGACAGCCTGATAGGCGTCCAGGTCGCCGGTCATCTCGATGACGCCGGGGGTTCGCACCTCGCCGTCGATCCAGACTCGGATCGGCCCGGCCTGTCTCAAGGTCACTTCAACGACCGGACGCACCAGTTGTGAAGCGTAGGCGGAGGACGCCTCCCGTTCCAACTCGGGCAGAGTACGGTCCGCCGCCATGATCTGGCCGATCAGCGGCAGGGCCACGCGGCCGTCGGGTCCGACCTTCAGTGTACGGGTCAGTTCGGCGGCGGTGGGCATGGCCACCTCAATCTCATCGCCGGGATAAAGCAGATACTCCGGTTCCTCGTCGGTCCAGTCGGCGAAAGGGATCGTGGGGAAGTCGTCACGGCCGGCAGTCTGGACCCTGTCGGTGCGAGAACCAGGGCGCGGCATGCGGGCGGCGTTGCCCCCGCCGCAAGCGGCCAGGGTCGCGGCGGCCGATCCGAGGGCCAGCAGGAACAGTCGGCGATCTGGCGTCATGGAATCGGTTTGGTCCGACGAGAACAGGTTGATTGCAACCTCGCGCCTTATGGGTAACCGATGGTTAACGCCGGTGGGCGAATGGTGAATCCGAACAAGAGTTTCCCGGATTCGCCCACCCATGCGTTCGACGGCCTATGTCACGACCCGACCGCGTTACGGCGTGCTGGATGTCGTCGGCCTGCTGTTCCGCGAGCTGGTGCTGATGATCGTCGTCTTCCTGGTCATCTTCGCCCTGGGGACGGCGGCGGTGTTGACGCTGAAGAAGACGTATACGGCCCAGGGCGCGGTGTTTGCGGGCGTGGGCCAGGAGTACGTGTACCAACCGCGTGTCGGCACGGCCGAGCGGGGCCAGGCGCCGCAGGGCGATGAGGTCGCCAGTTCCGAGGCGGCGATCCTGAGTTCGGGGCAGGTGCGCCAGCGGGTGGTCGAGGCGCTGGGACCGGCGGCCATCCTGGGCAAGACGCCGACAGGATCGAAGGCTCGGGCCGAAGCGGCGGCGCGCAAGCTGGTCGGCGGCAGCCTTGGCGTCGGCACGGCGCCCGGAAGCGCGGTCATCCGCTTGAGCTATAAGGCCGACGATCCCGAACGGGCGGCGCGAGTGCTGAACACGGTGATCGAGCAGTACCTCGCCTATCGGCGCGAGGTGTTTCAGGACAAGACCCCGGCCATCGCCAGCCAGAGGCTGGCGTTCGAGGGCGACCTGAATGCGGCGGATCAGGCCTATGAGCAGTTCCTGACCAGCAACGACATCGGCGACTTCACCGCCGCCAAGACGACCCTGGCGGCCGTCTATCAGACGGTCTTTACCGACCGGATGTCGACCCAGAGCCAACTGAACCAGACCAGCCAGAGGCTGAACACCCTGGTGGCGCAGCAGGCGGCGACGCCGGCCGAAGTGGCGCTTCAGCAGGACCTGAACATCTCGGCCCAGGACCAGGTGCTGCAACTGCGCACCGAGCGGGAACAGCTGCTGTCGCGCTATCAGCCTGACGCCCAGCCGGTGCGGGATATCGAGGCCCGGATCGCCCAGTTGCAGGCCTATGTGGGCACAGGGACGGCGGTGGGGCCCAAGGAGGTTCGCACCGGGCCGAACCCGGTCTGGACCGAGCTGGAGACCAACCGGATCAACACCCAGGCCGACCGGGACGCCCTGGCGGCGAGGCTCTCGGCGCTGGATCGTCAGTTGACGGACATTCGCACGCGGCAGGCGCGGCTGACGGCCCTGGAGTCCGAGAACGCGACCCTGGCGGGCAATCGCGAAGTCCTGACCGCCAACATCCGCGAGTTCCAGCAGCGCGAGAGCCAGAGCCGGGCCGACAACGCCCTGGTGGCCGCCGGCGCCGATAATGTCACCGTGATCGAGCGGGCGCAGCCGCCGGCGACGGGCAAGAGCCTGAAGATCCCGGCCCTGGCCGCGGTCTTCCTGTTCGCCGGGTTCACGGCCCTGTGCCTGGGCCTACTGCGGATCTTCACGCGGCGGGGGTTCTCGACGCCCGATTCGGTGCGGCGGACCCTGGACATGCCGGTCCTGGCGGTGGCGCCGGCCAAGGCGCACTGACAGCGTGGCCGTGATAGGTTGCGGGCTGGTGGAGCGCGCATAGCGATTCGATGGTCGATCTGACGTCCGAAATGGCCGGTCTTTGGGCGGCGCTGGGGCCTGCTCCGGCGCATCGCGCCCGCGTGATCCAGTTCGCCGCCGCCACGACCGGAGAGGGCGTCTCGACCGTGGCGCGCGAGTTCGCGCGTCTGGCCGCCGTGCGGGCGCGCAAGCCGGTCTGGCTGGTGGACGGGGACCTGGCCCAGCAGGGGCAACTGGACGCCATCGCCGCCGAACCGGATCGCTTCGGCCAACTGGGCAAGCCGGCTCAGGCCTCGCCCGACGGCTCCAGCTTCTTCGCCGTGACGCCGGCCCCGACGGGGCGGGACGGCAAGCCGGTTCCGCCCGCGCGTCTGCTGACCGCGCGACCCTGCCTGGGCGGACGGCTGTGGACGACCCGGTTCCATATGGAGTCCCTGCGCTCGGGCCATCGGGTCGAGGCGGTGGGTGAGCCCCGCTACTGGGACGCCCTGAGGCCCCACGCCGACACCATCGTCATCGACAGCCCGGCGGCGGACCGCAACGACATGGCGATCATCCTGGCGCCCTTCGTCGACATGACGGTGCTGGTGGTGGCGGCCGGCGGGGCGACCGCGAGCGGACCGGTGATCCTGCGCGACGAAATCGAGGCCGTCGGCGGCCGCATCGCCGGGGTGGTCATGAACCGCTCGACCTACAAGCCGCCGAAGTTCCTCAGCCGGCTGGCGGGCTGACGTAGAGCCGTCGCCGGCAAATTGCACTCGGGGGAAAAACGGGTGCAATCTGTGCGATTTGAGGTAAGTTGCTGTTATTGAGGCGGAAAATATTGCACTTAAATTCCCTGCGCAATGAGTCCGATCTCAGTGGCGTTCACGCTCGGATCCGATAGCAATGTCAAAGACCAACGCCTGATCATACTTCCGATCCGCAGAGTGGTGGTTTGATCGCCGTTTTTATTTTCAACCGATTGATAAGACGGCGGTTCGTTTTTGGAATTGTGCGCGCTGGCCCATAGTTTCGGCTCAGGTCGTGCTCCGCCTCACCATCGCCGCGCCATAGAGTTTCGGCTCGAACCGGCTGGTCCAGAAGACCTTTCCCAGCCCGCGCGCGGTGCGGTCCAGGGTTTCGGCGCGGGCGGGGCGGCGGAGCAGGGCGAGGGCGAGGGAGGCGAGGCCCCAGACGGCGGCCTGGGCGGCGCCGACCAGCATCCAGCGGGCGACGCCGGGCCAGTCGCGGCGGGCGGCGGCCATCTGGCTGGGGCTCTGGCCATAGGCGAAGGCGCGCAGCAGGGCGTAGTTCAGGGTGGCGCGGTCGGGGGGTGCGAACTCGTCCACCCAGGCGTCGGCGGCCCAGCCGAACCGGCCGCCGCGCGCTTGCAGGGCGGTGAACAGGCGGTCGTCCTCGCCGCCGGTCTGGTCCATGGCGGCGTCGAAGGGGGCGGGGCCGGGCAGGGCCGTGGCGCGGACCATCAGACTGTTGCCGCAGCCGTGGATCTGGTCGGTCAGGCCGGTCTGGGTCGGGCCGTCGCGGCCGAAGAAGCGTTCGAGATAGGCGGTGGTCCATCCCGTGCCGTCGGGCACGCGGCCCCGGATGGGGCCGAACAGGACGTCGGCGCCGGTCTGAGACTGGGCCTGCAACAGGGCGGCCAGCCAGCCGGGAGAGGCGGCCTCGTCGTCGTCGAGGAAGGCGATCAGTGGGGCGTCGGCAGCGGCCAGGCCGATGTTACGGGCCGTGGCGACGCCGGGGACGGGGGCGTGGGCGTAGGTCAGGGGAACGGGCGCCTCGGCCCGCAGGCGCTCGATCAGGGCGGCGGCTGAACCCTCGGGGTCGTTGTCGGCGACGACCACGGCGGCGATCCGATCCAGCGACCCGACCTGGGCGAAGACCGAACGCAGGGCCCGCTCCAGCATGGCCGGGCGGCGCAGGGTCGGGATGACGACGGCGACGTCCCGCATCAGATCGCGTCCGCATAGACGGCCGCCCGGTACAGACGCAGGGCGAAGGCGCGGGTGCGGGTCGGCAACAGGGGCGACAGGGCGGCGCCCCTGGCCATGCGACGGATCAGGGGCAGGGACGGCAGGCGTTTCAGGGCGCGGGCGGCCTTGTAGCTGGGGTAGGTCTGGACGATCTCGGGGTGCAGGGCGACGACGCGGGCGAAGTTGGCGGCGCCCTGGTCGAACTTGCGCGCCAGGTCCGGCACCGTGTCCAGGCCCATGTGGGTGGCCGGGTTGTCGATGTGGACCACCTGGAACCGGCGGGCGACCCGCATGGCCCATTCCACATCCTCCCACCCCCAGCCGGTGAAGCCGGGGTCGAAGGATTCGACGGCGAAAACGTCGCGCCGGACCAGCAGGTTGGAGGTGTAGACGTATTTCTCGGGCGTCTTGGCGCGATGGGCGGCGCGGACGCATTCGCTGGCGCCGGACAGGGCGCGGTGGACGGCGAAGCGGCGGTCGCGCGGCGCCTGTTTCAGCGAGAAACCGCCGAAGGCCACGGCCGGGTCGTCCCGCGCGATCAGATCGACCCAGGTCTGGAGGAAGCGCGGGCTGTCCGGCTTCATGTCGCTGTCGAGGAACAGCCAGGAACCGGCGCGGGCGGCGATGGTCAGCCGGTTGCGACCCCGCGCCCGGCCCTCGTTGGCGGACAGGGTGACGAGCCGGGCGGGCAGGGCCAGGGCGTCCAGCGTCGCCTTCAACCGGGCGGTCAGGGCGGCGTCGCCCGTGCCGTCGTCCAGCAGGATCAGCTCGACCCGGCCGGCCAGGGCGGGGCCTTCCGTATCCAGCCGGCGCAGCAGGAGCTCGGGATCGTCGCCCAGGAAGGGGATCAGGACCGACAGGGCGGGCCGGGCGGCGGCCCAGCCGGGATTGTCGTGAATATCGGCGCGGGAGCCGCTCATGCCGTCACCCCTCGTCGGGCCTGGATCAGTCGGTTCAGCACGTCGCGCACTCCGGCGGCGTTGAGCGTCAGCGCCAGGGCCGCATAGACCAGTCCGCCGAGGCTCGCGTCCAGCATCAGTTCGACAAAACCGCCCAGCGGCGGAAGGCGCCAGACCACCAGGGCCATGCCGGTCGAGGCGACGCCGCAACGGATCAGCGCCTCCCACGGAATCGGCAGGGCGATGGCGCGGCGGCTGATCGACAGACAGGCGACCAGGCCTATGGCGAAGCTGAGGGCCGTGGCGACGGCGGCGCCCAGCACGCCCAGCCGGGGGATCAGGACCAGGTTCAGGACGATGTTGGCCAGGGCCGGAACAGCCATGGTGACCAGCAGCAGGCCGGTCTTCTTGCCCAGGGTGAAGCCGAAGCCGAAATAATAGGCGATCAGGCCGGACATGAAGGCTGAAGCCGCGATCCAGGGCGTGACCAGGGCCGCGGCGACGCGTAGCTCGGGGCCGATCATCAGCTCGGCCAGTGGCCGGGCGACCAGGGACAGGCCGACGGCGGCGGGCAGGCCGATCAGGATCAGGGTCGAACCCTGTTCCAGGGCCGTCTGGCGCAGGGCCTCGCGGCCGCCGCGCTCCAGCGCCATGACCATGGCCGGGGCGCCGGCCGCGCCCAGCCAGATGAACATCACGTCCAGTGTACGGTTCGCCAGGCTGTAGCTGGCGTGATAGGCGCCGACCGCCGCCGCATCCATGAAGGCCGCCAGCAGGAAACGATCGGTCGAGGCCAGGACCAGGGCGAGGGTCAGGGAGGCGGCGATCGGGTAGCCATAGGCGGCGTAGGCCTTCAGCCGCGCGCGATCCACGGTTCCGCCCGCCGACTGGCGCAGTTCGCCCGGCAGGATGAAGGGCAGGGCGAACAGGGGGGCGATCATCAGCCCCAACATGGGCGAGGATGCGCCGGCGCCGGCCAGGGCGAAACCGGCCCCGACCAGAAAGCCCAGCACGGCGACGCCCATGTCCACCGTGGCGGCCTTGGACACCTCGCCGGCCGCGCGATACCGCTCCTGCGCCAGCTTGGCCAGGTTGCGGATCGGCGCCCCGGCCAGGCCAAAGCCGACCGCCAGCTTGAAGGCCGGGGTCAGGGGCAGGAGCCAGACCACCAGGGCGGCCAGCGGTACGAACACGGCGATGACGGCGAAAGACGTCCGGTACAGGCTGGCGAAATGGGTGGCCAGGCCGCCCGGCGTGCGCTCGGCCGCCCAGAAGCGGGCCATTGCGGCCTCCAGCCAGCTGAAGCTGACCGTATGGGCCAGGCTGGTGACGGAGAAGGCCAGGGCGTAGTGGCCGAAATCCTCGGGGCTGAGCAAACGGGTGAAGACGACGATGGTCAGGAAACCGACCACGCCCTGGACGATCTGGGCCGGCAGATAGCCCCAGACGCCACGCCAGAACATGCGGGCCTCGCTCACCTGACGGCGGCCCGGTCGCCCAGCAGGACAGGCACGGTGATCAGGATGATCCACAGGTCCAGCCAGAAGGACTGGCGCTGGATATAGTCGACGTCCAGCTCGACCCGGCGGCGCACCTCGGCCTCGGTATTGACCGGGCCGCGCGAGCCCTTGATGGCGGCCCAGCCGGTCATGCCGGGCTTGATGCGGTGACGATGGGCGTATTCGGCCACCAGCAGAGCGGATTCGGCCTCGCCGGTCTTCATGCCGATGGCATGGGGGCGGGGACCGACCAGGGACATCTCGCCGGTCAGGACGTTGAAGATCTGGGGCAGCTCGTCCAGGCTGGTGGCGCGGATGAAGCGGCCGACGCGGGTGACGCGGTCGTCATTGGCGGTGATCTGGCGGCTGGCGGTCGCGTCGGCGGCGGCGTGGCGCATCGAGCGGAACTTCCACACGACTATGGCCTCCTGGTTGAAGCCGTGGCGACGCTGGCGGAAGAAGATCGGGCCGGGGCTGTCCAGCCGGATGGCTAGGGCGATCACGGCCATGACCGGGGCGGCGGCGACCAGGGCCAGGCCGCCGATGGCCAGATCCTGCAACCGTTTGACGAAGGCGCGGGCGTCGGGGCTGACGCCGCCGCCGATCTGGGCCAGGGGGGCGCCGGCCAGCCGGGTCAGGACCGCATCCCGCCCGGTCTCGGAATCGACCAGGATGGTCAGGGGATTGGGCAGGGTCTCGAGCCGGCGCGTCAGATCGCGCACGCGCGGCCCGACCTCGGCGTCGATGGCCAGGATGATGCGATCGACATAGGGCAGCATCCGGTGGCTCAGCAGGGCGTCGGCGGCCCCCAGCACGGGCACCCCGGCCAGGCTGTCGGGCGAGCGGGCCAGACGGTCGTCGAACACGCCCAAGACATTGAGATCGCGCCGCTCCAGCGCCCGCTCGATCAGGGACTCGGCGTTCCGGGTGGCGCCGACGATGACGATATTGGGCGACAGGGCTCCCTGACGACGCCAGCGCGCCACCAGCGCCAGCCACAGGCCGTGCAGGGCGATCAAGACCACGGTCGTCCCTAGGCCCCAGGGAATCACGGGGGCGAGCCCCTGGCTCAACGCCAGCCCCAGACCGGCCGCCGCGCCGGTCGCCAGCGCCCCGGCCAGCACCACGCAGGCCAGATGGATCAGGGGCGCCGGGTTCGGGCCGAACCGATAGAGCCCCAGCCCGCGCAACAGGACCAGAACCGCGACTGCGCCCACGGCCAGGGGGATCAAGGCCGCCAGGGTCAGGGTCCGGGGATCCAGATCGCCCAGCGACCACAGCGCGGCCAGCACCAGGCCGACGACGACCGCAATGTCGGCGGCGCGGAAATAATAGGCGGCCAAACGCACGCTCGACCGCTGACGCGCGTTCAGCCAGACCTCGGGCCGGAACGGACCCCGCTCGGGGCGCCTGCCGAGGCCGGACGCCGCCCCGTCGATCACGGTCGCGGCGGCGAGGGAGGAGGCGCAGTCGGGCATGGATATCCAGGGTTCAGGAACAGCCGCCACACTGCACGCCCCGCCTCTATGTCACGTTAACAACAGGTCTTTGGTTCGAAGCGGATTGCACGACGCATCATGCTCGGCTATCGAGCCCTTCGCTGGAGACGTGGCCGAGTGGCTGAAGGCAACGGTTTGCTAAATCGTCGTACCCCGTAAGGGGTACCGAGGGTTCGAATCCCTCCGTCTCCGCCATTTCCCTAAAAAGCCAATAAAAATAACCGCTTAAGGCGGGAGTCGGGTCGCTTGTGTGACGCTTTGTGTGACATGCGGGCGATGGCCTTTCCCTCGTTTTAGTTTCCTCGCATCCGGTCTTGATTAGATAGCGGCGCTATCGCGTACTTCGTCCCCATGCGCGACGAAATCATCAAAGAGATTCGCAGGCTTTCAGCGGGTACCGGGCAGGCCCCAGGGCAGATGGCATTTACCCGAGACACCGGCATTCAAGAACATCATTGGCGCGGGAAATACTGGGCGCGATGGAGCGATGCACTTGTGGAGGCCGGGTTTGAGCCGAACGTTAAAACGAGTGCCCTAGACAGTGAGGCAGTCCTCACGACGGTCATCAGAGCCTGCCGTCATTATGGCCGAGTGCCGACGCGAGACGAGCTCGACTTATTACGACAAAGCGATCCCAGCGTCCCCAGCAGCAATGCCATCGCCCGGCACTTAGGCGGGCGTTTAGATATGATCGAGGCTATTCGTATTCGGGTTGATGGTGATCCAAGCTTTGAGGACGTGGTGGCGATCCTCCCCGAGCCGACGATGCGGAAGGCGGAGAAGGTCGCTGTCCCCCGACCTGAGGATGGTAACGTCTATCTGATCAGGTCAGGCGACTTCTATAAGATCGGTCGAAGCGACGATCTCGAACGCCGGGTGAAGGAAATCCGGATTGCTCTCCCCGACAAGGCGACGTTGATTCACACGATCCGAACCGATGATCCGGCAGGTATTGAAGCCTATTGGCATCGCCGGTTCGCAGACCGGCGAGCGAATGGCGAATGGTTCAAACTTTCGGCAATGGACGTGTCGGCATTCCGGAAGCGAAAGTACCAATGAGCAAGAAACACGACGAGGATACCCCGCTCGGCGTAACGGTGGTCAGGACGCTTGCGGCTCTGATCTTATTTTGGGCGTTCATGGTCGTTGTTCTAGCGTTTCGCGGGGATGGGAAAGTAATTCGCTGGGACTACTCGGTTCAGACTAAGCGGCGAGGCTCAGAGCTGTTGGTTGTGTCTCACGGATTGAGATTGCCGGTGGAAGGCATGGCCTCTGCTCACTGAGCTCAGAGCGACCTCAGACGTATGATCCACCGACTTTGCGCCCTTAGTCGCTGCGCGGCGTGATGGATGTTCGGCCTGCGCGGGCCAGGGCCACGACCCGGTCGCGCACCTGGCGGTAGAGGGTGGCGGGAAGCAGGCCGTAGCTATAGGTTTTTGCGCCCCGGCGGATGGGGCGGAGGTCAACGCCCGGCCAGATAAATCGGTTGAGGTCGGCGGCGATCACCCAGGAGCGCGCGCTATCGAGCCCAAGGCGCTGTTTGGTCGCCGCTGGAATCTCGATGGCGCTTTCCGGATGGGTAGGGGGCGCATGTGTGACCGGCGCGACGGTGACGACGGTTCGCCCATTGCCTTCCTCGACCGCAAGAATGATGACGCAGGGGCGATCCTTGCGGCCTTCTTCCTGACCGCGCAGGGCTTCGTCACGCCAGAGATAGGCATAGGAAATGACGAGGCCGGGAACGGGCTCGGGCAATGACACCGGCGATCAGCGGGTTTCGTGATCGAAATCGGCGGCCTCGGCGGGCGGCTCGGCGGCGGCAAGGGCGTTCAGCGCCGCGTTGTCCAGTTCCCAAGGGTAGAGCGCCGTGCGGTCGTTCTGTTTGAGGCGGCGGTATTCTTCGGCGGAAAGCAGCACCAGCCGCTCACGGCCATGACTGGTGATCGACACCGGCTCACGCAACGCCACTTCGGCGATACGACCGTAGGATTTCAGGAACTCGGCAGACGAAACGGTGTGGGTCATCAGTTACCTCTCTTTCCTCAGATTATCTGAATTACTCGAATAATTCAAGTTTTGAGTGGGGTAGGCCGCCAATCCCTTGCAACGGACAGGCCCGCGCCTGGGCCGTAGTGCGACAGGGCGGCGTTCAGGCCGCGCTGGCCGAACGGGACGCATGCAGGATCGGATCGTTGGCCGGATGTCCCCAACTTGCCGCGCCCTGCGCCGCCGCCTAGGCTCGGCCCCTTCGCCGCCAGGCGGCGTCTCCGGAGCCTTCGCATGTCCGACGCCTCGCTGATCCTGTCCCGGCGCGATCTGGATTTCATTCTGTATGAATGGCTGGAGGTCGAGGGGCTGACGCAGCGGGCGCGGTTTGCTGATCATGATCGGGTGTCGTTCGACGGGGTGCTGGACACCTGCGCCCAGCTTGCGGCGGATATGTTCGCGCCGCACAATCGCAAGGCCGATCAGAAGGAGCCGACCTTTGACGGCGAACGGGTGACGATGATCCCCGAGGTGGCCCAGGCCCTGGCGGCGTTCCGCGAGGCGGGGCTGTTCTCGGCGGCCCAGGACTATGAGCTGGGCGGGCTGCAACTGCCCAATGTGATCGAGCGCGCCGGTTTCGCCTGGTTCCAGGCGGCCAATGTCGGCACGGCCGCTTATCCCTTCCTGACCATCGGGGCGGCCAATCTGCTGAAGACGCACGGCACGGCCGCGCAGATCGACGCCTATGTGCGGCCGATGCTGGAGGGGCGGTTCTTCGGCACCATGTGCCTGTCGGAGCCGCAGGCGGGATCGTCCCTGGGCGATATCCGCACCCGGGCGGTTTCACAGGCCGACGGCAGCTATCGGCTGTTCGGATCCAAGATGTGGATCTCGGGCGGGGATCACGACCTGTCCGAAACCATCGTCCATATGGTTCTGGCCCGGATGGAGGGGGCGCCGGCGGGGGTGAAGGGGATCTCGCTGTTCGTGGTTCCCAAACACCTGTTGGACGAGAGCGGCGCGCCGGGCGAGCGCAACGACGTCGTCCTGGCCGGGCTGAACCACAAGATGGGCTATCGCGGCACGACCAACACCCTGCTGAACTTCGGCGAGGGGCGGCATACGCCGGGCGGGCAGGGGGGCGCGGTCGGCTGGCTGGTCGGGGCGCCGCATCAGGGGCTGGCCGCCATGTTCCACATGATGAACGAGGCGCGGATCGGGGTCGGGGCGGGGGCGGCGGCCCTGGGCTATACCGGCTATCTGCACGCCCTGGACTATGCGCGCGGCCGGCCGCAGGGACGGCCCCTGTCGGCCAAGGATCCCGCCAGTCCGCCCGTGCCGATCATCCAGCACGCCGATGTGCGCCGTATGCTGCTGGCGCAGAAAGCCTATGCCGAGGGGGCGCTGGGGCTGAACCTGTATTGCGCGCGGCTGACCGATGATCAGACGACGGCGGAGGACGCGGCTGAGCGGGAGCGGGCCGGGCGGCTGCTGGACATGCTGACGCCCATCGCCAAGAGTTGGCCGTCGCAATGGTGCCTGGAGGGCAACAGCCTGGCGATCCAGGTGCTGGGCGGATACGGCTATACCCGCGACTATCCGGTCGAACAGTTCTATCGCGACAACCGGCTGAACCCGATCCACGAGGGGACGCACGGGATCCAGGGGCTGGACCTGCTGGGCCGCAAGGCGATCATGGACGGCGGCTCAGGGCTGAAGCTGCTGGGCGAGACTGTTCTGGCGACGGTGGCGCGGGTGTCGGGCGACCCCGAGTTGGAGCCCTATGGCGAGGCCCTGGCCAAGGCCATGGTCCGTATCGGCGAGGCTACGGCGACGGTGTGGCGCGACGGGGATCCGGAGCGGGCCCTGGCCAACGCCTCGACCTATCTGGAGGCTGTGGGCCATGCCGTGATGGCCTGGATCTGGCTGGAACAGGCGCTGGCGGCGGCGGGCAAGACCGGCGACTTCTACGACGGCAAGCGCCAGGCCGCGCGCTACTTCTTCCGCTGGGAACTGCCCAAGATCGGGCCGATGCTGGACCTTCTGGTCAGCAAGGACGACACGACGCTGGCGATGCAGGACGCCTGGTTCTGATCAGGCGGCGGCGGTCCCGCGCCAGAAAGTCCGGTCGACCAGGCAACGCACGCGGCTGAATGCGGCGGAGGCGCCGGCCATGACCCGTGCCTCTTCATCGGCCGTCAGATCGGGGGCGTCGAGGGCGGCGGTAAAGCTGCGCCAATGGTTGGCCCGACCCTCGGGCGAGGCGGCCAGATGGCGGGCGCCGAACTCGGCCGACAGGCCCAGGCCGGCGGCGGCCTTCAGCAGGAAGGCGGCGCCCAGGTTCGATCCCTCGGCCACATAGAGCCAGCCCAGGGCTGTGGGCGCGTCCACCGGCTCGCCGGGTTCAAACCGGGGTCGTTCGTCTTCCAGCGCAGGCGCGGCCTCGAGGTCGGCCAAGTCCGCGCGGACTTGCGGGTAACGGCGGCGTTCCGTCAGACCGGGAATCTTCGTGGCCAGCTCGGGCGCGTCGTAGAGGGCGGCGATGTCGCGGTGGAACAACTGCTGCACCCGCAGAAAGTCCGCATAGGCGTCCCGGCTGGCGAAGGGTTCCGCCTTCATGATCGCCTGGTCCAGCCCATCGTGAACGCCATGGGTGGCGGCCTTCAGACGCCTGGCGCGGCTCGTGTCGACTTCGGTCATTAAACGCCTCGAGTTACTGAGGCTGGAGCTAACCTAGTTGCGAACAAATCGCAAGTAGGTCGGGCGTCACGGGCGGATGAAATGCGGCACGAAGCGCGAGGTGTTGCGAGTGATGCGGCCCGTGTCCTCACGCAGGCTGATGCCGGCGGGCTCTGTTCCCACGACCCAGGAACCGACGATGACGTGGCTGCCGTCGAACAGGGGCGGATTGCAAAGGGCCTGACGGATATAGCGCCCCTCGCCATAGCCGCCGTCCACGACCTCGGCCGCGCTCAGCCCCTGGTCGATCAGTTCGACATTGTCGCCCTCGCGCGAGAACAGGGGCTTGCGGACATAGGATGAGCCCAGCGCCGCCTCGGCTGGATCGCCTTCGAAATAGGACTCCAGCAGGTTGGGGTGGCCTTTGTGGCGTTCCCACAGCAGGGGCAGGATGGCCTTGTTGGACAGGATGCTCTTCCAAGCGGGCTCCAGCACCGTAACGTCGGCGGTGGGCAGGGGGGCGGCGTATTCGTCGCGCAGCATCTGCTCCCACGGATAGAGTTTGAACATCGCCTGGATGATCCAGTTCTCGTGGTCCACGAACCGGCCGTCGGCGTTCAGGCCGATCTGGTCGATGGCGACGAACTGGGGCTCGAGCCCGGCCTGACGCGCCAGGTCTTCGAGGAAGCGCACGGTCTGGCGGTCCTCGACGAACTCGGCGTCCGAGGCGAAGTGGACGAAGCCGCCGTTGGGGAAGATGGCGCGGAAGCGATCGACCAGCTTCTCGTGCAGGCTGTTGAACTGGTCGGCGTCGGCGGGCAGGGCGCCGGCCGCGATCTGGTCCTCCAGCCACAACCACTGGAACACCGCCGTCTCATAGATGCTGGTCGGGGTGTCGGCGTTGTATTCATAAAGCTTGGCCGGGCCCTGGCCGTCGTAGGCGAAGTCGAACCGGCCGTAGAGGGACGGATCGCCGCGCTTCCAGCTGGCGGCGACGTAGTCCCGCATGGGTTCGGGAATATCGAGCTGCTCCATCAGCCGCTCGGACTGGACGGCCTCATTGACCAGCTCCAGGCACAGGCCGTGCAGTTCCTCGGTCGGCGCTTCGATCCCGTCCTCGATCTCGGGCAGCGAGAAGGCGTAGGCCGCCGTCTCGTCCCAGTAGGGTTTGCCATCGGTATGGCGCCAGGTGAAGCCGAGTTCCTCGGCCTTGGCGTCCCAGTCGGTGCGGGGATCGAAGCGCAGACGCTCCATGGGTCAGGCCGGGTCCTTGTCGGGCGTAGATTGGCCGATGCGCGGGGTGACCACGGTCACGTCCGGCTGGCTGAGGCGGGCCAGAACGTCGTCGGCCGAAGAATGGCCGGGCAGGATGCCGGCTTCGCGCAGCTTGGCGTCCAGGTCGGCGCCGGTGCGGCGGTCTTCCAGGGCCTGGCTGGCGTTGAGCTTTTCTTCCTGGATGGCCTGGCGCTGCTTGATGCGTTGCAGGCTGTCCGCGGCCGAGCCGATGCGCGACTGGGCGCCGGCCGAGTTCAGGGCGACCGAAGTCTGGGCGCGCTGGACGGAGTCGTTGACCTTGACGATGTCGATCTCGCGACGGAGCGTCTCGATCTTCTGGTCCGTCGAGGCGATGGCGGTGCGCAGGCGCGTCTCGGCCGTCTTCATGTCCTCGATCAGCGGGCCGCGGCTGGTGATCTCGACTTCCAGCTCGGCGATACGGCCGGCGACCTCGCGGGCCAGGTCGGTCTTGCCCTGGCCGAGGGCTGAGCGGGCCGAGCTTTCGTACTTGGCGATCTGGTCGCGGAAGCTGGCCATTTCGTTTTCGGCCATGCGACGGCGCGCCACCAGGCCGGCCAGGTCGTCGCGCGCCTTGCCTTGAGCATTGTCGGCGTCGCGGATTTCCTGGTCGAGGATCTTCAGAGCGTTGGCATCGACGACGCCCTGGGCGGCGTCATGGGCCGAACCGCGGAACAGGGCGGAGAGTTTTCTGAGCATGGACATGGTCGGTCTTCCGGGATCAGGCGGCTTCGGCGCCGAAGGTTTCACGCAGTTCGGTGGCGTCGATCGCATTCTCGGCCAGGGTGCGCAGTTCGATGAGTATGGTTTGGAGGGTCGTCTTGCACGACAGTTCGCCCATCAGCTCATACACGTCTTCGCCGCCGACGTTGGTAATGGCGAAGTTGGACAGGGGCACCACGCGCTGGGCCTTCAGCAGGAACTCGTTGAAGGCGTGGCGGTCGGCCTGTTCCGACACCGGCCACAACAGGACCGAGCAGACGATCTGGGCGCCGCCGACGCTGAGATAGACCGGCAGATCGCCGTATTCGTGCATGGTGGCCAGCAGCACGGGGTCCGCGCCTTCCAGCACGCGCAGGGTCATTTCGCCCTCGCGCAGCAGGGGCGAGCCGTCCATCGCCGCCTTGATGGCGGGCACGGTCCAGGGTGTTTCGATCACGGCGTCCATCTGATGGTCGTCTCCAGGGGTGAAGGAATCGGAAGTGGGGCGGCGCGGCCGGCCCGCAAGGCCCTGAGCGGCAAGGCTCTGAGCGGCAAGGCGGGGGCCGCGCGTGGAATCGGTGATGATGGCGCGGACGGCGGCCTTGACGTCGTCGCGGGCGGATTCAGGCACCCAAAGCTCCAGCTTGACCAGGCCCGCCTCCCGACGCGCCTGTCGCCACGCACGGATGCGATCATTGGCGGCGGAGGAGGGCGGAGCGCTGTTCGGCATGTGGTTACATGAAACGCGTAACATGTATGCTTGACTTGAAGCAAGATCGGACGGAAGCTGGGGTCATGAACCGCATCTTTCGGTCGCATCGTCGCTGTTCGCTCGCCGTCCGCGCGCATCGGGCCTAGATAGTCGCCCATGTTCAAGAAGCTCTTTGGATCACCGGACAAGGCGGAGCCCGTCTCCAAGCTGGCGACGGTGCGCAACATCACCGTGGGCCGGACCGTGTCGCTGGACCCGCTGGCCTGGCGCCGGCTGGGGGACGAGACGCATTTCGCCCTGGATCGCGACGTGCTGGACATCTCGGCTCAGGGCCTGGTCAGTTTGGACGGCGGACAGTTCGTCCATCGTTTCTATACCGACGACCACGTCATGCTTCAGGCCATGAGCGACGACGAGGCGGGGCTGGAATCCTATGACTTCAGCCTGTTCATCCCCTGGACTTCGGCCTATCCGCCGGGCGAACGCGAGCGGCGCATCTGGCGCGACCGGCTGTCGGCGCCGGTGTTTCATGGGGCGGCCGA
Organism: Brevundimonas sp. AVps23W; assembly: GCF_058681395.1. Lineage (NCBI taxonomy): Bacteria > Pseudomonadati > Pseudomonadota > Alphaproteobacteria > Caulobacterales > Caulobacteraceae > Brevundimonas > Brevundimonas sp. AVps23W. The sequence goes on from NZ_CM178738.1 coordinate 1,547,597, forward strand.
GGAACTGCCCGATTATCCGCGGTTCTGGTTCGCCGAGAGCGATGCGATCCAGCCGCCGGTCACCCTGTGGGAGACCATCTGGGACGACCGAGCCGCAACCAAACCCTATGCCAAGATCTTCCAGACCTGCATGTTGTATGCGCGAGAGCTGGCGGATGGGCGCGAACTGATGATCGCCCTGGAGCAGCAGCCCGAGGGCGGCGAGACGACGCACGAAATCATGATCGGCATTCCGCTGGAAATGGCCGAGTTCCGCGCCTGAGGGCGCACATCGAGGGGCAAGACAGAATGTTCGACTGGTTCGTATTTCAGCAGGGGGCGATCGCCTTCATTATCGCCTTTGCGGCGGCCGGCGCCTTCACCGTGGCGTTCAAGCTCATCTATCAGTGGGTCACGCCGTACCACGAGCATACGCTGATCCGGGAAGGCAATACGGCGGCCGCCATCGCCCTGGGCGGGGCCTTGATCGGCTATGTCCTGCCTCTGGCCTCGGCCCTGTCGCATACGGTCAGCCTGGCCGAGTTCGCCGCCTGGGCCCTGCTGGCCGGCATCATCCAGATCGTCGTCTTTGTGGCCATCAGCCGCATGGCGTTCCGCAATCTGGTCGCCCGCATTGAGGCGGGCGAGATCGCCGCCGCCGTCTATCTGGCCTCCATCTCCATCTGCGTCGGCCTGCTCAACGCCGCCTGCATGACGTCGTGACCGCCATGACCGATCCGAAGAGTCTGCCTCAAACCACCACGATGCGGCGGCTGAAGCGGTCGCGCGTGCTGCATGTCAGCAGCCTGATGGCCACCGCCAGTTTCTCGCTGGCCGCCTGCGGCGCGCCGGACGTCCCGACGCCGGAACCCGAGCCGGCCCTGGCCTATGCGTCGCTGGAAGAATGCCGCACCGCTAACGACATCCCCGATGATCAATGCGACGCCGCCCTGGCGAAGGCTCAGGAGGAAGCCGCCAAGACGGCGCCTCGCTACGCCACGCGTGAGGAGTGCGAGGGCCAGTGGGGGCCGTCGCAGTGCCAGCCGAACAACCAGGGCGGCAACGGCTCCTTCTTCACGCCGCTGCTGGCCGGTTTCGTCGTCGGCCAGATGCTGAACGGCGGCGGTTATCGTGGCGGCGGGCCGTTGTATCGTGACCGCGAGGATCGCTACTCCAACGGTTATGGCGGCGGCTACACCTACCGCGACTATCGCACCGGTCGGACCATCACCAATGCGCGTGAGCACGGCGATGTCGTCAAACAGGCGCCGACGCGGGTGCAGAGCCGCACGACGGTCGTTTCACGCGGTGGTTTCGGCGGCGGCGGGCGCAGCTACGGCGGCTGAACCGGCGGCTATCGAAGCGTTTGATCAACGGCCCGCAGGATGCGTCTGCGGGCCGTTTTTCGTGCCGAAATCGGCCGAACAAGACAGGGCCGTGAAGTTTGAATGAAAAGCCTTGTCACACATTGAGGGGGGCTGAGAGCCCGTCGTTGAAGCGCCTAGAACTCACTGGGGGCTACTCAAATGAAGAACCGAATTCTGGGCACGACGGCGTTCGCCGTGGTCGCCGCAACGCCGTTCGTCGCCTTGGCGCAATCCGCCGCGCCGGCTGCCGACAGCGCCGTCGTCGCTGCGTCCAGCCAGGCCGATGCGGCCACGCTGGACGAGATCGTCGTCACGGGCTCGTATCGCCGCAGCCTCGAAGAGGCCGTGGACATCAAGCGCAAGACCGTCGGCTTCTCGGACTCCATCGTCGCCACCGACGTCGCCAACTTCCCCGAGCAGAACCTGGCCGAGGCGTTGCAGCGCATCCCCGGCGTGACCATCGAACGCAACAAGGGCCTGGGCCAGCGCGTCAACGTCCGTGGCCTGCCGAGCGATTACACCTTCGTCAGCATCAACGGTCTGGCGACCGCTTCGGGCAGTGGTGGTCGTGACGTCGAGTTCGACATCTTCGCTTCGGAAATCATCCAGCAGGTGACGGTCCAGAAGTCGCCGCGCGCGGCCGACGAAGAGGGCGGCATCGCCGGCTCGGTCAACATCTCGACGGCGCGTCCGTTCGACTACGACGGCCGTCGGGTCGTGGGCTCGGTCGAAGGCGCCTACAACTCCATCTCCGAAGAGGTCGATCCCAAGATCGCCTTCCTGGCCAGCGACACCTGGGGCGATTTCGGCGCGCTGGTGTCCTTCTCGACGGCGCGTCGCACCAACCGCACCGACTCGGAATCGGGCATCAACTTCCGTCCCATGTCGCGCTTCCTGGCCACGTCCACGGGCGCGCGGGGCACGCAGGCCGCAGCGGTTCTGCTGCGCGACGCCGGCATCTCGGTGCCGAACCGCGCCGATACCAGCGTGACCAACCGCATCATCTTCCAGGACAAGGTCGGTGACCGCGCCTATCTGAACACCCAGGATCAGTGGGGCGGCACGGTCGCGTTGCAGTATCGCCCGTCGTCGAACTTCAGCCTGGCCTTCGACGCCATGGTGGGCAGCTACGACACGACCGAGGACGAGTATGATGCGGCGGCCTACTCGGCCTCCAGCCGTTCGACCCTGGAAACCATCCACGAGTACGACGCCACCACCCTGGCCGACTACGACATGGTCGTGTTGCGCGACGTCTCCTACACCGCGACCCAGCACGAGATGCTGAGCAAGGAGCGGATCAACAAGACCGACTACCAGCAGTTCGGAACCGAACTGAACTGGAGCGGAGACGCCTGGAAGCTGCACGCCATCGCCGGCTATTCCGGCGCCGAGAAGACGCTGGACAACTCCAATCTTAAGCACGTCGCCTATGCGCCGTCGCGGACGCGCTGGACGGCTGAGGGCGGCGAGACGGTCAAGAGCGCCAATCCGGCGTCGATCGACATGTACAACTCGCCGTCGAGCTATCTGTTCGAGGCCTATGAGACCACCTACGAAGAGATCAGCGACGACAAGTACGCTGCCCAGATCGACTTCACCCGCTACCTGGACCTCAGCGTCTTCCCGGCGCTGAAGAGCGTGCAGGTCGGTGCGCGCTATACGGACAAGACCAAGGAGCGTCAGTACGGTTCGCTGAACATCCAGGGGCCGTCGGCCGGCAGCACCGCCTGGCTGAACACTCGCACCCTGGCGCAGAGCGAACTGACGCCGATCGGCGATCTGGTTCCCGGCGGCGACTTCAGCATCCGCGATCTGACCTGGAGCCAGGTGTCGAACGACTACGCCCGTCGCACCTTCCGCTATGACGGCTTCTACACCCCGTTCAACGCCGGCGATTACTATGAGGTGACGGAAGAGGTTCTGGCCGCCTACGCCATGGCCGACCTCGAGTTTGACCTGGGCCCGGTGCCGGTCGCGATCAACGGCGGCGCGCGCTATATCGACACCTCGATCACGTCGTCGGGCTATCACCAGATCCAGAACTCGAACGGTTCGACCGGTTATACGCCGGAACCGGTGTCGAGCGACGGCAGCTATGACAAGGTCCTGCCCAGCCTGAACATCACGGCCGACCTGACCGACAGCCTGATCTTCCGCGCCGCGGCGTCCGAGACCCTGATCCGCCCGGCCCTGACCGACCTGGCCTACAAGCGCACGGCCAGCTGGAACTCGTTCCGCTTCACCGACGGCAACCCCAATCTGAAGCCGACCTACGCCAAGCAGTGGGAAGTGGGCCTGGAACAGTATCTGGGCGACGGCGGTCTGCTGGCGGTCTCGTACTTCTGGAAGGAGGTCGAGGGCGTGGTGCGTCAGGCCCTGACGGGCACGGTGTCGAACGTGACCAAGTACAACGCCAACGGCTCGATCGACGGCGTCTACACCTTCGACGTCTATCAGCCGATCAATGAACCGGGCTCCTATGAGGTCAGCGGCGTCGAGCTGGTCGCGGTGGTGCCGTTCGGCCAGTTCTACGCCCCGCTGGAAGGCTTCGGGATCAACGCCAACTACACCGTCCTGGACAGCTCCCTGACCGGCTCCTCGACCCTGGGCATTCCGACACCGCCCATCGGGCTGGCCGACAACACCTACAACGTCACCCTGTTCTACGAGAACGCCAAGTTCCAGGCGCGCGCGTCCTATAACTTCAAGGACAAGTACGTCGAATCCATCGGCTACGAGATGTATCCGGTCTGGCGCGAGGGCTATGGTCAGGTCGATCTGTCGGCCAGCTATCGCGTGACCGACAGCCTCCAGGTCAATCTGGAAGGCATCAATGTCACCGACGAGGCGACCAAGGGCTATACGATGGATCCGTCCTTCCCGACCATGTACGAAAAGTCGGGACGTCGCATCAACTTCGGCCTGCGGATGGAGTTCTGATCCATTCCCACGCGCGAATGTCATGTTGAGGGCGGGGGGCGGCTGACGTCGTCCACCGCCTTTCCCGGCCGCGAGACCGAGTGCGCCCTTCGAGGCGGCGTGGTCACGCCTCGGGATAAAGCCTGGCGCGACGCCCCTTCCGCGAGGAGGGGGCGTCTTCGCATATCCTTGTCTGATCTCCGACGCGCGCGAGGCGACCATGTCGCTTGATCAGCTTTTCGCCGGTCTGCGTCGCGACCTTATGGCCTATGTCCAGCGCAAGGGGCTGTCGGTCGAGGATGCAGAGGACGTGGTGCAGGAAGCCTTCACGCGCTTCCATCGGGCCGGGCATGACCTGACCGGCGCCGACGCCCGGCCCCTGTTGTTCGTCATCGCCCGCAACCTTCAGACAGACCGTTGGAAGGCGGCGGGCCGGTCAGGGGTTCGCGGGACCGACGACATTCATTCGCTGGACGCCGGGCCTCGCGCCGTGGCCAGCGACACGCCGGCCGCCGACCAACACCTGATCGGACGCGAGAATCTGGCCGCCGCAGCCCGTGTCATCCGCGCCTTGCCGCCGCGAACCCGCGACGCCTTTTTGCTGCACCGGTTCGAGGATCAGACCTATGGCCAGATCGCCAAACGCCTGGGCGTGTCGGTGAGCATGGTCGAGAAACATATCGCCGAAGCCCTCCGTCAGCTGAAGATTTCACGAGATGGCTGAGGTATTCGGTGAAACTGTCGTTGTGAATATTGAAGGCGTCGGCGCCCCGTCCCCCAGCCACGCTCCGGAGCGTTTCGTTCGCGCATGATTCAGCGCCTGACATCCCTGTTCGATCGTCGGCCGAGGACCGCCGAAACCTGGCTGGCGCGGATGCGCCGGCCCGGTGTCTCTGCGCGTGACCAGGCGGCTTTCCTACAATGGCTGGAAGCGGACGAAGACCATCTGGACCAGTACGAGGCTGCAAAGATGGGCTTGGCGGAGCTGTCGCCCCTGAGCGGAGCCTTCTCAGCCGATCTGGCGCGGCTGCGGGGTCGCAGGACTGCCCGGCCGCCGAGGCGCCTTTTGATTGCAGGCGGTCTGGCGACAGGCGCGGTCGCGGCTCTGGCCGCCTTCGTTCTGGTTCTACCCGGCGCGGGCCAGGAACCTGGTGTTCCGGCGGGTCGTCTCTATGTCAGCGCGCCGGGGCAGATCACCGACATTGCGCTTGAAGACGGGTCTCGCGTCACTCTGGACGCCGATACGCGGTTGCAGGTCGCCTTTAGCCCCGACGCTCGTCGCGTGGTGCTCCTACAGGGCGCGGCCTATTTCGACGTCGCCCACAATGCCGAACAGCCCTTCCAGGTCGCCGTTCAGGATCGCCGTGTGATCGTGACCGGCACGCGGTTCGCCGTCGCCTTGAGGAAAGATCAGGCTGAGGTGTCCCTGCTGGAAGGGCGGGTCGCCATCGGCCGTACTGACATCGGCAAGGCGCGCGCGCTGGAGCGTGCCGTGGCTCTGGCGCCCGGTCAGCAGGCGGTTTTCACGCCAGGACGGGGCGGGCTGCGGGTTCGCCGGATCGACGTCGAAGCCGCCACGGCCTGGCGTGATCGCAGACTGGTCTTTCACGATGCGCCGCTGTCGGTGGTGATCGATGAGGCGGGACGTTACGCCGGCAAGCCGATGGTCATCGCCGATCCCGCCCTGGCCGACATGAGGGTAACCGCCGTTCTGCCTCTGACAGGTGAGGCGGGGCTGATCGATCGCATGGACGCGCTGCTGCCGATCTCGATTGAGCATACCGCTGACGGCCGCGCTCTTATCCGCGCCGACTAGATCTATCGCAGAGCTGTCACGCAACGGCGCTAAGCGTTGCGCATCTGTTGTTCGCCCTCTTGTCGCAAGGCACGGCCCGCGTGAAACCGCCCGCACCATCGACGCCGTTCGGTGCGCGACGTGGCGTGGTCGCGACGGTCGCAGCCCTGTCTTTTCTGACCGTCGGCGGATGGACCGTGTCCGCCCACGCGCAGGATGGGATGCGCGCCTTCGACATCCCCGCACAGGACGCCCGACGCGCCCTGGTGCAGCTCTGCGTTTCGGCCGGATGCGAACTGGCGTTTGTCGCGCCTTCGGACGAAGTGCGGCGCAGTCGGCCGGTTCGGGGGCGGATGTCCTGGCGGGCGGCCGTGCGTCAGATGCTTGAAGGGACAGGCCTCAGCCACCGATTTATCGGCGCCCGTGGGGTGCGCGTCTGGATGGAGGCGCCGGCGCCGGCCGAAACCCCGCCTGTTCCGGCTGCTGAGCTGGAATCCATCACGGTCGTCGGGCGGCTGTCGGAGCAGATCGAGGAATCCCTGCGCCGCAAGCAGGCGGCGGATGTCATCTCCGACAGTGCGTCCGCGACCCGGATCGGCGAACTGCCGGCGGCGAACCTGGCCGAGGCGTTGCAGCGCGTGCCGGGGGTCGCCATCGAACGCGAGGTGGGAGAGGGGCAGTTCGTCAGCGTCCGGGGGCTGGGGCCGCTGTTCCAGTCGGTGACGCTGAACGGAGCACCGGTCGCCTTCAACGAAAACATCCGCAACTCCACCCAGAGCGGCCGTCAGTTCCGTTTTCGCGCCCTGTCGGCTGATCTGCTGGCGGGCGCCCAACTGACCAAGTCGGCGACGCCCGATCTGATCGAGGGCGGGATCGGATCGAATATCGACATCGAGACGATCGGGGGACTGGGCGGCGATCCGTTCCTTAGCGTCAGGGTGGGTGCGACGGTCGAGGCCCGCACGCGCCAGCCCGAGACGGATATCTCCATGGCGGGCCGGTTCGTGTCCGCCGACGGGGGCTGGGGCCTGGTCGGCGGGCTGTCGCAGGAGGGGCGGTCCGTCCTTTATGACCGCTTCCAAATCCAGCGCTACACGCCGGTGATGATCGACGGCGAAGACGTCTTGGCGCCGAGCGATGTCCGCACGACCGTCGAACACGAGGATCGGCTGCGGCGAAGCGCCTTCCTGGGTGGGGAATGGCAGGCGTCGCCCTCGGTTCGATTGAGGTTCGACAGCCTGGTTTCGACCTTCGACAACGCCATTCGCGAGGACCGGATCGTCTATGGACTGGGCAGTCTGCTGGAGGCGGCGGATGCGACGGCGACAATCCAGAACGGCGTGGTCACAGCCGGATCTGTTCAGGCCGGAACGATCGACAACAACACCGAGTTCTCGAAACAGGCGCATCTGAACATCGTGGTGTCCGGCGCGGCGACGGTGACGGTCGGCGAATGGACGCTTCGGCCTCGGATCAGCCTGTCACGCGCGCGATCACGGTTGGATACGCCGCTGGAGCGGATTTCCTTCCGATCCACCCGGTCGCCGGCCTATGAGTTTGACGTTCGTCACGCCGCTTCGGATCGCCAGGCGGTGTTGTTGGAGACCGACCTCGACCTCACCGACGCTTCGGCCTTCGTATTTAAACGGCTGGGCGTGCGAGCGATTGAATCCGTGGACGACGACCTGACGGCGCTCGTCGATGTTCGGCGTTCGGTGGATGTGCCGCTGGGCGTGATGGATCTTGTCGGTGTGCGGTTCGGCGGCCAGATCAGCGACCGGTCGCGCGATTATCAAAGGCGGGATCGCGAGGCGGCGCTCAAGGCTGGTGGGGAGCTGGCACCCGCCTTTCTGGGCGCGCGGGTTCATGACGGGGTCTTCGACGAACTGTTCCGAGTGCATCCTGGACGCTGGGCGGCGGCGGACTTCGACCTGTTCCAGAGCGCATTTTTCATCCCGGGGGAGAGCGACGGTTTGAGCGTCGATCCCGACGCCCTGGTCCCGACCGGGTCCGATCTGCAGAATTCCTATGCGGTCGGAGAGCGGGTGGGCGCCGTCTATGGACGTGCCGATTTCGAGGGAACGGCCGCAGGAACGGCCTTCTTCGGCAATATGGGGCTTCGCCTGGTCGCGACGCGGACGGAGGTGAATGGGGCGCTTCTGGACGCGAGCGAAACCGGGGTCGCCGCCATCCGTCCAGTGTCTCACACCGGCGCCGACACGGCGCTTTTGCCCAGTCTCAACCTCGCCTTCGATCTCGATAGGGGGCGCCGGCTGCGGCTCGCCGCGTCGCGGACGATGACCCGGCCCTCATTGGCGGATCTGCGTCTGGCGACCGTGCCCGCCAGCTCTCTTGTCTCGAACATCTATGAGCGTGGCCAGGCGGAGATCGACGCCCCGTCTCCGGGGGCGATCTTCACGGGGGTTGGCGGGAACCCGGATCTCAGGCCCTATACGTCGATCAATCTCGACGTCTCCTACGAATGGAGCTTCCCGCAGGGTGCGCTCAGCATCGCCGTCTTCCACAAGAGCATCGACGACTTCATCGGCCTGAGGGAGGCGTCTGAGACCCTGGTGTTCGAGACCCGCGCCGGTCCCCTGGTGCGAGCAGAGGTCCTGATGTCCCGCCCCGCCAACCTAGGGCGCGCCACCAGCCGGGGTCTGGAGATCGGGGTGCATCGACGATTGCCTTCCGGTTTCGGCCTGTGGGCCAGCGGCACCTTTACGGACGGCGAGGGGCCGGAGGGTCGCAGCCTGGCGGGGGTGTCGCGCCTGGCCTATTCGATCAATCCCTTCTTCGAGCGGGGGCCGGTCGCGGTCGGCCTGTCCTGGTCCTGGCGGTCCGCCTTCCGGTCCGAGGCGGACATGCAGGGGGGAGGGGTGGCGGACTTCACCGTCGGCGCGGCGGGCTATCTGGACGCCCAGGCCTCGTTCGAAATCGGATCGGGCGGGGCCCTGGTCATCGCCGCTTCGAACCTGACCGATACGACGGACCTGGCCTATGAATACGATACGCGACGCCTGCTTCAGCTGGGCCGCGTCGGACCCAGTGTGACCGCCAGCCTGCGCTGGTCGCTGTGATCATCTTTCAAACCCTATCTGAACTCGAGGAGTGCTTATGCTCAATCTGATGGCTGCCCTGATGGCGGGCTCGGCCCTGGCCGGTGCGACGCCGCCTTGCGATCTGGACGCCGCTGATGTTCGGGCGGCGGGGGGCGACGCCTGCGCCGAGGCCTGGATGGACCGGCGCCTGGGCATGAACGATCTGACGGCCGTGGGCACACACAACAGCTATAAGCTGCCGATCCCGGACGCCGAGCTTCAGGCCATGATCGCCGTCAACTCCGGCGCCGTGGCCCTGGACTATTCGCACCGGCCGCTGGCCGAGCAACTGGATGCGGGCGCGCGCCAGATCGAGATCGACGTGCTGAATGATCCGCAAGGCGGACGATACGCCCATCCGCTGTCGGCCCTGGGGCGGCCGGGCCAGGGCGCGCCGGTCAGCCCGGCCTTTGCGGAGGCGATGGCCCGGCCTGGGTTCAAGACCCTGCATATGCCGGACGTCGATTTCCGCAGCACCTGTCTGACCTTTGTGGCCTGTCTGACGGAAATCCGCGACTGGTCGCGCGCCCATCCGGATCACGCGCCGATCTTGATCATGCTGAACGCCAAGACGGGCGGCGCCTCCATGCCCGGCGGAACGATCCCGCTGGATTTCGACGCCGCCGCCTGGGACGCCCTGGACGCCGAGGTGCGCTCGGTGTTCGACGCCGACCGGCTGATCACGCCGGATCAGGTGCAGGGACGTCACGCCACCCTGCGCGAAGGGGTTCTGGCCGGGGGGTGGCCGAAACTGGGGGCGGCGCGGGGCAAGGTCTTCTTCGCCCTGGACGAAGGACCGGAAAAGGTCGCCGCCTATCGCGGCGCGCGTCATTCGCTGGAAGGCCGGGTCTTCTTCGTCAATACGGACGAATCCTCTCCCGCCGCCGCTTATCTGACGCTGAACGACCCGGTGGCCGAGCAGGCGCGTATCCAGGCCGCCGTTCGCGCCGGCTTCATCGTGCGCACTCGCGCCGATGCAGACACCAGGCAAGCCCGCACCGGCGACGTGACCCAGCGCAGCGCCGCCTTCGCCAGCGGGGCGCAATATGTATCGACGGACTATGTCTGGGCCGACCCGCGCTTTCCCGCCTACGAGGTGCGACTGACCGGCGGCGCAGCCGCCGTCTGCAATCCGCTGCGAACAGAGAAACGCTGCGACGGCTTGGCCGTCGAACAGACCGGCGAGGCGGCGCCGCGCGGCTATTTGGCCGAGGCGGAACGACCGGACCTGACCGCCGTATTGGCCCCGCCGCCCGAACCGGGCTCGCCCCGCGCCGTCGCCGACCAGGGCGTGTTCCGCGAGACCCGCGCTTTGCAGGGCACGCCGCGTTGGGCGCTGGCGACCTCGGACGTCTCGGGCGAGATCTATGACGACTTCGCCCAGGCGTTGGGGGTGCGACTGACGCCCGAACAGGCTCCCGTTCTGACCGCGCTGCTGGATCGGGCGGGCAAAGACCGTTCGGTGGTTGGAGACGCCAAGACCTATTGGGGTACGAAACGGCCCTATCTCGGCACGGACCAGCCGATCTGCGAAGCCAAGACCGACCATCTGGCCGGCAATCCCGACTATCCGTCCGGCCATTCCGCCCACGGCGCCCATGTGGCCATGATCCTGGCGGAACTGGCGCCCCAGCGCGCCGACGCCCTCTACGCCCGCGGTCGAGAGTTCGCCGAGAGCCGCTACATCTGCGGCGCCCACAGCTACAGCGCCGTCGAGGCCGGCATCCTTTCGGGCATGGTCATCTACGGCGCCGAACAACGCTCAGCCGTCTTCCGCCGCGACATGGAGGCCGCCCGCGCGGAGGTTCAGGCGGCGCTGGCGCGCGCGGGTCTTTCGCAATAGGGGCAAGGGCTCCGCGGATCGAAAGGTGCGCGGAGCCAGCCTTGTCCGTCGGATTTGATCCGATGAAATCCAGGGAAGAATCCGAACCGAGTTCTTTGGCTGTTCCCACGTCTGTGCCCACACAGGGCAACAAACTTCGCCACCTCTCCATGGGCATGTCAGGCGATTATGAAATCGCCATTGAAGAAGGCGCGACCGTCGTCCGTGTTGGTCAAGCGGTGTTCGGGCCGAGGCCGTTGCCCGATTTCCACTACTGGCCAGATGCCGTGGCGGGCATGAGGCAGGTTCAAAGCCAGGTTGAGCGATACCGATCCCGGCCGCAGCGCCGTTATCTTCACCATGCGGTTCGCAAGCCTCTACTGCACGCTGTCGAGATAGCCCGACAATATGCTGCGACTGGCTGCCAGACAGGCGATGCGATCGTCGATGCCGGACACTTCCCGGCGAAGCGCTGCGAGGAGATCCGGGCAAGGGTGAAAATCCGGTCGCGGATTGGGGAAGCACGGCAGGAAGCGGCGGATGACGTCGAGCTTAAGGCCCGCTTCGCTCAGCATACGGATGCGGTTCACGATCTGCTCTTCGGCCTCGCCGTAATCCCGGTAGCCGGAGTCCCGGCGTGGCGGATTCAGCAAGCCTTCTTCCTCGTAGTAGCGCAGCATTCGTACGCTGACGCCCGTTCTCTTCGACAGTGCTCCGATCTGCATCTGGGTTCCTTGACTCTCACAGCGCTGTTAGAGTTTAGCTTCCTCGGCGACTCAAAGAAAGACGAGAAGGAGTTGCCGGATGTCACAACCAGAATATCAAGGTGCGCAGATCGCCTACAAGAAGGACGGGGCTGGTCCGGCCCTCGTCCTCGTTCACGGAACGGGTGGCAATGCCGAGTCCAATTGGGGCGCGCTCGTCGAGGCCTTCGCCACGGAATGGACGGTTATCCGCCCCGACTATTCCGGCTCGGGCATGACGATAGACGATGGCCGGGAATTGACGGCCGACTATCTCGCGGGCCAGGTCTTGGCCGCGGCCGAGATGGCCGGAGCGGAGACGTTTCATCTACTGGGTTTCTCGCTGGGAGCTGGGGTCGCGGTCAAGATCGCGGCGGATCATCCAGAGCGGGTCCGCTCGCTCATCTTGGTCGCCGGCTTCGCTACGGCGGACGATCCTCGCCTCAAGATGCAGTTCGAGCTGTGGCGCGATCTCATCAAGACCGATCGTCGTGCCATGGCACGACTGATCCTGATGACCGGCTTCAGTCCGGATGCGTTGGCGAGCCTCGGCTCGGATGGTGTGAAGCAAGCGGTCGAAGCGACGCTCGATGGCGCTAATTGGGAGGGCATGGCGCGACAGGTCGAACTCGACCTCACCATTGACGTGCGCGAGGACGCGGTCCGCATTACCGCACCGACGTTGGTGATCGGCTGCACGCACGACCACATGGTGCCACCCTCTCATGCCAAGGCGTTGACCGCCACTATTCCGGAGGCGCGCTACTCGGAACTGCCGACCGGACACCTCGCACCGATGGAGGCGCCGGACGCTTTCACGGCGCTCGTCGCGTCATTTCTGCGCGAGCAGACGGCTTGATCCGGCGCTGGCGGTTGACCCGGCTATAATAGCTGGCGCGGCCAGCCAGCATCGCCTCCAGGAGTTCTTGGCGGGCCGTTGGCGTGATCCCCAACGCACGCTCTAGCAGGAGACCCTCAAGCCGTTTCTGGACGAAGGTAATTGGGGCGGTTCGGCCCGGTCAATAGCGGCATGGTGCGCGATCTTGGGCCCCGGCCCCCGATGGGCGCGTCGGCCGTCGCAGGGCTTCCAGAGAGGCGGAACCGACCGTTCGGCGCGCGTGGCGTGGATGAGGTCTTCGGACAGAGAGACGCCCCACCCATCAGGTGATGGACGGGGCATGTCAGGCGCGACTCAGGGCTTGAAGCCGCCGATGCCGGCGATGGCGAGGCGGGCGGCGGGGACGGCGGTTTCGTTGAAATGGAACCGGATGTAGCGGGCTGTCCTGGGGCTGGAGAAGGCGACCCTCTGGGTGGAGAGGGCGTAGGCGATGTTGGACAGTTCGCCGGTCGTCTCGGGCGTCCAGCGGGTTCCGTTGGTGCTGAGTTCGACGCGGTAGCCGCGCGGAGGCGCCGCGCCCCGGATGGGGTGGCGGGCCGGGGTCAGGCTGAAGCCGCCCAGAGCCTGGACCGCGCCCAGGTCGAGGGTGACGGTCGCTGGTTGCGACGGCGTCGGCGCAGCCAGGACCCAGGCGGTGGAGACCTCAGAATCCAGCAGGGCCTCGGCGCCCGGGGCGCTCGATTCGACGATCCGCCAGCCGGTGGTGGCCAGGACCTTCGGATCACTGGACGCCACCGGCGGGACTGCGACGGGCGCGACGGAGCGGAAGACGGCGAACTCGCTGATGGCGGGGCAGGCCGGAGCCTCCAGCACGCGCAGCCGCAGACGACGGGCCTTGATGGGCTGGTCCAGGCGGATGATGCGCTGGGCCGAGATGCACTCGTGCTCGGCCAGGACGCGCCAGGCGCCGTCCACCTCGGCCTCGACGGCGAAACGGGTCACGCGCACGCCGAGCGGCAGATATTCACGCAGGCGGATCAGGTCGAAGCTCTGTTCCGACGCCAGGTCCAGCGTCAGCGCGGGGGTGACGACGTCGTCGGGCGTCGACCAGTAGGTTTCGCGGTCGCCGTCCAGCACGCGGGCGGGCTCATAGCCGGGGCCGCGAACATGGCTGGCCGAGACGACGGCGCCGTCCGCCAGATTGACGGCGAAACTGGCCCGGATCGCATCGCCAAAGCTCTTCAGGATGCGCACGTCCTGGTCCGGAATACGGCCGCGCCGGTCGGGCGGGATGTTCAGGTTCATATTGGTGCCGCGCCCGACCGAGGTGTCGAAATAGCGGACCAGATTGGCGGGGCTGCGGACCTTGGCGTCTTCGTCGGCGTGGAAGAACCAGCCGGGGCGGATCGAGGTATTGGTCTCGGCCGGCCACCACAGGGGGGCGCCGCGCACGCCGGAATTGCCCTCGCTTTGGACATAGGGATGGTTGGGCATGGTGGGCCAGCAGGGATCGCCGGCGATCCCGTCCTCATTGCCGACCCAGCGAATGTCGGCGCCCAGGGGGTCGAAGGTGCAGGCCATCGGCTGATGGCTGTGGACCAGGGCGACGATCGAGGGCCAGTTGTAATAGGCGGGGGCGTCGATCTGGCGCGTCTCGCGCGCACCGCCATAGTAGCCGTCGCCGCCGTTGGCGCCGTCGAACCAGAACTCGAACAGCTCGCCGTAGCGGGTGCACAGCTCGACCACATGTTTGCGGAAGTACTCGATATAGGCGGGGCGGCCGTATTCGGCGTGGTTGCGATCCCACGGCGACAGATAGATGCCGAAGCCCATGCCCGCCCGGCGACAGGCCGCCGCGACCTCGCCGACGATGTCGCCCTTGCCGTCCTTGTAGGGGCTGTTGCGGATGCAATGCTCGGTCAGCATCGTCGGCCACAGGCAGAAGCCGTCGTGGTGTTTGGCGACCAGGATGACGCCCTTCAGATTGCCGGCCTGGGCGGCGGCCACGATCTGGTCTGCATCGAAATCGGTGGGGTCGAACATCGAAGGCGACTCGTCGCCAAAGCCCCATTCCTTGTCCGTGAAGGTGTTCATGGCGAAGTGGATGAAGGCGTATTGTTCACGCTGATGCCACCGCCACTGACGTTCCGAGGGCACGGCGCCCCAGGGCGTAGGAGGGGCGACGCGCGCCGAAGCGCGAGCGGGCAGGGCTAAAGGCGCGGCCGCCAGGGCGACGCCGGCGGCGATCAGGGAACGACGGTCGAGGGTCATGCGGCTTTTCCGAAAGAAGGCGGGCGGTCGGCGAGGGCGCGGCCGAAGTCGAGGTTGGGCCGGGGGCCCATGGTGAAGGACAGGGTTCCGCCACGCATCAGTTCGGCGTGGGAGATCCAGGCCTTGGTCCAGGGGCGTCCGCGCCAGAGCACGGACTGGACATAGGGATGGTCGGGGGCGTTGGTCTTCGCCTCGATCACCAGAGCGCGGTCGGCGCCCAGAGAGACCTGGGCGCGGTCGAACAGCGGGGAGCCGAAGACATAGGCCGCCTCGACCGGATCGACCGGATAGAGGCCCAGGGCGGAGAAGACGAACCAGGCGCTCATCTGGCCGCAGTCGTCATTGCCGATGATGCCTTCGGGGGCGTTGCGGTACATTTCCGTGCAGAGGCGACGCACCATGGCCTGGGTCTTCCAGGGCGCGCCGACATAGGCATAGAGATAGGGCGCGTGTTGATCGGGCTCGTTGCCATGGGCGTACTGGCCGACCAGACCGGCGATGTCGGGCGGGGCGTTGGCGGGCAGGGTCGAGGGCGCCGAGAACAGGGCGTCGAGCTTGGCCTCGAACATAGCGTCGCCGCCCAGGTGGGCGATCAGGCCGTAGATGTCGTGCTGATTGAGGAAGGTCGCCTGCCAGCCGTTGGCCTCGGTATAGTCGCGCCAGTCGGGCCGGGGCATGTGGCCCAGCTGGATCGGGTCATAGGGCGTCCACCAGCCGCCGTCTGCGAAGCGGGGGCGGGCGAAGCCAATAGCCGGATCGATGACGCCGCGCCAATTGCCGGAGCGCTGGACCAGGCGGCGGGCCTCGGCCTCGGCGCCGGCGGCGCGGGCGATATGGGAGGCCGCCCAGTCGTCATAGGCGTATTCCTGGGTCCGGCTGACGCTCTCGTCCACCTTGTCGGCGGGGATGTAGCCCATCTGGTCGTAGAGGGCGCGGCCCCGGCTGTTGGCGAGATCGGCCGCGCTGAAATCGAAGCTGCGTCGCGCGATGGCGGGCCAGGCGGCGGCGTAGTCGGCGACGATCCCCTTGGCCATGGCCTCGGCCAGAACGGGCACGGCGTGCCAGCCGATCATGGTGCCGGTCTCGACGCCCTGAAGCGTCCAGATGGGCGGGCCGTAGGCGCTCTGCTGGGTCTGGCGGATCAAATCCCCGACCAGGCTTCGGGCGCGGTCGGGCGCGATAAGGGTCAGCAGCGGATGGACCGCGCGATAGGTGTCCCACAGGGAATAGGTGCTGTAGGCGGCCTCGCCCCGAGGTAGGGTGTGAACCTGACGGTCCAGCCCGACGTAGCGTCCGTCCACGTCCGAGAACAGGGTCGGGGCCAGCAGGGCGTGATAGAGGGCCGAGGACAGGATGGTGCGTTGATCCTCGGACCCGCCCTCCACCCGGATACAGTCCAGGGTCTGGACCCATTGCGTCTGGGCCGCCTGACGCACCCGGTCGAAGTCCCAGTGCGAGGCCTCGGCCGCCAGATTGGCGCGGGCGCCGGCGACGTCCACGCCCGACAGGGCGCAGCGGACCAGAAGGGGGGAGGCGCCGGCCTCGTCATAGTGGAGCACGGCCTTGAGCCGCTTGCCGGTGACGCCCGTAGCGCCGACGGGCTGTTCCACATCATCATCGCCGTACAGGACGACCCGGTCGGGCGGGCGCGAGACCTGGAGAGCGAAATAGATCCGCCGCCCCTTGGCCCAGCGATGTACGCGGCGCCCGCCCGTCAGGGTTCCGTCGGCGTCGAGGGCCAAAAGCGCCTCGTCAATCAAGGGCCGCGCGCCCGGCCTGTCGGCCACCAGATGGGACAGGTCGATCAGCAGATGGCCGGCGCCGTCGGGAAAGGTATAGCGGTGCCATCCGGTGCGCTCGGTCACCGTCAGCTCGGCCCGGACGCCGGACTCGAGCGTCACGCGATAGTCGCCGGGCAGGGCCTGTTCGTCGGAGAAGCGCTGGCGGTAGCCTTGGTCAGGGTCGGCCAGGGGACCGGGCAGGAGCTGGACCGGGCCGGTCGTGGGGACCACTAGCACGTCCAGCATGTCGCCTATGCCTGTGCCCGACAGGTGGGTGTGGCTGAAGCCCATGATGGAGTCGTCGTCGCGGTGATAGCCCGAGCAGGTGGCCCACCGCTCGACATCCGTGTCCGGCGACAGCTGGACCATGCCGAAGGGCAGGGTGGCGCCGGGATAGGTATGGCCGTCGCCGCCCGTGCCGATGAACAGGTTCGGACGGGTCGAGGTCGGGCGGTCGGCCAGGGCGGGAGCCGGCAGGGCGATCAGGGCCGCAGAGGCGAGAAGGGCGCGACGCGAGATCATAGGGCTTCCTGCAACAGGGCCGGCGCCGTCTGGTCGAGGTGGACGATCAGTTCGCCGAACAGGCCGTTGGCCCAGGCGAACCAGGACCGGGTGAACCGGGTCGGATCGTCCTGATCGAAGGCCTCGTGCATGAAGCCCGTGGCGGCGTCGGTGTCGCGCAACTGGCGCAGACAGGCCCGGATCACGGCGGGATCGTCGGACGAGAGGGCGCGGATGATCAGGGACATGGGCCAGATCTGACCCTGGCCGACATGGGGGCCGCCTATGCCCTCGGCCGGGCGGCCCTTGAAGAACCAGGGATTGTCGGGGCTCCAGGCCGCATCGCGGGTGCGGCGCCACAGAGGGTCGGCGGGGCTGACGCAGCCAAGATAGGCGAGGCTGGACAGGGAGGGGGCGTTGGCGTCGTCCATGAAGACGGCGTTGCCGAAGCCGTCGACCTCATAGGCCCAGACCTCGCGCCCGTCGCGCAGGCGCATGGTTCCCCATTGGCGCAGGGCGGTCTCGACCTCGTCGGCCAGGGCGGTGGCCTGAGCGGCCAGGGTGGGGTCGGGACGGGCCTCCACCGCCAGGACGGCCAGCTCGCGCAGGCTGGTCACGGCGAACAGGTTGGCGGGGATCAGGAAGGGATAGAGACAGGCGTCGTCCGAGGGGCGGAAGGCCGAATGGATCAGGCCGACCGGCCGGGTCGGATTGCCCTGGCCCCACAGCAGAGTCTCGGTCGGCTGGTTGGCCTTGCGCCGGAACCGATAGGGTCCGGGACCGTCCTTGCGCTGCTGTTCGCGCAGGGTCCGCACGGACGCCGTTGCCGCCGCCGCCCAGGTGGCATCGAAGGGGCGGGTATCGCGGGTCTGGCGCCAATAGCCGTAGGCGAGACGGATCGGATAGCAGAGGGAATCGATCTCCCATTTCCGCTCGGCCACGCCGGGCTTCATCTCCGTCTCGTCGGACAGGGCCCATTCGAGATTCGAGGCGGCCGACGGGTCTTCCATGAAGGCGTTGGCGTAGGGGTCGATCAGGATCGAGCGCGCCTGGCGGGCGATCAGTCCCCGGAAGACGTCGGCCAAAGCGGGATCGCGGTTCGCCAGATGCAGATAGGGCTTCAGCTGCGCCGCCGAGTCCCGCAGCCACAGGCAGGGGATGTCGCCTGTGATGACGAAGGCGTCGGGCGCGCCGTCGATCTGGGACATCCGCACGGTGGTGTCGAGGGTGTTCGGATAGCAGTTGGAGAACATCCATCGCAGCTTGGGATCGGCGATCCGGGCCGAGACGCGCTGGATCTCAGCCTCGACGGCGGCGCTGGTGAAGCGGCGATCCGACACGGCGGGGCGGCGGCTGATGAAGGGGGCGGCGGGGGCCGCCGCGAGCGCCGGAGCGGCGGCGAAGGCGGCGCCCGTGGCGAGAAGGGTGCGTCGGGTCGGGATCATTTCGGCAACTCCACAGCCTGGCCAGTGACGACGAACTGGGTCCAGACGCCGTCGGCGTCGCCCGGCTGACCGCCGCCCAGCCACAGGCGATAGGCGCCCGGCAGGACGCGGCGTGTTCCCGTACGGTCCACGCTGCTCATGGCGCGTGGGTCGATGGTCAGTCTGACCTCGCGGGTCTGGCCCGGCGCGGTGGAGACCCGCGCGAAACCGGCGAGCTGACGTTGCAGCACGGGGTCGGTCAGATTGCCTTCACGCCCGGCGTCCGGCGGCAGGAGATAGGCCTGGACAACCTCCTCGCCCGGGCGCGCACCAATGTTGCGGACCGAAACGGCAACCTCGACCGGCTGGCCTGCGCGGATCGTGTCGGGCAGGCGGGGGGCTGTGTAGGCGAAACGGGTGTAGCTGAGGCCGTGACCGAAGGGCCAGGCGGGGGTTCCCGTGAAGTAGCGGTAGGTCCGCTCCTTCATGCCGTAGTCGGTGAAGGCCGGCAGGTCGGCGCTGGAGGCGTAGATCGTCACCGGCAGACGGCCAGACGGATTGACGTCGCCGCTGAGGACGGCAGCCAGGGCGGTTCCGCCCTCGACGCCGGGATACCAGAGTTGCAGGACCGCCTCGGGTTTTAGGTCGCCCAGCGACACCGCGCTGCCCGAGGCGATGACCACGACCAGAGGCTTGCCGGTGGCGGCCAGCGCCTTCAGCAGGTCGATCTGGGGCTCGGGCAGGATCACCTCGGTGCGGTCGCCGCCGACGAAGCCGGGGGCCGAGACGCGCAGGGCTTCGCCTTCCAGATCGGGCGACAGGCCGACCACGGCGACCACGACGTCGGCCGCCGCCGCTGCGGCCACGGCTTCGGCGCGTTGAACCTCGGCGGGGGCGATCCAGCGCAGCCGGATCCCTTCGTCGCCGCCGTTGTGATCCAGCTCCAGCCGGATTTCGGAAGGTCGGTCGCCGGCGACTTCGACATCGAGGCCGGAGCCGCCGATGATGCTGTCGATCTGTTTGACCCCGTCGATCCATAGCCGCACAGCGTCATGCGCCGGGCAGGCGTGCCAGCAGGCCGGGCCGTCGATCATCAGGCGATAACGGCCGGGCGCGGGGGGCGTGAACAGGCCGGTCCAGCGCGCCTTGAACGGCGCCGTCTTGGTCAGGTTTAGGTCGATGCGGCGGTCGCGGCCGCTGCGGATCATATGGCCGTCGGCGTCGCGGACCTCGACCTCAAGGCCCGGTCGGCCGTCGCTGCTCAGCGCCGTTTCCGGCACGACCACCGGGGTGTTCTCGGCCAGCGGACCGCCTTGGGCGTAAGAGGTCCGCGCCGCGCCGAAGCGCGCCCGCAGACCCTCTAGCGGCGTGACCGGGTCAATGGCCGCGCCGTGATAATTGCCTTCGAGCACGCTCAGGTCGTCGGCATTGGCGCCGATGACCGCGATCTTCTGGTTCTGCAAAGGCAGAAGGTCCGTACTGTTTTCGAGCAAGACGATGGACTTCTCGGCGGCTTCGCGCGCCAGGGCGCGGTGTTCGAGCGTGCCCACGGCGGTCGCGGGGATCGAGTCCCACGGCGAGTGGCCGTCCACCACCGCGCCCAGGGCGCGTCGGGCGGCGAGCGCGCGATCCAGGGCGGCGTCCACCAGGGCTTCATCGACCAGACCTGCGCGCACCGCGGCGGGCAGGGCGCGATAGGCGCCGCCGCAGTTGATGTCGGTGCCGCCCTTCAGGGCGGCGGCGGCGGCGTGGGCGGCGTCGGGCTGGCTGTGATGGAACAGATAGATGTTGGCCACGGCGTCGCAGTCCGACACCGTCACGCCGGTAAAGCCCCAGTCGCCGCGCAGGCGGTCGATCATCAGGGCCGAGGAGGCGCAGACCGGTGTGCCGTGGATGGCGTTATAGGCGCACATCAGGGACTGGGCCTTGCCGTCCACCACCGAGGCGCGGAAGGCGGGCAGATAGGTGGCCTCGAGGTCATGCGGCGAGACATTGACCGAGAAGCTGTCGCGACCCGCCTCCGGACCTGAGTGGACCGCCAGATGTTTGGGTGCGGCGATGACCTTGGGATGGTCGGGGTCCGGGCCCTGGAGCCCCTGGACGAAGGCGACGCCGAGGCGGCCGGTCAGATAGGGGTCTTCGCCATAGGTCTCCTGGCCCCGGCCCCAGCGCGGATCGCGGAAGATGTTGATGTTGGGGGACCACAGGGTCAGTCCCTCGAACAGGTCGCGGGCGGCATTGGTCGGGCGCGCGTTCCATTTTGCGCGAGCTTCGGTGGAGGTGACGTCGCCGACGCGCTGCACCAGATCGACGTCCCAGGTCGCGGCCAGGCCGATGGCCTGGGGGAAAACCGTGGCCTGACCGTTGCGGGCCAGACCGTGCAGGCCCTCGTTCCACCAGTCGTAGGCGGGCAGGCCCAGCAGGGGCTCGGCCGGGGCGGCGTTCATCAGCTGGGCTGCCTTGCGCTCCAGCGTCAGGCCTTCGCCCGAGGCCGTCTGAGCGGGGGCGTCCGAGGGGGCGCAGGCGGCGCAGTTGACCGATTGGGCCGCTGCGGGGGCGGAGAGGCCGGCGGCCATAAGCAAGGCCAGAACTGCGGTGCTGTGTCTCATGGTTGGGCCAGGGTGCGAAGGGTCAGGGCCTGACGCAGAGCCTGCGGCTCTGCGGCGCTGTCCACCGTTACGGTCACGCTCTCGCCGGGCAGAAGATCGAAGCCATTGTCGGACGGGGTGGCCGCGACGACGCCGAAATCGATCATGACCGCGCGCGCCAGATTGGCGGCGGTGACGGTCAGGCGGTCGCCGTCCCATCGGGTCGAAAGACCGGGATCGGGATAGGCCATGTCCTTGGGCTCGGCCCGTTCGATGACGGCGCGGCTGACGCGGCGACCGTCCAAGCTCAGTTCGGCGACTGCGTAGCTGCTCTGGGCCGGGGCGGCGCCGAACAACTCGGCGTCGTCAATATTGACGACGTCGACGGCCGACAGCGGGTCGAGGGTCACGGCGCCGCCGCGCTCGGCCAGAACCTGGCCGTCCATGGACAGGGTGCGCAGGGTCCAGCGACCGGCCACCTGGATCGTGGCGTCGGACACCAGGGCGATCCGGGTCTGTTCGGCGCGGCGTTCGGCGACGATGGCCTGGGGCGCGAAGAAGCGTCGGGCGGCGTGGTGCAGCAGCTTGGGCCGGCCGTACCTGTCGATACTGGACCAGGAGACGGCGGGCCAGGTGTCGTTCAGCTGCCAGTACAGCGAGCCCATGGTCACGGGGCGGCAGGCGCGGTGGTGCAGCGCCGCCGTGCGGATGGCGTCGGCCTGCATCACCTGGCTGAGATAGACCAGGTCGGCGAAGTCGCGCGGCGTGCGGTGGTGTTGGGCCAGATAGAAGAGGATGCGGGCATTGCCTTCACCCGAGAGGAACTTCTGGTGGGCCTTCATCACCGGACTGTCGGCGGTCAGGTCCGTTGTCCCTGCGAAGGCGGCGATGGTGGCCAGGCCCGGCATGGCCTGGAAGCCGTATTCCGACATGAAGCGCGGGCAGCTGTCGGTATAGCGTTCGATGGGCTTGGAGCCCGACCAGACGTCCCAGAAGTGGCGGTCGCCGTCCCGGTCGGTGTCGGTGGGGGTCTCGTAGTCGGTCGAGGGCGAGCCCGGCCAATAGGGGACGTCGGCGTCGCCGCGCGTCACCGCCTCACGCAGGACCCGGTCGAACAGAACCGCCATATGGGTTCCGATCCGTTCCTGCTCATCCGGGCCGACCGCCCGTTTGAAGGCCTTGCGGTCCGACCAGTTCTCCCAACCGGACAGGACCTCGTTGTTGCCGGCCCAGATGACCAGGGACGGGTGGGCTTGCAGGCGTTCGACCTGTTCGGTCGCCTCGACCGCCACATTGTCGCGGAAGTCGGCGCCGGGGGGCGTGACGGCGCCGCCGAACATGAAGTCCTGCCAGACCATCAGGCCCAGCTCGTCGGCGACCTCGTAGAAGGCGTCGTCGGGATAATAGCCGCCGCCCCAGACGCGGATCATGTTCATATTGGCGTCGGCGGCCATGCGCAGCACGTGCGCCTGATCCTGGCGGCTGACCCGTGCGGGGAAGTTGTCGAAGGGGATCAGATTGGCGCCCTTCATGAAGATGGGCACGCCATTGATCTTGAGCCCGAAGCCGCCGTCCTCGCGCATCAGTTCGACGGTGCGAAGGCCCGTACGTTTTGAGGCGCGGTCGCTGTCGCGGCCGTCTTCGACCAGGGTCGCCGTGACGGTGTAGAGCGGCTGGTCGCCATAGCCGATGGGCTGCCAGCGACGCGGGGTCGGGATGGTCACCGGGACTGAAAGCCGGTTGGCGCCGGGGGCCAGGCCGGCAGGGCGGGTCTGGGTCTGGGTGCGCCCGTCTGGCCCGGTCAGATCGACGCGGACCAGCACCGAGGTCGCCGTGTCCGCCGTGATGTCGAGCCGGGCGTTGATCCGCGCCTCGGCGTCCGTGACGGCCTCCTGATCAATGGTCAGGGTGTCGATCCGGGCGTCGTCCCAGGCGTCCAGCGACACCGGGCGCCACAGGCCGAGGTTGACGATGCGAGGGCCCCAGTCCCAGCCGTAGTGATATTTGGGCTTGCGGATATAGGGGGAGGTTTGGCGCCCCTTGGGCTCGTCGCCGAAGGCGCTGTCGTACTCGCCGGGCAGGGGATGGGCCTCGGCCAGGACCATGGGCTGAAGCGTGTCGATCGGCGAGGCGAAGGTCACGGTGATCGTATTGGCCCCCAGCTTCAGCAGGGGTTTCGCATCGGCGCGCCAGCGCCGATGGGCGTTGTTCGCCGACAGTAGGACCGTGCCATTGACCCGGACCGTGGCGAAGGTGTCGAGCCCGTCGAACACCAGATCGAGATGGCCGCGCGCCATCATCGCGGGCGTGACCTCAAGCGTGCGTCGGTATTCCCAATCGGTCAGCCCCGCCCACTGGATGTCCGCCTCGTTCAGCCCGACGAAGGGATCGGTGACGAGACCGGCGGCGATCAGGTCCTGCTGCACGCTGCCCGGCGTCCGGGCCGGCAGCCAGCGGGCGGCGCGGGGGTGGGCGCGGACGGCCTCGACGTCGGCCGGATCGATCCTGAACGACCAGCCGCTGTCGAGCGCGGTGGTCTGGCGTTCGCCGGCGAAGGTGGGGGCCGTAATGGCCCAGGACAGGGCTATGCCCAGGGCGAGTACGCTGACGCGATGCGATCTCACTGGGCCGCCTCCAGGATGACGCCGCCGACGGCGTAGAAATAGTCGCCGATGGGAGAGGTGAAGGTCATGCACAGGTCGCTGTCGGTCAGACCGGCGGGCAGGCGTCCGGCGAAACGCATCTGCACGGGCGCGGCGGCGGGATCGGGCAGGGGGAAGGTTCCGACCGGGGTTCCCTCGCATCCGCCGGCGCGGACGATCAGTTCGCCGAACTGGGTCGCGGCGAAATAGTGTTTCATCCGCTTGAAATCATTGGCGATGCCGAAGTTGTAGGGCAGGCGCGCCACCTCGATGTCAAAGCCCTTGGCGACCGAGAGTGGAGCGTTCCGCCAGTTCATGCAGTCGTCGAAGATGTTGGCGTTATAGGCCGGGGCGACCGCGCCGGAATCCGGATCCAGCGGCAGGCGCAGTTCGATCCCGCCCATACAGGCGGACAGGGCGTTGACGTCGGCGGTGAGCAGGGCCGAGGTGCGGGTTTCATAGGTGCGGGGCGCGGCCAGGGCCTGGTCGCCGGCGCCGAACGACGTCGCGCGGATGGTCACGCCCAGGAGCGTGGTCAGGGGCTGGGCATAGGCTGCAGACGTCGGCGAGGGTTCGGAGCCGTCCAGGGTGTAGCGGATCACGCCCTGTCCGGTCTGGCTGGCCAGGGCGACGGTCGCCTGGCCGGTGCGGACGGCGTCGGAGCGGGCGCCCTGAAGCGTGTAGCCGACGGCGAAGGCGCTGTCGGCGGCGGGCACGCCGGCCCGTTTCCAGCGCGCCATCTGGGGCTCCAGCCGGTCGAGGAAGCCGGGGAAGTCGCGGGTCTGGGCGCCCGACCAGATATTGTCGGCGAAGGCGGCCAGGCGCGGGAAGGTGGCGTGCCACACCAGGGCCGGGGTCGAGAGATATTCCGACCAGGCGTTCATCTGGGCGCCCAGCACATGGTGGCGGTCGGCGGGCGCTATGGCCTGGGGCATGGGGTCATAGCCATAGACCCGTTCCAGGGTCATGGCCGGATTGGCCGGGCGCATCGGCGGCTCGCCCGGCAGCCAGGACTGGAGATTGTCGAGATACAGGATGGGCGCCGGCGACAGGACGACGTCATGCCCCTCGGCCGAGGCTTCGATCGCGCCCTTCTCGCCCTGCCAGGACATGACGGCCGCAGATTGCGGCAGGCCGCCGCCCTCGAGGATTTCGTCCCAGCCGATCAGCACCCGGCCATGGGCGCGCAGATAGGCGTCGAACTCGCGGATCAGCGCGGACTGAAGCGCGTTCTCGGTGGCGATGCCTTGTTCGCGCATCAGGGCCTGGACGCGGGGCGAGCGTTTCCACTGGTCCTTGATCGCTTCGTCTCCGCCCAGATGGATGTACTGGCCGGGGAAGATGTCCATGATCTCGTCCAGCACCGCCTTGACGAAGGCGATCCCTTCCGGGCCGGGGTCGAGCAGATAGGGATTGACGCCCCAGTCGCCCGAGACCGGCGGACGGTCGCCGAAGACGCCTAGCTCGGGATAGGAGGCGACGATCGCCTGGGCATGGCCCGGCAGATCGATTTCGGGAACGATGGTGACGCCGCGCGCGGCGGCGTAGGCGACCAGATCGCGCATCTCGTCCTGGGTGTAGAAGCCGCCATAGCGTTTGGGCGGTTCGCTTCCGGCCGAAGGCGTGGTGCGCCAGGCGCCGATCCGCGTCAGTTCGGGATAGCGCTTGATCTCGATGCGCCAGCCCTGGTCGTCGGACAGGTGCAGATGGAGGACGTTCAGCTTCAGCGCCGCCATCTGGTCGATGGAGGTCTTCAGCGCCGAGACCGGTTGGTAGTGGCGCGCCACGTCGGCCATATAGCCGCGCCAGCGGTAGGCGGGACGATCCTCGATGACCATGGCCGGGACGGCGACGGGCTGGCCGAAGGCGGTGTCGGGCGACAGCAACTGAGCCAGGGTCATGGCGCCGTACAGCAGGCCTGAATCCGTCGAAGCGGTGATCCGCACCCCGGCGTCTGAAACCTCGAGCCGATAGGCCCCCTCGCCGACGACGCCGGCGTCGCGTTCAAGACGGACGGCGCCGCTGGTCGCAGTGCGAAGCTCCAGTCCCCGCGTCGTTCGAACCTGATCGATTAGCAGTCGCGCCACGGCGGTCGCGCCCGCGTCCGAAGCGACGACGCCGGCGCCGTTCGTAATGGAAACGCCGCCCGCCGTCCGCGTGACGGATGCGGGCATGGGAATCAGCGGCAGGGGCGTGGCGGTCTCGGCCGCAGCTGAGACTGACGAAGCGTGAAGAAGGGCCCCCGCCCAAATCGCCGCAATCATGGCTTTCTGCATCATCCCATCCCCCTTTGGTCCGATTTTGGTACTGTTGCACGATGGCGCCCTCTCGACGGGGCGTCCAGCCCTATCCGGTGTGACGAATCGTCGTTTTCCAGCCGCTATGCCGCTTAATGGTATTGTGAATTCCCTATTCGCCATGCGAGGACGAACATTGATCGGTTCTCAACCGGTGGCAGGAAGATCGAGAGAGGCATGTCGTTTTCGGAACGGATCGGCGCACTGTCGCCGAGCAATGTGGCGCCACTTTACATCCAATTGCGCCAGCTGATCCGCGATGCGATCACTGCCGGAACCCTGGCGGAGGGCGACGCCTTGCCGGCGGAGCGGGATCTGGCGACGGAATATGACGTGTCGCGCATCACGGTGCGCCGCGCGATCGGCGATCTGGTGGAGGACGGGCTGCTGAGCCGTCGTCGCGGCGCCGGCACTTTCGTCGCCGGCCGGGTCGAAAAGAATTTCTCCAAACTGTCCTCCTTCTCGGAAGACATGGTGGCGCGCGGTCGCGTGCCGAGCAGCCGCTGGGTGGCGCGCGCCTCGGGCACGGTGACGCCGGAAGAAGCCATCGCATTCGGGGTGTCGCCGGGCGTTCCGGTTCATAGGTTCCAGCGCATCCGGTTCGCGGACGAGGTGCCGATGGCGCTGGAGTTCTCAACCATTCTCGGCACGGCCCTGCCGTCGCTGGAGGCCGTGGAGGATTCGCTCTACGCCGCGCTGGAAGCCCACGGGATGCGTCCCGTCCGCGCGCTTCAGCGCCTGCGGGCCGTGCCGTTCGGCGGCGAGCATTCGAAGATGCTGGGCGTGACCCTGGGCAGTCCGGGCCTGTTGATCGAGCGGCGCGCCTTCCTGCGCGACGGGCGAACCGTCGAGCTGACGCGCTCCTATTATCGGGGCGACGCCTACGACTTCGTCGCCGAGCTTTCGGACATTTGATCCCACTTCGCCGGCGCGTTGCGGCGGCCCAGTCTTCGCGCGGAGCCGCCATGATCGTTGACCGCCGCAATCTGTTGATCGGCAGCGCGAGTACGGCGGGACTGATGATCCCCGGCGTCGCGTCAGCGGATGTCGCCGGTGACGCCGGACACGCGACCGGGGCGGGCGCCCTGCCGATGCCGGCGCCTCAGACCGCCTTGCCCGAGCCTCTGCCGGTCGAGGATCCGTCCCGCATCAGTCTGGATCTGGGGTGGCTGTTTCACGAAGGCGAAATCGTGCCGCCGCCGCTGGCCGACCATCACGCCACCTATCTGAACGCCAAGGCCGGCAATGCGCGCGGCGCGGCCGCCATGGATTATGACGACAGCGACTGGAGCCGCGTGCGCCTGCCGCACGACTGGGCGGCGTCGCAGCCCTTCGTCGAGACGGCCAACATTTCCCAGGGGTTCCGGCCGCGCGGGATCGGCTGGTATCGGCGGACGATTCGACTGGACCCGGCCGACCGCGGCAAGACCATACTGCTGCAGTTCGGCGCCATCGCCACCCACGCCACCATCTGGGCCAACGGCAGCATCGTGGCCCACAACTGGTCCGGCTATAACAGCGTCGAGGTGGATCTGACGCCATTCGCCCGGTACGGCGACGAGCTGAATGTGATCGCGATCCGCGTCGACGCCGAGGCCATGGAGGGGTGGTGGTACGAGGGCGCGGGCCTGTATCGCCACGCCTGGCTGACGGTGCGCGCGCCGGTCGCCCTGACCACCGACGGCGTCCACTGTGATCCGCGACAGGACGCGGACAGCGGCTGGCGCGTGCCGGTCGAGGCGACCCTGTTCAACGTCGGTCGCGACCCGGCCCAGGTCGAGGTGCAGGCCAGCCTGCTGGACCCGCAGGGCCGGACCCTGGCGACCCGCAGCGTGCCGCTGACGGTTCCCGCGCTGGAACGGGCCGGGACCTCGGTGTCGATTCCCGTCGCCGATCCGGCGCTTTGGTCCGTCGATCAGCCGACGCTCTATACGGTCCTGACCCAGGTGCTGGTCGATGGGCGCGTGGCCGATGAGCGGCGTATCGCGGTCGGTTTCCGCACCTTGAGATTCGATGCGGACCAGGGCTTCTTCCTCAACGGCCAGCCGCTGAAGCTCAAAGGCGTCTGTATTCACCAGGATCATGCCGGCGTCGGGGTGGCCATGCCTGACGGGCTGGTGCGCTGGCGGCTGGAGCGGCTGAAGGCGATGGGCTGCAACGCCATTCGCAGCGCCCACAATGCGCCTGCGGTGGAGTTCCTGGACCTTTGCGACCGGATGGGCTTCCTGGTCATGAACGAGAACCGGGTGTTCAACCCGGCGCCAGACTATATGGCGCAGCTGGAGTGGCTGGTGCGGCGTGACCGGAACCATCCCAGCGTGATCCTGTGGTCGGTCTTCAACGAGGAGCCCATGCAGGGCTCCGAAGCCGGGGTCGAGATGGTGCGCCGCATGGCCCATGCGGTGAAGGCGCTGGACGATGCGCGGCCCGTGACGGCGGCGATGAACGGGGCCTTCTTCGAACCGATCAATGTGTCGAGCGTCGTCGATGTGACCGGCTTCAACTACTACCAGGGGGACTACGACCGCTTCCACGCGCTTCATCCGACGCGGCCGATGACCAGTTCGGAGGACACCAGCGCGTTCGAGACGCGCGGCGCCTTCGCCAGCGATCCGCAGGCCAATGTCATCACCTCGTATGACACCGAGGCGGCGAGCTGGGGCGATACGCATCGCAAGACCTGGAAGGCGATCATGGATCGGCCCTTTGTCGCCGGCGGCTTCGTCTGGACGGGGTTCGATTATCACGGCGAGCCGACGCCGCACGCCTGGCCCACCATCGCCAGCTTCTTCGGCATCATGGACCTGTGCGGCTTCCCCAAGACGGCCTTCGATATTCACCGGGCGCACTGGGTCGACGATCAGGACGTGGTGTCGATCACGCCGCACTGGACTTGGCCGGGCCGCGAGGGACAGCCGGTCCCGGTGCTGGTCATGTCGAACGCCGATGAGGTCGAACTGAAGCTGAACGGACGCTCGCTGGGCGTCGTGGCCTGCGACCGGATCATGGGGGCGGAATGGACGATTCCCTATGAGCCGGGTCGGATAGAGGCCATCGCCCGGCGGGCCGGACGGGTCGTCGCCATGGCGGCGCACGAGACCACGGGCGCGCCGGTTCGTCTGCGGCTGACGCCGGTGCGGACGGTGATGGCGGGCGACGGAGAGGATGTTCAGCCGGTCACGGTCGATGCGGTGGACGCCGCCGGACGCCATGTGCCTACCGCCAACCTGCCGGTGACCTTTGACGTGGCGGGTGCGGAGATCATCGGCCTGGGCAATGGAAATCCCAACAGCCACGAGCCGGAAAAAGGCGCGATGCGATCGCTGTTCAACGGCCTGGCGCAGGTGATCGTTCAGGCGGCTGCGGGGAAGGGACGGATCGTCGTGACGGCGTCGGCGCCCGGATTGCGGCCCGCGCGGCTGGCGGTCGAACGGCTGGATCGGGCGGCGCCCCGGTACGCGCCTGTTTTAGTTCCCGCGCAGCCGATCCTGGGATGGCGGCGGTCGCCGGCCCTGGCCCAGCGGCCAGACCCGAGCCTGGCCCCGACCGACGGCGACAACAACAGCTGGGCCTTCGTGCGCAGCGGCGTGACGACCGGCGCGGAGCCGACGCGGAACTGGCGGGTCTATCGCACGGCGGTGAAGCCGTGGCGCGCCGTCGCCCAGGAGGGCGGGGTGTTGCAGTTCGAAGGTCTGTCCGGCGCGGTCTCGCTGTGGATCGACGGCCAGGCGACGCCCCTGAGGGACGGTGTGGCCGCGTTCGGTCCCGGCGCCGGCGAACGCCGTGTCACGCTGATCATTGAGGCGGCGCCGGGCGAGGCGTCGGGCGTGACCGGGCCGGTCAAGCTGAAGGCCCTTCGCTGAAGATCGACCAGACGGCGGCCCTTGCGGGGGCCGTCTGGCTTGCTGCGATCTAGCCCAGCAGATGCACGACTGTGGGCGAGGGGCGGCAGACGCCGCGCGGTCCCGCCGTCGCCAGAGCCTGGTCGTCGATCAGACCTGGCTGGGCCACGACCACGCGGACGCGTCCATGATGCCGGGTCGTGGACAGGATATTCTCGATGCCGCCCAAGGCCGTGACCAGACCGGCGGACAAAACCGGCGCATCGAGGAGCAGCGCGGGCGCTGGGACGGGAACGGTCGCCACCTCGCCGCCTGCCGCGGCGGTCGGACGGGCCAGGGCGTCGCGGATCTCGACAGCCACGATATCCGCCACGGGGCCTAGCACGACCTGGAGCGCATGGTCCGACGGGCGCACGATCCCGAGCGCGCCCAGGGTCTTCAGGGCCGCCGCATCGACGGCGTCCTGACGCGCCACGATCAGGCGCAGGCGGGTGGCGCAGGCGTCCACCTTGGTGATGTTCGCCGCGCCGCCCAGGGCTGAGATGAAGGCCGTGCCGCGGTCGGTCAGGGCTGCGTCCTGGGTCGGGGCGGTCGGCTCGTCCTTCTCGCGTCCGGGCGTGGGCAGGTCGAAACGCTCGATGACCAGGCGGAACAGGCCGTAATAGACGGCGAAATAGACCAGGCCGACCGGGATGAGCAGCAGGGGCCGCGTCGCCTTGCCGAAGCTGAGCACATAGTCGAACAGGCCGGCGGAGAAGCCGAAGCCCAGCTTCACGTTCAGCAGGTCCATCACCACCATAGACACGCCGGTCAGGACCGCGTGAATGACGTAGAGGGCCGGCGCCAGGAACATGAAGGTGAACTCGATCGGCTCGGTCACCCCCGTCAGGGCGGAGGTCAGGGCCAGGCTGAACAGCAGGCCGGCGACCGCGCGACGCCGTTCGGGACGGGCGGCGTGGTACATGGCGAGACAGGCGGCGGGCAGGCCGAACATCATCACCGGGAAGAAGCCGGTCATATAGCCGCCGGCCGTGGGGTCGCCCGCAAAGAAGCGCCGCAAATCGCCGCTGACGCCCTGATAATCGCCCTGAACGAAGAAGAAGAAATTGTTCAGGACGTGGTGCAGGCCGGTGACGAGGAAGAGGCGGTTGAACATCCCGTACAGGAACAGGCCGACGCTGCCGCTCTGGGAGATGGAGTCGCTCATCGTCGCAATGGCGGCGCTGATCCCGGCGTTGCCCAGGCCGACGACGGCCGCCAGCGCTAGACCCGCGACGCCCGCCGCGATCGGCACGAACCGGCGGCCGCCGAAGAAGGCTAGGTAGGAGGGCAGTTTCAAGCCAGAGAAGCGGTTGTAGAAGACGCCGCCGATCAGACCCGACAGGATGCCGATGGGCACGTCCAGCTTCGCCATGGCCTTGGCCTTCCAGGCGGCGACGGCCAGATCGGCGCCGGGGCCCGTGAGGCCGGCGGCGGCCTCGGGCGGCACGGCCAGCAAGGCCTTTCCAGCCTCGGTCGCGACCAGGAAACAGACCACGCCGCCGAGACAGGCCGCGCCGTCGCCGTCCCGCGCGAACCCGGTCGCCACCCCGATGGCGAACAGCAGGCCCAGGTGGGCGAAGATGGCGTCGCCGGCGGCGGCGAGGAAGGGAATGTCGAGCAGGTCGGCCTGGCCCAGGCGCAGCATCAGCCCCGCGACAGGCAGGACGGCGATGGGCAGCATCAGGGCGCGGCCCAGGGGTTGGAGAGCCTCGAGCAGCGACTTCATGCGGCGAACTTCCGTGCGAGCGCCCGAACCTCGGCGGCGGAGGCGCAATTGAGGGCGGCGGCGGCGTGGGCGCGGCAGGCCACAGCGTCGAGGCTGGAGACCAGGGCCTTGATCGCGGTGACGCGTGCGGGGGCGGCCGACAGCTCGGTCACGCCCAGGCCGATCAGGATGGGAACGGCCAGACTGTCGCTGGCCAGTCCCCCGCAGACCCCCACTGGCGTCTGGCGACGGGCGGCGCCGCGACAGGTCTCGGCGATAAGGCGCAGGACGGCGGGATGCAGGCCGTCGACGCCCGCAGCGACAGCCGGATTGCCGCGATCCATAGCCAGGGCGTACTGGGTCAGGTCATTGGTGCCGATGGAGAGGAAGTCGGCCTCCGCCGCCAGCAGATCCGCCGTCATCGCCGCAGCGGGCGTCTCGATCATGACGCCCAGCGAGACGGGGTCCGTGAGGGCGAGCTCGGCCTTCAGCCGATCCAGCATGGACCGCACCTGACGCAGCTCATCGAGACTGGCGATCATCGGCGCCATGATGTGGAGCGGGCCGGCGGAGACGACGGCCAGGATGGCGCGCAACTGGGCCTCGAGAACCTCGGGATGGGCCAGACCGACGCGGATGCCGCGCAGACCCAGGGCCGGGTTTTCCTCGGCCGCGATCGGCAGATAGGGGGCGGGCTTGTCGCCGCCGATATCCAGCAGCCGGATGATGAGCGGGCGCGGCGACAGGGCGTCGGCGATGGCCTGATAGGTCGCCGTCTGTTCCGAGGCCGTCGGCTGAGTGTCCCGTTCGAGAAACAGGAATTCGGTGCGCAGCAGGCCGCAGCCTTCCGCCCCGGCTTCGACCGCCGCGCGGGCGTCGCCCACCGAGCCGCAGTTGGCATAGGCCTCGATCCGCACGCCGTCGCGGGTGCGGCAGGGGACGTCGCGGGCGGCGCGGGCGGCGGCGATCGTTTGTTGTTCAGCCGCAATTTGCGCTCGCGCCTGGGTCAGGCGGGCGTTATCGGGCGCCGGCTCGACCACGCCCTCGTCTCCGTTGACGATCAGCCAGGCGCCGTCGGTTACACTGTCCAGCACCGGCCCCAGGGCCACGACCATGGGCAGACCCGCCGTCGCGGCCAGTATGGCGGCGTGGGAGGTCGGGCCGCCGCCTTCGACGCACAATGCCACCGCCCCGCGACGCGCCAGATCGACGACGTCGGACGGCAGGAGATCGCGGGCCATCACAACGGCGTCGGGGGGCAGGGGGGCGTCGGTCGTCTCACTCGCTCCGGTCAGCTGTTGCAGGACGCGCCGTTCCAGATCGAGAAGATCGTCCGCGCGTTCCGCCATTCGGGCGTCGCCGCCGGCGCGAAGGGCGGCCGCCTGTTCGCGGATCGCCGCGCGCCATCCGGCGCAGGCGCTGCCGCCGGTCTTGATGACCGATACGGCCGCTTCGACCAGCGACTGGTCGGTGAGCATGGAGGCGTGGGCGGTCAGGATCGCCTGTTCATCGGCGTTCGCCCCGATCTTGGCCTGTGCCAGGCGGACGCCGACCGCGTCGAGCGCCGCGTCCAGGGCGGCGTGTTCCGCCGCAGGGTCCGTCGCCGTATCTGCGAAGATGATTTCCGCCACCTGCAGTCGATGGGCGACGCCGATGACCCGCCCCGGCGCTGCCGAGACTCCCACAAGCCGCCCGTCGTCCGGGATGGTCCGGGGCGGAACGGGGGCGACGACGGACGGGGCTGGATGGAGCGACTCGCCGCGTTCGCCCATGCCGTCCTCGATCAGGCCGGCGACAAGGGCGACCGCCCGTTCGGCGTCGCGGCCGGTGGCGGAGACGATAATGGTGTCGCCATGGCGAACGCCCAGCGCCATCACGGCGATGGGGCTGGTCAAGGCGGCCCGGCGCTCGCCGTGGACGAGCGCGACTTCCGCCTCCAGATCCACCGTCGCCTCGCGCAGGCGCGCGGCGGGTCGGGCGTGGATGCCGTGCATCATGGCGACATGGACGCTGAGCTGCGCCCGGTCCGGCGACGTAGACTGATCCGGCGAAATCGCGGCGGCTTCGGTCGAAGTCTCTTCCGACAGAGTCAGGATCGGGGCCCCCGCCGCGACCAGACCCTCGGCCGCGCGCGACGAGATCGAAAACCGCTCGGCGCTGGTGATGATCACCGGCGTCACCGCCGCGCTGGCGTTCTGGACGATGTCATCGAGATCCAGTGTGATCAGAAGATCGTTGCGAACGACCCGGTCGCCGACCGCGACGCTGGCGGTGAAGGCCCGGCCGCCCAGGGCGACCGTATCGACGCCGACATGGATCAGCACCTCGACGCCTTCGTCCGTCAGAATGGCGATGGCGTGTCCAGCCGACTGCAGGCTGGAGACGACGCCGTCACAGGGGGCCAGTACGGTATTACCTGTCGGGTCGATGGCGACGCCGTCACCCAGGACGCCGCTGGCGAACACGGGGTCGGGAACGGCGGCCATCGGGGTCAACCAGCCCTGGATCGGCGCCGTGATGATGATGTTCGCCATGCTGTCTTCCCCCCGAAAATCAAGCGCCGGTCAGTGAAGCCGTTGACCGCTGACCCATACGCCCGCCGGTTGGAGGCCGGCCGTCAGCCAGACCCAGTCGGCGCGGAGGCCGGGCGCCAGCGCGCCTCGCTCTTCAGACAGTCCCAGGAAGGCGGCTGGATTGGTCGAGGCCATGGCGACGGCCTGTGGAACCGTGACGCCTGTCCGTCCGACGATCTCGCGAACGGCCCCCGCCATGTCGAGATCCGAGCCCGCGAGGGTTCCGTCGGCGCTGACGCAGCGGCCGTCGCGAACCGTGATCGGCCGGCCTTGCAGCATGAAGTCCTTGGTCTCGGCGCCGACGCAGGGCATGGCGTCGCTGACCAGCATGAAGCGATCCATAGGCCGGGATCTCAGGGCGATCCGCAGGGCGGCGTCATGGACATGATGCCCGTCGGCGATGATGCCGCACCAGACCTGTTGATCGTCCAGGGCGGCGCCGACGAGGCCGGGCGCCCGATGGTGCAGCGGCGTCATGGCGTTGTAGAGATGGGTGACGCCCGTCATGCCGGCGGCGAAGGCGGCCCTGGTGGTGTCATAGTCGGCGTCGCTGTGACCGGCCGATACCCGCACCCCCGCCTGGGCCAGGCGTGCGATGTCGGCGGGTTGGACCCGTTCCGGGGCCAGGGTGACGACGACCTTGCCGCGACGAGGCCGCGTCAGCAGGGCGATCAGGTTCTCGTCCAGGCGGCTGAAGCGGCTTGGGTCGTGGATGCCCTTGCGGGCCGTGCTGATGACCGGACCTTCGATGTGGACGCCCACGACGCCGGGCACGCCGGCTTCGATCGCTGCGTCCACGGCCTTCAGGGCGGCGGCGATGACCTCGGGCGTGTCGCTGATGATGGTCGGCAGCAGGGCCGTTGCGCCGAAACGCCTGTGCGCCTCGGCGATCGCGGCGACGCCGTCCACGGTGGGCTCGTCGTTGAACAGGACCCCGCCGCCGCCGTTGCACTGGGTGTCGATAAAGCCGGGGGTCAGCCAACCTCCCGCCAGATCTATGGTGTCGTCAGCCGAGTTTGGAGCGGCGTCGAAGTCGAGGGCCGTGATGCGGTCGCCGTCGACCGTGATCGTTCCCTGGGCATGAACACCGTCCGAAGCGACGATGGAGCCGCCGGTGAAGTGCAGGCGAGTCATACGGTTTCCGTCACCTTGCGCAGATGGGGCGGCGAGTCCGGATTGAGGCCGCGAGACACGGATAGATGGGCCGCCAGACGATAGAAACTCTGAATCATCAGGATGGGCTCGATGGCCGGATGGGCGGCGAAGGCCGGAAGAGGGCCCGCGCCTGTTTGGGCGTCGGCCAGCAGGGTTCTGGCGCCTCGAGCGGCGAATTCGGCGGCGACGGCGCGGACGGAATCGCCGGCGGTGTCGGAACCTGCCATCAGCAGGACCGGGAAGCCCTCGCCGACGATGGCCATGGGGCCGTGCCGGACTTCGGCCGCGCTGAAGGCTTCGGCCTGCACGCCGCAGGTCTCCTTGAGCTTCAGCGCCGCTTCCTGGGCCACGCCCAGGCCGAACCCGCGACCGATGACGAACAACTGGTCGGCGTCCATCAGGGAGGCGGCGGCGTCGCGCCAATCCAGGGATGCGGCGCGACGCAGATCATCCGGCAGCTTGGCCACGGCCGCCTGAAGTTCGGCATTCTCGGACCAGGCGGCCACCAGCGCGGCAACCCCCGCCAGGGAGGCGATGAAGGATTTGGTCGCCGCGACCGCGAGCTCGGGTCCGACGTTCAGCCCTGCCAGCGTGTCCGCCCGCTCGGCCAGGGGCGAGGTCTCGTCATTGACCAGGGCGACGACCTGGGCGCCGGCGGCGCGCTGGGCATCGACAGAGGCCAGAAGGTCGGGGCTGCGCCCGCTCTGCGAGATCGTCAGGCAAAGCGCGCGGCCGGGTGCGCTGGGGGCGCCGTAGACGGAGGCAATGGAGGGAGCCGCCGATGCGACCGGCACGCCGACAAAGGTCTCAATCAGATATTTGGCGTAGGTGGCGGCGTGATCCGAGGATCCGCGCGCAACCGTCACCACCACCGCCGGGGGCGTCGTGCGCAGCTGCGCGCCGAGAGCCTGAAATGCGGCTGCGTTCTTCTGGAGCATCTGCTCCACCGCGTCGGCGGCTTCGAGCGCCTCACGTTCCATGACGGTCGCCGTCAGCGCCATTTTGATCACGAAAGACTCAACCCCTGATGACAGATCACTGGAGGTTGATAGGTAATATATTGGTATTGTTCAAGGGCTATTTGCCCTGTCCGTTCAGGGCTTTTCGCATTGCAGCAACTTGCGCGACGGTCGTCCTGCGAGTCGCCGGGGCGACGAAGCCGAACGCGAGCAAACGCGGATCCTGCCCGTCTGCGCCGACGGGTTCGCTGCAAGAGGCATGGAAGGCCGTCAGGCCGCTCGCCAGAAGCGGGGCGACATTGGCCGCGTTGACGCCGCCCCCGGGCATGATGGTCAGCCGACCGTCAGCCTGTTCATGCAAGGCGATCAGGGCGGAGACGGCGTCCGGCGCACGCGGGCGGCCGCCGGAAGTCAGGATGCGGTCGAACCCCAGGGCCGCCGCCTGTTCCAGGGCCTCGCTCAGATCGGGGCAGAGGTCGAAGGCGCGATGCAGGGTGACATCGGCGGCGCTGTTGATCTGGCGCGCCCGGCCGATCCATTGTTCCAGCCGCGACAGGTCCAGGCGGCCATCGGGCAGGCCGGCGCCGATCACGACCCCGGCGGCGCCCAGGTCAAGCGCTCGCGCGATCTCGTCCGCGATCAGGGCGGCGTCCTGGTCATCATAGGTAAAGCCGCCTTCGCGGGGGCGGATCAGGACATGGACGGGGCAGGGGCCGCGAACGGCGGCGGAGATGGCTGCGGCCGAGGGAGTGAGCCCCCCGATGGATGTCGCGGCGCACAGTTCGACCCGGTCCGCTCCGCCGGCCGTCGCGGCCTCGACATCGGCCGCAGTCCCGACGCAGACCTCGAGCCTGGGCCTCATCAGCCGGCGAACAGCGAGGGGGCGGTGCGGACCTGGGTCACGCCGGACGTGTCCGTCACCGCATAGACGAAGCCGGGCAGCAGGCAGAAGGCGCCGACACGGCCGTGCCGGTCCATAGCCAGGAAGCCGACCTGAACCCCCCGGATCGCGTCGCCGCGCAGCCCGGCGATATGGCGCACGACCTCCTCGCAGGCGGCTTGGGGCGAGGCGCCGCTGCGCATCGAAGCAACCACCCTGGCGCTTCCCGCAACGCGCGTGACCTCCTCGCCGACCCCGGTCGCGGTCGCGCCGCCGACGTCTTTCTCGACATAGAGGCCCGAGCCGACCTGGGGCGAATCGCCGACCCGTCCGCGCATCTTGAACGCCATGCCGGATGTCGTGCAGGCGCCGGCGAAACGTCCGTCAGGGTCGCGCATCAGGAGGCCGATGGTGTCGTGATCTAAAGCGCCGCCAGGGGTGCGGTACCCGGTCCGCTCGATGTTCGCCTGGGGGCTGTAGTTCGCTGTTTTCAGCCATTCACGCCAGGCTGTCTCGGCCTCTGGGGTGAGCAGGTTCGTCTGCGGAAAGCCCTGATCGCGCGCGAACCGGGTGGCGCCTTCGCCGACCAGCAGGGTGTGGGGGGTCTTTTCCATCACGGCGCGCGCCACCGAAATGGCATGGACCGTGTCTTCCAGAGCGGCGACGGCGCCGACGCGGCCCGTATCGTCCATGATCACCGCGTCCAGGGTGACGCTTCCGTCCCGGTCGGGATAGCCGCCGAAGCCGACGGAATGATTGGTCGGGTCGGCTTCAGGCACATTGGCGCCAGCCTCGACAGCGTCCAGCAGTGAGCCGCCGACGCGGCGTCGGGCATAGGCCGCGTCATTCGCCGCCGCGCCGAAATCCCAGGTCGAGACGATGAGCGCGCCTGTGTCGGCTGAGTCCGAAGCGCCTGCGGACGCGGGGCGAGTTTGGGTTGAGAAGCAACCGACGGTCGCCATCACAGACATCACGGCGCGCCGGTTTAGCATCATCGACCTCGTCAATCCTGTAGGCGAGCGCCGTTCTGGAACCGCCGGTACAGGGAAGAGGTATCGCGCAGGATATTCATTGGCAATAGATTGGGTTTAGCGCGTTTGAGGCCTTGTTGGGCCTTTGGCCGCAGTCCCGACTATCCCACGGGGCATTCGGCCTGCGGCGGCCATGTGGCCATGATCATGGCCGAACTGGCGCTCCAGCGCTCCGACGCCTTGTATGCCTGTGGCCGCGAGTTCGCCGAGAGCCGCCATATCTGCGGCGCACACAGCTACAGCGCCGCCGAGGCCCGCATCCAGTCCGGCATGGTTATCTATGGCGCGGAACAGCGATCTGACGTCTTCCGCCGCGACATGGAAGCCGCCCGCGCCGAGGTCCAGGCGGTGTTGGCGCGGGCCGGTCTGGCGCAATAGGAGCCTGCGGGGCGCCCGCGTGTTGAATGCACGCCTGATTCACAGCCGAACGGCAGGACGCCCTGACAGGGCGAGAGCATGTCGCGTCCGCAACCTACCCCGCTCAGCACGGCTGCGACGGGGAATCGGGAGGGGCGTCTGCAAAAGATCGGTCTCGAACCCGCGTCTGGCGATCCGAGATCGGCCTCGTATATGAGTCTAGGGGGCAGTTTCGCCCTGGAACGGGGTCGGTCAGCAAGGCGCTCCCTGCCTGATTGGAACATAAGAGCCAAAAAACTGTAAATTGGCTCATTATCCTGCGAGTTTTTTGCGCCTTATGGCTATCGGTCGGTCATAACGTGTGTCGCCATATTGACACAGGTGTGTCGAAAACTTGTTACTCGCAGGCCCTATTGGCGCTAAATTGGGCTCTTCCATTGCGCATTGGTATTGACACCTGTCGCGCCTCTGGTCGTCTTTGGATATCGCCGGTGTGGCGGTCTTCGCGATTGAGGGGCACGATGAACAATACGATTTTGAAACTGATGCTGACGACGAGCTTGCTGGCTTTGGCAGGGCACGTGCAGGCGCAGACGGCAAGCGCCACCCAGAACACCACGACCGCCGCCGACGACAAGGCCGAGGTCGGCGAAGTGGTTGTGACCGGCACGCGCATCATCCGGCCGAACAATCAGTCCGCGGCGCCGATCACGAGCGTCACCGCAACGGAAATCGAGGCTGCTGCCGCGGTCAATATCGAAGAAATCCTCAACCGGCTGCCGCAGATCGCGCCGGACAGTCAGCAGAACTATCAGGATTCCGACGGCCGCCAGCGCATCAAGCTGCGCAACCTCGGTTTCGAACGCACCCTCGTGCTGGTGGACGGAAAGCGCCTCGGCACGATGAACGGCCAGGACGCCGGCATCATCCCGACCTCGATGGTCCAGCGGATCGACATCCTGTCGGGCGGCGCTTCTTCGGTTTACGGCTCTGACGCCATCTCGGGCGTGGTCAACTTCATCCTCAAGGATGATTTTGAAGGCCTTCAGCTGGATGCGAACTACAGCTTCTACAACCACGAGAATAAGACCACGATCGTCACGCCGGTCGCGCAGGCCTCGGCCTTCCCCACGCCGATCGGCACGGTCAACGACGGTGGTCGCAAAGACATCACCCTGACCTACGGCAAGCATCTGTTTGACGACGCCCTGACCCTGTCGGGCTTCGTGAACTACCGCGATGCGGACGTGGTGCCCTATGCGGACCGCGCCACCTCGGCCTGTCAACTGACGCAAAGCGTGGCGGACGGCCCGCTGAGCTGCTCGACATCGACCTATTCCCCCAGCGGCTATCTCTCGCCTCGGGGCGGCAGCAATTCCGGGTCGGTCTACCTGAACAACCCGGACGGCACCCGCACCTTCGTGCCTTACGGCATCGGTGAGGGCAAAGCCGCGAACCCCTACGACGGCTACTCGTACCAGCGGGAATCGGAGCGCCTGAACGCCGGCCTCTTCGGCACCCTGAAGCTGAACGACAGCGCCGAGATTTACGGGAACGTCATCTGGTTCAAGGATGAATCCTACAACCGCTTCCCCACGCGGG
The DNA here is from genome assembly GCF_058681395.1 of Brevundimonas sp. AVps23W. Classification (NCBI taxonomy): domain Bacteria; kingdom Pseudomonadati; phylum Pseudomonadota; class Alphaproteobacteria; order Caulobacterales; family Caulobacteraceae; genus Brevundimonas; species Brevundimonas sp. AVps23W. The sequence goes on from NZ_CM178738.1 coordinate 1,587,814, forward strand.
TTTACAGCTACACGGCGTACGGCAGCACGCCCTATGAAGTGAACTGCAACAACCCCTTGATGTCGGCAGCGCAAGCGACCGGGATCTGCGGGACGCAGGCCGGCACGGCGGACATGATGCCGCTGGAAGTTCGTTATCGCTTCGACGATCTGCCGTACACGCTCGACACCTATGTGAACGAAGGCGTGCGGGCCACCGGCGGCGTGCGCGGCGTGGTCGCCAACGTCTGGAACTATGACATCGGCGGCGTCTATGCGCGCAACCAGATGGACTATACTTCCGGCGCTTTCGCCGAATTCGAAAAGGTCAATCGCTCGCTTAACGTCGTCAATGTCAACGGCACGCCGACCTGCGTGTCCAAAGTCGACGGCACTGACCCCAACTGCGTTCCATTCGACGCCTTTACGGCGGGCAACAACGACCAGGCCCTGGCCGACTATCTGTTCACCGGCCAAAGCGGCACGACCACCGGCGTGGGCACGCTGTACGACCTGGTCGCCACGGTTTCCGGCGATCTGGCGGAATACGGCGTTATCAGCCCGTGGGCCGAACAGGGCGTCGCGGTTTCGGCCGGTCTCGAATACCGCGAGGAGCATTGGGAATCGACGGCTGACGCGATCTATCGTCGTGAAAACGGCGGGGCTGACGTCAGCCTGTCGCAGAGCGTCGTCGAAGGAAACATCGAGTTCCAGGCTCCGCTGATGGAAGAGCGCAAATATGCGCACCTGCTTCAGGTCAACGGCGGCTATCGTCTGTCGCGCTACGACACCAACCCGGAGACCTTCAATACCTGGAAGATCGAAGGTCTGTACGCGCCGGTTCAGGATGTGACCTTCCGGGCCGCCTTCAACAAGGCCCAGCGGGCCCCGACGGTGATCGAGATGTCGCAGGCGTCGAACATCAGCTTCACCCGCCAGGGCGGATCGCAAAACGACTTTTGCGCGGGCATCGCTCGTCAGGTTCAGGATCCCAACGATCCGACGAAGCAGATCACCGTCATCGACGCCCCGACCGCTTCGCGCGAAGTCTGCCGTGCAACCGGCCTGAGCGACGCCCTGTACGGCAGCACCAGTCTGTCGTGTCCCAACTCGCAATGTACGGTTCGCACCGGCGGCTTCACGGTCGATCCCGAAACCGCCAACACGACCACCTTCGGCGTTGTCCTGCGGCCGACCTTCCTGCCGGGCCTGACCCTTTCGATCGACCGGTTCATCATCGATCTCGATGACTCGATCAACTACAACGACTACAGCTACTACCAGGACGGTTGCCTGAGCAGCGGCGGCGACGCCTACTTCTGCGACAAGATCGTGCGCGATCCGGTCACGGGCACCCTGTACGCCAGCGCCGCGTCGAACCCGACCACCGGCTTCATCAGCCAAGGCACGACCAACGCCTACAAGTCGAAATCCCATGGCTGGGACTTCCAGGGCCAATACGGCCTCGAGCTGGAGCACATCGGCAAGCTCGACTGGACCTTCAACGGTTCGCTGTCCACGCGTCAAAGCTGGCAGGATTCGCCCCTGCGGCCCGAGATCAACTGCGTCGGCTACTTCGGCTCGTGCGGGGGGCAGTTCGTGCCTGAGTGGACGCACGGCCTGCGTACGACCTACACCATCCCGAACGATCGTCTGAGCGTCTCGGTCAACTGGCGCTACGTCTCGTCGCTGACCCACACGTCGAACTCGGGCGACCCGCTGCTGGGCTGGGTCGAAGGCGCCGAGCGCAAGACCTTCTACAACATTCCAGCCTACAACTACTTCGACGTGTCGGTGGCCTATAAGGTGACGGACGACGCGAAGCTGCGGGTGTCGGCCAACAACATCATGGACGAAGATCCCCCGGTCATCCCGAACTCCTACAACGTCAGCCTGGCGCGGAACAACACCCTGCCTCAGCGCTATGACTCCCTGGGACGTCAGATCTCGATCGGCCTGACGGTCAACTTCTAAGCGGCTGATTTCAGCCTCTGAGGCCTAAGTCGTTTCGGCGGAGCTGCACCAGCAGCTCCGCCGATTCAATTTGGAGCTGACCAGCCGACCCTTGAAGACAAGCTATTTCATCGCTCGCCGGGCTTAAGACGAAACCGTCGCTGAAATGGGCGCTGGCGCCCCAGGGGGCGTGTCCCGGCCCTGTCGCCTGGTGTTAAATCGCTTGAACTTTTAGTCCTAGATCCAGCGCCGTCTGGACCGGCAGGAGCATCCGAAGGCCCGCTCCAAACTCTTTTCGTGCATAGGGTGCGAAGCCGAGCTCGGCATAGAATTTCTCGGCCCGTTCGTTCAGCGCGATCAAAGTCAGCGCCGGTGCGGCCGTCGTCTCCGCAGCATCGAGGTAGAGCTCCAACACGCGCCCCATAATGTACTGGCCGACGCCGTTGCCTTGGTATTCGTTCCGCACGGCGACGTACTCCAGGTGCAGTGCGGGGAAGTAATCGCGGCTTCTGGGGCTCTGCGGCAGCAGCGACTCCCGTTCGGCAATCCAGCTCAGCGCGAAGAAGCCGACGGGGCAGGGATCGTCGGGCGCATGCACTGTCGTCACGCGGCATTGAAATCCCCGGTGTTTCTGATCGGCCTTCTTTAGGAACCAGTGGTCGATCTCTCGGTCGCCGCACGAAAAAGCCCCCCTCGGACAATCGTCAGAGAGGGGCCTGAACTCTAGATCGACGATTTCAAACGGAAGGCTCACGCCCGACGTTTGGCCGGCGCCTTGTACGAGCGGTAGACCGAGACTAGGCGCTGCGGCGCGCCATTGCTGGCCTTGTAGGCAGCTTCACTGAAGGCCTTGATGCCGTCAGTCGTGCGGACCTTTGGTTTCGGCCCACGGAGCAGGGTCACGAACCAGTTCGATTTTTCGAGTGTCGCCATGATCGTCTCCTTTCGCTCAGTACCCCGGTCATATGGGGGCAGGGGTGGTCGTATCTGGTCGTCTATATAGGCGTAAAATACACCGTACGTTCGACGTGCGGAAAATTTCTTTAACCTGTGGTTCTCCGACCCACCTGCCTCGAACAGGTTTTCCGAGGCGCGCTGGGCAGTCTCAGGTCTTGTCGTGGGAGGCAGCCGCCGCCGGGCCGATGGGCTTGCACCATCAGTTGTCGAGTGAAAGTGTCGGCTGGGGGGGGCGCCGATGTTTCGACGTGATATGTTCGTGTTGGTCGCCGTTGCGCTGATCGGAATAGTCGTCAGCATCTATATCGTGATCAGCTCGACGCCGTTCTTCCCCAAATCGCTTCAGGCCGAATCCGGCAACTGCCCAGCGAATAGTTACGCTGCCGCCGAGCGTGGGCCGGTCATGGATGAGTTCACCGCCAATTGGTATTCTAGTGAACTGCTCGCCTTCGGCGAGCGACCCATATTTCAGGACAAGGCGAGGTCACAACGGGCGGTTCGCTTCACACTCCTGCGGAGTAACCACGCACATGTGATGATCCGCACGGTCGAGACTGAAGATGGTCATGTCCGGCTGATCGGAAAGTGGATGCCGGGTCGGGACGGGTGCGACGAGACCAAGCCTGGTTGCTCGGTCGACAGGATTTTGACGGCGGCGGAGCAGGCAAGGCTCTCAGCGGCACAGAGTCCCCAACTTCGGAAGGCATCCTATGGATGCCCCAGCGGCGTTGACGGTTCCGTGTGGATTCTGGAATCGAGCGGGCGCGGCGACTACCAGTTTTGGAGCGAATGGTCGCCACTCAGGGGCGACTTGCGTGAACTGGGATTGGTGATGCTCGACCTGACGGGATGGCGCCTCCAGGATATCTACTGACAGGCAAGGACGGTGGGCGCCACCTGTGTGCCAGAACCGTGCAACACTCCTGGCACTGATGTCGTCACGATGCGCGACTGCCACACATGACGCCGCGTTCCTTCAGGCATTGTGGCAATTAACGAGATATGGCGGAGAGGGTGATATCAAACCCCAGTGATGGCGGGCTTTTCTGTCCGAAAAGGTGTGCCAAACCTAGTCTCTGATACCCACCAATAGATGGAAGTCGCAATGGCGCGGCTACCGCCATTCGATGACCATCGACCGTTCCGTCAGGGGCAAGTGCGGCTATCCCGGCGTTGTTCTGGGATCGTTGTTGGCTGTGGACACGGCCGTGAATCGTGCGTTGAGTTCAGCGCTCTCAATCGCTTTCGCCTTACCGAGCGCCTCAGGAAAGTAAATCTGGTCGACGTCCGTGCCGGACACCTCGTCGCCCAGACCCAAGTCGCTCACTATGGCATTGATGATGGCGATGTAACGCTCGACGACGGCCCCACCATTCATTGGTTTGGCGTTCGTCGCGGTCATAAAACGAGCGAACGCATCCTTCACGCGCGGGCTCGTGGAAAACACGATCACGATTGAATTGAGTGCCGCCACGGAGGCGGGCTCGGCAATCATCGCTCGATGTTGGACAAGAGTTTCGAGAATGCTGAGCTTCCGACTCCTTGTCTCGTTCGCCTTACGAATTTTCTCATTTTGCTGGGCGACAGCATGGGGGACCCGCCAAGCGGCTGTTGCGCTAAATATCGCTGCCACCGCCGAGCAACCTGCTGCGAAAAAAGCTATCTCTTGTGGGGTCACGTTAGCCATCCAGATGAACGCTGATCTTTGATGAATCGCGCGGCCAAGTCTAGGCAAGCCAATCGGCCCCAGTCCGTTCTTGGCGATTGACCAATGCCACCAAGGGGCGAGTATTCGTCCTGTCGAAAAGCCATTTCAGACGTTCGAAAGCCCAATGGCACGGTGTGCCAATGGCGAGCGCCGGGTTTTGAGCTTAAGTTATTGATTTCTATAAAGGCGAATGGCGGAGAGGGTGGGATTCGAACCCACGGTACCCTTCCAGGCACGCCGCATTTCGAGTGCGGTACATTCGACCACTCTGCCACCTCTCCGCGGTGCATAGTCGCTTGGTCGAGCGAGCGGCTTCTCTAATGGTAGGCGCGGCGTACCGCAAGCGCTCTGTGAAAGAATTCCGACCTATCTTTGCGCGGGCAGGGAAAGGCCCGGCGCGGCGCCGGTTTGGGGATCGACGCCCTTGAATCGAAACAGTTCCGCCGGGCGACCGCCGGTGGCGGAGGACAGTTGTCCGGTGGGTTCGACAAGGCCTGTTCGTTCGACGCCGCGGCGGAAATTCTGCTTGTGCAGGGTCAGGCCCGAGACGGCCTCTGCGGCGGCCTGGAGGGCCGAAAGGGTGAAGACGCCCGAGGTCAGGTCGAACAGGACCGGGCGGTATTTCAGCTTGCTGCGCAGGCGGCCCAGGCCGGTCGCGAGGATGCGGCGGTGGTCCGAGCCCATGGTCATTCCGGGCAGCAAAGGGGTCTGGGCCGGCTGGCCGGCGTCGCGCCAGGCCTCGGCGACCAGCCGCGCCTCGTACAGAAGCTCGTAGCGTTCCAGCACCCGTTCCTCGTTCCAGCGGTGTTCGGGCGTCAGGGCGAACAGGGCGCGGGCGCGGGCCTGACGTTGGTCGTTGTCGCCGGCCCAGAGCGCGAGGCCGTCCGCAAGGGCGGCGCGCAGAGGCGAGTTGTCGGTGCGGCGATCCTCCCACGGGAAGATGTCGAACACGGCGTCCCAGTGCGCGTCATGCGTCTGTCCCTCGGCCGCATCCGGCGTCAGGGCCAGATAGCCGACCGAGACCTCGCGCCTCTGGTCGGCGGCGGGCGTTGCGCGGGGCGTGGCGCGGCCCGCATCGCCGAAGGTGTAGAGCTGTTCGACGAAGCCCAGGCGGAAGCCCGTCTGGTCGGTCACGAAGTCGCGCAGGGCCCGTTCAAAGGTGCGGTCGCGCACGGGATCGAAGGGGCCGAAGGGCAGGGCGCGGGCGCCGTCTTCTCCCTGGGTCGTCAGGACGACGGCCCGACGGTCCTTCAGCGCCATGACGACGACCGAAAGGCCGATGCGCACGCCCTGATCCGCCGGTCCCGTCATCGGCCTATTCCGTGTGCCAGGCGTCGTCGGCGGGCAACAGGCCGACCGCCTTGGCCAGGACCTGATAGCGCTCCAGATAGCGGGCCTGGGCGATGGAGGCCGGCTGGGGCTCGATGATCAGGCTGTAGCCCGGCGGGGGCGAGCCGAAGAAGCCCAGGGACTCTTTTTCGTTGAACCCGGCCAGTTGCGTCGCCTCGAAATAGGCGCAGGCCTTGTCGGCCTTCTTGATCAGGGTCTTGATCGTCTGGGGCGTCTTGGGGGGCAGGCCGTAGCGGACGTGGATGGCCGCCTCGAGCCGCGCCTCGAAATCCTTGTAGCCCTCGCCCAGCGCCGCCTTGAACGGCGAGATCATGTCGCCGATGACGTATTCCGAGGCGTCGTGCAGCAGGGCGGCCAAGCGCCATTTGGGATCCAGGCCCGGCTTGATGTGGGCGGCGATCTCTTCGACCACGACACTGTGCTGGGCGACGGAGAAGGCGTGTTCGCCGATGGTCTGGCCGTTCCAGCGCGCGACGCGGGCCAGGCCGTGGGCGATGTCCTCGATCTCGATATCGAAGGGCGAGGGGTCGAGCAGGTCCAGGCGTCGTCCCGACAGCATGCGCTGCCAGGCGCGGACTTCGGTCTTCTTCTTGGGGCGCTCGGCCAAATCTTCGATCCTGATCGCGTGTGGGCTGGTCAGGTGACGCAAAGCGGCGCGGGGATCAAGACTTGCGGGCTAATCCAGGGGGATCGGACGTCATGTCCGAGTGGAAAAAATCGCTAGCCCTTGATGTCAGTCCCCCACGTTCAGGGCGACCAACTCCTTGGCGGATTCGAAGATGCGGTCGTTCTTGGCCTTGGAGCGCACGGTGGCGATGACCAGGGGGCCGCCGGCGGGGCCGCGCGCGACGAAGCCGACCTGGCGCCAGGCGCCGGCCTCGACGCTGTCGTCGGCCAGCAGGAAGGTCATGCGGGTGGCTTCGCCCGGCGCCTGGGTGCGGACCTGGGTGGTTTCGCCGTCGGTGTGAACACTGACCGTGCTGGTCTCGGTCCGGACACCCTGGCCGTCCTTGGATTCTATGTTGATGCCCGCGATCCGCACCGTGGCGTTGTCGCCCTGGGTCTCGATATGGAGGCCGGGCAGGCTGACGGTGGCGTCTTCGCCCTTGGTCTTGATGTTCACGCCGGGCGCCTCGACCGAGGTTTTTTCCTCGCCCGTCTCTGTCTCGCGGGCGTCGATCTGCACCGCCGCCTGGGGAATCTCCGCCGAGAGGCGGCGTTCGTAGTCCCGAAGGACGTCTTCCGCCGTGCGACCGTCCAGCTTGACCAGATACAGCACCACCTCGGCGCCGCGCGGCCCGCCGTAGGTGCAGGAGCCGCCGCCGGGACTGGCCGAACCCTTGCGGGTCAGAACGCTGACGGTGTTGGGGCATTGCAGGCCGTCCACCACCTTCAGCACCCCCTGGGAGGTGTTGTCTGCGGTGCGGGTCGTCGAGGTGGTTATGCGGACCCCGTTTTCGCCGTCGCACGCCGAAAGGCCGGCGCTGAGGATCGCGGCCGTGAAGCCGGCAGTCAGAAGACGATACGGGAAGGTAACGCTCATGGCCTGTATTGTGATCGCAAAGCGCCGGTGATCCAGTGAAATCGCGGTAATGCCGCTCAGCCGCCCGGGCGGCCGCCGTCGCGCCGTCCCAGGAAGGCCAGTCGTTCGAACAGATGGATGTCCTGCTCGTTCTTCAGCAGGGCGCCGTGCAGGGGCGGGATCAGCTTGTTGGGCGTCTTCTCACGCAGGGTCTCGGGGTCGATATCATCGACCAGCAGCAGCTTCAGCCAGTCCAGCAGTTCCGAGGTCGAGGGCTTCTTCTTCAGCCCTGGGGTGTCACGGATCTCGTAGAAGGTCTTCAGGGCTTCCGATACCAGTCGCGGCTTGATGCCGGGGAAGTGGACATCGACGATGGCCGACAGGGTCTCGGCGTCGGGGAAGCGGATGTAGTGGAAGAAGCAGCGGCGCAGGAAGGCGTCCGGCAACTCCTTTTCGTTGTTCGAGGTGATGATGACGATCGGGCGAACCTCGGCCCGGATGGTCTCGTCGATCTCCTGAACATAGAATTCCATCCGGTCGAGCTCCTGCAGGAGGTCGTTGGGGAATTCGATGTCGGCCTTGTCGATCTCATCGATCAGCAGGACGGGGCGTGTCGGGGCGGTGAAAGCCTCCCACAGCTTGCCCTTCTTCAGATAGTTGCGAACGTCGTGGACGCGTTCGTCCCCCAACTGGCTGTCGCGCAGGCGGCTGACGGCGTCGTATTCGTAAAGGCCGCTGTGGGCCTTGGTGGTGGATTTGACGTGCCAGGTGATCAGGGGGGCGTCGAACGCCTTGGCGACCTCATAGGCCAGAACCGTCTTGCCCGTGCCCGGTTCGCCCTTGATCAGCAGGGGCCGTTCCAGCGCCACGGCGGCGTTCACCGCGACCTTCAGGTCAGGGGTGGCGATATAGTGGTCGGTGCCTTCGAACCGGCTCATGAAAAACCCGCTCCGTGAATGTCACGAAGCGGGTTAGCCGATCGGTCGAGATATGAACAGCGATCAGGTGATGTGTTTGGCCGAGACCGGATCGCTGGCGGGGAAGGTCTCCTCGATGCCTTCGTCCACCAGGGCTTCTTCGCGAGAGACCCCGTCCTTCATCTTGTCTTTCAGTTGATCCGGCTTGCCGTCTTCCGCCGCGATCTTTTTCGCGTGGGGTGCGTCCGTCGACGCGTCGGTCTTAGCATGGTTGTCGGTCATAGGTTTTCCTTAAATTGCTGACTTTTCGGCGTCCTGCTCAGGCGCGTAGCCGAGCTGTTCGATGTCGTCGTCGTCCAGACGCCGCGATTCCCAGTGGGCTGCGCTGGCCTGGGCGCCGTGCTCGTTTTCCATCAGGCCTGAATAGACCAGCTCGACCTCGTCATCGCTCTGCACGCCGTTGCCGTCGGCGTCCGACTGACTGAGGGTTTCCCCGTCTATCCCGAGCAGGGCGTCAGCCTCTCGTTCAACGCCGTCCAGCGCGAGTTGATCGTCCAGATCGATGTCGTCCTCGTCGAACTCATCCTGGTCGGCGTCGCCGTCGGCCTGGGTCAGGTCCAGAACCTGATCGGACTCGTCCAGCAGGATGTCGCCTTCGCCTTCATCGTCGATGTGGGTCTCGTCGAAGGTTTCCGACTGTTCCTGATCGTCCTGATAGTCATTGTCCGGCATGGTCGCCTCCTGTGCAGACAGGAAACGTCGCGCCGGATCAGGTGTTCCAGCGTGGCCGAGGACAAGAGATGGTTAACCATCTTGGCTTAAGACCCTATTCACTGGAAAGGTCCATGATCGATGGGTTCCGCCAGTGGGAGTTTGGTCGTCCATGGCCCTGAAGCTGTCGTTGAAGCCCGGCGAGAAGTTCGTGTTGAACGGCGCGGTGGTCCAGAACGGCGACCGTCGCGGCGTGCTGATCCTTCAAAACCGCGCCAGCGTGCTGCGTGAGAAGGACATCATGCAGGCGGAGGAAGTCACCACGCCGGCGCGCCGGATCTATTTCCCGATCATGATGATGTATCTGGAGGAGGCGTCGGCGGCCAAGTTCTATGACGAACTGGCGCTGCGCATCTCGGAGTTCATGGGGGCGACGAAGAACCCCGCCATTCTGGCCGAATGCGTCTCTGCGTCGCGTCATGTGCTGGCGCGCGAATACTACAAGGCCCTGATGGCCGCCCGTAAAATTGTTGAATACGAAGAGAAGGTGCTGAATGTCGCTTCAGGCATACGCAGCGGCGACGACGCGGGCTGAAACCCCGCGCGATATGGAGTACCGGCTGTTTGGCCAGGTAACCCGCGCGCTGGTGCATGCCTCGACGGTCGATGAACGTGATCTGGCCACGCGCATAGATGCGTTGGACTGGAACCGGCGTCTGTGGTCGACGCTGGCCGCCGACTGCGGCGATCCGTCCAACGTCCTGCCTGCCGCCATGCGGGCGCAGATCATCTCGCTCAGCCTGTTCGTCAATCGACACTCGTCCGCCATCATGCGGGGTGAAGAGACCTTCGAGGACCTGATCGATATTAACCGGATGATGATGCAGGGGCTGGCGCCGGGGGCGCAGCAGGCGGCCTGAGCAGGGCTGACTTCACGAGATCGCGAAGCCTCTTGGCGCAAGGCCTTGAGACGTCTTACCTTTCGAATCCCTGTTGAACAGTCGAAAGGAGGTGATCCAGTGTCTCATTGTCATCAATCGCGTGCGGTGGCCGCGACCCTGGTCCTCGTTGGAGGCCTGGCCTGATCCTTTTGGTTGGCGCTAACGCCCGTCGGGCTGTTTGAGCGCTTTTCGGGCTGAGTTGCGGTCCGGCCGTTCGCGGTCAGACAATGAAGGGCCGTCGCGGCGACGCGGCGGCCCTTTTGTCGTTCAGTGGATAAGCTGGGCGAACCAGCCGGCCGCGTGATGGGCCACTTCGAACACCGTGCGCCAGATCAGGAACAGGTAGAGGGCGCAGGCGGCTGTGGCGAGCGCGCCCAGCAGAATGGCGACGCCGTCCCTCTGCATCATGCCCAGGGCGAAAAAGACCAGGGCGATGCCGGGCAGGGCGTCTCCGAACGGGATCGGCAAGGCCATGATCAGCGCCAGGATCACGCAGACCAGGCCGGTGACCGTGTCTGCGACCTCGCCCGTCAAAAACGGAATGCGCGGCTGGGTCAGATTCTCGACATACCGCACCGTCTTCATGATCCGCGACACCCCCGCGCGATAGGCCGTGCGACTGATGGAGGTGCGCAGCGCCCAGCGCGGCAGCCAGATCGAACTGCGCTGAAAGGCCAGTTCCAGCGACATCAGGATGATGGGAACGGCGAACACCGCCTTGCCGCCCGGCGGCCAAGGCAGCAGGGCCAGCATGGAGAGGATCAGGATCATGGCCCCGAAGCCGCGCTCTCCGAAGGCCGCGACCAGTTCTTCGAGCTTCAGCTTGGGATCATCGCCTTCGCCAAGCTCCTCGATTACGTCCGAGAAGAGCCGCAGGTCGTCGTTCGGCTTGTCGTGGGCGGGCATCAGGCGAGGGGCTCGAGGGGGGAGGAGATTCGCCATTTAGGCGCACAGAGGTTTCACCGCCACTTACCGAACGGCAACAAGGCCGAATAATCGCACTGAAGCCGATTATTTCCTCGCCGCGTGCTCCGGTTTGTCCTTCCGCTTGGTGTGAGCGAAGTCCTCGAGCTGTTTCTCGCTCATCGACTTGGACGCGCCTTTGAGTTCGGACTTGGACGTTTCGCCGCGCTTGGCCGACAGGGCGGCGCCTGCGGCTTTCTGCTGGGCTGCGGATTTTGCGGGCATGGGATGTCGCCTTCCGCCCGGAGGAAATCGTCAGCCGCCCAGCAGTTCCCGACCGATCAGGAAGCGACGGATCTCGTTGGTGCCGGCGCCGATGTCATAGAGTTTGGCGTCGCGGACCAGGCGTTCGACCGGCCACTCCTTGGTATAGCCCGCGCCGCCCAGAGCCTGGACAGCCTCCAGGGTGACCTTAACGGCGTTCTCGGAGGCCAGCAGGATGGCGCCGGCGGCGTCGTAGCGGGTGGTCAGGCCGGCGTCGCAGGCGCGGGCGACGGAATAGACATAGGCCCGCGCGCTGTTCAGGGCGACATACATGTCCGCCACCTTGGCCTGCATCAGCTGGAAACTGCCGATCGGCTTGCCGAACTGCTTGCGGTCGCGGACGTAGGGCAAAACGACGTCCAGCGCGGCCTGCATGATGCCCAAGGGACCGGCGGCGAGAACCGCGCGCTCATAGTCCAGGCCGCTCATCAGCACGCCGGCGCCGCCGCCCAGCGGGCCCATGATGTTCTCCTCGGGAACCTCGCAGTCCTCAAACACCAGTTCGGCGGTGTCGGAACCGCGCATGCCCATCTTGTCCAGCTTCTTGGAGACGCTGAAGCCCTTCATGCCCTTTTCGATCAGGAAGGCGGTGCAGCCCTTTGATCCTGCGTCAGGATCGGTCTTGGCGTAGACGACCAGGGTGTCGGCGTGGGGAGCGTTGGTGATCCAGAACTTGGTCCCGTTAAGAACGTAGCGGTCGCCCTTCCTGTCGGCGCGTGCGCGCATCGACATGACGTCCGAGCCGGAGCCCGCCTCGGACATGGCCAGGGAGCCGACGTGTTCGCCGCTGATCAGCTTGGGCAGATATTTCTGCTTCTGCTCGGGCGTGCCCCAGCGGCGGATCTGGTTGACGCAGAGGTTTGAGTGGGCGCCGTAGCTGAGCCCGATCGAGGCCGAGGCGCGCGATACCTCCTCCATCGCCACGACGTGTTCCAGATAGCCTAGGCCCAGGCCGCCGTAGTCTTCCTCGACTGTAATGCCGTGCAGGCCCAGCTCGCCCATCTCGGGCCAGAGCTCGCGTCGGAAAGTGTTGGTCGCGTCGATCTCGGCGGCCAGGGGCGCCAGCCGGTCGGCCGCCCAGCGGGCGGTCGTGTCGCGAATCGCGTCAGCGTTCTCGCCGAGGCCGAATTCCATGGATTGGGGCGCGAAGGGAATGCTCATGCACAAAGGGTTACCATCGTGCATGGGCTTTCGCAAAACCCACTTAGGCGCGATCGACGCGCCCCCAACGCTGGTAGAGATTGAAACCCGAGACGCCGACGCAGGCCAGGGCGATCACGACCAGAACCCAGCCGATCAAGCCCGTGTCCACATTGGACTGGGACGACTGGCGGAAGGCCGCCATGGCGGCCCCGAACGACAGCAGACCAATGACGCCCATGGCCAGGAAGGTCGCGGTTTCGGTCCATTCAAACTTGGAGGAGGGAGCGGTTGGGCGCGCTGGAGGTTCGGCCGGAGCCTCCTGCGTCGCCGGCGTCGCCTCCTGTTCGAACAGGGCTGTCTGATCCGGGTGCGTGAAGTCGTTCTGCTCGGGCCAGGCCAGGCGCGGTTCGGAAGGCGCAAGCCCGTCGGGCGACCCTGTCAGGGCCAAAGGCGCGACTTCGGGTGCTGTAGAGGGCGCTTGGAGCGGAGCGGCGAAAGTCGGCACCTCCACGGGCTGTTCGACAGGGGCAGTCGAGGACGTCGATTCCAGCGGGGAGGTCGATGCCGAGGTTTCCGTCGCCAGTAGAGGCTCGTCCGGCGCGGCTTCTGCGGCCAGGTCGATCGGCGGCTCGGCGTCGGTCGAATTGAAGGACGGCGTGGGGGGCGTGGTGAAATCTTGCGCCGGCGAGGTTTCCGCAGGGATTTCGGCGGTCGGGAGGTCGGCGACCGTTTCCTCCGTCGGGGTTTGCGGTGCTTCGGGCACTGGCTCGCCGGACGGCGCGTCGTTCGCCGCAATGGCTTGGGTCGGCGCCGGCGACGGACGCGGCGCGGCGCGGAGGCCGAATCCGACCAGAGGGCCGAGGGCCCGCACGGCATAGGGCGAATAGAAGGTTGCGGCGCTGGTCATCACCGCCGACGCAGGTCTGGGTGAAGTCGGTTGGGGCGAAGAAGGCTGGGGCGAAGAAGGCGGGGTCGGCGACGGAGAAGACGGTTCTGCGGCCGCCTCGGACGGCTGGATCGATTCGGACTCTTCAGCGTGAACCGGCGTCTCAGGGGTGGTGTCGGGCGTGGCGTCGGGCGTGACCGCCTCGACCGGGCTCTCGGCTTCGGGTTCAGACGGGGTCGATTCGAGTGAAGGCGGCGTCTCGACTGCCGTGCTGTCCGTGTTCGCCTCGACCGGGTCGGTTTCCTCGACATCTTCCAGCAGGGCCGACACAGCCGCTTCCCGCGTCATCGTGGGCGGAGCTTCGGCTTGCGTCTGGGCGGGCGTCTCGACCAACTCGAGGGACGGCGGGAAGACCGGGAAGGGCGCGGGCTCGACAGATTCGGTCTCCGCCTCGTCCGAGATCGGCTCGGCTTCCACCGTGCTTTCCACCAGGGTGGCTGTGGCGGGCGGCAGGGGAACGGCGAGCAGGTCGGCCAGGGACGCCGGCGTTTCGGGGTCGGCGACGAACAGGGCGCGTTCGGCGGCGCGGCGCCGCGGCGGCGTGACGACATTGGCGTCTTCGACCCAGGACATCAGGGCGTCTGCGGCTTCCAGCGGCGCGCCGGCGTTCAGTCGGGCCAGGACGTCGGAGGTCTTGAACCGATCGACCCCCACGGAGAAGGCGAAGCTGGCCAGGGCGTCGAACTGATGCTGGTTCAGGGGCGCCTGTATCGCGTTGACGGTCTGCGCCACCGGGATGAGATCGTACTGGAGCAGGAGTTCGGCGTCGCTCTCGGACACCGTCAGGCCTTCACGAGCCGACCGGGTGTGTCCGTAGCCGATGGTCCAGCGGCCGTCGGCGCGCTGAATGGCTCGCGGGCGGAACCCTTCGAAGCTCTTGATCAGAATGACTCCCTCGCGGGAGATCTTGGTCGGTTTCGATGTGTCAGACACAGATGTTGCCCCAAAGCGAGACGGCGGCGCGGCTTGTACCCCCCGTCCAGCAAACATGGGGCCAGCAAACATGGGGCCAGATTTTTACAACAGAACCATGGTGGCGAGACCCAGGAAGATCAGAAAGCCGAAGAAATCGGTCGTTGCGGTGACGAACACGGCCGACGAGACGGCAGGGTCGAACTTCAGCTTCGACAGGGTCAGCGGCGTCAGCACGCCGATACAGGCCGCGACCAGCAGATTTAGAATCATGGCCGCCCCGATCACCAGACCGATCTTCCAGTCCTCATGGCGGAACCAGAAGCCAGCCGCGATGCCGATCAGGGGCGCCAGGATCAGGCCGTTCGCCAAGCCCACGGCCAATTCGCGCAGGAAGGTCCGCATGGCGTTGGCAGAGTTCAGTTCGCGCGTCGCCAAGGCGCGCACGGTGACGGTCAGGGCCTGGGTTCCGGCGTTGCCGCCGATGGCCGAGACGATGGGCATCAGCACCGCCAGAGCGACGATCTGCTGGATGGTGCCTTCGAAAAGGCCGATCACGCTGGCGCCCAGGGCCGCCGTCGCCAGGTTGATCGCCAGCCAGGGCACGCGGCCGCGCACGATCTCGGACACGGACGAGCCGCGGTCCTCGTCGGCGACACCGGCCAGACGCAGGATGTCCTCGCGGTTCTCTTCCTGAATGATGTTGACGATGTCATCGACGGTGATCTGGCCCACCAGCCGCCCGGCCGCGTCCACGACCGGGGCCGAGATCAGGTGGTATTTCTCGAAGATGTAGGCGACCTCTTCCTGGTCCTGATCGACGGCGATCTCGTTGATCGGCTCCATCAGGTCGGCCAGGGCCGCACTGCGGGGCGCGCGCAGAAGGCTGCTGATCGGCACGCCGCCGACGGGGCGGTTCAGCGGATCGACCACATAGATGTCGAAGAACAGCTCCGGCAGGTCGTCGCCCTGTTTGCGGATATGGTCGATGGTGTCGCCCACGCTCCAGAACTGGGGCGCGGCCATCACCTCGCGTTGCATCAGGCGGCCGGCGGACTCTTCATCATAGCCCAGGCTGCTTTCGATCGCGGCGCGATCGACGTCGGGCATGGCGGCCAGGACGCGTTCGCGCTGGTCGTCCTCCAGATCCTCGACCACGGCGGCGGCGTCGTCGGAATCAAGTTCCTGAAGCGCTTCGGCCAGGGTTCCGTGCGGCACCCGTTCCAGCACCTCTTCGCGGATCCCGTCGTCGAGTTCCGGCAGGGTCTCGGCCAGCAGTTCCGGCGGCAGCCACAGCACCACGACGGCGCGGTGTTCCGCTGTCAGGAAGCCCATCAGGTCGGCGACATCGGCGGGGTGCAGGTCTTCCAGCAACGAGCGCAGCCGCATGCCGTCGCCGTCGTCGGCGGCGTCCACGACTTTTTCGACGAATTGAGGGGTGAGGACATAGTCCTCGTCCAGGGCGGCGTGGTCTTCGATATCAGGCGCTTCGGCTGGAGCGAAGGCGGAGTCCGTGGTGTTCACGTGGTCGCCTCCCTTGGTAGAATGTCCAGCCGTAGTTAGCCGATGAATCGCCCTGTTTAGCCAGATGGTGCGGTCGAGAAGACTCGAACTTCCACGGGTTGCCCCACAGCGACCTCAACGCTGCGCGTCTACCAATTCCGCCACGACCGCTCGCATCGGAGCGGCGGCGAATAGACGAAGCCGCCGGAAAAGGAAAGAGGAATTGAACGCGGTGTGGCGCATGAAATGCGGCGCGGAAAATCGCGGCCCCGTTCGACGCAGGAAGTCAGGCCGAGCCGGCCATGAAGTCGTAGAGATCGGCCGGGCGCGTGACGGTGATGGCGATCCGGTCATCGCGAATCTCGATCTCGCCGCGCGCGACCGGGTGGTTGTTCGCCAGGATCCAGACTTCTTCGCCCTCGGCCGCGTCCAGGGGAATCACGGCGCCGCGACCCATCCGCAGCAGTTGGGACATCGGCAGCACCATACGGCCCAGAACCACTGAGATTTCGACATCGACGGCGTTGATCTGGGACACAGGTGCTCTCTTTCACTGCGAGGTCGTCACTTGCGCAAACGCCTCGCGCTGCACATTGAAGCCTTATGCTTGCCGACCCGTTAAGTCCTGACCTTTCGAAGCTGCGCCGTGACGATGATCGACCCGTCGAATGGGCCGTGTCGTCTGGCTATGTCGATTACGCCGCAGCCGAGGTCTTCATGGAGGCGCGCGTCGCCGCCATAGCGGCGGGGGAGGCGGGCGAGATGGTGTGGCTGCTGGAGCATCCGCCGCTTTATACGGCCGGGGTTTCGGCGCGGGACGAGGACCTGCTCGACGCGGCGCGGTTCCCGGTCCACCGGACCGGTCGAGGCGGGCAGTTCACCTATCACGGGCCCGGCCAGAGGGTCGCCTATGTGATGCTGGACCTGAACCGGCGTGGGCGCGATGTACGGAACTTTGTCCGCGGGCTGGAACAGTGGCTGATCGGCGGCCTGGGGCAGTTCGGGGTCAAGGCGGACGTGCGCGACGGCCGCGTCGGCGTCTGGGTCGAGCGCAAGGGCGCCGGATGGGCGCGCGAGGACAAGATCGCCGCCATCGGCGTCAAGGTGCGCAAATGGGTCAGCTTCCACGGGGTCAGCCTGAACGTCGAGCCCGATCTCGGCCATTTCGGCGGCATCGTGCCCTGCGGCATTCAAGAGCACGGAGTGACCAGTCTGGTCGATCTGGGCGTGCTGGCGACGATGGATGAGGCGGATGCGGCGCTGAAGACCAGTTTCACACGCCTCTTCGGCTCTGTGGTGGAGGCGCCGCCGCCCCTCTGAGATCGGCCCGGCTGACGCAAACGGTGTGACATTTGGGCGAAAGGGCGGCGGCGGGGGTTGGCAAGCGTGGGAGGCTTAAGGTTTAACGACTGCGCCAAGCTCATCGCCCAAGCCCAGGAGCCTCCATGAAACGCCTGCTCGCCGCCACCTCGGCCGCCGTCCTGTCCCTGACCCTGGCCGCCGGCGCCGCCTCGGCCCAGGATTTCCGCGCCCTGGCGCAGCAGGACCTCCAGACGGTCCATGACACCCTGGCCGCCAACCATCCCGCCGCCGTCGTGCCGGGCGCGCCCAGCGAGGCCTTCCGCGCCTGGATCGACACGGGTCTGACCGACGCCATGTCGAAAGTGGGTCGCGTCAACAGCGGCGACAGCCACGCCTATCTGCTGCGCTATTATGCAAACGGCTTCCGGGATTCGAACATCTCGGTCAGCCCGACCTACGAAGGGCTCGGCCCGTTCTTCGCTATCGGCTGGTCGGGCGTCACCATGGCGTGGCGTGACGGAAAATATGTCGTCGCCAATGTGAAGCCCGGCGTCCGCAATGCGCCGCCGGTCGGGTCGGTTCTGATCGACTGCCTGGGCAAGAGCGCCGCCGATGTGGCCGCCGAACGTCTGGATCGCTGGGAAGGCGACCTGACGACCGAAGCCGACCGGGTCCGCACTGCGCCCTATCTGCTGTGGAACCGCAACAATCCCTTCACCGGCGGCATGCCGACCTTGTGCAACTTCCAGACCGGACGCCGCACCAAGGAATACCAGCTGCAAAACCAGCCGGTGGACGTCGCCGCCGTGGAAGCCGCCTATCGCGCCACCGTCTACACCCCTGGCGCGACGCCGCTGGCCATAGAGACCGTAGACGGCCGCCCGTGGCTGCATGTTCACACCCTGGGCGACGCTGCCGATTTCAACGCCTTCTACGCCGCCGTCGATGCTCAACTGGGCGCCATTCGTGGACCGCAGGGTTTCGTCATCGATCTGCGGGGCGCCAATGGCGCGTCGTTGAACGCGACGGGCCGTGGCTATGTTCTGGCCAACCATATCTGGACGCCGGAATTCACCGTCAGCCGCCAGCCTGAAGCGGGCTCGATCACCTACCGCGCCACCCCGGCCAACCGTCAGTGGTTCGCCGACACCCTGGGCCGGATGCAGGCCGATCCGCGCTTTGTTCAGGAATCGGGTGCGGTGATCCAACAGACCGAGGCCATCGTCGCCGCCTTCGACTCGGCCCTGCAAGCCGGTCAGGCCACCTTCACCCTGCCTGGCCGCGCGTCTGTGCCGGACACCGGCGTTGCCAATCCGGTCGCTGGGCCGGTGATCGTTTTGGTGGATGGAGGCTGCACCAGCGGCTGCCTTGACACGCTGGACCTGCTGACCCGCCTGCCGAACGTGCGTCTGGCGGGATCGACCACGGCCGAGGACACGATCTTCATCGAGCCGACGGTTCAGCGGCTGCCGTCGAACTATGCGGACCTGACCTATGGCCACAAGGCCTGGATGACCCGTCAACGCGGCAATAACGCCCCCTTCGTTCCGGCGCAGGGCCTGGCCTACACCGGCAATCCGACGGATGAAGCGGCCGTTCGGTCCTGGGTCGCGACGCTGTTCCAGTAAAATCGTCCGCTAGATGCGGGCTATGGGGGCGGGCAGGGGTGGAACCTCGGCCCGCCCCTTCTTATTTCAGGTCCATGACCGATCTTGCCCCGCCCTTTGACAGCCTCCGCTCGCCTTCCGGCTATGACCTGACCCCGCCGGATGAAATGGAACGCGCCCGGCTGGAGGCTGACCTCAATCCCGAGGAAAAGCGGGTTCTGCTGTCGCATGGCACCGAGGCGCCCTTCTGCGGCACATTGCTGGGCGAAAAGCGCGCCGGCGTCTTCTGCTGCCGGGAGTGCGGCCTGCCCCTTTTCAAGAGCGGGACCAAGTTCGAGAGCGGGACCGGCTGGCCCAGCTTCACCGAGCCGGTCGATCCGGCCCATGTCCACGAGATCCGCGACACCAGCTACGGCATGGTGCGGATCGAGACCCAGTGCGCGCGCTGTGGCAGCCACCAGGGCCATGTCTTCCCCGACGGCCCGCCGCCGACCGGAAACCGCTATTGCATCAACTCGGTCGCCTTGAGTTTTGTCGCAGCGGGGGAGCCCTTGCCGGACCCATTGCGACGGGGCGACGGAAACGCCTGACCTTGGCCCTATTCGCCGTGCTAGGATGATGTTGAAGGGAGACGGCGCATGTTGATCGCAGGATTATTGGCCGCCATGACCATGGCGGCTTCGGACGGGGATCCGGACGGCGTGGTCACCACCGCGCCTTCCAACGCCTCTACCGTGGCCCAGGCCATGACTGCTGCGCCCGAAGCCGCGGCGACGGCGCCGACGGCGCAGGACGCCCAGCCGCACGGCCTCACGACCGAACAACAGATCCAGCATTGGTTGGATAGCCGAACCCCTGGCGCCAGCTTCGATGAGGCCTCTGCCGCTGATCTCCAGGACGACCGTCAGGTGCATGGAATGGTCGAGGCGGGTATCGGCACCGGCGGGTACCAATCCTACGCCGCCGCCGTTTCGATGCCGATTGGAGAGAACGGCAGGCTGGATCTGGCTTATCGCGAGGGACGCAACGAACCTTGGGGTTATGGCTATGGCGGTTATGGCCTGCGCGGGCCGGGCTTCTATTCGCCCTATGGCAGGGCGCGCGGTTACGGCGCCGATTCGACCAGCAAATCCCTGTCGCTGGGGTTCAGCTGGAGCAAGGATAAGGACGCGGACGAGCGCGATCCTTGGCGGCTTGGACTGTCAGCTTACGACTGAGGTTAAAAATAGTCCGTCGTTCTGACCAAAGGTCGATCAAGCTCAAGCTAGGTTGAAATACCAGGGACCGGCGCGACGCGCAGGCCTTAGAATTCGTCCCAATCTTCAGTCTTCAGAGCCATGTTGCCTACGACGCTCGGGAGCTTGGGCGCTTTGGCGGGGCGAGGTCGTGACCTAGTCTGGGCCTGGGTCTGAGCAACGCTGGAAGGGCCGGTTTGGTCGTTTTCCGATTGAGCGGCGGCGTGGCCATTGCCAACCTTGAAGCGCGACATCAGATTGTCCAACCCATTTGCCTCGTGCCGGAGAGAATGCGAGGCGGCGGTGGATTCCTCGGTCATGGCCGCGTTCTGTTGCACCATCTGGTCCATATCGTTTACGGCGGTATTGACCTGCGTGAGGCTAGAGGCCTGTTCCTGGGCCGAAGCGCTGATCTCGGAGACCAAGCCGTCGATGGAGGCGAACTGGTCAAGAATTCGCGTCAGTCTGTCGCCCGATTCCGCGACAAGAGCCACCCCCTGACTGACTTGCTGGCTAGAGGCCGAGATCAAACCTTTGATCTCTTTTGCGGCCTCAGCGGACCGTTGCGCCAGCGCCCGAACCTCTTGCGCTACGACGGCGAATCCGCGGCCGGACTCGCCCGCGCGTGCCGCCTCCACGCCAGCATTTAGCGCCAACAGGTTGGTCTGGAAGGCGATTTCATCGATCACGCCGATGATCTGCGTGATTTCTGTTGACGACTTCTCGATCTGCCCCATTGCCGCGATGGCCTTGCGCACCACGTCGCCTGACGCCTGGGCGTCGCCCTGGGCCGAGGCCACGACCTGAGACGCCAACTGGGAGCCGGAGGCGGTGCGTTTTACTGTCACCGTGATCTCTTCAAGAGCAGCGGCGGTTTCTTCCAAGGAGGCCGCCTGTTGTTCCGTGCGTTTGGACAGATTGTCGGAGGCCGAAGCGATCTCGTCCGAACCGGCTCGAATAGCCGAGACATTTACGATGACGGCGGCCATGGCTTCGCTCAACTGACGGACTGCACCGTTGAAGTCTTGTTGCAGCTTCACGTAGTGGGGCGGGAAGGTCTGGCGCAGTTGCACCGTCAGATCGCCTCGGCTGACCGCTTCCAAGCCCGATGCAAGGGCTTCTACCACGGCGGCTAGGTGTTGAGCGGCTTCTTCGGACAAAAGCTGGTTTTGGCGGCGTTCCGACTCTGCGGCCTGGCGGGTCGCGTTGGCCTCGGCTTCCAGGCGCAGATTTTCAGTCGCGGCGTCGCGAAAAACCACAACCGCATCTGCCATTTCGCCCAGTTCGTCACGCTGCCCAACGGTAGGGATCTCTACAGCCAGATCACCCTGCGAAAGACGGCGCATTGCTGCAGCCATTGCCTGTATTGGCCCGGAGACCTTGGCGAGAATGAAGTGCGTCGAGAAAATGAGGAGGACGATGGCGAAGAGCGCGATTCCGCCAATCAGCCACATCGAGGTTTCGAAGGCCTTGGTCGCGGCCCGCCCCTCGGCCCGAGCGACGCGGGTTTGCAGATCGACCAGAGAACCGACGCTGGCGGTCACAGGGTCGATGGCTGGATAGAGTTGCTGGTCGGCAAACGTCGCCAGAGCTGCCGTGTCGCCGCCTCGTAAAATGACCTCAAGTCGAGCAATTGCGGCGTCGGCTGCCGGTAGATCGGTGGTCGTCTTGTTCACCAGAGCCTGTTCTTCAGGCGTCATGCGAGTGCTCTTGTAGGCGGCCCAATGCTCGCTGATCGCTGTCTTGGCGGCAGTCACGCTTTCCTGCGCCTGGATCGGGGTCATCGCTCCGGCCCGGGTCTTGTGAACCGTATCAACGATATTGACGGCATACATGTCGCTGACGATCTTCAGCTGCTGCATCGGCACAACCCGATCCGCAATGATCGACTGTATGCGTTGATCGACTTGGCTTTGCGTCACCCAACTGGTCGTCCCGACAGCCAGCATGCCAATCCCTAGCGCGCCTAAGCAGGCGAGAAGCCGGCCTTTGATAGTTACCTTCATAATTTCCTCGATGCGAAACAGCGTGGTACGCAACGACGAGATTAGATAGGGAGAATATCCTTATTTTTCTTGTTCGCGTTTGATTAAGGAAAGATTGGATAACGCGTCAGGAATTACACGCTTAATTCGAATTAATATTCTAAGTGCGCCGTGTCTCAAGTGCCGCGCATTTTCTTGTAGTGAGGCTTTGTCGGCCGAAGAATGCGCGAAACACCATGCGGACAAATGTCCGAATGCAGAAGCCAGACTGGGGGGGGGCAGATGCGGGCGGGCTATGAAAAGCCCGCCACGCAAGGTCTCAGATGGTGCCGCCGGGGGGAATCGAACCCACGACCTCAGCCTTACCAAGGATGCGCTCTACCACTGAGCTACGGCGGCCCCGACTGAGGAAGCGGCCGTATAGCCAGAGGCTTCCGGGGAGGGAAGCGCTTTTTTGACGATCTGAAAGAAAGTTTGGACACAGCCCCTGATCACGGCATTCTACGGCCATGACTCGCCCCCCGCACGACGCCGATACCCCGCCTGCCGCGCCCGTCGCTGCACCCTCTGCCGAATCGACCGCGCCGTCGGAGGTGGAACGGGCCAGGGCCGAACGGGCGATCCGGCTGGCCTCGGCCCTGCGCGCCAATCTGAAACGGCGCAAGGCGCCGGCCCGCACCCCGGCGACGCCTAAAGACAGCAACTGAAAGTCATCGGCTCGCGCCCGCTCCGCCCTTTGGCAAGCGCGCGCCGGCTTGCTAGAGAACCATCCCCCCGAGGCGTTTCCTTCGGGCGCGCTTCAAGGACGTCATGGACAGTATCGCCATTCAGGGCGGCGCCCAGCTTTTCGGGGATATTCCCGTCAGCGGCGCCAAGAACTCCGCCATCAAGCTGATGGCCGCCTCGATCCTGACGGATCAGCCCCTGCTGCTGACCAATATGCCGCGCCTGGCGGACACGCGGTTCCTGGGTCAACTGCTGCGCCAGTTCGGCATTGAGGTGACCGAGCGTGACGGCGCAGACGGGCAGGAGAGCCTGTTCCACGCCAAGGATCTGACCTCCACCTTCGCCCCCTATGATCTGGTCCGGCAGATGCGGGCCTCGTTCAATGTGCTGGGGCCGCTGCTGGCCCGCACCGGCGAGGCCAAGGTGTCGTTGCCCGGCGGTTGCACCATCGGCGCGCGCCCGGTGGACCTGCACCTTCAGGCTTTGACGGCCCTCGGCGCCGAGATCGAGCTGGAAGAGGGCTATGTCACCGCCAAGGCCCCGTCCGGCCTGAAGGGCGCCGAGATCGAGTTTCCGTTCGTCTCGGTCGGCGCGACCGAACACGCCCTGCTGGCGGCCGTGCTGGCCCAGGGGACGACGGTTTTGCGCCGGGCCGCGCGCGAGCCTGAAATCGGCGACCTGGCCCGCTGCTTGACCGCCATGGGCGCGAAGATCGAGGGTATCGACACCGACGTCCTTACTATCACCGGCGTCTCGTCGCTGAACGGCACGACCTGGTCGGTGATTCCCGACCGAATCGAGATGGGCTCCTACGTCGTCGCCGCCGCCATGGCGGGCGGCGAGGTGCGCCTGACTAAGGCGCGGGCCGAGCTGATCTGCGCCCTGACCGACAAGATGATCGAGGCAGGGGTCGAGGTGTCGCCCACCGGGGACGGCGTGCTGATCAAGCGCGATCCGAAGGTTCGGTTGCAGGCAGTCGATATCGAGACAGCCATCTATCCCGGCTTCGCCACCGATCTGCAGGCCCAGTTCATGGCCCTGATGACCACGGCCGAGGGCGTGAGCACCGTCCGCGAGACCATTTTCGAGAACCGGTTCATGCATGTGCCGGAGCTGGCGCGACTGGGCGCCGAGATCTCCGTCCATGCGGGCGAGGCCCATGTCCACGGCGTCGAGGTGCTGCACGGCGCCCAGGTCATGGCCACCGACCTGCGGGCCTCCATGTGTCTGGTCATCGCCGGCCTGGTCGCTCAGGGCGAAACGACCGTTGGACGCGTCTATCATCTGGATCGCGGTTTCGAGCGTTTGGAAGAAAAGCTCGGCGCGTGCGGCGCGGATATCCGGCGGATCAAGGGTCAAGACGATGGGATGGGGTGATGAGCACTGAGATCGACGGCGTCATTCCCGAAGCCAAGGCGCCGGTCGAGCCGCTGCGCCTGCTGGCGGAGGACGCCGACGATTTGCAGATCATCTCGGCGGCGCTTCAGGACGCCATCCTGCGGCCTGTGGACATCGTGTGGGAAAAGCAGGCGCGCACCCTGACCATCGCCTTCAGCCGGTTCTGCTGGGAATGCGGCGGGACGCGGGTGATGTGCGCCATGCAGTTCGGCGACGTCATGGCGGTCAAGAGCCGGCGCCTGTCGCGCAGTCCCGACGCGTCGCTGGAACTCTTGGCCTTGGACTTCGTGCCGGCCGAGGCGCCGGGCGGACGCGTGATTCTGATGTTCGCCGGTGGCGGCGATCTGCGGATCGACGTCGAATGTCTGGACGCCGTGGTCACGGACATCTCCGAGCGGTGGCCGGCGCGGGTCGCGCCAACCCATCTCGACGCCCCTGAACTGGATGAAGGGAATGCGGCATGAGCGGTCCCCACAGGCTGGCCTCGGTCGAACTGGACACGGTCACCCTGCCGGCGGCGACGGCGGAGATCGAGCATGAGCGCCGCGTGGCCATCTTCGACCTGGTCGAGAAGAACAGTTTCGAACCCGTGGGGGCCGAGGGCGGCCCGTATCGGCTGAAGCTGTCGTTGCAGGACAATCGGCTGGTGTTCGACATCGACGGCGAGGGTTTCACTCGCACCTACGCCATCAGTCTGACGCCGCTGAAGAACGTCATCAGGGACTATCTGCTGATCTGCGACAGCTATTATGAAGCCCTGCGCGGCTCGTCCCCCAGCCAGATCGAATCGGTCGACATGGGCCGGCGTGGCCTGCACAACGAAGGCGCCGAGCAGCTGAAGGCGCGGTTGGACGGCAAGATCGTGGTCGATCACGAGACCGCGCGGCGGCTGTTTACGCTGCTCTGCGCCCTCTACCGTCGCGGCTGACCTCGACTATCTCTGCGTTTTCGGGCATTAGGCCCGTCCATTCCGCCCCTCGCGCCCGCCCGGCGTGGGGTCGAACGCATATTCAACGGGCGCGAGAGGCCGCATGGCTAAGGAAGAACTGCTCGAGTTTCCCGGCACCGTCAGCGAACTGCTGCCGAACGCCACCTTCCGCGTGACGCTCGAGAACGACCACGAGATCATCGCCCACACCGCTGGCAAGATGCGCAAGAACCGCATCCGCGTGCTGGCAGGCGACAAGGTCCTGGTGGAAATGACCCCCTACGACCTGACCAAGGGTCGCATCACCTATCGCTTCAAATAAGTGAGCGCGGGTCGTCCCGAACTGGTGCTGGCTTCGGCCAGCCCGCGCCGCATCGAACTGCTGGCGCAGGTCGGGATCACGCCCGACCATATTGATCCTGCCGATATCGACGAGACGCCGCTGAAGGGCGAAACGCCGACGCGCCTCGCCGAACGACTGGCGACCTCCAAGGCCCAGGCTGTTGCGGCCCGGCGTGCGGACGCCGTGGTGATCGCCGCCGACACGGTCGTGGCGGTAGGACGGCGTTTCCTTGAGAAGGCCGCCGATGAGGCGGAGGCGAGGCGGTTTCTGAAACTGCTGTCCGGGCGCAATCACCGCGTTTTCACAGGCGTAGCGGTGGTGCGCGACGGCAAACTGTCTTCGCGGGTCAACGAGACGCGCGTGACCTTCAAGCCGCTGTCGGACCATGAGATCTCCGCTTACGTCGCCACCGGCGACTGGCGCGGCAAGGCCGGTGGTTACGGCATCCAGGGGCCGGCCGGCGCTTTCGTTCAGCGAATCGTCGGCAGCCATCCATCCGTGATGGGGCTGCCGCTCTACGAGGCCGTCCAACTGCTGCACGGCGTCGGCTGGCGGGCATGAGCGGCGGGGTCGAGGTCTTCCTCGACGAGATGCCGGGTGAGACCCGCGGCGCCGTCCTGCGCGACGGGCGCTATACGCATCTGCTGATTCAGCGCGAAACGGACCTGCCTCAGCACCGCCTCGGCGCCCGGTCCGTCGGGCGGGTGACGGAGATCAATCCGGGCCTGCGCGGTGCATTCGTCGATCTGGGCGCGGGTCCGCCCGCCTTTCTTCCCTTTCCGCGCAACGACCGCCTGACACAGGGCGAGCGGCTGGAAGCCGTCGTCCTCGCCGAGCCGCGCGCGGGCAAGGGGCCCGTGCTGCGTCGCCTGGGGCCAGGGGAGGGGGCGTCTCGCCTGTTGGAGCCCGCGCCGACCGTCGCCGAACAACTGCGCGCCATTGCTGGCGACGACAGCCTGATTACCGGTCTGGCCGCCATCGATGCGGTGACGGAGGCGGAAGAGGAGGCTTTGGCCGCTCGTCATGTCTTCGCCGCCCAGGGAATCGATCTGGCCGTCGAACGGACGCGCGCCCTGGTCGCGGTCGATATCGACTATGCGCCCGTGGTCGGCCGTGATCCGAAACAGGCGAGGGCGGCGGCGAATCGCGAGGGGGTGAAGCAGGCCGCGCGGCTGATCGGCCTGCGCCGATGGGGCGGTCTGGTCGTCGTCGATCTTGTCGGAGACGGCCAGGACGCGGCCGCTGGCGACAAGGCGGCCCGCGCCGCCTTCGCTCATGAGCCTCAAGCCGTGTTCGGCCCCATCAGCCGGTTCGGCCTGCTGCAGTTGTCCCTGCCGTGGCGCCTGACCCCAATTGACGAGATTCTGTTCGACACCGGTCGCCGTCCGTCGGTGCAGACCGAGGCCTTGGCCCTGGCGCGCCGGCTGCGGCGGCGGCTCTTGTCGGATACTCGGTCCCCGCGCGTGACGGTGCGGTGCTCGGCCGAAGAAGCGGCTGTGCTCACGCCGCTGGCGGGGCGATTAGGTCCGCGCGCCGCCGTGCGGGCGGACGCCGCCCTGGCCCGCGGGTGTGGCCTTCTGGAAGAGAGTTGAGTGATGAGCACCTGTCCCATCTGCCGCAAGGCCGAGCCCGACCCCAAATATAAGCCCTTCTGCTCGCGACGCTGTTCCGAGGTTGATCTTCAACGCTGGTTCACCGGCGCCTACGCCATTCCGGCCGCGCTGGACGAAGGCGCCGAAGATGATGGTGAAAAGGACTGAAACGACGCTGGACAGGCCGAAAAGCCTCGCCTATAGACCCGCCTCTCGCGACGCCGCGTCGGCGCCTGGATAGCTCAGCTGGTAGAGCAGCGGATTGAAAATCCGCGTGTCGGTGGTTCGAACCCGCCTCCAGGCACCATCTTTTATTTGGCCGAGAAAACCCCGCCTCATACTGTCTTGCAGGTCGTCGTTCGCCGACCGAGCGCCTCGTGTCGCCATCTGCCCTGGATCTTGGGGAACGGATGATCCGGGAATCGGTCTCGCCGAAGTAAAAAACTGCGCGGGATAGCTCTTTCGAACAAGGTTGCGCCAACTGCTTCAAATTCATCACATAAATGTCGCGGTTAGGCGGCGGCTGCGCTGACGGCGGCAAAATATGACGGATCTTCGTGCCTTGGGGGAAATCCCGCTCTTGTCCCTTGACGCTCCGGTAAGGGTTCGCCAAAGGGGTTAGGACGCTCTCCCACAAAGGCGTCAGACGGATTCTCAGGAGGCGCGTTCTCCCACGGTTCGGACATCGGAGGCGGTACGGGTGACCGGACGCGTCTCTATCCAAGAATTCAGCGACCGATTGATCCCGATGGGACATTGGACGCTGAAGGAAACATTTCAGGTTGGGGGGCGGCTCTTTGACACGGCCGCACCTTTGGTTCCACGAGTCAGACCAAGCAGGAACTGGCGAATTATGCTGAACAGCAAAAAGACGAACATCATTCTCGCCATGGCCGGCGCCGCCGTGCTGATGGCGAGCTCGCCGGTTCTGGCCCAGGCCCCGGCCGAGCCGACCCCGGCGGCCGCACCTGCGGCGACCCCGACGGCCATGGCTCCGGCCGCCGACGCGGCGAACCCGGAAAGCATGAACGAAGCCGTCGGCGGCGGTCACGGCGGCGGCATCACGCCGATCTCCATGTTCATGGAAGCCACGGTGATCGTTAAGGTCGTCATGACCGGCCTTCTGCTGGCCTCGATCCTGTCGTGGACGCTGCTGCTCATTAAGATGTTCGAGTTCGGCGCTCTGAACCGCAAGACCGACACCTTCCTCGAGAACTTCCGCGGCGCCCGCACCATCGCGGACATGCGCGCCGTCTCGACACAGGAAGAGTTCGACGGCAACCCGCTGGCCGATATGGCCGCTGCGGCGACCGAAGAAATCGAAATGTCGCGTCAGGCCGGTCTGTCGGTCACCGGCGACCACCTCGACACCGCCATGGCTCGCGCCCAAGCCGCCGTCACCGCCGTTCAATCCGGTCTGGCCCTGCGCCTCTCGGGCGGCCAGCAGTTCCTGGCTTCGGTCGGTTCGATCGGTCCGTTCGTCGGTCTGTTCGGCACCGTTTACGGCATCATGAACTCCTTCATCGGCATCGCGGAATCCAACACGACCAACCTGGCCGTCGTTGCTCCGGGTATCGCTGAAGCCCTGCTGGCTACCGGCATCGGCCTGTTCGCCGCTATCCCGGCCGTCGTCTTCTACAACTACTTCAACACCCGCATCGCCGCCTACGGCACCCGCGCCGACGGCTTCTCCGCTGAGCTGCTGAACGGCATCTCGCGTCAGCTCGACAAGGGGGCGTAAGACGGATGGCCGCCAAGATTAAATCGGGCGGCGGCGGCAACAAGGTTGAGGCCAACAGCGATATCAACGTCACGCCTTTCGTTGATATCATGCTGGTCTTGCTGATCATCTTCATGGTTGCGGCTCCGCTCGCCTCCGTGTCGGTGCCGGTAGAGTTGCCGATCGCCGTCGCCAAGGCGGCCCCGAACCCGCCCAAGCCGGTCTATATTTCGATCCAGAACGACGGCGACGTCTTCGTGGGTGACTTCCAGACCGACGTCGGCTCTCTGGGCGATGATCTGCTGAAGCAGATCGGGTCCCGGAATCCGGCGGATGAGCGGATCTTCATTCGGGGCGACCAAAACACCCGCTATGGCGACTTCATGCAGGTCATGAACGCCTTGCAGGACAACGGCTTCTACAGCGTTGCACTGGTCGGCGAAGACCAGGCGACGAGCTAGAGTGCGGAGATAGTATGACAGACGTCGCATATCATCGCAGTCGTTACGACGTACCCAAGAAGAAGGGCTTCATGGGGGTTTCCTACCCCGTACTGATCGCCTGCCTTGTGGTCGTCACCCTCCTGTTCGCCCTGCTGATCTTCTTCCTTCAGCAGTCGAAGTTCAAACTTAAGGAGTTCAACTACGTCGACGAGTCCGTCGAGGTCGAGTTGGTCGAGCCGGTGCCGCCGCCTCCGCCGCCTCCGCCCCCGCCGCCTCCGCCGACGGATCAGCCGCCGCCGCCGAAGCTTCAGGTGCGCGTCCCGGCCCCGATCCCGAACGTCGTGCCTCCGCCGCCGGTGAACATTACGCCGACGCCGAAGGAAGAACGGGTTGAGTACAAGGGGCCGCCGGTGAACATCCCCGGACCGCCGCCGCCTCCGGCTCCGCCGGCGCCGCCGCGTCCCCCGGTGATTTCGAACCCCCGGATTACGCGTCAGCCCGATCTGAGCCGCTTCTATCCGGATCGCGCGCTTGAGCGTGAGATCACGGGGCGGACTGTGTTGGAGTGTCAGGTTGAGACCAATGGTTCGCTGACCAACTGCACCGTGGTCAGTGACACGCCCGCCGGCGCTGGTTTCGGCCCAGCCGCTCTCAGGGCGATACGTACTATGCGGATCGAGCCCGCCATGCGCGACGGTCAGCCCGTCGTCGGGCGCGCGACAATCCCGATTAACTGGCGCTTCTAAGCCAGTTATATTGAATGGAATGAGGGGCCCCGGTGGATACCGCCGGGGCCTCTTCTTTGTTCGTGCGGACGTCAGAAATCATTTGATCACCAGACGCAGGCCCGGTAGAGAACGCGCCTCGCGATGCGCGGGCCGCCTTAGCTCAGTTGGTTAGAGCGCCGGTTTGTGGAACCGGAGGTCCTCAGTTCAAGCCTGAGAGGCGGTACCATCGTTCGACGCGGCAGGGCTTGCGGCCCGCCGCCTTAACGACCATCTGAAGCTCCGTCGGCGGCGTCGCCGATCCCCCACATCGATAGGAGAGCGCAGATGAAGACGCGCAAGCTGGGTCCAAACGGTCCCGAGATCTCGGCCATCGGCCTGGGCTGTATGGGCATGAGCGCCTTCTATGGCGGCGCAGATGAAGCCCAATCCCTATCGGTCATCCATCGCGCGCTCGACCTGGGCATCACCCTGTTCGACACGGCCGAGATGTACGGCCCCCATACCAACGAGGTTTTGGTCGGTCAGGCCCTGAAGGACCGGCGCGACCAGGCCTTCATCGCCACCAAGCTCGGCATCAACTACAATGCCGACCGCTCCAAGCTATTGGTCGACGGCAGCCCCGCCAATGTGCGCCGCGCCATCGAGGGCAGCCTGCAACGCCTGGGAGTCGATCATGTCGATCTCTACTATCTGCACCGGGTCGATCCCGATACGCCGATCGAAGAGACGGTCGGGGCGATGGCGGAACTGGTCCAGGAGGGAAAGGTCCGCTTCCTGGGTCTGTCTGAGGCTGCGCCCGAGACACTGCGCAAGGCTCATGCCACCCATCCGATTACGGCCCTTCAGACCGAGTATTCGCTGTGGACGCGCGATCCGGAAGATGAGCTGTTCGCGGTGACGCGTGAGCTGGGCATAGGCTTCGTGCCTTATAGTCCGCTGGGACGGGGCTTCCTGTCGGGAGACATCAAGTCGGTCGATGATCTGGCCGCCGACGACTTCCGCCGCACCAATCCGCGCTTCATGGGCGAGAACTTCCAGAAGAACCTGGATCTGGTCGAGGCGGTGAAGGCCATCGCCGCCGACAAGGGCGTTACCGCCGCCCAACTGGCCTTGGCCTGGGTTTTGGCCCAGGGCGAGGATCTGGTTCCGATTCCCGGCACTCGTCGTGTCGCTACGCTGGAGCAGAACGCCGCCGCCGCGGACGTTGTCCTTACGACGGAAGATCTGGCGCGCATCGACG
The DNA here is from genome assembly GCF_058681395.1 of Brevundimonas sp. AVps23W. Lineage (NCBI taxonomy): Bacteria > Pseudomonadati > Pseudomonadota > Alphaproteobacteria > Caulobacterales > Caulobacteraceae > Brevundimonas > Brevundimonas sp. AVps23W. The sequence continues at coordinate 1,618,829 of NZ_CM178738.1, forward strand.
CCGTCTTTCCCAAGGGCGCCGCCGTCGGGCACCGCTACGCCGAGGCGGCGCGCGCGGCGCTGAACCGCTGAGACCGGGTCAAACCCAGGCATAAAAAGGCCCGGCCGGATCGCTCCGGCCGGGCCTTCATTTCGTCTGACGGCGGATTACTGGACGCGGGTCCAGGTCTGGGTCTTGCATAGGGGGGCGACGACGCAGCCGCGCAGGTTCAGGCTGTTGTCGCCCGTCATGGTGATGGTGCCGCGATAGGTGCGGCCGTCCGCCGGGTTATAGACCGAGCCGTTGCGCCATTCGGTCGGACCGCCGGTGAAGCCCGTCAGCATGGGCAGGTTGCGCAGCGTGCGGTTCCGCAAGGCGGCGTCGCGATTATGCTCGTCGCGGGCGTTGGCGTCGGCCCGGATATGGTTGGACGTCACCAGGGTTCCGCACAGGGCTTCGCCACAGCGTGAAATCCGAACCTGACCGCCGTTGGTCGGGGTCTGCCACAGGCCGGTCGGATCGCCGGCAAGGGCGGGGGAGGCGAAGGTCGCCGCGACAGCCGCAGCAGCCAGAATGAGCTTGATCTTCATGGTCGTTCCCTTTGCTCGGGCCGTGTCGGCGACCCGTTAAGACGCAAGGTGATCCGGGTTTCCGTTTAAAACAAGGCTGAACTCGCCGGCTAAGCCTTAATGAAAACCGTACCTTAGGGAAGCTTTCGAAGGCGATTGCCGCGGCGCATTGACCTTGTCGCGCGCCAAGCGTCTGATCAGACGAAACAAGCCTTGGGAGACACCATGGGCGAGCGGCCGGGAAACGACCACGGAAGCCTTATCAAACAGACGCTCGATGACGGCGTCGGGCCGGCGCGTTCGGCCTTGGCGGCGTCATGGCGGCGGTCGATGTCGCTGTACGGACTGGATCCCGAGGACGGAGGGGGACCCAATACCCTGACAGAGGCGCAGTTGCGGGAAGCGCGGCAGGCGATGGAGCCGATGACGCGGGCCGCGCAAGGGGTGCTGGATCGGCTGTTTCTGGCGGTCGGCGATACCGGTTGCTGCGTCCTGTTGACCAATGCCGACGGGGTGCCGCTGGAACGGCGGGGCGCGGCGGCGGATGATGAGACTTTTCATCGATGGGGCCTTTGGCCGGGCGCCATATGGTCTGAAGCGGTCGAGGGCACGAACGGCATCGGCACGGCCTTGGCCGAGCATCGCCCCCTGACGATCCACAGGGACCAGCATTTCCACACGCGCAACACGGCCCTGAGCTGCACCAGCCATCCGATCCATGATCACCTCGGGCGTTTAGCCGGCCTGCTGGACGTCTCGTCCTGCCGCGCTGATGCGACGGAGAGTATGCTGGGGCTGATCGCGGCGGCGGTGGCGGATGCGGCGCGGGCTATCGAAGCCCAGACCTTCCGTCAGGCCTTTGCCCAGGCGCGGATCGTGCTGGCCGGCGATCCCGGCGAACGGAACACGGCGGCCTTGTTGGCGGTGGACCGGGACGATCTGGTGATCGGCGCCACCCGCGCCGCCCGCCTGGCTCTATCCATCACCGACGAGCGGATCGCGGCCCAACTGGCGGCCTCCGAGGTGCTGGGGGCGGGGGCGGTCGCGGCGGAACTGCTTGAGGCTGAGCGGGGTGCGGTGCGTCGCGCCCTGGCGCGGAGCAAGGGCAATGTCTCTGCAGCCGCGCGAGCATTGGGCGTCAGTCGCGCGACCCTGCACCGCAAGCTGCACCGGCTGGGTCTGGCCGGTGAAGCTCATTGAGCGGACTGTCGCAAGTCTGCGACAGGTTTGCACCGCACCATAAGCGGCCCGTCTGGCGAATTGCCCGGTCGAGGACGAGCTTCTGATCCCAACGACGTCGGTAAGCGACGCCCGAGGGACCCTAGGAGTGTTTCATGACCAAACCCGAATTCGCGCGCGCCGTGACCCCCAAGTTCAAGGCGCGCTATGACAACTTCATCGGCGGACAGTGGGTCCCGCCGGTCAATGGCCGCTATTTCGAGAACACCTCCCCGGTGAACGGCCGCGTCCTGTGCGAAGTCGCACGCTCGGACGCGGCCGACGTCGAACTGGCGCTGGACGCCGCTCACGCCGCCAAGGATGCGTGGGGCAAGACCAGCGTCGCCCAGCGCGCCGTCATCCTGAACAAGATCGCCGACCGGATCGAAGCCAATCTGCAAGCCGTCGCCGAGGCCGAGACTTGGGACAATGGCAAGCCGGTGCGTGAAACCCTGGCCGCCGACATCCCCCTGGCCATCGACCACTTCCGCTACTTCGCCGGCTGTATCCGCGCGCAGGAAGGCGGGATCTCGGAGCTGGACAACGACACGGTCGCCTATCATTTCCATGAGCCGCTGGGCGTGGTCGGTCAGATCATCCCGTGGAACTTCCCCATCCTGATGGCGACGTGGAAGATCGCGCCGGCCCTGGCGGCGGGCAACTGTATCGTCATGAAGCCGGCGGAACAGACCCCGGCCTCGATCCTGCTGCTGATCGAGCTGATCCAGGATCTGCTGCCGGCAGGGGTGCTGAACATCGTGTCGGGCACGGGCGCCGAGGTGGGCGAGCCGCTGGCCACCAATCCGCGGATCGCCAAGATCGCCTTCACCGGTTCGACCGCAGTCGGCCAGAAGATCATGGAGTACGCGACCCAGAACATCATTCCGGTGACGCTGGAGCTGGGCGGCAAGTCGCCGAACATCTTCTTCAAGGACGTGATGGACGCCGACGACGCCTTCCTGGACAAGGCGCTGGAAGGCTTTGCGATGTTCGCCCTGAACCAGGGCGAGGTCTGCACCTGCCCCAGCCGGGCCCTGATCCACGAGGACATCTATGAGGCCTTCATCGAGAAGGCCATCGCCCGGGTCGAGGCCATCGTCCAGGGCGACCCGCTGGACCCCGCGACCATGATCGGCGCCCAGGCCTCGGCGCAGCAGTTGAAGAAGATCCTGAGCTATCTGCAGATCGGCAAGGACGAAGGCGCCCAGTTGCTGACCGGCGGCGATCAGGCGGAGCTGAAGGACGATCTGGCCGGCGGCTATTACGTCAAGCCGACCGTGTTCAAGGGCACCAACGACATGCGGATCTTCCAGGAGGAGATCTTCGGTCCCGTCCTGGCCGTGACGACCTTCAAGACCTTCGAAGAGGCGATGGAGATCGCCAACGACACCGAATACGGCCTGGGCGCCGGGGTGTGGTCGCGCGACATGAACACGGCCTATCGCGCCGGTCGGACCATCCAGGCCGGGCGGGTCTGGACCAACTGCTATCATCAGTACCCGGCGCATGCGGCCTTCGGTGGGTACAAGAAGTCGGGCATCGGGCGGGAGAACCACCGGATGATGCTGGACCATTATCAGCAGACCAAGAACCTGCTGGTCAGCTATAGCCCCGACAAACTGGGCTTCTTCTGATCTGCATCAAGGATGGCCGGTCTAGGATCGGCCATCCTGTGATCGCTCTCTGATCCGTCTGTCCGGAGAGCGTATCTCCCAGGCGGGCGGGCCGGTGTCCTGCTTCCGGTCCGCCTGTTCCCCCAAAATCGACGAGGATGTTCCATGCCCAGAACCATGAAGGCCGCTGTCGTGCGCGCGTTCGGTCAGCCGCTGACCATCGACGAGGTCGCTGTGCCCGAGCCGGGGCCGGGCCAGATCCAGGTCAAGATCGAGGCCTCGGGCGTCTGTCACACCGATCTGCACGCGGCTGAGGGCGACTGGCCGGTCAAGCCGAACCCGCCCTTCATTCCGGGCCACGAGGGAGTCGGCTATGTCTCGGCGGTGGGGGCGGGGGTCACCCTGGTCAAGGAGGGCGACCGGGTCGGGGTGCCGTGGCTGTACTCGGCCTGCGGTCACTGCAAACACTGTCTGGGCGGCTGGGAGACCCTGTGTCACGACCAGCAGAACACCGGATATTCGGTCAACGGCGGCTTCGCGGAATACGCCATCGCCGACCCGAACTACGTCGGCCACCTGCCGGCCAATGTCAGCTTCACCGACATCGCCCCGATCCTGTGCGCCGGGGTGACGGTCTACAAGGGGCTGAAGATGACGGACACCAAGCCGGGCGACTGGGTGGTGATCTCCGGCATCGGCGGCCTGGGCCATGTGGCGGTCCAGTACGCCAAGGCCATGGGTCTGAACGTCGCCGCCGTGGACGTGGACGACGCCAAGCTGGACCTGGCGCGACGGCTGGGCGCCACCGTCACGGTCAACGCCAAGACGTCCAACGACCCTGCCGCCGACATCAAGGCCCAGACCGACGGCGGCGCCCAGGGCGTGCTGGTCACGGCCGTCTCGCCCAAGGCCTTCGAACAGGCGGTCAATATGACGGCGCGGGGCGCGACCGTGGCCCTGAACGGCCTGCCGCCCGGCGACTTCCCCCTGTCGATCTTCGACATGGTTCTGAACGGCACCACGGTGCGCGGCTCCATCGTCGGCACCCGCCTGGACCTTCAGGAGGCGCTTCAGTTCGCCGCCGACGAGAAGGTCAAGGCCACGGTCTCGGTCGAGCCGCTGGAGAACATCAACAGCATCTTCCAGCGGATGCGCGACGGCCAGATTGAGGGCCGGATCGTCATGACGATTTGAAAATGCATCTGACGAAGATTTTTGCTTGAAGTTGAGAGGGCTGGGCGGTCCCAGCCCTCGCATTAGGCGGGCGACCGCGCGGTTCGCCCTTCCTTCTGCGGCTTCACCCCCAGCAACAGGCCCAGCCATCCGATCCGGCGCGCGATCTCGTAGGCGAGGAGGCAGCCCAGGGCGGTGATCAGGATCAGCAGGCCGGCCTCCACGCCCAACGGCAGATGGAGCGTGGCCAGATTATAGGCCGCCACGACCGTCACCGTCTGGTGGACGATGTAGAAGGGGAAGACGCCCACCGAGAGATAGCGCAGGGCCGGGCCGCCCCGGTTCAACCATCGTGCGCCGAAGCCCAGGATGGCGGCGATGAAGCTCGCCTGATCCAGGGCATAGACGATCCGCATCGCCTGCCTGAGCGGCTCGGACGGATTGACGTCGCCGCGGTAGATCCAGGCATAGGTCGCCCAGGCCGCCCAACTGCACAGGGCGATGACCAGGGCGGGCCAGCGCAGGCGCATCAAGGTCTGACGCGCCTCCTCGGACCGGGCGATCAGATAGCCGAACAGGAAGGCGCCCAAGCTGAGGGCGTGGTTGTACCAGTCGTCGGTCAGGGCATGGGTGATCTCGAACCGGGGTGCCAGAAACCAGCGGATCAGGATCAGATACAGGACCGGCCAGACCACTAGCCCCCATCCCCGAAAGACCCGATCCCCCACCGCCTGAAGCGCGCGCCGGACGGCCGGAAAGGCGATCATCACCGTCAGCAACAGACTGTAGGGCAGCAGATAGGCGATGAACCACAGGTGGTTCCACGTCGGCGTGGTCAGGCAACCGTCGGCGTCGCACCAGTGGCCGGTCGAGGTGGCGTACCGCACCCAGAAGTCCTTGAGCACCGGTCCGTGCGCGGGGTCGGCGATCCCCAGGCCCTTGGCCGCCTCGACGATCTCGTAATAGCTCTGGGGCGGCACGACCACGAAAATGCCGAACAGGAGCGGCGGCAGCAGGCGCAGGGTGCGCGATCCGGCCAGCGCCCATCCGCCTTGTCCGCGCGCCTCGAACCCGTCCGCCAGAAACCGGGTCGCACAGCCCGAGACCAGAAACAGCAGGGTCAACCGCCACGGGCCCGTCATCGTCATGATCGGTTCTAATGCCTCGATCTGACGTGGACTTTTCACATGCCAGTCCCAGGGCACATAGAACATGCCGACGTGATAGAGGATCAGCAGCATGAAGGCGCCGACACGGATCCAGTCGAGGTCGTATCGGCGTGCGGGCGTTGGGGGCGGTGAGGGCATGGGCGAACTCCATGGAGAATAGGAAGGCGTCCACGGATGTCGGGCGGCCCGTTACACGGCAATCGGCGGGGGATGCGCGGCCGGCTGCGGGGGACAATCCGGCGCGGGCGGGGCCGAGCGGCGTGTGGGCTGGGATGAACGGAACGGCGAGCGTAATCGCTCGTCTGCGGGGAACGAATTCACGCGATCTGATCGCGGGCTGGGTGGCGAGCGCGTCCTGGGTGGTCGCCGTGAACACCGTGAACGTCCTGTCGGTCCTGGCCGATGCCCCGGGCCTCGAAACATGGAAGCCCTGGGTCTGGGAAGGATCCAGTGCGGTCGCTCTCTTTCTTCTACTGTGGATTCCCTGGTTGACGACCGCCGCAGCGCCGCCGGATCAGGTGCTGGCGGCGGGATGGCGGCCCAAGGCCGCGTTCCTGAGCGTTCACGCCGTTGGGTTTGTGGCCTATTCGGCTCTGCACGTGGCCGGCTTCGTGATCCTGCGGAAAATGGCCTACGACCTTTGGGCGGACGGCCCTTACGAGTTCGGCGAGCGCTTCATCTACGAGATGCGCAAGGATCTGCTGGGTTATGCGCTGTTCGTCGGCGTCTTCTGGATGGTCGGCTATCTGCGACGGCGGCGAGACGAACCGGTGCGGCCGGTCAGTTTCGACATCCGCGACGGCGCCCGCATCATCCGCGCGCCCCTGGCCGACATTCTGGCGGTCAGTTCGGCGGGGAACTATGTCGAGTTCCTGCTGGCGGACGGGCGGCGTCCGCTGATGCGCGCGACCCTGGCGGCGGTCGAGGCCGAACTGTCGCGGTTCGGCTTCGTGCGCGTCCATCGCTCTTGGCTGGTCAATTCAGAGCGCGTCACCGGCCTGCAGCCCGATGGCTCGGGCGACTGGACCGTGGAACTGGGGGCGGTCAATGCGCCCCTGTCACGCCGCTATCCCGCCGCCCTGGCGACGCTGCGCGGCTAGCCGATCAAGGCCAGCCACTCGTCCTCGGTCAAGACAGTTACTCCGTGCTTTTCGGCATCCTTCAGCTTGGAGCCGGCGCCGGGGCCGGCGACGAGGTAGTCGGTCTTTTTGGAGACGGAGCCCGAGACCTTGGCGCCCAGGCTTTCGGCGCGGGCCTTGGCTTCGTCGCGGGTGAAGCGTTCCAGGGCGCCGGTGAAGACCAGGGTTAAGCCGGTGATGGGGGACGACGTAGTCTCTGCCCTTGAGGCAAAGGCCGAGGGCCGAGAGGGCGCAGCAGCTTTAGGGCGGGGTCGATAGGGCGAAGAACACGGCCAATAGTGGTCGGCATTCAGGCGGCCAGCGGTGATCGACGTCAGCTCGGCCAAGCTGACGAGGCATTGTGCACCGGTCGCTTGGATCGCTGCCAGCGCGACCGAGGCGCAAGCGTAAGCATCCTGCGCCGCGTCGTGGTGCTGGAAGGTGATCCCGAGGTGATTGCAGACATCATTTAGTTTGGCCGAACCGAGCATCGGCCAACTCTGCTGCGCGATCTTGACCGTGCAGAGGTAGTCGAACTCTGGATAAGGAAGACCGTATACATCACACGTGCTGCGGATGACGCTCATGTCGAATGCCGCGTTGTGCGCCAAGACGGTTCGCCCTTGCAGTCGGGGCATAAGCTTTTCGAGCACGCCAGGAAACTCGTCGGCATCTTTCACATGATCCGGACCAATGCCGTGAAAGGCGATATTCCAGCTAGAAAATCGCATACCGGGCGGGCGGATGTAGTGGTGTTCGATCTCGTCGATGCGTCCTTCGTTGACCCAGGCCAAGCCGATAGAGCATGGGCTCGCCCGCGTCTCATTGGCGGTCTCGAAGTCGATGGCGACGGCGCGCATGAAAGTGTCCTTATGGTTGCGCTATGAGCGCTAACCATTCGTCCTCGGTCAAGACAGTTACTCCGTGTTTCTCGGCGTCCTTCAGCTTGGAGCCGGCGCCGGGGCCGGCGACCAGGTAGTCGGTCTTTTTGGAGACGGAGCCTGAGACCTTGGCGCCCAGGCTTTCGGCGCGGGCCTTGGCTTCGTCGCGGGTGAAGCGTTCCAGGGCGCCGGTGAAGACGACGGTCTTGCCGGCGACCGGGGTGTCGGACTTGGGCCGTTCGGCGTCGAGGATCTGGGTCAGTTCGGCCTCGAGCGCGGCGACGACCTGGAGATTGTGGGGCTCGTGGAAGAAGTGGGCCAGGGCGAGGGCGGCGACGGGGCCGACGCCGGTGACGCCGGCGATCTGGTTCAGGATTTCGGACGGGCCTTCCTCGCGCGCCACTCGGGCCAGTTCGATCAGGCCGGACCAGTCCTGAACCATCGTCGCCAGCGAACGGCGAGCGGGGGCGGCCATGCCGGGGAAGGCCTGGCTGATCTTCATATCCATGGTCGCCTCGGGCCAGGGATCGGCGGCGGGGGGCGTCGCCTCGGCCATCAGGGCCAGGACGCGGGGCGATATGGCGTGGGCGGCGGCCAGGGCGGTCCAGGCGTCGGACGGCACGCGCGAAGCGGCCTGGAGGCAGGCGGCCTTCAGCGCGGGCCAGCTCTCGAAGGCGCGGGCCAGGACGATGGAGGTCTGTTCGCCGATGTCGCGGATGCCCAGGCCGAACAGGAAGCGGTCCAGCGAGATGACGCGACGGGCGTCGATGCCGGCGATCAGGTTGCGGATACTGGTCTCGCCATAGCCGTCGTCGCGTTCCAGTTCCTTCAGCCGCGCCGCGTCGCGCGCCAGGCGGAAGATGTCGGCGGGTTCCTTGATCCAGCCGCGCGCATTGAAGGCGACCAATTGTTTCTCGCCCAGACCCTCGATGTCGAAGGCGCGGCGGCCGACGAAATGCTTCAGCCGTTCGACGATCTGGGCGTCGCAGATCAGGCCGCCGGTGCAGCGGCGCTTGACCTCGTCGCCCTCGCGCACGGCTTCTGAGCCGCAGACCGGGCATTTGTCGGGGAAGACATAGGGGACGGCGTCGGCGGGGCGCAGGTCCGGGACCACGCCCAGGATCTGGGGGATGACGTCGCCGGCGCGTTGCAGGGTGACCGTGTCGCCGATGCGGACGTCCAGACGTTCGATCTCGTCTTCATTATGCAGGGTGGCGTTCCTGACCACGACGCCGCCGACCGTGACCGGATGCAGACGGGCGACGGGGGTCAGGGCGCCGGTGCGGCCGACCTGGATGTCGATCCCCTCCAGCACCGTGGTCGCCTGTTGCGCCGTGAATTTGTGGGCGATGGCCCAGCGGGGGCTGCGGGCGACGAAGCCCAGGCGGCGCTGCCAATCCAGGCGGTCCACCTTGTAGACCACGCCGTCGATGTCATAGCCCAGGGTCGCGCGGTCACGTTCCAGCTCGCGATAGACTTCGATCAGGCCTTCGGCGCCCTCGACCCGGCGCGAGCGGGCGTTGACGGGGAAGCCCCAGGCCTTGAGCTTTTGCAGGGCCTCCCACTGGGTTTCGGCGAAGTCGCTGGAGTGTTCGCCCCAGGCGTAGGCGAAGAAGTTCAGCGGGCGTTTGCCCGTGATCCGGGCGTCCTTCTGGCGCAGGGAGCCGGCGGCGAAATTGCGGGGGTTGGCGTAGGTGCGGCGGCCCTCGGCCTCGGCGGCGGCGTTAAAGGCGGCGAAGGCGTCGTTGGGGGCGTAGACCTCGCCCCGGATCTCGATCCGGTCGGGCCAGTCGTCGCCGGCTAAAGTCTGTTTCACATCGGCGATGGTGTTCAGATTGGCGGTGACGTCCTCGCCGGAACGGCCGTCGCCGCGCGTGGCGCCGATGGTCAGGCGGCCGTCCACATAGAGGAGGTTGGCGGACAGGCCGTCGATCTTGGGTTCGGCGACGAAGGCGATGGGTTCGTCGGCGGGCAGTTTCAGGAAACGGGCGATGCGGGCCACGAAGTCGCGCACCTCGCCCTCGTCGAAGGCGTTGTCCAGGGACAGCATGGGCACGCCGTGGCGGACCTCGGCGAACTGGCTGGAGGCGACGGCGCCGACCTTGTTCGATGGGGAGTCGGGGCGGATAAGATCGGGGAAGGCGGTCTCGATCTCCAGATTGCGGGCGCGCAGGGCGTCGTAGTCCGCGTCGGAAATCTCGGGCGCCGCCTCATTATAGAGGGCGTCGTGGCGGGCCATTTCGGCGGCCAGCCAGGCCAGGGCTTCGGCCGCGGTTTCGGCGGTCAGGTCTTCGACGGGCGGGAAGGGGGGAATCGCGCTGGACATGTCGGGGTCTCATTACCACGGGCTGACGCGAGACGATCCGCGCGCTAGGCTGAATCGTTATTGATGGAGTCGTTCATGCCGCCTGCCGCCGTCCGATCCCTTCTGCTCGGCGGATGCGCCGCCCTGGCCCTGAGCGGATGTGTCGAGCCGATCAGCCCCCCGCCGCCCGCGCCCGTCATCTCCGCTGAATACGGCCAGCTGCTGGACGATGTGCGGATCCTGTCGGCGGACGATATGGAAGGACGGGGAACCGGAACACCGGGCGGGGAGCGGGCGCGGGCCTATGTGGTGTCGCGGCTGGAGGCCCTGGGCGTGGCGCCGGCGGGCTTCGGGCGGTTGCAATGGTTCGAGGGGACGGGGCCATCGCCGCAGGGGCCGGTCACCTATCGCGGGGCCAATGTGCTGGGCGTCATCCCTGGAACCCGTGTGGGCGACCGCTATATTGTGGTCAGCGCCCATTATGACCACGTCGGAACCTACGGCGGACAGATCTACAACGGGGCCGACGACAACGCCTCGGGCGTGGCGACCATGCTGGAGCTGGCCAAGCGGCTGAAGGCCCAGGCGCCGGAGCATAGTGTGCTGCTGGTCGCGTTTGACGGGGAGGAGCGGGGGCTGCTGGGCGCGCGCGAGTTCGTCAAGGCGCCGCCCGTACCCCTCTCGTCCATCGCCCTGAACCTGAACTTCGACATGACGGCGCGGGCCGAGACGGACGGCCATCTGTGGGTCACGGGCACCTATCAGCACCCGAACCTGCGCCCGATCCTTGAGCCCTTGCCGGCGATGGGGTCGGTCAGTTTCGCCTTCGGCAAGGATACGCCGCAGGACGAGGGGGAGAACAACTGGGTCTCGGCGTCGGACCACGGCGCCTTCCACGACAAGGGGGTGCCCTTCCTCTATATGGGCGTGGACTATCACCCGGATTATCACCGCCCGACCGATGACTTGGAGCGGATCAAGCCGGAGGCCTTCACCTCGGCGACGGAACTGGCCATCGCCGGCTTCCGCGCCCTGGATCGGTCGCTGGATCGGTGATGCGTCGTCTTGTTGTTCCCATTCTGATCGGGATGGCGGCCCTGGCCGGCTGCGAGCGGCGTGAGGCGAGGCCGGAGGCGCCGGCGTCGGCGCCCGCGCGGGAGGCTGATTTCCGCCACCGGTTGGAGGGAGACATCTCCGGCGACTATCGTCCCGTGGCTGAGACGGGAGAGGCCTGGGGGGTCGAGAGCCTGTTCATCGGACAGGCGGCGGCGTTAGAGGCCTGGGAGGGCGGACGGCGCGAGGCGTCGCCGCTGATCCTGACCCTGAACGGGCCGGACGGCGCCGTCGTGTTCACGCCGCGCGCCTATTCGCTGTCCGATGAGCGGCTGACCCTGGTCGCGGTCGCGCCGGGCGGACGGGAGGCGAGGCTGGAGGCCCGCATCGACGTCGGCGCCCTGGCTACCGGGCGTCGCAATCTGGGCGACCAGACGCCGGTGATCACCGGGGGGGTGACGGTTGATGGCCGGAGACTGCCTGTCAGCCTGGGCTGGTGGAACGGCGACTGATCGGGCGAAGACCGGGTCAGGCGAAGGCGCGGGCCAGCAGCCATCCTGCCGCCGCCACCAATAGCCAGAGCACCGCGCCCAGCCCGATCATGACGGCGACCGAGCGACGGCCCGACCAGCGGGGTTCCGCCGGCGGGGGCTCGACCAGTCGTAGCGACGGACGGCGTGGGGGTTTGCGGTCTTCAGGGCGCACTATGCAACCTATGATAGGTTGTTCGTGATGGTCAACAAACCGAGGGCCGCCAAGTGCATCGGTCATGCCTCGCCGGGTTGCATATAACGCAACCTTAAGGAATATTCTCCGGCGGGGGAGAGCGAAAATGACGACCGTTGAGGCCGTGCTGCGCAGCATAGTGGCGGACGAGCCGGCAGTGCGCGGTTCAACGCGCGGGAGGCGCGGCCTTATCCGGCTGATGGACATTCTGGCGGCGTCGGCGGGGCTGCTGTTCTTCCTGCCGACCCTGCTGCTGATCGCCGTTGCGGTGCGGGCGCAGGACGGTGGGCCTGCGCTGTTTCGCCAGCAGAGGATCGGGCGTGACGGGCGGTCGTTCGCCTGTCTGAAGTTCCGCTCCATGACGACGGACGCCGAGGCGCGCCTCGCCCAGCTGGCGGATGGGGAATGGGCCGAGCGCCGCAAGCTGCGCCATGATCCGCGCGTGACGCCCTTGGGTCGGTTCCTGCGTTTGTCCAGCCTGGACGAGCTGCCGCAACTGATCAATGTGCTGGTCGGGGACATGTCCTTGGTCGGACCAAGACCCATCGTGGCGGATGAGGCGCCGCTCTATGGACGTCGCTTCGTCGCCTATTGCGCGGTGCGGCCGGGTCTGACGGGCCTATGGCAGGTGTCGGGGCGCAATGATGTTTCATATCCGCGTCGGGTGGCCATGGACATGTGGCTGGTCCGCAATCTGACGGTCCGAACCTATCTGGCGCTGATCCTGCGCACCATACCGGCCGTGCTGGCGCGTGAGGGCGTTTACTGAGCGGCAGCGAAACTGATTTGGTGACGGACCAAATATCGCAAAACGGATGTGAATTGTCCGCAAAACCTCCGCCGAACCTTCACCTTAGGGCGCAAGCGCCGTCACACGGGCAGACTATGACTGAAGTTGGGCAGGAGGGACGTACACGTCATCGCGGCCGGGCATGAGCTCGGCCGTCCCCTGTCATAGCTCTTTGACCAGACACGGTGGACTGACGATGACCGGCCTTCAGCTCAAGACCCTTCTCGTGACGGCGGCCAGCGCCCTCGCGCTCGCCGCCTGCGGCTCGGCCGAGGTTGCCTCGCCCGGCGAGGGCGATTTCGGCGACGGCGGCTCCACGCCGACCACCCCGACCACGCCGACGACCGGCACCCCCGCCGCCGACTGCCCGACGGGCCTGACCAACGTCGGCACCATCGCTAACGGCACCCTGCGCGTCTGCCAGCTGCCGCAACAGGTTCTGGGCAACCTGAGCCTGGCAGTCCGCGACGGCACCATCTACGCCATCAGCGGCCGCACCGAAGTCGGCACCGACGGCGGCGTCGCTGCGGGCTCCACGACGGGTACGCAGGGCATTCTGACGATCGATCCCGGCGTGAAGATCTTCGCCTTCAACGGCGGCGACTATCTGCTGGTCAACCGCGGCTCGCAGATTTTCGCTGAAGGCACCGCGACCAACCCGATCATCTTCACCAGCCGCCAGGACATCGAAGGCACGGCCACCTCGACTTCGCAAGGTCAGTGGGGCGGCATCGTGATCGCCGGCCGCGCGCCCGCAGCCAACTGCCAGCTGACCGCGCCGGTCACCTGCACTGGCCAGATCGAGGGCACCAACGCCTACTTCGGTGGTAACACTGCGGCCGACAACTCGGGTCGTCTGCGCTACGTTCAGATCAAGTACTCCGGCTTCGAAATCGCGACCGGCAATGAGCTTCAGGCCCTGACCCTGGGCGGCGTCGGTTCGGGTACGACCCTGGAATATATCCAGTCGTACAACAGCTCGGACGACGGCATCGAGATCTTCGGCGGCAACGCCAACCTGAAGCATATCGTCATCAACGGCGCCGACGACGATGGTCTGGATACCGACACCGGCTGGCGCGGCGGCGCCCAGTTCGGCATCGTGACCCAGCGTGCGCCGAACTCCACCAGCCGTTCTGCCGGCTTCGAGTTCTCGTCCGCCCCGACCTCGACGGCCTATCTGTCGCGCTACCTGTCGCAGCCGAAGATCGCCAACTGGACACTGGTTGGTCGTAACGCCCCGACCGACGCTCACACGGTCATGCACTTCGACACCGGTACCAACCCGAACCTGATCAACATCGTCGCCACCTCGACAACGGGTTCGGTCGCCGGCTGCTTCGACATCGCCGACGTGGATACGCAGACGAGCTTCGACGGCGGCTCGACGCCGTCGCTGCGCTCGATCTACATGTCCTGCTCGGTCTCCTACCGTCCGGCCAACATCACGCGTTCGACGGCGGTGTTCACCAACGCCCGCAACACCAATGTGACGGCGGCGGGAACCTCGACCCTGACGGCTCCGGCCTCGGGTACGACGATCACCAACCAGAACCTGGCGTTCATCAACGGCGCCAACGAGAACGCCGTGACGGCGGTCGATCCGAAGACGGTCTACAGCTACTTCGACAGCGTGACCTACATCGGCGCCGTGCAGAACGCCTCCGACACTTGGTGGCAGGGCTGGACCTGCGGCCTGACCTCCGGCTCGACCTGCTGAAGACGACTGCGCCGGCGGCGGCCCAAGGGTCGCCGCCGGTTCTTCGCGTTTCCTGACCCCTTCAAGGCGCAGACCATGAATAGACTTACTCTGACCCTGAGCGGGGTCCTTCTCGCCACCAGTGCGCTGATTGCACCCGGTTTGGCGTTCGCCCAGACGACCTCGACGGCCCCGACCACGCAGACCCCGGCCGAACAGGTCGAGGAACAGGCGACCGACGTCGGCGAGATCGTGGTTCTGGGGCGCTATATTCCCGAACCCAATCGCGAAAGCGCCGAAGTTGCGGCCTTCCTGACGTCCGAGGACCTGGAGCGCACCGGCGACAGCAACGCCGCCGCCGCCCTGACCCGCGTCACCGGCCTGTCGATCGTCGAGGGCCGTTTCATCTATGTTCGCGGCCTGGGCGAGCGCTATTCGTCGGCCCTGCTGAACGGTTCGCCGCTGCCCAGCCCTGAGCCGCTGCAACGGGTCGTGCCCCTGGACCTGTTCCCCTCCAGCATCCTGGACGGCGTGACGGTTCAGAAGACCTATTCGGCCGACTTCCCCGGCGAGTTCGGCGGCGGCGTCATCGACCTGCATACCATCGACGCGCCCAACCAGCCCTTCTTCAACATGAAGCTGTCGCTGGGCGGCAATACTGAATCCACCGGCAAGGAAGGCCTGATCTATTACGGATCGCGCACCGACTTCACCGGTTTTGACGACGACACCCGCGAAGTGCCCGGCGCCATCGCCATCGCCTTCAACCAGGGCAAGCAGATCAACAGCGCCAACTTCACCGCCGACCAGCTTCAGGCCATGGGGCAGTCTCTGGTGAACGCGCCCCTGCGCCTGCTGCAACGTGAAAAAACGCCGATCGACGGTGGTGTCGAACTGGCCGGCGGATTTTCACAGGATACCGGAATCGGCACCCTAGGCCTGATTGCGGTGGCCGGTTACGACAACAGCTGGCGCGCGCGTCACGGCGTTCAGGAAGAAGGTCAGTTCCAGGGCGAAGTCCTGGAGGTCGCTTCGTCCTACGACGTCGAGTCGAACCAGAACGACATCCGCCTGAACTTCCTCGGCGGCCTGTCGCTGTCGAACGCCGACCACGAGGTCAAGTGGACCAACCTCTACGTCCGTAATACGACCAAGGAGGCCCGCTCGGTCGCCGGTCCGGACTTCGACGCCGGCGGCAGCGTGATCCGCAATGACTATACCGAGTGGTTCGTGCGCCAGCTGTGGAGCAGCCAGCTGGCCGGCGAACATCAGTTTATGGACGGATCGCTCGAGATCGACTGGCGCGCCGCCTATGCCAAGACCTCGCGGGACGCGCCCTATGAGTCGCGCTTCCAATACGGCGTCGATGCAGATGGCGAGTACATCCACAACGTCCAGGGCAATCTGATCTCGTTCAGCGAACTGGACGACGACATCGTGTCCGGCGGCGTGGACGTGGCCTATACCCTGCCTCTGTCCTCGGCGCGGGAAGCCGTCATCAGCGCCGGCGTCGCCACCCTGGACAACAATCGTGAAGCCACGCGTCACGATCTGCAGTTCGAGGCCGTCAATAGCCTGACGGACGATCAGCGCTACTCGCGCATCGACTATCTGTTCTCGGATTACAACATCAACTCGACCACGCTGCAGCTGCGCGAAATCGCGGGCGGCAACGGCGCCAGCGCTTATGACGCCGAACTGCAGGTCAACGCCGCCTACGCCATGGTCGATGCGGAAATCATCCCGCTGGTCCGCACCACCGTCGGCGTGCGTTTCGAGGACGGCGAGCAGAGCGTCACGCCGCGCGACGTGTTCGGCGGGACCTCGACCTACCAAGCCACCGAGATCGAAGAGCAGTATTGGCTGCCTTCGCTGACGGCGACCTGGAACTTCGCCGAGGATCAGCAACTGCGCTTCGGCGTGTCCAAGACCATCGGTCGTCCCCAGTTCCGCGAACTGGCGCCTCAGTCCTACACGGACCCGGAAAGCGATCGCATCTTCATCGGCAACCCCTATTTGGTGGACACCGAACTGTTGAACCTGGACGCGCGGTACGAATGGTATTTCGCCCGCCAGCAGTTCATCACCGCCGGCGTCTTCTACAAGGACATGGACAAGCCGGTTGAGTCCGTCATCGTCAATGTCGGCAACCAGCGTCAGCAATCGTTCCTGAACGCGCCCAAGGCGACCATCATGGGCGCCGAGGTCGAGGTGAAGAAGTACTTCGAGTTCCCCGACCAGACCCTGTCCTTCATCGCCAACAAGCGCTGGCTGGTGCAGGCCAACTACACCTACTCGGACTCCGAGGTGAAGGTGGACGACGGCGACACCGTCATGACCCTGGGCGGGGCGGGTTCGCCGGAAGACGCGGCCTTCTTCATCCAGGACGGCAGCCGTCTGCAAGGCCAGTCGGACCATGTCGCCAACCTGCAACTGGGCTGGGAAGACGACACGGCCCGGTCCCAGGCGACGATTATCGTCAACTATGTCAGCGACCGTATCACCGCGCGCGGCGCCGGCACCGGTTCCAGCCGCGAGCCCGATTTCATCCAGGATCCGGGCGTCTTCCTCGACTTCGTCTATCGCAAGGACTTCACCGTCAGGGCTCGCGACCTGGGCTTCTCCCTGGAGCTGCGGAACCTGCTGGGGACCGACTTCGACGAATATCAGGAGCTGGGAAACAAGATCCGGGTCAACAACTACGACCTGGGCCAGAGCGCCTCGGTCAGCCTTACCGCCCGCTTCTGATTTCAGAAACAGCCGACGCATTGCGACCGGAAGGCTTCGGCCTTCCGGTCGTTTTCGTTTCGGATTGCTCCGTACAGGTCGTGACTGTCACGACATGTTCTTTGTGTCTTCACACTTCGGTGCGGCCCGCATACGGACGATTAGTCTAGATCGCGCCATGGCCGAGTGGGGGCCGGAACAGGCATGGCGTCGTGATCGCGGCTTTCCGTAGTTTTAACGTCACCTCAGCGACCGACCGCTTGCGTCGACTGCCGCTGCGCCGCCTCGTCGAAGGCGTGCTGATCCTGTTGCTGCTGGTGCAGGCCGGGCGGCTCGTCTGGCTGTTCGTCGCACCGTCGCCGAACCCCTCAACCGCCGCAGCCGCGCGTCCGGCTCCCGCCGTCGATCTGAGCATATTGTCGCGCTTCGACGCCTTCTTCCGGACCGGAGGGCAGGGGGCGCTGGCCGGCGCCTCGGGCGCGGACGCCAGCCAGATGCGGCTGTTTGGCGTTCGCTCGGGCGGGGTCGGCGGCGGCTCGGCCATCATCGGCCTGGCGGATGGGCGTCAGATCTCGGTCGGCGTCGGCGAGGAGGTCGAGCCTGGTCTGGTCTTGCAGAGCGTCGGGCCGGACTTCGTGACCCTGGCGCGGGGCCAGTCCGTGAGCCGTCTTGAGTTTTCCGATGCGCCGGCCGGGGCCGCCGCGCCGCCGCCGCCGCCCGCTACGCCCCAGGTGGTGGGTCCGCCGGCCCCCGCTCCGGCGTCGGGTCAAGCCGCCGTCGTCGATCCGCAAAGGCTGATGGCGCAGGCGTCGCTGCGGCCGCGCATTCAGGGGCTTGGCGTCAACGGCTTCACCGTCTCGTCAGCCGGCAATGCGTCAGAGCTGCGCAGCGCGGGGCTTCAATCGGGCGACGTCATTCTTTCCGTCAACGGCGTGGCGCTGAACAGCCCCCAGGCCATAGGCGCCTTGCGCGGCCAGCTGGCCAGCGCCCCGTCTGCCGAAATCCAATATGAGCGCGCGGGCGAGACGCGCACCACCACCATAAGGACGCGTCCATGACCGCCTCTCTGCGCAATCGCCTGAAGCGCTCCGGCGTCGGCGCCCTCGCCGCCGTCCTGTCGGTGCAGGCCCCGCTGGCCGCTGCGCCTGTCCTGGCGCAGGAAGCGCGCCAGACCCTGAACGTCCAGGGCGCCGACATCCGCGCCTTCATCCAGGACGTGGCCCGCACCACGGGCCGCACCTTCATCGTCGATCCGGCCGTGACCGGGACCGTGACGGTGACCAGCGACCGACCGCTGGGCCGCACCCAGCTGTTCGAAGTCTTCCTGTCCACCCTGCGGGCCAACGGCCTGGTGGTCACGCCGACCCAGTCGGGCGCCTATCGCATCAGTCCGGCCCAGGGCGCCGCCCAGGGGCCGTCGACGGTCGGGGCCGAGCGGTTCTCGACCGAGGTCTTCCAACTGCGCAACATCGACGCGGCGTCCGCCGCCGAAACCATCCGGCCGCTGGTCGGCGCCCAGGGCCAGGTCCTGGCCAATCCCGGCGCCAACAGCGTGGTGGTGGCCGACTTCTCGGACAATCTGGCGCGGATCCGCTCGCTGATCGGGCGGATCGACGTGGATCGGTCCAGCTATGAGGTGGTGGCGCTGGAGAACGCCTCGGCGCGCGAGATCGCCGGGGTGTTGCAACAGGTGATGGCCGCGCCCGGCGGGGGCGGGCAGGGGATGGTCACGATCACGGCGGTCGAAAGCTCGAACTCCGTCGTCCTGCGCGGCGACGGCCAGGCCCTGGCGCGGGTGCGCGGCCTGATCCACGACCTGGACACCCGCTCGCGCGCCAACCAGGACGTCAATGTCATCTTCCTGGAACACGCCAACGCCGAGCAGTTGCTGCCGGTGTTGCAGCAGGTGGTGGGCCAGCCCGTGACGGCTTCGAACAGCACGAGCCAGGGCCTGCACACCGCCCCGACCGGATCGACGACCGGCGCATCCAGCGGCGTGTCTCGCTCCGCCGCCAGCCTGGGCGGCGCGGACGCCGGGAGCGGCGCGATAGGTTCGTCCACCGTCACGGCCACGGGGCAGCGCGCCACCATCGCCCGCTTCCCCGGCGCCAACGCCCTGGTCATCGCCGGGCCGGCCGACATGCAAAGGACCCTGGCGGATGTCATTCGGCGGCTGGACGTGCGCCGCCAGCAGGTGCTGATCGAGGCCATCGTGGTCGAGCTGAGCGACGACGCCGTGCACGAACTGGGCGTCCAATGGTATTACGGCGGCGAGAACGGCGTCGGCCTGACCAACTATACCGATAATGCGACCCCGCTGGTGAGCATCGCGGGCGGCGCCTATGCGGAGGAGCTGGACGAGGACGACTCGCTTCGGGAACAACTGCAAACCCAGGCCGCGAACAGCCTGTCCGGCGCCAATGGCTTCGTCGGCGGCGGCGCGGTCGAGGTGGGCGGCGGCCTGTTCGGCTTCATCATCAATGCGGCCAAGACCGACAAGGGCTCCAACCTGCTTCAGACTCCGTCGGTCATGACGCTGGATAATGAAGAGGCCACCTTCCTGGTCGGGCAAGAGGTGCCGATCACGACGGGCCAGACCCTGCTGGACGGCAATTCGAACCCCTTCACCACGACCGACCGCAAGGACATCGGCGTGCGGCTGACGGTCAGGCCCCAGATCAATGCGGGCGGTTCGATCACCCTGACGCTGCGCCAGGAGGTGTCGGCCATCAACGGCGGGCTGACCAGCAGCACGACGGACCTGGTGTTCGACAAGCGGGAACTGCAGACGACCCTGGTGGTCGATGACGGCGACATCGCGGTCGCCAGCGGACTGCTGGACCAGAACGACATCGTCCAGACCGACAAGGTCCCCGGGCTCGGCGACCTTCCGGGCGTCGGCGCCCTGTTCCGCTCGAACAGCCGGCAGCGGACGCGGACCAATCTGATGGTCTTCCTGCGCCCCACCATCATCCGCACTCGCGAGGAGGCTCAAGGCTTGGCCGCCGACCGCTGGGGCTATATGCGCGACCAGCAGCAGGCGGTGCAGCCTGATCGCGAGCCCAGCCTGGACGGCCTGGTGCGGGACTATATGCGGACCCAGGCGCCGGCCGCCCCGGCGACGGGCGAGGCCATGGTGATCGCACCGACCGGCGTGATCGCTCCGGTCGCCCCGGTCGAGGCCGCGCCCCTGCCGCCGACCGGGAACTGATCCCATGATTACCCTGGTCAGCCCCAGCCTGCCCTATGGGTTCGCCAAGCGGCACGGCGTCCTGCTGCTGGACGCCGGCGATGTGGCGCGTGTGGGGCTGCGCGAGGGAGCGGACCCCAAGGGGCTGATCGAGGCGCGGCGGGTGCTGGGAAGGCCCCTGGTGATCGAGCCGCTGGCCCAGGCCGCCTTCGACCGGCAATTGTCCGAGATCTATGCCGGCGACCATCTCGGGGCGGCGGACGGCGAGGATCTGGACATGCCGGCGGGGCTGGACAGTCTGATCGACGATATCCCGGCGGCGGCCGACCTGCTGGACACGGCCGATGACGCGCCGGTGATCCGGCTGATCAACGGGATCATCGCCGAAGCGGTACGGACCGGCGCCTCGGACATCCACCTTGAGACCTATGAGAGCGCGCTGCTGGTGCGGATGCGCATCGACGGGGTGCTGCGAGAGGCCCTGAGCCTGAACCCCCGTATCGCGCCGCTTCTGGTGTCGCGGATCAAGGTCATGGCGCGGCTGGACATCGCCGAGAAGCGGGTGCCGCAGGACGGGCGCATCCCGCTGGCCCTAGGCGGAAAGACCCTGGACGTTCGGGTCTCGACCTTGCCGTCGCGCGGCGGCGAACGGGTGGTGATGCGGATTCTGGACAAGGATCAGGCGGGCCTGACCCTGGATCGTCTGGGCATGGCGCCCGACGCCCTGGCCGCCTTCCGCGCCGCCCTGGCCGAGCCGAACGGCATCATCCTGGTCACCGGGCCGACGGGGTCCGGCAAGACCACCAGCCTGTACGCGGGCCTGGCCCTGCTGAACGACCAGACCCGTAATATTCTGACGGTCGAGGACCCGGTCGAATACGCCATCGACGGCGTGGGCCAGACCCAGGTCAACACCAAGGTCGGCATGACCTTTGCGGCGGGCCTTCGGGCCATCCTGCGCCAGGATCCGGATGTGGTCATGGTGGGTGAAATCCGCGACGTGGAGACGGCGGGGGTCGCGGTTCAGGCCGCCCTGACCGGCCATCTTGTGCTGTCCACCGTTCACACGAACGACGCGGCGGGGGCGGTGACGCGGCTGCGGGACATGGGGGTGGAGCCCTTCCTGCTGGCCTCGACCCTGCGGCTGATCGTGGCCCAGCGGCTGGTGCGCCGGCTGTGCGACCACTGCCGCACGCCCGAGATCGCCGACAAGAAGACGGCCAAGCTGGTCGGCGCCAAGGCGGGTGTGCAGGTCTGGCGTCCGCACGGCTGCGCACATTGCGGCAATACCGGGTATGTCGGTCGGGTCGGGCTTTATGAGGTGCTGAAGATCGACGATCGCGTGCGGCGTCTGATTGCGGCCGAGGCGGACGAGGACGCGGTGGTCGCCGCCGCCTTCGACAAAGGCGGAACCTTGACCGACCGTGCCCGCGCCCTGGTGCTGGACGGCGTGACTTCGGTCGAGGAGGCGGTGCGCGTCGCCCGACAGGAAACGGCGACCGACCCGGCGGAGGCGGCCTGATGGCGGCCTTCGACTATGTGGCCGTGGATGCGGCGGGTCGCACCGTGTCCGGCGCCGTCACCGCGCCGGACGAGACGGCGGCGCGGGGGCGACTGAAGAAGCGGCGGCTGATGCCGCTGGAACTGACGCCGGCGCGGATCGCGCCGCGTGCAGAGCGGGCGACCGGCTCCGGCCGGGGCGACCGGCTGAACGCCAAGACCCTGGCCCTGACGACGCGACAGCTGGCGACGCTGATTTCGGTGTCGCCGATGGAAGAGGCTCTGCGGACCCTGGCGCTTCAGGCCGACCGGCCGGTGGTGCGGCGGGTGCTGGAAGGGGTCCATGCGGGCGTGATGGAGGGGCGGCGTCTGTCGGACGCCATGGCGCTCCAGGGCCAGGCCTTTCCGCCGCTGTACCGCGCCATGGTCTCGGCTGGGGAACAGTCGGGCGCCTTGCAGCCGATCCTGGAACGCCTCGCCGACGGGCTTGAACGGGACCAGCAGGTGCGCGGCAAGGTGATCACCGCCGTCGTCTATCCCAGCGTCTTGGCCGTCGTGGCCCTGGGCGTGATCGCCATTCTGATGACCTTCGTCGTGCCTAAGGTGGTCGATCAGTTCGAAAGCATGAACCAGACCCTGCCGCTGCTGACGCGGCTGGTGATCGGGGTGTCGGACATGATGCGGAACTGGGGCTGGCTGTTCCTGATCCTGCTGGCCGGCCTGATCGCCGCAGGCGTAGTCGCGCGACGCCGACCCGAAATCCGCCTGCGGATCGACCAGGCGATGCTGCGGTTGCCGGTCGTCGGTCGCCTGACCCGCGACCTGCACGGTGCCCGTATGGCGCGGACCTTATCGACCATGATCGCCGCCGGTCTGCCGGTGCTGGAAGGTCTGACCATCACCGCCCGCACCGTGTCCAACATGGCGCTGCGTAAGGCGACGGAATCCATGAGCGAGGCGGTGCGCGAAGGCGGGGGGCTGTCGGCCGCCATGCGCCGCGCCGACGTCTTCCCCCCGCTGCTGGTCTATATGACCGCCTCGGGCGAAAGCAGCGGCCGGCTGGAGCCGATGCTGGAGCGCGCCGCCGACTATCTGGAACGCGAGTTCGCGACCTTTACCGCCGTGATGCTGAGCCTGCTGGAGCCGGCCATCATCGTGGTTATGGGCGGGGTGGTGGCGATGATCATTCTGTCGATCCTGCTGCCCATTCTTCAGATCAACACCCTGGCCATGGGGTGAGGAGAGTTTAGTCATGACGTCAGAAAATCAGAACAAGCGACGCAAACGTCAGGGTTTCACCCTGGTCGAGCTGATGGTGGTCATCGTCATCATCGGCCTGTTGGCGACGGTGGTGGCGCTGAATGTCCTGCCCAGCCAGGACCGGGCCATGGTCGGCAAGGCCAAGGCGGACATCTCGGTTCTGGAACAGGCGGTCGAAACCTATCGCCTGGACAATCTGAACTTCCCCACTGACCAGCAGGGGCTGCAAGCCCTGGTCGCCGCGCCCGCCGGCATGGCCCAGCCGGAACGCTATCGCCAGAGCGGCTATGTGCGTCGCCTGCCCGAAGATCCGTGGGGCAACCCCTACCGCTATCGTCGCCAGAGCGCGCACGGCCAGCAGTTCGACGTCTTCTCTTTCGGAGCGGACGGCAAGGAAGGGGGCGAGGGCAATGACGCGGACCTCGGCAACTGGCAGGGCTAGCCGCGCTCAAGCAGCGAGCCGCCGCGCGGCGAGCGATAGCGCCAAAAGACGAGCGGGTTTTACGCTCGTCGAGCTGATGGTGACGATCACGGTCATCGGCCTGGCGGCCGGGGCCGTGGTCTTGTCTATGCCTGATCCTCGTCCAGCCGTGGGGGTGGAGGCGGAACAGTTTGCTGCGCGTCTGTCGCGCGCCCGTGAAGAGGCGATCCTGACCAACCGTCCGGTGGCGGTAGAGGCAGACGCCGCAGGCTACGGATTCGCCAGCTTCGACGGCGCGGCCTGGACGCCGTTGACCGGCGTTTTCGTCGCCCGGACCTGGGGAGAGGGCGTCGCTGCGCCCGCCGATCCTGTGCGTATCGTCTTCGATCCCACCGGGATCGCCGACCCGGCGAAGGTGCGCCTGACCCGCGACAACCAGTCCCGCACAGTGGCGGTCGACGGCGCGGGCGAGGTGTCGATCAATGGTTGATGAAATCCGAGCTCAAGCAGCGAGCCGCCGCGCGGCGAGCGGTAGCTCCAAAAAGAGAGCTGGATTCACCCTAATCGAAATGCTGGTGGCCCTGGCGGTCTTCGCCCTGGCGGCTATGGCTCTGCTGAACCTGTCGGGCGAGAGCACCCGGTCGGCGGCGCGCGTCGAGGCTCGCACCCTGGGCGGGGTGGTGGCCGAGAACGTCGCGGCGGAAGCCATGATCGCGCCCAGCCTGCCGGTCGGGGAAACCGCCGGAGAGGTCGAGATGGCGGGGCGCGTCTGGAGCTGGCGCCGGGTCGTCACCGGGACCGAAGTCGCCGGCATGGGGCGGATCGACGTGCGAGTCTCTACCGACGAGGGCCAGGTGGCGGACCGCGTCCTGTTTCGGGCGGCCGCATCATGAGGCGGGGGATCATGAGGCGGGGGGGCTTCACCCTGGTCGAGGTGCTGGTCTCGCTGGCCATATTCGCCGTGCTGGCCGGCGCCGGGGCCCTGATGCTGAGCCAGACCATAGACACCCGGTTCGCCGTGCGGGCCGAGACGGACCGGGTCGGCGACATCCAGCGGATGCGGGCCCTGCTGAAGGCCGACCTGGCCCAGGCCGCGCCGCGTCGCACGCGCGCGCCGACCGGTCGCCCCCTGCCGCGCGCGCTGATGGGGCAGCAGACGCCGGGCGATCCGATCCTGACCCTGGTCCGCAACGGCTGGTCCAATCCGAGCGAGGCGGCGCGGCCGTCGTTGCAGCGGGTCGAATACCGGGTGGTAGACGGGCGGTTGGAGCGGCGCGTCTCGCCCTATCTGGACGGCGCCCGCGCCGGGCCGCCACAGGTGCTGTGCCGGGGGGTCAAGGAAGCCGTCGTCACCTTCATCCAGAACGGGTCCGAGGCCCAGGCCTTCATCTCGACCAGCGACCGGCCCCTGCCGGACGCCGTGCGCATCGTCATGACGCTGGACGGCGTCGGGCGGCTTGAGCAGCTGTTCCTGGTGGCCTCGGCATGAACAGGGGACGGGCGTCGCGCGAGGGCATGGCCCTGTTGACCGTCCTGCTGCTGGTGGCGGTGATGGCGGTGGTGGCGGTCGCCATTCTGGACGACGTCCGCTTCTCGGTGCGCCGCACGACAAACGCCGAGACCCAGGCTCAGGCCCAGTGGTACGCCGCCGGCGCCGAGAGCCTGGCGCGGCGCCAGATCGCGGACCTGCTCGAGGCCGACGGGGCTCGCACGCCGCTGGAGCCGCGCTGGAACGGTCGGGTGATGGAATTTCCGGTCGAGGAGGGGGCGATCCGTGCGATCGTGACCGACGGTCAGAACTGTTTCAACCTGAATTCCCTGGTCTATGGCCAGGGCGAGGATCTGTTCGCCCGGCCCGAGGGGACGACCCAGTTCATCGCCCTGGGGACGGCGCTGGGCCTGTCGCGCGCCCGAATGTCCGCCGCCGCCGCCGCCCTGACCGACTGGATGGACAATGACGCCGCAGCCTCTGCCGGCGGAGCGGAGGACGCGCGTTACGCCGGTCTGGCCACGCCCTATCGCACCGGCGGGGTCATGCTGGCCGACGTCAGCGAGATGCGGGCGGTCGCAGGCGTCGACGCCGACCTGTACCGGCGGCTGCGGCCCCATGTCTGCGCCCTGCCGGCGACCGCCCAGGCTCCGCTGAACCCCAACACCCTGACCGAGGGCCAGGCGCCCCTGCTGGTCATGCTGAGCGAAGGGGAGATTGGTTTGCAGACCGCCCGCGCCGCCATCGCCGCCCGGCCCGTCTCCGGCTGGTCCAGCGTCGAGGCCTTCTGGGCGCAATCGGCCCTGAAAGACTTCACCCCCGATGAGGAAACCCAAGCGCAAGTCTCTCTGCTGACGCGCTATTTCGACCTTCGGGTCGATGTCGACTACGGCGGCGCCCGCGCCGTCCGCACCGCCCTGTTGTACGCCGCGCCGGACGGCGCAGTGCGCACCGTCATTCGCCGCTGGACCCCTGAAGAATGAGCCAGACCCGTATTCTCATCATCCCGCCGGCGGCCTCGATGCCGGCCAACTTCCTGACGTTCGACGTGAACGGGCGGGTGCTCCAGCGCGGGTCGCTGCTGCTGGAGGACGCGGCGACGACGCCGGATGTCCGCACCGTGGCCGTGGCGCCCGGCGCCGACGTCCTGGTGCGATGGTTGGACTTGCCGGTCGGGGGCGCGGCCCAGGTGCGGGCCGCCGCCCGCTGGGCGCTGAAGGACGATCTGGCCGGGGATCCGGAACGGACCGTGGTGGCGGTCGGACCCGTCACGGGCGAGGGGCCGCGGCTGGTCGCCGCCGTGGGTGCGGGCCTGCTGGAGGCCTGGATCGACTATCTGGCCGGGTTGGGGATCACGCCGGCGGCCATCGTGCCCGACTGTCTGGTGCTGCCTGAACCGGAGAGTGAGGGGCTGAACGCCGCCGCCTTCGGCGCTGACATCGCCCTGCGCGGCGCGCGGTTTGCGGCCACGGTCCAGCCGGACCTGGTCGAGACGGTGGCGGCGGGGCGCGCCGTCGTCGGCATCGAGGATCGCGAGACGCTGGAGCGGTTGCTGGCCGTCGCCGCCGCCGCGCCGGCCATTGATCTGTTGTCGGGCGTCGAGCGTCGGCGCGAGGCCGCGCGCGGCGGCTGGCGGCTGGCCGCGGCCCTGGCGGCGGCCCTGGTCGTCTCGCCCCTGATCCTGGCCGTGGCTGCGGGCGCGCGGGATCAGATCGCCGCTGACCGAACCGAGGCCCGCACCCTGGCCCTGATCGCCGACATCATGCCTGACGCGGCCCAGGCCGCCGATCCGGTCGAGGAGGCGCGTCGTCGCCTGGCCGTCGCCCCGCCGCCCGGCGGCGTGGCCGGCGCGGCCGCCGCCCTGTTCGCTGCGGTGGAGCAGGTCGAGGGGGCGGAACTGGACAGTCTCAGCGCCGACCCCGCCAAGGGGGTGCGCGCCACCGTCAGCTATCCGGCCTTTTCGGATCTGGAGACCCTGCGCACCGCCATGGCGGCGGCGGGCCTGTCGATGTCGGACGCTTCCACCGTCGAGGACGGCGGTCGGGTGGTCAGTGAAGTCGTGATCGGAGGAGCCGCATGAACGGCCTGATGTCTCAAGCCGCCGCCTGGTGGGACGGCCGCACCCTGCGCGAGCAGCGGATGCTGGCGGTCATGGGGCTGGCGGTCGCCGCCGTCCTGGTCTGGCTGCTGATCGTGCGGCCGGTCTGGGCCTGGCGCGCCGATGCCGCCGATGCGCGCGTCGTCGCCGAGGCGGACCTGACGATGGTCCAGGCCGCAAGCGGTCGCCTTTCTCCCGCCGCCGCGCCGGGCGACGTCGATGTTGCGGCCGTGGTCGCCGAGGTCGGGTCGATGACGGGGCTCACGCCGGTCATGGGCATGTCGGCGGACGGCGGCCTGGGCTTCAGCCTGACCAATGTGTCCTCGACGGCCGCCTTCGGCTGGCTTGCGGCCCTGCAGGAGCGCAAGGTTCAGGCGACCGCCCTCAATGTCGTCGAGAACGCCGATGCGACCCTGAGCCTGGAAGGGACGCTGGCGCCCGCGCCCTGACCGTTCAGCCGCGCGTCAGGGTGCGCAGTTTCAGCAGCCGGTCGCCCGCCGTGATGAACAGGGTGCGGCCGTCCTCGCCGAAGGTGCAGTTGGCCGCCGCGCCCCCGGTCTGGATCAGGCCCAGCGCCCGGCCGTCCGCCGCCAGCACATGGACCCCGCCCGGCCCGGTGACGAACAGATGCCCGTCCTGGTCCACGACCATGCCGTCGGGCAGGCCGGGATTGGCCGGGCCGACCAGATCGGTGAAGTCCTTCAGCACCCGGCCGTTGGCGGCGATGTCCGAGGCGGTCAGGTCATAGGCCATCAGCACGGCGCGCGCCGGGTCCGATACCGCGACATAGAGGGTGCGCTGATCTGGCGACAGGGCGACGCCGTTGGGGAAGGTCAGGTCGGCGACCAGCAGGGTCACCCCGCCGTCGAGGGCCAGTCGATAGACGCCGTTGTGCGCCTGCTCCTTCAGCGGCGACTGGTCCATGTCCTTCAGCCCATAGGGTGGATCGGTGAAGAAGATCGCGCCGTCCGCAGCCTGGACCAGGTCGTTCGGCGAGTTGAACCGCTTGCCCTCGTATTGCGTCGCCAGCAGGGTCTTGGCCCGCGTGGTCAGATCGACCCGAGCGACGGCGCGGTTGCCGTGATCGGCCATCAGGATGGAACCTGCTGGACCGAGGATCAGGCCGTTCGATCCTGGCTCGCGGAAGCCCGAGGCGTCCGGGCCGTCATAGCCGGACGGGTCCATGAAGGCCGAGGCGCCGTCCTGTTCCGACCAGCGATGGATGCGGTTCTCGGGCACGTCGCTGAACAGCAAATAATCGCCGTCGGCGATCCAGACGGGGCCTTCCGACCAGGTAAAGCCGGAGGCCAGGGTCTCGATCTGCGCGTCCGGCGCGATCAGTCCGTCCAGCGCCGGATCCAGGCGCACGACGCCGACGGCGAGAGGCGACTCCTTCGCCTGCGCCAGGGTCGATAGGCCGGCTGCGCCGGCGACACCGCCGGCGAGAACGAGGCGACGCGAAAGGGGCAAGGCGGATCTCCGGAAGGGGCGGTCGGGTTGGGTCAAAGCGAGACGGCGCGGCGTTCGCGGGCGGAGCGATAGATGGCCTCGATGATCCGCATATCCCGCAGGCCTTCTTCGCCGGGAACAATGGGCTCGACGCCGGTCATCACACACTGTGACAGATGGTCCAGCTGGGCCGAGAACTGGTTCTGCGGCGCTTCCGGAACGGGGTGGTCCTCGGCGCGTCCGTCCTTGAGGCGGCGCAGGCGGTTGCCGGAATAGGCCGTCGCCGGCTCGGCGTCGACCCAGCCCTTGTCGCCGACCACGCGGAAACGGTTGTGGTTCGATCCGTAGGACGAGACGCAGTTGGCCTGGGCGCCCGAGGGAAAACGAAGCTGGAAATTGATCATGTCCTCGACCTCGCGGAACTTCGGGTCCGACCGGTCGGTCGTTTCCGTCGCCGTCACCTCCACCGGCTCCTCGCCCGTCAGATAGCGCGCGGCCTGGAGGCTGTAGATGCCGATGTCCATCAGGGAGCCGCCGCCGGCCAGGGCGCGGTTCAGCCGCCATTGGGTCGGATCGCCGATGGTGAACCCATGCTCGGCGGAGACGACGCGGGGGCGGCCGATTTCACCCGAGCGGGCGATCCGCATCGCCTCGCGATTGGCCGCCTCGAAATGGCAGCGATAGCCGATCATCAGCTTGCGGTCGGCCGCCCGGCAGGCCGCGATCATCTCTTCGGCCTCGGCCGCCGTATTGGCCATCGGCTTTTCGCACATGACGTGCTTGCCGGCCGCGGCGGCGCGCAGGGTGTATTCGTGGTGCATCCCGTTGGGCAGGATCACATAGACGATGTCCACGTCCGGATTGTCGCGGATCGTATCGAAGGTCTCGTAGGTGTAGAGCCCGCGCTGGGGGACGCCGTATTTCTCGGCGTAACGACGCGCCTTCTCGGGCGAGCCGCTGACCAGGGCCGTGACGCGCGAATGGCGGCATTCGGCGAAGCGCGGCAGGATGACGTCCGCATAACCGCCCAGGCCGACGATGGCGTAGCCCAGTCGCCTATCCGGCGCTTGCGCCGCCAGCGCCGAGACAGGCGCCAGGCCGGCCGCCGCAGCGCCGAGTTTCATCATCGATCGGCGCGTGGGCTTCATCATCGTCAGGCTCTTCCAGTGGCTTTGGACGCGCTGGCATACTGATGGGCGTTTGCTGTCGGGGGCAAGCAATCATCTCCGAGACCTGATGTCTCGGCCTCGGCCACCCGCGCGGCGGGCGTCGCCAGTCGGGAAGCGGAGCGGGGAGACGCGATCCGGCGGTCGCGTCTCCCCTGGATCAGATCGGGATCGGATCGACCCGGCGCCGCCTTACAGCGCCAGTCGCAGCGAGGCGCGGATGCTGCGCGGGGCGCCGGGGAAGATCCACAGGGCGCTGTACGAGCTGGCGGCGTAGCGCTCGTCGAACAGGTTATCGACCTCGACCCGCGCTGTGACCTGAGGCGTGATCCCGTACTCGACCGCCGCCTTGGCCTTCCAGTAGTCCGGCAGACGCACCCCGTCGGTGGTCAGGGTCGCGGCCCTATCACCCATGTAGGCGGCGCCGGCCGTCATCGACCAGTCCGTGCCGTGACCCGTGGCGAACCGACCGACCACGAACAGCGAGCCCGAGTGTTCGGGCACGTTCAGCACATTGTCGGTGGCGAAGGCGCTGTCGTCGGCCTTGGCGTCGGTGAAGGCGTAGTTGGCGACCACCTGCCACGCCTCGCCGACCCGCAGCGAGCCGTCCAGCTCGATCCCGCGCGAAGTCAGTTTGCCGACCGGGGCCAGATAGTTGGCGTCCACCGGGTCGCTGGTCAGGATATTGGTCTTCTCGATGTCGAAGACGGTGGCGGCGAGGTCGATCCCCCCCCAGGCGCCCGACACGCCGATCTCGTAGCCCTTGCCCTCTTCCGGGGCGAAGCCGGCGCCGGTCCGGCCCGTGCCGGAGTTCAGCACGAAGGACTCGCCGTAGCTGGCGTGGGCGGTCAGGGCGTCGGTCAGGCGATAGCGGGCGGCGAAGCGATAATCGACCGGGCTGTCCTTGTTCTCGCCCACGGCGCCGGTGCGGTTGTTGCGGATGGTCTGGCTGTAGTCATCCCAGCGCAGGCCCGCGACCAGGCTGAGACGGTCGTTCACCTCCCACATGTCCTGGGCGTAAAGGGTGACGACCTCGCGCGTTTCCAGATTGTCGGTGAAGGGCAGGGGCGTCGGGCTGGCGACGGCGCCATAGACGGGGTTGAACAGGTCGATCGGATAGGGATTGGCCGCCGTCGGATTGATCCGCAGCCACTTCTCGCCATAGGTCAGCTCATAGGCCTTCACCCCGAAGCCCAGATTGTGAACGCCCAGGCCGGTGGCGACCACGCCGTTCAGTTCCAGACGGGCCGACAGGTCCTCGACCGTGAAGTCGCGGCCCCGGCGTTGGCGCCACAGGGTGTCGCCGACCAGGCGCGAATGGTCGCTGGACAGGCCCTTCAGCGAGCCGCCTCGCCAGGCCACGCCGCCGTTCAGGCTCCAGTTGTCGCTGATCTGGTACTCGCCGGTGATCTGGTGCCGTTCGTTGCGGAACCGCGTCGGGCCGTCGCTGGGCTCGCCATAGTAGTTCGACTCCGGCAGGGCCAGGGCGTCGCCGTTCACGGCGGGCATGCCCCGGTCGAACAGGGTCGAGAAGACGGTGAACTCGCCGACATAGGTCAGACGCAGAGCGTCATTGGGCCGCCAGGTCAGGGACGGCGCGACCGAGGTGCGGTCCGTTCCGACATGATCGCGCCAGCCCTCGCTGGTCTCCCCCGCCAGCACCAGCCGCCCGGCCAGGGTGTCCGAGATCGGGCCGGTTACGTCCAACTCGCCACGCCGCAGACCGAAGGAGCCGACCGTGCCGGTGAAGACGACATCGGGAGTGAAACGCGGGGTCTTTGAGACGATATTGATCCGGCCGGCCGGGTCGATGTCGCCAAACAGGGCGCCGGCCGGGCCCTTCAGCACCTCGATTCGCTCGGCCGTGGCGGGGTCGCGCGGCGGGGCCATGCCCCGGTTGGCCAGGAAGCCGTCGACGTAATATTCGGCCCCGCCGTCGGGCGTGCCCAGGAAGCCGCGGATGGCGAAATTGTCCATCACCCCGCCGCGGTTGTTCTGCTGGCTGACGCCGCTGACCAGCTCAAGGGCGTCAGACAGGCGCGTGGCGCCCACGGCGTCCAGCAGGTCGTTTTCGATAGAGCGGCTGGACGGAGACATCCGCTCGGTCACCGCGCCGACGCCCAGGGTGCGGTCGTGCGGGGCCGTGCGACGACCCAGAACCACGATCTCGCCGACGGTCGCGGTCTCGCTCGGCTCCAGGGCCGGCTCCAACACGGCAGGGGATTCGGCGTTGGCGGCGGCCAGCAGGCACAGGCTGGCGCAGCTCGAAAGCAGGGACACGTGATACTCCGTTGAAACGTTATAAAGTATCGGCTATCCGCTTCCGCCTGATGATGTCAACCGCTGCAACGCTTGTGTCCGAAACCGCCGTCTCGTCCGAACCCGTGCGTTCGGGCGGCCGCATCCGTTCGATCGACGCCCTGCGCGGCCTGGTCATCCTGCTGATGCTGGTCGATCATGCGCGCGAATTTTTCTTCATCCACGCTCAGGTCTCCGACCCAATGGATCTGGAGACGACGTCTCCGGCCCTGTTCTTCACCCGACTGTCGGCCCATCTGTGCGCGCCGGTGTTCCTGGCCCTTACGGGACTGGGCGCCTGGCTGTACGGGAACAAGGCCGCTCAGGGCGGAAACGGCGCCGGGGCCGCGTCTGATTTCCTGCTGAAAAGGGGGCTGTTTCTGGTCGTGCTGGAGCTGACGGTGGTCAGTTTCGCCTGGACCTTCTCGTTCACGCCGCAGATCGTCTACCTTCAGGTCATCTGGGCCATCGGTCTGTCGATGATCGCCCTGGCGGCCCTGGTGCATCTTCCGCGACCGGTGCTGATCGCCGTGGGGCTGATCATCGTCCTGGGACATAATCTGCTGGACCCGGTCACGATCACGGCGGGCCAAGCCGGTCACGCGCTTTGGGCGGTGTTGCATGATCGCGGCTTCATCGATCTGCCCTGGGGCGCGCAGGCCCGGACCTCCTATCCGCTGCTGCCCTGGATCGGGGTCGCCGCCCTGGGTTACGGGATCGGGCCTTGGTTCGTGGGCGGGCAGGCGGCGCGGCTGCGTCGGCTGGCCGTGGCCGGCCTGGGCGCCCTGGCGCTGTTCGTCGTCTTGCGGGCGATCAACCTGTACGGCGACCCCACGCCCTGGGCCGTGCAGGCCACGCCGGTGCAGACGGTGATGAGCCTGCTGAACCTGACCAAATATCCGCCGTCGGCGGACTTCCTGCTGCTGACGCTCGGCGTCGGCGCCCTGGTCCTGGCGGGGCTGGAGCGTGCGCCTGAACGGCTGGTCGGCCTGCTGGCCGTGTTCGGCGGCGCGCCCCTGTTCTTCTATTTGATCCACCTGTACGGGCTGCACCTGCTCAACCTGGCGGGGCTCGCCCTGTTCGGCGCCAATCAGGGCGACGGGTTCGGGCTTCCCGGCGTGGGGTGGCTGTGGGTCATGGCGGCCGCTGTCGCCGTTCCCTGCTGGTTCGCCTGTCGCTGGTTTGCCGGGGTCAAACGGCGCAGTTCGCAGCCTTGGATGCGCTACCTCTGAGCTTGGCCGACGCCTTCAGTCGGCGGTCATAGCGATTCAAGAGGGAAGGTGATGTCCACGACCAGGCCGTCAGCCCGCCACGAGCGGGTCATCGCGCCGCCCAGCTGGCGGACCACATTCGCCTTGAGAGAGGATCCAAAGCCTTCTCGCGTCGGAGGGGCGACCGGCGGGCCGCCCGCTTCACGCCACTGAATTCTGACCTGACGTTCGTGCAGCGTCCAGGTCACCGAGACACGACCGCCGCCATTGCTGCAGGCTCCGTATTTGTTCGCATTGGTGGCCAGCTCGTGAAGCAGCATGCTCAGGGGCTGAACCTGCTCAGGCGACAGCCTGACCTCCGGGCCGTGCGTGTCCACGGTGTCCTTCGGGCAAAGCGCTTCCAGCTCTTCGTTGATTACATCCTCCAGCCGTCCACCTTCCCAACGGCGACTGGCCAGGGAGGTCTGCGCGCGGGCGAGGGCGCCGATCCGCCCGGCGAGGATTTCCTTATAGCTTTCGACATCTTCGGCGCGGGTCAGTCGGGTGAGAGACTGGACGATCGAAAGGACGTTGCGCGCCCTGTGATCGACTTCGTTCATCAGCAGCCGACGCGCCTCCTCGTTGCGCTTCTGCTCACTTATATTGCGCGCTTCGATGACGGTTCCGACGACCTTGGCGCCGTTGTCGTAAATCGGACTGGCGGTGAAGGCGACGGGATAGAAGGACCCGTCCTTGTGAACGAAGATCTCTTCGCCTTGCGTCCCGGCCTTCTCGGGAAAGGCGCGGTCGATGGCGCATTCCGCGAGGGGGAAGGGCGAGCCGTCGGGGTAGGTGTGGTGAATAACATCATGGAGCGGGCGCCCGGTCGTTTCGTGGAACGCATAGCCCGTCAGCTTTTCGGCCGCCGTGTTCATGAACACACAATGTTGCCGTTCGTCCATCAGGAAAACAGCCATGGTTGTATTGCTTAGAATGACATCCAAGCGGTTCGCTGTGCTTCTCAGTTCGGCTTCGACCCGACGATAATCTGTCGTGTCCTGAATGGCGGCATAGAAAACCGCGTCATCTCCATCGTCAAAGAGCTGAAGCTTGACGGATACGTCGTATTCAGTGCCGTTTTTTCTCTTGTGGGTTGTGTCGAAGTCGAGCCTGTCTATCTCGCCAGATTTGAGCGGTCTGACAAGCTTAAGGAAGTCGGCCTGACTGATGTTCGGTTTTAGGTCCCAGGGAGTCAGGCGAGAGAGTTCTTCTGCGGTGTAACCCAGATTGTCTCTCGCGCCCTTGTTTACAAGTCGAAAATAGAAATCGTTTTCACTGAATATATAAACTTCTCTTGCGGCTTCTTCGACAATGCGTCCAAGGCGCTCGCTGGTCACGCCGATGGATCTATTCATGTCGAGATTTCTTCTTTCGTTCAGGTGTAAGCGTAGATAACGACCGGACTCGTGGCAATGGGCTTGATATTCCTCCCAAAAGCAAAGCTTTCGACTGAAGCGGAGGCGACCAGAGAGTTGATCGCGGAGGCCGGGCGGGCGTACTGCCTTCGACTATGACACCAGCCTTGGCCGCCCGGGATTTTCCGGCTGTTCGGAAGGTCGGCTGGTGGTGCTTGTCGCGGCGCCCGAGTTTCCCCGCCTGTTCCGTGATCCTGTCGGCGGAGACCCAGCGCGCCTAGCCGCAGCGGGGTCGATTCTCAGCGGACCGGCTCCTCCGTCGATGGCGTTTGGATGGCCGCAGCGGGGATGTCGCTGCGGCCTTCGGATGTGATGGTGAACTCGCCTCTCGCGCGGATATCTGCGGAGGAAGCGCCGATCATTACCTGGATGGCGCCGGGCTGGATGCGCCAGCCGTCGGCGTCCCAGAAGGCGACCTGGGCGGGGGTCAGGGTGAAGCGGACGCGTTTGGCTTCGCCCGGCGCGAAGGCGACCCGGCGGAAGCCGCGCAGCTCCTGCACCGGTCGGGAAACGACGGCGACCGGGTCGCGGACATAGAGCTGGATCACTTCGTCGGCGGCGACGGACGCGGTGTTGCGCACGACGACGCTGACCTCGACCGCGCCGTCGGCGGAGATCTCGGTTTTGCTAAGTTGCAGGTCGCCGTATTCGAAACGGCCGTAGCTGAGGCCGTGGCCGAATGCGAACAGGGGGGTGATCGGCTGGTCGCGATATCGGGCGGTGTCGCGCGTCAGATCCTCGGCGGCCGGTCGGCCGGTCGGCAGGTGGGCGTAGGTGAGGGGCGCCGCGCCGCTGGCGCGAGGGAAGCTTATGGGCAGGCGACCTCCAGGCGAGACGCGGCCGGTCAGGACGTCGGCGATGGCCGGGCCGGATTCGACGCCCAGGAACCAGGTCTCAACGATGGCCGGGGCGCGGCGGGCCAGATCCGGGATGGCCAGCGGCCGACCGTTCATCAGAAGGACGACGACCGGTTTTCCGGTGTCGAGCACGGCGGCGGCCAGCGTGTTCTGCGCGGCGCTGAGTCCGATGTCGGTATAGCTGCGGGCCTCGCCGGATCGGTCGAAATGCTCGCCGACCACCAGCAGGACCAGGTCCGACGCCTTCGCCGCCTCGACCGCCTCGGCCAGGGCCTGGGCGTCGGAAATCTCGTGCACGGCCTGCGCTCCTTCGCCGGCGGCGGTGACGGCAATGGCCTGGGCGGCTTCTGAACGATAGCCCTGGGCGTAGGTGATGGTCGCCTGGGGCAGGGATTCGCGCAGGGCGGGGATCAGCGGACGGACATCCTCGACCTTGCCCTGGGCGCGCCAACTGCCGAGCGAGGAGTTGGCGTCCTCCGCCAGGGCGCCGATCACGGCGATGCGTCGGGCGGAGGCGGCAAGCGGCAGCAGGTCGCCGTCGTTCTTCAGCAGGACGATGGACCGGCGGGCCGCCTCCCGCGCCAGATCGCGATGCGCCGGCGTCAGCATGGCCTCGGCCTCGCGGGCCGGATCAGCGCGGCCATAGGGATCGTCGAACAGGCCCAGTCTTTCCTTGGCCGTCAGCACCGCCACGACGGCCTGGTCCAGCAGCGGAAGCAGGGTCGGATCGGCCTCGATCGCGCCCTTCAACTGGGCGGAATACAGGCCGCCCGCCATGTCCATGTCGATCCCGCCCCGCAGGGCCAGGGCGCCGGCCTCCTGCGGCGTGCCGGCGACGGCGTGGTTGAGCAGTTCGGGGATGGCGTTCCAGTCGCTGACGATCAGGCCGTCATAGTTCCACTGGTCCCGCAGCAGGCCGCGCACCAGGGCCGGATGGGCCGTCAGGGGCACGCCCGCGATGTCGTTGAAGGCGGTCATCATCGATCCCGCGCCAGCCTGGGCCGAAGCGTAGAAGGGCGGCAGATAGACCTCATGCAGGGTGCGGTCGGAGATGTCGGCGCTGTCGTAATCGCGACCGCCCGCCGCCGCGCCATAGCCGACGAAATGTTTGGCGGTGGCCAGGATCGAGGCCGGGTCGGCCAGGGACGCGCCCTGATAGCCCTGCACCTGGGCCGTCGCCAGGACCGAGCCGAGGTACGGGTCTTCGCCCGCCCCCTCGACCACCCGGCCCCAACGGGCGTCACGCGCGATATCGACCATGGGCGAGAAGGTCCAGTTCAGGCCGGCGGCCGTCGCCTCGACCGCCGCCACCTGGGCCGTCTGCTGAACCAGAGCCGGATCCCAGCTCGCCGATAGGGCCAGGGGCACGGGGAACAGGGTCTTGTAGCCGTGCACCACATCCATGCCGAACAGAAGCGGCACGCCCAGCCGGGACTCCTCGACCGCGATGCGTTGCAGTTCACGGATCTGGGCCGCGCCGGCGACGTGCAGGAAGGAGCCGATCTCGCCCCGCCGCACCCGTTCCAAGGCCGCAGCGTCCAGCCGCGAGTTCAGGGCGCGCTGGCGCCCGCCGGGCACCTGGTTCAGCTGGCCGATCTTTTCGTCCAGGGTCATGCGGCCCAGCAACTCGCGGACGCGTGGGGATGGGGCGTCGATCATCTGGGCGCCGGCGCCCGTCGAGAGAGACATCCAGACCAGACCGGCGGTCAGGGCGATGCAGAGCCGTTTCAGAACCATGGTGAAATCTCTGATAGCGTTCTCAACAAGTGTCGATTACCCCTAGGCCATGGTTTGATCGTCGCAAAGCCCGCACCGCAAGGCGCCGAGAAAGCGGGAGGCGACGACGGGGGATAGATCGATGACGCAGCCCATTGGCCAATCGACGTTGCGACGGATCACGGCGCGACTGATGCCGCTGTTCTGTCTGATGTATCTGATCGCCTATATCGACCGGCAGAACGTCTCCTACGCCAAGCTCCAGATGGCCGACGCCCTGGGGATGAGCGAGGCGGTTTATGGTCTGGGCGCCGGCCTGTTCTTCATCGGCTATTTCCTGTTCGAAGCGCCGGCCAATCTGGTGCTGGCCAAGGTGGGCGCGCGGGTCTGGTTCACCCGCATAATGGCCACCTGGGGCCTGATCACCGTCGCCCTGGGTTTCACCAGCAGTCCGGCGATGTTCTACGTGCTGCGTTTCCTGCTGGGCGCGGCCGAGGCCGGGTTCTTCCCAGGCGTCCTCTATGTGCTGACCCTGTGGTACCCCCAGGCCCACCGCGGGCGGATGATCGGCGCCTTTATGATCGCCAGCGCCGTCGCCAACGCGGTCGGCGCCCTGATCGGCGGCGCTTTGCTGGACATGGACGGGCTGTTCGGCCTGGCGGGCTGGCAATGGGTCTTCATCGCCACCGGGATCCCGGCCGTGCTGCTGGCCCCCTATGTGCTCTGGCGTCTGCCGAACGGACCGGGGTCGGCGCCCTGGCTGGCGGCCGAGCAGAAGGCCTGGATCGAACGCACGCTACAGGATGAGGCGGACGCCACGCCTGACACCGGCCACGCCGCAGCCTGGCGCGCCATGCTGGATCGCCGGGTGCTGCTGCTGGCCCTGATGTACGTCGGCTTCCCGCTGGCCGCCTATGGGCTCAGCTATTGGCTGCCGACGGTGGTGAAGGGGTTCGGGGTCTCGAACACCGTCAACGGCATGTTGAACGTCATTCCCTGGATCCTGGTCGGCCTGGCCCTGTGGTGGCTGCCGCGTCACGCCGCCCGCGTGGGCCACAGCGCCTGGCATATCGCGGGGCCCGCCTTGCTGGGCGCCGCCTGTCTGGTGCTCAGCGTCGTGGTTCCAGGGGCTGTGGCCAAGTTCGCCCTGCTGTGCATCGCCGCCCCCGCCATCTTCGCCGCCCAGCCCGTGTTCTGGAGCCTGCCGCCGACCTTCCTGCGGGGCGCGGGCGCAGCCGCCGGCATCGCCGCGATCAACTCCATCGGCAACCTCGGCGGTTTCGTCGCCCAGACCGTCGTGCCCGCAATCAAACAGGCCACCGGCAGCGACATCCTGCCGATGCTGTTCCCGGCCTTGTGCCTGACCATCGCGGCCGGCTTGGTCTTCATCGTCCTGCCCCAGCTATCCCGCAAAACGACGTCCGCCGAGGGCTGAGCCATCGCGTTTCAGAAGGGATGGTCTCTTAAGAAGCGGAGCTTCCGGCTCCACGGTCTCGCAGGAACAGGACTGTTGCGCCTCCGACCAATAGCAGGCCCGCCAAGCTGGTGGCGTATGCGGCAGTCACGAAGAAGGGCAGCCAAGGCAGGTCTACAGGGCCGAAATTCTTGAAAAGCAGCAGCGCGACACTGCCCATATAGCCGGTGGCGTCCGCCATATAGATCAGGAAGCCGGCGGTCGCGACGGTGCCGGAATAGGCGATCATCCGGTCGAACAGCATGGCGTTGAACGGCGTATAGGCGAGATAGAGACCTGCGCCGCCGGCGATCATCCAACTGATCGGCGACAGCAGTCCCTGCTGGAAGGCCAGAGTGGAGGCGCCCAGCAGGGTGAAACCGGCCAAGATCACCCCGTGCATGAGCAGTAGGGCGCGGCCGTTGTTCTTGACCGTGATCATCACCCCCATCGCCACCAGCGACAGGGCCGCCACCGGTCCCTCGCTGGCGGTGAAGACCGAGGCCGCGTCGCCGTAACCCAAGGCCTGCCAGATTTCAGCGGCGAAATTGTCGCGCAGATCGCGGAAGGCCGTCAGCATTACATAGGCGGCGACCAGAAGTAGCAGCACCGGCCAATGGGCCGCGAAAAAGGCGGCGCGTTCCCTGGCCATCATCGGCCGGCGCGCGCCCCGCTCCGCTTCGTCCGCCGGACTGGGCGGGGGCAGGGCGGCGAGGGCCAGGACCGAGACGGCAAGCAGGGGCATGAAGACGGCGCCGACGGCGGCAGGCATCCAGAAGGCGCTGACCTGCCAATCGACCATCAAGGCCTTTCCGACCGACTTCACGACCCCGGATGAAAGGATGAAACTGGCGCACAGGATCGCGC
Source organism: Brevundimonas sp. AVps23W (assembly GCF_058681395.1). Taxonomy (NCBI): domain Bacteria; kingdom Pseudomonadati; phylum Pseudomonadota; class Alphaproteobacteria; order Caulobacterales; family Caulobacteraceae; genus Brevundimonas; species Brevundimonas sp. AVps23W. The sequence continues at coordinate 1,658,278 of NZ_CM178738.1, forward strand.
CCAGAACCTCGCTGGTGCGTCGTCCCTCCATGAAGCCGAACACCAGGCCCCAGATCAGACCCAGCGGCAGGCCGTTCAGAAACAGGGCCGCGACGTTCCAGGGCGCGGGAACGAGGGCGAACAGAACCAGGGCGAGCCAGGACATGCCGATCAAGACCATGATGGCGACGGCCCGGCGCTCGGCCGGCATCTCGGCGATGACCTTGACGCCGATCAGTTTGGACAGGGCGTAGCCGGCGACCTGGGCGATGACCAAGGCGATCTTGTAGTCCAGGGCGAAGTCCCAGCCCGCCACCACATCGAAGGTCGCCGCCGTAAAGGGTTTGCGGAAGGCGTACATCGAAAAATAGGCGCAGAAGCCCGCCATGCCTGCGAATAGGACAAAGACGACAGGGTTGGCCTTGGCCAGCCAGAGTCTCATCCGGTTCATCATCTGACATCATCCCGTTGCACAGGCGTGGTCTAGACCACTGCTGCGACGCTTGAATGACGGGGAATAGCGGGATGAAGGGACGTTACGAGGTTGCTGTGGTCGGGGCGGGAATCGTCGGCCTGGCTTGCGCCCTGGCGGCGGCCCGGCGGGGTCTTTCGGTCGTGGTGATCGACCGCGACGCCCAGGCGAACGGCGCCTCGATCCGCAATTTCGGGTTCGTCACCGTCACAGGTCAGCCGCGCGGCCGGGTGTGGAACCGCGCTCATCGCAGCCGTGTCGTCTGGGACGAGGTGGCGGGCGAGGCGGATGTGCCGATCTTGCAGCGCGGCCTGTGGCTGCCCGTGCGTCGACCGGAGGCCGTCGCCGTGCTGGAGGCCTTTATGGCCACCGAAATGGGCGAAGGGTGTCGGCTGATGACGGCGGAGGAGGCGCGTGCGCAGGCGCCCCAGATCATCGGACCCCAAACGGTCGCGGCCCTTTGGAGCCCGCACGAGCTGCGCGTGGATTCGCGGCTCGCCGTTCCGCGTCTGGCCGCATGGCTGGCGGGTCGGTTTGGGGTCGATTTCCTGCGTCAGACCGCTGTTCAGGCCGTCGAACCGCCGCATGTGGTCACCAGTCGGGGCGTGATCGAGGCCGAGCGGACCGTCGTCTGTCCCGGCGACGATCTGGTCAGCCTGTTTCCCGGCGCGCTCGCCGAGGCCGGTCTGGCGCGGTGCAAACTGCAGATGATGCGGCTGGCCTCGCCCGGCTTCGACCTGCCTGCGCCCCTCATGTCGGACCTGGGGCTGGTGCGCTACGGCGGTTACGCCGACCTGCCGGAGGCGACCGCTCTACGCGCGCGGCTGGAGGCCGAACAGGGCCAGGCCCTGGCCGACGGGGTTCATCTGATCGCGGTCCAGGACGCCGACGGCGCCCTGGTCGTGGGCGACAGCCATCACGACGCCGACACCCCTGATCCGTTCGCCAGCGAGGCGGTCGATCAACTGATCCTCGACGAATGGCGCGCCGCCACCGGTCAGCCCGCGCCGGCGGTTCTCCAGCGCTGGACCGGAACCTACGCCCGCGGGGCCAAGGCCGATCTGATCGCGGCGCCTGACCCCAGTATCCGTTTGGCCCTCATCACCGCCGGCAACGGCGCCTCCACCGCCTTCGCCTTTGGTGAAGAGGTGATTGCAGACCTGTTTCAGGAGACTTTTGAACCATGACCTCCATCCGCGACAGCTTCGACATGGTCGTTTTCGACTGGGCCGGCACCATGGTCGATTTCGGCAGCCGGGCGCCCGTGCTGGCGCTGATGGAGGCCTTCGCCGCCCTCGGCGTTCCCGTCACGGAGGAAGAGGCGCGGCGCGACATGGGCCGGGCCAAGGCCGACCACGTCCGCGCCCTGTTCGAACAGCCGCGGGTCAGCCAGGCCTGGCAGGCGGCTCACGGCGCGGCTCCCGACCGACAGGCCGTCGATCAGGTGATGGCTGAACTTCAGGCGCCGATGATCCGTCTCGCCGAGGAGACGGCGGATCTGATTCCCGGCGCCGCCGACGCCGTGGCGCATCTGCGTGGTCTGGAACTGAAGGTCGCCTCCTGCACCGGCTACACTCGCGAGATGATGCAGGCGATCCTGCCGCGCGCGGCTGATCAGGGTTACGCACCCGACCTGGTGGTCTGCGCCCATGAGACGCCGCAGGGGCGGCCTTCGCCATTGATGATCTATAAGGCCTGCGCCGACCTGGGCGTCTGGCCGCTGTCGCGTGTCGTCAAGGTGGATGATGCGGCGGTGGGGATCGCCGAAGGGCGTAACGCCGGCTGTTTCACCGTCGGGGTGGCGGCGTCCGGCAATATGGTCGGCCTGACCGCCCAGGCCCTGGCTGCGCTGGAGGCCCCGGAGCGGGCGATCCTGCTGGGCGTCGCCGCCGATAGCCTGCGCGCCGCCGGCGCCGACCTGGTCATCGACACCGTCGCCGACCTGATCCCCGCCCTGGAGGCCGAGGCGGCGCGTAGATCAGCCTCTACCGCACCCTGATATCGACGCTGATCTTCAGGGCGTCATGGCGCCAGTATTCGCGATCGAACTCGACCACCCGGCCCTGGGCGTCATAGCTGGTGCGGACCACATTCAGTCCGGGTAGTCCCGACTTGACCTGAAGCGCCTCGGCCTCGCCCCGCGTCAGGGCGCAGGGCTGCATGTCCACCCGGTTGCGGGCCACGGCGATATTGTAGGTGGACTTCAGGACGCTGGTCAGAGAGCCGTCCAGCGGATGGCTGAGCAGGTCGGGGGCCATGGCGGCGTCGACGATGATGGTCTCGACCAGCACGGCGCGGCCGTCGACCGAACGCCGTCGGCGAATGCGATACATCGGCGCGCCGACCGGGCGGCCGAAGATGGGGGCCAGGACCGGGGTGCAGGCGATTTCGGTCTTGCTCAGGGTCTCCGTCTCCGGGTGTCGGCCCTGCGCTTCGACATAGGACATGAAACCTTCCCAGCGGGTCGGATCATAGACGACCGGTGGCGGAGAGACGTACCAGCCGCTGCGGTCCTTGCGATAGATGATCCCTTCGGCCTCCAACTGGAACAGAGCCTCGCGGATCGTGCCGCGCGCTACGCCGCCGCCGACCTGCAACTGACGTTCGGACGGCAGGCGTTCGCCGAGCTTCAACTCTCCCCCCGCGATCCGCGCGGCGATGGCGTCGCGCACTCCAAGGTAATGGAGACTGTCCGGCTGCGTCATGGAATCGCTCGATCGACGGTCGATTCCCGCCTGATCGGAAAATGAGAAGTCAGGCCCCAAGGGTCAAGCGAACCGAATCAGAACCCTGACGGTTCAGCCATTCGCCGCTCAAGGTTCACGAAAATTTCGCCGAAGTCGCCCTCCAACTGGTCTATACCAAAATTGAAGAGGGGGATTTGATCCATGTCAAATGATCGGCGGTCTTTCCTGCGGGGCGCGCTGGGCGGCGTAGCGGCCGGCGCAGCGTTGAATTTTCTGCCGGCGACGGTGCGCAAGGCGATGGCCATTCCGGCCAACAACGCCACCGGCACCATCATGGACGTCGAGCACGTGGTCATCTTCATGCAAGAGAACCGCGCCTTCGATCACTATCTCGGGGCTCTGAACGGGGTCCGCGGCTTCGGCGATCCGCGACCGCAGAGATTGCCGGGCGGCGCCAGTGTCTGGCGTCAACCCAGCGACCAGCACCCCGACGGCTTCGTCATCCCCTTCCATGGGGATTCACGCACCACCAACGCCTATACGGTCGATGGATCGGACCAGGGGCACAAGGCCGCCATCACCATCGTCAACGGCGGCCGGTACGACCAGTGGGGCCATTCAGGCGAGCTGCATAAGCGGATGGCCTATTACAAGGCCTCGGACCTGCCGTTCTACTACGCTCTGGCCAGCGCCTTCACCGTCTGTGACGCCTACCACTGCTCGACCCAGACCCAGACTTATCCGAACCGGCTCCACCTCTGGACCGGCTGCAACGGCGGCGGCAAGGTCGGCGGCGATCCGGAGATGAGCAACTACGGCGAGGACGAGACCCCCAGCGCCGACATGGCCGAGGACAGGCCGATGGCCCGCGGTTCGCACGAATGGACCACCTACGCCGAACGGCTCCAGGCGGCGGGCGTCAGTTGGAAGGTCTATCAGGAGTACGACAATTTCGGCGACAACATCCTGTCGGTGTTCAAGCCGTTCCGGCCGTGTCCCAAGGATTCGCCCCTGTATCAGCGCGGCCGCGCCTGGGTGTCGGAAGACAAGACCGGCCCGGACCGCACCCGTTCCGACGGCGAGCAACTGGTGGAGGCCTTCCGCGCCGACATCGCCGGCGGGCGGTTGCCCCAGGTGTCGTGGATCGTCACGGCGGCGGATCTGTCCGAACATCCCCGGGCCGAGCCGTCGAAGGGCGAACACGTCTGCGCCAAGCTGATCGAGGCCCTGGTCGATCATCCGGAGGTCTTTTCCAAGACGGTCTTCATCGTCAACTATGACGAGGCTGGCGGATTCTACGACCATGTTCAGCCGCCCATGCCGCCCCTGACGCTCGACCAGGGCTACAGCACGGTCTCCGTCGCCGGCGAAGCCAAGATCTATGGCCCTGACGCCGACCCGTCTCATCGCGGCGCTCATCCGCTGGGACTGGGCATCCGGGTGCCCGCCATCGTGGTGTCACCCTGGAGCCGCGGCGGCTTCGTCTGTTCGGAAGTGTTCGACCACACCTCAACGCTCCAGTTCCTGGAGAAGCGGTTCGGGGTGAGGGAAGAGAACATCAGCGACTGGCGCCGGACGGTCTGCGGCGACCTGACCTCCGCCTTCGACTTTGCGCGTCCGAACCAGGACTGGGCGGCCCTGTCTCTACCGGCCACGGCCGACTACATGCAGCGCGTGGCCCAGTCCAAGGCCGCGCCCAGCCTGCGCATTCCCGAGCGCCAGACGCCGGCCGTGCAGGACGGACCCCAGCGGGGCGCGCGCCCCTTGCCCTATGAGCTGGCCGCCGAGGTTCGGGTCGTCGATGGGGCGGTCTTGATCGATCTGGTCAACACCGGCCGAACCGGCGCGGTCTTCCAGGTGTTCGACGGCGCCGACCGCGCCGGGCCCTGGCGCTTCACCCTGGGCGCAGGGGAAACCTATACGGCAGGACATTGGAACGACGGCCGGCCGGGCGTCTATGATCTGACGGTTCACGGTCCGAACGGCTTCTATCGTCGGTTCGCCGGCGACGCTGGTCGGCCTCAGCCCCAGGTGACCATCTCCACCGATCCCAGGGGATTCCTGACAGTCGGCGTGATCGGGGCGGCCGATGCGGCGCCCCTCGCGACCTTAGAAATGGACGCGGCCTATCCCCTGTCCGAAGGCGAGGCGCGTCGCCCGCTGGCGCTCAAGCCGGGCGTTGCGGTTCGTACGGCCTGGGATCTGCGCGGCAGCGATCATTGGTACGATCTGACCGTGACACTGGCCGATGATCCGACCTTCATCCAACGCCTGGCCGGTCATGTGGAGACCGGTCGTTCAAGCCGTACCGACCCGGCCATCGGGCGCATGCGTCTATGACGCACGCCCTGGCCGCCAGCTCGATTTCGACCCAGTTTCAAGACGGACTTTCAATGACTTCTCCTGTGGACGCCGACGCCTTCTTCTCCGAACTGTTGGAGCTGTTCACCCGGTTGGGCGGGCTGCATTACGGCGAGGACGTCAGCCAGATGGAGCATGCCGTACAGACCGCGCACCATGCGCGCGTCGACGGGGCGCCGCCGGCCCTGGTCGCGGCGGCCCTGCTGCACGATGTCGGCCATATGATGCAGAAGGCCGGCGAGGACGCCGCCGATCGCGGCATCGACACCCGCCACGAACATATCAGCGCCGGCTATCTGTCGCGCGCCTTCGGGCCCGAGGTGACCGAGCCGGTGCGGCTTCACGTTGCGGCCAAACGGTGTCTGGCGACGACTGCGCCGGGCTATGTCGATCGTCTCAGCGCCGCCTCGCTTCAGAGCCTGGCCCTGCAGGGTGGGCCGATGAGCCCGGCCGAGGTGGAAGAATTCATGGTCTTGCCGGCGGCCGAAGCCGCCCTTCGGCTGCGGCGCTACGACGAACTGGGCAAGGCCCAGGGCGTCGAGGTCGCCGACTTCGAGGCCTATCGCGAGCTTCTCTGCGACCTGATCACCCGCAGGGCGGAAACCTAGTTTTCATTTCAACGAATGGGGGGTTGTTGAATGAGTAAGTGGTTCAATCGTCGCCGGTCCGGATAGGCGGACCAGCAAGAATATGACCGACGTCGCCTGACGCGACGTCGTTACAGCCGAACATAATCGGCCGAGGGATCCAACAAGGTGATCGACACGACAGGGCGCGCACGCGCGCCGCTGGTCGCTGGCGGCTGCCTGACGCTGACCCTGATCGGCCGACCCGAAACACATCAGTATCAATGGAGACAGTCATGTCACGTCATGTCATCGCCCGCGCGCGGGCCGTTCATAATCAAGTCTTCGCCGGCGCCAATCTGCGCGCGGTGCTTCTGGCGGGCTCCGCCGTTCTTGCGGCCTCGTCCGCCCACGCCCAGACAGTCCAGGCCCCGGCTGCGCCCGAGCTGGACGAGGTCGTCGTCACCGGTCAGCGCCTCAGCACCGCCAACGCCATCGAGGCGCAGCGCAAGTCGGGCGTGGTCTCCAGCGTGATCTCGTCCGACGACCTCGGCAAACTGCCCGACGCCAACGTCGCCGACGCCCTGGCCCGCGCGCCCGGCATCAACGTCGTCGTCAACCAGGAGACCGGCGAGGGCGAATATGTCTCGGTCCGGGGTCTGGCCGGCACCTTCAACGCCTATTCGATCAACGGCGTCCGCGTCGCCCTGACCGATCCCGACAGCCGCAAGATGTCGATGACGGTCCTGCCGCCCAATGGTCTGAAGAGCATCACCGTCTCCAAGACCCTTACGCCGGACATGGACGGGGACGCCATCGGCGGTTCGGTCAACTTCGAGACCCCGACGGCCTTCGACTTCACCAAGCCGGTGGCGCGCGCCTTCCTCAGCTACGGGATCAATGACCGTGCGCAGGAACAGGGGGAAGAAGACGGTTCGGGCCAGATCCAAATGGACTTCGCCAGCCGCCTGTCTTCCGACAGCCGCTTCGGCGCCTTCGTCTCGTTCAACTATGGCAAGAGCAACAGCCTGAACGAAGAAACCGAAAACGACGGCGAGTGGGAGCCTTATCACTGGCGTAAAAACAGCACGGAGGAGATCGACGACCGTTCGATGTACCTGCCCGGCATCGACCTCGACTACCGCCGCATCGAGCAAGAGCGGTTCGGGGGCAACTTCTCGCTCGACTATCGCGGCGACACGAACGACTTCTATCTGCGCGGTCAGTACAGCCGTCTGGAACGGACCGGCACCAACGACTACACCGACTTCCGCAGCCGCAAGACCAAGCGGCTGCAGCAGGTCAATGTGGAAGACACGAGCCTGATCCAGCCCGACAACGCTGTGGTCGGCTACGGCGCCAAGGGGCGCGTCTACAGCTACACCACCGCCCAGATCAAAGACTTCGACGCCGATGGCCTGATCACCGACGCCGACCGCAAGAGCAGCTCGTCCTATTGGTCGTTGTACGGGCGGTCCGGCGTGTGGAAGCCCGAGACCTTCCAGTTCGCCCGCACCTTCCAGACCCTGGACCAGACCTCGACCCTGGGCACCATCAACCTCGGCGGCCAAAGCCGTCTGAACCGCCTGACCCTGGACTATGACCTCAGCTACAGTGCGGGCGAGAAGGGCGGACCCGACAGCTTCTCGATCAGCTACAACTGCGACGCCTGTTCGGCTCCGTTCAACCAGACCGGCCTGCTGTGGTCGTCCTACGATCCGCGCTTCCCGATGCCGCAACTGCCGGCCTTCGCCGAGAATGCGCAGAGCGATCCCAATCTGCTGCCCTATGACGGCGGTGGTCGTAGCCGCGACAAACAGACCGACGCGCGCACGGCCTTCCGCTTCGATGCGGTTTACGACATGGAGGGCGTCGTCCGTCATCTGAAGGCGGGGGTGAAGATCCTGCGGTCCGAGCGCGAATACGACGCCACCCCGATCTGGGGCGGATCCTTCGCCAACACGCCCCTGGCAGGCAAGAGCCTGGGTCAATCAGGCCTGATCGACCGCGAGGTCTCCAGCGTTCTGAACGGCCGCTATTACTACGGGGCCATCCTCAACCGCGACAAGGTGACGGCCGCCATCGAAGCCGCCCAGAAGGCAAATCCGGTCAACTATTCCTACGCCGATCTGAACTCGAGCGATAAGCGCGGCGAAGAGACCATCTACGCCGGTTACGGCCTGGCGAGCTTCCAGTTCGACGCCCTGGACGTGGTCGCCGGGGTGCGGGTCGAGCACACCGAAGTCAGCAACACCAACTGGATCGAAGACGGCAACCAAACCGGCTTCGGCGACACCGACAGCCAGTACACCAATGTCCTGCCCAGCGTGACGGCGATCTATCGTCCTTCGGACAACTTCGTCTATCGCGGCGCGATCTGGACCAGCTTCTCGCGGCCGGAGTTCAGCAATATCTCGCGCGGAGTCAGCGTCGGCCGGGCAGAACGGAGGCCGGGCGAGGCCCTGGGTGAAATCACCTCGATCAGCCGGGGCAATCCGGACCTTAAGCCCGCCGAGGCCCTGAACCTCGATTTCTCGGCGGAATATTATCCCGACCGCTCCAGCCTGGTGTCGATCGGCGTCTTCCACAAGAAGATCGACCACTTCATCTTCACCAACAACAGCGCGGTCGATGCGGACACCAAGGAAGGCACGATCACCATCAGCCAACCCAAGAACGGTGAGACGGCCAAGATCACGGGCGTCGAACTGAACCTGATCAAGTCCTTCGAGGGCATGGGCGCGCCCTTCGACGGCTTCGGGGTCGAGGCCAATCTGACCAGTCAGGTCAGCGAGGCCGAGACCGGTATCGACTACCGCAAGGGCCGGTCGATCTCGTTCATCCAGGCGCCGGACCTGATCTACAACGCCTCGCTGACCTATCAGAAGTACGGCTTCGAAGCCCGCCTGTCCTATCAGTATCAGGGCGCCTATATCGAAGACCTGCGCGACAACGCCGTCGATAAATGGGTCCAGCCGAACAAGAGCCTGGACTTCCACTCGCGCTACAACTTCCGCCCGGGTCTGACGATGGACTTCGACGTCCAGAACATCCTGGACGGCCATCGCTACTACACGACCAAGGGCGAGAGCCCCTCGTACCAGAAGGACTATATGGAGCCCGGTCGGAACTTCCTCGTCCGCCTGGCCTATTCCTACTGATCCGAAGACGACGCCGGCCCGCCCCCGATCCTGTGATCGGGGGCGGGCTAAGCGGCTGCCGGCGCGCCCAGATCCTTATCCGGCGATTGCGCTGTAGCCTGGCCCGGCGCGCGGGTTCAGCCCGCGATCAAGACGTCTGTAAGGCTTTCCCGCGCGGCGGTTTCGATATCGGACGGGGCAGGGGAGTCGGTCACGATCAGATCGACCTGCGACCAGTCCGCTGCAACGATCCGGCCGGACGCTCCGAACTTCGAGGCATCGGCGAGGCAGATCGTCTTGCGGGCGTTCGGCAGAACCGCTCGCGCAAATTCAGCCTCTTCCGGCTCGTGGTCCAGAAAGCCCCGCGTGGCGTCTATGGCGACGATGGAGAAGACGGCGAGGTCGGGCACGAACCGGTTGGCGTATGCCGCCGCCTCAGGGCCAAAGGCCGCACGATAGGTCGTGTTGACGGCGCCGCCCGCCAGAAACAGACGCGCATCCGACGTCGCTGACACCTCGCACGCGGTTTCAAGACTATTTGTGACGACGGTCAGGTTGCGCACCGATGCGATCTCGCGCGCCATCCAGAAAGCCGTCGTGCTTGAATCCAGCAACACGGTCATGCCGGGCTCGACGAGGTCCGCCGCGCGAGCAGCAATGCGCTTTTTGATCTCCGCATTGACGTTGAGCCTCTGACGCCAGGGCGCTTCGGCGCGCCGGTCGCGCAGGCGGACGCCGCCGTGCACCTTTCGCACCGCCCCATCCTGTTCCAGGCGCCGAATGTCGCGACGCACGGTTTCTTCCGAGACGGAGAAGGTCGTGGCGAGGTCCGTGATCGTGCAAGATCCCTGATCCGACAGGGCCGAAAGAATGGCGTCTAGCCTAGCCGTTTGATTCAACGCGTCCCCCTAGCTGTCCTTGCCTGTGGTATGTGACATTCATTCTCACATAAATCCACACGAAAACACAAAATACCACAATAGTTCACATCCATGTCACAGGGGCCGCCTAGATCGCTCCCCAAGACGGCTTGGCGCCGTCCAATTCAGGGGATGTCATTATGGTTCTATCAAACACGCGCTTCGGTGCGCGCGCCCTGTTGTGCGGGGTCGCGCTCGCGGCAGTCCTGCCCGCCTCAGCCTGGGCGCAAACCGAGCCGGGTCAGACGCAGGTCGAACCCGTTGGTCTCGCCGAAATCATCGTCACGGGCGCGCGCAACGCCACCCGTCGCGCCGAGGCGGAGCAACGCCAGGCGGACATCGTGTCGGAGGTGATTTCGGCCGATGAACTGTTGACCATTCCCTCCACCAGCGTGGCGGCGGCGCTGAAGCGGCTGCCGGGCGTCAGCACCGTCAACGACCGGGGCACGGGCGACGCGCGTTTCGTGACCATTCGCGGCCTGGACGGCGCCTTGAACGTCTACACCATGAACGGGGTGCGTCTGGCGACCTCCGGTCGCGACAACCGCGCCGTCGCTTTGGATCTGTTGCCGCCGGACGGCCTGGACAATGTTCGGGTCGTAAAGAGCGTGACGCCGGACCTGGACGGCGACGCCGTCGGCGGCACCATCGACTTCCGTCTGCCCAGCCCCTTCGACTTCAACGAGCAATTGGCCACGCTGTCGGTCCGCGCCAGTCGTGAAAACATCGCCGACAAGACGGCGATCGACCTGACCGGGGCCTTCTCGACCTATTTGAACCCGGAAAAGACCCTGGGTCTTTACGGCGTGATCTTCCACACTGAGCGGACCATCACCGGCGAGCGCAACGAGAACATCAGCTACAACACCAGCTGGCGTCCGGCCGGTGAACTGCCTGAAAGCAACGTCGTCCTGCCTGAAAGCACCGAGCTGCGCCTGGTTTCTCACGGCCTGGACCGGTTCGTGAACGACATTGATCGCACCGGCGGCAACTTCACTCTGGAATACCGCCCCTCGGCAGACGATGATCTGCATCTGCGCGGCCTCTATTCACAGTGGAAGAATGACCAGCTGCACGACTATGTCGACGTCAAGACCAAGCTGAACTCTGCTGGAGAGATAGAAGGCTTCTCGTCCCTGATGGGGGCCGAGGTGAAGCAGGAAGACAACCGGCTGGCCATGATCGATTTCGGCGGCCGCCACGTCCGCAGCGCTTTCGAACTCGATTACGACATCGCCTATACCTACGGCCGTACTGAGACGCCCAACCAGTGGTATACGGAATACGTCACGGACGACAGTCTGCCGATCTTCAATACCCCGATCAGCTTTGATACGTCGGACAGCAAGCATCCGACCTGGGTTATGAGCGAAGCCCAATCTTCGGCCATGCTGAACCCGGCGAACCTGAAGTTCGATTATGCCGAACTGTACCGTCGTATTTCTGAAGACTCCCAGGCCTTCGCCTCGACCAATCTGACCTGGTCGCCCGAGGGCGAGGGTCTGATCAAGACGGTCAAGGGCGGGTTCCGCTTCCGTCGGTCTCAGCGGGACTATGACCAGCAGCAGGACGTCGATAGCGGCACGCACGACATTCCCGGCCTGGCCAGCGGCTCGTCCCTATCTAGCAACAGCGACCTGATCGCGGGCTCGATCGACCATTTCGACGACGATCATTATCGGGATCGGACCCGTTTCGGCACGATCCTGGAGATGAACCGGGTGCTGGCCCTGTTGCAGGCCGCGCCGCGCGTCACCGACGAGGAGTATCCCTGGAACCTGAACGACGCCACCGGCCACGAGACCAGCTATAGCGGTTACGCCATGGCGGTGGTGGAGCGGGGCGCCTGGTCGGCCACTGCCGGCGCTCGGGTCGAGCGGACGGATGTTCACAACGAGGCGCTGGTGACGACCGAGGACGCGGTCACAGGCGCCGTCAAGCGTGAGTTCGGCGGCGCGACCGGCACCACCGAGGCCAGCTACACCGAGTTCCTGCCCAGCCTGCATGTCGATTGGCGCCCCAATGATGCGTGGACCGTTCGCGCCGCCGTCTGGACCTCGTTCGCCCGACCGAACTTCACCGACATCTCCAAGGGGATCAATGTCGAATCCAACGGGACGCGGATCGTCTCGATCTCACAGGGCAATCCCGACCTGAAGCCGGCCGAAGCCCTGAACTTCGATCTGGGTGTTCAATATTCCGGCGACCAGGGCTTCTTCTCGGCGGGCCTGTTCCGCAAGGAGATCGACAACTTCATCTATCAGTCGGCCGGATCTCAGGTCATCGTGGGCGAAGACGGCGTGCCGATCACCACTTCTGCCAACGGCAAGGACGCCAGCATCTGGGGTGTCGAACTGGCCGGCCGCCGCGATCTGATCGCCGGCTTCTCGGCCTGGGCCAACTACACCTACCAGCCGAGCAAGGCCGATCCGGGCATCGCCTGGCGCGACAGCGTCGAAGTCGGCCTGCCCAATGCGCCCGAAGTGCTGGGCAATATCGGCATCGGTTACAAGCGCGACCGGTTCGACGCCGACCTGGGCTACAGCTACCGGGGTCGTTATATCGCGACCCTGCGCGCCAATGCCCTGGACGAATATATTCAGCCCCAGGCGACGCTCGATTTCGGCGCACGCCTGCAACTGACCGACCAACTGGTGCTCAGCCTCTATGGCGAGAACCTGACGGGCGAGGCCGGCTACTGGGCCACGCGCGGCAAGTCGGAACGCTACACCATCGGCTACCAGACCGCGCCGCGGATGCTGGGTCTGGGCCTGACCTGGCGTCGCTGAGGCGGCTCGCCTCATCGTCCTAAGCCTGTCGCCCGCGCCGGTCATAAGATCGGCGCGGGCCCCCGTTTTGGAAACATCATGTCTGTTGATCGGCGATCTCTTCTGACGGGCGGTTTGGGCGCGGCCCTGGCGGCCGGCCTTCCGGCGTCTCTGGCGCGGGCCCTTTCCATTTCGGCCGATGTCCGCAAGGGCACGATCGAGGATGTGGAGCATGTGGTGATCCTGATGCAGGAGAACCGCAGTTTCGATCACTACTTCGGAGCGATGGCGGGGGTGCGGGGATTCGGCGATCCCCATCCCATTCCGGTGGCGCACGGCTCTGACGGCGCCCCGCGTGACGTCTGGGCCCAGGCCGACCGCACGGCTCAGCCGCCTGCCTTCGTCAGTCCCTTTCACCTGTCCACCGCCTCAAACTTCGACCTGATGCGGATGCAGGGCACGCCGCACCATTGGCCCGACGCTCAGGCCGCTTGGGACCAGGGACGGATGGCCAATTGGCCCGAGGCCAAAACCCAGCGCGCCATGGGCTATTACACGCGCCAGGACATACCCTTCCAATACGCGATGGCCGAGGCCTTCACCCTCTGCGACGCCTATCACTGCTCGGTCCAGACCGGCACCAACACCAACCGTCTGTTCCTGTTCAGCGGAACCAATGACCCCCAGGGTCTGGCCGGCGGTCCGGTGATCGACAATGTCGATGACGACCTGAACAAGCCCGACGACGATCAGCCGCGCTACAACTGGACCACCTACGCCGAGCGGCTTCAGGCGGCGGGAATCGACTGGCGCCACTACCAGGACCTCGCCGACAATTTCGGCGACAATCCCGTCCAGAACTTCATGGCCTACCGGCGGGCCTGGCGCGACGAGCCCGGCTCGGATCCGGCGCTGAAGGAGCGCGCCCTGACCACGCGGGACCTGGACCAGCTGAAGGCCGATGTGCTGAGCGGTCGCCTGCCTCAGGTGTCATGGATCATCGGGACGGCCGAGGGGTCCGAGCATCCCGGCCCGTCCAGCCCCGCCCAGGGCGCGGACTATATCGCGCGGGTCATCGACGCCCTGACCGCCGATCCCGCGGTTTGGGCGCGGACGGTGCTGTTCATCAATTTCGACGAGAATGACGGCTTCTTCGATCATGTGCCGCCGCCCGCGCCGCCTTCGCCTGATCCGGAGGCGCCAGGGGGCTTCGCCGGCGCCTCAACGGTCTCGACGGCCGGCGAGTACCATCGCCTTCCCGCGCTGGGCGCCGACGGCGACACGGCGGAGTTCCGGGGGCGGCCTTATGGTCTGGGGCCGCGCGTGCCCCTGTATGTCCTGTCACCGTGGTCGCGCGGCGGCTGGGTCCATTCGGAAGTGGCGGACCACACCTCTGTCATCCGTTTTCTGGAGCGCCGCTTCGGCGTGATGGAGCCCAACATATCGCCATGGCGACGCGCGGTGTGCAGCGACCTGACCACCGCCTTCGATTTCGCGACGCCCAACGACACCGATTTCACCCGGCTGTTGCCGGACACGACGGACGCCCGAACGCGGGCCGCAGCCATCCCGCACCAGCCCACGCCCGTCCTCCCTGCCGATCACAGCCGGCCGCGTCAGGAACCAGGCGAAAGGCCGACCCGTCCGACCCGATATCGGCTGCAAACGACCTGCGACCTGAATGCAGACAAGAGCGAGGCCACGCTGACATTCTCCGTCCAGGGCGAGCTTGCGGCCGTGTTCCATGTCTATGATCGGCTTCACCTGGACCGAATTCCTCGCCGCTACACCGTCGGGCCAGGCGAAAGCCTGAAGGGCGTATGGCCCCTGGCGCGGGACCAGGGACAATATGATCTCTGGGTGCTGGGCCCTTCAGGCCTGATCGACCATTTCACACGTGGATACGGCGATGCTTGACCTCAGAAGCGATAATCCAGGGTGACCATCACGCTACGGGGCGGGGCGTAGAAGGCCTGGGTCCACATCAGACTGCCGTAATAGGCTTCGTCGAACAGGTTCTTGGCGTTGACCGTCGCGCGGACATGGTCGGTCAGATCGACAGCGGCGAGCAGATCGACCACGGCATAGGCGTCCTGGGTGACCGTCGTGCCCAGGTCGGTCGTGGAGATCTCGCTCTGCCACCGAACGGAGCCGCCCAGGGTCAGGTTGTTGTACTGGGGCAGGGTGTAGGTAGTGTTCAGCTTCAGCGACTGGCGCGGAATATAAAGACGGGTGTCTGCGCCTGCTCCATCCTCGATGGACAGGTCGGTGAAACCGCCGCCCACGGTCCACTGCGGCGTGATCCGGCCGGCCACCTCGAACTCATAGCCCTGAGCGACGGTGTCGACGCCGACGTAGTAGCTGTCGAAGGTGCCCTCAATGTAGCCCTTGTATTCCGCCAGCCCGTCCTGCTCCGACTTGAAGATGGACGCCGTGGCGTACAGACGGCCATCGAGCCATTCGCTCTTAACCCCGGCCTCGTAGCTGCGGCCTTCGGCGGCGTCTAGCCGGTTACGATTGATGTCGCTTTCGGACTGGGGCGTGAACAGGTCCGAATAGCTGGCGTAGAGCGAGATATTGGCGTTCAGGTCATAGACCACGCCGACATAGGGGCTGACCTTGTTCTCATCTCGCGCCTGAGACACGCCGTAGGAATAGCCGGTGGTCTTCACCTCGATGGCGTTGAAGCCGAGCACGGCGGTCAGGCTGTCGGTCAGGTTCAGATGGACGGCGCCATAGGCGCGGGTCAGCCGGTCTTCCACGTCTTCGGCCAGATAACCCTCCGGATAGGTCGGTTCCGTCGGCGCGACGACGTGGCTGCCCTGATAGGCTGGATAGTCGAAATAGTCGGCGAAGGCCTCCCACTTCTTGCTGTCGTTCGTCGAGGTATTGAAGCCCAGCACCACCTGGTGGCGCCGTCCAAACAGACCGAAATCGCCGTTGGCGATCACGTCGAACATGTTCTGCTCGAGCTCTGACGGATACTTGCCGCTCATGCCGCCGACGCCCAGACCCGTCACCGGATCGGGGTTGCCGTAGGCGTACAGCAGTTTGGCGTCTTCCTCGGATTCGCGATGAGTGTAGACGCCCTTGATCGTCCAGCCGTTGTCGAACGCATAGGACAGTTCACCGAAACCGATGTCGTGGTGGGTGTCCCAGTAGGTCCAGGGCGCGCCCGTGGTTTCCGACGAATCATAATTGATCTGCGTCCCGTCCGAATAGACCAGCGGCAGGGCGCCCCAGTTCACGCCGGTCGCCAGATTGTCCTGACGCGAGAAGCCCGCCGTGGCGTTCAGCTTGGGCGTCACGTCCCAGGTGAGGATGCCGTAGTAGAGGTTCCGGTTGACCCCATAGTAGTTGAGGTACGAGTCGCTGTCGGTGTTGGCGTAGACCACGCGGCCGCGCACCGTCCCGGAGTCATTGAGCGGGCCGGAGACGTCGGCCGTCAGGCGCGTCTCGTCCCAGGTGCCGTATCCGGCGGAGGCGGAGGCCTGGAAGTCTTCGGTCGGACGCTTGCGGATATAGTTGATCGTGGCCGAGGGATTGCCGGTGCCGGTCATCAGTCCGTTGGCGCCGCGCACGGCCTCGACCCGTTCATATTGAGCGACGTCCAGCGCGCCGGCCTGCAGGCCCCAGTCCAGCGGCTGGCCTACGCCGTCCACCTGGAAGTTCACGATGTCGAAGCCGCGGGAGGTGTAATAGGTTCGGTCCGTCTCGACCGCCTCGACGTTGACGCCGGGCAAGGTCGCCAGAAGCTGGTTCACGTCGGTCAAGTTGAACTGTTTGATCTGGGCTGCGCCGATAACGGTCACCGACTGCGGCGTTTCCCGCAGCGACAGATCCAGGCCTGTCGCGCCGGCCGACTCGCGGATCACACGCTTGCCCATGACGACGATTTCGCCGACCTCGTCCGTCGTCGCCGTTTGAGCCAGGGCGGGACCGGCGGCCAGGCCGAGAAGCGAAATCGAAGCCGAAGCGAGCAGGACGGAGCGAAGCATGGGGGCGGCCTCTGAAGAGAGCAGGAAGTTCGTAATTGAGACTGCATCGCATTATGAACTTCGCCAGGTCAAGGCGTCTTCCGAGGGCGCGGGGGAAAAGCGGCGACTGTGGCTTGAAGAGCGCTACTCGGCCGGGACAGTTTGGCGGGCCTTGGCCGCCGCCCGGCGCGGAAAGGCTGTCGTCGCCAGGAGCAGGCCGATCAGGGCCAGTGGAAGGCTGATCTGGAGGGCCGCCTGGGTCATGGACCCATGCACCAGCAGGTGGCTCGCCGGCATGGCCAGGACGGAAACGCCGAGCACGAACCGCATCCACCGCGACGTCTCGGCCGCCGGTGCGTCAGTCAAGCGCATGCTGGCCAGAGATCCGACGCCGAGAATGACCATCTGGCTCCAGAACAGGACGACGGGGTTGAGGCCGGTCGGCATGGCGGCCGCGAAGGTTAGGGCGATGGCCGCCGGCGCGCCGTAGACCAGCACGATCCAGAGCCGGTGAAGCGCGGGGCGCGGACGCCCCTTGCTCGCCGACTTCACTAGCCAGATGTCCATGCCGGCGGCGATCATCACCGTCAGCGCGAGGCCGAGGAGCGCATAGATGAACTTCACGGGCTGCCCGCCGAAATCGCCGAAATGCAAGCTGTAGACGCTGGCGGCCACCTGACGGCCGGCGGGACCGTCCGACATATTGTGGCTGCCGACCAGATTGCCGTCGGCGTCAAACCGCCAGGTTTCGCCATAGACCAGCCGATGGGGCGGCTTGGTGGTGATCTCGATCGATTCTTGCGGCGTGCCGACCATGTGAATGGCGATGAAACTGATCGGCTGCTCCGGCTGGGCCGTGCGGATCTGCTGAATCGCCTTCAGGATGGCGGGATCCCCCTGAAGGACCCGCCCTCCGGTCGCGGCCTCGATTTCGGACTGGGCGCCGAAGATCGGCTCATAGGGCTTCAGTACGTTGCCGTCGTAGGCGAAGGTTCCAAGCGCCAGAGCCATCAGTTGCGCCAGACCGATCATCGTCCCGGTCAGGGTGATCGCCAGGGCGAAGGGCAGGGTCCAGGTCCCCAGACGGTTATGAACATCGACCCGCGCCAGCTGGCCCTCCTTGCGCGGCCGAAGCGAGAAGGCGTCGCGGAACATCCGGGGATGCGCCAGGGCGCCGCCGATCAGCAGCGCCATCATGCCCACGCCGAACAGGCAGACGACGATCATGCCGAAGGTCTCCGGCAGATGCAGATAATAGTGAAGCTCGGTCAGGAAATGGGTCAGGTCATGACGGGCGTCGCCGGCATAGGCGCCTGCGGCGTCATAGGCCCGGGCCTCGTGGCCCCAGCCGCCGATCATGCGCGGCATGGCCTCCGTCGGCATGCCGATGAACAGATCGGTGTCCAGCGGACCCCGGAGCGTGTCGGCCAGCATGGCGCGGCGGCTGTCCGAAATCGCCAGGGCGGCGGCCTCGGGCGAGACGGCGCTGAACTCGGGCAGATTGGGGCGCTCCCAACGTTCGACCTCGACGTAATAGACGCCGATCCAGCCGGTAAGGCAGATCAGATACAGGATGCCGCCGAGGGCCAGGCCCAGGACCTTGTGGCCCTCCAGCAGGCGCCGGACGAAGCCTGGGGGCGACTTAGGCCAGATCGAGCGGGCCATCCTAAAGCGCCGCCGCGACGGGAACCGCGACCGCTGCGCCGAGCAACGTGATCAGGCCCAGTGCGCGCCAGGGCCGCACCGCGCTCAGGCCCCAGACCAGAAGGGCGGCGAAGGCGAGAAGGAAGCTGAACACGGCCAGGACGAATCGGGTGGATTCATGCACCGGCGTCACGACCCAGACCAGCAGGCCCAGGCTCATGCTCACGGCGGGGGCGGCCGCAACGACCGCGAGCGTACGCGCGGCGACGCCGGACCAGGAGGGCTTCCCGCCGGGTTCAGGGTTGGGAATGCGCCGTACACTGGGAAACCGCCCCAGAGCGGGTAAATCGACGCCTCGACCGACCAGGCCCAGAGCAGCGACCGTCATGGCCAGGACGGCGAACGCCGCGCCTACATCCGGCTCAAACGCAATCGCCCACAGGCCGATGGATGCAGCTGCGGCCGTCCAACCCACGGCCACCCAGCCAGAGTTCTGAAGATCGCCGCGCCATCTCAGGTACAGTAAGGTCACGGCGCCGACGCCGACGGCGAACCCGAATAGAGCGATGAGGATGGATGTCATCCCCGTGTCATAGCAAAGGCAATGCCTCAATCAAGGACGTTGAGACGCATTCGCACTAAGGGTGCGCGGTTTGTTGATCCGCCCTGCGGTTTCAGGCCCGATGTCGCTACTGGAGATCGTTAGAAGGCGCGGATATATGTTTTATCTATGGACGCTGTCTCGGGAGGGGCCCGCGCGGGAGGCTACCCACGGCCGCAAAATAGACCGTTTTTCTCTAGCAGAGAAACGGGGCGGGAGGGGTGCCGATCAAATTTTCAATGAAATCAAAAAGACGATGGTGGGTGATGTAGGGTTCGAACCTACGACCCGCTGATTAAGAGTCAGCTGCTCTACCAACTGAGCTAATCACCCGACCGGTCGTCTTGTCTGCGGCGGAGGCGACTGCCTTGCCGAAGGGCGCTCCTACTACCCAGCCGACGGGGGGTTGGCAAGCGCTTTCGCAAACTTTCTTTGACGGGCATGGTCGCGGTGGAATCGGTCGCGTGGGGCGGCGTGGGGAGTGAGCATCATGGCCTTCTGGAACCGGCGTCGTTCGATCGACGTCATGACGGCGCCGCACGACGGGCCGGCGTTGAAGAAGACCCTGGGCTGGCCGCATCTGATGCTGCTGGGCATCGGGGCCATCGTGGGTACGGGCATCTATACGCTGACGGGCGTAGGGGTGGAAAAGGCGGGACCGGGGATCATCGTGGCCTTCGCCATCGTGGGCGTGATCTGCGCCTGCGTCGCCCTGGCCTATGCCGAACTGGCGACCATGATGCCGGCCTCAGGCGGGGCCTATACCTATAGCTATGCGGCGCTCGGCGAGGCGATCGCTTGGATCATCGGCTGGAGTCTGATCCTGGAATATTCGCTGGTGGTCAGCGCCGTGGCCGTCGGCTGGTCCGAATATGCGGTCGGTTTCCTGCGAACGCTCGACATCATCATTCCCCAGGCCCTGGCGGCGGGGCCTCATGCGGACGGGATCATCAATGTCCCGGCTATCGCCATCATCCTGGCCGTGACCGGCCTTCTGCTGCTGGGCACAAAGGAAAGCGCAACGGTCAACGCCGTGCTGGTGGTGATCAAGTGCAGCGCCCTGCTGGTCTTCATCGCCGTGGTCGCGCCCGCGTTCGACCCGGCCAATTTCGAGCCGCTGATGCCCTACGGCTTCAACAAGAACGGCCCGGCGGGGGCGGAGGTCGGGGTCATGGCGGGGGCGGCCATCGTCTTCTTCGCCTTCTACGGCTTCGACGCCGTGGCGACCGCGGCGGAGGAAACGCGCAATCCGGCGCGCGACCTGACCATCGGCATCCTGGGCTCAATGATCATCTGCACCATATTGTACATGCTGGTGGCGGCCCTGGCGGTCGGTTCCATGCCGTTTGGCCAGTTCGCCGACAGTGGCGAGCCCCTGGCCCTGATCCTGCGCATCCTGAACCAGCCCCTGGCGGCCCAGATCGTGGCCGCGGCCGTCATCGTAGGCGTGCCGACGGTGATCCTGGCCTTTTTCTATGGCCAGACCCGCATCTTCTACGTCATGGCGCGCGACGGACTGCTGCCCCGCCGTCTGGGCCGGGTGTCGCAGCGCGGGGTGCCGGTGGTGGTCACCCTGTTCACGGCCGTGATCGTCAGCATCCTGGCCGGCCTTCTGCCGCTGGACGAGATCGCGGCCCTGGCCAATGCGGGGACGCTGGCGGCCTTCACCGCCGTCTGCGCGAGCCTGCTGGTCCTGAGGGTCCGCGACGCGGTGCGTACGCGGGTGTTTAAGGCCCCGCTGGCCTGGATCGTCGGTCCGCTCGGCATCGCGGGTTGCCTGTATCTACTCTTCAGCCTGCCCCAGAAGACCCAGGAATGGTTCCTGATCTGGAACGTCGCCGGCGTGGCCATCTATCTGCTGTGGTCGTCCAAGAACTCGCGCCTGGCCAAGGGCGAGGAAGAAGCCGCCTGATGGCGCGTCGTGACCTGACCGGCGCCGTCGACTTCAGCGTGCTGGAAGGCATGACCGGCGGCGACGCGGCGATTTCGGAAGAGGTGCTGGGCCTGTTCGTCGAACAGGCCGCCCTCTGGTCCGCCCTGCTGAACCCCAAGGTCGAGGGCTGGCGTGACGGGGTCCACACCATCCGGGGCGCGGCGGCGGGCATCGGGGCCGGCGAGCTGGCCGCGACCTGCGCCGAGGCGGAAGCCGCGGAACAGGCCCTGGCGGCGCCGGCGCTCGAGCGGGTCCGTGACGCGCTTGAGGCGGCTCTGGCCGACGTCGCCGCCTATCGGCACGAGCTGATGTTGCGGGGGTTGCGAGGTTAGACCGGTGAGCGGTTTGGTGTTAGCTTGACCCCATGGCCCAGCCGGAACAATCCATCTTCGATCACCGAGACGAAGCGGATGACGCCGCGCGTCTGGCTGAGGCTGAGGCTGATATTGCGGCCGGTCGGCTGATTCCAAACGCGGAAATCATGGATTGGGTCCGGACCTGGGGCACGCCCGAGGAAGGCCCTCCGCCTAAGTCTTGGCTGAAGTAATCTGGACGCGCCGTGCGGCGCTCGATGTGATCGCGATCCGCAACTATGTCGCGGAGTTCAATCCCAGTGCGGCCCGTCGCCTGTCCAACCGCCTGATCTCAGCTGCCGAATCCCTAGAGCAATTCTCAAATCGCGGGCGTCTAGCCGAAGGCGGCTATCGGGAACTGACGCTGATCCCGCCCTACATCATCCGATACCGGGTGGTTGGTGATCGGGTGATTGTCGTAGAAATTCGCCACTCGGCTCTGGGCTAGCTTCGAGTCCGGTCGTAGGTCGCGAACTCGTGGGCGATGCACCGGTCGATCAGCAGGCGCCAGACCGGCTCGGCGATCTCGGGCGCCAGGTGATGCGCTTCTGCGGCGGTCAGGACCTTGGCCACCACGTCGTCGATGCGGGCCTGGTCGAAGACGGCGTCGCGGTCGGGCTTGATGCGGGCGGCCGCCTCCATATAGCGCTGACGTTCGGCCAGCAGGGCGACCAGGGCGCGGTCCAGGGCGTCGACGCCCTGGCGGACCTCGGCCATCGACTGGCATTCGGCGGGATCGACGCGGGCGTCGACGGCGACGGGAACAGCGACGGGGGCAGGCTGGTGCATCAAAACTTTCCGCTCATCCCGGCGAAAGCCGGGACCCAGTGCTTTCGCCACACTGGTGTCTGGGATCAAGGGCGCGGATCGTCGCGAGAGACGGATCGCCCAAAGAACTAGGTCCCGGCTTTCGCCGGGATGAGCGGATTATTCAAGTCGTCAGCCGACGAAGGCGCGTTCCAGCACATAGTCGGCGGGCTCGGCGTTGGAGCCTTCCTTCAGCCCATAGGTCTCCAGCAGTTCGCCGGCTTCCTTGATCATGGCCATGGAGCCGCACAGCATGGCGCGGTCGCGGGAGGGGGCGAAGCCCTCGGGCAGGCCCAGGTCGCGGAAGAAATCGCCCGACTTGATCCGGTCGGTGATCCGGCCGGGGGTCTCGAACGCCTCGCGCGTGACCGTCGGATAATAGGTCAGCTGCGCCTTGGCCTCGTCCCCGATCAGCGGATCGTCGTGGATCTCGCGGGTGAAGAAGTCGCGGTAAGCCAGGTCGGCGACGCCGCGCACCGTGTGGATCACATAGACATGGCCGAAGCGGGAATAGGTCTCGGGATCGCGCGCCACGCTCAGCCAGGGGGCCAGGCCCGTGCCCGTGCCGATCAGGAACAGCCGCTCGCCGCCGGTCAGGGCGTCCAGCACCAGGGTGCCGGTCGGCTTCTTGCCCATCAGCACCGTGTCGCCGGCCACGATCTTTTGCAGCCGCGAGGTCAGGGGGCCGTCGGCGACCTTGATCGAGAAAAACTCCAGTTCCTCGGCCCAGCAGGGGCTGGCGATGGAATAGGCGCGCAACACCGGCTTGCCGCCATCTTCGCCCGGCAGGCCGATCATCACGAATTCGCCCGAGCGGAAGCGGAAATCCTCGGGCCGTTTCACCACGAAACTGAACAGGCTGTCGGTCCAGTGGCGGACCCACAGAACCTCCAGTTCGTTGAACGGGCTGGCTTTCACAGGAGCGGGCACAGGAGCGGGGGAGAGGGCTGCGTCTGTCATCGTGCGTCTCTCTAATCTGAGACCCGCTCGCAGGGAAGAAAAAGCCATCGTCCGACCGGCGACTTTTCCTCGTGACGGCTTGCAGAAGGGCCGCTAGCGTCACCGACCATGCGCACAGTTCTCCTTGCTTCGACCATCCTCCTCTCGGCCGGTTCGGCGTTCGCCCAAACCACCCCTCAGGAGTCGCCCTCCAACATCCTGACGCCCGAGCGCGTCTTCTCCAGCCCCAGCCTGAACGGCCCGGTGGCCAAGGGGGTCAGCCTGTCGCCGGACGGCCAACTGGTCGCCTTTCTGCGCTCGCGCGAAGACAATGTGGACGTTCAGGACCTGTGGGCCGCCCCGACCGGCGAGGGCGAGGCCTATAAGCTGATCGACGCCCGCGCCCTGGTGCCTGACGCCGGCGAACTGTCCGAGGCCGAGAAGGCCCGGCGCGAGCGGATGCGCATCAGCGCCCGGGGCGTGGTGGACTATTCCTGGGACAAGCAGGGCCGCTACATCCTGGCGCCGCTGGAAGGCGACATCTTCCTGGCCAGCCGCGCCGACGGCAAGGTGCGCCGCCTGACCGAGACCGCCGCCGACGAGATCGACGCCAAGGTCTCGCCCAAGGGCAATTACGTCTCCTGGGTCCGCGACCAGAACCTGGTGATCTATGATCTGGCCACGGGCAAGGAGATGCCGATCACCGAGGACGGCGCCGGCCTGATCACCTGGGCCACGGCCGAGTTCATCGCCCAGGAAGAGATGGACCGCGACACCGGCTATTGGTGGAGCCCGGACGAACGCTACATCGCCCTGACCCGCGTGGACGAAAGCCCGGTGGACATCGTTCCCCGCTTCGAGATCACCGGCGCCGGCGCCACCATGGTCGAGCAGCGCTATCCCCGCGCCGGCCGCCCCAACGCCCTGGTCGAGCTCTATGTTCGCGACCTGCAAAGCGGCGCACGGGTCAAGGTGGACCTGGGGTCGAACACCGACATCTATCTGGCGCGGGTGGACTGGTCCGACGACGGCAAGATCCTGTACGTCCAGCGCCAGTCGCGTGATCAGAAGACGCTGGACCTGCTCAGCGTCGATCCGGCCACCGGCGCCTCGCGCGTGATCCTCAGCCAGAAGGCCCAGGCCTGGGTCGATCTGAACAGTGACTTCCACGTGCTGGCCGACGGTCGGTTCATCTGGTCGAACGAGGACAGCGGCTGGCGCCACCTGTATCTGTACGACCGTAACGGGCGCCAACTGCGGGCCATCACGCGCGGCGACTATCCGGTCAAACATCTGGACGGCGTCAACGAAAAGACCGGCGAGGTCTATTTCACCGCCTCGATGCGCGACGGCAAGGAACTGCCGATCGAACAGCAGATGTTCCGCGCCAGCCTGAACCGCACCGTCGATCCGGTGGCGGTGACGTCGGGCGGCGGCTGGTGGAACGTCTCGGTCAATGGGCCGGCGACGGCCTATGTCGGCAACTATTCCGACCCCAAGACCCCGCCCCAATCGGCCCTGTACCGGATCGACGGCACGCGCGTGCGCTGGATCGAGGAAAACAAGCTCGACGCCGACCACGCCTTCGCCCCCTATGTCTCGCGTCTGCGGACGCCCGAGTTCGGCACGATCCAGAGCCATGGCGAAACCCTGGTCTGGCGCATGACCACGCCGCCCGACTTCGATCCGTCGAAGAAATACCCGGTGGTGATGCAGGTCTATGGCGGCCCCGGCACCGGTGCGGGCGTGCAGAAGAGCTGGCAGCCTCTGACCAACCAACTGCTGACCGAGGCCGGCTATATCGTCTTCCGCGTCGACAACCGCGGCGAGGGCGACCGGTCCCAGGCCTTCGAGACCAGCATCTATCGCCGGCTCGGCATTCCTGCGGTCGAGGATCAGACCTTGGCCGCCAAATGGCTAAAAACACTGCCCTATGTCGATCCAGACCATATCGCGGTCATGGGGTGGAGCTTCGGCGGCTTCCTCAGCCTGCTGACCCTGACCGATCCGGAGGCGGGACTGGCCTCGGCGCTCGCCGGCGCCGCGCCGACGGAATGGAGCCTCTACGACACCCATTACACCGAACGCTACATGTCCACGCCCCAGGACAATCCGGACGGCTACGCCGCCACCGACGTCCTGCCGCGCCTGGATGATCTGACCGGTCGTCTGCTGATCCTGCACGGCATGGCCGACGACAATGTCATCTTCGGCAACGCCACCCGCGTCATCGACGCCCTTCAGGCCAAGAGCACGCCCTTCGAGATGATGCTCTATCCCGGCCAGAGACACGGCGTCCGCGGCGAACCGAGGCAGCTTCAGCAATGGCGCACCTATCTCGACTTCCTCGACCGCACGATCGGCAAGCGGGCGGAAACGACGGATGACTGACGGCTGAAACCGAACGCGAGGGGCGAACATGTCGAAGACCAAGCTTATGGCCGGCGTGTTCGCCGTCGTCCTGGCGAGCGCTGCACCGCCGTTCGCCTCGGCGCGCACGCCGCCTCCACCGCCTCCGCCGCCGGACGCTGACATCGCCTGGGTTCATGGCGAACGAACGCCCTACGGCTCGTGGGAAGAGATGGCGCGGTTCTTCCTCAGCCAGATACGCAGCTATGACGTCGAAGGCCGGTTCGGCACCCCCGGTCCCGCGATCAACAGCCTGATCTCGATAAACCCTTCGGCGCTTGAGGACGCTCGCGCCTCCGACGCCCGCCGCCTCGCCGGACAGACCCTGCCGCTGGACGGCGTGCCCCTGGTCATCAAGGACAATGTCGAGGCGCGCGGCATGCCTACCACGGCGGGGTCGCTGGCCCTGACCGCAAACCAGCCGGACCGCGACGCTCCGATCACGGCCCGTCTGCGCCAGGCGGGCGCGGTGCTGATCGGCAAGAGCAATCTGTCCGAATGGGCCAATATCCGCTCGTCCGGGTCGATCAGCGGCTGGAGCGCCGTGGGCGGGCTGACGCGCAATCCCCATGCCCGCGACCGCAATACCTGCGGCTCGTCCTCGGGATCAGGCGCCGCAGTGGCGGCGGGTTTCGCCATTGTGGCCATTGGGACCGAGACGGACGGGTCGATCACCTGTCCGGCGGCGATGAACGGTCTGGTCGGGTTCAAGCCCACCGTCGGGCTTGTGTCGCGGACGGGCATCGTGCCGATCAGCCACAGCCAGGACACGGCCGGGCCGATGACCCGGACTGTCCGGGACGCCGCCATTGTGCTGACCGTCATCGCCGGGACTGATCCCGCTGATCCCGCGACGGTCGAGGCCGACGCGCGCAAGACCGACTATGCGGCGGCGCTGGACGGCGCCAGCCTGAGTGGCGTTCGTATCGGTGTCGCCCGGTTCCTGACCGGATATTCCACCGGCACGGACGCCGTTTTCGAGGCCAATCTTGAGCGGATGCGCCAGGCCGGCGCCGTTCTGGTCGAGATCAAGGACGGGCCGGATATGGACGTCATCGGCAGCGCGGAATTCACCGTCCTGCTGACCGAGCTGAAGGTCGATCTGAACGCCTATCTCGCCACCACCGATCCGACCCAGGTCAAGACCCGCACCCTGGCCGACGTCATCGCCTTCAATCGCGCCACGCCGCGCGAACTGGCCCTGTTCGGCCAGGACCTGTTCGAGAAGGCCGAGGCGACGGGCGGGCTCGCCGACCCTGCCTATGTCACGGCGCGCCAGACCTCGCTTCGTCTCGCCGGCCCTGAGGGCATCGATCGGCTGCTGAAGGACAATGACGTTGCGGTCCTGATCGCGCCCACGACCGGCCCGGCCTGGACCACCGATATCGTCAACGGCGACAACTATCTGGGCTCGGCCTCGACCCTGCCGGCCGTTGCGGGCTATCCGCACCTGACTGTGCCGATGGGCCAGGTGGGCGGCTTGCCCGTCGGGATTAGCTTCATCGGCGGCCAATGGCAGGACGCCAGGGTGCTGGCGCTGGGCTACGCCTATGAACAGCTGGGACCGCAACGGGTGGCGCCGGGCTTTGCGGCCTCTCTCAACACCGTCCGCGCCGTCGCGCCTCTCCTGGCGCCGGCAGTTCAGGAACCTTGATCCGCCGTCCGCTGTTGGGTCTTCATGAACAGCGGACGAGCCTGAGATGAGCGACCTGATCGCCAATATCGTCGGCTCGGCCGCTGCGGTCTGTTCGGTGACCAGTTTCGCGCCCCAGGCGATCAAGATCTGGAAGGAGCGCGACGCCTCCTCGGTCAGTCTGAAGACCTATTCCCTGACGGTGACCTGTTTCGCCCTGTGGGTCGTCTATGGCGTCATGACCCAGGCCTGGCCGGTGACCGTCGCCAACTCATGCGCACTGGTCATGGCCTCGGGCGTGCTGGCGATGAAATGGCGTTTTCGCGACGGCGATCCCGAGGCCTGACGGTCAGATCCTGCAGGTTTGATCCGGATCAAGGCGGGGCGGGCGGGGCCGCGCCAGGGTGGGGTAAAGGAGATATCCTCATGCCCCAGGACGCCATTCCCTTCGTCGCCGCCATCGTCGCGGCCTTCGTCTTCTTCATGGGCGCGCTGGGCCTGGCCAGCCTCTATTCGCGCTCGTCCGAGGATAAGTGACGACAGCTTTACCCGACGTGATCTTGGCGCCCCGCGCGATGCGGGTTACGGCATGGGTCTCAACGTCCAAGGGAGACGCCCCCAATGCCTGATCTCGCACAAGTCACCGACCACATCCGCAACGCCGTCGGCGACAACTCCGGTCTGGGCAAGACCGTGAAGCTCGACCTCGGCGACGAGGGCAAGATCTTCATCGACGGCGCCTCGGTGCCGAACACCGTCACCAACGAAGACAAGCCCGCCGACGCCACCGTCTCGATGAAGTGGGACGACTTCATGGCCCTGTCGGAAGGCAAGCTGGACCCGATGATGGCCTTCATGCAGGGCAAGCTGAAGATCGCCGGCGACATGATGATCGCCCAGAAGCTGGCCCCGCTGCTGAAGCGCTGATGCCAGGCTGAGCAACAGTTGATTGCGGCGCGGCTCCCCTCGGGGCCGCGCCGTTTTCGTATCAGCGCCCGTCAGAGGCGCGAACGAGAAAAAGGAAACGACATGGACTTCAGACATTCCGACCGCGCCCTGGACTGGCACGCCCGCGTGCGCCGTTTCCTCGACGAACAGGTGATCCCGCGCGAGGCCGAATATTTCGCCCAGGTGCGCGAGAACCCGGACCGCCAGCCCCCGGTCATGGAGGCCATGAAGGCCGCCGCGCGCGAGGCGGGCCTGTGGAACATGTTCCTGCCCGGAGACCACGGCGCCGGCCTGACCAACCTCGACTACGCCCCCCTGGCCGAGATGATGGGGGCCCATCTGTGGTCGTCCGAGGTGTTCAACTGCAACGCCCCCGACACCGGCAATATGGAAGTCCTGCACATGTACGGGGACGCGGCCCAGCAGGACCGCTGGCTCAAGCCGCTGATGGCCGGCGAAATCCGCTCGGCCTTCCTGATGACCGAGCCCGAGGTCGCCTCGTCCGACGCCACCAATATCCAGACCCGGATCGAGCGCGACGGCGACCACTATGTCGTCAACGGTCGCAAATGGTGGTCGACCAATATGGCCCACCCGAACGTCGCGGTGAGCATCGTCATGGGCAAGACCGACCCCGACGCCGCCACCCACGCCCAACAGTCCCAGATCATCGTCCCCGTGGACACGCCCGGCTTCCGCGTCGAGCGGATGCTGTCGGTCTTCGGCTATGACGAGCGCCCCATCGGCCATGCCGAGGTGGTGCTGGAAAACGTCCGCGTCCCCGTCGAAAACCTGATCGCCGGCGAGGGCAGGGGGTTCGAGATCGCGCAGGGGCGCCTCGGCCCCGGCCGGATCCACCACTGTATGCGCGTGATCGGCGCGGCCGAGCGGGCGCTGGAGCTGATGGTGACGCGGCTGCTGAACCGCACCGCTTTCAGGAAACAGCTGGCCGAGCATTCGGTCTGGGAGCAGCGGGTCGCCGACGCCCGCATCAATATCGAGATGTGCCGCCTCCTGGTGCTGAAGGCCGCCTGGATGATGGACGAGGCGGGGGCCAAGAACGCCCGCTCCGAGATCGCCCAGATCAAGGTCGCGGCCCCCCGCATGGCGCTTCAGGTCATCGACGACGCCATCCAGGCCTTCGGCGGCGCCGGCGTCTCGGGCGACACGCCGCTGGCGGAACTCTACGCCACGGTGCGCACCCTGCGGATCGCCGACGGCCCGGACGAGGTTCACAACCGCGCCATCGCCCGGCTGGAATACGCCAAACACGGCGGCAAGCCGGTGCGTTGAAATCACGCCGACGCTTCCTACGTCAGGGGAACTCCAGCTGAGGCGTGACGTTCGTTCTGCTTGGACGACGCGACGCCCGGCGGGGCGGCGAGGCTGACGCGGGACGGAACGGCTGACATGAATGCTCGCTTCGAACCCGGTACGCGGGCGGCGTCCGACGTGGCCCGTTTCAGGGAGACCCGGGCCGCCATGCCCGCCCTGGCGCAGGGTCTCTCGCCCGAGGATCTGTCGGCCCAGTCCATGCCGGATTGCAGTCCCGGCAAATGGCACCTGGCCCACACCAGCTGGTTCTTCGAGGCCATGATCCTGTCGGCCGATCCGGACTATCAGTCGGTCGATCCGCGCTTCCAGCAACTGTTCAACTCCTACTATGAGGCCCTGGGCGAACGGGTGCCCCGGCCCCAGCGGGGCCTGATCACCCGTCCCTCCGTCGATGAGGTCCTGGCCTATCGGCGCGAGATCGACCGCCGCATGGCCGCCTGGCTGGCCTCGGGGCCGTCCAGCGGTCAGCAACTCTATCTGTTCGAACTGGGCCTGCACCACGACCAGCAGCATCAGGAGCTGTTCCTGATGGACCTGCTGAACCTGATGTCCTGCTCGCCGCTGGACCCGGCCGGCTATGCGGTCGAGCCGCGACAGGCTCCGCTTGAGGCCCCGCGCGGCGGCGCTGTCGCCTTTGACGGCGGCCTAGTCTCGATCGGCCACGTCGGCGCCGGTTTCGCCTTCGACAATGAGGGTCCGGCGCACCGGGTCTGGCTGGAGCCCTTCGCCCTGGTGGCAGACCTCGTGACCAACGGCGACTGGCTGGGCTTCATCGCCGACGGCGGCTACGCCCGGCCCGAGCTGTGGCTGTCCGACGGTTGGGCCACGGTCAAGGCCGAGGCCTGGACCGCGCCCCTCTATTGGCGCCGCGACGGCGACGACTGGACGGTCCTTAGCCTGACCGGCCGCACGCCCGTCGATCTCACCGCCCCCGTGCGACACATCAGCTTCTACGAGGCCGACGCCTACGCCCGCTGGGCCGGCAAACGCCTGCCGTTCGAGGCCGAGTGGGAGCACGCCGCGACCACGGCCCCCGACGCCTTCTCCAACCTGTCGGGCGAGGTCTGGCAGTGGACGTCCAGCGCCTACGCCCCATACCCCGGCTTCCAGCCGACGCCGGGCACGGCGGCCGAGTACAACGGCAAGTTCATGGCCAATCAGATGGTCCTGCGCGGCGGCGCCTTCGCCACGCCCCCCGGCCACGACCGCATCACCTATCGCAACTTCTTCTACCCCCAACAGAGGTGGGCCTTCATGGGTCTGAGACTAGCCGAAGACGCCCCGCACGAGCGCAGGGGTTCCCCCGAGGTCGACGTCCAGACCGCCGCCTTCCGGCGGGACCTGGTCGAGGGCCTGTCGCGCGACCAGAAGGCCGTACCGCCCAAATGGTTCTACGACGCCGAGGGCTCGCGCCTGTTCGAGGACATCACCGCCCTGCCGGAATATTATCCGACCCGGCAAGAGACGGCCCTGCTGCGCGACCGCGCCTCCGCCCTGACCGCCGACTTCGGCCCCGACGCCGTCCTGATCGAGTTCGGATCGGGCGCCAGCGAAAAGACCCGTCTCCTGCTGGAGGCCGCGCCCGACCTCGGCGCCTATGTGCCGCTGGACATCAGCGAGTCGGCCCTGCTGGATGCGGCCACCCGCATTCGCGCCGACTATCCCGCCCTGCGGGTCCAGCCGTTGCTGGGCGATTTCGAACATCTGGCGCCCTTGCCGGACGATTTGCCGCACGGCCGGCGCATCGGTTTCTTCCCCGGCTCGACCATCGGCAATCTGCAGCCCGAAGAAGCGGTGCGGTTCCTCGCCTCGGCGCGTCGGATGCTGGGGGAGGGGGCGCTGTTCATTCTGGGCGTGGATCTGGTCAAGGATCCCGCCACCCTGGTCGCCGCCTATGACGACAGCCAGGGCGTCACCGCCGCCTTCAACCTGAACCTCCTGGTCCGCGCCAACGCCGAGCTGGACGCCGACTTCGACCTGGACGCCTTCGCCCACCGCGCCGTCTGGAACCCGGATCAGTCGCGCATGGAGATGCACCTCCAGGCCACACGCCAAACCGCCGCCCGCGTCGGCGATAGCGCCTTCACCTTCATGGCCGGAGAGACCATCCACACCGAAAGCTCGCGCAAGTTCACGCGGGATTCGGTCGCCGCCCTGGCCAAGGAGTCCGGCTGGTCGCTAGTCGGTTTCGAAGTCTCTCCCGAACCCAGCGTGGCCCTTGCCGTGCTGCGGGAGTAAGCCCTGCCCGCAGATACCCCACCCGTCACCCTCGGGACAAGCCCGAGGGTGACGGGATTAAACGGCGGGACACAAAAAAGGCGGCGCATCATCGACGCGCCGCCCTGAAATTTCGCTGAAGCGGAGATCACTCCCCCTCGGACGTCGCGTCCTTCTTCGGCCCGTGCGAGGCCTCGCCGCCCTTGCGTCCGGCCTGAGCCGCCAGGCTGCGGTCTTGTGAGAAGCTTCGTTTTTCGCTGGGGACGCTGGCGCCCCCCTTTCGCGCGATCTCGCGTTGACGTTCGGGATCCATGGAGGCGAAGCCCCGCTTGGAAACGCCGGAGGGTCGCGTGGGCTGGCTGTCCATCGGTGTTCCTTTCATTGCTGCCGTTGCGCTTGCCGAAAGAACCCTGTGACTCGGTGACGGTTCCGTGCGGAACTCCGTTTTACTGTCCCGCCTCGGAACGACTTTGTGGTTTGACTTCAAGCGGCTCCATAGGGCCGGGAATCACCTTCGCCGCCGCCGCCCGGTTCCATTGGCGGCATTTCGTCCGGCGTGTCGGACGGATCGATTTCGGGCTGGGGCGTCGGCTCGGGCTGGATCTCGGGTTGCGGCGTTCCGGGGGGCGTGGGTTCGACATAGGTCATGGTGTTCTCCTCTGGCTTGAGAACGCTGTGCGACCCGCAATGTTCACTGTCCGACCTTGATGGGCCGGGGGAACTGGATCGGGGCGCGCCGGTTCAGTGTCCGAACCCCCGGAGATCCTCATGACCCAGACTCCTATCGCCCCCGCATCCCCCGACGACATCGTCCTGGAAGACGACACCCTGACCCAGCGTCTGGACCGTCAGGCCGACGCCATCCTGGCCGAAGGCGAAGCCCGCAGCTTCGAAGACACCACCTCGATCCGCCAAGCCCTGCGCGAAGACGCTGAGCTGATCCGCAGCAAGGTGATCGGCCGCGTCGAAACCGCCCGCGACGGCATCCGCGACGAACCGGTGAAGACCACCCTCTACGCCCTGGGCGTCGGCGTGATCATCGGCATGATGATGCGCCGCTAAATACCCTCTCCCGCCGGGAGAGGGCTTGAGCGCCTGAGAGCGTAGCGATCAGTCTTGCGCGAAAGGGTGAGGGGTAAGGTGGTGCGAGCTGGCCCACCGCCGGACCCCTCATCCGGCCCTTCGGGCCACCTTCTCCCGCAAGGGGAGAAGGAAGGAATCTAAGCCGGACCCACCGGCTCCCGCTGTATCGGCGCCCTTTGCAGCGCCGCGTCAGACACGAACGGATTGGTCCGCCGCTCCTCGCCGAAGGTCGAGATCGGCCCGTGCCCCGGCACGAAGGTCACGTCGTCGCCCAGCGGCCACAGTTTCTCGACCACGGCGCGGATCAGGGCGGGCGGATCGCTCATCGGAAAGTCAGTGCGGCCGACTGATCCCTTGAACAGCACATCCCCCACCTGGGCGAATCGCGCTGCGCGGTTGAAGAAGATCACATGGCCTGGCGTATGGCCGGGGCAGTGGCGCACCTCCCAGGTCGTCTCGCCCAGGCTGACCGTATCCCCGTCCTCCAGCCAGCGGTCGGGCGTGAAGGGGCGGGCGTCGGGCAGGCCGTATATTCGGCCGCTTTCCACGATCCGGTCGATCCAGAACTGATCGGCCTTCTGCGGCCCGGTGATCTGGACCCCGGTCTTCTCCTGCATCTCGGCCGCGCCGCCGGCGTGGTCGAGGTGCCCGTGGGTGATCCAGATCTGGTCCAGGGTCAGGCCGCGTCGCGCCACCTCGCCCAGTACCGCATCCACCGACCCGCCCGGATCGATCACCGCCGCCTTGTTGGTCGCGGTGCACCAGACGGTGGTGCAGTTCTGCTGAAGCGGGGTGACGGGCGTGACGAAGACGCCGATGGGGGAGGCGGGCTGGCTCATCCGTCCTACATAATCGCCCCTGCGGCGCGAAACCACCGCCTGACGCCACGCTCGCGTTGACCTTTGGGGCCCTTCTCGACATAAGGGCGGGCTTCGAGGCGCCGCTCTGCAAGGGGCGGCCTTCTTGCTTTATCCATTTCGCGCCGACCGTTTCGACGGTCCATGCGCCCCAGAGCGTCAGAAATCCCGACCATGCAAGTCGTCGAAAAGTCGAACGAAGGCCTCAGCCGCGTGTTCGCGGTCACCATTCCCGTCGCGGAGCTGAACGAGAAGCTCGAAGCCCGCGTCAAGGAAGTCGCCCCGCAGGTGAAGCTGAAAGGCTTCCGTCCGGGCAAGGTGCCGGTCGCCCACGTCAAGAAGACCTTCGGCCGCGAGTTCATGGGCGAGATCATCAACGCCGAACTGAACGAGACCAGCCAGAAGGCCCTCGACGAGGCCAAGATCCGTCCGGCCGCTCCGGCCGAGATGAAACTGACCTCCGACATGGACAAGGTCATGGCCGGTCAGGAAGACCTGGCCTATGAAATGGCGCTGGAAATCATGCCGGACTTCACCCCGGTCGATCCCAAGACCCTGAAGCTGGAACGCCCGACCTACGAAGCCTCCGACTCCGATCTGGACGAGGCCCTGACCGAGCTGGCCGGCCAAGCCAAGTCCTACGAGGACAAGAAGGGCAAGACCGTCAAGGCCGCCGAGGGCGACCAACTGACCATCGACTTCCTGGGCAAGCTGGACGGCGAGCCCTTCGACGGCGGCGCCGCCGAGGACGCGGACCTGGTGATCGGCTCGGGCCGCTTCATCCCCGGCTTCGAAGAGCAACTGACCGGCGCCAAGGTCGGTGAGGAAAAGACCATCGAGGTCACCTTCCCGGAAAACTATCAGGCCGCCCATCTGGCCGGCAAACTGGCCACCTTCGACATCAAGGTGAAGGCGATCAAGGCCGAGGTCGAAGCCAAGGTGGACGATGAGTTCGCCAAGCGCATCGGTCTGGAATCGCTAGACAAGCTGAAGGAACTGCTGAGCCAGAACCTGAACCAGCAATATGCCGGCGCCGCCCGGTTCAAGCTGAAGCGCGCCCTGCTGGACCAGCTGGACACCGCCCATGACTTCCCGCTGCCGCCGAAGATGGTCGAGGCCGAGTTCGACGGCATCTGGCAACAGGTCGAGGCCGACAAGACCGCCGGCCGCCTGCCGGAAGAGGACGCCGCCAAGTCCGACGAGGACCTGAAGACCGAATACCGCAAGATCGCCGAGCGCCGCGTGCGTCTGGGTCTGGTCCTGGCCGAGATCGGCCGCGCCAACAACGTCCAGGTCACCGACCAGGAACTGAACGCCGCCCTGCTTCAGGAAGCCCGCAACTATCCGGGCCAGGAACAGGCCGTCCTGAACTTCTACCGCCAGAACCCCAACGCCGCCGCCCAGATGCGCGCCCCGATCTACGAGGAAAAGGTCGTCGACCTGATCGTCGGCCTGGCCGAAGTGACCGACAAGCCGATCACCAAGGAAGAGCTGCTGAAGGAAGACGAAGAGGGCTGATCGGTTTTTCCGACCTTCGTCCTGTTCTGACGAACATGCTTATGATCAAGGGGTTCGCGCTTGCGCGAGCCCCTTTTTCATTTGACCGCAAGAAGCGCGTGCCCTCGCCGACCAACGTCTTCGTCCCGCCGTTGTGTTCCTGCTGATTTGAGGTAGCCTCGCTTTAGTAAAAGCGGAGGTATGCAGATGTCGTCGGCCTTTTTAGCCCTGTCTCTCGCGCTTGCGACCCAGGATCCGTCCGCCGTTCTCGACGATGTGGTGGTGACGGCGGCTCCCCTGACGCCGGAGGTCGCCCGATCCTATGTCGATCACGTCGCCAATCCTCCCCTTCGCGCCTTAAGTCTGGCCACGTGGCGGACGCCCGTGTGTCTGCTGGTCGAAAACCTGGCCCCTGAGGCGAAGTCGATCGTATCGGCGCGTATCGTCGCCCGGGCGCAGAACCTCGGAATCGAGGTCGGAGAGGGATGCCGACCGAATCTGGTCGTGGTTTTCACGTCGGACGGCGCAGCAACCGCGACCGATCTGGTCTCCGCCATGCCGTCCCTCTTTCGACTGAAAGCCGGCGAGCCGCAGGGCGACCGCGGTGAACTAAGCAAGTTCGAAACGACCAACGCGCCTGTCCGCTGGTGGACCATGTCCGGCGACTTCAGCACGCGGCACGGTGCGTTTTTGACGCCGACTCAAGGCGACGGCGGTCAATTTGGTTTGGACGGGGAGCACAACGGCAGTGTGCCGATCCGGGCGGCTGATCTGGGGGAGATCTACATGAACCAGAATCAGGTCCGAGCGATCATCCGGTCCATTGTCGTCGTCGATGCGGGTCAGACCAATGGCGTTTCGAGCGAAGCCCTCGCGGACTACATCGCCATGGTCGCCTTGGCCGAAGTGGACCCCGACGCAGACACGCAGAAGTTTCCCACCATCCTCAACCTTTGGGACGGACAGGCGGATCTCCCGGCGATGACGACTTGGGACTGGGCCTATCTGAAGGGGCTTTATAAGGCGGAAATTCGGATTTCAGGCAGCATCTCCCCCGTGCGCTCGCGGTTTCAGCTCAACGAGATCGCCCGCTCCATGGCCGGTGACCGGACGCCTTCGCCCTAGGCCTGTGTCTGCCCTAGGCTTGCGTCGTGGGCGATGCGACGCGATATGGTTGGCGTAGCGGCGCTGCGAGAGCGGCCGATTCCCTCCAAGGACCCATATGCGCGATCCGATCGAACTGATGAACATGAACCTCGTCCCCATGGTGGTCGAGCAGTCCAGCCGGGGCGAGCGCTCCTTCGACATCTTCTCGCGCCTGCTGCGCGAGCGGATCATCTTCCTGACGGGGCCGTTCGAGGACGGCATGGCCTCGCTGATCTGCGCCCAGCTGCTGTTCCTGGAGTCGGAGAACCCCAAGAAGGAAATCTCCATGTACATCAACAGCCCCGGCGGACAGGTGTCCTCGGCGCTCGCGATCTACGACACCATGCAATATATCAAGAGCCCGGTTTCGACCGTGGTCATGGGCATGGCGGCCTCGGCCGGTTCGCTGATCCTGACGGCCGGCGCCGCGGGGCAGCGCATCGCCCTGCCGAACGCCCGCATCATGGTTCACCAGCCGTCGGGCGGTTTCCGCGGCCAGGCCTCGGACATCGAGCTGCACGCCGCCGACATCCGTTACACCAAGCGCCGCCTGAACGAGATCTACGTCCACCACACCGGCCGGACCTACGAAGAAGTCGAAAAGACCCTGGACCGCGACCACTTCATGTCGGCCGAAGAGGCCAAGGCCTGGGGCATCGTCGACCACGTCTATGACCGTCGCGAACAGGCCGACGCCGACGGCGTCAAGACTCCGGGCCACTAAGCCCTTCCACCACACGGCGAAGGGGGCGCGTCCTGGCGGCGCGCCCTTTTCCATTTTCGACTATCGGAACCCAGATGCAGTTCACACGCGATCCCAGCGGCACGGTCGAGGTCGACGGCGAGACCTACGCCTGGGAAATCCGTCGCCAGCCCCAGCCCAAGGGCGGCAACGCCTGGGAGGGCATGGCCGTCTCCCTGCGCCACGTCGATTTCAAGCGCGAGGCCATCATCCAGTTTCCGCCGCCCCTGCGGCCGAACGGCCGGCCGGACGTCGAGAAACAGCGGGTCAATGTCGACGCCGTCCGCAACGCCGTGGCGGCCGCCATCGAGGCCGGCTGGGATCCGACCTCGCGCGGCAAGGCCGTGGTCTTCGACGTCGACGCCGACGGCCGTTGATCGGCTCAGGATCCGTTCAGGGCTGCGCCTTGAACACCCGGAACCCCGCCTCCTGCGCCATGGCCAGCATCTCGCGGTCGCCCGAGGTGTCGCCATAGGCGGCGCTCAACGTCATGTCTTCGCCATAGGCGCCCTTCAGCCGAACCACCTTCTCCTCACCCCGGCAGTTCGGCCCGGCGAAGGCGTCGGTCACCCGGTCCTCCGAATCGAATCCCAGCCGCGTCCCCAGCAGAGCCTCGGCCCCCAGTCTTCGGGCAAAGGGCGCCACCGTCGTCTCGGGCGAGGCGGTCACAATTACGCGATGTGCGCCGCGCCGGCCCCAGTCGTCCCAGACCGCCAGGGCGTCGGGCCGCATCAGCCGCGACCACATGACCTCGGCGAACCGCTCCGCCTCGGCCTCCAGCTGTTCGCGGGCCTCGCCGGCCAGGAATTCCTTCACCGACGCGGCCTTGATCCGGCCCCGGTCCCGGTGCCGCCCATAGGCCGCCAGGGCAGGGGCCAGCTTGACCAGCCCCAGGGCCCAGCCGCCCGGCCCGGCCTT
The DNA here is from genome assembly GCF_058681395.1 of Brevundimonas sp. AVps23W. Classification (NCBI taxonomy): domain Bacteria; kingdom Pseudomonadati; phylum Pseudomonadota; class Alphaproteobacteria; order Caulobacterales; family Caulobacteraceae; genus Brevundimonas; species Brevundimonas sp. AVps23W. The sequence goes on from NZ_CM178738.1 coordinate 1,696,210, forward strand.
CCAGCGCAGGAATTCGGTGAAACTGTCGCGCACGGTCAGTGTGCCGTCGAAATCGAAGGCCACGATGGGCGCCGCCTGTCCCGATTTGGTCCGGGGCTGGCGCAAATCCTGCAGGCTTCCCATGTCAGACATTCGCCTTGATCCCCAACGACACTGATCCATCCACGCACTGCAACAATCCCATGCCGCCTTCGGGGTTGTCGTCGAACGTGGGATGGGTGATTGTCATTTTTTGAAGACCTTTGCGTCCAGAGTGCTGGAATCAACGTGGAGGAAGCGCGTTTCGGACCATTTCGGTTCGCTCCGCGGGAGTGAGATAAGGGTCTATGACCAAAGCAGCCGGCACCGACGCCAAAAGCACCCTGTACTGCTCGTTCTGCGGAAAGAGCCAGCACGAGGTCCGCAAACTCATTGCGGGCCCGACCGTATTCATCTGCGATGAGTGCGTCGAACTGTGCATGGACATCATCCGTGAAGAGCACAAGATCGGGTTCAAGAAGACCACCGACGGCGTCCCCACGCCGAAGGAGATTCGCGACGTCCTGGATGACTACGTCATCGGCCAGTCGCACGCCAAGAAGGTCCTCTCGGTCGCGGTCCACAATCACTACAAGCGTCTGAACCACGCGACGAAGAACAACGACGTCGAACTGGCCAAGTCCAACATCATGCTGATCGGCCCGACCGGTTCGGGCAAGACGCTGCTGGCCCAGACCCTGGCCCGCATCATCGACGTGCCCTTCACCATGGCCGACGCCACCACCCTGACCGAAGCCGGTTATGTGGGCGAAGACGTCGAAAACATCATCCTGAAGCTGCTCCAGGCCTCCGACTACAATGTCGAACGGGCCCAGCGCGGCATCGTCTACATCGACGAAATCGACAAGATCAGCCGCAAGTCGGATAACCCCTCGATCACCCGCGACGTTTCGGGCGAGGGCGTGCAGCAGGCCCTGCTGAAGATCATGGAAGGCACCGTCGCCTCCGTGCCTCCGCAAGGCGGTCGCAAACATCCGCAGCAGGAGTTCCTGCAGGTCGACACCGCCAACATCCTCTTCATCGTCGGCGGCGCCTTCGCCGGCCTGGAGAAGGTGATCTCGGCGCGCGGGGCAGGGGCCTCCATCGGCTTCGGCGCCCAGGTCAAGGAAATCGACGAGCGTCGCACCGGCGACATCCTCAAGGGCGTCGAGCCTGACGACCTGATGCGCTTCGGCCTGATCCCCGAGTTCATCGGCCGTCTGCCCGTTCTGGCGACCCTGGAAGACCTGGACGAAACGGCCCTGGTCACCATCCTGACCGAGCCCAAGAACGCCCTGGTCAAACAGTACAAGCGCCTGTTCGAGATGGAGAATGTCGAACTGACCTTCACCGACGACGCCCTGATCGCCGTCGCCAAGAAGGCCATTACTAGGAAGACCGGCGCGCGCGGTCTGCGTTCGATCCTGGAAGGCATCCTGCTCGAAACCATGTTCGAACTGCCGACCTTCGAAGGCGTCGAAGAGGTTGTGGTCAACGCCGAGGTCATCGACGGCAAGGCCCAGCCCCTGCTGATCTATTCCGAAGCCACCAAGAAAAAGGCTGACGGCGCCGCCTGATCGGGCATCGACTTCGCACTGAAATGAAGGGCCGGAGCGACAACGCTCCGGCCCTTTTTTGTCTTCCTTCTCCCCTTGGGGGAGAAGGTGGCCCGAAGGGCCGGATGAGGGGCCTGTTCTTAGCCCAGCATCAGCACATGACCGGGGTGGGCTTTCGCCTCGGCCCGGCCGCGCTCAGGGCCAGAGAGCGAATTCGCGGCCAAGAGCCCCTCCACCACCGCGCAAGAGGCGCGGCGGTCCCCCTCCCCGCAAAGCGGGGAGGAGACGCACAGACCACCTGTCTCCTCCCCACGCAGTGGGGAGGTGGATCGACGCGCAGCGGCGAGACGGAGCAACTGTGTTTGTCAGTGGGTTGCGATCCTCCATTCGGAACGGTCGCGGACGACGGCGTTGAGCAGGGTCATCAGCTTGTTGATCAGGGCGACAAGGATGACCTTTCCGGGTTTTCCCTTTGCGGCGAGGCGCTGTTTCATAGCGGCCAGGACAGGGTTGTGGCGGGCCCCGATCAGGGCGGCCATATAGGCGACGTTGCGGACCACGGCGCGTCCGCCTCGGATCATGCTTCGGCCCTTCAAGGATCCGCTCTGGCGGTCATAGGGGGCGACGCCGACGAGGGCGGCGATCTGCTTGTGGCTCAGCCGACCAAGTTCGGGCAGGTGGGCCATCAGGGTCCAGCTCAACACCGGGCCGACGCCGGGGACCGAGCGCATCAACCTGTCGCGTTCGGCCAGGTCGGGATCGGCGGCGACGGTGGCGGCCAGACGCTTCTCCAGCAGCACGACGTCGGCCTTCATCCGGTTCAGGCGGCGGGCGGCCATGCGGCGCAGCATTGGGTCGCGCACCTGTTCGACCTGATTGCGGACCCGAACCTGTTCCTCGCACAGGGCGCGGCGGGCATCGACCAACTCAGCCAGAGCCTGGGCGCGGGCGTTGGGCTCCACCGTCCGTCCCGGCAGGGTCTGGACGAAGCGGGCGATCAGTTGGGCGTCGATCAGATCGGTCTTGGCCTTCAGGCCCAGAACACCCGCGAAGGCGCGCACCCGACCGGCCTCCACCCGCCGCACCGCTAGGCCGGCCTGCGTCAAGGCCTCGACCAGGTCCCGTTCGTAGCCGCCCGAAGGCTCCAGCCCGACGGCTTCAGGCCTGATCGTCTGGAGTTGGTCGATCAAGGCGCTCCAGCCCGCCCGATCATTGCTCACCGACCAGACCTCGCCCGTCGTCAGGGCGACATCCAGCCTCGCCTTGCTCACATCAATGCCGACAAACACTCTATCCTGTGTCATCTTGCGACCCTTCCTTGCCAGTGCGGGATCCTCGTCCCGTGCAACTGTTCGGGTTTGGAAGATCACAGCCTGACCCAGGCTCCGTCACGGTCTCTCGACCAGGGGGTATACGGGTTCAAGGCCGCGGCGGGCGGCTGCGTGAACAGCCGCCCGCATCCACATTCAATCACAATGCCAACACACAAGGGGCTCTTTGACGCCGCACCGCGCACAATGACGCTGCCTCCACACACTCACCTCCCCGTTCGCGAAGGCGAACGGGGAGGACAGGCGGGAGCGTCAGCGAGCGCCAGGAGGGGGCGACTCGGTGTCAGACGCTGGGTCGGTCATCACCACTGCCGGAGTCGCCCCCGCCTGGTCGCAAGCGCGACCTGTCCTCCCCCCGCGCCTTCGCGCGCGGAGAGGTGAGCCAACGCGCACAATGACGCTGGTCTGAATCGAACAATTTCAAAGTCCTAGAAGAATCTCGCCCCGACTTCCGCGCCATAGGAACAATCGCGCGTAACCTCCTCTCATCCCCGCCGATGGGGAGGGCGTCGGATCCAGCGCCCTGACGGCGGCGGGGCTGTGGTCGAGCGATGAAGCCGGTGGGGAGGAGACCGCCGGGGTCCTTAGGGGCGGCGATGGATGCCGTCTCCTGCTCGCCGCACGCCTAGGAAAGCGGACCGCTGTCGACCTTCGTCGGCATGTCCGCCCCGGCGAAGCCGTCGCAAGGCGGCCCGCCGATCCGGCAAGGCTCTAAAAGGAGGGCCGCCAGCCGGAGTGCGTGTGGAAAACGACCGCGTGGGACGACGACTGCGCCGAAACGGTACTTAAAACTCCAAACCCCGGGTGCAGACCCGGCGTCCCACGCCCTCCCCGAACTTCGCAGCGAAGGCGCGTCGGCGCCTCCGTTCGTCTGCGTCGCCGATGCGTCCAAGCCACGCAGATGTGGGTGGTTCCGCCGTTACGCTTGAACCGAAGCGCTTTCAAACCACATACTCATCCGAACGCCGTCGGAATCGACGGGCTGTCATGCGTCGGTCGGGCCTCTTGTCCGAACGACCCTGGCGGCGGGCCGGCGATCATCAATGGCCCTGGAGTACGCATCCATGACTGAATCCAAGATCCTGCCCGTCCTGCCGCTGCGGGACATCGTCGTCTTCCCGCACATGGTCGTGCCGCTCTTCGTCGGCCGCGAGAAGTCGGTGAAGGCCCTCGACGAGATCATGAAGGGCGACAAGCAGATCCTTCTGGCCACCCAGAAGAACAGCGTCGACGACGATCCGTCGCCCGACGCCATCTATCCCATCGGCGTGCTGGCCAGCGTGCTGCAGCTGCTGAAACTGCCCGACGGCACCGTCAAGGTTCTGGTCGAGGGCAAGGGCCGCGCGCGCCTGACCCGCTTCACCGACCGCGAGGACTATTTCGAGGCCGAGGCTGTCGAGATCGAGGACGAGCCGGGCGAGGCCTCCCAGGCCGAAGCCATGCTGCGCGCCGTGGTCGAGCAGTTCGAAAACTATGTGAAGCTGAACAAGAAGGTCCCGCCCGAAGCCCTCAGCTCCATCCCCCAGATCACCGACGCCTCCAAGCTGGCGGATTCGGTCGCCGCCCACCTGTCGGTCAAGATCGCCGACAAACAGGGCCTGCTGGAAACCATCGACGTGCCCAAGCGGCTGGAGAAGGTCTATGGTCTGATGGAGGGCGAGATCTCCGTCCTCCAGGTCGAGAAGAAGATCCGCTCGCGCGTGAAGCGTCAGATGGAGAAGACCCAGCGCGAATATTATCTGAACGAGCAGATGAAGGCGATCCAGCGCGAACTGGGCGAGACCGACGACGCGCGCGACGAGATCATGGACCTGGAGAAGCGCATCCGTAAGACGCGCCTGTCCAAGGAAGCCCGCACCAAGGCCGAGGCTGAGGTCAAGAAGCTGCGCAACATGTCGCCGATGTCGGCGGAATCGACCGTGGTCCGCAACTATCTCGACTGGCTGCTGTCCGTGCCGTGGGGCAAGGCCAAGCAGAAGCCGATCGACCTCAACAAGGCGGAGGCGATCCTCGAGGAGGACCATTTCGGCCTGGAGAAGGTCAAGGAACGGATCATCGAATATCTGGCCGTCCAGGCCCGCACCGGCAGTCTGAAGGGGCCGATCCTGTGCCTCGTAGGCCCTCCCGGCGTCGGAAAGACCTCGCTGGCCAAGTCCATCGCCAAGGCGACGGGGCGTGAATATGTCCGCATGTCGCTGGGCGGCGTGCGCGACGAAAGCGAGATCCGCGGCCACCGCCGGACCTATATCGGCTCCATGCCCGGCAAGATCATCCAGTCGATGAAGAAGGCCAAGACGACCAACGCCTTCGTCCTGCTGGACGAGATCGACAAGCTGGGGGCCGACTGGCGCGGCGACCCGTCTTCGGCCCTGCTCGAGGTGCTGGACCCGGCCCAGAACTCGACCTTCGGCGACCACTATCTGGAGGTCGACTACGACCTGTCCCAGGTCATGTTCGTCACGACGGCGAACAGCCTGAACATGCCGCAGCCGCTGATGGACCGGATGGAGATCATCCGGGTGTCGGGCTACACCGAGGACGAGAAGGTCGAGATCGCCAAGCGTCACGTTCTGCCCAAACAGCTTGAGGACCACGGTCTGAAGGCCGGCGAACTGGTCGTGCCGGAAGAGACCATCCGCGACCTGATCCGCTACTACACCCGTGAAGCCGGCGTGCGCTCGCTGGAGCGCGCCCTGGGCGGTCTGGCCCGCAAGGCCGTGCGCGAGATGGCCAAGACCAAGGTCGCCTCGATCACCGTGGATGCGGAAAAGCTGGCCGACTATGCGGGCGTGAAGAAGTTCCGCTACGGCGAGACGGACGAGGAGGATCAGGTCGGCATCGTCACCGGTCTGGCCTGGACCGAGTTCGGCGGCGACATTCTCACGATTGAAGCCATCAAGATGCCGGGCCGCGGCCGCATGACCGTGACCGGCAATCTGAAAGACGTGATGAAGGAGTCGATCTCTGCGGCGGCCTCCTATGTCCGGTCGCGCGCGCTCGATTTCGGCGTCAAGCCGCCGGTGTTTGAGAAGACCGACATCCACGTCCACGTGCCGGACGGCGCCACGCCCAAGGACGGTCCGTCCGCCGGCGTCGCCATGACCGTGGCCATGGTCTCGGTCCTGACGGGCATCCCGATCCGCAAGGACATCGCCATGACCGGCGAGATCACCCTGCGTGGCCGGGTCACCGCCATCGGCGGCCTCAAGGAGAAGCTGCTCGCGGCGCTCCGCTCGGGCGTCAAGACGGTGCTGATCCCGCAGGAGAACGAGAAGGACCTGGCCGACGTGCCCGACAATGTGAAGTCGGCGCTGGAGATCGTGCCGATCTCCACGGCGGACGAGGCCCTGAAATGGGCTCTCGTCGGCATCTTGACGCCGGTCGAATGGGACGAGGCGGCCGAGCCTCTGCCCGCGCCCGTCCCCCCGCTTGACGGGGCGACGGCCACCGTCAGCCACTGAGACGCGACCTAAGTCTTAGTACAAACGCCGCCGACATACCCGTCGGCGGCGTTTTCGCTTTTGACGCGACTGTCGATCCGCCGTTTACTGATCGGCCTGGGAGGACGACATGACAAAAGCCGAACTTATCGGCCGCATGGCTGTGGCCGCGAACATCAGCCGCGACCAGGCCAAGACCGCGCTCGAAGCCTTCACCGAGGGCGTGGTGGAAGCCCTAACTCAGGGCAGGGACGTCAAACTGATCGGCTTCGGCAGTTTCACCCCCGTCGATCGCAAGGCCGGCGTCGCCCGCAATCCCCAAACCGGCGAAGCCATTGCCCGCGCCGCCTCCCGCACCGCGCGCTTTCGCCCCGGCGAGGGTCTGAAAAGCGCCTTGAACGGTTGAAGGGGGCAGGGCATAAGCCCGCTTCGGTCCAAGGGCGGCTAGCTCAGCTGGTCAGAGCATCTCGTTTACACCGAGAGGGTCGGCGGTTCGAACCCGTCGCCGCCTACCATATCCTGCTGAGAACCAGCAGCGCTGTAACGAACCGACGGGCAGGGACTATTTCTCGCCGATCAGGCGCTCAATGTCCCGCAGAATCAAAACCATGGCCGCGCGCATTGTGGCCCTGGCGTCGTGATCGGGTTCCGCCGCCCTGCGGATCATCAGGCCAAGGTTCAGGGTGAACATGAGTTTCACGAGGCGGCGGCGGTCGGCGGCGGCGATCTTGCCTTCGGTAAGGGCGTTCAGCGTCGAGTCCAACTTTTCCAGTAGGCGGGACTCCAGGTCGATCAATATGCGGGCGACGCGCGGATTTCTTCCGGCTTCCGCTGAAATCTCGGTCATCATCCGGCACTGGTCCAGCACAGGCTGATGCTCAACATAATCGTCGATCCAGTTTCGCAGAGCCTCGGGCCCGCCGCTCTTGGCGTCGTCGAACAGCCTCACGTCTGAGAGCAGCAACGAGATGTCCTGCTCGCATATGGCCGCGATGATGTCGTCCTTGCTGCCGAAGTCCCGGTAGATCTGCCCCATCTTTATGCCGGAGGCCGCAGCGAGTTCCGCCATACCCGTTTGGTGAAAGCCCTGTTTTGAAAAGCGCACGCGTCCTGCGTCGATCAGCGCCTGGCGCCGCGCGTCCGCCCGCTCCTCTCTCGCCTTCGTCGCCAAAGCCATCAGGTATTCATCCTCACTTGACAGGACCCATAGCGCACGACTAACACCGGCGCAACAGTGAGTGAACGTTCGTTCACATATGGTTTGCGAGAGGTTAACGATGAAAGTTGTCGCTCCGGCGATTGGTCTGGCGTTGCTGCTCGCGAGCTGCTCGTCTCAGCCCCAGCAGCCGCCCGCAGGGCCCCCGCAGGTTTCGTTTGTCACGATCAAGACGAGCCCCGTCACCCTGACGACGGAACTGCCGGGCCGTATCAGCGCGGCTGAGACATCGGACGTTCGCCCGCAGGTGAACGGCATCGTGACGGCGCGGCTGTTTGAAGAGGGCGACTTCGTCCGTGCTGGGCAGGCCCTCTATCGCATCGACGCGGCCCCTTATGAGGCGCAGGTCGCCAGCGCCCAGGCGAGCCTTGCCCGGGCACGGGCAGCCGTCGCCTCGACCGCCGGTCTGGCGCGTCGCTATCAGGAACTGGTCAAGATCAACGGCATCTCGCAGCAGGAGCTGGAAGACGCCCTGACGAGCGCGCAGCAGGCCGAAGCCGATGTTCAAGCTCAGGTTGCAGCGCTTCGCACCGCTCAGATCGATCTGGCCCGGACGACTGTCCGCGCACCGATCTCGGGCCGGATCGGTCGTTCCAGCTTCACCGTCGGCGCCCTGGTCACCGCATCCCAGGCCTCGCCCCTGGCCACGATCCAACGGATTGATCGCGTTTACGTCGATATCCCCCAGTCCAGCGGGGACCTGTTGAAGCTGCGCCAGCAGATCGCGTCCGGCGCTCTGTCCCGTGATGCAAACGGCGCCCGGGTCAAGTTGCTGCTGGAAGACGGCTCGACCTACGGCCAGGACGGAACGCTTCAGTTCGCCGACGTCACTGTCGACGCCGACACCGGCAGTCAGAACATTCGCGCCATCTTCAACAACCCGGATGGGTTGCTGCTGCCGGGCATGTTTGCCCGCGCGGTCCTGGTCGAAGGTTCGACCTCCAACGCCATCCTCGCGCCGCAACGCGCTGTGAGCCGTGACGCGAAGGGCGCCGGCGTGGTCATGGTGATCGGGGCTGACGGCAAACTGCAACCTCGCCCCATCACGACCAGCCGCACCGTGGGTCAGGATTGGATGGTGACGTCCGGCCTTCAGCCCGGAGACCGCGTGGTTGTCGAGGGCGCGCAGAACCTGATGCCGGGGACGCCGGTCAAGGCCTCGCCCTATCAGGCCGGTGGGTCGGCGCCCTCCGGCAAGCCCGGTCAAACTCCGGCGCAGGCGCACTGATCCATGTCCCGCTTCTTTATTGATCGACCCATCTTCGCATGGGTTCTTGCGATCGGTCTGATGCTGGCCGGCGTGCTGGCGATCAACAGTCTGCCTATCGCGCAGTTTCCGACCATCGCCCCGCCGGCCGTGACCATCACGGCCAACTATCCCGGCGCCGACGCAGAAACCCTGGAGCGCACGACGACCCAGGTGATCGAGCAGCAGCTGAAGGGGATCGATAACCTCCGCTACTTCTCGTCGTCCTCGTCTTCGGCCGGTAGTGCGACCATCACCCTGACCTTCGAACAGGGCACGGATCCTGACATCGCCCAGGTGCAGGTCCAGAACAAGCTGCAGGCCGCGACCTCGCAACTGCCTACGGAGGTGCAACGCCTTGGCGTCACCGTGGCCAAGTCGTCGAGCAACTTCCTGCTGATCACCGCCCTTTATTCCGACACGGGCTCCCAGACCCAGGTCGATTTGTCAGATCTGGTCGTCTCGAAGTTCCAGGACCCGATCAGCCGGGTCAACGGCGTGGGCGAGATACAGACCTTCGGCTCCCAATACGCCATGCGGATCTGGCTCGATCCGCTGAAGATGTCGGGTTACGGGGTCACCGCCGCCGACGTCACCACCGCTGTCGAAGCCCAGAACGCTCAGATCTCTGCAGGCCAGATCGGCGCATTGCCCTCGCCTGAAGACCAGATGCTGAACGCGACCGTTTCAGTTCAGTCGCGCCTTCAGACTCCGGAAGAATTCGGCGCGATCCGCGTCAAGACCAATACCAATGGCGCGATTGTGCGTCTGCGCGATGTCGCCCGCGTCGAAATGGGCGCGGAGTCCTATGGGTTCCGTAGCCAGTACAACGGCAAGCCCGCGAGCGGTTTCGGCGTCAAGCTGGCGCCCGGCGCCAATGCTCTGGACACTGTTGAGGCTGTTCAGGCCGAAGTGGCCCGCATCGCCGAGACCCTGCCTGCCGGTGTCAAGGTCACCTATCCCTATGACACCACGCCCTTCGTGCGGCTCTCCGTCGAACAGGTCATTCACACCCTGATCGAAGCCGTGGTCCTGGTCTTCATCGTCATGTTCCTGTTCCTGCAGAACTGGCGGGCCACCCTGATCCCGACCATCGCCGTTCCGGTCGTGCTGTTGGGCACCTTCGCGGTGATGAGTCTGTTCGGCTACTCCATCAACACCTTGACGCTGTTCGGCATGGTGCTGGCCATCGGCCTGCTGGTCGATGACGCCATCGTTGTGGTCGAGAACGTCGAACGTCTGATCCAGACCGAGAAACTGTCTCCCAAGGAGGCTGCTCGCAAGTCGATGGACGAGATCACCAGCGCTCTGGTCGGTATCGCCCTGGTCCTGTCTGCGGTCTTCCTGCCCATGGCCTTCTTCGGTGGATCGACGGGCGTTATCTACCGTCAGTTCTCGATCACCATCGTCACGGCCATGGTCCTGTCGGTGCTGGTCGCCATGATCCTGACGCCGGCTCTGTGCGCCACCATCCTGAAACCGCACGATCCGTCCAAGGGCCACGGGACTGGACCGCTGGGCCGCTTCTTCGCCTGGTTCAACGACAGTTTCGACCGGGCGACGGTCAGCTACGAAGGCGGAGTGCGTAAGACCGCCCGCAGCTGGAAACGTTCGGGCCTGGTCTATATCCTGATCTTCGGCGTAATGGCTTTCGCCTTCATGCGCCTGCCGGGCGGATTCCTGCCTGAAGAAGACCAGGGCATGATGATCGCCATGGTTCAGGGACCGTCCGGCGCGACGCTCGGTCGGACCGACAAGGCTTTGGACGTGGTTCGCGACCATCTGCTGAAGGCTGAGGCCGCCAACATCGAGGGCGTCTTCACGATCAGCGGCTTCTCGTTCGCCGGCCAGGGTCAGAACGCCGGTCTTGCTTTCGTTCGTCTGAAGGATTGGGAAGAGCGTAAAGGTCCCGCCAATACCGCCCAGGCCATCGCAGGTCGGGCCATGGGCGCCTTCTCGCAATACCGAGACGCCATGATCTTCGCCCTGGTGCCGCCCGCTGTTTCCGAACTGGGCAACGCCACCGGCTTCGACATGTGGCTGGTCGATCGCGCTGGCGCCGGTCATGAAAGCCTGCTGCAGACGCGAAACATGATGTTGGGCATGGCGGCTCAGGATCCGCGCCTGTCCCAGGTGCGTCCTCTGTCGCTCGACGACGCCGCCCAACTGAAGATCAACATCGACCAAGACCGTATCGCCGCGCTTGGGCTTGATCTGGCGACCGTCAACAGCACCGTCTCCACGGTCTGGGGCGGTACATATATCAACGACTTCATCGATCGCGGTCGGGTCAAGAAGGTCTATGTCCAGGCCGACCAGCCCTATCGGTTGAAGCCGGAGAGCCTGAGCGACTTCTATGTTCGCGGCGCCTCGGGCGAACTGGCTCCCTTCACCGCCTTCTCCACGCCTTCGTGGACCCAGGCGCCGGTCCAGCTGACCCGTTTCAACGGTGAGCCTGCCATGGAAATCCAGGGCGGATCGGGCCCTGGCGTCAGCTCTGGCGCCGCCATGACGGCCATGGAGGAACTCCACGCCAAGACCCCTCCGGGGACTGGGCTGGAATGGACGGGTCTGTCCTATGAAGAGAAGATGTCTGGTGGCCAGGCGCCGGCGCTCTACGGCCTGTCGCTTCTGATCGTCTTCCTGTGCCTTGCGGCCCTTTACGAGAGCTGGACTGTTCCCGTTGCGGTGCTGCTGGTGGTGCCGCTGGGCGTGCTGGGCGCGGTTCTGGCGGCGCATCTCACCGGCCTGAACAACGACATCTACTTCCAGGTCGGCATCATCACGACAATCGGTCTGGCGGCCAAGAACGCCATCCTGATCGTCGAGTTCGCCGAGGAGCGCGTGCGTCGAGGCATGGGCGCCATGGAGGCGGCGGTCGAGGCGGCGCGTCTACGGCTGCGGCCGATCCTGATGACCAGTCTGGCCTTCATCTTCGGCGTCCTGCCGCTGGCGATCTCGACCGGCGCGGGTGCAGGGGGACAGAACGCCATTGGTCAGTCTGTGATCGGCGGCATGCTCAGCGCGACCATCCTGGCAATCTTCTTCGTGCCGATGTTCTTCGTCGTCGTCACCAGCCTGTTCCAGTCGCGCAAGACGTCGTCCGACACCTCTTTTCAAAGCGACGATACCGCTGAAAGCGTCAAACCATGATCAAGCCGATTTCAATCGTCCTGGCCGGCGCGACCCTTTTGACGGGGTGCAATCTCGCTCCCGCCTATATCCGGCCAGAAGGCGTCGTCCCGGCGGCGCTCCCGCAGGGCGGCGTATATCCAGACGCGGCGTCCAACCCCGTGGCCGTCGCTGACCTGGGCTGGCGAGACTTCTTCACCGACGCGCGTCTTCGGGACGTGATTGCTCAAGGGCTCGAAAACAATCGCGATCTGCGAGTGGCGGCGGCGAATGTTCTCGCCGCGCGCGCCCAGTACCGCGTCACACGGGCCGACCGGCTGCCGACCGCTTCTCTCAGCGGCTCGGCGACCTATACGGACAACCCGTCGCAGGTCGCGGCCGCTGGCTCCGCCGCCGGTTCAGAAGTGGAATCCTATTCCTCTGATCTGGGGATCTCCGCCTTCGAGATCGATCTGTTCGGTCGGGTTCGCAATCTGAGCGAGGCCGCACTTCAGCAGTATCTCGCGACTGAGGAGGGCCAGCGTTCGACCCGTATCAGCCTGATCGCGGAAATCGCGACCGCTTGGCTGACGCTCGCGGCGGATCAGGACCAACTCCAGTTGTCTCGCCAGACCCTCGACAGCTACGCGGCGACCTTGGCTCTGACTCAGGCCCAGTTCCGGCTGGGTACGACGTCCGAGCTGGAGGCGCGTCAGGCGGACGTCCAGTATCAGGCCGCGCGCAATGACGTGGCCGTCCTGGAAACCACGGTCGCCAAGGATCGCAATGCGCTGGAACTTCTGGTTGGGGCGCCGGTCGCATCCGACCTGCTGCCCGAGGGTCTGACAGCCGCCGGCGCCACGCTGGCGGAACTGCCGACCGGCGTTCAGTCCGAGGTCCTTTTGGCGCGTCCTGACGTGCTGCAAGCCGAGCGTGAGCTGCGCGCGGAAAACGCCGACATCGGCGCTGCCCGTGCGGCGCTGTTCCCGACGATCTCGTTGACGGCCTCCTACGGCAGCGCCAGCACGGCCTTGTCCGATCTGTTCTCGGACGGCAGCTATTCTCATACGATCACGCCGAGCGTCAGCCTGCCGATCTTCGATGCAGGCCGCAGGCTTGGGAATGTGAGGCTGGCTGAGGCCAATGCGCAGTCCGCCGTGGCGACCTACGAAAAGGCCATCCAGACGGCCTTCAGCGAAGTCGCCGACGCCCTGGCCCAACGCGGCACGATCAACGAACAGGTCGCGTCTCAGACGGCGCGGGCTGAATCGGCGCGGGCGGCGGCCACCATATCCGAAGCCCGTTACCGGGTCGGAGTGTCGTCCTTCCTGGTGGCTCTGGATGCTCAGCGCACCGCCTATAGTGCTGAACAACAACTGCTGACCACGCGTCTGAGCCGCGAAACCAATCTTGTGGAGCTGTACCGCGCGCTCGGCGGAGGGCTGCGGTGATCTGCGCCGGGGACGTCGCCCGTGCCATGATCTCATCATGACACGTCCGCGCGTCCCCGGCTCCTCGGAAGCGGGTTCGTCCGCGACGACAAAGAATGGCCGAACTGTTCGACGCCGCCCCGGTCAGCAGGTCACGCGAGACGCCATCCTCTGTGCTGGGCGCAAACTCTTCATCCAGCGCGGGTTCGGCGCAAGTCTACGCGAGATCGCGGTAGAAGCGGGGATCGATCATGCCCTGGTGTACCGGCATTTCGAGTCCAAGACGGACCTCTTCAACCAGATTTTCGATCAAGCGATAGGCGGCGCCGACGGTGATGTGACCGCAGAGCGCTTGTTGGCCGCGCCGGATCGCATCGACGACCTGGTCCTGGTTGCGGTTCGATCCGCTGCGGATCCGACGGCGACGGCCTTGATCTGCGATATTTTCGAACGCCGTCTTATCCCGCCGCTGGCGCATGCGCTGGGAGGGGATGGAGCCAAGGAGCGAGCAAGGCTCTTGCTCGCTTTGGCGGCAGGGATCGAAGTGATCCGCGACAGCCACGCGATTTCCGCCCTTCAGTCGGACGCCATGGAGCCGTTCATCACGAGCGTCGTGCGTGAGCTTCTGACGGCCTCGACCACGTCTGCGACAATGGCTGCGTCCTCTAAGGTGTTGGCGCAGTAGCAGGGGCGACTGCGGCGGCCTGCGGCGGGCTGTGCGGCCCCGCTAATCCCCCTGTTGCGGGTTCCTGTGCAGCGACGGCGGGGGCCGGCGGTTCATAGTGGACGCCTACGCCCGGACCCACGGGCAGGTCGAACGCCACCCAGGCCGCCACCATGGCCAGGCCCGCGATCAGGAAGGCGCCCGCATAGGGCAGCATGGTCGCCATCAACGACCCCAGGCCGAAACGCGGATCCCAGCGCTGGGCGAAGGTCAGGATCAGCGGGAAATAGCTCATCAGCGGCGTGGCGATATTGGTGACCGAATCACCCATCCGATAGGCGGCGGTCGTCATCTCGGGCGAGATCCCCAGCAGCATGAACATCGGCACGACCACAGGCGCCAGGGCGGACCATTTGGCCGAGGCCGAGCCGATGAACAGGTCGAAGACGCACGAGACCAGCACGACGCAGATCAGCAGCAGGGGGGCGGGGAGGGCCAGGCTCTTCAGCTCCGCGGCGGCGTTGACCGCCAGGATCGGCCCTAGGCCCGACCAGTTGAACATGGCGACAAAATGGGCGGCGAAGAAGGCCAGGACGATATAGGGCGCCAGCTGAGCGATGCCGTCGCGCATCATCTTCACCAGGTCGCGGTGGGACTGGATCGAGCCGGCCCCGGCTCCATAGGCCCCGCCCAGCACGAAAAAGGTCACGGCGAAGAAGGCGACCAGCGAGCGGTACAGCGGGTTGAACCTCTGTTCCGCCACCGCCTCAGGATCCACGAAAGGCGAGCCGGGCAGGAGGGTGATCAAGGTCCAAAGAGCGATCATGCCGACAAGGGCCAGGCCCGCCCATGACAGGCCCCGCTTCTCTGCGGCGGTCAGGGGCTGTTTTTCCGACGTGGCGGGTGCAGCGATGCCCTCGGACGGCGTCCAGCGACCCAGCCTGGGCTCGATGACCCGATCCGTCAGGAACCAGACGATGGGCGTGAAGACGACCACGACGCCGACGATGAAGAACCAGTTGCCCGCTATGTTCACCGAATAGGAGGGATCGATCAGATGGGCCGCCGGCTCGGTGATGCCCAGGATCAGGGCGTCGCTCGCGCCGGGGAACAGATTGCCAGCGTAACCGCCCGATACGGCTGCGAAACCCGCGGCCAGCCCGGCCAGGGGATGACGCCCTGCGGCCGCGAAGATCACCGCCGCCAGGGGGATCACCACCACATAGGAGGCGTCCGAGGCATGATGGGAGACCATGCCGGTGATCACCACGACCGGCGTCAGTATGGCGCGCGGCGCATTCAGCAGGGCGCCGCGAATCGCTGTGGCGAACAGGCCGGTCCTTTCCGCCACTGACGCGCCGTAGATAATCGTGATGACGATTCCCAGCGGCGGGAAATCCGCCAGGGTGCGGGGCATGCCGATGATCAGCCGCTCCAGGTTTTCCGGCGACAGCAGGCTCTGCGCGACCAACTGGTCCCCCGTGACCGGATTGACGGCGGACCATCCCAGACCGGCGCCGATCAGACTGAGCACGATCAGCGCGCCGATCAGCCACAGAAAGAGAAAGACGGGATCGGGCAGGCGATTTCCCACCCTTTCGACGGCGTTCAGAACACGGCTGCCAGCGCTCATCCAGATGACTTTCGGTTACGATTTCAACGTCACAATAGGGGCCGGACCGGCCTGAATCGGCAAGCGACGCCGGTGCGACATATGGCCTCGCGACTTGCGATCCATTCTCAACAAAAAACCAATCACAGCAGGGGTTTGAACCGCGCGAACGTTGGGTCTAAGAAGCGCCGAATCCCGCCTCTCCCCGGCGGCCGAGGTTCTTTGAATGAACGCATTTCTGCTCGAATATCTGCCGGTCCTGATCTTCGCCGGCATAGCCGCCTTCATCGGCGTGCTCTTCATCGCCCTGCCGATGCTGCTGGCGCCCAAAAATCCGGATTCAGAGAAGCTGTCCGCCTATGAATGCGGCTTCAACGCCTTCGACGATGCGCGCATGAAGTTCGACGTCCGCTTCTATCTGGTGTCGATTCTCTTCATCATCTTCGACTTGGAAGTGGCCTTCCTGTTCCCGTGGGCGGTGTCGATGTTCGACCTGTCGCACGCCGGGATGATCTTCGCCTTCTGGTCGATGATGGTCTTCCTCGGCGTCCTGACCATCGGCTTCATCTACGAATGGAAGAAGGGAGCCCTGGAATGGGAATAGTCGCACCTTCATCGCCGCTCCCTGGCGCACTGGTTCCGGCCAACTCGGCCGCCCGGTCGATGGTCGAGGGCTATGATCCCAAGATCCACGACAAATTCTTCGAGGTGGTCAATACGGAGCTGGGCGAGCGCGGCTTCATGACGGCCTCGCTGGACGATATCATCACTTGGGCGCGCACCGGTTCGCTGATGTGGATGACCTTCGGCCTCGCCTGCTGCGCCGTCGAAATGATCCAGATGTCGATGCCGCGCTTCGACGTCGAACGCTTCGGCATGGCCCCGCGCGGCAGCCCGCGCCACTCTGACGTGATGATCGTCGCGGGCACCTTGACGAACAAGATGGCCCCGGCACTTCGCAAGGTCTACGACCAGATGCCCGACCCGCGCTATGTCGTGTCCATGGGCAGCTGCGCCAACGGCGGCGGCTACTACCACTACAGCTACAGCGTCGTTCGCGGCTGCGATCGCGTGGTGCCGGTGGACGTGTACGTGCCTGGCTGCCCGCCGACGGCGGAGGCGCTGCTCTATGGGCTGCTGCAACTGCAGAAGAAGATTCGCCGCACGGGGACCATCGAACGATGAGCTCGCTGGCTGTTCAGGCCCAGTTTGAGGCCGCATTGACGCCGATGGGCGCCGAGCTGGTGGGCGCGCTGGGCGTCGAGGCTCAGGTGGCGTTCGGCGAGCTGACCCTGGTGGCGCCGCGCGAGCGGATCGTCGAGGTCATGACCGGCCTGCGTGACCGTTTCGGCTTCCAGCAGCTGCTGGACGTCTGCGGCGCGGACTATCCGGACCGCGAAGAGCGGTTCGAGGTTGTCTATCATCTGCTGTCGCTGACCCGGAACGCGCGCGTTCGCGTCAAGGTCGTGACCGATGAGGTCCAGCCCGTCCCCACCGTCTGCCATGTCTATCCGTCCGCCGGCTGGTTCGAGCGGGAAGCCTACGACATGTATGGCGTGACCTTCTCGGGCCACCCCGACATGCGCCGCCTGCTGACCGACTATGGGTTCGAGGGGCATCCGCTGCGCAAGGATTTCCCGATGTCGGGCTATGTCGAGGTCCGTTACGACGAGGAACAGAAGCGGGTCGTCTATGAACCCGTCAAACTGACCCAGGAATTCCGGACGTTCGACTTCCTGTCGCCGTGGGAGGGCGCCGATTATCCGGCGCCTGCACTGCCCGGCGACGAAAAGGCAGGAGTGAAGGGCTGATGGCTGACGGAGCTCGCGTTCCCGCGCCCGCGAACAGCGGCGGCGGCGATCCCTTCGAGGACATGCCGATGGATCACCGGACCGACCACGCCAAGGCGATGGACGACCGGAAATTCACGATCAACTTCGGCCCCCAACACCCGGCCGCGCACGGCGTGCTGCGTCTGGTGCTGGAGCTGGACGGCGAGATCGTCGAACGCGTCGATCCGCACATCGGCCTGCTGCACCGCGGCACCGAAAAGCTGATGGAGGCCCGCACCTATCTGCAGAACGTGCCCTATCTGGACCGGCTCGACTATGTCGCGCCGATGAACCAGGAACACGCCTTCTGCCTGGCCATCGAGAAGCTGCTCGGCATCGAGGTCCCGTACCGGGCCCAGCTGATCCGCGTGCTCTATTCGGAGATCGGCCGGATCGGAAACCACCTGCTGAACTCGACCATGCAGGCCATGGACGTCGGCGCCCTGACGCCCCCGCTATGGGGCCACGAAGAGCGCGAGAAGCTGATGGTCTTCTACGAGCGGGCCTGCGGCGCGCGTCTGCACGCCAACTATTTCCGCCCCGGCGGCGTCCACCAGGACCTGCCGATGGACCTGATCGACGACATCGGCCGCTGGTGCCTGGAGTTCCCGCAGGCCCTGGCCGATATCGAGAGCCTGGTCACCGAGAACCGCATCTTCAAGCAGCGCAACGTCGACATCGGCGTGGTGTCCAAGGAACAGGCCCTGGCCTGGGGCTTCACCGGCGTCATGCTGCGCGGCTCGGACATCGCCTGGGATCTGCGTAAGTCGCAGCCCTATGAATGCTACGCCGAGCTGGAGTTCGATATTCCGGTCGGCAAGAGCGGCGACTGCTGGGATCGCTACCTCTGCCGCATCGAAGAGATGAAGCAGTCGGTGCGGATCATGGAGCAGTGCATCCACAAGCTGCGCAACTGCCCCGGCGAGCCGGTGATGATCGAGGACAACAAGATCGTTCCGCCGCGTCGTGGCGAGATGAAGCGGTCGATGGAATCCCTGATCCATCACTTCAAGCTGTACACCGAGGGCTTCAAGACGCCCGAGGGCGAGGTCTACGCCTCGGTCGAGGCGCCCAAGGGCGAGTTCGGCATCTATCTGGTCTCGGACGGCACCAACAAACCCTATCGGGTCAAGATCTCGGCGCCGGGATTCCGTCACCTTCAGGCGATGGACTGGATGAACCGCGGCCACCAACTGGCCGACGTCTCCGCCATCCTGGGCTCGCTCGACATCGTGTTCGGCGAGGTGGACCGATGAGCCGCCAAGCCGTGGTTCAGGGCCAGTTGGACGCCTATAACGCGCAGGATCTGGAGACCTTCGTCACCTTCTTCGACGATGAGATCACCATTTCGGATCTGAACGCCGCGCCCAATCTGACCGGTCTGGACGCCTACCGACTGCGCCATGAAGGTCTGTTCGCCCAGTTCCCCGAGAACCGCGCCGAGCTGTTGTCGCGCATTGTCGTGGGCGACACCGTAATCGATCACGAGCGGGTTTTCCGCTCGCCCGAGGCGACGCCCTTTGAGGTCGCCGCCATTTATTCGTTCGCCGGCGACAAGATCGCCCGCGTCGACTTTGTGAAGGCCTAGCGGATGTCCGTTCGTCGTCTCGCCAAGGAACAGCCGGCCTCCTTCGCCTTTTCGAAGGACACCAAGGCCAAGGCCGAATGGTGGATCAAGAAATACCCCGAGACCCGCCGCCAGTCGGCGGTGATCCCGGTCCTGTGGCTGGTACAGAAGCAGGAAGGCTGGGTCTCCGAACCCGCCATCCGCGCGGTCGCCGAACTGCTTAGGATGCCCTTCATTCGGGTTATGGAGGTCGCGACCTTCTACACCATGTTCATGCTGGAGCCGGTCGGCAACACCGCCCTGATCCAGGTGTGCGGCACCACCCCGTGCATGCTGCGCGGCGCCAATGAGCTGATGAAGGTCTGCAAGGAGAAGATCGGTCCCAAGGATCATCTGTCCGCCGACGGCCGCTTCACCTGGCAGGAAGTCGAATGCCTGGGCGCCTGCTCCAACGCGCCCATGGCCCAGATCAACGACCATTATTTCGAAGACCTGACGCCCGAGACGATCGGCCAGATCATCGACGACTTCGCCGCCGGCAAGACGCCCAAGCCTGGCTCCTACATCGGTCGTCACAACGCAGCGCCGACCGGCGGGGCCAAGACCCTGCTGGATCCGAAACTGTATGACGGCTCGGCCGCCAAGCCGATCAAGAAGCTGCCCAACAGCGATCCGGCGCCGGTCGAGAAGGCTCCGGCCTGATGTCTGCACCCGACCTCGACAGCGACGAAGGCCGCGCCGCGTACCGCAAGGAGCTGCGCCAGGTCGCGCGCCCCCTGCGCGCGGGCGGGCTCGCGCTCGTGGTCGGCGCGGCCATGCTGATCCTGCTGACCCGACAGGGGACAGCGGGCCTCGGCGACTGGGCCTTCACCCTGTCCTACGTCATGCTCGGCCTCGGCTGGGCCTGCGTCATCGGCGCCATCTATATCCGCAATCGGCACCACAAACGCCGGATGCGCGAGCTGGAAGGCGCAACGTCATGACGGCGTCGATCTATTATGGTTCCATGAACTCGATGCAGCGTGCCGGGGGGCGCCATGTCGATGGATCAGAAGCGGGCAGGGCGCCGCGCGCCCAAGCGCGGCCAAGGCGGGTGGAGCCCCGCCAGGACGGGCAGATTGCTGGTCAATCTGGCCGGCGCGGCCAGTCTGTCGCTGAGCGCCGGACCCGTATCGGCGCAAACCCCGCCAACATCCCCTTCGGTCGCCCCCGCGACCGCTCCTTCTACGCCTTCACCCGGTCCTGCTGATGCTTCCGAACCGCGTAACAACCCCAGCCCTGAACCGCGTCAGCCGCCTCCCGGCCAGCGCGATCTCGGCCTCGAACGCCAGTCCGCTCTCGGTCCCCCCCGTCGGCGTAGACGGAGGAGCAGCCTGATGGTCGGCATTCTCGAAGACAAGGACCGGATCTTCACCAACCTGTACGGCTTCCACGACTGGACGCTGGACGGGGCGAAGACGCGCGGCGCCTGGAACGCCACCAAGGACATGCTGGACCTTGGCCGCGACTGGATCATCAACAACGTCAAGGCGTCCGGCCTGCGCGGCCGTGGCGGCGCCGGTTTCTCGACCGGGCTGAAGTGGTCCTTCATGCCCAAGGAAGTGAAGGATCGTCCTCACTACCTGGTCGTCAACGCCGACGAATCCGAACCCGCGACCTGCAAGGACCGGGAGATCATGCGCCACGATCCGCATCTGCTGATCGAAGGCTGCCTGATCGCCTCCTTCGCCATGCAGGCCCACGCCTGCTACATCTATCTGCGCGGCGAGTACGTCCTTGAGCGCGAGCGGATGGAAGCGGCGGTCAAGCAGGCGTATGAGGCCCGTCTGATCGGCAAGGACAATGTTCACGGCTGGGACTTCGACGTCTATATCCACCACGGCGGCGGCGCCTATATCTGCGGTGAAGAGACCGCCTTGCTGGAATCCCTGGAAGGCAAGAAGGGTCAGCCCCGTCTGAAGCCGCCGTTCCCGGCCGGCGCGGGTCTGTACGGCTGCCCGACCACGGTGAACAACGTCGAGTCGATCGCCGTCGTCGGCACCATCCTGCGTCGCGGCGCGGACTGGTTCGCCAGCTTCGGCCGTCCGAACAACACCGGCACCAAGCTGATGTCGCTGTCGGGTCACGTGATGACGCCCTGCGTCGTCGAAGAGACCATGTCGATCCCGCTGCGCCAGCTGATCGAAGAACACGGCGGCGGCGTTCGCGGCGGCTGGGGCAATCTGAAAGCCATCATCCCCGGCGGCGCGTCCTGCCCGGTCATTACGCGCGAGCAGGCGGAAACCGTGCTGATGGACTTCGATTCCATGCGCGAAGTTCGCTCGTCGTTGGGAACCGCCGGCGTGACCGTGATGGACGAGTCCACCGACATCGTGAAGGCGATCGCCCGCATCAGCTATTTCTTCAAGCACGAGAGCTGCGGCCAGTGCACGCCGTGCCGCGAGGGCACCGGCTGGATGTGGCGCGTGCTGGAGCGTATGGCCGTGGGCGAGGCCGATCCGTCGGAGATCGATCTGCTGCTGGACGTCGCCGGCCAGGTCGAGGGCCACACCATCTGCGCCCTGGGCGACGCGGCCGCCTGGCCGGTTCAGGGCCTGATCCGTCACTTCCGTCACGAGATCGAAGAGCGTATCGCCAACTACCGCAGCCGCCGCGCGAACTTCGCCGGCCACGCGATCGCCGCGGAGTAATGATGCGCCGCTGGTCCGCCATCGTGATCGGAGCTTTCGCACTCGCCGCTTGCGGCGAGCGTGAAGCTGCGCCCACGCCTGCGGAAAAGGTTGCGGCTGCGGCCAAGCCCTCCGACGCCGTGCAGACGGCGCCTGAGGTTCTGACCCCCGCCGACCTGCGCCGCGTCTGCCGTGCCGGTCTGGCGGCGATCCACGGCCAGCCGCCGATGGTCATCGACATCGACGGCGTCGATGGCGGTGTGGTTCACGCCTCGTGGCGCGCGCCGGTCGATGGCGGCCGGATGCGCGCCGACTGCCGTGTCGAGAAAGACCTGATCGTGTGGAAGCCGCTCGATCTGCCCGATCCCACCCTCGTTCGCTGGATGAACCAGTCGGACGATCCCGTGATCCGCTACGTCATGGACGGTCAGGCGATCACCATCACCCAGACCCTCCCGGATGGGACGACGGAACAGGCCGAATTGGCCGTTCCCGCTGAAGAAGAGGCCCGCTGATGCCAGTCGCCAAGGTCAACGGCGTCGAAGTTGAGTTCGAGCCCGGGATGACCGTGCTCCAGGTCGCCGAGCGCGCGGGGCAGGAAATCCCGCGCTTCTGCTACCACGAACGCCTGTCCATCGCCGGCAACTGCCGCATGTGCCTGGTCGAGGTGAAGCCTGGGCCGCCGAAGCCCCAGGCTTCGTGCGCCCTGCCGGCCGCCGACGGCCAGGAAATCTTCACCGACACCCCGATGGTCAAGAAGGCCCGCGAAGGCGTGATGGAGTTCCTGCTCATCAACCACCCGCTGGATTGCCCGATCTGCGATCAGGGCGGCGAGTGCGACCTTCAGGACCAGTCCATGGCCTACGGCCGCGATGGGTCTCGCTATGCCGAGAACAAGCGCGCGGTCGAAGAAAAGAACATGGGTCCGACGATCAAGACCTTCATGACGCGGTGCATCCAGTGCACCCGTTGCGTCCGCTTCATCACCGAAGTCGCCGGCGTGCCGGACATCGGCATGATCTCGCGCGGCGAGGACGCCGAGATCACGACTTATCTCGAGAAGTCGGTCGCCTCGGAACTGTCGGGCAACGTCAATGACCTGTGCCCCGTCGGCGCCCTGACGCACCGCCCGTGGCAGTACCACTATCGTCCGTGGGAACTGAAGAAGACCGAGACCGTGGATGTCATGGACGCCCTGGGCTCGAACATCCGCGCCGACTTCCGCGGCTCCGAGGTGATGCGGGTTCTGCCGCGCGTCAACGAAGGCATCAACGAGGAGTGGCTGTCGGACAAGAGCCGCTATGTCGTTGACGGCCTGACCGCGCGTCGCCTCGACCGCCCGTGGATCCGCGAGAACGGCAAGCTGCGCGCCGCCTCGTGGAACGAGGCCCTGGACGCCGTCGCCGCCAAGCTGAAGGCCGCCTCGGCCGACCGCATCGGCGTGATCGCCGGCGACCTGCAGGACGCCGAGTCGATGAAGGCGACGCTGGACCTGTTCCGCGCCCTGGGCTCCAAGAACACCGACTGCCGCCAGGACGGCGCCGCCCTGGGCTATGGCCCGCGTGAGGGCTGGCTGTTCAACACCGGCCTGGAAGGCATTGAAAAGGCGGACGCCATCCTGATCGTGGGCGTCAACCCGCGCATCGAGGCGCCGCTGCTGAACGCCCGCCTGCGCAAGAGCTGGATCAAGGGCGGCGTCGAGATCGGCGTCATCGGCGAACAGGCCGACCTGACCTTCGACTATGCCTATCTGGGCGCCGGGTCGAAGACCCTGGCCAAGCTGCCGAAGTCCGCGATGGACTTCCTGACCAAGGCCGAGCGTCCGGCGATCATCGTCGGTTCCGGCGCGCTGGGCGGGGAGGGCGGCGCGGCCGTCCTGAACGCCCTGGGCGCCCTGGCTAAGAAGGTCGGCGTCATCGGCGAAGGCTGGAACGGCTTCAACGTCCTGCACCACGCCGCCGCGCGCGTCGCCGGCCTGGACATGGGCTTCGTGCCGACCGAGGGCGGCCTGACGGCAGCGGACATGCTGAAGCCGGGCGCGCTGGACGTGCTGTTCCTGCTGGGCGCCGACGAGGTCGATCCGGTCGGATCGAACGCCTTCCGCGTCTATCTGGGCAGCCACGGCGACCGTGGCGCCCACGGCGCTGACGTCATCCTGCCGGGCGCGGCCTATACCGAGAAGTCGGGCCTGTACGTCAACACCGAGGGCCGGGTGCAGATGGCCGAACGCGTCGTCTTCCCCAAGGGCGAGGCCAAGGAAGACTGGGCCATCATCCGCGCCCTGTCCGCCCGCGTCGACCAGACCCTGCCGTACGACACCCTGGACCAGCTGCGCGCCAAGCTGATGGCCGATCATCCGACCTTCGGCCGGATCGACTATCTGCCTGCGCCGGCCGCCTTCGATCCGTCCAAGCTGGGCGTCAAGGGCGACCTGGGCGACCGGGTCTTCGCCTCGGCGATCACGGACCCCTATCTTTCCAACCCGATCGCGCGCGCCAGCGCGACCATGGCCGAGCTGTCCGCCCTGCGGATCGCCCCGGTCGCGATGGCGGCGGAGTAAGTCATGGACGCTGCTACTTCCTTCTGGGCCACGCCGGGCGGCTGGACGCTGATCACCCTGGGGCAGGTCCTGCTGATCACGGTCTGCGTCCTGCTCGCCGTGGCCTTCCTGCTGCTGGCCGACCGCAAGGTCTGGGCCTCGGTGCAGATGCGCAAGGGACCGAACGTGGTCGGCCCCTTCGGCCTGCTGCAGTCCTTCGCCGACATGCTGAAGTTCGTGCTGAAAGAGGTGGTCATCCCCTCCGGCGCGGACAAGGCGGTCTTCATCATGGCGCCGATCATCACCGTCATCCTGGCCTTCATGGCCTGGGCGGTGATCCCGTTTGCGCCGGGCTGGGTGGTGTCGGATCTGAACGTCGGCATCCTGTACATCTTCGCCGTTTCGTCGCTGGGCGTGTACGGCATCATCATGGGCGGCTGGGCTTCGAACTCGAAGTATCCGTTCCTGGGCTCGCTGCGTTCGGCGGCGCAGATGGTGTCCTATGAAGTCTCGCTGGGCCTGATCATCATCAATGTGATCCTCCTGGCCGGCACGATGAACCTGTCGCAGATCGTCGAGGGCCAGAGCGGCTATTTCTGGAACTGGTATGCCTTCGGCGGCGGGCAGGGCACCTGGCCCCTGATCGTGGTCCTGTTCCCGATGTCGATCGTCTTCTTCGTCTCGGCCCTGGCGGAAACCAACCGCCCGCCGTTCGATCTTCCGGAAGCGGAATCCGAACTCGTGGCCGGTTATCAGGTCGAATACAGCTCGACGACCTATCTGCTGTTCATGATGGGCGAGTACGTCAACATCGTCTTCATGTCGGCGATGATCAGCATCCTGTTCTTCGGCGGCTGGAACCCCGGCTTCCTGTCGCAGGAAACGCTGGACGGCCTGCCGGCCTGGCTCGAGTACGCCATCTATCTGCTGACCTTCATCACCAAGACGGTCTTCTGGTTCCTGGCCATCGCCCTGGTGAAGGCCTTTGTGCCCCGCTATCGCTATGACCAGTTGATGCGCCTGGGCTGGAAGGTCTTCCTGCCCGCCTCGCTGGTGGCTGTTATCATCACCGCCGCCTGGCGCGTCTTCGCGGTGGGTGCATAGATGAGCCCACGCTCCGTCATCCTGGCCCTGGTCGCGTCGTGGGGCCTCGTCGCCTGCACCTTCGCGCCCATCGCCGCTCCGGCGCCGACCGATCCGGTCGCGTCGATGGAGCGGCGCGAGGATGACGCGCGTCGTGGCGGCGAACGGGTCAACCTGTGCCGTATGATGAACCGGGACGATCCGCGCTATAAGGACATGGACTGCAAGGACGTGCTGCGGGGAGTCGGGGCATGAACCGTCTGAGCCTCGTGCTGCTGGCGTTCGCGCCCCTGACGACGGCCTGCGCTCCAGACACGCGCATGCCCGAGTCCGGTTATCAATGGGAACGCCGCCAGGAACGCATCGAGCGGGAATGGCGCGAGACCCAGGCCAAGACCGAGGCCAAAACCCAGGGCGCCGCCGCGCCCGCCCAGACTTCAACCAACGGCGCCCCGGCGCCAGAGGATCGCTTCTGATGTTCACTCGTATCGCCCAGGCCGCAAAGGGCGCGCTGATGCTCGACGCCATCGGCGCCATCGGCCTGACCCTGAAGTACATGGCCCGCCCCAAGGCGACCGTGAACTATCCGTTCGAGCGGAACCCGCAGTCGCCGCGCTTCCGTGGCGAACACGCCCTGCGTCGCTATGCGAACGGCGAGGAGCGGTGCATCGCTTGCAAGCTGTGCGAAGCCATCTGCCCTGCCCAGGCCATCACCATCGAGGCCGAACCGCGCGCCGACGGCAGCCGCCGCACGACCCGCTACGACATCGACATGGTCAAGTGCATCTACTGCGGCCTGTGCCAGGAGGCCTGCCCGGTGGACGCCATCGTAGAAGGGCCGAACTCTGAATTCGCCGTCGAAACGCGCGAGGAGCTGCTGTTCGACAAGGCCCGACTGCTCGACAACGGGGATCGCTGGGAACGGCAGATCGCCAAGAATCTGGAACTCGACGCGCCTTACCGCTAAGGCGCATCTCGCTTGAACGGGTCAGCGATTCCAAACGGGGTCGCGGCCGATACGAAAGGGGCTTCGTCCCGACATGCTGCAAGGCATTGCCTTCTATCTGCTGGCGGCGACCGCCGTGGTGTCCGGCCTTCTGGTCGTGACCGCGCGCAATCCGGTGCACAGCGTGCTGTGGTTGATCCTCGCCTTCTTCTCGGCGGCGGGTCTGTTCGTCCTGCTGGGGGCCGAGTTCCTGGCCATGCTGCTGGTCGTCGTCTACGTCGGCGCTGTGGCGGTGCTGTTCCTGTTCGTCGTCATGATGTTGGACGTCGACTTCCTGAAGCTGCGTGAAGGCTACGCCAAATATCTGCCGATCGGCGGCGTGGTCGCGGCCGTGCTGCTGGCCGAGATGATCGTGGTGTCCAGTGCTGTGATCCAGGGCGGGGCGACCGCCGGTCTGGCCGGACCCGGCGCGCCCGATCCCGACATGAGCAATGTCGAGGCCATCGGCCGGGTGCTCTACACCGACTATATCTACTTCTTCCAGGCCGCCGGCATCGTGCTGCTGATCGCCATGATCGGGGCCATCACCCTGACCCTGCGCCACAAGCCGCATATCAAGCGCCAGGACATTTCAAGCCAGGTCAACCGCTCCGCCGCCCAGGCGATGGAGATCAAGTCGGTCCCGACCGGGCAGGGCGTCTCGCCCGAGGAGCTTCTCTGATGGACATCGGTCTCATCCATTATCTCAGCGTGGCGGCGATCCTGTTCACCATCGGGGTCTTCGGCATCTTCGTGAACCGCAAGAACGTCATCATCATCCTGATGTCGATCGAGCTGATCCTGCTGGCCGTGAACATCAACTTCGTCGCCTTCTCGACCTATCTGAACGACATCAGCGGGCAGATCATGGCGATGTTTGTCCTGACCGTCGCCGCAGCCGAGGCCGCGGTCGGCCTGGCCATTCTGGTGACCTTCTTCCGTAACCGCGGCGACATCGCCGTCGACGACGCCTCCGTGATGAAGGGCTGAGCGTGAACCTCCACACCCTGATCATTCTCGGGATCTTCGCCCCGCTGCTGGGCGCGACCGTCGCCGGCCTGTTCGGCCGCCGCATCGGCAATATCCCGTCGCAGACCATCACGACCGGTCTGCTGTTCTTCTCGTGCGCCGTCGCCTGGACGGTGTTCGGCCAGTGGACCTGGGGCCATCTCGAGCCCTTCACCATCCGCCTGGCGCCCTTTATCAATGTGGGCGACTTCCAGTCAGCCTGGTCGATCCGCATCGACGCCCTGTCGGCCACCATGCTGATCGTGGTCACCAGCGTCTCGTCGCTGGTTCACCTGTATTCCTGGGGCTATATGGCCGAGGACGACAGCCGGCCGCGCTTCTTCGCCTATCTGTCCCTGTTCACCTTCATGATGCTGGCGCTGGTGACGGCCGCCGACTTCATGCAGATCTTCTTCGGCTGGGAAGGCGTGGGGCTGGCCTCGTATCTGCTGATCGGCTTCTGGTTCAAAAAGCCGACCGCCAGCGCCGCCGCCATCAAGGCCTTCGTCGTCAACCGCGTCGGCGACTTCGGCTTCGTGCTGGGCATCATCACCATCTTCTGGATGTACGGCACGATCGAGTTCGCCGAACTGTTCCCGCTGGTCGCGACCAAGGCCGGCACGACCTGGGAGTTCCTGGGCGTCCAGTGGTCCGCGCTCGACCTGGCCGGCTTCCTGCTGTTCATCGGCGCCATGGGCAAGTCTGCCCAGTTCTTCCTGCACACCTGGCTGCCGGACGCGATGGAAGGCCCGACCCCGGTCTCGGCCCTGATCCACGCCGCCACCATGGTCACCGCGGGCGTCTATATGGTCTGCCTGCTGTCGCCCATCTATGAGTACGCCCCCGGCGCCTCGCAGATCATCGCCATCATCGGCGCGATCACGGCCCTGTTCGCCGCCACGGTCGGCCTGACCCAGAACGACATCAAGCGGGTCATCGCCTATTCGACCTGTTCGCAGCTGGGCTATATGTTCTTCGCGGCGGGCGTCGGCGCCTATCAGGCGGCCATGTTCCACCTGTTCACCCACGCCTTCTTTAAGGCCCTGCTTTTCCTGGGCGCCGGTTCGGTGATCCACGGGATGCACCACGAGCAGGACATGCGGAAGATGGGCGGCCTGTGGAAGCTGCTGCCGATCACCTATGCCGTCATGACCATCGGCACCATCGCCATCACCGGCCTGGGCATCCCCGGCGTCGGCGGCTTCGCCGGCTTCTATTCGAAGGACTCGATCATCGAGAGCGCCTTCGCGTCGGCGGCGTCGGGCCATTCGGCGGTCGGCATGTTCGCCTTCTCCATCGGCCTGATCGCGGCCGGTCTGACGGCCTACTACTCCTGGCGCCTGATCTTCATGACCTTCCACAACAAGCCGGTGTGGAAGGAAGAGGGCGACGCCCATCATGCCGACGATCACGCCTCGCACGCCCATGACGCTCATGGCCACGATGATCATGGCCACGACGATCACGCGCATGACGATCATGCTCACGACGACCATGGACACCACGGCCCGCTGCACCCGCACGAAAGCCCCTGGGTCATGCTGGTTCCGCTGATCCTGCTGTCGGTCGGCGCCGTCGCCGCGGGCTTCGTCTTCGCGCCGCACTTCATCGGCCACCACGAGCACGAGTTCTGGCGCGGGGCCATCTTCACCGGCGAGCACAACCATGTGCTCCACGAGAGCCACGACGTCCCGACCTGGGTGAAGTGGTCGCCGCTGATCCTGACCCTGACCGGAACGGCCTTCGCCTACTGGATCTATGTCGCTCGCGAGGGCATGGGCCGTCGCATGGCCGAGCGGGACGGCGCGATCTACCGCTTCCTCTACAACAAGTGGTATTTCGACGAGCTGTACGACTTCGTCTTCGTGCGCGGTTTCAAAGCCATCGGCGACGCCTTCTGGAAGATCTTCGACGTGAAGATCATCGACGGCTTCGGTCCCAACGGCGCCGCCTGGGCGTCGCTGAAATCGGCCGGCTGGCTGTCGAAGTTCCAGTCCGGATTCCTCTATTATTATGCCTTCGTGATGCTGCTCGGGGTGGCCGGTCTGCTCACCTTCGCCATCCTCGCGTGGGGAGCCTGAGCCCGTGCCCTACATCCTGAGCCTCGTTACATTCCTGCCGCTGGTCGGCGCCCTGGCGATCTTCCTCGCCCGGCTGGCGTCCAAGTCCCAGGACGCCGCCGCCCCGGCCGCACGCTGGATCGCCCTGCTGACGACCCTGGTCGTGCTGGGGGTGTCGGTCGTGCTGGTCGCCGGATTCGATCCGTCGAACGTCAGCTATCAGTTCGTCGAGATGGTCCCCTGGTTCGCCGGGGCCAGCTATCACCTCGGCGTTGACGGGATCTCGATCCTGTTCGTCCTGCTGACGGCCTTCTTGATGCCGATCTGCATCCTGGCCAGCTGGAAATCGATCTCGACGCGCGTCGTTGAATATATGATCGCCTTCCTGGTGCTCGAGACCCTGGTCATCGGCGTCTTCACGGCGCTGGACCTGTATCTCTTCTACATCTTCTTCGAAGGCACCCTGGTGCCGATGTTCCTGATCATCGGCATCTGGGGCGGCGCCAACCGGATCTACGCCGCTTACAAGTTCTTCCTCTACACCCTGCTGGGGTCGGTGCTGATGCTGCTGGCCATGCTGTGGATGTCGCACACCGCCGGCACCACCAGCATTCCCGAGCTGAAGCAGTACGCCTTCGACCCGGCGGTTCAGCCCCTGTTGTGGCTGGCCTTCTTCGCCTCCTTTGCGGTGAAAATGCCGATGTGGCCGGTCCACACCTGGCTGCCCGACGCTCACGTTCAGGCGCCGACGGCGGGCTCGGTCATCCTGGCCGGCATCCTGCTGAAGCTGGGTGGCTACGGCTTCATCCTGTTCAACGTGCCCATGTTCCCGGTCGCGTCCGAGATGTTCCGCCCGCTGGTCTTCACCCTGTCGGTGATCGCCATCGTCTACACCTCGCTGGTGGCCTGGCGTCAGACGGACATCAAGAAGCTGATCGCCTATTCCTCGGTCGCTCACATGGGCTTCGTCACCCTGGGCATCTTCGCGGGCAACGACCAGGGCATGCAGGGCGCCGTCTTCCAGATGATCAGCCACGGTCTGATCTCGGGTGCGCTGTTCCTGTGCGTCGGCGTGGTCTACGACCGGATGCATACGCGTGAGATCGCCTTCTACGGCGGCCTGACATCGCGGATGCCCTGGTTCGCCGCCATCTTCCTGATGTTCACCATGGCCAACGTCGGCCTGCCGGGCACCTCGGGCTTCATCGGCGAAGTCCTGACCATGACGGGCGCCTACCAGGCCTCGACCTGGGCGGCTCTGGTCGCGGCCTCGGGCGTCATCTTCTCGGCTGTCTACGCCCTGACCCTGTATCGCTCGGTCATGTTCGGCGAGATCACCAATCCGAAGCTGCTGACCATCGCCGACATCGACAAGCGTGAACTGCTGCTGTTCGTGCCGCTGATCCTCGGCACCCTGTGGCTGGGCGTCCACCCGGCCGCCGTCCTCGATTACACCGGGCCCGCCGTCGAGGCCCTGACCAATGCCTATCGCGTCGCGATCGGTGGGTGAGACCAAGCATGCCTGATCTGTCCTCCGCCCTGCACCTCGCCGCCTCGGAGCTGACCCTCGCGGTCGGCGCCCTGGTCCTGCTGATGGTCGGCGCCTTCATCGGCGACAAGAGCGCCCGACTGGTGTCCATCCTGTCGGTCCTGCTGCTGATCGCCGCCGCCGTCATCGCCTTCATGGGACCGTGGGGCGTCGCCTTCAACGGCGCCTATGTGGCTGATCCGCTGGCCATCTACGGCAAGAGCCTCATCTATCTGTCCGCCGCCGTGGCCGTCGTCCTCGGCGACGGCTGGATGAAGCGTACGCACATCGCCAAGTTCGAATATCCGGTCCTGATCGTGCTGGCCTCGGTCGGCATGGGGATGATGGCGTCCTCGGGCGATCTGATCTCCATGTATGTCGGCATCGAGCTGCACTCGCTGGCCCTGTACGTCCTGGCCGCCTTCCACCGCGACGACGTCAAGGCGTCGGAAGCGGGCTTGAAGTATTTCGTCCTGGGCGCCCTGTCGTCGGGCCTGCTGCTGTACGGCTCCAGCCTGATCTACGGTTTCGCCGGTTCGATGCGGTTCGAGGATATCGCCGCCTTCGCCGCCGACCATCCCGGCCCCGGCCTGGTGTTCGGCCTGGTCTTCCTGATCTGCGGTCTGGCGTTCAAGGTTTCGGCCGCGCCCTTCCACATGTGGACGCCTGACGTCTATGAGGGCGCGCCGACGCCGGTCGTGGCCCTGTTCGCCACGGCGCCCAAGGTCGCCGCCATGGTCCTGATCGCCCGCGCCCTGGAAGGCGGCTTCAGCGAGGCGCACGCTCAGTGGTCGCAGGTTCTGGTCGCCATCTCCCTGCTCAGCTTCGTCGTCGGCGCCTTCGGCGGTCTGGCGCAGAAGGACATCCAGCGCCTGCTGGCCTATTCGTCCATCGCCAACATCGGCTACGCCCTGCTGGGCATCGCCGCCGGTACCAGCGAAGGCCTGCAGGCCATGCTGATGTTCATGACCCTGTATGTCATCGACCAACTGGGCTTCTTCGCCATCCTGCTCAGCCTGTCCAAGTCGGGCCGTCCGATCCGTCGCATCGCCGACCTGGCCGGGCTGAAGAAGGACCGTCCGGTTACGGCCGTCGCCCTGACCGTGCTGTCGCTGTCGGTGCTGGGCATGCCGCCGTTCTCGGGCTTCTGGGGCAAGTATTATGTCTTCGGCGCCGCGGCCGACGCCGGTCTGTGGCCGGTCGCCGCCGCCGGTCTGGTCGCCTCGGTTGTCGCCGCCTTCTACTATCTGCGGATCATCAAGCTGATGTGGTTCGATCCGCCGCTGGACGAGATCGCCACCGACAAGGCCTCGCCGGAAACCAGCCTCGTCGGCTGGGCCTGCGCCGCCTTTGCCTTCCCGCTGGTGATCGTCGGTCTGACCTGGCTGGAGCCGCTGACCAAGGTTGCGAGCGCCGGCTTCGGGAACGGTTAGGGCGTTGACGCCCGCGCCCCTGGTCATCCTCGACGAGATCGACTCGACCAACGCCGA
This sequence comes from Brevundimonas sp. AVps23W, assembly GCF_058681395.1. Lineage (NCBI taxonomy): Bacteria > Pseudomonadati > Pseudomonadota > Alphaproteobacteria > Caulobacterales > Caulobacteraceae > Brevundimonas > Brevundimonas sp. AVps23W. The sequence continues at coordinate 1,728,595 of NZ_CM178738.1, forward strand.
GGCCCGTCGTCTGGCCGAGGCCGGAGAGGCGGGGCCGCGCTGGATCGTGGCTCGCCGCCAGACCGCCGGTCGCGGGCGGCGCGGTCGCAAGTGGGACACCGAACAGGGCAACCTGGCCGCCACCCTGCTGGTCACCACGCCCAAGTCGGCGGCAGAGGCGGCCCAGGCCACCTTCGTCGCGGCCCTGGCCGTCGCCGACCTGCTGGACGTCTTCGTTTCGCCGGCCCTTGTCTCGATCAAGTGGCCCAACGACGTCCTGCTGGACGGGGTCAAGGTCTCGGGCATCCTGGTCGAGTCCGGCGCCCATGCGAACGGCGACCTGTGGCTGGCGGTCGGCATAGGCGTGAACCTGGCCCATGCGCCTGAGGACACCGAACGGGGCGCGACCTCAATTGCCGCCCGACTGCGCGCCGACCTGGCCTATGTCCCCCCCATCGAGGCCGCCGCAGAGATTCTGGCCGAGACCTTCGCCGTCTGGTGGGGGCGTTGGCAGACGCTGGGCTTCGAACCGGTGCTGGACGCCTGGACCAGCCGCCTGACCGGGCTGAACGGCCCGTGCGTCGCCCGTCTGGACAATGAGACGTTGGAAGGCGTGGCCGATGGGGTCGAGGCCGACGGGGCGCTGCGTCTGCGTCTGACCGATGGCTCCGTGCGGCTGATCTCGGCCGGCGACGTCTTCTTCGGCAAGGCGAACTGATGCTGCTCGCCATCGAACAGGGCAACACCAATACGCTGTTCGCCGTTCACGACGGTTCGGACTGGATCGCCCAGTGGCGCGCCGCCACCGAGGCCAGCCGCACCGCCGACGAATACGCCGTCTGGCTGAACCAGCTGATGACCATGAAGGGGCTGGAGTTCGCCGCCCTGACCGGCTGCATCATCTCCAGCGTCGTGCCCCAGTCGATCTTCAACCTGCGCAATCTGGCGCGCCGCTATCTGAACATCGAACCCCTGGTGATAGGCGAGAACGCCAAGCTCGGCATCGACGTCCGCATCGCCAAGCCCAGCGAGGCCGGCGCCGACCGGCTGGTCAACGCCATCGGGGCCAAGCTGGTCTATCCCGGCGACCTGATCGTCATCGACAGCGGCACAGCCACCACCTTCGACATCGTCGCCGATGACGGCGCGTTCGAGGGCGGTCTGATCGCCCCCGGCATCAATCTGTCGCTCCAGGCCCTGCACGAGGCGGCGGCCAAACTGCCGCGCATCGCCATTCAGAAACCCGAACACGTGATCGGCAAGGGTACGGTCGAGGCGATGCAGTCCGGCGTCTTCTGGGGCTATATTTCATTGATCGAAGGTCTGGTCGCACGCATCAAGACCGAATGGGCGCGGCCCATGACTGTCATCGGAACCGGCGGCGTCGCCAGCCTGTTCGAAGGTGCGACCGACAGTATCGATCACTTCGATCCCGACCTGACTATTCGCGGCCTCCTGGAAATCTGGCGTCGTAACGCCCAAATGACTGACTGAATGAAAAAGCAAACCCAAGACGAACTCGTTTTCCTGCCGCTGGGCGGCTCGGACGAGGTCGGTATGAACCTCAACGCCTATGGCTTCGGGCCAGAGGCCAATCGTGAATGGCTGATCGTCGATGTCGGCGTCACCTTCGGCGACCTGTCTACGCCCGGCGTGGACGTGATCGTGCCCGATCCCTCCTTCCTGGAAGGCGAGACCATCAAGGGCATCGTCCTGACCCATGCGCACGAGGATCACATCGGCGCCCTGGGCTGGCTGTGGCCGCGCCTCAAGGCGCCGGTCTATGCGACCCCCTTCACCGCCTATCTGATCCGGGACAAGCTGCGTGAGCGCGGCATCCTGGACGAGGTCGAGCTGATCGAGGTCCCGCTGGGCGGTACGGTTGATATCGGTTCGTTCGGCGTCACCTTCGTCAACATGACCCATTCGATCGCCGAGCCCAGCGGCCTGGCCATCGATACGCCGCTTGGCCTGGTGTTCCACACCGGCGACTGGAAGATCGACGACCAACCGGTGATCGGGACCAAGACTGACGCTCCCGCCATTCGCGCCCTGGGCGACGAGGGCGTGCTGGCCATGGTCTGCGATTCGACCAATGTCTTCGTGCCGGGCGTCGCCGGGTCCGAGGGCGATGTCGCCGTCGCCATCTCCAAACTGATCGCCAGCCTCAAGGGCCGGGTCGCTGTCGGCTGTTTCGCCTCCAACGTCGCCCGGATGGATAGCGTCATTCGCGCCGCCGAGGCCTGCGGTCGCCGCGTCTCCCTGGCCGGCCGCTCGATGCACCGGATCACGGCGGCGGCCAAACACGTCGGCATGTTGCAGGACGTGAAGCCCTTCCTGTCGGACGAAGAGGCCCGCGTCTGGCCCGCAGACCAGATCCTGTACCTGTGCACCGGCAGCCAGGGCGAGGCGAGGGCGGCCCTGTCGCGCGTCGCCGACGGCACCCATCCGGTCGTCAAACTGGGCCTGGGCGACCACTGCATCTTCTCGTCGCGCCAGATCCCCGGCAACGAACTGGCCATCGGCAATCTTCAGGACCGGCTCGCGGACCGGGGCGTGCGCCTCTACACCGAGAAGGATCACCCCGGCATCCACGTCTCGGGCCACCCGTGCCGTGACGAGCTGAAGCAGATGTACGAATGGGCCCGGCCGCAGATCGCGGTGCCGACCCACGGCGTGCGCCGCTTCCTGCTGGAACACGCCAACCTGGCCAAGGACGTCGGCGTCAAGGAGACGGTCACGCCCCGCAACGGCGACATGGTCCGCCTGGCCCCCGGACCAGCCAAGATCATCGACGAGGTGCCGAACGGTCGCCTCTACGTCGACGGCGGCATGTTGGTGACCGAACAGGGCGAGGCCCTGAAGGAACGTCGCCACGCCTCGACCAACGGCGTGCTGATCGTCAGCTTCGCTCTGGACAAGCGCGGGCGCATCGCCAGCGACATCGACATCCGCAGCGTCGGCCTGCCCGGCGACACTTCCACGCCCCTGGGCGACGCCCTGGATAATCTGGCCGAGCGGGTCGAACAGGTGGTCAAGAGCCTGAAGGGCGACGCCCTGGACGACGAAATGGTCATCGAACAGGCCGTCGCTCGCGTGCTGAAGAAGGCCAGCCAGCAGATCTGGGATCGCCGTCCCATCGTCGAAACGGTCGTCCTGCGGGTCTGACCACAGATATTCCCGTCACCCTCGGGCTCGTCCCGAGGGCCCACCTGTCCGTCTCGCGTACAGGTGGGGTAGGGGGGCGGCCGTGCGTCGTCCCATCAACCCCGTGTGCTGAACCGTTGGCCCTCGGAACAAGCCCGAGGGTGACGGGATCGAGGGGCGCGTCGAAGTCCAGTTGATCAATAGGCGTCGCGAGCTTCGCGCAAGTTCAGCTATATCTCGTCCATGACTGAACGACTCTTCCTGCTGAATCCCGACTGGCGCGACGACCAGGGCGGCCCCTGGTTCTGCCCGGCCGGCGCCTATATCGAGGGCGTCTTGGCCTTCTACCCCCAGTTGCGGGAGGCGCTTGAGGTGGTCTATCTGGACCATGCCCGGCCGCGCCCGCCGGTCATCGCCGAGGTCGGCGAAGCGCATCAGAGCTGCCCGATCCTGATCCTGGACGGCGAACTGGACTGGCCCGAGGCCCAGGTCAGCGAAACGACCGGGCGTCGCTTCCTGCAAGACCACGCCATCGCCCCCTATCTGGCGGCCCGCTACGGCGTCGGTCGGCCGCATCCCTGAAGGCGGCCAGGCCGATATCCGCTTAGCCGATCGTGGTCTTGCGATAGGTCTCGTTCAGTTCGAACACCTCGGCCGACACCTCGACCTTGCCGGTCGGCTGGGGCAGGGCGGCGGTCAGGATCTCCAGCACCCGTTCGCTCAGCGCGATCTTCTGCTCCGGCGTGCGGCCCAGCATCAGGCCGATGCGGCAGGCCAGCATGGCGGTCTCCGGCGCATCGTCGGCGATGACGACGTGATCCAGGGCGATCAGCCGGGTCTTGCAGGCCGACAGGGCGGCGCCGGCGATCTCGACGGCGGCCTGGTGGATCTCCAGTGCGACCGGGGTCCAGTCGGCGTCAGCCAGGTGGCGGGTGTATTCCAGGGTGATCTGCGGCATGGCGGGGACTCGTCGTGGGGAGGCTGATCCTCTAGACCGGTTTCAACCGGACGCCAAAGTCTGGACAGGAGGTCTCATGCCCATCGGCCCCGCCACCATGTTCGGCATCTACATCATCGTCTGGTGGACGGTGTTGTTCGCGGTTCTGCCGCTGGGAACCTCGCGCGAAACCCACACGCCGCCGACGGACGGGGCGCAATGGGGCGCGCCGACCACGCCGAACCTGAAGCGCAAATTCCTCACCACCACCTGGGTCGCGGCCATCGTCTGGGCCTTCGTCATGGTGCTGATCTTCACCGGCTGGCTGCCCCTGCCGGACTTCTCGCGCGCGCCGGCCGTCTAATCCCCAACCCGGCCTAGCTTTCGCCCCGGTCCAGCGGCTAAAGCCTTGGTCTGTCTCTACGCCTAGGATTCCCCATCATGCGCCTGTCGCGCTTTTTCCTGCCCACGCTGAAGGAAGCCCCTTCGGACGCCCAGATTGTCTCGCACCAGCTGATGCTGCGCGCCGGCATGATCAAGCAGGAGGCCGCCGGCATCTACGCCTGGCTGCCGCTGGGCCTGCGGGTGCTGCGCAAGATCGAGCAGATCGTGCGCGAAGAGCAGCAGCGGGCCGGGGCGGTCGAGCTGCTGATGCCGACCCTGCAACTGGCCGACCTGTGGCGCGAGAGCGGCCGCTATGACGCCTACGGCCCCGAGATGCTGCGCATCACCGACCGTCACGAGCGCGAGCTTCTGTACGGGCCCACCAATGAGGAGATGATCACCGACATCTTCCGGGCCTATGTGAAGTCTTACAAGTCGCTGCCGCTGAACCTGTTTCACATCCAGTGGAAGTTCCGCGACGAGCGCCGCCCCCGCTTCGGCGTGATGCGCGGCCGCGAGTTCCTGATGAAGGACGCCTATTCCTTCGACGTGGACGAGGCCTCGGCCCGCAAGGCCTACAACCGCATGTTCGTGGCCTATCTGAACACCTTCGCCCGCATGGGCCTGAAGGCCGTGCCGATGCGCGCCGACACCGGCCCGATCGGCGGCGACCTGAGCCACGAATTCATCGTCCTGGCCGAGACGGGCGAGAGCGCGGTCTTCTGCGACAAGGCCCTGGTCGAAATGCCGGCGCCGGGCGCGGACGTGGACTGGGACGATCTTCAGTCAATCGTTGATCAACGAACCGCGCTCTATGCTGCGACCGAGGAAATGCACGACGAAGCCCGGTTCGAGGCCGAGACCGCCGAGGGCGACCGCCTCTCGGCGCGCGGCATCGAGGTCGGCCACATCTTCTATTTCGGCGAGAAATATTCGGCCCCGATGAAGGCCAAGGTCGCCGGGCCGGACGGCCAGGACGCCAATGTCCATATGGGCAGCTACGGCGTCGGCGTGTCGCGTCTGCTGGGCGCCATCATTGAGGCCAGCCACGACGAGGGCGGCATCATCTGGCCCGACGCCGTGGCCCCGTTCGACGTGGTCGTGATCAATCTGCGCGCCAATGACGCCGCCGTCTCGGCCGCCTGCGAGGACGCGGTGGCCCAGCTCGAGAAACTGGGCAAGGACGTGCTGTACGACGACACCGACGAACGGCCGGGCGGCAAGTTCGCCACCGCCGACCTGATCGGCGTGCCGTGGCAGCTGACCATCGGTCCCAAGGGCCTGGCCGACGGCGTGGTCGAGCTGAAGCGCCGCGCCACCGGCGAGAAGGTGTCAGTGCCCCTGGCCGCAGCCATCGAAAGGTTGACTGCTTGAACCTGCCGTCCCGTCCTTCCGGCGCCTTCTCCTCGTGGGAGATCGGCCTGGCCCTCCGTTACCTCCGCGCCAAGCGCAAGGAGGGCGGGGTGGCGACCATCGCCGTGATCAGCTTCGTCGGCATCATGCTGGCCGTCGCGGTGCTGATCAGCGTCATGAGCATCATGGCCGGCTTCCGCTCGGAGTTGCTGGGTCGGATGCTGTCGTTCAACGGCCATATGTACGTCCAGGGGGCGGTGCTGACGTCGGAAGATCGGGACGCGGCCCTGAAGCGGATCGCTGACGTGCCCGGCGTGGTCAGCGTCACGCCGCTGAACGAAAGCCAGAGCCTGGTCCGGGTCGGCAATTTCACCACGGGGGCCATGGTGCGCGGCGTGCGGCCTCAGGATCTGGCCACCACCAAATATGTGTTCGACAGCCTGACGCCCAAGGAACGCGCCGACTTCGGCAAGGGCGCCTATGGCGGCGACCGCATCCTGATGGGGGCGGCCCTGGCCAACTCCCTGGGGCTGCGGGTCGGGGATCCCGTCACCCTCTATTCCCCGACCGGCGCCGACAGCGCCTTCGGCAATCTGGGCGGTCTGGAAAAGACCTATTTCGTCGGCGGCCTGTTCCGCTCGGGCACGGCCGATTTCGACCGCGCCTATCTGTTCATGCCGCTGGAGCAGCACCAGTTGTTCTTCGGCAAGGAGGGCGTCTGGGACGTCATCGAGATCAAGGTCGATGATCCCGACCGCGTCGCCCAACTGACCCCCGCCATCCGCGACGCCGCTGGGCCCGGCTCGGTGATCAGCGACTGGCGCGAACGCCTCGCCGCCTTCTACGGCGCCCTGCGGGTTGAGCGGGTGGCCATGAGCATCATCCTGGGCCTGGTCGTCGCCATCGCCGCCATGAACATCATCTCCGGCATCGTCATGCTGGTGAAGAACAAGACGCGCGACATCGCCATCCTGCGGACGGTGGGCGCCAGCCCGTCGGCCATCCTGCGCATCTTCTTCATGTCCGGCGCCATGATCGGCGTCGCAGGCACCCTGGCGGGCCTGGCCCTGGGCCTGCTGTTCTGCTGGAACATCGGGGCCATCCAGCACGCCATCGAGGCTGTGCTGGGCGTGCAGCTGTTCAACGCGGACGTCTATCAACTGGACGCCATCCCGGCCCTGGTCGATCCGATGGACGTGACCTGGGTCGCCCTGCTGTCCTTCAGCATGAGCTGCCTGGCCAGCCTGCCGCCGTCCTGGACGGCGTCCCGTATCGATCCCGTGGAGGCGCTCCGCTATGAGTAGTCCCATTCTGTCGGTGCGCGGCCTGACCCGCACCTATGACACCGCCAACGGCGGCCTGACCGTGCTGAAGGGCGTAGATCTGGACGTCATGCCGGGCGAGATGGTCGGCCTGATCGGCCCCTCGGGCTCGGGCAAGTCCAGCCTGCTGCACGCCGCCGGCCTGCTGGAGAAGCCGACCGAGGGCACGGTCGCCATCGACGGCGAAATGGTGGGCGATCTGGACGAGCGCGCCCGCACCCATCTGCGCCTGTCGCGGATCGGCTTCGTCTATCAGTTTCACCATCTGCTGGCCGAGTTCGACGCCCGCGATAACGTCGCCCTGCCGATGCGGATCGCGGGCATGAGCCTGGCCCAGGCGCGCCGCCAAGCCGAGGAGACGCTGACGACCCTGGGCCTGGGCGAACGCCTGACCCACCAGCCGGCGCAACTGTCGGGCGGCGAGAAACAACGCGTCGCCATCGCCCGGTCCCTGGCGAACAAACCGCGCCTGCTGCTGGCCGACGAGCCGACCGGCAACCTGGACCCGACCACCAGCCAGTCCGTGTTCGAATCCCTGCGCGACCTGGCCAAGACCACGGGCGTCGCCGCCCTGATCGCCACCCACAATATGGAACTGGCCGGCCACATGGACCGTGTCTTCGCCCTGAAGGACGGCCATCTGGAAGAGCGGGCGGCCGAGAGCCAGGCTTATTGATAGGCTTGGTCTCTCAACTCGTTGAAATTGATGCTGGCATGACCGGCGCTGAGCGTGGCGAGATGCAGATCGAGGTCGTCGGTCAGCAGGGTCGCGCCTGTTTCAGCCAGTCGTAACAACACGCTGTCCGTTAGGCCCAACCGAAGATAGGCCGGGTGTGAGGCGGCGTTCGCACTGGTCACTTTACCCTCGGGATATCGGTCGATCAGAGAGGCTAGAATGCGGGAGACTTCAGTTTTAATTGGATCGTTGACGTATCGAGTAAGGTTCGAGGTTTCTGCCAGCACGTGTGGACACCAGACGAGGCCATCTGCGGCGCTCAGCCATGCATCAAGCAGATGAAACGCTGCCTTGTCATAAGCACGTAGGCGCCTATGCCGGGTGATGTAATCCGGGTCCGCCGCTCCCACCGCTAAGAGAATGGCGAGGTTGGTGTCCAGCGCGACAAAAGAGCGGACCACTACTCGGACGTGATCGGGTCGCGGCGTTTGATGGCGACCATCTTGCCGTCGTTGTCACGTATGCGAACGATCTTGTAGGCGCGCTTCTTCGGAGGAGCTTCACCGGAGAGGTTAGCAATCAGCGACTTGGTGCTGTTCCAAGGACGTGAAAAGCCAATGGTCACGTTCCAGATCTGGTCTGTTTCGTCGAATTCGACCTCCTCCAAACCGACATTCGTCGGCTCTTCCTCCTGAAAGACGTCGGTGACGTAGCCTTTTGCGAGACGAATGGCCTCTTGGACTTCCATGGGGCGATCTCCTTGAGCGCAGGATGGGAAGCGAAGCCTTAGTTGGCAATAGGGCTGATGATAACAATAGGAGGCCGTCGAGCATGGCAGGACGACTCATTCATGGACTTCGGCAACATCGCTGCGTTTGAAGAGAGGCGTCCTGTCCCAATCACCCCACCGCCGCGTCGCCCCAGATGGCGCGCAGCTGTTGGGGCCGGCGGCAGCCCTGGCGGTAGGCTTCGTAGTGGGCGTGGTGGCGGCGGGCGTAGTCCTGATGCGCCGCTCCGGCGGGCCAGAACCGTTGGGCGCCGACGACCGGGGTGGTGAAGCTCTTGCCCAGCCCCCGCATCGCCGCGTCGCGCGACGCGATCGCCGCCGCGCGCTGATCCGCCGTGGCGAAGACGGCCGCGCGATACGACGGCCCCTGATCGCAGAACTGTCCATCCGGGTCTGTCGGATCGATGGTGCGCCAGTAGCGGTCGACCAGGGCGCGATAGCTGACGACGCGCGGGTCGAAGGTGACCTGGACCGCCTCCATATGGCCGGTGCCGCCGCGCACCACCTGCTCATAGGTCGGGTTGGCCGTCTGGCCGCCGACGAAGCCAGACACCGCCGAGCGAACGCCGGGCAGGCCGTCGAACGCCTTTTCCTCGGACCAGAAGCAGCCGCCGGCGAAGACGGCGGTCTGGGTGGCGGCTTGGTTCTGCGCGTCGGCGCGGCTCTGGGCGGACAGGCCGGCGATCAGCGACAGGGCCAGGGCGGCGGCGAAGGTGCGGGTCTTGGGCATGGGACATCTCCCTTTCTGCAAAGCCCATACGACGCGCCGGGCCGATTGGTTTCAACCCCGCCCGCCTGGGGCTAACAGTGGGGGTTGACGAGAACAATGGGGGAACATAGAACAAGTCAGGAACATTGATCGACCTGGGGATAAGACCATGCCGCGTTTGATGAGAGATCTGCTGTCGCTTGCATCGTGCGGCGGCTTCGTCTGGATGGCCTGGCAGGCGGCCCTGATGGTCACCTCGGTCTGACAGGCAGGCCATTGGCACGTTTGGCGCCTTGTCACCCTGTTTTAGCGCCAAGGCGCTGGGCGCCATTGGTGCGGTGACCGAGTCGGGGTCTTATCTGCATTCAAGCTGAAGGAGTGTACGGGTGAGCGCGGCAGAAGGTCAGGGTTTCGTCCATCTGCGGGTCCGCTCGGCCTATTCGCTGCTGGAGGGCGCGATCAAGGCGGGCAAACTGGGCAAGCTGGCGGCCGATGCGGGCATGCCGGCTGTGGCCATCGCCGACCGATCCAATCTGTTCGGCGCGCTCGAGTTCAGCCAGTACACCAAGGACGCGGGCGTCCAGCCGATCGTCGCCTGTGCGCTTCCGGTCCTGGGCATCGGCGGCCAGCAGGCCGTCCGCTGGGCCAAGACCCCGACCGTGGTTCTGCTGGCCCAGAACGAGGCGGGCTGGCGCAATCTGTGCGCCCTGTCGTCCTCGGCCTATCTGGACGCCGGCGAAATGGCCGAGCCCGGCGTGGCCTGGAGCCTGATCGAGGCGCGGTCCGAAGGCCTGATCCTGCTGTCGGGCGGCCCCGATGGCCCGGTCGATCCCCTGTTCGCCCAGGGCAAGACGACAGAGGCGGCGGCCGCCCTGGCGACGATGAAATCCGTCTTTGGCGACCGCTTCTACGTCGAGCTTCAGCGCCACGGCCTGGACGACGAGCGGCGGGCCGAGCCGGGTCTGGTCGAATGGGCCTATGCCAACGACGTCCCCCTGGTCGCCACCAATGACGTCTATTACGCCAAGGCGGCCCAGGCGAAGTCCCACGACGCCCTGCTGTGCATCGCCGACGGCGCCTTCACAGGCCAGGAGGACCGTCGCCGCATCACCGGGGAACACTGGTTCAAGTCGGCCGAGGCGATGCGGACCCTGTTCGCCGACCTGCCCGAGGCCTGCGACAACACCATCGACATCGCCCGGCGCTGCGCCTTCCTGGTCAAGACCCACGCCCCCATCCTGCCGCGCTTCGACACTGGGGCGGGGCGGTCCGAGGCCGACGAACTGGCCCACCAGGCGCGCGAGGGACTGAAGGTCCGTCTCAGCCAGATCACGCCGGCCGTGCCGGTCGAGGAATACTGGAGCCGGCTGGAGTGGGAGGTCGGCATCATCCAGCAGATGGGCTTCCCCGGCTATTTCCTGATCGTGTCGGACTTCATCAAATGGGCCAAGGAACACGGCATTCCGGTGGGGCCGGGGCGGGGCTCCGGGGCCGGGTCGCTGGTCGCCTGGTCCCTGACCATCACCGATCTGGACCCCTTGCGGTTCGGCCTGCTGTTCGAGCGGTTCTTGAACCCCGAACGGGTCTCCATGCCCGACTTCGACATCGACTTCTGCCAGGAGCGGCGCGAAGAGGTGATCGACTATGTCCAGGCCCACTACGGCAAGGACCGGGTCGCCCAGATCATCACCTTCGGCACGCTTCAGGCGCGGGCCGTGCTGCGCGACGTCGGCCGGGTGTTGCAGATGCCGCTGGGCCAGGTGGACCGGCTCTGCAAGATGGTGCCGAACAACCCGGCTGCCCCGGTCACCCTGGCCCAGGCCATCGACCTCGAGCCGCGCCTGAAGGAGGCGAGGGACGCCGAGCCTGCGGTCCGCACCCTGCTGGAAACCGCGCTGGAGCTGGAGGGGCTATACCGCAACGCCTCGACCCACGCCGCCGGCATCGTCATCGGCGACCGGCCCCTGGTCGAGCTGGTGCCCCTGTATCAGGATCCGCGCTCCACCATTCCGGCCTCCCAGTTCAACATGAAATGGGTCGAGCCGGCGGGTCTGGTGAAGTTCGACTTCCTGGGCCTGAAGACCCTGACCGTTCTGGACCGGGCGCGCGGCTATCTGGAGCGGCGCGGCGCGGCGCCGGACTGGAGCGGTCTGCCGCTGGACGACGCCCGCACCTATGAGCTGATGGCCTCGGGCCAGACCGTCGGGGTGTTCCAGCTGGAATCCCAGGGCATGCGCGACACCCTGCGCAAGATGCGCTGCGGCTCCATCGAGGAGATCACCGCCCTGATCTCGCTCTATCGGCCGGGGCCGATGGAGATGATCGACACCTATATCGACCGGAAGTTCGGCCGGGCCGAGGTCGATTATCTCCACCCCAGCCTGAAAGAGGTGCTGACCGAGACCTATGGCGTCATCATCTACCAGGAACAGGTGATGAAGATCGCCCAGATCCTGGCGGGCTACAGCCTGGGCGAGGCCGACCTGTTGCGTCGCGCCATGGGCAAGAAGAAGAAGGAGGAGATGGACTTCCAGCGGGCGCGCTTCGTCAAGGGCGCCTTGGAGAAGACCGTTCCCGAGACCCAGTCCGGCTCGATCTTCGACCTTGTGGCCAAGTTCGCCGGCTATGGTTTCAACAAGTCGCACGCCGCCGCCTATGCGTTGATTTCGTTCCAGACCGGTTGGCTGAAGGCCAATCATCCGGTCGAATTCTTCGCGGCGTCGATGAGCCTGGACCTGTCGAACACCGACAAGCTGGCGGTCTTCTATCAGGACGCCAAACGGTTCGACGTGCCGGTGTTGCCGCCCGACATCAACCGCTCCTCGGCCGACTTCGACGTGGCCTGGGACGACAGCCGGGGCTCGGTTCTCTACGCCCTGGGGGCCATCCGCAACGTGGGGCTCGAGGCGATGCGCCACGTGATCGAGGTGCGCCAGACCGGGGGCCGGTTCGCCGACATCTTCGACTTCCTCGAGCGGGTCGATCCGCGCAGCGTCAACAAGCGCGCGCTGGAAGGCCTGGCCAAGGCCGGCGCCTTCGACAGCATCCACCCCAACCGCCGCCAGCTGGTCGAACAGGCCGACGTCCTGATGGCCTATTGCCAGAGCGTGGCGGCCGAGCGCGCCTCGTCCCAGGTCAGTCTGTTCGGCGGCGACCAGGCCCATGTGGGGCGGCCGCGTCTGAAAAGCGTCGAACCCTGGGTCGGGCCGGAACGGCTGGACCATGAACTGTCCGCTGTCGGCTTCTATCTGTCGGGCCACCCGCTGGACGAGATGACCTCGGCCCTGAAACGCAAGCGCGTCACCTTCGTCGCCGAGGCCATCCCCCTGGCGGAATCCGGCCACGAGGCCTTCCAGATGGCCGGGGTGGTGCGTCGCAAGCAGGAACGGGCCAGCGCCCGCACTGGCGAGAAGTTCGCCTTCGTCACCTTCTCGGATCCGACCGGCGAGTTCGAATGCCTTTTCCCGCCCGAACAACTGCGTAAATGCCGTGAGGTGCTGGAGCCCGGCGCCTCGGTCATGGTGCGGGTCCGCGCCAAGGCGTCCGAAGGCGAGGTGCGGTTCTTCGGCGACGACGCCAGCAAGATGGACAATCTGCTGGACGACGCCAACATCGGGCTGCGTATCCATGTCTCGGCCCGCACCGCCGACGCCGACGCCCTGAAGGCGCGTCTGGAACGGGCGCGTTCGGGCGCCATCGGCAAGGGCGGCGAGGTGTCGCTGATCGCCTCGCTGGAAGGCCTTCAGGAGGTCGAGGTCAAATTGCCCGGCCGTTACCGGCTCGACGGCGCCCTGCGCGGCGCGCTGAAGTCTGCGCCGGGCGTGCTGATGTTGGAGGAGGCCTGATGATCGCGTTGGTCCTGACCGCCGCCCTGTTGTCCGGCGTCTCCGATCCCGCCCCCATAGCAAAGGCGGCAGCGCCCGCCGTCAGGAGCCCCGTCATGTCCCACGCCGTCGGAACCTTCGACGTCCAGATCACGCCCGTCGCGCCCGACCCGGACGCGCCCACCGGGGCCCCGGGTCGCATGCTGCTGGCCAAGACCTTTCACGGCGCGTTTGAAGGCAGCGGCGCCGGCGAGATGTTGGGCGTCCTGAAGGGCGGGTCGGGCGCCTATGTCGCCATGGAGCGGGTGACGGGCGTGCTGGACGGTCGCCACGGCGCCTTCGCCATGGTCCATCGTGGGGTGATGGACGCCGGCGCGCAGGACCTCCTGATCACCATCGTCCCCGGTTCGGGCGAGGGTGAACTGGCCGGCATCAGCGGCGTCTTCCATCTGACCATCGTCGAGGGCGAACACCGCTACGACCTGGAATACAGCCTGCCCGACGCCCCTTGACGGGGATCAGGCCTCGCCGGGGGTGTTCAACAGCCGTCCATAACTGTCCACCAGGCTGGTATAGACCGGAACGAAGATCACCGCCGTCGATCCGCCCGAGGTTACCGGCGCCTTGATCTCGAAGTGCAGATGGATGGTCGTGGCGTTCCCGCCGAAGTCGGCCGAGACCGTGCCGATCTTCTGCCCCCGGGTCACGGCCTGGCCCTCGTGGATCAGGGCCCGCACGCCCGGCATGTCCATGTGCAGATAGCGGTAGATCCGACCGCTGGCCCCCTGGATGAACACAGTGTAGCTGCCGATCGAGGTCACCGTGCCGGACTCGGCGGCGACCACGGCGTGAACCTTCTTCACGCAGGTCGAAGGCCGAATGTCCTGCCCCTGGTGCCCCTTGCCGCTGGGGCACATGCCATTGGTCCAGGACCGGCTTTCGCAGAAATTGTCCCGCCACGGATAGTCGTAGTTCCGACTGTCGCACTGCCCGCCGGGCCCCGGCGCCTGATAGCCGCCGTAGCCGTAGACTTGGGAGTTGGCGAAGGCCGGCGCCGCCTCCATGGGAAACCGCATCCCCGGCGCCCACAGGGTGGCGTCCGTCGCTCCGGCGCCAGACCCTGGATAAAGGCTCCCGGCGGGTTCGCGCGGCCAGGTGACGGGCTCGGGCGCCGGCGGAGTGGGCGGCGGTTCAGCCGGCGCGACGGGAGGCGTGGATGGCGTCGCCGGGGCGTCCGCTGGGGGCGTCGTCTGGCCGCAGCCCGATGGTGAACAGGCGGCGAGCAGAAGAAGCGCGGGGAGGGCCAGACGTTTCACTGTCCGCCTCCGCCCAGCAGTTGCAGAGACGCGGCGAAGGCCAAGGCGGCCGGCTCCGTACAATCCGGCGGCCCCATAGAGTCACAGACGAAGGTCAGATTATAGGCGGCGCCGAACCGGACAAAGGCGACATCGACGCCATATTCCGTCTGTTCGGTATAAACCTGCGTGAGGCCCCGCTCTGCCGCCAAGCTGCGCGTGGCCGTGGCCGTGGCCGCGGCCGGCGCGGGCGCTCTCGCGAGGGCTCGAGGCTGAGGCGCAACGGAAACAGGAGCGAGGGGCGCAACGCCCGTCGGTGACTGAAGCGCGCGGATCGAGCCGAAAATCTCGACGATCAAGCCTTCCTTGCGGACGACCAGCGTGTACTGGCGGTCGCCCGGATAGAAGCGGGCGCTGCGTAGCAGGCCGGGATCGGCGGGGCCAAGCACCGGGACGAGCGAGGCCTCGATCTGCGATAGGAGCGGCGCCGTTGCTCTGTCCTGGCCCAAAATGCTGCGGAGCCGACCGGCCAGCGGATCCTGTCGCGCGAGAACGACTGCGGCCTGTTCCGCGCGACTTCGAGGCAGGGGAACCTCCGCCGGCGCCGGGCCTGCGGGTGGCGGTCGGTTCGCCTGCTGAGGCTGCGCCTGTGTCCACGCGACGCCGGCCCCGAGGGCCGCCGCAGCAAAAATCGCCCCTAGGCTGGCTCGCCAAGCCATAGCCGCATCCCCCATTTTTCACGTCAGGATATCACCGTTTGGTGAAATGGGCGAGGGTCGGAATGCCCAGGGCGGAATATGGCTAAGCTTATGAAATCATGGAACCTCGTTGTGGGGCAGGGGTTTTGAGGGTCTCAAGGGAGACAACCAATGAAGAATATTCTTATCGTCGGCGCCGCGTCGCTGGCTCTTCTTGCTGCCTGTAACCAGGGCGACGACACTGCGGCTCAGAACACCAGCGAGGCTGTCAACGCGACGCAGGACGCAGCCGCCGGCATGGTCGGGCAGACCTCCGCCGCCACTCTGGGCGCCAACACCGTCGATGGTTTCGTCACGAACTTGGCGGTAGGCAATATGTACGAGATTGAGGCGGCCCGTGTCGCCCAGACCAAGTCCAACAACGCCGACGTAAAGGCCTTGGCCTCGATGATCGAGGAGGATCATACGGCCGCCGGCGAAAAGCTGCGATCAACGGCTTCCACCGCTGCATCGGACGTCACAATGCCGACGATGCTGGACCAGCGCCGCCAAGGCATGATCGACAATCTGAACGCCGCCGCGCCTGACGATTTCAATAGGGTCTATCTGGATCAGCAGGTGGCCGCTCACAACGAGACTTTGACGCTGCTGAACGGCTTCTCGGACAATTCCGACGCCCCGGCCCTGGCGACCTTGGCGCGGGAAATGATCCCCACCATCACGAAGCACCGCGACCGGGCCCAGGCCCTGGTCAACGCCATGTAGTTTGATCCCCCAGGTTGAAGACGAGGGCGGTCCCGCAAGGGGCCGCCTTTCGTCTTTCTGGACGCAGCGCTTGCTATTCCGGGCCATCCCGCCTACACGGCCCCCGCACTTCGCAACGCGGGCGAGGCGCGTTTCGGGGAGACATCCCGACACGCTCCATTCCGAGGGTCCTCAGACCTTTAATCCCCGCGCCACGTTTGATCGGAAAAAGGACTGAACGATCATGGCTCTGCCTGAATTCTCTATGCGCACCCTGCTGGAAGCTGGCGCTCACTTCGGCCACCAGACGCACCGCTGGAACCCGAAGATGGACCGCTACATCTTCGGCTCGCGCTCGAACATCCACATCATCGACCTGTCGCAGACGATGCCGCTGTTCCACCAGGCTCTGGTGGCCGTGCGTGACGTCGCCGCCAAGGGCGGTCGCGTCCTGTTCGTCGGCACCAAGCGCCAGGCCGCCGACCCGGTCGCCGAAGCCGCCAAGCGCTGCGCCCAGTACTACATGAACAACCGTTGGCTCGGCGGCACGCTGACCAACTGGCGCACCGTCTCGGGCTCGATCGCCCGTCTGCGCGAGCTGGAAGGCATCCTCGAGAACGGCGGCGAAGGCCGCGTCAAGAAGGAGCTGCTGAACCTGCAGCGCGAGAAGGACAAGCTGGAACTGTCGCTGGGCGGCATCAAGGACATGGGTTCGATCCCGGACATCATGTTCGTGATCGACACCAACAAGGAAGCGATCGCGATCCAGGAAGCTCGCAAGCTGAACATCCCGATCATCGCCATCCTGGACACCAACTCGGACCCGGACGGCATCACCTATCCGGTCCCCGGCAACGACGACGCCGCGCGCGCCATCCAGACCTACTGCGACCTGATCGCCGACGCCGTTCTGGACGGTCTGGCTGCCGGCGCCTCCGCCTCGGGCGTTGACCTGGGCGCTGCGATCAATCCGGAAGAGCCCATGCTGCGTGAAGCCTCGACCCCGGTCGAAGCCGAAGCCGCCCCGGCCGGCACGGAAGAAGTCGCCGCTGAGATGCTGGCCTCGGACGACGCCTCGGCCAACACCGAAGCCCTGGACGCGGTCGAGACCGAACAGGCTGCAGGCTAAACGCCTGACGGCCTTCGCGCTAAAGCAGCGAGCCGCCGTGCGGCAAGCGATAGCGCAATAAGAGGGCCGTGGTTTGAACTGACACACGGCCGGGCTAAGTCAGCCCGGCCGTTCCCACATACGAAATCCCCCAAGGAGAAGAACATGGCCGAGATCACTGCCGCCCTCGTGAAGGAACTTCGCGAGCGCTCGGGCGTCGGCATGATGGACTGCAAGAAGGCGCTGGTCGAAAACGACGGCAATATCGAAGCAGCGATCGACTGGCTGCGCGCCAAGGGCCTGTCCAAGGCCGCCAAGAAGGCCGACCGCGTCGCCGCTGAAGGCCTGGTCGCCGTGGCGTCCAAGGAAGACGGCAAGGGCGAAGTCGCCGCCGCCATCGAATTCAACGCCGAGACCGACTTCGTCGCCCGTAACGAGCTGTTCCAGAACGCCGCCAAGTCGTTCGCCCAACTGGGCCTGGAGCATCATTCGGTTGAAGCCCTGCACGGCGCCGAGCTGGAAGCCGGCAAGACGGTCCAGGACGAAGTGACCAACATGATCGCCACCATCGGCGAGAACATGCAACTGCGCCGCGCCGCTCGCCTGTCGGTGTCGGAAGGCGTCGTCTCGACCTACGTCCACAACGCGGTTTCGCCCGGCGTGGGCCGTATCGGCGTGCTGGTCGCTCTGGAAGGCGAGGGCGACAAGACCGCTCTGCGCGAACTGGGCCGCAAGATCGCCATGCACGTGGCCGCCACCGCCCCGCTGTCGCTGAACACCGACGACCTTGACCCGGCCGCCATCGAGAAGGAACGCACCGTTCTGACCGAAAAGGCCAAGGAAGAAGGTCGCCCGGAAGCCATGATCGCCAAGATCGTGGAAGGCCAGATCAACAAGTTCCAGAAGGACGTGGTGCTGTCCAAGCAGCCGTTCGTCATGGACCCGGACGTGACCATCGAACAGCTGGTCGCCAACTCGGCCAAGGAACTAGGCTCCTCCAACCTGCACCTGGCCGGCTTCGTCCGCCTGGCGCTGGGTGAAGGCGTCGAGAAGGTCGAAGGCCCCGATTTCGCGGCCGAAGTCGCCTCGATGATGGGCGGCAACTAAGCCTCACTCCCTCATTCGTGAGGGATTTCTATCAGAAGGGCGCGTTCGGCTTTGATGGTCGGCGCGCCCTTCGTCTATAAGAAGTCGCCTGATTCAACGGCGCCGCAGACAACGGACCCACCCGCATGCCCGACGCCCCCTCGAACTTCCGCTACAAACGCGTCCTGCTGAAGGTTTCCGGCGAGGTGCTGATGGGCGATCAGTCCTTCGGCGTCGATATGAAGACCGTGGACACGGTCGCCAAGGCCGTGTCGCAGGTCGCCGCCGAGGGCGTCGAGATCTGCCTGGTGATCGGTGGCGGCAACATCTTCCGCGGCCTGTCCAAGGCGGCTGCGGGCATGGAACGCGCCCAGGCCGACTATATGGGCATGTTGGCGACGATCATGAACGCCCTGGCGATGCAGTCGGCGCTGGAGAAGATCGGCGTCTCGACCCGCGTGCAGAGCGCCATTCCGATGGCCGCCATTGCCGAGCCCTACATCCGTCGTCGCGCTCTGCGTCATCTTGAAAAGGGTCGCGTGGTGATCTTCGCCGCCGGCGTCGGCGCGCCCTTCTTCACCACGGACTCGGGCGCCGCCTTGCGCGCCGCCGAAATGGGCTGCGACGCCCTGCTGAAGGGCACCAGCGTGGACGGCGTCTATACCGCCGACCCCAAGAAGGACCCGACCGCCACCCGGTACGAGACCCTGACCTATCAGGACGTGCTGGCCAAGGATCTGCGGGTCATGGACGCCTCCGCCATCGCCATGATGCGCGACACGGGTATTCCGATCGTCGTCTTCTCGATCCGGGAAGACGATTCGCTGCGCCGTACCCTGACCGGCGAAGGCACCTGCACGATCATTCAGGACCCCGCCTGATCGTTCGGACGACCGTTCAAGACAAGAGAGACTAAGACCATGGCCAAGCCCGAAGTGAAAACCTATCGCGATCGCATGGAGAAGGCGGTCGTGGCGCTGAAGGAAGAGTTCAGCGGCCTGCGCACCGGACGCGCCAACGCCGGCTTGCTGGAGCCCGTGCGGGTTGAAGCGTATGGGTCGGCCTCGCCTCTGACCGCCGTGGCTGCTGTCAGCGTGCCCGAGCCGCGGATGATCTCCGTGAACGTCTGGGACAAGGGCATGGTGGTCGCCGTTGAAAAGGCCATTCGCAACGCCAACCTGGGCCTGAACCCCATCGTCGACGGCCAGACCCTGCGTATTCCTGTTCCGCCCCTGACCGAGGAGCGCCGCAAGGACCTGGTCAAGCTGGCCGGCAAATACACCGAGCAGCAGAAGATCGCCGTGCGCAACGTGCGCCGCGACGCCAATGACGATCTGAAGAAGGCCGAGAAGGCCGGCGAGATCAGCCAGGACGAACAGAAGAAGCTGGAGGCGGATATCCAGAAGGAGACGGACGCCGCCATCAAGCGCATCGACGAGGCCTTGAAGACCAAGGAACAAGAGATCATGCAGGTCTGAGGCGGATCACTTGGGCCTGAAGGGATCGAACGACAGATGACGGCAGACAGCGCCGCGCCTTCAGGCCCGGGTCCGGATGGACCGCGCCATGTCGCCATCATCATGGACGGCAATGGCCGCTGGGCTAAGGCGCGGGGTCTGCCGCGCGCCCTGGGCCACCGCGAAGGCGTCCAGGCGCTGAAACGGACGATCCAGGCCGCGCCGGACTTCGGCATCCGTTGCCTGACCGTCTTCGGCTTCTCGACCGAGAATTGGAGCCGTCCAGCCGAAGAGGTCTCGGACTTGATGGGGCTGGTGCGGACCTATGTCGCCAGCGACCTGGCGCGGCTGGAAAAAGCGGGTGTGCGTCTGCGTATCCTCGGGCGTCGCGAGGGGCTGCCCAACGACATCGCCGCCATTATCGACAAGGCCGAGGCGCAAACGGCTCACAATGATAAGTTCATGCTTCAGGTCGCCTTCAACTACGGCGGCCGGGCCGATCTGGTCGATGCTGCGCGGCGGCATGCGGAACGGATATTGGCAGGCGAGACGACCGAGCCGCTGAACGAAGAGAATTTCGCCGCAGGGCTGGCGACCGCGGGGTCGCCTCCGCTGGATCTGATTATCCGCACCTCGGGCGAGCAGAGGTTGTCGAACTTCCTGCTTTGGGAGGCGGCCTATGCCGAACTGGTATTCCAGGACATCCTGTGGCCCGACTACGGCCCCAAGGCCTTGGGCGAGGCCGTCGCCGCCTTCGCCCAACGTGAGCGGCGCTATGGCGGACGAGAACCCGCGCCTGCCTGTGTGTCGGCCTGATGGCGGTCAAGGGACGTGATATCGCGCTGAGGGCGGCCTCAGCCGCCGTGCTTGCGCCAGCTGCCGTCGCGGCCACCTGGTTCGGGGGCGTCTGGTTCCTGGCGCTGGTTCTGGCCGCCAGCGTGGTGCTGTCGTTCGAATGGGGGGCGATGAGCGCGCCGAGAGCCCGACGCCCGGTCGGCGTCGCTGTCGCGCTCGCGGTCATGGCCTCTGTCGTCAGCGCCTATTTCGGCGTCATGTCCGTGGCCTTTGTCGTTCTGGTGTTCGGCGCGGCTGCGGCAGGCCTCTACGCCCGCAAACAGGGACAGCAGGCGATCGATGCGGCCTATGGCGTTCTCTATCTGGGCTGGCCGTCGATCCTGCTGATCTGGCTGCGTGACGGCGAAAGCCCAGTCGGGCTGCACTGGACGGCGCTGGTCTTCGCGGTCACCTGGTCGGCGGATATCCTGGCCTATTTGGCGGGTTCCACCTTCGGCGGACCCAAGTTGTGGCCGCGCTATTCCCCCAACAAGACCTGGTCCGGCTTTGTCGGCGGCATCCTGGCGGGCGCGGTCGCCGGTGCGGCGCTGACGGCATGGTTCGACATGGGGCGGTTGACGATTTTCTGGGGCGCGATCCTGGGGCTGGCCGCGGCGCTGGCGACCATGGCGGGCGATCTTTGGGAATCGGCGCTCAAGCGGCGGTTCGGGGTCAAGGACGCGGGCAACACCATTCCCGGGCATGGAGGCCTGCTGGACCGCGTGGACGGATTGATGTTCGCCGTGGTCGTGGTGGCGGCCGGCCGTCTGCTGGTGCTTCTTCTGGAACGGGGCGCGTCTTGATCCGGCGTCGGGTTACGGTGCTGGGCTCGACGGGCTCGGTCGGCTCATCGACGCTCGATCTGATGGATCAGGCTGAGGCGACGGGCACGGGCGGTTTCGAAGTCGAGGCCCTGACCGGCGGCGCCAATATCGCGAAACTGGCGGAGCAGGCGCGGCGTTGGAAACCGAAGCTGGCGGTCACGGCTGACCCCGCAAGGTTGGACGATCTGCGAGACGCTCTGGCTGGAACCGGCGTGGCTGTGGCGGCGGGCGAGGCGGCAATTGTCGAGGCGGCGACGCGGCCGGCGGACTGGATCATGGCCTCCATCGTCGGAGCGGCGGGTCTGAAGTCGGCCTGGGCGGCGGCGGACACAGGCGCGATCCTGGCTTTGGCGAACAAGGAGAGCCTGGTCTGTTGCGGACCCGCGCTGATCGAGCGCGTCAAGCGGGCAGGGGGGCGGCTGATCCCGGTCGATTCCGAGCATTCGGCCATCTTCCAGGTCTTTCCCGCCGAGGCGCCCGAACAGGTGGCGAAACTGGTGCTGACGGCGTCCGGCGGTCCGTTCCGGCAGACGTCGCGCGCCCAGATGGCGGGAGTCACGCCCGAACAGGCCGTCGCCCACCCGAATTGGAGCATGGGCGCCAAGATTTCGGTCGACAGCGCCACCATGGCCAACAAGGGCCTGGAGATGATCGAGGCGGCCTATCTGTTCGCCATGCCGCAGGAGCGGATCGAGGTCGTCGTCCACCCGGAGTCGATTATCCACAGCCTTGTGGAATATGTGGATGGTTCGACCCTGGCCCAGATGGGGCCGCCAGACATGCGCACGCCGATCGCCTGCGCCCTGGCCTGGCCCGATCGGATCGCCTGGCCTGCACCCAGGCTGGACCTTGCCGCCTTGGGCCGGCTGACGTTCGAGGCGCCCGATCTGGCGCGGTTTCCGGCCCTTGATCTGGCGCGCCAGGCGTTGGCCGCAGGGGGCGCGGCGCCGGCCGTGTTCAACGCCGCGAACGAGGTCGCGGCCTTCGCATTTCTTGACCGCAAGCTGGGCTTTCTCAATATTGCCGCAGTCGTCGCCGAAACCCTTGAGCGTGCGACGAAAGCGGGGATGGTTTTCGGCTCTGGAGACGCCTGTGGCGCGGCCCTTTCGGTCGATGCCGAGGCCCGTCTGATGGCCGGGGCTATAATCGCCGGATTGGCGAACGCGGCCTGATCGGCCTGGGGAGACGATTTTACAATGCTGGGCGCCCTGGGTCAGATCCTGATCTACATCGTGCCGTTCCTGCTGGTGCTGACCTTTATCGTCACCATTCATGAGCTGGGTCACTTCCTGGTCGCCCGCGCCTTCGGCGTGAAGGTGGACCGTTTTGCTATCGGCTTCGGCAAGGCGATCTTCAGCCGTACCGACCGTCACGGCATCGAATGGCGGTTCGGCTGGATGCCCCTGGGGGGCTATGTGAAGTTCTCGGGCGATCTGGACGCCTCCAGCGTGCCCGACCAGGCAGGACTGGCCGAGCTGCGCCAGCGGGTGATCGCCGAGGGCGGTCCGGGCGCAGAGCGTGACTATTTTCACTTCAAGCCGGTTTGGCAACGCGCGCTGATCGTCGCGGCCGGCCCGGTGGCCAACTTCATTCTGGCCATCACCATCTTCGCCATTGTCTTCATGAGCGTGGGGACCCAGCTGCGGCCCGCCCGCGTGGCTCAGGTCCAGGCCGGTTCGCCTGCCGCCGCCGCGGGCTTCCAGGTCGGTGACCTGATCACCGGCGTGAACGGCAAGGCGATCAAGGACGGAGGCGAGGTGACGCGCACCGTCATGCTGTCGAGCGGCGACCCGGTTCGGTTTTCCGTCGAACGCAAGGGGCAGGCCGTGGAACTGATCGCGACGCCGCAACGTCGTGAGGAAAACGATCCCATCGCCGGGCGGGTCAAGGTCGGTCGTATCGGCCTCGGGCTGGCGCCGGCGCCGGGCGACGTGCGTCATGTCCGCTATGGTCCGGTGGAGGCCGTGGCTGAAGGCGTGCGTCAGACCGGCGACGTCATCGGCTCGACCTTGACCTACCTTGGACGCCTGGTGACGGGCCGCGAGTCCGGCGATCAGTTCAGCGGTCCGCTGGGCATAGCCAAGGCGACCGGATCCCTGACGACGGCTGCGGTCGAGGCCAATCCGGACCCGGGAGCCATTGCGATCAATCTTCTGCTGACGCTGACAACCTTCGCCGCCATACTTTCGATCGGAATCGGCTTTCTAAACCTGTTGCCCATTCCTGTGCTGGACGGCGGCCATCTGCTTTTCTACGGCTATGAAGCCGTGGCTCGGCGGCCCGTGGCGGCGCGGTATCAGGAAATGGGCTATCGCGCAGGTCTTGCGCTTCTGGCGGGATTTATGTTGTTCGCGACGTGGAACGACCTACAGAAGCTCAACATCTTTCAATTCCTCGGCGGGCTCGTCTCGTGAGCCGACGCCAGCCCCCGATGGTTTTCAGAATGAACGACATGAAATCTCGCGCCGCCGTCCGACTGGGCGCCCGTAGCAGCCTCCTCGCGCTGGCCGTCGCCGCTGGGTTGGGGGCTCCCGCTTTGGCGCAGTCGGCCCCGGAGCCGCAGGCCGCGCCCGCCGATGGACAGCCGCCGCGCGTCGAGATCGCTGCGCCCCAGACGCTGACCGTCAATCGTATCCTGGTGCAGGGCGCGCAGCGGATCGATCAGACGACCGTGCTGTCCTATCTGCCCATCCGGCCAGGCGACACCGTTGATGCTTCGGTCCTGGACGTCGCTGTTCGGACCCTGTCGCGCACCGGCCTGTTCGCCGACGTGCAGCTTGGCGTTCAGAACGGCGACCTGATTGTCCAGATCGTCGAGAACCCGATCATCAACCAGGTGGTGTTCGAGGGAAACAGCGCCCTGTCGCAGGACAAGCTGACCAAGGAAGTCACGCTTCAGCCGCGCGGCATCTACACTCGCGCCAAGGTGCAGGAAGATGTCGGCGCCATCGTCGAACTGTATCGCCTGCAAGGCCGCATTTCTGCGACCGTGAAGCCCAAGCTTGTGCAGCTTGAACAGAACCGCGTCGATGTGATCTTCGAGATCAACGAAGGCCCCCAGACCGGCATCAGCGCCATCAATGTTCTGGGCAACCACGCCTTCTCGGACAACGACGTGCGCGACGTCATGGTGACGGAGCGCTCGCAGTGGTGGAAGTTCTTCTCCAGCAACGACAACTACGATCCGAACCGCCTGGACTATGACCAGGAGCAACTGCGCAAATTCTATACGAACCGCGGCTATTACGATTTCCGCATCATCTCGTCGGTCGCCGAACTCCAGCCGGATGATCAGGCGTTCCAGATCACGCTGACGCTGAACGAGGGTGACAAGTACAATTTCGGCAAGATCGACGTCATCACCGAGAATGACCGCCTGAACGCCCAGTTCCTGAAGGCGCTGGTGCCGATTCGTGAAGGTCAGCTCTACGAGAGCGACAAGATCGAGCAGGCGGTCGACGCCCTGACCTTCGCCGCCGGATCGGCCGGCTACGCCTTCGTCGAGATCAACCCGACCTATCGCGCCAATCCCGACACCGACACGGTGGACGTGACCTTCAACGTTTCCGAAGGCCAGCGGGTCTACATCGACCGCATCAATGTGGTCGGCAACACCCGCACCATCGACCCGGTCATCCGTCGCGAACTGATGCTGACCGAAGGCGACGCCTTCAACCGCGCCCTGATGGAGCGGTCGCGCAACAATCTGCGCGCGCTCGGCTTCTTCAAGGACGTGAAGATCGAAGAGACGCGCGGCAGCGCGCCGGATCGGTCGGTCATCAACGTCAATGTCGAAGAGCAACCGACCGGCGAGCTGTCGGTCGGCGCCGGGTTCAGTTCGGTGGACTCCTTCACGGTCAATCTGGGCATCTCGGAGCGGAACTTCCGCGGTCGGGGCCAGAACGTCGTTGCCCGGATGGAATGGGGCTCGCTGCGTCAGCAGGTCGATTTCCGCTTTACCGAGCCGAAGTTCCTGGGCCGCGATCTGCGCGCCGGTTGGGACCTGTTCCACTCACGCTATGATCTCAGCGAATATTCGTCGTACGACTACCGCTCGACCGGCGGCGGCTTGCGGCTGTCCTATCCGCTGAACGGCAATATGCTGCTCAGCACCCGCTACTTCCTGAAGTCGGACGAGATCATCGTGCCCGACGGCTATTGCAGCACGACCGGCAGCGGTTCGTCGGCCCTGTGCGACCAGGTCGGCAGCTATATCAACTCGTCGATCGGCTATACGCTGCAGATGAACTTCACCAACGACCCGGTGCGGCCGACGCGCGGCTGGTCCAGTTCGTTGCGCCAGGACTTCGCCGGTCTGGGCGGAGATGTGAACTATGTGAAGACCGAGGCTGATGCGGCCTGGTACTACGGCTTCACGCCGCAGTGGGTCGTCAGCGTTCAGGGCTCGACCGGCTATATCAGCGGCTGGAACGGCGATCCGATCCGGATCAACGACCGCTTCTTCAAGGGCGGGAACAGCTTCCGCGGTTTCGAAACCGCCGGCATGGGGCCGCGCGATCTGGATACGACCGACGCCCTGGGCGGCAACTTCTACGCCATCGGCACTGTCGAACTGACCCTGCCGAACTATCTGCCCGAACAATATGGCATCAAGACCTCGCTGTTCGCCGACGTCGGTACCCTGGGCGTGCTGGATGACCGGTATAAGCTGACCACGTCCGGCACGGTCGACACCAGCATTGCCGACGAACTGTCGTTGCGGGCCTCGGCCGGCGTCAGCATCCACTGGAAGTCGCCGATGGGTCCCATCCGGTTCGACATCTCGAAGGTTCTTTCCAAGGAAGACTACGACAAGACGGAATCCTTCCGCTTCTCGACCTCCACCCAGTTCTAAGGAAGCGACGCAAAAGCGCTCGCACGAGGATTACCCCATGAAAGCTCTGATCATCGCCGCCACGGCGGCCGCCTCTCTGGTCGCCACCGCCGCTTCGGCCCAATCGGCCGCTGCGCCCGCTAACCCTGGTCCGGTCATTCCGGGCGTCTGCGTCTATTACAACGCCCGCCTGCTGGCCCAGTCGGCCGCCGGTCAGGCTGTCGAAGCCCGCATGCAACAGTTGGCCCAGGAAGTTCAGGGCGAGCTTCAGCCCTACGCCACGGCCATTCAGTCGGAAGCCCAGCAGTTGCAGACCTCGGGCGCCAGCCTGCCGGCCGCTGAGCTGCAGCAGCGCCGCCAGCAACTGCAGCAGCGCGCTCAAGAGGCCCAGCAGCTGGAAGGCACGCGCGAGAACGAACTGCGCTACACCCTGGCCATGCAACGCCAGGCCATCACCGAGGCCGTGTCGCCGATCCTGACCGCCCTTTACCAGGAGAAGGGCTGCGGCCTGTTGCTGGACCGCGAGAGCGTCTTCATGATGAACCCGGCCATGGACCTGACCGACACGGCGATTCAGCGCCTGAACGCGGCCCTGCCGACCCTGTCGTTCAACCGCATGTCGGTTCCGGCCCAGCAGTCGCAACAGCCGGCCGCCGCCAACTAAGCTCGACATGCCCGATACCCGCTTCTTCGAAACCCTCGCCCCCCTGTCCGTCGCCGATCTGGCGGCGAAAATAGGAGGCGAGGTCGAGAGGGGCGGGGATCGGATCATAGGCTCCGTCGCGCCCCTGTCCTCAGCGGACCGGGGCGCGATTGCGTTTCTGGGTGACCGCAAGTTCGCTGCGGCCCTTGCGGCGACGAAGGCGGGTTGCGTGATCGTGCCGGCCGAGGCTGTCGCGTCTGCGCCGGCTGAAGCCGCCGTCATCGTCTCCCGTACGCCTCAGGCCTCCTGGGCCATGGCCTCCGCCTTGCTGCACCGTCCGGTGACGCTCGACCGCGCCATCTCGGCGTCCGAGGCGGCTGAGGACGACAGCGTCATCGTCGAGCCCGGCGTGGTGCTTGGCGAAGGTGTCCGCGTCGGACGCGGCACGCGTATCTGCGCCAACACCGTCATCGGTCCGGGCGTGCAGATCGGCCGGGACTGCGTGATCGGTTCTAACGTCACCGTCGGCTTCGCCCTGATCGGTGATCGGGTGAAGCTGTACGCCGGTGCGCGCATCGGCGAGGCGGGCTTCGGCGCCACCGGCACGGCCGCCGGCGCCATGGATATTCCCCAGCTGGGTCGCGTCATCCTCCAAGACGGTGTGACGGTCGGCGCCAACTCCTGCATCGATCGTGGCGCCTATGACGACACGGTCATCGGCGAGAACACCAAGATCGATAATCTGGTCATGGTGGGCCACAACTGCGTCATCGGCCGCAACAATCTGATGGCCGCCAACACGGGCATTTCGGGCTCGGTGACTAGCGGCGACAATGTCATCTTTGGCGGCAAGGCGGGGATCGGCGACCACATCACCATCGGCGAGGGCGCGCGGGTCGCAGCCGGGGCCGGGGTGCTGGCGAACATTCCGGCGGGCGAGACCTGGTCCGGCTATCCGGCCCGTCCGATCCGACAGTTCTTGCGCGAAACCGTCTGGCTCGCCAAACAGGCCTCTTCAAAGAAGGCCCCGAAGGAATCATAGGGATGAGTGAAGACGGCAAGATCGATTACGCCGAGGTGATGCGGCGGCTGCCGCACCGTTATCCCTTCCTGCTGGTGGACAAGGCCGAGGATTTCGTACCGCGCACGTCCATCGTGGGCATCAAGAACGTCACCCACAACGAGCCCTTCTTCCCTGGCCACTTCCCGATCGATCCGGTCATGCCGGGCGTGCTGATCGTCGAGGCCATGGCCCAGACGGGCGCATTGCTGATGTCCAAGACTCTGGACGTCGCTGTGGCCGACAAGGTCATCATGTTCATGTCCATCGACGGCGTGCGCTTCCGCAAGCCGGCGCGGCCGGGCGATCAGCTGCGCATGGAGGTCAAGGTGATCAAGGCGCGCGGCGACGCCTACAAGTTCCGCGGCGAGACCTTCATCGACGGCAAACTGGCGGCCGAGGCCGAGTTCATGGCCATGGTCGTGACCGTGCCCACTCCGGCGACAGAGCCCGTCGCCTGATGACCATTCACCCGACCGCCCTGATTGACGCCACCGCGACCCTGGCCGAAGGGGTCGAAGTCGGCCCCTGGTGCACCGTCGGGCCGAATGTGGTCCTGGCCGAGGGCGTGCGCCTGATCAGCCACGTCGTGGTCCAGCAGGACACCACGATCGGCGCCGGGACGGTGATCCATCCGTTCGCCGTCATCGGCGGCGACCCGCAGCACAACGGCTACAAGGGCGAGCCGGTGCGGCTGGAGATCGGCGAGAACAACCTGATCCGCGAGCATTGCACCTTCAACCGGGGCACGCCGCAGGGGACGGGCGTGACCGTCGTCGGGTCCAACAATCTGTTCATGACCGGTGCACACATTGGCCATGACTGCGTGGTCGGCAGCAACCTCGTCATGGCCAATAACGCCACCCTGGGCGGCCATGCTCATATCGGCGACAAGGTCTTCCTGGGCGGTCTGTGCGCCGTGCACCAGAACGGGCGTGTGGGGCAGGGGGCGATCATCGGCGGTCTGGCCGCCGTGACGCGCGATGTCATCCCCTACGGCTCGGCCTGGGGCAATCACGCGCGACTGCGCGGGCTGAACCTGATTGGGCTGAAGCGCAAGGGCTATGGCAAGGACCAGGTGCGCCGGCTGTTGGCGGCCTATCGCGACCTGTTCGAGGGCGAGGGCGAGTTCGCCGGCCGGATCGAGGGCGTGGCCCAGGCCTATGCCGACCTGCCTGAGATCATGGAGATCATCGCCTTCATCCGCGACGGCGGGCGGCGTCCGCTGTGTCTGCCGAACGCGGAATGAGCCCTTCCGGAAAGCTGGGCCTGATCGCCGGCGGCGGCGACCTGCCGGCGGCGGTGGCGGCGCGGTGCGACGCCGAGGGACGGTCGGTCTTCATCATCCGTCTGGCCGGGTTCGCCGACCCCCATCTGACTCGCTGGCCGGGCGCCGAGTTCGGCATGGCCCAGATCGGGGCCATACTGAAGGCGCTGAAGGCGGAGGCCTGCACGACCGTCTGTCTGGCGGGCATCGTCAACCGGCCCGACTTCAAGAGTTTGAAGCCGGACTTCAAGGGCGCGACCCTGTTGCCGGGGATCGTCGCTGCGGCGACCCAGGGCGACGACGCCTTGCTGCGCAAGATATTGTCGATTTTCGAGGCCGAAGGGTTTGCGGTGGAAGGCGCCGATGACATCCTGGGCGGCGAGACCCTGGCCCAAGGCGCGCTCGGCGCTGTGACGCCGACGCCGGAACAGGTCGCCGATCTGAAAAAGGCGCTCCATGTCGCCGAAAAGTCGGGCGAACTGGACATCGGCCAAGGCGCGGTCGTCTGCGACGGTCTGGTGCTGGCGGTCGAGGCCCAAGAGGGCACAGACGCCATGTTGCACCGGGTGGCGGGCCTGCCGGCCGATCTTCGCGGTTCTCCGGCCGCCCCCAAGGGGGCGCTGGGCAAGGCCCCCAAGCCGATCCAGGACCTGCGTGTCGATATGCCGGTGATCGGGCCGCGCACGGTCGAGCTGGCGGCGGCGGCGGGCCTGGCGGGCATCGCCGGCGTGACCGGACGGCTGATCCTGATCGACCGGCCGGCTATAGTGGCGGCTGCGGACCGGCTGGGTCTGTTCGTCTGGGGTGAAGACCGATGAGCCGTCCGTTGAAGATCATGCTGGTGGCGGCCGAGGCCTCGGGCGATGCGCTCGGCGCCGGCCTGGCCCAGGCGCTCAGGAAAAAGCTGGGCGACGCGGTGAGCTTTGTCGGCGTCGGCGGCCCCCGTATGGCGGCGGAGGGCGTCGTCAGCCCCTTCGATATCGCCGAGCTGTCCATCCTGGGCTGGATCGAGGGTCTGCGCGCCTATGGCATGGTCCGGCGCCGGGTTCAGGAGACGGCGGCTCTGGCGGCGTGTGAACAGCCGGATGCTGTGGTGCTGATCGACAGCTGGGGCTTCACCATTCGGGTGGCCGAGGCGATCCGCGCGGCCCGGCCGGGCGTGCCCCTGATCAAATATGTCGGCCCCCAGGTCTGGGCGTCTCGCCCCGTTCGGGCCAAGACCCTGGCGCGGGCCGTGGATCACCTGTTGGCGCTCTACAGCTTCGATGCGCCCTGGTTCGAGCGGGCAGGCCTGCCCACGACCGTGGTCGGGTCCTCGGCGCTTCATGTGGATATGGACCACGCCGACGGCGAGGCCTTCCGCGCGCGCCGAGGCATAGGCGCCGATGCGAAACTGCTGCTGATCCTGCCGGGCAGTCGCCCCGCCGAAATCGCGCGGATGACGCCCGTCTACGAGGCGACGGTCGCTCGGCTGAAGGCGCAGGACCCGACTTTGGATGTCGCTGTGATCGCGGCCGGCACTGTGTCCAAGGATGTGGTCGGTCGGGTTTCCGCCTGGCCCTTCCGCGTTCACCTGGTCGATGAGGCCGAGAAGTACGACGCCATGAAGGCCGCGACGGCGGCCCTGGCGACCAGCGGCACGGTGTCGACCGAACTGGCCCTGGCCGGCGCGCCCATGGTCATCGCCTACAAGATCGGCGGGCTCAGCTATGAGCTGATGAAGCGGGTCGTGACGGCGAAACACATCACCCTGTTCAACATCGCCGCCGATCAGCGGATCGCCCCGGAGTTCATCCAGGGCGAGGCGTCGCCTGAAAATCTGGCGGCCGCCGTCGGGCGGTTGCTGAATGATCCCGAGGCTGCGGCCGAACAGGCGGGGCGTCAGACGGCGGCGCTGGACCTGATGGGCCGGGGCGGGCCAGATCCTTCGGCCCTGGCTGCCGAGGCGGTGCTACGGGTCATAGAGGCCAAGGCCGCCCAATAGCCGCTTCGGCTCTATTTCAGACAAAGAAAAACGCCGGGGCCTGCGCCCCGGCGTTCTGCATTTCAGGCCTTGGGCCGTCGATCAGCCGCGCTGTTCGATCGGCACATAGTCGCGCTCGGTCGGGCCCGTGTAGAGCTGACGCGGGCGGCCGATCTTCTGCGACGGATCCGCCATCATTTCCTGCCACTGGGCGATCCAGCCCACGGTGCGGGCCAGGGCGAACAGGACGGTGAACATGGTGGTCGGGAAGCCCATCGCCGACAGGGTGATGCCCGAATAGAAGTCGACGTTCGGGAACAGCTTGCGCGAGGTGAAGTATTCGTCGTTCAGGGCGACCTTCTCCAGCTCCTTGGCGACCAGGAAGAGCGGGTCGTTCTCGCGGCCGGTGGCGGCCAGAACTTCATAGGCCGACTGCTGCATGACCTTGGCGCGCGGATCGTAGTTCTTGTACACGCGGTGACCGAAGCCCATCAGCTTGTACTTGCGGTCCTTCACGCCCTGGATGAACTCCGGGATGTTTTCCGGCGTGCCGATCTGTTTCAGCATGGTCAGCGCCTCCTCGTTGGCCCCGCCGTGCGACGGGCCCCACAGGCAGGCGATGCCGGCGGCGATACAGGCGAACGGGTTGGCGCCCGACGAACCGGCCAGACGGACGGTCGAGGTCGAGGCGTTCTGCTCGTGGTCGGCGTGCAGGGTGAAGATGCGGTCCATGGCGCGAACCAGGGCCGGATCGACGTGATAGTCCTCGGCCGGTACGGCGAAGCACATACGCAGGAAGTTCTCGGCGTAGGACAGGTCGTTGCGCGGCGAAACGAAGGGCTGGCCGATGTGGTACTTGTAGGCCCGCGCCGCGATGGTCGGCATCTTGGCGATCAGGCGGATGGCCGAGATATCGCGCTGGACCGGATCATGGATGTCCAGGCTGTCGTGATAGAAGGCCGACAGGGCGCCGACGGTGCCGACCATGATCGCCATCGGGTGGGCGTCGCGGCGGAAGCCCTCGAAGAAGCGGTCGAACTGGGCGTGGAGCATCGTGTGCATGGTGATGCTGTCTTCGAACTTCTCGTACTGCGCCGCAGTCGGCAGTTCGCCGTGCAGCAGCAGGTGGCAGACCTCCACGAAGTTCGACTTCGACGCCAGCTGGTCGATGGGATAGCCCCGGTGCAGCAGCACCCCGGCGTCGCCGTCGATATAGGTCAGGGCCGACTCGCACGCGGCGGTGGAGGTGAAGCCCGGGTCGAAGGTGAAGGCGCCCGTACCCGCATACATCTTGCGGATGTCGATGACGTCCGGGCCGGTGGAGCCCGAAAGGACCGGCAACTCGATGGTCTTGCCCTCGAAGGACAGGGTCGCCGAGCTGGCGGTTTTGGCTTGTTCAGTCATGAATGCCCCTTTGCATCACACGTCCAGGCGCGGGGAGGCGTCGGCCGCTTTTTTGGTTGTGGGTGATCACTTAGTCTGTTGCAGCGCATCATCCAAGCGCCCGAGACTTTCGTCGCGCCCGAGAGCGGACAAAATTCGAGCGATATCGGGTGAAGTTGACCCAGCGGTAAGGGCCGTCCGCATAGGCGGACCGATCTTGCCGAACCCGACTTGTTCGGATTCGGCGAAGTTTTTGAGTTCGGCTTCCAGGGCGAAGACGTCCCAGGACTGGAACAGGGCCAGCCGGTCGCGCAGGCGCGCCAGGCGGTCCAGGGTCTCGCCGGAAAGAAGGGCGCGACCCTTTTCGTCGAGGGCGAGGGGGCGAGCCTTGAGGACGAACTCGGTCTGGTCGGCAAGGTCCAACACGGTCTTGGCGCGGTCTTTGACGAAGGGCATGGCGCGCTGAAGCTTCGCCTCGTCCGCCTCTACAAGACTGCGACCGCGCGCAAGGTGAACGTCCAGCGTCAGCTTGGCCAGGCGCTCGTCGTCGGCGAGGCGGAGCCAGTGCGAATTGACGTGGGCCAGCTTGTCGAAGTCCAGACGCGCCGGGGCCTTGCCGATGCCCGCCAGGTCGAACCATTCGATCGCCTGGGCGTCGCTGAACAGCTCGTCGTCGCCGTGGGCCCAGCCCAAGCGGGCCAGGTAGTTGCGCATGGCCTCAGGCAGATAGCCCATTTCGGCGTATTCGTGGACCGCCTGGGCGCCGTGGCGTTTCGACAGTTTGGCGCCGTCGGGGCCGTGGATCAGGGGGATGTGCGCGAAGGTCGGGCGGGTCCAGCCCAGCGCGTCATAGATCAGGCTCTGGCGGGCGGCGTTGTTCAGGTGGTCGTCGCCGCGAATGACGTGGGTGACGCCCATGTCGTGGTCATCGACCACGACGGCGAGATTATAGGTCGGGGCCCCGTCCGAGCGCAGCAGGACCAGGTCGTCGAGGTCGTCGGTCGACCAGCTGACCGAACCCTGGACCTCGTCCGCGACGGTGACCGTGGCGGACTGAGGCCGGCGGAAGCGGACGACGTGCGGCAGGGCCAGGTCGTCGACGGTCGGGGTGCGGTCGCGCCAGGGCGATTCGAAGGCCCGGCGCTCGGCCTTGGCGGCGTCGCGCAGGCGGCCGGTTTCCTCGGCGGTCGTGAAGTCGCGATAGGCGTGACCGGTCTCCAGCAACTGATCGACGACTTCGCGGTGACGGTCGGCGCGGCTGAACTGGAAGACGGGTTCTTCGTCGGCGAACAGTTCCAGCCAGCTCAGGCCGTCGAAGATGGCCTTCACCGCTTCGTCGGTCGAACGTTCGCGGTCGGTGTCCTCGACCCGGATCAGGAAACGTCCTGCGTGTCTCTTGGCGTACAGCCAGTTGAACAAGGCGGTTCTCGCACCGCCGATATGCAGATAGCCTGTCGGCGAGGGGGCGAAGCGGGTGACGACAGTCGAAGAGGGCAAGGTCATGGGGGAAGGGTCCGTAAGCGAGGCCCTTATACGCCCCGACGCGTCAAAGCCTACCCCCGCCGCGAGATTGAGCGTCTGGCTGGCTGAAGAGGTCGCAGCACAGGCGTTGAGATGGCGACTGTGGGCGCCGGTGGCCTTTGGGGCGGGAAGCGCGATCTATTTCGCCTTGCGGGTCGAGCCGTTGTTGTGGCTGCTGCTGGCGGCGGCCGGATCGGCGCTTGCGGTCTGGTTGACGGCCAAGCGGCGCGGTTGGAGGCGAGGGCGGACCTGGCCCTTGATGATCCTGGCCTGTGTGCTCGGCGGGCTTGCGGCGGCCAAGGTGCGGACTGAAGTGGTGGCCGCGCCGATTGCGCCGGCGTTGAGCGAGGCGACGGTCATCGAGGCCTGGGTGGTCGATGTCGACAGCCCGGGGCAGAACGGCGCGCGGGTCGTGGTGGCGCCTGTGTGGATCCGAGGCGTGGAGGCAGAGCGGACGCCGGTGCGGCTGCGGGCCACGGTGCTGGGCGAGCCGCCCCGGCCCGGAGAGGCGATCCGACTGTTCGCCATTCTCAATCCGCCGCCTGCGCCCGCCAGCCCCGGCGCCTATGATTTCGGCCGCAACGCCTTCTTCCAAGGCATGGGGGGCGTGGCCTTCGCCCTAGGCGAGACGCGGCGCATCGATTTGCCGCCGGCGCCTTGGCGGTTGCAGCTGGCCATGGCGGTGAATGGGGCGCGCTACGCCCTGGCGGAACGGATCGTGGCGCGGTTGGGGGAGCGGACCGGCGGGATCGCGGCGGCCATGACCACCAGCCACGAGGCCTGGATCAGCCAGGAGGACATGGATGTGATGCGGGATTCGGGCCTGGCGCACATCCTGTCGGTCTCGGGTCTGCATATGGCGATTGTCGGGGGCTTCGTATTTTTCGCTGCGCGGCTGGGGGTGGCGGCCTGGCCATGGCTGGCGCTGCGGGTTCCGGGCAAGAAGGTCGCAGCCGTCGCGGGTCTGGCGGCGGTGGGCGCCTATCTGGTGGTGTCAGGCGCGCCGCCCCCGGCTGAGCGGGCGGCGATCACGGCCTCCATCGCCTTCCTGGCCATTCTTCTGGATCGGCAGGCGGTGACGATGCACGGGCTGGCGGTGGCGGCGTTCGCCGTGCTGGCGATACAGCCTGAAGCCATCGTCACGCCGGGCTTCCAGATGTCCTTTGCGGCGACCGCGGCCCTGGTAGCCCTGGTTGAGGCTTGGCCCAAGCGGGTGCGCGAGATTTCCGCGCCCTGGCCGATTGTGGCGGCGCAGAGGTTCGGCGGCTGGCTGACGGCGGCGGTGGCGGCCAGCGTCGTGGCGGGACTGGCGACGGGGCCGTTCGCTATGCAGCATTTCAACCGGACGGCCATGTACGGGCTACTGGCCAATCTGGGCACGGCGCCGGTGGCGGACTTTGTCTTGATGCCGGCCCTGGCGCTGGGGGCGGCGTTGGAGCCGTTGGGGATGGGGGCTCCATTTCTGGCGGTGGCGGGGTGGGGCGTCGATCTGATGCTGGCGATAGGGGGCTGGACGGCGGGGCTGCCGGGCGCAGTGTGGACGGTGGCGAGTGCGCCTGACTATGTGCTGCCGGCGGCCTTTCTGGGGGTATTGTTCGTCTGTCTGTGGCAGGGGCGACTGCGTTGGCTGGGGCTGCCGCTGGCGGCCGCGGTGCTGGTCTGGCCGCGCGCGCCGACGCCGGATGTCTGGATCGGAGACGGCGGCACCAATGCGGCGCTTCATCGTCAGGGCGAGGCGGTCGTGATCCGGCCGGGTGTGCGCGAGTTCGCGGCGGACCTTTGGTCTCGGCGGCGCGGTCTGACTTTGGTGGACCGGGCGGAGGCGGGCTGGGTCTGTGATCGGTCTTCGTGCCGACCCGAGACCGCCGAGGCGGGGGCGGTCGCCCTATGGTGGGGCAGGCGAGCGCCGGATGTGGAGCAGATGGCGGCCCTGTGCCGTGCGGCGCCGGTCGTCAGCGTTCGGGGGGTCGTTCGCGCCCTGCCCAGCTCATGCGAGGGGCGGCTGGTGCTGGATGGGGCGGATTTCGCGCGCGGCGGGGCGGTGGAGTTGTGGCGCGACGGAGCGGACCGCTGGAAAGCGGTGTGGACGGCCGACGTGCGCGGGGATCGACCCTGGGCGCGCCGGCCGGATCCGGGTGTCAGTGATAGCGGCGCATGAGGCCGACCAGTTTGCCCTGAACCTCAACCTGGTCAGGACCGAAGATGCGGGTCTCGTAGGCCCGGTTGGCGGGCTCCAGGGCGATGGAGCCGCCCTTGCGGCGCAGGCGTTTCAGCGTGGCTTCTTCGCCCTCGACCAGGGCCACGACGATTTCGCCGTTGTTGGCCGTGTCGCCGCGCCGGATGACCACCAGATCGCCGTTCAGGATGCCGGCCTCGATCATGGAGTCGCCCTCGATCTCGAGGATGTAGTGATCGCCCTTGCCCAGCATGGATTCCGGCACCGACAGACGTTCCTGCTCGTGCTGAATGGCGGCGATGGGGGTGCCCGCGGCGATCTTGCCCAGCAGGGGCAGTTCGCGGGTGTCATTGGCGGCTGAGGACGTCGCCGGGCGCGCTGCGCCGCCGCCGCCTTCGATCACATCGGGTTTGAACCCAGCCCGGCCGCGCGGAGCGCCGGCGGTGGCCTGTTCAGGCAGTTTGGTGACTTCCAGGGCGCGGGCGCGGTGGGCGAGGCGGCGGATGAAGCCGCGTTCTTCCAGCGCCGTGATCAGCCGGTGGATGCCCGACTTGGACGCCAGGTCCAGCGCCTCCTTCATCTCGTCGAACGAGGGGGAGACGCCCGTCTCCTGAATCCGTTCGTGGATGAACATCAGCAATTCGTGCTGCTTGCGCGTGAGCATCGCCAGGCCCTCATAGGCCCTTCCCTCGAATCGGAACGGGCCGTGAACATTGACGATGTTCTGTAAGTGTTCCTTCCTAATGTCAACTTAACGGCGTCGGTTCGACGCCTTGGGCCTAATGTCAACTTAACGGCGTCGCTTCACCACGCGCGTCGGGTTGAATCAGGCGGCCAGCAGCTTGCGGGTCGCGGCCTCGACGTCGGCCTGACGCATCAGGCTTTCGCCGACCAGAATGGCCTGGGCGTGGGCGGCGGAGACGCGATCAACGTCCTCGGACGTGAAGATGCCGCTCTCGGCCACCAGCAGGGCGCGAACGGGGCTGAGCATGGACAGGCGCTCGGTGACCTCCAGATCGACCTCGAAGGTGCGGAGCGACCGGTTGTTGATCCCGACCAGATCGCCGTCCAGGGCGCAGGCGCGCGCCATTTCGGCCTCGTCGTGGGTTTCGATCAGGGCGTCCATGCCGAAGCGCTCGGCCTCCGCCAGCAGTTCGGCGGCCAGCTGATCGTCGATCATGGCCAGGATGATCAGGATACAGTCGGCGCCGAGCGCCCGGCTTTCGGCCACCTGCCAGGGATCCACCAGAAAATCCTTGCGCAGGCAGGGCAGGGCGACCGCAGCGCGGGCCTGGCCCAGATAGGCGTCGTCGCCCTGGAAGCTGGGGCCATCGGTCAGGACCGACAGGCATGTGGCGCCGCCGGCCTGGTAGGCGATGGCCAGGGCGGTCGGGTCGAAGTCGGGACGGATCAGGCCCTTGGACGGGCTGGCCTTCTTGATTTCGGCGATCAGGGCGGGGCGGCCCGTTTCTTCGACGGTTCGGTCGAGGGCCGCACGGAAGCCGCGCGGAGCCGAGGCGGCCTGGGCCAGGGCCTCGATGGCGTCCTGGGTGGTCGCGGCCTTGCGGGCGGCGACATCCTCGCGCTTGTAGGCGGCGATGCGGTCCAGGACGTCGGTCATGCGTTGTCTTCGGTATCCAGCGGCGTGGAGGTGATGCGGGCCAGACGCTCCAGCGCCTCGGCGGCCCGGCCGTCGTCGATGGCGGCGGCGGCGAGGACGGCGCCTTCCGCGAGATCCGCCGCCCGATCCGATACCACGAGGGCGGCGGCGGCGTTCAGCAACACGATGTCGCGGTAGGGACCAGTCTGACCCGCCAGCAGGGCGCGCAGGGCCGTGGCGTTCTCCTCGCCGTCGCCGCCGCGGATGGCGTCGATGGAGGCGCGCGGCAGGCCGGCGTCTTCGGGCGTGACCTGGAAGCGGCGAACGGCGCCGTCCTTCCATTCCGCCACTTCGGTCGGGCCGGAGGTGGCTAGTTCGTCCAGGCCCTGTCCATGGACGGTCCAGGCGCGGGTGGCGCCCAACCGGCCCAGGACTTCGACCAGGGGCTCAAGAAGGCGCGGGTCATAGACGCCCATGACCTGGCGTTTCGCCTGGGCCGGGTTGGACAGCGGGCCCAGCAGATTGAAGACGGTGCGGAAACCGATCTCGGCACGCACCGGCCCGACATGACGCATGGCGCCGTGATAGGCGGGCGCGAACAGGAAGCAGATGCCGGCCTCGTCCAGCGCCTTGCGCTGCTGGGCCGGGCTGGCGGCCAGGTTGACGCCCAGGATCGACAGGACGTCGGAGGAGCCGGATTTCGAGGATATGGCCCGGTTGCCGTGCTTGGCGACCTTCAGGCCCGCGCCGGCCAGGACCAGGGCGGCGGCGGTTGAGATATTGTAGGTGTGCTGGCCGTCGCCGCCGGTGCCGCAGGTGTCGATCACCTCGTACGGATGATCCAGCGTCAGGGCGGCGTCGCGCATGGCCTGGGCGAAGGCGGCGATCTCGTCCACGGTCTCGCCGCGAATCCGCAGGGCGGTGACGGCGGCGGCGACCTGGGACGGGGTCGGTTCGCCACGCAGGCAGGCGGCGAAGAAGTCGTGCGCCTGCTCGGACGTCAGGGGGTGGCCCTCGACCAGTCGGGCGAGGATCGGCTTGAACCCGTCAGCCATGATCAGGCGGCCACGATCAGGCGGCCGCGAGGCGCTTCACGCCGGCGATCTCGAGGAAGTTGGCCAGCATGTCGTGGCCGTGTTCGGTGGCGATGGATTCCGGGTGGAACTGGACGCCATGGATCGGACGGCTGCGGTGCTGGAGGCCCATGATCTCGCCGTCGGCGGTCCAGGCGGTCACCTCGAGGCAGTCGGGAAGGGTTTCGCGCTTCACGGCCAGGGAATGATAGCGGGTGGCGGTGAAGGGCGACGGCAGGCCGGCGAAGACGCTCTTGCCGTCGTGCAGGATCGGCGAGGTCTTGCCGTGCATCAGGGTCTTGGCGCGGATCACGTCGCCGCCGAAGGCCTGGCCGATGGCCTGGTGGCCCAGACAGACGCCCAGGATCGGCATGGAAGCCGGGGCGCTTTCGATCAGCGGCAGGCAGATGCCGGCTTGATCGGGCGCACAGGGGCCAGGCGAAAGCAGGACGGCGGCGGGGTTCAGCGCCCAGGCCTCGTCCGCCGTCAGGTCGTCGTTGCGCACCACATGGGTCGGCGCGCCCAACTCCGCGAGGTAGTGGACGAGGTTGTAGGTAAAGCTGTCGTAGTTATCGACGACGAGGATCATGATCTGGCTTCTAGGCGTGACAAGCCGCCGCGCCAAGCGTGCGCGGCGTTAAAGCGCATCTTAACATTGGCGGGGGCAGATGGGGGTGTGAAACTGAGCGCCGAAAAAGACATCGCCGACAAGATCGCCGCCGCCAAGGCGAAGCTGGTCGTGGTCGAACCCAAGCCGATCAGCCCCTATGCGGCTCTCGGCGCCGCCGCCCTGGCCGCCACGGCGGCCGTCGTCATGGCTGGCGTGGTGGTGCTGGGACCGGGCGTCCGGTTCGACGAACCCCCGGCGAGCTACGGGCCCTAGAGCCTGATCGGCTGAGGAGGAATCGCTTCGCGATTCCGCTGATGCCGTGAATCAGGCTCCAGATTGAAGCGAGAGCATGATTCACGCTTCTGCCGGAACCGCTACGCGGTTCCGTCCGAAACGATCATGCTCTAGCGATTGCCGGTGCGGAAGCGCCAGGCGTCGTCGGCGGCCCGCATGGGGGCGCGGGCCTTGTGCCGGGTCTCGGCGTATTCGGCCGCAGGATCGCTGTCGGCGACCACGCCTGCGCCGGCCTGGACGAAGATCTGATCGTCAGCGAACAGGGCGGTGCGCAGGGTGATGCAGATGTCCGCCTCGCCGCCGGCCGAAATATAGCCGACGCCGCCGCCGTAGCCGACGCCGCGCTTTTCGGTCTCCAGCTCGTCGATCACTTCCATCGCCCGAACCTTGGGCGCGCCCGACAGGGTGCCGGCGGGAAGGGCCGCGAGCAGGGTGTCGACGGCGTCCAGTTTCGGATCGGCCTTGCCGCGCACGTTGGAGACGATGTGCATGACCTGGCTGTAGCGTTCGACGACGAAGCTCTCGGTGACCTCGACCGTGCCGGGTGCAGCGACGCGGCCGACGTCGTTGCGGCCCAGGTCCAGCAGCATCAGATGCTCGGCGCGTTCCTTGGGATCGGCCAGAAGTTCGACCTCCAGCGCCTTGTCCGCCTCGGGCGTGGCGCCGCGCGTACGGGTTCCTGCCAAGGGGCGAATGGTGACCTGTCCATCCTTGAGCCGGACCAGGATCTCCGGGCTGGAACCGGCCAGCTGGAAGCCCTCGAAGTTCAGATAGAACAGATAGGGCGACGGGTTCTGGCGACGCAGGGAGCGGTAGAAGGCGAAGGGATCTTCGGTCCAAGGGGCCGAGAAGCGGTGGCTGAGCACGACCTGGAAGATGTCGCCGGCGGCGATATAGTCCTTGGCCCTGGCCACCATTTCGCCGAAGCCGGCCTCGTCCACAGGTGAGGCGAAGGTCGGGGCGGGCGACGGCTGCGGGGCCGCGCGCACCGGGAGCGGCTCGCGCAGCGCGGTCTCGAAGGCGTCCAGCCGGGCGAGGGCGGCGTCGAAGGCCTCGCGTGCCGCGCCCCCCGTGTCGGGATAGGCGGCCGAGACCAGGATGATTTCCTGGCCCACCGAATCGAAGATCGCCACCAGAGACGGTCGGGTCAGGACCGCGTCGGGCAGGTTCAGCGGATCGGGATTGGGTTCGCCCAGCGGCTCCAGCAGGCGCACCATGTCGTAGCCGAAGACGCCGAACAGGCCGGCGGCCATCGGCGGCAGGCCTTCGGGCAGGTCGAACTTCGAGGCGGCGATCAGGGCGCGAAGCGATTGGAGCGTCGGCAGGGCCTCGGGCGTGAACCGGCCCTCGGCGACGGCGGGGCCGCGCGCCAGCTCCGCCGCGTTGGAGCGGCAGCGCCAGATCACATCGGGATCCAGGGTCAGGATCGAATACCGGCCCTTGACCGCGCCGCCTTCGACCGACTCCAGCAGGCAGGCGTAGGGCCGGCTGTGACCGAGCTTCAGATAGGCCGAGACCGGCGTCTCCAGGTCGTCGATGACGCGCCGGACCAGCACCTGGGGCCGACCGGCCGAGAGGCCGGCGGCGAAGGCGTCGAAATCGGGTTCGCCGGACGCCGCCCCAGTAATTTGGCCGGTCATTGGATCGGTCATTGGGCCGGAGCGGCGGGGGCGGGCTCGGCGGGCAGGCCCAGGGCCTGACGCGCCAGGGCGACGTCGTTCTTGGCCTTGGAGTGTTTTGCGCCGGCGGTCATCGAGGTCTGGACCATGGCCTGGACCATTTCCTGGGTGATGCGCGGGCGGGCCTGTTCGGCGAGCGGGCCGGCGACGGCCGGACTGGCGGCATGGATATTGTCGACGCGACCGACCAGATAGCCGCCTTCACCGGGTTGCGAGAAGACCTGGCCCTTGGCCGGGCCGAACAGGCCCTGCAGCACGCCCTGGCCGAGCGACTGTTGCGTCGCCTGGTCGCGCACAACGCCGGTGCGGACCGTCAGGGGCGCGTTGACCGAACGCGCGACGGCGGCGATGTCCTGGCCCTGGCGAACGCGGGCGGCCAGTTCCTCGGCTTTGGCGGACAGGCGGCGCGCGACTTCACGCTGGGTCCACTGGGCGGCCAGCGGGGCGCGGACCTCGGCCAGGGTCGGCAGGGCCGACGGGCGGATGTCGTTCACGCGAACGGCGAAGTACTGGCCCTGACCGGCGTCGATCACGTCGCTCTCGCCGCCCTTGGTCAGGCTCCAGGCGGTTTCGAAGATCTGCGGCGGGGCGTTCAGAGCCTGGCCGTTCGGCAGTTTGCCGTCCTGGGTGAAGGGGGGCAGATCGACGATCCGGCCGCCGGCTTCGCGGGCGGCGTCGGCCAGGTTCTTGCCGGCGGTGCGGGCGGCTTCGTATTTTTCGACCTTGGCGTAGGTCTGACCCTTCACGTCCTCGTCGCGCAGTTCCTGAACGATCTGTTCGCGAGCGCTCTCCAGCGTGGCCGGCTTGCCCGGCTGGACCGCAGTCAGCTTGACGACGGCGAAGCCGATGCCGGCCTGAACAGGGTCCGAAACCTGACCGGCTTGCAGGCCGAAGACGGCGGCGGCGGTCGCGGCGTCGCCGATGGCGGCGCGCGGGGTGGCGTTGAAGTTGGCGGGCTGGATGCTGTTGGCGCGGCCGACGTTTTCGGGCGACTGACCGGCGCGCAGGGCGGCGGCGATCTTCTGAGCCACGTCGCGGCTGGGCGCCGTCAGGGTGACGAAGGTGCGGGTTTCCGGTTGGCTCAGGCTGTCCTTCTTGAACTCGAAGCGTTCGCGGATCCGGTCATCGGAGATGGCGGGGGCCGCGCCGGCGTCGGGCGTGAACAGCACGACCGAAACCATCCGGAACTCGGGAGCGCGCAGACGGGCGGCGTTTTCCTGGATGAAGGCGTTCAGCTGGGCGTCGGTCGGGGCGGGAACCTCGCCGGCCATGGCGGGCGTGACCTCGAACCAGCGACCGTCGCGGGTTTCGAAGGCGGCGCCGGCGAGCAGGGCGCCATAGATGCGCGGCGCGCGGGCGCCGGCGAAGATGGCCGAGCCGAAATGCTCGGTCGCATACTGGTCGCGCAGGTCCTGCTCCAGCATGGCCGGGGTCAGGTTCTGCTGGGCCAGGGCGGTCTCATAAGCCTGCTGGTCGAACTGGCCGGTGACCGAGTTGAAGAAGGCCGGGATCTGGCGGATCTGTTTGACGATCAGCTCCTTGCCGGGGCGGATGCCCGCCTTCCAGGCCCAGTTCAGGAAGCCGAGCTGTTCGGTCTGGCTGTCCAGGAAGCGGGTGTGGATATTCTCGGCGATCAGGTCCTCGTTGGTGACGGGGCGACCAGCCTGCTGCTGAATGTTTTCGCGCACCCGCCCGAAGGCGGCGCTGAACTCGGCCTCGTTCATCGAACGGTCGCCGGCGTCGATCACATGTTTCGGGCCCAGGTTGGCGAAGACATCCATCCGCGCGCCCACGATCACGAAGCTGATGGCGATCAGCACGAGCAGGGCGGCGGCCCACTTGGAGCGCGAGAAGGCGCGGAAGGCGGTGATCATTCGAAGACCCGGAGATTTGCCGACAGTGGCGTCGCTCCGGCGTATAGTCGGGGCGGGCGCGCCCCCGCAAGGACGGCGTGATGTCCAGATTGCGGCGCCCCTCTTGGCTTGCCGGTTTCCGCCCCTTAGAGAGGCGCGATGAAACAATCCGTGAAGTTGATCGTCGGCAATTGGAAGATGCACGGCGTCGCGGCCGATCTGGCCGAGGCGCGGGCGCTGGTGGAAGGCGTGCAAGAGGTTCGAGCCGACTGCCGCATCGCCCTGTGTCCTCCAGCCACCCTGACGGATCGCATGCGGCAGGTCCTGGCCGACAGCCGGGTCGAGCTGGGCGGGCAGGATTGCCATCAGGCGCCGTCGGGCGCCTGCACCGGTTCGGTTTCGGCCGAGATGCTGGTGGATGCTGGTGCCGGGCTCGTGATTCTGGGACATTCGGAGCGTCGCGGCGCTTTC
This sequence comes from Brevundimonas sp. AVps23W, assembly GCF_058681395.1. Classification (NCBI taxonomy): domain Bacteria; kingdom Pseudomonadati; phylum Pseudomonadota; class Alphaproteobacteria; order Caulobacterales; family Caulobacteraceae; genus Brevundimonas; species Brevundimonas sp. AVps23W. The sequence continues at coordinate 1,772,186 of NZ_CM178738.1, forward strand.
GGGGAAACGGACGCCGAAGTCGCGGCCAAGGTCGAGGCGGCGATCGCAGTGGGGTTGGAACCCATCGTCTGCGTCGGCGAGACGCTGGAGCAACGCGAGGCGGGCCAGGCGGCGGCGGTCGTCAGCGCCCAGGTTGAGGGCTCGCTGGCCGACGGTCTGTCCGAAAGGCCTTTTGCGGTCGCCTATGAACCCATCTGGGCCATCGGCACCGGCCTGACGCCCAGCCTGGAGCAGATCGAGGAAGTCCACGCGGCCGTGCGATCCGCCATGATCCGGCGTCTGGGCCAGGCGGCGCGGCGTGCGCCGATCCTGTACGGCGGGTCGGTGAAGCCGGACAATGCGGCCGAAATTCTGAACGTGGCCGAGGTCGGCGGCGCCCTCGTCGGCGGGGCTTCGCTGAAGGCCGAGGATTTCCTGAAGATCATTCGCGCGGCCTGACGACGGCTTGAGGTTTGCCCCACGGCGGCTTCGGTGATAGAGGCCGCCGCTTGATCGGCGCAGCTCCGCGCCCACATGAATGACGCCATGCTCCAGACCATCCTGCTCGTCGCCATCATCCTCGTCGCCGTCTCCCTGACCGGCGTCGTGCTGCTGCAACGGTCCGAGGGCGGCGCCCTGGGCATGGGCGGCGGACCTTCGGGCTTCATGACGGCGCGCGGCGCCGGCAATCTGCTGACCAAGATCACCTGGATTCTGGCCTTCCTTCTGTTCGGTCTGACCATCGTGCTGACGGTCGTGGGCAATATGGACCGCGCCTCGGTCTCGGTGATCGACGCCGACGCCGTGGGCTCGCTGGCCACCACGCCGCAGACCCAACAGCAGCAGCCCGCTCAGCCGCAACCGGCCGCGCCGGCCCAGCCGACGGCTCCGTCGCTGGACGATCTGGAAGCCAGCCTGCCGTCGGCGACGACGACGGCGCCGGCGACCGCTCCGGCCCAGCAGCCCGCCCAGTAACGGGCCGGCGACCGACCCGAAATCCCCGAAAGCGCGCCGCAGGGCGCGCTTTCTTCTTTTGATCAACAGTTCGATTCGCGGCGGCCCATGCGTCGTTCGCGAATCATGGAGTAAGGTGTCCGCCCATGGCTCGCTATGTGTTCATCACCGGCGGCGTGGTTTCCTCGCTAGGAAAAGGCCTCGCCTCCGCCGCTCTCGGCGCTCTTCTGCAAGCGCGTGGCTATAAGGTCCGCCTGCGCAAGCTCGATCCCTATCTGAACGTCGATCCGGGCACGATGAGCCCGTACCAGCACGGCGAGGTCTTCGTGACCGACGACGGCGCCGAGACCGATCTGGACCTGGGCCATTATGAGCGGTTCACCGGGGTGTCGGCGGCCAAGTCCGACAATATCACCACGGGCCGGATCTATTCGACCATCCTGGAGAAGGAGCGTCGCGGCGACTATCTGGGCGCCACCGTCCAGGTTATTCCGCACGTCACCGACCAGATCAAATCCTTCTGCCTGACCCCGGCCCTGACCGACGAAGGTGACGCCGTCGACTTTGTGCTGGTCGAGATCGGCGGCACGGTCGGCGACATCGAGGGCCTGCCCTTCTTCGAGGCCATCCGCCAACTGGGCCAGGACCTGCCGCGCGGCCGGTCGTGCTTCGTCCATCTGACGCTGCTGCCCTTCATCAAGACGGCCGGCGAGATGAAGACCAAGCCGACCCAGCACTCGGTCAAGGAGCTGCGCTCCATCGGCATTCAGCCGGACATCCTGCTGTGCCGCTGCGAACAGCCGATCCCGGCCGAGGAAAAGCGCAAGATCGGCCAGTTCTGCAATGTCCGCGAAAGCGGCGTCATTCAGGCCATGGACTCGGCGGACATCTATGCGGTGCCGCTGGATTATCACCGCGAGGGGCTGGACCGGGAAGTCCTGGCCCATTTCGGCATTGAGGACGCGCCCGAGCCCGATCTGTCGCGCTGGCAGGAGATCGCGCGCCGCCGGCTGCACCCGGATGGCGAGGTCTCCATCGCGGTGGTCGGCAAGTACACGGTGCTGAAGGACGCCTATAAGTCCTTGATCGAGGCCCTTCACCACGGCGGCGTCGCCAATAACGTCAAGGTCAATATCGACTGGGTCGAGGCCGACACCTTCGAGGGCGACCCGGAAGCCTGCGAGGAGCGGCTGCAAGGGGCCCATGCTGTCCTGGTGCCCGGCGGCTTTGGGGAGCGGGGCTCGGAAGGAAAGATCGAGGCGGCGCGGTTCGCTCGGGAGCGCAATATTCCCTATTTCGGCATCTGCTTCGGGATGCAGATGGCTGTGATTGAGGCAGCGCGGAACCTGGCCGGCTATCCCAAGGCCTCGTCCACCGAGTTCGGGCCCACGGCCGAGCCGGTCGTGGGCCTGATGACCGAATGGACCCAGGGCAATCAACGGGTGCTGCGCCAGCAGGGCGGCGACCTGGGCGGCACCATGCGTTTGGGCGCCTATGATTCGACGCTGACCGAAGGTTCGAAGATCGCAGAGATCTATGGCTCCACCGCCATCAGCGAGCGGCATCGCCACCGCTATGAGGTCAATATCAACTATCGCGAAGCGATCGAGGCCAAGGCCGGCCTCGTGTTCGCCGGCCTGTCGCCGGACGGCGTCCTGCCGGAGACGGTGGAGCGGCCGGACCATCCGTGGTTCATCGGCGTTCAGTACCATCCGGAGCTGAAGAGCCGGCCGTTCGCGCCGCACCCGCTGTTCGCCAGCTTCATCGAGGCGGCCGTGGTGCAGAGCCGGCTGGTCTGATCAAACCGCGTTCACGGACCTGCGATTCCGTTCGGATCAGGTTTTGCAGTAAAATGCCTGGAACGGATCGAAATGGGACGATCCGACAGGATGGACCGTCGATGATCGGCGCCTTGCTTTATCACCTGCACCGGCATGTCCGCCTGGTGCTGATCGCCGGGGGAGTGGGTCTCGTCATCGGCGTGGCCGTGGTCGGCTATGAGGTCGTGCGTAGCCTGGAGGCGCCGTCGGCCCACCCGGCGGAGACCGGGCGGGCCTGAGCCGCCAGTCAATCTTCAGGCGATCTTCAGTCGATCTTCAGTCGATCTTCAGGCGCATGAAGATCATTCCGCCGTCCGGATCGCCGCCGTAGACCGGCTCCAGCGCGTCCGGCACGCGGTTCATGGCATAGAGGGCGCCGAGGCCGAAGCGGACGCGGGGGGCGATCCGCCAGTCGCGGACGGCGCCCAGAGACGCTTTTCCGACCGTGTAGAGGTCGCCGTGTCCGCCGTGGTCGCCGGGGACCAGTTCGTCCGTCTCGATCCGTTCGGCCCGGGCGAAGACGGTCCAGCGGTCGTTCGGATGGACGGCGGATTCCAGCAGCCAGCCGTCTTTGGACTCGTCGTGACTATTGGTCTTGCGGCCCCAGGCCAGGGTCGAGGACCACCAGCCGGTCTTGCCCAGGCGGCGGGTATGGATCGCGCTGGCCGACCATTTGGTCTCGTCCTCGTCGGGCTCCAGCTGTTCCGGGGCCGAGACGTCGGCGTAGGAGGCCTGGAAGGACCAGTCGGCCGTCGGGTTCCACGAGCCCCGCACCGACCAGCTATCCAGTTTCGGCGTGTCGATGCCCCAGCGTTCCTCGTCCGGTTCGCGGCCCTTGAAGGCCGAGGTCTCGATCTTGAAGCGGTCGTGGGCCCAGCCCAGGGTGGTGACGCCGAAGACGATGTGGGTCGAGTCCAGCCAGTGGTGGGTGATGGGCGCCTCGGGACTGTCCATGGCGCTCATCCGGTGCATGAAGGCGGGCGGGCCGAAAGCGGGCTCGCCGGGCAGGCCGATGTAGCCGTAGAGGCTGTCTTTTTCGGACAGGCGTTTCGAATAGCTGGCCGACAGCTCCATGAAGAAGTCGTGCGGATGCTGGCGATCGACCAGGGAATCGACGCCGTTCGCTGTCTCGCCGGCGGCCAGCAGCAGCGGATAGCCGGACTTGCCCATCAGCGGATCGGGGCTGAGCATGGCGCGCAGGTTCAGGGTCGAGCCGTCGTCGAAGTCGCGGCGGGCCGTGGTCATCAGCATGCCCGAGACGAAGGTTCTGTCGCCGCCGCGGGGGCCGGACTGGGTGTCGTAGGTCAGGTTCAGCAGGGCGTGGGTCATGACCGTCCAGTCGCCCCGGACGGTGTGGATGCCGCCGTGTTCGCCGGAGTCGGGCTGCCAGCTGGTGCCCGAAGCGTCCCGGCTCATGGGCCAGGGGCCGTAGGGGCTGGTCATGATGTGGGGCATGTCGGCCATGTCGTGGCCGGCGTGCGGATCGGCCGCCTGGTGGTGAGAATGGTCCTGCGCCGTCGCCACCTGAGCGAGGGCGAGCAGGGAGACGCCGGCGAGGGCGCCGACGAGCGTATGGGGAGCCATGAAAGCCTCCTTGATTGATCGTGACTGAGGGCGCCGCGAGGGGCGCGGGAGTTCAGGCGATCAGGAGGCGGGGCGGGCCGGGCTCGGGCGAGAGCAGGCGGCCGGCGGGGAGGTCGAACAGCGGGGCGCTGAGGCGGGCCGGGGCGACGGTCGGGACGGGATCTGAGGCGGGGTCGAGGTTCGGCGCGGCCACGCAGGCGACGCAGCAGGCCATCACCTTCATTGTTTTGCCGGGGGCTTTGACGGGTTGGTCATGCGTCTGGTCCGGCGCGGCGTGCCGGGTCTCATGACAGGGCGCCTCGGCCATGGCCGGCCCTGCCGAGACGCCGAGGGCGCCCAGGGTCAGCACCGCCAGGGCGCCGATCAGCAGCAGAAGGGACGAGACGATCTTCACGACGCCAAGGATAGGCGTTGCAACCCGGCGCCGCAATGTATCGCCCGTGTCATTCACCGCGCCGGCTTCTTGTCCACCAGCGGCAGGCCCGGCGCGTCCGGCGGGGTCTGTCCGCCCGCGCCCAGCTCGCGCTGCATGAAGACGACGTCGCGCCAGTCGTCATGTTTCCAGCCCGCCGCCTTGAACACGCCGGCGTCGGCGAAGCCGCGTGCGCGGTGCAAGGCGATGGAGCCGGCGTTGTCGGAATCGCCGATGACGGCGACCATCTGGCGCAGGCCCAGGGCTTCGCAAGCGAGGATCAGGGCGTCCAGCAGGGCGCCGGCGACGCCGCGACCCCGGGCCTCGGGGGCGACATAGATCGAGTCCTCGACCATGTAGCGGTAGGCCTGGCGGGTGCGGAACGGGCCGGCGTAGGCGTAGCCGGCCACGGCGCCGTCGATCACGGCGACCAGACGGGGCAGGCCCAGGGCCTGGACGGCGGCGAAGCGGGCCGTCATCTCGATATCGTCCGGCGGCTCCAGCTCGAAGGTGCCGCGCCCGTTGGCGACGCTTTCGGCATAGATGGCGGTGATGGCCGCCATGTCGGCGGGGGTCGCCTCGCGGATCTGGACGGCGCCCGCCATCAGCCCAGCAACCGCGCGGCCTGGGGGGCGAAATAGGTCAGGACGCCCGCGCAGCCGGCCCGCTTGAACCCGTGCAGGGTCTCCAGAACGGCGCGGTCGTGGTCCAGCCAGCCATTGGCGATGGAGGCCTGCATCATCGCGTACTCGCCCGACACCTGATAGGCGAAGGTCGGGACGCGGAAGGTTTCGGAGACGCGGCGCACGATGTCGAGATAGGGCATGCCCGGCTTGACCATGACCGCGTCGGCGCCTTCCGACAGGTCCATGGCGACCTCCTTCAGAGCCTCGTCCGAGTTGGCGTAGTCCATCTGATAGGTCTTCTTGTCGCCCCTCAGCGCGGCCGAAGAGCCGACGGCGTCGCGGTAAGGGCCGTAGAAGGCCGAGGCGAACTTGGCCGCATAGGACAGGATCAGGGTGTCATGGAAGCCGTTGGCCTCCAGCGCCTCGCGCACCGCCTGGATGCGGCCGTCCATCATGTCGGAGGGGGCGACCACGTCGGCGCCGGCGTGGGCGTGGATGAAGGCCTGTTCGGCGAGGCGGTCCAGGGTGGCGTCATTGACGATCCGGTCGCCCTCCAGCACCCCGTCGTGGCCGTGGTCGGTGTAGCAGTCGAGCGCCACGTCGGTCATGACGCCGATCTCCGGCGCGGCGTCCTTGATGGCCTTGATACAGTCGGGGATCAGGCCGTCGGGATCCGTGGCGCCGGTGCCGACCGCGTCCTTGATGGCGCCGTCCACATTGGGGAAGAGGGCCAGCATCGGAATGCCCAGATCGCGCGCCTCGACCGCCGCCGCAGCCGCCGCTTTGGGCGACAGGCGGAAGACGCCCGGCATGGAGGCGACGGGCACGCGGTCCTCGGCGCCGTCGTGGACGATCAGCGGCCAGATCAGATCGGCCGGGGTCAGGACGGTCTCGGCGACCAGACGGCGGACCCAGGGACTGGCGCGCAGACGCCGGGGACGGGCGAGCGGGAAGGGGGCGGGCTGATAGGGAAGCATGGCAAGACCTTGGAAATCTGTCGCCGGACTAGCGCCGCCGGGGCCGGGGCGCAAATCGCGTGAAGCTTCGGATCGTTTCCAACGTGATACCGGCTTGCGTGGAGCGGCAAAATGCGAGCCTATCGCAGCAAATCGAGGGAGACGGCGATGATGAGACGATGGGCGACGGGCGCGGCGGTTCTGGCCCTGGCGGCGGGGCTGTCGGGATGTATCATCGTCGCGTCCGACGGCGGCGAGCGGATCGTCGTCCAGGAGGCCTCGGCCGATCTGGGCGCACCGGCCTATGTCTCGCTCTATACGGATGCGGTCGCCGATCCGAAGCGTCCGGCGGAAGAGGTCACGCGCGATCCGCTGCGCCATCCGGCCGAGATCCTGGCCTTCGCCCAGCTGGCGCCGGGCGACAAGGTGGCCGATGTGCGCCCCGGCGCCGGCTATTTCACCCGCCTGTTCTCGGACGTGGTCGGGCCGACGGGCCGGGTCTACGCCTTCGTACCCGAGCGGACCATGGCGCGGGAGAACCCGCTGGCCGACGCCCTGGTCGCCGCCTATCCCAATGTGACGCGGGTCAACGGCCTGCTGGACGCCATGACCTATGACCAGCCGTTGGACATGGTCTTCATGAGCCAGGAATATCACGACTTCCACATCCCCGGCTTCAACACCGATGTGGCCAAGATGAACGCAGCGGTGTTCGCGGCCCTGAAGCCCGGCGGCCGCTATATCCTGATCGATCACCAGGCGGCGGCGGGGGCCGGAATCTCGGCGGTCCAGACCCTGCACCGGATCGAGGGCGACTATCTGAAGCGCGAGGTCGAGGCGGCGGGCTTCGTCTTCGAAGGCGAGAGCGCGGCCGTGGCCAATCCGGCCGACGATCACAGCCTGAACGTCTTCGACGCAGCCATTCGCGGCAAGACCGATCAATTCGTCTATCGCTTCAGAAAGCCGGGCTGAGGCCGTCACGCGGCGTGTCCCCCAGGGCGGCGCGAGCCTCTCGCGCCAGGCGATGGGTCTCGTGCTCGGCCTGAAGCAGGGGCCAGGGCAGGATATAGTCGGCGAAGGCCGGGCGGCGACGGGTCTGGACCGCGTGCAGGAACAGGCGTTCGCGCTCGCACAGGGGGTTGGCGCGGCCGGCGGCGATCAGCTCCAGCCGATGGCGCTGAAGCGCATAGGCGAACAACTGGTCTTGGCGGGCGCGGGCGGGGCGGCGAGGACGCATGGGAAGCCTTTCTCGGTTGGGTGAATTGGCTTTGGCTTCGCGGGAAACCAGCGAAGTTCGGGGAGGGCGTGGGACGCCGGGTCTGCACCCGGTGTTTGGAGTTTTAAGTACCGTTTCGGCGCAGTCGTCGTCCCACGCGGTCGTTTTCCACACGCGCTCCGGCTGGCGGCCCTCCTTTTAGAGCCTTGCCGGATCGGCGGGCCGCCTTGCGACGGCTTCGCCGGGGCGGACATGCCGACGAAGGTCGACAGCGGTCCGCTTTCCTAGGCGTGCGGCGAGCAGGAGACGGCATCCATCGCCGCCCCTAAGGACCCCGGCGGTCTCCTCCCCACCGGCTTCATCGCTCGACCACAGCCCCGCCGCCGTCAGGGCGCTGGATCCGACGCCCTCCCCATCGGCGGGGATGAGAGGATTATGCGGGAGGTTTGAGGGGTGATTAGAAGAGGGGGGTGAGATTCTGTTAGGACGTTGAAATTGTTGAGGACGAGGCAGCGTCATTGTGCGCGCTGGCCGCTCTTCCCTTTCGTCATTCCGGGCGAAGGGCCGCTTGGCCCGCAGACCCGGAACCCAGCGGCGCCGAAGGCGAAATGGGTCCGCAGCACGATGCTCGAAGATCAGAGTCCGCGACAGGTTCGCGCTCACGCGCGCCGCTGGGTTCCGGGTCTCCGCTGCGCTTCGCCCGGAATGACGAAAAAAGCGGGCGGCGTCACCTCTCCGCGCGCGAAGGCGCGTGGGGAGGACAGGTCGCGCTTGCGACCAGGCGGGGGCGACTCCAATGGCGGGGATGACCAAGCCAGCGTCTGGCGCCGAGTCGCCCCCTCCTGGCGTTCGCTGACGCTCCCGCCTGTCCTCCCCGTTCGCCTTCGCGAACGGGGAGGTGATCTGAGTTCCTGAGAGTCGTTATCAATGAAGGGCTTGGGGCGTTTTGACCACACGGGGCGCATGGACAAGCGGCGCCGCCGGGCGCAAAGAGCAGGAAGACATCGCCATAAGCGAAAGAACGAATATCGTGTTCGACTATAAGGCCGCCTTTGAACGCTCGGTGGAGCAGGTGCGCAGCGAGGGACGCTATCGTGTCTTCGCCGATCTGAAGCGAGTGCGCGGCCAGTTTCCGCAGGCGGTGCGTCGCCGCGAGGACGGGTCCGAACAGGATGTCGTGATCTGGTGCTCCAACGACTACCTCGGCATGGGCCAGCACGCGGACGTGCTGAAGGCCATGCAGGACGAGATCGATGCTGTGGGCGCCGGGGCCGGCGGCACGCGCAATATCTCGGGTACGACGCGTTCGGCGGTGGATCTGGAAGCCGAACTGGCGGACTGGCACCAGAAGGAAGCGGCGCTGCTGTTCACCTCGGGCTATGTCGGCAACGAGGCGACCCTGTCGACCTTGCAGAAGATCCTGCCCGGTCTGATCACCTTCTCCGACTCGCTGAACCACGCCTCGATGATCGCCGGCATCCGGCACGGCGGCGGCGAGCGTCATATCTTCAAGCATAACGACCTGGCCCATCTGGAGGCCCTGCTGGCCGCGGCCCCGGCCGGGGCGCCCAAGCTGGTGGCCTTCGAGAGCGTCTATTCGATGGACGGCGACATCGCCGACCTGGCCGGCACTGTGGCCCTGGCCAAGAAATACGGCGCCCTGACCTATCTGGACGAGGTCCATGCGGTCGGCCTGTATGGCGAAACCGGCGCCGGCGTGGCCGAACGTGACGGCCTGCTGGACCAGATCGACATCATCGAATGCACCCTGGGCAAGGCCATCGGGGTCATGGGCGGCTATATCGCCGCCGACGCCGTGATCATCGACGCGGTGCGCAGCTGGGCCTCGGGCTTCATCTTCACCACCAGCCTGCCGCCGGCCCTGACCGCGGGGGCTCTGGCCTCGGTGCGGCACCTGAAGGCCCATCCGGAACTGCGCCAACGCCACCAGGAACGGGCCGCGACCCTGAAGGCCCGTTTCGCCGCCGCCGGAATTCCGGTGATGGAGAGCGAGAGCCATATCGTGCCGGTCCATGTCGGCAATCCGGTCCACTGCAAGATGATCTCGGACATGCTGCTGGACGAGTACGGCGTCTATGTTCAGCCGATCAACTATCCGACCGTGCCCAAGGGGACCGAGCGGCTGCGCTTCACCCCCTCGCCGAACCATACGGACGAGATGATGGACCATCTGGTCCAGGCGATGGACCGGCTGTTCGCCCACTGTAATGTGGCGCGGCGGTCGGTGGCGGCCTGATCGTTTCCTGAAGACCCGCATTGGGCTATGATGGCGTGATGAACGTCCATCATCCTGCGCCGGACACGCCGCCCGAGGAGGTCGACCTTTTCGAGATGGCGAACCTGTATCCACGCGACACCGGCCTGCCGATGACCGTCTGGGTCAGTCCCAAGGGACGGGCGCGGCACGACGCGCGGGTCAAGGTCTGCCGCACGCACGGCAATCGCATGGACGCCGATGATGTGGCGACCGTCAGCATCCAACCCGAGCTTGAACTGATTCATGGTCCGCTTCCGACTGCGGATCTGAAGCCTGTTCAAGCCTGGATCCGTCTCAACGCGACGGCGCTGATCGGCTACTGGGAGGGCGATCTCAGCACGATCGAGTTCGTGCGGGCGCTCAAGAGCCTCTGATTATGGGCGACGACGGGGAGATCATTGTCGAGTTCGTGCGCAACGGGCCCTATATCAAATGCTCGGCCATCCATGTGGCGACCGGGCGCGAGGTCAGCGCCATGGGGCCGGTCAACGAGCCCAAGGCGGTGGAGCGGGTGGCGATCGCGAAGTTGAGGCGAGTCCTTCAGGCTCAGGGCGGCTAATTATGTCGGACAAGCCGTTGCTGGAACGTCTTCAGGTCAAGAACGGGCGCCGCCTAGCCGTTGTGGACGATCCGGCTGATATCGAGGGGCTTGTCGGCGTGCCGCGTCGATCTATGGAAGAGGCGGAGGTCGTGCTGGTTTTTGTCGCCGACCAAAGCCAGCTGGAGACGCGTTTGGTGGAAACGGCGCCGCGGCTGGGCGCTGACGCCATATTTTGGATCGCCTATCCCAAGTTAACGTCGCCTCTAGCCGGAGATCTCAGTCGCGATCGGATGCGGACGCTTGCGCTGGGCCACGGCTTGAACACCGTCAGTCAGATTGCGGTGGATGCGAATTGGTCGGCGATGCGCCTTAAGCGGATCTGATCTGTCGGTCGAGTGTGACCACAAGATATTGTGGTTCGGTCCGGTGCGGACTAGATAGGCGGCCTTCTCAGACGCGGGGATTCCGACGTGACCGCCTTCACCCATGACGCCTATTTCACCAAGACCCTGGCCGACGCCGATCCGGACGTCTTCAAGGGCATTCAGGGGGAGCTGGGCCGTCAGAAGGAGCAGATCGAGCTGATCGCGTCCGAGAACATCGTCTCCCAGGCGGTGCTGGACGCGCAAGGGTCGGTTCTGACGAACAAATACGCCGAGGGCTATCCCGGTCGTCGCTATTACGGCGGTTGCGAATTCGTCGATGTGACCGAGGATCTGGCGCGTGAGCGGGCGAAGAAGCTGTTCGGCGCGGCCTTCGCCAATGTGCAGCCCCACTCGGGCGCGCAGGCCAACCAGGCGGTCTTCTTTACGCTGCTGCAACCCGGCGACACCTTCCTGGGCATGGATCTGGCCTGCGGCGGGCACCTGACGCACGGGTCGCCGGCGAACCAGTCGGGCAAGTGGTTCCGGCCTGTGACCTACAAGGTCACCGAAGACACCCATCTGATCGACTATGACCACGTGGCGGAGATGGCGCAGAAGGAGAAGCCCAAGCTGATCCTGGCCGGCGCCAGCGCCTATAGCCGCCACATCGACTTCAAGCGGTTCCGCGAGATCGCCGACAGCGTCGGCGCCTATCTGATGGTGGACATGGCCCACTATGCCGGCCTGGTGGCCGGGGGCGCCTATCCTGATCCGATCCCGCACGCCCATGTCGTGACCACGACGACGCACAAGACCCTGCGCGGACCGCGTGGCGGCATGATCCTGTCCAACGACGTCGAGCTGGGCAAGAAGATCAACTCGGCCGTCTTCCCCGGCCTGCAAGGCGGGCCGCTGGAGCATGTGATCGCGGCCAAGGCCGTGGCCTTCGGCGAGGCGTTGCAGCCCGAGTTCAAGCTGTATGCGCATCAGGTGGTCAAGAACGCCCAGGCCCTGGCCGGGGTTCTGGTCGAGCGCGGCCTGGCCATCGTCTCGGGCGGCACCGACAGCCACCTGGCCTTGGTCGATCTGCGGCCCAAGGGCGTGACCGGCAAGGCGACCGAGCATGAGCTCGAAAAGGCGCTGATGACCTGCAACAAGAACGGCGTGCCGTTCGACACCGCCCCCTTCACCGTCACCTCAGGCGTTCGCCTGGGCACCCCGGCGGGCACGACGCGCGGCTTCGGCGAGGACGAGTTCAAGCAGATCGGCCACTGGATCGCCGACGTCGTCTCGTCGATGAACGGCGGGGACGAAGCCGATCCGGCCGTGGTCGCGGGCGTGGCGGCCCAGGTGCGGGAGCTGACGAACCGCTTCCCCATCTACGGATGATCTGACCGATGAAGTGCCCCTTCTGCGGTCATCAGGACACCCAGGTTAAGGACAGCCGGCCGTCGGACGACGGCTCGGCGATCCGACGGCGGCGGTCCTGCCCCAACTGCAACGGGCGCTTCACCACTTTCGAGCGGGTGCAGCTGCGCGAACTGGTGATCCTGAAGCGCAACGGGCGGCGCACGCCGTTCGAGCGCGACAAGCTGGAGCGGTCGCTGGGCGTGGCCCTGCGCAAACGCCCGGTTCAGCCGGATCAGGTCGAGCAGATGGTCAACCGAATCGTGCGCCAGCTGGAGAGCCTGGGCGAGACTGAGGTGCCGTCGAGCACGGTCGGGGACTTCATCATGAAGGCGCTGAAGGGCGTGGATGAGGTGGCCTATGTCCGCTACGCGTCGGTCTACAAGGACTTCCGCGCGACCGGCGATTTCGCCAAATTTTTAGGCGACGAAGGCTTCGACGAGCCCTCTGGCAAGGACTCTGGCAAGGACTGATGCGCGTCACCCTGAAGCTGGCGACGTCGCTGGACGGGCGGATCGCCACGGCCGAGGGCGAGAGCCGATGGATCACCGGCGAGGCGGCGCGGCTGGAAGGCCATCGGCTGCGCGCGGGTCATGACGCCATTCTGGTCGGCGTCGAGACGGTGCTGAAGGACGATCCCGAACTGACGGCGCGGTTGCCGGGGCGGAGCGTGGATCAGCCGCTGCGGGTGGTGCTGGACAGCCGGTTGAGGACGCCGACGACGGCGAAACTGGCGGGCGAGAACACGCTGATCCTGACGGCGGTCGAAGCGCGAGCGGTCGGCTCGGCCCAGGTGAGGCAGGTCGAGGCCGAGGACGGGCGTCCGGCGATCCCGGCGGTGCTGAAGGCGCTGAAGGCGGCGGGGGTCGAGTCGGTGCTGATCGAGGGCGGGGGGCAGGTCGCGGCCGCCTTCCTGAGGGCCGGGGCGGTTGACCGGCTGGAGTGGTTCCGGGCGCCGATCCTGCTGGGCGGGGAGGGGCGGCCCTGTGTGGCGGCCCTGGCTCTTGCAAAGCTGGCCGAGGCCCCCAAGTTCCGTCGCCTGGGCGTAGAGCCCGTCGGAGACGACCTGTGGGAACGTTACGCGCGTTTCTGACGCCGTCGTTTCTGTTGATTTCAGACTTTGTTTTTCGGGTCCGGAAGGGGCCAACGCCGAAATGTTCACCGGAATCGTCACCGACATCGGGCGCGTTCGCGACGTCCGCGAGACGGAGCGGGATCGCCGCTATGAGATCCAGACCGCCTGGGACGTGTCCGGGATCGACCTGGGCGCCTCGATCAGCCACGCGGGCTGCTGCCTGACGGTGACGGAGAAGGGGCCGGACTGGTTCGCGGTCGAGGTGTCGAACGAGACCCTGTCCAAGACGACCCTGGGCGCCTGGAAGGCCGGCGACGGGATCAATCTGGAGCGGGCGGCCAAGCTGGGCGACGAGATGGGCGGCCATGTGGTGTCGGGCCATGTCGACGGGCTGGGGCGGGTCGTATCGATCACGCCGGAAGGCGGGTCGCACCGGGTCGAGGTCGAGGCGCCGGCGCCCCTGCACCGCTATATCGCCGCCAAGGGCTCGATCACTGTCGATGGGGTGTCCCTGACGGTGAACAGCGTCGAGGGGCGGGTGTTTTCATTAAATATCATCCCGCATACGTGGGATGTGACGACCCTGGGCCGCCTGAAGGTCGGCGATCCGGTCAATCTCGAGATCGACATGCTGGCGCGATACCTCGCGCGGTGGCAGGAGACGGCGTGATGCAATTGGCCGCTAACATGAACGACAGCCCGATCAGTCCCATCGAGGATATCCTGGAGGACGCCCGCAACGGCCGTCCCTATATCCTGGTGGACGCCGAGGATCGCGAGAACGAGGGGGACATCATTATCCCCGCCCAGTTCGCCACCCCCGACCAGATCAACTTCATGATCCGCCAGGCGCGCGGCCTGGTCTGTCTGGCGATCACGGCCGAGCGCGCGAACCAGCTGCGCCTGCCGCCGATGGCGGCGGAAAACCGCGAGAGCATGAAGACCGCCTTCACCGTCTCGATTGAGGCCAAGGAAGGCGTGACGACCGGCATTTCGGCGGCCGACCGGTCGCGCACCATTCATGTGGCGACCGACGCGTCGAAGGGCATGGACGACATCGTCTCGCCCGGCCACATCTTCCCGCTGGTGGCGCGCGACGGCGGGGTTCTGGTCCGCGCCGGCCATACCGAGGCGGCGGTGGACATCAGCCGCATGGCGGGCCTGACGCCGGCTGGGGTGATCTGCGAGATCATCAAGGACGACGGCGAGATGGCGCGGATGCCCGATCTGGTCGCCTTCGCCCAGCTGCACGGGCTGAAGATCGGCACCATCGCCGACCTGATCGCCTATCGTCGCCGCACCGAGCGGTTCGTCGAGCGGGTCATGGATACGCCGTTCGAGAGCGTCCACGGCGGGCCGTTCCGCCTGATGCTGTACCGGAACACCATCGAGGGCGCGGAACACGTCGCCCTGGTCCACGGCAAGATCGATCCGTCCAAGCCGACCCTGGTGCGGATGCACCAGGTGGATTTCGCCTGCGACCTGCTGGGCCATGTCGAGACGCGCCAGGACTATGTGCCCAAGGCGCTGAAACAGATCACCGACCATGACGGTCCGGGCGTGGTCGTCTTCCTGCGCGATCCGTCGCTGAACTCCCTGGCGGAACGTCTGGCGGGCGTGGACAGGCCGGCGGCGGTGGATCGGTCGCTGCGGGCCTATGGCGTCGGGGCGCAGATCCTGCTGGACCTGGGCGTCAAGGATATGATCGTGATGAGTTCGACGCGACCCGAACCGACGGCGCTTGAGGGCTATGGCCTGCGCATCGTCGGCTGGCGCGACATGGATGGAGAAGACAAGGCGTGACTGAGGGCCCCCGTATTCTGATCGTCGAGGCGCGCTTCTACGACGAGCTGGCCGACGCCCTGCTGGAGGGCGCCAAGGAGACGTTGAAGGCGCGCGGCGCCGAGTTCGACGTCGTCACCGTGCCGGGCGCGCTGGAGATTCCGGCCGTCATCGCCATGGCCGAGGAGGCCGGGCGGTTCCCGACCGCGCCGCGTTATGACGGCTATGTCGCCCTGGGCTGCGTGATCCGCGGCGAGACCTATCATTTCGAGATCGTCTCGGATCAGTCGGCGGCCGGCATCATGGCCCTGGGCGCCAAGGGGCTGATCATCGGCAACGGCATTCTGACGACCGAGGACGAAGACCAGGCCTGGTACCGGGCGCGGCTTTCGGAAGGGGATAAGGGCGGTGGAGCGGCGAAAGCCTGCCTCGACCTCATTGCATTGAAGAAGCGGTTGCGGCTAGGCCTCGGCGCATGAGTGAACCGAACAGCGTCAAAGCCGTCCTCGAGCAACTGGCCGAGGCCGAAAAGCAGCGGGCAGAGCCCCATCTAAGCTCCAAACAGCGCCGTGCGCGCACCGTATCGCGGCTGGCCGCCGTCCAGGCCCTGTACCAGATGGAGCTGGCGGGCGAGGGCGTGGAGACGGTGATTACCGAATTCTCCAACTTCCGCTTCGATACCGATATCGAGGGCGAGGCCCTGGCCGAGGCGGACGAGGCCTATTTCGCCGACGTCGTGCGCGGCGTGATCGAGAGCCAGCGCGACATCGATACGGCGATCAAGGCGCGTCTGGCCTCCAACTGGAAGCTGGAGCGGATCGACGCCACCCTGCGCGCCCTGCTGCGCTGCGGGGCCTGGGAGCTGATCAAGCATCCGGAGACGCCGCGCGAAGTGGTGATCGACGAATATGTGGAGCTGGCCAAGGCCTTCTTCGACGATTCCGAGGCGCGCTTCGTCAACGCCGCCCTGGACGGCGTGTCCAGAGACACGCGCAAATAATGCCGGCGCTCGACGTCGCGGGCGAGTTCGAGACGATCGAGAGGCTGCTGCGGCCCCTGGCCCATCCCGAATGGGGCAGGGGGCTGGCCGATGATGTGGCGGTGCTGCCGTCGCGGCCCGGCTATGACCTGGTCCTGACCAAGGACGCCATCGTCGAGGGCGTACATTTCCTGCCCGACGATCCGCTGGACACGGTGGCCAAGAAGCTGCTGCGCGTGAACCTGTCGGATCTGGCGGCCAAGGGGGCCGAGCCCTTCGGCTATCTGATGGCCTGCTGCTGGTCCGAGCGGTGCGGCTGGCCTGAGCGCGAGGCGTTTGCGGCGGGTCTGGCCGAGGACCAGGCGCGGTTCGGGGTGTTTCTGATCGGCGGGGATACGGTGAAGACGCCGGGGCCGGCGGTGTTTTCCCTGACCGCCCTGGGCTGGGTTCCCGAGGGCGAGACGGTGTCGCGGGGCGGCGCCGAGGTCGGGGATCTGGTGTTCGTCACCGGGACCATCGGCGACGGCTTGCTGGGTCTGAGGGCGGCGCGGGGCGAGCTGTCGCTGGCGCCGGAGCGTCTGGAGGCGCTGATCGCTCATTATCGGACCCCGGCGCCCCAGCTGGATTTCGCTGAGGTGGTTCGCAATCTGGCGACGGCGGCGGCCGACGTGTCCGACGGATTGGCGGCCGATCTGGCCCATATCGCCAAGGCCAGCGGGTTAGGGGTCGAGTTGAACCTGGCCGTGCTGCCCCTGTCCGCTGCGGCCCAGGCCTGGCTCGACAATCGGGTCGATGCGCAAGCGGCCCTGTCGATCCTGGCGGCCGGCGGCGACGACTATCAGATCATCTTTACGGCCCATCCCCGCCACGAAGCGGCGCTGCGACGCGAGGCGGAACGCCGGCTGACGCGCCTGACGAAGATCGGGGCCGTGACCGACGGCGCGGGCGTGACCGTTCGCTATGCGGGGCGGGTCGTGCCCATGAAACAGGGCGGCTGGACCCACGATTGAGGCGGAAACACAATCCTAACCGCGCGCGGCTAAGCTGGCGGCCATGGATCGTAGAACCCTGATCACCTCTGCAACGGTCGCCCTGGCCGGCGCCGCCGCAACGGCGGCCGCGACGCCTGCTGTGGCCTCGTCCGGCGGCAAGACGCCCGAAGCGGCGCCCGCACTGGATATTCCGGGTCTCGGTCTGCCCGTGATCGCGGATGGCCGGATCAGAAACTATGTCTTTGTTTCGCTGAAACTCCACATCGGCAGCGGCAAGACCCCCGAGCAGATGCGGCCGAAGACGGCCTTCTTCCGCGACGCCCTGGTCAAGGCCGCGCATCGCACGCCCTTCACCGTGTCCGGCGACTGGACCCGTCTGGACGAGGGGCGGATGTCTGCGGCCCTGATCGCGGCCGCCAACACGATTTCGGGGCGGGGATCGGTGACCCGGGTCGAAATCGTGAACCAGGCCCCCCGGCGTCGCTCGGGCATGACGGCGGCGCGCTGAGCCGCCTAGTCGATCACGGTTGCGTCAACGCGGCGCCCGTGACACGCTGACCTTGCAAATCCCAAGGGACGCACTGACGCGTCCGCCGCGCTCGGGGGGACCGGACGTCGGACAGAGGCGATAACGCCCGCCCGTCGCAAGGGCCCGTGTGCTTGTTGCAAGGGCATGGAAACGCCAATGACGATCTATCTTACGCTGGTCTTCGCGGCCGGTGTTCTGGCGGTGCTGTACGGCGCCGCCCAGACCGCCGTGCTGATGAAGGCAAGCACTGGTAACGACAAGATGCGAGAGATCGCGGCCGCCATTCAGGAAGGCGCCTCGGCCTATCTGAAGCGGCAATATCTGACCATCGGCCTGGTCGGGATCGTGATCCTGATCGCCGCCTATCTGCTGATCGGCGTCTATGCGGCGGTCGGCTTCGTGATCGGGGCCGTCCTGTCGGGCGCGGCCGGTTACGCCGGCATGTTGATTTCGGTGCGGGCCAATGTGCGCACGGCGCAGGCGGCCTCTGAAAGCCTGTCCAAGGGGCTGAACCTGGCCTTCCGGTCGGGGGCGATCACCGGCATGTTCGTGGCGGGCGGGGCCCTGATCGGGGTGTCAGGCTATTATATCGTGCTGACGCGCCACATGGGATTGGACCCGGTCGGGCGTGAAGTGATCGACGGACTGGTGGCGCTGGGCTTCGGCGCCTCGCTGATTTCCATCTTCGCGCGGCTGGGCGGCGGCATCTTCACCAAGGGCGCCGACGTGGGCGGCGACATGGTGGGCAAGGTCGAGGCCGGCATCCCAGAGGACGACCCTCGCAACGCCGCGACCATCGCCGACAATGTGGGCGACAATGTCGGGGACTGCGCCGGCATGGCGGCCGACCTGTTCGAAACCTATGCGGTGACGACGGTGGCGACCATGGTGCTGGCGGCCATCTTCTTCCGCGGCCAGGCCTATGTGGACACCCTGATGGTGCTGCCGCTGGCGATCTGCGCCGTCTGTATCGTGACCTCGATCATCGGCAGCTTCTTCGTCCGGTTGGGCAAGAGCCAGAACATCATGGGCGCCCTGTATCAGGGGCTGATCGTGACCGGCGTCCTGTCCATCGGCGCGGTCTGGTGGGTGATCGACCAGATGGTGACGGGGGCGATCGTGACCGCAAGCGGCCTGACGATCCAGCCGATGGCCCTGTTCTGGTCCGGCATGGTCGGGCTGGCGGTGACGGCGGCCATCGTGGTGGTGACGGAGTACTACACGGGGTCGAACTTCCGGCCGGTGCAGTCGGTGGCCAACGCCTCGGTGTCGGGTCACGGGACCAATGTGATCCAGGGGCTGGCGGTGTCGCTGGAGGCCACGGCGCTTCCGGCTCTGACCATCATCGTCGGGATCGTGGCCAGCTTCCAGCTGGCGGGCCTGTTCGGCATCGCCATCGCCACCACCACCATGCTGGGTGTGGCGGGGATGATCGTGGCGCTGGACGCCTTCGGGCCGGTGACGGACAACGCCGGGGGGATCGCCGAAATGGCGGGCCTGCCCAGCGAGGTGCGGCATTCGACCGATGCGCTGGACGCGGTGGGCAATACGACCAAGGCCGTGACCAAGGGCTACGCCATCGGTTCGGCGGGCCTGGGGGCGCTGGTGCTGTTCGCCGCCTATACGTCGGACCTGCAGTATTTCTCGGCCAATCCGGCGGACTATCCCTTCTTCGCCGACATGGGGCCGATCGCCTTTGACCTGACCAACCCCTATGTGGTCGTGGGCCTGCTGTTCGGGGGGCTGCTGCCCTTCCTGTTCGGCGGCATGTCGATGATGGCGGTCGGGCGCGCGGCCGAGGCCGTGGTGGCCGAGGTGCGGCGTCAGTTCCGCGAGAACCCCGGCATCATGACCTATCAGGTCAAGCCGGAGTACGGCCGGGCGGTCGATATCCTGACCAAGGCGGCGATTCGCGAGATGATCGTGCCGTCGCTGTTGCCGGTGCTGTCGCCCATCGTGCTGTTCGTCGCGGTGCTGGCGATTTCGGACAAGGCCAACGCCTTCGCCTCGCTGGGCGCCATGCTGATGGGGGTGATCGTCACCGGCCTGTTCGTCGCCGTGTCGATGACCTCGGGCGGCGGCGCCTGGGACAACGCCAAGAAGGTGATCGAGGAAGGCTTCACCGACAAGAACGGCGTGGTCCACGGCAAGGGCTCGGAGGCCCACAAGGCCGCCGTGACCGGCGATACGGTGGGCGATCCCTACAAGGACACCAGCGGTCCGGCGGTGAACCCGATGATCAAGATCACCAATATCGTGGCGCTGCTGCTGCTGGCGGTGCTGGCCAGCGGGAATATCGGCTGACCCATACGAAGACGCCCCGGAGAGCGATCTCCGGGGCGTTTTTCTTTGGCGATGCGTCGGGGCCCTTAGTCGGGGCGACGTTGGCCGGGGGTGTCGTCTTCGGTGCGCGGCAGCTGGCCGCGGCCGACGTTGCCCAGCAGTTGTTCGAGCACGGTCAGGGCGCGGCCGCGGGTCGGGGTTTCCTTGGTGTTCATGGCGATCTGCTCGCCGTCGGTCAGGCCGAGGGTGCGCACGCCGGTCACCTTGTCGCCGTTCGGCTCGAAGGTGACTTCGGTGATGGTGCGGCTGGAGATGACCGGGCGGTTGTAGGTGTATTTCTCGGTCGTCTGGCTGATGTAGTACCAGACCTGGTCCGGTTCGAAGGTCGAGGTGGTCGACGGCGAACCGAGGCGGGCCAGGACGGTTTCCTTGGTGTCGGCGCCCGCCACAATGTCCTGCGGCTTGGCGTCGATGGCCTGGAAGCCGTTGGAACCGATCGTCGGGGCGCAGGCGGCGGACAGGCCGGCCAGGGAAACGGCGACGAAAAGCGGGACGAAACGAGACATGATCGGGCGCCTGCGAGAGAACAAGGTCTTTGACCTAGACGGACCTGCGTCCTAGTTCAACGGCGCGGCGGAAAAGGGGCCGTATAAAACCATGCTGAAAAACCTGTTCAAACCCCGGACCGGCGTCCGTATCGGCGACGCCCTGTACGCCCTGGCGGTGGAACAGGCGCGAAATGTCGGCTTTTACACGCGTCTGGGCGTGGCGGACCGGATCGATGCGCGATTCGAGCTGTATACGCTGCACGTCCTCTTGCTGGTGCTGCGGCTGCGCGACGAGAACACCGAGGCGGGACGGGATGCGGCCCAGGCCCTGTTCGACGTCTATGTTTCGGCCCTGGACCATGCGCTGCGGGAAGAGGGCGTCGGCGACGTTTCGGTGGCCAAGAAGATGCGCAAGCTGGGCGAGGCCCTGTACGGGCGGATGAGCGCCTATGAGACGCCGTTGCGCGATGACGACGCGACGGCCTTGGCCGAGACCCTGGCGCGCAACGTCTATGCCGACCCGAGCGCGGAACAGGCGGCCGATCTGGCGCGCTACGCCCTGGCCGCGCGGGCCGGGCTGGCCGCGCAGGGATTCAATGAAGTGCTGGCGAAGCCGGCCTGGACGGATGTTTGAGACGATGAGCGTAAGCCTTCCCTATAGCGAGACGGTGCGGGTCAACCAGATCGGCGCCGGGCTGAGCCGGCGGCTGGAGCCGGACGCGGACGCGCGCAAGCGAATCGCGCGCGCCCTGGATCTTCAGGGGCTGGAGGACTTCGTCGTCGAGATCGAGGTGAAGCCGACGCCGTCGACCAGCGAATGGACGATGAAGGGCCGGGTCTCGGCCCACGCGGTCCAGACCTGCGGCCTGACGCTGGAGCCGCTGCCGATCGATGTGGACCGTCGATTCTCGATCCAGCTGGTCGAGGCCGCGCCGCAGCAGACCGACGAGATCGAGGTCACGCTGGACGAGGAAGACGCCGATCTGATCGAAGACGGCAAGATCGACCTGGGCCAATACGCCGTCGAGCAACTGGTCCTGTCGCTGGATCCGTTCCCGCGCAAGCCGGGCGCGGAGTTCGTGCAACCGGAAGAGCCCGCCGAAATCTCGCCCTTCGCCGCCTTGAAAGCCTTGAAACCCCAGAACGACCAAGGCTGAGGTTGACGTAAGGGGCGCGTGGTTGCATCCCCCCGCTTCGGCGCTATCGTCCAGCGCCCCCTATCAAGCGTCGCGCGACAAAACGACGCGGCCACACGAGGTCCATTTGCCAGCCCCAGTTACGATCTCGCTTGACGCCATGGGCGGCGATCACGGGCCATCCGTCGTCGTTCCCGGCATCCGCAGCTATGTCCGCACCCATGGCGGGGAGGGGGTCCGCTTCCTGCTGCACGGCGACGAGGCTCAGATCAGCGCCGAGCTGGCGCGCTGCGACCTGTCGCCTGAGACCGTCGAAATCCGCCATACCGACAAGGTCGTGGCCATGGACGAGAAGCCCGCCCAGGCCATGCGTCGAGGCAAGGGCTCCAGCCTGTGGAACGCCGTCGAGGCGGTGAAGACGGGCGAGGCCGGCGGCGTCGTCTCGGCCGGCAACACCGGCGCCCTGATGGCGATCTCCAAACTGATTCTGCGCATGTCGGCGCCGGGGCTGGAACGGCCGGCCATCGTCGCCAGCTGGCCGACCTTCAAGGGCCATACGGCGGTTCTGGACGTGGGCGCCAATATCGGCAGCGACGCCGAACAGCTGGTCGAGTTCGCCATCATGGGCGAGGCCTTCCAGTCGGCGGTGCGCGGCATCGCCCGGCCGACGATTGGTCTGCTGAACGTCGGTTCGGAAGACATGAAGGGCAACGAGCAGGTCAAGGAGGCGCACGCCATCCTGCGCGACGGGCCGTTCGACCTGAATTATCACGGCTTCGTCGAGGGCGACGACATCGCCAAGGGGACGGTGGACGTGGTCGTGACCGACGGCTTCACCGGCAATATCGCCCTGAAGACGGCCGAGGGCACGGCGCGCTATATCTCGGCCCTGCTGCGCGAGGCCCTGACCTCGAACCTGCAGTCCAAGCTGGGCGCCGCCATCGCCATGCCGGCCCTGAAGAAGATGCGCGAGAAGATCGACCCCAGCACGATCAACGGCGGCCCGCTGCTGGGGCTGAACGGGATTGTGGTGAAGAGCCACGGCGGCGCCGACGCCAAGGGATTCGGCAATGCGATCCGTATCGCTGTCGATCTGGCCCGCAGCGACTATATGACCAAGGTGGGCGCCAATCTGGGCAAGCTGGACGCCGTATTCGACCATTCCAGCCCGCCCGCCGCCCCCGCCGGAGAACCCCTTCAGTGAGCGTCACCCGCAGCGCCGTGACCGGCGTCGGCTCCTTCCTGCCGGAGCAGATCGTCACCAACGCCGACCTGGCCAAGATCGTCGACACCTCCGACGAATGGATTCAGGAGCGCACCGGCATCAAGCAGCGCCACAAGGCGCGCGACGATCAGCCGACCAGCGACCTGGCCGTCGAAGCGGCCAAGAAGGCCCTGACCGACGCCGGCAAGACGGCGGCGGACGTGGACCTGATCATCGTGGCCACGACCACGCCCGACATGACCTTCCCCGCCGTCGCCTCCATCGTCCAGCGCAAGCTGGGCGCCGGCGTCGGGATCGCTTTCGATGTGCAGGCCGTCTGTTCGGGCTTCGTCTATGCGCTGAGCGTGGCCGACGGTTTCGTGGCGCGCGGCCTGGCGAAATGCGCCCTGGTGATCGGGGCCGAGGAAATGACGCGGTTGATGGACTGGACCGACCGGACCACCTGCGTCCTGTTCGGCGACGGCGCCGGCGCCGTGGTGCTGGAGCCGCGCGAAGGGCAGGGAACGGCCGCCGACCAGGGGATGCTGGGCTTCGCCCTGCGCGCCGACGGGTCCAAGACCGATCTGCTTTACGTCGATGGCGGCCCGGCCACGACTGGGACCGTCGGCCATCTGCGGATGGCCGGGAACCAGGTGTTCCGTCATGCCGTGGTGAACATCGCCGAAGGCATCACCGCCGCCTGCGCCGCAGCCGGGGTCGAGATTGCGGACGTGGACTGGTTCGTGCCGCATCAGGCCAATCAGCGGATCATCAAGGGGGTCGGCGACCGGCTGGGTCTGGACGAGGACAAGGTGATCTCGACCGTGGCCCTGCACGCCAACACCTCGGCCGCCTCCATCCCCCTGGCGCTGGATGCGGCGATCCAGGACGGGCGGATCAAGAAGGGCGACATGGTCCTGCTGGAAGCCATGGGCGGCGGCCTGACCTGGGGCGCCTGCGCCTTGCGACTCTAGCTTAAACCCATAGGCATTGATTTTCCGTAGACTTTGCGCGTCTATAGGCGCAACGGACCGAAACAAGCCGGGGATATGATGTCAGGCCAACAGACCGTAACGCGCGCCGATCTCTGCGAAGCCGTGCACGAGGAGGTCGGCCTGTCCCGGCAGGAGTGCTCGGCTCTGGTGGAACGGACCCTCGAATTGATCGTGGAAGCCCTTGAACAGGGCGATACGGTCAAGCTTTCCGGGTTCGGCGTCTTCCAGGTTCGCGAGAAGCGGGCTCGTATGGGCCGTAATCCCAAGACCGGTGAACCGGCGGCGATCAATCCCCGCCGCGTCATCAGTTTCCGCGCCTCTCAGATCATGAAGAGCCGGGTTCACGACGCCGTCGTCGAGGCCTGATTCGCTTGGCCAAGAGCGCCGACGCCTTCCGCACCATTTCTGAGGCGGCCGAGGAGGTCGGGGCGCCGCAGCACGTGCTGCGGTTCTGGGAGACGAAGTTCACCTTCGTGACCCCGGTGAAACGGGCGGGCGGACGGCGCTTCTATCGTTCGCAGGATATCGCCGTGCTGAAGGCCGTGCGGCGGCTGTTGCATGACGACGGCCTGACGATCCGCGGCGTCCAGCGCCTACACAAGGAGCAGGGGTTGAAGAAGCTGGTCGGCGCCGAGGCGGCGGCCCTGATCGAGGACGGAGAGACCTTCGCCGCGCGCGCCGGGGCGGCCTCGGGCGCTGGGCGTATCGAACACCCGGATTTGCACCGGGTTCTGGCCGATCTGGAGCAGGCCAAGTCGCGTCTGGACGCCGTGCTGTTGCGGTCGGTGGAAAAGTCGTTTTAGCGTTTGCGGACAACGGTTCCCCCGTCTATAGGGAGCGCCTTCGGAGCGTGGCGCAGCCTGGTAGCGCACTTGACTGGGGGTCAAGGGGTCGCAGGTTCGAATCCTGTCGCTCCGACCATCTTCCCCAAAGAAGACGGTTGGTTGAAGGGGTCGCTTTCGGGCGGCCCCTTTGCAATTGGCGTCCGAGTTGCGCGCAGGCTTCAGGGGGCTGTCGGCGCTTCCTTGCGGAAAAGGGTCAGCGGGACAGCGTCGCCCATGACGACATAGCCCCGCATCGAGGGGTGTAGCCCGTCTCCGCTGTCTACGTCCGGGCGCAGCCGATCAGGCCGGTCGGGGTCGCGCATGATCTGGTCGAAATCGATCACGGCGTCGAAGTTTCCGGGCGCGCGGATCCAGGCGTTCAGCGCCTGGCGGTCCGCCTCGTTTTCCGCTGTGGGATGATAATAGGCCGAGCCCGCATAGGGCAGGATGGTGGCGCCGATCACCCGAACGCCGCGGGCACGAGCGCGCTCCGTGATCTGGCGGTAGGCGCCGGTGATCTCTTCGACCAGGGCCGCGTGCGCCTCGGGGGAGGCGGGCCGGTCGCGCGTCAGGACGCCCAGATCGTTGACGCCCTGAAGAAGGATCAGGAACCGCACGCCGGGATGGGACAGCCCATCCCGTTCAAGCCGCGCCAGCAGGTTTGGCCCTAGGCCGTCCAGCAGGACGCGGTTGCCGCCTATGCCCTGGTTGATCACCGACAGGCCGCGAGTCTCCGGATCGGCCTGGAGGCGCGCCGCCAATTGATCGGGCCAGCGCTGATTGGTGTCGGCCGGCACGCCATAACCGTCGGTGATCGAGTCGCCCAGGATGACCACGGCCCCGTCCAGATCGGGATCGCCGGCTTCTAAGGCTGACAGAAAATACCAGCGCTCGGCCGACTTCGGATTCGTCAGTTCCGGAGCCCAGACCTGATCGCCGGGCGCAATGAAGCTGGTGGCGCGGGCGCCGGGATGGCCGGTCTGTCCCCCGGACGCATCGACCAGATGAAGACTGACCGCGACGTCGCTCAAGGCCTCGACCGGCCAGGTGATGGGGTCGGACCGCCAGTCGGCCCCCGGCGGGATGACGACCTCGCGCCTGCCGTCAAACAGGAGGGGCGCACGGCTGTTCGGATCAACGGCCGAGCCGCCGGGGGCGACAGGCCGGGCGACGGCGGCGGCGGCCACCCTGAGCGGGGCGGCGCCGAAGGCGTTGCTGATCCTCACCCGAATGACGTCGCCTGCGGCTGTGACGCGCACCGTCTGACGCAGGGTCGCGTCGTGCAGGTCGTCGGCGGGGAGGGCGTTCTGGGGTTCGGGGGCGTATTGGGACGATCCCCAGATCGCGACCCAGCCGTCGGCAGGCGGCGCCGGCAGGGCGACCTGGGCCCGGGCGCCCGATGCGGCGGACAGGAGGAGGACCAGGGCCGCCAGCCAGAGGCGCACAGGCCCCGCAGGATTTGGACGCATATCGACTCTCCCGTCATCTCATTCCTGTGACGGCGCCGCGAGTGTCGGGGCGCCGAACGGTGGATCGCGATCCGATCTCACCAGCTGTGCATCGACCCGTCCTCAAGCCGGTTTACGGGCAGATAGGCCCGGGCATAGGGATGGCGCGCCGCGAGGGCCTCATCGATATCGACGCCCAGTCCGGGGGCCTCGCCGGGGTGGAGAGCCCCATCGGCGAAGCTGTAGGCATGGGGGAAGACGGCGTCCGTCTCTGGGGTGTGGCGCATATATTCCTGGATGCCGAAGTTCGGAATCGACAGGTCGAAATGCAAAGCCGCCGCCATGGCGACCGGCGACAGGTCGGTCGCGCCGTGGCAACCGGTGCGGACCCCGTAAAGATCGGCCAGGGCGGCGATCCGCCGAAGGTGGGTGATCCCGCCCGCGTGGACCACCGTGGCGCGGATATAGTCGATCAACTGTTCCTCGATCAGTTGCTTGCAGTCCCAGATCGAGTTGAAGATCTCGCCGACGGCCAGGGGAGCGGTCGTGTGCTGACGGATGAGCCGGAAGGCCGCCGGGTTCTCGGCCGGGGTCGCGTCTTCGAGCCAGAACGGACGGAAGGGCTCAAGATCCTTGCCCAGACGCCCCGCCTCGATCGGCGTCAGCCGGTGATGGATGTCGTGCAGGAGATGCACGTCCCAGCCCAATACGTCGCGCGCCCTGGCGAAAAGCGGGGGGGCGGAGCGCAGGTATTTCTCGCTGGACCACAGGTTCTCGGTCGGCAGATCGGCGTCGGCCGGTTCGTAATAGCCGAAGGTCTTGGACACGCCGTAGGTCGACGCCAGGCCCGGCACGCCGGATTGCAGCCGGATCGCCTTGTAGCCCAGGTCGACATAGCGCCGGGCCTCATCGATCGTCTCTTCGATGGTGGCGCCGTTGGCGTGGCCATAGACCAGCACATTGTCGCGGCAGGCGCCGCCCAGCAGCTGATACAGGGGCAGGCCTGCCGCCTTGGCCTTGATGTCCCACAGGGCCATGTCGACGGCGGCGATGGCGGTCATGGTGACCGGCCCACGCCGCCAGTAGGCGCCCTTGTACAGATATTGCCAGGTGTCCTCGATCCGATGGGCGTCTCGGCCGATCAGGCAGGGGATGAGGTGATCCTGAAGATAGCTGACGACCGAAAGCTCGCGCCCGTTGAGGGTGGCGTCGCCGACCCCCGTCAGGCCCTCGTCCGTCTCGATCTTGAGCGTGACGAAATTCCGGCCGGGGCAGGTGACGATGACGCGCGCGGACCGAATCTTCATCGCAGCTCTCCCCTGCGGCGGTCGGCCGCATTCCGCCCCTCGGCCTGACTCCGCTTTCAGGACGTGATAGCGCTACCAGAAGGCGATCAGCGGCGCTTGTCAACTGTGGGTGGCGAACGGTCGGGGTCGGAGAGGGCGTGCGGAGACGCGCCGGGAGGAGAGAATATGCGAGCCATCGTCTGGGCGGGCCTGTCGGCCCTGCTGTCGATCCTGGCGGCGATTGCGACGCCGGCCTCGGCGGAGGACGGCTACGAGCTGTGGCTGCGTTACCGGCCGATGGAGGCGACGGCGGTTGCGGACTATCGGGCGGTCGTGACGAGGCTGGTTCCGGGAGGGGCGTCGCCGTCGATCACTGCGGCCACGGCCGAATTGACCCGCGGCATGACGGGCCTGTTGGGCGCCGCGCCCGCCGTTTCCGACTCGGTCGTGGCGGGCGCGCTGATCTACGGGACGCCGGCAGCCTCGCCGGACATCGCCGCCCTGGATCTCGATCTCGGCGACCTGGGGGACGAGGGCTATGTGATCCGCAGCCTGCGGATCGACGACCGCCCCGTCACCGTGATCGCGGCCAACAGCGACGTCGGTGTTCTGTACGGCGCCTTCGCCCTGCTACGGCGAATTCAGACGCGCCAGCCGATAGACAGGCTGGACCTCCGCGCCACGCCGAAGGTGGCGCTGCGGGTGCTGAACCATTGGGATGATCTGGATCGGCATGTCGAGCGCGGCTATGCGGGCCAGTCCATCTGGGACTGGCACCGGCTGCCGGACTATACGCCTGAACTCTATACCGACTACGCGCGGGCGAACGCCTCGATCGGGATCAACGGCGCGGTGTTGAACAACGTCAATGCGAACGCGCTGAGCCTGACCGCCCCCTATATCTCCAAGGCGTCCGCCCTGGCGGATGTCTTCCGGCCCTACGGCGTCAGGGTCTATCTGTCGGCCCGGTTCAGCGCCCCGATCGAGATCGGCGGCCTGACGACCGCCGACCCGCTGGACCCTGAGGTTCAGGCCTGGTGGCGAGCCAAGGCGGATGAAATCTACGCCGCCATTCCGGATTTCGGCGGGTTTCTGGTCAAGGCCAATTCCGAAGGCCAGCCCGGTCCGCAGGACTATCATCGCACCCATGCCGAGGGGGCGAACATGCTGGCGGACGCGGTGGCGCCCCATGGCGGGGTCGTGATGTGGCGGGCCTTCGTCTATTCAGACCAGGCGCCGGACGACCGGGCCAAACAGGCCTATACGGACTTTGTCCCGCTGGACGGGCGGTTCCGGACCAATGTGATCGTCCAGGTCAAGAACGGCCCCATCGACTTCCAGCCCCGCGAACCCTTCCATCCGATCTTCGGCGCCATGCCGCAGACGCCGTTGATGATCGAGGTTCAGATCACCAAGGAATACCTCGGCTTCTCCACCCATCTGGCCTATCTCGGCCCCCTGTATGAAGAGGTGCTGCAATCCGACACGATGCGGCCGGCCGCCGGAGCGACCGTCGCGCGGGTGATCGACGGATCGTTCGGGAAACACGCCCTGACCGGCATGGCGGGCGTGGCCAATATCGGCGCCGACCGCAACTGGTCCGGTTCGCATTTCGATCAGGCCAACTGGTACGCCTTCGGGCGCATGGCTTGGGATCCGGAGGCGGCGCGGGCCGGCCCCATCGCCGAGGAATGGGTGCGGATGACGTTTTCCAACGACGCGCGCCTGGTCGAACCTGTCGTCGGCGTGATGATGGGATCACGCGAGGCGGTGGTCGATTATATGACGCCCCTGGGACTTCATCACCTGATGGCGACGGGCCATCACTACGGGCCGGCGCCCTGGGTCGCCGATCTGGCGCGACCGGAATGGAACCCGGCCTATTATCATCAGGCCGACAAGAACGGGATCGGCTTCGACCGGACCGCGCGCGGCAGCAATGCCGTCGCCCAGTACGCCCCCGAAGTCGGCGACCGTTTCAGCGACCTGGACGCCGTGCCCGAGACGATGCTGCTCTGGTTCCATCACCTGCCCTGGGATCACCGGATGCGGTCCGGGCGGACGCTGTGGGACGAGCTGGCCTTCTCCTATGATCGGGGCGTCGTCGCTGTGGGGGATATGCGGCGGACCTGGTCCGGCCTCCAGCCCTATGTCGACCAGCGGCGCTTTGAGGAGGTGTCGGTGTTTCTGGCCATTCAGGAGAAGGAGGCGCGCTGGTGGCGCGACGCCAGCCTCGCCTATTTCGCCAGCCGGTCAGGGCTTCCCCTGCCTGAGGGATCGCCGGAGCCGGAGCATCCGCTGGCCTATTACCAGGGACTGGCGTTTCCGTTCGCCCCCGGCAACTGAAGGCGCGGCCTTCAGCCCCGGCGAGCCGTCGTCGTCTCGAGCGGCGTCCGAACCGGGGCGGCGGCCAGGGCGTCCGCGATGGCGGTCCGAAGCGGCTTGGGCCGATAATCAGCGTCATAGGGCGTGGGACGCTTGGGCAGCCGATCACCGCGCGGCCAATTGCCCTGTAGCCAGGAGTGCCGGTCGACCATGCCCCAACACAGCACCGCCCGGGTCTGTTCATAGCCCAGCATGAGGTCGAGATAACGCTTGCCCAGGTCAGCGACGGCCGTGTCGCGCGTGGGGATGTCTTCGGGCAGATTCTTGTCGTGAACGTCGAACTCGGTGATCATCAGATCCAGTCCCAGGCCGACGACCTCGTCGAGGAACCGCCGCCATTCCCGTTCCTGCGCCGTGTCGAATCCGACGGAATCGTCGGAATTGCCCGAGCCGATATGGCTCTGGACCCCGAGGGCGTCGATCGGGACGCCGCGCGCCTTGAACCCCTCGAGGAGGCGCAACACGCCGGCGCGGTGTTTCTCGTGCCCGGCCTCCCAGCTCATATAGTCGTTATAGACCAACTGGGCGTGCGGGGCCGCTTCGCGGGCGGTGTGGAAGGCCAGGTCGAGCACGTCCTGGCCCATGGCGCCTGACAGGCTGGTTTCCCGAAGCTCTCCGGTGTCGGCGTCGACCGTCTCGTTGACGACGTCCCAGGAGAAGACTTGCGGATAATGGGCGCAGACGCGCTGGATATGGCCGGTCAGGATCCGTTCCGCCTCGGCCGCCGGCCGGGCGCCGAAATCGTAGCGGGTCAGCCAGTCGGGAAACCACTGGGGATGATGCCACAACAGGGTGTGGCCGCGCAGGGCCATGCCGTGAGCCGAGGCATAGGCCGCGATCACGTCCGCGTCGGTGAAGTCGAACGTCGCCGCGTCGGGCCTCAGCGCCACCCATTTGGTTTCGTTTTCGCAGACCAGGGCCCCGCAGTCGCGCTCCAGGACCTGTCGATACTGCGGGTCGCTGCGGACCTGTCGCGCGTTGACGGCCGAGCCGAAGATCAAGCCCTTCGCCGCAGCCAAGTCCTTGAGAGCGGCAGGCGGCGCCGCGCCGGCCTGCACGAGCGAGGTCATCGGGGCGGCGGCCAGAGTGGCGGCGGCGCCGGCCAGAAGGGAACGTCTGGAGGTCATCACGGGTTCGCTTCCTGCCTATTGAGGATTGCGCGACCATAGCGGCAATGTAAAATGTCCGACAAATAAAAATGAGTCATAGGGAGTAGAGTCGATGGGGCGATCGATCATTGCAGCGGTCATCTCGGGCCTCTTGTCCGCAGGCATGGGGGCGGGCGGGGCGGCGTCGGCTCAGGCGGTCGAGGGCGCTTCGCCCGTCGCCCGGTTCTCGGTCTTCATCTATGAGGGCGACGATGGCGGGCCGACGCCGGGGCCGGGCCAGTACCGCAATCCGATCCTGAGCGGCTTCTACCCCGATCCGGGCAATACGCGGGTGGGCGAAGACTATTATCTGGTCACATCGACCTTTGCCTATTTTCCGGGCATCCCGGTGTTTCGCAGCCGCGACCTGGTCAACTGGACCCAGATCGGCAACGCCATAGATCGACCGGATCAGCTGGATTTCGGCACGCTGGGCCTGTCGCGCGGCGTGTTCGCGCCGACGATCGAGCACCATGACGGCCGGTTCTACATCCTGAACACCTGCGTGGATTGCGGCGGCAATTTCTTCATCACGGCGACCGATCCGGCCGGGCCTTGGAGCGATCCGGTCTGGTTGCCGGAGCTTGAGGGCGGCATCGATCCCTCGCTGTTCTTCGACGCCGAAGGGCAGGGCTGGATCCTGAACAACGGCCCGCCGGAGGGAGAGCCCCAGTATGAGGGGCACCGCGCGATCTGGATCCAGCGGTTCGACCCTGCGGCGCAGAAGACGTTCGGGCCGCGCACCGTACTGGTCAACGGCGGGGTTGATTTCGCGACCAAACCGATCTGGATCGAAGGGCCGAACCTGATCTATCGCAACGGCTGGTACTATCTGGTCTGCGCGGAGGGGGGCACGGCCGAGGGGCATTCCCAGGTGGTTCTGCGGTCCCGCAAGCCGGACGGTCCCTATGTCGCCTATGAAGGCAATCCGATCCTGACGCAGAAGGGTCTGCCTGCGGATCGCCCGCGGCCGGTAACCTCGGCGGGGCACGCCGATCTGGTGCAGACGCCGGACGGCGACTGGTGGGCGACCTTTCTGGCGGTTCGACCCTATGGGCCGGATCAGTACAATACGGGGCGCGAGACCTTCCTGATGCCTGTCGACTGGTCGGGCGAATGGCCGCGCATCACGTCTCCCGGCGAGGTCCTGCCCGAGATTGCGACCCGCCCCGATCTGCCCCCGCGAGCCGCCGCCGCGCCCATGACAGGGCCGTTCAGGGTCGAGGAGGGCTTTGACGGTCCTTTGCCGCTGTCGTGGATGATGATGCGCAATCCGCGCGAGACCTGGTTCGATCTGTCATCGACGCCCGGGTCGCTGACGCTTCGGGCGCGGGCGGTGGATCTGGGCGACAACGCCAACCCCTCCTTCCTGGCGCGACGCCAGCAGCACCAGAACGCCAGCGCCGAGACCGTGGTCGAATTCTCGCCGGTGCGTGACGGCGACCGCGCCGGGTTGGCGGCGCTTCAGAGCGACGACTTCTGGTACTTCCTCGCCGTGGCGCGCGCCGACGGCCGCAACCGGCTGGAGCTGCGCCGGCGCGCCGGGCCGCAGGAGGCCGCCGACGGGGTGCTGATCGCCGAGGCCCCTCTGACGGCCACGGGGCCGGTCCGGTTGAAGGCGGTGGCGCGCGGGCCGGTCTATGACTTCCTGTATGACGCCGGCGAC
Organism: Brevundimonas sp. AVps23W; assembly: GCF_058681395.1. NCBI lineage: Bacteria > Pseudomonadati > Pseudomonadota > Alphaproteobacteria > Caulobacterales > Caulobacteraceae > Brevundimonas > Brevundimonas sp. AVps23W. Next base: position 1,804,604 of record NZ_CM178738.1, read on the forward strand.
GGCTGGAAGACCCTGGCCAGCGACGTGGACGGCACGATCCTGAGCACCCGCACGGCGGGCGGTTTCGTCGGGGCGGTCTTCGGGCCCCATGCCCGCTCCGCCCGATAGGGCGGAACGGGCAGGGCGGACGCTGCTCTAAGCAGTGACCGTCAGGGTCGCGGTCTTCAGGTCGCGCGAGTTGGGGCCGACGCCGATGGTGAAGGTTCCCGGCTCGACAACCCGCTTCATGTCGATATTCCAGAACCACAGATCCCGCTCGGTGATCTCGAACCGCACCGTGGTGCGGGCGCCGGGCTCAAGGGTCACGCGCTGGAAATGCTTCAGCTCCTTGATCGGACGGGTGACCGACGAATGGTCGTCGCGAACATAGAGCTGGACCACTTCATCGCCGGCGCGGGGGCCGGTGTTGCGCACGTCCACCTCGACCGTCGTCGTTCCCGCCAGGCCGATCGAGGACTGGCGCAGACGGGGGGCGGAGATGTCGAAGCTGGTGTAGCTGAGGCCGAAGCCGAATGGGAACAGGGGGTCGGTGGTGTCGAACAGATAGCCGCGCCGGGCGGAGGGTTTGTAGTTGTAGAAAATCGGCAACTGGCCGACCGAGCGGGCGATCGAGACCGGCAGCTTGCCGCCCGGATTGACCCGTCCGAGGACGGCGTCGGCGACGGCGTGACCGGTCTCCTGGCCCAGGTACCAGCCCTCGATGATGGCGTCGGCCTTCTCGACCAGTTCGTTGACCGATAGGGGGCGGCCGTTCAGCAGGACCACCACCGTCGGCTTGCCCAGGGCGAAGATCGCGCGGGCCAGGTCGTTCTGCTGACCGACCAGGTCGAGGGAGTCGCGGTCCCCCAGGTGGGCGTCGGCCCAGGCCTCGCGGCTGGTCTGTTCGTTATCGCCCAGGACCATCAGGATGACGTCGGCGTCGGCGGCGTCGCGCACCGCCTGCTCGATCAGCCCGGCGTTGACCGCAGGATCGACCAGAGTGACCTCGTCGGCGCTCCAAGAGCGGCTTTCGGTGATGCGCACGCCCTCGGAATAGACGACCTCGAACCGGCCCTGGGCGGCGGTCTGGAAGCCTTCCAGCACACTGACGACATGGGCGGGGACGTCGGAATAGCCGCCGATGGGCGTGTCGCGGGCGTGAGTGCCGATGACGGCCAGCTTGCCGACCCGGGCGGAGGCGAGCGGCAGCAGTCCCTTATCGTTCTTCAACAGGATCAAGGCCTTGTTGGCCGCTTCTCGCGCAAGGGCGACGGCGTCGGGCGTGGCCGTCTTACCGGCCGCCGCAGCGGCGTCGACATAGGGGTTTTCGAACAGGCCGGCCTGGAACTTCATGGTCAGGACGCGGCGCACGGCGTCGTCGATCTGGCTGACCTGCACGCGGCCGGCGGCGACCAGGGCCGGGATGGCGTTATACCCCTCGCCGTCGGGCAGCTCCATGTCCACCCCGGCGTCGAGGGCGCGTATCGTCGCCTCGTCCATGGTGGCGAACATCTTGTGGCGGGTGTTCAGTTCGCGCACCGCGAAATAGTCGGACACGACCGAACCCTTATAGCCCCACTCCTCGCGCAGCACGTCGTGCAGTAGCCAGCGGTTGGCGTGGGACGGCAGGCCGTCGATCTCGTTGTAGGAGGCCATGACCGCCATGACCGGCAGCTCCTTCACCGCCCGCTCGAACGGGGGGAAGAAGTTCTCGCGCAGGGTTCGTTCGGAGATGTTGGCCGGGCCAATATTGACGCCGTTTTCGGGCTGGCCGTGTCCGGTCATGTGTTTCAGCGTCACCAGGACCTTGTCCGGGGCCAGGGGCAGGGTCTCGCCCTGGAAGCCCTTGATCGCGGCAAGGCCCATTTCGGAAACCAGATGCGGATCCTCGCCATAGGTTTCCTCGATCCGGCCCCAGCGGGGGTCGCGGGCGACGTCCACGACCGGGGCCAGGGCCAGCTGGGCGCCCCGGGCCCGCATTTCGCGCGCGGCGACGCTGAAGACCCGGGTGACCAGGGCGGGATCCCAGGTGCTGGCCAGGGCGATGGACTGAGGGAAGCTGGTGGCGCCGCGGGCGACATAGCCGTGGAGCGCCTCCTCGTGATAGATCATCGGTATGCCGAGGCGGGTGTTCTCGACCGCCCAGCGCTGGCCGGCGTTGACATAGTCCGCGGTCTGCCGAGCCGTGCGGTTGACGGCCTCCGTCGCCGCTCCGGCCGACCCGTTCTGGCTGACATCGACCCCACGGTAGTCCTGTGGACGAGACACCTGGCCGAGGCCATGGGGGAAGGCGCTCGTGGCCTTGGCCGGATCGAAGTCGCCGGCGGGGTTCTGGATCTTGTTCTTGAATTCCCAGATGCCGACCATCTGGGCCACCTTCTCCTCCAGCGTCATCCGCTGAAGCAGATCCTCGACCCGCTGATCCACCGGCACGGCGGGATTGCGGTAGGGGGCGTCGGCAGGGGGCCGGTCCCGCGTCTGGGCTACGGCGCGCATCGGCGCCAGGGCCGCGGCGGTCATCAGACCGGCCAAGAATGTACGACGGTCAGGCTTCGGCAGCCCGCAGTGAAAACCGGTCATCGGCAAACCTCCCATGTGCCCCGCCGTTCGTCGGCGATGATAGCGCTAACATCAACGTATCAGTCTCGTAATGTCGGTCAACCGCATTTCTGGCAGGGCCAAGTGTCGCGGGACGGCCATCGGTGTATGCTGTCGCCAAAGCCATAGAGTTCGCGATGCCCACCAAGCCCTCCCGCCGAATTACCTCCTCGCTGCAGAAGGTGGGGTCGGAAAGGCTGCACGGCGCCATCGCCCGAGACCTTGGGGTGGCCATTGTCGCGGGCGATCCGCCGCCGGGCCAGGCGCTCAGCAATGAGATCGAGTTCAGCGAGCGACTGGCGGTGTCGCGGAGCGCCTATCGCGAAGCGGTGCGCATTCTGGCGGCCAAGGGTCTGGTGGAAAGCCGTCCGCGAACGGGCACGCGGGTCCTGCCGGTGGCGCGCTGGAACCTGCTCGATCCGGATGTCCTGGCTTGGCTGTTCGAGAGCGAGCCGAGCGAGGCGATCGTCAACGGCCTGTTCGAGCTGAGGTTGATCGTCGAACCCGCCGCAGCCGCCCTGGCCGCGCTGAGGCGGACGGACGAGGACCTGAGGCAGATGCGCGACGCGCTGGAGGCCATGGACCGGATGACGCTGCGGACCGACGAAGGACGTTCGGCGGACCGGGATTTTCACCACGCCATTCTGGCGGCGACACGTAATCCGCCCCTGATCAGCCTCGCTTCGACCATCGGGGCGGGGGTCAGGTTCACGACCCTGTACAAGCAGCGCAAGCGCAAGCTGCCGCCTGATCCCATGCCCGATCACTGGGCGGTCTTTTCCGCCATCGAGGCCGGCGACGAGGGCAGGGCGAAGGCCGCCATGGAGGCTCTGGTGACCAGCGCCCTGGCTCAGACATCGCAGGCTCTGAAGTCGCGCTGATTTAAGGTCCGACCCGGATTGCCTTTGAGGCGGATCTGTCTAATTGTCAGACTATTCCACGAAAGTCTGACAAATGGCCAAACCTCTTCGCTCGCGCGCCTGGTTCGATAATCCCAGTAATCCAGACATGACGGCGCTCTATCTCGAGCGTTACCTGAACTATGGGCTGACGCTGGAAGAGTTGCAGTCGGGCAAGCCCATCATCGGCATCGCCCAGACCGGTTCGGATCTGTCGCCGTGCAACCGGCACCATCTGGTGCTGGCCGAGCGCGTGCGCGAGGGCATTCGCGAAGCCGGCGGCATCGCCATGGAGTTTCCCGTCCACCCGATCCAGGAGACCGGCAAACGGCCCACGGCGGGTTTGGATCGTAACCTGGCCTATCTGGGTCTGGTCGAACTGCTTTACGGCTATCCGCTGGACGGGGTGGTGGTCACCATCGGCTGCGACAAGACCACGCCCGCCTGTCTGATGGCCGCCGCAACCGTGGATATTCCGGCCATCGCCCTGTCGGTCGGGCCCATGCTGAACGGCTGGCTGAAGGGGGAGCGGATCGGGTCGGGCACCATTATCTGGAAGGCCCGCGAGATGATGGCGGCGGGCGAACTGGACTATGAAGGCTTCATCAATCTGGTCGCCACTTCCGCGCCTTCGGTCGGCTACTGCAACACCATGGGCACGGCCTCGACGATGAACTCCCTGGCTGAGGCCCTGGGCATGTCATTGCCCGGATCGGCGGCCATTCCCGCGCCCTACCGCGAGCGTCCGCAAACCGCCTATCTGACGGGCAAGCGGATCGTCGAGATGGTGCATGAGGATCTGAAGCCCTCGGACATCTTGACGCGAGAGGCGTTCGAGAACGCCATTGTCGTCAACTCGGCCATCGGCGGATCGACCAATGCGCCGGTGCATATCACCGCCTTGGCGCGCCATGTCGGCGTCGATCTGCCGATCGAGCACTGGCAGACACATGGTCATGCTGTGCCTCTGCTCGTGAACCTGCAGCCGGCCGGCGCCTATCTGGGGGAGGACTTCCACCAGGCGGGCGGGGTGCCCGCCGTGGTGTCGCAGCTGATGCGGCATGGTCTGATCCACGAAAACGCCGTCACCGCCAACGGCAAGACCATCGGCGACAACTGCCGAGGGGTGGAGATCGATCTGCCGGACGTGATCCGCGCCTTCGAAAATCCGTTGGTGACCGACGCGGGTTTCCTGGTTCTAACCGGCAATCTGTTCGACAATGCGATCATGAAGACCAGCGTCATCGCGGCGGAATTCCGTGATCGCTATCTGAATAATCCAGACGACCCGAACGCTTTCGAAGGCCCGGCCGTCGTGTTCGACGGACCCGAAGACTATCACCATCGCATCGACGACCCGGCGACAGGCATCACCGAGAAGAGTATTTTGTTCATGCGCGGGGCCGGGCCTGTCGGCTATCCTGGCGCGGCCGAGGTCGTGAACATGCGCCCGCCGGCGCATCTGATCCGGGAGGGGGTGCACGCCCTGGCCTGTATCGGCGACGGTCGCCAGTCGGGCACCTCGGGCTCTCCGTCCATTCTGAACGCCTCGCCGGAAGCCGCCGCCGGCGGCAATCTGGCCCTGCTGCAAACGGGCGACCGGGTGCGGGTCGATCTGAACGCCTGTCGGGTCGATGTGCTGATTTCCGACGCCGAACTGGCCCAGCGTCGGGCGGCGCTCGAAGCGGCCGGCGGCTTCGCCTATCCGGAGTCCCAGACGCCATGGCAGGAGCTTCAGCGCGCCAACGTCGGCCAGTTGGGCGCGGGCGCCGTGCTGGAGCCGGCGCTGAAATATCACCGCATCATCGATCGGTTCGGCAATCCGAGAGACAACCACTGAAGCCTGTGCTCAGAGCCGGGACCTGAAACCGGACGTCTCCGTCAGGCGGCGGCGGTCTGGGGCTCGGGCTCCCGGCAATAACTCTCGATAAAGGCCTGATGCGACGGCAGTTTGCTGACGGCGGCGTCGATATTGGTCTTCAGCGAGCCGAGCGCCTCAGCGAGCTTTTCAGGGGGCAGGAGCTGGGCCAGCCTGTGGTAGCGGGCGGGCTCCAGTCCCTGGCCGAACAGGACCTGGAGCCAGGAGCTGACGCGGAACAGGTCGTCCGGTCCCTGGTAGGCCTGGGCGGTTTGCGCGAACAGGGCCAGGCGCTCGGCCAGGGAGGCGGGCAGATCCATCTCGCGCTGACGCCGCCAGAAGGGCTCCGGGCGGTCGTTCAGATGGTAGTGGAGGATGATGAAGTCGCGGATCCGCTCCATCTCGCCGCGCGACTGATCGTTGAAACGGGCGACGACGGCGGGGTCGATCCCGTCGAACGGGAACTGCTGAACCAGACGCGTCAGACCGGTCATGATCAGGTGGATGCTGGTGGACTCCAGGGGTTCGATGAAGCCTGCGGCCAGGCTCAAGGCGATGCAGTTGCCTTCCCAGGTCTTCAGCCGGCGGCCGGTGCGGAAACGGATCAGCCCCGGCTCGATCAGCCGTTCGCCTTCGATGGAGCCTAGCAGCCGGGCGTGGGCTTCGTCGTCCGACAGATAATCGGCGGCATAGACCAGGCCGTTGCCTACCCTGTGCTGCAACGGAATGCGCCAGCGCCAGCCGGCGTCATGGGCGATGGCGCGGGTATAGGGCGCAGCCGGGCCGGTCGAGGCGGTCTGCACCGCCAGAGCCCGGTTGGTCGGCAGCCAATCGCCCCAGTCCTCGAACCCGACGCCCAGGGCGTCGCCGATCAAGAGACCGCGAAACCCGGTACAGTCCAGAAAGACGTCGCCGGCGATACGTCGATCATCGTGAAGCACCAGGGCGTCGATAAGGCCGCTCTCGGCATGGCGATCGACGCGGGTGATCCGCCCTTCGACCCGCGTCAGGCCGGCGGCCTCGCTGCGGGCGCGCAGGTACCGGGCATAGCGGCCGGCGTCGAGGTGATAGGCGTAGTTGAGCTTGCTGTCGGGACCGGCGGCGAACCGTTCGGCCTTGGCGGCCTGGTGTTCGAAACAATAGTCGCCGAGCGGGGCCGCCAGACCCTGTCGCCGGGCCTCGAGCCAGAAATGCTGGAAGTCGCCCATCCAGGTCGACTTGCCCACGTCGCCGAAGGAATGGATGTAGCGGTCGCCGACCTTCGTCCAGTCTTCGAACGAGATTCCCAGTTTGAAGGTCGCGCCGGTGGTCTGCATGAAGTCCCGCTCATCCAGGCCCAGCAGGGCATGGAAGGACCGGACCGTGGGGATGGTCGATTCCCCGACGCCGATCGTGCCGATGTCTTCGGACTCGACCAGGGTGACATCCAACAGCGGACCCAGCTGGCGGGTCAGGAAGGCGGCGGCCAGCCAGCCGGCCGTGCCCCCGCCGGCGATCACCACCCTGGTCTTTCGAGCGTCCATGATGCGATCCCCTATCGGTTCAGTTTCTGCATGATCTTGGCGCGCAGACGGCGGCTGGACATCTCGTCCAGCGGCGCCAGGTCGCCTTGGACGCCGAGCGGCAGATGTTCGGCCGGTCGGTCGGGATCGCCGAAGACATAGTAGTCAAACAGGGCCCGCCACGCCTGCTTCTCCGCCGTGGGCCGGTCGCGCAGGCTGAGCATGCCGTGCAGCAGGGTGGTCATCGGCGTGTCCATGAAGGCGGGCGTCGGGTTCCACCAATAGTTGATCATGGCGTTGAAAGCGTCCAACGCCTCGACATTGTGCCACCACAGGGCGGGATAGAAGAGGACGTCGCCCGGCTCCAACTCCGCGATCTCGCCCGCCTCGGCGGCCAGACTGTAGCGGGCAAAACGGTCGAGATCGGGATGGGACGGATCGACCAGGCTGACGACCTGGCCGCCCGGGGTGGGCTCCAGGGGGCCTGGGTAGAGGTTCTCGATCTGGTCGGGGGGGAACAGGGTGAAGCGTCGGCGCCCGACCAGGCAGCAGGCCAGGTTGTTGGACATGTCGAAATGGGTCGCCGCCGTCGTGCGATTGCCCATCCAGATACTGACCGTGGGGGGATCGCCGCCGTCCATCGACAGGCCCAGGTCGTTCTCTTCGCGCAGGCCAGGCATATAGGCGTCCAGATCGGTCGAGCCGATGTAGAAGGACGGGGAGACGACGCTTTCGAGGTGCGACGCCACCGTGTCGAGATAGGCGCTCAAGGGCACGCGCTGGGCCTGGAAATTCAGCCCGGCGAAATCCTCACGATAGAAGTATCGGCCTTTGATCTCCGGCGGTCCCGTATAGCCCACCACGGGGCGGCCGGCGTCGAAGCGCTTCAGATAGTCGATCGCGGCCTGGGGGCCTTGGCGACCGGCGGCGGCCAAAGGCCAGTTCGAGGCCAGCCCCCGGAAGATGACCGGCTGCTGGTCCGTCAGCAGTGACGCCAGGGGCGGCAGGACCGTCTGGCCTTCGACGACGCGGGTTCGGCGCGTGATGGTTCCGGCGCGGGCGGCTGAAGCGGGGAGGGGCGCCGTCATCCGCCCGCCGCCTTGGCGTTCTTTCTGGCCACCAGGTGATCGATATTGGCCATGGATGCGGCGGCGTAGATCGCCGTTTCCAGCCAGCCGTCGCGGTGCAGTCGTTCAAGCTCCGACCCTGTCAGCGCCGCCAGTCGTTCGCGGCTGACGGCGTGGAAGCGGTCGAGATCATAGCGCAGGCCCTCGCCGATGGTGATGTCGATGGCGACCGGCTCGATCAGCCCGACTTCCGAGAAGGCGGCGAACATGGCGCGGGTCTGGGCCAGGCCCTCATAGATGGCGAACAGCGCCTGGCTGACGCCGTTCAGATAATCGGTATTGCCGCCATGGCGGCGAAAGACCGGCTCGCCGCCCTGGCGGACGATACGGGGGTGTTCCAGATCGACGTTGATCCTGGGGTCATGACCCTGGCCCGGCGTGTCGCCGGCCTGGACGCCGATGGAAAACGGGCCGCGACGGTGGATCGCGGGCACATAGCGCGCCGACCAGGCGTTTCCGTCGAGATAGAGGTTCTCGTCCCGATCAAGCCCCAGAAGCACGACGGCCTGAAAACTCCCCTCAGGATCCGGGCGAAACAGGATGACATATTCCCGCTGCAACGCCTCGAACTCGGTGGCGAAGACGCGGGTCAGGTTAACGGCGTCGCCGTAGGTGGCGCCATAGCCCTGGGCGACCTGAAGGTCGGCGTGGTCGATGTTGTTCAGGGGTACGATGTGAGGCACGGAACAGGCTCTCCAGAACGCCGCCCCATACTGGCCGGGGTCGGTGTTCGCGGCAATCTACAGATCGCCTGGGCAAGGCGCGCGGGGCCTTGGCCAGAACGACACAGGGCCGCCGACATTCGGCGGCCCTGGTTTCGTTTCGACCTCGCGATCAGAACCGGGCGCGCAGACCCAGAAGATAACGCGGTTGCAGTTCTTGAGCGAAGTACAACTGACGCTCGCTGCGGCCGTAGGTGCGGATCGACTCGCTCGTCAGATTGATCCCCTCGAACGACACCGCGATATTGTCCGTCACATCATAGCTGATGTTCAGGTCCAGGGTGCCGAAGGGCGCGGTGAACACCGGGTTCCGGCTGGTGCCGTCGCGGTTGGTCTGGGTCAGGTATTTGTCGCGCCAGTTATAGGCGAGACGGGCCGACAGACCGTGGTTGTCGTAAATCAGGGTGACGTTGGCGCTGTCGCTGAGGCCCAGCAGGGCGAACTGGTCGATGCTCGGGTCGGCGCCGACGTCCACCTCCACGTCGCCATTGACGATCGTGTAGGAGCCGGCGATGCCGAAGCCGGTGTCGCCCAGGAAGTACTGACCGGAGAACTCGAAGCCGTTGATGTTGGCCTCGCGGTTGTTCACCGGCTGCGAGACGACGAAGTCGAACAGCGGATCACCGGCCACAGCCGAGACGTCGAGTCGGGTCAGCACATCGTCGGTGAAGCCCTGGTCGAGGGCGCCGTTCGGCCCCGTGCGCGCCGCGTTGAACTGGGCGTCGGTCAGGGTCGTGTTGCCGCCGTTCTCGATCAGCAGCGCCGTGTAGGTGAACAGGTTCACGTCCGACAGATCGGCATTGAGCGCCGCCAAACGACCCATGGCGATGCCTGAACTCGTACCCGCCGCGCCCGAGGTGGGGTCACGCAGGTCGAACAGGTTACGGGTGACCTGGCCCTGGCCAATGAAGTTGCGGACCCGCTTGTCGAAGAAGCCGGCCGAAACATAGCTGGACGGGGCGAAGTACCACTCGGCCGAGAAGTCCAGGTTGTCGGAGACCAGAGGCAGCAGATCCGGGTTGCCGGAAGTGCCGGTCGCCTCGCCGCCGAGGACAGTGGGTCGACCGGGGGCGTTCACCGTCGTGGCGGTGAACAGGTTGCCGAAGTCCGGTCGGGCGAGGGTGCGGCTGTACGAGGCCCGCAGCTTGACGTCTTCGCGAGGCTCGATCGAGAAGTCGAGCGACGGCAGGACGTTGTCATAGCTGCCTTCGCCGCTCACCGGCGACACGTCGCTGCCGAAGACGCGGGTGAAGTCGTTGTCGGACACCCAACGGATCGAGGTCGGCACCGCAACCAGCGAGGTGGCGTCGACGTCGGTCTTTTCGTAGCGAACCCCGGCGACGACCTGAATCGGCATTTCGCCGAGCAGACCTTCGAAGGTCACCTGTCCGTAGACCGCCCAGGTCTTTTCTTCGACGACATTGTAGTCGCGGCCGTTGATCTCGACCGGGCTGCCGGCTTCGGCGACGTTGTTGAAGGGGTTCCGGTCGGCCGCATAGGCGGGCGACAGGGCGTCATAAAGGGCTGCGGCATTGGCGCGGAAGGCCACCAGCGAGGCGCCGGTGGCGCCGGGGTTGTAGCTGTCGAACTTGCAGGTCAGGCAGAACTGTTCGAGCAGGCCGGGCGCCAGGGAGTCGACGTCGCCCGGATTATTGACGCCCCAGTCGCCCAGGGTCTGCTGGGTCTGCACGCGCTGGCTGATCATTTCGGAGTCGATATATTCGGTTCCGAAATCGAAACGGCCGCCATTGCCGAAGTCGTAGCTGCCGCTCAGGTGGATTTCTTGGATCTCCTGACGCTGCTGCGAGGCGTTGGTGCGGGCGATGGAGCTCCCGACGTCCGGTGTGTCCAGCACGCCGTTGTCGTTGCCGAACAGGTCATCCCGGAAGGTGATGCTCTGCACGGGGATGTCGCCCGTGTAGTCCACCGAATGGGCGCCGATGACCTTGGCGCCCAGACCCACCAAGATCGAGCTGGTTCCATTCGGACCGTCGGGCAAGCTCTCGGCCACGGAGGAGTGGGCGTCGAGCGTCACGGTCAGATTGTCGGTGGCGTCCCACTTGGCGTTGAAGCCGAAGGATTCCAGCGTGTCCTTGGTGGCGCGGTACTGTTGCTCGAAGCCGGTATCCTTGGCGCCGGCGATGGTTTCCTGCAGGAAGACAGTGGTGGCGATGGCTTCGTTGTCGTCGAACCGCACCTCTCCGAACGGACGGTTGAACCAGTTGGTCTGGTCGGTCCGCGCCTCATTCGTGGTGTTTTCGGCATAGAGGGCGTCGGCCGTCAGGGTCAGGCTTTCCATAGGACGCCACTGGAGCACCGCCTGACCGTTAAAGCGTTCGCGCTCGGATTCGGAGAAGTGGTAACGGCTGTCGTTGGGAACCGCGATCAGCTGGTTGGTCGCCGGCGCATTGATGATATCGGTCTGGGCGTTGATGTAGGGACCAGCCGTATTCAGGAACTCGTCGCGGCGCATCACCGTCCAGGCGTTGGAGGTGGCGCTGACGGCGGCGCTGTCGCGGCGTTGATAGCTGCCGAACACCTGGACGCCCAGGGTGCTGGCCTCGTTTCGCCAGCTCAGCAGGCCGGAGGCCTCGGGTGTGACGTCGTCGCCGCCATCGACGCTGGCGTCATGCACGGCCTTGACGCCGAAGCTGCCGTTCACGCCGGCTTCGCGGTTGTTCAGCGGCCGACGGGTGACCACATTGATCGTGGCGCCGATGCCGCCCGACGGCACCGCCGCCTGGCCCGTCTTGTAGACTTCCAGCAGGCTGACCGCTTCGGACGCGATGTTGGAGAAGTCGAACGAACGGCTGGTGGCGGTCGAGAAGTCGACGCTCTGGTCGCCGCCGACGGCGACGACGTTGGCGGTCGGCATCTGACGACCGTTCAGGGTCACAAGGTTGAAGCCGCCGCCGAAGCCGCGGACCGTCACTTCGGAGCCTTCGCCGTTCACGCGGTTGATGGAGACACCGGGCACCCGTTGCAGCGATTCCGCCAGGTTGGTGTCCGGGAACTTGCCGATGTCTTCGGCGGAGATGGCGTCGACAACGCCGTTGGAGTCGCGCTTGATGTCCATGGCGCGCTCGAGACTGGCCCTAACGCCCGTGACGACAATCTCATCGACCGTCGTCGCTTCGCTCGGATCCTGGGCGGTTGGCGTGGCTTGCGCGACGGCGACAGCAGGCAAAGCCAAGCCCGCAAGCAGGGCGAATGCCGACGTCGAACGCACGAGTGCCTTGGTGAACTTATAACCCCTCATTGTTTCCCTCCGCGACGGCTAAGCCATCGTCCATTGTGATTTAGCGACGGTCTGCACCACCGCAGGCTGAAAGTTCCTCCATTGTCATACGTTGTCAATCAAAATGGTAGCGCTACCGAAACATAGTGGAAATAATTCGATAACTGATGCCGCTGGACCACGCCGCCAACACTCGATAGCTGGTCGCATCGGAGTGCGAAGGAGCAGGGCCCAGGGGTGAGCAGGAGTTCGCGACGTTCAACGATCGTGGACGTGGGGCGGAGGGCCGGCGTATCGACGAAGACGGTGTCGCGGGTCTTCAACGAACAACCCAACGTCAGCGAGGCGGTGAGGCTGCGCGTCCGCGCGGCTGCGCTGGAGCTCGACTACCACCCCAATGTCCTGGCCCAGGCCCTGGTCCGGCGACGGTCGCATCTGATCGGCCTGGTCTACGAGAACCCGTCGCCCAGCTATGTGGTCGAGTTGCAGCGCGGGGTGCTGGATCGGCTGAGGCTTGATCGGTATCGCCTCGTCGTGATCCCGGTCGCCTCGATCGCAGGCCGGGAGGACGAGATCGTCGGACTGCTCCGCTCGACGGCGCTCGACGGCGTGGTGCTGGCCCCTCCGGCGTCGGACAATCTGAAGATCCTGGCCGGTCTGACCTCCGCCGGCATAAGGTTCGGACGCATCGCACCGACCCATTCCCTGGACGCCGGCCCCAGCGACATCATCGACGATGTCGCCGCGTCGCGAGAGATCGCCGAGCATCTGATCGCTCTGGGACATCGCAGGATCGCGATCATTCTGGGCGATCCGACCCATCCCGCCAGCACGGCGCGGACGCGAGGCTATGACGAAGCCTTTGCAGCGGCGGGGATCGTCATACCCCCGGACCACATTGAGCCGGCGCTCTTCACGCGTGAAAGCGGATATGTCGCGGCTCAACGGATCTTCGACAAGGGCCTGTCGCCAACCGCCATCCTTGCGCAAAACGACGACATGGCCGTCGGCGCCCTGATGGCGGCGCGCGAACGGGGGCTGAGCGTGCCGGAGGATCTTTCCATCGCGGGCTTCGACGATTCGGAAGTGTCCCGGATCACCTGGCCGACGATCACGACGATCCGCCAGCCCGTCTTCGAAATGGCGGCGTCGGCCGCCGACATGGTGATCGGCCAGTTGGCGGGCGGGGAGTTTCCCAGGCTTCGCGAGCATGGGCACGAACTCCTGGTCCGCAGATCGACCGGCCCAGCCCGCCGATCATCGACGGAAGCGGCAACGGGTCCAAGGCCGTGAAGCCTCAGGCTTGATATCGGGCTTCACCTGTCAGCGGTCCTGAATCGTAAGACTCCAACTCGCTGAATTCCATAAAACTTCAGGTTCTTGATTCATTGGAATCCAGGCGATTGGACGTTGCGGCGGCCCCCCCCGCTAAACGCGGGTTTTTATGAATCCTTTAGGCGCAGACTCGGGACTCACATCGCGCCATTATGCGTCTCCATGGTGCTGTCCCGCTCGAACTTGAGCGAGGAGGCCGACATGGCTGATGTGATCTTTCTGGCGGTCGGGGTAGGGGCGTTCGTCGCCTTCGCCGCGCTCGCCGCAGCGTTGAAACGGGTGTGACGATGATCGCCATGCTCTGGGGGGCGGGGGCGGTGGTCGTCGCCGTTTACATGGTCGCGGCGCTGCTGCGGCCCGAGCGGTTCTGAAGAACCGGGACTGAAATCATGAACATTCAAGGATGGGGCGAGATCGCCCTGACCCTTGGGCTGGCCGTTCTGCTCGGCTGGCCCATCGGCGTTTACATGTCGCGCGTCTGGAACGGCGAACGGACCTGGCTGGACCCGGTGCTGAAGCCGGTGGAGGCTGTCTTCTATGGCGCAGCCGGCGTCGATCCGAAGCGCAGCCAGGGCTGGCTGGGTTATGCCGGCGCCCTGCTGGCCTTCAACCTGGCGGGCTTTGTGCTGCTGTACGGGATCCTGCGGATGCAGGGGTTTCTGCCGCTGAACCCCCAAGGTTTCGCGGGCGTCGCGCCGCACCTGGCCTTCAACACCGCCGTCAGCTTCGTCACCAACACCAACTGGCAGAGCTATGGCGGCGAGGCGACGATGTCGACCTTCAGTCAGATGGTCGGGCTGACGGTGCAGAACTTCGTCTCAGCCGCGACGGGCGCGACCATAGCGGCTGCGCTGGCGCGGGCCTTCGTCGCCCATCGCGGCGAGGGCGTCGGCAATTTCTGGGCCGACCTCACGCGGACCACACTCTATGTGCTGCTGCCCGCAGCCTTCGTGCTGGCGGTCGTTCTAGCCGGTCTGGGCATTGTGCAAAGCCTGGCGGCGAATGTGCAGGCTACAGGCGTTGAGGGTGGAACCCAGACCCTGCCGTTGTTCCCGGCGGCCAGTCAGGTGGCGATCAAGCAGTTGGGCATCAACGGCGGCGGCGTCTTCAACGTCAACGGCGCCCATCCGTTCGAGAATCCGTCGCCTCTGACCAATCTGATCACCGCCGTGGCGATCAACGTCATGGGCTGGGCCGCCTTCTTCGCCTTTGGCCGCACGGCATCGGCGGGGCGGGACGTCAAGGCCCTGGCGACGGCGGCCGTGATCATCCTGACTGTGTCCAGCGCGGCCATGTACGCCATCGAGACTCAGCCGGCCCCGGCCTTGGTCGCCGCCCATGTGGACGCTTCAGTCAACATGGAGGGCAAGGAGGTCCGCTTCGGCGCCCCGGCCTCCACCGTCTGGTCCGTCGTTACGACGGGGGCGTCGAACGGCTCGGTCAACTCGATGCACGCCAGCTATATGCCGTTGGGCGGAGCCTTGCAGATGTTTCTGATGCAGCTGGGCGAGATCCTGCCCGGCGGGATCGGGTCGGGCATCGCCATCATGGTGGTCATGGCCCTGCTGTCGGTCTTCGTCGCCGGCCTGATGGTCGGTCGCACGCCGGAGTATCTGGGCAAGAAGATTGAAGCGCGCGAGATCCAGTTCGCCATGATCGCGGTGCTGGTCCTGCCGCTTGCGATCCTGGGCTTCTCGGCGGTCAGCGCGGTGTTTCCCACCGCCTTGGCGGGGCTGCTGAACGAGGGCCCGCATGGCCTTTCGGAGATCCTCTACGCCTACACCTCTGCGGCGGCGAACAACGGCTCGGCCTTTGCGGGTCTGACCGCCAACGCCCCCTGGTGGAACACGACCCTGGGGCTGGGGATGCTGTTCGGGCGGTTCATTCCGGCCGTCGCCGTCCTGGCCATCGCCGGCAGCCTGGTTGTCAAGCCCAAGCTGGCGCCCAGCGCCGGCGCCCTGCCCACCGACAACGGCCTGTTCATCGGCCTGCTGATCGGCGTGATCCTCATCCTCGGCGGTTTGCAGTTCCTGCCCGCCCTCGCCCTGGGACCGATCGTCGAGCACTTCCAGGTGCTCGCGGCGGTCGCCGGCGCCTGATCCTTCGGACAACCTGACATGACACAAATCACATTGGATCCACGCGGGGGGGACCCACGCGAGGGCGGCCGCACGTCGCCCCTCGCCGGCGGTCTCTCCGGGGCGATGATCGGGCGCGCCGTCGGCGAGGCTTTCGTCAAGCTGAACCCGATCAAACTGGTCAAGAACCCTGTGATCTTCACCACCTGGATCGTGGCGCTTCTGTCCACGATCTCGGCGGCGGCGGCCATGGCCGGCGGTCAGTCGGCGGGCTTTGCGGTGCAGCTGGCGCTGTGGCTGTGGGCCACGGTCCTGTTCGCCAATGTCGCCGAAAGCGTCGCCGAAGGGCGGGGCAAGGCGGCGGCGGATTCCTTGCGCGCCACTCGCGTCACGACCAAGGCCAAGCTGATCGTCGACCCCGAGACCGGCGCTGTGGTTCCGACCAATGCGTCCGAGCTCGAGGTCGGATCGATCATCCTGGTCGAGGCCGGCGATGTGATCGCCTCGGACGGCGAGATCATCGAGGGCGTGGCCTCGGTCAACGAGGCCGCCATCACCGGGGAAAGCGCCCCGGTGATCCGCGAAAGCGGCGGCGACCGGTCGGCGGTGACCGGCGGCACTACCGTGGTGTCCGACTGGATCAAGGTGCGCATCACGGCCAAGCCCGGCTCGACCTTCCTCGACCGCATGATCGCCATGGTCGAGGGCGCGGACCGTCGTAAGACGCCGAACGAGCTGGCCCTGGCCGTGCTGCTGGCCGGCCTGACCCTGGTCTTCCTGATCGCGGTCGTGACCCTGGTCGGCCTGGGCGCCTATTCGGGCGTCGATCTGGATCCGATGGTGCTGGGCGCCCTGTTCATCACCCTGATCCCGACCACGATCGGGGGACTGCTGTCCGCCGTCGGCATCGCCGGCATGGACCGGTTGCTGAAGGTCAATGTGCTGGCCACCTCGGGCCGTGCGGTTGAGGCGGCGGGCGACGTCGACACCCTGCTGCTCGACAAGACCGGCACCATCACCTTCGGCAACCGCATGGCGACCGAGGTCATCCCGGTTCCGGGCGTTCGTCCCGAGGCCGCCCTGGCCGCCGCCGTTATGGCGTCCCTGGCCGATGAGACGCCCGAGGGCCGCTCCATTGTCGAACTGGGCCGCAACGCCGGCGTCTCGGGGGAACAGCCGGCCGGCGCCGTCGCCATCCCCTTCACCGCCGTCACCCGCCAGTCGGGCCTGGATGTCGGCAAGGACGGCTGGCGCAAGGGCGCGGTCGATGCGGTGCTGAAGGATCTGAACCTGTCCGACGGCTCGGCCCCGGCCGAGTTCCGCCAGGCCGTGGACCGGATCGCCCGCTCGGGCGGCACGCCTCTGGCGGTGACCCAGAACGGCGTGCTGGTCGGCGTCATCCACCTGAAGGACGTGGTCAAGCCGGGCGTTAAGGCGCGCTTCGCCGACCTGCGCCGCATGGGGCTGCGCACCGTCATGATCACCGGCGACAATCCGGTGACGGCGGCGGCCATCGCCTCGGAGGCCGGGGTGGACGACTACCTCGCTGAGGCCACCCCAGAGGACAA
Source organism: Brevundimonas sp. AVps23W (assembly GCF_058681395.1). Taxonomy (NCBI): domain Bacteria; kingdom Pseudomonadati; phylum Pseudomonadota; class Alphaproteobacteria; order Caulobacterales; family Caulobacteraceae; genus Brevundimonas; species Brevundimonas sp. AVps23W. Next base: position 1,821,508 of record NZ_CM178738.1, read on the forward strand.
GATGCGGCTGATCAAGGCCGAACAGGCCAAGGGCCGTCTGGTCGCCATGTGCGGCGACGGCGCCAATGATGCTCCGGCCCTGGCTCAGGCGGACGTCGGCGTGGCGATGCAGACCGGCGCCCAGGCGGCGCGCGAGGCGGGCAATATGGTCGATCTGGACAGCGATCCGACCAAGGTCATTGAGATCGTCGAGGTCGGCAAGCAACTGTTGATCACGCGCGGCGCCCTTACGACCTTCTCGGTCGCCAACGACGTGGCCAAGTATTTCGCCATCATCCCGGCCATGTTCGTGGTCTCGCTGCCGGCGCTAGGCGCGCTGAACGTCATGCGTCTGCACAGCCCCGAGAGCGCCATCCTGTCGGCGGTGATCTTCAACGCCCTGGTCATCGTCGCCCTGATCCCGCTGGCGCTGAAGGGCGTGAAGTACCGAGCCATCGGCGCCGGCGCCCTCCTGGGTCGCAATCTGCTGATCTACGGCCTCGGCGGTCTGATCGCCCCGTTTGTCGGCATCAAGCTGATCGACCTCGTCATTTCCGCGCTGGGCCTGGCCTGATGCGCGCTTCCAAGGATATCTCCATGCGCGCTGTGCCCGCGTCGAAAACCAGTTTCTGAGGCGACGATCATGGTCAATTCGTTCCGTCCGGCCATCGCGATGATGGCCTTGTTCACCCTCCTGCTGGGGCTGGCCTATCCGCTGGCGGTGACGGGGATCGCCCAGGCCGCCTTCCCCAGCCAGGCCAACGGCAGTCTGGTGCGCGACGCCGGAGGGCGGGTCGTCGGCTCGGCTCTGATCGGTCAGCCGTTCGTGGGCGTGACCTATCTGCACCCGCGCCCGTCGGCGGCGGGCGACGGCTATGACGCCGCCGCCTCGTCGGGCTCGAACATGGGGCCGTTGAACCCGGACCTGGCGGGGCGGGTCGCCGAAAGCGCCCAGGCCATCCGCGCCGAGGACGGCGACGGCGTCATCCCTGCCGATGCGGTGACGACCTCGGGTTCGGGCCTCGACCCGGACGTGTCCCCGGCCTACGCTCGGCTTCAGGCCGCGCGGATCGCCCGCGCCAGAGGCGTTTCCGTGCAGCAGGTCCAGAGCATCATCGACAGCCAGACCGAGGGGGCCTTCCTCGGTTTCATCGGTCAGCCGCGGGTCAATGTCCTGCTGACGAATCGCGCGCTGGACGCCCGCTTCGGCGCGGAGGGCTGATTGCCCGAGGCGGAGCCCGAAACGCCTGCGACTTCAGCCGTTTCGCGCCGCAAGCGCGGGCGGCTGAAGGTGTTTCTGGGCATGTCGCCCGGCGTGGGCAAGACCTACGAAATGCTGCGCGCCGCCCGCCGTCGAAAGGCCGAGGGGCTGGATGTCGTGGTCGGAGTGGTCGAGACCCACGGCCGCAAGGAGACCATGAGCCTGCTGCGCGGGCTGGACGTCATGCCGCGCGCACCGATCGACCATCGCGGTCGATCGCTGATGGAGTTCGATCTCGACGGCGCCCTGGCGCGCCGACCAGGACTGCTTCTGGTCGATGAATACGCCCATTCCAACGCGCCCGGTTCGCGGCATCCGAAACGCTGGCAGGACGTGGAGGAGCTGCGCGACGCCGGGATCGACATCTGGACGACGCTGAATATCCAGCATCTGGAAAGCCTGTCCGACGTCATCCTGCGGATCACCGGCGTGCGTCAGCGCGAGACGGTGCCCGACAGCGTCCTGACCGAGGCCGATGACATCGAGGTGGTGGACATCACGCCCGAGGACCTTCGCGCCCGCCTGGCCGAGGGCAAGGTCTATGTGCCCGAGACGGCGCGGGTGGCGTCCGAGAACTTCTTCAAGCTGGAGAATCTGACGGCCCTGCGTGAACTGGCCCTGCGCCGCGCGGCCCAGACGGTGGACGATCAGCTGCTGTCGCATCTGCGGGATCGCGGCGTGTCCGGGCCTTGGGCGGCGGGCGAGCGTATCCTGGTCCTGGTGGGCGGCGACGCCATGAGCGCTTCTCTGGTGCGGACCGGGCGGCGGATGTCGGACATGATGATGGACGCTCCCTGGTCGGTGGCCCACGTCGAACGGCCGTCGGGTTCGCGCTCGGATTCCCGCTCCATCGCGCGCCTGTCCGAGGCCTTCAAACTGGCGGAACAGCTCGGCGCCCGGCCAGTGACGCTGAGCGGCGACGATGTGGTTCGCGCCGTTCTGGATCACGCCCACCGCAACAACGTCACCCAGATCGTCATCGGCAAGACGCGGGGCGGGCGGTTCGCCGAATGGACCGGCCGGGCGCTGGCGACCGAACTGCTGCGCAAGGCCCAGGGCGTCGCGGTTCATGTGGTGACCGAAGGCGATCTGGCGGCGCCCGAACCGGCGATGCGACCGGGGCCGCGCAGCGCCGTGGATTGGCGCGCCTATTGCGTGAGCGCCGGGTTCATCGGGGCGGCGACCGGTATCGCCCTGCTGCTGGACACGCGGTTCGAGCGGGTCGATCTGGGTGTCATCTATCTTGCGGCGGTCGTGGCGGCGGCGGTGCTGAACGGGCTGCGGCCGGCCCTGGCGGCCGCGACCCTGGCCTTTCTGACCTACAACTTCCTGTTTCTTCAGCCGCGCTACAGCTTCCTGATCGGGTCCCCCACCGACTTCCTCACCCTGGTGCTGTTCTGGGCCGTGGCCCTGGGCGCCGGGGCCCTGGCGGGGCGGGTGCACGAACAGGCGCGGGCGGCCCAGAGGCGCGCCGCCGCCGTCTCGGCCCTGCTGGCCGCCAGCCAGACCCTGTCGGCGGCCCAGGATCGCGCCGGCACGGCCCGAAGCCTGGCCGAACAGGCCTCGGCGGCCGCCGGGGCAGGGGCGGTGGTCCTGCTGCCGGACGGCGACGACATCGTCCTGGCGGCCGCCAGTCCCGAAGGCGTCGTTCTGGGCGCCGACGCCATGGCCGCCGCCCGCTGGGCCTGGATGCATGGCGAGGTCGCGGGCCACGACACCGGCACCCTGCCGCAGAGCCGTTGGCGGTTCCAACCCTTGCAGGGCGTGCGCGGCCGGGCCGGGGTGGCGGGGATCGACGCCTCGGCCGTGGCGGCGGGCTCGGACGAGGAGCGGCTGGCCCTGGCCCTGCTCGATCAGGGGGCCGTGGCGCTGGAGCGCGCCGACTTGGCGGGTCAGGCGCTGGAGACCGAGACCCTTCGCCGGGCCGACCGGTTCCGCGCGGCCCTGATGAACTCCGTCAGCCACGACCTGCGCACGCCCTTGTCGACCGTACTGGGCTCGGCGACGACCCTGATCGACTATGGCGCCAGCCTCAAGCCCGAGGTGCGCGACGACCTGCTGCTGAGCATCCGCGAAGAGGCCGAGCGTCTGTCGCGCTATGTCGGCGATCTGCTGGACATGACCCGGTTGGAAGGCGGCGGCCTGAACGTCCGCACCGACTGGACCGACGTGCGCGACATCCTGAACGCGGCCGCGGACCGGGTGTCGCGCCGCCTGGGCCAGCGCAAGGTGACGCGCGATTTTCCGGCTCAACTCAGCATGGTCGAGGCCGATCCGGGCCTGTTGGAGCAGGCCGTGGTCAACATCCTGGAAAACGCCATCGCCTACAGCCCGGACGGCACGACCATCGAACTGGCGGCCTATGAGGACCGAGGCGCAGTGGTCATCTCCATCGAGGACGAGGGGAGGGGCATCCCCACCGCCGAACTGGAGCGGGTGTTCGACAAGTTCCGGCGTATGGAAGAGTCCACCGACCGGGCCCCCGACCGCGTCCAGGGCGCCGGTCTGGGCCTGGCTATCGCCAAGGGGTTCGTCGAGGCCCTGCGCGGCCGTATCGCCGCCGCCAGCCCGATCCAGGACGGACCAAACGGCGGCAAGCTGGGCACCCGCATTCTGATCAGCCTGCCCAAGTCCATCGCCACCCATCCGGATCTGCTGTGATGTCCGCCGTCCGCCCTCAGGTCCTCGTCATCGACGACGAACCCCAGATCCATCGCTTCCTGTCCCCGGCTCTGGACGTCGCAGGCTATGAACCTCGTCGGGCCGACAGCGGTCAGGAGGGGCTGCGCGCCATCGCCCTGTGGAACCCTGACGCCGTGGTGCTGGACCTCGGTCTGCCCGACATGGACGGCAAAGACGTGCTGCTGCGGGCGCGCGAGTTCTACAAGGGACCGATCATCATCCTGTCCGCCCGCGATCGGGAAGCCGAGAAGATCGCGGCCCTGGACTTGGGCGCCAACGACTATGTCGAAAAACCCTTCGGGGTCGGCGAACTGCTGGCCCGTATACGAGCCGGGCTGCGACAGGGGGCGTTGACGCCGGTCGCTGGGGGTGTGGTTACGGCGGAGGATGTCATAATCGATCTGGACCGCCGGATCGTGACCCGCGCCGGCGAGCGGGTGAAACTGCGGCCCAAGGAGTACGATGTTCTGGCCTATCTGGCGCGGAACGCTGGCAAGGTCTTGGGTCACGTCGATCTGCTCACGACCGTCTGGGGCGCCAGCCATGCCCACGATGTCCAATATCTGCGCGTCGTCGTCGGTCAGCTCAGGCTCAAGCTGGAGCCAGACCCGGCACAGCCGGCTTTGCTGGTGACTGAGCCAGGGGTTGGATATCGTTTGGCTGTGTTGTGAGCGCTTCTGAATCGTATACCTCCAACTCGCTGAATTCCATAGAACTGCAGGTTCCTAGTTCATTGGAATCCGAGCGACTGAGTAGTTCCGCTGGCCGTGTCGCCGGCCTTGGCGGTGTGGTCGGGCGGAGGGCGAGCCGGTTAGCGACCTGCCCGTCGGGCCTGGGTCAACTCTCGGGCGGCGACCGTGAAATCCGCCTGAAACTCTTGATCGGCTTTAAGCCGCGCAACCAGGGCCGCCCCGACAATACGGCCAGCCTCGACGTCGCTGGGATAATGGACGCCGCAGATGACGCGGCTATCGCCATAGGCCAGGCCCCGCGCGAGAATGGCGTCAGCGCGATCCGGCGCCATTTCCGTCAGCACCAGGGCCCAGGCCCAGCCCAGAGCGGCGTGTCCTGACGGATAGGCCCCGCTGGCGGCCAACCAGGGTTCGGGCGCGATACAGGTCGCCGCCGGCTCGGCCACGAAGGGGCGGGGGCGAGTGAAGCCCCGTTTGGCCGGGGTCTGGATCGTCTCCAGGTCGCCCAGCATCCGCCCCAGAAGACGGGTTAGGGTCGGCATGCGTTCGGGATCGAAGTGAATCCCGAGGGCTTCGTCGAAGATTCGAGGGGCTTCTGGCGTCTCGATCTCGTTGTCGGCGCGGGCCAGGGCCCAGCGCGCGCTGTCTTGGAGCGCGCGGGTGGCGCGATAGACGGCGACGTCGTCCTGGGCGCGCAGCGAACCTTCGGCCGGCGGGGGCGGCAGGAAGGCGGCGGCGTTCGGCGCAGCGTCCTTGGCCAGATAGCCGTGAGGATGATCGCGAAAGCCGGTCCAGAACTCGGGAGCGGGAGCGGGAGCGGGGGCGGTGGCGCAGCCGACCAAGGAAAGCGCGAGGGAAACGGCGAAGGCGACGGCCGCGGGGCGGCGGTCGGTAGACGTGTTGATCATGAAACTCTGGAATTCCGGACGCTGTGATTTTGGGCGTCAGGCCGGCAGTGCGCCCGGCCGGCCGTTTTCGACCACCCAACTGTTCAGGGTGGACACCGAAGCTCGTGGATCGCGCACGTCGGAAATGGCGCGGTAACGGGTGTTCACCCGGTCGCGGTCCATGTCGATGGACATGTAGCCCCGCACCCGGCTGTCGAAGAATTTGATCTGCGGATTGTTCGGCATATTGGCCATCATAGCATCATGAGGCGGTCCCGAGGACGAGATGGAAGTGCCGACGAACTCGGTCGCTACGGTGGCCGACGAAGGGTCAGCGCTGACGCGTTTGACGTCATTGGTCCAGAAGGAGTGGTAGTCGCCGCTGAGCACAATGGGGTTGGACGGCTTCAGCGTCGCCAGGGCCTCGGTCATCCGGTCCCGCGCGACGGGGTAGCCGTCCCAGGTGTCGGTCCAGTAGCGGGTCTCGGCGTCGCCGTTCCCGAACCTGAGTCCCGCCATCACCAGGTCCTGCCCCAGGATGTTCCATCGCGCCTGCGAGCGGGCCAGGCCGTCGTACAGCCAACGCTCCTGATCGAAGCCCAGGAAGGTGCGCGCCGGATCCAGCCGATCGGGGCAGGCGGCGTCGGTGACCACCTGGCCCTTGCCACCGTTGACGCCGTCGCTGCAGGCCTGCTTCGACCGGTATTGGCGGCCGTCCAGCATGAAGAACTCGGCCAGTCGGCCATAGCGAACGCTGCGATAGATCGGCATCTGTAGACGCGCGTTCAGTCGCGTGCGGCGGATGGGCATGGCCTCGTAGAAGGCCTTGTAGCCGGCGGCGCGGCGCAGCAGGAAATCATTGGGGGCGACGCCGGGGGTCTTGGACCAGACGCCGGAATAGTCGTCCTGAATCTCGTGATCGTCCCAGACCGCCAGGCAGGGGGCGACGGCGTGCAGGCGCTGGAGATCGGCGTCGGTCCGGTGCAGGGCGTAGCGGTTGCGATAGCCCGCCAGGGTCGTCGCCTCTTCCAGCCCGTAGGGCCGCACCACATTCGCCGCCTGGGCGCCGGTGCGGGTGTATTCGTAGATATAGTCGCCCAGGAACAGGGTCAGGTCCGGCGCCTCGTCGGCCATATGGCCGTAGGCGCTGAAATAGCCCGACTCCCAGTTGGAGCAGGAGGCGATGGCCAGTCGCAGACGGTCGATGTCGGCGTTCGGGGCAGGGGCGGTGCGGGCGCGACCGATGGGGCTCTGCTGCCCGAGGGCCGTGAACCGGTACCAATAGGGGCGGTCGGGCCTCAGGTGTTCGATCTCGACATGCAGGCTGTGGGCGTCGCCACGGTCCGCCGCCGCCTCGCCAGAGGCGACGATGTGGTGAAAGGCCTCGTCTGCCGAAATCTCCCAGCGCACACTGACCGCACCTCCCATGCTGCCGAGGCCGTCAGGCGCAAGCGGATCGATCGCCAGCCGTGTCCAGATGACGAAGCCGTCGGGCGCCGGATCGCCGCTGGCCACGCCCAAGGGAAAGACATAGGCGCCGCCGCCCTGAGCTTGCGCCTGACCAAATCGCAGCACCAGGGGCGCCGCGACCAGGCCGCCGAGCAACAGGCGCCGGTTCATCGGAAAAGTGGGTTTCAGCATACGGGAGGCTTTCGAGCGAATTTAGCGCATAGGGCGGACCGGCGCGAACCGGTCCGCCCTTCTCTCAGACCTTAGAAGTCCATCGACAGACGGACCGCCACAGTGCGGCCCGGCTGTGGCGAGGTGGTCGGACGGGCCGACCCGTTGAAGCCGTTGCGCGTCTCTTCGTAGTAGGTGTTGAAGAGGTTGCGCACCGACAGGCCGACGCGCCAGTTGGCGTTCGTGGGGCCGCTGGTGAAGTTGGCGTTCCACAGCCAGTAGGCCGGAATGATCGACGAGGCGCTGGTCGAATACAGATCGTCGCGATAGTTGTAGTTGGTCTCCGCCCGCAGATCCAAACCACCCATCTGCCAATCATAGGCTATGGAGCCGCCGTAGTTCATCTTGGGGAAGGGCAGTTTTTCGCCCGCACGATCAGTGTAGATGATCACATCCCACGGCCCGTTGGTGGGGTTGGCCGCAGCCGTCGCCGTCGTATCGACCGAGTTATATTCGTCGTATTCGCCGTGCTTGTAGCTGACGTTCTGGCTGATGCTCAGGCCGGCGATGGGGTTCCATTCGAACTCCAGTTCGGCGCCGTAGATGTACGACTTGGGCACATTGTCGATCTTACCCACCCGGCCGGCGGTTCGGTCGTACAGAACCGTTTGAACCTGCTGGTTTTTATAGTCGTAATAGAAGACCGAGCCGTTCAAACGCATCGAACGGTCGAGAAGGTCGGATTTGACGCCGGCCTCATAGGCGATCAGTTCTTCCGGCGCGAAAGGGGTGGCCGATGTGGCGTTGTAGGTGGTGAAGCCGCCGGACTTCACGCCGCGCGCGACGTTGGCGTAGAAAAGCGAGTTGTCGCTCAGGTCATATTCTAAGCCCAGCTTGCCGGTGACCTCGGACATATCGGTGGAATAGGTGACTTCCGCGCCGGGCGTCGCGCTGAGGCGGTAGGTGCCGGGGCTGGTCAGGCTGCGCTCTTCATACTCGTAACGCAGGCCCAGGATCAGGTTCAGCCGGTCCGTGGCCTTGAAGCTGTTGTTGGTGAAGACGCCGATCGATTCCACATCCTGCTTGTACGGCGTGTGGATCAGGGCGGTGATGGCGCGGTATTCCGTATAGAAGCCGCCGTCGTTGCTCTCGTTCGAATAGTGGAGACCGGTCATCCAGTTCCACCGGCCGTCCTTGTTCGACGCCAGGCGGAGCTCCTGCGAAACCACGTCGATGTCGTTGTAGAAGAAGACGTCGGATTCGCGCGCGCTGGTGCCGTCCCAGTCATTGTATTCGGACCGCGTGAACGACTGGTAGGCCGAGATTGAGGTCAGGTCCGCCCAGCCGAGGTTTGCCGTCACCCGTGCGCTGAGGTCCAGGCCGTCATTGTCGCGACCCGGCTTGTCGCCAACCGATCGACCGGCCACCTTGGCCAACTGTTCCGACAGCGACCAACCGGTAACGCGCCAGGCCGTATCCTTGGGAATGGTGACGCCGCCAGCGGTCGTATAGTCGCCCAGCAGGCGGAAGCCCAGGCCATCGGACTTGTCGACCATATAGGTCGCCGCCAGATCAACGGTCACGTCGTCCGTCGCATCCCAGGTTAGTCGGCCGCGCACGGCGGTCTTGTCCAGATCGCCCAGCTTCTGACCGGTGTCGCGATTGTACTGCCAGGCGCCGCCCTGTTCGGTGACGAGCGCGAGGCGGCCCAGCAGGCCTTCGGCGATCTGGCCGGAGACATAGCCGTCCAGCTTGTAACGATCATACGAACCGTATTCGCCGGTTACGCCGGCGCGGAAGTCCGCCGTGGGCGCATTGGTGATGATGTTGACGGCGCCGCCGGTCGTATTGCTGCCGTACAGGGTGCCCTGCGGTCCGCGCAGCACCTCGATGCGCGCGATGTCGAACAGGGCGCCCTGGGTCGTCACCGTATAGGGGTGGGCCACTTCGTCGACATAGATGCCCACGGTCGAGGCGTTGTTGCTGGAGTATTCCCGGGCGCCGACGCCGCGAATGCGAAACTGGGGCTGGCCGCCGCCGAACTGGCTGTCGACCTCAAGGTTGGGCACGACGTTTTCGAGGTCGTTGACGACGGAGATGTTCTTTTCATCCAGCTCCTGGCCGCCGACCACGCTGAGCGAGGCGCCGACGTCCTGGCTGGCTTGTTCGCGGCGCTGGGCGGTGACGACGATGTCCTGGACCGTCGTCGCATTGGTCTGGGAATTGGTTTGGGCTGCGGCCGGCAGGGCCGCCAGTGCGAGAACGGCGCCGGAGGCGCCGAGGAGAAGACGTTTCATTTGATCATCCTTCGGGCGACGCGCGGGGACACCCCCTCCCTCGCGCGCCGAAGCGTTTGGGGATGTTGTCGAACAGTCGCCTTATCCGGCCGTCAGGCGAGGCGGTCGCGGGCTTGGGGAGGAGGCCAAGGCCGCCTTCGCTTCACCAGAAAAACAACTGTTCGACAACGATCCGGGGGATAGGCTGCCGAAGCGATGCTTTTGTGAAGCTTATCTAAAGTGTTTTTGTCACGTCTGAGCCTGCGTGCGAGATGCGCGGATAACGGGTGTTCTATCTTGTGGCGCGTGCGACCAACTGATTTGCGCCCGCTATAAGCTCCGTCGACGACACGGGAATTCCCGTCGCGGAAGATATCAGGGCGCGCCCCTTGATCCAGAGTGCGAAGCGGGTCGCGGCCAAGCGCGTCAGGTCGAATTCTGCAGGCCAGACGCCGATGCTGTTGTAGTAGGTGCCGCCGCCCTCCGGGCCACGGAGCAGCATGGCAAGATCCCGCAATGACGGATCGCGCCGCGCCTCGACGCAAATGCTGGCAATCAGGCGGGCGTATCGGATGTAAAAGCCCTCCGTATCCGGCGGGAGGGAGACCGTGGGCGCCATAAGCCGCGTCCAACGCTCCATATCTGCGCTTTCAGCGTCGCCTTCGGGCCGCTGGCCGGCCATGTAACGGGGCATGTCTCTGAACACGCTGTGCCAGACCGCGTCGAGAACGAAGCGTCGCATATCGGGCCAATGATAGGCGATGGTTGAGGTGGAGGTGCCGGCAACGGCGCTGACGGAACGGTTGGTTATGGCCGTTACGCCGCCCGCCAGGATCTGGTCCGCCGCAATATCCAGTAGTTTGTGTTGGATCGAGTCCGCCTCTAACCCCTCGGCGGGAGCTTGAGGCAGGATCAGGTTCTCGCGATACCAAAAGGTCGCCGTCGCCGGCCTTTCAGGCAGACCAAGGCCATGGTCGATCAGCCCGCCCAGACCTTCTGCGGCGATGATTTCATATTCAGTCCGTCCCTGAAGCGCGCCGGCGTAGAATTGTTCGATCGTAGTCCAGGCGATCAGGGGGGCGGCGTAGCTCTCCAGCTGAGGAATGCCCGCCAGCTGCTCGCTCCAGGCCGTCTTGAGCATCGTGTCCCATCGCCGCATCAGATCGAAACGCGCCGACGAGGAATCGCTTTCAAGCAGCAGGGCTTCCCAGACACGTGCAAAACCCGCTTCGTCCGAGGCGCGCAGACGAACATAGTGCTGGACCAAGGTCAGAAGGGTGTCGCGGTTCAACTCCAAACCGGCGACCGATTGGAAGAATCGGACATGGAAGTCCGTATCCAGCCTCAACGCTTCTTCGCCCACCGCCTGGATCAGACCGGACTTCGTCCCAAACAGATTGACGATGACCGTCGTGCTCTTTTCGACCGATTGGGCCAAGTCACGCATCGTCAGACTATGAAGTCCGTTCGCCGCGGCTTGGGCTATGGCCGCCTCGACAATCTGCTGTGCGTCGGCGGTTCGGCTGGTCGCTTGGGATCTGAGCATGGGCTTAAATGCAGTCCCGTAGAATAGCTGTCGAGTGACCGAATGCGATGATGGCGTGACGATTTGAATTCCGCCTTCAGGGCGGCGCCGCCAGCGTTCCTAATCCTGGGAGGGGGATGTTCAGGGTGCGTTCCAATCGCCAGGTCAGACGTCGCGCTTGGGACTTCTCCGCCATGGGGCAGGGGCGCCGTGTGGCGTCTAGCGAGAAGGCGATCGAAAATCGGTGAATGCGGACCGCTCAAAGCCCCGCTGCTGCGCGTTTTGATAGCTGCGCCGCGGGTCTTTGCGCTCCAGGGTAAGCCTGCCTTGCAACACCTTCGAACTTGGGTCTGCTTCGCATAATATATCTTAGGCGATAACCGGACGGCTTCGACCAAAGTCGCCCTGACGCTTGTCTCATAGCTGCGCCACTCTCTCGTCAATGCGCCGCTAGCGGCGTGAACGGTCGGAAAGACCTGATAGCTGGGAGGCTACGCAATGACGGACAGCGCCACGGGTGCGCCGGTCGATGAGTATGTGGTGGGTAAGAACGACAAGCTGGTGATCCTGGCGTCGTCGGTCGGCACCGTTATCGAGTGGTATGATTTCTATCTGTACGGGTCGCTGGCCGCGATCATTACGGTTCAGTTCTTCTCGGGCGTCAACGAGACGACCGGCTATATCTTCGCCCTGATGGCCTTTGCGGCCGGGTTTGCGGTGCGACCTTTCGGGGCCATTGTGTTCGGGCGGCTGGGCGACCTTTGGGGTCGCAAGAACACATTCCTGGTGACCATGCTGCTGATGGGGCTTTCGACCTTCGTGGTCGGTCTCTTGCCGCCCTATGCGGCCATCGGCATCGCAGCGCCGATCATCCTGGTGCTGATGCGGTTGATCCAGGGCCTGGCCCTGGGCGGCGAATATGGCGGCGCCGCCACCTATGTGGCCGAGCATGCGCCACATGGTAAACGCGGCTTCTACACCTCCTTCATCCAGATCACGGCGACGGCAGGCTTGGTGCTCAGCCTGGTCGTCATCCTGGGCGTGCGGGTTTCGGTCGGCGAAGAGGCCTTCGCAGAATGGGGCTGGCGGATTCCGTTCCTGGTCTCGATCCTGCTGCTGGCGGTGTCGCTGTGGATCCGTCTGAAACTGTCTGAGAGCCCGTCGTTCAAGCGGATGAAGGCCGAGGGCAAGGGTTCCAAGACCCCGCTGAAGGACTCCTTCGGCAAATGGCCCAATCTGAAGCTGGTGCTGATCGCCCTGCTCGGCCTGACCGCCGGCCAGGCCGTGATCTGGTACACGGGCCAGTTCTACGCCCTGTTCTTCCTGGAACGGGTGATGAAGGTGGATGCGACCCTGGTCTATGTGATGCTGACCATCGCCTTGGTCGCGGCCTCGCCCTTCTTCATCTTCTGGGGCTGGCTGTCGGACAAGGTGGGACGCAAGCCGGTCATCCTGGCCGGGTGCCTGATCGCCGCCCTCACCTATTTCCCGCTGTTCAACGCCCTGACCCAGGCCGCCAATCCGCGCCTGGCCGCCGCCGCCGCCTCGGCGCCGGTCGTGGTCTATGCCGATCCGGCGGACTGCAACGTCCAATTCGACCCCATCGGCAAGACGGTGTTCAACCAGTCCTGCGACGTGGCCAAGTCGCACCTGGCCAAGGCCGGCGTCACCTATACCAATATCGAGGCGCCCGCAGGCACGGTGGCCGAGGTGCGGATCGGTGATCAGGCGGTCGTCCAGAGCTTCCGCGGCGACGCCATGGCCCCGGCGGACTTCGCGGTCGAGAAGAAGGCCTGGGACAAGGATATGAGCGCCGCCCTGACCGCCGCCGGCTATCCGGCCAAGGCGGACAGCGCCCTGGTCAACAAGCCGATGGTGGTGCTGATCCTGTTCATCCTCGGCTTCTATGTGACCATGGTCTACGGACCGATCGCGGCGGCCCTGGTCGAGATGTTCCCGACCAATATCCGCTACACCTCCATGTCCCTGCCCTATCATATCGGCAACGGCTGGTTCGGCGGCTTCCTGCCGACCACGGCCTTCGCCATCGTGGCGGCGACGGGGAATATCTACTCCGGCCTCTGGTATCCGATCATCGTGGCCTTGGCGACGGTCGTGCTGGGCTTCCTGCTGGTCAAGGAAGGCAAGGACGTCGATCTAAACGCCTGATCCTGCTTTCGGGTGTGAATGAGGGGCGGGGCGTCGCAAGGCGGCCCGCCTTTCACTTGTTAAATCTCCCCTGCCCGGTTCAGATGCCGCCATGTTCAGCCTGATGATCCTCGGCCTGGTGGTCGCCTATATGGCGGTTCTTTTCGCCGTGGCCTGGCATCAGGAACGACCGGCGACGCGGGCGCGCGGACGCGGGCTGGGACCGTCGGTCTATGCCCTGTCGCTGGCCATCTACTGTACTTCTTGGACCTATTACGGCGCGGTCGGCACGGCGGCGCGGGACGGGTGGGAGTATCTGCCCATCTATATCGGGCCGGTGCTGGGCCTGACGGTCCTGTTTCCGCTGTGGCGTCGGATCGCCGCCGCCGCACGGCGCGAGAATGTCGGCTCGATGGCCGACTTCGTCGCCTCCCGCTACGGCAAGAGCCAGACGCTCGGCGCGGCCGTCACCCTGGTCGCCATTCTGGGGTCCCTGCCCTATATCGCGCTTCAGCTGAAATCCCTGTCGATGGCCGGGGCGCTGCTGACGGCGGGGACGCCGGTGGCGGGATCGGAGGGGCTGACAGTCCTGGTTCTGGCCGGGGTTCTGGCAGGCTTCGCCATCCTGTTCGGGGCGCGGCGTCCGGACCTGACCGAACACAACCGGGGTCTGATCCAGGCCATAGGTCTGGAATCCCTGGTCAAGCTGGGCGCCCTTCTGCTGGTGGCGGTCTTTGCGCTGGTCCTTCTGGTGCAGGACGGGTCTCCGGCGCGAGGCCTGGAAGGCTTGGGCGCTCTCGCCGCCCCGCCAGAGCTGACGCCCCGGTTCATGGCTATCACCCTGATCGCGACCCTGGCCATCTTCTGCCTGCCACGTCAGTTCCATGTGGCCTTCGTCGAGGGCGCAGACCCCAGCCATGTACGGCGTGCGCGCTGGATCTTCCCGGCCTATCTGGTGCTGACCAGTCTGGCGGTCTTGCCGCTGGTGGCGGCGGGCGCCCTGTTCGCGCCGTCGACCAATCCCGATCTGCTGGTTCTTGGCCTGCCGTTCGGGCGGGGCGAAGCCCTGCTGACCGCCGTCGTCTTCGTCGGCGGGTTTTCCGCCGCGACGGCTATGGTCATCGTCGAGGCGGTGGCCCTGTCGGCCATGGTGTCCAACAGCCTGATCCTGCCCTTCCTGGCGCGAGACCGCTGGCGGATGAGGGGTGACGCCTCGGATATGTCGGGCGTCATTCTACAGGTGCGGCGCGGGGCCATTGTCGCCGTGCTTCTGCTGGCGTGGCTCTATTATCAGGCGACCGATCAGTCGCGCGGGCTGGCGGCCATGGGGCTGGTGTCGTTTGCGGCCATGGCGCAGCTCGCGCCGGCCCTGTTCGGAGCTGTGCTGTGGCGCGGCGGCCATGCCCACGGAGCGCTGGCGGGTATGATGGTCGGGATCGCGGTCTGGATCGTCATGCTGGCTCTGCCCCAGCTGGCGCCCGGCGCGCCCTGGCATCCGCATGTGATGCTGGGGGTCAAGGATCCGCTGGCCCTGGGCGTGTTCGTCAGTCTGGGGCTGAACCTGGCCGCCTATGTCGGAGTCTCGCGGTTTGCCCAGCCCAGGCTGATCGACAGGGTGCAGGCGCGAGCCTTCGTCGATCGGCTGGGGCCGGACTGGCTTGAGACCAAGCCGTCGCCGTCCGGCGCCTCGGTCGGCGATCTGCGCGCCCTGGTCGCCCGCTTCATCGGCGACGAGCGGGCCGAGCGGGCCTTCACCGCCTGGAGCGCAGAGACCGACATCCGACTGCGTGACGCCGATCCGGCCGACGCCGGCCTGGCGCGGGCGGCGGAGCGGATGCTGGCCGGCGCTATCGGCGCGGCCTCGGCGCGGCGGGTGATCGCGGCGGCGCTGGCGGGCGGCGGTCGCGCGCCCGAGGATGTGGTGCGAATGCTCGACGAGGCGTCCCAGGCCGTTCAGTTCAGCCGCGACCTGTTGCAGACCACCCTGGACAATATCGATCAGGGGGTGATCGTGGTGGATGAAGATCTACGCGTAACAGCCTGGAATCGAATATATGTGTCCATGTTCGATCTGCCGGTTGGCTTTGTTCACGTCGGCCTGCCCATCGCCAGCATCTATCGGCTGAACGCCGAGCGCGGCGAGAGCCCGGACGATATCGACGCCTGGGTCGAGCGACGGCTGGAGGCGCTGAGCCGGCGTATTCCGCATGATCACGAACGGCTCCAGCCGGACGGGCGTGTGCTGCGCTCTTCCGGCGCCCCTATTCCCGGCGGCGGCTATGTCACCAGCTATACGGACATCACCGCCCTGCGGCGGGCGGCCAGCCAGTTGGAAGAGGCCAATGAGAGGCTGGAGGCGCGGGTCGTGGACCGCACGGCCCGACTGGAGGAGGCCCGGCGGGTGGCGGAGGATGCGACGGCGTCCAAGACCCGTTTCCTGGCCGCCGCAAGCCACGATCTGTTGCAGCCGCTGCACGCCGCCCGTCTGTTCATCGCTGCCCTGAAGGAGGAACCGGCGGTGTCTGGTCCGGACGCAGAACCGACCAGTCGCACCCTGGCCGTCAACGCTGACCGTGCCATCGACAGCGCCCACCGCCTGCTGACCGCCCTGTTGAACCTGTCCAAGCTGGAGGCCGGCGGGGTCAAGGCGGCGGTCACGCGTCTGCCGATGGACGGTCTGTTCGACGAGTTGAGGCGCGAATACGCCCCGGTGGCCGAGGCCAAGGGTCTGGCCCTGACCCTCGTGCCCAGCGGCCTGTGGGTGAGGTCCGACCGCGACTTGCTGCGGTCCATGCTGCAGAACCTGATCGCCAACGCCATCCGATACACGGATGCAGGCCGGGTGCTGGTGGGCGCGCGTCGGCAGGGCGAGACGGTGCGTCTGCTGGTGTGCGACACTGGACGCGGCATTCCCGACGCGGACCAGGAAACCGTCTTCGGCGAGTTCGTGCGCCTGCCCGGCGCCCCGGTCGATGAACCCGGCGCCGGTCTCGGCCTGGCCATTGTGCGGCGTCTGTCCAGCCTGCTGGACCATCCGCTGGAGCTGAACTCGCGCGTCGGACGCGGTTCGATTTTCCGCATCACCGTACCGCGCGGCGTCGCTGATCCGGTCGTCGAGGTCGCCCCGCCCTATGAGGTGCGACTGCCTCTGGCGGGGCTCCGTGTGTTGTGCGTGGACAATGAGCCGGTGATCCTGGAAGCCCTCGACGCCCTGCTGACGCGATGGGGCGCCCGACCGACGCTGGTGTCCGGAGTGGATGCGGCGCTGGAGGCGCAGGGGCCGTTCGACGCCGCCGTAGTGGACCTGCACTTGGGCGACGGGGCCGACGGATTTGCGGTGATCGACAGCTTGAGGCCGCGCGGCGTGCGCAGGATCGCGCTGGTCACCGCTGACACCCGCGATGGTCTGAACGAAAAGGCCAATGCGGCAGGGGCCGTCCTGCTGCCCAAGCCGATCAAGCCGGCGGCGTTGAAGGCCTTTCTGTCGAGCTAGGCCGGATCGAGCTGGTTCGCCAGGATTACCGCCTGGGTGCGGTTGTGGACGCCCAGTTTGCGGAAAACGCTGGTCAGGTGCGCCTTGATCGTGGCCTCGGACACCCCGAGATCGAAGGCGATCTGCTTGTTCAGCCGCCCGGCCTTCAGGCCTTCCAGAATCCGCAGCTGTGACGGCGTAAGACTGGCGACCCGCACCGCCAGGTCGTCGTCGGCGTCGCTTTCCGGCGTCTCCGGGGCCCAGCCGTCGCCGGCCAGGATAGCGGTGATGGCCTCGACCATCTGCGGCAGGCTGGCCGACTTGGGGATGAAGCCCGCCGCGCCTAGCGCAAGCACACGTCGGACGACCGAGCCCTCCTCGCTGGCTGAGACCACAGCGACCGGCACGGTCGGATGTTCGGCGCGGATGGCGGCGAGGCCGGCCATTCCTTCGCTGTCTGACAGTTTCAGATCCAGCAGCAGCAGATCGGCCGACGCCGCTCCCAGAGCGACCCGGGCCTCGGCCAGGCTGGCGCATTCATCGATGACAGCGCCCGGAGCAGCCTTGTCCACCGCAGATCGCAGAGCGGCGCGAAACAGCGGGTGATCGTCGGCGACGACGATACGGTCCATGTGACGTCCTTCCCTTGCGCGGCATGCTTTACGGCCACGTCGGCGGCAGCATGGCGCGGTTCGACTTTCGTCGAAACTAGACGAATGGCTAATGGCCGCATACGCCCCTTGGGGAAAAGGTTCACCCGGACGCTCGCATCAGACGAGCGCGGGAGGTACCATGATGATCAAATCCAGCCTGGCGGCAGGATGCGCGGTTGCGGCCCTGCTTCTGGCCCCCGGCGCCGCCTCGGCGCAAGACGCCCAGGCCGCCCTCGAAGCCCGAATCGCTCAGCTCGAAGCCGAGTTGAACGCCCTCAAGTCCGAAGTCGTCGCCGCCCGCACCCAGCAGGCGGCGCAGCAGCAGGACATCATCCGGCTGGAGACCCGCCCTGCCCCACCGGCGCCGGTTCAGCAGGCCACCGCGCCCAGCGACGGTTTCCGCATCGGCGACCATACGGTGAAGTTCGGCGGCTTCATCAAGGTCGACGCCTCGGCCTCCAGCTATTCCGGGGGGGATCCCGTCAACGGCGACGCCCTGCGCGAATTCCACATTCCCGGCTCTATTCCCATCGGCGGCGCGGACGAGGACACGGCGACCGACTTCAACGCGCGCCAGACCCGGTTCTGGCTGACGACCGATGGACTGGTCGGCGGCCACAAGGTCGGCACACGGCTGGAGATGGATTTCCAGACCCTGCCCGGCACAGCGGACCAGCGCACGACCAGTCCCGCCAATCCGGCCCTGCGCCGCGCCTTCGTCACCATCGACAACTGGCTGATCGGCCAGGAATGGACCAATTTCCAGAACACCGCCGTCCTGCCCGAATCCGCCGACTTCATCGGTGCGGCCGAGGGCACGGTCTTCGCCCGCCAGGTCCAGGTGCGTTACACGCGCGGCCCCTTCTCGGTCTCCGTGGAAAATCCCGAGACGACCGTAACGCCATTTAGCGGCGGAACGCGGATCATCGCGGACGACAGCAGCTTGCCGGATTTCACCGCTCGCTACGCCATGGCGCGGCCGTGGGGCGATCTGCA
The DNA here is from genome assembly GCF_058681395.1 of Brevundimonas sp. AVps23W. Lineage (NCBI taxonomy): Bacteria > Pseudomonadati > Pseudomonadota > Alphaproteobacteria > Caulobacterales > Caulobacteraceae > Brevundimonas > Brevundimonas sp. AVps23W. The sequence goes on from NZ_CM178738.1 coordinate 1,839,699, forward strand.
GTTCGCCGGCTTGCTGCGCCAGCTGAAATACCAGAACCCGGCGACGAACATCGATTCCACCGCCACCGGCTGGGGCCTGTCCGCTTCGACCAAGATCAAGGTCGGGGCCAAGGACGATGTCCGTCTGATGGTGACGGGTGGCGAAGGCATCGGCCGTTATGTCGGGCTGAACTTCTCCAACGACGCGGTGCTGGACGCCTCGGGCGAACTGGACGCGATCGGCGTCGTCGCCGGCTTCGCCGCCTATCGCCACATCTGGGCGCCCGGCTGGCGTTCCAGCCTGATCTGGTCGGCGCAGAAGGTGGACAATGACACGACTGTCACCGGCCTGGCCGTCAACCGCTCGGCCCAGAGCATCCACGCCAACTTGATCTGGTCGCCCGTTACGGCGTTTGATGTGGGCGCCGAACTGATGTTCGCTGATCGCGAAATTGAATCCGGCGCGAGCGGCGACATGACCAGACTGATCCTGTTCGCCAAATACGGATTCTAACGATGCTGGAGACGTCTCGCGTGCCCGATTCAGACCTCTACCCCGTTCCCGCAGACTTCGCCGCCAAGGCCCATATGGACCGGCGAGCCTATGAGGCGGCGCGGATCGCGGCGCGCGAGACGCCCGAAGCCTTCTGGTCAGAACAGGCGAAACGCCTCGACTGGATCAAGGCGCCGACCAAGATCAAGGACGTCTCCTTCAAGAAGGAAGACTTCCGCATCCGCTGGTTCGAGGACGGCGTCCTGAACGTGGCCGCCAACTGCATCGACCGGCACCTGCCCCATCGCCAGGACGAGACCGCGATCATCTGGGAGGGCGATGACCCGTCGGACAGCCAGCACATCACCTACGGCCGTCTGCACGACGAAGTGTGCCGCATGGCCAATGTGCTGAAATCCCACGGAGCCAAGAAGGGCGACCGGGTCACCATCTATCTGCCCATGATTCCCGAGGCCGCCTACGCCATTCTGGCTTGCGCCCGCATCGGGGCGGTCCATTCCGTGGTCTTCGGCGGTTTTTCGCCCGACAGCCTGTGCGGCCGGATCGAGGACTGCGGCTCCACCCTGGTCATCACCGCCGACGAAGGCCTGCGCGGCGGTAAGGTCGTGCCGTTGAAGGCCAATGTCGACGCGGCTCTGGAGAAGGTGAAGGTCGACACCGTCCTGGTCATCCGCCGCACCGGCGCCAATGTGCCGATGATCGAGGGGCGCGACGTGGACTACGCCGTCGCGGCGGCCAAGGCCTCGACCGACTGCCCCCCTGAGCCGATGAATGCGGAAGATCCGTTGTTTATCCTCTACACCTCAGGTTCCACTGGAAAGCCGAAAGGCGTTCTTCACACGACCGGCGGCTATCTGTTCTGGGCCGCCTGGACCCATGAGCTGACGTTCGACTACCGCCCGGGCGAGGTCTTCTGGTGCACCGCCGACGTGGGCTGGGTCACGGGCCACTCGTATCTGGTCTATGGGCCGCTGGCGAATGCGGCGACCACCCTGATGTTCGAAGGCGTGCCCAACTATCCCGACGCCAGCCGGTTCTGGCAGGTGGTGGACAAGCACAAGGTCGAGGTCTTCTACACCGCCCCCACCGCCCTGCGCGCCCTGATGCGCGAAGGCGATGCGCCGGTGAAGGCGACGTCGCGCAAGTCCTTGCGGGTGCTCGGCACGGTCGGCGAACCGATCAATCCGGAGGCCTGGCGCTGGTACCATGAGGTGGTCGGCGATAGCCGCTGCCCCATCGTGGACACCTGGTGGCAGACCGAGACGGGCGGGCATCTGATCACCCCCCTGCCCGGCGCCACCGACCTGAAGCCTGGATCCGCCACCCTGCCCCTGCCCGGCGTCGAACTTCAGATCGTCGATGCAGAGGGCCAGGAGCTGGTCGGCGCCGTCTCGGGCAATCTGTGCATCACCGACAGCTGGCCGGGTCAGATGCGCACCGTCTATGGCGACGACCAGCGTTTCTTTGAGACCTATTTCTCGACCTATCCGGGCCGGTACTTCACTGGCGACGGCTGTCGCCGGGACGCGGACGGCTATTACTGGATCACCGGCCGGGTTGACGACGTGATCAATGTCTCAGGCCACCGGATGGGCACGGCCGAGATCGAGAGCGCCCTAGTGCTGCACGACGACGTCGCCGAGGCGGCCGTGGTCGGCTATCCCCACGATATCAAGGGCCAGGGCATCTACGCCTACGTCACCCTGAACAAGGGGGTCGAGGCGACCGAGGACCTGCGCAAGGCCCTGGGCGCCCATGTCCGTCGCGAGATCGGTCCTATCGCCGCGCCCGACGTGATCCAGTGGGCCCCCGGCCTGCCCAAGACGCGGTCGGGCAAGATCATGCGCCGTATCCTGCGCAAGATCGCCGAGAACGAGATCGGGGCGCTGGGCGATACTTCGACCTTGGCCGATCCGTCCGTCGTTGAGGATCTGGTCAAGAACCGCGCGGGCTGAGCAGCCCGGACTTGTGCGCCGCGGCTGGCATCGTCAAAACCGGATCAAGGGGCAGGCCCTAGGGCCGAACGCCTCAGTCCTTGGGTGGAGACGACGAGATGACGATTAGGTTTGACGGTCAGGTGGCGATCGTAACCGGCGCGGGCGGCGGTTTGGGGCGGGAGCACGCCCTGGCTCTGGCGGCGCGCGGGGCCAAGGTGGTGGTCAATGATCTGGGCGGCGCCCGCGACGGTTCCGGCGGTTCCGCCACCGCCGCCGAGGCCGTCGTGGCCGAGATCGAGGCGGCCGGCGGCGAGGCCATGGCAAATGCGGCCTCGGTGACCGACTTCGCCGCTGTTCAGGCCATGGTCGAGGCCGCGAGGGCGAAATGGGGCCGGGTCGACCTGCTGGTGAACAACGCCGGGGTGTTGCGCGACCGCTCTTTCGCCAAGATGGAGCTGGAGGACTTCCGCTTCGTTCTGGACGTCCATCTGATGGGCGCGGTCAACTGCACCAAGGCGGTGTGGGAGATCATGCGCAGCCAGAACTATGGCCGCATCGTCATGACCACCTCGTCCTCGGGTCTGTACGGCAATTTCGGCCAGTCGAACTATGGCGCGGCCAAGATGGCCCTGGTGGGCCTGATGCAGACCTTGGCGATCGAGGGGGGCAAGAACGACATCCGCGTCAACTGCCTGGCCCCGACCGCCCATACGCGCATGACGGAAGACCTGGGCGCAGCCTTGCCGCTGGAGGCGCTGGCGCCGGAACTGGTGACGCCGGGCCTGCTGTATCTGTTGAGCCGTGACGCGCCCAGCCGCTGTATTCTGGCGGCGGGCGCCGGCGGGTTCGAACGGGCCTATGTCACCTTGACCGAGGGCGTCCACATCATGGGCGAGGATGCGCCGGAGCAGGTGGCGGCCCAGTTCGAAGCCATCTCCGACCGCACGAAAGAGATCGTGCCGGAGATGGGCGCCGCCCAGGGGATGATCGAACTGACCAAGGCCCAGAAGGCTCACGCCTCCTGAGCCGCATCAGTCGGCGCGGTCAGCCGATCGCGCCGACGCAGCCTTCCGCCTCGCCGGGGGTCAGTTCCGCCTCGGTCAGGGCGATGGTCCAGCCGTGGTGGGTGTTCAGGCCCCAGCGACGCGCGCCGCCGCCGTCGCCCGCATCACCGCCGGCGGTGACGACGACGCGGCGGCCCCTCGGCAGGGCCGGCGGGTCGATCTTGCCCACGGCCAGAGATGTCGGCGTCTCGCCGCCGTAACCGTCGAACACGCTCAGCATCGACCATTCGCGACGCAGGCCCATCCACCAGGCGTCTTCGGTGTTGATGGCCAGGACGGCGACCCCGTGACCCTCGGCGGCGAAGGCCAGGGCCTTTTGCGGGTCGCGCACCATCTTGATGTCGGCGGCGGCGCCGAAACGCAGCCGGGCGCCGTCATAGGCCCGGGTCGGTTCGATGGGGGCCCAGACCTGGACCTGGAGCCGGCCCTGGCGCGCCAAGCCCCAGCCGATGATTTCACGCCAGAGGTGCTCGACCGCTTCGGCGTTCTCGGGCTGGGCCTTGGACAACATCCGCGACAGTACGGTCTGTTCGCGGTCGGGGCGCAGCTTGGTGTGGGGGCCGGTGGGAGCGTCCTTGGCGCGGCCGACAGTGGCGGCGACGGCGAGACGTTGTTCGAACAGGGCCAGGATCTGATCGTCGATGGCGTCGATCTCGGCGCGCAGAGCGGCCAGGGCCTGTTGTTCGGGGGTCAGTTCGACCACGTCAGGCCACACTTTCTGGACGTTGGAATTGGGCATGGGATTAGGCTTTCGGCAAAGGGGGGATTTCGATGTGCAGGGGCGGACAGCCGCTCTGGTCCAGAGCGGTCGCCGGCGAGACAGTCAGGGACGAAGAGCGCCCGACGCCTCAGCCGGCGTATCGAAAGCCGTAAAAGCCGTAGCCGAAATAGAGACCGGAAACCGTGCGCGAACGGTCGAAGGAAACAGAAAGAACGCGCTGGCGGGACATGGGTCCGGGTCCGGTTATGCGGATCGATTGCGATCCGTGGGGCCTTAAAGCACGCAAAGACCGTGCGTCGTCAAGTCCCCTCAGGCCGACAACAGGACGAAACGCGTCCGGTTGTCGCTGGAATCCTGAAGATCGTTGCGCAGGATCGACAGGCCATAGACTTCCGCAGCCCCCATCGGCGCTATGGCGGCCTGGGTCGGATCGCCCGCCTCGGCGACGTCGCGGGCGGCGCCGGCGGTGTCGAAATGCTCGACCACGTTCAGCTTCAGGCCCTTCAGCGTCTGCTCGCACTGGGCCAGGGCGATGGGGTGGCTGAGCACCTGCTTCAGATCGGCGATCCGCGCACCGTCCAGCCCCATCAGCGCATGACGGATCGGCCGCCAGGCCTCGGCGACGACGGTCAGCCCGGACTCGCGCACCAGGGTCGCCGCCGGCTCGACCACCCCGATGGAGGAGTTTTCGACCGGGATCAGGGCGCAGTCGCAATCACCGCTCTTCAAAGCGTCCAGAGCCGCCGCAAACGTCTCGAACGGCACGGCCGTATCCCAAGGCCGCAGGACCGCGCAGGCCTCATGGCTGAACGCCCCCGGCGCGCCCTGATAGGCGACCCGGCCGGGCTTTTCGTCTTGGTGCGCTGGCTTGTCCATGTTCGTCACTTCCGGGTTCTCGCCCGAAAGCCTTCCCTTTGGTTGGTCGCTGATCAGACGGAGCATACTTGTCCGAGCCGTGACCGTTTCGGGCCGTATCTGCGGCGCCGCTTTCATCGCCACAAGTCGAATGTGATCGGGGAGCGCTTTCGGGCGGCGCGAGGTCCGGCTAGCGTCGCAGTTCGTATCTCCCGGAGCCGCTCATGTCCGTCGTCTCTCGCTCCAGCCGTCGCGCCGTGTTGACGGGTCTGGCGGGAACCATCGCAGGCTGCGCCTCGACACCGGCCGTCTTGCCCGCGACAGGATTCGCACCACGGCGGATCGCGCCGATCCTGATGGAGCCCGAGCGGATCATCCGCATCACCGTCTGCACCCGCCCCTTCCGCCCCACAGGCCCCCGCCTGGACGTGGAAACGGTCGGCGCGACCAAGGTGGTGCACAACTATGGCCACGGCGGCAGCGGCTGGTCCCTGTCCTGGGGCTCCAGCGCTATTGCGGCGCGCAAGGCCATGGCTCTGGCCGGACTCGCGGGAGGGCCTCCTGTCATCGCCGTGATCGGCAGCGGCGCTCTGGGCCTGACCTCGGCGCTTCAGCTTCAGCGGATGGGGGCGCGGGTGACCATCTATGCCCGCGACCGCGCCGCCTTCACGCGGTCGATGCGCGCGACCGGCAGTTGGACGCCGGACAGCCGCATCGCCGACGCCGACCGTATCGGGGCTGAATTCCCGGCCTTGTGGGAGCAGATGGCGCGCGAGACCTACGCGACCCACCAAACCTATCTGGGGACTGAGGGCGATCCGGTCGTGTTCAGCGACCGCTATATCCTGTCTGGCGCAGCGGACCTGCCCCGTACGGCCGAACCGCCACCGATCCGCACCGCACCCGGCGTAAAACCGATCCGCTTCGCCGAATACAGGCTGGACGGGCTGGCGCCGCGATCCATCCCCTTCCCCGCCTCGGCCTCGCCCTTTCCGGTCAGGGAAACCCGGATGGTCAGCGCCATGCAGTTCAACGTCGCTGAGCTGGCGCATCGGTTGGAGACTGAGTTTCTGAGCCAGGGCGGGCGGATCGAGACCCGCACCTTCAACACGCCGGCGGACCTGACCACCCTGCCCGAGAAGATCGTGATCAACTGCACCGGCTATGGCGCAAAAGCCCTGTTCGAAGACAAGGAACTGATGCCCGTGCGCGGTCAGATCGCCTGGCTCGCGCCCCAGCCCGAGGCGAACTACGGCCTGCATTTCCGGGGCGTGACGGTGCTGTCGCGACCGGACGGGATCGTGGTTCAGGCCACGCGCAACGATATGAACGGCGTCGGAATCGACGACGAGACGCCGGACCGGGACGAGGCGAACGCGACCATCGGCCTCGTCGCCCCGTTGTTCCCGTCGATCAGGCGGCTTCCGAGCGGCTGATCCGGCCCGACTTCAACCGTTCCGCCACCAGGAAGGCCAGCTCCAGCGCCTGGTCGGCGTTCAGGCGCGGGTCGCAGTGGGTGTGATAGCGGTTGGACAGGTCGTCCTCGGTCACGGCCTGGGCCCCGCCGATGCACTCGGTGACGTTCTGACCGGTCATCTCCAGGTGGACGCCGCCGGGGTGGACTCCCTCGGATTCGGCCACGTCGATGAAGGTTCGTACCTCGCCCAGGATCCGGTCGAACGGCCGGGTCTTGTAGCCGTTGCCGGCCTTCAGCGTATTGCCGTGCATCGGGTCGATAGACCAGATCACCTTGCGGCCCGAGGCGCTCACTTCGCGCATCAGCTTGGGCAGGCGCTCGCCGACCTTGTCGTGCCCGAAGCGTCCGATCAGGGTCAGGCGGCCCGAGACATTGTCCGGGTTCAAGGCGTCGATCAGCGGCAGCAGATCGTCGGCCGTCATGGTCGGTCCGCACTTCACGCCGATGGGGTTCTTGATCCCCTTCATGAACTCGACATGGGCGCCGTCCAGTTGGCGGGTGCGCTCGCCGATCCACAGCATGTGGGCCGAGGTGTCGAACCATTCGCCCGACCCTCCGTCCAGCCGCGTCAGGGCGCTCTCGACGTTCAGCAGCAGGGCTTCGTGGCTGGTGAAGACCTCGACCCGGCTCAGGTCCGGATGGGTCTCGGGCGTGACCCCGACGGCCTCCATGAAGGCCAGGGCCTCGGTGATCTTGTCGGCCAGTTCGCGGTACTGGGCGCCGGCGGCGTTGTCGCCCGCAAAGCCCAGGGTCCAGCGGTGGATGTTGTAGAGGTCGGCATAACCGCCGCCGGCGAAGGCCCGCAGCAGGTTCAGGGTCGAGGCCGATTGATTATAGGCGCGGATCAGGCGCTGAGGATCGGGCGCGCGCTCTTGCGGCGTGAACCCCATGCCGTTGATGATGTCGCCGCGATAGCTGGGCAGTTCGACGCCGTCGATCTCTTCGAGCGGCGAAGAGCGCGGCTTGGCGAACTGGCCGGCGATCCGGCCCACCTTCACGACCGGCTTGCGCCCGGCGAAGGTCAGGACAACCGCCATCTGCAGGATCAGGCGGAAGGTGTCGCGGATATTGTCGGTCGAGAACTCCTTGAAGCTCTCGGCGCAGTCGCCGCCCTGAAGCAGGAAGGCCTCGCCCCGCTCCACCTGGGACAGTTTCGACGTCAGGCGTCGAGCCTCGCCGGCGAAGACGAGCGGCGGCAGGGCGCGCAGTTCATCCTCGACCAGGGCCAGGGCGTTGGGATCCGGATAGTCCGCCGGCATATGCAGGGCGGTCTTGGTTCTCCAGCTTTCGGGGGTCCAGCGTGTCATCGTGCAAGAATAGAGCTTTGCGGCCGCCCGAACAACGAAAACACGAATAGATTTTGCAGCGGAGCCTCAATCCTCGGCGGGCGGCGCCTTTTCCGCAGCGTCCGCCGCCTTGCGTTCAGCCTTGGCGGCCGCCTTTTCCGCCGCCTTTATGGCCGCCGCGCGCTCACGTTCCTGACGTTCGAAACTGTAGTTGGGCTTGCGGGCCATGGGCGTCCTCGTGGAGTCTGTCGTTGGGGCAAGGGTGGCGGTCTGGCGCGCGCGACGCAATCAGCAATTCGCTCTGCCTTCGGATTACAGGTGCGGCGCCTGAGGCTGGGCGATGAAATTTCTACGACACAGGCTTGCGGCGCTGGCGCCCGCGGCCAGTCTTCCCATGTCCTTAATGGGGGAGAAACCAAGAGCCGGAGACGCAACATGGCGGCTTACGACCTGACCCTAGAAGAGATGCTCGCTGATCCCATCGTGCGTCGCCTGATGGAGCGCGACGGCGTCGTCGAGGCCGAGGTGCGCGGCTTGGCGGACTATGTGCGGCGGCGACGCAGCGCTTCGTTGAACCTGAGGCCGCCCAGCGGGATCGCCGAGGAACCGCGCGCGTTCGAACCCTGACGAACCTCAGCTTCGCAAGCTTCTTGCTTCGGGTGGGCGTATCGAGGGTGCGGACACATGTTTCAGCGAGAAAACGGCTTCTGAGGTCATCTTTCTGTTTCGCGAAGCGCGCATCGGTGGCATCGCTGGCGCCCCGTAATCCTCCACCCATGAAGATCGAGATGTCCGAAGAATTCTATCGCATGAAGCGCCTGCCTCCGTATGTGATCGCGGAGACCAACGCCATGCGAGCCGCCGCCCGTCAGGCCGGCGAGGACGTCATCGACCTCGGCATGGGCAACCCCGACCTGCCGCCCCCGCCCCACGTGATCGACAAGCTGTGCGAAGTGGCGCGCAAGCCCGACGCCCACGGCTATTCGGCCTCCAAGGGCATCCCCGGCCTGCGCCGCGCCCAGGCCAACTATTATGGCCGCCGCTTCGGCGTGGACCTGGATCCCGAGACCGAGGTGATCGTCACCATGGGCTCCAAGGAAGGCCTGGCCAGCCTGGCGACCGCCATCACCGAGCCGGGCGACGTCGTTCTTGCGCCCAACCCGTCCTATCCGATCCACACCTTCGGCTTCATCATCGCCGGCGCCGCGATCCGCAGCGTACCGACCACGCCGGACGAGCGCTATTTCGAGAGCCTCGAGCGGGCCATGGCCTACACTGTGCCGCGCCCCAAGATCCTGGTGATGAACTATCCGTCGAACCCGACGGCGGAGACGGTCGATCTGGCCTTCTATGAGCGGGTCGTCGCCTTCGCCAAGGCCAACGACCTGTGGATCATCAGCGACCTGGCCTATTCCGAGCTCTATTACGACGGCAAACCGACGGTCTCGATCCTGCAGGTGCCGGGCGCCAAGGACGTGGCGATCGAATTCACCTCGCTTAGCAAGACCTACAGCATGGCCGGTTGGCGCATCGGCTTCGCTGTGGGCAATCGCAAGCTGATCGCAGCCATGGCGCGGGTGAAGTCCTATCTCGATTATGGCGCCTATACGCCGATCCAGGCGGCCGCCGTCGCCGCCCTGAACGGGCCGCAGGATATCGTCGATCAGAACCGGGCCCTGTATCACCGTCGCCGCGACGTCCTGGTCGACAGTTTCGCCCGCGCCGGCTGGGACATCCCCAAGCCCGCCGCCTCGATGTTCGCCTGGGCGCCCCTGCCCCCGGCGCTGGCCCATCTGGGCAGCCTCGAGTTCTCGAAGCAACTATTGACCCACGCCAAGGTCGCGGTCGCGGCGGGGGTCGGTTACGGCGAAAACGGCGAGGGTTTCGTCCGCATCGCCCTGGTCGAGAACGAACAGCGCATTCGCCAGGCTGCACGCAACATTCGCGGCTACCTGAAGTCGATGGGGGTCAATGTGCCCCCCGGCCGCGAAGTGGCGGACGTCTGATAGTCAGGGACAGCCGCTCCGACTCGGTCGCGACGGCCGGAACTTTGCGGTTCCGGCCGTCCACAATCGCCTCCGACGGAATGACCGCGCGGCTTTCCGTTATTCCACGACCTCGACGCCCCAAGGCTTCAGCCGCAGGGTGTCGGCAACGCGGCTGTTCGACAGCAAGCCTCGGCCTTGCGCGTCATAGGCGACATCCTTGGGTTCGCCCGTCGTATTGACATAGAGGGTGCGTCCCTCGACGACGCGAGCATAGACGCCCTCGGGCGTGATCGGCCCGCGATCAATGCCCAACTCGGCGTAAAGACTGCGGTACAGCGGCGTCATCACAGACGGTTGCGCCGGCATGGCCACATAGATGGCCCGGCCCTTGCCGTAGGTGTTGACGGTCGCGGAGGGCGGCGCGCCGTCCACATTGCCGATGTGGCCTATGGCGGTCGCCGTAGTGGGTTCCAGCACCTCGTAGAAGTCGATGGTCGAGGTGAACGCCTGCCCCCCGATGTCGCCCTTCAGCGGGAAGGACGCCCGATAGAACTCCTTCGTGCGCAGGCCGAACACGTCGCCCAACCGCCCCGGCAGCGGCGTATCGAACCACTGATTGGTCTCGTCCACCTTTGCGGAGAAGGCCGTCATGATCACGGTCCCGCCGTTCTCCACATAGGCGCGGATGTTGGATGCGGCGGCGTCGCTCATCAGATAGAGGGCCGGAACCACGACCAGCTTGTAGGGGCTCAGATCCTCATGGGCGACGTCGATAACGGCGGCGTCGATATTGTCGTTATAGATCGGCGCGAAGGCGTTTCGCTGCTGATCCATATAGGGCGTCGTGAAATATTGGCGCACCGTATTGGTGCGTGAATGCGGGTCCGAGGCCACCTCCGCTTCGAACGAATAGGCGAAGGCTACCTTGGGCGAGAGCTTGCGGGGGAAGCCTAGCTTTTCAAGGCGACTGAACTCGGACGCGATCTGTCCCCATTCGTCCAGCTTCCAGGACGGCGTATTGTCGTGATCGATCAGGCCGAACAGGGCCTGTTCCTCCCCACCCCTGTGGGTGTTGAAGGTCCAGGCCAGGAAGCCCTGCCCGCCGTTCAGCAGACCGAAATAGGCCCACATGCGCGAGCGGCCTCGCGTGCCGTAATAGCCGCCGCCGCCTGCCTGGAATTCATTGAACCAGACCGGCGTCTCCAGCGCGCCGCGCATCTGCATGGTCTCATAGGCGCCGCCGATCGCATCTCCGGCGTAGTAGCCGAACGCGCCGTGGTCGGTGTATCGCCGATAGCTCGAGAAATAGTCGAAACCCTTGCGACCGGAGCCGGGCCAAAGGTTCGACAGAGCGGGCGTGTCCGGCATATTGGCCTGCCGCACCGCGTCCAGCTCAGTCAGGACATCAATGGTCTCTTCGGACCAGAAGCGTCGCAGATCCAAATAACGTTCGAACGGGCCGGGACCGTCGCCGTAGGGGAGATCGACCTCGTCCCAGGAGCCGATCCGGCGCGACCAGCGCTGGGTCGCCCAGGCGCGGTTCAAGGTCTCGATATCGCCGTAGCGGGTCTTCAGCCAGGCGACGAACCGGTCGCGGTCCGCCGCCGAGTAGGACATGAAACCGTTGCCGATCTCATTATTGTAGCCCACCGCAATCACGGCCGGGTGGTCGGCGTACCGGCGGGTCAGCGTATCGGCCATCCGGTGCAGCAGCCGCCGGTAATCCGGGTCCGAGATATTGTCCATATATCGTTCAGCCGGATTGAGGCGCACGCCGTCCTGGTCGACCAGATCAACGCCCGGATAGCGATGGTGCAGCCAGATCGGGGCGGGTTGGCCCGGAATATCCAGGATCACGCGAATGCCGTTGGCCTGCATTTCGTCCATGACCGCATCGAAACGGACGAAATCGAACCTGCCCTCCGTGGGTTCAAAATAGTCCCAGGCCAGATCTCCCATTCGGACGACGTTGAACCCGGCGCGACGCATGAAGGCGATGTCCTGGTGAACTTCCGCAGACGTCCGATCGACCGGCTGATAGTTGGCTCCGACGAACAGGCGGCCAGGGGGCGCGGCCTGGGGCGGCCGATCAACGGCGTCCTGCGCATTCGCCACGCCAGCGACCGCCGCAAGCATGGCGGCCATGCTGATCATTAGGGCCTTCATTCCGCTTCTCCTCCTGCGCGCCATCAACATGTCGGCACGGCGTTTCGTGAACCTATCGGCGATGGAGCACACGACGCCTTCCCTTTCGCCCAGACAGTTGACCCGTCTTTTGATAGCGCTAACACTGTAAATGCGGCGCCCCGTCGTGGCAACGTCGTCGGCACTCGTTCGACGCACGAACGACGGGTCAGGCCGCCAAGAAATCGGGATGATCGACAAGCGTCGGCACGCAGGAGGACGGCCATGGTGATGTTCAGCAAGAGGAACCTGCTCGGAGCGCCGCTTGCCGTCGCCTTCGCCGCGAAGGCCGCCCAGGCGGCGCCCGCCAGCACGGCGGCGCGCGTCGATATCGCGTCCGGCCCCTTCAGCGACTCAGCGGCTTCGCTGAAGGCCTATCGGACGCCGGACTGGTTCAGGGACGCCAAGCTCGGGATCTGGGCGCATTGGGGGCCGCAGGCCGTCCCGGGTCGAGGCGATTGGTATGCGCGCTGGATGTATGTCCCGGGCCATCCGCATTACGCTCATCACCTGGAAACCTATGGGCACCCGTCGGCGAAGGGCTACAAGGACATCATCCCCCTTTGGAAGGCGGAGCGCTTCGATCCGGATGCGCTGATGGATATGTATGCTGCGGCGGGCGCCAAATATTTCGTCAGCATGGGCGTTCACCACGACAATTTCGATCTCTGGAATTCGCGACATCACAAATGGAACGCCGTCGCGATGGGGCCTCGTCGCGACATTGTCGGCGCCTGGCGCGATGCTGCGCGGCGCCGCGGTCTGCGCTTCGGTGTGTCCGAACACCTTGGGGCCAGTCACAACTGGTGGCGCCCCAGCCACCAATATGATCAGTTCTGGCCCAAGCTGGGCGTGCCCTACGACGGCGCCGATCCCCAGTTCAGCGACCTCTATCACCCCGAGCACAATGAACCTTATCGGGGAACGGCAGACAGCTGGTACACGCGCGATCCGCAGTTCCACAGGCTCTGGTTCGCCCGCATTCGGGACCTCATCGATTCGTACCAGCCCGATCTTCTTTACTCGGACGGCGGCCTTCCGTTCGGAGAGGTCGGGCGCGCTCTGGTCGCCCATTTCTATAACAGCAGCATGGCGCGCAACGGTCGCCTGGAAGCGGTCTATAATTGCAAGGATCTGGGTTCAGGCGAGTTTGACCGCCAGGCTTGTGTGCAGGACGTCGAGCGCGGCGTCCTGAACGGAATCAACGATCTGCCATGGCAGACTGACACCTCTAACGGCGACTGGTTCTACGCCGAGGGCGACAACTACAAGACCGGCCCCGACGTCATCCGCATGTTGGCCGATATCGTCAGCAAGAACGGCAATCTGCTCCTGAACGTGGTCATGTATCCCGACGGGTCGTTGCCGCCTGAATCGCAGGCCCTGCTGGCTGACCTGGCGGCCTGGATGCAGGTCAATGCGGAGGCCATCCACGGCACGCGACCATGGCGCGTCTTCGGGGAAGGCCCCACCGAGACCGCTGCCGGCGCATTTCAGGAAAAGGCCGATTACACGGCGGCGGACATTCGCTTTACGACACGGGGGCAATCCCTTTACGCCATCACTCTGGGAGAGCCCCAGGGCACGGTGGCGATCAAGTCGCTTGGTCGCGCCGCCGGCTACGAGACGCAACCTGTGCGACGCGTAAGGATGCTCGGATATCCGAGGAAACTGGAGTTCCAGCAGACCGATGGGGCGCTCCTGATTCACGCACCCGACGTCTCGCCGACACGTCACGCCGCCGCCTTTGATATCTCGTTCGCCTCCTAGCGATCACACGCTCGCGGCAAATGTCGGCCGCCGTCCACTACGTCGAGGACGCACCGAGATCGGCGCGAGCCAGTTGGAGAAACCGCTGCGCAGCCTTCTCGGCCGCCGCACGTCGCTCGTCGGATGTAGGCGTGGCGGCGACGCACCATTGCGTCGGCTCTTGAAGGCCGGCGTCCAGAAGGGCTTTCAGGACGTTCGCCGCCTCTGCATCGTCCGAGAAGGCGCCTTTGGGAAGCTGGAGCGCGCCGATATGGGTCTTGATCACATCAATCACGCGTCCGGGGCCGTTATCGAAGAACAGCTTGCCGATGTGCGGCAGGCGTTCAGCCTCTGCGACGACCATCCTGTTGATCCGTTGGATGTCCGGCGCCAGGGCGAGTTTGAGATAGCGCTCCCCGAGGCTGATCAGGCGGTCGAGCGGCTTGCCCTCGGTTTTCAGCCCCTCCAGAAGATCGGCGAAATGGTCTTTGCCCAGTTCCACGACGAAGGCGGCGAAGAGATCCTCCTTGGTCGAGAAATAGCCGTACAGCGTCGCTTTCGATCCGCCGACGGCCGCCGCGATCTGGGCCATCGACACAGCAGCAAATCCGTTCGCCATAAACATCTGACCCGCGATCTCGATGATCGAAAGTCTCTTGGTTTCGGTCCTGACCCTCAAACGCGCCTCCCATGGCCGACTCTTGACGCCGCCGACCTTATTACAGTACTATTCTGTACGGTTTTGAAAGGCTCAAAAATGACGACCCCTTTCCCCCATACCCCCGATTTCACCGGCCCACTCTACACGCCCTCAAGATTCGAGGGTGAAGTGTTCGACCTCGAGGTGGTCGGCCAGATTCCTAACGAGTTGAACGGCGCCTTCTATCAGGTTGCGCCTGACCCGGCCTACCCGCCGATGCTGGGCGACGACATCTTCTTCAATGGCGACGGGGCGGTCACGGCCTTCCGGTTCGCCGGAGGCCATGTCGATCTCCAGCGTCGCTATGTCATGACTGACCGTCTGGCCGCCCAACGCGCCGCGCGGAAGTCGCTCTTCGGTCTCTACCGCAATCCGTTTACGGACGATGAGAGCGTGCGCGAGCTGAGCCCCAGCACGGCCAACACCAATATCGTGCCTTTCGCCGGCCGCTTGCTGGCGCTGAAGGAGGACAGCCTTCCTTATCTGGTCGATCCCGAGACGCTCGAAACCATGGGCGAATGGGATTTTGAAGGCCAGATCGGCCGAACGCCCTTCACGGCCCACCCAAAGATCGACAGCCGTTCCGGCGCGCTGTGCGCCATGGGTTACGAGGCCAAGGGGCTGGGAACCCGCGACATCGTCTATTACGAGTTCGACGCCGCCGGTAAAAAGCTGCGCGAGATATGGCTCGAGGCGCCCTATGCGGGGATGGTCCACGACTTCGCGGTGACCGACAACTGGATCATTTTCCCGGTTCTGCCGATGACGGCGGACGCGGATCGCATGGCTCGCGGCGGGCGGCATTTCGAATGGCAACCGAACCTGGACTATCAGTTCGGCGTGCTCTCGCGCACGTCCGACGCCCAGGGTGTTCGCTGGTTCAGAGGGGCGAACTGCTTCCAGGCGCACGTGCTCAACGCCTTCGAGGCCGACGGCAAGCTCATCCTCGACATGCCGAGCGCCAGCGGCAATGTCTTCACCTTCTTCCCCGAAGCCGATGGATCCGTCCCCGATCCACAATCGCTGCGGTCCGAACTGACGCGCTGGACAATCGACCTGGCCGCCGAGAGCGATGAGGCCGTGCCCTCAACCCTGTTCGCTCAGCCTTGCGAGTTCCCCCGCTGCGATCCCCGCTATGCCGGGCAGGCCTATCGTCACGCCTTCGTCCTCGCACTGGATCCCACCCTCCCCTTCCAGCATGAGGCCTTAGGCCCATGGCCGTTCCAGTTCTTCAACCAGTTGGCGCACGTCGACACACAGGGCGGCGGGTTCGAAACCTGGTTCCCAGGAGACGCCGAATGTTTCCAGGAGCCCACCTTCGTTCCGCGATCACAGGATGCGGCGGAAGGGGACGGCTATGTGCTGGTCCTCGTGAACCATTTGCTGACCCACACGACTGAACTGGTCATCCTCGACGCGTTGAAGGTCGCGGACGGCCCGGTCGCTCGCGTGAAATTGCCGGTCCGGCTTCGCATGAGCCTGCACGGCAATTGGCTCGACGCCGGTCCTTCGGCCTGACCATGACGGGCGGCCTCAAGCGCGCCTGGAAGCAGAGCGGCGCTGAAGGCCGTCCAGGCCTGCCAAACCTGATCGATCCCCAGGCGTCGCTGTTCGCCGCCTATTCGACTGGGGCGGCCCTGATTGCGCTGGTCGCGGCGACCGGGTTGGGAATCTCTCACCCCTACTGGGCGGCGATGACGGTGTGGTTGGTCGCCCAGCCGACCCGAGACCTGCTGCTGGAACGATGCGCCGTTCGTCTGGCGGGCACCGCCCTGGGCGCGGCAGCGGGCTGGTTGCTGTTGATGAACCTCGGCGCCCAGGCCTGGACGCTGATGGTCGGGATTGCGGCATGGCTCAGTCTCTGCATCGCCAGCGCAATGGCGCTCAGACATTTCAAGACCTATGGCCTGCTTCTGGCGGGCTATACGGCTTGCATCGTCGCCATGGCGGGATGGGCCGATCCGGTCCATCAGGATGCGCTCGCCCTGGGGCGCGTGGCCTGCACGGTGATCGGCGTCGTCTGCTCCACGCTCGTCAGCGGTCTTTTCCTCAAGCCCAGCCAACGCGATCCCTTGCGTATAGCGCTCCAGCGCTTTGCGAGGCTCGTACTTGAGCAGGCGGCCGACGACCTTGATGCGACCCGGCGTCCGAACCGGGCGGACATGCGGATCCTGACGGATGTCGGGATGATAGGCGGATTGGCGGATCAGGCCGGAGCCGGTTCGATTCGCTGGGCCAACCGCGCCCGATGGGCCCGGCACGTCTTGGCGGCCGGCCTGACGGTCTCGGCCGAGGCGCGGCTGGCGGGTTGGCGAGCGCCACCCAGCCTGGCGACCAGCGCTGCGCTTCGCGAACAGGCGGACAATCTGGATCGCGCGGTGCGTTGTGCGCCTGTCGGCGACGCCGGTCCCACGACCCCCGACCGCCGAATCGACGTCGCGCGACGCGACCTGGTGCGCGGACTGGCGGCGTTCGACCGTTCCATCGCCAGCCGGCGTCATGGATTATGGGGCATAGAGGCGATCGCCTGGCGCGATGTTCTGCAGGCGGCCGGGCGCGCCGTTCTGGCGCTCGCCGTCGTCGCCGGAATCTGGCTGGCCACAGGCTGGAGTCACGGTCCCGCCATGGTCATGTCCGCCGCCATCTTCGTCACCCTCTTCTCAGCCCACGACAATGCTCAAGCGGCGACGGCGCAGGTGCTGCGGGGCTCCGTGGTCGGCGCGGCCTGCGGGGTGATCTATTGCCTCTGGCTTCAGCCCCGCCTTCAGGGCGATTTGGCGCTGATCGCCGGACTCACGCCATTTCTCGCGCTCGGAGCCTACGCCATGGCTCGTCCGGCGACGGCCAAGGCCGCGATAGATTACAACATGTGCTTCCTGCTTGTGGCTCAACCCCTGGCGCACATCGGAACGACCGCCTCGGAGAGCCTCGCGCAGGCGCTGGCGATCATCCTGGGCGTCGCGGCGGCCTGGTTGGCCTTTTTGCTGATTGCGCCTGCCACCCCGGCGGCCCGGGTGCGGCTGTTGTATCGGTCCGTGCTGGACGATCTGGGCGCTGTGCTGAGATCCGACAGGCCTACGACGGCTCGTCGTCGATATATCCGCCTGACGGTTCGTTGCGCCCAACTCGCCTCATTAGGATCGCGGACCCGAATAGGCGCACCTACCGACCTCGTCGATCTTCTCGCTGCGGCGTCCGCCGCCGTGGACCATGTGGAACGAACAGGCCCCGTTTCCCGAGCCGCGCCGCCGCCATTGCAGAATGGCGGAGACTGGCGCGCCTGGACCGCCGCTCTGGAAAACGCCGCATAGATCGATTGGCGTTTGACAGCAATATTCCGGTATTTTAGGAATATTGCAGCACTCGTGATTGAACACGAGCGGAGGAAGCCATGACAATTCGTTCGGCACGCCCGGATTCCTGCCTAACCGCAACCCTGCACCATATCGTCCTGAATACGCCCGATCCCGAGGGGCTGGCCGACTTCTACCGTCGCGCCTTGGGCTATCGGATCGAGACGGGCCCAGAAGGCGTGATCGGTTATGCCGCCGATCGTCGTGTTCGCTTTGTGAACGGCCCTGGCAACTCGTTGGCCTGTGCAGGTTTCGCTCTTCCCGACGCGGAGGCCCTGTCGCGCCTGCGTTCGCGACTGGCCCTAGCAGACGTGACGTCCAGCGATGGGGAAGACGTCTTCTTCGAAGATGCGGTCCAGGTTTCCGACCCGGACGGCAACCAATACAAATTCGGCCTGCTGAGGCCGGCGGTCGCGTCAGACGCCCTTCAAGAAGTCGCCTCTCCCCTTCCTCCCGCGCGCCTTCAGCATGTCGTCATCGCCAGTGAGCAGCCGGAGCAGATCGCGCGTTTCTTCACCGAGGTTCTCGGCTTCACCCTGTCTGACGACGTGGTTGATGAACGAGGCGGCGTTCGGACCTCCTTCCTGCGTTGCAGCGAGGAGCACCATAGTTTCGCGGTCTTCAAGGCGCCGCGCGCGCGCTTCGATCACCACTGTTATGAGACGCGGGACTGGAACGCCATCCGTGACTGGGGCGACCATCTGGCCGAAGAACGGATCAAGATGACCTGGGGGCCGGGGCGTCATGGCCCAGGCAACAATCTGTTCTTCTTCATCAATGACCCGGACGGAAACTGGCTCGAGCTTTCCGCCGAGCTTGAAGTCGTGTCGCATGACCGCCCCGTGGGCCGGTGGCTGCACGAAGAACGGACTTTGAACTTCTGGGGCCAAGGCATTCTGCGCAGCTAGACGCCGCCTCTTCAACAGACAGGAATAAACCGATGAAACTGGCTAGTTTTGTCACGAACGAGCGCGCCAGTTGGGGCGTTGTCGAAGGTGACGGAGTGCGCGATGCAGGCGCTGTTCTGGCGGAGCGCTACTCCGACCTCAAGGCCATGCTCGCCGACAACGGCTATGAGGCCGTGCGAAACGCTCTGCCGCAAGCCGAACTGCTGACCAAAGATCAGTTCCACTGGGCGCCGGTCATTCCGAACCCGGCGAAGATCCTCTGCGTGGGCCATAACTACGAAAGCCATCGCCAGGAGACCGGACGCGCCAAGACGGGGCATCCCTCGATCTTCACCCGGTTTGCCGACAGTCAGATCGGACATGATCAGCCGCTCGTCCGCCCCACGGTCTCGACCCAGTTGGACTATGAGGGAGAGCTGGCCGTGGTCATCGGCCTTGGCGGTCGAGCGATCGCCGAGGAAGACGCGCTCCGACATGTCGCCGGCTATGCTTGCTACATGGACGCCTCGGTGCGCGACTGGCAGTGGCACACCCAACAGTTCACCCCCGGCAAGACCTTCCCCGGCACAGGCGGCTTCGGTCCCTGGCTTGTGACGGCCGACGAGATCCCCGATCCCCAGTCCCTGAGCGTGACAACCCGCCTCAACGGGGCCGTCATGCAATCCCAGCCGACGTCGGAGATGCTGTTCCCCGTCGCCCGCATCATCGCCTATGTCTCGGCTTTCACGCCGCTCTCCGCAGGCGACGTCATCGTCAGCGGAACCCCGGGCGGCGTTGGGGCCAAGCGCCAGCCTCCGGTCTGGATGGCGCCGGGAGATGTGGTCGAGGTCGATATCCCCGGCGTGGGCCTGTTGCGCCACGCTGTCGTGCAAGAGGCGTGAGATGACAGCCTCCGCTTCCAACCCGGCGAAAATCTATGACGTCCTGATCGTCGGCGGAGGGCCGACCGGATTGACCCTCGCAAATCTGCTGGGACGCTATGGCGTTGACGCCCTGCTCATCGAGCGCAACGGGACGACCGTGCAGGAACCCCGCGCGGTTTCGATCGACGACGAGTCCCTTCGCACCCTTCAGTCCGCCGGCGTCATAGATGCGGTCTTGCCGGACATCGTCCGCGGCTATGGCTCGGAATATTTGACCTCCAAGGGCTCTCGGTTCCTGAAAGTCGAACCCACGACGACGCCCTACGGCTATCCGCGCCGCAACGCCTTTCGTCAGCCCCTGCTGGAAGCGACGCTGCGAGACTGTCTGACCCGCCATTCGCGGATCGAGACACTGTTCGGCTGGACTCTTACCGCCCTTGCTGAAGAGGATGGCGTCGTTGAGGCCACCGCCTGCGACAGCGATGGCCAGGAGCGCGCCTTCAAGGCGCGGTTCGTCGTCGGCGCCGATGGGGCAAGCAGCACGGTGCGTCGCCTCATGAACCTGAGCATAGACGGCGACAGCTTCCATGAGCGCTGGTTGATCGTCGATCTGGAGAACTCCCCCTCCACCAGTCCCGACACCATGGTGTTCTGCGACACCCGCCGCCCCTGCGTCGCTCTTCCCGGACCGCATCACACCCGGCGGTTCGAGTTCAAGCTCCTCCCCCACGAGACCGCCGAGACCATGACCGACGACGCGGTCGTGGAAACCCTGCTGGCGTCCCATGGCGCGGCCGGGTCCAGTCGCATCGTCAGAAAATGCGTCTATGGCTTCCATGCTCGCCTCGCTGCGCGCTGGTCGCTCGGGCGCGTCTTCCTGGCCGGCGACGCCTGCCATCTGACACCGCCTTTCGCCGGTCAGGGCATGAACAGCGGTCTGCGCGACGCTCATAACCTGGCCTGGAAGCTCGCCCACGCGGTTCGCGGAACCCTGCCGATTTCATTGCTGGCGACCTATGAGTTGGAACGGCGGGATCATGTGCGGGCCATGATCGACCTCGCGCTGCGGATGGGTCGGATCATGGCTCCTTCATCGGCCCTGAACGGCTTCCTGACCCAGAGCGGCTTCAGGCTTCTCAACCTGTGGCCTGCGGCCCGCGATTACTTCGCTCAGATGAAGTACAAGCCGGCTCCACGCTTCGCCGAGGGGCTGCTGCTGGACGATGGACGGACGACACGACGCACCTCCGTCGGCCGCCTGTCGCCACAGCCGATGGTCCGAACCATCAATGGGGATCAGCTGCTCGACGACGTGCTTGGAGACGGTTTCGCCTTGCTCGGCTTCGGATCTACGGACGCGGTCCGGACGGCGCTTACTTCGACCGCATTCGACCGTTTCGCCGCCCGCCGCGTCCTGGTGACACGTACGCCTCCCGTAGAGACGGACGATGGGGTGGTGATGGTCGATGACGCGGCCTCCGGCCTGGCGCGTGGACTGGACTCTCCGGAAGGTCGGCTGTTCCTGGTTCGTCCTGATCGATACGTCCTGGGGGCGTTCACGCCGGAACAGGCGGAGCATTTTGTCCGGCGGCTTGAGGGCCTATGGCCTCAGTCGACGTCGTCCGCCTCTGGTTCAGACCGGCTTCCCGCCGCCGCCTGAGCCCGCAGGGTTTCGCTGACGGCCAGGGCCTGGGCGCCGATCCGCTCGATAACCTCTGTCTCCTCCGACGGCAGGTCTTCGGCGCGCGCCACGATCCCGAGACTGCCCACGACCCCGTCCTCGTCGAAGACCGCAGCCGAGATCCCGACCAGGCCGGGGTCGAGTTCGCCACGGGTCACGAGGGCGGGCGCCTTGCGCATCCGGCGCAGGTTCACCTTGAACGAGTCCCAGTCGTCGCCCAGTCCCGCCGCCGAAATCTCGGCTGCGTCCGCCTTCCAGAGCTTTTTGACCATTCGCGGCGCAAGATGGGTGAGAATCGCCTTGGAGGCCGCCCCCCGATAGAGCGGCATCGGCCGGCCTCGCTCGTAGCTGATCGCAAGATCGCCCGGCGCAGCACAGAACTGGTCCACGCACATCACCTGCATCCGATAGCTACGGCACACCAGGGCGGTCGTCCGTGAGTGCAGGCCCTCGACGACCTGAGATAGCGAGCCTGTTGCGGCCGCCACCAGCCGATCATGCCGGCGCGTGACTCGGTCGAGGGCGATGACGGCGGGTCCGACCGTGTAGATGCCGCTGCGTGTGGCGGTTAGAAGCCCAGCGTCCACCAGGCTTCGGAAATACTCATAGGCCGTGCTGCTGCTCGCCATTCCAAGGCGGCGCATGGCGTCGTCGACCGTCCACTCCGGTTCTTCGAGTGTGAACAGGCCAAGCACGGCCAGCACGCGGTCCGCAGTCGCCACGATCTCTCCCTTTTGAAGACCCTTTGGATAGGGCGGGCCTGTCCCAGTCCGCAACCCCAGGGCGGAAAAAAGAATAGGCCCCGCGCGTTTCCGCGCGGGGCCCTAACCGTAAGTATTGCGGCTCAGATCGCCTTGACGCCCAACCTGACAGCCAAGGGAACCAGGATCGTCAGCGCCACGCAGGCGACAGCCACCAGGAAGACCGCGCTGGTCAGCCCGCCTGCCATCACCGTCAGGGGCACCATGAGCACGGGGCTGAGGAACTGCCCCGTCCAGAAGCTCGTTTGCCAAAGGCCCGTACCTACGCCGCGCTGCGCCAGCTCGAGACGCTCCATTGCGGCGTTCAGGAAGGTCGGCAGGCCGATCCCTCCGCCAAAACTGGCCAGGGCCAACCCCGCGCACAACAGGGGATAGGACCGGGCGGCCGCCGACAGACCCAGTCCGGCCGCGAGGAAGACGAAGCAAAGACCGCCGACCACGGCGAGCGGCAGTCGCCGAAGTACGACGAAGGTCAGGGTCCCGAGAACGACCGCCGTATTGGCGATGGCCGAAGTCGCGCCTACCGCGCCGGGCGAGAGCACGCCGACGCCGTTGACCAGATAGGGCAGCTGAATCTGGGCGACGTAGAAGCCGAACGAGAACAACAGGGTCGTCAGACAGATCAGCGAAAGGGCTGTGATCGGGAAACGCGTCTTGGCGATCAGCCCTTGCGCTTGCCGCCCGACAGCCTGGCCTGCCGGAACCATCAGGAACACGAGCGGCAGGAAGACCAGGGCGATGCCGTAAACAGCAAAGGGAGCCCGCCAGCCGGTCTCGCCCAGCAGCCCGCCGATCACAGCGAAGATCACAGCCGCCATCGAGGCGATGGCGGTTTGAAGCGACAGAAGACCTTCGCGAGCGCGTCCTGTGTAAAGGTCTCCGATCAGGGCGGTCGAGCAGGTCATGATGAAGCCCTCGGCTACGCCCATGCCGGCGCGGGCGAGGATGATGTGGCCGAGATCGTTCAGGACGAAGGGCGTCAGGCCAAGGATGGCGTAGGCGACCAAGGCCCCCATCAACAGACGGCGGCGCCCCACGCGGTCCGCCAGCCAACCGGCGATCCACGACGACAGAGCAATCGCCAACGCGGGCGCAGTCAGGGCCACCGACACCAGGAGACGCACATTCGGCGTGTGGGGAAAGGCGGCTTCCATCTGGGGAAGAATCTGGGCGACCAGCAAGGTGCCGGCGATCGGTAGACAGGCCAGAAGGGCGAGAAGGACGCCGGGAGCGCGACGGGAAAGGGATCCCCCGTTCACATCATCCGGCATATAGGCGGCGGAATGCATGGCTGGAGCTCCGGCTTAGGTCAAAAGGGGCGAATGAACTGGGCGTTGAAGCGAGGGCCTGACGACATGTTCTCGACATGCACCGGGAAATAGAGGTTCAGATTGACCATGCCGGCGGGCAGCCGGTCGAAATGCAGCCCAGGGCCGACGTAGAGCGCCTGGCGCTTGGTGTCGGGGATGTCGATCCCGTTGATCTGGTCCTCGTTGAGTTGCTGCAAGGCGTAGCCGTTCAGCCCGAGCGAAAGGCCGCGCGAGACTTCTTTGGACACCGTGAAGCTGGTCCAGATCAGTTGCCCACCCTGGCCATCCTCAAAGGTGAAACCTGGAATGGAGGGCGGATTCGGAATCTTGTCGGTTTCGAAGGCGTAGAGGTACTGCGTCCGGCCGGACACTTCCCAACCCGGCGCCGGCAGTAAGGTCCAAGCCACATAGGGGTTGATCGACCACGCGCCCGAACCCTGGTTCAGATCGCGGCTTTCATCGACATCTCCCGTCGGCGCGAGGACATCCAAGGCGATACGCGCCGAGGCCACAGGGCGCCCCTGACGGATCAAGGGGGCGAACTGGATGAAAGGCCCGAACGTCAGGTCGCCGATCCCCAGGCCGTTATCGACGAGCTGTCCTCCAGCAGGTCCGAAACTGGCGTCAATGTTCGTGAACGGCATAAGGACGTCGAAACCGAGCGCGCCGCCGGCCACCTTGAACCGTGAGACGTACGACAGTTGGAAGTTTACGGTCGTCGTATCGATCTGAGGGTCGTCGAAGCCGGGGTTGTCGTCGCCATCCGCATTCTTCATGGCGTCATTGGCCTCGTACCGCAGATAAGCCAGGGCGGTAACGCCGGGCCTCAGCGTCGAGAAGCCGTCGTAGAAGCTGGTGCTGCCCAGGTTGATGCCATTGGGCGGCCCGACGAGCGCCGGGATTGCGGAAGCAGGCAGGGCCTCGGCGCTGGCGTTGTTGGCCGGCAGGCTCAGGCCAGCCGTAATCATGCACGCCGCAAGGGCGCGCGCCGTCGTCGCATTCATGGGTTTTCCTCTCCAGGTGCCGGGAGGCGTGGACCGCCGCCTCGTCAAACTTGAAGAAGGATCGGACTCGAAGCCGTCTTTAGTCAAGCGATTTTCCGTTATATCCGGAAAATTGGGATTTTTGACATTTCAGACAAAGAGAAGGGCCCGGGTTGCGCCCGGGCCCTTTGGAGAAGATCAACTAGACAAATGCCTGTTTAGAAGGGGTAATCCCTGGGCGTCTCCTGAACGGTGATCCAGTGGTCCGTGGTCAATTCGTCGATGATCCAATCACCATTGAAACGACCGATCCCGCTGTTTTTCTCGCCCCCGAACATGTTGTAGGGGCTGTCTTGGATCGAGATGTCGTTGACGTGCGTCATGCCGGCCTCGACCTGACGCGCGAACCGCAGGCCTCGTGCGGTGTCCTGGGTGAAGACGGCGCTGGACAGGCCGAAGTCCACGGCGTTCGCAAATGCGAGGGCCTCGGCCTCGTTGGACGCCTTGATGATCGGCGCGATAGGCGCGAACTGTTCCGACTGGGCGAAGGCGCTGTCATTCGGCACGTCGATGAACACGTGCGGCGGTACGATCTGCCGCTCCCCGTCCCCGCCCAGCCGCTGTGTAAGGCCGGCCTCGCGCGCCATCTCGATGCTCCGCCACGCCGCCGCCGTCTGTTTGGCCGTGGTCAGCGGACCGATATGGGTCGAAGGATCCGCAGGATCTCCAACCTTCAGCCCCTTCACCCTTGCCACGAAACGCTCGACGAACTCGTCATAGAGGCTGGCGTCGACGATGATGCGGTTGGTGCTCATGCAAATCTGGCCATTGTGCAGGAAGCGAGCGAACACGGCGGCGCGAACAGCCTGGTCCAGATCCGCATCATCCAGCACCACGAACGGAGCATTGCCGCCCAGTTCCAGCCCGACATGCTTGAGGCGAACACCCGTAGCAGCCAGTTCGGCAATGCGCTGGCCGACGCGAGTCGAGCCGGTGAACGAGATGAGTTTGGGAATCGGGTTCAGGGTGAAGGCATCCCCGATATCGCTCGTGTCGCCGACGATGACGTTCAGCAGACCGGGCGCAAGGCCCGCCTCTTCGTAGATCTTGGCGATCAGCAGACCGCCCGTGATCGGGGTGTCCTCGGCCGGCTTCAAGACAACGGCGTTGCCCATGGCGAGCGCCGGGGCGACTGACCGGTGGGACAGATGGAAGGGGAAGTTCCACGGGCTGATGACGCCGACGACGCCCAGCGGCTCACGAAACACAAAGCTCTGTTTGCCGGGCACGTCGATGGGCATGATGCGCCCCCGCACCCGCGACGGCAGGTTGATCGCCTCGAGCACCCCGCCGCGAACCGATCCCCATTCTATGGTCGCCTTGAGAAGGGTGCTGCCGGTCTCGCGCACGATCCAGCCGATGATCTCGTCCTTTCGCGCGTCGATGATCTTCAGCACCCGGTGGAACAGTTCGCTGCGTTCATTGTGCAGCGCCTTGCTCCAGATCTTCTGAGCCCGATAGGCGGCGGCGTAGGCGTCATCGAGATCCTGCGCGTCCGCTAGCGCGATCTCGGCCACCATCTCGCCATTGTAGGGATTGTCGTCGGCCTTGACCTTGCCGGAGCGCCCCTTGCGCCAGGCGCCGTCGATAAACTGTCCGTCGAACGCCGTGTAGGGCGCCAGTGATGAAGTCATGGGGGGCATCCTTTTATGCGCCGAGCCGAGGGGGGGGCTTGGAGAGGAAGTAGTTCGACACCGTTCCGGTATAAACGGAATTATGCATATATGCCCTAGTCAGGTCGTTTTCAATAGCGTACACATCAGTACAGATATCCCCAAACGAACACCTGCCTCGACGGCGGGGTTCGGCGGTCACTGAAGCGTCGAGGGAATAGCCCTTCACGATGAAATCGTCCGACCAAGAGCGCCTCGAGGCGCCGCTCTGGAAACGAAAGGAATTCTTTTGCGCACACAAGTCGCGATTATTGGAGCGGGCCCGGCGGGCCTGCTGCTCGCCCACAAGCTTCGTCGTGCCGGCGTCGATTGCCTGGTCCTTGAACGTCGGGACCGTTCCTACGTCGAGGCTCGGGTCAGGGCGGGAGTTCTCGAACAGGTGACCGTCGATATGCTGGCGGAACTCGGCCTCGATCAACGCCTGCGGCGCGAAGGTCTCGTGCATGGCGGTACGCGGCTGTCGCGCGACGGCCAGTCGTTCCGGATCGACTTCGCCGAATGCACCGGCGGCCGGACGGTGACGGTGTATGGCCAGCAGGAGGTGATGAAGGATCTCTTCGACGCCGCCGAGGAACGGGACGTCCAGATCGTGTTCGACGCAGAGGACGTCAGCCTGAACGACCTCGATACGGATCACCCCATCGTTCGCTGGCGTTCGGACGGGCAAGACCATGAGCTGCGATGCGACTATGTCGCGGGCTGCGACGGGTATCACGGCGTCAGCCGCAACTCCATTCCGCCATCGGTGCTGCGAACCTTCGAGAAGGTCTATCCGTTCGGCTGGCTCGGCATCATCGCGGACGCGCCGCCGGTCGATCACGAACTCATCTACGCCAACCACGCCAGAGGCTTCGCCCTGGCCAGCATGCGCTCGCCGACCCGCAGCCGCTACTATGTCCAATGTCCTCTGACTGACCGTGTTGAGGACTGGAGCGATGACCGGTTCTACGACGAGTTGGCGATACGGCTTGGCCAGGACGCCCAGGCGCTGACCCGTGCGCCTTCGACGGAAAAATCGATCGCGCCGCTGCGTAGCTTCGTCGCCGAACCCATGCGTTGGGGGCGCCTCTTCCTCGCCGGCGACGCGGCCCACATCGTTCCGCCCACCGGCGCCAAGGGATTGAACCTGGCCGCCTCGGACGTCGCCGTTCTGTCTGACGCGCTCGT
This sequence comes from Brevundimonas sp. AVps23W, assembly GCF_058681395.1. Classification (NCBI taxonomy): domain Bacteria; kingdom Pseudomonadati; phylum Pseudomonadota; class Alphaproteobacteria; order Caulobacterales; family Caulobacteraceae; genus Brevundimonas; species Brevundimonas sp. AVps23W. Next base: position 1,866,912 of record NZ_CM178738.1, read on the forward strand.
CGGGGCCTGTCTGCGTGGCGATAACAGCCGCCTTGACGCCTATTCGGACCTGGCCCTGAGGCGGGTGTGGAAGGCCGAGCGGTTTTCCTGGTGGTTCACCAGCCTGACCCATCGTTTTCCGGGTACGTCCGATATCGACCGCCGCCTCCAGACTGCGGAAATCGACTATCTGGCCCACTCACATGCAGCCCAGACCATGCTGGCGGAGAACTATGTCGGCTTGCCGCTGGAGCGGCTGTGATGGCCGGTAAGATCTATCCTTCGCCCGAGGCTGCGCTGGAAGGCGTTCTGTTCGACGGCATGACGATCATGTCCGGCGGCTTCGGTCTGTCGGGCAATCCGGAATCCCTGATCCCTGCGGTTCGTGATGCGGGCGTCAGGAAGTTGACGGTCATTTCCAACAACTGCGGCGCCGACGGGTTCGGCCTGTGGATGTTGCTCGACAACGGCCAGATCCAGAAGATGATTTCGTCCTATGTGGGCGAGAACAAGCTGTTCGAAAGCCTCTATCTCTCGGGCGAGCTTGAGCTTGAACTCAATCCCCAAGGCACTCTGGCAGAGCGTATCCGGGCCGGCGGCGCCGGCATTCCCGCCTTCTACACCCCGACGGGCGTCGGCACGGTCGTCGCCGACAACAAGCCGGTCGAACGTTTCGATGGCCGCGACTATGTGCGCGAGACCTGGCTGAAGGCCGACCTGTCGATCGTGAAAGCCTGGAAGGCGGACCCGGAAGGCAATCTCGTCTTCCGCAAGACCGCCCGCAACTTCAATCCGGTCATGGCGACCGCCGGCGCTGTCACCGTGGTCGAGGTCGAGGAACTGGTGGAGGCCGGTGCGCTAGACGCCGACGCCATACACACGCCGGGCATCTACGTGGATCGGATCATCGTCTCGACCGTCAACGAGAAGAAGATCGAGAAACTGACCACCCGGCCGCGCTCCGAGGAGACTGCCTGATGCCCTGGTCCCGCGAACAAATGGCCCAGCGTGCGGCGCTCGAGCTCCAGGACGGCTTCTACGTCAATCTGGGCATCGGCATCCCGACCCTGGTCGCCAACCATATCCCCGACGGGATGCACGTCACCCTTCAGTCCGAGAACGGCATGTTGGGCATGGGGCCCTTCCCTTATGAGGGCGAAGCCGACCCCGACCTGATCAACGCCGGCAAACAGACGATCACGCAGCTGCCGACCTCGAGCTTTTTCGACAGCGCCGCCAGCTTCGCCATGATCCGCGGCGGCCATGTCGATCTGACCATCCTCGGCTCCATGGAGTGCGCCGAGAACGGCGACATCGCCAACTGGACCATCCCCGGCAAGATGCTGAAGGGCATGGGCGGCGCCATGGATCTGGTCGCCGGCGTCAAGCGTGTGGTGGTGATCATGGATCACGCCAACAAGCATGGGCAGTCCAAGCTGCTTAAACGATGCAAGCTCCCCCTGACCGGCGCGGGCGTGGTCAATCGGATCATCACGGATCTCGGCGTTTTCGATGTGAAGCCCGACGGTTCGGGCCTGGCCCTGGTGGAACTCGCCCCGGACGTCGAGGTGTCAGAGGTGCTCGCCAAGACCGAGGCGACGCTGGATACAGGGGGCTTCCAATGACCGACGCCTTCATCTGCGACGCTGTCCGCACCCCCATCGGCAAATATATCGGCTCACTGGCTCACGTCCGCACCGACGATCTGGCCGCTGCGCCGCTCAAGGCGCTGATGGATCGCAACAGCGTCGATCCCGCCGCCATCGACGAGGTCTTCTACGGTTGCGCCAACCAGGCCGGCGAGGACAACCGCGACGTCGCCCGCATGGCCGCCCTGCTGGCCGGCCTGCCCGTCTCGGTGCCGGGCGTGACCCTGAACCGCCTGTGCGCATCGGGTGCAGACGCGGTCGGGGCCGCCGCTCGGGCCATCAAGACCGGCGAAGCCGAGCTGACCGTCGCCGGCGGCGTCGAGTCCATGACCCGCGCACCGCTGGTCATGGCCAAGGCGACGTCCGCCTTTCAGCGCGGCGCCCAGATCGAAGACACCGTGGTCGGCTGGCGTTTCGTCAACCCGATCATGAAATCCCTCTATGGCGCGGCTTCCATGCCAGAGACGGGCGAAAACGTCGCCGACCGCTACAAGATCAGCCGTGACGATCAGGATCGCTTCGGCCTGTGGAGCCAGGAAAAGGCCGCTACAGCGCGCGCCTTTCACGCCGAAGAGATCGTCGCGGTCGAGGCCAAGGATGCGAAAGGCAAGCCGTTCGTCTTCGACGCCGACGAGTACCCGCGCGAAACCTCGCTGGAGCTGTTGGCCAAGCTGAAGCCGGTCGTCCGTCCCGACGGCACGGTCACGGCCGGCAACGCCTCGGGCATCAACGACGGCGCGGCGGCGCTGTTCATCGCTTCCCAGGCCGGCGCCGCCGCGCAAGGCTTGACCCCTCGCGCCCGCATCCTGGGCTTCGCCTCGGCCGGGGTCGAACCGGACATCATGGGCGTCGGTCCCATCTATTCAACGCGCAAGCTGCTGGATCGGCTGAAGTTGACGATGGCCGATTTCGACCTGATCGAGTTCAACGAGGCCTTCGCCAGCCAGGTCATAGCCTCCATGCGCGAACTGGGCGTCGATCCGTTCGACAGCCGGATCAACCCGAACGGCGGCGGCATCGCCCTGGGCCACCCCCTGGGCATGACCGGCGCCCGCCTGGCCCTGACCGCGGCTCACGCCCTGGAGAAGATCGACGGCCGCCTGGCCCTGATCACCATGTGCGTCGGCGTCGGCCAGGGCGTTTCCATTGTCATTGAGAGGGTCTGATCATGACCGACGTGTTCGCCTATCATCGTGAGGAGACAGGCGCTCATCCCGCTTCGCTGTCCCCTGCCTATCGTTCGACGATCGCCCGGTCTCCCCGCCAACCGCTGGTGAACATCCCCCACACCCTGACCGAGGTGACCGGCCCCCAGGGCGCCTGGGACCAGCTGATGGGGCCTGCCGTGATGGACCTGACCAAACAGCACAAGGCTGAGCCGCTGGGGCAGCGGATCATCGTCTCCGGTCGCGTGCTGGACGAGAACGGCCGCCCAGTGCCTAACACTGTCGTCGAGGTTTGGCAGGCCAACGCCGCCGGCCGCTACATCCACAAGAACGATCAGTGGAACGCGCCGCTGGATCCGAACTTCACCGGCGCCGGCCATGTCGTCACTGACGATCAGGGCCGCTATCGTTTCATCACCATCAAGCCCGGCGCCTATCCGTGGAAGAACCACTTCAACGCCTGGCGGCCGGAACATATTCACTTCTCCCTACTGGGTCCGGCCTTCGCAACGCGCCTGGTGACCCAGATGTATTTCCCGGGGGATCCGCTGATCGCCATCGATCCCATCTGCCAGGCGGTCCCCGAGGCGGCGGTGCAGCGTCTGGTCTCGCGCTTCGACATCGAGACGACCGAGGACCACCATGCCCTCGGCTACATCTTCGACATCGTCCTGCGCGGACGCCACGCCACCCCGATGGAGGCCTGAGCATGGCTGGACAAACCCCCTGGCAGACCGTCGGCCCCTATTTCCACTACGGCCTGGCGTGGAAGGGCGGCGCGGACCTGATCGAGGTCGGCGGCGATCTGGGCGCCCGCCTGGACCTGATTCCCGACGGTCACTATGTCCTCAATCCGAATACGACCCCTCGCGGCAAGGTGACGGGCGAACCGATCCAGATCTGGGGCGTGGTCTATGACGCTGACGGCGCCCCGGTCTCGGACGCCATGATCGAAATCTGGCAGGCCAATGCGGCGGGCCGCTATGCCGATCCCCAGGACGACCGCGCCGATCTGCCTTTGGACGAGGGCTTCATCGGCTTCGGCCGTTCGTCCACCGATCAGGACGGCGTCTATCGCTTCCGCACCGTCAAGCCCGGACGCGCGCCCGGTCCCGGCAACAGCCTGCAGGCGCCCCATATCGCTGTGGGCGTCCAGGCGCGCGGCGTCATCAAACGGCTCTGCACCCGTCTGTATTTCGCAGACGACGCCTCGAACGCCGAAGATCCGATCCTGGCCCTGGTGCCCGAAGAACGACGCGGCACCCTGATCGCCACGCCCGTTCCCGGCGGCTACCGGCTGGACATCCGCCTGCAGGGGGCCGACGAAACGGTCTTCTTCGACGTTTGATACGGGATCTGGGCGTGAGCGCACTGACGGGAGAGTTGTTCGGGGATCCGACGGTGGAGACGATCTTCGCCGACCGCAATCGCCTGAACGCCATGCTGAGGTTCGAGCGCGCTCTGGCCCAGGTGCAGGCCGAAGCCGGAATGATCCCCGGCGAGGCCGCTCCCGCCATCGCCGCCGCCTGCGACCCAGACCTGTATGACATCGGCCAACTCGCCGGAGCGACGCGTCTCGCAGGCAATCCGGCCATTCCCCTGGTCAAGGCTCTGACGGCCAAGGTGTATTCCTCCTCACCCGACGCCGCCCGTTTTGTTCACTGGGGCGCGACCAGCCAGGACGTCATCGACACCGGCCTGGCGCTACAGATCGTAGAGGCGAACACCGCCATGACGCCGGTCCGCGCCCGGATCGCGGCGGCGCTGACGACCTTGACCGAAACCCACCGCGACACGCTGATGGCGGGGCGCACCCTGTTGCAGCACGCCCTGCCGACCACATTCGGCTTGAAGTGCGCAGGTTGGCTCGACAGCATTCGCTACGTCGATGGACGACTGACGCAGGCGGTGAACGCCGCCGCTCGAGTGCAATTCGGCGGTGCAGCCGGCACCTTGGCCGCGCTCGAAGACGACGGTCTGCGGATCAGCGCCGCCCTCGCCGAGGTCCTCGGCCTGCCCGAAGCCGCCCTGCCCTGGCATACGCGCCGCGAGCGGATCGTCGATCTGGGGACCGCCCTGGCCCTGTACATCGGCGTACTGGGCAAGATCGGCCGCGATATCGCCCTGATGATGCAGACCGAGATCGGCGAAACCTTCGAACCCGCCGCCGCCGGCAAGGGGGGCTCATCCGCCATGCCGCACAAGCGCAATCCTGTCGGAACGGTCGTCCTCACCGCAGCAGCGGCCCGCGCGCCGGCCCTGGCTTCGACCCTACTTACTGTCCTGCCACAGGAACATGAGCGCGGGGTTGGCGGCTGGCACGCAGAATGGGAGGTTCTGCCCGAGCTGTTCCGCCTCGCCGCCGGCGCCGGCGACCATGCGGCTGAGATCTTGGAGGGGCTGGAAGTCGATACGGCCCGGATGCGCGGCAATCTGGATCTGACCCAGGGATTGCCCTTTGCGGAGGGCGTGGCCCTGGCCCTGGCCCCCAGGCTTGGCAAGACCGAGGCCCACGCCTTGGTCGAGGCCGCCTCCAAGACCGCTATCGCTGAACGCCGCCCCTTGATCGAAGTGCTGAAAACCCTGCCTGAGATCGTAGCAAACTTGAATGACGACGACCTGAACGCCCTGTTCGATCCCTCCCGCCGTCTCGGCGTCGCGCACGACTTCATTGATCGTGTTCTGAAGGACAGCTGACGTGCCGACCGCCCTGACCGACGATGGCGTCTCCCTGTGGTGGACTGAGGATGGTCCGGCCGACGCCCCCGTTCTTTTGCTCGCCAACTCCATCGGTTCGACGACCGACATGTGGGCGCCGCAGGTCGAATCTCTGGCCAGTCGTCTGCGCTTGATCCGGTTCGACACGCGCGGCCACGGGCGTTCGGACGCGCCGGAGGGCGACTACGCCCTTGATCGCCTGGTGCGGGATATGGCCGCCGTACTAGACGCCGCTGGGGCTGCGCGGGCTCATGTCTGTGGTCTGTCGCTGGGCGGCGCCGTGGCCCAGGCCTTCGCCCTCACCTATCCAGATCGGATCGACCGGTTGATCCTGGCCAACACCGCCGCTCGCATCGGCTCCGCAGACGGCTGGGGCCAGCGGATCGCCGCCGTACGCGGCGGCGGCATGGCCAGTATAGCCGACATGGCGATCAGCCGCTTCTTCAACGCCGCCTTCATCGACGCCCGTCCAGAGGTCGTCACGCCGGTGCGGGCCGCTCTGATGGCCACGCCCGCCCAAGGCTATATCGGCTGCTGCGCCGCCCTGCGCGACGCCGATCTGACTGAGGCTGTCGCCGCCATCGAGGCCCCGACCCTGGTGATCGGCGGCGCCTTGGACGTCTCCACCCCGCCGGTCCAGACCGGCGCCCTGGCCGATGCGATCCGCGGTGCGTGCCACATCGTCCTGGACGCCGCCCACCTGTCCAACCTCGAACAGCCCGACGCCTTCACCGGCGCTGTCATCGCCCATCTGGAGTCCTGATCATGGATGAAGCCGAACGCCTCGCACTGGGCTTCAAGACCCGCCGCAGCGTGCTGGGCGACGCCCACGTCGACCGCTCCATCAAGAACACCACCGAGGTCACCGCCGAGTTCCAGGACCTGATCACCCGCTATGCCTGGGGCACGATATGGACTCGCGAGGCCATTGATCATCCGACGCGCCGGATGATGACCATATCCATGATGATCGCCCTGAACCGGTCGGAAGAACTGAAGTTGCACCTCCGCGCCGCGCTACAGCACGGAATGTCGACGGACCTGATCAAGGAAGTCATCCTCCAGTCCGCCATCTACTGCGGCGTCCCCGCCGCCAACGCCGCCTTCCACGACCTTCAGGACGTTCTCGCAGAGGTCGGCTGAACCACTGTCCATGGCGCGCGCCTTGATGAGGCGGTCAGCGTGGCCCGACCCGAGGCTCAGGTCTTGGATCGGCGCGAATGCACCCACGGCCTTCAGGTCTGCGAGATGCGCGAATCAGCGACGCCTTGGCCGTGATCTCAGCCAACTGGCCGGTCTCCCTTGTATGCCGCGCGGAAGACGGGTGCGTCTAAGCGCTCGGTCATCGACCGGCCAACAGCGCGAAATTTGGGGAGAAAGAAATGGTGGATGCGACAGGGATTGAACCTGTGACCCCCTCGGTGTGAACGAGGTGCTCTCCCGCTGAGCTACGCATCCATGCCTTGCGGAGGCGGCGACATAGCCCGGCCTTTCGCGCCGCGCAAGCGTCCGTTTCAGATTCCGGCCGCTTGTACGTTTTCCGGCGTCTCGGCCTCGGGATCGCCGGGCAGCCAGGCGACGTGGCCGTTGTAGATGCCCTCGTCCAGAATGCCTTCTTCCTTGGCCACCAGCACCGGGACCAGCATCTGGCCGGTGACGTTGGTCGCGGTGCGCATCATGTCGATGATGCGATCGATGGCCACGATATAGCCGATGCCTTCGAGCGGAAGACCGGCTGTAGATAAGGTCAGGGTCAGCATGACGATGGAGGTGCCCGGAACACCTGCCGTGCCCAGCGAACCGAGAACCGCCGTCAGGCCGATCAGAATATATTGGGTCAGCGTCAGGTCGATCTTGAAATACTGGGCGATGAAGATGGTCGCGATGGCGGGATAGATGGCGCCGCAGCCGTCCATCTTCACATTGGCGCCGAGAGGCACGGCGAAGGCGGCGTAGGCCTGGGGCACGCCCAACCGCTCCACCGTCTGACGTAGAGTGATCGGCAGGGTGCCGAGCGACGACGAGGTGGCGAAGGCCGTCTGCTGGGCCGCGAAGGCGCCGCGGAAGAAGCTGGTCACCTTCAGGCCGTGGATCTTCAGCAGGCCCGAATAGACCACCAGGATGTGGAACAGGCAGGCGGCGTAGATGGCGCCGATGAATTTCAACAAGGGCAGCAGGGCCTCCCAGCCGTAGCCGCCGACGACCGAGCCGATGAGACCGAACACCCCGATGGGCGTCAGTTGGATCACCCAGCGGGTGATGCGGAAGATGACGGCGGCCCCTTCGTCCACCAGCCGCCGCACGCCCTGCGCCCGGTCGCCCAATGCGACCAGGGCCATCCCGACCAAGGCCGAAAAGAAGATGATCTGCAGCACCCTGCCCTCGGCCAGTGCGGCGAAGGGATTGGTCGGCACAACGCCGATCAACACTTCCAGAGGGGTTGGGATCACCCGCTCCTTGACCTCGCCCAGCGGCAGATTGGCCAAGCCCACGCCCGGATTGATGATGTGGCCGAAGGCGAACCCGACCAGCACGGCCAATAGAGAGGTGATGGCGAACCAGACGAGGGTTCGCACGCCCAGCCGCACCGCCCCGGCCCCCTCCCCCAGCTTGGCGATGGAACTGGCGATGGTGAACAACACCAGCGGCGCCACCACCATACGGATCAGGTTCAGATAGACGTCGCCGATCGGCTGAAGCCAGACCTCGGCCCGTTCGCGCAGGATCAGCCCAGCGAGGATTCCCAGAATGAAGCCGGCGGCGGAGCGTTGCCAGAGCGGGATCTTGAAGAAACGAGCGAACATGGAGGCGCTTTCATTGAGGCCGCGCCAATCTGTCCATCGCAGCGTCGATCCGCAACTGCGTCGGCGGTCATTCAGCCGCCAGATTTCCTGTCGGCGTCCGTCAGAATTTCAGGGCTTTCTTGACGTAGAAGTCCGACAGAATCCCATCGATCGCCTCTTCAACATCCTCGAACGCGTCGATCAGCACATCGCCGCCGAGGTCCTCGACCGGAACCGGGGTGAAGCCGAAGGTGACCAGAATGCACGGCATACATGCGTCCTTGGCCGCCTCGGCGTCCGGCGCGGCATCCCCCACCATGACGGCGCGTTCGGGATCGCCGCCGGCCTTCAGGACCGCCTCTTTAAGATGGGCGCCCGACGGCTTGCGGGCGCTGACTCGATCCGGCCCGACGATGGCGGCGAAGTGACGGGTCAGGTCAAGTTTTTCCAACAGCAGTTCGGACAGGTCGGAGCGCTTGTTGGTCGCTACAACCATTTTGGCGCCCCGCTGGGCCAGCCGTTCCAGCGTCTCGACCACGCCCTCGAATGGTTGCGACCCGTCGGCGATATGGGCGGCGTAATCAACCAGGAACCGCTCGAACAGTTCGTCGGACTTCGCCCGCTCGACTGAGGCGCCCGCCGCCTCGAAGCCGTGGACCAGCAGCGCCCGTGCGCCGGATCCGATCAGGGTCTGGGCCGAGCTCATCGGCACGGGGGGCAGTCCTTCTTCGACCAGCAAACGGTTCAGGGTCCCGATCAGGTCCGGCGCGGAATCGACCAGGGTGCCGTCCAGGTCGAAGGCGATGGTCCAGCCTTCAAGGTCGCGATCGGTCATGGTCACTCTCGTTTCGATTCGCCCTCCTCACATCAAGCCTGAGGATGACGGAATGGCAGGCGCGCTGTAGACGGCGAACGACGACTAGACGCCGGAACGATTCATGACCAGCCAGACGCGCCCCCGCGCCGCCATCATTCTCGCCGCCGGCCAGGGCACGCGGATGAAATCGCCTCTGCCCAAGGTGCTGCACCCCGTCGGCGCCTGGGCCATGCTGGACCACGCCATTGATGCGGCGGAGGGACTGGGCTGCGAGCGGATCGTCGTGGTGGTCGGAACCCATTCGCCCGAGGTGCGCGCCCATGTGGTGAAACGTCTCGGCGAGGCCGCCGTCGCGGTGCAGGATCCGCCGCTGGGCACCGGCCACGCCGTGCGCGCTGCGGAACAGGCTTTGGCCGGGTTCGAGGGCGAGGTGGTCGTCACCTATGGCGACGTGCCGCTTCTGAAGGCCGTCGACATCGAACCGGTGTTTGCGGGTGAAGGCGTCACGGTGATCGGCTTCGAGGCGTGCGATCCCGGCGCCTATGGTCGTCTGATCATCGACGGCGAGACGCTGATGGCCATTACCGAGGCCAAGGAGGCCTCGCCCGAGGTTCTGGCCGTCACCGCCTGCAACTCCGGCGTCATGGCCGCCCCCGCCGCCCTGCTCTTCTCGCTGCTGGCCGAGGTTCGCAACGATAACGCCAAGGGCGAATATTATCTGACCGACGTGGTGGAGTTGGCCCGCAAGGCCGGACACCCGACACGGGCGGTCTTCGCCGGCGAGGACTCGGTGATGGGCGTCAATTCTCAAGCCGAACTGGCCCAGGCCGAAGCCCTGTTCCAGAGCGTCCAGCGCGAGACCTTCCTCGCCGCCGGGGTGACCATGAGCGCGCCAGACACCGTCCACTTCGCCTGGGACACCCAGGTGGGCGGCGGAACCGTGATCGAACCCTATGTCGTCTTCGGCCCCGGCGCGGTGATCGAGGGCGGCGCACGCATCCGCAGCTTCAGCCACATCGAGGGCGCGCGCGTCGCATCCGGCGCCGAGGTCGGTCCCTATGCCCGGTTGCGGCCCGGCGCGGACCTGGCCGAGGGGGTCAAGGTCGGCAATTTCGTCGAGGTGAAGAATGTGAAGATGGCCGCGGGGGCCAAGGCCAATCACCTGGCCTATCTGGGCGACGGCGCGGTTGGCGCGGCCGCCAACATCGGAGCCGGGACCATCTTCTGCAACTATGACGGCTTCAACAAGGCCCGGACAGAGATCGGCGCCGGCGCCTTTGTCGGCTCGAACTCCAGTCTGGTGGCGCCGGTCTCGGTCGGCGCCGGGGCAATCATCGCCTCAGGCTCGGTGATCACAGAGGACGTTCCGGAGAACGCCCTGGCCTTCGGTCGAGCCCGTCAAACCCTTAAGCCGGACGCCGGCGCCGCCTTCCGCGAGAAGGCCAAAGCGAAGAAGGAAGCGGCCAAGGCCGCCAAGTCGAAATGAGCGATCTACAAAAGAAGAACGCCGGCGAAGCCGCAGCCGCCTATGTCGAAGCCGGCATGGTTGTCGGCCTGGGCACCGGCTCCACCGCCGCCTGGTTCGTCAAGGCCCTGGCGGCGCGCAATCTGTCCGGCCTTCGCTGCGTCCCGACCTCGGAAAAGACCGCCGATCTGGCGCGCGAACTGGGCCTGCCCCTGTCCACGTTGGAAGACACCCCCCGCATCGACCTGACCGTAGACGGCGCCGACGAGGTCGGTCCCGGTCTGGCCCTGATCAAGGGCGGCGGCGCGGCCCTGCTGCGCGAGAAACTGGTGTGGGAGGCGTCCAGCCGCTGTATCGTCATCGCCGACGCCGCCAAGGTGGTGCCTGTGCTGGGAACCTTCCCCCTGCCGATCGAGGTGATCGCCTTCGGACACAAGACCACGGCCAACCGCATCGCCGACGTTCTGATCGACCATGACATCAGCCAGCCCGCCCGCGTGCGCCAGGCGGATCGCGGTCTGGTCCGCACCGACGGCGGCAACCTGATCTACGACGCCGGCTGCAAGGCCATCAACGATCCCGTCCGACTGGCCGACGATCTGAAACTGATCACCGGCGTGGTTGAACATGGGCTGTTTCTGGATTTGGCGGATCTTGCGATCATCGGCCACGACACAGGCGTAGAGATCATTACGCCCTGACGCATCACTTTAGTCGTCGGAATTGGCTTCCGACCCGCCTCTGAGATTTCGATGTTCTCGAGCGATTGAACTCGTAATGTCCGACTTTACGGCTCGCATATTCCTGCTCATGCTGGGAGCCGCGTAAAGTCCCGCGAGATAAGTTTGATCCCAGTCGGTCAGGCCCGGCTCTTGCATTTCGGGCGCCCCGAAAAGGTTCAGGATAGAAGCGTAGTTGTGCGTGTCGGCTTGGGGTTTGATCTGAGCGAAAGCGACCATGGCGATATAGTCGGCAAGTTGGCCGGAGTTGATGCCGGCAGTCTTGTCGATATCGATGATCACTATGGTCCGGAATATGTTGTCCACGACCTGCGTGTTTAGGCGAGAAGCCGCGAACTGGTTGATGACGGGCGCCATGTCGTAGGGAATGGAGCAGTCATTGGCACACTCGCCGGGCACGCGCTGAGCTCGCTGACCGGTATTCGAGTCAACCTGCATGGCTTGCTGCCACCAGCGCACGGGCGCACCTGAGCGCTGGAAGTCTTCCAACGCGTCTCCGCCGCGGTCCATGCTGCTCCCTCCCATACGGAAGGCGCGTGGTTTGGACTTGACCAACTCCGTGGCCAGAGCGTTCCCGTCTGATGTGGCGATGATCAGGATATTGGCGCCGCAGCCCGGTTGACCGACCGTCAATCCCAAATCCGCTCCGACAGTTGAAACACGGTCCACGATATATTGGGCCAGATCCCCCTGTAGATTGGCCACACCGACGCAGACCGTATTGTCCCAACGGGCCATACCTCGGCCGTTGTTGGGAGCCGCTACCTCGTCAACGAAATCACTTATCAGCCTTTCGAGGGGGCGTCCGATGACTTCCAAGTCTTCGAGACGCGCGCCACGATCTTGATCGGTTGAACGCAACGCATCACTACTAGCCGGCGGCGGAGACGAAGCCTGTAGTGCGATTGTTGCAGCAACAACCAGAGCAATCATTCCGCTCTCCAAGAAGTGTAATGCAGGTTGCATATATGCAGGTTCACCGGTCAAGCTCAGCTTTGTCGTCGCGCCGGTCGTCAGTGTTTACATCCCGCTGGGCCGCCAAGACCCGGTGTTCTTGCACGATGGAGCCCACAATAGCCGACTTTACGGCGCGCATATTGCTGCTGGTGCGACTCGCGACATAAAGGCCTGCGAGATAGGTCCTGTCCCAGTCAGTCAAGCCCGACTCACGCAGTTCCGGCTCGTTGAACAGGTTGAGGATCGAGGCGTAGTGGCGCGTGTCCGCCTGGGGTTTGATCTGGGCGAAGGTCACCATCGCAATATAGTCGGCGAGTTGCGCCGAATTCACGCCGCTCGACTTGTCGAGATCAATGACCACTATGGTTCGGAATATATTGTCGACGATCTGTGTGGTCAGGCGAGAGGCTGCAAATTGATTTACGACCGCAGGCCCTTCGCCCGGCAAACGCTGGGCGCGTTGGCCCGTGCTGGAGTCGACGCGCATCGCCTGCTGCCACCAGCGCACGGGGGCTCCCGACGTTTGGAAATCATTCAGCGCGCTTCGGCCTTGGTCCATACCGCTGCCTCCCATCCGGAACGCACGAGGTTTGGACCTCACCAGTTCTGTCGCTAGGGCGTTCCCATCAGATGTGGCGATGATCAGTATGTTGGGGCTGCAGCCGGGTTGGCCGAGCCTTAATCCGAGATCAGCCCCCACCGTTGAGACGCGATCAACGATATCTCGGGCCAGATCGCCTTGCATATTCGCCGCGCCGACGCAGACTGTATTGTCCCAACGCGCGAGTCCGCGGCCAGAATTGGGGGCAGCTACCTCGTCGACGAAATCGCGGATGATTCGGTCAAGCGGGCGTCCCACGACCTCCACGTCTTCAAGACGAGTTCTTCGATCCTGATCAATCTGATCCGTCGTATCGCTGACAGCTAAAGGAGACGTCTGTAGCGCGAGTATTGCGACGACAGCCAAGGCAATCATTTCACCCTCCTGGAGACTTAGCACAAGTTGCACATGCGCAAGTCTGGCGGTCAAGCTCTGCGTCGTCGCCGCGCCCTGTCTTGTCAAATGCGTTTAAGGCAGGCTGCGAGGTCCAACCTTGCCGCCCCGCCGTTCGGCCCCTAAGTGACGCTTCGGCTTGGCAGGACTCCAGGCTGTGTCAGAGACGGTCTCCAACTTAGCCTTTATTTGCGTCCAAGCCAGAGGCCCCAATGCCCCAGTATGACTACGACCTCTTCGTCATCGGCGCCGGTTCCGGCGGTGTGCGCGCGGCGCGTCTGACCGCCTTGGACGGCAAGAAGGTCGCGGTGGCCGAGGAGTACCGCGTCGGCGGAACCTGCGTGATCCGGGGCTGCGTGCCCAAGAAGTTCATGGTCATGGCATCCGAGGTCAGCCACGCACTGGAGATCGCCGAAGGCTATGGCTGGTCGTTCGACAATGCGAAGTTCAATTGGCCGACCTTCCTGGAGGCCAAGGACGTCGAAATCGCCCGCCTGTCCGGCATCTACGCCGCCAATCTGGGCAAGGCCGGGGTCGAACTCGTCCATGGCCGCGCGGTTCTGAAGGACGCCCATACGGTCGAGATCATCGGCAAGAACCAGACCTTCACCGCCGAGAAGATCCTGATCGCTACCGGCGGCCGGCCGTGGAAACCCGACAGCTTGCCGGGCATCGAACACGCCATCACCTCGGAGGAAGCCTTCCACCTGCCGCAACTGCCCAAGCGAATCCTGATCGCGGGCGGCGGTTATATCGCGGTCGAGTTCGCCGGCATCTTCGCGGGGCTGGGCGTCGAGACGACCCTGATCTATCGCGGCCCCAATATCCTGCGCGGCTTCGACGACGACGTGCGCGCCCACCTGGCCGGCGAGATCGAGAAGCGCGGCGTCAAGGTTGTCCTGGGCTGCCAGCACGAGAAGATCGAAAAGACCGACACCGGCCTGGTCAACCATCTCGAAAACGGGATGAAGCTGGAAACCGACGTGGTCATGTTCGCCACCGGTCGCATCCCGCATGTGAAAGGCTTGGGTCTGGAAGCGGCGGGCGTAGAGCTGAACGACGAAGGCGCCATCAAGGTCGACCCCTATTCCAAGACGACGGCCGACAACATCTGGGCCATCGGGGACGTCACCGACCGGATGAATCTGACGCCCGTCGCCATCCGCGAGGCGGTCGCCTTCCATCAGACCGTCTATCGCGACAATCCGCAGCATTTCGATTACGAGGCCGTCGCCACCGCCGTCTTCAGCCAGCCGCCGGTGGGCGTCGTCGGCCTGTCAGAGGCAGAGGCCCGGCATTCCTGCTCGGCCGGGGTCGATGTCTATGTGACCCGCTTCCGGCCGATGAAATACGCTTTCACCGGTTCGGAGGAACGGGTGTTGATGAAGCTGGTGGTTGACGCCCAGAGCCAGCGGGTCGTCGGCGTCCATATCGTCGGGCCGGACAGCCCGGAAATGATCCAGCTCGCCGCCATCGCCGTGAAGGCCGGCCTGACCAAGGCCCAGTGGGACGCGACCTGCGCCGTTCACCCTACCATGGCCGAGGAACTGGTCACGCTGAAGGAGAAGCAGTCGGGCGCGACGTCGGCGGGGTGACCGCCGGCTTGCTGATCAGATGCGGCCGTTCGCGGAACATTTCGATCAGATCCAGCCGCCCCGATTCTGGGATCGACGTCGCGGCCGGACCCTCGTTCCGAAACTGCATCAGTTGGGTGTCGCCCCCCTCCGCCAGGGGCCAGTTCGGCCGCCCGACTCCGTTGGGGTCGCCTGAACGGGCGAAGGCGGTCCAATAGAGTGTCATCGCCTCGGAAGCTGCGCCGTCAACGTCCCGCACCGGATAAGGCAGTAGCGACAGGGTCCCGAACACATAGGGGCGTTCGATGGCGTGCGTCGCCCCGCCGTGGGGTTCAGGATTGTCCGGCGACGAGATGTCGAACCGATACAAATAGGCGGGGTGTCCCGCCGCCGTGTGCAGCCGCGCCAGCCGTCGCGCCGGCTCGGCGAAGACCGCGTCGGTGATGAAGCCCCGGTCGAACCCCGCCTCCCCGCCATAGGCCGCCGTGATCATGGCTCGTTCCAGCCAGGTCATGTCATCGTCGATCATGCCGTAGCCGTTGCGGTCCGTCGGCTTCATCCACCAGAACTCGGCGCTGTTGGTTCCGATCATCATCGGCACGGGCGCCTGCCGCCCGGCCCGGAAGGCGGCCTCGACGGTCGAGGTCACGATTCGGCCGTCGATCAGGCTCAGGTCGCCGTTGGCGAAGACCGGCGCCGGGGTCAGCAACTGCTCCACCGGCGCGGCGCGCAGGTCGGCCGCCGTTAGAAGATTATGGCCATAGGCCCAGACCTCGCCTCTCTCGCGCGCCGACGGGAGATCATAGGCGCCGCGACGGTCCAGCGGCGTCTGCAGTTCCCGCCCGAGACCCGACTGGACGATGGCCCGATCAAACAGCCCACGCGCCGGCGGCGAGATCATCATCCGGGTTACGATGGCCCCGCCGGCCGACTCGCCGAAGATGGTGACATTGGCCGGGTCGCCGCCGAAGGCCGCAATATTGGCCCTGACCCATTTCAATGCGGCGATGACGTCCATCAGGCCGTAGTTGCCTGCCGCCTCCTCCGCAGGTCGTTCCGCCGCCAGCGCCGGGTGATCGAAGAACCCCAGACGTCCGAGGCGATAGTTCAGCGTCACCACCACCATGCCCTGTCGCGCCAGGTGCGAACCGTCATAGAGGGCGG
The DNA here is from genome assembly GCF_058681395.1 of Brevundimonas sp. AVps23W. Classification (NCBI taxonomy): domain Bacteria; kingdom Pseudomonadati; phylum Pseudomonadota; class Alphaproteobacteria; order Caulobacterales; family Caulobacteraceae; genus Brevundimonas; species Brevundimonas sp. AVps23W. The sequence goes on from NZ_CM178738.1 coordinate 1,882,918, forward strand.
CGGTGCCCGATCCGTTGACCAGTCCGCCGCCGTGGATCCACACCATGACCGGGGCCGGGCCGGTGACGTCCAAGGGACGCCAGACGTTCAGGTTCAGGCAGTCTTCGCTCATCGGCAGAGGGCCGACGCCGGGATCGCCTTGGGGAGTCGCCTGGATACAGATGGCGCCATAGGTGGTGGCGTCTCTCTGGCCCTCCCAAAGCGGCGCCTCGCCCGGCGGCCGCCAGCGCCGTTCCGCGACCGGGGGGGCGGCATAGGGGATGTTCTTGAACGAGGCGACGGAGTCTTCCGTGCGTCCCGCCAGGGCGCCCTGGGCCAATTGGACAATGGGCCGATCCACCGCCGGCTGATCTGTCGGTTGAGCCATCATGAGCGAGAGGGTGGCCAAGGCGCCTACGAAAGTCATGCCCCGTCCTTAGCAAATTCTCCCAACAGGCCAATGACGAACGGATAAAAGGAAAATTCTGTGTTCGGTAGCGAACCCTTTTGCCTGTCGCGCATTACGACTTGGCTGAGGTCGGGGCTTCGATTGACTACACAAAATAGAATGGGCGCTTCCCTAGCGGAGGTGGCGAGCGCCTTTGAGGCTTCGCCTAATCCCTATCTGCTGCTGACGCCGGACCTGCGCATTGTCGAGATGAACCAGGCCTATCTCGACGTCACGGGCGCGCGACGTGACGAGATCATAGGCCATTCGCTGTTCACGGCGTTCGATTCCGGCCCCGGCGACGATGCACCCGACAATGTGAGGCAGGTCAGGGCGTCACTGGAAAAGGCGCGAGATACGCGCCAGCGCGACCACCTCGCCGTCGTCCGTTACGCCATACCGAGGGTGGGTGATGACGGGAGCGAAGTCTTCGAGGAACGGATCTGGAGCGCGACACATACGCCGTTGATGAATGAGGACGGCGAGGTCGTCCTTCTTCTTCAACATACGATGGACGTGACCGATCTTTCCCCGGCGATACGAACCGACGAGCCGACGACGGCGCTGGATGCGCTGATCGGCGGGTCTGTTCTTCGACGCGCTCAATCGGTGCAGGAGGACAATCGGCGGCTGGAAACGGAACGCAACCGATTGGTTGAAATGTTCATGCAGGCGCCGGGGTTTGTCGCTGTTCTGACTGGGCCCGATCACCGTTTTCAGATGCACAATCGAGCTTACGGCCAACTGATCGGGCACCGGGACATAGCGGGAAAACCGCTGCGCGAGGCCCTGCCCGAACTGGCTGGGCAAGGCTATTACGAATTCCTGGATGCGGTGTTCGAAACGGGTCAGCCCTACGAGGGGCGTGAGAGTCAGGCCCAGCTGAGGCGAACGCCCGGCGGTTCGCTGGAGACCCTGTATCTCAACTTCATCTACCAGCCGATCCGCGACGAGGGCGGCGCAGTCGTCGGCATCTTTGTTCAAGGCCACGATGTCACGGAGAACGTCCGGGCCGTTCAACTCCAGAAGCTGATGATCGATGAGCTTAATCATCGCGTGAAGAACACCCTGGCTACTGTCCAATCCATCGCAGTTCAGACCGCCCGTTCGCACACCGACCCGAACAGTTTCGCCTCGACATTCCAGTCCCGCATCTTGGCCTTGTCGCACACCCATGACCTCCTGACCCTCAGTCATTGGGAAGGCGCTGATCTGCAAGCCGTCCTGCTCCACGAGACAGCGGCGTTCGGCCCCAGTCGCATCAGTTTGAATGGCCCCGTCCTGGCGTTGACGCCGGCCACGGCCCTGTCGCTCGGCATGATTTTTCACGAGCTCGCCACCAACGCCGCCAAGTACGGAGCCCTGTCCTCACCAGACGGAAGAATTCTGATCGACTGGAATGTTTCGGAGCAACCCGACCGAATTCTGAGTCTGACTTGGCGTGAATTGGACGGGCCGAAAGTTACGGTGCCGGACAGAAAAGGTTTCGGAAGCCGATTGATTGAACGAAATATTCGCCATGATCTGGCGGGTAAAGTCGATCTGGTCTACGCCAGCGGTGGATTGATTGCGGAACTGACGGTTCCACTCGACAGGACGCATACCGAATGACCCAACCTTTGAACGGTCGACGTGTTTTGGTGGTGGAAGACGAGTCGCTCGTCGCCATGCTGCTTGAGACCATTCTCGAGGACATGGAGTGTATTCCAATCGGCCCCGCGTCCAACGTGGACGAGGGCGAGGCGATGGCCCGCGACACGATAGATCTCGACGCCGCCCTGCTGGACGTCAATGTGGCGGGCCGACAGGTCTTCCCGGTCGCCGAGGCCTTGAGGGCCCGGGGCGTGCCCTTCGTTTTTTCGACCGGCTATGGCGAAGGTGGCCTGCCCGAAGAATGGCGGGGTTCCGCTACCGTCCAGAAGCCCTTTACCGAGGCCGCGATCCGGGACGCCCTGATGAAGGCTATGGGCGTCGCCCAGGCCTAGGACTTAGGTCCCGAAGGATCGCCTGCGCGGCATTATGGCCCGGCGCCCCGGTGACGCCGCCGCCGGGGTGGGTGCCTGATCCGCAGAGATAGAGTCCGGCCACCGGCATCCGATAGTCGGCATGGCCCAGAACGGGTCGGGCGCTGAACAACTGGTCCAGGCTCAGTCGGCCATGGAAGATGTCCCCGCCGACCAGTCCGAAACGCCGCTCGAGATCGCGTGGACCCAGGGCCAAGCGCCCAAGCACCGAGGCCTTGAAGCCCGGCGCATGGGCTTCGACCGTATCAATCATCAGATCGGCGACCGTGTCGCGATGCGTGTCCGCCAGGTCGGGCGAGACATGCTGGCAGAACAGGCTCGCCACATGGGCGCCCGCCGGCGCCAGGCTGTCGTCCAGTGTCGAGGGGATCAGCATTTCCACGATCGGCTTTGACGACCAACCGTTCAGCCGCGCCTCGGCATGGGCGCGGTCCATATAGGCCAGGCTGGGGGCGATGATGATGCCCGCCGTAAGATGATCGCCGGCTTCAGGCAGAGCGGTGAACTTCGGCAGTTCCGAGAGCGCGACATTCATTCGGAATGTGCCCGAGCCGGAGGCGTACCGCCCTATCCGCTCCATGAAGTCCGCCGGCGCCGCTGCGGGATCGACCAGAGTCTCAAACAGCAGGCGCGGGTGAAGGTTAGAGACCACGGCTCGCGCCCGCACGACGTCGCCGCCATGCGTCACCGCGCCGACGGCCCGGCCCTTTTCGATCACGACCTCGGTCACAGCCCCATCCAGCCGCACCTCCACACCTTGTTCGGCGCAGGCCAGCGCCATGGCCTGGGTGATCGCCCCCATGCCGCCCAGGGCGTGACCCCAGACGCCCTTCTTCCCGTTCAGTTCGCCGAACACATGGTGCAGCAGTACATAGGCCGAACCGGGCGTGTAGGGGCTGGCGTAGTTGCCGACCACGCTGTCGAACCCGAACAGGGCCTTGATCGGATCGCTTTCGAACCAGCCGTCCAGCCAATCGCCCGCAGATTTGGTGAACAGATCCAACAGGTCGCGCCGTCCCGTTTGATCCAGTCCGGCGACGCGTCGCCCCAGGCTTCCCGCCTTCAGCATCTCCGGCAGGGCCGCCGACCAGCCGCTTTCGACCATGTTCGGCGGCGACTTCAGCGTCAGATCCCGCAGCAGGGCCGCGACCGTCTCCAGCCGGGCCTTATAGGCGTCCAGCCGCTCGGCGTCTCGCGTCGAGAATTTGGCGACCTCCGCCCGGGTTCTGCCCGGCCCCGCCGCCAGATAGCGGCCGTCGTCCAGCGGCAGGAAGTTCGACATCCGCCGCTCAACCATCCTCAGTCCATGTCGCGCCAGATCCATGTCGGCGATGACGGCGGGACTGAGCAGGCTGACGGTGTAGCTGGCGGTCGAGTTGCGGAAGCCGGGGTGGAACATCTCCGTCACCGCCGCGCCCCCGACGACCGAGCGGCGCTCCAGCACCGTCACCTTCAACCCGGCCCGAGCGAGATAGAAGGCGCAGACCAGCCCGTTGTGGCCTGCCCCCAGGATGACGACGTCGGTTTCGGTCTTGGCCATGGCCTCTCTCTGACCAAGGCATACCACCCTTCGGCGGTTCAGCCAGCGGCCGCGCGACGCGGCGCGAACCACCCGCCTTCCGATCTCTGGACTGCGCCTGAAACCGCCAAGACGGCCAGCGTATGTTCGATTGTCCGCCGCTTGCGCAGCCCGCCGCCCGCAAAGGCCGTCGCCAGATCCTCTGGGCGCATCGGCACGCCCGATCGACGCAAGCTGCTCAGCAGGGCGGCCGCCAATTGTCCAGGGTCGTCCGGCAGGCGCGGCGATAGGATTTCGGGGATCAGCATGGCCTCGATCTGAGCGGGCGCCGAAGAGGTTCTGACTCGTTCGGTCTGATAGGCCGGGCGAATGAACCGCACCCGCCCCTGCGCCTCCTCCGCCGCTCGCGTCTGATTGAGGTCCGCCAGCCGGGTCGCCGTTTCGGCGTCGGACAGATCGACGGGCCAGCCATAGGCCTTCGCCGTGACGCGATCGATCATGTGATGAAGATGGTCGAGGATGCCGATGCGGCCCGCGTCGTGAACCGCGCGCTCAGCGGCGCTCATCACCGTCGGATCAACGAGACGCGCCCGCGCATTGTAGAGGCCGGTCATCGTCAGGTCCGCATGTTCGGCCAAAATACGCGCCCGCGTCGCATCCAGCTCCTCGCCCAGGGCCGCGAGTTCCGCCGCCTGTGCCGGCGCCAGCTGCGGGAACGGGAAACGGTCGAAGCAGACGCCCTTCACATAGACGGCCTCGCGCCGGTACTCGCCGATCCGCCCGGCGTTTGCGGCGAACCAGGCGCGATGCTGGCAAGACGAGAGCATGGCCAGGACGGCGGGATCATCGCTGGCGACGACCACCAGCTTGTTATCCGGCAAGACCGCAGAATCCAGAAAGCGAAACCAGCGGTGTTTCGCCGTCTCGACCGTGACGATGTAGCGGTCGAGCCCTTCCAACGCGGCCCTCAGGTCACGGCGAGGTTCGCCGAAGGTCCACCAGTTCTCGCGGTAGGACGGGCGGTTGTTGCGGTCCCGCTCGGGCTTCACCGTCTCCAGCAGATGCTGATAGATCAACGGATGGAGACGCCGCACCTCGGCCTCGTCCCAGCCGAACAGATCGATCGCCTGCACATCCCGCGCCCGATCCGCCAGATCCCGGCCGTTGCGATAGGTGCGAAACGGGGACGGGGCGTCGGGATCTGATCCTTCTAGCAGAACTCGCCCCTGCGCAGGCGAGACCAGGAAACCGGCGCCCATCAACTGAACCCCGCGATAGGCCAGGCCCGTATTCGCCTTCAAATCGACGGTGCCGGTCAGGCCCGTGTCGATCATCAGATCGGCGCCGATGACGCCTTGCCTTTCCCGGAAGCTCAGCTTCGGCAGGTCGGTGTGAAGGTCGTCTTCGCGGACGACCTCCAGCAATCGCCCACCCCCGTCCGCGTCGCCCCGCTCAGCGACGGACATCGCAATCCGCACATCGGCGCGACCGACGCCCGTCACCCACGGATAGTCGGGAATCGCGAAGACAAGCCGGATCGACGGGCGGCGCGCTAGATGGTGTTCGATCACCCGCCGCGAGAAGGTCTGGGTCACCGAGTTGGTGGTGATGAAGCCGAACCGCCTCAGGATCGATCCCTCACGGGCCAGGATTTCCGCCGCCCGATCCCACCAGGCCGTCACAATGTCGGCCGAACGGAACCGCCCGCCTCTGAGGCTGTCCAGGGCGTCCACATAGCCGTCGCCCAGTTCCGCGCGCAGATCCTTGCCGGCGATGAAGGGCGGATTGCCGACGATGAAATGCGCCTCCGGCCATGGTGTTGGATAGGGATCCACATAGTGCTCGACCTCTCGCTCGGCCGCCCCGTCCGACAATCGCCCGACGGGCCGTGTGATCACCCGCCCCTCTGCATCGCGCGCCAGATCCAGGCGCGAACAACTGACCAGCGCGTCCGTTCGCACGACGCGCTGGAAATCCTTCAGGATCGGTTCCGATGGCTTGGCCTCACCGAACAGATGGAAATGCCATTGCAAGTAGCCGATCCACATAACCATTTCCGCGATCCAGGCGGCGTAGGCGTTCTTCTCCAGCCCATAGAATTGTTCCGGGCTGACGACGTGGCCCTCCATGCCTAACCGCCCCTGGGTCTCGCCCATCTCGCCAAGAACGCCCAGAACCTCGCCCTCAAGTTCCTTCATCATCCGCATGGCGACATAGAGAAAATTGCCCGTGCCGCAGGCCGGATCCAGAACCCGCACCCGACAGAGCTGATCATGAAAGGCGCGAACCATCCTGCGCGCGCCCGCGGTCTCCCCCTCCAGATGCAGACCCATGGCGTGGGCCTCGACCGCTTCCCATTCGGCGCGAAGCGGCTCCATGATCGTCGGCTCGAGCAGCCGCTCGACATAGGCGCGCGGCGTATAATGAGCGCCCAGCTCCGCCCGTTCGGACGGGTCCAGCGCCTGTTCCAGCAGGGCGCCGAAGATGGCCGGCTCCACCAGGCTCCAGTCGCATTCCGAAGCCTCGATCAGCGCCGCCAGCTCCGCCTCGGTGATCGGCATCGGATCGACCACCTTGAACAGCCCACCGTTGAACTGGCGGATGCGCTGCTGGGTCGCCAGGCAATGGCCGCCCCTATCCATGGTGCTGAAAAACACCCGTGCCGCATCATGGAACCGGTCCGCCTTTCCGCGATAGGACTCGAGGAAACGCTGAAAGCCCCGCGCGTCAATCAGGCCGACGCTGTCAGCGAACATGGCGAAGATGCACTGCATGACGAACAGCGCGATCCGCCCCGCCCTCGCCGCCCGCGCCGCCTGATCATCAGGCGGTTGCGACTGCCTTTGACGGATGGATCGGACCAGCAGGGCGAGACGCGCGGCGATGTCCATGGTGACTTCCGCCACCCGGGCGGCGGGGTCCAGCGACATCGGATCGGTCCAGACCCGACGCAGCCGTTCGCGCACCTCCGCCTGACGCAGATGGTCCAGCTCGATCCGGTAGGTGGCGCGGTCCGGAAACTGGGCATAGGCCTTGCCCTGTCGCGCGAAGTCGGACCACAGCTCGATGGCTCGGCCGACATCGACCACGATCAGAAACGGCGGCCATTCGTCCAGGGCCTTGGCGTAGTTCTCCGCCTGGCGCTTCGCCACCCGCATCACCCGATCCAAAGCTTCCGGTGAAGGAGCGCGGCCTTTGCGCGACGGGTGTACGAACCGGGCCAACTGCACTGCCGGGTCCAGCGGCCCGCCGTCTCGCCGCTTTCGCGACTGTTTGGCCTCAAGCACGAAACAGCCGCGCTTGGCGCAGTCGATATAGCAAGGATGGCTGACTCCGTCCTCGTGAACGAACCGGACCGGCCGTTCGAAACAATAGTCCAGGTCGCCCATCTGCTCGTCGTCCGGCGCCGGGACGCCGATGAGCCGGCAGAGCTGTATGATGAAGGTCTGGTACTGGGCCCTTTCGCTGATCGGGACATTGGCCCAGTGAGCGATGAAGGCATCAACATCGTGGGGTTGCTTTCCGACCATGAAAGCAACCTATGGTTATTTTGTAGTTAGATGCAATCTAAGATCGTATTCCGGCTATCCAACGTGCGTGCAGCATCGGCTTGCCAAGCCAGTAGGCCAGCTCAGCGGGCCGCGAGATATCCCAGGCTGCAAGGTCCGCCGCCCGTCCCTCCTGCAGCACGCCTGCTTGGTCCTGCAAGCCGAGCGCCCGCGCCGCCTCGCGCGTCGCCCCGGCCAGAGCCTCCTCCGGCGTCAGGCGAAACTGCACGCAGGCCAGATTCAGGGCGTCGGTCATGGAGACGAGGGGCGAGGTGCCGGGATTGCAGTCGGTGGCGACGGCCATTCGCACGCCATGGGCTCGCAGCAGGGCAACGGGCGGAGCCTGGGTCTCGCGCAGCATCAGGAAGGCGCCGGGCAGCAGAACGGCGACCACTCCGGCCTGGGCCATGGCCGCGACGCCCGCGTCCGTGGCGTATTCGATGTGGTCGGCCGACAGGGCTCGGTAGCGCGCCGCCAGTTCCGCCCCGCCGCCATTCGACAACTGGTCGGCGTGCAGCTTGACCGGCAGTCCCAGCGCCCGCGCTCGGTCGAACAGGCGCGACACCTCCTCGCGCGAAAAGGCGATGGGCTCGCAATAGGCGTCCACAGCATCGACCAGCCCCTCGGCATGGGCGGCCTGCAGGATGTCGTCTATGGCCTTGTCCACATAGGCGCTGCGATCCGCCCGGTATTCCGGCGGCACGGCGTGCAGGCCCAAGTAGGTTGTGCGGACGCGGACCCCGCCCTCGCGTCCGATCCGCCGCGCGACGCGCAGCATCTTCAGCTCGGAGTCCATATCCAGCCCATAGCCGGACTTGATCTCGACCGTCGTGACTCCGGTCGCCTTCAGCCCCTCCAGCCTCGCCATGGCGGAGGCGAACAGCGCGTCCTCGGAGGCTGAGCGCGTCGCCTGGACCGAGGCGACGATGCCGCCGCCCGCGCGCGCGATCTCCTCATAGGTCGCGCCACCCAGCCTCTGCTCGAACTCGCCCGACCGGTCGCCGCCGAAGACCAGGTGCGTGTGGCAATCGATCAGCCCCGGCGTCAGCCAGCGTCCGTCCAGCCTTTCGGTCGTCTCGGCCTGGACTGGCGGAAGATCGACGCGCGGACCGATCCAGGCGATCCGTCCGTCCGCGATCACGACCGCAGCATCCTCTATGGCGCCATACGGAACGTCGCCTTCCACCATGGTGGCGGCATGGCAATCGATCAGCAGTCGGTCGGCCTTCATCGCGCCTGATCCTTCGAATGAGCGGAGGAGAACAGGGCCACCAGATCATAGCGGTCGCCGGGGAAGATCTGACGCACCCGCGTCACCCCCTGGCCGTCGCGCCAGGTCCTCCGTTCCACGCACAGGCAGGCGGCCCCCGCCCGGATCTGCAACAGGCGTGCGGAAAACGCGTCCGCCTCGACCGCGCCGATCCGGTTTTCCGCCTGGGTCCAGGGCTCGTAGTCCAGCAGCCAACTTCCGGGCGGAATAGATTGAAAATCTACGGTTTCAGCTTGCGGCGTCGCCGCCAGAGCGATCAATCGATGCTCCAAGGCCAGGGGCGTCGAATCCGCAGTGTGCAGGCAGGTGAGATCCAGCAGCCGCCCACCGGCCGCCAAGTCGGCGTCCGCCTGATCGACAGGCGCTCGCGTCGCTCTATGAAGCAGCGTGTATCCATAGACTTGACCGCGTTCATTCACCTCCGCCCTCAGGTCTGGAATAGCCAGGAATGCGGCATGGGCCTTGGGCTGGGCGACGAAAGTCCCTGCCCGCCGCCGGCGCACCACCAGCCCCCTGCCTGCCAGTTCGGACAGGGCCTTCGACACCGTCGCACGCGAACAGCCATAGCGGTCCGTCAGTTCGTGCTCGAACGGAATTCGGTCGCCCGGCGCCAGTTCACCCGACAGGATACGGCCTTCCAGATCGGCGTAGATGCGGCGGTGCAGAGGTTCTGTCGTCATGCCAGAACGACCTTCAAGGCCGCGCGGCATCGCGCCTCCAGGGCGTCGCGGTTCACATGGCGTCCGTCACGAACGACCTCTTGGCCGGCGCGCCAGACGGAGGCGATTGACCCAGTCGGAGCGCCGAAGATCCAGCTGTCCAGCACCGCATCGCCCGACCGGCCGGCGAAGGCGAACCGACGCGTGTCCAGCGAGACGATGTCGGCCGCCTGGCCCACAGCTAGTCCGCCAGAGATCCCGCCCGCCTGAGCCCCGCCCGCGAGGGCGCGCTCGAACAGGGCGCGGCCCGTGGATCGGTTGGGATCGGCCATCATGGCGCGTCCGCGCGACGTCAGGCGCTGGCTGTATTCCAGCATCCGTAGCTCTTCGGCCAGGCCGATCTGGACATTGGAATCGGTTCCCACCCCGAACCGCCCCCCTGCCCGCGCATAGGCGGCGGCGGGATAGATTCCGTCGCCCAGATTGGCCTCGGTGATCGGGCACAGGCCGACGACGGCGCCCCGCGCGATCACGCCGCGCCACTCGGCCTCGGTCACATGAGTGGCGTGGATCAGGCACCATCGGGCATCGACCGGCGCATGGTCCAGCAGCCATTCGACCGGCCGCGCGCCGGACCAGGCCAGGCAGTCCTCGACCTCCTTGGTCTGTTCGGCGACATGGATATGGATCGGGCCGCCCTGCGCCAGATCGGGCAGAACTGACAGTTCGTCGGCGCTGACGGCCCGCAGGCTGTGCGGCGCCACGCCCACGCATGCGTCCGCCATATCCGCCGTCAAGCGACGGCAAGTCCCGACCAGATCGGCGAACCCGTCGAGGTCGGTGATGAACCGCCTCTGGCCCTGGGCCGGCGGCTGCCCGCCGAACCCGGCATGGGCGTAGAAGACCGGCAGCAAGGTCAGTGCGATCCCGCTCGTACGAGCAGCCGCCACGATCCGCGCCGCGATCTCGCTAAGGTCGGCATAGGCAGCGCCGGCGGGGTCGTTATGCAGATAGTGGAACTCGGTCACCCGGGTGAAGCCGCCTTCCAGCATTTCGGCGAAGGCCAGGGCGGTGATGGCCTCGATCTCGTCCGGCCCGCCCCGGTCGAGGAAGCGGTACATCAACTCGCGCCAGGTCCAGAAGTCGTCGTCCGAAGGTCCGCGCGCCTCGGTCAGCCCCGCCATGGCGCGCTGGAAGGCGTGGCTGTGAACATTGGTCACGCCGGGCAGAGCGACACCGCCGCCCGCGTCTGTGGGCGCGCGGCTGACGCCGGTGTCGATGGAAACGATGCGTCCCGCCCCTACGCCGATCCGCACACCCTTCGCCCAGCCGTCGGGCAGCAGGGCAGCTTCGAACCAGAGGGCGAGGTCCACAGGTTCGGGCTCAGGGCTCACTGGACAGGTCCGTCTCGTTGCGATCAATATGTCTAGACATAAACGCGGCAAATCGATTTGGCGAGGGAGGCCGAGATGACCGACGACTGGCTGACCGTCCACGAAGGATCGGCGCCCCTGGTGATCGGCCTGCCGCACACCGGGACCGAGATTCCCGACGCCATCCTAGACCGGATGAGTTCGCCCTGGCTGGCGCGCAAGGACGCCGACTGGTGGGTGGACCGGCTGTACGATTTCGCGATCAACATGGGCGCCAGCGTCGTGCGCACCGCCGTCTCGCGCAGCGTCATTGACGTGAACCGCGACCCGTCGGGCGCCTCCCTCTATCCGGGCATGACGACGACCGGCCTGTGCCCGACCGAGACCTTCGACGGCGAACCCCTGTATCGCCCCGGCCAAACGCCCGACGAAGCCGAGATCGCGGAGCGTCGCGCGACCTGGTTCGACCCCTATCATGCCGCGCTTCGGACCCAGCTGGATCGACTGCGCGTGCGGGGGCCGGTGGTTCTGTATGACGCCCATTCGATCCGTTCGGTCGTGCCCCGCCTGTTCGACGGCGAACTGCCCCAGTTCAACATCGGCGACAACGACGGCGCCACCTGCGCCTCGGAGCTGACCCGCGCGGTCGAGGCCGCCTGCGCGGCCAACGGCGACAGCCTGATCGTCAATGGCCGCTTCAAGGGCGGCTGGACCACCCGCCACTATGGTCGCCCCGAGACCGGCGTCCACGCCATCCAGATGGAGCTGGCGGACAGAGGCTACATCGCCGATCCGTCGGGACCGGTTACGCCCGACAACTGGCCCAGCCCCTATGAGCCCGAACGCGCCGAGCCGATGCGGCGCCATCTGCGCAGCGTCCTGGCCGCCTGTATCGCCTTCGCCCAATCGAACCAGTGACCGCCCGATGAACACGCCCAACGCCCGTATAGTCCGCAGCCCGCGCGGCCCGGAAAAGACCGCCAAGACCTGGGTCGCAGAGGCGGCCATGCGGATGCTGATGAACAATCTCGACCCCGAGGTCGCCGAACGGCCCCAGGACCTGGTCGTCTATGGCGGCATCGGCAAGGCGGCGCGCGACTGGGCCGCCTTCGACCGGATCGTCGACACCCTGAAGACGCTGGAGGCGGACGAGACCCTGTTGGTCCAGTCGGGCAAGCCGGTCGGCGTCTTCCGCACCCATGCCGACGCGCCCCGCGTCCTGATCGCCAATTCCAATCTGGTGCCGAAGTGGGCGACCTGGGAGCATTTCTCAGAACTCGATCGCAAAGGCTTGATGATGTACGGCCAAATGACGGCCGGCTCATGGATCTACATCGGCACACAGGGCATAGTTCAGGGCACCTACGAGACCTTCATGGAGGCGGGTCGCCAGCACCACGGCGGCGACTGGGCCGGCAAATGGATCCTGACCGCCGGCCTGGGCGGCATGGGCGGCGCCCAGACCCTGGCGGCGACCATGGCGGGGGCCTCCTGCCTGGCGGTCGAATGCCAGCGTAGCCGGATCGAGATGCGGTTGAAGACCCGCTACCTCGACATCATGGCCGAGACGCTCGACGAGGCTCTGGGCCTGATCGAGACGGCCAATCAGACAAGAAAACCTTTATCGGTCTGCCTGTTAGGCAATGTAGCGGACGTGCTGCCTGAGATGGTCCGTCGGGGCGTGCGGCCCGATCTGGTCACCGACCAGACTAGCGCCCACGACCTGGTCAACGGCTATCTGCCCTCCGGCTGGACGGTGTCCGAGTGGGAGGATCGACGCGTCAGCAATCCCACCTCGGTCTCGGCCGCCGCTCGAACCTCCATCGTCGCCCATGTTCAGGCCATGCTGGACTTCCAGACGGCAGGCGTTCCGGTCGTGGATTACGGTAACAATATCCGCCAGGTGGCCTTCGACGAGGGCGTGGCGAACGCCTTCGACTTCCCCGGCTTCGTGCCCGCCTATATCCGCCCCCTGTTTTGTCGCGGAATCGGACCCTTCCGCTGGGCGGCCCTGACCGGCGATCCGGACGACATCCGCAAGACGGATGCCGCCATGAAACGGCTGTTCCCTGACAATGCGGGTCTTCATCGTTGGCTCGACATGGCGGAAGAGCGGATTGCATTCCAAGGACTTCCGGCCCGTATCTGCTGGATCGGATTGGGTGATCGCCACCGCGCCGGCCTGATGTTCAACGAGATGGTGGCCTCAGGTGAACTGTCCGGCCCCATCGTCATAGGCCGCGATCATCTCGACTCCGGCTCGGTCGCCAGCCCGAACCGTGAGACCGAGGCGATGATGGACGGGTCGGACGCCGTGTCCGACTGGCCCCTGCTGAACGCCCTGCTGAACACGGCCTCAGGCGCCAGCTGGGTGTCCCTGCACCATGGCGGCGGGGTCGGCATGGGCTATTCCCAGCACTCGGGCGTCGTCATCGTCGCCGACGGCACGCCCGAGGCCGCACGACGGCTTGAGCGGGTGTTGTGGAACGACCCCGCGACGGGCGTCATGCGTCATGCCGACGCCGGCTACGATATCGCCCGCGCCGCGGCCCGCGAGCACAGCCTGAATCTTCCCAGCCTCAAGGCCTGAGCCATGACCCAGATCGCCATCGGCCAATCCCCGCTGACCCTCGCCCAACTGCGGGCCGTGCTGGACGGCCCGGTGACGGTCTCGATCACCCCCGCCGCCTGGGCCGACGTCGATAAGGGTGCGGCTGTCGTCGCCGCCATCGTCGCAGAGGGCCGCACCGTCTATGGGGTCAACACCGGCTTCGGCCTGCTGGCCAACACCTCTATCGCGCCCGGGGATCTGGAAACGCTGCAACGGAACCTGGTGCTCAGCCACGCCTGCGGGGTCGGGCCCCTGCTGCCGGACGCCGTGACGCGGCTGCTGATGGTGCTGAAGATCGCCAGCCTTTCGCGCGGCGCCTCGGGCATCCGCCGTCAGACGCTGGAGGCCCTGGTCGCCCTGGTGAACGGCGACGTCCTGCCCTGTATTCCGTCCAAAGGCTCGGTCGGCGCCTCGGGCGACCTTGCGCCCCTGGCCCACATGAGTTGCGTGCTGATCGGCGTCGGTCAGGCCCGCGTACGCGGAGAAGTGTTTGAAGCCGAGGCGGCCCTGGCCCAGATCGGTCTGACGCCCCAGACCCTGGGGCCGAAGGAAGGTCTGGCCCTGTTGAACGGCACCCAGTGTTCGACGGCCCTGGCCTTGGCCGGATTGTTTGCGACCGAGGCCGTGTTCGCGGCGGGTCTGGCGGCCGGCGCCCTGTCGGTCGATGCGCTGAAAGGCTCCGATGCGCCCTTTGATCCCCGCATCCACGCCCTGCGCGGCCAGCCCGGTCAGATCGCCGTCGCGGCCCGGCTGCGGGCGTTGATGACCGGCTCCGCCATTCGCGACAGCCACCGCGACGACTGCGCCAAGGTGCAGGATCCCTATTCCCTGCGCTGCCAACCCCAGGTCATGGGGGCGATCCTGGATATCCTGAACTCAGCCGCCGCGACGCTTGAGCGAGAAGCCAACGCCGTCACCGACAATCCCCTGGTCTTCATCGAGGATGGCGACGTCATATCAGGCGGAAACTTCCACGCTGAACCCGTTGCTTTTGCAGCAGATCAGATCGCCATGGCCCTGTGCGAAATCGGCAATATCTCCGAACGCCGCACCGCGATTCTGGTCGATCCGAAGATGAGCGAGCTGCCGGCCTTCCTGGTCAAGGAGAGCGGCCTGAACTCGGGCTTCATGATCGCCCAGGTCACGGCGGCGGCTCTGGTCGCCGAGAACCGCATGGTCGCCCACCCGTGCAGCATCGACACCGTCCCGACCAGCGCCAACCAGGAGGACCATGTCTCCATGGCTACGCACGGCGCGCGGCGGCTGCTCGACATGGCCGAGAACACCGCGACCGTCGTCGGTATCGAACTGTTGGCGGCCGCCCAGGGGTTGGAGTTCCACCGCCCGTTGACCAGTTCGCCGGCTCTGGAACAGGTCCTGTCCATTGTCCGCCAGGCCGCCGCCCCCTACGCCAGCGACCACTATTTCGCGCCGGACATCGCCCGGGCGACGGACGGGGTGCGGGCGGGACTGTATCGCCGGTTCGCGGAGGACTTGCTGCCCTCCGCCTGACGACGTCAGAGGGCCAGCACGCCCAGATGCTCCAGCAGGATCATCGTCCCCAGACCGATCAGGGCGACGCCGCCGATCAGTTCGGCCGCCTTGCCGAACTTCAGGCCGACGACCCTTCCAATCAGCATGCCGATGGTCGTGGAGACGAAGGTGGTGAAGCCGATCGAGGCGGCGATCACCCAGATATTGGCGCCCAGGAAGGCCAGGCCCACACCCACCGCCGCGGCGTCGATACTGGTGCCCACGGCCGTAGCGATCAGGGCCCAGGGGCCGGATTTCCGAGGCGCCTCGCCCTCCTCCGCCTCACGCGGTTTGACCCCTTCCCAGATCATCTTTCCGCCGACGACGGCCAACAGGACGAAGGCGATCCAGTGATCGATCCGTTCGACCAGCCCGGCGGCGATCAGGCCCAGGCTCCAGCCGATCAACGGGGTGATGGCCTCGATGACGCCGAAGACCAGCCCCGCCTTCACCGCCTGGGGGACGGACGGACGATGCGAGGCGCCGCGGCCCACGGCGGCCGCGAAGGCGTCCGTGGACATGCTGAGCGACAGAATGGCGATAGCTCCTGGGGTCATGTCGGATCGATCCACCGGACGCAGGACAGCGGCTCCACGCCGGCCGGTGCGGCGGTGGAACGCGCTGGTCTCGCTAGGCGGTGTTTCCGCTGGTCGGACCACGCGTCGAAACGCGAGTGTGTTGACCCGACCCCGACGAACTGACGCCGGAAGCTACTCCCCAACAGGATGCGGTCCCGTACACCGCCCCTCGCCCGATTGGCAATCGCGACGGACGCCATATCCAGAAAACCCTTCACTGTCGCCTGCAACGAGGCAATCAGGCGGTCAGTCGAACGGTTGAAGGAGGGCGTGACGAAGTTGCGCCAGATTAGCGGAGTTGGTGCAGAAGCACACGGTGCGGAGTTGCCGGATCACAGTCTGGAAATGCTCGACCACAGCCTCGGTGGACACCGTCGCGGCCTTAAGCACGCCCGCCGCCTGGCCGACGATGTCGGCGCCCAGCCGAACGGCTCGAGCTACGTCCACCCCATCCCGCACGCCGCCTGAGCCGATCACCACGGACTCCGGACAGGCGCGACGCACATCGACGATGGCGTGGGGCGTGGTCACGCCCCAATCGGCGAAGGCGGCGGCGTGGCGCCGGTCGTGAAGGTCGGTCGCCCGCTCGCCTTCGATCAGGGCCCAGTTTGATCCACCCGCCCCAGCGACGTCCACGGCGGCGGCGCCCATGTCGATCAGGCGGCGTGCGGTGCGCCCTGATAGGCCCGCGCCGGTTTCCTTGACCACGACCGGGACCTCGATCTTGCGGATCAAGGCTTCCAGCGCCGCCCCGACGCCCCACCAATCGCGGTCGCCCTCGGGCTGGCAAGCTTCCTGGAGCGGGTTCAGATGCACGACCAGGGCGTCAGCGCCAATCATGGCCACCGCCTGTCGCGCCTCGTCCGGGCCGAAGCCTCGCGTCAGCTGCCCCGCACCGATATTGGCCAGGATCGGGGTGTCCGGCGCGTGTCGCCGCAGCTCCAGATTCAACCCGCCACTGGGGCCGCCCTCTATCGCCGCCCGCTGCGACCCGACCGCCAGGGCGATACCCAGATGCTGGGCCGCCTCGGCCAACCGCGCATTGACGGCTTCGGCCCGCGCCGGCCCGCCTGTCATCGCGCTGATCAGCAGAGGCGCCTTCAGCCGCCGCCCCAGGAAGTCCGCGCCCAGGTCGATCTTGTCATGATCCAGGTCCGGCAGCGCCTCATGGACGAAGCGGATGGCGTCGAACCCCGCGTCGCGGGCGTGGCGACCCCGCCCGGACAGCACCACATCCAGGTGCTGGTCCTTGCGGCCGGGCGAAACAGCGTCGGTCATATCGTCCGCCTAGGACCGGATCGTGGCCCCGATGGGGCGATCAGGGCTGACGTTCGACGGTCAGGGCATAGGCGCCGGTCTCGTTGGGCCCCAGCGAGCGGGCGCGAACCACGTACCAACCGTCCTCCGGCGCGGTCCAGTCCAGCTTGGCATGGGTGTCCGACAGGCTGTCGTCGTCCGAGGCGATGCTGCTGAAATCCTCGCCGTCCTCGCCCAGGTCGATGAAGGCGTCGAAGGCGTTGGAGACCAGGGTGATCCGCAGCTTCTCGTCCTTCTTCGCCTGGAACCTGTAGGCGTCATAATAGGCGCCTTCTTCCGTGAGAGCGTCGGCGACGGTCAGGGTCCCGCGGGCGGTGGCGCCGACCAGAACACTGCCCGGCTTGGGCTCAGGCCCGCGGTCGATCAGTTCCAGCGCATAGAGGCCCTTGTCTTCGCCGGTCAGGGGCGATGCCCGGATCACATAGTCGCCGGTCGACGGCAGGGTCAGGTTCAGTCGCGAGTCCGTCCCCTCCCCCAGGCCGTCGTCGTCGGTGGCCAGGGCGCTGAACTCATCCTCGGCCGACCCGATCGCGAGGACGGCGTCGAAATCGCCCGACCGCAGAATGGCCTGAACACGCTGGCCTTCAGTCCCGCTGAAGACATAGGCGTCATAATGTTTGCCCTCGTCATCCTGGGGGGCGTCCGGCGTGATCTCGCTCTCGACCGTCTGGCCAAAGGTCAAGGCCGACGGCGCCGGCGGCGGCGCGACCTCTTCCAGCTTCAACTTGAACCGCCCCTCGCCGTCGCCGCTAAAGGCGCGGGCCTCGACCACATAGTCGCCGGCGTCTTCTAGGGTCTGGGCGATCCGGGAATCCGTGCCGGATCCGGCGCCGTCGTCATCCTCGGCCACGACCGAATTGTCCGACGCCTTGCGCAGGGTCAGGTAGGTGTCGAAATCCTTGGACGATAGTTCAATGGCCACACGCTGTCCGGCCGTCACTGAGAACCGATAGAATTCGGCGCGCTGCCCCTCGTCGTTCGCGCCCGTATCCTCATTCAGGTTCCCATCGAGGCTGTCGCCGATGGCGATAGGTTTGGCCGGCGGCGCGGGCGGGGCTTCCGTCAAGCCGACCGTGTAGCGGCCCTCACCCTCCTGAAGCGCAGCAGCGCGGATGACATATTCGCCAGCGGTCGGCGCGGTGAAGACCAGACGCGAGTTCAGCCCGTCGTCGGGGCCGTCGTCGTTCTGGGCCAGCTCGACGAAATCAGCGCCGTTCATCCGTCCGACCAAAACCTTCGGATCGAACGCCTCGGACTTCAGGGTGACGATCAGCCTCTGACCGGCGGCCGCCCGGAAGGCGTAGGCGTCATAACGGCCCCCGTCCTCCAGTTCTGGATCCCGTCCGGTCAGTTCGCCGGTCTGTTCAGCCCCAACGCGAAGTCCGGACGGGCGCGGCGCGCGCGGCGGGGCTTCCCGTTCTCGTAAAGATAGGCTATAGTCGCCGCCGTCCGTGCCCGACAGGGTGCGAGCGCGCAGGACATAGGTTCCGCTGGTTTCAGGCGTGAACCGCAGCCGCGCATTGGTCTCTTCATTCAGCCCATCGTCATCTTCGGTCAGCGGCGCGTCCGCATCGTCGGCATAGACCGCCAGATAGGCGTCGAACGCCTCCGACCGCAGCACGGCCTCCAGCCGCTGGCCCGCGCGCGCCTCGAATCGGTAGTCGTCGTAGCGATAGGCGTCGTCGCCGGTTGTGGCCGTGTCCCCATCAGTCAGGGCGCCGTTCACCGAGGCCCCGATCCGCAGCGCCTGGACGTCCTGGGCCAGGGCGGGCGAAGCAGCCCAGGCCAAGGTGATGGCGCTGACGGCGGCGACGAGGGTCGAGCGGTTCATAGAAGACTCCCAGAGTTTGACACCGATCATAGACGCCGAACCATGACGGCTGTAAATCGCCGCATCCTTATCCCCCGGAGTCTTCCTTATGTCGGCCGAGCCCACACGCGCGACACTGATCGACGGCAAGGCCTTTTCGGTCGACTTGGTGGACCGCGTCGCCGCCGCCGCCGCTCGCCTCGAAGCAAGCCAGGGCGTCAAGCCGGGCCTGGCCGTCGTCATCGTCGGCGAAGACCCCGCCAGCCAGATCTATGTCCGCAACAAGGGCGAAACCACCCTGCGCGCGGGCATGCGGTCCGACACCCACCGGCTGGACGAAGCCACGACCCAGGACGAACTTCTGGCCCTTATCGCCCAGTTGAACGCCGACGCCGGCATCCACGGCATACTGGTGCAACTGCCTCTGCCGAAACACATCGAGTCCTCGGTCGTGCTGGACGCCATCGACCCCGACAAGGACGTGGACGGTTTCCATGTCGTCAACGCCGGACGTCTGGCGGTCGGCCTTCCGGGCCTGGTGCCCTGCACGCCGTTGGGCAGCCTGATGTTGTTGAAGGATCAACTCGGCGATCTGACGGGTCTGAACGCCGTCATCGTCGGCCGGTCCAACATCGTCGGCAAGCCGATGGCGCAGCTGCTGCTGGCTGAGAGCTGCACCGTCACCGTCGCCCATTCCAAAACCCTTGACCTGCCCGCCCTGTGCCGGACCGCCGACATCCTGGTCGCCGCCGTCGGGCGGCCAGAGATAATCAAGGGCGACTGGATCAAGCCGGGCGCCACCGTCATTGACGTCGGCATCAACCGCGTCCCGTCGGCCGATCCGGTCAAGGCGGCCGAGGGCAAGACCCGCGTCGTCGGCGACGTCGCCTTCAAGGAGGCGGTCGAGGTCGCCGGTCGCATCACACCCGTCCCCGGCGGCGTCGGCCCCATGACCATCGCCTGTCTGCTGGCCAACACCTATTCGGCCGCCTGTCGCTCGATTGGAATCGAACCGGAGCCATTGGACGCTTGAAGCGTTGCGGCGCTGAGGCGATAGTCGCCGCACCGGCGCAATCGCCGATAGGGGAATATCCATGGCTCGCTTCAACGCTCGTGCTCTGGCTCTGACGACTGCTCTCGTGGTGGCGCCCGCCGTCACCGGCTGCGGCTACAACACTATTCCGACCAAGCAGGAGCGGGCCGAGGCGGCCTGGGCCGATGTCCAGGCCCAGTACCAGCGTCGCGCCGACCTGGTCCCCAATCTGGTCGCCACCGTCCAGGGCGCGGCGATCCAGGAACGCACCACCCTGACGGACGTGATCAACGCCCGCGCGCGCGCCACCTCGGTCAATGTCTCGGCCGCCGACCTCAGCAACCCGCAGGCCTTCCAGCAGTATCAGCAAGCCCAGGGCCAACTGTCCGGCGCCCTGTCGCGCCTGCTGGTCTCGGTCGAGGCCTATCCTCAGCTTCAGGCCAACCAGAACTTCCTGACCCTCCAGTCCCAACTGGAAGGCACCGAGAACCGCATCACCATTGCGCGCCGCGACTACAATGAGGCCGTGCGCGACTACAACACCACTCTGCGCACCTTCCCGAACGTGATCTGGGCCAAGACGGCCCACGCGGGCTCCCAGCCGATGCAGCTGTTCACCGCCACGGCCGAGGCGCAGTCCGCGCCTCAGGTGAACTTTAATCTGAACGGCGCCCCGGCTGCTGCCCCCGGCGGCGGCGCTGCGCCGGTCGCGCCGGGTTCGCCCCCGCCGGCCCAGTGAGCGCCCTCCCCGTTCGGACACGGCGTCCAGCGGGCGTCGTCGCGGGTCTCTTCGGCCTCATGGCCGTCCTACTGTTCGCCCTGCCGGCGACGGCGCAGGCGAAACTGGACTTCCCGCCCCTGACCGGCCGGGTGGTGGATCAGGCGGATCTGCTCGACGCTGCGACCGAACAGGCGCTGACGGAAAAGCTGGCTGCGCTCGAAGCCAAGTCCAGCGATCAACTGGTCGTGGTCACCGTCCGCAGCCTTCAGGACCAGGAAATCGAGGACTACGGCTATCAGCTGGGCCGCGCCTGGGGCATTGGCCAGAAGGAAGGCGACAACGGCGCCCTGCTGATCGTCGCCCCCACTGAACGCAAGGTGCGGATCGAGGTCGGCTATGGTCTCGAGCCGATCCTGACCGACGCCTTCTCTTCCATGGTCATCCGCAACGAGATTCTGCCGGCCTTCCGCGACGGTGATTATCAGACGGGCGTCGTCCGTGGCGTGGACGCCCTGATCGCCCAGTTGGAGCTCGATCCGGCTGAGGCCCAGGCGCGGGCGGCCGCCGCCGTGCAGGAAGCAGATGAAGCCGACGCCGCGCCGATCCTGCCTATCGTGATCATGGCGGTGATCTTCATCCTCTTCCTTCTGGTGGCTGTCGGTTCCGCCGGACGCGGGCGTCGCCATCGCGGCGACAGCGTGACGCCGATCCTGCTGTGGGCGGCGTCGGAAGCCCTGAGAAACGCCGGACGCGGCGGCGGGGGCGGTTTTGGCGGCGGCGGCGGAGGTGGATTTGGCGGAGGCGGCGGCAGCTTCGGCGGCGGCGGCGCTTCGGGAGGATGGTGATGCGATTCACGGACGAAGACCGGGGGCGGGTCGCCGCCGCCATCGCCTCGGCCGAGACCGGCACCTCGGGCGAAATCTTCTGCGTCGTCTCGCGCGGCGTATCATCTTACGTCGATGTCAGCCTCGCGTGGGCGGCGGGCGCGGCCCTTCTGGCGCCGACCATCCTGATCCCCTTCGGCTTTGATCCGTCCTGGCCCGTCGGCGACACCTGGGAGGCGGCCCATGCCTCGGCCCAGGCCGCCGGCGTCGGCCAGGCCCTGGCGGCCTACGCCTTGATTCAGGCGGCGATCTTTGTCGGCGTCTTCCTGCTGACGCGGCCGCCGCCGATACTGCGCTGGGTTACGCCGCGCGGTCTGCGTCGGGCCCGGGTGCGCAAGGCGGCCCTGCAACAGTTCCTGGCCCACGGCGTCCATGTCACCCAGGATCGCACCGGCGTCCTGATCTTCGCCGCCCTCAAGGAACATCAGGTCGAGCTGATCGCCGACGAACTGATCCATCAAAAGGTCGATGAAGGCGTCTGGGCCGACACCGTCGCCGTCCTGACCCGCGAGCTTAAGGCGGGCCGGCCCGTCGCCGGCTTCGAGGCGGCGGTCGAACGGTGCGGCCAGGTCCTGGCGACCCATTTCCCACCACGCGCAAACAACCCCAATGAGTTGCCGGATCACCTGATCCTGCTCTGATCGTCGTATCGGGGTCGCAATCCGCGCCCAAAAGGCCTAGCCATCCGCCCAAGTCTCGGCACGTCCTCGGGAAACCATGCCCCGCCTTCTGACCTATAACGTCCATCGCTGCGTCGGCACGGACAAGCGCCTGGATGTCGACCGCATCGTCGCCGTGATCGGCGAGCACGAACCGAACATCGTCTGCCTCCAGGAACTGGACGTCGGCCGCGCTCGCACCGGCAAGGTCGATCAGGCCGAAGCTATCGCCGAAGGCCTGTCCATGACCTCGCGCTTTCACCCGGCGATGCGGGTGGAGGCCGAACTCTATGGCGACGCGGTCATGACGCCCCATCCCGAGCGGTTGATCCGCGCCGACGCCCTGCCCACCGTGCGCGGCATTCCAGGGCTGGAGCCGCGCGGCGCCATCTGGTCCGAGATCGAGATCGACGGCGTCGCGGTCAATGTCCTGAACACCCATCTGGGCCTAGTCCCGCGTGAACAACGGCTTCAGGCGGCGGCGCTGACGGGAACCGGCTGGCTGGGCGGTTGCGTCGGGCCGACGCTGTTGGCCGGCGATTTCAACGCCACCTCGATCACCCGCCCCTATCAGACCCTGGCGCGCAAACTGGGGGACTGTCAGCGGCTGCTGAACCTGAAGCCGTCCGTGAAGACCTTCCCCTCGGGCTTCCCGGCCATCCGCATCGATCATTGTTTCGTCAGCCCGGAAATCCGCATCACGGGGGTCAAGGCGGACTTCTCGCCCCTGGCCCGCGTGGCCTCGGATCACCTGCCGCTGATCATCGACTTCGAGATCGTTCAGCCGGGCGCCTGACCGCCTTCGGACATCGGTCGGGTGCGCTGTGACCGGTTCAGCCGTTTCCACGGCCGCCAGGCGTCGCTCGAAGAGGTCGGATCGCCCAGCTGCCATTCAGCAAACAGTCGCTGAATCCGCGTCGGCGGGTCCGACCCCAGCGGTTTCAGCCGGTCGCTGGCGAAGCTGCAGATGGCGGCGCCCGTCGATCCCATGACCGCCTCGACGGCCGCGAAATCATCAGCCGGCACGCCGATCCAGTGTCCGATCGTCCGATGGCGATGGGCGACGATGACCGCGCGCCCCGCCGCATCGGTCGGCTCGGCGGCGATGTCGCACTCGGTGTCCAGCCCCATCGACCGGTTGTTCAGGTTGGCCGAACCGATCCGCAGCAACCGGTCGTCGATGATCGCCACCTTGGCGTGAACGATGATCCGGTCGCCCTCGGCTGTCAGGGGCGCGAAGGCGAAGAAGCGGTTGTACTTGTCCGCCTGCTCCAGTCGGTACAGCACCTCGGCGCGGGCCGTGTCCATGGTCAGGCTGTCGAACCAACTGGGGCTCTTGCCGGTCGAGACCACCACCACCTCCGGCCCGTCCACCTCGGCGAGGCGCTCGGCCAGGGCGGCGGCGATCACCGGCGAGGTGAAATACTGGTTCTCGAAATAGATCAGCTTTTTGGCCCGCCGAATGGTTTCCAGATACAGGGCCTCGTTCTCGCGCACCTCGTGCCGCCCGCTCCATTTCGGCTCGGTGCGGGCGATGCCGACGGGGACTTTGGTCATCTGCACCGGCACGCCGTCCGGCCAGGGATCGCTCTGGACCTCGTCCGGCACAGTCCGCTCCCAGGTCGCCTTGAACCAGCGCTCCCGCGCCAGATCCCCCAGCGCCCGCGCCGCCGGCCCGTCCATGACGCTCATGACCTCGTGTCGGGCCTTGCAGATCAGACCGTTCGGCAGGGCTCGCCTCGGGTCGCCGTCCAGATGCTCTTCGGAATCCCAACGATCCGTCGAGATGTCGCCGCCGCCGCAGAAGGCCACGCGATCATCGATGACGATCACCTTCTGATGGTGACAGGCGCCGATCGGTCCCGGCGAATCCATTCGGAACTCGACCATGCGCTTGCGGAACCAGCGCTGGGCCCGGTGCGGATAAAAGCCCTGGGACGCCGCGATCAACAGCGGTGATTTCCAGATCAGAAGACGAATATCCAGGTCCGGCTTTCGCTTGACCAGCATGCGAAGCTGATGGCCGATCTCGAACTGTTTGTCGCTCGGCCGGGTCTCCGGGTCCAGATGGGTGCGCGGGTCGAATTGCCAGCCCAGAACCACGATGGACCGCTCGGCCTTGTTCAGCGCCGACGACAAGGCGTCGAAATAGGCCTCGTTCTCCATAAGTATGGAAAATCGGTGCGCGATTTCGCGGCGCCAGACGCCCGCTCCTGGGGTCAGCAGACTGCCGCCATAGCTGTCGCTGTCTTGGGTCATTCAGCCTGCCTGCCCGATTCGCGTGACACTGCGATGGGGACGCCTCGCATCTTCCGTTTCACGCGCGCCACGCCCGGTCAATCTTTACGCGGCGGGATTGTGACGTTCGCCAAAAAGGCGCATAAGGCTGGCGGCCATGGGGGCTGTGGAGACGCCGTCATGCAGGCGCTGGTGGAACTGATCGCGGGCTTCATCGCCCTGCTGGCCGCCGCCGTCCTGTCGCAATTCGGGGTCGACATCCATTCGCCGCAACCTGCCGAACGTGAAGTGCACCGCGTGTCGGATTGCCCTGCCGAGAAGGCCGCGACCTTCACCGCCGACGCCGACCACGACTGCTGAGCGCGAACAGTCCACGGCTCTGCGATCTCTACGGCTTGGACCTTGGGTTTCAAGTCGCTAGGGTCGAATCGGCGCGTTTCGCGCGCCGCGCGCATGAATCGAGCTCGACGCCTGATGAAATCCCGTAACCGGCCGCCGCTGAAGCTGACAGACGAAGACACCGTCTTGCCCGTCGAGACGCCCGATGACGCGGCGATTGAGGCGGAGGTCGAGCAGATGCAGGTCGAACAGGCGCAGGATGAGGCGGACACGCCGTCCGAGCCGCCTTTGGAGCTGGATCCCCTGCCCGCGCCGCCGCCCGAACGTCCGATCTCGGAACGCCGGCGTCGCCGTCTGGCCGAAGAGGCGCGTCAGGCCCAGTTGCGCGCCGCCGCCCCGCCCCCGCCCCCTCCGCCCGAGCCCGAGCCTGAGCCTGAGCCCGAGGAAGTCGTGGCTGAAGCGTCCGAACAAGCCCTCTCCATGGCCCCTGAGGCGGTCGCGGAACCGACGCCCGAATCGGCCGCCGCCGTCGAGATGGCCGTGGCCGCCGGTCAACCTCCCGCGCCCTTCGACATGGCCTGGCCGCCGATGCTCCGCTCCAGCGTGTCCGAGCGCGCCTCGACGGCGGCGCGCAGCCAGACCGCCTATCTGATCGCCGCCCTGGCCTCGACCCTCTGGGTGGGCGGCGTCGCCTCCTGGGCCGCGTTCGAACTGGGGTCCAGCGGCGCCGAACTGGATCCGCTCCGGCTGGCGATCTACGGCCTGATCGCCCTTGCGCCCGTCGGTCTGGTGATCATGCTGGCCCACGCCTTGCGCCAAGGCGCCGGATTGGCCGCCGAGACACGCCGCGCCCGCGATCTGGCCGAGGCCCTGGTCGCCCCCACCGCCCTCGCCGCCCAGCAGACTGGCCAGGTGCTGAGCACCCTGCGCACCGACATCGACCACGCCGCCCTGGCGGCCGAGCGCGCCCGCAACGACATGGCCCTGCTGCGTCAGGCCCTGATGGAAGAGACCAATCGTCTGAACGAGGCGGCCGAACACGCCGGCCGCACTGCGCGTCGTCTGACCGAGAATCTGGCCCGCGAACGCGACCAGATGCAGACCCTCGGCCTTCATCTGGACAGCCAGGCCGCCAGCGTCATCGACGCAGTCGAACGCCAGTCCCGCATGGTGGCCGACGCCTCGGACCTGGCCCAGGCCCAGTTGCGCGAGGCCGAGGCCGCCCTGGCCGCCCGCGCGGCCGACCTGGCCGCCGCCGCCGGCGAGGCCCAGGACGCCGCCCGTGTCGCCGCCGATGATCTGGCCCGCCAGACGATCCGGCTGGAGAACGCGGGAACCGGCGTCGCCGAACAGATCCAGTCGGTCGAGGAAGGCCTCAGCCAGCAGCGCGCCGCCCTGGTTACCGCCGCCTACGCCCTACGGACCGATCAGGAAGACTTCTCCGCCCAGGTCGAGAGCCAGCGCGCGCAATTCGTCGAAAACCTGTCGGCCACCCGCACCGCGCACGACGAGATGGGGCGGACGTCCCAGGTGTCCATCGAGAGCCTGCGCGAAATCCTGGAAGCCGCCGGCGACCAGTTCCGGGCTCTGGTCGACATGTCCCAGCGCGAGGCCGATGGCTTCGACGCCGCCACCAAGGTCTCGCTGGATCGGTTCGAAGCCCTGGCCGCCGACGCCCGCGACACCCTGATGGAGGAGACCCGCCGCGCGCTCGAGCAGATGCGCGCCACGGCCGAAGACTCCCGCGCCGCCGCCGCTGACGCCTCCGAACAGGCGCGTCTCCGCGCCGATCGCCTGGGCGAGGCCCTGTTCGAGGCGGCGCAGAAGGCCGATCAGGCCGCCGACGCCCGCATCGAGGACGCTCGCCGCATCGTCGGCGAAACCTCCGGCCTGGTGGACAAGGCCGGCGAGCGGATGGTGCAGCGGCTGGAAAGCCTGGTCGATCGCCTGAACGCGGCCCTGTCCGAGATCGACACCGCCATCGCCGACGTCGATGAACGCGCGGCCAGCCTGCCGGAACAGGCCCGCGCCCGGGTCGAGGCGGTGCGCGCCAGTGTCGAACAGGGCCTGTCCTCCCTTGCCGCCGCCTCGCGCAAGGCGGCCGAGGATACCGAGGCTCTGGACATCGACTTCCAGGAGCGGGTGCGCCGCAACTACGACATGCTGACGGAAGCCGTGCGGCTGATGGGCGTGGTCTCGGGCGACGCGCCTGCGGCCCGTAATCGCGCCTCGCTTCCAGACCTTGAGCGCGCCCGCGCGGCCCGCTCGGCGGCGCCGGAGGAGTCCGCGTCGGACAGGTCGAGCGATCGGAATTTCGGCCTGCGCAATCGGCTGCGTCTGTCGCCCGCTGAAACGCCACAGCGGCATACGCCCGCCCCGGAGGGCGGTCTCGACTGGAATGATCTCGTTTCCGGCGGTGCTGACGAAACCCCGCTCGAGCTGGAGCGCCCCGCGGCCGACGCCGCCGACTCGGTCGCCCTGTCTGATCGCGTCGCCGCCGCGATCCGCCGTATGGGTGTCGATCCCAATGCGCTGCTGCCGCGCTCGCGGGTCGAGGAGGCGGCCCGGCTTTTTGGAGCCGGTGATCCCGACGGCGCGCGCCGCATCGTCCGCCGCGTTGCGCCGGCCGCCGTACGCAGCGTCTCTCGTCGTGTGCTGAGCGACCCTGAACTGCGCGCCGACGCCGAACGCTATGTGGTCGTCTTCTCGCAGGATCTCGCCGGCTACGCCCGCAGCGGGGACACCCAGGCAGTCCAGAATCGTCTCGCTTCGGACAGCGGCCGTGCCTTTATGCTGCTCGACGCCGCCGTCGGCGACCTCGGTTGAGGCTTGACGCCGGGATGAAGTTCACGCCACCTAACCCCGTCACGAAAGCGTCACGCTGGGTGAGGGTAAGGCC
The DNA here is from genome assembly GCF_058681395.1 of Brevundimonas sp. AVps23W. Taxonomy (NCBI): domain Bacteria; kingdom Pseudomonadati; phylum Pseudomonadota; class Alphaproteobacteria; order Caulobacterales; family Caulobacteraceae; genus Brevundimonas; species Brevundimonas sp. AVps23W. Next base: position 1,910,360 of record NZ_CM178738.1, read on the forward strand.
TGAATGACAACCGAGATCGAAGGCTCAGGCCGCCCCGACCGACGCCCCGGCATTGCGATCTGCGCCTATGACGCGGACTCCGGTTGGGACATGGTCGAAGACCTGTCGGGCGAGGCCTGGAGCCCCGTCGGCGCGCGCACCCTCAGTATATCAGCCGACGACCCGGCCCGTCTGGCCGAGCGCCTGAGCGAACACCTGAGAAACGGCGATTGCCGCGCCGTCCTACTGGTGGGGCGCGCCGCCAAGAGCAATGGCTTCCGTATGCAGATGCGGGCCGAGAATCGCGCCCTCGATCACGAAGAACGGCTGTCGCAAACTGGCCCCGGTCTGGCGCGCACCACCGCGCCGGTCGCGGAGATCGTTCGAGCCATCAATGCGACCGGCATCCCCGCCGATGCGACGTCGGAGGCCGAGGCGGATGTCGGCTCCTATCTGCTCTATCGCGTGCTGGTCGAACTGGCCGACGGTCCGCATACGCCCGCCATCGGTCTGTTGCGCACCCCCGCGACGGCGGACGAGAATACGATAAAGAAGGCGGTCAAGGCGGCCGCCTCCGTCATGGCAGGCCAGATGGCCCTTCTGCCTCGCGCCTAGATTCGCGCCGCCAACATCGGCTTCAGCGCCAGCCCGGCCATCAGACCCACGCCAGCCAGTCCCGCCATCGCCAGATATCCCCCTGCGCCCCATGTGTCGTACAGCGGCCCGCTGGCCAGGGTGGCCACGCCGATCAACACCCCTGCCGACAAGGTTGAGTTCAGGGTCTGGGCGGCGGTCTGACTGTCTCGCGGCGCCAGTCTCTCGATCAGTTCGACCCCGGCGAGATAGCCGGCGGCGAAGCTGACGGCGTGCAGCGCCTGTAGCGGCCACAACGCCCACAGGGGCGGTGCGGCGGCCATGAACAGCCAACGCACCATCGCCCCAAACGCCGCGATCATCATTATAGGCCAGGCCCCAATGCCCCGCCGGCGTCGCCACGGCTCAAAGATCCACATCAGGGCGATCTCCGCGACGACGGCGAAGGCCCACAAGATCCCGGTCAGATGCGGCTCAATACCCTGCTCGCGCCACAGGATGGCGGAGAAGCCGTAGTAGAAGGCGTGGGCCGCCTGCACTGTCCCAATGGCCGCAAGCGCGGTCACCAGCACCGGATCCTTCAGCAGCCGCCCCATGCCGCGAAACCGATCCCACCCGGCCAGCGGCGAGCCGTCATGCACCGGTTCCTCGGGCAGCACCCGCCAGGCCGTCACGCCGATGCCGACGCAGATCAGGGTGACGCCGACGATGACCGCCTCGCTTCCCGTCGTCCTCAGCACGAACCCCATGGCGATATTGGCCGCGACGAAGGCCGCCGAGCCGAAACCGCGCGGCACGGCGAAGGCGAAGCCTTCCCGCCGCGCCCGCCGCAGCACCAGCACATCGGTCAGAGGCAGAATCGCCGCCGCCCCGGTCGCGGCGATGAACCAGCAGACCGCCCAGGCCAGAAACCCATCCACCAACCCCGCCGCGCCGTACCCAAGGGCGGCGACGCCGGCCAGAAGGGCGATGGGCGTCCGGCGATACTTGAACCCGTCGGCCCACACGGCGATGGCCGGACCTGTGACCAGCCGCCCCAACATGGGCGCCGCCAGTAGCATCCCGATCTCCGCCCCGCTGAGCCCTTGCGCCTTCATCCACAGACCGGCGTAGGGCAGGCTCACGCCCAGACCGCCGTACATCAAGGCGTAATGCGACGCCGCGCGCCATTTCGAAGCGAATCCCATAGGCGCCGAAATAGCAGAACTTCCGGCCGTCTCGACCGGTTTGCTCCAGGGTCGTCCCGGTCTAGGGTGGGTTTATGATAGCGAGTCGCAACCTGATCGTCTTCGCCGCCCTCAACGGGGCCGTGGCTATCGGCCTGGGCGCCTTCGCCGCCCACGGGGCCGGGCCGCAGGTCAAGACCCTGCTATCGACCGGGGCCCATTACCAGCTGGCGCACGCCGTCTTCGCCTTTGCTTGCGCTCTGTGGGAGGGCGGCGGGCGTTTGGCGCGGCTTGCCGGATGGATAGGCGCGGCGGGAGGACTGATCTTCAGTCTGGCCCTGGCCATGATCGCCCTTCTCAGCCTCTCGGCCATGGGCGCCGTCGCGCCGGTGGGCGGCTTGCTCATGATCGCAGGTTGGCTTTGCCTGGCCTTTGCGGCATTCCGTTCATAACCCTCAGTACGGCCAAGCTTGGGCCGAGTAGAAAGACCGCCACGCATGGCCTTTTCCGCGCCTCTGGAAGCTCGCCGGGACCTCTATCCGGAAATCGAGCCGTTCGCGTCCGGCTGGATGACGTCCGACGACGTCCACGAGATCTATTACGAGGAAAGCGGCAACCCCCAGGGCATTCCCGTCGTCGTGCTGCACGGCGGCCCGGGGGGAGCGGTCAACCCCGGCATGCGCCGCTTCTTTGACCCGGCCAAATATCGGATCATCATGTTCGACCAGCGCGGCTGCGGCCAGTCGCGCCCGAACGCCTCGCTGGAAAACAACACCACCTGGACCCTGATCGAGGATATCGAACGCCTGCGCGAGCGCTGCGGCGTCGATAAGTGGGTCGTGTTCGGCGGCTCATGGGGTTCGACCCTGTCCATGGCCTATGCGATCACCCATCCGGAACGCGTCCGCGCCCTGGTCCTGCGCGGCATATTCCTGCTGACCAAGAAGGAACTGCACTGGTTCTACCAGGACGGCGCCTCGATGATCTTCCCGGACGCCTGGGAAAGGTTCGTCGCCCCGATCCCCGAAGCTGAGCGCGGCGATCTGATGGGCGCCTATTACAAACGATTGATCGGCGACAATGTCGCCGAGCGCGAACGGTGCGCGGTCGCCTGGTCCAGTTGGGAAGGCGAAACCGTCAGTGTCGAAGGCCCCGACGCCCGCCCCGACAAGTTCTCGGAACCCGAGTTCGCCCTCGCCTTCGCGCGCATCGAGAACTGGTTCTTCACCAATGCCGGCTTCTTCCCCGAGGACGGCTGGCTGCTGAAGAATGTGGACCGGATGCGCCACATCCCTTGCTGGATCGCCCAAGGCCGTTTCGACGTGGTCACCCCCATCGCCAGCGCCTGGGCTCTGCACCGCGCGTGGCCCGAGGCCAGGCTCGACATCGTCGGCGACGCCGGCCACGCCTCGTCGGAACCGGGCATCGTCGACAGCCTGGTTCGCGCTACGGATTGGGCGGTGGGGCTCTAACCGACTGAATTCGGCATAAGATCGCGCCGGGCGGACAGGCTCCGCCCGGCGCTCTTCATCATCAGGCGGCGTCCACCAGGACGATCTCGGCGTCCGAGATCGCCTTGACCGTCACGACATCCTCCTGGGCGATGGCGGCCCCGTCGCGGGCGTTCAGACGAACGCCATTGACCTCGATCTCGCCCTTGGCCGGCACCAGATAGGCGCGCCGGTTCGATCCCAGGGCATAGTCGGCGCTGTCGCCGGCGTTCAGCGTCGCCGCCACGATCCGCGCATCGGTGCGGATCGGCAAGGCATCCTTGTCGCCCTCAAAGCCTGAGGCCAGGACCACGAATTGGCCCGAACGCTCGCCCTTGGGGAAGGGCTTGGAGCCCCAGCTGGGCGCCTCGCCGCGCTTGGTCGGTTCGATCCAGATCTGGAAGATCCGGGTCAGCTCCGGCTCGGCGTTGTATTCGGCATGGCGGATGCCGGTGCCTGCGCTCATCACCTGGACATCGCCGGCCACGGTGCGGCCCTTGTTTCCCAGACTGTCCTCATGGGTGATGGCCCCGTCGCGGACATAGGTGATGATCTCCATGTCGGCGTGCGGATGGGGCGGGAAGCCGGTTCCGGCGGCGATTTCGTCGTCGTTCCAGACCCGCAGATTGCCCCAGCTCATCCGCTTGGGGTCGTAATAGTTGGCGAAGGAAAAGTGGTGCTTGGCGTTCAGCCAACCATGGTTGGCGCCGCCCAGCGATTCAAAAGGTCTGCGCTCGATCATCGGTCTATCCTCAGGCCGGGCCGTCCCGGCGTCATTGACTTGACGCCAAGATAGAGATCGACGACCGAACAGAAATAGAAACACCTGAAACTCATCGTTTCCATCGCAGAGCCCGCCATGTCACGCCTGCCCGACCTCGAAGCCATGGCCATCTTCGCCAAGGTGGCGGAGGCCCAGTCCTTCTCGGGCGCCGCCGACGCCCTGGCTCTATCCAAGGCGACCGTATCCAAGGCGGTGACCCGACTGGAGCAGCAGCTGAAGACCACCCTGCTCCACCGCACCTCGCGCCGCTTCGCCCTGACCGACGCCGGGCGCAATCTGGCGGCGCGTGCGAGCCTGATGCTGGTTGAGGCCGAGGGCGCGGTGTCAGAGGCCCTGGACATGTCGGTGACGCCCCGCGGCCTGGTGCGATTGGCCGCCCCCATGTCCTTCGGCATGGCCTATGTCGCCCCCGCCCTGCCCGAGTTCCTGGCTACACATCCCGACGTCTCGGTCGATCTGCACCTGTCGGACGAGGTGATCGACCTCGTCGGCGGCGGGTTCGACTGCGCCCTGCGCATCGCCGCCCTGCCCGACTCGTCCCTGACCGCGCGCCGGCTGCGGCCGGTCGAACGCCACCTGGTCGCCTCGCCCGACTATCTGGCCCAGCGCGGTCGGCCGACCCATCCGGATGATCTGGAGCGGCACGCCTGCCTCAGCTACGCCTATATGCCGACGCCCGACGCCTGGCGCTTCATCAATGATGCGGGCGAAGAGGTGGTGGTGCGGCCGCGCGGCCCGCTACGGGCCAACAACTCCGACGCCCTGACCGCCTCCCTCTGCGCAGGCCTGGGCGTCTTCCCCCAGCCGGATTTCATCTACTGGAAGGACGTCGCCGAAGGGAAGCTGGAGACGGTGATGACCGACTGGCGCCTGCCGCCCATCGCCCTACACCTGGTCGCGCCCAGCAGCGGGCCGCGCCCGGCGCGGGTCACGGCCCTGATGGACTATCTGGCCAGGAAGTTCAGCGGCCCGCTGTGGCCCGGCGACACGGCCGGACGCTGAGGCCTTAGCCGCACTTGACCTGCTGGATCACGCCCGACGCCTCGTCATAGACGAAGTTCACCCGGTTCTCGCGATAGTCCATGGTCGCCATGCAGGTCGCGCACAGGACGCGGAAGATCTGACCTTCCGGCGCGCTCGGAACGGCGGAACGGTTGCGGCCCACATAGGCCTGATAATCCTCGACCTTGCAGGCCTTGAAGGCGGCGTCGTCGCCCGGCGTCCTTATGGTCACGGGCGTTTCCGTCGGCGCACACGCCGACAGCGCCAGACTTGCGGCCATCAGGGAACTCAGCATAAAGGCGGTCTTCATGGTCGTCTCTCCTTGGGCCGCCGTCAGCCGCAGCGGACCTGTTCGATCACGCCGGTATCGGCATTGTAGAAGATGTTCAGCCGATAGGCCGAGAAATCCTCCGTCACCGGGCAGGTGGTGCAGGTCACGCGCCGGTTGACGACGTCCACCGGTACAGGGATCTCGGTCCGTTGCCTGCCGACCAGATACTGCAGCTCTCCGGCCTTGCAGACGTCGGTTGTCTGGGCGCTCGGCATACGGCTGCCGACCGGCGGGTTCAGTTGCGCCCGCTCCACCGTCCGGGGCGCCGGCTGTTCAGCGACGGGCGTGGAACAGCCCGCCAGCAGCACCAGGGCGATCAGGCCGCCTTTTCCCAGCGTCCCTCGTCCGTCTGGCGCCAATAGGCCAGATTGGCGCCCTCGGCCTTCAGCGCCTTCCAGCGCGCCCGCGCATTCTGGAGCGCCGGCTCGTCCCGTCCGTCGAAAATGATGAAGCATCGTTCGATCCCTTCCGTCACGCCAAGTTCTGCGTCATCGACGATGAACAGCGCCTGAGCGCCGTTCAGGTTCTCTCCCGATTCGCTCAACAGCACAGGCTGACGATCCGCGTTGGGCTGATCCGCCCGGCCGTGCGGCAGAAAACTCTCTTCGTGGAAGGTCCAAAGACGCTCGTCGACGTCGTCCAGCCGATGGGCGTGCGACGACTTGATCATGGCGCGCCAGCCCCGCTCGAGGGTCTTCTCGAGCAAGGTCGGCAGCACCTGGTCCAGCGTCGAACGCTCCAGGTGGTAGAACCAGATTTCGGGCTTGCCGCTCATCCGGCTCTATCGTCCGGAACTCAGGCTTCGTACGCGTCGGCCACCATGCGATCCAGCGTGCGCACGGCAAAGCCGACGCCGCCTTCCGGCACGGTGGGGCTGGGGCTCTTGTTGGCCCAGGCGGTGGGGGCGATGTCCAGGTGGGCCCACGGCACGCCGTTGGTGAAGCGTTGCAGGAACAGGGCGGCGGTGATGGAACCGCCCGCGCGACCGTTGCCGGTGTTCTTCACATCGGCGATCTTCGAATCGATGTGCTGTTCGTAGATGGCTGGGATCGGCATGCGCCAGAAGTTCTCGCCCACCTTCTTCGACGCGGCCAGGATCGGATCGGCGACCTCGTCCGAGTTCGAGAAGACGCCGGCGTAATCCAGGCCCAGGGCCACGATCATGGCGCCGGTCAGGGTAGCCAGGTCGATCATGAATTTCGGCTTGAAACGCTCTTGCGTGTACCAAAGGGCGTCGGCCAGGACGAGGCGACCCTCGGCGTCGGTGTTGATCACCTCGACCGTCTGGCCCGACATCGACACGACCACGTCGCCCGGACGCTGGGCGTTGCCGTCCGGCATGTTCTCGACCAGGCCCAGCACGCCGATGGCGTTGACCTTGGCCTTGCGGCCGGCCAGGGCGATCATGGTTCCGGTCACGGCGGCCGCGCCGCCCATGTCCCACTTCATGTCTTCCATGCCGTCGGCCGGCTTGATCGAGATGCCGCCGGTGTCGAAGCAGACGCCCTTGCCGACGAAGGCCAGCGGTTGGCCGCCCGCCTCGCCGCCGTTCCACTTCATGATCGCCAGCTGGCTTTCGCGACGGCTGCCCTGGCCGACACCCAGAAGGGTGCGCATGCCCAGCTTCTCCATCTCGGCCTCGCCCAGGATCTCGACCTCGAGCCCCAGGCTTTCCAGCGCCTTGACCCGCTTGGCGAACTCGGCCGGGTACAGGACGTTGGCGGGCTCGGACACCAGGTCGCGGGCGAAGATGACGCCGTCGGCCACGGCCGACAGCGGCTCCAACGCAGCCTCGGCGGCGCGCAGATCAGAGGTCACGACCCGGATCGCGGTGATCGACGGGATCTTGTCGGCCTTCTGGGTGGTGCGATACTTGTCGAACCGATAGGCGGCCAGACGGGCGGCGAAGCCGACACGGGCCGCTTGTTCGGGCGTCAAGCTCGAGGCGTCGATGGTCAGGACCTCGGCGCCCGACAGTTTCACCGCCGCATAGGCGTTGCCGCCAAAGGCTTCGACCGCCAGGTCGTCGATCTTGTCGGCCGGTCCGGCGCCGACCAGCAGGATGGTGTCGGCGCTGACGCCCGACGGCGCGGCGATGCTCAGCGTCTGGCCGGATTTGCCGACGAAACGGCCCTTGCTCATCGCCCGGGTCAGGGCGCCGCCGGACTTGCCGTCCAGGTCCGTACCAGAGCCCGCCAGGGTCCGGTCCTCATGGACCGGCACGGCGAGAATTTCAGCAGCGTCTACGGCGGCGACGAATTCGATCTTCATTCACAACTCCAGCCAGGCCCCACCCGGCGTCTACAACGGAAGAAAAAGACAAATGGCGCGTCTGCTTGTCGCGGACGCGCCCTCCTGTGCTACTAGATGCGCCTCATTATCGCCGCCTGCAACCGGGCGAAGTCCATCCGCCCATGACCCTGATTCAAAGATACCTTTTCCGCCAGATTTCGCTGCCCGTGGTTGCGGCCTGCGCCTCGCTGGCCGGCATCGGAATCCTGAGTCAGAGCCTGGACCAACTTGAGGTCATCGTCGAGCGCGGCCAGAGCGTGTGGGTCATGGTCAAACTGACCCTGCTCGCCCTGCCGCAACTGCTGGCCGTCATCCTGCCGATCGGCCTGTTCGTCGGGGTTTTGATCGCCCTGACCCGGATGCAGCGCGAGCAGGAACTCACGGCGGCCTTCGCCGGAGGCATGACCCGGTGGCAGGTGATCTCGCCGGCGGCGCGGCTGGCCGTGCTGGTGCTGATCCTCAATCTCGCGATGACCCTGTTCGCCCAGCCCTGGGCTCAGCGCGAGGCCCGCAACCAGGCCTTCGCCATCCGCACCGACCTGGCGGCCCTGTTGGTCGAGGAAGGTCAGTTCGTCCAGGGGCCTGACGGCCTGACGGTCTATGTCCAGCAGATCGAGCAGAACGGCCTGCTGAAGAACATGTTCGTCTACCTGGACGACGGCAAGTCCACCCAGAACTGGAGCGCGACCGAGGCGCGGTTCGGCCGCGACGCCGCCAATGAGCCGGTCCTGACCATGATCGACGGCTCATGGCAGAAATACTCCTCGCGGGGCGTGCTGGAGACTCTGTCCTTTGAGCGCTACGACTTCCCCCTGGGTCAGTTCTCCGCCGTCACCGAGCAGATCCGCTACAAGCCCGCCGACCTCTATCTGCGTCAGCTGTTGAACCCGACGCCGCGCGTTCTCGAGACCGCAGGATCACGCGACGAATTGCTGGCCGAGGCGCACGCCCGGATCTCCGCGCCGCTTTACGCCCTGGTCGCCGTCGCCCTGGCCCTTGCCGCCATCATGGGCGGGTCCTTCAGCCGCACCGGCTATTCGCTTAGAATCGCCAAGGCCGCCGGCGCCTTCCTGCTGGTCCGGGTGATCGGCTATGGGCTGGTCGCCGCCAGCGCCTGGAACCCCTGGATGAACATCCTTCAATATCTGGCGCCGCTCGTCGCCGTCGCCCTGGCGGCGCGCCTGCTGTTCCGCGCCCTGAAGCCGCGGAAACGCCGCGAACACCCGATCATCGACCGGATGCGGGCCCAATTCCGCGCGAGGTTCGCATGACCCTGGCCCTTCCGTCCCTGACCGCCCTCAATCCGCCCCGCCTGGGCCGGATCGAACGCTATGTCCTGGTCCAGCAACTTCGCGCCCTCGGGGTCGCCCTGGCGGTGATCGGGGCCCTGGTGATGCTGATCGACTTCGTCGAGGTATCGCGTGGCGTCGGCTCGGACCAGGACCTGTCGGCCCTGCGCATCCTGGGCCTGGTGGCGTTGAAGTCGCCCTCGGTGATCGTGCAGCTGCTGCCCTTCGTCTTCCTGTTCGGCACCCTGACCGCCTATATCGGCCTCAATCGCCGCAGCGAATTGATCGCCATGCGGGCGGCGGGGGTGTCGGCCTGGCGCTTCGTTCTTCCTGCGGCGGGCATGGCCGTGGTGCTGGGCGTCCTGACCGTGACCGTGCTCGGCCCTCTCGCCTCGGCCGGCGACGGTCTGTGGCAGCGGGAACGGGCGCGAATCTCCGGCGCCGCGCCTGACGCCAGCTCGAACGCCGCCATCTGGCTGCGCGAAGGCGATGACCAACGCCAGATGATCATCCGCGCCGGACGTCAGGACCGCGCCAACGCCCGGCTGCTGGACGTGACCTTCTTCATCTACACGACGAACGCCTCGGGAAATCGCGACTTCTCCGAACGCATCGACGCCCAGTCCGCCGCCCTCAGCGCCGGCCGCTGGCGGCTGACCAACGCCGTCGGCGCCAGCATCGGCCAACGCGCCGTGACCTATTCCAGCCTCGATCTGATCTCCAGCCTGGCTGATGAAGAGGCTTTCGAGCGGTTCGCCCGCCCGCAATCCACCCCCTTCTGGTCCCTGCCGAACCAGATTCAGCGAATCGAAAACGCCGGCTTCGCCTCGACCGCTTACCGGCTTCGGTTTCAGCAGCTGTTGGCCACCCCCATGGTCTTTGCGGCCATGTCCATCCTGGCGGCCGCCTTCTCTCTGCGGCTGATGCGACTGGGAGACCTGGCCAAGATGAGCGTTGCGGCCGTGGTGCTGGGCTTCGCCTTCTTCTTCCTGAACCAGTTTTCTTCCGCCATGGGCTCGGCAGAGGTCGTTCCGCCGGTCGTGGCGGCCTGGCTGCCGCCCATATTGACGGCCCTCGCCGCCTTCACCTTGCTGTTCTATACCGAAGACGGCTAAGCGAGCGCCTCGCTCAAGACAGACGGATGCTTCATGCAGGGTGATCGCGATCAGCGTTCGAAGGCCTTCCGGGCGCGGCTTCTCGCCGGCGCGGCGCTGTTCGCCTGTGTCCCGTTCGCCGGAGAGGCTTTCGCCCAGACCGCGCCTGTCACGACTCCCGGGACCGAAGACGGTCTGACCAAGGGCGCCGTCTATGTCGACGCCGCCGCAGCCGGCCGTTCGGGCCACGTCATGACGGCGCACAGCGACGGCGGCGACCGCGTCTATCTGCGCACCGACGGCAATGTGTTGCGTGGCGACGACCTTGCCTATGACCTGTCCAACGGCGCGGCCTCCATCAGCGGCCAGGTCGAGGCGATCTCGGCCGACGGCACGGTCGTCTACGCCAGCCACCTGGAAACCGACCGCGAGCTGAAGGCGGCGGTCGCCGTCGATTTCGCGACCCGGCTGGAAAACGGATCCAGCCTGATGGCGGCGACGGCTGTGCGGCGTAGCGAGAACATCAACGAGTTGAACTACGTCGTCTTCACCCCCTGCCCCATCTGCGACGCCGACGGCCCCAAGACGCCCAGCGTCTCGATCCAGGCCGAAAAAGTGGTGCAGGACGAGGCCTTGCGCGCCGTCATCTATCGTAACGCCATCTTCCGCGTCGGCGGCGTGCCGGTCTTCTACACCCCCTTCTTCGCCCACCCCGACCCGACGGTGGAGCGGGCCTCGGGCCTGCTGGTGCCGATCATAAACTACGACGAGGGGCGCGGCTTCTCGATCGAACAGCCCTATCTCCATGTGGTCTCGCCCTCTGAAGACTGGCTGATCAGCCCCCAGATCAACACCGAAGTGGCGCCCCTGCTGAACCTGCAATGGCGCCGCCGGTTCGCCAACGGTTCGATCATCGCGCGGGGCGGCTACACCTATGAACGGAATTTCGGCGATTTCGATCTGGACGGCGACGGCGACTACGAAAGCAACGTCCGTTTCGGCGACAAGGAACACCGCTCCTATCTGTTGTCCCACGGCGAGTTCGACCCCGATGGACCTTGGCGCTTCGGCTTCACGGCCGAGCGCACCTCGGACAAGACCCTGTTCGACCGCTACGACATTCGCGACCCCTATCAGGACAACGGTCTCTATTACGGCGACCGCCGCCGGCTGATCAGCCAGATCTACGCCGAGCATCAGACCGAGCGGTCCTATGTCTCGGTCGCGGCCTTCTCTATCCAGAGCCTGCGTCTGGACCCCGCCTATGAAGACAACGACTTCCGCGACGCCTCCGGCTTCAAGGTGTTCGAGGACGACAACACCCTGCCGCAGGTCGCCCCCCTGGTCGATGCGCGCTGGGAGCCCGCCGGCCCCGTCCTCGGCGGACGACTGCGGGTCAAGGGGTCCGCCGTGTCCCTGTACCGCGACAGCTTCGTCGGCGCTCCGGTCCTGAACCCCGATATCGTGCCGTCCGATACGACCGGCCTTTCCGGCGTCGACAGCCGCCGCGTGACGGCCCAGGCGGAATGGCGCCGCGTCTTCATCACCGGAGTCGGCCTGCGGATCGAGCCCTTCGTCGATACGCGCCTGGACCTGTATTCCCTGTCGGACCTCCCGCCGATGATGGGAGTGGAAAGCGACGACACCCTCAGCCGAACCCGCGCCAGCGCCGGCGTCGACGTCAGCTACCCGCTGATTCGACGCACCCCTCGCGCGGACATCATCCTCGAGCCGGTCGCCCAGGTGTCGATCTCCAACAAGGCTGACATAGACCCCAGGATTCCCAACGAGGATTCGCAGGTCATCGAACTCGACGAATCTTCGCTGTTCCGCATGGACCGCTTCTCCGGCTACGACCTGGTCGAGGGCGGAGGGCGGATCACGGCCGGCGGCCGGGCGACGATTCGCTGGTCCGAAGGGCGCAGCGCCAGCCTGTTCGTCGGCCGCAGCTACCGCGCCGACGACGAGGACGCCTTCCGCACCACCATTCCCGACAGCGAGACCGGCCAGCTGTACGATCCCACCGGCCTGGCGTCCTCGGCGTCCGACTGGGTGGTTCAGGGCAGTTTCTCGCCGTCCGACCGCATCCGCAGCTGGGGCCACGCCACCTTCGACGGCTCGGGCGACGTTCACCGGGCCGAGGCGGCGGTGGACGGGCGCTGGGGCCGCCGCAACCTGGCGTCGGTCAGCTATATCGTCGATCGCTCCAATCCCCTGTCGGGCGACCAGAATCGTAACTACGAATTCGTCCAGCTGGCGGGCCAGCAGTTCGTCTATGGCAACTGGGGCGTCTCCGTGACGGGCATCGCCGACCTGGAACGCAACGTCATCACACGCCAGGAAGTCGGCCTGCTGTTCGACGACGACTGTTTCCGTGTCGAATTCGGCTATCGCCGCAACAATACCCGCGTTCGGGCCAGCGGCCCTTCAGACGGGATCTATGTACGCCTAAACCTCGCCACTTTCGGAGGTTCAGGTTATGGACAGGGCGAGATGCGTTGAGCATGACGCTTTACGGGGCGCGACCGCCTGCCGGCCTGGCAGATGGACCGCTGTGAGGAATCAGGACGACCAATGGGTTTGATGCGTTATTCGACGGGGGCTGCGCTCGCGGCGGTCCTCCTCGCCGGTTCGGCCCAGGGTCAGACGGCGTCCGCTCCGCAGGCGCCAGCCGCAGGCGCGCCCAATCCGGCGGCCGGCGACGCCCCCGCCGCCGCGCGCCCTGCGCCCCAGTTCGAAATGGCCGACGGCATCGTCGCCACGGTGAATGACAAGATCATCACCGGCTTCGACCTGCGCCAGCAGATGCTGATGCTGATCGCCTCGTCCCAGGTCCAGCCGACCGAGCAGAACCTGCCGGCGATCCAGCAGGCGGCGCTGAACCGCCTGATCGAGGAGCGTCTGAAGGCGCAGGAGATCACCAAGTTTGAAACCCTGAAGGTCACCGATCAGGAGATCGACGAGGAAATCGCCCAGATGGCCCGTCAGGCCGGGGTGACGCCCGCCGCCTATCTGGAGTTCCTGCAACAGGGCGGCATCCAGCCCAACGCCTTCCGCGAGAGCCTGCGTACCGAGATCGGCTGGGGCCAGCTGGTGCCCGGTCGTTTCAACAGCCGCGCCCGTCCCAGCACGCTTCAGGTCGATCAGGAAGTCCGTCGCCTCAATGACGCGGCCGCCCAGCCCCAGTATCTGATCGGCGAAATCTATATCGAGGCCGCCCGCGTCGGCGGTCAGGACGCCGCTATGAACGGCGCCCGCCAGCTGGTGCAGCAGATCATCCAGGGCGCGCCCTTCCAGGCCGTGGCCCAGCAGTTCTCCTCCGCGCCTTCGGCCTCGGCCCGCGTCCCCGGCGACGCCGGCTGGGTGGTCAAGGGCACCGTCCAGCCTGCCCTTCAAACCATCTTCGACCAGCTCCAGGCCGGCCAGCTGTCCAACCCGGTTCCGGTCGATGGCGGCGTCTACATCATCTATATGCGCGACAAGCGCGACGGTGCCGCCACCAGCCTGGTGTCGCTGAAGCAGCTGATGGTCGAACTGCCTGAGGCCGCCTCGGAAGCCGACCTCGCCGCCGCGACCCGTACCCTGGAAGCCATGCGCGACGGCTTGAACTGCGACAACATCCTGTCCCAGTCCCGCGCGACGGCCGGCGTCATCGGGTCCGACCTCGGCGAATCCGACGTCGCCGATCTGGCGCCGCAGTTCCAGCAGTTCGCCCGCACCGGCGAAATCGGTTCGGTCTCCACGCCGATCCGCACCCCGCTGGGCCTGCACCTGGTCGCCGTCTGCGGCCGTCGCGTCGGCGGCCCCGAGGCCCCGAATCGCCAACAGGTCGAGGGCCGCCTGCGGTCCCAAAACCTGGCCGTGCTCGAGCGCCGCTATCTGCGCGACCTGCGCAACGACGCGCTCATCGAGTTCAAATGATCCGGCCTCTGGTCTTGACGCTAGGCGAACCCGCCGGCGTCGGGCCGGAGATCGTGGCCGCCGCCTGGCGGGCGCTCAACACCGAACCCCTGGCCTTCGCCGTCATCGGCGACGCCGCCTTGCTGCGGGAGCAGGGCGTTCCGGTCATCGAGATCAATAGCCCCGCTGACGCGCTTAACCGATTCGCGCGGGCCCTGCCGGTCATCCACCGCCCGCTGCCCGTTGCGGTCGTGGTCGGAACCCCCGATCCCGCCAACGCCTCCGCCGTCGCCGACGGCATCGAAGAGGCCGTCAGCTTCGTCCTGTCCGGCGAAGCCTCGGGTTTGGTCACGGCCCCCATTGCCAAGGCGCCCATGTACGCCTCGGGCTTCCGCTTCCCTGGCCACACCGAATTCATCGCCGAACTGACGGCTGATGCTCCTTACGCAGGCACACGCGGCCCAGTCATGATGCTGACCGCCCGCGACCTGCGCGCCTGCCTGGTCACCATCCACGTCGCCCTGGACCAGGTTCCGGAACTGGTCACGGCCGAGCGCGTCGCCCGCACCGCCCGCGTCGTTCATGAAAGCCTGAAACGCGATTTCGCCATCGCCCGTCCACGCCTGGCCATGGCCGCCCTGAACCCCCACGCGGGCGAAGGCGGCGCCCTGGGGCTTCAGGAGATCGACATCCTGATCCCGGTCGCCCGGCAACTCCGCGCCGAGGGGATCGACATCACCGATCCCAAACCCGCCGACACCCTGTTCCACGACGACGCCCGCGCCACCTATGATGCGGCGATCTGCATGTACCACGACCAGGCCCTCATCCCGGTCAAGACCCTCGACTTCTGGGGCGGTGTGAACGTGTCTCTGGGCCTGCCCGTCATCCGCACCTCGCCCGACCACGGCACCGGTTTCGACATCGCCGGCAAGAACGTCGCCCGCCCCGACAGCCTGATCGCCGCCATTCGTCTGGCATCGGAGATGGCGGCGGCCCGCGCCGCGCGCTAACAGGGCGTGTGACCGACCTTCCCTCCCTCCGCGAAACCCTCGACGCCCACGGCCTCTCGGCCAAGAAGAGCTTCGGCCAGCATTTCCTGCTGGACCTCAATGTGACGCGCAAGATCGTCCGCCTCGCCGGCCCGTTCGAGGGGCGTGCGGTGATAGAGGTTGGCCCCGGCCCCGGCGGCCTGACCCGCGCCCTGCTGGAATCCGACGCCGGCCCTGTGGTCCTGGTCGAAAAGGATCCGCGCTTCATCCCCCTGCTGGCCGAACTGGACGACGGCTCCGGCCGCCTGACCATCGTCGAGGCCGACGCGCTTAAGGTAAAGGAGGCCGATCTGGTCTCCGGCCCCGCCCATCTGGTCTCCAACCTCCCCTACAACGTCGGCACCGCCCTGCTGATCAAATGGCTGACCGGCCCCTGGCTGCCCCACAGCCTGACCCTGATGTTCCAGAAGGAAGTCGCCGAGCGCGTCGCCGCTGCGCCGGGCGAGGACGCCTATGGCCGTCTGGCGGTCATCTCCCAGGCCGTCTGCACCGCCCGCATCGTCATGCACCTGCCCGCCGCCGCCTTCACCCCGCCGCCCAAGGTCGCCTCGGCCGTGGTCCATCTGGTTCCGCTGGACGAGCGCCCGTCGCCCGAACGCCTGAAGAAGCTGGAACGCGTCACCGCCGCCGCCTTCGGCCAGCGCCGCAAGATGCTCCGCTCCAGCCTGAAACAACTCGGCGGGGCCGCCCTGTGCGAGGCCGCCGGCATCGAACCGGACGTCCGGGCCGAGACGGTGGATGTGGCGGGTTTCCTGCGTCTTGCGGACGCCCTGGCCTAATAGGATCCGCTCATCCCGGCGAAAGCCGGGACCCAGATCTTTGGGCGCAAGCTGGGTAAGGCGCGCACGGGTGCTCATCCAACGCGCTGGTGATGCGAAAGCACTGGGTCCCGGCTTTCGCCGGGATGAGCGGATGGATAAGGATTTCCCATGACCGTCGAACCCTTCCGCGCCATCACCGTCAGCCGCCTGGCGCACCAGCTGAAAGCCGAAGGCCGGTCGATCATCCATATGGAGTTCGGCCAGCCCTCGACCGGCGCTCCCGTCGCCGCCATCGCCCGTGCGCACCAGGTGCTGGACGCCGACGGCATGGGCTATTGGGAAAGCCCCGAACTGCGCGCCCGCATCGCCCGCCTGTATCAGGATCGGTATGGCGTCACGGTCGATCCCGCCAACATCCTGCTGACCTGCGGCGCCTCCCCCGCCCTCGTCCTGGCCCTCAGCGCCCGGTTCAAGCCCGGCGACCGCATCGCCCTGGCCCGTCCCGGCTACGTCGCCTACCGCAACAGCCTGCGCGCCCTGCATCTTGAGCCGGTCGAGATCGCCTGCGGTCCCGAGACCCGGTTCCAGCTGACCGCCGCTCAGCTGGAGGCGCTCGATCCCGCCCCCGCCGGCGTCATCATCGCCAGCCCGGCCAATCCCACCGGCACCATCATCCCCGAGCCCGAACTCGCCGCCATCGCCGAAGTCTGCCGCACACGAAACATCGCCATCTTATCGGACGAGATCTACCACGGCCTGTCCTATGTCGGCCCGACCCCGTCGATGCTGCAATTCGCCCCTGACGCCATGGTGATCAACAGCTTCTCCAAATACTGGAGCATGGCCGGCTGGCGGCTGGGCTGGCTGCTGGTTCCCGAGAGCCTGATCGACGCCGCCCGCGCCTATATCGGCAACATGTTCCTGACCCCGCCCAGCCTCAGCCAGCACGCCGGCCTCGTCGCCATGGATGCGGTCGACGAGTTGGAGGGCCATATCCAGACCTACGCCCGCAACCGCGACCTGATGCTGGCGGCCCTGCCGGCCCTCGGCCTGAAGAAGATCGCCCCGCCCGACGGGGCATTCTACATCTGGGCCGACATCGGCCATCTGACAGACGACAGCGTGGCCTTCTGCGAACAACTGCTGCGCGATACCGGCGTCGCCACCGCGCCCGGCGTCGATTTCGATCCCGTCGACGGCCATCGCTTCATCCGCATCAGCTTCGCCGTCTCGACGCCCGAGGTCGAGGCGGCACTGACGCGACTCACGCCCTGGTTCGCGGCGCGCACCCGGCTCTGACCGCCCCTGCAAATCCGCCGATTCGGCAATCGTGGTGCGTACCTAAGCAATCGCCCCTAGATAGAAATTTACCCTCTGGAACCCCTGTTGTGGGATAAGGGGTGCAGTTGAGTAGCGCTGAAGACGACATCGCGTAGGACGCCCCCGCCTGGCGCGATGTCGTTACCGCCCTCAGCCGAAGACGACACCGCGGCGGCATTGTCCCCCCTCCGCCTGCCGCGGTGTCGTTGTTCTTCCCAGATCGATTGACCCAGGCCGGGTCTTTATCAGACCGGCTCGCGCAGCAGGGCGGCCTTGTAGTCCCCGACCCACAGGTTGCGGAAACGACGCGACCGCTCCGCGTGATAGATGTGCGCCAGCTCGGCGTAGGACCGGTCGAAATCCTCGTTGACGATCACATAGTCGAAGGCGTCGCAGTGTTCGATCTCGCCCTTGGCGTTGGCGACGCGGCGCTCGATGACGTCGTCCGAATCCTGAGACCGGGTGATCAGGCGACGACGCAGTTCTTCCAGGCTGGGCGGCAGGATGAACACCCGCACCGCGTCCTCCGGGCATTTCTCGGCCACGTCCCGCGCCCCCTGCCAGTCGATGTCGAACAGCACGTCGCGACCCTCGGCCAGGGCGCGGTCCACGGGCGCGCGCGGACTGCCGTACAGATTGCCGTGAACATCGGCCCATTCCAGGAAGGCGTCGGCGTCGATCAGCTTCTGGAACCGCTCGCGATCGACGAAATTATAGTCGCGCCCATCGACCTCTCCGGGGCGAATCCCGCGCGTCGTCATCGAGACGGAAAGCTCCAGCCCCCCGTGATCCGCCATAAGCCGGCGGCACAGCGACGTCTTGCCCGCGCCCGACGGGCTGGCGACGATCAGGAGGACACCCCGGCGGGGCGTGCGTTCATTCAACATTCTGGACCTGTTCACGCAACTGTTCGATGACGGCCTTCAGCTCGAGGCCGATTCCGGTGAGCGCGGTCGTAGCCGATTTCGAACAGAGGGTGTTGGCCTCGCGCATGAATTCCTGACTCAAAAAGTCGAGCTTCCGTCCCGCCGGCGGCGACGCCATCAACTGACGCGCTGCGCCCACATGGGCCGTCAGCCGGTCCAGCTCCTCGCGCACATCAGCCTTGGCCGCCAGGGCCGCCGCTTCAAGGAAGATTCGGTCCTCCAGACCCGGCGCATCGGGCGCCAGTTCGGCCATGCGGCGGCTGAACCGGTCGCGTATGGCCTCGACCTGGGCCTGGGCCTCGCCCTCGGCCGCCGCCACCAGGGTTTCGATGCGGCTGATGAACTCCAGCAACAGAGGCGCCAGTTGGGCGCCCTCGGCATGGCGAGACCCCTTCAGGGCGTCGAACGCCTCTTCCACCGTCCGCGCTATTGCGGTCTCCAGCACGGCGCGGGCTTCGGGATCATCGACTTCTTCGGGCGTCTCGATGACGCCGCGCAGGGCCAGCAGGCCGTCGGCGGACGGGGGTGTCGCTCCGTCCTCGGCCAGTTCATTGGCCAGGGTCAGATAGCGGGCCAGCACCGCCGCATTGATCGTGACCGCCGCCTCGCCGGCCTCGACCCGCTTGGCGTGGACCCCGACGGTGATCTGGCCACGCGCGAACCGGGCCTGCCCCGCCGTCTTGGCCGCACGATCCAGGGCGTCGAACCCGTTCGGTCCCCGAAACCGGACCTCCAGATTGCGCCCGTTGACCGAGCGCGCCTCGACCGACCAGGTCCAGCCGTGGCCGGCGCCCTCGGCCCGGCCAAAGCCGGTCATTCCTGATATCAGGCTCATCTCAGACCTTGGCTCGCGCCCGCAGGCAGGGTGATGGCGGCTTCATCAGAGGGCGCCGTCATCGGCGCGGCGCTGGCGTCCGGCTCGGCCGGCGTCGGCGCTTCCGGCGGCAGGCCCGCCTTCTGGCGCTCGATCTGACGCCAGCGCGCGACATTGCGCAGATGCTCTTCATAGGTGGCGGCGAACGCGTGGCCGCCCGATCCGTCGGCGACGAAGAACAGAGCCTGGTCCGCCGGCGGGTTCAGCACGGCCGCCAGGGCTTCCTTGCCCGGATTGGCGATCGGCGTCGGCGGAAGGCCGTCGATCTGATAGGTGTTCCAGGCCGTCGGGCGCTGAAGTTCCGACCGGCGAATGCCGCGCCCCAAGGGCCGCCCCTGGGTCAGGCCATAGACGATGGTCGGATCGCTCTCGAGCCGCATCCCCTGGCGCAGTCGGTTGGAAAACACCGCCGCCACGCGCGGACGCTCGGCCGCCAGACCGGTCTCTTTTTCGACGATGGAGGCCAGGATCACCGCCTCCTCGGGATTGCGCACCACGGTTCCCGGCCCGCGCTGGGCCCACAGCAGGCGCAGATTCTCGTTGGCCGCACGCTGCATCCGATCAATCACCGACTGCCGCGTATCGCCGCGCGCGATCTCATAGGTGTCGGGCCACAGGCTGCCTTCATCGGGCGTCACCTCGACCGTCCCGGTCAGCACCGGCTCCTTGGCCAGGATGTCCAGCGCCTGGGCCGAAGACCAGCCTTCCGGCAGGGTCACGAAATGGCGCACCACCCGCCCCTCGACCAGCAGTTTCAGCACCCCGCCCAGCGAGGTTCCCGACGGCACCTCATACTCCCCGGCGCGCAGCTTGCGGTCCGCCCCGGTAAAGGTCGCCGCCGCCTTGAACAGGTCGGTCGAGCGGATCACCCCCGCCGCCTTAAGCTGGGCGGCGATGGCCGAGACCCCGGACCCGCTGGCCAGGGTCACGACCGTCCGGTCTCCCTGACGCGCGCCCGGCCCGGGGCCGTAGTAGACGCCCCAGACGATGGCCAGGGCGGCGATCAGGAACAGGCTGAACGTCGCCGAGGCGGTCAGCAAGGTCACCGTCAGACCCGACCGTCCCCGCCCCTTTTCAACCCGCCCCCGTCCGAACATGTCAGTCGACCTTCTTGAAGATCACCGAGGCGTTGGTGCCCCCGAAGCCGAAACTGTTGGACATGGCGACGTCGATCTTCATCGGCTTGGCCTTGTGCGGGACCAGGTCGATCGGCGTCTCCATTTCCGGGTCGTCCAGATTGATCGTCGGCGGCGCCACCTGATCGCGGATCGCCAGGACGCAGAATGCCGCCTCGATGGCCCCCGCCGCGCCCAGCAGGTGGCCCGTCATCGACTTCGTCGAGCTGACGGCCAGATCCTTGGCGTGATCGCCGGCCAGCCGCTCGATGGCCTTCAGCTCGATCCAGTCGGCCATGGTCGAGGTGCCGTGGGCGTTAACGTAATCCAGGTCCGACGGCTCCATCCCGGCCCGCTTCAGCGCCATCTTCATGGCCCGCAGGCCGCCTTCGCCGTCCTCTGACGGGGCGGTGATGTGATAGGCGTCGCCGCTCATGCCGTAGCCGACGACCTCGGCGTAGATCTTGGCTCCGCGCGCCTTGGCGTGTTCGTATTCCTCCAGCACCAGGATGCCCGCGCCCTCGCCCATGATGAAGCCGGCGTGGCCCCGGTCATAGGGGCGCGACGCCGTCTCCGGCGTGTCGTTATAGGCGGTGCACAGGGCCTTGCAGGCCAGGAAGCCGGCGATGCCGATCGGCACGACCGAGCTTTCCGCCCCGCCCGCCACCATGACATCGGCGTCGTCCAGGGCGATCATCCGCGCCGCATCGCCGATGGCGTGGGCGCCGGTGGCGCAGGCGGTCACCGCCGCGTGGTTCGGACCCTTCAGGCCGTGGCGGATCGAAATCTGCCCGCCTGCCAGGTTGATCAGGGCGCTGGGGATGAAGAAGGGGCTGACGCGGCGCACCCCCTGTTCCTTCAGCACGATGGCCGTCTCGGCGATGGGGCCCAGGCCGCCGATGCCGGAACCGACCATGACCCCGGTGCGTTCCTTGTCTTCGTCCGTCTCGGGCTTCCAGTTCGCGTCGGCCAGCGCCTCGTCCGCCGCTGCTATGGCATACAGGATGAAGTCGTCGACGCGTTTCCTGTCCTTGGCGGACATGATTTTCTCGGGGTCAAAGTCCCCCTCGCCACCGCCGCCGCGTCCATCGACGCTCGGCACTTCGCCGGCGATGGTGCAGCCATAGCCCGTGGTGTCGAACGAGGTGATCGGACCGATGCCCGACCGCCCCTCGACGATACCCTTCCAGCTCTTGTCGACACCCCAACCAAGGGGGGTCAGCAGACCGATGCCCGTAACGACGACGCGGCGCATGGTGCGTGCTCCTTCAACTCCAATCCGGCCCGGGGAATCACTGCGGATTCGCAAGGGTCAGAAACAGTAAAGGCCGCCGGGCGTCTCCGCTAGGAGCGCCGGGCGGCCCTGTGATCTGTCAGCCTTTCGGCCGCCAGTCGGGGGCTGGGATCAGCCGGCCGACTTTTCGTCGATGAACTTGACCGCATCGCCGACCGTCTGGATGTGCTCAGCGGCGTCATCCGGGATCTCGATGTCGAATTCTTCTTCGAAGGCCATCACCAGCTCGACGTTGTCGAGCGAGTCGGCGCCCAGGTCGTCGATGAAGCTGGCCTTTTCCGTGACCTTGTCCGGATCGGCGTCCAGATGGTCGATGACGATCTTGCGAACGCGCTCGAGGGTGTCGGACATGAGTGTCTCTCTGCCTGTTTAAAATCGCCGTAGAGGCGGGGGTAGCTTGTAAATCGCCGTCTCACGGCAACGTCGGTGATGCAAGCTCAATGGCTCGAACCGCCTTCGTGTTCCTGCCCTTTAGCACAGCCGTTCGGGCAGGAAATAGTCTGTAAAGCGTCGTCGCGATGATCAGATCATCGCCATGCCGCCGTTCACGTGCAGGGTCTGGCCCGTGACATAGGCCGCTTCGTCCGACGACAGGTAGACTGCGGCGGCTGCGATCTCGTCGCCCGTGCCCAGCCGGCCCGCCGGAATCCGGCCCAGAATGGTCTCGCGCTGCTGGTCGTTCAGCACATCGGTCATCGGCGAGGCGATGAAGCCCGGCGCGATACAGTTCACCGTAATGCCGCGCGACCCGACTTCCTGCGCCAGCGATTTGGAGAAACCGATCATCCCGGCCTTGGACGCGGAATAATTGGTCTGGCCCGGATTGCCGGTCACGCCGACGACCGAGGTCACGCCGATGATTCGGCCAGAGCGGCGCTTCATCATCCCCTTCACCGCCGCGCGGGTCAGGCGGAAATAGCTCTCCAGATTGATCTGGATGACCGACTGGAAGTCTTCGTCCTTCATCCGCATCAGCAGACCATCCTTGGTGATGCCCGCATTGGCCACCAGGATGTCCAGCGGCGCGCCCGCGGCCGTCTCGGCCGCGCTCACCAGATTATCGACCGACTCGGGATCCGACAGGTTCGCCGTCGCGAAATGCGCCCGCTCCCCCAGTTCCTTGGCCAAATCCGCCAGCACCGCCTCGCGCGTGCCCGACAGCACCACGGTCGCGCCCTGGGCGTGCAGCGCCCGCGCCACCGCCCCGCCGATCCCGCCCGTCGCGCCGGTCACCAGCGCGGTCTTGCCTGCAAGATTGAACATCATGTCCTCCGAAGCACCGCCCCATCAGGCCGATGTCTGTCCAACAATAGAAAACCGCCGCCAACGATCAAACCGATGACGAAGGGTACGAAATGTCCGGGCTTTACGCCCGCATGGCCGCTCACGAACAGGTCCAGCGCCACGCTGACCAGAACGCCTACGACCGCCGACCACCAGCCCACGCTCCTGCGATCCAGCACCAAAAGCGCCGTTGCACAGAGCGCCAAATAGGCCTGCGAAGCCCCAGACACATAGGCTTGCGGCTGCGCCAGCGCTGACGCCAACTGCCCGCAAGCGCCCCCGATCAAGCCCAAGGCCAGTACCGAAGGCCAGTTCATCCGTCGCGTCAACGCCGCCCCGACCAGGCCGATGATGACGGCGTTGAACAGCATATGTGGAAACTTGACGTGCAACCATTGCGACGCCAGCAGCCTCCACCCGTGCTCCACCGTTAAAGTGCGACCTTCGAAGGCCCCATAGGCCGTCAGGTCAATGGAATGCTGACGCGCCCACAGCGGTTGCCCAAGATCGACCGCGACCGCGATCCAGACGAGGACAATGCTCGCCGCCCAGATCCAAAGGATCGCTGAGCCCCGTGTCACGGTTTTTAGACCAGAGCCTTCGCGAAGGCTTCCAACTCTTCCGGCGTGTTCAACGGCAGGCACTCTGCCTCTGGTGCAATCCGTTTGGCCATGCCGGTCAGCACCTTGCCCGAGCCGATCTCGACGAAGCGGGTCGCCCCGCCTTCGCTCGCCATCCACTCCATGCTCTCGCGCCAGCGCACCCGGCCGGTCACCTGTTCGACCAGCAGTCGGCGAATGACTTCCGGATCGCTTTCCGGCCGCGCCAGCACATTGGCCACCACGGGAACCGCCGGCGCCAGGATGGTCGCCGACGCCAGCGCCGCCGCCATCTCGTCCGCCGCCGGCTGCATCAGCGGGCAGTGGAAGGGCGCCGAGACGTTCAGCGGGATCGCCCGCGCGCCCAGTTCCTTGGCCTTTTCGATGGCCCGGTCCACAGCCGCCTTCTCGCCCGAGATGACGATATTGCCGGCGTTGTTGTCGTTGGCGACCACGCAGACGCCCAGTTCGGCGCCCGCCGCCGCAGCAGCCTCGGCCAGGGCCAGATCGGTCTTGGGCCCGATCAGCGAGGCCATAGCCCCCTGCCCCACCGGAACCGCGCGCTGCATGGCCTGGCCGCGCAGCTTCAGCAGCCGCGCCGTATCCGACAGCGAGATCGCCCCCGCCGCCGCCAGGGCCGAATATTCACCGAGCGAGTGACCGGCCACATAGGCCGCCGTCGCCACATCGAACCCGAACTCGACCTTCAGCGCCCGGATCGCCGCCATCGACACCGCCATCAGGGCGGGCTGGGCGTTCTCGGTCAGGGTCAGCTGGTCCTCGGGGCCTTCGCGCATCAGCACCGACAGCTTCTGGCCCAGGGCCTCGTCCACCTCGGCGAAGACCTCGCGGGCGGAGGCGAAGGCGTCGGCCAGTTGCGCGCCCATGCCGACGGCCTGGCTGCCCTGTCCCGGAAACAGAAGTGCGAGGGTCATCGACCGCTCCCTGAATCATTGATCAAGAGCGCGGACCCCTAAGGCCTGACTTCCCTCAGGGCAAGCGGCGGCGCATTCGGCGCCCTACTCCGCCCGTCGCGCCGAGACCTTGATCTGGACATCGATCATCTTCGAGACCCAGTCCCCGGTCGCGTCGGTCTCCATCCCCAGGTTCAGCGCCGTCCGGTCCAGCTCCAGCCGCCCCTGCACCGTCGCGACCCCGCCGGTCTCGCGGAAGCTGAAGGGCAGGACGACGCGCAGGCTCGTGGCCTTGATCCTCAGCGTGCCCCTCGCCTCATACCGATCCCCGCCCAAGGCGCGGAAGCCTGTCGTCTCGAACCGGGCGGTCGGATACTGCTCGGGATCGAACCATTCAGCCCCCTGCAGCGAGCCCTCCTGGGTCGCATCGCCCGTGCGGGCCGAGGCCGTCTGAACCGTAATCACCGCCTTCGAGCCCGCCAGATCGGCCGGGTCGAACCGGACCTGACCGTCCCACCGTTCGAACCGGCCCTTGAAGGCTGCGCCCGACTGGGTTCCGCCGAAAGCGATGCTGGAGGCGGCGCGATCAATGGTCCAGGCGCCGGCCTTCACGGGTTGGGGCGTCGTCTCCTCCACGACCGGTTCGGGCGCCGCGATTTCCGGCGCAGCGGCGATCTCGGGCGCGGGCGTCGAGGCTGGAACGGACGCCTCCGTCCGAGCCGCCTCCACCTCAGGTCTGGCATAGGGCCGCGACGCCACCGCCCCGGCCATGGCCACGACCGCGATCAGGGCCACGCCCACGCCCCGCTCGACCCAGGGCGAAGACGGCGGGGAAACCGTCGTCTCATGCCCCGCCTTCAGAAAAGGAACCATGTGCGCCAGCACCCCGTCGCGGTCGACGAACTGATGCTTCAGCGCCGCCCCGACGTGCAGGACGATCAGGACGACCGCGCCCCAGGCCATGGCCGCGTGCGCCCCCATGGCCTGGAAGGCCAATGCCCGCCGTGCGCCCGCCGCCAGTTCGGCCACGCCCGGCAGATGCGGGATCGGAAACAGGCCGAACCAGCTGGTCGCCACCTCCAGCGCCCGGTCCTGCGCCACGGCCCATCCGGCCGAGACATACAGCCACCCCGTCAGCGGCAGGGCCAGCATCAGGGCGTAGAAGGCCACATGGGTCGCGTTGGCGGCGAACGCCTCCCACCGCTTCATCCCGCCCGGCAGGGCCGGCGGCCGATGCGTCAGCCGCCAGACAATCCGCACCACGGTCAGGGCCAGGATCAGGAAACCGATCGACTTGTGGATCTGAAACACCCGATAGGCCAGGGCCTGGCTGCCCGGCTGTTCGATGGCGGCGGTCATCCACCACCCCATCGGGATCATCGACAGGATACAGACGGCGACGGCCCAGTGCAGGGCGATGGCGACGGCGGAATAGCGACTGGGCGAGGTCATGAACGCCAGATAGAACCAGCCGCGCTCGTTCGCAACAGATACTGTATCTGTTTCCACTCGAGAACGTCGCCAAAGAACGAGATGAACAAATGTTCTTGCTATGTTCCACTTTCTGATCCACCTTCCCTTTCATGAAATCCGCCAAGGGAAGAGGCGCGCGTTCGAATGCGACAGGCCGTTACGAGCCCCAGCAGCATGAATCGTTCGACGACGGCTGGACGCCCGAGGACGCCCAGGCCGCGCCGCTGCGCACCACGCTCACGCCCGAACACGCACGCACCATCATCGCCCGGAATGACAGTCCGGACATAGGCTTCGACCGCTCCATCAACCCGTACAAAGGTTGCGAACATGGCTGTATCTACTGCTACGCCCGTCCGTCCCATGCCTGGATGGGCCTATCCCCGGGCCTGGATTTCGAGAGCCGGATCTTCTTCAAGCCCGAAGGGGCGCGTCTGCTGGAACAGGCCTTCCTCGCCCCCCGATACCGGTGCAAGCGCATCCACATAGGCGGCAATACCGACCCCTATCAGCCGGTGGAACGCGAACTGAAATCGACCCGCTCGATCCTTGAGGTCATGCGTCGGTTCAACCACCCCTTCAGCATCATCACCAAATCAGTGCTGATCGCGCGCGACGCCGATATTCTGGGGCCCATGGGTCAGGCCGGCCTAGCCTCGGCCTTCGTCTCCATCACCACCCTGGATCGGGGCCTGGCCCGCGCCATGGAGCCCCGCGCCTCGACCCCGGCCAAACGGCTGGAGGCCATCAGCCGCCTCGCCGACGCGGGCTGTCCCGTCGGCGTCGGCTTCGCCCCCGTCATTCCCGGCCTGAACGACCACGAACTGGAATCGGTGCTCGAGGCGGCGGCCAAGGCCGGGGCGACGCGAGCCATGTATGTCACCCTGCGCCTGCCGCTGGAGATCAAAGATCTGTTTCGCGAGTGGCTGGCCGACGCCCGCCCCGATCGCGCCGCCCGCGTCATGTCGCTGATCCGCCAGACGCGCGGGGGCAAGGACTACGACGCCGACTGGTCCCAGCGCATGAATGGAACCGGCCCCGTCGCCGAACTGATCGGCGCCCGCTTCAAGGCCGCCGTCAAACGCTACGGCCTGGATGCGCCGCTGCGATTGTTGGACGAAACCCAGTTCCGCGTTCCGGCCGACGCTCGACCGCAGCTGGAGTTGTTCGGCTAAGGCCGCCCAGGTTTCCTAATTCTGAAAACAATCAGCTGCCTTTTCAGACGCTTGAAAGTAAATTCGACAATCAACCCGGCGCCCTGCGGCGCCGTGATAAGATCAAGCCCTGGTCTTTGATATCTCGACGGAACGGATTTGAACGAGATTGCACAGTGCAATTTCGGCGGTAAGTTTTCCCCATTAAAAACAGCGACCTGTCGCAAATTGCACAGATTGCACCCGATTTCATCCGATGTGCAATTTCCTCAGACCTCGTCCGCCGCCGACGGATCGACGGCCCGCGTCACCAGATCCCGCCAGGTCGGGTCGGTGTCGTCGACCAGATCGACGTCCTCCATCAGGGCCACCGCCCCCTCCCCATCCGGCAGGATCAGGCCCAGGATCTCCATCTCTTCGCCGTCCGGCCCCAGATGGCTCTCGGCCTGAACCGCGACCGCCGCCTGTTCGCCGTCCTCCTCCCACCAGATCACCGGCTGGGGCAGGTCCATGGCGATGGGGCGCGGATCGTCGGTCTCGCCCAGGGCGAAGACGGCCCGGCGCGCCTGGACGTCGTCCAGCGTCGCCACCGCCCCGACGAAGGGCGTCAACCGGCTCCAGTCGTCGGCGTCGAATCCGCCGCCGTCTTCCAGCTCATCATCCATAGGGCTTACCGCTTGAA
Source organism: Brevundimonas sp. AVps23W (assembly GCF_058681395.1). Taxonomy (NCBI): domain Bacteria; kingdom Pseudomonadati; phylum Pseudomonadota; class Alphaproteobacteria; order Caulobacterales; family Caulobacteraceae; genus Brevundimonas; species Brevundimonas sp. AVps23W. The sequence continues at coordinate 1,937,729 of NZ_CM178738.1, forward strand.
AATACTAACAAGTTCGACATGGGCCGACCACAGGAACTGATCCACCGGCGTGACCCGCTCCAGCCGGAACCCGGCGTCGATCAGCACCCGCGCATCCCGCGCAAAGGTCTGGGGATTGCACGACACCCCGACCACCACCCCGGCCTTGGTCCCGGCGATCTGGGCCGTCTGGTCGATGGCCCCGGCGCGCGGCGGGTCGAACACGACGGCGTCGCAGCCCTTCAGGTCATAAGGGGTCAGCGGCCGCCGGAACAGGTCGCGCGCCTCGGCCGTGATCGCCTTCATCCCCTTGGCCGAACCCACGCCGGCCTTCAGGGCCTCGATCCCCGCCTTGGACGCATCGGCTGCGATCACCGGCGCGACGGTCGCCAGCGGAAAGGTGAAGGTTCCGGCGCCGCAGAACAGGTCGGCGATCTTCTTGGCCCCCTTCACCGCCGCCACGGCCCGCTCCACCATGGCCGCCTCGGCCTGGGGCACCGCCTGCAGGAAGCCCCCCGCCGGCAGGGGCACGGTCGCGGGACCGAAGCCGATCTTCGGCTGGCGCGCCATCACCAGGGTGTCGCCCGCCAGGCTCAGCCGCGCCAGATCGGCCCGGTGCGCCGCCGCTATGGCCCGCATCTGGGCGTCGGCCGACAGCCCGCCGCCCGAGCGCCGCTCGACCCCCGTCACATCCACGTCCAGCCCTGACAGGGTCCAGGTCACGTGCAGGGTCGGCGCCGACTTCGGATGCTCCAGAAAGGCCGCCGCCACCTCGGTCAGGGCCGGGATGGCGCGGATGATCCGGGGATCGGCCACCGGGCATTCCCGCACCTCGACCAGCCGCCACGACCGCCGCGCCTTGAAGCCCAGCACCACCCGGCCGTCCTGGGTCCGGCGCGCGTGCAGGGCCACCCGCCGCCGCGTCCCGGCCGGGCTCGCCACCGTCGCCTCGACCTCGGTCTCGATCCCCTCGCGCGCCAGGGCCCGCCGCACCTGCTCGCGCTTCCATTCCAGATACGGCTTGTCCGCCCAGTGTTGCAGCGAGCACCCGCCGCAGTCCCCGTACTGGGGCGACACCGGGGCGATCCGGTCCGCGCTGGGGGTTACGATCTCGACCCGCTCCAGCCGTCCATCGACGACCTCGCCCCGCACCGTCTCCCCCGGCAGGGTCAGGCCGGCGAAGACCGGCCCCTGCGGCGTCTCGGCGACGCCGTCGCCCTGTCCGCCGACGCGGCTGATCGTAAAGGTCTGCATCGCCGGGCTTCTAGCCCCGCCGCCGCCCCACGCCAAGCGGCGCGCTCGGAACAGCCCCACACACCAGCCGGCCTCAAGTAGCGCTAGGCGCGATAGGCCACCAAGGATGTCGCGAAGCGCGATAGGCCCACGAAACATGAACGAAGATGAACGAGGCGCTCAAAAGCCGTTCAGCTTCGCCCCGATAGACAGGGTGCAACAGACAGCCGGTCCACCCGTTCAGCCCCCATCGCTGAACGTCCGACCACAAGGGGTTGAAGATGCGTCTCTCCACCAAGTCCCTCGCCGCCGTCGCGGCCCTGACCCTCGGCGCCGTCGCCGCGCCCATGGCCGCCTCGGCCCAGAGCTATGGCTACAGCCAGAACTACGGCACCGGCGCCTACGCCCCCTCCTATGACTACAACCGTTACCCGCAACAGTCCTACGACCCCTGCGCCCGCGAACGTCAGGGCCGCACCGGCGCCGGGGCCGTCATCGGCGGCGGAGCCGGCGCCGTCATCGGCTCGCAACTGGCCGCTCGCGGTCGCCGCACCGAAGGCAGCATCCTGGGCGGCGTCGTCGGCGCGGTCATCGGCTCGCAAGTCGGCCGCTCCAGCTCCGACGCCTGCCGCAGCTACCAGAGCAGCTACGGCTCCAGCGGCTACTACAGCCAGAGCGATAGCCAACCCAGCTACGGCTACTATGACGACCGTTACACCGGCGATCAGGGCCGTCGCTACGACGACCGCCGCGACGACTACGCCTACAACGGCGACGACTATTACGACGACCGCTCCCGCTCGGTCTCGCCCTATCAGAATTCAGACGGATGCCGCCTGGCCGAAAGCCAGATCCGTCTGCCCGATGGTCGCACGGACACCCGCTACGTCCGCACCTGCCCCGACCAGTACGGCCGCTATCGCGTCGTCGATTAATTTTCAGCCCCCCTGTCGATCGACGACGTGACGGGAGCCGCCGGAGGACTTGTCCTCCGGCGGTTTCTTATTTTGAGGGGGCTACCGCGCTTCGCGCTACTTGAGCCCGTTGTTGGGGGGAGGCTCACGATCTGCTTGAGCCCGATCAGTGGGGCTTCTTGGCCCAGAGCAGGAACTCGACGTTGCCGTCGCCGCCGGTGATGGGGCTCTCGGTCGTCGCCTGCACGGCCCAGCCCATCGCCTCCAGCCAGTCCCGCACACGTTCGACAGCAGCGGCGTGGGCGGCGGGATCCTTGACGACCCCCTTCTTGCCGCCGCCTGGCCCATCGGCCTCGAACTGCGGCTTGACCAGGGTCACCAGATGCGCCCCCTGCGCCGCCAGATCCAGGGCGGCGGGCAGCACCTTGATCAGGCTGATGAAGCTGGCGTCACACACGATCAGCGACGGCGCCTCCGGGATCAGGTCCGGCGTCAGATCCCGCGCATCCGTTCGCTCCAGATTGACCACCCGAGGATCAGCCGCGACCCGGTCGTGCATCTGGCCAAACCCGACATCCACCGCGAACACCTTGGCCGCCCTGCGATCCAGACAGACCTCGGTGAAGCCGCCGGTCGAGGCCCCGACGTCCAGCACCACCCGTCCCTCGACCGCCACCGGCCAGACGGTCAGAGCATGGTCCAGCTTCAACGCCCCCCGCCCGACCCAGCGATGGGCCGGCCGCGCGTCCAGAACAACGTCATCCGCAAACTGTTCGGACGGCTTTCGCACAACTGCGCCATTGGCGAGGACCAGCCCCGCGTCGATCGCCGCGCACGCTTGCGACCGACTGTCGAACAGGCCCCGTGCGACGAGGAGTTGGTCTATACGCGACTTCAACCTCCCTTCTCCCCTTGCGGGAGAAGGAGCCGTCACAGGGTTTCCAATCGCTTGAGCGCCGCCTGCAACTTGACCTTGCCCGCCTCGGCCTCGGCCAGTTTGGCCCGCTGTTCATCAACCACTTCCGGCGCGGCCCGCGACACGAAGTTGGGATTGCCCAGCTTCTTGTTCACATGGCCAATATCGCTCTCGAACACGGCGATCTCCTTCTCCAACCGCGCCCGTTCGGCGGTCAGGTCGATGATCCCGGCCAGCGACAGGGCGACCGTCGAACCGCCCGAGACAAAGGTCACGGCCCCCGTCGGCGCGGCCTGCGCCGATCCGACCTCGGACACCCGGCCCAGGGTCAGGATCAGGTCGCGATGGCGCGCGATCCGCTCGGCCGTCACGGCGTCCGGCGCGACAAAGGCCAGCGGCGGCTTGGCCGCCGGCGGCACGTTCATCTCGGCCCGCAGGCCCCGGATCTCCCCGACCAGATCGACCAGCCAGCCGATCTCGGCCTCGGCCGAGGCGTCAATGAAGGCGTCGGGCAGCACGGGCCATTCCGCGCCGATCAGCAGGCTGTCCCGCGCCGGCCCCTCCTTGCCCAGTTCGGCCCAAAGCTCCTCGGTGATGAAGGGCATGACCGGGTGCAGCAGTTTCAGCGTCTGGTCCAGGGTCCAGGCCGTCATGGCCCGCGTCTCGGCCTTGGCGGCCTCATCGGCGCCGTTGAACACTGGCTTGGCCAGTTCCAGATACCAGTCGCAGAAGACGTTCCAGACGAACCGGTACAGCGCGCCCGCCGCATCATCGAACCGCCCGCCCTCGATGGCTTCGGACACGGCCCGCTCGGCCTTAGTCAGCTCGCCCCGGATCCAGCGGTTGATCGTCTGCTCGACCGTCGCCGGATCGAAGCCCTCGACGCGGCGCGCCTCGTTCATCTGGCTGAAGCGGGCGGCGTTCCACAGCTTGGTGCCGAAGTTGCGATAGCCCTCGATCCGCTGTTTCGACAGCTTGATGTCGCGCGTGCCCGACAGGATGGCCATGGTGAAGCGCAGCGGATCGGCGCCCAGCTCGTCGATGATGCCCAGGGGATCGATGACGTTCCCCTTGGACTTGCTCATCTTCTGGCCCTTCTCGTCGCGGACCAGGCCATTGATGATCACCCGTTTGAACGGGACCTCGCCCATGAAGTGCTGGCCCATCATCATCATCCGGGCGACCCAGAAGAAGATGATGTCCGCCGCCGTGACCAGGTCGCTGGTCGGATAGAACCGCTCCAGATCCTCGGTCTTCTCGGGCCAGCCCATGGTCGAGAACGGCCACAGGGCCGAGCTGAACCAGGTGTCGAGGACGTCTTCGTCCTGGGTCAGGGCGACCTCGGACTCATAGTCCGCCATCGCCAGTTCGCGGGCGTCCTCTTCCGTCTCGGCGACATAGATCTCGCCGCCCGGCCCGTACCAGGCCGGGATGCGGTGGCCCCACCACAGCTGGCGGCTGATGCACCAGGGCTCAATGTTCCTCAGCCATTCGAAATAGATCTTCTCGTACGACTTCGGCTCGAACACCGTGTCGCCCTGCTCCACCGCCTTCAGCGCGGGCTGGGCCAGGACCTTTGCGTCGACGTACCACTGGTCCGTCAGCCACGGTTCGATGACCACGCCGGAACGGTCGCCGTGCGGCACGACGTGCTTGGTCTTCTCGATCTCGCGCAGCCAGCCCTCTTCTTCAGCACGGGCGACGATGGCCTTGCGCGCAGCGAAGCGGTCGAGATAGTGCAGTTCATGCGGAATGGCGGCGATCGCCTCGTAGTCCGCCGGCGGAATCTCGGGATTTGCGCCATCCTCCACGTACCCGTCCCGACCTTGATCGTAGCGCATGTCGGTCTGAGCCAGACCGAGGATGCGTCCGTAGCGATCCATAACGTTGATCGTGCGGAGCCCCCCCCGCTTCCCGACTTGGAAGTCGTTGAAGTCGTGAGCCGGCGTGATTTTCACCGCACCCGAGCCCTTGGTCGGATCGGCGTAGTCGTCAGCGATGATCGGGATGCGGCGCCCCGTAATCGGAAGGACGACCTCTGCGCCCACAATCGAGGCATACCGCTCATCCTCCGGATGCACCGCCACGCCGGTGTCGCCCAGCATGGTCTCGGGCCGGGTCGTGGCGACGACGATGAAGTCGCGCGTCTCCCATTCCGTGGCCTTGCCGTCCTCGTCGAAGGCGACAGGGTGTTCGTAGGTCACGCCGTCCGCCAGCGGATAGGCGAAATGCCAATAGGCCCCGTCCACCTCGCGCTGCTCGACCTCCAGGTCCGAGATGGCGGTCTGGAAATGCGGATCCCAGTTCACCAGCCGCTTGTCGCGATAGATCAGGCCTTCCTTGTGCAGTTGCACGAAGACCTTACGCACGGCCGCGTTCAGGCCCTCGTCCAGGGTGAACCGTTCGCGCGACCAGTCGCACGAGGCGCCCAACCGGCGCAGCTGGCGCACAATGGTCCCGCCGCTCTCGGCCTTCCACTCCCAGACCTTGTCGATGAAGGCGTCGCGGCCCATGTCGCGCCGCCCGACGTTCCCGGCCGCCGCCAGCTGCCGCTCGACCACCATCTGGGTAGCGATGCCCGCGTGGTCCGTGCCCGGCAGCCACAGCACCGCCTTGCCCTTCATCCGGTGATAGCGGGCCAGGATGTCCTGCAGCGTATTGTTCAAGGCGTGGCCGATGTGTAGGCTGCCCGTCACGTTCGGCGGCGGAATGACGATCGAATAGGCGTCGGCGGCGCCGTCCGTGGCCGCAGCGGCGCGCGGCGCGAACAGGCCGCTCTCTTCCCACTGGGCGTACAGGCGGGGTTCGGCGGCCTGGGGTTCGAAGGTCTTCTCGAGCATGGGTCTTCTTTGATCGTTGTCTTGCGGCCGGGGGGCGGCCTTGAATGACAAAGGGCGGCCCCAGCAGGAGCCGCCCCTCGATAGTCTGCGGTGAAGCGAAGGGCTAGGCGCTGCGCGCGATGCGTTCGACTTCCTTTTGTACCGCCGCCTGGACGATGCCGGGCAGATTGTTGTCCAGCCAGTCCTTCAGCAGCGGCCGCAGCATCTCGGCGACCATGGCCTCGACCGTATTGCCGCTGACGAACGGCAGGTCGCCCGAAGCGGCGGCCGGGGCTTGCGGCTTCTTGAACGAGGCGGCCAGGCCGGCGAAGGCCGAGGCGGCGCTGGCGGCGGCGCTTTCTCCGACCAGAGCATCATAGGCCGGTTCGGGCGCCGCGTCGGCGGTTTCGACCGGCTCGGCTTCAGGCTCCGGCTCGGGCGCAGTCTCGACGATGTCGAGATCGCCGATGGTCTCGGACGACGACGCCTCTTCCGCCGGCGCCTCATACAGCTCGGTCAGCTCGAGCACGTCTTCCTCGACGGCTTCAGGCTCGGCCTCGGGTTCGGCCGGCGCCGCAAAGACCGTCTCCGCTGCGGCGGGTTCGGGCTCCGGTTCCGGCTCAGGCTCGGGCGTCGGGGCGGCTGCTGCCGGCGGTGTCTCCGCCGGTGCATCGTCTTCGGAGATGATCCGGCGAATCGACGCCAGGATCTCCTCCATGGTGGGTTCCTGGGCGGACTGATCGGACATGGGTAACCTGGGAGAGGCCTGGGATGAAACGGGGGTGTCGAGGTCGCCCCCGACACCATTCACGGGGTTGGAGCTGGAAAGATCAAGTCTTTCCGGCCCCGCTTAGTGTCGTCGCATCAACGCCCGCCAGAATCAACGGGCGTTTTGGAGCACACATCCCCCAACCGAAGTCAGGCGCCGGGTGCGGTCCGGATGACGTCGCTCTTCAACTGGGTGTCGATCGGCGCGTCAGGCGCGTCGTCGGCGTCGACAACAGCCGGCGAAGCGACGCGGTCCAGCGCCTCGACCACCCCATCCCACGGCAGGCCGCCACGATTGCGGACGCGATCATAATTGGTCTTGGCGTCATAGACGTCGAGGTTGGCGTTGAGGCTCGGCCCGTCAAGCTGACCCATGGCCGACAGCAGGGAAGCGCGCGCCACATATTCGGCGGCCCGGGCGGTGGCCAGCGAGGTCTGGGCCGACCGCAAGGTCACTTCCTGGTTCAGCACATCCAGGGTGGTGCGCAGACCGACCTGAGCTTCCTGCCGAACGCCCTCTGCGGCCACCGAGGCGGCGCGGACGGCCTGTTCGCCGGCCGCGACGTTCGAGCGCGTCGAAAGAACCTGGGCGTAGGCCGAACTGACGTTTTGCAGCACGGTGCGGCGCTCGCCCTCGACGGCGATCTGGGCGGCGTTCGCCTGTTCCAGGGCCTGGGCCACCCGCGACCGGTTCAGACCGCCGGTGAACAGGGGCACCGACAGGGTGGCGCCGGCGGTAAAGCTGCGGCGATCCGCCAGCTCGTCCAGATTGCCCAGATCCGTCGCCGAACCGCCGTAGGAGGCGGTGGCGCGCACCGAAGGCAGATATTCCGCCCGGGCGGCGGCGACGGCCGCCTCGGCCGCCTGCAAGGAATAGCCGGCCGACAGCACGCCCGGATTGCGCGCCAGGGCGGTGTCCATGGCGGCGTCGAAATCGGTCGGGACCAGCGGCAGAACCGGCGCGGTCTCCAGATCGCTGGGCGCCTGCCCCACAACGGCGGCGTATGCGGCGCGGGTGGTCGACAGCTGGGCCCGGGCGCTGGCCAGATCGGCCTCGGACTGGGCCAGCGAGGATTCGGCCTGGGCCACGTCCGTCCGGGTGATCTCGCCGACTTCGAATCGGGCGTTGGTCTCTTCCAGCTGCCGTTGCAGCACGGCGAGATTTTCCTGGCGGATGGCCAGGATTTCCATGTCGCGGGTGACGTTCACATAGGCCTGGATAACCGACAGCATGATCGACTGTTCGATCTCGCGCAGGTTTTCACGCCCCGCCATCACGTTGGCCCGGGCCTGATCGATGGCCAGGGAGGTGCGACCGGCGGTCCAGATGTTCTGGGACAGGCTGACGCCCAGGTTGGCCGTGTCGCTGTCCGACGACGTGCTGGCGCCCGGCGTTGCGGCCGGGAAGTCGCTGCGGGTGTAGTCGACACCGGCCGAGGCGCTCAGCGTCGGGCGCAGGCCCGAGCGGGCCTGGACTATGGTTTCGTCCAACGCGCGCTGATTCGCCCGTTGGCCCAGCAGGCTGGGGTTGGTCTGATAGGCCAGGGCGATCGCTTCCTGCAGCGTCTCGGCCCAGGCCGGCGCGCCCAGTCCCGTCACAAGAGCCACCATAGCGGCCGAAGCCAGCACACGCGAGCGTTTCAACATTGTCCGTCCTTGCCTGACGCCCCCCGGGAGCGCCCGATGTCATCAAGCGTAACTGCGACCTCAGTCGATCTAACGCCAGTTAAGTTTTTTTCACGCTGACGACGAGCGCCGGCGCGTTTGGCCTCACAGCGCGAATGTCGGCGCCGGCGTCAGATCCGCAAGAAGGGCCGGCGACGAATCGAACAGTTCGCGACGCGACAGGCCCTCGCGGCCCTTCACATAGATGGCGGCCTTGCCGATGGCGCCGCGACGCTCGACCAGGACCATACGCCCGCCGGCACGCAGGGCCTTGCCCCAGGCCTCGGGCAGAGCCGCCACGCCGCCTTCGCAGACGATCAGGTCCCAGCCTTCGCCGACCGGTGCGTCCAGAGGCTCTACCGCCGTGGTCACCCGCGCCTCTGCCAAGGCTTCGCCCGCGACCTCGAATACGGCCGAATCGGCTTCCTGCGCCGTCACCGTCAGACCCATGCTGGCCAGAACAGCGGCGGCATAGGGGGCGGCGATGGCCAGAGCCTTCTCGCCCTCGCGCGGATCCGCCGCCTGAAGCAGCTTGGACACGTCGCGCGCCGGCATCAGCCTGCGGTCGCCTGCGATCTCGATCGCCGCGTCCGAATAGGCGGCGAAGACCCGCTCAGGCGCGCAGTAACGCTCGCGAGGCACGTCCATCATGGCCATGTGGATTTCGTGACTTGTGACGTCGTTCACGCGGACCTGCGAGTCGACCATGGCCTTGCGCTCGGCGGTGAAATCCATCTTTGGGCAGCCTTCAATCGATAGTCAGGGGAGGAAATCTCGCGCGCTTATAGTTCCGTGCGTTGCAGCGGACAATCCGATCTGATAGCGAACGCCCCTCGCGATGACCGCCCCCGAGAAATCGGGACAAAAAGCGGCCTGATGGCGGAGTGGTGACGCAGAGGACTGCAAATCCTTGCACCCGGGTTCGATTCCCGGTCAGGCCTCCATCGCGACAATAGAACAAGAGGCGCGGATCGCTGGATCCGCGCCTCCTTTCGTTTCAGCCCTCGCCCATCAACTGACGGGCGCGGTGATCCAGCCGATCACCCCTGCCGCGCCCAGTCCGGCGGCGGCGACCGTGACAACGATCGCGGCCCGAAGGTTCCGGTTCAGAAAATACAGAATGTTCATTGCGCGCCCCCACACCAATGGAAGCCATGGCGTCACAGTTTCAGCTTGGCCGCAAGGTGTACAAATCCTTAACGCGCTAACAACCTGGTGAGCCGCCGTCCGATGCCGAGGCGCTGCTGGTCACATGATGCAGAGCCAGGGCGCTGGCGACCGCGACATTCAGCGAATCGAATCCGCCCGCCATGGGCACGCCCACGGCGCGGCAACGCTCGATCACCGCGCGCGGCAGGCCCGGCCCCTCTGACCCGACCATCAAGGCGACCGGCCCCCGTCGCCGATAGTCCGCCAGTCGCTCCGTCGCCGACGGCGTCAGAGCCACCACCTCGACGCCCCTCGCCTGCATTCCTTCCACCAGCGCCTCGGCGGATCCCGTGACGGACAACGGCGTCCTCAACACCGCTCCGACCGAGACCCGGATGGATTTGCGATAGAAGGGATCGCAGCAGGACTGGTCCAGCAGAACGGCGCGGGCGCCGAAGGCCGCCGCATTTCGGAACAGGCCGCCCATATTGTCATGATTGCCTATGCCGCTGGCGATGACGAAGACGTCGTCATCCGCCACTGCCTCCAGTATCTCCGACAAGGGCGGAGCGGCCGGCTTCTCGCCCAAGGCCAGAATGCCCCGGTGCAACGGAAAGCCCGCGATCCGATCCAGCACCGCTTGTCCGGCCACATAGACAGGCGTCGCCTCCGGCAGGGCTTCGATCACGTCCGCCAGCGCTTCGGCACGCTTCTCGGCCAGAAGCAGGGCCCGCGGCCGGCACAGCGACGCCGACGACGCCAACACCCGCACCACCACCTCGCCTTCGGCGATGAACAGGCCTTCGCGGCCCGTCAGGTCGCGTTCGCGAATGTCGCGAAACCCGGCGATCCGGGGGTCTTCGGGGTCATTGATCGAGATCGTGCGCATTCGTCGTTTTTCCCATTGCACGAATCGAATGGCCGCTGCTATAGGCCCGCCTCCCGAGCAGTTCCGCGGTAGCTCAGTGGTAGAGCAGCCGACTGTTAATCGGCTGGTCGTAGGTTCGAATCCTACCCGCGGAGCCACTCGGGCCAGAACAGCGTCTCTATAAGACGCGTTCTGACGGGCATGGCCCAGACAGCCCCTTCTTACATTTGAGCGCGCAAACGGACGACATTTGTCTGTCCGGGCTTCGCGCGTTTCCGGCTGGCCGGAGAAGCTTCCGATGAGCTTTGGCGCGGCACTTCCGACCAGAAATTTCGTCCAATAAACCTTAGCCTTAGGAACGAACACGCGCGGCGTTCCCTTTTTGGTGGCAACCCTGAAAGGAAAGCCACCATGTTAAGAGCCGCTCTTGCCCTCTCGGCGACCGCCGCCCTCCTGACCGCCTGCGGAAACGGCGAACAGACTGACGCCCCCGTCGAGGGCCCTGCCATGTCCACTGCAGAATCGCCGATGAATCCTGCCGTCGACACTCAGGACACCACGGGCCAAGCCGGCCTGACGCCGGGCGCCAACTCCTTCACCGAAGGCCAGGCCCGAGAAGCGATCGAGAAGCAGGGCTATGTCGTCTCCGGCGCTCTGACCCAAGACGAACAAGGTATCTGGAAAGCCCAGGCCGCGCGCGCTGGCGGTGAAACCACGACTGTCTCGGTCGATTACAAGGGCGTCGTGACGCCTCAGTAAGGCTCGCCCGCCTCCCCCCCCCTCAAATTTTTCAAGGAGCCAATCATGGCGACCGTCACTCGGCTGTTCGACAGCCACACCGAAGCTCTCGACGCCGTTTCGAAACTCGAAGCCTCCGGCGTCTCGCACGACAAGATCAGCATCGTCTCCAACAATGCCGAAAACTGGCACAGCGGCGACGGCGACCATAAAGCCGGCCCCCTGGGCGACCGGAACGGCGACGGTGAAAACGACGTCGCGGACGGCGCCGGCAAGGGCGCAGCCACCGGCGGCCTGCTCGGCGCCGGCGCAGGCGTGCTCGCCGGCCTCGGCATGCTCGCCATTCCCGGCCTCGGTCCGGTCGTGGCCGCGGGCTGGCTGGCCTCGACAGCGGTCGGCGCTGCGGTCGGCGCAGCAGCCGGCGGCGCGACGGGCGGTCTGCTCGGCGCATTGAAGGAAGCCGGTCACAGCGATGAAGAGGCGAACGTCTATTCAGAAGGCGTGCGTCGCGGCGGAACCCTCGTCAGCGTCAAGGCCGACGGAGACGAGCCCCATCAGATCCAGTCGATCCTGGACGGCAGCCGCGGCTATGATGCGACGACACGGGGCGAGTCCTACCGTCAATCGGGCTGGTCCAGCTTCGACGCCGGGGCTCAACCCTATACCGCCGACCAGATCAACGAGGAACGCGCGCGGTATCGCTAGGCTTTCCCGCCACTAAGACCCTCGTAAGAAGCAACGACCCGGCGCCTCCAGCGTCGGGTCGTTGTCATAGGTCATGCAGGCATCGAAGATGAGGCGACGCCTCAACCGAGGCCCGGTCGGCCCGACCACAGCGCCTTCAAGGACTGCGGCATGACCTCGCTCAGGTCTTCCGCAATCAAGCCCGGCCCAAACCGGTCCGCCGCATCGGCGTGGATCCAGACCGCGGCGCAGGCGGCGTCGAAACTGTCCATCCTCTGGGCGATCAGTCCGCCGATCATGCCGGACAGCACGTCGCCGGTTCCCGCCGTCGCCAGCCAGGGCGAGCCGTTCCGATTGACGCGCACGCGGCCGTCGGGCGCCGCGATGACGGTTTCGGCGCCCTTCAGCACGACGATGGCCTGGGCGCGTCGAGCCGCTTCGACGGCGGCGGGCGCACGGCCTTTGCGCAGAAGACCCGGAAACAGGCGTTCAAACTCGCCCTCATGCGGCGTCAGCACGTCGTCGCGGTCCAGCACGGCGAACAGTTCGGCGCTTCGCCCCTTGAACACCGACAGCCCGTCGGCGTCGATCACCAGGGCCGCGCCGCTCAAGGCCAGGGCCTGAACATTGTTCACGGTCGTCTCGTCCAGACCGGCGGCCGGCCCCACCACGACGGCGTCCATCTCCTCGACCTCGCGGGCCAGGCCGTCGGCGGTGGCGAAGGGGGTCAGCATGATGGCTTCAATGGCCGGAGCGATCACGGCGACCGCATCGGGCGGACAGAATATGCGCACCACCCCGGCCCCGATCCGCAGGCCCGCCCGCGCCGCCAGCCGCGCCGCCCCGGTCTGATGCGCACGCCCGGAGACAATGCCTAGACGGCCCCGCGCATGCTTGTGCGTTTCCGCGCCCGGCCACGGAAGAAAATTGCGCCATAAGGCCGGGTCGTTGGTTTCTATCATCCGGGCTCCGAATATCCGTGACTTTTCTGCGAAAACCGCTTGCTTTGAGCGGCCTTGATGTGTCCCATTCCCGCCCGAGCGCCGTGGCATTCCGCGCGCCGCTCAGGGGTCGCCATGAAGAAGATTGAAGCCATCATCAAGCCCTTCAAGCTGGATGACGTCAAAGAGGCGCTCCAGGATGTCGGCGTGCAAGGCATGACCGTGCTGGAGGCCAAGGGATATGGCCGCCAGAAAGGCCATTCCGAACTGTATCGAGGCGCGGAATACGTCATCGACTTCCTGCCCAAGATCAAGATCGAGGTCGTCGTCGCCGATGATCTCGCGCCCGCCGTGGTCGAGGCCATTCAGACCTCGGCCCGCACCGGCAAGATCGGCGACGGCAAGATATTCGTGTCCGACGTCGCCGAAGTGATCCGTATCCGCACCGGCGAGACCGGGGCCCAGGCCGTCTGAGTTCGCGTACCCTCCTCCGTCGCTCGTCTCCTAGGGTCGGGTGTTCGGTTCCTCCCCAACGACTAAAAAATAGGACTTCCGAGAATGAGCGCCAGCAAGATCCTTAAGGAGATCAAGGAGAAGGACGTCAAATACGTCGACGTTCGCTTCACCGACACCCGCGGCAAGCTGCAGCACGTCACCTTCGACATCGACCTGGTCGATGAGGATTTCCTGAACGAAGGCACGATGTTCGACGGCTCGTCCATCGCCGGCTGGAAGGCCATCAACGAGTCCGACATGCTGCTGAAGCCGGACCTGACGACCGCCTACATCGATCCGTTCTACCAGCAGACGACGATGTTCCTGTTCTGCGACGTGCTGAACCCCGACACCGGCGAGCCCTACAACCGCGACAGCCGCTCGATGGCCAAGAAGGCCCTGTCCTATGTCCAGTCGTCGGGCATCGGCGACATCGTCTATTTCGGCCCGGAAGCCGAGTTCTTCATCTTCGACGACGTGCGCTGGTCGACCCAGCCGCACAACACCTCCTACTCGTATGATTCGACCGAGCTGCCGGCCAACACCGGCGCCGAATACACCGAGGGCAATATGGGCCACCGCCCTGGGCCCAAGGGCGGCTATTTCCCGGTCAACCCGGTCGATTCCGGCCAGGACCTGCGCGGCGAAATGCTGGGCGTCATGCGCGACCTGGGCCTCCAGCCCGAGAAGCACCACCACGAGGTGGCCCCGGCCCAGCACGAACTGGGTCTGAAGTTCTCGGACCTGCTGACCATGGCCGACCGGCTGCAGCTCTATAAGTACGTGATCCACAACGTCGCCGCCGCCTATGGCAAGTCGGCGACCTTCATGGCCAAGCCCATGTTCGCGGACAACGGCTCGGGCATGCACGTCCACATGTCGATCTGGAAGGACGGCAAGCCCCAGTTCGCCGGCGACAAATACGCCGGCCTGTCGCAGGAATGCCTCTGGTACATCGGCGGCATCATCAAGCACGCCAAGGCCATCAACGCCTTCGCCAACTCGACCACCAACAGCTACAAGCGTCTGGTGCCCGGCTACGAAGCCCCGGTGAAGCTGGCCTATTCGGCCCGCAACCGTTCGGCCTCGATCCGTATCCCGCACGTCTCGTCGCCGAAGGCCAAGCGTCTGGAAGCCCGCTTCCCCGACCCGATGGGCAACCCCTATCTGACCTTCGTCGCCCTGCTGATGGCCGGCCTGGACGGAATCGAGAACCGTATCGATCCGGGCGCGCCCGCCGACAAGAACCTGTACGATCTGCCGCCGGAAGAGCGCGGCTCGATCCCGGAGGTCTGCGGCTCGCTGCGTGAAGCCCTCGAGAATCTCGACAAGGACCGCGCCTTCCTCAAGAAGGGCGGCGTCATGGATGACGACTTCATCGACAGCTACATCGAGCTGAAGATGGAAGAGGTGATGCGCCTGCAACTGCACCCGCACCCGGTCGAATTCGACATGTACTACAGCTGCTGATCGACCCGGCAGTCCGACTTAAGGAGAGCCCCGGATGGTCACCATCCGGGGCTTTTCCTTTCCGCGCGTAACCGTCACGGGTTGGACATGCGCCTGTCCTAAAGGCTTAAAACGCCCGCTCCATAGGGCGAGGTTGGCGGCATACGAGGCTCGGAAATGGTCAAACGTTTGAAGGGGTCTGTTCCAGCGCGTCCCAAGGGCGCCCCGGTTCGCGCGGCTGAAACCGAACTGGTCTGCTATGTGCGCGAGGGCTGGGCCCCGCGCGTGGCCCCGGCCTCGCCCAAGCGCGACTGGATGACCGAAACACCCGACAGTTTCGCCTATCGCTGCCTGCCCCTCGCCATCGCCAACACCCACGGTTGGGAAATGCTCAGCCCCTCCGGCTTCAAGGCCCGCTGGCACGGCGGCGTCAACCCCAGTTCGGTCGAGATCGTGCTGGATCCCGGCTCCGACCCAAAGCGGGGTCCGGTTTCCCTGTTCGGCAGCGGAACCCTGACCTTCCACGTCGATGGCATCATGCGCACCTCGGAAGGCTGGAACCTTTGGGTCGGCGGCCCGCCCAACGCCATGAAGGACGGAATCGCCCCGATGGGCGGCGTGATCGAGACGGACTGGTCGCCCTATACCTTCACCATGAACTGGCGCTTCACCCGACCCGACGTCTGGATCCGGTTCGAGGAGAACGAGCCCTTCTGCTTCTTCTTCCCCACGCCGCGCGGAGCGCTGGACCGGCTAAAGCCGGAGCTGCGGCCGATGGAGGACCAGCCCGAGATGTTGCAGACCTTCGACGCCTGGCGGGCTTCACGACTGGCCTTCCAGGACTGGGTCAAGCGGACCAAGCCGACGGCGCCGGCCGATCAGTGGCAGAAACTCTATTATCGCGGCCTGCACCCCGAGGGTCACCCCGGCCCCGACGACCATCAGTCCAAGCTCAGACTGTCGCCCTTCCGCCAGACAGGCTCGCGGCGGGTCTGTCCCGTCGATCACACGGATAAGAAGCGCGGCTGATCCCTGAACTAAGCCAGGCCCTCGGCCTCGTCCGCCTTCTTGCGGCGCAGCTCGATCAGCCGCACGCACCAGATCGATACCTCGTAGAGGATGACCAGGGGCACGGCGAGCATCAGCTGGCTGATCGGATCGGGCGGCGTGACCACGGCGGCGACGACCACCACGGCCACGATGGCGTAGCGGCGACCGGCGGCCATGGCCTTAGAGCTGATCAGTCCGGCCAACCCCAGCAGGGTCGTCACGACCGGCAGTTGGAAGCAGAGCCCAAACGCCAGCAGCAGCGAGGTCACCAGGCTCAGATAGTCAGAGATCTTCGTCGTCTGGGCCACGGAAATCCCGTCGCTGACCACCTGTTGTCCCAGCGAGAACAGCATGACGAAGGGCAGCATGACATAATAGACCAGCGCCCCGCCCAGGCAGAACATCACCGGCGCCGCGATCAGGAAGGGCAGGAAGGCCCCGCGTTCATTCCGGTACAGCCCCGGGGCGACAAACCGGTACAGCTGCCAGGCGATGACCGGGAAGGTCAGGACCGCCGCGCCGAAGGCCGCGATCTTCATCTTGGTGAACAGCTGTTCCAGCGGCGCAGTGGCGATCAGCTGAACCACGGCCGCCGTACCGGGCGGATAGGGCTTCAGCCCCATCATGGTCGCGATCAGCTCCAGCGGATTGGCGTGTCCGCCCGAGGCCAGGGCCGCCGCGTGGATGGCCGCCGCCGCCTGATAGGGTTTGATCAGGGCGATCTGGATCTGGTTGGCGAAGGCGAAGCACAGGATGAAGCCCAGGGCGAAGGCGATCACGCAGACCAGCAACCGCCCGCGCAGCTCGATCAGGTGATCCATCAGGGGCGCACGCGACGCCTCGATCTCGGCCTCGTCACGATCGGAGAAAGTCAAAGCTCGACGGCCTTCTTGCGCGGGGTCCGGGGCTTGGCGGGCGTCTTGGCGACGGCGGCCGGGGCAGCCTCAGTCTTGGCCTTGGCCGGCGCGCGCTTCTTCGCTGTGGTCTTGCTCGGTGCGCGCTTCGGCTTGGCCTCCGCCGCTTGCGTATCGACCGCAGGCGGCGTGTCCGGCCATTCATCGACGGCCGGCGTCACCGCCGGCTCTTCAGGCGCCGGCAGGGCCGCCGACGTCGCCGGCGCGGTCAGGCCCGCATTGATTTCCTTGAACGCCGCATCGGCCTCTGCACCCAGGGGATACATGCCCCCCTGCCCGGTCCGCAGCGCCTCGACCTCCTTGCGCAGGTCGTCCAGCTCGGACTGACGCGCCATCTCGTCGAAGCTCGAGCGGAACTCGTTGGCCATGGCGCGCGCCTTGGCGACCATCTGACCGACGCGACGCATCAGAACAGGCAGATCCTTTGGCCCCACCACAAGCAGGGCCACCAGGCCGATCACCACTAATTCGAAACCCCCGATACCGGGGCCGAGCCCGCCCATGCGTCAGCCCTTACAGACGACGACTAGCGCTTCAGCTCTTCCTTTTCCGCCTCGGTGCGCGGCAGCGAGCTGACGCCGTCGTGCGGGCCGTCCTTCTTGTCGTCATCCTTCAGGCCGTCCTTGAAGGCGCGGATGCCCTTGGCGGCGTCGCCCATGATGCCGGACAGCTTGCCGCGACCGCCGAACAGCAGGGCGATCACGACGATGACGATGGCCCAATGCCAGATGCTCATGGAGCCCATGGGTAATCTCCTTGAAGGGACCGATGATCGATCCCGTCCACTATTCTTCGACCCGCATATAGGCGCAGTGATGGCCCCACGCCAAGGGAGGCTGTAGGTCTGCGCGACCATGAGTCTCTCCGATCACGTCATCATCCACACCGACGGCGCCTGCAAGGGCAATCCCGGCCCCGGCGGCTGGGGCGCTTTGCTCCAGGCCGGCGGCGGTCACGAAAAGGAATTGTGGGGCGGCGAGGCCAATACGACCAACAACCGCATGGAGCTGATGGCCGCCATCATGGCGCTGGAGGCCCTGAAACGCCCGTGCAAGGTCGAGCTTCACACCGACAGCAAATACGTCATGCAGGGCATCACCGAATGGATGCGGGGCTGGAAGGCGCGCGGCTGGCTGACCGCCGACAAGAAGCCGGTCAAGAACGCCGACCTGTGGCAACGCCTGGACGCCGCCCGGCTGAAGCACGACGTGAAATGGCGCTGGGTCAAGGGTCACGCCGGCCATGAACTGAACGAACGCGCCGACCAGCTGGCGAATCGCGGCGTCGCGGACCTGAAGGCGCGCTAGACCGCCTCGACCTCCTTTTCCGGCTCGACCGTCCGACGTCGGATGCGCGACCCGCTCATCACCGCGCCGAACAGGGCCGCAACGGCGGCCAGCTCGAAGCCGTGACGCACGCCGGTCGTCGGCGCCGCCGACAGCAGGAAGGCCACCACGACCGCCCCCAGGGACTGGCCCAGCACGCGCGCCGTGCCCAGGGCGCCGCCTGCCGCCCCGGCTCGCTCGCGCGGAGCCTCCGACAGCAGGGCGCGGTTGTTGGGCGACTGGAAGAAGCCGAACCCGGCCCCGCACAGGGCCATCCGCCAGATGATGTCGAACTTTGACGAATCACCGTCGAGGAAGCTCAGCCCCATCAGCCCGCAGGCGAACAGGCTCAGACCTATCGCCCCCAGGATCCCGGCCGAATACCGATCCGACAGCCACCCCGCCAGCGGCGCGGCGAACATGGTCGCCAGCGGCCAGGGCGTCATCAAGAGCCCGGTCTCCACGGCGCTCAGCCCCAGCGGACCTTGCAGGAAGAATGGCAGGGAGACGAAAGCCATCATCTGGGCGATGAAGGAGATGATCGAGGTCGCCACCGACAGGGCGAACATCGGCCGGGCCAGCAGATCGAGCGGGATCAGCGGCGTCTTGCTGGGCCTCTCATGCCGCACCAGCAGCACCCCGGCCGCGAGGCCCAGACCGGTCAGCCCAAAACCGAGAATCGAGGCCTCGCCGTGGGCCAGGGCCTGCATCCCGGTGATGACGAGCCCAAAGGCCGCCGCGCTCAGCGCCGCGCCGACCCAATTCAGCTTGCGCTTCTGCAACGGATTGTGCGGCAGGGTGAAGCCCGCCATCGACACCGCCAGCACCCCCAGCGGAATGTTCAGCGCGAACAGCCAGCGCCATTCACCCAGGCTCAACACCGCGCTGGCGATGGTCGGGCCGGCGGCGGCGGCCATGGAGACGATCACCGCATTGATCCCGACCGCCCGGCCCAGCAGCCGCTGCGGATAGGTGAACCGCACCAGGGCGCCGTTGACGCTCATGATCCCCGCAGCCCCGAACCCTTGCAGCACCCGCGCCAGGCTCAGGGTCAGGATCGAATCAGACAGGGCGCAGGCCAGCGAAGCCAGGGTGAAGACCGCCAGCCCCGCCTGCGACACCCGTCGATAGCCGACGATCTCGCCCAGCGACGCCAGCGGCAGAAGCGCAACCACTATGGCGATCTGATAGGCGTTGACGATCCAGATCGAGGCCGCCTCGGACGCCCTCAAGTCCTCGGCGATGGACGGCAGGGCGACATTGGCGATGGCCCCGTCCAGCACCGCCAGGGTGATCCCTAGCCCGATGGAGACGATGGCCCAGTACCGCCTCGGAACCGGCAATCCATCCGGAGAGGGAGCGACGGCGGGGATCGGACGAGCGGGCATCGCCTTCGAACGTCGTGTCACGGCGAAGGTTGCCGACGCCGCCGGCTCAGATCGCGGGTTTCACGGTCAACAGCGAGCCGCTGACCCCGCGCACCACCACATCCTGGCCCACGTCCGGCGCCTCGCCCTCGATCACGGCGGGCCATTCGGCGCCGGAGATGAAGACTCGGCCTCGTCCGCCGACGAAGGCCTCGACCACGCGGGCGCGCTGGTCGATCAGTCGACTGTCACGGTCGTTGATGTCTACGCCGTCCGGATTGGCCTTCTGGACCAGGCGTCGCGACAACAGGGTGGCGATGACCGTCAGGACGGCGAAGACCGCCACCTCGCCCGGCAGGCCCAGCCTCACCCCGACCGCCGTCATCACGGCCACCAGCCCCGCCGCGACCGCCGGCCACAACAGCCATTCGGTCGAGAACATGGCCTCCACGGCCAGCAGCAAGACCCCGACGGCCAGCCAGATCCAGAACGGCTGGGCGGCGTACAGATCGGCGACGAGGCTCATGACTTGCGCTCCAGATCAGGCGGTGGGCGGAACGGACGGGCGGCGCGGCGCGGCGGCGGGCTTGGCCGGGGTCGGGTCCTGCTGCTGCCCCTTGGCCAGGTTCACCATCTCGCCGATGCCGGCGATGGTGCCGACCAGGGCGCCCATTTCGGCGGGCACGATGACGGTTCGCTGTTGCGGGCTGCGGGCCAGTTCGGCGAAGGCCTCGACGTATTTCTGCGCCACGAAATAGTTGATGGCGTTGACGTCGCCGCGGGCGATGGCTTCGGACACCATGGCGGTGGCGCGGGCCTCAGCCTCGGCTTCGCGTTCGCGCGCCTCGGCGTCGCGGAAGGCGGCCTCCTTGCGGCCTTCGGACTCCAGAATGGCCGCCTGTTTGGCGCCCTCGGCCCGGGTGATGGCGGCCTGTTTCTCGCCGTCCGCCTCGGTGACCACGGCCCGGCGCTCGCGCTCGGCCTTCATCTGACGGGCCATGGCGTTGGTCACGTCGGTCGGCGGCGTCAGATCCTTGATCTCGATCCGGTTGACCTTGACGCCCCACGGCTCGGTCGCCGCGTCGATGACGTGCAGCAACCGGGTGTTGATGCTGTCGCGCTGGCTCAGCACCTCGTCCAGTTCCATCGACCCGACCACGGTCCGCAGATTGGTCATGCACAGCTGGGAAATGGCGTAGGGCAGATCATCGACACGGTAGGCGGCGCGGGCGGCGTCCATCACCTGGATGAAGACGATGCCGTCCACCCGGACCATGGCGTTGTCCTTGGTGATGACTTCCTGCGTCGGCACATCAAGAACCTGCTCCATCATGTTCATCCGCTTTCCGACCCGTTCCACGAACGGGGTCAGGAAGCCGATGCCGGGGCTCAGGGTCTTGGTGTATTTGCCGAAACGTTCGACTGTGAATTCACGGCCTTGCGGCACGATCTTGATCACGCTGAACAAGAGCGCGATCGCCAGGAACACCAACACGCCGGCGAAGATAGTCAGAACGTCCATAGGGATCCTCCGTATGCGAGGAGGTTACGCGCGGGGCGCGAGTTGCGCCACCGAAACCGGACGCCGTTCGTCCGATTTCAGCCGACCGCCTTGGCGTAGATCGCCAGCCGTTCCGCAACATCGGCTTCCAGATCACCGTAGAACAGGTTGTAAGGTCTGGCCTTTCGTCTATCCGCCCAGTTGCCGGTCTCGCGGAAGGACTCCAGGTCGGGCCAGGTGTGGCGCAACAGGCCGTTGCGGCACTGGGTCTCGACCTCGCGCGCCATCAAGGCCGGCCGGGCGCCCCATTCCAGCCCGGTGGCGTTGGTCGCGCCGCGGTGCAGCCGGGCGGGAACCCGTTCTTCGCCGACGCCCCCCGTAACGGGATTGACGCAGACCGCCGGCCGGTCGGCCAGATTGACCAATTGCCCCCGCTCGTCCCACACCGTCGCGCGGCGCAGCCGGCGGTGGGCGGCGCCGTCGTCCCGGTCGCCGACCTGGGACCAGGCGACGACGCAATGGATATGCTTCCGGTCGGCGCAGGCGGGGGTGGAGGCGGGCAGGTTCTCGGCGGCGATGATCGTGTCCATCAGATAGGCCGCGACCAGACGATCCCGAACCGCCGCATCCGGCGCGATCCGCTCGCGGACCAGCCGGTCCAGCAGATCGGCGCCCTGCTCCACCCCGGCCAGAACGATCGGGCCGGTCGGATGGCGCCCCACCCAGGCGTCGAAGGCGGCCAGCACGTCCTCATAGGCGAAGGCCCGCGCCTCGCGCGCGTCGTCGCGCAGGGTCAGGCGGGTATAGAGGCTGGCCTGGCGATAGCGCGGCGCGCTGACCGCCCCGGCCCGCGCGAACGGCCCAGCGTAGTTCGGCAGCACGACCCGGTACAGATAGGCGTCGGCCTTGCGGTCGCCGATGCTCCCGTTCCAGTCGCGCCCCCCGTCAAAGGTCGTCGAATGAACGAAGAAGACGTTCGCCGCCCCGGCCCCCGGCACGCGGGCGTCCAGCAGGGCCCAGGCGTGCGGATCAGCATAGTCCGGCGCCGGCGGGGGCTTGTAGGTCTGGAACGGCACCTGGGGATCCAACCCGGCCCGCAGGATGTCGCCCCGCCACACCGCGACCGCAGCGGTCAGCAAGAACACCAGGAAGAACCCGATGTAGCCGATCCATTGCCGGGTCGTCAGGCGTCTCATCTGTACTGATCGGGCTGGGCCAGGAAGTTCTGGACGTAGCGACGTACGCCCTCTTCCAGCGGTGTGGACTGGCCCTCGAACCCGGCGGCGCGGATGCGGTCCATACGGGCCTCGGTGAAATACTGGTACCGATCGCGGATCGCCTCGGGCATGTCGACATACTGGATCGACGGCTCCTTCCCGGCGGCGGCGAAGGTCGCCTTGGCCAGATCGTCGAACGACCGCGCCTGGCCCGATCCCGCGTTGAATACGCCCGAGACTTCCGGCGATTGCAGCAGGAATTCGATGATGTCGACCACGTCGTCCACATAGACGAAGTCGCGCAGCTGGCCCCCGTCGGCATAGTTGGGATTGTGCGACCGGAACAGGCTGACGGTCTCGCCCGCCGCCACCTTGGGCCAGATCTGGGCCACGACGGACTTCATCCCGCCCTTGTGCCCCTCGTTCGGCCCATAGACGTTGAAGAACTTCAGCCCCGCCCACTGGCGCGGCGCCTGGCCGCGATCCGACTGGCGCACCGCATACTGGTCGAACAGCATTTTCGAATAGCCATAGGCGTTTAGCGGCCTCAACTTCGACAGCGACTCCGCATCATCGTCGTCATTGAATCCCGTCTCGCCGTCGCCATAGGTCGCCGCCGACGAGGCGTAGATCATCCGCGCGTCCCGGATCGCGCACCAGTCCCACAGATCGCGCGACAGGGTGAAGTTGGTGCGCAGGATCAGGTCCGCGTCCGGCTCGGTCGTGGAGGAGATGGCGCCCATATGCACCACGGCCTCGATCCGGTCCGCATGGCGCTCCAGTTGTTCGAACAGTTCTTCCGGCGCCCAGAAATCGGCGATGGAATGTTTGGCCAGGTTCTTCCACTTGGCCAGGTCGGCCGTCTCCAGCCGGTCGCAGACCACCACATCATAGGCCGTCTCGGCCGTCAGCCGCGCCACGATATTGGAGCCGATGAAGCCGGCTCCGCCCGTCACAACAATCATTCTGGGCGTCATTGCGCGCTTCCCGTCATCTTCTCGATCGTCCGGGTCGTCGAATACCCATCCTTGAATTCCGCCAGACGAACCACGCCGCCCCAGCTCTCCACCAGGTCGCCGCCGACCACGCCCTCGCGCGTATAGTCCGCCCCCTTGATCAGCACGTCCGGCCGCAGCCGTTCGATCAGGGCGATGGGCGTCGGGTCGTCAAACGAAGTGACCCGATCCACGCTGGTCAGGCCGCCGATCACCACGGCGCGACTGTCCAGATCATTGACCGGCCGCCCCTCGCCCTTCAGCCGCTTTACCGAGGCGTCGGTGTTCAGCGCCACCACCAGACGGTCGCACCATGAGCGCGCCTGGGCCAGATAAGCCACGTGGCCACGATGCAGAATATCGAAACAGCCGTTGGTGAAGCCGACCTTCAGCCCCTGCCGCCGCCAGGCCTCGACCTCGGCCGCCAGCTCGTCCAGCGGCGTCACCTTGGCTTGGGCCGCGACGGCGTGCTGGCTCAGCTCGGCCTCGATCAGGTCTGCGGGCGTCACCACGGCCGTCCCGGCCTTTCCGACCACCACGCCCGAGGCCAGGATGGCGAACTGCACCGCCGTCTCCAGCGAGGCTCCGGCGCCCAGGGCCAGACCCAGCGATGCCAGCACCGTGTCCCCGGCGCCGGACACATCAAACACTTCGCGGGCCCGGCCGGGGAAATGCCGCACCGGCCCCTCGCGCCGCGCCAGGCTCATGCCCTTGCCGGCGCGGGTGACGATGATGGCCTTGGCCGTCGTCCCCGCCAGCAGGGCCGCCAGCGCCGCCTCGACCTCGGCGTCCGTCTCGACCGGCAAGCCCGTGGCTCCCGCCAGTTCCGATGCGTTGGGCTTGATCACATCGACCGCGCCATAACGGGCGAAGTCGCGCCCCTTGGGATCGACGATGATGGGCGCTTGCGTCTCGCGGGCGGCCTTCAGGGCGAATGCGATCAGGGCGTCGCCGACCACCCCCTTGGCGTAGTCCGACAGCAGAATGGCGGAGACGCCTGAAAACGCGTCGGTTTCGGCCAGGGGTGAAGCCGCCGCCTCCTCGTCGAGCCGCAACAGCTGCTGGCCCGCCGCCACGAACCGCGTCTTGACGATGGTCGCCGCGCCGGCCGGCCTGTCGATGAAATCGACGATCCGCTCCTCGGCGGCGATCAGGTCGCGCAGTTCCGCGCCGGCCGCATCCTCGCCCGTCACGGCGCCCAGATGCGCCACCCCGCCCAGGGCCGCGACATTGCGCGCCACATTGCCCACGCCGCCGGGCATGGCGGTCGTGCGGCGGGTGCGCAGCACCGGGATCGGCGCCTCGGGCGAGATGCGGTTGACCTCGCCATAGACGTAGCGGTCCAGCATCAGGTCGCCGACGCAGGCCGTCTTCAGGTCGCGCACGCGCTCCAGCAGCTTTTGCAGGGCGCCCAGATCAAGGGTGTCAGACATGCGCCCGACCTAGAGTATTCAGGCGGCCTGCGCCACCGGCGCCTTGGCCCCGATCTTGATGGCCAGGTCGTCGAAGGCGATCAGCTGTGCGGCCAGGGCCTCGAACTGATCCAGCGGCACCATGTTGGGGCCGTCCGACGGGGCGTTGTCGGGATCCTGGTGGGTCTCCATGAAGACCGCGTCCACGCCGACCGAGACGGCGGCGCGGGCCAGAACCGGCACGAACTCGCGCTGGCCGCCCGAAGACGTGCCCTGCCCGCCCGGCTGCTGCACGCTGTGGGTCGCGTCGAACACGACCGGGCAGCCGATGTCGCGCAGCACCGGCAGGGCGCGCATGTCGCTGACCAGGGTATTGTAGCCGAAGCTGGCGCCCCGCTCGCAGGCCATGACGTTCGGATTGCCGGCCCCGACCACCTTGGCCACGACATTCTTCATGTCCCAGGGCGCCAGGAACTGGCCCTTCTTGATGTTGATCGCCTTGCCGGTCGCGGCGGCGGCCAGCAGCAGGTCGGTCTGGCGGCTCAGGAAGGCCGGGATCTGCAGCACATCGACCACCTCGCCCACCGGTCCGCACTGGGCCTCGGAGTGGACGTCGGTCAGGGTCGGCAGGCCGGTGACCTCGCGGATCTCGGCGAAGATCGGCATGGCGTCCTTCAGGCCGATGCCGCGCGCGGCGCTGGCGCTGGTGCGGTTCGCCTTGTCGAAACTGGTCTTGTAGATGATGCCGACATTCAGCCGCTCGCCGATTTCCTTCAGCGCATGGGCCGTTTCCAGCGCGTGCTGACGGCTCTCCATCTGGCAGGGACCGGCGATGAAGGCGATTCGTGCGCCGCCGCCGATGACGACAGGCGTCCGAAGACCTTCGGACAACGTAATGACAGCGTTGGGTCGGCTCACGAGGCGGCTCTTTCGAAGTTCGGGCGTTATGGGAGCGGCGTTTGCCGCAGCTATGAGGCCATCAGGTGGCGCTTGTTTTCTATGAGCGCAAGTTATCATGGAGTTCGCCTGCGTGGCCACCAAGCCTGTCGTCCTTTGGTTTCGCCGCGACCTGCGCCTGAACGACAATCCCGCCCTGTATCACGCCGCCGCGACCGGCCGCCCGATCCTGCCGGTCTTCATTCTGGACCGCGATCCGGATCGTCCGGCCGGCGCCGCCTCGCTGTGGTGGCTGGACAAGTCCCTGCGCGCCCTGGACGCCTCGCTTCAGGAACGCGGCTCGCGGCTGATCCTGCGCCGCGGCGATTCGCTGACCCAGCTTCAGAGTCTCGTTCAGGAATCCGGGGCCGACGCCCTGTTTATGAACCGGCTGTTCGAACCCGCCGCCTTCGCCCGCGACGCCGAGATCGCCCATGAGCTGAAATCGGCCGGTGTCGATTGTCGGGGCTTCAACGGGTCGCTGCTGGCGCGGCCGGGCGCCGTGCTGAATGGATCGGACGCGCCCTACAAGGTCTTCACCCCTTTCATGAAGGCCCTGCTGGCCGCCGCCGAGCCGCCGCCGCACACGCCCGCCCCCCGCCGTATCGACACGCCAGAAGCCGTCCAGACCGAGTCGACCAACGACTGGGGTCTCCACCCGACCCGGCCCGACTGGTCCCAGGGCTTCGACTGGACGCCGGGCGAGGCCGGCGCCGAGGCCGCCCTGTCCGACTTCCTCACACAGGGCCTCAAGACCTATGCCCAGGGCCGCGACCATCCCGCTCTTCCCACCACCAGCCGCCTGTCCCCCCATCTGCACTGGGGCGAGATCAGTCCGTGGCGCGCGGCCCAGCAGGCCCGCGACGCCGGCGCGGTCTCGCCGGGCGAGGCGGACAAGTTCGTGTCCGAACTGGGCTGGCGCGACTTCTCGGCCCACCTGCTCCACCATTTCCCGACCCTCACCGACCGGGCCTTCCGCCCGGAATACGAATCCATGCCCTGGCGCGACGATCCCGAAGGGCTGGAGGCGTGGAAACGCGGCCGCACCGGGTATCCGCTGATTGACGCGGGGATGCGTCAACTGTGGACGACCGGCTGGATGCACAACCGGGTGCGGATGGTCGTGGCCTCCTTCCTGGTCAAACATCTGCTGATCGACTGGCGCGAGGGCGAGGCCTGGTTCTGGGACACCCTGGTCGACGCCGACCTGGCCAGCAATGTGCAGAACTGGCAGTGGGTCGCCGGTTCCGGCGCCGACGCCGCCCCCTATTTCCGCATCTTCAACCCCATCACTCAGGGCGAGAAGTTCGACGCCGAAGGCGGCTATGTCCGCCGCTGGGTTCCCGAGCTGCGTCGCCTGCCCGACCGCTGGCTCCAGTCGCCCTGGACCGCCCCGCCCGAGGTGCTGCGCGACGCCGGCGTGCAGCTTGGCAAAGACTATCCCCACCCCATCTTGGATCATGCCCAAGCCCGCGCCCGCGCCCTCGACGCCCTGAAGGCCGTCAGCGGCCGAGACGCCCAGGCCGGCCATGACTGACGACGCACGAAGAGGTTCCCGCATGAGTGTCGCCACAATCGATATCGAGGCCGCCGCCGCCCGCACGCCGCGCATGTTCGCCATGCTGCTGCGTCTGCTGGCCTCGAACTGGACCTTCGGTCGCCTGACCGTCCACCTGCCCAATGGCGAGACCCATGTGCTGGACGGCGAACGCCCGGGCCCCAGCGGCGTGCTCGACATCAAGGACTACGGCTTCGCCCGCCGTGTCCTGGCCGCCGGGGATATCGGTTTCGCCGAGGCCTATATGGCCGGCGAATGGGACAGCCCGCATCTGGCCGCCCTGCTGGAGACCCTGGTCGAGAACTACGACCACATCCGCCGCCTGTTCGACGGCAACTGGCTGATGATGGCGGTCAACTGGCTGGCTCACCGCCGCAACCGCAACAGCAGGACCGGGTCGAAGAAGAACATCCACGCCCATTACGACCTGGGCAACGCCTTCTACCAGACCTGGCTCGACCCCTCGATGACCTATTCGTCGGCCCGGTTCGAGCGGGTGGATGCGCCGCTGGACGCCGCCCAGAAGGCCAAATACGCCGCCCTGGCCCGGATGATGGACCTGAAGCCGGGCATGTCGGTGCTGGAGATCGGCTGCGGCTGGGGCGGTTTCGCCGAGTTCGCCGCCCGCGAGATCGGCGCTCAAGTCACCGGCCTGACCATTTCCAGAGAACAGCACGACTTCGCCCGCCAGCGTCTGTTCAACGCCGGCCTTTCCGAGCGCGCGTCGATCGAGCTGATGGACTATCGCGACGTCCAGGGCCGGTTCGACCGCGTCGCCTCCATCGAGATGTTCGAGGCCGTCGGCATGGAATACTGGCCGACCTATTTCGAGAAGATCCACGACGTCCTGAACCCCGGCGGCCGCGCAGGGCTTCAGATCATCACCATCCAGGAGCCCCTGTTCGAGGAATATAACGCCCGCACCGACTTCATTCAGAAATACGTCTTCCCCGGCGGGATGCTGCCGTCGGAGGAGCGGCTGAAGCCCGTCGTCGCCGCCGCCGGCCTGAACTGGGGCCCTATCGAACGGTTCGGCCTGGACTATGCCGAGACGCTGAAACTCTGGGACGACCGGTTCCAGGCGGCCTGGGGCGACATCCGCCGCATCGCCGGCTTCGACGAGCGGTTCCGCCGTCTGTGGCGCTTCTATCTGGCCTATTGTGAAGCGGGCTTCCGGTCGCGTCGGACAGACGTGGTGCAACTGGTGCTGGACCGCGCCTGACATTAGGCTGGGGGCATGACCCAGTCCTCCCCCCTGATCTCCACAGACTCCCTCGCCGCACTGATGGAGGATCCGACACTGCGGATCGTCGATGGGTCGTGGCATCTCGATGGCCGGGACGCCAAGGCGGACTTCGACCAGGCCCGGCTGCCCGGCGCGGTCTTCTTCGACCTCGAGGCGGTCTCGGACCACAGTTCGGACCTTCCGCACATGCTGCCGACCGCCGAGGCCTTCGCCGAGGCCGTCGGGGCGCTCGGCATCGCCGCGACCGACACCATCGTCATCTATGACACGGTCGGCCTGCGCTCCGCCCCGCGCGTCTGGTGGACCTTCCAGCTGATGGGCGCGACCAATGTTCGGGTGCTGGACGGGGGGCTGCCGCTCTGGCGCGCCGAAGGGCGGCCTCTGGTCTCGGGTCCGGCGCAGACCCCGACCCCGGCGTCGTTCACCGCATCGCGGCGCAGCGACGCCGTCGCCGACCTGCCGACCGTCCTGGCGGCCCTGACCGGCGAGGCGCAGATTCTGGACGCTCGGGCAGCAGCCCGATTCGCGGGCCAGGCGGCGGAACCCCGCGCCGGCCTGCGCGCCGGCCATATGCCTGGGGCGCTGAACCTGCCCTTCCCCTCCGTGATCGGCGAAGACGGCCGACTTCTGGCGCCCGAGACCCTGCGCGCCCGGTTCAGCGACGCCGGGGTGACCTTCGACCAGCCGATCATCACCAGCTGCGGCTCGGGCGTCACCGCCGCCATCCTCACCCTGGCCTTGGCCACGCTCGACGTGCCGTCCCGCCTCTACGACGGTTCATGGGCCGAATGGGGGTCTCGGACTGACACCCCCGTCGTCAGCGAAGCCTGACCTAGATCAAGCCAGGATCGGCGGCGTCGTCGTGTCTTCCACGACCGGCTCAACTTCATCGTCCTTCTCGCCGCGTGACACGACGGTGGCCAGCACCAGGTCGCCGGTGACGTTCAGCGTCGTGCGGCACATGTCCAGGAAGCGGTCGACGCCCAAGATCAGGCCGATCCCTTCCGGCGGCACCTTCACCATGACCAGGATCATGGCCACCACCGGCAGCGACCCCGCCGGCACCCCGGCCGTGCCGATCCCGCCCAGGATACAGACCAGCATGACGATGACCTGCTGGGTCAGGCTCAGCTCGATGTTGAAGAACTGGGCCAGGAACAGCACCGTCACCCCCTCGAACAGGGCCGTGCCGTTCTGGTTGGCGGTGGCGCCGACCGTCAGCACGAAACGGGCGATCTTCTTGGGCAGTTTCAGGTTCTGCTCCGCCGCCTTCAGCGACACCGGCAGCGAGGCGTTGGACGAGGCGGTGGAGAAGGCCACCACCATGGGCTCGCGCACGGCCCTGAAGAAGGTGATCGGCGAACGACCGCCCAACAGCCAGATGACCAGCGGATAGACCACGAACATATGGATCGCCATGGCTCCGACGGCCACGCCGACGAAGGCCGCCAGACGCACCAGCAGATCCCAGCCGAACAGGGCCGCCAGGTTGAACATCAGGCAGGCGATGGCGAAGGGCGCCAGTTTGATGAACAGGTTGATCAGCTTCATCGTCACTTCGAAGATCCCCTCGATCACCTCTTGCAGGCGATCAGTCGCGGGGCTCTTGGCCATGACCAGGCCGATGCCGAAGAACAGCGCAAAGACCATCAACGGCAGGATCTGGTTCTCCGCCGCCGCCGTCACGGCGTTGGACGGCACCAGGTCAAGGAAGAAGTCGCCCAGTTGGATGCTCTCCGGCGCCTTTTCGACGATGCCGGCGGCGCCGTCGCGTCCCTGTTCCAGCAGTTGCTGCGCCATGGCGGGATCGACGCCCCGGCCGGGCTGCAACAGATTGACCATGGCCAGGCCGATCACCACCGCGATGCCGGACACCAGTATGGTCAGCAGCAGGGTCTTGATCCCCGCCCGGCCCAGCGAATTCAGGTCGCCCATCTCGGCGACGCCGATCACCAGGGCCGAGAACAGCAGCGGGATGACCATCATGAACAGCAGGCGCAGGAAGATCTGCCCCGCCGGTCCGGTGATATTGTCGGTGACCCAGATCACCCAGGCCGTGTCTGCGCCCAGGGTCAGGTTGACCCACAGCCCTCCGCCCAGGCCGACGGCGAAGCCGATCAGCATCAGCCAGTGAAGGGCGATGCCCCCGCGTTTGGTCTCGGTCATCTATCCCCCAGGAAAAGACACAAGCTGCGCCGCTTATCGGATCGGCAGACCATAGATCAAGCCGCCCGGCCGCGCGTTCCACTGTGCGTTCAAACCGCGGGCCAGGTCGAGCGGCGATTGCGAGCCCAGGTTCCGGTCGAAAATCTGACCATAGTTGCCGACCGCCAGGATGGCGTCCTTGGCCCAGTCGTCCGACAGTCCCAGCATGGCGCCATACTCGCCCTCGGCGCCCAGCAAACGTTTGATGCGCGGGTCGTTGGCGCTTTCGGACAGGGCCTCGGCGTTCTCGCGGGTCACGCCCAGTTCTTCGGCCAGAATGACGGCGTTCAGGGTCCAGCGAACCACCGAGACCCAGCGTTCGTCCCCGGCCTTGACGACCGGCCCCAGCGGCTCTTTCGAGATGACGTCTGACAATATCGTGTGCGCCTGCGAATCGGCCAGAACGGTGCGGGCTGCCGCCAGGGCCGAAATGTCGGCGCTGAAGGCGTCGCAGTCTTCACGGCCATAGGCGTCGCGCGCCGCCTCCTCGGTCGGCAGGACGACGGGGCGATAGGCGATGCCGCGCGAGCGGAAGAAGTCGTCGGCGTTGGCCTGGGCCGTCGATCCGGCCTGGACGCAGATCCGGGCGCCGTTCAGCTCCGTGGCGCTGGCCAGGCTCAGCGATCGCCGCACCAGAAAGCCCTGGCCGTCGTAATAGTTGATCCCGGCGAAGACGAAGCCCTCGCCCGCATCCCGGCTCATCGTCCAGGACGAGTTGCGCCACAGCACATCCACCCGCCCCTCGTTCAGGGCCGCAAACCGGTCCGACGCCGACAGGGGCACGAACCGCACCGCGTTCGCGTCGCCGAAAATCGCGGCCGCCATGGCGCGGCAGAAGTCGGCGTCAAACCCCCGCCACTGCCCGCGATTGTCCGTATAGGCGAAGCCGACCAGCCCCTGATGCACGCCGCAGTTCAGGCGGCCGCGTCGCTTCACGGCGGCCAGGGTCGGACTGTCGGGGCGTTCCGTCGCCGTGGTCGCGACCGGAACCGGCGTCTCGGCCTCGGGGGCCGGACCCGCATCCCGGCGTCCGCACGCCGCCGTCAGCAGCAGCGCCGCCGCCAAGGCTCCGATTGTCAAGATCCGCATCGCGTTTCACATCCCTCGCCGCTTGCGCCCCGCTGACTTTAGAGGCCTTTAGGCCCTGATCCGCAACCCATCGGAGAGGCCATGTCGCCGCATTCGGACCGCACCCGCCTGATCTCGTCCGCCACCCGCCGGGGGCAGGGCCGCCGCCCGGTCAATCCGCCCATCGAACGCGCCTCGACCATGCTCAGCGACCGGGCCGAGGCCATTCGGGACGACGCCGACGGCCCTACCTACGGTCTGGACGGCGGCTCAGCCGCGCGTCAGCTGCGCGCCGCCCTGGCCGATCTGGAAGGCGCGAGCGACTGTTTCATCTTCCCCTCCGGCCTCGCCGCCGTAACCGTGCCCCTGCTGGCCTTGACCCGGCCGGGCGACGAGGTGATCGCCACCGACGCCGTCTATGGACCGTCCCGCCGCTTCCTGGCCCGCTACCAGGCCGCGCGCGGCGTCACGACCCGCTTCCTGCCCGCCGATACGGATGCAGCCGGCCTGATCGCCGCCCTCGGCGAGCGCACCCGCATGGTCCTGATGGAATCGCCCGCCTCGCTCACCTTCGAGATGATCGACGTGGCCGCCGTGGCGTCGGCCTGTCGCGAACGCGGCGTCCTGACGATGCTCGACAACACCTGGGGCGCGGGCCTGGCCTTCAAGCCCCTGGCCCACGGCGTCGATCTCAGCGTTCAGGCCCTGACCAAATATGTCTCGGGCCACTCCGACGTCCTGATGGGCGGGATCGCCGCCAGCGCCCCCGCCTGCCTGCGCGCCGTCGCCGACACGATCGAGGATCTGGGCTGGCACGTCTCACCCGACGACGCCTGGCTGGCCCTGCGGGGCCTGCGCACCCTGCCGCTGCGCTATGCCGAACAGGGACGTTCGGGCCTGATGGTCGCCGAATGGCTGCAGTCCCGGCCTGAGGTGTCGCGCGTCCTCTATCCGCCCCTGCCCGGCTCGGTCGGCCATGACCTGTGGAAGCGGGATTTCACCGGCGCCGCCTCCCTGATGGGCGTGGTGCTGAACGGCGGGAGCGAGGCCGCCGCCCGCGCCCTCCTCGACGCCCTCACCCTGTTCGGCATCGGCTATTCCTGGGGCGGGTTCGAAAGCCTGACCACCCACGAAACCCACCAGATGGCCTATCGTGTCCAGCCCCCGGTGCTGGAGGGTGAACTGATCCGCTTCCACATCGGCCTTGAAGACCCCGCGGACCTGATCGCCGACCTGGAACAGGGCTTTGCCGCCTTCCGCGCGGCGCTCACCCTTCCTTAAGCGGCCGGGGCGACAGTCGCCCCGTGCACGCCTCGCTCGTCCAGATCGATGATTCGGACGCCCCGCCCGCCTGGGAACAGGGGGCGGCGGGCTTTGTCGTCTTCATGCTGACCGGCGCCCTGTTCGCCCCCGTCATCGCCCCCGACCAGGGCGAAAACCCCGTCCTTCGCCTGCTCTGGTTGCCGGTCTACGCCATCACCCTGGGCCTGATCCTGTACCGTTTCGAAAAGGTCGTCCGCGCCTGGCCGGCCTGGCTGATGGTCGGCGGCCTGGTCGGCCTGGCCTATGTCTCTCAATACTGGTCCATCGATCCCGGCGTCACAGACCGGCGCGTCATCGCCCTGGCGATCAACAGCGCCTTCGCCGTCTATCTGGGCGCCGTCTTCCGGGGCGCCGCTCTGCCGCGTGTCCTGATGCACACCTGTCTGGTCATGGCGGTCGGCAGCCTGATCATGGTCTTCGCCTTTCCCCGCATCGGGGTTCATCAGTTCGACAACGCCGGCCTGTGGCGCGGCCTCTGGTACGAGAAGAACCAGATGGGCCTGGTCATGGTCGTAGGCGCGGTCTCCGCCGCCGCCTGCCTGGCCGCCGATCATCTGGCCCAGAACGGCCGCAAGCCCTGGGTCGCCGTCGTGACCTTCGCCCTGACCACCCTCCTGGTCGTGGCCACCCAGTCCAAGACCTCGCTGCTGTGCTGGATGCTGGGCGTCGGCATGGTCGGCGGCTGGTGGACGCTGAAACAGGGCGGCGCGGCCGTCACCGTCGCGGCCGTCTGGCTTGGGGTGGTCACCGCCGCCGCCGCCGCCTGGGTCTGGAACACCAATTCCGCCGCCATTCTCGAAGCCCTGGGCAAGGACCCCTCCCTGACCGGCCGGACCCTGATCTGGGAGGCCCTGATGCGCAAGGTCGCCGACCGCCCCTGGACCGGCTACGGCTTCAGCGCCTTCTGGGGCAAGGACTCCATCCCGGCGCGCGAGATCCGGCTTGAGACCCAGTGGCCCGTCCCCAGCGCCCACAACGGCTGGATCGACCTGCTGGTTCAGCTGGGCTGGCCCGGCGCGGTGGCGGTCGGCGCCCTGATGCTGACGGCGGCGATCCTGATTCTCATCCGCCTGAACGGCATGGGCGCCCGCGAGGGGTTCTGGAGCCTCGGCTATATGGCGGGCTTCTTTGTCCTCAGCCTGTCCGAGAGCGTCCTGCTGACCCACGCCAACCTGCCCTGGGTGCTGATGCTGGCGATTCTGGCCCGCGCCGTGACCTTCGATCCGGTTCCGGTGCGACCGCCGCTTGCTCGACCGGCGACACGCGCCTACCAGAACCGGCTCCGAATCGCCTCAGACTATGTGAATGGCCGCAGACCTCTTCGCTTTTGACGACACGCCCGACGCTCCCAAGCCCGAGGCTCCCAAACCTGTCGCGGCGACCCCGCCCCAGGCCGCGCCCGCCCCTGCGCCCGCCACAGCGCCTGGCCCGACGCCCGTAGCCGCAACGCCTGCGCCGACCGCCGGCGCCCAGAACGCCTATTCCGCCTCCTCCATCGAGGTGCTGGAAGGGCTCGAGCCCGTCCGCAAACGCCCCGGCATGTATATCGGCGGCACCGACGAACGCGCCCTGCACCACCTGTTCGCCGAAGTCCTCGACAATGCGATGGACGAGGCCGTGGCCCGCCACGCCAAGCTGATCACGGTCGAGTTGGACGCCGACGGCTATCTGGCCGTCCGCGACGACGGCCGCGGCATCCCCGTCGATCCCCACCCCAAACACCCGGGCAAGTCGGCGCTGGAGGTGGTGATGACCGTCCTCCACTCGGGCGGCAAATTCTCGGGCAAGGCCTATGAGACCTCGGGCGGCCTGCACGGCGTCGGCGTCTCGGTCGTCAACGCCCTGTCCGAGCACCTGGACGTCACCGTCTGGCGCGACGGCTTCGAGTGGAAACAGTCCTTCTCGCGCGGCAATGTCCTGGGCCCGATTCAGCAGGTCCAGCCGTCCAAGAAGCGCGGCACCCTGATCCGCTTCAAGCCCGACGACGAGATCTTCGGCATGGGCGCGGCCTTCAAGCCCGCCCGCCTGTTCCGCATGGCCCGCTCCAAGGCCTATCTGTTCCGGGGAGTGGAAATCAGATGGACCTGCGCGCCCGAGCGGATCACCGACACGACTCCGGCCCAGGCCCTGCT
The DNA here is from genome assembly GCF_058681395.1 of Brevundimonas sp. AVps23W. Lineage (NCBI taxonomy): Bacteria > Pseudomonadati > Pseudomonadota > Alphaproteobacteria > Caulobacterales > Caulobacteraceae > Brevundimonas > Brevundimonas sp. AVps23W. Next base: position 1,972,596 of record NZ_CM178738.1, read on the forward strand.
CCACTTCCCCGGCGGTCTGGCCGACGCCCTGGCCGACCGGATCGGCGAGCTGGAGACCGTCACCCCCACCTTCGCCGGCCGCGCCGAGCGTCAGGGCGAGGCGGGCGCCTTCGAATGGGCCGTCACCTGGTCGCCCATCGGCTTCGGCGAGGCCGACGGCTTCATCCAGTCCTATTGCAACACCGTCTCCACCCCCGACGGCGGCACCCATGAGGCCGGCTTCCGCGCCGCCCTGGTCAAGGGTCTGAAATCCTACGGCGAACTGACCAACGAAAAGCGCGCCGCCATCATCACGGCCGAGGACGTCACCGCCAACGCCGGCGCCCTGATCAGCGTCTTCATCCGCAATCCCGAATTTCAGGGCCAGACCAAGGACCGCCTGTCCTCGCCCGAGGGCGCCCGCCTGGTCGAACAGCTGCTGCGCGACCCGCTGGACCACTGGCTGACCGAAAGCCCCAAACAGGCCAACGCCCTGCTCGGCTTCGTCGTCGATCGCGCCGAGGACCGTCTGCGCCGCCGCAAGGACAAGGAGGTCCAGCGCGCCGCCGCCACCCGCAAGCTGCGCCTGCCGGGCAAGCTGTCGGACTGCAGCCGCCAGTCGGCCCAGGGCACCGAACTGTTCATCGTCGAAGGCGATTCGGCCGGCGGCTCGGCTAAACAGGCGCGCGACCGCACCACCCAGGCCATCCTGCCCCTGCGCGGCAAGATCCTGAACGTCGCGTCAGCCACCGCCGACAAGCTGCGCCAGAATATCGAACTGTCCGACCTCGCCCTGGCCCTGGGCGTCCAGCCCGGCAACCGGTTCAATATCGACGACCTGCGCTACGAGCGGATCGTCATCATGACCGACGCCGACGTGGACGGCGCCCATATCGCGGCCCTGCTGATCACCTTCTTCTACCGGGTCATGCCCGAGACGATTCGCCAGGGCCGGGTCTTCATGGCCCTGCCGCCGCTCTATCGGATCTCCGCCGGCCCCTTGAGCGAATACGCCCGCGACGACGCCCACCGCGACGAGCTGCTGGCCACTGTCTTCAAGGGCAAGAAGACCGAGATCGGCCGGTTCAAGGGCCTGGGCGAAATGATGGCCTCCCAGCTGAAGGAGACCACCATGGACCCCAAGAAGCGCACCCTGGCCCGGATCACCGTCCCCGACGCCGAGACCAGCGTCGAAGACCTGGTCGAACGCCTGATGGGCAAGCGCGCCGACGCCCGCTTCCAGTTCATCCAGGAAAACGCCCAGTTCGTGAAGGAAGACCTGGACGTCTGAGGCGTTCGCGAGCCTTCCAACCCTAAGCCCGTCATCCTAGGCCTTGTGCCTAGGATCCATACTCTCGGTCTTCGAAGGGACGCACCCCCATAAACCGTGAGTATGAATTCTCGCCACAAGGGCGAGAATGACGATGAATTGGCGGGCCGCGACAGGCCCTTCCCGCCCGAAAACGCCTTCCCACGTCCCGCGCCCCCTGACAAAAGGGGGGCCATGAGCACGCCCGCCCCCTCCCCAGCTTTTCTCGACGAACTGAAGGCCGCCCTCGGTCCGGGCGGCTGGACCCAGGATCCCGAGGTCGTCGCCCCCCACCTGACCGAATGGCGCAACCGTTGGACCGGCGACACGCCGATCCTGCTGACCCCGCGCTCGACCGAGGAAACGGCCAGGGCCGTGACCCTTTGCGCCCGCGAAGGCGTCGCCATCACGCCCCAGGGCGGCGGCACCGGCCTGGTCGGCGGCCAGATCCCCTTTGGTGAGGTCCTGCTGTCCACCCGCAAGATGCGCGCCGTCCGCGACGTCACCCCCCTGGACGACGCCATGACGGTCGAGGCCGGCCTGACCCTGCTGGAGGCACAACAGGCGGCGACGGCCGCCGGCCGCTATTTCCCGCTCAGCCTCGCGGCTGAGGGTTCGGCCACCGTCGGCGGCGTCATCTCCACCAACGCCGGCGGCACCCAGGTGCTCCGCTACGGCATGATGCGCGACCTGGTGCTGGGCCTTGAGGCCGTCATGCCCAATGGCGAGATCTTCCGGGGCCTGAAGCGCCTACGCAAGGACAACACCGGCTACGACCTGAAACAGCTGCTGATCGGCGCCGAGGGCACCCTGGGCGTCGTCACCGCCGCCACCCTGAAACTCTTCCCCATCATGCGCTCGCGCGCCGTCGCCGTCGTCGGTCTGGAGACCGCCGCCGCTTCGGTCGAGCTGCTCGCCCGCGCCAAGGCCGAGACCGGCGGCGGGGTCGAGGCCTTCGAGCTGATGAAGCGTCTGGGCATGGAACTGGTGCTCAAGAACATCCCCGACACCCGCGAACCGCTGGACTCGACGCCCGACTGGTACGTCCTGATCGAGATCGCCTCGGGCACTCCGGGCGGCGCCGAGGCCCAGATGGAGGCCCTGCTGGAGGTCGCCTTCGAACAAGGCCTGATTACCGACGCCGCCATCGCCCAGAACGACGCCCAGCGCGCCGCCTTCTGGCGTCTGCGCGAAGAACATTCTGCGGCCCTCAAGCCCGAGGGCGGCGGCTGGAAACACGACGTCTCCGTCCCCATCAGCCGCATCGCCGAATTCATCGACGAAGCCTCGGCCGCCGTCGAACGCTTCCACCCCGGCGCCCGCATCTCGGTCTTCGGCCACGTCGGCGACGGCAATCTGCACTACGACATCCTGCCGGGCGTGGGTCAGGACATCCCCGCCTTCATCGGCCGCTGGAAGGAAGGCTCGCAAGTGGTTCACGACGTCGTCCGAACCTATGACGGCTCCATCTCCGCCGAACACGGCCTGGGCCGGCTAAAGACCGAAGAGGTCAAACGCTACAAATCCCCCCTCGAAATCGAAACCATGGCCGCCCTCCGCCGCGCCATCGACCCCAAGCGGATCATGAACCCCGCAGTCCTATTCTAACTTCCACCTCCCCGTCGGCGAAGGCCGACGGGGAGGACAGGCGGGAGCGTCAGCGAACGCCAGGAGGGGGCGACTCGGTGTCAGACGCTGGCCCGGTCACCCCCACCGCCAGAGTCGCCCCCGCCTGGTCGCAAGCGCGACCTGTCCTCCCCCCGCGCCTTCGCGCGCGGAGAGGTGACGCCTTTCTCCCTCTTTCGTCATTCCGGGCGCAGCGCAGCGGAGACCCGGAACCCAGCGGCGCGCGAGAGCGCGAACCTGTCGCGGACTCTGATCTTCAACATCGCGCGGCGGCGCCATCGCCTTCGGCGCCGCTGGGTTCCGGGTCTGCGGGCCAAGCGGCCCTTCGCCCGGAATGACGGAAGAAAAGAGCGGCCAGCGCGCACAATGACGCTGCCTCCACCCCAACCTTTTCAACGCCCTAACAGAATCTCACCCCCCGCTTCTAATCACCCCTCAAACCTCCCGCATAATCCTCTCATCCCCGCCGATGGGGAGGGCGTCGGATCCAGCGCCCTGACGGCGGCGGGGCTGTGGTCGAGCGATGAAGCCGGTGGGGAGGAGACCGCCGGGGTCCTTAGGGGCGGCGATGGATGCCGTCTCCTGCTCGCCGCACGCCTAGGAAAGCGGACCGCTGTCGACCTTCGTCGGCATGTCCGCCCCGGCGAAGCCGTCGCAAGGCGGCCCGCCGATCCGGCAAGGCTCTAAAAGGAGGGCCGCCAGCCGGAGTGCGTGTGGAAAACGACCGCGTGGGACGACGACTGCGCCGAAACGGTACTTAAAACTCCAAACCCCGGGTGCAGACCCGGCGTCCCACGCCCTCCCCAAACTTCGCCGCGAAAACGGCGAAGGCGCTTGCGCATGTCTTCGCCTCATTTGCTCTCTCGCCTCAGGATCGCTACATCCGCCCAAACCTCCCAATCCGACGAAACCCGAAGGGCGAAACCGCACCTCATGGCGCAGCAATATATTTTCCAGATGCAGGGTCTGACCAAGACCTTCCCCGGCGGCCGCAAGATCTTCGAGAACATCTGGCTCAGCTTCTATAACGACGCCAAGATCGGCGTCGTCGGGGTCAACGGCTCGGGTAAATCCACCCTGCTGAAGATCATGGCCGGCCTGGACAACGAGTTCTCGGGCGAGGCCCGCGCCGCCGACGGCATCAAGCGCGGCTATCTGGAGCAGGAGCCCCAGCTGGACCCCGCCCTGAACGTTCGCGAGAACGTCGAGGCCTGGTGCGAAGAGAAACAGTGGGTCAACCGCTTCAACGCCGTCGCCGCCGAACTGGGCGAGAACTACACCGACGAGCTGATGGAGGAGATGACCTCTCTCCAGGAGAAGATCGACGCCGGCGACGTCTGGGACATCGACAGCCGTATCGAAATGGCCATGGGCGCCCTGCGCTGCCCGCCCGACGACTGGGAAGTCACCAACCTGTCCGGCGGTGAGAAGCGCCGCGTGGCCCTGGCCCGTCTGCTGCTGTCCAAGCCCGACATGCTGCTGCTCGACGAACCGACCAACCACCTGGACGCCGAATCCGTCGCCTGGCTCCAGCACCACCTGGAAAACTTCCCCGGCTGCGTCATCCTGGTGACCCACGACCGCTACTTCCTGGACCTCGTCACCAAGTGGACGCTGGAGCTGGACCGCGGCAAGGGCCATCCGCACGAGGGCAACTATTCCTCGTGGCTGGAAGCCAAGACCAAGCGCGTCATCCAGGAACAGTCGGAATCCGAAGCCCGCCAGCGCGCCCTCACCCGCGAACTGGAATGGGTCCGTTCGGGCGCCAAGGCCCGTCAGGCCAAGTCCAAGGCTCGTCTGGCCGCCTACGAGCGGATGGTCGAGGAACAGGAATCGATGCGCGGCGCCCAGACCCACGCCCACATCCAGATCCCGCCCGGCCCGCGCCTGGGCAATGTCGTGCTGGAAGTCGAAGGCCTGGCCAAGACCTATGGCGACAAGACCCTGTTCGACAATCTGACCTTCAAGCTTCCGCCCAACGGCATCGTCGGCGTCATCGGCCCCAACGGCGCCGGCAAATCGACCATGTTCAAGCTGATCACCGGTCAGGAAACCCCAGACGGCGGCACGATCAAGGTCGGCGAGACGGTCAAACTGGCCTATGTCGATCAGTCGCGTGACGACCTGAAGCCCGACGAGACCATCTGGCAGGCCATCTCGGGCGGCACCGATGTGATGATGGTCGGCAAGCGCGAGATCAACACCCGCGCCTATGTCGGCAGCTTCAACTTCAAGGGCGGCGACCAGCAGAAGAAGGTGGGGCAGCTGTCCGGCGGTGAACGAAATCGCGTCCACCTGGCCAAGACCCTGGCCTCGGGCGGCAATCTGATCCTGCTCGACGAACCGACCAACGACCTGGACATCGAAACCCTGCAGAACCTCGAAGAGGCCCTGGAAGAGTTCGCCGGCTGCGCCGTGGTCATATCCCACGACCGCTGGTTCCTCGACCGTCTGGCCACCCACATCCTCGCCTTCGAAGGCGACGGCCATGTGGAATGGTTCGAAGGAAACTTCGAAGCCTACGAACAGGACAAGATGCGCCGCCTGGGCGCCGACAGCATCATCCCCAAACGCATCCAGCACCAGAAGTTCGGGCGCTGATTGATCTGTGATAGGATGCGGGACATGAGCGACGATCTTCTGTTCCGCATCACTATCGATCCCAGCCAGTGCGGGGGCCGTCCGTGCATTCGCGGCATGCGAATCCGGGTGCAGGACATCCTGGACATGCTGGCGGGCGGCGCGAGCCCGGAGGAAATCCTCGCGGACTTCCCATACCTGGAGGCTGACGACATCCGGGCTAGCCTTGCCTATGCGGCCGCAAGCATCGGCGACACCGGCGTGATCGCCGCGTGAAATTCATCGTGGACGCCCAACTCCCCATCGCTCTTACCGAATGGCTGAGAGCGAAAGGGCACGAGGCCGACCATGTTTTTACGCTTCTGACCGTCAATGCGCGTGACCAGGACATCTGGGATTTGGCGCGAGCTGAATCGTGCGTCATCATCACCAAGGATCGCGACTTCGCCATCTGGGCGGCGGACCGTCGGCTCGGGCCTCAGATCGTCTGGCTCCGTCTCGGCAACGCGACCCGGCATGTTCTGATCGACTGGCTTCAACCTCGATGGGCCAGGATCGAACAAGGCCTCCTTGACGGCCTCCATCTGATCGAGGTCCGACCATGACCCAACGCCCCGCCGTCCTGATCATGCAACGGCATCTCGCCCCACTCTCTCCCCTCCTTGAGAGCGCCTATGACGTCTATCGCTTCTGGGAAGGCCCGCCGATCGAGGCCGCCCATGATATCCGCGCCCTGATCGTCACGGGCGAGGCGCCGCTGGACAAGGCGCTGATCGAACAACTCCCCGCCCTCGACCTGATCGCCTGTTTCACCTCCGGCTACGACGGGATCGACGTCGACTGGTGCCGTGAACGCGGCCTGCGCGTCACCCATGCGCCAGGCGTCAATCATGAAGACGTGGCCGATCACGCCCTGGGCCTGATCCTGGCTGCGCGTCGCCAGATCGTCGCGGGGGACCGTCAGGTCCGGTCGGGCGGCTGGACCGCAGAGACCCGCACCATCACCGCCTCCATCGGCGGCCAGAAACTGGGCGTCGTCGGCCTGGGCGCCATCGGCAAGGCGGTCGCCGACCGCGCCGAGGCCTTCCGCATGGAGGTCGCCTGGTGGGGACCCCGCCCCCACGACGCCGAATGGCCCCGCGCCGACAGCCTGCTGGCCCTGGCCAAGGCCAGCGACATCCTCGTCATCGCCTGTCGGGCCGACGAAACCAATCGCGGCCTGATCTCGCGCGTGGTGCTCGAAGCGCTGGGCCCCGACGGCCTGCTGGTCAATGTCTCGCGCGGCCAGGTGATCGACGAGGACGCCCTGATCGCCGCGCTGAAATCCGGCGCCCTGGGCCAGGCGGCCCTGGACGTCTTCATAGAGGAGCCGACCGACCCTTCACGCTGGGCCCACGTGCCGAACCTCGTCGTGACGCCCCACACCGCCGGCGCAACGACCGCCGGGGTGCAGGGCATGCTGATGCTGCTGATGCAGAATCTTCAGGCGCATTTCGCGGGCCAGCCGCTGAAGACGCCGGTCGCGTGATCAACCGGGGCGCCGAGGCGGCTGCGGGCGTTCATCGGCCGTGACGACGCCGTCGCCATTCTTGTCCATGACCTTGAACATGACTTCGGCGCCGGCTTCCATCTCGGTCTTGGTGATACGGCCGTTTCCGTCGCCATCGGCGCGAGAGAGCATCCGGCCGCCGGGCGAAGCCGACAGCTCGGGAGCGTCGATGACGCCGTCCTTATTGGCGTCGATGTGATCGAACATCATCATCATCCGGGCCTTCATGTCGGCCAGGGTCTCGCGCTCAGGCGGACGCATCCCGCCCATCAGCGGCGGACCGGACATCTGCCCGCCCATCGGCGGCTCGGGGAAATCGCTCTGCGCCAGGGCCGGACCGGCGGCGACGAGGGCGAGGGTGGAGATGAGAAGACTGCGCATGGAAACACTCCAAAGGGATTGCATGGGCTTGAACGGACGACAGGTGATTTCCCGTCGCGCCAATTCAAAGGCGGATTTTGCTTGCCAAATCATATAAGGATATCTTTATACGATCCTATGAGCCTGACCGCCGACCAGACTGTCGAAGCCCTTCGCGCCGCCGGCGAACCCACCCGGCTGCGTATCCTCTCCCTGCTGGCCAGCGAAGAGCTTTCGGTCATGGAGATGTCGCGGATTCTCGATCAGAGCCAACCGCGCGTGTCTCGCCATCTGAAGCTGATGACCGACTCCGGCCTGATCGAACGGTTTCCGGACGGCGCTCGCGTCTATTACCGCCTTTCGCACGACGCCCAGGCCCGCCGCCTGATCGACACGGTTCTGGACATCCTCGCCGATGACGCCGGAGAAGCCGATCATCGTCGGCTGAGCGAGGTCCAGAAGGATCGCCAGCAGGCCGCCGAATCCTATTTCGAACAGATCGCCCCCCAGTGGGACCGGCTGCGCTCCCTCTATGTCAGCGAGAGCGCCGTCGAGGCCGCCCTGGAAGAGGCCGTCGGCCCCGGCCCGTTCAAGCGCGTCGTCGATCTGGGCACCGGTTCCGGCCGAATGCTGACCCTGTTCGGCAAGAAGGCCAAGATGTCGGTCGGGCTGGATCTCAGCCAGAACATGCTCAACATCGCCCGCGCCAATGTCTCCAAGGCCGGGCTGAACAAGGTCGAACTGCGCCACGGCGACATCTTCGCCACCCGACTGCCCGCCGCCAGCGCCGATCTGGTGATCGTGCACCAGGTCCTGCACTATCTGGCCGACCCCTTCGCCGCCGTCGCCGAGGCCGCGCGCCTGGTCTGCCCCGGCGGCCGTCTGGTGATCGTCGATTTCGCCCCGCACGACTTTGAACATATGCGCGAGGCGCACCAGCATCGCCGCCTCGGCTTCGCGGATCAGGAGATCAACGGCTGGATGAGCGACAGCGGTCTGACGCCCTCTCCCCCCGTCGCCCTGCCGCCCGACAATGAGGGGCTGACCGTGACGATCTGGACGGCGGAACGACCCGCCGCCCCATCCTTGGCCCAGGCCAGAAAGACCGCATGATGGCTGCGTCATCAACCAATCTCGCCGAAGCCCGCGCCCTGCTGCTGTCGCCCTTGGGGCCAGTCGCCCGCGCCGGCTCGAACCACGACGCCGTGCGCGTCTCCTTCGAATTCTTCCCGCCCAAGACCGACGAGGCCGAGGCCAATCTGTGGAAGGCGATCCGTCGCCTCGAGCCGCTGAACCCGGCCTTCGTCTCGGTCACCTATGGCGCCGGTGGCTCGACCCGCGAACGCACCCACCGCACCGTCCAGCGTATCATCGCCGAGACCTCGCTGCGTCCCGCCGCCCACCTGACCTGCGTCGACGCCAGCCGCGACGAAGTCGATGAGGTCATCGCCGGCTACAAGACCATCGGCGTCGATCACATCGTCGCCCTGCGCGGCGACCCACCCAATTCGGGAGGGATGGGCGGAGGCGGCATCGGCGGCGTCTACCAGCCCCGCGCTGACGGCTACGCCAACGCCACCGAACTGACCGCCGCCATCAGCCGCGTCGGCGGCTTCGACGTCACGGTCGGCGCCTATCCCGAAAAACACCCGGAAAGCCCATCCATCGACCACGACATCGATGTGCTGAAGGCCAAGGTGGACGCCGGCGCCACCCGCGCCGTCAGCCAGTTCTTCTTCGACATCGACGCCTTCCTGCGCTTCCGCGACCGGGTTCGGGCGGCGGGCGTGACCATTCCCCTGATCCCCGGCGTCATGCCCGTGTCCAACTTCGCCGGCCTGACTCGCATGTGCGGCGCCTGCGGGACCAGCATCCCCGATTGGCTGAAAGCCCATTTCGACGGACTGGACGACGATCCGGAAACCCGCCGCTTGCTCGCCGCTTCGGTCGCCGCCGAAACCTGCGCCCGGCTGCACGAAGAAGGCTTCTCCGACTTCCACTTCTACACCCTGAACCGCGCCGATCTGGTCTATGCGATCTGCCGCGTGCTGGGCGTGCGTGAAACCAAGGCCGTGTCCGCGTGAAGAACCCCTCCGTCTCTTCGCTTCGCTTCGAGCCACCTCCCCATTCGCCAAGCGGCGAACAGGGAGGAGACGCAATGGCGCCTGTCTCCTCCCCGTCGCGCAGCGATGGGGAGGTGGCGCGGCGCACTTGCGCCGTGACGGAGGGGCTCTTGCCGTCCCACGGAGTTCAAGCATGACCCGCGCCGAACGCATCGCCGCCCTGCATCAAGCCGCCAAGGAACGCATCCTGGTCCTCGACGGATCCTGGGGCGTCATGATCCAGCGTCGGGGCCTGTCCGAAGCCGACTTCCGCGCCGACCGGTTCGTCGCCGCCAATGGCTATGACGAGGCGCACCAGATGAAGGGGAACAACGACATCCTCTGCATCACCCGCCCCGACATCATCTCGGACCTGCACGACCAGTATTACGCCGCTGGGGCCGACATCTCCGAAACCAACACCTTCTCCGGCACCACCATCGCCCAGGAAGACTACGCCCTCGACGCGCAAGCCGTCTGGGACATCAATCTGGAAGGCGCCAAACTGGCCCGCGCCGCCGCCGACCGCTGGACCGAGAAGGAGCCGCACAAGCCGCGCTTCGCCGCCGGCTCCATCGGCCCGTTGAACAAGATGCTGTCGATGTCGTCCGACGTGAACGACCCCGGCGCCCGCAGCGTGACCTTCGACCAGGTCTATGAGGCCTATCGCCATCAGGTGAAGGCGCTGAACGAGGGCGGCGTCGATCTGTATCTGATCGAGACCATCACCGACACGCTGAACTGCAAGGCCGCGATCAAGGCGATCAAGGACCTGGAGGACGAGGGCATGGACGCCCTGCCCATCTGGATCAGCGGCACCATCACCGACCGTTCGGGCCGCACCCTGTCGGGCCAGACGGCCGAGGCCTTCTGGAACAGCGTGCGCCACGCCAAACCCTTCGCCGTCGGCTTCAACTGCGCGCTGGGCGCCGACCTGATGCGGCCCTTCATCGCCGAACTCAGCCGCGTCGCCGACACCCTGGTCGCCGCCTATCCTAACGCCGGCCTGCCCAACGCCATGGGCCAGTACGACGAGGAGCCGCACGAGACCGCCCACTTCATCGAGGAATGGGCCGCATCCGGCCTGGTCAACATCGTCGGCGGCTGCTGCGGCACGACGCCGGACCACATCAAGCACGTCGCCGAAGAGGTCGCGCCGCTGAAGCCCCGCGCCATCCCGGAACGGCCGGTGGCCTTGCGGCTCTCGGGGCTGGAACCGTTCGAGATGGTGGCGTGATGGCTGCCCTCTTCCGCTCATCCCGGCGAAAGCCGGGACCCAGTTCTTTGGGCGTTAGCCATCAACGCCATGTCATCGCCCCCAATCCCAAGCACCGTGCCTCCCAAAAGCACTGGGTCCCGGCTTTCGCCGGGATGAGCGGAGTTTTTGCGTGAGACCCACCTTCATCAACGTCGGCGAACGGACCAACGTCACCGGCTCGGCCAAATTCCGCAAGCTGGTGGTCGAGGGCGACTATTCGGCCGCCCTCGACGTCGCCCGCCAACAGGTCGAGGCCGGCGCCCAGATCATCGACATCAATATGGACGAGGGCCTGCTGGACGGCGCCGTCGCCATGCGGACCTTCCTCAACCTGATCGCGGCCGAGCCCGACATCGCCCGCGTGCCGGTGATGATCGACAGCTCCAAATGGGAGGTGATCGAGGCGGGCCTGAAGTGCGTCCAGGGCAAGCCCATCGTCAACTCGATCAGCATGAAGGAGGGCGAGCAAGCCTTCCGCGATCATGCGATCAAATGCCTGCGTTACGGCGCCGCCGTCGTGGTCATGGCCTTCGACGAGGTGGGCCAGGCCGACACCGCCGCCCGCAAGATCGAGATCTGCACCCGCGCCTACAACATCCTGGTCAACGAGGTCGGCTTCCCGCCCGAGGACATCATCTTCGACCCCAATATCTTCGCCGTGGCGACGGGGATCGAGGAGCACGACAACTACGCCGTCGACTTCATCGAGGCGGTCAAGGTCATCAAGACCACCCTGCCCTACGCCCGGATCAGCGGCGGCGTGTCGAACGTCTCGTTCAGCTTCCGCGGCAACGAGCCGGTGCGCCGCGCGATCCACAGCGTCTTCCTGTATCACGCCATCGCGGCGGGCATGGACATGGGCATCGTCAACGCCGGCGACCTGCCGGTCTATGACGACATCGACCCCGAGCTGCGCGAGGCGGTCGAGGACGTGATCCTGAACCGGCCCCAGCGGACCAATGTCTCGAACACCGAGCGGCTGGTCGACATGGCCCCTCGCTACAAGGGCGAGAAGGGTCAGGCCCGCGTCGTCGATCTCAAATGGCGCGACCAGCCGGTCGGCAAGCGGATCGAACACGCCCTGGTCAACGGCATCACCGAGTTCATCGAGGCCGACACCGAGGAGGCCCGCCTGGGCGTCGAACGCCCGCTGCACGTCATCGAAGGTCCGCTGATGGACGGGATGAACGTGGTCGGAGACCTGTTCGGCTCGGGCAAGATGTTCCTGCCCCAGGTGGTCAAGTCCGCCCGCGTCATGAAGCAAGCCGTGGCTTGGCTTGAACCCTTTATGGAGGCTGAAAAGGCCGGCAAGCCGCGCGAACAGGCGGGCCGGATCCTGATGGCCACGGTCAAGGGCGATGTCCATGACATCGGCAAGAACATCGTCGGCGTCGTGCTTCAGTGCAATAATTACGAGGTCCTCGACCTGGGCGTCATGGTCCCGGCCGACCGCATCCTGGACGAGGCCAAGGCCCACAACGTCGATATCATTGGCCTGTCCGGCCTGATCACCCCGTCGCTGGACGAGATGGTCTTCGTCGGCGCCGAGATGGAACGGCGCGGCTTCGACATCCCCCTGCTGATCGGCGGCGCCACCACCAGCCGCACTCACACGGCGGTCAAGATCGAACCGGCATATCGCCGCGGCTCGACCACCTATGTCGTCGACGCCTCGCGCGCCGTCAGCGTCGTCTCGGGCCTGCTGTCCAAGACCGAGCGCGCCAAGAACGAGGCCGCCACCCGCGACGAATATATCCGCATCCGCGAGCAGTACGCCCGCGGCCAGGAGGTCAAGGCCCGCGCCACCCTAGCCCAGGCGCGCGAGAACCGCTTCCGCATCGACCCGACCCAGCCCCTGCCCGGCAAGCCGTCCTTCATCGGCGTGAAATCCTTCGACGCCTGGGACCTGCAGGATCTGGCCGACCACATCGACTGGACCCCCTTCTTCGCCAGTTGGGAACTGATCGGCCGCTATCCCCTGATCCTGGACGACGAGATCGTCGGCGAGGCCGCGCGCGACCTGTTCGAGGACGCCAAGCTCATGCTGAAGCGGATCATCGACGAGAAGTGGTTCACGGCCAAGGGCGTGGTCGGCTTCTGGCCCGCCCGCGCCGACGGCGACGACGTCATCGTCTTCGCCGACGAGAGCCGGGACGCCGAAATCGCCCGCTTCCACACCCTGCGCCAGCAGATCAAGAAGTCGAACGGCAAGCCGAACCTGGCTCTATCCGACTTCATCGCCGAAGAGGGCGACGACTATATCGGCGCCTTCGCCGTCACCGCCGGCCACGGCGAGTTGGAGATCGCCAAGCGTTTCAAGGACGCGGGCGACGACTATTCCGCCATCCTGGCCACCGCCCTGGCCGACCGTCTGGCCGAGGCCTTCGCCGAGCGCCTGCACAAGGAAGTCCGGACCCAGTTCTGGGGCTACGCCGCCGACGAGACGACCGGCATCGACGACCTGATCACCGAACAATATCAAGGCATCCGCCCTGCCCCCGGCTATCCGGCCCAGCCCGACCACACGGAAAAGGCCACCCTGTTCCGCCTGCTTCAGGCCGAGGCCAACGCAGGCATGGCCCTGACCGAAAGCTTCGCCATGACGCCCCCCGCCTCGGTCTCGGGCCTCTATTTCGGCCATCCGGGCAGCCACTATTTCGGCGTCGGCAAGATCGATCTGGACCAGGTCGAGGACTACGCCCGGCGCAAGGGCTGGGACGTCGCGACCTGCGAACGCTGGCTGGCCCCCATCCTCAACTACGATCCCTACGCCGCCAAACGCGAAACGGCGGCCTGAGCCCGGGCTCAGACCGCCGTTCCACAATCAACTTCCGCTAATCAGTTAGCGGGCGCCGGCGCCTCAAGCCCGACTTCGGCCGGGGTCGCCGGCGGGGTGGTGATATTGTTCCGGATGCGCCGGGCGGCATGTTCGCAACGCCCCGGCAGACCATAGAACAGCCCAAACGACTGGCTCCGCGCCGCCTCGTCCTTGCTGGCCAGCAAGGGCGCCCATTGAGCCTTGGCGGCTGCTGCCGCCTGTTGCGCGGCAGCCTTGGCCGTCGCCGTCTGGCGCGGCTCGGCCGCCGCCAGAGCGCTGCGGAAGTCCTGCGCCTCAAGCCGCCCCAACCGCACCAGTTCGACGTCCTCGGGCGCACGATCCGTCAGCGTCTCGCCCAAATCCGCATGCCCCGTCACCAGCGCATCACACCATGCCACCAGCGGATAATCCTCCGTCGGCGCCCCACGCGGCAGCGGATTCGCATAGGCGATCGCCTCGCGAACCTTCAGAGCGTCAGCGGTTTCAGCGCCGCGGTTTCCAGTGACGATGGGCCCGTCCTGGTCCTGAGCGAAGGCGGGTCCTGAAGCCAACAGCGAAAGGACGGCTATTCCAGAGACGAACGTTTTCAGCATGGTCTTCCTTGAGAGGCGCCGCGAATAGGCGACGATCACAAACGCTCAACCTAACGGATGGTTTTTCTACGGCGCCGCTTTAACGAAAAAAGGCGGCGGAGCGTTGCTCCGCCGCCTCAGTTTCATCAATCCGTAAAGATCAGTATTTCAGGCGTGCACCGACGAAGAAGTACCGGCCGACCACGTCGAACGTGTTCGGATCGGTGTTGCCGTCGCTCGCGTTATCGAACACCGGCGGTTCCTTGTCTGCGATGTTGCGTACGCCGCCGAAGATTTCGACGCTGTCGTTGAAGTTATAGGAGGCGCTGACGTCATGGTACCAGTAGGAGTCGGTACCGACATATCCTCCGTCTTCGAACGCAGGGATATTCCCTTGGTTGTCCATCGCGTCGATGAAGGTGCCGGAGTAATTAACGCGCACAGGGCCCAAATCGTAACCTAGGGACACATTAGCTTTGTATTCCGGCAGGCTCGCGCTGATGTTGTAGGCGCCGACAGTGCCCTTGTACTCGATACCATCCAGCTCATAGCTGTCGAGGTAGGTTACGTTCAGCGCGATATCCAGTCGCTCACCCCAGAAGCCACCAGCCCACGGTACATTCCAGCCATAACGGGTCGAGAAATCAATGCCGCTGGTTTGCAGTTCCGAGACGTTGCCCAGCGGAGCGCGGGCCTTCAGGTTGCCAGCCGCATCGCGATAGATGAGCGGCAAACCGATGCCGGCATCGTTACATTCTGCGACCGACGAAACAGCAGCGCCGGTCGTGCCAGATGCGGCTGCACCAGCTGCGAAACAGGCGCCGACGATGCCGGATACGCCGCCGCTGATTGTGCCGATATAGTCTTCAACCGAGATGTCGTAATAGTCGAGCGACATAGACAGCCCGGACACGAACGTCGGTTGCCACACCACACCAAGCGTGACCGTATCAGACTTTTCCTCGCTCAAGTTTGGGTTGCCATAGAAGAACGATTCCGTCTGCGTGTTCTGCGCGACAAAGCTGTTTGCGACAGGATCGAAGCCGAGTTGCGCCGTGCAGAAGTTCCGAACGCCCGCGGACAAGGTCCGGGCAGCGCCCGAGCTGGGGTTAACGGTCGTGCAGGGATCGAGGACGGCCGGGAAGCCCTGGTCGTTTGCTTGGAACAGCTCGAAAACGTTCGGGGCGCGGACGGCGCGCTGATAAAGACCACGCAAGCGCAGGCTTTCGACCGGCTCCCATGAACCACCAGCCTTATAGGCGTACACCTTACCCACAGTGTCGTAATCCGACATGCGGGCTCCGAGTTCAAGGTCCAGCGACTTGACGAATGGCAGGTCTCGCAACACCGGCACTGCCGCTTCAACGTAGACTTCCTTAGATGAGCTGCGACCAGCAACAGGACGTTCCGCATTAAAGCCGAAGATGTCGCCAGACGCCTTTGCAGCGTCCGGGGTGAAGCTCAGCTTGTCTTCCCGATACTCGGCACCGAAGGCGACAGATAGCGGGCCGGCCGGAAGTTCCACCACCGTACCGGTGACATTCAAGGTCAGATTCTGACGCTCAAAAATGCTGGTGTCAGCGAAGTCCAGCCGAATGAAGTTAGCCGCTGCGGGCGTAATCGTGCCGGCGCCGAACATGTTTACCGGCACACAGCCCGGGAAGATTTGCAAGGAGGAGGCGGCGCAACTTGTCGCAGTGCCCCCAGCAGCCAAAGCGGCCGCCAAGCGTGAGCGCGAGACGTCGTTTTGGATCGAGGTGCGAAGCTCAGACCGACCATAGGCATAAACGCCTTCGGCGGACCAATCACCGCCAAGGTCGGCACGCAAGCCGCTATTGAACTGCAGCACGTTAGTGTCGTGGGTTTCGACACGAGCCCCAACTTCAACCATCCGGCGATCGAAGTTCAGCGGCAAGGCTGGATTGGGGCGCGTGTTCGCATAGGCAAGCAAGGCTGGCGAGTTCTGAACGAAGTAGTTGCCATAGGGGATGCTGATGCCCGTGGCGGGCGTGGGAGCCAACTGGATGTTGTTCTGAGTCTTTGTGTAGAAGACTTCAGTGAAAGCCGTCAGGGTCTCATTGATATCATAATGGCCTATCAGAACCGCGTTGTAGCGCTCCGAGGGCGACTGAAGCAGATTAACAGCTGAGAAGTTGTAGCGGTCGCTGGCGGCGCTCAGTCCAAAATCATTGTTAAACGGGCCAGGAACGCCGGGCGTACGGAAGGAGCGACGGCAGGGCGTCGCCGTCGCGCAACCAGCAGCGGAATACGGATTAGTGCCGAGATTGTTCAACCCGCCGTAAATACCGGTCCCGGATCCACCCGCGTTGCTAACGAGCGCCCAATCACGATCCTCGTTTGGCAAGAATCCGTCGCGATCAGCATAGCCAACGAAGCCTGTTACATTGCCACGACCATCGGAGCTGTTTGCGCCGAACGTCGCCGAAGCATTGAACTGTTCACCGTCTCCGAAACCGGAGATGCCGTATTGAGTGCTGATCTCCAGCCCTTCAAAATCGTCCTTAAAGATGAAGTTCACGACGCCAGCCAAGGCGTCAGAGCCATAGGTCGCAGATGCACCGCCACTGACGACCTCGACCCGCTCAATCAGCGCAGCCGGGATGCTGTTGAGGTCAACGGCATTTGACTTATCGAACGGAACGAAACGGCGTCCATTCACCAAGACCAAGGTGCGGCTGGCGCCGAGACCACGTAGATCGACCGTCGCCGAGCCATTTGCCGGGTTGTTGGAGTTGGCAGAGAAGCCGGGCACGACTTGCGGCAACTGATTAAGTATCTGCTCCACGTTCACATCGCCGCGCGCCTGAATCTGCTCGGCCGTAACCGTTGTTATTGGGCTGTTAGCCACATAGTCCTGCCGCGCGATGCGGGACCCGGTGACGACGATTTCCCCAACGTCGGCGGCGCCTTCTTGCGACTGGGCAAGGGCCGGGCTGCTTGCTAGGGCCAACACGGCGCCACCAATCATGGTGGTCGCAAGCAAGCTGCGGCGATATTTGGCGTTGTTCAAGGATAGCTCTCCCGTGATTGGCACAGCCCCGCGCAGCGGGTTGCCAAATCCATATCCATTCCCCCAACCGGACGGCTGGTTGTGTCGAGAGCACACCAAAGCAACTTGTTAGTCCAGCAGGAAGACGCAATGTGGTCACAAGGGCGTCGTCTATGTCACGGTTATGACACACCTTGCGGTACGTCATCTCATTATCGCCACCCGACTCGCATACGGTGCCGGCTCCGGAGTGCATGACGCGGTGACCAGTTGCGCCGCCATGAGACAGATGAAAGCCGCCACGACGGGCTGGAGCCGATTCGAGACAGCGAAGGCGATAGAACGGGCCATGACCGGCGCTCCGAGACAGGTTACCGAGGCGTTAAGGCAAGGCCCAGGCCAGCTTCGGAGCGAGCGACCGTGATTCCCTTCTTACGTGATTTCGACTTCGCCTATGGGCGGCGGGACCAGGTGTCGCCGCTGGTGCAACGGGTGATCGCCGACAATCCGGGGCCCTTCACCTTCACGGGCACGGGGACCTACATCGTGGGGCGGCCACAGGCGGGGTCGGCCGTCGCGGTGGTCGATCCGGGACCGTTGGACGAGACGCACTTGACGGCCTTGTTGGCGGCGGTGGAGGGCCGGAGGGTCAGCCATGTCTTGGTGACCCACACCCATCGCGATCACGCCCCCCTCGCCCGCCCCTTCGCCGAGCGAACAGGCGCAAGGATTCTGGCGGCCCGCCCGCCGGCGCACGAAACCCACGCTTCAGGTGCGCTGGACGAAGACGAGGACGACGGATTCACCCCGGACGTCGTCTTGGCGGGCGGTGAACAGATCGAGGGAGACGGCTGGACCATGGAGGCCATCTTCACGCCCGGCCACGCCTCGAATCACATGGCCTTCGCTCTGAAAGAGGAAAACGCCCTGTTCAGCGGTGATCACGTGATGGGCTGGGCGACCAGCGTCGTGGCGCCGCCGGACGGAAACATGCGGGACTATATGGCCAGCCTGGAAGCGGTGATCGCCCGGGACTTCACAACTCTATGGCCGACCCACGGCGCGCCGGTGACGAATCCCGCGCCCTTCCTGAAGGCCTATCGGGCGCATCGACTGGAGCGGGAAGCCCAGGTAGTCGCTCGTCTTCTCGCCGGAGATCGAACAACGGCGGAGATGGTGCCGGTTCTCTATGCGGCGACCGACCAGCGGCTGTGGCCCGCGGCTTCACTGTCTGTCCTGGCCCACCTGATCAAGTTGGTGGAAGACGGCGCGGCGACGGTCGCGGGCGCACCCGGACTGCACGCCGAATTCCGTCCCGCCTAACGAACTTCCTCTTCCAGCGCCGCGACGATCTTGCCCATCAGGCGGCAGGTCGCGCCGCCGTCGGGTCTGGAATCGCGCGCAGCGACGCGGATGTCGGTGCGACCAGGCCGGATGCGGATCACGGCGTCATAGGCGAAGCCGAACCAGGCGCCTTCATGAACCCCTTCCACCTCGAAGGTGGCGGCGCGAACGACGGGGAATCCGGCGTCCACCAGGGCCGAGGCGGCTTGTTGCGCCAGGACCTGGGTCGGGATCGAGCGGGCGGCAGGGCAGGTTTCCGGCCCCGTCACACCCGAGATGTCGCGGTGCATGGCCGCCAGACGCCTATAAACCGGAGGTTCTGCAATATGAGTGCTGATGTCGCGCGGCGTCGGCTCGGCCAGGCGTCGCCCCTGATACAAGAAAACGCCCAGGGTCGCGCCAGCCAGCATCAGGGCGATTGCGGCGAAGACCCAACGCCGCCGCAAATCCCGCAGCGTCAGAACCACCACGGCCAGGGCGCCGACACATCCGAGCCAGGCCAGTCCTCGCGCTACCGTCCATGTCAGCAGATCATAGGTGATCGCCCGGTCCACCCCGCCAAACAGGGTCGCCGCCATTGCCGCCACCACCAGAACCACGGGCGCCGCCGTCAAGGCGGTCAGCCATGGGATCAGCGCGGGGACAGGCTTGCTCGACGGCATCGGCGCTCCATGGAGTCAGGCGGGCTGGGGATCAGGCGGGCTGGACGTCGGGCAGACGGTAGTCTTTCATCCGCTCGCGCAGAAGCTTCTTGTCGATCTTGCCGGTGGCGCCCAGCGGAATCTCATCCACCGCCACCACATCGTCGGGCATCCACCATTTGGCGATCTTGCCGTGCAGGAAGTCGAGATGCTCCTGCTTGTAAAGCGTCTCGCCGTCCTTCAGCTTGACCAGCAGGACCGGGCGTTCATCCCATTTGGCGTGGGCCGCGCCGATCACGGCGGCCAGTTCGACCTTGGGGTGGCCCACGGCGATGTTCTCGATCTCGATGGAGCTGATCCATTCCCCGCCGGACTTGATTACGTCCTTGGACCGGTCGGTGATCTGCATGAAGCCCAGTTCGTCCACCGTCGCCACGTCGCCGGTGTCGAAGAAGCCGCCGGCGTCCAGGATCGAACCTTCCTCGCGGAAATAGCCCCGGGCCACGGTCGGCCCCTTGACCATCAGATGGCCGAAGGTGGCGCCGTCGTGCGGCAGTTCACGGCCGGCGTCGTCCTTCAGCGTCAGCTCTATCCCCAGCGGCGGCGTCCCCTGTTTGGTGCGGTATTTCAGCTGGTCCTCGAACGGCAAAGCCGCCGTCTCGGGCGTCATGTTCGACAGGGTCCCGATGGGCGAGGTCTCGGTCATGCCCCAGCCCTGAAGCACCTCGATGCCATAATCGTCATGGAAGGCGCGGATCAGGCTCTCCGGCACGGCCGATCCGCCGATCAGCACCCGGTTGACGGTCGACAGCTTCAGTCCGTTCTGACGCATATGGGCCAGCAACCCCTGCCAGACCGTCGGCACGGCGGCGGAGAAGGTGACGCCCTCGGTTTCCAGCAGTTCGTACAGGCTCTCGCCGTCCATCCGGGCGCCCGGCATCACCAGCTTGCAACCCGATGCGGGACCGACGAAGGCGATGCCCCAGGCGTTTGCGTGGAACATCGGCACGACCGGCAAAATGACGTCGCTGGTCTTGCCGCCGACCACCGAGGACTGGAGCGCCATGAAGGTGTGCAGGAAGTTCGAGCGGTGCGAATACAGAACCCCCTTGGGGTTCCCCGTCGTACCCGAGGTGTAGCAGAGGCCGCAGGCTGTGCTCTCGTCGAACGCGCCCCAGACGGCGTCTGCAGACTGTTCCGCCACGATCCGCTCATAGGATTGCGCGCGCGGCAGACGGGTCTGCGGCATATGGGCGTCGTCGGTCATGATGATGACCCGCTCGACCTTGGGGATATGCGGCAGGATGGCTTCCAGCAACGGCACGAAGGTCAGGTCGGTGAAGATGACCCGATCCTCGGCATGGTTGATGATATAGACAAGCTGCTCCGGGAACAGGCGGGGGTTCAGCGTGTGGCAGACCGCCCCCATGCCCATGACGCCGTACCAGGTCTCGATGTGACGGTCCGTATTCCAGGCCAGGGTGGCGACCCGGTCGCCCGGCTGTATGCCCCACGCCTTCAGCGCGTTGGACACCCGCTTGGCGCGGTCGTGGACCTGGCCGTAGGTCGTGCGGACGATGGGCCCCTCGACCGAGCGAGTGACGACCTCGTGGTCCCCATGCCAGTTCTTCGCATGGTCGATGATCTTGTCGACCGTCAGCGGCCAGTCCTGCATCAAGCCCAGCATGGTGCGTCTTCCTTGTCCCTTGGTGCGTCTGCTTGGCTGCGACGCTTGGACGGAGGCTATCATTGGTGATCAGTGATAAGCAACGTCACGTCACGTCATCCTCGCGCGACGGATCGTCCCCCGTGGCGCTGAGACATTAGGCGCCCTAGAAGCCGGTTCATGGCCATATTGATCGCAATCACGGGGGGCTCCGGCTCCGGCAAAAGCACGCTGGCGGAGGCGCTGGTCTCGGCCCTGCCTGAAGGCAAGGCCGTGCTGATGCGCGAGGACTCCTACTACAAGGACGCCGCCAGCCTGCCCGGCTTCGACGCTGCGACCTTCGATTTCGACGACGTCGCCGCGCGTGACCACGACCTGATGATCACCGACCTGAAGGAACTGAAGGCGGGCCGTTCGATCACCGCGCCCCTCTATTCCTTCATCCACCACGGACGCGAATCGGGCGGGGAGCCGATTCCGGCGGCCGAGGTGGTGATCGTTGAGGGCACCCACGTCCTGTGCACCGCCGACCTGACCGCCCTGTTCGACATCCGGGTCTTTGTGGACACCCCCGCCGACATCCGCTTCATCCGCCGCCTGCTGCGCGATCAGTCCGAGCGCGGGCGGTCAGCGGATTCGGTCGTGGCCCAGTATCTGGCCACGGTTCGGCCGGGTCACGAGCGGCTGACCGAGCCCTCGCGCACCCATGCCGACTTTATCATCGCCGACGCCACGGCGGCGGTTCGGCTGGAGGATCCTCAGGCCGTGGTGCGTCTGGCGGCGCCCGTCCTGGCCCACCCCCTGCTGCTTTCGCTGCTGGAGGCCTGACGACAGTCCCGTCGAAAGCGGATCGATTCGTTTTCTGTGGACGCCGTCGGCGGCGCTGCGGGTTCCTCGTTTCGAATCACCCAATCTGAGGCAAGCTCTCGGCATGAACGCTCAGGTCGCCACCGTCGAACTTCAGGCCCGGACCGCCACGGCCGCCGCCGATCATCCGGAGCGGCAGTATCTGAACCTGCTGCGCGACATTCTGGACAATGGCGTGCGCCGCGACGACCGCACCGGCACCGGAACCCTGGGCGTCTTTGGCCGTCAGATGCGGTTCGACCTGTCCAAGGGTTTCCCGGTCCTGACGACCAAGAAGCTGCACCTGCGCTCGATCATCGTCGAACTGCTGTGGTTTCTGCGCGGCGAGACCAATATCGGCTGGCTGAAGGACAATGGCGTCCGCATCTGGGACGAATGGGCCGACGCCGAGGGCGAGCTGGGCCCGGTCTATGGCAAGCAATGGCGGTCCTGGACCGCGCCTGACGGCCGCGTCATCGACCAGATCGAGAAACTGGTCCACGGCCTGAAGACCAACCCCAACAGCCGCCGCCACATCGTCACCGCCTGGAACCCGGCCGACGTCGACGACATGGCCCTGCCGCCCTGCCACTGCCTGTTCCAGTTCTTTGTCGCGGACGGCAAGCTGAGCTGCCAGCTGTATCAGCGCAGCGCCGACGTCTTCCTGGGCGTGCCCTTCAACATCGCCTCCTATGCCTTGCTGACCATGATGCTGTGCGAAGTCACGGGCTATGAGCCGGGCGAGTTCGTTCATACGTTCGGAGACGCCCACCTGTATCTGGACCACCTGACACAGGCCGAGCTTCAACTGACACGTGAGCCGATGGCGTTTCCACAGTTGGCGTTCAAGCGCCGCCTACGAGACATCTTTGAATTCCAGATCTCAGATATCGAGATCGAAGGTTATCTTGCTCACCCGCACATCGCTGCCAAAGTGTCCAAGTAAGCGTGGAGCGCCCGTCTCTTTTTATCGGATCTTCGCGAGAGGCGATGGACGTCGCCTATGCGCTACAGAAAAATCTTGAGTATGAGTCCGATCCAACAGTTTGGGATCAGGGAATTTTCCGTCCCATGCGTCAGACACTGGTCGACCTGACCGACGAGGCGACACAAACTGATTTCGCCGTTTTCGTCTTCGCGCCCGACGATGTAGCCGACATCCGAGGTGAGACCAAAGCCATTGTGCGAGATAACGTCCTATTCGAGCTAGGGCTTTTTATCGGCGCCTTGGGCGTGGAGCGTTGCTTCATCGTCGCTCCACGCGATGCAGCCAACTTCCACCTGCCCACCGACCTCCTTGGACTCGAGCCGCTTCGCTACACTGCAGATCGTAGGGACGGTCGGCTACGAGCAGCCTTAGGGCCAGCGAGCCATGAAATCCTGTCGGTTGTGCGTCGTTCAGGGAGGCTTCGGGCAAGATCAGCCGAGCGTGAACCTGATCGTCCCGCTCTGTCTGCTGTCACCCTCGACATCCACCGCCTCACCAGACGTTTTATTGACGACTGGAACGGGGTGGAGCTAGCGCCCTTTAGAAAACGTCTGAGTTCCCCGATTCCAATGCATCTTCTTGAAGACGAGGATGGTTTGGCGACAGAGGCGGTCAGGAATATCTTCTACTTCCTGAATACAATGGCAGAAGCCTTGTTGGCTGGCGGGATCGTCGAAGATGAAGCTCGTCCGATTTTTGAGAAACCAGTCCGCCAGATTTGGACACAGGCCTTCACCTATCTTGCGCCGCTGAATCTCGCTGACGAAGCATGGGATCCATTGCCGGCGATCGCGCAGTTGGACCGCCACTGGCGGAAGGATACGCTGTGATCCTCTCAGACCTAACCACCGCCGTCCTGCGCATCTCCGACATCTACGCTGAAGCCCACAGCATCGACCGAGACCGCGACTGGGCTCTGTTGAAGCTCCAGGAAGAGCTGGGCGAACTGACGGCCGAGCATCTGCGTCTATCCGGACGGGCGCGCGGAACGCCCGACGCTGACGCCCTGGGCGACGAGGCGGCCGATGTTCTGGGCATGCTACTGATCTATTGCGCGGGCGCAGGCGTTGATCTGGAAACGGCCATGCGGCGCAAATGGCTCAAATGGCTCGAACCCCAGACGGAAGACACGCCATGAGCATTCCCCTGATCTCCCTGGTCGTCGCGCGCGGACGCAACGGCGTCATCGGCCGCGATGGCGATCTGCCCTGGCGGCTGCGCTCAGACCTTCAGCGGTTCAAGGCCATCACCGTGGGCAAGCCCTGCCTGATGGGCCGCAAGACCTGGGAGAGCCTGCCGCTGAAGCCCTTGCCCGGCAGGCTCAATCTGGTGCTGACCAAGGACGAGTCCTATGAGGCCGAGGGCATGTCCAAGGGCGCCCTGGTCTGCGCCACCCTGGACGAGGCCATAGAGATCGGCCGCGAAACGGCCGAGGAGGACGGTGTGGACGAAATCTGCGTCATCGGCGGCACCGCCGTGTTCGAAGCCGTCCTGCCGCGCGCCAAACGCCTCTACATCACCGAGGTCGAGGCCTCGCCCGAGGGCGACGCCGTCTTCCCGGCATTCGACGAAACGGCATGGGTCGAGGTATCGTCGGAATCCCATCCGGCTGGCGAGAAGGACGATCACGCCTTCACCTTCCGGGTGCTGGAACGTCGCTAGGAGAAGTCGATGTACGTCACCACCACCAACGACCTGCCAGGCTTCCGCGTCACTCGCCATATCGGCCTGGTGCGCGGCGTGACGGTGCGCTCGCGCAACGCCATCTCCGACGCCATCGGCGGGGTCCAGTCCATGCTGGGCGGCCGGGTCGGCGCCTATGTGAAACTGGCCGAGGCCGGGCGTCAGGAAGCCTATGACGAACTGGTCAAACACGCCGAGGCCCACGGCGCCAACGCCATACTGGCCGTTCGCTACGACGCCACCGAGATCATGCCCGGTGTGACCGAGGTGCTGTGCTACGGCACGGGCGTGATCGTCGAGCCGGCCTGAACCGGCTCGACGTCTCAGGTCAGGACAGGGTCATCAGGTCTGCGCGTTCGAAGTTGCGCAGTTCGTCAGACCGGCCGTCGCGGATTTTCTGCACCCAGTGCGGGTCGGCCAGCAGGGCGCGGCCGACCGCAACCAGGTCGAACTCTTCATTCTCCAGACGACGCAGCAGGCCGTCCAACGAGGCAGGTTTGGACCCTTCGCCGCCGAAGGCTGCGATGAATTCCCCGTCCAGCCCCACCGAGCCGACGGTGATGGTCGGCTTGTTCATCAACTTCTTGGTCCAGCCGGCGAAATTCAGGTCCGAACCCTCGAACTCGGGCTCCCAGAAGCGGCGCTGCGAGCAGTGGAAGACATCGACCCCGGCGTCCGACAGGGGCGTCAGCCATTCGACCATCTGGTCCGGCGTCTCGGCGATCCGGGCGGCGAAGTCCTGCTGCTTCCATTGCGACAGGCGCAGGATCACAGGGATGTCGTCGCCCACGCCTTCGCGCACCGCCTTGACCACCTCGGCGCCGAACCGGGCGCGATCAGTGATGGTCGGGCCGCCCCAGCGGTCCTCGCGCACATTGACTCCGCCCCAGAAGAACTGGTCGATCAGATAGCCGTGGGCGCCGTGGATTTCGACGGCGTCAAAGCCCAATTCGCGCGCCGCGCGCGCCGAACGACCGAAGGCGGCGATCGTGTCAGCGACGTCCTCTTCGGTCATCGGCTCATACTTGGCCTTGCCCGGCGCCGTCAGGCCCGACGGACTGTCCACCTTGCCCAGCGGCGACCAGGCCTCGCCCTGCCCCCGCGCCGATCCGACATGCCAGATCTGCGGCGCGATCAGCCCGCCGGCGGCGTGCACCTCGTCCACCACCGCCTTCCATTGCGGCAGGGCGTCGCCGTGGAAGACCGGAACATTGGCGTCATTACGGGCGGCGGGCCGCTCCACGACCGTGCCCTCGGTAACGATCAACCCCACGCCGCCCTCGGCCCGTCGGCGATAATAGCCGGCCACATCGGAGGTCGGGATGCCGTTGGGCGAGAAGGACCGCGTCATGGGGGCCATGACGATGCGGTTGGGCAGGGTCAGCCCCTTGATGGTGAAGGGGCGAAACAGGGCGTCGACGCTCATCGGATCTCCTTGGGTATCGGTAAGACCCAAGGTGGCGAACAGGGTTGCGTTTGAAAACCCCCACGGTAGGGATATTTTCTAAAGCTCGAGCGCAGCCGCGATACGGTCAGCGACGATAACGAACCGGGCGGCAATGTCCCCCGATGGATTGGCGGCGACCGTCGGAACGCCGGCGTCGCCCCCCGCTCTCAATGCGGCGTCCAACGGCAGATCGCCCAGGAACGGGATCGCCAGACGTTCGGCCTCGGTCTTTGCGCCGCCTTGTCCGAACACCGAACCGCTCATGTTCTCGATCAAACCCAGAGTCGGCACATTGACCCGCTGGAACAGGGTGTGCGCCCTCCGCGCATCGGCCAGAGCCACTTCCTGCGGCGTCGAGACGATGACGGCGCCGTCCAGCGGCGTCTTCTGGATCAGGGTCAGTTGTACGTCGCCGGTGCCGGGCGGCAGGTCTACCACCAGCACATCCAGCGGAGCCTCGGCCGTGCCCCACCGGGTCTGGGTCAGCATCTGGGTGATGGCCTGCGACGCCATCGGCCCGCGCCATATCATGGCGTCGTCCATCTTGGTCAGCAGGCCGACCGACATGGCCTTCAGACCATGCGCCTCATGCGGAACAATGGCGCCGTCCTCATAGGCGGGCTGACCGCTGATCCCCAGCATGGTCGGCAGCGACGGGCCATAGACGTCAGCGTCCAGAATTCCGACCGACAGGCCGCGCGCCGCCAGAGCGACGGCGAGGTTGACCGCCACCGTGGACTTGCCCACCCCGCCCTTGCCGCTGGCGACGGCCAGGACGCGGCGGACATGCGCCGGACGGTCGGTGGGGACCGGCGCCTTGGCCCGTCCCTGATCCACAGCGGCCTTCGAAAGACCGGCTGTGCGCGGCGCCGGCTTGCTGAGCCCCGGTTTAGCCTCGGCCGTCAGGATCACCGACACCCGGTTCATACCGGGCACGGCCTTCAATGCCGCCTCGGCGGCGTCCCGCACCGGGGCATAGGTCGCGACCAGACTGCGATCAACCTCCAGCGCAAAACCGGCCCGATCCTCCGCGACGACCAATCCCTGGACGAGGCCAGAGGCCATCAGCCCCTGACCGGAAATCGGGTCGGTGACGGCGTCCAGGGCGGCGATGACAGCGGAACGTTCGACCAAGACGGTCTCCACAAGACTTGCAGGCGATAAGGGGCGCGTTCTATCGCCCATGGATGCCGCCCGCGAGCCTCGATTTGTCCCAGCCGCCATTAGTCACCCTGATCGCCGGTCCCACCGCCTCGGGCAAATCGGCCCTGGCGTTGAAGATGGCCCGCGAGACCGGCGCCGTGATCATCAATGCGGACAGCCAACAGCTCTACGCCGACCTCCGCATCCTGACCGCCCGCCCGTCGCCAGATGAAGAGGCGCTGGCCGACCACCGCCTCTACGGCGTCGCCGACGCGGCGGAGGCTTGGTCTGTCGGCAAATGGAGCCGGGCGGCTCTGGATCTGTTGGACGCCGCGCACGCCGAAGGCCGGCCGGCGATTCTCGTCGGCGGCACCGGCTTGTATTTCAACGCGCTGACGCGTGGGCTGGCGGACATTCCGCCTGTGCCTAAGGACGTCCGCGACACGGTGGAAGCGGACTATGCCGCATGGGGCGAATTGGCCTTCCGCGCCCGTTTGGCCGAGCACGACGCCAACGCCGCCCGGACCATCGCGCAAGGCGACCGCCAGCGGTTGATCCGGGCCATGAGCGTCCATTCGGCCAGCGGGCGCGCCTTGAGCGACTGGAAGGCGGATACACGCCCGCTGCTCGCGCCGGGGTCGTGGACAGGGCTTGTCATCGAACCCGACCGTGTCGCCCTGTATGCAAACTGCGACCAGCGTGTGGATCTGATGATGGAGAACGGCGCACTCGACGAGGTTCGCGCGCTGATCGCGCGAGGCCTGTCCCCGGCTCTCCCCGCCATGAAGGCGGTCGGAGTGCGCGAACTCTCGGCATATTTGGCCGGAGAGATCGGCCGGGATGAAGCGATCGACGCCCTGAAACAGGCGACCCGGAACTACGCCAAACGCCAACTGACCTGGTTCAGGAACCAGACCCCGGACTGGACGCGGGTCTGAAGCGCACGCGACGCTTGGAAAGCGTCCACGCAGCGCCTATATTCGCCTTGTCCGGTTTCGGCCGGACTATAGCGATAAACGCGCTTGTAATAAGCGGACCGGACCCGGGTGCGATTCCCGGCGGCTCCACCATTCTCTTCCCCGCGTTATCGGCGGAGGCGTCATGGGGCCGACTAGCATCGACGGACGTGTAAAGAGGATTGCTTTCGCTCGTCCTGGCCCACCGTATCGGGCCATTTTCTAACTGCGAACGATAACTTCGCTGGAGAAGTCGCTCTCGCCGCGTAATGCGGTTCGGGTGATTTCGAACCTTAAGTCCTAGGGGTTCAGATCCTTGGGCGGGGCCTGTCGGGAGCCTGGCAACAGAATCCCGGCGCTTATTCCTTCACATCCTGCGCGTTTACCTCATTCGCATCTTTCGCGCGCGCGCCTGCGCCGCTATCAGTCGCGCTCAATTGCGAGGTGACGATGACCGACCAGACCCCTCCGGTCGACGAGATGCAGTACGAGCGGCTGGCGCATGAAGCGCTGCGCGGCGTGATCCGTTCTGCGCTCGATCATGTTCTGGCCGAAGGCCTGCCCGGCGCCCACCACTTCTACATCACCTTCAAGACCCGGGCCGCCGGCGTCAGCATCCCCCCGGACATGCTGGCCAAATACCCCGACGAGATGACGGTGGTGTTGCAGCACCAGTACGAGGATCTTCAGGTCGAAACCGACCGGTTCTCGGTCAAGCTGCGGTTCGGCGGCGTGCCGCGTACCCTGGCCATGCCCTATTCGGCCGTCACTCGCTTCTACGACCCCAGCGTCCAGTTCCTGCTGCAGTTCGACGAACCCGAGATCGTCGAAGCCGTCGAGGAAGCGACCCCGCCCGAAGACCCGACGCCCGGTTCGGACGGCCCCAAGGTCGTGTCGCTGGACCAGTTCCGGAAAAAGTAGGCCCTTCCCTCCTCGCCACCTCGCGATAAGCTCTGGGGGCAGACCAAGGCGGAGGGGTACGCGATGTTTCGTTTCATGGCGGCGCTCTCGGTGCTGGGCCTGACGGTCCTGGGCTGCGCGGCCCATGCACAAAGCCGTTTCGATGGCTGGGCCTCGGCGGTGATCGCCGCCGACTGGCGCGACAGCGACGGCCGTCCCATCGCCGCCTTCGACAACGCTCAGCGCGACCTGACGACCGCTTTCCAGCGCGCCGGCTTCGACCCGAACGCCATGATCAGCGTCAGCCTGCGACCCGATGTGCCCAACCCAGTCGAGGCGGAAGACAGCTTACGTCGTTTCGCGGAGGCGGCTGAACGCGCGCCGCGCGGCTGCATGTTCTACGTCACTTCGCACGGCTCCCCCGAAGGCCTGGTCTTCGGGTCAGACGCCACCCTGGCCCCGGAACGCCTGATTCCGATCCTGCGCCGGATCTGCGGCGACCGCCCGACGGTGGTCGTGCTGTCCGCCTGTTTCTCCGGAATCTTTGTCGATGGATTGAAAGGTCCAAACCGGATGGTGATGACCGCCGCCCGCCGCGACCGGTCGTCGTTCGGCTGCGCCGCCGACGCGACCTATCCCTATTTCGACGAATGCGTGCTGGTGAGCCTGAAGACCGCGCCGGACTTCATCGCACTGTCCCGAGCCACCACCGCCTGCGTCGCCACCCGCGAACAGGCCGAAAATCTGACGCCCGCCTCCGAACCCCAGACAGCGATCGGCGCCACTATGCAACTATTGCTGCCGACCCTGAGGTTCAGGCCTTCCGGGGATAGGATCGGATCGTGATCCGCTCCCGCTCGCCTTCATGGCGCTCCACGAGCAGGCGGGCGACCTGGCTGTCGTCGTGGAACAGATAGCCTTTGATGGAATCGAGCAGGGCCTTGGCCAGATTGTCGAGGTCCATCCACGGCGGTTCGCCGACATGCTCCATGCGGATTTCGACGACATGATCGCCCCACGACGGTCGTGACGCCCATTCCTTGCGCATGAACTCATAGACCAGAGGCTTGTAGTATTTGGCCTGGGTGGTCAGGCCTTCGATGACGATCTCGACCGCCTCGCCGTCCTCCCGCGCCCGGACCTTGCCCGTCCCGATCCAGGCTTTCGTCATCGGGTGCAGACGGCCGGCGCCGCGTCCAGCAACCGTGCGGAACGGATCATCACCGGCGGAATCAGCTGCTCCGCATCGTCTGCCGGCATCCGCTGGATGCGGCGCGCGACGTCCAGCCCCTCGACCACCTGTCCGAACGCGGCGAACCCCTGACCATCCGGGTTGCGGGCGCCGCCGAAGTCGAGACTGGGCGTGTCCTGGGTGACGATGAAAAAGCTGGAAGTCGCGCTGTCCGGGGCGCCCCGCGCCATGGAAACAGTCCCGGCAAGATGGCGTAGCCCGGTGTCGCGGGTCCGCTCCAGCACGATGGGAGGCCGGGAGTCGTCATCGCTGCCGCGGGGCGTCGCCGCCTGAATAACGTCGATGGGATTGGGGTTGGCCGTATTGGTCTCGCGGACGACCGTGCGGAAGAAGGACCCGTTGTCGTAGTCCCCGAAGACGACATAGCCGATGAAGTTGCAGGTGCTGATCGGCGCAGCGGCGGCGTCGAGCGCCAAGACGATCCGACCCGCCGTCGTGTCCAGCACGACCCTGGGACGCGCCGGGTCCGCAGGAAGGCCGGCGCAGCTCGCCAGCGCCAGCAACGTCGCCGCCAGTATCGCCTTTGATCTCATCATCCGGCCTCGCCTTGCCCTGTCCCGCTCTCGTGCTACACCCCCGCGCAACCAACCGCCACGTTTGAGACGAGATCCGCGCATGAGCAACGTCCGCATCGAAACCGACACCTTCGGCCCCATTGAGGTCGCCGCTGATCGCTACTGGGGCGCCCAGGCGCAGCGGTCGCTGGGGAACTTCAAGATCGGCTGGGAGAAACAGCCCCTGCCGGTCGTCCGCGCCCTGGGCATCGTGAAGCGCGCCGCCGCCGAGACCAACCGCGATCTGGGCAAGCTGGATCCGGCCCTGGCTGACGCCATCATCAAGGCCGCCAATGAAGTCATCGAAGGCAAGCTGAACGACCACTTCCCCCTGGTCGTCTGGCAGACGGGTTCGGGCACCCAGTCGAACATGAACGCCAATGAGGTGATCTCGAACCGCGCCATCGAAATCCTGGGCGGCGAGATGGGCTCCAAGAAGCCCGTCCACCCCAACGACCACGTCAACATGAGCCAGTCGTCGAACGACACCTATCCGACGGCCATGCACGTGGCCTGTGCGGAACAGGTGGTCAACGACCTGATCCCGGCGCTGAAGCACCTGCACGCCGCCCTGGACGCCAAGGCCAAGGCCTGGTCCCACATCATCAAGATCGGCCGCACCCACACCCAGGACGCCACCCCCCTGACCCTAGGCCAGGAGTTCGGCGGCTATGCCCAGCAAGTGGCCAACGGCATCGAGCGGATCGAACAGACCCTGCCCAAGCTGATGGAACTGGCCCAGGGCGGCACCGCCGTCGGCACCGGCCTGAACGCCCCCATCGGTTTCGCGGAAAAGGTCGCCGCCCAGATCGCCGAGATCACCGGCCTGGCCTTCACCACCGCGCCGAACAAGTTCGAGGCCCTGGCCGCCCACGACGCCATGGTCTTCAGCCACGGCGCGATCAACACGGTCGCCGCATCCCTGTTCAAGATCGCCAATGACATCCGCTTCCTGGGCTCCGGTCCGCGTTCGGGCCTGGGCGAACTGGCCCTGCCGGAGAACGAGCCGGGCTCGTCGATCATGCCGGGCAAGGTCAATCCGACCCAGTGCGAAGCCCTGACCCAGGTCTGCGTCCAGGTGTTCGGCAACAACGCCGCCCTGACCTTCGCCGGCTCGCAGGGACATTTCGAGCTGAACGTCTACAATCCCGTCATGGCCTACAACTTCCTGCAGTCGGTGCGTCTGGTCGCCGACGCGGCCATCAGCTTCACCGACAACTGCGTCGTCGGCATCGAGGCGCGTGAGGACAACATCTCGCGCGGCCTGAACAACTCGCTGATGCTGGTCACGGCCCTGAACGGCAAGCTGGGCTATGATATCTGCGCCAAGATCGCCAAGACCGCGCACAAGAACGGCACCACCCTGCGCGAGGAAGCCGTCGGCGGCGGCTACCTGACCGACGCCGAGTTCGACGAGGCGGTCCGGCCCGAGAAGATGATCTCGCCGGGCTGATTGGCGCCTCACGGGTTCCGGGTTAGGCTTCGCTCATGGGCAAGGTCGAACTGAACATCGGCATCGATCCGGAATTGCTGGAACAGGCGGCGCGTCTCGGCGTCGCCGTTTCAGGATTGAGCGAAAGCCAGTTGCGCCTGCATCTGCAGAAGATCGATCCCGCCGGCGCCGAGTCGCGAGCGGACCGCTGGGCCAGAGAGAACGCCGAGGCGATCAAGGCCTATAACGACCGTCTCGAAAAGGACGGCTGTTTCGGCGAAGAGTGGCGCACTTGGTAATTCGCCAGTTCGACGTTTTCCGGAACCCAACCGCGTCGCTCAGGCACCGAACACCCTTCATCATTGTGATCCAGTCTCACTATCTGCCCGGCCTCGACAGCCAGATTGTGGCTCCATTGCACACGGCCGCCACAACCGAGCGACTGGCCGGTCTGTCGATACCGTTGCAGATAGACGATTTGGAAGTCGTCCTGGTGATCAGCGAACTGGCCTATCTGCCCTCTGATCGCCTACGTCAGAAAGTCGCTTCCCTCGCGTCCCATGAGGACGATATTCGTCGCGCCCTGGAGCGCCTGTTCACCGGTTTCTGATCCAACGAACTGAAATCACACCACGGCTGCGACGACTTAAGCACCGGGAGCCGACATGGCCGACGCGAAGGTGTCTTTCGCCACGGCCAACAGGACGCCCCGCCCGCTAGAACGACTAAGGCTTGTCGCGGATCGTCCGACCGATCGGCGCCAGGGCCAGCTTGGCCAGTTCCAGGTCCTTCAGGGCGAAGGGAATGCCGATGATCGTAATGGCCTCGGCGACCGCGATCAGCACGTGCGTCAATGCGAGATACCAGCCGGCGACCACGAACCAGATGACGTTCAGGCCAATGCCGAAACAGCCCGCACCCAGCGCCGTCGCATCCGGCTCGCGCCAGACCACCTCCCGCCCGAACGGCCAGAAGGAATAGCTGGCGATCCGCCAGGCCGCGAAGGTCCACGGTAAGCCCACGATGGTCAACGCCAGGATTGCGCCGCCCAGCAGCCAGAGCAGACCGGACAACCAGCCGCCGAAGATGAACCACAGGATATTCAGGATCAGGCGGATCATCGCATCCCTCCGAGAACAACGTCCTCCAGATAGAACGAAGGCCCCGCCGGCGACAGCGGGGCCTTCATTAATTCGCCGAAACCTGGGGCGCCTAATTCTGCTTCTCGGTCCAGCGCGACTTGGCGTCGTCCTTTGTCAGGCTCAGGTGGACATGCTTGTCGTCAACCCGTTCGACCCAGCTGACCGGGATCATGTGATGCTTGAACCCGCCCGCCAGATCCAGCTTCGCCAGTTCGATCTGGTCGCCGAGCACATGGTCCACACGGCCGACATGTCCGCCGTCCGATCCGACGACTTCGAGATGTTCCTTGATAAGCGTGGCGTCGATCATGGCGTTTGTCCTTCGGTTGAATCCAGTCACAAAAACGTCCGACGATGAAGCGGGTTTCAAACCGCAGCGCTTGCTGCTGTAATCGGGGGCGAGGGACTTTAATGGGCGGTTCGCCGGCCCGGAGAGAAGGCAACGGATGAGACGGATCTGTTCGACCCTGCTGGCCGTTACGATGGCTTTGTCGGTAGCGTCATGCGGCACGCTTGAGCGTCCGACGGGACCCTTGCGGTTCGCCGACGGCGCCCTGACGCCGGCGCAAGACCCCCGCATCAATGACGCGGCGCGGCTGGAAGCCTTCACCGAAGAGGTCGGCGCCCGGCTCGCACAGAACCATGACCTGTCGATTCTGGCCCTGTCCGGCGGCGGGGCGAACGGGGCCTATGGCGCCGGCATTCTCGTCGGCTGGACCGAGCGCGGCGACCGACCGGTCTTCGACATCGTCACCGGGGTCAGCACGGGCGCGCTGGCCGCCCCCTTCGCCTTCGCGGGGTCCGAATGGGATCCACAACTGGCTCAGGCCTATACCGGCGGCGCCGCCAGCAGCCTGCTCAGCTGGCGAAGCTTTGCGATCTTCCTCTACCCCAGTCTATTCAGCGCCAGCGCCCTGCGAAATCTGGTCGATGACAACGTCACGCCGGATCTGTTGGCGGCCATCGCCCGCGAACACGCCAAGGGCCGCCGCCTGCTGGTCGCCACCACAAATCTGGACAGCGAGGAGACGGTCATCTGGGACATGGGCCTGCTGGCCAGCCAGAATGACGACAACTCCCGCGCCCTGTTCAAGGAAGTGCTGGTGGCCTCGGCCAGCATCCCGGCCGTCTTCCCTCCGGTCCTGATCGCCGGGCTTCAGCCAGACCAGACGGTGGTCATGGAGATGCACGCCGACGGCGGTGTCAACATTCCCTTCCTGGCCATTCCGGAGAATTTGTCGCTGTGGACCCGCGACCCGGGCCAGCCGGGCGGGGGCGCGCTTTATGTCGTGGTCAATGGGCAGGTCGGACGCAATGACGGGGTCACGCCGGGGCGGCTGACCGCCATCCTGATGCGAAGCTACGACAGTATGAGCAAGGCCTCGCTACGCACCCATCTGGCCACGACGGCCGCCTTCGCCCAGCGTAACGGCATGAGCCTGTCGCTGGCCGCCATTCCGGACAATGTCGAAGCGTCTAGCCTGAAGTTCGACCAGAAGACCATGACGGCGCTGTTTGATCTTGGCCGCCGACAGGGTCAGTCCGCTGCCGGTTGGACGCGGCTGGACCCGACCGAAAAGGCTCCCTCTGCCATCCCGCTTTCCGAGCTGCCCGCCGACCAGGTGCCCGAGGCCCTGAAGCCCAAGAGCGCGCCGGGCGCAACGCCGCAGGAACAGCCATGACCGAGATCATCAACCTGAACCGGGCGCGCAAGGCGCGTGAAAAGGCTCAGGACAAGGCCCAGGCCGCAGCCAACCGTGTCGCCCATGGGCGGACCAAGTCACAGAAGCAGGCCTCACAGATGGAGCAGGCGCGGGCGGCGCGACTGCTGGACGGCCAGAAGCGGGAAGACTGAACCTAAGCCGCCTTCGGCGCCCGGATCAGCAGGACCTGCCCGGCCAGCACCAGGCCCAGGCCGATCAACATAGTCACCCCGACATGCGCGCCCTCGAACAGGACGGACATGATAACGGCGATCGGCGGCGTCAGGGCCGAAATATAGCTGGCCAGGGCGAACCCCCGCTGCCGCGCCAGGGTGAAATACAGGCCGAAGGCGATGACCGACCCGAACAGCGACAGGTGCAGCAGCGACAGGACATAGGCCGAGGTCGGCTCGATCCGCCACTCCACCCCCGTCGCAAATCCATAGATCGCCAGCATGGCCGTGCCATAGGTCATGGCCCAGGCGGTGGCCGCCATCACCGGCGCCCCGGCCTGTTGACCGCGCCAGGCGAACCAATTGCCGAAAGCCGAGGCGACGACGGCGATCAGGGCGAGGACAATGCCCAGCGCCGGCGCAGCACCGGCCGACACCCCAGTCCCGGACAACTGTCCAAACGAAAGAACGGCCACCCCGAATATCCCCAGGACCGCGCCCTGCCAGGCGCCGACCGCCGGCTTCTGGCCCTCCAGAAGGCGAAACAGCACCAGGTTCACGAAGGCCAGGGCCGCAAAAATCACGGCGACGACCGCCGAGGCCACCCGCTCTTCCGCCGCATAGACGAAGCCGTAGCTGACGGCGAAGACAAAGGCGCCCTGCCCTACGGCGGCCAGATGCTGGGCCCGCGTCAGGCGCAGCGGCCGACGCGTCACGGCGCAGAAGCCGAACAGCACGACGGCCGCCAGACCGAAACGCCAGACGATGGACACGATGGGATCCACCACGCCCAGCTGCAGGGTGATGGCGAACCAGGTCGTGCCCCAGATCAGGGCGCAGGCGAGGATGGCGAGAACGGTGAAGGGGCGACTCATGCAAGGCTCCTTAGGCGACGCCCGCTTACCACTGCGCCCCCACAAGCGCCGCTCACGTCTTGCGCCCGAGTGTGACAAACTGCGCCGTATAGGAGAACGCCATGCGCAGCCGCTTCACGATCCCCGCGCGCCGACGGAACACCGCGCAATGAGCGGTCTGACCAAACGCTCGGTCGTGCTGGCCGGTCACGCCACCTCTGTGGCGCTGGAGCCCGAATTCTGGGCTGTTCTGGACCGGATCGCGGCGGCGCGCGGCTTCAGCAAGGCCCAGCTTCTGGCCGATATCGACGCGAACCGCGGACGCCGCCCGCTCGCCTCGGCCTGCCGTCTTCTGGCCCTGTCCTGGGTGGCGGAGCACGGCCCGACGGCGTAACATGGGTCTTCAAAAGGAGCCCTCCATGGACAGCCAACGCCTGATCCCCGCCGCCGCCTTCGGCGGCTTGCTGGCCCTCGGCCTGGTCGGGGCCGGCGCCCTGATCGGCCAGGGCGTGATCCACGCTCGCGCGGGCGACCGCACCGTGACCGTACGCGGTCTGTCGGAACGTGAGGTGAAGGCGGACCTGGCGGTGCTGCCGCTCCGCTTCACGGCCTCCGGCGAGGTCCTGTCTGAAGTCCAGGCGCGCATCGACGGCGACCTGGCCCTGGTGCGTCAGTTCCTGAAGGCCCAGGGCTATCCCTCCGACGCCGTCGATCTGGGCCGGCTGGAGGTCGCCGACACCCGCTCGCGCGAATACGGCGTCCAGAACGGCGGCCCTCGCTTCATCCTGGCCCAGACGGTCATCGTCCGCACCGGCGACGTCGCCCGCGTCCAGGCCACCACCCGCGCGTTGAACGACCTCGTGCGTCAGGGCGTGGTGCTGCAGGACTTCCAGGGGCCGTCTTACATCTTCACCAAGCTGAACGCCGTTCGGCCCCAGATGATCGCCGAGGGCACGGCGGCGGCGCGCACCGGCGCAGAACAGTTCGCCAAGGACTCCGGCACGCCTCTCGGTCCGATCCGTCAGGCGACACAGGGCTCGTTCGAGATCCTGCCGCGCGATGGTTCAGGCGGCGACGAGTCCGGCTCTATCGACAAGAAGGTCCGGGTCGTGACCACCATCACCTATAGTCTGAAATAGGCGG
Source organism: Brevundimonas sp. AVps23W (assembly GCF_058681395.1). NCBI lineage: Bacteria > Pseudomonadati > Pseudomonadota > Alphaproteobacteria > Caulobacterales > Caulobacteraceae > Brevundimonas > Brevundimonas sp. AVps23W. Next base: position 2,009,626 of record NZ_CM178738.1, read on the forward strand.
GTCGGCGCTGAGCGTCTCCGGCTGAACGGCGTCGGACATGGGCCGCCCGATGGGTTGGACCTTCTCGATCTTAGGGTCTCCCCCCGTCTCGAACAGAGCGATCCAGACGGCGATAACGACGAACATCCCCACCATGCCCAAGGCGAAGGCGCGCCAGCCGCCTCTGTCCTGTTCAGGTCCTGGGTCCGGCGGCCGCTTCATCCTCTGCGCCTTTCGTTGCATCGCAAGAGGAACAGGTCGTGGATCAAGGCGGTTCCGCAGTTTCATTTGTGCGGCGGCCCTGACATCGCCGTCCGGTCCCCTTATGTTCCCCTATTCGATTCTGATTGACCGGACTTTTTCCCGCCTGTGACCGATCTTCCCGCCCCCCGTATTTCAGACCTGGCCCGGGCGCGCGCGCCGCAGGAGGGTGAGGCGCGCGACTATCTGGCGGGCCTGAACCCCGAACAGCGCGAGGCCGTCGAGACGACCGAGGGCCCGGTCCTGGTCCTGGCCGGCGCGGGCACCGGCAAGACGCGGGTCTTGACCACCCGTCTGGCACACATCCTGGCGACCGGCCGGGCGAAGCCGTGGGAACTGCTGGTCGTCACCTTCACCAACAAGGCCGCGCGCGAGATGCGCGAGCGGATCACCCATTTGATCGGTCCTTCGGCCGAGGGCCTGCGCTGGCTGGGCACCTTCCACGCCATCGCCGCCCAGATCCTGCGCCGCCACGCCGAACTGGTCGGGCTGAAGTCCAGCTTCACCATCCTGGACACCGACGACCAGGAGCGGGTGCTGAAACAGCTACTGGAAGCCGCCAATATCGACACCAAACGCTGGACACCCAAGTCGCTCAGCGGCCTGATCGACCACTGGAAGAACCGTGGCTGGACGCCCGAGAAACTGCCGCCCGGCGAGGACTTCGCCAACGGCAAGGGCCAGGGCCTGTACGCCGCCTATCAGGCCCGCCTGCGCAGCCTGAACGCCTGCGACTTCGGCGATCTGCTGCTGCACAACATCACCATCCTGTCCAAACATGCTGATCTGGCAGACGAATATCGCCGCCGATTCCGCTACATCCTGGTCGACGAATATCAGGACACCAACGTCGCCCAGTATCTGTGGCTGCGGCTGCTGACCGCCTCGACCGGCAATGTCTGCTGCGTCGGCGACGACGACCAGTCGATCTATGGCTGGCGCGGGGCCGAGGTGGACAACATCCTGCGCTTCGAACGCGACTTCCCCGGCGCCAAGATCGTCAAGCTGGAGCGCAACTATCGCTCGACCAGCCATATCCTGGGCGCCGCCTCGGGCCTGATCGCCGCCAACCGCGACCGGCTGGGCAAGACCCTGTGGACCGAGGACGACAGCGGCGACAAGGTCCGGGTGCGCGGCGTCTGGGACGGCGAGGCCGAGGCCCGGCTGATCGCCGACGAAATCGAGACCGCGCGCCGTCCCCACGCCGGCGAGCCGGGGCTGAAGTACAAGGACATGGCCATCCTGGTCCGCGCCTCGTTCCAGATGCGGGCCTTCGAGGAGCGGCTGGTCATGCTGGCCATCCCGTATCAGGTGATCGGCGGCCCGCGCTTCTTCGAGCGGGCCGAAATCCGCGACGCCCACGCCTATATGCGGCTGATCCAGTCCGAGGACGACGACCTGGCCTTCGAACGGATCGTCAATGTGCCCAAGCGCGGCATCGGCGACACCAGTGTACAGAAGATCCTGCAACTGGCCCGTCAGCACGACCTGTCCGCCCTGACCGCCGTGCGCGGCCTGATCAACACCGACGAGCTTCAGGCCCGCACCCGCACCGCCCTGTCCAACTTCGTGCGCGACCTCGACCGCTGGCGCGCCCTGTCCGAGACCACGCCCCATTGGGAGGTTATGGAGACGGTGCTGGAAGAGAGCGGCTACACCGACATGCAGAAGGCCGACCGGACCAGCGGTCAGACCCGGTTGGACAACCTGAAGGAACTGACCCAGTCGATGCAGCAGTTCGAGACGCTGCAGGCCTATCTGGAACACGTCTCCCTGGTCATGGATCTGGAGCGCGCGACCAGCGACGATCCGAACGGCGACGGGGCGGTGCAGATCATGACCCTGCACGGCGCCAAGGGGCTGGAGTTCCCGCTGGTCTTCCTGCCCGGCTGGGAGGAAGGCGTCTTCCCCAGCCAGCGCAGCATCGACGAAAAGGGCGAAAAGGGCCTCGAGGAGGAACGCCGCCTGGCCTATGTCGGCGTCACCCGCGCCAAACAGGACGCCCGCATCTCCTTCGCCGCCAACCGCCTCGTCTATGGCCGTTGGACCTCGCAACTGCCCAGCCGCTTCGTCGACGAACTGCCCATCGCCCACGTCGATCCGCAATCCGACACCGGCTACTACGGCGCCTCGACGGGCATGAAGGAGGCCAAGAGCCGCTGGGACGACGCGCCCAGCTTCGGCAGCGGCTATTCCTCCCCCGGCTGGAAACGCGCCCAAAGCTTCACCGCCGCCCAGACCCCGAACAAGATCCCCGCCCGCAAGGCCGTGATCGAGGGCGACGGCCGCCTGATCGCCACCGCCGATCCCAAGTCCGGCTCCGGCTGGAAAAAGGGCGAACGCGTCTTCCACCAGAAGTTCGGCTACGGCCACGTCCGCGTCATCGAAGGCAATAAACTGCTGGTCGATTTCGAAAAGGCGGGCGAGAAACGGGTCATCGACAGTTTCGTGGAGAAGGCGGAGTAAACGGGTCCAAACCCACGCGCCGGGCCTCATCCGCCTTTGCCGCGGCCAAGCTTTGGCCTAAGCCATCGCCTTCCCGTCTACGACCGAGTCCGCCATGTCCGCCCCTGCCCGCCCTACCGTCGATCGCGCCTGGCTGAGCTGGGCCATGCGGCGGATCGAGGCGGACTACAACCGCTCGGCCGACACCCATCTGATCCCGGTGGACATGCCGGCCCTGTCGGACATCGCCCTGTATCTGAAGGACGAATCCAGCCACCCGACCGGCAGCCTGAAGCACAGGCTGGCCCGGTCGCTGTTCCTCTACGCCCTCAGCAACGGCTGGATCGGCGAGGGCATGACCATTGTCGAGGCGTCCAGCGGCTCGACCGCCGTGTCCGAAGCCTATTTCGCCCGGATGCTGAACCTGCCCTTCATCGCCGTGGTGCCGCGCTCCACCGCCCAGGAGAAGATCGCCGCGATCGAATTCTACGGCGGCCGCTGCCATTTCGTGGACGTCCCGGGCCAGGCCTATTCGGAAAGTCAGCGGCTCGCCGACGAGCTGGGCGGCCACTACATGGACCAGTTCACCTATGCCGAACGGGCGACGGACTGGCGCGGCAACAACAATATCGCCGAATCCATCTTCACCCAGATGCGACGCGAGCCCTGCCCCGTCCCGCGCTGGATCGTGTGCGGCGCGGGCACCGGCGGCACCTCGGCGACCATCGGCCGGTTCGCCCGCTTCAACCGCCACGACACCCGGATCTGCGTCGCCGACCCGGAAGCCTCCGTCTTTCACCGGCACTGGGCCGATGCGACGGTTCAGACCAGCCTTGACCGGCCGTCGCTGATCGAGGGCATCGGTCGCGCGCGAGTCGAACCCTCCTTCATCCCCAACGTGGTGGATCGGATGATCGTCGTGCCCGACGCGGCCTCCATCGCCGCAACACGCGTCCTCAGCCGGCGCCTGGGTCGCCCCTGCGGCGGATCGACCGGCACCAACCTGTGGGCCTGCGTCCAACTGGCCCAGGAAATGGCGCGCGCAGGCGAGTGCGGATCAATCGTGTCCATCCTGTGCGACCACGGCGACCGCTACGCCTCCACCTATTTCGACGACGCCTGGATCGCCGCACAGGGCCTGGACACTGCCCCTTGGGAGGCCCGCCTGGACGCCTTCTTCGAAACGGGGATCTTACCGGAGGCCTGAACCGCCTGTTCCGTCGAGACGGACGGGGCTAAGAAGGCCCCAGCGACCGGCAACGGTCAGAACCTTCACAGGAGCCGACCATGGCCGGTCTCAAGGACAAGCGCGGCTTCATCGACAAGGACCGCATCGACCTGACCGAGCGTCAGTCGGTCGAATACTGGATGAAGCGCTGGGGCGTAACCAAGGACCAGATCACCGCAGCCCACCGCAAGGTCGGCCGCATGACCAAGGACATCGCGGCGGAGCTGGGCAAGAAGCGCTGACTAATCCTGAGAAATCCGAGCGTCCGCGAACGTGCGAAACGCCAGTTGCTCGCGCTTAGAAGCAAATGCTCGTGCGGGAACAATGAAGGCGTTCCGTTTACGCTCAGTAATGATCAGATAGCCCCCGTCGTCATCCAGCCGCGCAATCTTGGCCCACTCGACAAAATAATCTGTTTTGCCCCGAACGGCACGGATGCCACGATCGTCAAGCACAAGCGTCCGCGTGTCTGATCTATACCTCAGTTGAGGGTAAGCCACCACGAAACCGCAAGCCAGAAGGCCAAACAGCAGACCTTCAACGACGGACGAGAAGCCTACTTCTTGACGCAACAGGCAGATCAAGCCGAGAGGCATGATCAGCACAAAGACGTGGAAGGGCCAAAGACTCCGCAACCACGCCTTCTTGTACCAATGCCAGACCTCGTCTCGCCGAAGCGCGTAGACGACGGACGGCATCAGATGTGCAGCACCCGCCCGTAGGCGTCCAGCGCCGCCTCGTGCATGGCTTCCGACATGGTCGGGTGCGGATAGACGATGCCGTGGATGTCTTCTTCCGTCGCCTCCATGGTGATGGCGGTGACATAGCCCTGGATCATCTCGGTCACTTCGTGGCCGATCATATGGGCGCCAATCAGGGCGCCGGTCTTGGCGTCGAAGATCACCTTGACGAAGCCGTCGATCTCGCCGGCGGCCACGGCCTTGCCGTTCACGCGGAACGGGAAACGGCCGATCTTGACCTCGCGCTTCTCGGCGCGGGCGGCCTGTTCGGTGACGCCGACCGAGGCGACCTGCGGCTGGGCGTAGGTGCAGCCGGCGATGGGCGAATGGACGTTCGGGGTCTTGTAGCCAGCGATATATTCGGCGGCGTGAATGCCCTCGTGCGAGGCCTTGTGCGCCAGCCAGGGCGCCCCGGCGCAGTCGCCGATGGCGAACAGGCCCTTGACGTTGGTCTGGCAGTGGCCGTCGGTCTTGATGTGGCCGCGGTCCAGTTCGACGCCCAGCGCCTCCAGGCCGATGCCGTCGGTGTTGGCGGTGATGCCGACGGCCGAGATGCAGACCTCGGCCTCCAGCGCCTCGGCCTTGCCGCCGACCTCGATGTCCACCTTCACGCCGGCGCCGGTCTTGGAGACCTTGGTCACCTTGGCCCCGAGCTTGAACTTGAAGCCGCGCTTCTCGAACGACTTCTGGGCGGCCTTGGAGACCTCCTCGTCCTCGACCGGCATGATGCGCTCGACCGCCTCGACGACCGTCACCTCGGCGCCCAGGGCGCGATAGAAGCTGGCGAACTCGATGCCGATGGCGCCCGAGCCGATGACCACGAAGGACTTGGGCAGTTTCTTCGGCGCCAGGGCGTCGCGATAGGCCCAGATCTTGTCGCCGTCAGCCTCCAGGCCGATCTGCGGCAGGGCGCGCGCCCGCGCCCCGACGGCCAGCATGACCGCCTTGGCCTCGACCGTGCGCGAACCGCCGGCCTTCAGCGCGATGACCACCTTGGGCGCCGCAGCGCCTTTTTCCAGCTTGGCCGTGCCTTCGATGACCTCGATCTTGTTCTTCTTCATCAAGAAGGCGACGCCCTTGTTCATCGTCGCCGCGACGCCGCGCGAGCGCTGGATGATGGCGTCGAAGTCGAACGACGCGCCGGCGGCCGACAGACCGTAGTCCTTCAGATGGCTCAGGCTCTCGAACTTCTCGCCCGATTTCAGCAGGGCCTTGGTCGGGATACAGCCCCAGTTCAGGCAGATGCCGCCCAGGTTCTCGCGCTCGACGATGGCGACCTTCTGGCCCAGTTGGCTGGCGCGGATGGCCGCGACGTAACCGCCGGGGCCCGAGCCGATGACGACGAGATCGAATTCAGCAGCCATGATCAGATCAACTTCTCGATGTCGGCCTTGATGGCCTCGGGTTCTGTCTGCGGGGCATAGCGGGCGACCACCCTGCCCTCGCGGTCGGTCAGGAACTTGGTGAAGTTCCACTTGATGGATTTGGAGCCGAAGAAACCGCGCTTCTGCCTGGTCAGCCAGGCATAGAGCGGATGCCGGTTCGGCCCATTGACCTCCACCTTGTCGAACAAGGGAAAGGTCACGTCGAAACTGGTGGCGCAGAAGGCGGCGATCTCCGCCGCCCGTCCCGGCTCCTGGTCGCCGAACTGGTTGCAGGGAAAGCCCAGCACCTCGAACGGCCGGTCGGCGAACGTCCGGTGCAGCTTCTCCAGCCCGTCATACTGGCCGGTGAAACCGCACTTGGACGCCGTATTGACGATCAGCAGCGCCTGACCGCGAAAACGGTCCAGCGAAACCTCCGTGCCGTCGATGGCGCGGGCGGAGAAGTCATAGACCGAGGTCATGACCTCACCCTCCCCTTACGCCAGCATCGCGACGGGATCTTCGATCAGCGGTTTGAACGCCTGCAGGAAGCGGGCGCCGGTCGCGCCGTCCACCACGCGGTGATCGCAGGTCAGGGTCACGGTCATGACCGTGGCCGGCACGACCTCGCCGTTCTTGACGACCGCGCGCTGCTCGCCCGCGCCCACGCTCATGATACAGCCCTGGGGCTCATTGATGATCGAGGTGAACTGCTTGATGCCGAACATGCCCAGGTTGGACACCGAGAAGGTGCCGCCCTGGAACTCTTCGGGCTTCAGCTTGCGTTCGCGGGCGCGCTTGGCCAGGTCCTTGGACTCGGTCGCGATCTGCGCCAGGCCCTTGGTCTCGGCCTTCTTGATGATCGGGGTGATCAGGCCGCCGTCGATCGCCACCGCCATCGAGACGTCGGCGTTGTGGTGCATGGCGATGCCTTCGGGGGTGTAGGAGGCGTTCGCTTCCGGCACCATCTTCAGCGCCAGGGCCGCGGCCTTGATGACGAAGTCATTGACCGACACCTTGATGCCTTGCGGCTCCAGCAGCTTGTTCACCTTGGCGCGGACGGCCATCAGCTGGTCGATCTCGCAGTCGATGAACAGCGGGAAGTGCGGCACGTTCTGGATGCTGTCGACCATGCGACGCGCGACGGCCTTCTTCATCCCGTCCAGCGGGATCAGGTCGTAGCTGCCGTCCGGAATACCCATCTGGGCCAGCGACTGCACCTGACGCGGTGCAATGCCCGAGGTTGCAGCGGCGGCGACCGGTTGAGCGGCGCCCTTGCCGGCGGCTTCGACGTCGCGTCTGACAATCCGGCCGTGCGGGCCGGTGCCCTTGACCGACTTCAGATCGACGCCGTTCTGGGCCGCGATCCGACGGGCCAGGGGCGACGAGAAGATGCGGTCGCCATTGTCCGACTTCGGGGCGGCCGGAGCCGGAGCGACCGGTGCGGACGCCTTGGGCGCCTCGACGGCGGCCGGTGCGGCCTTCGGGGCCTCCTCAGCCTTGGCGGCCGGCTTTTCGGCCTTCTGGGGCGCAGCCGCCCCGCCCTCGTCCTTCAGGCGGGCGATGGGGGTGTTGACCTTCACGCCTTCCGTGCCCTCGGCGACCAGAATGTCAGTGATCTCGCCCTCGTCCACGGCCTCGACTTCCATCGTGGCCTTGTCGGTTTCGATCTCGGCGATGACGTCCCCGGCGGAGACGACGTCGCCCACCTTGACGTGCCACTTGGCCAGAACGCCCTCTTCCATGGTCGGAGACAGGGCGGGCATCAGGATGTCGGTCATTGAGCAACTTCCTTCTCGGTCAGGGCGGCGCGGGCGTGGGCGTCGGTCCAGCCGTCGCAGATGGCCTTGAAGGCCTCCTTCTGGTCCAGACCCGCCATCTGGGCGTAGGCGTTGGAGAAGTGCCAGGCGCACTCGGCCAGAACCGTTCCCATGTGGCGCGGTTCGTTAAGCGCCGGGCGGATGTTCATATGGGGCGTGGTTCCGCCCCACCAGATCCGCGCCAGTTCGGTGACCTGGGCGGGATCGACCTGGCTCAGCTGTTCCGGGATGGCGAGCGCCTTCTCGTCCAGGCTCATGCCATCACCTGCTTCACGGCCGCGATGATCTTGTCCACGCCCGGCAGCGACAGGGCTTCCAGATTGGCGGCGTAGGGCAGCGGCACGTCTTCCTGGTGCACCCGGAGCGGCGGCGCATCCAGATAGTCGAAGGCGTGTTCGATGACGCGGGCCACGACCTCGGCGCCGACGCCCATCGGACCCCAGCCCTCTTCGGCCGAGACCAGACGGCTGGTCTTCTTGACGCTCTCGATGATGGTCTCGCTGTCCAGCGGACGCAGGGTGCGCAAGTCGACCACCTCGCACTCGATGCCTTCCTCGGCCAGTTTCTCGGCGGCTTGGAGGGCGAAGCCGACCATGCGGCTGTGCGCCGTGATGGTGACGTCCTTGCCTTCGCGACGGACCTTGGCCTTGCCGATCGGCACGACATAGTCCTCGATCTCGGGCACGTCGAACTCGAGGCCGTACATCATCTCGTGTTCGAGGAAGACGACCGGGTTCGGATCGCGGATCGCAGCCTTCAGCAGGCCTTTGGCGTCGGCCGCGTCATAGGGCGCAATGACCTTCAGGCCCGGAACCTGGGCGTACCAGGCCGAATAGTCCTGGCTGTGCTGGGCGCCGACGCGCGAGGCGGCGCCGTTCGGCCCGCGGAAGACGATGGGCGCGCGGATCTGACCGCCCGACATATACAGGGTCTTGGCGGCCGAGTTGATGATGTGGTCGATCGCCTGCATGGCGAAGTTGAACGTCATGAACTCGACGATGGGCTTCAGGCCCGCCATGGCCGCGCCGACGCCCAGGCCGGCGAAGCCGTGCTCGGTGATCGGGGTGTCCACGACGCGCTGGTCGCCGAACTCCTGCAGCAGTTCGCGGCTGACCTTGTAGGCGCCCTGATACTGGGCGACTTCCTCGCCGATCAGGAAGACCTTGTCGTCGCGGCGCATCTCTTCGGCCATGGCGTCGCGCAGGGCGTCGCGGATGGTCGTCTTCACCAGCTTGGCGTCGGCCGGAATTTCCGGATCGCGCAGTTCGACCTTGGGGGTCGAGGTCTGGGTCGGGGCCTTCTCGGGATCGCCGGTCTTGCCTTCGGCGGTCGCCTTGGGCGTATCGGCCTCGGCCTTAGGCGCGGGCGCAGCTGCGCCGTCTTCACCGGCCAGACGCGCGATGGGCGTATTGACCTTCACGTTCTCCGAGCCCTCGGCGACCAGGATTTCCAGCACTTCGCCTTCATCCACGGCCTCGACTTCCATCGTGGCCTTGTCGGTTTCGATCTCGGCGATCACCTGGCCGGCCGACACGTTGTCGCCTGCCTTGATGTGCCATTTGGTCAGCGTGCCCTCTTCCATCGTGGGGGACAGCGCCGGCATGAGGATGTCGGTCACGGATCAGGCCTCCACGTAGACGTCGGTATAGAGCTCGGACGGATCGGGCTCCGGGCTTTCTTGGGCGAATTGAACGGCCTCGGCGACGATGGCCTTGATCTCGTTGTCGATGGCCTTCAGCTCGTCTTCCGTCGCATTGGCGGCGGCCAGCAGGGTCTTGATGTGGTCGATTGGGTCGCGGGTCTTCTTGACCTCGTCCACCTCTTCCTTGGTCCGGTATTTGGCCGGATCGGACATCGAGTGACCGCGATAGCGGTAGGTCTTGACCTCGAGAATGTACGGGCCCTCGCCGGCGCGGGCGCGATCGACGGCCTTCTTGACCGCGTCACGCACGGCCAGAACATCCATGCCGTCCACCTGCTCGCCCGGAATGCCGAAGCTGGCGCCGCGTTGGCTGAGCTGGGTCGTGGACGACGAGCGTTCGATGCTCGTGCCCATGGCGTACTGGTTGTTCTCGATGATGTAGATGGCCGGCAGCTTCCACAGCTGAGCCATGTTGAAGCTCTCGTAGACCTGACCCTGGTTCGAGGCGCCGTCGCCGAAATAGACGAAGGCCACCGAATCATCGCCGCGGTACTTGCCGGCGAAGGCCAGGCCGGTGCCCAGCGACACCTGGGCGCCGACGATGCCGTGGCCGCCATAGAAGCCGGTCGGCACGTCGAACATGTGCATCGACCCGCCCTTGCCGCGCGACGAACCGCCGATGCGGCCGGTCAGTTCGGCCATGACTTCCTTGGGATCCATGCCGGCGGCCAGCATGTGGCCGTGGTCACGGTAGCCCGTGATGATCTTGTCGTGGCCCTGCTTGACGCTCTCTTGAACGCCGACGGCCACGGCTTCCTGGCCGATATACAGGTGGCAGAAGCCCCCGATCAGACCCATGCCATAGAGTTGGCCCGCACGCTCCTCGAAGCGACGGATGAGAACCATCTCGCGGTAAAAGCGGAGGAGGTCCTCCTTGGACGCCGAAGGCGTATTTGAAAGCTTGTCAGGCGCAGTGGTCTGAACGGCTTTGGCTGAGGCTTTCGCCATCCGGTATCTCCCGGCTAGGCGCCGGGGAGCGACGCCTTCTTATCGTTACGGAAGGGGGCTTTAGCAGCCTTCCTTCCCGAAACGCAAAGGGGTCCGGGCTCGGCTGTAACAATAGTTCAAGTGGCGAGGGTTTTCACCCTTGAACAGGCTGGGGCTGAACGCGGATCACATAGTCCCGCGGGTCGGAAAAGCCGAGAACGGCGCGCGCGCGCTCCTCCAGCAAATCCTTAGACAGGCTGTCAGTGCGCAGATAGCGGACCCGCGTCTCCAGGTCCCGCCGTTGTTCGGTCAGGTGGGCGAGCTGATCCTCACGACGCCCCATCAGGGCGTCGCGCGAAGATCCGCTCAGCAGGCCTCGCTCGCCCGTCAGAGCCTGCACGCCGAGATAGGCGAGCAACAGCAGCAGGGCGATGGAAAGGCGGTACGGCTTCATCCGTTCGGGCACGACAAACGCTCCTTCTGAGCGCGAAAAACACAGCTCAGGAACCGTGCCCGAAAATGCCTAATAAAATGTAGCTTGACCGTAAGAAAGTCGGCAAAGAACACTGATTCTTCGCCGACAATTCACGGGTTTAGCGCAGCAGCATGCCGTCGCCGAAATAGACGGCCTGGTCGCCCAGCATCTCCTCGAGGCGCAGCAGCTGATTGTACTTCGCCACCCGGTCCGAGCGAGCCAGCGAGCCGGTCTTGATCTGTCCACAGTTGGTGGCGACGGCCAGGTCGGCGATGGTCGAATCCTCGGTCTCGCCCGAGCGGTGGCTCATCACGGCGGTATAGCCGGCGCGGTGGGCCATATCGACGGCGTCCAGGGTCTCGGACAGGGTGCCGATCTGGTTGACCTTGATCAGGATGGAGTTGGCCAGGCCTTCGCCGATGCCGGCGGCCAGACGCGCGGGATTGGTCACGAACAGGTCGTCGCCGACCAGTTGGACCCGGTCGCCGAGCCGCTCGGTCAGCAGGCGCCAGCCGTCGAAATCATCCTCGGCCATGCCGTCCTCGATCGAGACGATCGGGAAGCGCTCGCACAGATCGACCAGATAGGCGGCCATGCCCTCGGCGTCGACGGTCTTGCCCTCGCCCGCCATGACGTATTTGCCGTCCTTGAAGAACTCGGTCGAGGCGACGTCCAGCCCCAGGTGGAAGTCCTCACCGGCCAGATAGCCGGCCGCCTGGCCCGCCTTGGTGATGAAGCTCAGGGCTTCTTCGGCCGAGGCCAGGTTCGGGGCGAAGCCGCCCTCGTCGCCGACGTTGGTGTTATGGCCGGCGTCCTTCAGCTGCTTCTTCAGCGCGTGGAAGATTTCCGTGCCCATACGCAGGGCGTCGGTGAAGGTCTCGGCGCCGGTCGGCAGGATCATGAACTCCTGGATGTCGATCGGATTATCGGCATGGGCGCCGCCGTTGATGATGTTCATCATCGGCGTCGGCAGGACGCGGGCCGAGACGCCGCCGATATAGCGGTGCAGCGGCAGGCCGGCCGAGATGGCGCTGGCCTTGGCCGCCGCCAGGGACACGCCCAGGATGGCGTTGGCGCCCAGGCGACCCTTGTTAGGCGTGCCGTCCAGGTCGATCATCGCCTCGTCCAGACGACGCTGGTCCTCGGCGTCCATGCCGGACAGGGCGTCGAAGATCTCGCCGTTGACGGCGTCCACCGCCTTCTGCACGCCCTTGCCGCCCCACAGATCCTTATCGCCGTCGCGCAGTTCGACCGCTTCGTGGGCGCCGGTCGAGGCGCCCGACGGCACGGCGGCGCGGCCGAACGAGCCGTCATCCAGGATCACATCGACTTCCACCGTCGGATTGCCCCGGCTGTCGAGGATCTGGCGGGCGACGATGTCGGCGATGTCGGTCATGGCTCGGCTCTTTGGCTCAGGCGGAAAACAGGTCCGAGGGGTTTAGCCGTCTCCCCGCGAATCGCCAATGCCTGCTTCGCCGCCCGCCGTCAGGAACAACCCTCGACCAGTTGAATCGAAGGATCGCCGGCGTGGACCATGGTCACCTTCCCGTCCGTGCCGACTTCGTAGCGGATGCCGCGTGCGGCGGGATCGGTCACATAGGCGGTCGATCCGCCAAGGGACCAGACGAACAGATCCTCCGCCGGCGCCGGCCAGTACTTGTGCGGCTGCGCGAAGACGGCGCCGCCATAGGCCTGTTTGATCGCCATTCCCGTGTCGCCGACGCCGAACCCGCGATCCGTCCTGGTCGTCGCGCCGCGCGCAGCGGTTATGCGGGTCAGCACCCCGTTCTGGATCATGACCATGACATCCGCCGGCGCATTGACCGGATGAAACTCGTCGCAGGTCTCCGGATCGGCCCCGCCGACGGCGTCTGGCTGCGAATCCTCGCCCCAAACCTGCACCAGCTCGGCGCGCGTCATGCCGATTCGCGCCGGCCCCAGGCCTTCACCTATCAGGACGGTCGCATCGACCGGCGCAGGCGCAGTTTCCGTCGGTCGGTTGGCGGTGGCCGCTGGAGGCTCAGCGACCGGGTCGTCACGGCGTTCACAGGCGGCGAGCGTAAGCAGCGCAACGGCGCTGACGGCGGCGAAACGAATCATGGGGCGAAGTCTCCAGCAAGCTTCGCCGCACTGAACGCACGAAAACGGCGCGCGGATCACCGCGCGCCGTAAATAACTTCGTCCGGGCGAGCCGGAAGGCCTTTAGAAGACTAGTCTTCCTTCGGCGTGATGACCTGGCGACCGCGATAGGTGCCGGTCTTCAGGTCGATGTGGTGCGGGCGCTTCAGCTCGCCGGTGTCCTTGTCCTCGACATAGACGTTCGAGCTCAGGGCGTCGTGGGCGCGGCGCATGTTGCGACGCGAGGGGGATACTTTCCGCTTCGGAACGGCCATGTCCGTCTCAATCTTCTAAGTCGGGCGCCGCCCAGAGCCGAAGCCTGATCAAGCGCGAAAACAATAGCGGCGGCCCCAACAGAGCCGCCACGCGAGGCGCGGCTTATGCATGAACCGCACGACGATTTCAAGGCGTTTCAGACAAGGCCTCTGCCACCGCCTCGCCGATGGCCAGCGAACTGGTCAGGCCGGGGCTTTCGATACCGAAAAGGGCCATCAGCCCTTCGATCCCGTGATGTTCGACGCCGCGCAGCTGAAAGTCCGGCTGCGGCTCGCCCGGACCATGCAGCTTGGGCCGGATCCCGGCGTAGTCGGGCGTCAGGGCACCGTCGGGCAGGCCGGGCCAGAAGCGGCGGATATAGGCGGCGAACACCTCCGCCTTGGCCGGATCGACCGAATAGTCTTCCGTCTCCACATAGGCCAGGTCGGGACCGAACACCGCCTGCCCGCCCAGGTCCTTGCGGTAATGGGTGCCCAGGGCGCCGGGAATGGGCGGCGGATAGATCAACCGGTCGAACGGCGCCTTGCCGACCAGGCGGAAATAGATCCCCTTGCCGAAATGCCCCGCCGGAATGTCGCCGGCTGGATAGCCCTCGATGGCGCCCGCCACGGCTTGCGCGGACAGGCCGGCCGCCGTGACCAGCAGGCGGCTGGAGACCTCCATCGCCCCCTCCCCGCCCACGCGAATCGTGAAGCCGCCGCCCGGCAGGGGCTCCGCCCCCTCGAACGGGGCCGAAACCACGACCGATCCGCCCGCATCCTCGATCTCGCCCTGGAGGGCCAGCATATAGCCGTGGCTGTCGAACAGGCCGCTCTCAGGCGACAGGATGGCGGCGTGAGCGTTCAGCTCGGGCTCCAGCGCCCGCGCCTGGGCGCCGGTCAGGTGCGCCAGTCCCTCGACCCCGTTGGCCGTCGCCTGTTCGAAGATGGCCTCGATCCGCTCGACCTCGGCCTCCTGCGTCGCCACGACCAGCTTGCCGCACTTCCAGTGATCGATCTTGTGACTGGCCAGGAAGTCATAGAGCGCCCGCCGCCCCTCGACGCAGAAGCGCGCCTTCAGCGATCCGGTCGGATAATAGAGGCCGCCGTGAATGACCTCGGAATTGCGCGACGAGACGCCCTGGCCGATGTGGCCTTCCTTCTCCAGCACCAGCACCGTCAGGCCCCGTTTCGACAACGCCCGACCGCAGGCCAGGCCCACGGCCCCGGCGCCCACGACGGTCGCGTCGAAATCGAAACTCATCGGCCGCCGTACCTCCGCTTCGCCTCGGCTTCGAAACAGCCGATCAGCTTTTCAACCGCCCGGTCGAAGTTCGCCGACAGCATCATATCCAGCATCCGCGACTTGAAGGCGAAGTCGATCATGAACTCCAGCCGCGCGCCATCGGGATGCGGGAAGAACTCCCACCGGTTCTTCAGATGCTTGAACGGCCCGCGCAGCAGGCCGACCTCCACCTTGGGCGCATTGCGGTCATGCCGGACCCAGGTCGAGAACCGTTCCTTCAGGAAGGAGAAGCCCACGCCCGCCTCGGCGTCCAGCACGGTGACGCCCTCGCCCTCGGCGCGTTCGTTCCAGACCCGCATCGACGTGACCCAGGGCACGAAGTCGGGATAGGCGCGCACGTCGGCGACAAGATCGGCAAGCTGTTCGGGCGCATAGGGAAGAATGCGCGTTACGCGGTGGACGGCCATTCGAAACTTTAGCGGCGCAGCTGCGCCTCGCGCGCGGCCTTCAGCCGGGCGAAGTCGTCGCCGGCATGGTGCGACGAACGCGTCAGCGGCGAAGACGACACCATCAGGAAGCCCTTGGCCCGGGCGATCGCCTCATAGGCCTTGAACTCTTCCGGCGTGACGAACCGGTCGATGGCGGCGTGTTTGCGCGTCGGCTGCAAGTACTGGCCGATGGTGATGAAGTCGACGCCGGCGGACCGCATGTCGTCCATCACCTGCATGACCTCTTCCTTGGTCTCGCCCAGACCGACCATGATGCCGGACTTGGTAAACTGCTCGGGGTCACGCTCCTTGACCATTTGCAGCAGACGTAAGGAGTGGAAGTAGCGCGCGCCCGGCCGGATCTTCAGATACAGGCGCGGAACGGTCTCAAGGTTGTGGTTGAAGACGTCGGGCTTGGCGTCGATCATCACCGCCGCCGCCCCGTCCTTGCGCAGGAAGTCGGGCGTCAGAATCTCGATGGTCGTGTTCGGCGCCTGGAGGCGCACCTGGCGCACCACCTCGGCGAAATGGGCCGCGCCGCCGTCCGCGACATCATCGCGGTCGACCGAGGTGATCACCACATGGTTCAGGCCCATCTGCTGGACAGCCAGCCCGACCTTGCCCGGCTCTTCCGGGTCCAGCGGCTGGGGCAGGCCCGTCTTGACGTTGCAGAAGGCGCAGGCCCGCGTGCAGGTGTCGCCCATGATCATCAGGGTGGCGTGCTTCTGGCTCCAGCACTCACCGATGTTCGGGCAGGCCGCCTCTTCACAGACCGTGTGCAGCCCCTTGGACCGGACGATGTCCTTGGTGTTGTTGTACTGGCCCGAACCGGGCGCCTTGACCCGCAGCCAGTCGGGCTTTTTCAGAACGACCGACTCCGGACGGTTCTGTTTTTCCGGGTGGCGCAGCTCCGACGGCTTGCGCTGAAGGGTGTCGATCAGTGTGACCATGGCCGGTATTTCGGCCTTCCGACGCGCAATGGCAAGCCACGGCCGGTTACAGATGATGGCTCGCCCCAGGGCGGGCTTGGGAACTCACGCCGCGTTACGCATCTTTTCAAGACGTCGTTGCGTCATTATTGACGAACGCCCGACAACAGAGAGGGCCCCTCGCGCCCTCCGCAGGAGACGCGTTTGCGCCAGGCCCTGGATCCCTCGCTGTACGACACCTCGCTGATCGACGCGCTGATCGACGCGCGCGCCCGGTTCGGGGACAAGGAAATCCTTGAGGACCAGGATCGCCACCCCCTCACCTATACAGGCCTGATCCGCGCCGCCTTCGTGCTGGGACGCAAGATCGCCAACATGACGGCGCTGGGCGAGCGGGTCGCCATCCTGCTGCCCTCGTCCATGGGCGTCGTGGTCACCTTCTTCGGCCTGCACGCTCACGGGCGCGTGCCGGTCATGCTGAACTTCACCGCCGGTGAAGCCAATCTGAAGGCCGCGATCAAGGCCTCGGGCGTCAAGAAGGTCCTGACCGCCAAACGCTTCATCGACCAGGCCAAGCTCGACGACCTGATCGCGGAGCTGCAAACGGTGGCCGAAGTCGTCTGGCTGGACGACGTGCGCAAGACCATCGGCCTGGCCGACAAGCTGTACGGCCTCGCCGCCGGCGCCGTGCCCAAGCGGTTCCGCGTCAAGACCGATCCGGACTCGCCGGGCGTCGTCCTGTTCACTTCGGGCAGTTTCGGCACCCCCAAGGGCGTGGTGCTGAGCCAGAAGAACCTGGTCGCCAACGCCCGCCAGGTCGCGGCCCATATCGACCTCCTGCCGGAATGGGTGATGTTCAATCCCCTGCCCACCTTCCACTGTTTCGGCCTGACCGGCGGGGTCATCCTGCCCCTGCTTCAGGGCTTGAAGGCCTTCCAGTATCCGTCGCCGCTGCACGCGAAACAGATCACCGACCTGCTGCCCCAGGTGAAGGCCTCGATCCTGTTCGCGACCGACACCTTCCTGAACCAGTACGGCCGCGTCGCCGAGGCGGACGATTTCGCCACCCTGAAGTTCGCGGTCGCCGGCGCCGAAAAGGTGCGCGAAGAAACCCGCAACCTGTTCAACACCAAGTTCGGCGGCGTCGAACTGCTGGAAGGCTATGGCGCGACCGAGGCCTCGCCGGTCGTGGCCGTCAACCACCCGCATCGCAACGCCCCCGGCACGGTCGGCCAGATCCTGCCCGGCATGGACTGGAAGCTGGAGCCGGTCGAAGGCATCTCCGACGGCGGCCGCCTGTATCTGCGCGGCCCCAATGTGATGAGCGGCTATGTCACCTCGGCCGAGCCGCTTGAATGGTCGCCCGTCGAGAACGACTGGCTGGACACCGGCGACATCGTCGATATCGACGCCGAGGGCTACATCACCATCAAGGGCCGCGCTAAACGTTTCGCCAAGATCGGCGGCGAAATGGTCTCCCTGACGGCGGTCGAGGGCATCGCCGGCGCGGTCTGGCCCGACCAACGCCACGCTGTCGTCTCCATCCCCGACACCCGCAAGGGCGAAAAACTGGTCCTGGTCACCGACCACGCCGAGGCCGAAGTCGCCCCTCTGGCCGAGTGGGCCCGCGCCAACGGCGCACCCGAACTGATCGTCCCCAAGAAGATCGTCAAGGTCGCCGAAGTCCCCGTCCTGGGCACCGGCAAGACCGACTATGTGACGATCCAGAAGATGGTCGAAAGCGCCTGATTTTTCACCTCTCCGTTCGCGAAGGCGAACGGGGAGGACAGACCGCGTCAGCGGTCAGGAGGGGGCGACTCCGCCGCCAAACGTGCTCGCACCAAATCATAGATAAAATCGACCACAGCCGCCTGATCCCGCATCACGCTCAATGCGCTTAACCGCACGACACGAACGCCACGTCCATGAAGCCAAGCGGTTCGCCGACGATCATGCGTAACCTGCGCCGGCTCGTTATGGACCGCGCCATCGACCTCGACGGCCAGCCTCGCCGCCGCGCAATAGAAGTCGAGGATGTAAGGCCCTATCGGATGCTGACGGCGGAATTTGCACTTGCCGAGGCTGTTTCGACGCAGCGCCTGCCACAGCCGAAACTCCGGCGGCGTCAAAGCCTTCCGAAACGCCTTTGCACGGGTGAAGCTCAAGCCGTCAGCCATGACGAGAGCATTGCACAACTCAAGCTTGGCGCCGAGTCGCCCCCACCTGGCGCGCAGAGCGCGCCTGTCCTCCCCGTCGGCCTTCGCCGACGGAGAGGTGAAATTACCCGACCCTGACCCCCGTCATCGAGATCGAGCCGCCCTCGATGGTGTCATTGAAGAAGCTCACCGGTTCGCCCGGCGCCTGCTGGGCGGCGATATACAGCACCGGCAGATAGTGTTCGTCGGTCGGCACGCTCAGTTGCGCGTCCTCGGCCAACCCGCCCCAGTCGATCAGGGCCTCGTGGTCCCCGCCCCGGAACGCCGCCTTTACCGCCTCGTTGAACCCGGTCGCCCAGGCATAGGGCTCGGCCCCCACCTCCCGCTTCCAGGTCCGCAGATTGTGGACGAAATCGCCCGAGCCGGCGATGACGATCCCCTCGTCCCGCAGCGGCCGCAGAGCCTTGGCCAGTTCGTAATGCTGGCGCGCCGTCAGCTCCCGGTTCAGCGACAGCTGCACCACCGGCACATCGGCGTCCGGCCAGACATGGCACAGCACCGACCAGGTCCCGTGATCCAGGCCCCATTGCGTCGTCTGCACCGCCCCGGTCAGCGCCGCGACCCGCGCCGCCAGTGCGGGCGAGCCGGGCGCGGGATATTGAAACTCATGAAGTTCACGCGAGAAGTTCCCGAAATCATGGATGGTTTCGGGTCGCTCCTGCGCGGTGACGCCCAGCCCGCGCGTCTCCCAGTGGGCGGAGATCATCACCACGCCACGGGGTTTGCCGACGGCCTCGCCCAGATCGCGCCAGGCGCCCCCATAGGGACCGCCCAGGGCGTTCATCGGCGAACCGTGACCGAAGAAGACGGCGGGCTGACGCATCGGATCAGCCGAACTGCTTCTTGGCGATCTCGGCGATATGCTTGCCCTGGAAGCGAGCGCCGTCCAGGTCGATCTGGCTGGGCATGCGCGAGCCGTCGCCCTTCGTCAGGGTGGTGGCGCCATAGGGGCTGCCGCCGACGATCTCGTCCATATTCATCTGGCCTTGGAAGGCATACGGCAGACCGACGACGATCAGTCCGTGGTGCATCAGGGTCTGGACCAGGCCGATCAAGGTCGTTTCCTGGCCGCCATGCTGGCTCGCGGTCGAGGTGAAGGCGCCGCCGACCTTGCCCACCAGGGCGCCGTTGAACCAAAGCCCGCCCGTCTGGTCGAGGAAGTTGCGCATCTGCGAGGCGACGGTGCCGAAACGCGTGCCGGCGCCGATGATGATGGCGTCATAGTTGGCCAGGTCCTCGACCTTGGCGATAGGCGCCGCCTGGTCCAGCTTGTAGCCGGACGCCTTGGCCAGTTCCTCGGGCACCAGTTCGGGTACGCGCTTGATATCGACGACAGCCCCTTCGACTTGACGCGCGCCTTCGGCGACAGCCTCGGCCATGGCTTCGATATGGCCGTAGGTCGAATGATAGAGGACGAGAATCTTGGGCATGGGGAGAGGCTCCGTTAAACAACTGGGCCGTATTCGCAACAACGACCGTTGCTAACTTGGCGTGAGCCTGTCCGTCATTCAAGTCCTCTGGTTCGGTTTTCCTGTCGCAGGCCCGGCTTGGCCAGGTTCACGGCGCGAAGGCCGGATCCCACGGCCGCACATATTCCCAATGCCACGGCTCATAGACATAGGGCACGAAGCCGAACCGGCCGGCATTGGCCACCAGCCAGCGATAGGTCGCCGTCCGCGCCATATGTTCGCGGCTGGCCGGCGCGGTCGAATCGACGCCCCACCCCGGCGCCTGGCCGACGTACAGATCGACCGCCGTCCCTGTCCGGTGCGGCGAACAGACGGCGCGGCGCAGACCGTCGCAATTGCCCTGCTGGGCGCAGCGCGCGGCGTCCGCCTCGGGATCGCGGAAGCCTGAGAAGATCTGGAGCAGTTCGGGATCGGCGGCGACCTCGGGAACCTCGGCACGGGCGGCGGCGACCAGACGGCGATAGGCGTCCAGCACGTCGCGTCGCAAAAGGCGGGTCAGCCGGTCGGCGTGTTCCTCCGAGGCCACCAGATAGCCCAGCTGATTGATCGGCGGCGGATCGGGGCATTCGCCGCGGGTGCGCGCCATCACGAACGGCCGACGCTCCTGCCACAGGCCTCGCAACACCTGAAAGGTCGCGGCGTCGAACAGGCCGGTCGGCGCCAGGCCATGGGTCTGCTGGAACCCCGCCAGCTGCGAGGCGAAGACCGGCGTGCCCGGCCCGCATTGGGTGTGCAGCTCCTGCTGGATCAGCGGGACATAGGCCATCCAGCCATATTCGGTCGCCCCGAACGGCGACCATTCCATCCCATAGGCCGAGCCCGTGTTGACCAGGGCCTCGTCGCCCCAGACGTCGGCGTTGGTATGGCACGGCCCCGCCGCACGCGCCCCGCCGGCGAAGGCCACGACCGCCCAGATCGTCAGAAACGCGAGAAGACATCGCCACATGGCGACAGCAAGCCCCAAGCCGGCCCACTGAGCAAGCACCGAACTTCACCTCCCCGTCGGCGAAGGCCGACGGGGAGGACAGATCGCGCAGCGATCAGGAGGGGGCGACTCAGACGGCAGGGACGACCGGCTCGACGTCAAACAGCGAGTCGCCCCCACCTGGCGTCCGCTGACGCTCCCGCCTGTCCTCCCCCGCGCCTTCGCGCGCGGAGAGGTGCGCGCACAATCCGACTCCGCTCGCGCGCCCAAACCTGCAATCTTGCGTCGGCCCGACTCATCCGGGCTGTCCTCGGACCCGCTGCATGACCGCCGCCTCCGCGCCCCGTCGTTCCAACGCCGTGCTCGCCGCCTTTTCCGGCCCCTGCCTGCCGCTGGCGGCCTTCGGCGTCGCCCTGCCCGTCACCCTGCCGGAGTTCTACGCCACATATGTCGGGCTGGAGCTGGGGGTGGTGGCGACCGTCTTCATGGCCGTGCGTCTGATCGACATCGTCTTCGATCCCTTCCTCGGCTGGGGCATGGACAAGACCAAGACCCGCTTGGGCCGCTATCGCCCCTGGATGGCGATCTCGACGCCGATGCTGATGCTGGCGGCCCTGATGATGTTCGTCGTGGTTCAGCCGGGCGCGCCGCCGATCTATCTGTTCGGCTGGCTGCTGTTTCTCTACCTCGGCTTCTCCATCGGCACCCTGGGCCAGCTGGGCTGGGCCGCCGTTCTCGCGCCCCAGTATGATCAGCGCAGCCGCGTCTACGGCTGGTGGCAGGTGTTCAACATCATCGGGGTGGTGCTGATCCTGGTCCTGCCGACCGTGGTGGTCCAGACCGGCATCGGGACCTATGCCGACGGCGTGCGGATCATGGGCTGGGGCATCGTCATCGCCCTGCCGGTCACCATCGGCCTGGCCATGGTCGCCGTGCCCGAGCCCGTCACCACCGGCGCTCAGCCGCACGGCAGCCTCAGCGCCTATCTGGCCCTGCTGCGGACGCGCGTGGTGCAGAAACTGCTGATCGCCGACCTGCTGCTGGGCGTGGCGCCGGGCATCACCGGCTCGCTGCTGTTCTTCTTCTTCGGCCAGATCCGCGGCTACGACCATACCGAGGCCGGGCTGTTCATGCTGTTCTACTTCGTCGCCGGCCTGTGCGGCGCGCCCTTCTGGGCCTGGCTGGCGACCCGCGTCGGCAAGGACAAGGGCCTGGCCATCGCCAGCATCGTCTCGGCGGTCCTCTATGTCGGGGCCACCCTGGTCCCCGGCGGCAATTTCGTCCTGACCGCGGTGGTCATGTTCATCGCCGGCCTGCCCTACGCCGCCGGCCTGTTCCTGACCCGCGCCATGATGGCCGACGCCGGCGACCAGGAGCGGTTCGAGACCGGCGTCGACCGCACCGGCCTGATGCTGTCCATTCTCTCGGCCACCACCAAGATCGGCCACGTCGTCGCCCTCGTGCCCTATCTGATCCTCCAGTGGGTCGGCTTCCGCGCCCTTCCCGGTCCGGACGGTAACAGCGACGTGGCCCTGCTCACGCTCCAGATCCTCTTCATCCTGGTCCCCGGCGTGCTGCTGGTGCTGGCGAGTTGGACGCTGAAGAACTATCCGCTGACGGCGGCGCGTCACAACGAAATCCGCCAGGCCCTGGACGCCCGCGACGCGGAGGCTCAGGCGTGAGACCCATCGACCGCCTGCTGGGCGTCATGGAGCGGCTGCGCGATCCGGACGGCGGCTGCCCCTGGGACGTGGAGCAGACCTTCGCCACCATCGCCCCCTATACGATCGAAGAAGCCTACGAGGTCGCCGACGCCATCGAGCGCAACGACCTGAATGAGCTGAAGGGCGAACTGGGCGACCTGCTGTTCCAGGTCGTCTTCCACGCCCGCATGGCCGAGGAACAGGGGCTATTCGCCTTCGATGACGTGGTCACCGCCATCGCCGACAAGCTGGAACGCCGCCACCCCCACGTCTTCGGCGACGAAGCCCAGCGCACCTCGAAAGAACAGACCGTCGCCTGGGAGGTCATCAAGGCCGCCGAACGCAAGGACCGCAAGAAGCCCGGCGTCCTCGACGACGTCCCCGTCGGCCTGCCCGCCCTGACCCGCGCCGCCAAACTGACCAGGCGCGCCGGCCGCGTCGGCTTCGACTGGCCCTCGACCGACGAGGTGTTCGACAAGCTGGCGGAAGAGGTGGCGGAACTGCGCGTCGAGATCGCCGCCGGCGACATGGCCAAGGCGCGCGAGGAGATGGGCGACCTGCTGTTCGTCGTCGCCAACCTGGCCCGCAAGCTGGACGTCGAGCCCGAGGACGCCCTGCGCGCCACCAACGCCAAGTTCGTCCGCCGCTTCGGCTTCATTGAGGCCGAACTGGCCAAGGACGGCCGCACCCCCGACCAATCGACGCTGGATGAGATGGACCGCCTCTGGGACGCCGCAAAGGTTGCGGAGCGACGGTATTCTCCATGACCGAATTTTTTGCTGCTCTCGCTGGCGCGCTTATCGCGGGTTCAATCAGCGGTGTATTACAGTGGTTGAGCTTCCAAGAGCAGCATCGCATTCGACGCGTGGAGCGACGTGCGGCAGACCAGAAAATAAGGGAAGTGCAAGACGAGCATGAGGCCGTACTGGCCTTTTCGATTATGATTAAAATAAATCGAGCCCTTACAAATATACAGCAGATAAAAGAGCAAATAGACAAAGGCTTTATCAGCTCAGTTACCAATAAAATGGAACTTGCAAACGCCGTTCAGCCACTCTCTTCAGATCCAGATCGAATTAGCTTCACCGTCGAAGAAATGGCGTTGACCCGTCATTTCAGGAATTCTGATATTGCAAACAATCTTATTGATTTGCCAGGAATTTTAGACGTTTATATTGACAACATGGCCATCGTTAGAAGGCTAAAGGACGAAGTCTCTCAGCTCGCTAAAACGATAGAAATCGATAGATCTGGCCGTGCATTTAGTAGTTTCGACGAACGCAACGCTCAAACAGCAAAACTAAAAATATTTCAAGCAAATCAACTTCTGCGACACCTATTAGGCAGAGGGATAGTTGACTACCCAAAGACACACAGGTTGTTTTCTCAATTTCAAGCCGCAGCAACAGACCGATTAGGGCGAAGCCGACTGAAGATCGAATGGGACCTGTCTGGCGAGGTGGTTTTTAGGCGAGGCCGAGATTAATTGACTTACGACCTGATCATCTTCGACTACGACGGCGTCGTCGCCGACAGCGAGGTGCTGAACAGCACCGTCATGGCCGAGCAACTGACCGCCATCGGCCTGCCCACCAGTCTGGACGAGGTGCTGGCCGCCTATACGGGCAAGCGCTGGCGCGACAACCGGCCCGTGGTCGAGGCGGCCCTGGGCCGGGCCTGCCCCGAGGACTTCCACACCACCTGGTTCGCCACCTGCCGCGCCCGCGCGCCGATCCATCTGAAGCCCGTCCCCGGCATGATCGACTTCGTCGCCGCCCGGTCCGAGGCGCGCTGCATCGCCTCGTCCAGCGGCCCCGACTGGATCGGCGTCGGCCTGGACCTGTTCGGCCTGACCGATCATTTCGACGGCGCCGTCTTCACCGGCCTGGTGGTCGAGCGCGGCAAGCCCCACCCCGACATCTTCCTGCACGCCGCCGACAGCATGGGCGTCAATCCGGCCCGCGTTCTGGTGATCGAGGACAGCGAGGCGGGCGTCACCGCCGGGGTTGCGGCCGGCATGACCGTGATCGGCCTGACCGCCGGCGGCCATATCCGCGACGGCCACGCCGAACGCCTGGTCGCGCGCGGCGCCCACCACATCGCCGACAGCTACGCCGCCGTCGCCGCCTTCATGGACCGTTAGCCGCCCGGCTTGCACGTGGCAAACCAACGGTAACCCAATCTCTACACCTGCGCTTTAGGCTCCACCATCCAGCATCTGGGTCGATGGGACGACTGATGTCTGGGGAGCGGGTGAATGAGCGACTACGAGCAGAACTACGTCAGGGGCTGGGAGAACCCGCGGACAATTTCCGACGGCCAACAGGCGCGTTGCCGGGAGGAGACCTCGCCCGTGGAGATCATCGAGCGATCACACGCAAGCAGCGCCCCAAGCCTTTCCAGCCTTTTCATCGAGGGCATAGCCCTGCTTTTGATGGTCTGCTGTGTTTCGGCCTGGCTGGCCTGAAGCAAAGTCCCAGCCGCCAGGCCTAATCCACAGATAAGCCCGGGGTTTAGGCCGCCACCACCTCTTCCTGCGCCGGCACGGTGCGGATCATATAGTCGAAGGCCGCCAGACCCGCCTTGGAGCCTTCGCCCATCGCCACCACGATCTGCTTGTAGGGCACGGTCGTCACATCGCCCGCGCCGAAGATGCCCGGCTGGGACGTCTCGCCGCGATGATCCACCTCGATCTCGCCGCGCGGCGTCAGACCCACCGCCCCGTGCAGCCATTCGGTGTTCGGCACCAGGCCGATCTGCACGAAGATCCCTTCCAGATCGACGTCATGATGGGCGTCCGAGTTGCGGTCCTTGTAGGACAGGCCCGTCACCTTCTCGCCGTCGCCGTGCACCTGGGTCGTCAGGGCCGAGGTGACGATCCGCACGTTCGGCAGGGTCGCCAGCTTGCGTTGCAGCACCGCATCGGCCCGCAGTTCGCTGTCGTATTCGATCAGGGTCACATGGGCCACGATGCCCGCCAGATCGATGGCCGCCTCGACGCCCGAGTTGCCGCCGCCGATCACCGCCACCCGCTTGCCCTTGAACAGCGGCCCGTCGCAGTGCGGGCAATAAGCCACGCCCTTGTTCTTGTACTGGTCCTCGCCCGGCACATTCATCTGGCGCCAGCGCGCGCCGGTGGCCAGGATGACGGTGCGCGACTTCAGGCTGGCGCCGTTCTCCAGCACCACCTCGTGCAGCCCGCCCGGAACCTTGGCCGGCACCAGCTTGGCCGCCTTTTGCAGGTTCATGATGTCCACCTCATATTCGCGGACATGCTGTTCCAGATGGGCGGCCAGTTTCGGCCCCTCGGTATGGGGCACCGAGATGAAGTTCTCGATCGCCATGGTGTCCAGCACCTGGCCGCCGAACCGCTCGGCCGCGATGCCGGTGCGGATGCCCTTGCGCGCCGTATAGATGGCGGCCGCCGCCCCGGCCGGGCCGCCGCCGATCACCAGAACGTCGAACGGGTCCTTGGCCTTCAGCCGCTCGGCGGCGCGCGCCTCGGCGCCCGAATCGATCTTGGCGACGATCTGCTCCAGCTCCATCCGGCCCTGACCGAACAGTTCGCCGTTCAGGAAGACGGTCGGCACGGCCATGATCTTGCGCTCGTCCACCTCGTCCTTGAACAGGCCGCCTTCGATGGCGACGTGTTTGATGCGCGGGTTCAGCACGCTCATCAGGTTCAGCGCCTGCACCACGTCGGGGCAGTTCTGGCACGACAGCGAGAAATAGGTCTCGAACACATAGTCGCCGTCCAGGTCCTTGACCTGCTGGATCACCTCCTGCGCCACCTTGGACGGATGGCCGCCGACGTGCAGCAGGGCCAGCACCAGCGAGGTGAACTCGTGGCCCAGCGGAATGCCCGCGAACCGCACGCCGATGTCCGTGCCCTTGCGGCGGATCAGGAAGCTGGGCTGGCGTTCGTCGTCATAGTCGCGGCCCATCTCGACCTTGCCGTGCGAAACCGAGACGATCTCCTCCAGCAGGGTCTTCAGCTCGATCGACTTCGGCCCGGCGCCCAGCGAGGCGACCAGTTCGACCGGATGGACGATGTTCTTGAGATAGGCCTCAAGCTGAGATTTCAGATTGGCGTCCAGCATGGGGCAGTCCTCGAATTCCAGGGGTGGCGCGCCGCCTTCGAGCCGATCCCGGCGAGGCTTGCGCGATAACGTCCGGCCACCACGAGATAAGGAGGCGGCCGGGTGGGTCCGACCCGAAGGCCGGACCCGATAGGCGTCAGTCTTAGATCTTGCCGACGAGGTCGAGCGACGGCGCCAGGGTGGCTTCGCCTTCTTCCCACTTGGCCGGGCAGACTTCACCCGGGTGCGAACGCACATACTGGGCGGCCTTGACCTTGCGCAGCAGTTCGGCGGCGTTGCGGCCGATGCCTTCCGAAGTGGTCTCGGTGAACTGGATCACGCCGTCCGGATCGACCAGGAAGGTCGCACGGTCGGCCAGGCCCACGCCCGGACGCATGGCGTCGAAGTTATTGGTCACCAGGCCCGAGGGATCGCCCAGCATGGTGTAGGTGATCTTGCCGATGGCCGGCGACGAGTCGTGCCAGGCCTTGTGCGAGAAATGGGTGTCGGTCGACACCGAATAGATCTCGACGCCCAGCTTCTGGAACTCGGCGTAATGGTCGGCCAGGTCTTCCAGCTCGGTCGGGCACACGAAGGTGAAGTCGGCCGGATAGAAGAAGAAGATCGCCCACTTGCCCGCCACATCGGCGTCCGTGACCGTCAGGAACTTGCCGTCCTTATAGGCCTCGGCGGTGAAGGGTTTGATGGTCGTGTTGATGAGGGCCATGCAGGGCGTCCATTCAGCAGGAGTTGGGGAGGCCCGCTTCCTACCGCACCGCAACAGATAAGTGTAATCACTTATTTGCAGGTGCGTGATAGATTTTGGTTATAACAAGAACCCCTCTCATCTCGTCATCCTCGGGCTTGTCCCGAGGATCCATACGCCCCGTGTCTGGACAGCGAGCACAGGCCGCAAACACCGGGCTTACAGACCCCCAAAGAGCGCGTAGCCGCCGAGGGCTCTGCAACTTGCGGCCTGGGAGATCTGACTCTTCGTGCGCTTCTGGCCCCATGACCGGTCCGCGACCCTCCCCGAGCCCGCTTCACGATTATGGGTTCGATTTGTCCTGGCGTTCGACGTTTCAGCGCTTGACCGCGAGAGCAGGAAACGACCTAGCTGCAGTTGACGCAACCGGAGCGAACCATGCTGCTGACCGTATTGATTGCCACTCTCGCTCTGCAGGATGCGCCGCCTCCCCACCCCACCACGCCTCAGCAGTTCGAGGGGCGACGGTCCGCCTTTGTCCAGGGCACGCTCAATGTTGCGGCTGGAGAACGCGCGACGCTGAAGCTCAATCCAAACGGAACCTATGACCTGGTGCGGGTCGACCGGATCCAGGTCAGCGACGTCCTGCCGCCCGCCAACGGATCGCGCGACCTTCCGAACGACGCGCCCGTGGGGACGATCCGCTTCAGCCTGCACGCCCGCCGGGATGTCGGATCCATCCTCAAGGTCGAGAACGGCCAGGATCAGGGCCTGAAATATGGCGGCTTCATCGTGCGATACGTCGGTGGTCAGGCGCGCCAGCCCGCAGAAACGTCGGTCTGCACGGTGCCCGCGGGCATGGCGTCGTTCGAGCACTGGCCAGAACCCGTCATCCAGGTCGTCATCGGCGGCCTGCAACGCTCCGACGACGCGACGCCTGTCTGCCCGCCGCATCTCGAGTAAGCGCGAACCCCAAAGACTCGAGCCTCATGTTGGCGGTGCGTGGAAAAGCGACATTCATCCGGGCCCAAAGGCCGCGCTCGACCGGGTTCGGACGTCATGGAGGCCACTCAAACCAACCCTCCTCGTCGATTTTGTCTTCGGGCCATTCCGGCAAGCCGAAAGCCTTGGCAAGAAGGAACAACTGTAGTCGGCCTTGCGGCCCGACCGTCCACGAAAAGTGCCACCCGCCCCAGGCACGCTCGCCGTGGGTCACATCATAGGCTGTGGAAGGACCGTCAGGTCTGTTGTCGCCTCGCCCATTCACGAGGCGGACCGGTCCATCGAGGAAGCGCGGCGCAACCCAGAAGCAAGGATCATCGAGGATTGAATCCAGCTTCTTGGCCTCGCTGGCGGTGAGGCTGACGCGCCGCCAGGCGGTCCACTGTGGTGGATAGGGCGGACCAACTGGCGTGGACCTCGCGTATATTTCCCAGTTCGCGTCACGCCCCCGGCCGATGACCTCGCGCACCGTCGGGTCAGTCGACAATCCGCCCGGCGAGGTTATGAAATGGACGGTGGAATGCGGGGTGTCGGTGCTCCAGGAAACGCTGGCGTCTTCACTCGCCCACGCTTTCCAGATGGTTTCGAACAATGGGTTTTGCAGGTCATCGTTGAGATGGGTGGGAAGCTTGGAATAATCGACACTGCGCCAAGCGGGACATTTTTTCGGGTCGATAGGGACGGGCGTCGGGTTGCACCCCGAGATCAGGGCGGCTCCCGTCACCAGCATAACGGCCAGTCTCATGATCGCTGCGGCTCCCCCTCAATGAATGGAAACCGTTTCCCCATCGAAGGTCAACGTCCCGCTTCCCCCCCTTGCAGACCACGGCTGCGGCCATTTTCTGACCTGAAGATCAACGTCTGCTTCCAGCGCTGACACCCATGACGCAAACCGACCCATTGCGGACACTGCGCCTAAGGCTATGGTCGAGCAATGCGAGGGAAACCGAGAGCGGGAAAGCGTGCCGCCCTTCTTTTGGGTGGGGTGCTCATTGCGGTTATCATGGCCCTTGGTCTGGCGATAACGCCTGCCCCAAGCCCAGACGTTGCCGATGAGATTGATCGGCTGCTCGAACAAGACCCGTGCGTTGGTTCGACTGCTCGGTGGCCGTCCCGCTACTACGTGTGGGAAAGGCCCGCGTGGTCAACAAGGGAGCCGCGGATCGATTTCTTGTGGCTCCTGAGTGGTCCGTGGTTTGGCTCAGACACGTCGAGGGTCAACGTTCGCTTCCACGAAAATGCGTCGCCTGACATGTATCTTCCGGGCCGTCACTTACTTCGGGCCGATCAGGAAGTGATGTGGCTCGATAGCTCGAACGACAAATTCGTGTTCGGAACCTATGATGTCCAGACACGAAAGTTCATCGATTTGACCTGCGGACCGAACTAACCCGGAAAGTCTGCTTCCCACCCCGAACAGAAGTCCGGCACGTCCGATTTCCAGCATCGCCGTGCTGAAGCAAATGCGGCGCGGGAAGACCCTAAACCCCGAACCAAGGCCGGCAAACGAAGCGCACCGCTCGTAATTTCCCGAACCGAAGCCAATCCTTTCAATACCCTGGCGCGCCCGAACGGCCATTGACCGAGCACGCTTCGAAACCGTGTTAGCCTCGTCGTCCGGTCTTTGACATCGGGCGCCCGCCGCAATCCGCCTGCGATGTCCGCCCTCCATCGACGCCACAGCAGGCGCCACCTGGCGCATTTGGCGGTTTGGCGGTTTGGCGGTTTGTCACCCTGTTTTAGCGCCAAGCCGACAGACTTCGGCCGATCAACCGGCCCGCCCGCCTCAGTACAGCAGGAACCCCCGCCGCGCCTCTTCCCACGCCGCCTCATCCGGCCGCGTCGCCGCATCCAGATCCCCCGGCCCCGCCGCCGCGTCGTCCACCCATCCCCGCAAGCCGGGCCCGCCGTTGATCACATCGATGGGCAGTTTCCCGAACGCATACTCATACGGGAAATCCCGCCACAGGTCGTAGTCGGGGTACAGCCGCCGGATCGCCTTGAACCCCAGGGCCTGCAGCCGCCACGGCTTGAAGGCGGCATGGTCATAGCCGGGGTGATCGACATGGATCTGCACCCCGCTGCACAGTTTCCCGACATGCTTATGGAAGGTGGGCTCAAACCACATGTCGCGTAAGGTGCAGCCGCCCAGCCACTCCGGCGCCAGAGCGCGCATCTCGGCGATCACCGCCCGCGCATCGATGTCCGGCGCCCCGAACAGCTCCAGCGGCCGGGTCGTGCCCCGCCCTTCCGACAGGGTCGCCCCCTCCAGCATCACCGTCCCGGCATAGGCCCGCGCCATCGACAGGTTCGGCGCGTTCGGGCTGGGGTTGACCCAGGCCCGCTCGCCCAGCGGCCAGCCGAAGCCCGGCCCCGCCTCGGGCGCCCAGCCCTGCATCTCCACCACCCGGTAATCCACATCCAGTTTGAACTGGTCGATGAACCACAGGCCCAGTTCGCCCATGGTCATGCCGTGCCGCATCGGCATCGGCCCGGCCCCTACGAAACTCTCCCAGCCGGGCTTCAGCGTCTGCCCCTCGACCGGCCGCCCCGCCGGATTGGGCCGGTCCAGCACCCAGACCGACTTGCCGTGTTTCGCCGCCGCCTCCATCACATAAAGAAGCGTGGTCACATAGGTGTAGATGCGGCAGCCCAGGTCCTGCAGGTCGATCAGGACGACGTCGAACGTCTCCATCCATTCGTCCCTGGGCCGGCGCACCTCGCCGTACAGGCTGAAGACCGGGAAGCCGTGCACCGGATCGCGATAATCCGGGCTCTCCATCATATTGTCCTGAAGATCGCCCTTCATCCCGTGCTGCGGCCCGAAGGCGGCGGTCAGGGTAATTTCGGGACAGGCGGCCAGGGCGTCCACCGCATGGCTCAGATCCTTCGTCACCGAGGCCGGATGCGCCAGCAGGGCCACGCGCCGCCCCTTCAGCTGCGCCCTCAGGGCGTCGTCGTACAGCAGGCGGTCGAGACCGAAATTCATGGGCGGCTCCTGAGGCGTTCGACCCAGCCATGCCTCAGGCCGAGGCCGCTCACAACCCGTCCCCCACCCTCTCCACGCGTCATCACCTTGAAGTCACAACCACCAAACCCGTCATCCTAGGCCTTGTGCCTAGGATCCATAGACTCGAGCGGCGAAGGTCGGACTCCAACCCCAAACACCGGGCGTATGGATCCTAGGCACAAGGCCTAGGATGACGGGGTTTAGGGCGATAACGGCGTCTCAAAGAACCGCCGCCCATCCCTCTTCATTGTGAAAGTCCGGCCCCTCCGAAGGATGCGCCAGGGCCCAATAGGCGATCGCCCCGTCCAGCCCCTCGATCACCGCCGTGAGCCCGACCATTCCCGTCGCATCCTCCGGCAGTTCGACATCGACCGTCAGTACGAACCGCCCCTGCGCCATCCGCGTGACGATGAAGGGCGGCGCGATCTCCAGTTCCCGCATCCCCTCGCGATAGCCGTCGAACCGATAGGCCGCCCAGGCCCCCGACGGCGACAGATTATATTCGACATAGCCGTCCGCCGTCCGCACGAAGGCCTCGAAACAGGTCGTCCGCCACAGGTCGCCCGTCCTGGCCCGCGCCGCCGCCTGCGGCCAGCGCACCATTTCGACCGGCCCGGCCAGGACATATTCCAGGCTCAACACCCGTCCCGCCCGTCGCGCCTCGACCTCCAGCGTCAGCCCGGCGGGGGAACAGGTCGGGTGCGGGATCAGGGGCAGACGCATTGGTCCTTCGTAGCGAAGGCTTGACGCCGGTCAACGCTGCGCCTTATCCAGAACCCATGTTCGCCGCCCGCGCCATCGCCGGCCTGTATTACCGCCCGCTGTAAGCGAGCGGCCCGCGAACACGCGCCGCCTTCGCTGGCGACGCGCTCTTCGGAAATGGAAGACGACCGCCGGCATCCCTGCTAACGGAGCCCCGCCATGACCGAACAAGCCTTCAAATCCGACTTCCTCCGCACCCTCCAGGCGCGCGGCTACATCCATCAGATCACCCATCCGGTCGAGCTGGATGCGGCGGCGGCCGACGGCGTGGTGGCCGGCTACATCGGCTTCGACGCCACCGCCCCGTCGCTGCACGTGGGCAGCCTGATCCAGATCATGATGTTGCGCCGGCTCCAGCAGGCGGGCGGCAAGCCCATCGTCCTGATGGGCGGCGGCACCACCAAGGTCGGCGACCCGACCGGCAAGGACACGTCGCGCCCCCAGCTGACCGAAGAGACGATCCAGTCGAACATCGACTCGATCCAGACGGTCTTCGCCAAATTCCTGACCTTCGGCGACGGCCCGACCGACGCCGTCATGGTCAACAACGACGACTGGCTGTCGACCTACGGCTACATCCAGTTCCTGCGCGACTTCGGCACCCACTTCACCGTCAACCGGATGCTGAGCTTCGACTCGGTCAAGCTGCGGCTCGAGCGCGAGCAGCCGATGACCTTCCTCGAGTTCAACTACATGCTGATGCAGTCGGTGGACTTCCTGGAGCTGAACCGCGCCCTGAAGGTGACCCTGCAGATGGGCGGGTCGGACCAGTGGGGCAATATCACCTCGGGCGTCGATCTGGTGCGTCGGGTGGATCAGAAGGCCGCCTTCGGCCTGACCACCCCGCTGCTGACCACAGCCTCGGGCGGCAAGATGGGCAAGACGGCCCAGGGCGCCGTCTGGCTGAACGCCGAACAGCTGAGCCCCTATGACTACTGGCAGTTCTGGCGCAACGCCGAGGACGCCGACGTCGGCCGCTTCATGCGCCTGTTCACGGACCTGAGCCTGGAGCAGATCGCCGAATACGAGGCCCTTGAGGGCGCGGCCATCAACGACGCCAAGAAGGCCCTCGCCGACGCCGCCACCACCCTGTTGCACGGCGCCGACGAAGCGGCCAAGGCTCGCTCGCGTTCAGAAGCGGAATTTGAACGTGGCGAGAAGGTCGTTCTTGAGACCTTCGACTTCGATTGGGCTGGAGAAGAAGGTTTTACGCAACGGTCGCCTGAAGCGCTTGTGAAGGCTGCGGGCATATCGTCAATCAAGGACGCCAAGCGATCCATCCAGAACGGCGAGATCAGGATAAATGGCGTCGTCGTGAACGGCTCTGAGATGTTCGACAAGTCTCAGGTTGATCCGGAACACGGGGCCTTCTTGATCCAAAAGGGCAAGAAATTATCCAAACTCGTTCGACCTACTTAATCCCGCTCATCCCGGCGAAAGCCGGGACCCAGCCCTTTGGGCGATCAGCCGTAGTCACGTTTCACCAAAGGCGGTCCAACGCACTGCCTCACGACAGAACTGGGTCCCGGCTTTCGCCGGGATGAGCGGAGTTCAAAATGCCCGAAGTCAACGATCCCGCCCCCGCCCTGGACCTGCCGACCGACAACGGCGGCCAGGTCTCCCTCGCCGCCCTCAAGGGCAAGCCCGCCGTCGTCTATTTCTATCCCAAGGACGACACGACCGGCTGCACGCGCGAGGCCCAGGACTTCACCGCCCTGGCGCCCGACTTCGCCGCCCTGGGCGTCCCGGTCATCGGCGTGTCCAAGGACACGGTGAAGAAGCACGACCGGTTCAAGGCCAAATACGACCTCGCCGTCGTCCTGGCCTCGGACGAGGACGGCGCCGCCTGCGAGGCCTGGGGCGTCTGGGTGGAGAAGAAGCTCTACGGCCGCGAATATATGGGCATCGAACGCGCCACCTTCCTGATCGACGCCGACGGTCGGGTCGCCAAGGCCTGGCGCAATGTGAAGGTCGCCGACCACGCCGCCGCCGTTCTTGACGCCGCCCGCAGCCTCGGTTGACCCCGGCCAGACCTCGACTCCACCTGGATCGCAATCCGGTTGAAATGACGATTCGCAAATTCCCCCTGGGCGCGAGTCTCAATCAACAATCTCGTGATAATGCCCATTTAGCGCCCTAATCGTGATTAACGGCCGCTGAACGGTCTTGCCCGTGTCATCATTGCACCGGATAAACCTCACCTCGACGTGGGGGCGTTGCTTAATGAGTACGCAAGAACAATCGCAGGAACCGTCCTGGCACGACCGTTTCTTGCCGGTACGCTACCTTTACCTCCGCAGCCATGACGACATCCGCGCCTACGCCCTGACCGCGCGGCGCCAGGTGATCATCGCTCTCGTGGTTGTCGTCGCCCTGGCCTGGTCGCTGGTGGCCTCCGGCGCCTTCCTGTTCGACCTGATCGCCCAGCACCGTTCCGACGCCGAGGTCATCCGCGCCCGCGCCGCCTCCGAACGCCTCAACGCCGACCTTCAGGCCCGGCTGGAAAGCGCCGTGGTGCGCATGTCGGCGGCGAACGGCTCGCTGGAGCAGACCGCCGCCATGATCACGCGGCGCCACGCCGCCCTGACCAATGTGATGGCCGACTTCCACGGCGTCGAGGGGGCGGAAAAAGCCCTGGCGCCCACGCCCATCCCCGAAAGCGCCAGCCCGATTCAACGGATCCTGGCAGTGCGGCTGGATCAGGAACGGCTGCTGGACCGGGCCGAGGACTTCGCCCAGACTCGCGCCGAACGCCTGCGCGTCGCCTTCCGTCTTGCCGGTCTCAACCCCGCCGCCTATGTCGCCGCGTCCGGCCCCCTCGGCGGCCCCCTGGTCGAGGCGCGCGACCCTCGCGCCCTGGCGGCGATTCTGGACGTGGACGAACCCTTCGCCATTCGCATTCGTCACGCCGCCACCAGTCTGAACGAGATGCGGGCCCTGACCGATGCGGCCGAGGGAATGCCGTTCAAACGCCCCACCCAGGCGCGCACCACCTCCGGCTTCGGCGTCCGCTTCGATCCGTTCAACGGCCGCCCCGCCATCCATCAGGGCCAGGACTTCGCCGCCCCTCTGAACACCCCCATCTACGCCACGGCGCCCGGCGTCGTGTCCTTTGCCGGCGTCCGTTCAGGCTATGGCAATACAGTCGAGCTAGATCATGGACGCGGTTTCAAGACGCGCTACGCCCATCTCAACGTCCTGGGGGTCAAGCCCGGCCAGTCGGTCGCGCTTGGGCAACGGATCGGCGGCATGGGCACCACGGGCCGCTCGACCGGCGTCCACCTCCACTACGAAGTCTGGCTGAACGGCCGACCGCAAAACCCCGCACGCTTCCTCAAAGCAGGAGACCAACTTGTTCAACAAAACAAATAAAGCACCGGCGCCGGCCCCTTCGCCCCGCCCGTCGTCGCCTGTCATCCCCCCGCTGCCGGACATGCCGTCCGCGCCCCGCGCCGGGACGGCCCCCTCGGCCGTGCCTACCGGCCGCGGCCTGTCGACCCTGTCGTCGGACCTCGTGTTCGAAGGCAATGTCTCGGGCGCCGGCGACTTGCAGATCGACGGCCAGGTCAAGGGCGACGTGCGCGTCGGCCGTCTGATCGTCGGCGAGACCGGCGCGGTCGAAGGCAATATCCAGGCTGACTATGTCGAGGTGCGCGGCCGCGTCGTCGGCGGCGTTCAGGGCAAACAGGTCAAGCTGGTCGCCACCGCCTATGTGGACGGCGACATCACCGCCGAACAGTTGTCGATCGACGTCGGCGCCTTCTTCCAGGGCCGCGTCGCCCAGGGCCAGCGTCAAACCCCTGCCCCCGCCGCCGTGACCCCGGTCGCGCCGCAACCGACGCCCATCGTCGCCCCGACCTCGGTTATCACAGCCTCGACGTCGAGCGCCTCAGCCGACAAGCCCGCCGAAAAGGCTGCGGTCTGAGCTGAAAATCCTCCTCCCCATCACGGATGGGGAGGAGGCGCCTTCAGTCTACGTTCGATCCGCGCGTCTCGCCGACCCGCGCCGCCAGGGCAGCGCCCATGAAGGCGTCCAGATCGCCGTCCAGCACCCCTTGGGTGTCCGAGGTCTCGACCTCGGTCCGCAGGTCCTTCACCATCTGATACGGTTGCAGCACATAGGATCGGATCTGGTGACCCCAGCCGATGTCCGTCTTGGCGTCCGCCAGGGCCTGGGCCGCCGCCTCACGCTTCTGCAGTTCCAGCTCGTACAGCCGCGCCCGCAGCATCTTCCACGCCATTTCGCGGTTCTGGTGCTGCGACCGGCCGGCCTGGCAGGCCACGACCGTATTGGTCGGAACGTGGGTCAGACGTACGGCTGAGTCGGTCTTGTTGATGTGCTGACCGCCGGCGCCCGAGGCGCGATAGGTGTCAGTGCGCACGTCGGACGGATTGATGTCGATCTCGATCGTATCGTCCACGACCGGCGACACCCCGATGGAAGCGAAGCTGGTGTGCCGCTTGGCCGCCGCGTCATAGGGGCTGATCCGCACCAGACGGTGTACGCCCGATTCCGACTTCAGCCAGCCATAGGCGTTGGGGCCGGAGACCAGGATGGTGGCCGACTTGACCCCCGCCTGTTCGCCTTCTTCATAGGCCTCGATCGTGACCTCATAGCCGTGTGCCTTGGCCCAGCGGGAATACATCCGCAGCAGCATCCCGGCCCAGTCGTTGGACTCGGTGCCGCCGGCGCCGGAGTTCACTTCCAGATAGGCGTCGTTGCCGTCGGCCTCGCCGGACAGCAGGGCTTCCAGCTCGGCCCGGGCGGCGCGATCCTTGATGCCCCGCAGCGACGCGCGCGCGTCTTCCAGCGCGCCCTCGTCGCCTTCCTCGTCCGCCATCTCGGCCAGAATCACCCCGTCCTCGAGGTCCTGCTCCATCGCCTTGACGGTGTTGATCTTGGCTTCCAGCTGCGAGCGATCGCGGCTGACGGCCTGGGCTTCGTCGGGCTTGTCCCACAGCGTCGGGTCCTCGACCCGCGCATTCAGCTCATCGAGCTTTCTTAGAGCGACATCCCAGTCAAAGACGCCTCCTGAGCAGAGCGACGCTCTGCTCGATGTCGGCCTTCATGGCCTCGACATCCGGTCTCATCGCATTCTCCAGCGACAGAAAAGCCCTCAAGCAGCGCGGCCAACGGGCCATGCGACAGGGCAGGTTGATGATCGTCATCCTCGGGCTTGTCCCGAGGATCCACGGTCGGCGCAGTCCCGAAATCACCCGCCTGGGCGATATCGTCGAACCATCCTGCGGTTCACGCAGCCCACCGGTGGATCCTCGCGACAGGCCCGAGGATGACGGAGGGTGGGTACTAGAGCCTCAGTACAATCCGCTCAAGTCCTCAGCCGGCGCCTTCTTCGGCGGCGGGGCGGCGGCGGGTGGCGGCGGCGCATTGGCCGCGGCGGCGGCCTCCTGTTCGCGGCGCACGACGTCGTAGTAATTCTGCGGCCCGACCGGCTGGGTCGGCGCCTGACTCGGCGCCGGCGCCTGGCGTTCGGTGCCGGGGCGGAAGGCTTCCTCGATCCCGTTCACGGTGCGGAAGACGGCGTTCTTGGGCCGCACGAACGGACGCGCGGGCCGTTCCTTCAGCGCCGTCTGCATGAAGTCGATGAACACCGGCACAGCCGCCGTCGTGCCGGTCTCGCCGGACCCCAGCGAACGGTTGTCGTCAAAGCCGATGAAGACCCCCACCACCACGTCGGTGGTGAAGCCGACGAACCAGGCCGAGCGGTACTCGTTGGTCGTACCTGTCTTGCCCGCGACCCAGCGGCCCAGGCCTCGGGCGCTGGCGGCGGTGCCCCGCTGGACCACGCCCTCCAACATCGAACTCATCTGATAGGCGGTGATCGGATCGATCACCTGGGTTCCGCGCGGCTGCAAACGCGGCGACTCCTGGCCTGAGAAGCCCCGACCGCAGTCGCGGCAGCTGCGGCTGTCGGCCTTGAAGATCGTCTCGCCGTCCCGGTCCTGCACATAGTCGATCAGATAGGGGGTGATCCTGCGCCCGCCGTTGGCGAAGGCGGAATAGGCGGCCGTGATCTGCAGCGGCGTCACCTCACCGGCGCCCAGCGACACCGACAGGTTCGGCGTCAGGCCGGGGATCCCCATCCGATCCGCCTGATCGACGATCTTCTTCATGCCCACGGCCTCGGCCAGGCGCACGGTCATGACGTTGCGCGACAGCTCCAGCCCGCGCCTCAGGCTCTGCGGCCCGTAATATTCGCGGCTATAGTTCTCGGGCGTCCAGCGCTGGCCGTTGGCCCCGCCGGCGAAGCTGATCGGGGCGTCCAGCACGATGGAGGCCGGGGTGAAATCCCCCTCCAGCGCCGTCGAATAGACGAAGGGCTTGAACGCCGAGCCCGGCTGGCGTTTCGCCTGGGTCGCCCGGTTGAAGCTGGACAGGGCGTAGGAATAGCCCCCCACCATCGCCAGCACCCGGCCCGACTGGGGCTCGATGGCCACCAGGGCGCCATTGACGCGCGGCACCTGTTTCAGCGCGAACTGGCCGTTCTTCTTCTCGACGAAGATCAGCTCGCCGCGCCGCAGTTGCCGGTTGGCGTTGGCCCAGGCGGCGTCGGCGGCGATCAGGGTTCCGCTCTCGTCCTTGGCGGTGCGGATGCGGACCGTGTTCCCGCTGACGCTCTCGATAGCGGCGGCCTGCCAGGTGCGACGCTCGGGCGGCGCCTGTTCCTTCAGGGCCGCGGCCTGCCAGCCCTCAGCGAAGTCGGTCGTGCCCCAGCCCCCGCGCCAGCCGTGGCGCCGGTCATAATTCTCCAGCCCCTGCATCAGGGCCTGGCGCGCCGCCGTCTGCAACGTCGGGTCCAGGGTGGTGCGCATATAGAAGCCGCCGGCCCGCAACTGCGCCCCGAAGTCCGGATTGGCCGCCGCCTGGCGCCGCGCCTCTTCCACGAAGAAGTCCGCGTCCTTGTATTCCGACCGCTGCGGCGCATCGCGGGTGGTCAGCGGCCGGGCGCGCGCCTCGATCAGCTGGGCCTCGGTCAGCCAGCCGCTCTGCTCCATCTCGCCCAGCACCCAGTCCCGCCGGCCCTTGGCCGCGCCGGGGTGGCGTTTGGGGTGATAATTGTTCGGTCCCTTGGGCAGGGACGCCAGGAAGGCCGCCTCGTCCGGCGTCAGCTGCGCCAGCGACTTGCCGAAATAATTATAGGCCGCCGAGGCTATGCCGAACGAGCGATAGCCCAGGAAGATCTCGTTCAGATACAGGTTGAGGATCTGCTCCTTGGACAGGGTCGCCTCCAGGCGATTGGCCAGGATGGCTTCCTTCAGCTTGCGGTTCAGGCTCGATTCGTTGGTCAGCAGGACGTTCTTGGCCACCTGTTGGGTGATGGTCGATCCACCCTCCAGCCGGCGCCCCTGCACCAGGTTGAAGACGTTCTTGATCGAGGCCCGGCCGATGCCGCCCACGTCGATCCCGCCATGCTGGAAGAAGTTCCGGTCCTCGGCGGCTAGGAAGGCCTGCACGACCGCCAGCGGGATCTGGTCATAAGAGACATAGATTCGCCGCTCGTCCGAGAACTCGCCGATCAGGGTGCCGTCGCCGGCATAGACCCGCGTCGCGGTCGGCGGCCGGTAATCGGCCAGCTCGGACGCGTCCGGCAGGTCGTGAAACAGCCACGCCGCATAGACGGCGACGACCAACCCCGCCAGGGCGATGCCGCCCAGCAGAACCATGCCCGCCCATACGAACCAGCGTTCGGCAATCTTCACTGCGTACTCCGACGACGCGCCCCGAAATCGTGCTTTAGCCCGCGTCGCCCCCCAAAGGCTAGGGCGCGGATGCAACGTCCCCTTCCCGTCCCCCGTTAACCTCCCATCTGAAGCCTTCCCAACCCCCAGGAGCCCACCATGGAAGTTCTGTATCGCGCCCAGGCCACAGCCTCAGGCGGCGGCCGCGAAGACGGCCGCTCGGCCACCGACGACGGCAAGATCGACGTCAAACTGTCCACGCCTGCGGAAATGGGCGGCAAGGGCGGCGACGGCACCAATCCCGAACAGCTGTTCGCCACCGGCTACGCCGCCTGCTACCTCGGCGCCCTTCGTCTGGTCAGCGGCAAGGCCGGAACCCCGGTCGGCCCGGACACCAAGATCACCGCCGGGATCGGCTTCGGCAAGAATACGCTGGGCGAGGGCTTCAACCTCGACGTCGATCTGACCGTCACCGACCACGGCCTGGACCAGGCGGTGATCGACGACCTGATCCAGGAAGCCCACCGGGTCTGCCCCTACTCCAACGCCACGCGCGGAAATGTGGATGTCCGGCTGACGGCAGCCTGACCTTACTCTCCGCTCATCCCGGCGAAAGCCGGGACCCAGTTCTTTAGGCGATAGTCGTTCCAGGCTGTCTAAGCTCTCAATCCCACGTCCTGCCGAGCGAAAGAACTGGATCCCCGCTTTCGCGAGGACGAGCGGGGTTTAAGTGGCCCCGAACCTGCGCTAATCGCTGGACATGACCTCCCTGCTCGACGCCCTCCCCGATCCCCTGCTGACGCTCGAACCCGCCCGCCGCGTGACCCTGCGCGAAGCCTTCGGCATCGACAGCGACATGACCGTGCCCGCCTTCGCCGAGCGCGACAGCCATGTGCCCGAGATCGACGAGGCCTATCGCTTCGACCCGCAGACGACCATCGCCATCTGCGCCGGCTTCGCCTTCGACCGCCGCGTCATGGTCCAGGGCTATCACGGCACCGGCAAGTCGACCCATATCGAACAGGTCGCCGCCCGCCTGAACTGGCCCCTGGTCCGCGTCAACCTGGACAGCCACGTCAGCCGTATCGACCTCGTCGGCAAGGACGCCATCGTCCTGAAGGACGGCAAACAGATCACCGAGTTCCGCGAGGGCATCCTGCCCTGGTCGCTGCAACGCCCCGTCGCCCTGGTGTTCGACGAATATGACGCCGGCCGTCCCGACGTCATGTTCGTGATCCAGCGCGTGCTGGAGGCGCAAGGGCGCCTGACCCTGCTGGACCAGAACCGCGTCATCCGCCCGAACCCCTATTTCCGCCTGTTCGCCACCACCAACACCATCGGCCTGGGCGACACCACGGGCCTGTATCACGGCGCGCAACAGATCAATCAGGCCCAGTTGGATCGCTGGAACATCGTCACGACGCTGAACTACCTCGACCACGACGTCGAGGCCGAGATCGTCGCCGCCAAGGCGCCAGAATGGTCAGACGCCGAGGGCCGCCGTCGCATCGCCGCCATGGTCCGCGTCGCCGACATGACCAGGAACGCCTTCATGAACGGCGACATCTCCACCGTCATGTCGCCCCGCACCGTCATCACCTGGGCCCAGAACGCCCTGATCTTCGGCGGCGACCTGGCGCTCAGCTTCCGCCTGACCTTCCTGAACAAGTGCGACGAACTGGAACGCCCCACCATCGCCGAGTTCTACCAGCGGGCCTTCGGCGAAGACCTGCCTGAGGCGGCGACGCGGGTGAAGGTGGGGTGACCCCCTCCGCAGCCGACGTCGTTGCACGAGCTGGGTCCGCCCTATTCGGAAAACCGTTGGTTACGAATACAGTCCGGGGTTTGCTGGTCGAGGCGATGATCGCTCAGGTGCTGGAACCCGAATGGCGCTGGTGCGCCGCAGACTACGCAAGTTGGGACTTCGAGAACGGGCCGATCCGACTTGAAGTGAAGCAGTCTGCGGCCTTGCAGAGTTGGAACAAGAGCAGCGGTCGAACGAGCGCTTGTTCGTTCGATATCGCTTACCGATCTCAGGCGTGGGAAGATGAGGCTTGGACAAAGGGTCGAAAGCGCGCCGCTCACCTATATGTTTTTGCCCATCACCCGGTGACTGGCGAGGAAGCAGACCATCGCGAGCCGTCACAGTGGGTCTTTTACGTCGTGCCCACCACCCGCCTTCCGGCGTCAGCCCGTATCTCACTCGGCAAGGTGCAACAGTTGTCTGAGGCGTCCAGCCTCCGCCATCTGCCTACAGTCATCGCCTCAGCAGCTCTATTCACGCCGCCCTCGGCCTAATCATCGCCAGCGCATCGCCCATCTTCCGACGCTGCTCCATCAGATCGTAGTCCGCCTGCAACCCCAGGAAATACCCCGGCCGGACGCCCCAGTACCGCGCCAGACGCAGGTCCGTGTCGGCCGTCACCGCACGCTTTCCCAGCACGATTTCGTTGATCCGGCGCGGCGGCACGCCGACGGCCTTGGCCAGGGCCGTCTGACTCATGCCCAGCGGCTTGAGAAACTCTTCCAGCAGAATGTCGCCCGGCGTCGGGTTCTTCAGCCAGTCGTCCGCCGAGCCGACATCGGCGAAACGATCAGTGGTAATCGCAGATTTCGACATCGTCGCAGCCTCCGTCGCTCCAGCGGAAACAAATCCGCCACTGTTGATTGATCCGGATCGAATACTGCCCCTTCCGGTCGCCCGACAGGGCCTCAAGCCGGTTGCCGGGCGGTATGCGAAGCTCGTCCAACACTAGGCTTCTATTCAGCAGACGCAGTTTTCGCAGCGCCGCCTCCTGAATATCGCCCGGCAGTCGCCGCGACCGCTGACCGTTCCAAACCTTCTCCGTCTCGCGATCACGGAAACTGCGGATCATGGCGGCAGCATAACGCATCGCGTTATACCGATCAATAAATCCCGATTGAGGCCTCGTTAAGTTCCCTGGAGTAAGGCCACGCTTGAAGCGGGGACTTGGCGAAGTGGCCGACAGTACGGATTATCTAAAAGCCTATGCTGATCGTTACCGGGACATGTTCCCGGTACGGCTGCTGACAATCGTGGCCATCGTG
Organism: Brevundimonas sp. AVps23W; assembly: GCF_058681395.1. Classification (NCBI taxonomy): domain Bacteria; kingdom Pseudomonadati; phylum Pseudomonadota; class Alphaproteobacteria; order Caulobacterales; family Caulobacteraceae; genus Brevundimonas; species Brevundimonas sp. AVps23W. The sequence continues at coordinate 2,052,244 of NZ_CM178738.1, forward strand.
GTTCTGGGCTGGTGGGCGCTCGGATGGGGATGGGCGGCGAATTTCGCCCTCTTCCAGTTCGGCCTTTATTTCCTGCTCTGGCGCGAGATCCAGGCCGCCTACGCCCGGTCCGACGCGCCGGGCGCCGCGCGACGCTTCCGGCGCAGCGCCGAGGTGATCACCCTGGGCCTTGCCTCCCACAATGCCCTGTTCATCATCGCCGTCCGGCATTTTGAACCCCAGTATCTCGATTACTTGCGATTGCTGTTGGCCGGAAATCTTATGGTCGGCGCGCTCCAGGTCCATGTCAGCCGGCGCAGTTTCGCCGCCGCCGTGCTGCCGCCGGCCATCGCGGCCATGGTCCTCGCCTCGCAACAGACGCAGGCGGCCCCGGGCATCAAAATCGCCGTCGTTCTCTTCATTCTGGGCGTCATAGCGGCCTCCTGGCGCCAGTGGCGCAGCGACCGCGAGACGGTCGAACTGATGGTGGCCCTGACCGAACGCTCGCGCGAGCTTCAGACCGCACTGGGCCAGGCCGAGACCGAACGCATCGCCGCCGAACAGGCCAACAGGGCCAAGTCCCGCTTCCTGGCCATGATCAGCCACGAGGTCCGCACCCCGCTGAACGTCATCCTCGGCCTGACCGAAGTCCTGCGCGGCCGTCGCCGTCCCAAGGCCGAGGCCGCCGTCATCGACGACATGGCAGAGGCCGGGGGTATGCTGCTTCGCCTGCTCAACGGGGCCCTGGACATCTCCAAGATCGAATCCGGCCAGGTCGAAGTGCGCCTGGCTCCCGTCGATCTCGCTGCCCGGATTGAGGCCATCGCCCGCGTCTGGCGCTCGCGGGTCGAGGAACTCGGCCTCACGCTGGAGGTCGAACTTCAGGGCCGCCGCGAGGATTTCATCGTCGTCAGCGACGAGGCCCGTGTCGAACAGATCCTGATCAACTACCTGTCCAACGCCCTGAAGCTGACGACCGCCGGAACCATCCGCATCCTGGCCCGCGCCGCGCCCGGCGGCGACGGCCGCATCGAACTGATGGTCGAGGTCCACGATCAGGGTCCGGGCGTGCCCGAGGACAAGCGCGAACGCATCTTCGAACCCTTCGAACAATTGGCCGCCGGTCGCGCCGCCGGGGGTGCGGGCCTGGGCCTGGCCCTGTGTCGCGCCGCCGCCCAGGCGCTGGACGGCGATCTGGGCGTCCGTGCGGCCCACCCCCAGGACGTGGCGCAGGGCGCCGTCTTCTGGTTCGGCTTCACCGCCCAGCCCGCGCCCGCCCCGACCGAGGCCCCGGCCCCCGCCCCCGCCCCTGTTCAGGACGCCCGCCCCGCCTCGCACGCCGCCGCCCCGCTCCGGGTCCTGGCGGCTGAGGACCACCCCGCCAATCGCAAGCTGCTGTTGCTGCTGTTCCAGGCCTTCGGTCTGGACCTGGTCCTGGTCGAGAACGGACAGGAGGCGGTCCAGGCCGTCGCCGCCGAACGTTTCGACCTCGTCCTGATGGACGTGATGATGCCGGTCATGGACGGCGTAGAGGCCCTGCTCGCCATCCGCGCCGACGAGGCCGTGGCGGGCCGCCCCCGCACCCCGATCCACATGCTCACCGCCAATGTGTTCGACGAGGACGTGGCTCGCTACATGGCCGCCGGCGCCGACGGCGTCCTGCGCAAACCCATCGACCCCCCCGCCCTCCAGGCCGTCATCGCCGCCGCCCACCAGCCCATCGACGCCTGATTTTCACACAGTCACCTCAGACCCTCCCCCGCTTGCGGGGGAGGTGGGCCGGCGTCCGCGCAGCGGACCAGGCTCGGAGGGGGGAGTGTCGCTCAAAGGAAGACTTCCCCCATCGTCAGCCGTCTCGCTTCGCTCGACGAGCTGACACTTCCCCCGCAAGCGGGGGAAGGTCTGTGACCGCCGCGTCAGCGAGCGCCAGGAGCGGGCGACTCGGCGCCTTCGCGTTGAAAGCCAGAGAGCGAGTTCGCGGCTAAGAGCCCCTCCACCACCGCGCAAAGAGGCGCGGCGGTCCCCCTCCCCGCAAAGCGGGGAGGAGACGCACAGACCACCTGTCTCCTCCCCACGCAGTGGGGAGGTGGATCGCCGCGCAGCGGCGAGACGGAGGGGCTCTTCAACGCCGCACCGCGCACAATGACGCTGCCCCCACCCCAACGATTCCAAACCTTTAAACGATTTTCCTCCCCGCCTTCGCTTAGGGCTTTTCGGAGCCTTCAAGCTCTTTGATCCGCTTCTCGATCTGATCAGACAGTTGATAGATGTCCGTCAGGTCGCCGATCAGATGTCGGGTTTCGTCCTTGTCGGAGAAGGTGCCGAGATACTTCTTGGTGACGCCGTTGAAGTGCAGGCGGGCGATAGTCTTGCGGTTGTTGTCGTCCAGCAGGATGGCGCAATAGGATTGGGCGTCGCGCATGACGATGCGTTTGGGCTTCACCACTTTTGAGGCGATTGCCTGGATGATGTGGAAGCCGGACACCTCCTCTTCCGTCGTCACGACGATTTCCGGATCGCTCGGCGGGGCTTCGTCTTGGTCGGTCATCGACGGACCGGTCGCGTTCAGGGCGGTGGACAGGCGCTCATTGACCTTGTCGCGAATGATCGAAGAAAAGGTCGCCACGACCATCTTGCCGAAATTTTCGCGGACCTGAGCAGTGACGCGTCCCTCATGGACACGGGTGGCCATCATCCGCACGAACTCTTCCGAGGGCTCCGCCATCTCCTTTTCCAGCTCCTTGCGGAGCAGGGACTGGAGTTTCAGCAGTCCAGCTTCCTGAACGATCTTGTCGATGTCGAACGAGAGCTTGGTGAATTTCTCGACCGTACGGCCATCGGTCGGCTTCAGCGCGTCCATGCTGAAGGTGAAGAACGGCTTGTCGTCCATCTTGTTGGTGGCTTCGACGTCGGAATAGAACTGGTAGACGACGCCGTTGGTCAGGATAGCCAGCCGGGCATCCGTCACCGAGAAATAGCGAAACAGCTGGCTGGCGTGGTTGAGATTGAGCGCCACATTGCTAGGCTTACACTCGATCAGGATGCGGATCTTGCCGCCATGGCAGATGGCGTAATCGACCTTTTCGCCCTTCTTGGTGCCGACGTCGGCCGTATATTCCGGAATGACCTCGGACGGGTTGAAAACGTCGTAGCCTAGGGCCTGGATGAAGGGCATGACCAAGGCCGTCTTTGCGGCTTCTTCGGTCAGCAAAACCTCTCGGTGCTCCATCGTCCGTTTCTGGAGTTCGCCCAGTTTCGTTTGAATGTCCAAGGTTTTCCCCCTTATTGAACGGCGGTAGCTAAGCCGCAACTGGCACGAGAGTCTAGCGTAGTCGGCTGACGATCAATTTGGACGGGTTGGCGCGCCGGCCCCCGCCGCCACGCTCACCTCCCTGTCGGCGAAGGCCGACGGGGAGGACAGGCGGGAGCGTCAGCGAGCGCCAGGAGGGGGCGACTCGGTGTCAGGCGCTGGGTCGGTCATCAGATCTGTCGAAGTATCATTTCAGGTCTGATGATGGCGTGATTTTTCGATCTTGTATTGTTGTACGCCGTAAGGGGTGAGGTTTCCATTCTCATCAATTAGGCCGAAGTCGATACATTCGTCATCGATCCAACGACTATGAAAACCTCCGGGACGATCACCTATAAGATGGGCGATCCAGCGATATTGCGCGTACGTCATAGTTAGGTCTCCCCTGGGCGAGGTGACTGGGCAAAGGAATGCTCCATCGATTCGCTGCGATCACGAAGGCCGCGATATTCACAGGGGTGCCTGCTAAGAAGTGCTTGCCCCTACAGACGTCTGCGATGCGGCTAAGAGCCCCTCCACCACCGCGCAAAGAGGCGCGGCGGTCCCCCTCCCCGCAAAGCGGGGAGGAGACGCAACGGACATCTGTCTCCTCCCCACGCAGTGGGGAGGGGGATCGACGCGCAGCGGCGAGACGGAGGGGCTCTTTGACGCCGCACCGCGCACAATGACGCTGCCTCCACCCCAACGATTCCAACCCCTTACAAAAATCTCACCCCCCGCTTCTAACCACCCTCCAAAACCCCCGCATAATACCCCCGGTCTCGTCGCTAGGAGGGCTCGTAAGGCCTGCGACCTTGCGGCGGCGGGAGCGTATGGAACGGGGGCGGGGGTGGGATTCCCTCGCGCCGCATGACGGTGCATCGGTGGGCTCATCCCGCGCAGAAACGTCGGCGGAGGACACGGGGTTAGGAACCCGGTCGCACTCGGGACGATCCTTCGCAGGGATCGCCGACCCGTCGCAGGCCTTGGGGAAGAGGCATCACAACTGCCGCTTCAATATCCCCGGCCGGCAGAAACACCATGCGCGCGGAGCGTCTGTCTTCGTCGAAACGGTAAAAACTAATCCACTCCGGGCGAAGCCCGGCGCTCCGTCCTGCCTTCCACAACTCCGCCGAAAGGACGGAGCGCTTCGTCACGCCTGCGTCGCCGCACCCGGTTCAAATCCGCACCGAAGCGGCCTATGTGAACGGCGCTGACAAGGAGCCGCCTGTTGCTGATCGTCCTTTCTCCCGCCAAGCGGCTCGACTTCACCGAGGCCGACCTGGCCATTCCCGGCACGGAACGCCGCTTCCAAGAGGACACCGCCAGCCTGTCCACGACCGCCCGGCGCCAGACCAAGGCCGATCTGCGTCGCCTGATGGGGATTTCCGACGATCTCGCCACCCTGAATGTCGAACGGTTCAAGGCCTTCGATCCCGAATCGACCGATGGCGTCCAGGCCGCCTTCGCCTTCGCCGGCGACGTCTATGAAGGCCTGAAGGCGCGCGAGTTGGACGCCCAGGCCCTCGACTTCGCCCAGGACCGGCTACGCATCCTGTCCGGCTTCTACGGCCTGCTGCGTCCGCTGGACCGGATCCAGCCCTATCGGCTCGAAATGGGCACGCGGTTAAAGACCCGGCGCGGCTCCAGCCTGTACGACTTCTGGGGTGACCGGATCTCCAAACAGTTGAATGCCGACGCCGAGGGTCATTCCGATCCCACCCTGGTCAATCTGGCCAGCCAGGAATATTTCGGCGCCGTGGACGCCAAGGCCCTGAAACTGCCGGTCGTCACCCCCCAGTTCCGCGAGGAAAAGAACGGCGAGAGCCGCATCATCTCCTTCTTCGCCAAGAAGGCGCGCGGCGCCATGACCCGGTTCGCCATCGACGAACGGGTGGAACGGGTCGAGGATCTCAAGGCTTTCGACCGCGACGGCTACAGGTTCGACAAGGCCGCTTCGACCGAGAACGAGTGGATATTCATCAGGCCGGGAAATTCTTGATCCCCGGCCCCTCCTGCCGCTAGTCTCTCGCCAAAGAACCAAAGGGCGGATCCATGTTCAACTGGTCGAAATCATCGAAGAACGCCGCCGCCCACGGCGATACGCCGGCGTTCAAGGACATCGGCGACCTCAAGGGCCAGGTCGCGGTCATCTCCGGCTCGACCTCGGGCATCGGCCTGGCCCTGGCGCGGGCGGTGGCGGCGCGCGGCGGCGAGGTGGTGCTGAACGGCCTGGGCGATCCGGCCGAGATCGAACGCACCCGCGCCGGGCTTGAGGCCTCGTCCAGCGGCCGGGTCCGCTATCATGCGGCGGACATGACGCGCGGCGAAGAGATCGCCGACATGGTCGCCTTCGCCAAGCACGAGTTCGGTCGGCTCGACATCCTGGTCAACAACGCCGGCATCCAGCACGTCGAATCCGTCGAGAAATTCCCCACCGACAAGTGGGAGCAGATCATCGCCATCAACCTGTCCTCGGCCTTCTACGCCACCCGGGCGGCCATCCCGATCATGAAGGCCCAGGGACGCGGGCGGATCATCAACATGGCCTCGGCTCACGGCCTGGTCGCCAGCCCGTTCAAGTCGGCCTATGTCGCCGCCAAGCACGGGATCGTCGGCTTCACCAAGACCGTCGCCCTGGAACTGGCCCAGGACAATATCACCTGCAACGCCATCTGCCCCGGCTTCGTCGAGACCCCCATCGTCGAGAAACAGATCGCCGACCAGGCCCGCACCCGCGGCCTGACCAAGGAGCAGGTGCTGAAGGACGTGATCCTGGCGGCCCAGCCGACCAAACAGTTCGTGACGACCGACCAGCTGGCGGGCCTGTTCCTCTATCTGGTCAGCGACCTGGGCGCCTCGGCCAACGGCGCCAGCTTCTCCATCGACGGCGGCTGGACCGCGCAATAAACCAATGACCTAGGGGACGGCGGCATGGCGATCTTCAAAAGAAAGGCCGCCGAACCGACGGACATCGTCCCCTCGCCCTCGGGACGACGTCCGCTGTCGCTGGCGCTGCAAGGCGGCGGGTCTCACGGCGCCTTTCAGTGGGGCGTGCTGGACCGGCTGCTGGAGGACGGCCGGTTCGATTTCCGCGCCGTCTCGGGCGTCTCGGCCGGCGCCATGAACGGGACGGCCCTGGTCTCGGGTCTCGCCGCCGGCGACGCCCGCGCCGCCCTCGACAAGCTCTGGCGCGAGATCAACCAGTCGGGCGGCCGCAACGTCTTCGGCGACAGCGCCCTGTGGAACCCGGCCCAGGCCCCGGACTGGATCAAGGACACGCCGATGTGGCGCGCCGGCGAAAGCCTGGCCCTGTCCATGAGCCCCTACGAATTCAATCCGCTGAACCACAATCCTCTCAAGCGGGTTCTGAAGGCGGCGGTCGATTTCGGCGCGGTTCAGGCTTCGGACATCAAACTGTTCGTCGCCGCCACCGCCGTCCGCCAGGCCCGCGCCCGGGTCTTCGAAAGCCGCGAACTCACCGCCGACGTCCTGATGGCGTCAACCTGCGTGCCCCACCTGTTCCAGGCGGTCGAGATCGAGGGCGAGCCCTACTGGGACGGCGGCTATCTGACCAATCCCCCCCTGTGGCCCCTGACCGGCGACGACACGCCCGACGACGTCCTGCTGGTCACCCTGAACCCCATGGTCCGCGAGGAGACCCCGCGCGCCGCTGGCGACATCGTCGATCGGCTGAACGAAATCGTCTTCAACGCCCCCCTGATCGCCGAACTGCGCGCCATCGCCATGGCCGCAGAGATGATCGCAGACGGCCAGCTGAAACACGGCGCCGGCGCCTATCGCCAGGTCCGTCTCCACGCCATCGAGGCGGACGGCTGGCTGTCGGACCTGTCGCTCCGATCCAAGTTCAACACCGAATGGAGCTTCCTCAACGACCTCAAGAGCCGGGGTCGCGCCGCCGCCGAAGACTGGCTGACCACCTGCCTGCCCTGCGTGGGACGTCAGTCCAGCGTCGATCTTCAGGCCCGGTTCGGCTGAGGTGGAGTTCGCCCTAGCCGACGAAGCCGGCGGCGCGACGCAGCCGGTCGTTGATCGCCTCGCCCAGCCCCTGCGCCGGGATCGGCGATACGGCGATGCCCACAGGATGCGTCCGATCCGCTTCCCTGAACAATCTGAACAGGTTGGCGGCCGCTTCTCGCAGATCGCCCGACGGACTCAGGCTCCAGCGCGGCTCCCCCACCCCGGCCCCGAAGCCCAGCAGGACCTCGCCGTCGCGTGGCTCGACCACATCGATCCGCACCGGGGCGTCCGGCGCATAGTGGACCGCCAGCCGCCCCGGCGACCGATGCCCCTCCCCGCTGTCTGTCAGCGGCCCGACCACGGCCTCGATCTCGGCGCGGGTCACGGCGCCGGGCCGCAACAGCGACACCCGTCCGTCCAGCACCGACACGACCGTACTTTCCAGCCCCACCGCGCACGGCCCGCCGTCCACGGCCGCCGTCACGGCGAACCCCGTCTCCTCGACGGCGTCGGCGAAGGTCGTCGGGCTGGGCCGCCCCGACCGATTGGCCGAGGGCGCCACGACCGGTCCGCCAAAGGCCGACAGCACGGCTCTCGCCCCGGCATGGCCCGGAACCCGGATGGCCACGCTGTCCAGCCCGGCCCGCGCCAGATCACAGACCCGATCACGATCCCGCACCGGCGTCACCAGGGTCAGCGGCCCCGGCCAGAAGGCCTCGGCCAAAGCCCGCGCCTGGGCGTCGAACACCCCAATCGCCTCGGCCGCCATGGCGTCGGCGACATGGGAAATCAGCGGGTTGAACCGCGGCCTTCCCTTGGCCTCGAAGATGGCCGCCACCGCCTCCGCCCGACCGGCGTCGGCGCCCAGTCCATAGACGGTCTCGGTCGGCAGCAGGATCAGCTCGCCCCGCCGCAACGCTTCTGCGGCCTGTTCCGGCCTGTCTCCGTCCCGCAGGCTCATGGCCGACGCGGGATCAGAGGGATCATCCGATGAAGCACATTGTCTCGATTGATGAATTGATGCTTCAGCGCACCCAGCACATGAAGCGCGATCAGGACGTACAGCCCCTTCATCACCAGCTCATGCACGTCCATGAACCGCCCCGCCGTCTCGCGTCCGCCGCCGACCGGCAGCAGCGGCCAGTCGAACAGGCCGAACCAGGCGATCTCGCGCCCCGCGGCCGAGGACGCCAGCCAGCCGGTCATCGGCATGGCGATCAGGACCACATAGAACAGCACATGGGTCGCCCGCGCCGTCCACTTTTCCCAGCGCGGCGTCTCGACCGGCAGGGGAATGGCCGGATGCGCCAGCCGCCAGCCGATCCGCGCCAGGGTCAGAACCAGGATCGTGATCCCCACCGACTTGTGCAGCATGACGAACTGGCCGGACAGCGGCCCTTCCGTGGCCTCATGAGCGGTGATCAGCAGCACCTGCGTCAGGACGCCCAGGGCGATGATCCAGTGCAGCGCCAGGGACACTGTGGAATAGCGATTGCGGGGCTCGGCCATGACTTCCATTCCGTTGCGGCAGGGCGCCAGTGTGCCCTGATGAAGGCCCATGCGCCAAGTCGCTTGCGAGACCGGGCGACGAGGATGCACTTAGGCCTGAAGATTGATCGAGGAAACCCATGAGCTACCGCGCCCCCGTTCGTGACCTGGCCTTCACCCTTGAGGCGATCGCCGGCATGGCCGACGTCTCCGCAACCGGCGCCTTCCCGGATTACGACAGCGACGTCGCAGGCGCCGTGCTGGAGGCGGCAGGCCAGTTCTCCGAGGAAGTGCTGGCGCCGTTGAACCGCATCGGCGATCAGCAAGGCTCTCACTATGCGAACGGCGCCGTCACCGCCGCCCCCGGCTTCGCCGACGCCTATCGCCAATTCGCCGCCGGCGGCTGGACCGGCCTGTCCGCCCCCGCCGAGGTCGGCGGCCAGGCCCTGCCCAAGGCGCTGGAGCTGGCGGCCTTCGAGACGGTCCATTCCGCCAACATGGCTTTCGGCCTCTGCCCCATGCTGTCGCTCGCCGCCATCGAGGCCCTGGATCAGGTCGGAACCGAGGACCAGAAGACCCGATACCTGACCAAGCTGGTCAGCGGCGAATGGACCGGGGCCATGGTTCTGACCGAGCCGGGCGCTGGATCGGACCTGGGGTCGCTGACCGCAACCGCCACGCCCAACGGCGACGACACCTACGCCCTGAACGGCCAGAAGATCTTCATCACCTGGGGCGACCACGACGCCACCGACAACATCATCCACCTGGTCCTGGCCCGCCTGCCTGACGCGCCTGCCGGCCCCAAGGGCATCAGCCTGTTCCTGACGCCCAAGTTCGCGGTCAAGGACGATGGAAGCCTGGGCGAACGCAACGCCTTCCGCCCGGTCGGGATCGAGCACAAGCTGGGCATCCACGCCTCCCCCACCTGCGTCATGAGCTATGAAGGCGCCCGCGCCGAGCTGGTCGGCCGCCCGAACGAGGGCCTGGCCCATATGTTCGTGATGATGAACGCCGCCCGCCTGGCCGTCGGCGTTGAGGGCGTCGGCATCGCCGAGCGCGCCTATCAGCACGCCCTGGCCTATGCGCTGGACCGTCGCCAGGGCCGTTCGGTCTGGACCGGCGAGGCCAACGCCCCGATCTTCGACCATCCTGACGTGCGCCGAATGCTGGGCGTGATGAAGGCCAAGACCTCGGCCGCCCGCGCCATCTGCCTGTCGACCGGCGTCGCCGCCGACCTGGCTCGCCATGCGGGGACCGAGGAGGACCGCCGCCGCTGGAAGGCCCGCGAGGACCTGTTCACCCCCATCGCCAAGGCCTGGTCCACCGACGTGGGCTGCGAGGTCGCCTCGCTGGGCGTCCAGATCCACGGCGGCATGGGCTTCATCGAGGAGACCGGTGCCGCCCAATACTATCGCGACGCCCGCATCGCCCCGATCTACGAAGGCACCAACGGCATCCAGGCGATGGACCTGGTCGGCCGCAAACTGTCTATGGACGGCGGCGAGGCCGCCAAAGCCCTGATCGCCGACATGAAGGCGACCTTGACGCAGCTGGGCGTCCTCTATTCCGGCAAGCCCCTCGAGCGGTTCGCCACGGGCATCGAGGCGGTGCAGGACGCCACCCTGTGGCTGCTGGACCGCAAGGCCGACGCCGACGGCGCCGCCGATGTTCTGGCGGCCGCAGACGCCTATCTCAAACTGATGGGCGACGTGGTCGGCGGCTGGATGCTGGCCAAGGGCGCCCTGGCGGCCAAGGCCCGGCTGGACGCCGGCGAGGGCGATCCGGTCTGGCTGCAAGGCAAGCTGGACCTCTACGAGGTCTATGCCGCCAACGTCCTGGGTCATGTCTCCAGCCGCCTGGCGGCCGTGGGCCAGGGCGGCGATCTGCTGCAACGCCTGACCGCCGAAGCCCTGGCGGGTTGAGGTCGGCTTACGACCGCTCCGGCGCCTCAGGGCGCCGGAGCGGCCTTCTGATCCAGCAGGGCCACCGCTTCACGGATGTAGTCGGCATGGACCACCACCCCAATCCCCAGCCGTTCTTCCTGCACAATGACTTCCTGGGTCAGGACGCCGGCGACATAGGGATGAATCGGTTTCTCCACATCCGCCTGCCGCTGCACGGTCGGGGTCCAGAACACCGGACCGCCCGAGTTGCCGGGGAAGACGGCGAAGTCGAGCAGGAAGGTCGGGAAGGCGCTGATCGGCGTCAGCGGCCAGGAGGCGATCCGCCCCACCCGCAGGATCGGGAACCCGGCCCGGTTCGCCGACAGACCGCGCGGAAAGCCCAGCGACAGCATGTCGTCGCCCGGCCCGACCTCAGCCGCATCGAACGTGTCCTTGTCGGCCAGCCAGGCCATCGGAATGGCGGCGCGGGCGAAGGCCTCAGGCGCGGTGATCTCCATCACGGCGATGTCGCGGTCTTCCGGCTTGGCCCAAAGCGGATCAGACGCCTCGTCTCGGATAGCCAGGGGCTGGGGATCGAACCGCCATCCGCCATCCGGCAGCTCGGTGCGCCAACCGATTCGCGCCTCTCTGTCCGGCATCCGGTTGAGCACGTGATCGGCCGTGACCAGCACGATGCGCGGCGTGCCGTCAGGGCGAGGCGCGTTCAACAGGAAACCGGTCCCCACCGTCCGCGTCCCGTCTCCGGTCGGCTGGTCAATCTGAACCGTCGCGTTGATCAGCGACACCGTCAGGTCCCACGCAGGACGGCGTTCGGTCTGCGCCGCCTCGACATAGGGCGTCGGCTGAGTCTGAAGGTCGAACATCAATGGAAAGCACTTCCCCGGCTTTTCTTCATTTGACGTCGCCCATAGGCCACGCACAAGGTCCGGTCATCCGAATAAAGGGGGCCTAGCCTATGAACCGTCGCCAGTTGATCCTTTCCACGGCCGCGACAGCCGCCGCTGCGGCCTCCCCCGCCTTTGCCCCCGCTTTTGCTATGCCCGCCAAACCTGCCGGAACCTCGATGCCTCAACCTCCTGTCGCCAAGAAGATCCCCGTCGTCATCGAACAGCTGGGTCGCAAACGGACCGACGACTATCACTGGATGAAGGACGACAACTGGCAGGCCGTGCTGAAGGATCCCAGCCTGATCAAGGCCGAGGTCAAGGAGCATCTGACCGCCGAAAACGCCTATCGCGAAGCCATGATGGCCTCCACCGTCCCGTTGCAGGAAGCGATGTTCGCGGAGATGCGCGGCCGCATCAAGGAAGACGACAGCTCCGTTCCCGCCGCCGACGGCGATTGGAATTACTTCGTCGAGTACCGCACCGGCGACCAGCATCCCCGTTACATGCGGGTCGAACGCCAGGGCACATGGTTGGTGAACGGTCAGCCCGTAACGAAAAACTTCGTCATGGCCCCCACGCCCCAACTGCTTCTGGACGCCAACGAACTGGCGAAGGGCAAGGCCTATTCGGAAGTGTCGGCCGCTGCTCATAGCCCCGACCACAGCCTTTTCGCCTATGCCGAAGACGCCCAAGGCTCTGAAGTGCACAAGATCTATATGAAAGATCTGGCCACCGGCGAAGTCCTGCCCGACCCCATCGAGAATTCGAACGGCGACTTCACCTTCTCGCCCGACAGCCAGTGGATCTTCTGGACCAACCGCGACGACAACGGCCGCCCGGACAAGATCTTCCGCCGCCCCGCACGCGGCGGCGAGACCACCCTGGTCTATCAGGAAGAAGACGACGGCATGTTCATCGGCGTCGGCCGCACCGCCGACGACCAGTTCATCGTCATCAGCATCCAAAACCAGGAGACGTCCGAGGCCCGCTACATCCCCGCCTCCACCCCGACGGCGACGCCGGTGGTGCTGGAACCGCGCGTGGTGGCCATCCGCTACGACGTCGATCACTGGGGCGACCGCTGGGTGATCCGGACCAACGCCGACGAGGCGATCGACTTCAAGATCGTCCAGGCGCCGACCGCGACCCCGTCCAAGGCCCATTGGACCGATCTGGTCCCGCACACGCCCGGCCGATACATTGAGGGCCTGGACCTGACCAAGGACCACCTGGCCCGCCAGGAACGCGCCGACGCCAATACTCGCATCATCATCCGCGACCGCGCCGGCACCGAGCACGAGATCGCAGTCGACGAACCCGCCTTCGCCCTGTCGCTGTCCGGCGCCTCCGAGTTCGAGACGACACAGACCCGCTACAGCTACAACTCGCCGTCCACCCCGACCCAGACCTTCGACTACGACATGGCGACGCGCGAGCGGACCCTGCGCAAGACCCAGCAGATCCCGTCCGGCCACAATATCGCGGACTACGTCGTCGAACGGCTGAACGCCCCTGCTTCGGACGGACAGCTGGTGCCGGTCACGGTGCTGCGCCGCAAGTCGACGCCCGTCGATGGTTCGGCGCCCCTGCTGCTCTACGGCTATGGCTCATACGGCATCCCCATGCCCGCCAGCTTCTCGACCAACCGGTTGTCGCTCGTGGATCGCGGCTGGATCTACGCCATCGCCCATATCCGGGGCGGCTCGGACAAGGGCTGGGGCTGGTTCCTGGACGCCCGCCGGATGACGAAGAAGAACACCTTCACCGACTTCATCGCCGCCGCCGAACACCTGATCGCGGGCAAATACGTCGCCGCCGGAAACATAGTCGCCCAGGGCGGCTCGGCCGGCGGTCTGCTGATGGGAGCGATCAACAACATGCGGCCCGACCTGTGGGCCGGCGTCATCGGCCAGGTGCCCTTCGTCGATGTCATCAACACCATGAGCGACACCTCCCTGCCCCTGACCCCGCCGGAATGGCCCGAGTGGGGCAATCCGATCGAGGACCCGGAGGCCTACGACTATATGATGAGCTACAGCCCCTATGATCAGGTAGGCCCGAAAGCCTATCCGGCCATCCTGGCGACCGGCGGCCTGTCTGACCCCCGCGTCACCTATTGGGAGCCTGAGAAGTGGGTGGCCAAGCTGCGGCCCGCGACCACCTCGGGCAAGCCGGTGCTGCTGAAGATCAATATGGAAGCCGGGCACGGCGGCGCGGCCGGTCGGTTCGACTATCTGAAAGAGGTCGCCCACGACTACGCCTTCGCCGTCTGGGCCGTCGAGAAGGGCTGGGAGGCCGCCTGATTTCCAGTCCCGACATCCGCCTGGCGACGGACGATGATTGGCCGGATCTCTGGCCGATCATCGAAGGCGTGACCCGCGCCGGCGACAGCTACGCCTATCCGCTGGACATGTCCGAGACGGTCGCCCGTGCGCTATGGACCCCGCCCCCGCCGGGCGGCGTCCTGGTCGCCGTCGAGGACGGCCGCGTGATCGGCGCCGCCAAGATCGTTCCCAACCGCCCCGGCAACGGCGCCCATGTCGCCAACGGCAGCTTCATGGTCGCCCCACAGGCCCGTGGACGCGGCGTCGCCCGGCGTCTCGGCGAGGCGGCCCTCGAATTCGCCCGCGAGGCCGGCTTCCGGTCAATGCAATTCAACGCGGTGGTAGAGACCAACGCCGTCGCGGTGGCCCTATGGAAATCCCTGGGCTTCGAAATCCTCTGCACCGTCCCCGAGACCTTCGACCATCCCGCGCACGGTCTGGTCGGCCTGCACGTCATGTATCGACGCCTATAGTCAGTCCCGCGACTGAAGCCGCGCCGCCAGGCTGGAGGTGTCCCAGCGGTTTCCGCCCATGGCCTGGACCTCGGCGTAGAACTGATCGACCAGGGCTGTCAGGGCCAGACGCGCCCCGTTCGACCGCGCCTCGTCCAGCACCAGGCCCAGATCCTTACGCATCCAGTCGACCGCAAAGCCGAACTCGAACTCGCCCCTGGCCGCCGTCTTCCAACGATTGTCCATCTGCCAGCTCTGAGCCGCGCCCTTGGACACGGCGTCAAAGGCGGCGTCGGTGTCCAGGCCCGCGACCTGGGCGAAATGCACCGCCTCAGCCAGCCCCTGAACCACGCCGGCGATGGCGATCTGGTTGACCATCTTGGTCAACTGCCCCGACCCCGCCGGCCCCATATGCTTGATCGCCTTCGAATAGGCCTGGAGCGCCGGCTCCGCCTTTGTCAGAGCCTCAGCCTCTCCGCCCGCCATGACGCTGAGTTGGCCGTTCTCCGCCCCCGCCTGACCGCCCGACACCGGAGCATCGACGAAGGCGCGCCCCTGCTCCGCCGCCAATGCCGCCATCTCGCGCGCAAGCTTGGCGGAGGTCGTGGTGTGATCGACGATCACCGCCCCCTCGGCCAGATGCGGCATGGCCTCGGTCACGACCGCGCGCACGTCGTCGTCATTGCCGACGCAGAGGATGAACAGATCGACGCCCTGAGCCGCCTCGGCGACAGTCTCGCCGAACCGCCCCCCCGTCGCCTCGGCCCAGGCTTTCGCCTTGGCGGCCGTGCGATTGAAGCCGACGACATCATGGCCGGCCTGCACCAGGTGACGCGCCATCGGGGCGCCCATGACGCCCAGGCCGGCGAATGCGATCTTCATGACAGGCTCCTTGGTTCTCGCCCGGACTAGGCCGCGTCGGGCGGGCGTTCAAGCCGCAGTCCCGGATCAACGTGCGGTTAACCTTGGAGCCCCACACTGGAACGTGAAATTCCCGGGGTGCGTCCATGTCCGTGAGCGATCGTCCGATCCTCATCAAGAAGGTCAAGAAGGTGTCCGGCGGCGGTCACCACGGCGGCGCCTGGAAGGTGGCCTATGCGGACTTCGTGACCGCCATGATGGCCTTCTTCCTGCTCATGTGGCTGGTCAACGCGACGGACCCCGAGCAGAAGAAGGGCATCGCCGAATATTTCGCGCCCGCCAGCGTGTCCGAGACGACGTCGGGATCGGGCGGCATTCTGGGCGGCACCGCCCTTGGCGACGACGGTCCCAAAAGTTCAGGCTCCCAGTCGGTGATCGAACAGCTCGCGCCAGAGGCCCCGGCCGACGCCAGCAATCCCGGCCCCAGCTCCGATCTCTCGAGCGCCAGCGAAGCTGCGCTCCAGGCCGAGATCCAGAAGCGCGAATCGGCGGAGTTCGCCAGCGCCGCCGAATCCCTGCGCCAGGCCATGCAATCCATGCCGGAGCTGGCCGAGCTGTCGAAACAGCTGATCGTCGACCAGACGCCGGAAGGCCTGCGCATCCAGTTGGTCGATCAGGAAGGCCGCTCAATGTTCGACAACAACTCGGCCCGCCCGAACGCGCGCGCCCAGGTCCTGCTGCGCGCCGTGGCCAAGGTCATTAACCGACTGCCCAACCGCATTTCCATCACCGGCCACACCAGCGCGACGCCCGGCTCCAACCGCGCCAGCGCCCCCGCCGACTGGGCCCTGTCCTCGGAACGCGCCAACGGCTCGCGACTGGTGCTGCAAAGCGCCGGCGTGGATGCCGACCGGGTCTATTCGGTCGCCGGCAAGGCGGGGTCGGACCCCCTCTATCCCGACGACCCCACGCTGCAAGGCAACCGCCGTATCGCCATCGTCCTGTTGCGCGAGGCGCCGGTCCTGCCGATGGACACCTCGCTGTGATCCCGTGCGGCTGTGGCGCCCAGGCGCTTGCGGCCGGGCCGTCAATGACGGCAAATCCAGGCATGAGCCTTCGACCGTCGCATTTTTGGCCTGTTCGGGTGCGGACATAGAGCCGTGACCCAGCACGTTCCGACACGACAACTCCGGTTCTTCATGACCTCGGTCGCGCCGTGTCCTTATCTGCCGGGCAAGACCGAGCGAAAAGTCTTCGCCAATCTGCCTTTCTCCGACGGCGCCCACGTCAACGACGAGCTGACTCTGGCCGGTTTCCGCCGCAGCCAGAACATCGCCTATCGCCCGGCCTGCGAGGCCTGCGACGCCTGTGTCTCAGTGCGTCTCCCCGTGCCCGAGTTCGCCTTCAGCCGGTCGCAGCGCAAGGTCCTGGCCCGCAACGCCGACCTGTCGCGCGATCTGGTCGAGGCCGAGGCGACGACCGAACAATTCCAGCTGCTGCGCCGCTATCTGACCACCCGCCACCCGACCGGCGGCATGAGCGACATGGGCTGGCTCGATTATGTCGCCATGGTCGAGGACACCGCCGTTCGCACCCATCTGATCGAATATCGCCTGGCCTCCGCCGACGGCGGCCCCGGCGACCTGATCGCCGTCACCCTGACCGACCTGCTGAAGGACGGTCTGTCGATGGTCTACAGCTTCTACGACCCCAGCCTCGACCGCCGCAGCCTGGGCCGGTTCGCCATCCTGGATCACATCCGCCAGGCGGCCCAGGTCGGCCTGCCCTACGTCTATCTGGGCTACTGGGTCCGGGGCTCGGAGAAGATGGACTACAAGGCCGACTTCCGCCCCATGGAGGTGCTGGGCAAACTGGGCTGGTCTCGGCTGGAAGATTAGGCGAACCGCGTTTCCCTCCCCCCTCAGGGGAGGGAAAGGCTAAACACTACCTGAACTTCCGAAGGCCCCGCGGCCCCTGACGTCCGGCCCCCGCGCGCTTACCCAGCCAGTCCTTCCAGTCCGGCCAGTTGCGACGCCGTCCGCCCCCGTCGGCCCATTCCGGCCCCTGTTCGGCGTTGAACACGGTGACGTCGGCCAGACCGCCCTGCTTGAAGTTCTGCAGTCGCACACCCTTGCCGCGCCCCATCTCGGGCAGTTCGTCCAGCGGGAAGATCAGGGTCTTGATGTTCTCGCCGATGGTCGCGACGTGGTCGCCCATAGGACTGGTTGGCACCCGCAACATGGCCAGCATGTCGCCGTTCAGCACCTGTTTGCCGCCCCGCTTCTGGGCCAGGGTGTCGTCTTCCGGCGCGATAAAGCCATAGCCGGCCTTGGAGGCGATCAGCAGCTTCCCGCCCGGCTGGTGCGCCAGCAGATTGATGATATCGGCCTTCTCATCCAGGTCGATCATCAGGCGCAGCGGCTCGCCATGCCCGCGACCGGACGCCAGCTTGTCGGCCCCGATGGTGAATATCCGCCCGTCCGACGCCCCGACCAGCAGTTTGTCGGTCGTATAGGCCGGCACCAGATAGGCCAGTTGGTCGCCTTCCTTGAACTTCAGCTCCGACGGATCCTCGACCTTGCCCTTTGCGGCGCGGATCCAGCCGCGTTCCGACAGGATGACGGTGATCGCCTCGCGCGGAATGAAGGCCTCGGGTGCCACGAATGCGCTCGTGTCCACAGCGTCGGCGATGGTGGTCCGGCGCGGCGAGATCAGCGCCTTGCGCACGGCCTCCAGCTCCTTGGAGATGGCCTTCCACTGCTTGCCTTCCGAAGACGTCAGGGCCTGGAGGTTCGCCAGCTCCTCCGACAGCTCCTTGAACTCCTTCTCGATCGTCATCTCTTCCAGACGCGCCAACTGACGCAGTCGGGTGTCGAGGATGAAGTCGGCCTGGACCTCGGTCAGACCGAACCGCGCGATCAGGACGGCCTTGGGCTGTTCCTCCTCGCGGACGATGCGGATCACCTCGTCCAGGTTCAGGAAGACGACGCGCAGACCTTCCAGCAGGTGCAGTCGCTTCTCGACCCGCGCGATCCGCCATTGCGACCGGCGGTTCAGAACCTCGCGGCGGTGATCCAGGAAGGCCTTCAGACAGGCCTTCAGCCCCATGACGCGCGGGGTGCCGTCGGCGTCCAGCACGTTCATGTTGATCGGGAAGCGGACTTCCAGATCAGACAGCTTGAACAGGCTCTCCATCAGCATCTCAGGCTCGATGGTGCGGTTCTTGGGCTCGAGGATCAGGCGGATGTCTTCCGCCGACTCATCGCGCACGTCGCCCAGCAGGGGCGCCTTCTTGTGCTCGATCAGGTCCGCCAGCGCCTCGATCAGGCGCGACTTCTGCACCTGGTACGGCATCTCGGTGACGATGATCCGCCACACGCCACGCCCCAGGTCCTCGGTTTCCCAGCGCGCCCGCAGCCGCACCCCGCCCCGACCCGTCTCATAGGCGTCCAGAATGGCGGCATGGCCTTCAACCGCGACGCCGCCGGTGGGGAAGTCGGGTCCGGGCACCAGTTGCACCAGTTCGGCCGTCGTCGTCTCGGGCCGGTCCAGCAGCATCTGGCAGGCGTCGATCAGCTCGCCGACATTGTGCGGCGGGATCGAGGTCGCCATGCCCACGGCGATGCCGGAAGAGCCGTTGGCCAGCAGGCTGGGAAAGCCGGCGGGCAGCACCATAGGCTCCTCGCCCTGGTCGTCATAGGTGGCGCGGAAGTCGACCGAGTCCTGGTCGATGCCCTCCATCAGGATGACGGCCGCCGTGGTCAGCTTGCACTCGGTGTAGCGCATGGCGGCGGCGTTATCGCCGTCGATGTTGCCGAAATTGCCCTGGCCGTCGACCAGCGGATAGCGCTGCGAAAAGTCCTGGGCCAGCCGGACAAGGGCGTCGTAGATTGAGGCGTCGCCGTGCGGGTGATAGGTGCCCATCACGTCGCCCACGACCTTGGCGCATTTGCGCGCCGCCGCCTGCGGGTTCAGCCGCATCTGGTGCATCGTGTACATGATGCGCCGGTGCACGGGTTTGAACCCGTCCCGAACATCGGGAAGGGCGCGGTTGGTGATGGTCGACAGGGCGTAGGCCAGATAGCGGCGGCTGAGCGCCGCCTCCATCGGCTCGTCGATGATACGGCCGCCTTCCGGCGGCGGAGCGTGGATCGTCATGGGCCAGCGAATCGGGGATCGGAAGCGCGAAGTCTAGCCCGTTCGACACAAGACAGGGCGTCTATCTGTGGGAGATAATACGTCGAAGGGTAACCGAACGCCTCCCGGCTTCGTATCTTAAGTCACCCCATCGCGTCAGGCCGCTCCCATGATCCTGTTCCTGCTCTCCTATCTGGCCGGCGCCCTGACCATCGTCAGCCCCTGTATCTTGCCGGTTTTGCCCTTCGTCTTCGCCCGCGCCGGCCGGCCGTTCGTGCGCAATGGCCTGCCCCTGCTGGTCGGCATGGTGGTCACCTTCGCCGGCGTAGCGACCCTGGCTGCCCTGGGCGGGGGCTGGGCCGTGCGCGCCAATGAGGTCGGTCGCTGGATCGCGCTCGCGGTCATGGCCGTCCTGGGCCTCAGCCTGCTTGTGCCCTCCATCGGGGATCGGTTGATGCGACCGTTCGTGGCCGCCGGTTCCTGGCTGACCGACCGCGTCGAGCGCGGCGCGGGCGACCAGGGCGACGTCCGCGCCTCCCTGTTGCTGGGCGTGGCCACCGGTTTGCTGTGGGCGCCCTGCGCAGGCCCCATCCTGGGCGTCATCCTGACCGGCGCGGCCTTGCAGGGCGCCGGCGTCGGCTCGACCGTCCTGTTGCTGGCCTATGCTGCGGGCGCCGCCACCTCCCTGGCGTTGGCGCTGCTGGTCGGCGGACGAGTGTTCAAGGCCATGAAGGGCGCGCTGGGCGTCGGCGAATGGGTGCGGCGCGGCCTGGGCGCCTTGGTGCTGATTGGCGTTGTCGCCATCGGCCTGGGCCTGGACACGGGCCTGCTGACCCGGATTTCGGCCGGAAGCACCGGCCGTTTGGAACAGGCGCTGCTGAGCGGCATCGGCCGCGGCGTGCCGACGAACGCAGCCCCGGCGGACCTGGCCAATCTGCCGGTCGAGGGGACGATGCCGCCCCTGACCGGCGCCACCACCTGGATCAACTCCCCGCCCCTTACGCCGGAGCAGTTGCGCGGCAAGGTCGTTGTCGTCGATTTCTGGACCTACTCCTGCATCAACTGCCTGCGCGCCCTGCCCTACGTCCGCGCCTGGGCCGACAAGTACAAGGATCAGGGCCTGGTCGTCATAGGCGTCCACACGCCCGAATTCGCCTTCGAGAAATCCGAGGCCAACGTCCGCGACGCCGTCCGCCGCCTGGGCGTCGACTATCCGGTCGCCATGGACAACGACTTCGCCATCTGGCGCGCCTTCAAGAACCAGTACTGGCCCGCCCATTATTTCATCGACGCCCAGGGCCGCATCCGCCACCACCATTTCGGCGAAGGCGACTACGACCGGTCTGAACGCGTGATCCAGCAACTGCTCAAGGAGGCGGGCGCCGCCGACGTCGGCGCGGACGTGGTCCAGATCCAGGCCCAGGGCGCTGAAGCCGCCGCCGACATGAGCCAGCTCGGCTCGCCCGAAACCTATGTCGGCTACGCCCGCGCAGAAAACTTCCGTTCGCCCGGCGGCTTCGCCCGAAATGCGGTCAAGACCTATGCCGCCGGCTCGCTGGCCCTCAATGACTGGAGCCTGACCGGCGCCTGGCGCGTGACCCGCGAACATGCCGAACTGACGGCGTCCGGCGGCCGGGTCTCGTTCCGCTTCAAGGCGCGCGATCTTCATCTTGTCATGGCGCCCGACGCCGCCGGGGCGGCGCCGCGGTTCCGCGTCCTGATCGACGGCCAGGCGCCGGGCGCCGCCGCCGGGTCCGACATCGACGCCCAGGGCATGGGGCGCATCGACGGGCAGCGCCTCTACCAACTGGTGCGGCAGTCCGGACCGGTGCGGGAGCGCACCTTCGAGATCGAATTCCTCGATCCGGGCGCCCAGGTCTTCGCCTTCACCTTCGGCTAGATATCCAGCAGCAGGCGCAGCTGTTTCCGAGCCAGCTGCCGACGCTTGCGAACCAGTTCGCGGCTGATGTTCAGATGGGCGGCGATCTGCTCGTCGCTCCAGTCGTCCAGGTGAAGCTTCAGCGGCTCGACCAGGCTCGCCGGCAGGGCCCTCATCGCCCTTCCCCAGGCGGCGTCGCTCTCCTGCTGAGACAACACCTCCTCCGGCGAGGGTTCAGCTGCAGCCCAGGCGGCCGCCGACGGCGGCGGCAGATCATCGTCCTCAGTCTTGATCGGAACACGGCTGGCGTTCTGGCGGTGCTGGTCCATGCAGGTGTTGTGCAGAATTCGCACCAGCCAGGCGCCTGGGTTCTGGATCGGCTGTCGGTCGAAGGCCTGGGCCGCCCGGACCATGGCCGCGCTCAGCGCATCCTCGGCGTCGGCGCGATTGCCGCCGCTGAGGCGAAGGCTCCGTTGTCGCAGAACGGTCTGATGCGCCATCCACACCGCCCAGAAATGATCCAGCGAGGGTCGGCGATCCAGGGACTGCGCAATGACCTCGGCAGGCGTCACGGATCGCCCACGCCCTTCTCCCGCCGCCCTGGCCAGAACCTCCACCGGAGAGGGCGAACGTCGCGATGGTCCATAGGCTCTGGACGGACGCGCGGGCCCGGCCACAAGCTCGGCAGGCCTCGCCTGTTCGCCGCTCTCCGCATTCCAATCCGGAAACAGCGGGACGATGGTCATGGCGTCAATCCCCTTCCCGTGAAGAAGACCGCCAAGCCTGAACAGGCTCGCTCCCCGGCCTCCGTCTCCCCCTGGGCGGTTGTCCGACGGCCGTTGCAAACACGGCCATAGCCCACCCATGCAACCTAGACGGGCGTTTTCGCTTTTTGTGAAGGCTAAACGTGTGATCGAGCCAAATATCTCGCTCTCTTGGCCCCAAAGAGCCCGCAACAATGGCCGCCCGCCCCCTGTCGGCGCGGCGCATACGGCGGGCGGACGCGAGCGGCGGATCTTCTCCACAGCCTATCGTGCCGCATGGTCGGTCTTTCTCGGAAAAGGCCGCTTGACGCGATGGGTCAGCCCGCCTAAACGACGCCCCTCGCCGGGGCGCACAGCCGCTTCGGCCGGGAAACGCGGGTGTAGCTCAGTTGGTTAGAGTGCCGGCCTGTCACGCCGGAGGTCGCGGGTTCGAGCCCCGTCACTCGCGCCACTCTTTCTAGAAATAGACAGAGTGGCGCGACCGCCTTCCCTCTAAAGTTTTCGAAACAACTCAAAAGTTTCGACCTGATACGCGGGTGTAGCTCAGTTGGTTAGAGTGCCGGCCTGTCACGCCGGAGGTCGCGGGTTCGAGCCCCGTCACTCGCGCCACTTCTTACAGACAAAGAAGTGGCGCGCCCCCGCTCTCTGACGAGTGGAAGACAGCGCCTATTTTTCCGAATTGATTGCGCCGGCCTCAGTGGACGGCGAAAGCCTCGTCAGGCTGCACGAAGGCGGCTTCGCCCGTCAGCTCGCCATAGACCATGCACAGGTCCTCGAAGACCCGGTTCCAGGCGAACTGGTTGACGGCCTTATCCCGCGCGGCCCGGCCGATGGCCTCGATGTCCCGTGCGAACAGGGCCTCGACCGCCTCGGCATAGGCGCCGGCCTCGGCGCTGGCCGCCAGCTGCCCCACCGACTCATCGACCGTCTCGGCCACGCCGCCGGCGTTGACCCCGACCACGGGACGCCCGCAGGCCATGGCCTCCAGCACGATCAGGCCGAACGGCTCCTTGTCGTTCGCATGGACGAAGGCGTCGCAGCTGGCGATGATCCGCGCAATCGCCTTCGGATCCTTCTCATAGGGCATCGAAATCACCCGATCCTCAACCGGCATGCCCGACCCGGCGCCGACCAGCACCAGATGATAGGGCGCGCCCAGCTTCTGAACGGCCTCAATCAGGATATCGACGTTCTTTTCCTTGGCCGGACGGCCGGCGAAGCACAGCAGCCGAGCGTCCTCGCCCAGGCCGAGTTGCTTCAACAGCCACTGACGGTCGCGGCGATCGGGCCGGAAGGTGTCGATCTCGACACCCAGCGGCCGGATGACAATATTGCTCACCCCGGCCTCTTCCAGCCGCCGCGCGATGAATCGGCTGGGCGAGACCACCCGGTCGAACTGCGAGAACAGTCGAGCCCAGCGTTTTTCGACCGGCTTCTTGGCCCACTCGCCGAAATGCAGGGCCGCCAGACTGGCTGGATCGGAGTGACAGAAGCCGACGACCGGGCATCCCACCCGCTGGCCCGCCTCCAGGGCGCCCTGCCCCGGCGTATAGGGGTCGCCCGCCTCGATGATCGACGGCTTCATCGCCGCCACCCAGGCGCTCCAGCGCTTGACCGAGCTGGGCCAGCGATAGCCGTCCCCGAACGGCAGCTTCGTCGCCCGCAGTTGCACGATCCCGTCGGTCCGCGCCTTGTGTCGCGCGCCCGGCACGATCAGCGAATGACTGACCCCCGGTCGATTGGCCTCGATCCAGGCCTTCTTCGACAGCAGATAGCGTTTCACCCCGCCGGAACGCGGCGCGTAAAGCATGGTGCTGTCCACCAGTCGGGGCCGATCATCCATCGCCGCCAGCTTCAGCGCCCGCAGCGTGTCCGCGACTTCGACGTCCAGTCCGGGAATCAGCCGGAGCTCGCTTTCGTGAACGTCGAGGTCGGTCAGTGTCATAAAGAGGTTCTCGTCTGGTCTGGGCTCGCCAACGCCGGAGGACGTGGATTGGATGCGTCGTCGTGAAACGCGTTTGACCATGCGTCCGCCCCTAGACCCCGGCGCGGCAAAGCTCAATAGCCGCGGCGGAAATCCTTCCGCACCCCCCGCAACGCCCCGCAAAATCGGACGTTTCACAAGGCTTCAAGTCTGACGCGGAACGGCAACATGCTGAACACGGCCTTGCATTCGCCTCAAATTCGATAAACTTGAGCAAGGTTGGCGTCGATCCTGTAATGGACCGCCTTGTTCGTGATCGCGTGGCCACCAGGGGTTTTCTTCCGAATGCGTATTCTACTCGCGACCGCTGTAGCGATCGCTCCCTTGCTGGCTGTGACGGGCGCTCAGGCCGAGGTCGTCGTCTCGACCGCTCGCACGACGCCGATCCAGACCTCCAACGCCACCGGCACGGCCGCCGACAACGTCCGGATCGCCAGCGGCGGTTCGATCGCCGTCACCTCCGGTGCGGCCATGACGCTGGACTCGAACAACACCCTCGATGTCGATAGCGGCGGCTCGATCACCATGGCCAAGGCGGCCGACGGCGCGACCGGCATTTTGGTGAACGGCGGCAACACCGGATCGCTCGCCATGGGCGGCTCGATCTCCATCACCGATTCGCTGGAAGACGCCGACTACAAGGACACCGACAGCGACGGCGACATCGACGGCCCCTTCGCGACCGGAACCGGTCGCTACGGCGTGCGCGTCGCCGGCCCCTCCGCCTTCACCGGCAATATCACCCTCGAACCGACCAGCGCGATCACCGTCGAGGGGAACAACAGCTATGGCCTGGCTGTCGAGACCGACCTGAACGGTCGCCTGCAGAGCCTCAGCACGGTCCGGGTGCTGGGCGACGGCACGGTCGGGGTTCGCACCACGGGCGCGGTGTCCGGCAATGTCGATCTGGCAGGTTCGATCACGGCGACGGGCGCAGGCGCGACCGGTGTGTCGATCGAAGGCGATGTGGGCGGCGCCCTGAAAATCCATTCGGCGATCACCACCACCGGCTATCGCTACACGACCTCTCCGTCCTCCATACCTGAATCCGCCAAGCTTTCGGATTCGACGCTCTATCTCGAAGATCTCGATGCGGACGATCTGTTGCAGGGCGGCCCGGCCGTCCGCGTGGCCGCAGACATCAACGGCGGCGTCCTTCTGGACACCGGCCCGACCTACGGTTCGGCGGGCATCGACGGCGATGACGACAGCGACGGCGTCAAGAATGGCGACGAGGACAACGACGGCGACGGCGTCAAGAACCGCGACGACACCGACCGCGACGGCGACGGCATTCTGGACACCAGCGAGACGACCGCCTCCCTGAGCTCGCTTGGCAGCGCCCCGGCCCTGTTGATCGGCTCGGCGACCAACACCGTCACCCTGGGCGCAGTCGGAACCGGCGACGCCGCCTACGGCCTGATCAACCGGGGCGGTATCAGCGGCTCAGGCGTATATGCTGAGCGGGAAGCGCGCGCCCTGCAACTCGGCGTGGACGGCGGCCAGGCCGTCACGGTCGCCGGCGGCGTCAGGAACGAGGGCACGATCTCCGCCTCTGCGTCCAAGGCCAACGCGACCGCCGTGTGGATCGGCGCCAATGTCACCGCCCCGGCCCTGTACAACACCGGCACGATCCAGGCCGGCGCTTCGGGCAATACCGCCACGACCTCGACGGCGGTGCTGATCGGCGCCGGCGCCAATGTCGCGTCCATGACCAATACGGGTCTCATCACCTCGGCCTTCACCGGCAATCACGGCGACGCCGTGGCCATTCGGGATGCGTCCGGAAGCCTGACCCAGTTCACCAACGCCGGCACGATCGCGGTCGGCATCACCCCGGACACCACCGACGACACGACCCAGGACGGAGAGGCTGTCGCCGTCGATCTGTCGGCCAACACGACCGGCGTTGTCTTCCGTCAGTACGGCGTGGCCGCCGCCGCCGGCAGCACTGCGACCGACACCGACAAGGACGGCGTGCCCGACAGCGCTGAACCCACCCTGGTCGGCGCGATCCGGCTGGGCTCGGGCGCGGACACCCTGAACATCGAGAACGGCACCATCATCGGCGACATCTCGTTCGGCGGCGGCGCCGACACGATGAACATCACCGGCGGCGCCGCCATTTCCGGGTCGATCACCAATGCGGCCGGCCTGGCGCTCAATGTGACCAACGGTTCCCTGTTCGCCAATCAGACCACGGCGACCAACATCTCCAGCCTGAACGTCGGCGCGGACGGCACCCTGGTTCTCACCGTCGATCCTGCGACGAACACCGGCGGCGGCTTCAATGTCAGCGGCGCAGCCAATATCGCCACCGGCGCCGCCCTCGGCGTCCGCTTCGCCACCCTGTTGCAGGAGCCCGCCCGCTTCGACCTCATCAACGCCGGGTCTCTGACCATCGGAACCATCGACCAGACGCTGCTGGGCGAGAACTCGCCCTACCTCTATGTCGTCTCGGCCGGGGCCGACACTGCGGCCGGCAAGGTCTATGTCGACGCCCGCCGTCGCACGGCCGAAGAGGCCGGTCTGATCCCGGTCGAGGCCTCTGCCTTCGACGCCGTCTACGCCGCCCTCGGCGACAACACGACGCTTCAAAACCTGTTCCTCAGCCAGACCGACCGCGAAGGCTTCGCCAACGTCTATGAGCAGATGCTCCCCGACCACTCGGGCGGGCCTCTGATGTCCCTGTCGGCCGGCGTGGACGCCGTCACGCGCGCCCTGACGGGCCGCAACGCCTCCGCCGCGCCCGGCGAGACCAGCGCCTGGGTCCAGGAGATCAACTTCTACGCCGACAAGGACAAGACCGATTCCTACGGCTTCCGTTCGGAAGGCTTCGGCGTCGCCGGCGGCGTCGAAAAAGGCACCAGCATGGGCGCCTTCGGCGTCACGGCCGCCTTTACCTCCTCCGACATCGAGGACCCGGAGGCCGAGGCTGAGGAAATCCTGTCCGCCAACCTGCTGGAGTTGGGCCTCTACTGGCGCGCCCAGGGTCAGTACTGGACGACCTGGGCCCGCGCGGCCGGCGGCTACGCCAGCTTCAGCGCCGACCGCTCCCTGGTCGCCGACGGCGTCTATCTGAACAACAGCTCCGACTGGCACGGCTGGACCGCCGCTGCGGCCGGCGGCGCCTCGTATGAGCGCAACTACGGCCGCCTGAACGTGCGCCCCGAGGTCTACACCGAGTTCTTCCACCTGTCGGAAGGATCACGGACGGAAAGCGGCGGCGGAGACGGCTTCGACCTCGACATCGATTCGCGCGACAGCCACATCTTCTCCGCCGTCGCGGCGATGAACGTTGGCTACGGCTTCGGCCGCGACGGCTGGATCCGCCCCGAACTGCGCATCGGCTACCGCCAGAACCTGTCGGTCGACGCCGGCGAGACCATCGCCCGCTTCGCCAGCGGCGGGCCGGACTTCACCCTGTCGCCCGATGCGGTTGAAGGCGGCGGCCTGATCCTCGGCTTCCGTCTGAACCTGGGCAACGACCTCGGCATGCTGTCCCTGACCGGCGATGCGGAACTGCTCGAGGACTATGTCCGCTATTCGCTTCTGCTGCGGGCCAGCTTCCGCTTCTGATCGGAAGCCGTCACGAACGACAAAAGGCCGTCGGAGCGATCCGGCGGCCTTTTCATTGGTTGGTCGTCGACTGAAACCGGGGGCCGATCTGACCCTAGGCTTCGGCGGTCGCGCCTGAAGGCTCGGCCTTGCTCCGTTCGATCATGGCGCAGATGGCCAGATCCAATTGCCGGGTCACCTCGCGGGCGATGATCTTCTGCAAGGCCTCGACGATCTCGAGGCTGACCTGGGCCGACGGTCCCATCTCAGCGCGCCGCATGTCTTCCGGCATGGCGGCCAGCCGCTGTTCGGCGACGGCCCGCTTCAACACGGTGCGTTGATCGGCGAAACTGTCGACCACCGAATGCTTCTGCTCCGAGATGGAATCATACAGGTGGCGTCCCGCCGCGCCATGAGCGTCGCTCACGTCTTGTCTCCCTTGGCCTCAGGCTCAACGCCCAGTGCTCGCGTCACCTGGGCCTGCAACTGAGAGAGCATGTCCTCAGTGAATTTCTGGACCTCGGCGCTGGCCGCCGCCTGATTGGGCGCCTGGCCCAAGACCTGCGCCTTCATCAGGTCAGGCATCTGTTTGGCGGCCATGCTGAACATCTCCACGACCATGCGCTGCGCGGCCAGGACGACGGGATCCTTGCCGGGTCCCGTCGTCGCCGGTTCAGCCGAGGCCGCAGACTGTTCTTCGGCCATGGCGAGCCCCCTTTTCCGGGTCATTCCTTGTCCGACGACGCCGGAACCAGCGTGACCTTCTCGACCAATTCGCCGACCTCGATATCCGCCAGCAGCGCCTTGGCCTTGTCCATCTCGGCGGCCGCCAGGGGCGCATAGGGATCGCCCAGCAGCGGCTCCTGGATGCGATACAGCAAGGCGATCACCCTCTGGGCGGCGTCGCGCAACTCCTGGTACCGCACCTGACTGTCTTCCAGCCGCTCAGCATTCGACAGGTCGTCGGCGGCGTTCAGCCACCGTTCGGTCTCGCACCGCGTCTCGCGTTCCAGCGCCTGGGCCTCCTCGACGACGGCCTCGGCTTCGCTGGTCTTCAACACCGTCAAACTGGACATGGCATGCTCCTTGGTTCTGGGTTCAGTTTCTAGGGAAGGTCTGGACGGCCTTGGTGACGGACTCCGCCGCCAGCCCTGCCGCAATGGGCGCCGCGAACGAACTGACCAGGGCCATGGCGTAGGCGATCAGGGCCGGCTCGTTCATCCCGCCCGAGGCCAGCATCATCGCCATGGCCTTGCCCTGGACCGTGGTGCTGATCGACAGGACGTTGCGCTGATAGTCGGCGGCGTCCTGGACCGACAGGGCGGCGGCCTGGGTGGCCTTGTCATAGGCGATGACGCCCCCGGCCGAGACCCGCGTGGAGCTGGCCGGCGTGCCCTCGTCCAGCGTCGCGAATCCCAGCGCCCAGTTGGTCGAGGTCTGGACGGCGTCCTTGATCTGGCTGTTGACGGCATCGGTCACGGCGAAGCGGCTTTCTCTTCAGGCCTGGCGCTTATTTCTGCGCCGCGTTCATGATCATGGTGACGGCGCTCGAGGTCACGGCGTTGCCGATCTGCTGGAGGCCGCCTTGCGCCTGTTGCGCGTTCTGCATGGCCAGCGAGATCGAATGCGCCATGCTCTGATAGACCAGCGCCATGGACTGGGCCGGCGCTTCGCCCAGCACCTTGACGTTGGTCTGGGTGACCGCGTCGGTGACCTGCGAGTTGACGGGCGTGTCGGCGGCCATGGTTCAGATCCTGACGTTCTAGAGTTTCAGCAATTTGAGGGCGACAAGCAGGACAAGCGCATTTTCCAGACTGTTGGATGCAGGCGCCTTGTGGGCGATCCGCGTGGTGGCCAGGGCCGAGACCATGCTGCCCATCTCATAGACCTGCATGACCCCCTGGTTGGTCGCCGCCTGGGCGCAGATCGACGCCTGGCGCTGCGCCTGGACCGCGTTCTCGAACACGATCGCCGTCGAATGAGCGGCGCTCTGGTAGATCGAGCCCATGGCGATCGTCGAAGCGGAGCCCAGGACCATCAGGTTCTGCTGGGTCACCGCATCGGTGATCTGGCTATTGACGGGGGTCGGATAGGCCATGGCTCAAGCGACCGGGATTTCGAGGATCTTGGCGATCAGGGCGCCGACCGCAGCGTTGTTGATCTGCTGCATCCCGCCCTGGGCCTGACTGGCGTTTTCGACCGACAGGCTGGTGGCGTGGGCCACGGCCTGGACCGAAATGGCCACGGCCTCGGCCGGGCCTTCGCCCAGCACCTTGACGTTGGTCTGGGTGACGGCGTCGGTGATCTGCGAATTGACGGTGTCTGTCATGACGAAGCCCCCCTTCTTCTTTCCTCAGGTGACGACCGGCGGACCGTAGAAGGCCGACGGCGCCTCCTGGCGGACCTGGGACACGGCGTGCGCCGCCATCGCTGCAGGCGCGGCAAGACCGACCCCCACAGGCGCCGCCGCGCGCAGCGGCTGCATCTCCGCCAGGCTGGCGGCGAGGTATCGCGTCTGGAGCGTCGCCAACTCGGCCGCTTGCAGCGTGGACGCCGCCAAGCGGGCGGCGAAGGCGTCCGCCGAAGCCATGATGGTGATCAGGCTGGCCTGGCAGATGCCCGCCCCGGCGCACAGCAGCAGAGGCTCCTCGCGGCAGACGTCGTACGCCCGCCGGTCTTCGCGTTTCTCGTGTCTCGTCTGCGCGCTCATTCGAACGCCTCCTCGCGACGCGGCCCCAGATCCGGC
This sequence comes from Brevundimonas sp. AVps23W, assembly GCF_058681395.1. Lineage (NCBI taxonomy): Bacteria > Pseudomonadati > Pseudomonadota > Alphaproteobacteria > Caulobacterales > Caulobacteraceae > Brevundimonas > Brevundimonas sp. AVps23W. The sequence continues at coordinate 2,082,480 of NZ_CM178738.1, forward strand.
CAGGGGATCACGGACGGCTTGTCCATCAGGGCCTGGACGCAGTTCATGGTGGCGACCATGCCCAGGATATTGGTCGTCTGCTGGTTGGCGACGGCGTTGTGGTACATCATGCCGCTGGCCTGATTGGCGGCCACCAGGCTCTGCATCGCCGCGAAGCTCGGTCCCGACCCGATGACGGTCAGCAGGGTGTTGGCCACCGCTTCCGCCGTGGGGGCGGTCGCCGGATTCTTGCTGAGTTCAAGCATCAGCTTCATGACGTCCTCGAAGTCGCCCAGGTTGGCGGCGGAGGCTTCCGGCGTTTTGCCCGTGGCCTTGCCCGTCTCCTTGTCAGCCGGTTTGTCGGTCGTCTTCGCCTCGGCCATGGTCGTCCTCCAGGTGTGGGCGCGGCGGGCGCCAGTCTCCCGCCGCGGCTGTCACGGATATCCGTCGTCAGCGTCAGATCGGCTTCAGGCCGCCGTCGCCCTCAGGGCGGTCAGCAGGGCCATCATGTTGTCGGGCGTGTCCGACTGGCTGATCTTGCTGGCGGCGACGGCGCCGGCCATGGTGTCCACGCTGTAGATCTGGATTACGCCCTGGTTGGTCGCAGCCTGGCCGGCGATGGCCAGCTGCTGCTGCGACGAGGCGGCGTTTTCGTAGAGAATGCCGGTCGAGTGGGCGAGCGACTGATAGATCGCGCCCATGGCCATGGCCGGGGCGTCGCCCAGCACCTTGACGTTGGCCTGGGTGACGGCGTCGGTGATCATGCCGTTGACGGGTGTCGGAAGCGCCATGTCTCAAATCCTTTGAATGAGGGTTGCAGCGAAAATCAGGAAACGGCGGCGTGCGGCCCGACGGCGCGCAGCGCGGTCAGCAGGGACAGCATGTTGTCGGGCGTATCGGACTGAGCGATCTTCGAGGTCGCCACGGCGCCGGCCATGGTGTCCACGCTGTAGATCTGGATGACGCCCTGATTGGTGGCGGCCTGGGCCGCGATCGCCAGCTGCTGCTGCGACGAGGTGGCGTTCTCGTAGAGAATGCCCGTGGAATGGGCGAGCGACTGATAGATGGCCCCCATGGCCATGGCCGGGGCGTCGCCTAGAACCTTCACATTCGCCTGGGTGACGGCGTCGGTGATCTGCCCGTTCACCGGTGTCGGAATAGCCATGAGTTGTCTCCTTACCCGTTGGATCGAGGCCCGCTGGAAGAAGATCGCCCGGCCCCGCTGAGGACGACCTCCACAGGCATGACGTCCGAAGCCGACGGATGTGAACTACTCATGGTTGATTTTCTTTTCCCATGCTCATTCACGGAGCGGGCCGCCCGCCGTCATCCCCTCGGGCGATCCAGGCGCAGGGTCATGGCTTCCCGCCCTGCCGAACAGACCAGGGAGGTGTCATCCATGGGGACCGCTTTCGACCTGCTGCTCCTCAGCCTCGCCGCCAAGGCGACGCGGCAAGAGCCCTTCGCGCCTGGCGCCGCCCGCTCGCCCACTCAACCGCCGGCGGTGAAGCCGGCCCCTCATCGGAGAACTGGTCCAATGCCGCTTTTACCCCGCGATTTTCTCTCCCTGGTTCAGGGCTGGGCCGACGCCAATGTCGGTCGAATCCGCAATGTTTGGCCCTTGGCGGGCGGCTGGGAGGCCTGGGCCCAGGCGGAGATCGCCGCCTGCGTCAACGCCGCAGCCGCAGATGCCTGGATCCAGCGCGAGCCGCGCGTCTATCCTGACAATTCCCGCGCCGACTTTCTGGTCAACGACCCGTTCCAGAACCCGCCCGCAGACGAGATCGTCGTCGAGATGAAGTGTGAATCCCTGGGCAACTGGGGCGCCTTCGTCGATGGGCTGCGCTACGATGTCTGGAAGTTGAACGGCGCCATGGGAATGGGACTGGGTCCGGCCCACAAGATGGTCTTGGGGATCTTCTTCTCCCCAGAGTCGGAGGCGGAGCTGGCCCGGCTGCACGGCTTTACGCTCACCTTTACGCCCGACCGCTCGATCGGGATCGCCAGCATGGTCTGGCAAGACTGACGCGCCGATAGGACGGGGCGGTCCTACAGACGCCCCGTCTCGGCCAGCTTGTCCAGCATCCAGACACGCGCCGGCGGCAGGGGCTTGTTCTGCGGGTGGAAGACGAACTGCTCCAGGAAATGCCCGGTCAGGTCGAAGCCCGCCTTGACGTCGCCTTCGACCAGCCCCGCCTGCGCCCCCAGCATGAAGGGCGGCAGGGTCAGCATCTTGTCGGCATAGGGGGCGCCGGCCTCGCGGCTGACCGCCCGCCCGGTGCGGGGACTGACGTAGACCAAATCGTCCGCCGTCCCCGTCGCCGCGCATTTCGACAGATCGAGCCCGAACCCCAGATCCTCCAGCAGCCCCGCTTCGAACCGCACGAAGATGGCGGGCCAGACGTCCGGCAGGGCGAAGGCCCCCATCAAGGCCTCAAAGGCCAGAAACACCCCCGGATGCGGCTCCCGCTCCGGCAAGGCGCCCTGGGCCACCCCCGCCGCCGCCGCCAGGCCGGTCAGGGCCAGGGCGTCGTCGAACAGGGCGCTGGGCCCCTCGCCCACCGGCTCCAGCCGCGCCCCGCCCAGGTGATCCGAGGTCCGCGCCCGATAGTCCGCCACCACCCGCGCGCCGGCTTGCAGGAAGGGTTTCATCTTCCGCGACGCCCCGCCCGCCACATAGGCCGCGCGCCGCCCGTGGTTCTCGGTCAGCAGGTCCACCACGGCGCCGGTGTCGCCATGGCTGCGCGCCGACAGGACGAAGGCCTCTTCATGGAAATCCATCAGTCGGCAGCGGCGGACTTGATCACGTCCACGACCGCCCTGGCCTTGTCGTTCGGCACCGTGAAACTGAGCACATACTGCTCGATCTTCCAGACCTCGCCCGGCCCGGTCCGCCTCAACAGGCCGGATCCCCGCAGCGCGCCGTAACTGTCGTTGTCCAGCTTCTCATCGAACCAGGCCACGTCGCCCGAGATGATCAGGGTCCGGTCATAGGGCCGATAGGTCCAGCCCTGTCCCCGCGTGAATATCGGTTCCGCATAGGCCTTGAAGGTTGGAATGTCCCAGTGCTCTGAGGCGTCGGTCCCGACGAACCGGGCGCCGTCGCTGAACTGGGCGAAATAGGTTTCGCCGTCCGCGTCGGCCGCCGCCTGGTGCATCCGATCCAGGGTCGCCGCCGCTTCGTCCGCCCCCCGCTGGGCGGCGGTGCTGATACGGTCGTCCCGTGCGGGGACCATGGCCGCCAGCGGCGGCGCGGATTGAAGGACCAGGGCGGTGAATAGAGCGGCGATCATGTCGCCTGTTCTAGTCCTGTTCTCAGCTTTCGGGAACGGGGTAGGTGTCCGGTGTCAGCACTTTGGCCAGCGCCAGCATGTTCCGCGCCGCGTTGCGCCCAACCCGATCCGAATAGTCGTGCCCCTCGTCGGTCTCGACATAGTCCGGCCCCGCTCCAGGGCCGAGGTGCCAATAGGTCCAGGTCTGCGCCGCCATAGTGAACCCCATGTCGAGCAGAGCCTGGGACACCGTCGCCACAATATGATGGGCGCCGTCCTCATTGCCGGTGATGACGATGCCGCCCACCTTGCCGAAGGCCACGGGCCGTCCGCTGTGGTCCGTCTCTTCGAACAGGGCGTCCATTCGCTCCAGCGCCCGCATACAGATGCTGGACATCTGCCCGACCCAGGTCGGTGTGGCGAAGACGACGATATTGGCCGCCATGATCTTTTCATGCACCCCTGGCCAGTCGTCGCCCGCCCCTTGTTGGGTCTTCACGCCCGGCTTGATGTTCAGATCGACCAGCCGGACCATCTCGACCTCAGCCCCGCCCTTCTCCAGTTCGTCGATCACCACCTGCGCGAGGGCTTCGGTGCTCGAAGTCTCGGGCGACGGCTTGAGCGTGCAGTTCAGAACAAGGGCTTTCATGGCGATCCTTCCTGTCGGTCTCTTGCTAACCTATGGTTCCGTCGGGTGTTCCATCGGATCGGCCGGATCATTTGATGGAGATCATGGACCTGCCGCCCATCCTCGACCAAGGTCGAATAGATCGCCGTAGCGGCGCCGCCTAACCGAGACGCCCAGGCCCTCCCCGGCCGCCAACCTGAAGAGTTCGATGTCACGTATCCGCAGCCAATCCCTGCGTTCCAAGGTCATGTCCGCCCAGGACGCCGCCGCCCTGATCCCCGCCGGCTCCACTGTGGGCATGAGCGGCTTCACCGGCTCGGGCTATCCCAAGGCCGTACCCTCGGCCCTGGCTACGCGGATCGAGGCCGCCCACGCCGCCGGCGACGCCTTCCGCCTGAACCTCTGGACCGGCGCCTCCACCGGCCCGGAACTGGACGGCGCCCTGGCCAAGGCCGACGGCATCGAACGCCGCCTGCCCTACAACTCCGACCCCATCGCGCGTGAGAAGATCAACTCGGGCCAGATGGACTATCTGGACATGCACCTCAGCCAGTTGGCGCCCATGGTATGGCAGGGCGTGCTGGGGCCGCTGGACACCGCCGTGGTCGAGGTCTCGGCCATCAACGCCGACGGCAGCCTGGTGCCCTCCTCCTCCATCGGCAACAACAAGACCTGGCTTGACCGGGCCGAGCGGGTGATCCTCGAGGTCAACGCCTGGCAGAATCCGGCGCTGGAGGGGATGCACGACATCTATTACGGCACGGCCTTGCCGCCCAATCGTGTGCCCATCCCCCTGACCCGGCCCGACCAGCTGATCGGCCAGCCGACCTTCCGCTGCGATCCGGACAAGATCGTCGCCATCGTCGAGACCGAGGCCCCCGACCGCAACCTGCCCTTCGCCGCGCCGGACGCCAACGCCCGCGCCATCGCCGGTCACCTGATCGAGTTCCTGAAGCACGAGGTCCGTGTCGGCCGCCTGCCCGCCGCCTTGCTGCCGCTTCAGTCTGGCGTCGGCAATGTCGCCAACGCCGTGCTGGCGGGCCTGATGGACAGTCCGTTCGAACGAATGGCCGCCTATACCGAGGTGATCCAGGACGGGATGCTGGACCTGCTGGACGCCGGCAAGCTGACCGTCGCCTCCGCCACCGCCTTCTCGCTCAGCCCCGAGGCTGCGGCAGATATGAACAGCCGGATGGAGCAGTTCCGCGGCAAGATCATCCTGCGCCCCCAGGAGATCTCAAACCACCCCGAGCTGATCCGCCGCCTCGGCTGTATCGCCATGAACGGCCTGATCGAGGCCGACATCTACGGCAACGTCAACTCGACCCAGGTCATGGGATCGCGCATCCAGAACGGCATCGGCGGCTCGGGCGACTTCTCGCGCAACGCCTTCATCTCGTGTTTCGTGACGCCTTCCACGGCCAAGGGCGGCGCCATCTCGGCCATCGTCCCCATGGCCAGCCACGTGGACCACATCACCCAGGACGTCCAGGTCATCGTCACCGAACAGGGTCTGGCCGACCTGCGCGGCCTGTCGCCGAAACAGCGGGCCAAACTGATCATCGCCCACTGCGCCCATCCCAAATACCGCGACGGCCTGACCGACTATTACGAGCGCGCGCTGAAGGGCTCCTACGGCCTCCAGTCGCCCCACCTGCTGAACGAAGCCCTGTCCTGGCACCAGCGCTACATCGACACAGGGTCCATGCTCCCCGCCTGACGGCCCAAATTTATTTCCCATCCATCCTGAACACGGCGGCGCAAGGCTTTGCGCCCCGTTTTCACCCTTCATCTCACCGCGCCCTCAAACGCCCTTAGACTGGGAGCCGGTGTTGATGGGGAGACTGAGGTATGGCGCGTTTGGCAGGTTTGGCGCCTTTGGCACGTTTGGCGCCTTTGGCACGTTTGGCGCCCTGTTTTTGCGCCATGCCGCCGGCTTGGGCCTATCGGTCCAGGGTCGTCGGGAACTCGCGGCCCAGGGCTTCGGCCATGGCCTGCTGGCTGATCAGGAAGACCTGGTCGCGCAGGTGATAATTGTTGGACAACACGATCACCGTCACATCGGCCTCGGGCTGATACAGCATCAGATTGCGGAACCCGCCCCAGCTGCCGGTGTGATAGACTTGGCGATCCTGGAAACTGGGTTGGACCTGATCGCCCAGCCGGTTCGAGAATATGCCGTAGCCCCAGTCGCGGCGCGGTCTGCCCCGCTCCTTGGGCGCGTCCGCCGGCGCATGATCGGCCAGCATCTGCTGATAGCTGAACGGCTTCAGCAGTTCCCCCCGGTGCAGCGCCCTCTGCCAGACCAGCAGATCGTCCAGCGTCGAATAGACCGCCCCGGCCCCCGCGACGATCGAGGTGTTGGCGTTCGGCTGGGCCGCCAGTCCGGCGGGGAAGTTGGCGTAACCCATGATCGCCCCATGGTCGCCGCCGTCCAGATCCAGCCCGCTGTCCTTCATGCCCAGGGGACCGAAGAAGGTCTCGCGCATATAGGTTTCGAACGGCCGTCCGCTGGCCTTCTCGACGATGGCCGCAGCCAGGTTGAAGCCGGCGTTATCGTAACGGACCTTGGTCCCCGGCGCGAACTGCAGGCCGAACCGCTTCGAATCCTCGGTCAGCTCGTCCAGGGTCGCCGGCGTCGTGCGCCGCATGCCCCAGCCCGGCCGCGCCATCAGGTCCGGGATGCCCGAGGTGTGCGACAACAGGTGGCTGATCCGCACCGGCTCCCACGCCTTCGGACAGGGCTGGATCCATTTGCAGACGGGATCGGAGACGCTCAGCCTCCCCTCATCCTGAAGACGCAGAATGGCGGTCGCCGTGAACTGTTTCGAGATGGAGGCCAGCCTGAACCGCGAGTCCAGCTTCAACGGCCGATCCTGCTCATAGTTGGCCTTGCCATAGACCTGGCGGAACAGGACCCGGTCGCCCTTGGCCACCAGAACCCCGCCCATGAACCGCCCGGCCGCGCCCTCGCGCTCCAGCCGCGCCGCCAGCTGCGGCAGATCCTCGACCACGACCAGCGGCGGACGCGGCGGCGTGTCGGGGCTGATCGCCGCCCGCATCGCATCGCTGACCGGTTTGACCGACGTCGAAAATCCGGCCCAGACCGCGCCGCCGAGGATCAGCGCCCCCAGGACGCCCAGAACGAGCCGGGGATGAGCCCCAGGGGTACGCGGCACTTCAAACACGTGAACTCAGACGTCGAAATCGAGACCGAACTGGGCGTAGAGCGCCCGCGAATCCTGCCACTTCGGATCGACCTTCACGGTCAGGAACAGGTGGACCTGGCGGCCGAGGATCTCGTTCAGCTCCTCGCGCGCCTTCTGGCCGATCCATTTCAGCGTCTGGCCGCCCTTGCCCAGGACGATCGGCCGCTGGCTCTCACGCTCGACATAGATGGTCTGTTCGATCCGGGCCGAGCCGTCGGCGCGGTCCTCGAAACTGGTGGTCTCCACCGCCGCCGAATAGGGCAGTTCCTCGTGGACGCGCAGATAGACCTTCTCGCGCGTGATCTCGGCCGCCAGCACCCGCACCGGCACGTCCGCCGCCTGGTCCTCGGGATAAAGCCACGGCCCCTTGGGCATCGACCGCGCCAGCCGCTGCTTCAGGTCTTCGACCCCGTCGCCGTTGGCGGCGGAGATCATATAGACCTCGTCGTACACGCCGCTCTCGAACAGTTTCTGCGACAGGGCCAGCAGGGTGTCGCGGCGCATACCGTCGATCTTGTTCAGCGCCAGAATGACCTTCGTCCCGGTGGACTGAAGATTGGCGATGATGGTTTCAGTGTCCTCGGCCGAGCGACGGTCGGCCGCCGTGCCTTCACGGCCTTCCGAGTTGATGTGCGACTGGGCGTCGATCAGGTGGACGACCACGTCCGCGTCCTGCGCCCCGCCCCAGGCCGAAGCGACCATGGCCCGGTCCAGGCGACGGCGCGGGGTGAAGATGCCGGGGGTGTCCACCAGCACGATCTGGGCGTCGCCTTCCATGGCGATGCCGCGCACCGGGAAGCGCGTCGTCTGCACCTTCTGGGTGACGATGGAGACCTTGGATCCGGTCAGCCGGTTGACCAGCGTGGACTTGCCGGCGTTCGGCGCGCCAATGATGGCGGCGAAGCCCGCGCGCTGGTTTTCAATATCGGTCAAATGACGCCTTCACGTTTGAGGAGAGCCGTTGCGGCCGCCTTCTCCGCCTCCTGACGCGAACGCCCCTGTGCGGTCAAGGGCTCCACGCCCTCGACGGACACCTCGACGGTGAATGTCGGCGCATGATCCGAACCCGTCCGATCCGCAACCCGATAGGTCGGCAGCGGCCGGCCCTGCCCTTGGGCCCACTCCTGCAGGGCGGACTTGGGGTTGGTCACGGACCGCGAGGGCGGGGCCGCGAACTCGGCCGCCCAGGCCTTGTCGAAAAAGGCCCGCGCCGCCTCCAGCCCGCCGTCAAGATAGACGGCCGCCAGAATGGCCTCGACCGCATCGGCGATGACCCCGGCCTTGCGACGCCCGCCCGTCTTGGTCTCGCCCGGCGACAGACGCAGGGCCGGACCGACGCCCAATGCTTCCCCCACCCGCGCGCAGGCGGTCTTGTCGACCAGAGCGTGCAGGCTGGACGACAGTTCGCCTTCATGGGCGGTGGGATAGTCCCGCGACAGTTTCTCGGCCACCAGCAGGCCCAGCACCCGGTCGCCCAGGAACTCCAGCCGCTCGTTATCGCGCGGTCCATGCACGCCGACAGGCGCGCCCTCGCCGACGCTGGCGTGGGTCAGGGCGCGTTCAAGCAAGCCCGCATCCTTGAACGGATAGCCAATGCGCGTCTGCAGCGCCGTGACCGCCTCAGCTCTCAGATTGGCCATCAGTGAAGAACGTTGAAGAACCGTCCGAGCCGAACATTGGCCCAGGTCCAGGGCTTGAACAGCGACGCGCCGGGCTCCCACGAGAACAGGATGATCTGCGCCTTGCCGACCAGGTTCTCGGCCGGGACCATGCCCACGCCGCTGGACTGTTCGACACGGCTGTCGATCGAGTTATCGCGGTTATCGCCCATCATGAAGTAATGGCCGACCGGCACCTCATAGACCGGCGTATCGTCAAGGTCGTTTCCGGGACCGAAGTCCTGGGTCATGAAGCTCTTGCCCTCCGGCAGGGTCTCGCGCACCTGCGCGACCGGATGCGCCCCAAAGATGTCGTTGATCTCGCGCTCCCTGACCACGACGTCCTCAACCGGCTTGTCGTTGATATACAGCTTGTTCGAGATCATCTGGATCCGGTCGCCCGGCAGGCCGATGACGCGCTTGATGAAGTCCGTCTTGTCGTCGCGCGGCAGCTTGAACACGACGATATCGCCGCGCTTCGGCGCCGAACCCATCACCCGGCCGTCAAACAGCGGCGGGCTGAACGGGATCGAGTGTTTCGAATAGCCGTAGGACCATTTCGACACGACGATATAGTCGCCCTCGTACAGGTTCGGCTCCATCGACGCCGACGGAATGGTGAAGGGCTGGAACAGGAAGATCCGCAGCACCATGGCGATCAGCAGGGCGAAGAAGATCGTCTTCACGATCTCCATCGTCTCGTCGCCGGCGCTCGGTTCCGCTTTCGCCTTCTTTTGGGCTTTCACCGGCGCGGCCGACGGCTCTTCGAACGGCGCGTCGCCGTCATCGCTCCAGACAGGGCGCTTCTCAGCAGCATCGCTCTTTACCGCCTCGACGGGCGCATCAGCTTCAGACGCAGCAAAGACCTCCTCCGGCGTGGGGTCGGTCGCATCGGTCTTGGCCGCCTCGGCGTCTTGCGGCTTCTGGTCTTCGCTCATGCGATCAGGCATCCCTTGCCGCGTCTGCGCGGTCGTTCAATGACGGGTATATCGCGATTACGACAGCGGCAAGGCTTCGATCACCACGAAGGCGAGTGCATAGGGGTGTTCATCGCTCAGGGTCAGGTGAATCTTGGCCTCATGACCCGCCGGTATCAGCTGCGCCAGATGCTCGGCGGCATGGCCGGTCAGTGCCAGGGTCGGCTGGCCGGAGCGCAGATTCACCACCCCCATGTCGCGCCAATAGACGTCCGCCCGCATTCCGGTGCCCAGCGCCTTGGCGCAGGCCTCCTTGGCCGCGAACCGCTTGGCGTAGCTCCAGGCCGGGTCCGGCTTCCGATCCGACCGGGTCCGCTCGATGTCGGTGAAACAGCGCTGTTTGAAACGTTCGCCGAACCGATCCAGCGAGGCCTGGATCCGCCGGATGTCCGACAGGTCCGCGCCGACCCCGATGATCACTTGGCCGCGTCCATCGCCGCCCGCATCCGCCGGATCGCAGCGTCCAGGCCGATGAAGATGGATTCGCCGATCAGGAAATGACCGATATTCAGCTCGCGGATTTCAGGAATGGCCAGCATCCGCGGGGCCGTATCGTAATCCAGACCATGCCCGGCATGGACCTCCAGCCCCAGAATGTCGGCCTGGGCCGCAGCGGCGGCGATCCGTTCGAACTCCACCTCCCGCTCGCCGGGATCGGTCAGATGGCAATAGCGGCCGGTGTGGAACTCCACCACCTGCGCGCCCACAGCCGCAGCGGCCTCGACCTGGGCCTCGGACGGCTCGATGAACAGCGACACCCGCACCCCGGCCTCGGCCAGGGCCTTCGCCACCGGCGCGATCCGCGCCTCGAACCCGGCCACCGCCAACCCGCCTTCGGTCGTCACTTCCTCGCGCCGTTCGGGCACCAGGCAAGCGGCGTGGGGACGATGACGCAGGGCGATGGCCAGCATCTCCTCCGTCACCGCCATCTCGAAGTTCAGCGGCTTGCCCGCCCGGGCGCACAAGGCGCTGAGCACCTCGATGTCGGAATCGGTGATGTGGCGGCGGTCTTCGCGCAGGTGGGCGGTAATCCCGTCCGCCCCGGCCGCCAGCGCCGCCTCGGCCGCCCGAACCGGGTCCGGATGGGTCCCGCCGCGCGCGTTCCGCACGGTGGCGACGTGATCGATATTAACGCCCAGCCTGACCCGTTCGCGCATCTCAGCTCCTCGCCAGCCCGAGCATCACTTTGAAAGTCTGCGGCTGCCCGGATCTTCGATCGGCAGGGCCGCCAGTTCCGGCGGCAGGGCGTCGGCCGGATAGGCAGGCACCTCCAGCGACGCCAGGGCGATCAAGGGCACGCCGACATCCGCCTTGCCGCCCGACCGATCCACGATACAGGCGGCGGCGACGACCTCGCCCCCGGCGGCCTGGATGGCGGCGATACACTCACGCGACGACAGGCCCGTGGTGACGATATCCTCGACCATCACCACCTTCTGCCCCGGCTCGACCGAGAAGCCGCGCCGCAGTTTAAACTGGCCGCCTTCGCGCTCGACATACATCGACGGCACGCCGAGATGACGCGCGGTCTCATACCCCGGGATGATGCCGCCCACGGCCGGCGAAATGGCGACATCCACCGGTCCGACAGTGGCGACGATCTTGTCCGCCAGCGCCTTGCACAGCCGCTCGCAGCGGTCCGTCTGCATGAAGACCAGGTTCTTCTGCAGGAAGACCGGGCTGTGCAGGCCGGAAGACAGGACGAAATGGCCTTCGCGCAGGGCGCCGGCGTCGCGGAACTCGTTGAGGACGTCTTGGGTGTTCATGGCGGCGGTCTTAGCGCCTCGCCCCGCCGAGCGAAAGGCTCAGCCTCGACCGCGATCCACGTTGTCGACCGACGGATTGGCCCGCAGCGCCGCCATGATCATGGTCGCGTGTTTCGCGTCCTCGACCTCGACATCCAGGGTCACATCGAAAAAATCCTGCTGCCGATAGGCCATCGACAGGTTGATGATATTGCCGCCGGCCTCCCCGATCAGGGTCGTCACCTGCCCCAGCACGCCGGGCGCGTTACGGATGGTGGCGTTCAGGCGAACCGCCGCCACGGCGTCGGTCTCGGCCTGAGGCGTCCATTGCAGGTCGTGCCAGACCGAATCGTCATCGGTGAAGGCGGCCAGCGACTGGCAGTCGATGGTGTGGACGGTCAGTCCGACCTCGGGCTCCAGAATGCCGACGATCCGGTCTCCCGGCACAGGCGTGCAACACTGGCCGAAATGGACGCTGACGCCCGGCGTCAGCCCACCGCCCCGGACGAACAGACGCGCCGTATCGCCCTCGATCCTCTGCTTCTCCGGCCCGGCCTTGAGCCGTCCCTTCAGCGCCGGGAACAGGGTCTCGGCAACAGTTGTCGGCGACAGCCGTCCACGCCCCAGGCTCTCGAACACATCATCGTCGGCCGCGACCGCCAGGGTCTCCAGGATCGGCTTCAACGAGACTTCCGCCAGGGTCTTGTCGATGCGCGCCAAGGTCTGCTGCAAGGCCACGCGCCCCAGTTTGACGAATTCCTCCCGCTCGGAGGTGCGGATGTGGCGCCGGATGGCCGACCGCGCCCGGCCCGTGACGGTCAGACTGCGCCAGTCGGCCGGCACCTCGCGCTTGGCCCCGCGAATGATCTCGACCACGTCGCCATTCTGCAACGGCGTGCGCATCGGCTTAAGCTCGCCATTGACCTTGACGCCGACGGCCGTGTCCCCGACCTCGGTATGGACGGCATAGGCGAAGTCCAGCGGCATGCCCCCGCGCGGCAGGGTCACCAGCCGCCCCTTGGGCGTGAAGACGAAGACCTGATCCAGATACATTTCGAGCTTGGCGTGCTCGACCCAGTCCTCGCCGCCCTCGCCGTGTTCGATCACCTGCACCAGGTGGCGCAGGTTCTGCAGCGGGTCGCGACCGCCCCCCTGCTCCATCGCCTCGCGGTCGAAGCCATAAGACTTGTTCTTGTAGCGCCAGTGGGCCGCGACCCCGTCCTCGGCGACCCGATCCATCGCCTCGGTGCGGATCTGCATCTCGATGCGCAGACCGCGCGGCCCGACCACGGTCGTGTGCAGCGAGCGATAGTTGTTCGACTTGGGCGTCGAGATGAAGTCCTTGAACCGCTCCGGCACCATCGGCCATTCGCGATGGATCACGCCCAGGGCGCGGTAGCAGTCGTCCTCGGCCTCCACGATCACGCGGAAGCCGTAGATGTCCGACAGGGACGAGAATCCGACCGACTTGCGCTGCAACTTCCGCCAGATCGAATAGGGCGTCTTCTGGCGGCCGAAGACATGGGCGCCGACCCCGGCCTCCGACAGCACCCGCTCGACTTCGCCCGCCACGCCTTCAATGGCGCGACCGTGTTCCAGCTTCAGCGCCTCCAGCCGCCGCTCGATGGCGGTCTTGGCCGTAGGGTTCAGGTGAGTAAAGGCCAGTTCTTCCAGCTCGGACGCGATCGAGTGAATACCGATCGACCGCCCCAGCGGCGCATAGACTTCCAGGGTCTCGCGGCTGATCCGCTCGCGCTTCTCAGGCTTCACATACTGAAGCGTGCGCATGTTGTGCAGCCGGTCGGCCAGCTTGACCAGCAGCACCCGCACATCCCGGCTGATGGCCAGGATGAACTTACGCAGGTTCTCGGCCTGGCGCGTATGCTCGGCTTGAAGTTCAAGCCGGCTCAGTTTGGTGACGCCCTCGACCAGGACCGCAACCTCTTCGCCGAACATCTGGGCGATGTCGTCGCGCGTCGCGGACGTGTCCTCGACCACGTCGTGCAGCAGAGCTGTGACAATGGTCGCGGTGTCGAGCTTGTAGTCGGTCAGTATGCCCGCGACCTGGATCGGGTGGGCGAAATAGGGATCGCCCGAGGCCCGCATCTGCGAGCCGTGCATCTTCATCGCATAGACATAGGCGCGGTTCAGCAGCGCTTCGTCGGCGGTGGGGTCATAGGCCTTGACGGCCTCGATCAGCTCGAACTGGCGCAGGATGGGCGCGCGCTTCGGCGCCGGCGCCGCATCATCCGCGGTCGGCATGGGATCGTTTTTATTCGCAGCTTGGGGCGCCGGCGGAACCGTTTCGGTCCGCGCCGGCAGGATAGTGACGCCAGGGGCTCCCTCGGGCGTCAGTACCGCTCCTCCTGGCCGCCGTCGCGGTCGCTTTGCAGGGCGCGGATCAGCTCGGCCTCAGCCATGTTCATGTGTTGCGGCTCGGCCAGCAGGGCGACGGTTTCCGCCTCGTCCTCGGCTTCAGTGCGCTCATCGACGCGTTGCAGCGTGGTGATGATGGTCTCGCGCAGTTCGTCCGGCACGACCGTGTCGTCAGCGATCTCGCGCAGGGCGACGACGGGGTTCTTGTCGTTATCGCGGTCGATGGTCAGAGCGGCGCCATTGGCGATGCTGCGCGCGCGGTGACCGGCCAGCAGAACCAGGCCGAAGCGGTTCGGGACCTTCTCGATGCAGTCTTCGACGGTGACGCGGGCCATGAAAATTCCTCGAACGCGGGGGAGAACCGCGTCAAATACAGATAGGGACTGTGTTTTGCAACGCTAGCGGGGCGAAAGTGCGGCGTCAGACCCGATGGGCGTCCTGCGCCACGGTCGCCGCAGCGGCCAGATCCCTCGCCACGCCGCCGTGAGGATGCACCCACCCCCCCGCGATCTCGGCGATCGGCCCCATGACGAACCGCCGCTCGGCCGACCGCGGATGCGGCAGAATCAGTCCGTCCAGATCCCCGCTCAACCGACCATAGGCGATCAGGTCCAGGTCCAGGGTGCGCGGCGCGTTGCGGACGGACCGCTGTCGGCCGAACACGTCCTCGATCCGGCCAAGCGCCGCCATCAGGGCGTGCGGATCGTGGCGCGTCTGCACGATCACCACCCCGTTCAGGAAGGGCGGGTCCTGCGGATCGGGCCAGGCCATCGACGACCACCATGACGACCGGGCCACGATGTCGATCCCTTCGCTGCGGAAACGCGCCAGCGCCGCTTCCAGCGCCTCGCGGCAAGAGGACCACACCCCCTTGTCATTACAGCCCAGCGCCACGATGACTGCTGCGTCCAGATCGAGCGCCCCGTCGATTCCCACATCGACCCGAGCCCCCGCCGGGACGCCATATTCTTCATCCCTTTCGACGGCCTCGACCATGTTTCATTCCACCGACCGCCTGGCGATCTTCATCGACGGGTCAAACCTCTACTCCGCCGCCCGCGCGCTGCAATACGACCTGGACTTCAAGCGGATGCTGGACTGGTTTCGCGAGAAGTCCGTCCTGACACGCGCCTATTATTACACGGCGGTGGTCGAGGGCGAAGAGTTCTCGCCGGTGAAGCCCCTGGTGGACTGGCTCGACTACAACGGCTTCTCGGTCGTGACCAAGCCGGTGAAGCGGTTCACCGACGGCTCCGGACACAGCCGGATCAAGGGCAATATGGATATCGAGATCGCGGTCGATATGCTGGAGTTGGCCCCGCATCTCGATCATGTCGTGCTGTTCTCGGGGGACGGCGACTTCCGCCGGGTGGTCCAGGCGGTGCAGGCGAAGGGCGTCCGCGTCACCGTCATCTCGACCCAGAAGACGCAGCCGCCACATATCGCCGACGAACTGCGCCGCCAGGCCGACGCCTTCCTGGATCTCAACGACCTGATGACAGACTTCGGCCGGCCCAAGACCGGCGGCGCCCAATGAGTCTGACGCCCGAGCCGCCGCGCGACTGCCCCCTCTGCCCCCGTCTGGTGGACTATCGCCGCGAGAACGCCCGTCAGAACCCCGACTGGTGGAACGGTCCCGCCCCCTCCTTCGGAGACCCGAACGCGCGCCTGCTGGTCGCCGGCCTGGCGCCGGGTCGCACCGGCGCCAACCGCACAGGCCGTCCCTTCACCGGCGATCACGCAGGCTGGCTCCTTTACGACACCCTGAAGAAGGCCGGATTCGCCCAGGGGTCTTATGATCCGGACGGAAACGACGACCTGAAACTGGTGGACTGTATGATCACCAACGCCGTCCGCTGCGCCCCGCCCGGCAACAAACCCCTGCCGATCGAAGAGACGACCTGCCGCCCCTTCCTGATCGACCGCCTGGCCCTGCTGCCCAATCTCAAAGTGATCGTCACCCTGGGCGACGTCTCCCGCCGCAATATTCTGAAGGCTTTCGGCCGCCCGGCCTCGTCCATGCCGGCGGGCCACGGGGCGGAAGGCGAGGCCGGCGGATATGTGATCCTGAATTCCTATCACTGCTCGCGGCTCAACACGAACACGGGCCGCCTGACCCCCGCCATGTTCGAAGCCGTTTTCGAGCGGGCGCGAGACCTGATCGCCCGCTAACCATCAACTGTTACTCGCCTGTCGCACGAATACGCCAATCTCCAAATAAGGCGGAACAGAGGCGAGCCTTTGGCGTTCGTCTCCCAGCGGGAGGCTGGACTATGCGACGCACGAACGGGGTGTTTTCACGCAGCGAGCGCAGGCTCGCGCTCTTGGCTGCGGTCATCGTGGTGGCGGTGACGACGCTGACCTTGCTCACGGGAGGCTTGTTCAACCCCTCGGCGGGAACAGGGGGGCGAACAGGATACGGATTCGCCGATCTGCCCGGCGTGTCCGACGCTCGACCGCTGGGTTAAGCGCTCGGCCCGCTGAAAGCTCGGTTCAGCCCTTGTCCCGCATCAGCCGGGCCTTGTCGCGCTGCCAATCCCGCTCGGCCGAGGCTTCGCGCTTGTCGTGCAGCTTCTTGCCCTTGGCCAGGGCGATCTCAAGCTTCGCCTTGCCCGCGTCGTTCAGATACAGTTTTAGCGGAATGATCGTCTGACCGTCGCGCTGCACCGCCCCGATCAACCGGTCGATCTGCTTTCTGTGCAACAGCAGTTTGCGGGGCCGGCGCGGCTCGTGGTTGAAGCGGTTGGCCTGTTTGTACGGCGGGATGTCGGCGTTGATCAGGACGATCTCGCGCCCCTCCACCGCCGCATAGCTTTCGGCGATATTGGCCCGTCCGTCGCGCAGGGCCTTGATCTCGGTGCCCAGCAGCTGGATTCCGGCCTCGATATTGTCCTCGAGGAAATAGTCGAACCGCGCGCGACGGTTCTCAGCGATCACCTTGGACTTCGACTGCGGCTTTGGCGCCATCAGACGACGCCCGCATCCGCCATGGCGCGGTCGATCAGCGGCTTGACCTCATCCGACGTCGGCGACAGCGGCAGGCGCGCCTCCTCGCGGCACAGACCCAATCGGGCCAGGGCGTATTTGGTCGGCGCCGGCGAATTGTCGAGGAACAGCGCCTTGCACAGGCCGATCAGACGATCCTGCCAATCGCGGGCGGCGGCGTAATCCCCGGCCGCCAGCGCATTGTGAAGCGCCACCATGGCCTCGGGCGCGACGTTCGACGCCACCGAAATCAAACCGACCCCGCCGTGGGCGTGATAACCCAGATAGCTGGAATCATCGCCCGAGATCAGATCGAACTGGCCGCTGATGTTGGCGCGCATCCAACTCGCCCGGCTCATGTCGCCGGTGGCGTCCTTGATGCCGACGATGTTCGGATGGACCGCCAGCCGCGCCACCGTCTCATTGGCCAGATCGGCCCCGGTTCGTCCCGGCACGTTGTACAGCAGGATCGGCAGTTCGACCGCATCGGCGACAGCCTCGAAATGCGCCGCCATGCCCGCCTGCGAAGGACGGATATAATAGGGGGTGACGATCAGCGCCCCATCCGCCCCCACCGCCTTGGCGTGACGGGTCAGTTCGACGGCCTCTTTGGTATAGGGCGATCCGGTCCCGGCGATGACCTTGACGCGCCCCGCCACCAGCCGGACGCACAGGTCGATCACATGCTTGTGCTCGTCCAGATCCATGCTGGCGCCCTCCCCCGTCGTGCCGACGGGTACGATACCGTCGACGCCTGCGGCGATCTGACGCTCGACGAGGGTGGCGAATGCGGCTTCGTCCACGTTTCCGTCATGAAGTGGTGTGATCAGGGCGGTGATCACGCCCTTGAACAAGGGGGCGGTCATGGGACTAGCTAGCCTGCGTGGGGAGGGGCGATGGACGAATGTCCAGAACCTCTGTCTTTAAGAGCGCGGGACGTTAGGTCGCCAGCGGCTTCGCCGCAACCGGGATGAATGAGAACAGGAAATATCATGATCGCGACCAGCCTGGCGGCGGCCCTCGCCGTCCTCGCTCCGACCCCGCAGGACGCCCTGCCTGGTCAACCTGTTCCCTATTCCGCCGTCTCACAATCCGTTCCCGGCTACAGCCCCACCTACCAGGGCCGCGTCCTCAATGATCAGGACACGGCGCTGTTCCGCCAGGGCCTGGCGGCGGCGCGAGCGCGCGACATCCCGGGCGCCCAGTCCGCCATCTCCCAACTGGGCGACCCGACGGCGCGCAAACTGATTGAATGGGCCCTGATCGACACCTCGGGCGAACAGCTATCCTACGCCGAACTCGCCCAGGCCCAGACCGCGTTGAAGGGGTGGCCGCGCGCCGAATCACGTCGCGCCGCCGCGGAAGCGGTTCTGGACCGCGTCGGCGCCACGCCGGACGCCATCATGGCCCTCTTCTCCGACCACCCGCCCGAAACCGTACAAGGCGCCATCGCCAACACCTCGGCCCTCGAACAGCGCGGACGGCGGCGCGAGGCCCAGGCCCTGATCCGCGACTGGTGGCGGACCCGCTCGTTCGACGCCGAACCGCAATCGCGCATCCTCGCCCGCTGGGGCGGCGAGCTGACCCTGGCGGATCATGAGGCGCGGCTGAACATGCTGCTGCTCGGCCCGCACGGCCCGGCGACGCGCGCCATGCTCAACCTGGTCTCGCCAGAACGGGCGGCCATCGCCAATACGGTCATGACGCTGCGCACCGCCTACAGCCCCGACGCCGTCATCGCCGGCCTAACGCCCGCCCAGGCGGCCGATCCTGCGGTGACGCTGGAACGGGTCCGCATCCTGCGTTCGCAGAACCGCCAGTCGGAAGCCTTCCCGCTTCTGGCCAATCTGCCGCCCGCACCTGCCCACTCGGCGGGCGACAACACCCTGTGGACCGAGCGCCGCAACTATTATCTCGACGCGCTTCAGCAAGGAAACTGGCGCGCCGCCTATGACGCCATGAACGGCCACGGCTTCACCTCCGGCGACCGGATGGTGGACGCGGAGTTCTTCGCCGGCTGGGTCGCCCTGACCAAGCTGAATCAGCCCGAAGTCGCCGCCCGCCATTTCGAAGCCCTGCGCACCGCCTCCTCCACTCCGATCACCCAGGGCCGCGCCTATTACTGGCTGGGCCGGGCCGCCGAGGCGCGGGGCGAGCGCGACGCCGCCCAGACCTATTATCGCAACGGCGCCCAGCACTGGCAGACCTTCTACGGCCAGTTGGCGGCGGAAAAGGCGGGACTGACCACCCTGCAACTGCCCGGCGAGTCGGCTCCGACCCAGGCCGACATCACCCGGTTCGAGTCCAACGAACTGGTCCGCGCCACCCGCATTCTGGGAGAAACCGGCGAGACCAGCCTGCTGCGCGTCTTCGCCTACCAGCTCGACAATGATCTGCCGACCATCGAAGATCTGGCCCTGCTGATCGACCTGACCCGCAGCTATGGCGAAGGCTTCACCGCCATGATGGTCGGCCGCGCCGCCAGTCAGCGTGGTTTCGTCATGCCCGAACGCATGTACCCGGTCCGAATCCCGCCCCAGGTCGCCGGCGCCGCGCCGCTGGAGTTCACCCAGGCCATCACCCGCCAGGAATCCAGCTTCGACCCCCGCGCCCGCTCCGGCGCCGACGCGCGCGGCATGATGCAGTTTCTGCCCTCCACGGGGGCCGGCGTCGCCCGTCGCCTGGGCATGAGCTTCTCAGCCGAACAGCTGTGGGATCCGGACTACAACATGACCCTGGGCAGCTATCACCTGGGCGAGCTGATGGCGGCCAATAACGGCTCCATGCTGCTGGCCACGGTCGGCTACAATGCCGGCCCGGCCCGTCCGAACCAGTGGATCGCCCGCTGCGGCGACCCGCGCGGCGACGCCAATGCGGCGATCGACTTCATCGAATGCGCCCCCTTCACCGAGACGCGCAACTATATGATGCGGGTCATGGAGAATATGGCGGTCTACAAGGCCCGTCTGAACGGCGGGTCGGCGCCCCTGACGCCCTCGGCCGACATCGCGCGCGGCGCGGCCGTCGGTCCTCGCCCCTATATGGCCTACTGAGCGCGGCGGGCCGCCAGCAGCGGCCCGTCCGGCCCCTGGATCCATTGCCCGTCCAGGCCGAACACGCGTCGGAGCACGTCCGGCTCCAGCGCTTCCATGGGCGGGGCGTCCGCCACGACCTGCCCCTTGTCCAGGACCACGACCCGGTCGGCGACGGCGGCCGCCAAGGTCAGATCGTGCAGACTGACCAGCACCCCGGCCCCACTGTCGGCGCGCGCGCGCAGCCGCTCCAGCACCAGGCGTTGCGCATCCGGATCGAGGCCCGCGATGGGCTCGTCCGCCAGGAGCAACGGCGCATCGGTCGTCAGGGCGCGGGCCAGTAGCACCCGGGCGCGCTCGCCGCCCGACATCTCGGCCACGCCACGATCCGCTAGGTGGGCGATGCCGACCTCGGCGAGGGCGGCATGGGCCCGGACCAAGGCGTCGGCGCCGGACAAGAAGGGCGCGCCCAGGGCGGCGACTTCGACGGCCGGAAGATTCCAGGCGATGCGGCGTTCCTGCGGCAGATAGGCGATGCGTCTGGCGCGCTCTCGCGGCGAGAGCGTCCTGACGTCGTCTCCATTCAGACGAGCCACACCACCATTCAGCTCAAGCAGACTCGCGAACGCCTTGATGAGGCAGGATTTCCCCGCGCCATTGGGACCGACCAAGGCGACCAGTTGGCCATACTCGACCTGCACGTCCGCACCGTCCAGCACCTTGCGGCCGCCGAGGCTAGCATCGGCGTCCCACATCGTCAGAGGCGCGATCACAGCCGCCATTCCCGCGCCGCTCGCCAGGCGATCAGGGCGAACAGGGGCGCGCCGATCAGGGCGGTGAACACCCCCAGCTTCAGCTCCTGATCCGTCGGCGTCAGCCGCGCCGCCAGATCGGCGACCACCAGCATCAGTCCGCCGGCCAGGGCCGAAGGCGCCAATATCCGTCCCGCGTCCCCCCGCACCGCCGCCCGCACCAGATGGGGCGCCGCCAGACCGACGAAGCCGATCACGCCCGCCACGGCCACCGCCGCGCCCGTCGCCACCGCCGCCGCGATCAGGGCGAAGACCCGCAACCGCCCCATGGACAGGCCAGACGCCGCTGCCGTCTCGTCGCCCAGGGTCAGCATCCGCAAGCCTTTCGCCGACAGCCCGGTGAAAACCGCCGCGACCGCAAGTGCGGGCGCGACCCAGGCCACATCGACCCAGCTCCGGTTCTGCACCGATCCCAACAGCCACGACATGACCTCGGCCTGGGCGATGGGCGACGGCGACAGGTTGAAGATCAGGGCGGTCGCCGCACCCGCAAAGCTGGACAGGGCGACCCCGAACAGGATCAGCGCCTCGGGCGCCCGCATCAGTCCGGCGGCGACGATCAGCAATCCGCCCGCCACCCCGGCCCCGACCAGGGCCGAAATCTCGACCGCTCCAGCCACCACAGCGCCGCCCAGAACAATGGCGAGCGCCGCCCCCAGAGCCGCCGTCGCCGACACGCCCAGCACCCCAGGATCGGCCAGCGGATTGCGGAGCAAGCCTTGCATCACCGCCCCCGCCAGTCCCAGGCAGGCCCCGACGACCAAAGCACACACGGCGCGCGGCGCCCGCACCTGCCACAGCACTTCCCACGGCCCCGAGGCCGGGTCGCTGAACGCCGCCGCATATTGAGCGCCGTCAAAACCCGTCTCGCCGAACAGGACCGCCGCCGCCACAGCCGCCAGGCAGACCAATCCCAGTATCAGACATAACCGAACCGTCCGGCTCATGGCCGTCCCTTCGCCATCATCTCCACCCCGTCCGCCGCGAACCAGGCGGGGCAGGTCAGCACCGCCGCAGGCAGTTTCGCCGCCGTTCGGCCCTGGGCGGCGCGTTTCACCACCGGGTGACGCCCCGGCCCCCGCCAGTCGGCCCGCAATTGATCAAAGAACCCCAGCACGAAACGGATCGGCGGCTCCAGCGCTATCCGCTCGACGCTGATAGCCCCAAAGCCCGGCGCTTTGGTCAGATTGCGGAACCCCGCCGCCCGCATCATCGCATCCATCAGCGTGCCCGGCCCGGACGTATAGCCGCCCGAGGTCAGATAGACCGCGCCCGGCTTCGGGCCTGCGGCAGGCGGCGCCGCGCGATCCAGCTTGGCCTGCATCGTCCGTTCCAGCCGCGCGCCGCGCTCGACCTGTCCCAGTCCCAGCGCCGCCACACGGATGTTAGCCCGCACGCCGTCCAGATCGGTCGCGTCCGCTATGGTGACCACCTTGGTCCCGCGCTGCTCCAGGGCCGCCAGCAGCCGAGGCTCGCCGCCCCAATATCGCACGACCACATCGGGTTTGAACCCGACCGCCGCCTCCAACGTAGGGCGCAGCCGCCTATGCCCGGCGGCCTCGCGCCGCATCCAGGCGTCAGGATCGTCGGCGCGCGGCGACAGGGCCAGGTCGGCGTCGGGCGCCAGGGCCAGAACATACTGATCGGCGCACTGATCCAGCGCCATCACCCGCAACGGCCGCGCCTCGACGCTTCCGGTCGCAGCCAGAAGCACAGCTCCAGCCGCCAGCCCCCAGACCGGTCTCACGGCTTCAGCAGACCGGCGAAGACGGCGTCCAATGTGGTCTTCACCAGGGTGTCGCGGTCGGCCCAGGGGAAATAGGGCTTGGTGATCATCAGCGAGACCACGCCGTGGGTTGCGGCCCAGATCGCCTGGGCGATGGTGCGGGGATCGCCCGTCATCCGCCCCGCCGCCACGGCTTCGCCCACGAGCCGTTCGAACGCCGAGAACACGCCCGCCCCCAGTTCCTGCGACAGGCTCTGGGCGCCTTCGCGCGCCTCGACGGGCCGGGTCAGATAGATCAGCCGGTAGGCGTTCGGATGGTCGAAGCCGAACTGGGCATAGGCCTCGATCATCCGCCTCAGACGCACCTCAGGGGCTGCGTCCAGCGCGTCCAGCGACGCCCCGGTCGCGATCAGTCGGCCGAAGGCGTCCCGGCATATCTCTTGAAGGATCGCCCCCTTGTCGGGGAAATGCATATAGAGCGCCGTCGAGGACAGGCCGACCTCGTCGGCGATCTTGCGGATCGTCGCGCCTTCGTAGCCGTGCTCGACGAAGATGCGTTCGGCGGCGGCCAGGATTTCTCCACGCCGCGAATGGCCTTCGCCCTTGGGTTTGCGATTGGAACGCGAGGATGGCGAAACGACGGACAACGGCGACTCCGGATCAGGCCGCCGTTGAATAGCGACAATCCGCCACCGACGCCAACAGCCCTTGGATAACAAGGTTGCGCAACCTGAATATTCTGGGTTGTATGTCTGCGCAGCTTGGGGGCGAACAGGCATGATAAGACGCAGGCAGCCACTGTCCGGCGCCGCGCGGCGAACGCCGACCCTGTGGCAGGCCGTGGTCACGCTCGGCCTGGCGGGCGGCTTGACGGCGGGCCTGGTCGCCTGGCCCGGCGCCACGCTGATGACGCTGGTCGTGGCGCTCCAGGTCGGTTTCGTCATCAGCGCTCTTTGGCGTGCGGCGCTTGCGATCGCCAGTCTTCGCCCCACGCCGTCGCCGCCTCGCCCGGCGCGCTGGCCGCGCTACACCATCCTGGCCGCCCTTCACGACGAGGCGGCCGTCGTGCCCCAGCTGATCCGAAATCTGACGCAGATCGATTACCCCCGGCGCCAGCTCGAAGGCTTTCTGGTGCTTGAGGCCGACGACCGCGCGACCCTCGAGGCGGCCCAGGCCACGCCGCGCCCGGATTGGCTTCGGATTCTCGTCGTCCCACCGGGCTCGCCCCAGACCAAGCCCCGCGCCCTGAACCACGCCCTGTCGTCCGCCACGGGCGAACTCGTCACCATCTACGACGCCGAGGACGCCCCCGACCCGGGCCAGCTTCGCGAGGCCGCCGCGCGCTTCGCCGCCAGTCCCAGACTGGGCTGCCTCCAGGCGCCGCTTCGCATCCGCCGGGGAGGCGCGGGCCTGACGCGTTTCCTCGACCGGCAGTTCGCCTTCGAATACGCGGCCCTGTTCGAGGTCAATCTGCCCGGCATGGCGCGTCTGAACCTGCCGTTTCCGCTGGGCGGCACCAGTAACCACCTGCGCACCGCCGCCCTCCGCGCCGCCGGGGGCTGGGACGCCCATAATGTCACCGAGGACGCCGATCTGGGCTTCAGGCTGTGGTCGGCCGGCTGGCGGCTGGGCGTACTGAACAGCCCGACCTGGGAGCCCCCGCCCGGCGGTCTGGAGCGCTGGCTCCCGCAACGCACCCGCTGGCTCAAGGGCTATATGCAGACCTGGGGCGTCCACACTCGCGCGCCCATGGCCCTGGGCCGACGGGGGCTGCTGTCCCTGGTCATGACCCTGGGCGCCGCCATCGTCTCCGCCGCTTGTCACGCCCCGACCCTGGCCTGGATCGCCTCGGCCCTGATGGTCGGGCTTCACGCCGGCATGGCGCCCGCCGCGCCGGTCGCCTCCTACGCGGTGCTGAGCGTGGGGATCATCGCCGCCTGGATGGGCTGCGCCGTGGGCGCGCGGAAGGCAGGGCTGGATTACAGGCTGACCGACATGCTGGCCGCGCCTGCCTACTGGTCCCTGCTCAGCCTGGCCTTCGTCCATGCCGTCTGGCGGCTGGTCGTGGCGCCCCATGTCTGGGACAAGACGGTCCACGACGCCGAAGTCGAAGCCGAATGCGCGCCCGTCGTGGCGCTGGACGCTGGACGCGAGGCCGCCTGACCGCCTATCAGCCGCAGGATGGCGCCCCTGCTCTCCCCCACCCCCGAAACCCTCGTGACCCGCGGCTGGTCCGACTATGCCCTGCTGGACTCCGGCGACGGCAAGAAACTGGAACGCTACGGCCGCTACACCGTGGTCCGTCCCGAGCCCCAGTGCTTCTGGTCTCCGCGCGATCCGGCGGCGTTCGACAAGGCCACGGCCACCTTCGATCCCCAGCAGGAGGAGGAAGACTCCGGCCGCTGGAAGTTCGACCAGCACGGCCCCATCGACGCCTTCCCCCTGAAATGGCGCGACGTGAAATTCACCGGCCGTTTCACCCCCTTCCGCCACCTGGCCTTCTTTCCGGAACAGGCCGCCAACTGGGAATGGCTGGACAACCGGGTGCGAGCCTTCTCGCACGAAGCCGGCAGAGCGCCGAAGATTCTCAACCTGTTCGGCTACACCGGCGTCGCCAGCCTGGCCGCCGCCGCCGCGGGGGCCGAGGTCACCCATGTCGACGCCTCGAAGAAGTCGGTCGCCTACGCCCGTGAGAACGCCGAACAGTCCGGCCTGGCTCAGCACCCGATACGCTGGATCGTCGAGGACGCCCGCAAATACGTCGCCCGCGAGGTCCGTCGCGGCTCCAAATACGACGGCATCATCCTCGACCCGCCGAAATACGGGCGCGGCCCGACCGGCGAGGTCTGGCGCCTGTTCGAGGACATGCCGCTCCTGCTGAAGGATTGCGCCGCCCTGCTGGCCGACGACGCCGACTTCCTGCTGCTGAACGCCTATGCCGCCCGGGTCTCGGGCCTGTCCCTGGCCCATTTGATGGCCGAGGCGACCCATGACCGCGGCGGCCGCATCGACTGGGGCGAACTGGCCCTGTCCGAAGACGGCCCGGACGCCCGCGCCATCGGCCTGTCCTTCTTCGCGCGGTGGAGCCGATGAGCGCCAAAGACGAATATCGCGTCATCACCTCCCTGACGAACGACACGATCAAGAGCGTCCGCGCCCTGCACATGCGCAAGGAACGCGACCTGACCGGCGCCTTCCTGGCCGAGGGTCTGAAGTTCATCGGCGAGGCCCTGGACCTGGGTCGCGCGCCCCGCATGCTGCTGGTCGGCGAGGAGGCTCGCCCCCACCCCCTGCTGGACCGGGCCAAGGCCGAAACGCGCAAGGCCGGCGGCGACATCATCATCGTCACCCACGCCATCCTCGAAAAGATCAGCCGCCGCGACAATCCGCAGACCGTGCTGGGCGTGTTCGACCAGGCCTATGCGCCTCTGGACAGCCTGGACCCGGCCTCCGCCCCCTGCTGGGTGGCCCTGGAGCAGGTGCGCGATCCCGGCAATCTGGGCACCATCATCCGCACTGCCGACGCGGCGGGTTGCGGCGGCGTCATCCTGATCGGCGACTGCGTCGACCCCTATTCGGTCGAGGCCGTGCGCGCGACCATGGGCTCGGTCTTCGCCGTCTCGATCACCAAGACCGACCCCGAGGCCTTCCTGGCCTGGCGCAAGACCTGGCCGGGCAGCGTCGTCGGCACCCGCCTGGACGCCACCGTCAGCCACCGCTCAGCCGTGATGCAAAAGCCGTCGCTGATCCTGATGGGCAATGAACAGGCGGGCCTGACCGACCAATTGGCCGCCGCCTGCGACGTCAACGTCAAGATCCCGATGCGCGGTCGGGCCGACAGCCTGAACCTGGCCATCGCCACCGGCATCATGGTCTACGCCGCCACGGACGAGGCCTAAAGCCCCGGATCAGAGTTCCGTTTCCGGGCTGACCCGTCCCATGCCCCACAGGGCCAGGATGGTGATGACCGCCGATAGGGCCAAATAGCCGCCGACCGCCGCCAGCCCATAGGTCCGCGCCAGCCAGGTCGCCAGATAGGGCGCCACCGACGCCCCGACGATCCCCGCCAGATTGAAGGCCATGGACGCCCCCGTATAGCGGACCGTCGTCGGGAAGGGCCGCGCCATCGCCGCGCCGATAGGCCCATAGGTGCAGCCCATCAGCCCGAACCCAAGGGCGAAAAAGATCAACAGTCCGGTCAAGCCCGCCCCGAACAGCGGCGCGAACAGGGCGCCGAACAGGCCGATCCCGACCGACGAGGCGATCAGCACCTTCACCTGCCCGTATTTGTCCGCCAGCAGGGCCGTCACCGGGATGAAGGCGGCGAAGAACAACACCCCGATCAACTGGACCGGCAGGACGTCGCCGCGCGCCAGCCCCATGCCCGTGGTCGCCCAACCCAGGGCGAAGACGGTCATCAGATAGAAGAGGGTGAAGGTCGTCACCCCGCTGAACGTCCCCAGAAACAGCGCCATCTTGTGGTGCGCGAACAGGGTCACGGCCGGCGCCTTGACCCGCTCCTTGCGATCTATCGCCGTCTGGAACTCCGGCGTCTCGGTGATCTTCAGCCGAACCCACAGGCCGACGAAGACCAGCAGGGCGCTGGCCAGGAAGGGAAGCCGCCAGCCCCAGGCCTCGAACTGAGCCTCGCTCATAGTCGAGGTCAACACGATGAAGGCGCCCGTCGACAGGATGAAGCCGATGGGCGCGCCCAGTTGCGGGAACATGCCGAACCAGGCCTTCTTGCCGGGCGGAGCGTTCTCGGTGGCCAGCAGCACGGCCCCGCCCCATTCGCCGCCCAGGCCCAGCCCCTGTCCGAACCGGCACAGGGCCAGCAGCAGCGGCGCAATGATTCCGACCGAAGCATGGGTCGGCAGCAGGCCGATCGCCACTGTCGAGACGCCCATGGTCATCAGGGCCGCCACCAGCGTCGCCTTTCGCCCCACCCGGTCCCCGAAATGCCCAAAGGCCAGGGCGCCCACCGGCCGCGCGAAGAAGGCGATGGAGAAGGTGGCGAAAGACGACAGCATGGCCGTCGTCGGATCAGCGCCGGGGAAGAACAGGCGTGGAAACACCAGCACCGCCGCCGTGGCGTAGATGTAGAAGTCGTAGAATTCGATCGTGGTGCCGATCAGGCTGGCGAAAAGAACCCGCCCCTTTCGGGCGGTCGGCGAAATCGTCTTTGCGTCAGACACGGCGGAATCCTGTTTGGGCGCAAAGGCATTGCTTGATCACCGCACGCGGTCAAGCCCGCGCCTCAGGTTCCGCGCGGTTTGACCCGGTTGGTCGCCTGCGCCTCGGCCGGGTTCTCCGGCCAGGGGTGGCGCGGATAGCGGCCGCGCATGTCCGAGCGCACCGCCGCCCAGGACCCCGCCCAGAAGCCCGGCAAGTCCTTGGTCACCTGCACCGGTCGCCGCGCCGGCGACAACAGCGACAGCGTCAGCGGAACCCGCCCGCCCCCGACCGTCGGATGGGTGGTGACGCCGAACAACTCCTGCACGCGGATCTCCACGCGTGGCCCGCCCTCGGCGCCATAGTCGATCCCCGCCGACCCCAGCGGCGTCGTCAGCCGCACCGGCGCCAGCTCATCCAGCTTCCTCTGCAGGTCCCAAGGGACCAGCCCCCGCAACGCCTCGGCCAACCGCCCATCAACGATTGACGACAACGACCGCGCTCCCTCCAGCAACGGCCACAGCCAGTCAGCGCGCGCTTCCAGAAGGGCGGCGTCGGACACCTCGGGCCAGGCGGGATCAAGCCCGTGCAGGAACCCCAATCGCGCCCGCAGCCCGGCCGCCTGCTCGCCCCAGTTCAGCGCGCCCAGCCCCTCGGCCTCCACCTGGGACTTCAGGGCCGCCGTCATGGCCTTGGCGTCGGGCGTACCGATGATCTTTTCGTCCAGCACCAGGGCGCCGATCCGCCGCGCGCGCCGGATCACCATTCGGCCCGACGGTTCCTTGACCAGCCGATCCTCGATTTCGATCAACCGACCCAGGTCCGCTTCGATCCGCGTCCCGTCCAACGCCGCCGCCAGCCGCACCCGGTCCCGCGCCTCGCCTCCGCCCAGTTCCGCGACCGCCAGCCAGGTCTCTCGCGCCAGGTGATCGGTCGCGTCCAACATCGCCCCCCGCCCACTGGCCAGCAGCAGTTCGCCGGCCTTGCCCCGCGCCTTGGCGATCCGCTCGGGAAAGGCCTCGGCCAGCAACAGCCCCGGCTCGACCGAGCCGCCCGCGCCTCCCCCCGCCGCCCGCGCCCAGCGCTCGGCCAGCTTCAAGGCGTCCCGCGCGCGCGGCGACCGATCCCGCTCCAGCCCCACCAGCCGATCCGCCAGATCGATCCCGTTCCCGCCCAGTCCCGGCTCGCTCAGCACCGCAGCAATCCGCGCGCCCGTCATCGCGTCGTCCCCGTCCGACGCAACGGCAACCATATGGGCCAAGCGCGGCGACAGGGGAATTCGGGTCAGCCGTCGCCCATGCGCCGACAGCCCCCCATCCGCATCCAGCGCCCCCAGCCGCGTCAACACCTTGCGCGCCTCCGCCATAGCCCCGGCCGGCGGCGGGTCCAGCAGGGCCAGCCCCTCGACCGACCGCGCGCCCCATCGCGCCAGGTCCAGCGCCAGACCGGTCAGGTCCGCCTCCTGAATCTCCGGCCGCTGATGCGGAACCAGACCCCGTGTCTGTTCCTCGTCCCACAGGCGATAGCAGACGCCCGGTTCGGTCCGCCCCGCCCGCCCCCGCCGCTGTTCGGCTGAGGACCGGCTGACCCGCACGGTGGCCAAGCGCGTCAGGCCGCTGGACGGCTCGAACCGGGGCACGCGCGACAGACCGCCGTCCAGCACCACCCGAACCCCGTCGATGGTCAGACTGGTCTCCGCCACCGAGGTCGCCAGCACCAGTTTGCGCCGTCCCGTCGCCGCCGGCTCGATGGCCCGATCCTGCTCCGCCCGGTCCAGCCCGCCGTACAGCGGAACCACATCGACGTTCGGCAGCCGCAGCCGTTCGTTGACCAGTCGCGCCACCCGGTGGATCTCGCCCTGTCCCGGCAGGAAGGCCAGCACCGAACCGGTCTCTTCGCCCAGGGCCGTCAGACAGGCCCGCGCCATCGCCTCTTCGAACCGTTCGGCGGGATTGCGCCCCAAATAACGGGTCTCGACCGGATAGGCCCGCCCCTCCGCCTCGATCACCGGCGCGCCGTCGAGCAGTCTCGACACCCCCGCAACATCCAGCGTCGCCGACATGACCAGCAGCCGCAGATCGTCGCGCAACAGGCTTTGCGTCTCCCGCGCCAGGGCCAGCCCCAGGTCTGCGTCCAGGCTGCGCTCATGGAATTCGTCGAACAGGACGGCGCCCACGCCCTCTAGGCCGGGATCGTCCAGGATCATCCGGGTGAAGACGCCCTCGGTGATCACCTCGATCCGCGTCTTCGGCCCGATCCGGCTTTGCAGCCGCGTGCGATAGCCGACCGTTTCGCCCGCCGTTTCGCCCAGGGTGCTCGCCATCCGGTCGGCGGCGGCCCGTGCGGCGATACGGCGCGGCTCCAGCACCAGCACCCGCCCTCCCGCCAGCCAGGTCTGATCCAGCAGCGCCAGGGGTACGACCGTCGTCTTACCGGCGCCCGGCGGGGCGGCCAGCACCGCCGTATTTCCGCTCGCGAGGGCGGATTTCAGCGGCTCGAGAACGGCGTGAATCGGCAACATGACCCGCCTCTAGCCCGATGCGCCCCCGATGCGCCACCGATGCGCGGTGATCACGAAAGCGTCGTGAGGGCTTAACCCCGTCGTCATGCGCGTTGCGCGGCCCGCGATCCGCCGCTAGCGTCCCGCCGACGCGGCCGAGGGGTCGCTGTAAACGTGGGGGTATTTTATGTGGCGCGTTAAGTCGCTCGACGCGATTCTGGCCACGGCCGAGAAGAAATCGCTTCATCGGTCGCTCGGACCTATCCAACTGACCTTGCTGGGCATCGGCGCCATCATCGGCACCGGCATCTTCGTGCTGACGGCTGCGGCCTCACAGAAGGCCGGCCCCGGCATGATGGTCAGCTTCGTCATCGCCGGCGCCGTCTGCGCCGTCGCGGCGCTCTGCTATTCGGAACTGGCGGCCATGGCCCCGGTCTCGGGCTCGGCCTACACCTATACCTACGCCGTCATGGGCGAGTTGCTCGCCTGGTGCGTCGGCTGGGCCCTGATCCTGGAATACGCCGTGGCGGCCTCGGCCGTTTCGGTGGGCTGGTCAGGATACGTGCTGGGGCTGATAGAACAGGGGCTCGGGTTCGACTTCCCTGACCTCTTATCCGCCGGACCGACCTGGGCCATGAATGGCTTCATTCCTATGCCCGATTTCTCGGTCGGCATCGTCAACATCCCCGCCATCGTGGTGGCCCTGCTGGTCACCGGCCTGCTGATGCTGGGAACGACGGAATCGGCCCGGGTCAACGCGGTCCTGGTTCTGATCAAGGTCGTCGCCCTGACCGTCTTCATCGTCATCACCCTGCCGGTGATCAAGACGGCCAACCTGTCGCCCTTCGCGCCCAACGGCCTGTTCGGCGCCTCTTCCGGCATGGGCATCGTCGGCGCCGCCGCCTCGATCTTCTTCGCCTATGTCGGCTTCGACGCCGTCTCCACGGCGGCTGAAGAGACCAAGAACCCGCAACGCAACGTGCCCATCGGCCTGATTGGTTCGCTAGCCATCTGCACCGTCTTCTATCTGCTGGTCGCTCTGGGTGCAGCCGGCGCCATCGGCGCACAGCCGGTGCTCGGCGCGGCCGGCGAAGCCGTCCAACCCGGCTCGCCCGCCTTCGTCGCCGCCTGCGCCCTGCCGGCCAACGCCGAGGCTCTGGTCTGCTCCAACGAGGCCCTGGCCCACGTCCTGCGCGTGATCGGCCACCCCCAGATCGGCAACGCCCTGGGCACTGCCGCCCTGCTGGCCCTGCCCTCGGTCATCCTGATGATGATCTACGGCCAGACCCGCATCTTCTTCGTCATGGCGCGCGACGGCCTGCTGCCGGAAGGCCTGACCAAGATCCACCCCAAGTGGAAGACGCCCTATATCGTGACGGCCTGCACCGGCATCGCGGTGGCCATCGGCGCCGCCCTGTTCCCGGTCGGCCAACTGGCCGACATCTCGAACTCGGGCACCCTGTTCGCCTTCTTCATGGTGTCGATCGCGGTGCTTGTCCTGCGGGTCAAGGAGCCCAACCGCAAGCGCCCCTTCCGGACGCCGCTGATCTGGGTCTTCGCGCCCCTGTCGGCCTTCGGCTGCGCCTTCCTGTTCTGGAACCTGCCGCACGACGCCAAGATGGTGCTGCCGATCTGGGGTGGCTTCGGCCTGCTGATCTATTTCCTGTACGGCTATCGCAAGAGCCATCTGGGACGCGGCCTGATCGAGGTCCACGAGACCGACAGCGATCTGCCGCCTCCGCCCGTCCCGCCGATCAGCTAAGACGCGCGCTGACGTCCTCAGGCAGGCCAACCAAGACGGCCCTAAGCCCTGAGGGCGATAGGCCCAAAAAGAAGAAAAGGCCCCGGAGCGATCCGGGGCCTTTTTGCTTTGGTGCGGATGAGAGGACTCGAACCTCCACGCCTCTCGGCGCTGGAACCTAAATCCAGTGCGTCTACCAGTTCCGCCACATCCGCATGGGCAGGGGGTGGGCTCTAGAGGGCCGCGCCGCGCCTGACAAGAGGCAGACCGGTTTCAGCGACGCCCGGCCACCAGTTCATTGCGAATAGTGCGCCCTAAAGGGTCGCGAGCCTGCCAGCTTTGACCGATGTCAGCCTCGACCATACGGCTGCAAAAGCGCGGCAGGATCTGACGCGGACGGAAACCGGTCAGGCAGATCTTGTCGCCCTCCAGGCTCCACCGCGCGCTCAACTGCCGCCCGTCCGAGAACTGGGAGCTATAACGCCCGTCAGGCTCGAAGAAATGCTTCACCCACTGGCCGTTGGGATAGTGGGACACGATCGTGTTGCCAAAGGCCTCCGACATGTCCGCCCGCACCGGGGCAGCCGCCACAACAAAGCCCAGCGCAAGTCCGCAGCCGATCCACGCGATCCGCATCTTCCTCTCCCCACCTTCCGAACGGGATTATTACCGCCCGTTAAGGTTTGGCAAGCAGGGAGAGTTCCGGACGCCGCGACCTCAGACGTTGCCGCGACGGCCCGATTCGAACAGGAACCAGACCCGCTTCTCGGTCTCGTCGACCCAGTTCTCCAGCAGGCTGGCGGTGGCGATATCCTTGTGCTCGTCGCACAGGTCGTGAACCTCGCGCATCCGCCCCACCAGATCGTTGTTGTCGTCCCTCAGCTCGGCCAGCATGTCGAGCGGATCGACATAGTCGGCATCGTTGTCGAGCACCCGCGACTCGCGGGCGATCTGACCGACGGAGCGCAGGGTTGTTCCGCCGATCTTGCGGGCGCGCTCGGCGATCAGATCGGTCATGGCCAGGATTTCGGCCGACTGTTCGTCCAGCAGCAGATGGTAGTCGCGGAAATGCGGGCCCGACACGTGCCAGTGGAAGTTCTTGGTCTTGATATAGAGGGCGA
Organism: Brevundimonas sp. AVps23W; assembly: GCF_058681395.1. NCBI lineage: Bacteria > Pseudomonadati > Pseudomonadota > Alphaproteobacteria > Caulobacterales > Caulobacteraceae > Brevundimonas > Brevundimonas sp. AVps23W. The sequence continues at coordinate 2,115,413 of NZ_CM178738.1, forward strand.
ACACGTCCGCCAGCAGACCGGTCAAGGCGGCCGAAATATCCCGCGTCGCCGCTTCCGACAGGCTGGTGGGGGTTCTCAACGGCGCCAGACGTTTTTCGCGGGCGGTGGCCATGATGTTCTCCTGGGCTTCGACTTATCGTCAAGCTAGGTATCGACTTGCCTCGGCGAAACCCCCGCGTCGGCGTCATGTTGATATTTTCTCGCAAGACGCGAGCGCCAGTAAACCACCCATACACCAATCCTGAGCATGATGAATTCAGTGACCTGAACAATATCGGGTCTTGTTCGGCTCGAATGGTCATGCAGTACAATATTTGCAAGCGCGAGTGGGCTGACGACGGCCGACCGGTCCTGCGTACGGCCATCGCCCAGGGCCAGTACAGCATCTCCGGCAACCCGAACGCCGTGATTACTACGGTTCTGGGCTCCTGCGTCGCCGCCTGTATCCGCGACCCCCTCCGCGGCATAGGCGGAATGAACCATTTCGTCCTCCCCCAGTCTCTGACGCCCGTGTCGAACCCGTCGCAGGCGTCGCGCTACGGCGAATACCTGATGCCACAGCTCGTCGACGCCCTGCTCGCGAATGGCGCGTCTCTCCATCGCCTGGAAGCCGCTGTCTTCGGCGGCGCCAGCCTCTCGGAATCCTTCTACAATGTGGGGCGGCGCAATGTCGCCTTCGCCCTGGATTTCCTCGCCGCGCGGGGAATTCCGGTCCTGAACTCGCCACGCGTGTGCGCCCTGGGATGCCGCCTGGAATACTGGCCGGTGTCTGGAAAGGTGGTCGAGACCTCGCTCGGAGCCGCAAGACGGCGGCCCAGGCCCTCACGCTAGGTTCGGAACGGCTCCAAGGCGGGCGCCAGGACATTATCCAGCAGGTTTGCGAGGAAGGCCTCATCCGCAGCATGGCGTTTCACCACGGCCCGATAGAAGATCATGGTGTGGGCCACATCGTCGAGAGGCTGCGCTTGCAGCGCCTCCGGTCGAAGTTCTCCGCGCTGAACGGCGCGACCTATGACCCCGCGCCAACCATCGTTGCGGATCGCGTCGATCTTGGTGGTGAACAGGGCCTCCAGCACGGGATCCGTCTGTACCGGCAGCAGTAACCCGGCCAGCAATCGTGCACGGCCCTCGCCCAGCCCCGCCGCGATCACGTGCAGGAAGGCGAGCAGATCGGCGCGCAGCGATCCTTGATCGGTCAGGTCAAACGAAGTCTGGTCAAGGTCGGCCTTGATCGCCGCAAGGACCAGACTTCGCGCATCCGGGTACCGGCGATAGATCGTCGAGGCCGGCAGTCCGGAGCGCCGCCCGACCAGGGCCATGGTGACCCCCTCGATACCCGTCTGGCTCAGCAGCTCGAGTGTCACGCGGATGAGGGTCTCATCGACCATTCTGTCGCGCGGTCTTCCCAGCGTCGCGCCTGCGGCGTCGGATTTCGCCATCGCTGTCCTGCCCTTCAACAGTTTCACTACCCCGCATCCCCCTTTTTGCCCCTTGATCCCAAGGCCTCGCCCTTCTATCCATTACGATAGATGAGTATCGCGAAAAGGTGGGTTATGCAGTCTTCCAAGGTAGCATCTTCCGGCGGGTCGCAAGACACAAACCGTCGATCTTTCCTAGGCTACGGCGCAGCCCTGGGCGGCATGGCGCTGGGCGTGACGCCCGCGATGGCGTCTTCGGCGGCGGGTCTTGCATCCGCATCATCGCCGGAGTTCACGACGCTGGTTCCCCCGCTCTTCGATCCGGTCTCGTGCCTTCGCTATCTTCCCGGCGTGTTTCGAAACTCCTGGTTCCTGATCGGCTATCTCGAGACCGCGTCCGGACATAAGCTGAACTGCCTCGTCCACCAGATCATCAACTCGCCGCCGGGCGAGCCGGTGCAGATCGCCAGTATTCTCAACATCACCGACATCACCGAGCGCACCTATCGGGGCGAGGAAAAGATCCACTCGGCCGGGGAAGTCAGCCTGGACGAGACCCGGATGCGCAACGTCACGCCGAGTTCGATGCTCCAGGGCGACCATCGTGCGATCCATGTCCAGGCGGATTTCGGCTGGGGCGCGCTGGACCTCAGCGCCGACTTCCCCGGGCGGATCATGATGAACGGCGGGGCCGGCGTCTTCGACTTCCTGAGCGGCACCCCGACGGTCCAGTATTCGATCCCGTGGGGCCAGGGCTCCGGCTGGCTGAGGCTGAACGGCGAGCGGCATGAGGTCACAGGGAAATTCTGGTTCGACCGCCAGTGGGGGCAGTTGCAAGGCCTCCTGGGCCAGGCCGGCAGGGCCGTCGGCCCGCACGACAACTGGGCTTGGATGGACCTCAACCTCAGCAACGGCGTCGCCCTGGGGCTCTGGGACATTCAAATGAACGGTCAGCGATTCAGCTGGGTCACCGCCCTTCATCCCGACGGCACCCATGTGGTCGCCGCCATCGAGCCCCTGACCAAGGACGCCTCCGCGATCTGGACCAGCCCTGCCAGCGGGCAGAAATACCCCACCCGCTTCAAGGTCCGCATCCCTGCGCTGGACTGCACGCTCGATGTCGCCGCCGTCATGGAGGCCCAGGAAATCGTCTCCCCGACGGAGCCCAAATACGAAGGCGTGGCGACCGTTTCCGGAGTCTATGGCGGCAAAAACGTCACCGGCTTTACGCTGATTGAGCTGATGGGCGACTGGCGCGGCTGAGGCTGCTAACTGCCGCTTCATCAATCCGATCTGTGGCGCGCGGTCCGTCCTCCCAGACGACCGCGCGCCCGCACCCTGTTCAGAACGACCGTGAATCTCGCGCCCGGTCGTAGGCGGACAGGTGTTCACTGAACCGAGGCAGGATCAGAAATGCGCCGTCAGAGGGACAGTGACGTCGCAAAGCGCCGAAATATCCACGCAGGCGTGGTCCACCACCAGACGACGTCCCTGTACGTAATCTCTTGTGGCGTTCACGCAGTCGAGCGCGATCACCTGCCCCTTCCGCAGGTAGATGGCGGAGAAGCTTCGCGCGCTTGGCTCTCCGCGCATGACCACGTCGTCATAGCCCAATGAGAGCCCGATCGTCTGAAGCCGGAGGTCGTACTGGTTCGACCAGAACCATGGCGCTGAGCGATACGGCTGGGGACTGTCAGCAATGACTGTCGCGGCGACGAGCGCCTGATCATTGGCGTTCTGGACCGACTCCAAACGCACACTGCCGCCGGGTCCGAAGAGGTTGTCGTGACTTGCGCAATCGCCCACCGCAAAGACGTCCGGCAGGGTCGTGCGGCAATACTCGTCCACATCGACCCCGGAACGACCTTGAGCGCCGGCGGCGAGCAGCGGACCTACCGCCGGCTCGATACCGATCCCGACGATGACGATGTCTGCGGGCAGGCGCTCGCCTCCCCCCAGACGAACAGCCCTGACCCGGCCCTCCACGCCTTCAAGCCCTTCGACCAGGGCCTGCGTGCGAATGTCCACGCCATGGCGTCGATGCTCGGCCTCGTAGAACCGCGACACAGCTTCACAAGACACGCGTGACAGCACTCTTGTGGAGGCCTCGAGCACTGTGACGGACTTACCCAGCTTCGAGAGGACCGCCGCGGCCTCAAGGCCGATGAAGCCGCCGCCAACGACGACGACATTTCTTGCGTCTGGCAGTTCCGATGCGAGCCGATCCACATCGAGACGGGTCCGCAGACTGTGAACACCCGCCAGATCATGACCCTCGCAGCTCAGTTGGCGGGGCTTGCCCCCGCCGGCCCATATCAGGGAACCGTAGGATAAGGTCGCCCCGCCGTCGCACTCCAGCCGCTTTGCTTCAGGGTCTAGCGAAACGACGCGGCGTCCGAGCAGGAATTCCACGCGTCGATCGACCCAGAACTCTTTCGGTCGGATCAGGATCCGTTCAAAACCTTTCTCGGCCGCCAGATAGTCCTTCGACAGCGGCGGCCGCTCATAGGGCGGGTCGCTCTCTTCGCTCACGATCACGATCGAGCCCTGGAACTCACATTTTCGCAGTGAAATAGCGACCTGCGCACCGGCGTGGCCACCGCCCACAATCACGACATCAAACTCCGTATTCAGCGACATTTTTCAGTCTTCCGGCGCGATGGTGACGTGCAGACCATCGAGGGCGTCCGTCAACCGGATCTGGCAAGACAGTCGAGACTGCCGCAGGCGGTGATCAGAGGCGTCGAGCAGATCGTCTTCGTCCGGAGCTGGGCCCGGCAGTCGATCCAGATATTCGGGATCAATGTAGACGTGGCAGGTTGCGCAGGAGCAACACCCGCCGCAAAGCGCCATCAGCTCGTCGAAGCCATTGTCGCGGATCGCTTCCATGAGAGATCCCCCCGCTTCCGCAAAGACAGGCGTCTCCACCCCGGCACGGGTGGTCACAATCAAACGCGGCACGTTACGGTCCCTCTTTATGAAGTGGATTGGCGGCGATTTCCGACAGCCGGTGGGCGTCGAGCTGCTGCTGGAGCACCCCCAGCCATTCATACGCAGGCATGACGTCGACGATGTCGCTTTGCGTGGGGTTGCCGTCGAGAACGGCGCTGATGAAGGCCTCGTCTTGAAGGCGAACGCCATCAAGGTGCGGGGCATCGTTCCCGAGCGGCACGTCGACGCCCTCCCCGGTAAACAGCTCGTCGTAGCGCGCAATCCAGGTGCCGCCGTCGCAGATGTAGCGAAACGTGCTGCCGAAGGGACCTTGGTTGTTGAAGGACAGGCAGACCGTCGCAAGCGCGCCTGTCCGGCTCTTTAGCTGGATCGACACATCAAGCGGTATCCCGAGATTCGCATCGATGGGCCCCTGAAGGATGTTTGCGGCGATGATCGGTCCGGCCTGATGGGCGAAGAGATCCACGCTGTGAGCCGCGTGGTGCCAGAGAAGATTGTCCGTCCAGGAACGGGCCTCACCCCTGGCGTTGGTGTTGCTCCTCCGGAAGAAGAAGGTCTGGATGTCCATATGTTGGACCCTGAGCTCATCCGCCTGGATCCTGCGATGAATCCACTGATGGGAGGGGTTGAAGCGGCGGGTATGGCCGACCATGCAGAGGACGCCGGTCGCTTGGCTCGCCACCAGCACCCTGCGCGCGTCGGCGAGGGAATCTGCGAGAGGAATTTCGATCTGGACCGGCTTACCAGCTTGCAAACAGGCGATCGCCTGGCCGGCATGGAGCGGCGTGGGCGAGCAGAGAACGACCGCATCGATCTGGGGATCGGCAAGGACAGCGTCGAGATCCGTCGTCGCAATCGGAATTCCGTACCGCGCCGCCATCCGCCGAGTCGGTTCCAGCCGCCGCCCGACCAGCGCGCCCACCCGGGCACGACCCGTGGCCTGGATGGCCGAGATATGCTTCTCACCAAATGCTCCGCCCCCGACGACGGCTATCGTCAGGTCCGAGGGAGCGCTTCGACCACCAGGAGCGGTCAAGCCGGGTGCCCTTCTTCAAGCCCCGCGCGCGGTCCACAAATGGCTTCTAGCCAAGACGAACCGGTGCGACGCGGTGCGCCCACGCTGGAATTGGCGCGCGTCTGAAAGTTCACAGCAGAGACGCCGTATTGGCGAGCGTTTCCGGCCACCAGGAGGCCATGTCCGGCGGCAGGCCGTCAGACGCGCGACCTGTGAAGACGGCCGGCCGTCGCTCGCGAAAAGCGGCGACGCCTTCGGCGCCGTCAAAGCGGCTGAGCCAGTGAACGGCCAGAGACTCCGTCTTGTGGGCGTGCAGCGAATCGCGTGCGGCGTTGCGGCGGACGAGCGCGCGGGTCACCGCGACCGCCGCGGCCGAGCGGCCCTGCGTAATGCGGCGAGCGAGGTCTCGGGCGGCCTCGATCAGTGCGTCGGCTGGATGGATCGAGCGGATCAAACCCGCAGCGAGCCCCTCAGCGACAGGGAAGGGTTCGGCCACGTAAAGCCATTCCAGCGCCTGCTGCTGGCCGACCAGTTGCGGCAGAAAATAGGATGAACAGGCCTCGGTGGTGATCCCGATCCGGCCGAAGACGAAGCCGATCCGGGCGGTGTCCGCGGCCAGTCTGAAATCCATGGCCAGGGTCATCGTCGCGCCGATCCCCACAGCTGCGCCGTTGATCGCCGCGATGACCGGCTTGCGACAGGCATCGATGGCCAGGGTGACACGCCCGCCCGAGTCGCGAACGCCCGTCACGATCGCAGGGTCCGTCATCCGGGCTTCAAGTTCGACCAGCGTCAGCGACTGGGTTTCGTCGAGGCCGAATGGATTACCCTCTCCCGACAGGTCCATGCCGGCGCAGAAGGCCTTGCCCGCGCCGGTCACGATCACGGCCCGGACGGCGTCGTCCAGACTCGCCGCCTCGAAGGTCCGGATAAGCTCATCGCACATCTGGACGGTGAAGGCGTTCAGCGCGTCCGGCCGGTTAAGGGTGACGAGAAGAATCCCGTCATCACCCAGCGCGTGGTGAAGCGTTTCGTACATTGATCGGGCCTCCCTGGGACGAGGCCTTAGCCGAACGTCCTCTTGTATCTGGCCATTATTATGTTATCCCAATGGACAATATAGCAAGCAGCTTTCGTAAAATGCTGCCGTCTGGGGATGGATCTTGGCTGTCGTTGCGACCTCGGCGGAACTCGCAGGTATGGCCCGGCCAGCGCTCATCGCGAGGAACCAAGCGCTGCGCCAAACACCCGACTGATCCGCTCACCCGTCAAAGGGCTCGCAGAAGCCTGACATCATACGGAGGAAACCATGTTCGCCACGTCACTTTACCGCGCCGTCCGCCTTCACGGAGACGCGCCCGCCTTCGTTCAGGGCGACGCCGTCCTGTCCTGGTCATCGCTCGTGGACCGCGCGCTGCAGTTGGCGGCCGGCCTCAAGGCCCTGGGTGTCCGCCCGGGCGATCGTGTCGCTGCGGTCCTCGCCAACGGCTTCACCATGGTTGAGCTGAGCGCCTGCGCCTGCTTGTCCGAGATCACGATTGTTCCGCTCAACTTCCGCTGGACCGCCGGCGAGATCGTCCACGGGTTGCAGGACTCGGGCGCCAAGGTCGTCGTCCTGGACGATGCATTTCGCGAGGTGGCGTCCGAAGCTGCCCGACAGGTCGGCGTCACGGTCATCGACGCCGGGGCGGGGATCACCGACGGGTCGGTATCCTACGCGTCCTTGTTCACAGGCGTTAAGGAGGACGCCATCGCGCCTTCGCCGGACCGGGTCTTGGGGATCTACTATACCGGCGGAACGACCGGTCGCTCCAAGGGCGTTATGCTGACGGAGCGGAACATCTCATCGAACGCCTGCGCCTGCATGGCCGAGGGCATGTTCGGAGAGCAGGAAGTCATGCTCCACGCTTCGCCCGCCTTCCATATCGCGGGCGCGCTAGTGATGTTCGCCTCTTTCCTCAGCGGAGCCAGAGGCGTCCTGCTGTCCGCTTTCGAGCCGGGCGCCGCGCTAAGGGCGATAGAGACCCACATGGTCACACAGGCGCTGCTGGTGCCCACCATGCTCGGCATGGTTCTCGACCATCCGGCCTTTGCCGAGACGGACACCACCAGTTTCGCCACGCTCCTGTACGGCGCCGCGCCGATGCCCCCTGCCCTGCTTAAGCGCGCCATGACGTTGATGCCGTGGTGCAGGACCATCCAACTCTATGGGATGACGGAGACCGCGCCGACCTCAAGCGTTCTGCATTCCCGGATGTTCGCCGGACCAGCGGGACGACCCGATCTCATCACATCCGTCGGTCGCCCCATCTTCGGCACGGAGCTGGCCATCATCGATGCGGACGGCCGAGAGGTGGAGCGAGAGGCCTTCGGAGAGATCGCCGTCCGGGGGCCAGGCGTCATGGCCGGTTACTGGGGCCAGGCGGAGGCGACCGCGGAGGCGATCGTCGACGGCTGGATGCGGACCGGGGACGGAGGTCTGATGGATGCAGACGGATTTGTGTTCCTGGCGGACCGCATCAAGGACATGATCATTTCGGGAGGAGAGAACGTCTTCTCCATCGAGGTGGAAAACGCCGTCACCCGCCACCCGGCCGTAAGGCAGTGCGCGGTCATCGGCGTGCCACATCCGGTGTGGGGCGAAGCCGTCCACGCCGTCGTCGTGCTCCATGAGGGCGCACACGCGAGCGAAGAGGAAATCGTGGCGCTTTGCCGCGATCACCTGGCCGCCTTTAAGGTGCCGAGATCCGTCAGCTTTCGGGCCGAGCCGCTGCCGATCTCGGGCGCCGGCAAGGTTCTCAAACGCGAGCTGCGCGAACCCTATTGGGCGGCGCAAGCGTCACGCTCATAGGGCGATGGAGCCTAACACCACAGGCTCACTCTGGGTCGATGAAGAAGAGCCGTTCGCAAAGCTGGATGTGCTCTTCCACATAGTCGGGGGCGAACGGGGATCGGCCGGAGATGCGCTCGACCTCGCCCGCCACCATAAAGATGCGGACCGCCGCCCCAAGGAAGATGTAGAACAGGTGGGTCGAGTCGCCGGACACATAGCGTCCGGAGGCCTGGGCCGAGGCGATCAGTTCCCGGAAGATCCCCGTCGTATTCCCGAGCAGGTTCTCGACCAACCAGGACGTGCGGTCGCTCTGCCCAGCCTCGTGGGACATGAGCCAGTGAAGCTCGGGCCTCTGAGCCGACATTCGGATGAAATCCGCCTTCAGCAGTTTTAGCTTGGTGACATCATCGACGCCGTCCAACCCCTCAAGGCGTCGAACGAATGCATCGTGAAATCCCCCCAGCACGTCCTGCATTACGGCCTGCCAGATGCCCAGCTTGGTGTCGAAATGATAGATCACGAGCGCGTGGCGAATTCCGGCCAGCTCCGCGATCTGCCGCGTGCTGGCGCCCTCGAATCCGGAATCGGCGAACACCTTGATGGCGGCCTTGATGATCTTGGCCCTGGTGTCGATCGAGCGGACCTGCCTCCGCCGAACGCGCACAATATCCGTCGGCGTTTCAATCTCCTGCGCAGTGGCGCTGTCCAAACCAGGCTCCAGTCTCAGTCGTAATCTCAGGTTGCTAAGGAACCGGACAAAGCAACGATCACGCCAGTGCGTCAGCCGGTTCCAAGGCGAACCCACACTCTAAACCATGATCCCGACCAACTGGCAAAGAACGGCGCAAAAAGCACACGCTGAAGCGGCACGGCGGAGTGGTGCGGGAAAGTTAGGATAAGGCGGATCCTTAATCTGTCCTCTCGGTCAGTTTTGCCTTGTTTTGGCACGACGCCCTGTTAGCGTCATCGAGCAGCGGCGACGTCAGATCCCGCGCTGGAGGATAGGCATGGCCACGACATCATCAATCGACGCCCTAGATGCGCCCGGCGTTCATCGGACGCCGCCCCGAGCATGGGTCATGCTCGCCATTCTCGGGCTGATGTACGTCCTGTCGTTTTTGGACCGTTTCATACTCGCCCTTCTGGTCAAGCCGCTGAACGACGATCTCGGGATCAGCGACGTGCAACTCGGCCTGCTGTTCGGCACCTTCTTCGCCCTCTTCTATGGTCTGGTGGGGATTCCGCTCGCGCGGTTCGCCGACACGCAAAATCGCAAAAGACTGATCATCACCGGCGTCCTCCTGTGGTCGAGCTGCACCATTCTCTCCAGCCTGGCTCAGAATTTCACCGTTCTGGCTCTCCTCCGGATCGGATTGGCGCTTGGCGAGGCGGCTTTGACGCCGGCGGCCTTCTCGCTTCTCACCGACAGTTTTGCGCCGAAACGTCGATTGCTCGCAGCGACGCTATTCAGCGCAGCAGGCATGGCGGGTGGTTCAAGCGCCTTCTTGCTCGGCAGCGCCATCATCGACGGCGCCGAGCAATTTCTCCTCGCCAGCGGGGGGGATTGGGCCGTCTGGAGGGTCGTCTTCGTCGTCGTTGGAGCCCCCGGCTTCCTTCTGGCTCTGCTGCTCGGCCTGTTTGCTCGCGAACCGGCTCGACAAGCGACCGGGGCGGCCAGCGCACCCGGCATGGGCGCTGTTTTCAAGTATCTCGGCGCCAATTTCCGGCTGTACGGAGGCCTCTTCATGGGCGCAGGGTTCGCACAGGTTGTCGGCTACGCCATGGTGGCCTGGGGGCCGACGCTGCTCTCACGGGTTCACGGCTTGGATCGGAGCCAAGCGGGATATCAGTTCGGCGCGGTTCAGCTCGTTGCCGCCGTCGCGGGGACGCTCATCGTCCCGCTCGTCCTCAAGGCGCTGATCAAGCGCAGCGTGGCGCTGGCCTCATGGCTTCCCGCGATCGCCACGACGCTCGGCGCCGCGGCCGTCATCGTCGGGGTGCTGAGCGCCTCCCCCGAGGCGTTCCTGGGCCTCTATCTCGTCGGCGGATTCCTGATCATCGGGGGGGCGAACATCATCATCATCATCCTTCAGCAAATGGCGCCCGGACAGATGCGGGCGACGCTCACAGCCCTCCTTCTGATCTGCATCTCGAGTTTCGGCCTGGGCGTCGGGCCTCCGCTGGCGGCCTATATCGCCGGGCTCGCGCAAGGCGCCGCGCCCCTTTCGGTCGGCCTCGCCGCCACCGCTGTCCTCGGCCTTCTCGGCTCCGGACTATGTTTCGGACTGGCGGCGCGGCCGCTGAGGCGAGCGCTAGGCGATATCCGCTGATCCCACACCTTTAGGAGACTCGCGATGCCCCCAGAGATCCCAACCGATTTCGCCGCTCTCCGGTCCGTGATCGGCAGCGACGGCCAACTCGAGCTGCGGCTCGTCCGGCAGCCGATCGGAACTTTGGCCCCGAACGCGGTTCTGGTCCGCCTGCTGGCCGCCCCCCTGAATCCATCGGATCTGGGTATGCTGCTGGGTCCGACGGACCCCGCCACACTGAAGCGGGTCAATACGCCGACGGGTCCTGTGGTGAAGGGGGCTGTGCCCCCTGCCCGACTGGCTTCAGTGGCCGCTCGACTTGATCGCCCCATGGCGGTGGGCAATGAGGCGGCCGGGGTCGTCGTCGCGGCGGGCCTGGACGCGACCAAATGGATCGGTCGCAAGGTCGCGATGTTCGGCGGCGAAATGTATGCCCAATATCGCGTGATCGAAGCGGATCAGTGCCTGTTGCTCCCGGATGCAGCGACGCCCGCCCAGGGCGCGTCGGCTTTCGTCAACCCCCTGACGGCGCTCGGGATGATCGAGACGATGCGCGCACAAGGGCACTCGGCCCTCGTGCATACGGCGGCGGCGTCGAACCTTGGCCAGATGTTGAACCGGCTCTGCCAGGCTGACGAAGTCCCCCTGGTGAACATCGTGCGAAACGACCAGCAGGCCGCCCTTCTGCGTAATATGGGAGCGAAGCATGTCTGCGACAGCACGTCCGACGACTTCCTCGCCGATCTGACCGACGCCATCGCCACCACTGGCGCGACCCTGGCGTTCGACGCGATCGGCGGCGGTTCCATGGCCGGCCAAATTTTCGCCGCCATGGAGGCCGCAGCAACGCGAGCCTCCTCATCCTACAGCCGCTATGGTTCGTCGACGTTCAAACAGGTCTACATCTATGGCAGCCTGGACACCGGCCCCACACAGATCGCCCGTACGTTCGGCATGGCCTGGGGCCTCGGCGGCTGGCTTCTCAACACCCACGTCCTTTCCCTGGACCATGACCGTCTGACCGATCTGAAGGCGCGGGTCGCCCAAAACCTGACGACGATCTTCGCCAGTCAGTACGCCGCAGAAGTCACGCTTGATGCGCTTCTCGATCCGGACCTGCTCGCACGGGCGGCTCGTCGTGCGACGGGAGAAAAGCTCCTGATCGACCTGGCCGGGTCCTGAAGGTCGGCCAGGTCAAACCGTCACAAGGCGTCCAACTCTGACCTGTAGCCCGTGTCGATCGTCATCAGGCCGATCCCGCGAGAGACACAGGCGCAGATCTCGCCGCCGGTCGTCTTTTGGTGCTCGCTGAGAAAGACGTCCCGGTGATCGAGTGCGCCTTCGACCTCCAACACCCGAACCGTGCAGAGGCCGCACTCTCCACGTCGGCAGTCGCTCGCCACATCGACGCCGGCGGCGACGAGCGCGTCCAAAAGAGACTCGTCGGCGGAGACGGTGATCCGACGGCCATGATCGCGCACCACGACATCGAACGGCTCCGCCGGTCGACGCCCACTGGAACCGAAGGTTTCCCGACGAAGACGATCTGCTGGTCGGCCGGCAGCCTTCCAGGCCGCCTGGACCGCTTCCATCAAGGGGACCGGCCCGCAAATATAGGCCTCGCCGTCGGGATGAAGCGCCCCGAGTTCGGCGTCGATGTCGAGACGCTGCCCCTGGTCGCCGGCGAAGAGCTGCAGCCGTTGACCGAGAATTTTGGACAGATGATCCGTGAACGCCATATGCGCCTGGCTGCGGGCGGCGTAGATCATTCGAACCGAAGCGCCGACGTCCGCGAGGATCTCGGCCATGCCCACCAGCGGCGTCACGCCGATGCCGCCCGCGATGAGCAGATAATCGCTGCGTCCCTGGCGGAGGTCGAAATGGCTCGCGGGTTCGCTGACCGTGATCGGGTCGCCCGGCTTGAGAGCGTGCATGTACCGCGACCCGCCGCGGCTGTGATCAAGCCTTTTCACGGCGATCCGCCAGCCGCCGGCGACAGGGCCGCGACCGATGAGAGAATAGCTCCTGACCGTATCCGGCACGCCGATGGGAAGATCGACGTCGATGTGCGCGCCGGGCGACCAGTTCCGCCCCACAGCGCCGTCCCGCTCGGGCCGGATGGTGATCAGCCGGACATCTTCGGCGATGACGTCAATGGCGGTGACGCGAGCGGCGATCCAGACCTTGCTCATGCGGCGGCCTGCCGATCGAAGCATTCGGCCTCAATCATGCGGTCGATCAGCTTGCGCGCCCACACCCCTCCGGAATCGATATTTAGGTTGTTGAGACGCCGCCCTGGGTTCTCATCCAGCGCCCGCTGCTGGGCTTCAAGCACGAGTTCGTCTTCCTGGAATACGCCGGCGACCGCGTCGCGCGTGCGATCCGTCAGGACCGTGTCATCGAGATTGTAGTTCCGCACGGTGGACCAGAAATAGAGGCACTTCCCCTGGGCCGACGGGGTGATGGTGTTGAGGATATAGCCGTTCACGCCGTGGGTTCTGTCCCCCTCCATCGCGCCCGTCGCGGCGTCGGCGACACCGACGTCGATGGTGATGGTCGATGGGGCTTCAAACCGGATGATCTGCCAGCGATCAACGCGCCCCGAGCGTCCAAACTTCGCCCGCATCTGGGCGGCCCAAGCCGGCGGAGCCTCTTCCAGATCGATCATCCAGCGCTTGACCTGAGCAATACGGTCGCCGTGGAAGGTGACGAACGGCGCCTCGGCGACCGCCTCCTGCCCGATGCTGGTGCTGTGGACGTAGGTTTCGTGGGTCAGATCCATAAGGTTGTCGATCACGAGCCTGTAGTCACAAGCGACTTCGATCAGCCGACCGTCGCCGACCCACTCCGGATCGTCGTTCCAGTGCAGGTCAGCGATCAGGGCCGGATCGGCCATCGCCGGATCTCCTGGCCAAACCCAGACGAACCCGTGTCGCTCCTCCACGGGATAGGTTTTGACGGCGGCGGCCGGGTTGAGCGTCTCCTGGGAGGGCATGTGAGTGCAACGGCCATCCGAGTTGAAGCGCAGCCCATGATAACCGCAGACCACCTCGTCACCGGCCAGCCGCCCCATTGTCAAAGGAACGAGCCGGTGCCAGCAGGCGTCTTCCAAGGCGACAGCCGCACCGGCCTCGGTGCGGTAGAGCGCGAGCGGTCGGTTGCAGACACGTCGAGCCAGCAGACGGTGTTCAAGCTCGCGCGAGAAGGCGCAGACATACCAGGCATTGAGCGGATAATCCGGCCTGCGGCCCTGGCTACGATCAATCACGGTCACCATTGAACTCTCCATGGAGCGATACGGGCATCGGTTTCACCAGGCGATCAGTCATCCCTGGTGTCGGCCGATGGAGGATCAAACCCAGGCCGCCATGATGCTGGCGACCTGGGTCGTCCCTGCTAGTGCTTCAGCGTCAATTGTATTCCGATGACTCGTTGCCGATTGACCGTTCCGTAGTAGGACCCGCCCCCTGACGAAATGCTGGTGGCGAAGACGTTGTAGGTCTCGTCCGTCAGGTTGGTGCCGACCAGGGCGACACGCCAGGCGTCATCCGCCGCAGCGATGCCGATCGTGGCGTCGACGATCTGGTAGGCGTCGGATCGAGGCGCGAGCGGCTGAGAAGACCGGAACTGGAGATCCGTCGACGACGCCATTCGGACCGAGGCGTTGCCGACCAGGCGAAGATTGTCGCTCAACGGCTGATCCAGCGCGGCCTCCAGCTTACCCGACCACTTGGGCGCCCGCGGCAAGGGCATCCCCTCGGTGGCGATATATGGTGCGGTCGTGGGGAAGTTCTCGGTGAACTCCGACTCGGCGAAGACGACGCTCGCCCCCAGGGTGACGGCGTCGGAAATCCGGTAGGAGCCGCCCGCCTCGAACCCGCGCGATCGAACATCACCATTGCCGATGACGCCCTGCGCGAGGCCGTTGATGAAGGCCGTATAGTTGGTCTGGAAGTCCTTAATGTCCGTGTTGAACAGGGCGAAGGTGGCGAAACCCTTGGCTCCGAGGTCCAGTTTGGCCCCGATCTCCGTGGTGTAGGCGACTTCACCGTCATAGGGTGCGGCGGCAGTGGTGAGTGGCGTATCCAGGAAGCCGCCGCTCTTGCTGCCGCGCGAGAAGCTTCCGTAGATCATCAGGCCGTCGGTCGCTTGGAACTTCAGACCGACATCACCATCGACCTCGTCCGACTTCTGTACGGGCAGAGTCGTCGTCGGGATCGCGGGGAAGCCTACCCCTATCGCGCCGGATGAGGTCCGCGTGTAGGTCGCCTCCTTCTCCTCGTGAGTGTACCGCAATCCCACCGAGGCAGACAGACGATCCGTGATGTCGTAGTTGTAGGATCCGAAAACCGACACGCTGTCGGTGTCGATCGACAGGAAGTTGTCGTAGCGGCCCGACAGCGGGAACACGCCGCCGCCGGACTGGCCGATGAGCTGGCGATAGAGGTCCCATTCGTTGTGATAGAAGAAGGCGCCTGCCAGGAAGCTGTATCGAAGCCCCACGGGCGACGCGATCCGCACCTCCTGGGTGAACTGTTTGGTGGCCTCGTCGTCGATCAAGGCCAACAGTGACGCCCGCGTGAAATCGAGATCGTTCGCCCGATCCGACTGCCAATTCACATAGGCGGTCTGTGAGGTCAGGGTGTAGGCCCCAAGGTCGAACGTGGCGATCAGATTGACCCGGTCGGTCGTCTGCTCGTCGAACGGAAGGGGAAACTCCACGGCGCCCGTCCCGACGGCTTGGTTTCCGGAATAGCTGACCCGGTTTGCCTGAGTGTCGAAGTCCGTCTGGCCGATCGCGGCCGCACGCGCCGTCAGGGTGCCGGCCGGATCGAGAATCGCCTCGAGGTTCTGTCCATCGGCCTGACGATCATCATGCTGCCAGACGAAGACCACATCGACGGAGTCGTTCGGTTGCCAGGCCAGCGAAAGTCGGCCGCTTAGGTCGCGCAAGGACTGTTCGTCACTCTCCAGGAAGTCGTTGCGCATGAAACCGTCCTCGTCCGCCGCGAGGAAGGCGAAGCGGGCGTGCAGACGCTCAGACAGGGGCAAGTCAACGGCGCCCTCGGCCTTGGTCCCGCCGATCTCGGGACTGTGGGTCAGGTTGAGGTCATAACCAAAGTCGCCGCCGGGACGACGATTGACGACGCTAATCGCACCCAAGGAGGAGTTTTTTCCCAGCAAGGTGGCCTGGGTGCCCTTGATGAGCTCCAGTTGGCTGATGTCGTACAAGGGCGCGACATAGTCCCTTGGACGACCGAGGTAGATGCCGTCCTGGAACATCGCCACCGACGTCTCGATGCCGAAATTCGAGGAGTTCGAGCCCAGTCCCCGCAGCGTGGTCGCCGGCGACCCGCCGACCCCGGGGGCCTGGTTCAGGCCGGGCACGATGCCGCTGAGTTCGCTGGCCTGGGTGATGTTGGCGTTCTGCAGCACCTCACTGCTGACGACGGTGATGGTGGCTGGCGCTTCAAGAAGCGCTTCGCCTTGCTTGCGCGCGGTCACGACAATTTCGTCGAGCTGGGACGCATGGTCGGCGGTTGTTGGACTGGATTGCTGCGCCAACGCTGGCGAACACAACGCGGTAGAGGCGAGCAGGCACGCAGAAGCAGCGCGCCAGCGAAGGCGATGAACCATTTTCCTATTCCCTATATCGTCGTTTATTTTTTTATAAGTCGCCCGTTAGGACAGTATCACGTTACGTTCTTATTCCAGATGGACAAGATACTTGGCGTCATTTTGCGAATGGGGGTTCGCGGTGTGGATTCCATGCCTCACTCGACGACCTGCGCTACGCCAAGTCAACTCTGACCGAAATTCCAATTAAAGACGCATTAAACTGACCACTTGGATTGACAATTGATCCGGTCGGCGATGAAGTGTGTCCAGCGAAGAGGCGCAACTGCCCATCGGGAGTGAAACGGGATGACTGACAGCATCGCTTCGAGCGATCCGCTTTCCGACGCCATTTTGGCGCGGGCCGCCAATCTATCCGCCGCAACACTTCATGAGGCCGCTGGACGTCTAGGGGCGCTGCCGAGCGAGATCCGCCCGATCGCGCCGCTCATGCGGATGACCGGCCGCGCTCTTCCGGTGCGTTGCCCTGCAGGCGATAACCTGTGGATCCACCACGCCCTGGCCCAGGCCCAGGCCGGCGACGTGCTGGTCGTCGAGACCGGACCTGCAGGAGCGGACTACGGCTACTGGGGTGAGATCATGGCCACTGCGGCGCAGGTGCGCGGCGTCGCCGGTCTCGTCATCACCGGCGGTGTGCGGGACACCCTGCGTCTCATCGAGATGGGGCTGCCGACGTTCACGACACGCATCACCATTCGCGGCACCGCCAAGAACGCCAAGGGCGACGGCGCCGTCGGCGAGGCCGTCCGTATCGGCGACGTCGTGGTTCGACGAGGCGACCTCGTTTTTGGCGATGCTGATGGCCTCGTGGTTCTCACGCCCGAACAGGCGGCGCTGGCTGTCCCAGCGTCCGAAAAACGCGACGCCGATGAAGTCGCCATCATCGAGAAGCTCAAAGGCGGCGCCCTGACTCTCGACGTCTACAAATTCTGACCCTGGAGCCGACATGATCATTGACGCCCACGCCCACCTTTGGGCTCCGCCCTCCCTTTACGCCCACCGCAGCAACCTGATTGTCTCCAACGGACAGTACGGCGAATCCTACCGAGCTAAGGTCTCGGATGCGGATCTGAAGAAATACGCCGACGAGAATGTCGCGATGATGGATGCGGTCGGCACCGATCTCCAGCTGCTGTCTCCTCGTCCATTCCTGATGCTGAACGGCAAGGCGCGATGGCAGGACATCGTCGATTGGGCGATGGACCAGAACGACATCGTGGATCGGACCGTCAAGCTGCATCCGACCCGTTTCCGCGGGGTCGGCGTGCTTCCTCAGCAGGCCGGGCGTCCCGTGGAGTCGTTGTTCGACGAACTCGACCGCATCTCGAACCTGGGGTTCGTCGGCATTCTTCTCAACCCCGATCCAGGCGAGGGTCTGAACACCTCGCCCCCTATGGGCGATCCCTACTGGTATCCTTTGTACCAGAAGGTTTGCGAGATGGATTTGCCGATCCACATCCACAGCGGCAACTGCTGCAACGGCCGCGAGACCTACGACGAACACTTCATGGCCGAGGAAGGTCTTGCGATCACGTCGATCTATCGGGCCGGCGTATTCGACAAGTTTCCGACGCTCAAGATGATGATCAGCCACGGCGGGGGGCCGATCCCCTACCAGGTTGGACGTTGGCGTTCGCACCGCGAAATGCAGCGAGCGGCCGGAAAAATCCCCGCGGACGCCCCCACCTTCGACGAGATCCTTCAGAAATTCTGGTTCGACACCGTCGTCCATAACAAGCGCTCGCTCGAACTCCTGTTCGATGTCGTCGGTTCGCACCGGTGCTGTTTCGGAACCGAGCGCCCCGGCTCCGGCGGGGGTATCGATCCGAAGACGGGACGACCGCTGGACGACCTGAAGCCGGTAATCGAAAGCATCGACTCCTTGAGCGACGCGCAGCGCAAGGGTCTGTTCGAGGACAATGCTCGGCGGCTGTTCAGCCGACTGGACGTCTGAGATGGCCAAGATCGTTCTGGGCGTCGGCACGTCACACAGTCCGATCCTGACCCTCGAGAGCAAGGATTGGCATCAGAGAGCCAAGGCCGACTTCGCCAACCAGGGCCTGTCCCTCATCGACGGCCGCCGGGTGACCTACCCGGAGTTGGTCGCCGAGCGGGGGGAACCCTACGCGGATGTGGCGACGCCCGAAGTCTTCCACGAGATCGCGGCGCGCTGTCAGGCGAGCCTGGATCGGATAGCGGACGAGATCGAAGCCGCGGCTCCCGATGTCATCGTGATCATCGGCGATGACCAGAATGAACTCTACACGCCGGGCAACACGCCGGCGATCGCGGTGTTCTGGGGCGAACAAGTCGTCACACACAATTTCGACGATGAGATCCCGGACTGGATGAAGACTGTGGCCGAAGGCTACGGCATGGACGAGACCCATTATTTCGCCGGTCATCCGACTTTCGCGCTCAACCTCATCGAGGGCTTGATTGATCGCAATGTCGATCTCGCGATCTGCAAGGATGTTCCGGATCCGGAGAAGGCCGGCTTTGGCCACGCCTTCGGCTTCCCGGTCGAGCGCCTGTTCAAGGGGCGCGAGATCCCGATGGTCCCCATCATGCTCAATACTTACTACCCGCCCAATGTCCTGTCGGCCTCGCGCTGCCTGGACGTCGGGCGCGCATTGCGACAGGCGATCGAAGGCGCGCCCGAGGATCTCAGGGTCGTCGTCCTCGCGTCCGGGGGGCTGAGCCATTTCGTTGTCGAGGAAGAACTCGACCTCTATGTGCTCGACAATCTCGATGGGGACTCGGTCGAGAACCTGCGAACCGTCACCCGGCCCTCGCTCGCGGAAGGCTCGTCAGAAATCCTCAACTGGATCATGACGGCCGGCGCCGTCTCGCACATGCCGCTGAAGTGGAAGAATTACGAAGCCTGCAGACGCACGCCGGCAGGCACGGGCATCGGCCTAGGGTTCGCTGTGTGGGGAGGCGCGCGATGAGCACGCGTCGAAGCATAGAGGTGGACGGCTATAATCACGGGCCGCAGCCGATCCCCGCCGCCAGTCGCGTCGGACCGCTCGTGATGACCGGCGGGGTGCATGGCCTGGATCCCGCCACAAACGCCCTCCCCGACGGAGTCGAGGATCAGGCCCGACTGATGTTCTGGAACCTCGAGCGCATCATGATCGCAGCGGGCGGCGGACTCGATCGGATCGCGAAGGTGACGGTCTATGTGAAGGTTCCCGAAGCCCGGGCAGCCGTCAACGCTGAATGGTTGAAAGCCTTCCCCGATCCAGCATCCCGCCCCGCCCGACACACGCTGGTCAACGACAATCTTCCGGCGAACATGCTCGTCCAGTGCGACGCAACCGCCTTCATCGACACACTCGAAAGCGCCGCCGCGACGCAGCCAGAGGCTTGAACCGTCATGCTTTCCAGAGAGAAGAACGACCTTCTGACGCGCATCGGCCCAGGGACGGCCATGGGCGACTATCTGCGACGCTATTGGCATCCCGTCGCCGGGATCTCGGAGTTCGAAACTCTGAGCGTCAAACCGGTGAGACTGTTCGGCGAAGACCTCGTCCTGTTCAAGGATCTTTCGGGGGCGTTCGGCCTGATCGAACGACACTGCCCTCACCGACGGGCCGACCTCGCCTACGGGATGGTCGAAGACTCCGGCCTGCGCTGCAGCTACCACGGCTGGTGCTTCGACACGTCCGGAGACTGTGTCGAGCAGCCCTATGAGGATGTCGCGCGCGGCGGTCGCGGCGGTCGCGGGAATGTGCGGGCCAACACCTACCCTGTCGCACAGAAGGCGGGGATGCTCTGGGTCTATATGGGCGAAGGCGATCCGCCGCTCGTGCCCGACTGGGCGCCCTTCAACTGGGAGAACGGCTTCGTCCAGATCGTCCTCTCGGAGGTGCCCTGCAACTGGTTCCAGGCCCAAGAGAACTCGATTGATCCGGTCCATTTCGAGTGGATGCATGAGAACTGGGGACAGAGGCTGCGTGGGAAGGACGGCCCCAGGTCGCCCCGCCACCTCAAGTTAGAGTTCGACGAGTTCGACTACGGTTTCGTGTACCGGCGGATCAAGGAAGACACCGACGAGGCCCACGAAAACTGGACCATCGGCCGCGTCTGCCTTTGGCCCAACGCCTTCTTCCTGACAGAGCATTTCGAGTGGCGCGTCCCCATCGACGACGAGAACATGCTCAGCGTCACCTGGAAGTTCACCAGAGTACCCAAGGAACAGGAACCCTACGCCCAGGACCGCATCCCGACCTGGACCGGCCCCACTCACGACGAAAATGGCGAATGGCTGACCAGTCACGTCCTGAACCAGGACTTCCTCGCCTGGGCGGGCCAGGGCCGGATCGCCGACCGGACCATCGAGAGCCTCGGCCTGAGCGACAAGGGTATTGTGCTGCTTCGCCGAAGGTTCTTCGACGAACTCGAGCGTGTCGCCGCCGGTGAGGAACCCAAGGGGCTGATACGCGAACCAGCCTTGAATCAGTCGGTGTCTCTACCCTCCATGGGCCTGACGGACGTGGTCGAGGGCCATACCAAGGCGGAGATTCTCGCCGATCCGCTGAAGCGGATGCTGCACACCACCTATGTCTTTCAAGCCGGCCAACCCGAGACGGTCAGGCGCGCTTTTGAAGCCGCCATCGGCCTGTCCAGCGCCAGGTTCGAGGACTTCGATCTCGGCGACACCCTCACGAAACAGAAGAGCGCATGACCTCTCCCCTTATCGATCGACTCTCCCGCCTCGACACCCCCACCGTATCTGACGCCCTCGACAAGCTCGGCCTTCCTGGCGCGGTTTTCGGGATCGCGCCGATGACGGTTTCCCGGCGCGTAGCCGGGCGCGTCATGACCGTAAAATTGGGCGCCCCGATACCGGACCTTCCCAAACGCCATCTCGGCGCCGGGGCCATCATGGCGTCGGCGCCGGGCGACATCATCGTCGTCGAACATCGCGGACGGACCGACGTCTCGGGATGGGGTGGGCTGCTCTCTCGCGGCGCCCTGGCCAAGGGCGTCGCGGGCGTGATCATCGACGGCGCATTCCGCGATATAGACGAAGCACGCGATCTCGGGCTGCCGGTCTACGGCCGGGCTGCGGTCCCCGTCACAGCGCGGGGCCGCGTGGCGGAACACGCGTTCAACGGACCCATCACCATCGCCGGCGTGGCGGTAAAGCCCGGCGACCTGGTGCTGGCCGACGGCAGCGGAGTTGTTTTCGTCGATGCCGCCAGGGCCGAGGAGATCGTCGAAGTCGCCGAAGCCGTCTTCGCCAAGGAACAGCTCATGGTGAGAGACATCGAGGCCGGCGCGCCTTTGGAAGAGGTCCTCGGCGCCAACTACGAAGACATGCTCAAACGGGAAGCCAAGTTGTGAACGATCAAGACCTACAGGCCGGCCTTGAGAGAGCCGGAACGACCGCCCTCTCCGATGCCCTGGACAGATTGGGCATCGACGGACAGATCCTGGGCATCATGCCCGTGGTTCGGACGATGAGGTTCGCCGGTCGCGCCTTCACGATCCGCATGTTGCCGGTAGGGCTCACAAAAGGATCTGTCGGCGATTACATTGATGATGTCGCGCCTGGACAGGTCGTCGTCATCGATAATGACGGGCGTATGGACGCGACCGTCTGGGGCGATATCCTGACCTGGGTCGCCTCGGAAAAGAAGATCGCCGGCACTGTCATCGATGGGGTTTGCCGCGACTCGGATCGTTGCGTCGAACTCGGGTACCCGGTGTTCGCCCGGGCCAACACGATGCGAACCGGCAAGGATCGCGTCACGGCTGACGCCTACAATGTCCCCGTCCAGATCGCTTCAATTCGCGTCGCCCCAGGCGACTGGCTTGCGGGTGATGCAGACGGGGTCGTCGCCATTCCGGCCGACCGCGCCGAAGAGGTCCTCAGGATCGCCGAAGAGATCGAGGCGGTGGAGGACAGAATCCGCGCCGGCGTGAAGGCTGGCGGCCGTCTGGATGAGGTCCGCAAGGCCCTCAATTACCACGCCCTCCAGACCCGATCCAACGACTAAGAGAAGGCGTCGCCGCCGGTATCGCCCTCGGAAACATGGAAGGCTCTAACAAGCTGATCCATGTTTCCGGTAGGCGCCGTGACCACGACCGCCTCCACACCCAGCGCTCACGCGCGATTACCCCCGACGCAGGGGCGGCTGTCGCGGATTTGCGCTGGGATCAAAGGCGCGCTGTTCCCCTGTCGTCTGAACCGCTTGGGTTATGTGGCCCCGAGGTCCGTCAGCCGCCCCCGCAACATCTGCAGCATGGCCGAGAAGTCGCGCCCGCCGTGGCCGAGGCCGTCGAGCAAGGCGTACAGGGCCTCGGCCTGCGCGCCCAAGGGGGTGGATGCGCCGGACTTGGCCGCCGCGTCCTGGGCCAGCTTCAGATCCTTCAGCATCATGGCCGTGGCGAACCCGCCCTGATAGTCGCGGTTCGACGGCGCGGTCGGCACCGGGCCGGGCCAGGGATAATAGCTGGTCACGCTCCAGCACTGGCCCGAGGATTTGGACGCGATCTCGAAGAACCGCTCCGGATCCAGGCCCAGCTTCTCGGCCAGGGCGATGGCCTCGCACGTGCCCAGCATGGAGATGCCCAGCAGCATGTTGTTGCAGATCTTGGCCGCCTGACCGGCGCCGTGATCCCCGGCGCGGATGGTGATCCGGCTCATCGGCTCCAGCGCGATGTCGACGCGGCCGAAATCGCCTTCGTCGCAGCCGACCATGAAGGCCAGGGTGCCCGCATCGGCCGCCGCCGTCCCGCCCGACACCGGCGCGTCGGCAAAGGCGTAGCCCGCCTCCTTGGCCAGGCCCGCCACCTTCCGCGCCGTCTCCACGTCGATGGTCGAACAGTCAAGCAACAGGGCGCTGGACGGCGCCGCGCCGATGATCTGCTCGGCATAGACCTTATGCACATGGGGGCCGGCGGGCAGCATGGTGATCACCACCTCGGCGTCGCGCACGGCCTCGGCGACTGAGGCCGCCGGGGAGCAACCGGCGGCGACCGCCCGCTCCAGCGCAGCCGCGCTCAAATCGAAGGCGACGACCGTATGGCCGGCCTTGGCCTGATTGGCGGCCATGCCGCCGCCCATATTGCCCAGGCCGATGAAGGCGATCTTGGTCATGGTCTCTCTCCCTTGGCGGCGTCGCTGTCAGGGCAGCGGCGTCCATTTCTCATTGTCCGGCAACGGCGCGAACAGGGCGTCCAGCATTGCGTCGGTAACGCCCGACAGGTCCGCCGGCGACCATTTTGGCGCATTGTCCTTGTCCACGATGACGGCCCGCACCCCTTCCTGGAAGTCGTGGGTCTGCACCACCCGACCGCCCAGGGCGTATTCCATGGCCATGTTCTCGGCGAAGCCGGCGAGCGTCGCGCCGGTCCGCAGCTGGCGCAACGTGACCTTCAGCGACTGCGGCGACTTGGTCTTCAACGTCGCCAACTGCGCCGACGCCCAGTCCGACCCATCGGCCTCCAACGCCCCAAAGATCTCCTCGACCGTGTCGAAGGCGAACAGCCGGTCGATGGCCTCGCGGTGGGGGTTCAGCGGCGCCTCTTCCGGCTCGGTGGCGCAGACCCAGCGGTTCGCCTCCTCCAGCGGATCCCCCGGGTTCGCCAGCAGCGCCGCCTTGAAGCCGTCGATGTCGATGGCCGGCACGAAATGGGTGTGGATCCCCAGCGCCACCGTATCCGCCGCCTTCAGCCGCGCGCCCGTAAGCGCCAGCCAGACGCCGGTCTGGCCCGGCAGGCGCGGCAGGAACCAGCCGCCGCCGACGTCGGGAAACAGACCGATGCCCGTCTCCGGCATGGCGTAGGTCGTTCGCTCGGTAGCGATGCGAATGTCCGCCGGCTCCGATATACCGACGCCCCCGCCCATGACGATCCCGTCCACAATGGCCGTGATCGCCTTCGGATAGTCGAACATCAGCTGGTTCAGCCGGTATTCCGCCAGGAAGAAGGCCTTGGCTTCCGACGCGTCCCCCGCCCCACTCTCGGCGAGCGTGCGGATGTCGCCCCCGGCGCAGAAGCCCCGTTCGCCCGCATGGTCGATCAGCACCGACTGCACCGCCGCATCGTCGCGCCAGGCCGACAGAGCCTCGATCATCGCCTCGCACATCGGCCGGTTCAGGGCGTGGATGGCCTTGGGCCGGTTCAAGGTGATCCGGCCGACGCCGTTCTCGATGCGGGTGATGATTTCGGGTTCGGTCATGAGCAATGTCATTTGCGAGACGCCTCGATTTCCACGTCGTCCATGAGGACTGGAAGGTCCAGCTTG
Source organism: Brevundimonas sp. AVps23W (assembly GCF_058681395.1). Classification (NCBI taxonomy): domain Bacteria; kingdom Pseudomonadati; phylum Pseudomonadota; class Alphaproteobacteria; order Caulobacterales; family Caulobacteraceae; genus Brevundimonas; species Brevundimonas sp. AVps23W. The sequence goes on from NZ_CM178738.1 coordinate 2,139,837, forward strand.
TCTCCAGGAGCATGCCAGAAGACATCAGGCTCTACATTATAGAGTTCGCTCGAGACGCTCTTCATAGCCAAGAGCAAGGCTTGGGCGGAGTCTACGCCTACTGCATAACGAGCTTGCTCCGGGCGGTGGGGCCAATGGATGACCCAATCGCAACGCCAGTCGCCCTTGTGTCGGTGAGGCTTCATCCATTCGACAACGACACGTCGTTCGACACCGTCGATGTTTAAGCCGAACTCTCGATCACAGATGACTTCGCTCATCCCCGCCCCATCTCCCGCGCGATGATCACCCGCATGATCTCGTTCGTCCCTTCCAGGATGCGGTGGACCCGCAGGTCGCGCATGATCCGTTCCAGCGGATAGTCCTTCAGATAGCCGTAGCCGCCGTGCAGTTGCAGGGCTTCGTCGGCGATCTGGAAACAGGCGTCGGTGGCCAGACGCTTGGCCATGGCGCACCATTTGGTCTTTTCGGGATGATCGGTGTCGATGGCCCAGGCGCCGCGCAGCACCATCAGACGCGCCGCCTCCAGATCGGTCGCCATATCGGCCAGGCGGAACTGCAACGCCTGGAACTCCCCGATCGGTCGGCCGAACTGTTTGCGGGTGGCGACGTAATCCTGCGCCGTCTCCAGCGCCAGCCGCGCGCCGCCCAGCGAACAGGCGGCGATGTTCAGCCGCCCGCCGTCCAGTCCGGCCATGGCGTACCGGAAGCCCGCCCCCTCTTCGCCCAGCAGATTGGCGACCGGCACGCGGCAGTCGTCGAACTGGACGATGGCGGTCGGCTGGGCGTTCCAGCCCATCTTCTTCTCCTGGGCCCCGAACGACAGGCCGGGCGTCCCGGACTCGACCACAAGGGCGCTGACGCCCTTCGCCCCCTCGCCGCCGCCCGTGCGGACCATGACGACATAGAGATCGCTGGTCCCCGCGCCGGAGATAAAGGCTTTGGAGCCGTTCAGCACATAGTGGTCGCCGTCCCGCACCGCCGTCGTCCGCAGCGCCGCCGCATCCGACCCCGATCCCGGCTCCGTCAAGCAATAGCTGGCGATCTTCGCCATGCCGACCAGATCCGGTACAAACCGGGCGCGCAGATCGTCCGACCCGAACCGGTCGATCATCCAGGTCGCCATATTGTGGATCGAGATGAAGGCCGCCGTCGCCACATCGCCGCGCGACAGCTCCTCGAAGATCAGCGCCGCCTCGACCCGGCCCAGGGCCATGCCGCCGTGTTCCTCTCCCGTATAGATGCCGCAGAAGCCCATCTCGGCCGCCTGTTTCATCACCGCGACGGGGAAGTGTTTTTCCTCGTCCCAGCGGGCCGAGTGCGGAGCCAGTTCGGCCTCGGCAAAGGCGCGCGCCGCGTCCTGGATGGCGCGCTGGTCGTCGGTAAGGGCGAAGTCCATGATCTCTAAACCTGCTCCGTCATCCTCGGACTTGATCCGAGGATCAGACGCGGGAACGCGCTGTGCGCCCCCGCCATCGCATTAGCGGCGGACAATCCGGCCCTCGGGTCAAGCCCGAGGGCGACGGTCTTGGGTCAGCGCATCGTCGGAATGACGAACGAACTGTCCGAATGCTCCAGGGCGCTGTCGGGCCACCGCGCCGTCACGGTCTTGGTCTTGGTCCAGAAGCGGACGCCCTCCATGCCGTGCTGGTTGATGTCGCCAAAGGCCGACCGCTTCCAGCCGCCGAAGGTGTGATAGGCGACCGGCACCGGGATCGGCACGTTGATGCCGACCATGCCCACATTGACCCGGGCGGCGAAATCCCGCGCGGCGCGGCCGTTCTGGGTGAAGATGGCGACGCCGTTGCCGTACTGGTGGTTCGACGGCAGGGCCAGGGCCTCCTCGAACGTCTCGGCACGGACGATCTGAAGCACCGGACCAAAGATCTCCTCCTGATAGGACGACATCTCGGGCTTCACATGGTCGAACAGCGACGGGCCGATGAAATAGCCCTTCTCGTGTCCTTGCAGGCTGAAGTCGCGGCCGTCGACGACCAGTTCGGCGCCTTCCTGCACCCCCTTCTCGATCCAGCCGGCGACGCGGTCGCGGTGCTGGGCCGTGACGACCGGGCCGTAATGAGCGCCGGCGTCGGTCGAGACGCCGACCCGCAGCGAGGGGATTTCGGCGACCATCCGTTCACGGAGTTCGTCCGCCGTCTTCTTGCCGACCGGCACGACCACCGGCAGGGCCATGCAGCGTTCGCCGGCCGAGCCATAGGCCGCGCCCGCCAGATCCTTGATGACCTGATCCATGTCCGCGTCAGGCAGGACGATGCCGTGGTTCTTGGCCCCGCCCATGGCCTGGACCCGCTTATGATTGGCGGCGCCGGTCTGATAGACATAATGGGCGATGTCGGACGAGCCGACGAAGCTGACGGCGTGGACCAGCGGGTGGGTCAGGATGGCGTCGACCGCCGTCTTGTCGCCGTGCACCACGTTCAGCACGCCATTGGGCGCCCCGGCCTCCAGCATCAGTTCGGCCAGCCGCACCGGCAGGGACGGATCCCGCTCGGACGGCTTCAGCACGAAGGTGTTGCCGACCGCGATGGCCACGCCGAACATCCACATCGGGATCATGCCGGGGAAGTTGAACGGGGTGATGCCCGCCACCACGCCCAGCGGCTGACGCATCGAATAGACGTCGATGCCGGGGCCGGCCCCTTGGGTGTATTCGCCCTTCAGCGCGTGGGGGATGCCGCAGGCGAATTCGATCACCTCCAGTCCGCGCTGGATGTCGCCTTTCGAGTCGGCGATGACCTTGCCGTGCTCGCTGGACAGCAGCTCGGCCAGCTCGTCCATCCGCGCCTCGACCAGGCGTTTGAAGTCGAACATGACGCGGGCGCGGCGCTGCGGATTGGTGCTGGCCCAGCCGTCGAAGGCGTTCTGCGCCGCCTGGACCGCCCGATCGACCTCGCTGACGCTGGCCAGCTGCACGCGGGCCTGGACCTCGCCGGTATTGGGATTGAAGACGTCGCCGAAACGACCGGACGCGCCGTCGAAAGCCGCGCCGTCGATGAAATGGTGAATGTCGCGCATGGTGATGTCCGCTTCTCTGTTGCCCAGAGCTACTGCCGCGCGCACAAGAGGGGAACTGCGTTTACGCACCTTCTGGAATGCAAATTTGCATGTTCGACTGGGATGATCTTCGTATTTTCCTCGCCGCCGCGAGAAGCGGATCACTTTCGTCCGCGTCAAAACGATTGGGCATCGACGCAGCGACCGTAGGACGCCGCATCGCCCGTCTTGAAACCAGCCTGAAGTCCACGTTGTTCATCAGGACCAAAAGCGGGCTGGAATTGACAGCGGCCGGGGCCCAGCTTCTTGAGACGGCGTGCAGCGCTGAGAAGGTGATGGAGAGCGGCGCGGCCGTCGGCAGACCGGACCTTGTCGCCGGGACCGTCCGCATCAGCGTCGCCGAAGGGTTTGGAACATCGGTCATTGCGCCTGAGTTGGCGGGCCTAAGACGTCAACGCCCGCATCTGAACATCGAACTGGCCGCCAGTTCAGGCTTCCTCTCTCTCAGCCGCAGAGAGGTGGACATGGCCATCACCCTGAGCGCGCCACCGACCCCGCGTGTCGTCGTGGAGCCGTTAGCGCCCTACCAACTCGGCCTCTACGCCGGTCACGAATATCTGGAGGCCCGTTCGCCTCCTGCGGTCGCCGAAGATCTGAGGCGCCACGAGATCATCGGCTACGTGGACGACCTGATCTACGCCCCTGAGCTTCGCTATCTCGACGAGGTTTTGCCCGGACTGCGCCCCTGTCTTGCGTCCTCGTCGATCCGGGCGCAGCGCGAGATCATCGCGAGCGGAGGCGGCATCGGCGTCCTACCCTGTTTCATGGCCCAAGGCCTGACGCGGGTTCTTCCGGATATCCGGCTAGAGCGTCGATTTTGGCTGAGTACGCACCAGGGGGTCCATGGGACGGCGCGGCTTTCGGCCGTGCGCGCCTGGATCAAGTCGATCTGCGAACTGAACCGCGAGAGACTGTCTCCACACGGTCTTTAAGGTCACGCCCCAACGGCGCCCCCCCCTGATCTTTGCGCCCCATGCCGGATTTTCCGAGCTGGAGAGGCGTGTCTGACGCGCGCCCAGGGCTTCGCGTCAGCGCTTTCTCGCACTGACGAGCAAGAGGCTGACAGAGAGGATCAGAAAGCCCCCGCCGAGGATCAGGGCTTGCGCCGACCCTGCGTCTTGAACGAGCAGCGCCGCACAAAGCGGGCCGAAGGCCGAGCCCAGCAATTGCGCCGCCCCGACCTGAAGCGCGGCGCGCCGGGTGGGATCGATTTCGATCATCCTCTGGGTCTGGATCGGCAGGGCGAACATCCAGAGGAACCCGAACACGGCCATGGCGGCCATGAAGACCGGGGGCGACGGCCGACTGGCCAGCACCAGCAGCACGGCGGCGTAGATCACGACGACCCCCAGCAGCACAGGCAGGCTTCGCCACCGTCCGCCCAGCGCCGTTGCGGCCGCCCCGCCCGCCACCTGAGCGCCCAGGGCGATCGATATGGTCAGGCCGGCGGCCTGGGGCGCCAGGCCGGATCGGGCCGCCAGCGGCTCCAGATAGACCCATGTGGCGACGATGAAGGCCATGAACAGGAAGATGGAGACCAGGCCGGCGACTGCGGCGGCGTTGATCGGCCCCTTCCCGCCGGGCGACGACGGCAGACGATCATATCGGCTCTGCCCGACGCCGGCGACCAGCGCCGCAAGGACCGACAGGCCGGTCAGGACCACGAGCGCGCCGTTGACGCCGAACCGAGGCACAACGAACAGCGCCAGGCCTGATGCGGCGACGAGTTGGCCCAGGGTCTGCGTCGTGGCGAAAACACCGGCCACCCTTTCGGGATTGTGGGCGCGGACGATCATATTGATCGTACCCCACAGCATCAGTCCTTCGAACACGCCCGCAACCGCGCGATCAGCGATGATCCACAAACCGGTCGCGCCGACGCCGGCCAGGGTGACCCCGGCGTGGGCCAGGGCGGCGAGGATCAGACGAAGACGAATGTGTTCGGCCTTCAGTCGGGCCGCCGCGAGGCCGCAAGTCAGCCCGAGCGTCAGCAACTCGACCATCGCCGTCAGGCCGATCTCCGCCTCAGTCAGACGACCTTCACGCAGAAGACCACCGAGGACCAGGGGCTGAAGCCCCGCGATCAAAAGAGCGATAACGCCGACCGTCAGGCTGGCCGCCGCGGCCCGTGTGGAGGTTTGGGTGCTGGCGACCGGCGGCGTCATTGTTGGCCATACTTTCGGAAAGCCTGGAGGATGCGCGCCATCTCCGCTTCATCCAGCAGTTTTGCGCCGCCCAGGGCCGCCGTTCCCCAGAAGACGGCCGCCTGCTCCTCCACCTCTTCCGCGATCAGCAGCGCGAGGTCGAGACCGGGCGCGACGACCACCTGGCCGTGGTTCGCCATCAGCGCCGCATACTGCCCGCCCAGGGTCTCGACGACGGCGTCCGCCAGCGCCTCTGACCCGAAGGTGGCGTAGGGCGCGACCGGAATGGAGCCGCCGCCTCCGACCGCGACCATATAGTGCAGGGGCGGTATGGGCGTGCCCGCGCAGGCCAGAATGGTGGCGTGGCGTGAATGGCAGTGGACGACGGCGGACGCATCCGGCCGCCGCTGCAACAGCCGCTGGTGCATCCGCCACTCGCTGGACGGCTTGAGCGCTCCGGCCGCAACCGAGCCGTCGGCGTCCACACGCACGATCATGTCAGCGGTCATGCGCAGGGGCGGCACGCCGCTGGGCGTCACCAGCATCGCATCGCCCAGCCGCGCCGAGACATTGCCGGATGTTCCGCGGTTCAGACCGCGGGCGTCCATCGCCTGCATGACGGCGACGATGCCGGCCCTCAGTTCCGCCTCATCGGGATGGGTCATTCGCTCACGGCCCTCGGCGACAGATTGCTCATCGCGGCCGTGACATCGTCCGCCGTCGTCAGAACGCCCAGCGTGCCGGCCCCTTGGGCCACCAGAGCGGCCGTGGCGCTGGCGAAACGACAGGCGTCCCGCGCAGAGAGACCTCGGTCGAGACCGGCGATAAAGCCTGCGCAGAAGGCGTCGCCGCAGCTGGTGGTGTCCACCGGACGGATATCATAGGCCGGCACGACGATGATCTCGTGGTCAAGACAGGCGACGGCGCCCCGCGCGCCAGCCTTGATAATGCAGGCGCCCGCCCCGCAGTCCACAAAGAACCGCGCCGCATCCGCCAGATCCCCACAGCCTGACAGCATGACGGCCTCGGTCGCGCTCGGCAGGAAATAGTCCACCGCCGGCAGAAGAAGCCGCAACTCCTCCATGGCGGTCGGTTGCGGCGCGATCAGGTCGCATGTGACGACGGCGCCGCTCGCGCGCGCCGACGCCAACAGTTGCGCCCCCGGTCCGCCGTCAAGCAGCGGGCCGCCGACCCCGGCGTAATGCAGAAAGCGCGTGTCGCCCGCAGCAGCGGACGTCGCCGCCGAGACCCCGGCGAAGACCCCGGCCCCCATGGCGTGAAAATTGGGGCGTTCCCCGCGCGAGTTCACGGCCAGCACCGTGGTCGAGGTCGGCAGGTTTGGCAGGGTTTCCAACAGAGACAGATCGACGCCCCGTTCTTCCAGCCCCAAACGCACCACCCTGCCCGCCAAATCTCCGCCGACCGCCGACGCCAGACGTGTTTGCACGCCCAGAACAGAGGCGATCAACGCCGTCCCTCCCGCCGTTCCGGCGGGTGCGACGACGATCCGTTCGACCAGGATGGTCCCCTCGTCCGCCGGCAGGGCGTCGATGGGCAGAGCCACCACATCGAGGGTCGTCAGTCCCACACATATCAAGCCGCTCGACATGGTCACACGCCCCTTCGCTCAGAGTGGCTGGATCGAATGGATGGCGTGGTGGGCCATCTGCAGCTTGGACACCGGCTCCAGGGGGCCGGCCGCCTTGAGAAGCTTGAAGCTCTCGTCCGCAACCTCCAGCGTGAAGTCGATGTCGGCCTCGGTCATCGCGGCCGAGAAGAACATGTTGTGCCAGGGGTGGAAGTAGACGCCGCGCCGGATCAGGGCGTTGCACCAGAAATAGCCCTTGGCCATGTCGGCATCCTCTTCGAACATGATCAAGGGCAGCTCTTCCGGCCCGGTCTGGCGAAGGGCGAAACCGTGCCGCCCTGCCGATTCGTCCAGCCCAGACCGCAGCCGCTTGCCCAGCGCCAGGTTTGTCTCGAGATAGTCTGTCTCACGAATGAGCTTGAGGGTCTCCAGCGCCGCCGCCATTGGCGCTGCAGAGAACCAGTAGGAGCCGGTGACATAGACGAAGGCCGCCGCGCCCCGCGCCTTCTCCGAACCCAGAAGCGCCGAGATGGGATGGCCGTTGGCGATCGCCTTGCCCCAGGTCGACAGATCCGGCTGAACCCCGACCAGCGACCAACTGCAATCCCGCGCCAGCCTGAACCCTGCACGAACGTCATCGACGATGAGCAGGGCGCCATGCTCATCGCACAACTCGCGCGCTCGCGTGGCATAGGCGGTCGTCGGTCGTTCCTGATCGACGAAGGTGTCGTGCTTGATCGGCGAGGCGAAGATGGCGGCCAGATCGGAACCGGCGGCGGCTACCGCCGCCTCCAGGCTTTCGACATCATTATAGTCGTAGAAGATTTGGTTGGCGCGATCCTCGGTCGTGACGCCGAGCGACAGCGGGGTGCACCAGGGCGCCGCGCCGTGATAGGCGCCGCGCGCACGAACGATGGTCTTCTTCTGGGTGTGATTGCGCGCCACCATCAGGGCCATGGTGGTGGCGTCGGTGCCGTTCTTGCAGAACATCGCCCAATCGGCGTGGGTCACCTGGGCGGTAAAGGCCTCGGCCAACTCAACCATCACTTCAGCAGGGCCGGTCAGGGTGTCGCCCTGGGACATCCGGCGCACATAGGCCTGGTCGATCGCCTCGACGCCATAGCCGAACAGGCTGGGGCCATAGCCGCAAAGATAATCGATGTAGCGATTGCCGTCGGCGTCCCAGAGATAGGCGCCCGCCCCTCTCGAGAAGAACTGGGGATAGTCGTCCGGCAGGAGCATGACCGACTGATGCCCGTACATGCCGCCTGGAATCACGGCTTCCGCACGCGCCCGCAGCGCCCGATCAGCCGTATTGGTCCACGTCATCGTATCCCCCGTGCAGAAAAGTAGTCTTCGCTATCTTTACGACGCGCCAGTTCGGCGTCAAGACAGCTCTCGAACAGGTGCGCGTATTTTCGGAATGGAACCCATGGACACGCCCGAACAGGAACTCGCCTCCATCCTCCAAGCCATGAAGGCCAGGACGTCGAGCGAGGGCCCGCCCGACGCCTCCGTCCGTATCGACCGTCTGGACCGTTGCATCGGCCTGCTGGTCGATCATCAGGACGCCTTGATCGACGCCATGGCCGGGGATTTCGGGACGCGGGCGAGAGAGGCCTCACGCCTGACCGACATCGCCGCCTCCATCGGCGCGCTGAAACATGCTCGCGCCCATGTCCGACGCTGGATGCGTCCCGAACGGGTTTCGACCACGCCTGCCCTGCTGGGTCTGTTCGCCGCCCGCGCGCGGGTCGAGGCGCAGCCCAAGGGCGTCGTCGGACTGATCGCGCCGTGGAACTTCCCCGTATTCCTGGTCTTCGGCCCCCTCGCCGGCATTCTGGCGGCGGGCAATCGCGCGATGATCAAGCCGTCCGAGCTGACCCCGCGGACGTCCGCCCTTTTGAAAACCCTGATCGAGGGCGCCTTCGCCCCCGATGAAGTCGTCGTCGTCACCGGCGGGTCGGAGGTCGGTCAGGCGTTCGCCGCGCAGGCGTTCGACCATCTGGTCTTCACCGGCGGCGCCCGCGTCGGCCGGATGGTGTTGGCGACCGCCGCCAAGACCCTGACGCCGGTCACGCTGGAGCTGGGCGGCAAATGCCCTGCCATCGTCTCGAGCGGCGCCGACCTAGGCGTGGCTGCGGCGCGGATCATGAACGGCAAGACGTTGAACGCCGGTCAGATCTGTCTCGCTCCAGACTATGCGCTGGTCCCGGCGGATCAGGTGGACGCCTTCGCCGACGCCGCGTCCGAGGCGGTTGCGGCCATGTTCCCCCAACTGACCGACAGTCCGGATTACGCCTCGATCATAGACGCGCGCAGTTTCAGTCGGCTTGCGGCCTATGTCGAAGACGCGCGCGCCAAGGGGGCGCGCATCGTCGAACTTCGCCCTGCGGGACAGCCGCCCGCCAGGCCGGAGACCCGCCGGTTCCCGCCGACCCTGATCCTGAACGCGACGCCCGAAATGGCGGTGATGCAAGAGGAGATCTTCGGCCCGATCCTGCCGGTCGTCGCCTACGACCAAATCGAGGACGCCGTGGCCCAGGTCAATTCTCGCGACGCCCCCCTCGCCCTCTACTGGTTCGGCTCAGACCGGCGCGAAAAGGATTTCGTCCTGTCCCACACGCGCAGCGGCGGCGTGACCATCAATGACGTCGTCTTCCACGTCGCTCAGGAAAACCTGCCGTTCGGCGGGGTCGGGCCGTCCGGATTCGGCGCCTACCAGGGGCGCGACGGCTTTCTGGAGTTCAGCCATCGCCGTTCGATCTACGAACAGGTCCGTATCGAACTCGGCCCCCTGCGCGATCTTCGCCCGCCGTTCGGTCCCGCGATCCGGAAATATCTGGATGGACGGATACGCCGTTAGGCCGGCGTGTCTTCGAAGGGAGGCCGCGCCTTGCCGCCTACGAAACGGGAGTAATAGAGGCAGACCATGCTGCAAACCTCCCGGGTCACCAGAGCCTCGTCGATATCGGGCTCCTCGAGCACCATTTCCGTCGCGGCGAACATCAGCTCCGTGGTGATCCGCGTCGCCGCATAGACCTCCTCGGTGCTTGAGTGCGGATGCTGTTCCAGCAGGCGTTCGGCCGTATGACGCGCCACCTTGTCGCGCGAAGCGATACGGATGTCCTGCAGCAGCGGCACCGCCCGCATGGCGCGCAGGATCCAGACTCCGCCGGGCATGTCGCGCGTGATCTGATTGACCGTTTCCTGAATACGGCGGTTCTGATCGATCGCCTCCTCGATGGTGTCCGCCTCGAGCCCGCCCCCCTCGATCCAGTCGAAAACCGCCTGATCCTGAGCCTCCATCAGCCGTCGTCCCAGTTCGCCGAGAATGGCGTACTTGTTGGGAAAATAACGATAGAGGGCCGGCGGCGTCAGGCCGGCCCGCTGGCAGACCAGGTTCGTCGACAACCGCTCAAACCCGACCTCCGCCAGCAGATCTCCGGCGACGGAGAGGATCATTTCGAAGGTGTGCTGAGAGCGGGCTTGAGACGGCTTGACCTTGGTGTCCAGCGACACCTCGACCGCGCCGACGCTCCTGTCCGCCTCCTTGTTACGCTTCGCCATGGGTTTGTTCGCAGGTCTGATGGGTCTGCTGCACTAGACCGGATGGCTCACAATGGCCATGCCCGCGGTCCGCACGGTCAGTATTTGTATTTCAGGAAAACCCCCAGGCTGCGCGGCGGGTTGTAGATCACCTGATCGACGCCCAGGCTATCGATCGCCGACGTGCTGACCACCCACTCCTCATCGAAGACGTTCCGGGCGAAGACCCCGGCTTCCAGGCCCGTTGCGCTGGCGCGCCAGCTGATCTGCCCCCCGGTGTTCCACACGCCGTCCTGCGACAGTCGCTCACGGTTGGAGTTGTCGAAATAGACCTTGGACGAATAGGTGGTGTTCAGATTGACCACCACCTCGTCGCCAGAGGCCAGCGGCCACGTATAGGTGGCGGAGGCGTTGAAGGTCACCTTGGGCGACTGGGGCAGCCAGTTCCCGCCATAGTCCTCGCCCTCCGAGACGAACTCATCATATTTGGCGTGCAGCAACGACACCCCGGCCGACAGATCGAGGTTGTCGATCGGGATCAGGCTGGCCTCGATTTCCGCTCCGTAGACCGTCGAGTTCCCGGCGTTGTCCAGCACCTGGACCGTCAGTCCGTTGCGCAGCACCTGGGCGAAAACCTGCTGGTCCTTGTAGTCATAGAAGAAGGCGGACGTATTCAGCCGCGCGCGCCGATCCCAGAACTGGCCCTTGAATCCGACCTCGTAGGCGTCGAGCTGTTCATTGTCGTAGGGTTCGAGCTGTTCGACCGTCGTGGCCAGGCCGCCGAAGAAGCCCCCGCTCTTAAAGCCGCGGTTATAGGTCGCGTAGAGGTTGGCCTCGTCGCTCAGTTCATACCGCAGCCCCAGCCGCCCGGACCAGGCCGAGAAGGTCTTGCTCGCCTGGTAGGTCAGAATGGTCGCCAGCCCATATTCGATCTCGCTGCGATAATCGAAATCGCGGTCGTCCGACGACCAGCGCAGGCCCGCCGTGCCGACCAGCTTGTCGCTGAACCGGTAGTCGGCCTGACCGAACAGGGCGTAGCTCTTGGTCTTCTGCGTATAGGGATAGCCGAAGACGCCGACGCTGTTCTCGGGACTTAGGCCCAGCGGATTGTCGGGTGTGACGAACAGCGGGCGCAGGTCGCGCAGCACGTCCTGGGTCGAGTTGTCCTTGATCGTCTCGTCCATGAAATAGGCGCCCAGCACCCATTTCAGATCGGCGGCGGGATCATTGCTTTGAAGGCGCAGTTCCTGGCTGAAGGCTTCGGACTCGGACCTGTAGTTGATTTCGATCATCCGCAACGGGCTGGCGTCCGTGTTCTCGAACGCGTTGCGCTTGGCGTTCTGATAGGCGGAGATGGCGACCAGATCCACGCCCCCCAGGGTCCAGTCCAACTGGATGGAGGCGCCGTTCAGCCGTACCTTGTCCTTGCCCGCTTCCGGACCATAGTCGCCGGCCCGGATGTCATTGTCCGTGTCGGCATAGCCCAATAGATCCGTACACATGCCGCTTGAGTAGGCGCCGGCCGCGCACAGACCGTCGGCGCCCGTCGCCTCGGCAGTGGCCGGAAACAGGGCGCGATGTTGCGGCGTGGTGGCGTCCCCGTGGTTCTCGAAATGATTGATCTGGGTCAGGACGCTGATGTCGCTGTTGGGCGTGTAGAGCAGCGACAGGCGACCGCCGTAATATTCGACGGCGTTCAGATCCTCGCCGGTGACGCGATCATGGGTGTCGCCGTCGCGGGACACATATTGGCCGGCCAGTCTGAAGGCGAGCACGTCATCGACGATCGGCCCGCCGAAGCCGCCTTCCAGATTGACCCCGTTGTCGCTGGCGTACTCGGTCCGGACGTCGCCCGCCCAGTCGAACGTCGGGCGGTTGGTCGTGATGTTGATCGCGCCGCCATTGGTGTTGCGGCCGTAAAGCGTGCCCTGCGGACCGCGCAGGACCTCGACCTGCGCCAGATCATAGAAGCCCGACATCTGCGCCAGGGGCGAGCCGATATAGACCCCGTCGACATAGATGCCGACGCCGCTCGACGCATTGGGATTGAAGTCGCTCAACCCCACGCCACGGATATAGATCTTGGGGCTGGCGGCGGCGTCTCCGCTGGAAACCCGCAGTCCGGGCGCCAGGTTGTTCAGCGCGAGGACGTTGTTGACGCCCTGTGTCTCGAGCGTTTCAGTGTTGAGAACACTGATGGAGACCGGCACATCCTGCAGCCGTTCGGATCGCTTCTGCGCCGTGACGACAATATCGTCCACTCTCGAAGCGGCGTCGTTCAGCGGCGGCTCGGTCTGAGCCAGGGCGCCCCCCGCGATCATGGAGACGATAGAGACGGTTGTCAGGAAAATGGTCTTCACGGCTAGGATCCCCAAACTGGCCTTGCGAAGCTGCTCGACAATCGTGTGACGATGAATAAGATAGTCAAGACTATTCTATATTCATCGCTATTATTTTTTGCGTACCGACGCGAATTCAACGCACAAGCGGCAGGCTCGCGAAGAGCCTCTGCGGGCGCCGCGATCTCAGCTGGACCGGGTATCGGGGTTTTGGCGCCGAAGACGGTCGAACTTCGAGACGCGCACTCAGCCAAAATTCTCTGAGCGCCTGATCAGGTGAAGCGGATCGCGCGCCGTTCCGTCACGGGCGAGGCCAGCGGACTGGGCATGATCGCGCGGCTCGAGCCGCCTGACAGCCCTCGTCCACAAGGCATGTCGAACGCAAGCAAACCCGCCCTCAGACAGCACTTCGCCAGCAACAACTACGTAGTTTTACTACAGGCCGGTAAGGTTATTGATTAAAAAAAGGCGATGTAGAAACGTACGTCACGATGTTTCGACACAAGAGCGTCGATTCGCGGGTGAACAAATTCAACAATGATATAACTCGTTGTAAAAACAACGATATAAACACCGGAGTCTGGCCAATGCACACTAAGAAGCGCCTGTGGCTTCTATCCGTAACACTCCTTATATTTGCTTCTCCTGCTATGGCGCAGATCACACCCGCCGGTCAGGCTGGTGCGGCCGATGCAGATGCGGCGGAGAGTTCTCGCCCGGCGAGCGCGCCCGCCAACAAGGAGTCCTTCTCCACCGGTGTGGCGAAGGCGCGCGACCAACTCGACAGCGCGACGTCGACCAGCATGTTGGACAGCGAGACGATCATCAATTTCGGGCTGCGCGACGTTCCAAACATGCTGCGCCTGATCCCCGGCGTTCGCACCGAAGCGAGTTCGGGCGAGGGATACGCGAATGTGACAATTCGCGGCCTGCCGCTCTCGGCGAACGGCGCAAAATATGTTCAGTTTCAAGAAGATGGCCTACCCGTCTTTGAATTCGGCGATATCGGTTGGGCGAGCAGTGACGAGTTCTTGAGGTCCGACCTCAATCTCGCCGGCGTGCAGGCGATCCGCGGCGGCTCGGCCTCTACCTTCGCGTCCAACTCACCGGGCGGCGTGATCAACCTGATTTCGAAGACCGGCGTCGCAGAGGGCGGCGCGATCGCCACGACGATCGGTCTCGATTTCGAACGCTATCGCCTGGACTTCGACTACGGCGGCAAGCTGTCAGACAGTTTGCGGATGCATATCGGCGGCTTTTATCGCGAAGGCGAAGGTCCGCGCGCGATAGGCCTCGAAGGTGAACGCGGCGGCCAGGTCAAGCTGAACATCACCAAGGAATTCAACGGCGGCTACATCCGCTTCTACGGAAAATATCTGGACGACCGCACCCCGGCGTACAGTGTCGCGCCGGTCGCCATCACCGGAAGCAACGCCAATCCGAAATATCGCGCCATCGCCGGCTTCGATCCGACGCACGACACGCTGATGTCGAAATATATGACCAACTTGCTGACGCTGGACAGCAACAATCAGCTGGCGAGCTATGATCTGACTGACGGCCAGCATCCGGTGGTCAAGTCGGTCGGCTTCGAGACGCAGTTTGATCTCGCCGGATGGACCATCACCAACCGCACCCGCTATTCCGACATCTCCGGCGGCTTTCGTAGCGCCGAGCAGGTCGTGATCAACACGGCCACGGCGGTCGCCACACAATATGGCGGCGCGGGCGCGACGTTGAGCTACGCCAACGGCCCCAACGCCGGTCAGGTCATTACCAATCCCTCGACGCTCAACGGCAATGGATTGCTGGTGCCGATCAATTTCGGCAATCTGGATTTCCGCAGCCTCGACAATTTCACCAATGACGCGCGCGCCAGCCGAACCTTTGCCCTGGGCAAGGCCGAACTCACGCTGACCGGAGGGTTCTACAAATCGCGCCAGGAAATCGACGTCGACTACCTCTTTGGATCCGTCCTGTCCGAAGTCAAAAGCGACGGCGAGGCGGCCTTGATCAACCTGACGAGAGCCAACGGAACGGCGGTTACTCAGAACGGCTACTATTCGTATGGGCCGGGGTTCGGCTCAGTCCGCCTGGGCCATTTGAGCATGAGGACCACCTATGATGTCGCCGCGCCCTACGGCTCTGCCAACATAAAGCTGGGCAAGCTTTCGTTGGGCGGCAGCCTTCGCTACGACTTCTTCGACGCCGAGGGGAGCTATCGCCGCGCGACCGGCTATTCATCGCTCGACGTGAACAACGACGGGACAGTGTCGGCGGCGGAAACGCGGGTTTCGCAGTTCGATCTGACGACCTCGTCCCCCCTCGATTATTCGACCGAATATCTCTCCTATTCGATGAGCGCGAACTATCGCGTTTCGCAAAACCTGTCCGGCTTTTTGCGCTATAGCCGGGGCGGTCGGGCAAATGCTGAACGCCTCGTCCGCAACAGCTTCGTCGATCTGACGACCGGCGAGCTGACCGACAGCAGCGCCGCCGTCGACATCGTCAAACAGCTCGAAGGCGGCGTAAAATACCGCAACAACGGGGTGACGCTGCAAATCACGGGCTTCTCCGCCAAGGCCGATGACACCAACGGGTTCCGCGGCTCGCCGTTCACCCGTACCTACGACACCAAGGGCTTCGAATTTGAGGGCGAGTTCCAGCGCGGGCCGTTCCGGCTCAACACCGGCGCAACCTATACCGACGCCGAGATTTCCGCTGACAATCTGACTCCGTCGAACATCGGGCATAGGCCCGGCCGCCAGCCGGACTGGATTTTCCAGGCGACGCCGCAGATCGCCACGAAAAACTTCAGCGTGGGCGCCGCCTTCATCGGAACGACCAGCAGCTACACCGATCCGTCCAACCAACTGCGTCAGCCGGGCTATATTACGACAGACGCGTTCGCGCGGTATAATCTCACCGACAGCATCACGGTTTCGGTCAATGCGAACAATCTGTTCGACGTGCTCGCGGTCACAGATGTGAACGACACGACGATCCCCGCCTCCGGCGTCGGATTGGCGCGCGTGCTGAACCCTCGCGCCATCTCCGCGACGTTGAGCTACTCGTTCTGAAGCGCTCCGCCGCCTGCGACGCCTCGGCGTCGCAGGCGGGTCGGATGCGACGCCCCGGTCTGGACAGAACCGGTGAGCGAATGACAGGTCGTGCGCCAGGGAGCGTCAGAGTGCGCCACCCCAACCCCGGATCGCGCCGCCCTTTGCGTTGATCCTCACGCGGCAACCGTCTGCCGCCAGACGACGTCGCCACGATTCTCGGCTGAACGCTCAAGCGTGCTGGAAATCGCCCGCCGCTACGTCACCGGCAAAGCCGTCGGAATGGGCATGATCGTCCCGGCTTCAAAAGACCCAGAACAGACAAGCCACTGTAAAACCCTCGGTAAAACCCGCGCAGCAACGCGCTCGCGGGGGCCTGAAAGCGGCTTAAATCCAGGGAGGGCGGATGGCTGGGGAACTAGGACTCGAACCTAGAATGACGGTACCAAAAACCGGAGTGTTACCATTACACCATTCCCCAGCAGGTCCGGCGACCGCTGCGCTCTCGCGCGGCGGAGGCGGTCAGATAGGCCAAACCGTTTTCGGATGCAACACCCTCTTTCAGGACTATTTTCGCCCCGTGCAAAGAAGGTGGAAATGGGTGCTTGCGGGGTCCGAAACCCATGGCTATAAGCCGCGTCCTCACTTCGGGGCGACGCCGCCAGGCCAGCCCCCACGGTCGGAGTGTGGCTCAGCCTGGTAGAGCACTGCGTTCGGGACGCAGGGGTCGGAGGTTCGAATCCTCTCACTCCGACCATCTTCTCTTTTTGCAAAATCCAATAATCGCCACCCTCGGGCTCGCCCCGAGGATGACAAAGCCTATGTGCGTGAGTCGTCGTTCGCCGCCGTCTCCCGCGCCAGCCGCGCCACCTCGTTCAGATGCGCCCCCACCGCCTCGATCGGCCGCCGACCCAGCGCCCCTCGCCGCGCCAGCAGGTCGGGCGAGCCGGCGTCGTAATCCGCCATCAGGGCCCGCACGAAGCCCCCGCCCTGCACCTCGGCCAGCACCTGGTCCATGGCCGCGCGCGAGGCGGCGTTGATCACGCGCGGTCCGGTCAGATAGGCCCCGTACTCCGCCGTGTTGGAAATCTTGGCGAAGGCGCCCGCTATGCCGCGCTCGTACATCAGGTCGGTGACCAGCTTGGCCTCATAGAAGCACTCGAACCAGGCCACCTCGGGCGGATAGCCGGCCTCGACCAGTTTCATGAAGGCCGAATCGATCAGTTCGGCGATGCCGCCGCACAGCACCACCTGTTCGCCGAACAGATCGCTCTCGCACTCGTCCCTCATCGTCGTCTCGAGGATCCCCTTGCGCCCGCACCCCAGGGCGGCCGCATAGGACAGGCCCAGGGCGTGGGCGGCGCCCGTGGCGTCCTGATGCACCCCGAACAGGCAGAAGACCCCCTCCCCGGCCTCGTACAGGTCGCGGATGCGCGGCCCGATCCCCTTGGGCGAGGCCAGGATCACGTCCAGGTCCGCGCGCGGCTCCACCAGGCCGAACCGCACCGACAGGCCGTGGGCGAAGACCAGGGCGGCGCCCGGCCGCACATTCGGCGCCAGCTCGTCGCGCCACAGGTCGCGATGCGCCTCGTCCGAGGTCATGACGGCGATCACGTCGGCGCCCGCCGCCGCCTCTGCGGCCGTCATCACGTCGAATCCATCGGCCTTGGCCCGTTCCCGCGTCTTCGACCCGGTCTTCAGGCCCACGACGATGTCGGTCACGCCCGAATCGCGCAGGTTCAGCGCATGGGTCCGCCCCTGGCTGCCGTAACCGATCATGGCCACGCGCTTGCCCCGAAGGATCGAAAGGTCGCAGTCGCGGTCATGGAAGACGGGCAACGGATTGGCTAGGATCTGGGTCATGACCGCCTTCATAGCCCCATCCGACGTCGTCGCCTTCTGGAAAGCGGCCGGTCCCGACAAGTGGTTCGCCAAGGACGAAGCGTTCGACGCCGAGTTTCGCGCGCGAGGCCATGACCTGCACTGGTCCGCCGCCCGGCGCGAACGTGACGACTGGATCGACACAGCGGACACCGCCCTCGCCCTTCTGATCCTGCTGGACCAGTATCCGCGCAACAGCTTCCGCGGCACGGCGCATCAGTTCGCCACCGACCCCCTGGCCCTGATGTTCGCGAACCAGGCCGTGGCGCGCGGCCTCCATCTTCAGGTCGCCCCCGAGCTGAAGAACTTCCTCCTCCTCCCCTTCGAACATTCCGAACGGATCGAGGATCAGGACCGCTACATGGCCCTGGTCGCCGGCGACGCCGAGCTGGAGAAATGGGGCCGCCTCCACCGCGACATCATCGTCCGCTTCGGCCGCTTCCCCCACCGCAACCCCGCCCTGGGCCGCACCACCACGCCCGAGGAGCAGGCCTTCCTCGACGAAGGCGGCTTCGGCGGCTGACTTCTCACCTCCCCGTTCGCGAAGGCGAACGGGGAGGACCGGCGATCGCGTCAGCGAGCGCCAGGAGGGGGCGACTCGGTGTCAGACGCTGACGCGGTCATCCCCACCGCCTGAGTCGCCCCCGCCTGGTCGCAAGCGCGACCGGTCCTCCCCCCGCGCCTTCGCGCGCGGAGAGGTGAGCCAGCGCGCACAATGACGCTGGTCTGAATCGCATAATTTCAACGCCCTACAAGAATCTCGCCCCGACTTCCGCGCCATAGAAGCCGGCGCCCTTATCCTCTCCTCATCCCCGCCGATGGGGAGGGCGTCGGATCCAGCGCCCTGACGGCGGCGGGGCTGTGGTCGAGCGATGAAGCCGGTGGGGAGGAGACCGCCGGGGTCCTTAGGGGCGGCGATGGATGCCGTCTCCTGCTCGCCGCACGCCTAGGAAAGCGGACCGCTGTCGACCTTCGTCGGCATGTCCGCCCCGGCGAAGCCGTCGCAAGGCGGCCCGCCGATCCGGCAAGGCTCTAAAAGGAGGGCCGCCAGCCGGAGTGCGTGTGGAAAACGACCGCGTGGGACGACGACTGCGCCGAAACGGTACTTAAAACTCCAAAACCCGGGTGCAGACCCGGCGTCCCACGCCCTCCCCGAACTTCGCTGCGAAAACGGCGAGGACAAAGCCGATTCACCCGCAACGGAATCTCACCTACAACTGTCCCATGGCTCCGCTTCGTCCCGACACCCTGGCCTCCGCCCTGTCGCGCATCTTCGAGGGGCCGATGATCGATCGCGCCAGCTGGTTCGCCCTGACGGGGGGCGAGCGGCTGTTCGCGGCGGGGGATCCGTCCGACACCCTCTATCTGGTCCGGTCGGGCCGATTGGGCGTCTTCCATAGCGAACAGGATCAGCCGCCCCGGCTTCTGGGCGTGGTCCGCCCCGGCGAGCCGGTCGGTGAAATGGCCATGCTGGCCGGCACGCCGCACACCGCCGACGTCGTCGCCCTGCGCGACACCGAGATTCTGGCCCTGCCGCGCGAGGCCTTCTTCGAGGCCGCCCGGTCCGAACCGGACCTGATGGTCGAACTGTCGCGACTGATGATCCACCGCGCCCGCGAGCGCGCCGGGGGCGCCGCCGAACCCAGCGTCTTCGGCTTCGTCTCCGCCCGCCCCCGCCCGATCCGCGCCTTCGTCGAACGAATCGCCGCCGCGGTCCAGGCCATGGGCTTCACCTGCCGGGTCATCGACCAGTCGGCCCTGACCTCGGCCGCCGAATGGTTCAGCCGGGTCGAGGACGATCACGACTATGTCCTCTATGTCGCCGAACTGGACCAGCCCGCCTGGGCCGAGCTTTGCGCCCGCCAGGTGGACCGGCTGTTCATCGTCGGCAGCGGCCTGCTGGCCCCGCCGTCCGATCTGCCGCGCCGGATGGGCTTCGGCGACGACCGGCGCCTGACGGACCTGATCCTGCTGCGCGATCCGCGCATGAACCGGCCCGCCAACACCCGCGTCTGGCTGGACGCGCTGCAACCCGACCGCTGGTTCCACTGCGTCTCGGGGGTCGAGGCCGACACCGCCCGCATGGCCCGCGTCATCACCGGAACGGCCGTGGGTCTGGTCCTGTCGGGCGGCGGCGCGCGCGCCTATTGCCACATGGGGGCGGTCAAGGCGCTGGAAGAGGCCAAGGTGCCCATCGACTTCGTCGGCGGCGCCTCCATGGGGGCGGTCGTGGCGGCCGGACCGGCCATGGGCTGGTCGTTCGAGCGGCTGGATTACGAGGTCCGCCGCGCCTTCGTCGAATCCGACCCCCTGTCCGACCTGGCCTTCCCCATCATCGCCATGTCCCGCGCCCGCAAGGTGGCCCGCCTGCTGGAGCGCGCCTATGGCGACACGGACTTGGCCGATCTCTGCCTGCCCTTCTTCGCCGTCTCCTCCAACCTGACCTCGGGCCGGATCGAGGTGCATCGCACCGGCCTGATGCGCCGGGCCATGCGGGCGTCCATCGCCATTCCCGGCGTCCTGCCGCCCGTGGTCATGGACGGCCAGGTGCTGGTGGACGGGGCCGTGCTGAAGAACTTCCCGACCAGCGTGATGCGCCAGCTGAACAGCGGCCCCATCATCGGCGTGGACATGTCCCAGACGCGCGGCGTCGATCCGGCGGGGCTGGAAAATCCCCCCTCCTGGTGGAAATGGGTGCTGTCGGGCGCCTGGAAGGCCGGCCCGCCCATCGTCTCCATCCTGATGCGTTCAGCGACCATCACCACCGACGCCGAGATGGAGCAGTCGCGCGCCGCCGCAGACGTCCTGATCCTGCCGCGCACCGGCGGAACCGACATCCGCGACTGGAAGGCCTATGACGAGCCGGTCGCCTCAGGCTACGAGGCGACCCGGGCGGCCCTGGCCGACCTGACCGTCCCGATCACCCACCTGCGGCGCAGGCTGCGCGATCACTAGAACCCTCCGCTCATCCCCGCGAATGAGCGGACTCGGAGGCTTAGAGCGGGGCGCAGACCCGCTCCAGCCAGGCCCGCACCTCGCCCTCGACCAAGGGCCCGACCTTGGCCAGGGTCTCGGCGTGATAGGCGTCCACATAGGCCCGCTCGTCCGGGGTCAGCAGATCGACCGCGATCAGCTTGCGGTCGATGGGCGCAAAGGTCAGCTGTTCGAACCCGTGCATCGGCCGCTCGCCGCCCTCGGGAACCACGGCCGGCGTCACCACCTGCAGGGTCTCGATACGGATGCCCCAATGGCCCTCGCGGTAATAGCCGGGCTCGTTGGACAGGATCATCCCCTCCAGCAACGGCTGGCTGGTGCCCCATTTGGCGATCCGTTGCGGTCCCTCGTGAACCCCCAGATAGGATCCGACGCCGTGGCCGGTGCCGTGATCATAATCCAGCCCCGCCGCCCATATCGGCGCTCGCGCAATGGCGTCCAGAGCCATGCCGCTGGTCCCCGCCGGGAAGCGGACGGTCGCCATGGCGATATGGGCCTTCAGCACCAGGGTGAACTTGTGACGCTGATCCGCCGTCGGCTCGCCCACCGCCATGGTGCGGGTCACGTCGGTCGTCCCGTCCAGATACTGGCCGCCGCCGTCCACCAGCAGCAGGGAGCCGTTCTCGATCTTGCGGATCTTGGCGCCGACCGGCTTGTAATGCGGCAGGGCGCCGTTCGGGCCGGCCCCGGCGATGGTGTCGAAGCTCAGGTCCTTCAGCGCCCCGGTCGCCTCGCGGAACCGCTCCAGCGTCTCCACCACCTCGCGCTCGTCCGGCAGGGTCTGCTGCGCCGTCGTATCGACCCAGTGCAGGAAGTTGGCCAGGGCGGCGCCGTCGCGGATATGGGCCCGGCGGCTGCCCTCGATCTCGACCGCATTCTTGGTCGCACGAGGCAGGGCGCAGGGGTCCGCCGCCCGCACCACCGTCGCCCCCGCCTGCTCCAGCCGGTCGAAATACCAGGCGGACGACAGGGCCGGATCGATCATCACCTTCCGACCCGCCAGACCGTCCAGCGCCTCGGCCAGCCGTTCGGGCGCCTCCAGCTGGACGTCGTCGCCCAGCCAGGCCGGCAGTTCATTCGTCACCTTGGCCCCGTCCAGGAACAGCCGCGCCCTGCCGTCGGCCTCCAGCACGGCCTGGCCGATGGGCAGGGGCGAACGGATCACGTCACCGCCGCGTACATTGAACAGCCAGGCGATGGACATGGGCGCGGTCAGAACCACGGCGTCGGCGCCGGCGTCCGCCACGGCCTGACCGATCCGCGCCCGCTTCGCCGCATGGGCCTCGCCGGAATAGACGTCCTCGTGCGGCGTGACCGGCGCGGTCGGCTGGGCCGGACGCTCCGCGCCCCAGGCCAGGTCCAGCGGATTGACCTCGACCGGATTCAACTCGGCCCCGGCCTTCTGCGCCGCCCGCTTCAGGGCGACCAGGGCGTCCGGGCTGTGCAGCTTCGGATCATAGCCGATCACCTGGCCGGGCTTCGCCGTCTCCAGATAGGCGGCGACGTCGTTCAGGTCGCGCCGTTCGAACAGGGCCGGATCGGTCTGGGCCTTGACCTGCACCGTATAGCGGCCGTCGGTGAACATGCTGGCCCGGTCCTGAAACACCACCGCCGCCCCGGCCGAGCCGGTGAAGCCGGTGGCCCAGGCCAGCCGCTCGTTGGCGTCGGGCAGATACTCGTTCTGGTGCTCGTCCTCGTGCGGGATCAGGAAGCCGTCCAGCCCCTGCTTGGCCATCTCGGCGCGCAGCAGCGGCAGGTGTTTGGCCCCAAAGGACGGATCGGTGGTCTCATCAAAGGTCTGGCGCATCGTCTCGTCTCTCGTTCCTCAGCCCATCCGCCGCAGCACCAGGGCGCTCCAGGCGTCGTGATGGATGCGCTTCTCCAGCCGGAAGCCGCGCGAGGTATAGGCCGCCGTCACCCGGCGCTCCTGGGTCCGCAACAGGCCCGACAGGATGGCGACCCCGCCCAGGCTCAGCGCCATCTTGATGTCCTGCGACAGGGCCACCAGCGGCGGGGCCAGGATATTGGCGAAGACCAGATCATAGGGCCCGTGGCGGCGCACCCGCTGATCGTTCAGGCCCGAGGCGTGGACGAAGCTGGCGTGGGCCTGGTTCAGGGCGGAGTTCTCATTGGCGATCCGCACCGAGGGGGCGTCGATGTCGGTGCCGACCGCGATTCGGCTGCCCGTCCGCGCCGCCGCGATGGCCAGGACGCCCGTGCCGCAGCCGACGTCCAGCACCCGCTCGAACCGCTCGCGCTTCAGCAGATCGTCGAAGGCCTCCAGACAGCCGACCGTCGTGCCGTGGTGGCCGGTGCCGAAGGCGGCGCCGGCGTCGATCTTCAGATTGACGGCGTTGGGCGGCACCCGTCCCTCGTCATGGGCCCCATAGACGAAGAAGCGCCCGGCCCGCACCGGCGGCAGGCCCGACAGCGACATGGCCAGCCAGTCGGCGTCGGCCAGCTTCTCGACCGTGACGGTGACCGGATAGTCGGCCAGGGTCGCCTTCAGCCCCTCGACCTCTTCGGCCGTGGTCGGGAAGGCGTCGATGCGCCAGATGTTGCGATCCTCGTCCTCCTCCAGGATGGAATAGGTCGCGCCCTCCAGCGTGGGATCGGCGTCGATGGCGGCGGCGGCGGCCTCTGCGTTTTCGCGCGGACCCCGTGCGATTATCTGAACTGCGGACTCGGACATTTTTCAAACACCGCTAAGATGGCGAATCGTTGCGATCCGGCGCTTCGTCTTCCCGACGCCGCCGGGCTTTTTAACTAACCGAGGGGTCGGGGAATACATGGCCAAGTCACCGTCTACGTCTAAAACTGCGTCGCCGAAGCCGGCGACCGCCGCTTCCAAGCCTAAAGCCGCGCCGAAGTCGAGCGCTGTGAAGCCTGTCGCCGAGAAAACAGCGGCGCCCAAGGCGACCAAGCCCGCCGCCGCCAAGACCACGGCCGCCAAGCCCGCTGCGAAATCTGCTGCGCCCAAGGCCGCTGCTCCCAAGGCTGCGGTCGCCAAAACCGCCGCTCCGAAGGCCGCTGCTCCGAAGGCGGCCGCCAAGGCCGCGCCGGTGAAGGCCGCCGCTCCGAAGACCGCGCCGGCCAAGGCGTCCAAGCCCGCCGCTGCAAAGCCGGCAGCCAAGTCCACGGCGGCCAAGCCGGCCGCCAAGCCTGCCGCGAAAGCCGCCGCGCCCAAGGCGGCTCCCGCCGTTGTCGCAGCGCCGACGCCCGCTCCGGTCGTCGCCCCTGCCGCCGCCGCAGCTCCGGCGCCCAAGCCCGCAGAAGCCGCCAAGCCTGCCGCTCCGGCCGCCAAGCCCGCTCCCAAGGCAGAGGAAAAGAGCTTCTTCGCCAAACTGGGCGACATGATCTTCGGCAAGCGCTGAGGTCGGATCGCATTCGAGACTGAGATCGCCGGACGGGTCCGCCCGTCCGGCGATTTCTTTTTATCTCGGCCGTTCCGCCAAGAAATCGACGAACACCCTCACCCGCGCCGGCATATTGGCCCCGCCGACAAAGACCGCGTGGATCGCCTCCCGATCGCCGGGATTGAAGGCTTCAAGCAGCGGGACAAGCCGTCCCATTTCGATGGCGTCCGCCACGCTGAAATTGCCGACCCGCGTCACCCCCACGCCGGCCAGCGCCAACTGCGTCAGGGTCTCGCCATTGTTGGCCTCGATCGATCCCTTCACCGTCAGGGCGTAATCCCGCCCATCGCGCCGGAACGGCCAGACCGGCTCGGCCCGGCGGAAATTGAAGTTCAGACAATCGTGCTCGTGCAGATCCTCCGGAACCTGCGGCGCGCCCCGTCGCGCCAGATAGTCCGGCGAGGCGACAATGGTCCGCCCCGTCTCGCCCAGCCGCCGCGCCGTCAGCGGACTGTCGGCCAGCGGTCCGAACCGGATGGCGACATCGGCCTGACCCGCCGCCACATCAACCACGACATCGGTCAGATTGAAGTCGATCAATATGTGCGGATACAGGCGAGCGAACTCGCCCAGCAGCGGCACGACGCGCTGACGGCCGTGCGCCAGAGACGCGCTGACCCTGACCCGTCCCCGCGGTGCCCCCTGGTCAGCGACCACTCGCTCAGCATCGTCAAGGTCGGCCAGGATCCGACGCGCCGCCGCCAGATAGGTCTGGCCCTCCGCCGTCAGCGTCAGCACCCGCGTGGTCCGCAGCATCAGCCGCACGCCCAGCCGCGCCTCAATCCGGTCAATGGTCCGGCTGACCGCTGACGGGGTCAGATCCAGCGTCCGCCCCGCCGCCGAGAAACTGCCGCTTTGCGCCACGGCGGCGAACACTTCCATCTCTCTTGCGCGGTCCACGCCGGTCGTCTGCATCTGTGCGTCCAGATCAAAAATCTTTGGCCTGGAGCCTGCCTACCGCTCGTGCGGACCGCCGTCCATCTGTGCGCTTGGACAAGGACATCGCCGAAGGACAACCATGAAACTCAACCCTCCCCTCCTGGCCCTCGCGGCGGGCGCCTTCGGCATCGGCGTGACCGAGTTTGCGCCTATGGGCCTGCTGCCTGTGATCGCCACCGATCTCGGCGTCTCCATCCCCACGGCGGGCCTGCTGATCAGCGCCTATGCGCTGGGCGTCATGCTGGGCGCGCCGCTGATGACCCTGACCACCGGCCGCGTGCCGCGCCGAGCCCTGCTGATCGGTCTTGCCGCCATCTTCACCATCGGCAATCTGCTGTCGGCGATCTCGACCGACTATTCGATGCTGCTGATCGCGCGGGTCATCACCTCGCTGAACCATGGTGCCTTCTTCGGCGTCGGCTCGATCGTGGCCGCCGGCCTGGTGGCGCCGAACCGTCAGGCGGGCGCGGTCGCCGCCATGTTCATGGGCCTGACCATCGCCAATGTCGTCGGCGTGCCCCTCGCGACCTGGGCCGGAGACGCCCTGGGATGGCGCGCCAGCTTCTGGGGCATCGCCGCCATCGGCGTGGGGGTCATGGCCGCGCTGCGCCTGACCCTGCCCAACCTGCCTGCTCCGACCGGCGGGAACATCGGCGCCGAGTTGCGTGTCCTGGGTCGCGGTCCCGTGCTGGCAGCCCTGGCCCTGACCGTGATCGGCTCCAGCGCCATGTTCACCGTCTTCACCTATATCGCCCCGATCCTGCGCGAGCAGACTCACGCCTCGCTCGGCTTCGTCACCGCCATGCTGGTGACCTATGGGCTGGGGCTGACGCTCGGCAACTGGCTGGGCGGCAAGTTCGCGGACAGGTCCATCGACCGCACCCTGATCGTCACCCTGGCCTCCCTGTCCGCCATCCTGGTCGCTTTCGCTGTAGCCATGCCGTTCGCAGTCCCGACCTCGATCCTGGTCTTCCTGTGGGGGATCGCCAGCTTCGCCCTGGTGCCGCCGCTCCAGGTGCGGGTCATGGCCGCCGCCGGCGACGCGCCCAACCTGGCCTCGGCGATGAACATCGGCGCCTTCAATCTGGGCAACGCCATCGGCGCGGCCGTGGGCGGGGCGGTCATCGCTGGCGGCCTCGGTTATCCCGCCGTCTCCTTGACCGGAGCGGTCGCTTCCGGACTGGGCCTGCTGCTGGTCCTGTTGCTGACCCGCAAGCGCTCTCCAACCACAGCGCCCGCTCCCTGCTGACGCCCGTCAATGAAAGTCGCGCGATCCCGGCAGAATGCGGACGTCGCGCGGATGCCGGCCGGTCGGGCTGCGCGGCCCTTGCGGATATTTCACCGCATCCGCCCGCGACAGTTCGACCTGCAGGTCATAGTCCTCGGACAGCCGTCCCAGTTCGGCCGACCGGTCGATCACCCGCTGCGCCATGACGTGCAGCACGCCTTCGACACTCTTCTCGACCGTGCCCTCCACCTCCATCAGCCGGGCGGCCATGACCTCGCGCCTAAAGGTCTCGAACAGCCGCGCCCACAGCAGGATGTTCACCACCCCGGTCTCATCCTCCAGGGTCACGAAGATGGCGTTGCCCGTGCCCGGCCTCTGGCGCACCAGCACCACCCCCGCCGTCTTCACCAGCGCCCCGTGCCTCTTGACCTCGACCGCCTCGGCGCTCAGCACCCGCTCGGCGTCGAACATCGGCCGCAGGATCTGCATCGGATGCCCCTTCAGCGACAGACGCGTCGTCTGATAATCGGTGGCGATATGCTCCTTCAGCGGCATCAGCGGCAGGTTCGCCGCCGCCTCGGCGCCCAGCTCTCTGGCGCGCGCCGCCTGGAACAGCGGCAGCGGCTCGTCGTCGGGCAACCGCCTGACCGCCCACAGCCCCTCGCGGCGATCCAGACCCATCGACCGAAACGCATCCGCATCCGCCAGTTTGCGCATCGCGGCCGCCTCCAGCCCCGTCCGCCGCGCCATCTCCTCGACATCGGTAAAAGGCGCGTCGCGTGCTTCCTCCAGCTTCGTCGCCCAACCTTCCTTGAACCCGTCGATCTGACGTAAGCCCAGTCGCAGAGCCAATCCCCTATGGCTCGGCTCCAGCCTATTGTCCCAAAGGCTGTGGTTCACATCGATCGCCCGCACCTCGACCTTCTGCGGGCTCTCCTGCGCATCCCGCACCAGCTGCGCCGGGGCATAGAACCCCATCGGCTGACTGTTCAGCAGCGCACAGGCGAACACCGCCGGATGATGGCATTTGATCCAGGACGAGATGTAGACCAGCCTGGCGAACGAGATGGCGTGGCTCTCGGGGAAGCCATAGGAGCCGAAGCCCTTGATCTGCTCATAGCAACGCTCGGCGAAGGCCGCATCATACCCTCTCGCCTTCATGCCCTCGACCATGAGCTGGCCATAGTGGCTCAGGTTCCCGTCGCCCCTGAAGGTCCCCATGGCCTTGCGCATGCCGTTCGCCTGCTTGTCGTCAAACCGCGCCGCGACCATGGCGATCTTCATCGCCTGTTCCTGAAAAAGCGGCACGCCCAAGGTCGCCTTCAGCACGTCCTTCAGCTCATCGGGGTGCCCGAACTCTGCACCAGGAGAAGGATAGTCGACGACTTCCAGACCCTGCCGCCGTCGCAGATAGGGATGGACCATATTGCCCTGAATCGGCCCAGGACGAACAATCGCCACCTGAATGGCTAGATCATAGAACCGCTTCGGCTTCAGCCTGGGCAGCATGTTGATCTGCGCCCGGCTCTCCACCTGGAAGACCCCGATGGAGCGCCCCTGTTGCAGCATTTCGTAGGTCGCCTCGTCGGCGTCGGGGACCGTATCCAAGCTGAGGTTCAGCGCCCCATGCTCAAGCAGCAGGTCGAACGCCTTTCGGATACAGGTCAGCATCCCCAGAGCCAGCACATCGACCTTCATCAGCCGCAGCGCATCGATGTCGTCCTTGTCCCATTCGATGAAGGTCCGGTCCGGCATGGCCGCATTGCCGATGGGGACCAGTTCGTCCAACCGATCCTGGGTCAGGACGAAGCCCCCGACGTGCTGCGACAGATGTCGGGGAAACTCCAGCAGCCGCCGGGTCATGGCGACGGCGCGGATCACGGTCGGATTACCGACCTCAAGCCCGGCCTGTTCCAGATGTCGGTCGGGAATGTCGGATCCGAAACTGCCCCACTGGCTTCCCGCCAGACGCGCCGTCACATCCTCGGTCAGCCCCATGACCTTGCCGACTTCGCGGATGGCGCTGCGCGGACGATAGCGGATCACGGTGGCGGCGATGCCGGCTCGGTGGCGACCATATCGTTCGTAGATGTGCTGGATGACCTCCTCGCGCCGCTCGTGTTCGAAATCGACGTCGATGTCCGGCGGCTCTTTTCGATCCGACGAGAGGAACCGTTC
This sequence comes from Brevundimonas sp. AVps23W, assembly GCF_058681395.1. NCBI lineage: Bacteria > Pseudomonadati > Pseudomonadota > Alphaproteobacteria > Caulobacterales > Caulobacteraceae > Brevundimonas > Brevundimonas sp. AVps23W. Next base: position 2,168,227 of record NZ_CM178738.1, read on the forward strand.
GAACAGCACGTCATGGACGCTCGGATCGACCGAGGTGATGCCCAGAACATAACAGACGGCCGAGTTCGCCGCCGAACCTCGCCCCTGACACAGGATGCGCTGGTCGTTCGCAAATCTAACGATGTCGTGGATCGTCAGAAAATAGTGGGCCAGATTCTCCTTGGCGATGAAAGCCAGCTCCTTCTTCAGAAGGTCCTGCACCTTGCCCGGCACGCCTTGCGGATATTTCCGCTCCTCATAGATCGACACCAGTTCGGCCAGCCGATCCTGCGCCGTCATGCCGGGCGGCACCGGCTCTTCAGGATAATTATAGCTCAGGTCCCCCAGATCGAACGCCACCCGCGCCAGCACATCTTGCGTCTCGGCCACCGCCTCCGGGGCGTCGGCGAAGAGGCGGCTCATTTCGGCGGGCGGTTTCAGGTGGCGTTCGGCGTTCTGATCCAGTCGGCGGCCGGCGTTCTCCAGCGTCACCCCCTCGCGGATACAGGTGACGACGTCCTGCAGGTCGCGCTGGTCGGCGTCGTGATAGAGGACGTCATTGACCGCCAGCAACGGCACGCCCGTCGCCCCGGCCAAGACCTTCAGCCGCGCCAGTCGGCGCCGGTCGTCGCCCCTCCGGCCCATGGCGACGCCAAGCCAGACGGCGCCCGGCGCGGCGTCGTTCATCTGGCGCAGCAGGGCCTCCACCCCCTCCAGTCGGCGGGGCGGCATGACGATCAGCAACAGACCTTCGGACGCGCGCAGCAGGTCGCGCAGCCCGATCTCGCACTGGCCCTTCTTCGCCCGGCTGTTGCCCAGGGTCAGCAGGCGGCACAGACGCCCCCACCCCTGCCGGTCCTCGGGATAGGCCAGGATGTCCGGCGTCCCGTCGTTGAACCGCAGCCGCGCCCCCAGGATCAGCTTGAAGGCCTGGGCCCGCGCCTTGATCTCCTCCGGATCGAGATCGATGGGAAACGAATCCTCCACCAGCACCGTCTCGCCGGGACTGCCGCCCTGGCGCACCCGATCCGGCGGCGACCAGCCCTCCTCCCGCAGCGTCTTCAACGCACTCCATGCCCGAACCACCCCGGCCAGGGTGTTGCGATCGGCCAGACCCATTCCGGTATGGCCGCGCAGGATGGCGCTCAGCACCAGATGTTTCGGATGCGACGCCCCCTCCAGAAAGGAGAAGTTACTGCGCGTCGCCAGCTCGGCATAGGCGGTCATGCAAAGACCCCGTGCACGAACCAGCGCGGCGCCGGCTCCTCGCCGTAGAAGCCGGAGCGGAACAGCCAGAAGCGCCGGCCCTCCTGATCCTCGACGCGGTAATAGTCGCGCGTCGGCTCCAGCGCCCCCCGCAAGCTGCGCCACCATTCGGGCGCGATGCGTTCGGGGCCTTCGACCCGGACCAGACGGTGATCGACCCGCCGCCAGATGAAGCGGTTCGGCGGATGGTCGGGCACCTCCGCCGTGGCTAGGACCGGCTGCGGCGGGTCGAACATCTGCAACGGGCGGAGCGGCGGGTCGGCGGGGTCTGGTTCGATCCAGGTGGCGACCTCGCCCACCGGAAGGGCCGCAGGCGTCAGGCGCACGGCGCGTTCGGGCCAGTGCGACTCTATCGGTTCGAACCGGCTGACCGCCTCCGGTCCCAGCCGCGCGGTCAGACGATCGACCAGTCGTCCCAGATCCTCCGCGCCCGGCGGGGTGGCGTCGAAGCCGCGCTGGCGCGAGGCCAGACGGTCGGCGACCGGCACGGACAGGCGCAACTGGTCAAACCCGAACCCCGGGTCCAGCGGCCGCGCCAGACTGGCCAGCCGCTCGCGAAACAGACGCAGCACGGCCGCCGCCTCACGCGTAGGCCGGCCCGTCCGCACGGTGATGTGGCGCACCTCCCCGTCCAGGCGGAAGAAGCCGGCCTGAAAGGCGCGCCCGCCCTGGCCGCGCAGGTCCAGTCGGTCCATGGCCTCAACCAACAGGTCGCCGATCACCGCCTCGACGTCGGTCGTTTCGGTGATCGGTTCGACCAGGATGCGATCAACAGAAATCAGCGGGACCGGCCGTTCGGGCCGGATGCGGGCGTCCTCGCGCCCCAGCACCCGGTTCAGCCGCGTCGCCGCCGCCGCGCCGAACCGGGCGGCGATGGGTGCGGTGGGGCGATCGGCCAGATGCGCCAGGGTCTTCAGCCCCGCGCGCGACAGGGCCTGGGTCTCCTTGTCCGACAGCTCCAGCGCCGCGACCGGCAGGCGGCGCAAGGCCTGGCTCTGTCCCTCGCCCTCATAGACCCCGCCACGCCCGAACCGGGCCAGGGCGCGCGCCGCCTCGGGCGTGCTGGCCATCGCCAGACACACCGCCAGACCCACGCCCTGCGCCCGCGCCGCCACCGCCCGGACCAGCCCGTCTTCGCCCCCAAACAGATGCGCGCAGCCCGTCACGTCCAGCGCCAGTCCATCCGGCCCGTCAATCGCCGCCATCGGGGTGAAACGCCCGAAATCCAGCAATACCCGCTTCAATAGGGCCATGTCCGCCTCTGGCCGGTGCGCGACCACGCGAATGTCCGGCGCCCGCGCCCGCGCGTCGGCCAGGGTCATGCCTGGCGACAGACCCAGCGCCAAGGCCGACCCGTCTGCGGCCGCCAGGCGCAAAGCCCCCTTCACCTTCTCCACCAGCACGGTCGCGGGTTCATCCGTAGCGTCGGAACGCCCCTCCTCCCGCCGCAGCCGATCTGTCGGCAGCAGGGGAAACCAGACCGCCAGGTAGCGCCGGTCGGTGCGACTGTTCATGTCCGGCATTCTGCCCGCCCTGTTCGAAGACTCCGCGCTCACGATCCCACTCCATGATCCAGCTCCTCGGCTGCGCGCCCAGCCGATGCCGCAACAGTTCGACCGCATAGGTCGGGTGACCGGGCGCCTCCGCCTCCAGCGCCCGTGACAAGGCCCCGCTGACCCGCCACCGGGTCTCGGCCGCACTAGGTTGGGGCTGGGCCGCCAACCGGGTCAGGATCGCCGTCGCCTGCCCCTGCCCTGCCGCCATCGACAGCCGGCGGGTGGCCGTCAGGCTCAACGCCTTGCTCTCGCCCCAGGCCGTCAGCAGCACCGCCCCCACAGCCCCACAGGCCAGGGCTTCCTCGCCCGCCGCCAGCAGATCCTTCATCTCCTTGACCCGCACCAGCACCACCCGGCCGGGATCCAGCCCCAACTCGCGCAGGCCAGGCCCATGGATCTGACCCGTCTCAAGACCCGCCATGGCCTGGACGCCCCAAACCATGGGCCGATCGCCCGCCGCCCGACGCACCAGCCCCAGGGCAAACCCCAGAGCCGCCGTCGCATCAGGCGTCGTCGCGGCGTAAACCTCGTGCAGCCCATGGGTCGCCAGCCCGCCCAGATGACGATCCGCCGCCTCCAGGCCCAGGTCGAAGCGCGCCTCATCGACCGGATGGCCGTCGCCCTCCAGAGCTTTCAGATGTTCGCGCAGGGCTGCGATCTTGCGGTCGGACCGCACAATAGTTCTCCTTTTGTTCTCTCATATGCCTCCTTCACGCCCGGCGGAGTCAAGCGGAGTCCAGCTGGCCATGGGAATTTATTCCGCGCCCGCCGGTCGAACGAAATATCGAGAATACTTGACTTTCACGCAGGGACTTCTATATCGCCACCAGCCTCGGGACAGGTCTGCGATCCGCGCCGCCCGCTCGCCCAAAGAGGGGCGGTTCCGTTGCTGCTATGCACGCAGACGCTTTCCACCCCAAGGATTCATGACCGAATTTTCTCAACTGGGCCTTTCGCCCACGACCCTTCAGGCCGTCGCCGACACCGGCTACACGACCGCCACCCCCATCCAGGAACAGGCGATCCCCGTCGCCCTCGCCGGCCGCGACGTCCTTGGAATCGCCCAGACCGGCACCGGCAAGACCGCCGCCTTCACACTTCCTCTGGTCGAACGCCTGGCCTCGGGCCGCGCCCGGGCCCGTATGCCCCGCGCCATCGTCCTGGCCCCGACCCGCGAACTGGCCGACCAGGTCGCCGAGAGCTTCGCCAAATACGCCAAGGGCACCAAGCTGAGCTGGGTGCTGCTGATCGGCGGCGTCTCCATGGGCGACCAGGTGGCGGCGCTGAACAAGGGCGTGGACGTCCTGATCGCCACGCCCGGCCGCCTGCTCGACCTGTTCGAACGCGGCAAGATGCTGCTGACCGGCGTCGAGATCATGGTCGTCGATGAAGCCGACCGCATGCTCGACATGGGCTTCATCCCCGACATCGAACGCATCTTCAAACTGACGCCGCCGCGTCGCCAGACCCTGTTCTTCTCGGCCACAATGCCGCCGGAGATCACCCGCCTGACGACCGCCTTCCTCAAGGATCCGACCCGGATCGAGGCCTCGCGTCCGGCGATGACCGCCGACACCATCACCCAGTATATCGTCCGCATCCCCACCTCGGACCCCAAGGCCAAACGCACCGCTTTGCGCGCCCTGGTCGGTCGTGAGGACGTGCGAAACGGCATCGTCTTCTGCAACCGCAAATCCGAAGTCGATATCGTCGCCAAGTCGCTGAAGACCCACGGTTTCGACGCCGCGCCGATCCACGGCGACCTTGACCAGTCGCACCGGATGAAGACCCTGGCGGACTTCCGTTCGGGCGCGCTGAAGATCCTGGTGGCCTCCGACGTCGCCGCGCGCGGCCTGGACATCCCGGATGTCAGCCACGTGTTCAACTACGACGTCTCGCACCATGCCGACGACTACGTCCACCGCATCGGCCGCACCGGCCGCGCGGGCAAGCTGGGCCAGGCCTTCATGATCGTCACCCCGGCCGACGACAAGTCGCTGGATAAGGTGCTGAAACTGATCAAGATGGACCCGCAAGAGCTGGTTCTCGATATCGACTTCGACGCGATCAAGGACGGCGGACGTGACGACAAGCGCTCGTCCCGTTCGAGCGAGTCCCGCTCTGGCGGTCGCGGCCGTTCACGCGCCGCCGAGCCGACCCAAACCCATGCGGCCACCCCCGCCGTCGCTATGGCCGAGACGGACGCCGTCGAGGCGACGACGCGATCACGCAGCCGCCGCAAGGCCAAGCCCGAAGTCTCCGCCGAGAGCGTGATCGAAACCGAGATCGCCCCGACAGCCGACAAGCCTGCTGGTCGCGACCGCAGCCGAGCCAAGTCCGAGGCCCGTTCAGAGCCCCGGCAGGAACCGAAGATCGAGGCGAAGATCGAGAGCGAGACGGCGCCCTTCGAGGAAACCCGCACCGCCCGCACGGACCGCGAGCCGCATCTGCGTCAGTCGGATCGTCGCGGCGAGCGTCGTCCGGAAGAGCGTGAGCGCTCCGGCGTCAAGGGCTTCGGCGACGACATCCCCGCCTTCCTGCGCCGTCCGGTCGTCATCCGCGCCTAAGAACCGGGCGTTTACTCGCTATTACGGATAGGCCTGTACTCTCTTCCCGAGCTTCAGAACGGAGCTTCGGGAGAGATGAATGACGGCGCAAATCGAAACGGCGGTTCGGGGACCGGAAGCCTATTCTCTTGCGCGGGACGTCATCTCTGACATGGAGAAGGTCGGCGTCTGGCCGACGCCGCTGAATTTCGAGCTCTGGCTCCACTATATGGGCGATCCTGACGCCCCCTTGGGCCGCGAGATCAAACGCCTCCTGGCCGAAAAGGTCGTGATCAACGACGAGACTGCGGAACTGCTGGCTGCCGAATTCCTCCCGCGCAGCCGCCTGTCGGAAGACATTCGCGACGCCGGCGCCGTGCTGGATCGTGAACTGGCCAATGTGGCCGGCGCCATCGCCAAGGCCCACAAGACCCAGGCCGACTATGGTGAAACCCTGGTCGCCGCATCCCAGACCATGGAGGCGGCTGAAGACGGCGCCCCCCTGAAGACCCTGGTCGGCGGTCTGACCATCGCGACAAAACGCGTCCGGCGCGAGACCGCCATTCTCGAGAAACGTCTGGAAAGTTCCAACAAGGAGGTCGCCCGGCTGCGCGAACACCTGGAACAGGTCCGGCGCGACGCCATGACCGACGCCCTGACCAATCTGGCCAACCGCAAGGCGTTCGACGAGCGCCTGGAGAGGGTCTGCAACGGTGACGCCCACGCCCCTCTGACCCTGGCCATCCTCGACATCGACCACTTCAAACGCTTCAACGACACCTGGGGGCACCAGACCGGCGACCAGGTGCTGCGCTATGTCTCAACCATCCTGTCACGCGTCTGCAGCGGCAATCGCTTCGTCGCCCGGTTCGGCGGCGAAGAGTTCGCGATCATCTTCCCCGGCGAGAGCGCGGGCGCCGTCACCATGGCGTTGGAGACGATCCTGGGAGAGGTCTCCTCACGGTCGCTGCGTCGCCGCTCGACCAACGACGACCTGGGCGCCGTGACCCTGTCCGCAGGATTCGCCGAACATGTCTCCGGCGAGACGGCCTCCAGCCTGCTGGAACGCGCCGACGCGGCGCTCTATGCCTCCAAGCACGCCGGCCGCAATCAGGTGACCAGCGCAATTTCGCTCGAGAATGCCGCCTAATACAACCTGACAAGGTCAAGCTTTCTGCCATAGTCGGGCCATGCGCAGCTTCGCCTTCAATATCGCCTACTGGATTCTGTCGATCGGCTACGGCCTGACCGCCGCCTTCGCCGCCCTCGTCCCTGGTCGCGGCCCCACCAGTCGGGTTATCCGCGCCTATGTCAGACGCATGGTCCAGGCCATGGCGGTCTTCGCCGGAATCCGGCTGGAGGTGCGCGGCAAGGATCGCCTGCCCGACGGCGCCTTCATCATCGCTTCAAAGCATCAGAGCTGGGGCGATGGCTTCGCCACCTATGACCAGTTCGACGACTTGGCCTTCGTCACCGGCGATCACCTGGAGAAGTTTCCGCTGCTGGGCGGCGTGCTGAAGAAGCTGGGCGCCATCGTCGTCAACAGCTGCGGCGGCCACGAAGCCCGCAAAGCCCTGGCTACCCGCGCCGCCGAAGCCAGGGCCGAGAACCGCAAGATCCTGATCTATCCCGAAGGCCATCTGGCCGCGGTCGGCCAGAAGTATCGCTACCGTTCCGGCGTCTGGCACATGTACCGCGACTTCGACATGCCGGTCGTACCCCTCGCCACCAACCTCGGTCTGTTCTGGCCCGAGGAAAAGTACGAGAAACACCCGGGCGCCGCGACGCTGGAGTTCCTGGAGCCCATACCCGTGGGCCTGCCCAAGGACGAATTCCTCGCGCGTCTCGAAGCCGTGGTCGAGACCCGCACGGCCGAACTGATCGCCGAAGCCACGGGTCAACCGGTCACCCCGGCCGTTCTGGTGGATGCGCCTAAGTAGCCTTCTTCGGCTTCTTACCCGACGCCTTGCGAACAGCAACCTCCAGCGACCGCCGCGCCCAGTCGACCGCCTCGTCGGGATCATCGAGCGCCGTCTCCGGCAAAGTCCAGTACCCCATGGACATCGTCCGCCCGTCCTTGGTCGGATAACTGAATTGTCGACAGCCGGCCTCGACGAAGGCCTCGCCCAGCGCCTCGTCGCCCTTCAGCCAGACCACCCCGTCGTCCAGCAAGGCGAACATCACGCCCGAAGCATAGACCCCGGCCCCGCCGAACATCCGCTTGATCTCCAACCGACCCAGGCCCGCGAAATGCTCACGCACCCATTCGCCGAAGTCTGCGTCGTAGGCCATCTCAGACGGCGGCGGCCGGGATTATGGTGACGCTCTCGCCGCAGCCGCAGGCGTCGGTCTGGTTCGGATTGTTGAACACGAACTTGGACGCCAGCCGGGTCGTCTCGTAATCGATCTCAGTGCCGATCAGGAACAGCACGGCCTTCGGCTCGATCAGGATAGTGACGCCCTTGTCCTCGACCACCTCGTCCATGGGGCCGATCTCGTCGGCATAGGCGAAGGTGTACTCCTGCCCGGCGCAGCCGCCGTTCTTGACCCCGATCCGCAGACCGATGTGGTCGTTCTCGGCATTGTCCAGGATCTCGCGCACACGTTCGGCGGCGGCGTCCGTCAGGGTCACGGCCTTGGGACGCGGGCGGCGCGGTCGGGATGTGGCCTGGAGGTCGGTCATTGGACTATCCACGTCAGAACATGTTGAGCGCGAGCTTGGCCTCGTCGCTCATCTTCGAGGAATCCCACGGCGGATCGAACACCAGATTGGCCTTGGCGCTACGTACGCCCTCGACCTTCTCGACCGCCGTCTCGACCCAGCCCGGCATCTCGCCAGCGACCGGACAACCGGGCGCCGTCAGGGTCATGTCGACCACCACGTCGCGGTCGTCGGAGACATCGACCCGGTAGATCAGGCCCAGCTCATAGATATCGACCGGGATTTCCGGATCATAGACCGACTTCAAGGCCTCGATCAGGTTCTCGGTCAGGGTGTCCAGCTCAGCCTGCGACAAGGCGCTCTTCTGGGGTTCGTCCCAGGCGTCCTTGAAGGCGTCGCTGTCTTGAATGGTGTCGTCTGTCATCAGCTTACACGAAGAAGTTCCGCGCCTTGATCAGCGCGTCCACGAAGGCGTCGGCATCCTCCACGGTGTTATATAGGGCGAAGGAGGCGCGGGTGCTTGACGTCACCCCCATTCTTTTCGCCAGCGGCTCGGCGCAGTGCAGTCCGGCCCGCACGGCGACCCCGTAACGGTCCATGATCTGGGCCACATCATGGGCGTGCGCCCCCTCGACGGCGAAGGTCAGGATCGCGCCCTTCCCTTCCGCCTGCCCCAGGATCCGCAGCCAGTTCTGCCCTTGAAGACGATCAACGGCGTGCTGATACAGCGCGTGCTCATGCGCCTGCACCGCCGCGCGGTCGTATTGCGCCAGCCACTCCAGGGCCACGCCCAGGCCGATGGCCTCCAGGATCGGCGGCGTCCCCGCCTCGAACCGATGCGGCGGCTTGGCATAGGTCACGCGGTCCCGCTCGACCGTCTCGATCATCTCGCCCCCACCTTGATACGGCGGCAGAGCCTCCAGCGCCTCGGCCTTGCCGTACAGGGCGCCGATGCCGGTCGGGGCGAACAGCTTGTGGCCGGTCAGGACATAGAAGTCGCAGCCGATGGCCTGCACATCCGGCGTCGCATGGACCGCCCCCTGGCACCCGTCGATCAGCACCTGAGCACCGGCCGCATGCGCCAGTCGCGTGATCTCGGCCACCGGATTGATGGTGCCGAGCACGTTCGACATATGGGTGACCGCGACCATGCGCGTCTTCGGCCCCAGCAGGTCGGCATAGGCGGCCATGTCCAGCGACCCGTCGTCCAGCACCGGAATCCACTTGATCACCGCCCCGCGCCGCTCACGCAGCAGGTGCCAGGGCACGATATTGGAATGATGCTCCATCTCCGAGACGATGATCTCGTCGCCCGGCTGGATGGACAGCCCCAGCCCATTGGCCACCAGGTTGATCGCCTCGGTGCCGCCCTTGGTCCACACGACCTGTTCCGGGCTCTCGGCGTTCAGGAAGCGAGCCACGATCTCGCGGGCCTTCTCGAAGGCCTCGGTCGCCTCGTTCGACAGGGTGTGCAGGCCGCGATGGACGTTGGCGTAGCCGCCTTCCATCGTCGCGACCAGGGCGTCGATCACCGCGCGCGGCTTCTGGGCCGAGGCCGCATTGTCCAGATAGACCAGCGGCTTGCCGTTCACCTGTCGCGACAGGATCGGGAATTGCGCCCGCACGGCGTAGGGATCGAAGGTGTTCACAACCGAGCCGTCAGCCATTCCCGCGCCACCTCTCTCGCGCCCTCATGTTCGATCCGGTCGATGACCTCGATCAGGAAGGCCTGGGTCAGCAGGGCGCGGGCTTCCTCGGCCGGAATGCCGCGCTGCTCCATGTAGAACAGGGCGCTCTCGTCCAGCGTCCCCACCGTGTTGCCGTGCGCGCACTGCACGTCGTCGGCATAGATGATCAGTTCCGGCTTGGCGTCGATCTCGGCCCGTTCTGACGCGATCAGAGCATGGTGGCCCATCCGCGCATCGGTGCCGTCAGCGCCGCGCTCGACCACGATCTTGCCCTGGAAGACGCCGCGCGCCGTATCGCGCGCCACGCCCTTGATCAGTTGCGACGTCGCGCCGTCATGCTCCATGTGCCGCACGACGCTGGTCAGATCAGTGTGGCGCGATCCATTCAGCAGATACAGGCCGTCGGCCTGAACCTGCGCACCCTGGGCGAAGTGGGAAATACGGGTCTCGATCCGTTGCAGCTTGGCGCCGGTGGTGATGACGGTCTGACGATAGACGCCGCCCGCCTCGACCTTCACATGGGCCTCGGACACGGAAATCGCGTCCTCCGGCTCCTCGACCAGGACGACGCGCGTCACCTCGGCCCCGGCCGCCACGTCCAGCTCCAGCGTATTGTGGGCGACATAGGCCGAGCCCGCGCCCTCATGCGTCTCCAGCAGCAGCAGCTTGGCGCCCGCCCGCGCCGCAACTCGCGCCCCAGCCGTGTGCCCCGTCCCGACCGCGTCGGAAATATAGCGCAGCCGCAGCGTCTGCTCGCCCGAGGCGATGAAGTCGGTGACGCCCACGGCCCGCCCGTTGGCGAAGACGATGGCCTCTCCGCCCAGGTCGTAAAACGGTCCCGGCGCACCAACCGCCGCCGTCGGCGACGGCTGCGGCGCTTCGCGAAGCCAGCGCTTCATGTCGCTGTACTTCCACGCCTCGTCCCGCCGCGACGGGAATGTGGCGGCGTCGGTCAGGTCGATGGCGAAGGTCGCGCTCACGCCGCGCCCTCAAGCACCGGCGGCAGGTATTTGTCATATCCCTCCGCCTCCAGCTGCAACGCCAGCTCCGGCCCGCCCGAGGCCACGATCCGCCCCCCGGCCAGCACATGGACCCGGTCCGGTTTGATGTAGTCCAGCAGGCGCTGATAGTGGGTGATGACCAGCATGGCACGGTCGGGACGGCGCAGGGCGTTCACCCCCTCCGACACGATCCGCAGGGCGTCGATGTCCAGGCCCGAGTCCGTCTCGTCGAGGATCAGCAGCGACGGCTCCAACAGCGCCATCTGCAGGATCTCCATCCGCTTCTTCTCGCCGCCGGAGAAGCCGACGTTCAGCGGTCGCTTCAGCATGTCGAAGTCCATCTTCAGCGCCTTGGACGCCTCCCGGACCAGCTTCAGGAAGGCCGGCGCCGCCACCTCCTCCTCGCCCCGCGCGCGCTTCTGCGCATTCAGCGCCGTCCGCACAAAGGTCAGGGCCGGCACGCCGGGAATCTCGATCGGATACTGGAACGACAGGAAGACGCCCTTGGCCGCACGCTCAGCCGGGTCCAGCGTCAGCAGGTCCTCGCCCGCCCATTCGACCGCGCCTTCGGTCGCCTCATAGCCCGGCCGTCCCGACAGGGCGTAACCCAGCGTCGACTTGCCAGCCCCGTTCGGACCCATGATCGCATGCACCTCGCCGGCGGGAACGTCGAGCGTCAGTCCCTTGAGGATCGGCTTGTCGCCGACGGAGACGTGGAGGTTGGAAATGGAAAGCATGTTCAATCAGTCGTTCGGAGTGGGATGAACGGCGCTCAAATCCTGTCGAGCGTCGTAGAAGGCAATGACACGAATGCCGTCTGGGCGTTCGCGATAGACGATGATCTTCTTCCAATCGGCTGCGCTCCATTCGAGAAGCCCAGGCCAGCGGGACAGATGACCTTGATGAGGGTGCTCGGCCAGACGCCAGAGCGTCGCTTTGATCTCCGTTTCCGCCTGGTCCGCAGTTGCAAGACTGTACTCGTCAAGGTGATCTAGAAAATCGGAGAAGGCCGTCAGCGCGGGCTCAGACCAGTCGAAATCCTTCACCGAGTACGACGCGCCGCAAGCCGGGCATCCGCCTCCACGTTCGAAATGATCCGACCCTCACGCTCTGCGGTCAGTCCGGCCTCGACCTGCGCGATCTGGTCCGCCGATAACGGCGAGCCACGGTGAACCTCTTTGTCCATTATGAAGCCTTCGGCAGCCGAGGCGATAAACTCACCAACCGGCATCCCGATCTCGGCCGCTGCACGTTTCAAGCGATCAGCGGCGTCTTCTCGGAAAGGAACAGCAATCGTTTCCATCAGAATGTCCTCGACAATCGGATCAGACCAGATTTGTCGATGATACCACGATCCAGCCACAAGATGGCGGCCGCCCCGGCCGCCGGGACGGCGAGCGTTAGACCCTTCAGAATCGGTTTTTCGCCGCCGGATTCGTGGAGGTTGGAGATGTGGAGCATATTTCTCACAGATCTGATCGGGTGGACACAAAGCCGTTGTAGATGATCATCGCGACCGCCAGTCCGCCGAGAGTGACCTGCCCAATCAGCCGGTGACCGTTGGACATCATGACGAGTCCAACCGCCAAAACGGCAATAAAGATGATCAAGCCGACAAGAGCGAAACGTCGCGCTTTTGGCCCCTTCGGGTAGAAACCGGATGGTCGCCGTTTGAAGAATCGTTCGTGGAAGCTCGTCACCCCACGCTCCCTTCCAGACTGATCGCCACCAGTTTCTGCGCCTCAACGGCGAACTCCATCGGCAGCTTCTGCATCACATCGCGGACGAAACCATTGACCAGCAGGGCGACAGCCTCTTCCTGCGAAAGCCCGCGCTGCTGGGCGTAGAACATCTGGTCGTCGCTCAACCGCGTCGTCGTCGCCTCGTGCTCCAGCTGGGCCGAGCCGTTCCGGGCCTCGATATAGGGGATGGTGTGCGAGCCGCACTCCTTGCCGATCAGCAAGGAATCGCACTGGGTGAAGTTGCGCACCCCCGTCGCCTTCGGGTGCACCGAGACCAAGCCGCGATAGGTCGAGTCCGACTTGCCCGCCGACACCGCCTTAGCGATGATCCGCGACTTGGTGTTCTTGCCCAGGTGGATCATCTTGGTGCCGGTGTCGGCCTGCTGATGTCCGTTGGTGATGGCGATGGAATAGAACTCGCCCGAGCTGTCGTCGCCCTTCAGGATGCAGGATGGGTATTTCCAGGTCACGGCCGAACCGGTCTCGACCTGGGTCCACGACACCTTCGACCGATCGCCCCGGCAATCCGCGCGCTTGGTGACGAAGTTGTAGATGCCGCCCTTGCCCTCGGCGTCGCCGGGGTACCAGTTCTGGACGGTCGAATATTTTACCTCGGCGTCGTCCAGCGCCACGATCTCCACCACGGCCGCATGGAGCTGGTTCTCGTCGCGCATCGGCGCCGTGCAGCCCTCAAGGTACGAGACGTAGCTGCCCTTGTCGGCGATGATCAGGGTGCGTTCGAACTGGCCCGTCTGTGACGCATTGATGCGGAAATAGGTCGATAGCTCCATCGGACAGCGCACGCCCGGCGGGATGTAGACGAACGATCCGTCCGAAAAGACCGCGCTGTTCAAGGCCGCGAAATAGTTGTCCGAGACCGGCACCACCGACCCCAAATATTGCCGCACCAGCTCAGGATATTCCCGCAAGGCCTCGGAAATCGGCATGAAGATCACGCCGACCTTGGCCAGTTCCTCCTTGAAGGTGGTGACCACCGAGACGCTGTCGAACACGGCGTCCACGGCGACCTTCGGCGCGCCCTGCACCCCCGCCAGCACTTCCTGCTCCTTCAGCGGGATGCCCAGCTTCTTGTAGATTTCCAGGATCTCGGGATCGACCTCGTCCAGCGACTTCGGCCCCTCCTTCTGCTTGGGCGCCGCATAGTAGAACAGGTCCTGGTAATCGACCGGCTCATACTTCACCGCCGCCCAGGTCGGCTCCTCCATCGCCAGCCAGCGCTCATAGGCGGCCAGACGCCATTCCAGCATCCATTCCGGCTCGCCCTTCTTCTCGGAGATGAAGCGCACGATGTCGGCGTTCAGGCCGCGCGGTGCGAACTCCTGCTCGATGTCCGACGTAAAGCCGTGCGCGTATTTCTCCAGCGCGGCGACGGCGTCGATGGTTTCCTTGACGGCGGCCATCAGGCGACCTCTCTCACACGCTCTGCGGCGCGTGTCTTGTGCTTGTCGTAGGCGGCGATCCAGGCGTCGGCGAACCGCACCCAGTCGCTCTCGGTCGTGCCCCAGCCGCCGGAAACGCGCACGCCCCCGGTCGCCAGAGCGTTCAATCCCATGGCGCTGATGGTCTTAGACGGCTTGACCTTGCCCGACGAACAGGCCGACCCCGCCGACACCATGACCCCAGCCAGATCGAGCGTAATCAACTGTTGAGGACTGTCCCAACCCTCGACCGCCATGAACAGGGTGTTGGGCAGGCGCGCCACGTCAGCGCCGATCACGGTCGCCCCGACGGCCTTCACCTTCGCCTCGGCGGCGTCGCGCCATCCGACATGCGAAGCCATCGTCTTCAGGTCCCGTGCGGCGCAGTCGGCGGCCACGCCGAAACCCGCGATGCCCGGCACGTTTTCGGTCCCGGCGCGCAGGCCCCGCTCCTGCCCCGCCCCGTGCAGGATGCGAACGCCCGCCACGCCTTCCTTCAGGATCAAGGCCCCGACGCCCTGCGGCCCGCCCAGCTTGTGCGCCGACAGGGTCAGGCTATCCGCGTCCAGAACCCGAATATCGACAGGGATCTTGCCCGCCGACTGAATCGCATCGACGTGCAGCCAGCCGCCGACCGCACGCACCAACGCGGCCGTCTCGACCACCGGCTGGATCACGCCGCTCTCGTTGTTCGCATGATGGATGGCGACCACGGCTCGTCCCGGCCGCGCCAGCGCCTCCGCCAGCCAGGCAAGATCCACCACCCCGTCGGCGTCGACCGGCAGCACCTCAACAGGCGCGCCCGCATTCGCCGCCGTCTCTGCCACGCATGGATGTTCGGTGGCGGAAACGATCAACCGTTCGCATCCCGCGGCCAGCGCGCTGGCGATGCCCTGAGCATTCGCCTCGGTCCCGCCGCTGTTGAACACTACGGCCGTTGGATCGGCGCCGACCAACTCACCAACCTGAGCCCGCGCCGTCTCGACCCGCGCCCGCGCCCGCCGTCCGGCCGCATGGACCGCTGACGGATTGCCGTTGTCAGCGAGCGCCTTGGCCATGATCTCCAGCACTTCGGGCCGCACCAGGCCCGAGGCGTTATAGTCCAGATAGATCGCGTTCATGCCGCCACCCCCACAGCTTGGGGCGGTTCGACGTTGCGACGGCGCTGGCCCGTGCGATTCATCACCACGTCCTCCAGGGACACCCCGGCCAGATAGCGATGGATCTCGTCACCCAGGTCTTCCCAGAGTTCATGGGTGATGCAACGCTCGCCGGCCAGCATACAGCCCTTGGGCGATCCGTGGGCCACGCAGCGCGTCGCCCGGATCGGTTCGTCGACCGCGAGCACGATCTCGGCCACCACCGTCTCATCCGCGCCCTTGGCCAGACGATAGCCGCCGCCCGGTCCGCGCACGCTCTTGACCAGGCCGCTCTTGCGCAGCCGGGCGAACAACTGCTCCAAATAGCTGAGCGAAATCTCCTGGCGCGCAGCGATTTCAGCCAGCGAAACCGCCCGGATTTCGCCGCTCTCGCCGCGTCCGTTTTTCGCCAGATCGGCCATCGCCATCACGGCGTATCGTCCCTTGGTCGACAGACGCATATCGCACCTTCAAAAATTGCGCGCTTTTCGGGGCTCTTGTGCTAGAACCCGCGCCTTCGCAAAGGCGGCTCGCTTGAAGAGGGACTTAGAAAGTCCTACCTCAGCGGTCAAGTATTACGCACACGCGAAATGACAGTTGAACGGATTCCAGAGCCCCTATGCCTGAAGTCATCCTGCCCGGCGCCTCCGGTCGCATCGAAGGCCGCTATTCCCCGGGCAAGCGCCCGAACGCCCCGATCGCCTTGATTCTGCACCCGCATCCCAAGGCGGGCGGGCACATGAACAACCCGGTCGCAGTCACCCTGCACCAGTTGTTCCAGCAACGCGGCTTCGCCACCCTGCGCTATAATTCGCGCGGCGTCGGCAAGTCGCAGGGCGAGTTCGATTCCGGCATCGGCGAACTGGCCGACGCGGCCACCGCCCTCGACTGGCTGCAGTCGAACAACCCCGGCGCCAGCCAGACCTGGGTCGGCGGCTACCAGTTCGGGGCCTATATCGGCATGCAACTCTTGATGAGACGGCCCGAGACGGACGGCTTCATCTCGGTCTCGCCGCCGTCGAACATGTACGACTTCAGCTTCCTGGCCCCCTGCCCGGCTTCGGGCCTGTTCCTACACGGCACGGCCGACACCATCGTGCCGCCGGTCGAGGTCGAGCGCGTGGTCAACAAGCTGCGCACCCAAAAGGGCATCATCATCGACTACGAACTGGAAGAGGGCGCGAGCCACTTCTGGCAGGACCACATGAGCGCCGTGGAACGCCGCGTCGGCGCCTATCTGGACAAGCGTCTGGAAGAAAAGCCAGCCTGACCCTAGATTCGGGTCGCCTTAAGGAGACCCGGATGCAGCACGACATCGTCATCATCGGCGGCGGCGCCGGCGGGCTTGAGCTCGCCGCCCGCCTGGGCCGGAAGTTCGGCCCGCGTGAGGGCCGTCAGCGCGTTCTGCTGATCGACCGTTCGATCTTCCATCTTTGGAAGCCCAGCCTGCACGAGGTGGCGGCCGGATCGCTGGACAGCCATCAGGAGGGCCTGTCCTATCCCGTCCTGGCCCGACGCAATCATTTCAGCTTCGCTTTCGGCGACCTGACGGGTCTCGACCCGACGAGCAAAACCCTGACTTTGGGCGAAATCCTGGATCAGGATGGCCTGGTTTTGGTCAAGCCCCGCAGCTTGTCGTTCAACACACTGGTCCTGGCGATCGGCAGCGGTTCGAATCTGTTCAACACGCCCGGCGCCGCCGAACACGCGCACCTGCTGGAAGACGTCGCCGACGCCGAGGCCTTCAACAAGCGCCTGACCGCCGCCTTCCTCGCCTCCGCCTATTCCGACGAGCGGACACTGAACATCGCCATCGTCGGCGCCGGGGCGACCGGGGTCGAACTGTCCACCGAACTGATCGAGGGGCACGACGAACTGTCGGCCGGCCTGACTCCAAACCAGAAATTCGACCTCAACGTCACCATCGTCGAGGCTGCGCCCCGCATACTGGGCGGCCTTCCCGAGACCGTCTCGGCCAAGGCGGCTCACGCCTTGGAGGCCAAGGGCGTTCGGCTGTTGACGGACGCCAAGGTTGATGCCGTTCACGCCGGCCGGCTGGACACCTCCAGGGGCCCGGTCCCGGCCGATTTGATCGTCTGGGCGGCCGGGGTAAAGGCGGCCGAGTCCAACCGCGATCTGGGCCTGACCACCGGCCGCATCAACCAGTTTGTGGTGGACGACCATCTCCGCACTTCCGCCCCCGGCATCTATGCGATGGGCGACTGCGCCGAAGCGCCGGGCCCCGAAGGCCGCCCCGTCCCCGCCCGCGCCCAGGCTGCCGCTCAGCAAGCCGCCTATCTGGCCAAGACTTTGTCCAATCCGTCGCGCGATCCAGGCCCTTACGTCTATCGCGACAAGGGCTCGCTGGTGTCCCTGGGCGGCGATCGCGGCGTCGGCTCCCTGATGGGCAACCTCGGGGGTCCGAACTTCCTGATCGAGGGGCTGGTCGCCAAATGGGCCTATATGGCCCTGCACCTGGACCACCACCGCGCCATTCTGGGCGTGCGCCGCACCGCCTTGCTGGCCCTGTCCCGCCTGCTGCACCGCCGCGTCTCCGGCCGCCTGAAGCTGCACTAGGTTTCAGACCTCCGGGAGCGGCCTCAAAGGTAGCGCAGTTCCTGCAAGTCGACATCTCGGACCATTCGGCGCGCCGTGACCTCGTCCAACTGTCGCGACCGCGCCATCCGGATCAGTTCGTCGCGTTCGGCGGCAAGGCCTGCCAACCAGAGCCGGCGCTCTACATCGTCGATCTTGCGCGCCAGAACCGCGTCGTCCTCCTCCGTGCGAGTATGGGTCTCGATGCGTCGGCGATAAACTTCCATGATCCGGCTGGCGATGTCGGAATAAAGATCGGGGTTTGTCTTTCCCTCCGCCATCGCATGGGACGCGTCCTCGACGGCGCGGAGCGCGGCCGAGGCGGCGGCGACCCGGCCCCGGTCCACCTCCCGCTCCTGTGACGGCTCGGGCGGAAGCTCGACCCCCTTCATCAGACGCGGCAAGGCGAAGGTCGCCACTAGCAGCGAGACGATGATCACCCCCGCCGCCAGGAAGATGGCCAGGTTCCGCGACGGCATCGGCGACCCGTCCGCCAGCGCGAACGGCAGGGTCAGAATACCCGCCAGAGTAATGGCCCCGCGCACGCCGGCCAACGACATCACCATCGTAAGCCGCAGCCCCACCTTGGGCGGTGGCCCTCGATGCGGCCGCCGAAACAGCGTCAGCCTTAGCGAGGTCCAAACCCAGGCGAAGCGCAATGCGGCCAGCGCGGCGACGATGGCGAAGACATAGACGGCCAGCCACCAGACTTCCGGTCGGCTGGTGCCTCGCACCACCTCCGCCGCGCGCGCCATGATAGAAGGCATCTGTTCGCCCAGGATCACGAAGATGATGCCGTTGGCCACGAACTGGACTGTATCCCAGACCACACTGCGTCGGATGCGGGTCATGGCCAGAGACTGGCCGCCAATCCCGCCGGCCCGCTCGGTAAAGCTCATGGTCACGCCCGCCGCGACGGCCGCCAAAATGCCTGAGGCCTGCAGTTCCTCAGCAACCAGATAGGCGGCGAACGGGATCAGCAGGCTGATCAGGATTTGCGCGCCCACGTCCTCGCCCCAGCGCCGACTGACGAAGGCCTTGGCGGAACTGATGCCCATGGTGACCAACACGCCGACCGCCACCCCGACCAGCGCCAGCCAGGCGAAGGTCCCCACGGCGCCGCCCACGGAAAAGGCCCCGGTGGTCGCCGCCGCGACCGCGATCCGCATGCAGGTCAGACCGGAGGCGTCGTTCAGCAGCGACTCGCCCTCGAGAATATGCATCAGCCGCTTCGGAATCGGCGCGCGCGCGGCGATCGCCTTGACCGCGATCGGGTCGGTCGGCGACAGGATGGCGGCCAGGGCGAAGGCCACCGGCAAAGGCATCTCCGGGATCATCCACCAGATGAGGAAGCCAAGGCCGATAACCGTGAACAGCACCAGGCCCAGGGCCAACTCCAGGATGACCGCCCGGTCGCGTAGCAGGGCTTCCTTGGGGATCCGCCACCCGTCCAGAAACAGCAGGGGCGGCAGGAACAGCAGGAAGAAGATATCCGGTTCCAGATCCACCGTCGTGCCCGTCGCCAGGACGATGGCGGCCCCCAATCCTATCTGCACCAGCGGCAGGGCGATGCGCGTGATCCGTGCGACCGATCCCGACACCACGACGGCCAGAAGCAGCAGCAGCACGGTTTCGATCAGATGCATGGGTCAGTCGGCCAGGTCAGGATAAAGACGCTCGAAACGCCCAAGCGCCGCAGGATGAAGCCGCACTGTGACATGGGTGCGCCCTTCCGCGTCAGTGTCGCGGAACGTCACCCGCCCATGCTCGTACAGCCAGGCCAGGGCCTCGCCCTGCTCGGGCTCCAGCCGCAGCCGCGTCTCCGGATCATCATCGATCAGTCCGGCGATGGTCTGGCGCAGCGGCTCGATCCCCTCGCCCGTCCAGGCGGAAACCGCGACCGCCTCGCCGTCCTTGGCCAGCCGTTCGGCCTGCCCCAGCACGGCCTCGCGCGCTTCGTCGTCCAGCAGGTCGATCTTGTTCCAGACCTCCAGCACCCGCCGGGTCTTGCCCTCGGGCGTCTCGATCTGTTTCAGCACCATCTCGACGTCCTTGGCCTGGGCGTCGCTGTCGGCCGAGGCGATATCGCGGACGTGCAGGATCAGATCGGCCTCGCCCACTTCTTCCAGGGTGGCGCGGAAACTCTCGACCAGTTCGTGGGGCAGGTCCGAGATGAAGCCTACGGTGTCCGCCACGATGGCCGGCCGGCCTTGCGGCAGGCGGATGGTCCGTTGGGTCGTGTCCAGGGTGGCGAACAACAGGTCCTTGGCGAAGACCTCGGAACCCGTCAGCCGATTGAACAGAGTCGACTTGCCGGCGTTGGTGTAGCCGACCAGGGCGATGGTCGGGAACGGGACCTTCTGGCGCTGCTTGCGGTGCAGGCCGCGCGTGCGGCGCACCTCTTCCAGCTCGGCCTTCAGCCGCACGATCCGGTCGGCGATCAGACGCCGGTCCAGCTCAATCTGGGTTTCGCCAGGACCGCCGGTCGAGCCGGTGCCGCCCCGCTGGCGCTCCAGGTGAGTCCAGGTCCGCACCAGGCGCGACCGCTCATAGTCCAGCCGCGCCAGTTCGACCTGCAACCGGCCTTCCTTGGTCCGCGCGCGGCGTCCGAAGATTTCCAGGATCAGGCCGGTGCGGTCGATGACCTTCACCTCCCACGCCTTCTCCAGATTGCGTTGCTGCACCGGGGTCAGGGCGTCGTCGATGATGACCGCCTCCGCATCGGCTGCGCGAACCAAGGCGGCCAGTTCCTCGACCTTGCCGCTTCCGAACAGGGTGGCAGGCATGGTCCCACGCAATCGCACGATCTCTTCAGCGCGCACGTCAAGGTCCAGCGCGCGGGCAAGGCCCACGGCTTCCTCAAGGCGCTCGCTGGCCAGCCGAGGGCTGTCGGTGCGTCGATCAGGATGGATGACGACCGCCCGGATCAGCGGGACGGCGTGGTCGATCAGTTTGCTGGTCAATCAGTCTTCTTCGGCGTCGGGCTCGTACAGTTGCACGGGCGCGGACGGCATGATGGTGGAGATGGCGTGCTTGTACACCAGCTGGGACTGGCCATCGCGGCGCAGCAGCACACAGAAGTTGTCGAACCAGGTCACGATTCCCTGCAGCTTGACCCCGTTGACCAGGAAGATGGTCAGCGGCGTCTTGGTCTTGCGGACCGAGTTGAGGAAGGTGTCCTGAAGGTTCTGACGTTTGTCTTGCGACATGGCAGGTTTTTCCTGTTCTTGGTTGTTCGTCGCCATGGGAGCGGCGTCGGGGCCGAATGGCGGCCGGAGGCGACCTTAAACGCCGCCTCCATCCTCCGGCAACGCCCTAAATGGCCTCTCGGCGCGCCTGATCAAGATAGAGCGCGCGCAGCTTCAGCGTAATCGGCCCCGGCTTGCCGTCGCCGATCCTGGTTCCGTCAATCGAGACCGCCGGGGTGACGAAGGCGCCGGCGGCGGTGAAGAAGGCTTCCCGCGCTCGCTTGGCCTCTTCGACACTGAACGGACGCTCGTCCAGTTCGACCCCATGTTCCTTGATCAACTCCATCAGGGTGGTGCGGGTGCAGCCCCTCAGGATGTTGGCCTGGGTGTCGCGGGTCCGCAGCTTGCCGTGCTCATCGACGATCCAGGCGTTGGTAGACGAGCCCTCGGTCACCAGCCCCATGTCGTCCACGAACCAGGCCTCATAGGCGCCGGCTTCGCGCGCCGCCTGTTTGGCCAGGATGTTGGGCAAGAGGCCGACCGTCTTGATGTCGCATCGCCCCCAACGGATGTCGGGCTGGGTCAGGACGGCGACGCCCTTTTGCGCCTGGGCCTCTCCACGCGCGGGCGAAATCGACTTGGCGGTGACGATGACGCTGGGCGGCGTGCCCGGCGTGGGGAACGGATGGTCGCGACGCGCCGTGCCGCGTGTGACCTGCAGATAGACGATGCCGTTCTTCACCCGATTGCGGCGGACGGTCTCGCGCAGCACCCGCGTCAGGGACGCCACCGACATGGGGATGTCGATGCGCAACTCGTTCAGGCTGCGGTGCAGGCGGGTCATATGGCCGTCGAAATCCGCCAGCCGACCGTCGAACACGGACCAGACCTCGTAGACGCCGTCGGCGAACTGAAAGCCCCGATCCTCAATATGGACCACGGCCTCGCCATGCGGGCTGTAGGTTCCGTTGACATAGGCGACGCGGGACATCAGGCCGGATCTTCCTCTTCCCCGCCGCGGGCGGGCGACACGCCCAGCGACTTCAGCTTGCGGTGCAGCGCCGATCGTTCCATGCCGATGAAGGCTGCGGTCCGCGAGATATTGCCGCCGAACCGCATGATCTGCGCCGCCAGATAGTCCCGCTCGAACACTTCACGCGCCTCGCGCAACGGCAGGGCGATGGTGCGTTCGGCGCCCATCGAGGACGCACCACCGTTCGACGTCGCCACCTCCTGCGGCAGCATGTCGGCGGTGATCGGCTCGTTCGGATCGCCCGTCGCCAGGATCAGCAGCCGTTCGATGTTGTTGCGCAGCTGTCGGATATTGCCCGGCCACGGATGGACCTGCAGCACCGCCACCGCATCATCGCCGACGATGCGACGCGGCAGACCTTGCGAGGTGCTGATGGTCTCGACGAAATATTCAACCAGTTCGGCGATATCCTCGCGCCGCTCCGACAGGGCCGGCACGCGGATCGGCACCACGTTCAGGCGGTGGAACAGATCCTCGCGGAACCGCCCCTCGGCGATCTCGGCCTTCAGATCGCGTGAGGTCGAGGTGACGACCCGCACATCGACCTGCACGTCCTGCTCGCCGCCGACACGGCGGAAACGCTGATCGACCAGGACGCGCAGGATGCGGCTCTGGCTCTCGCGCGGCATGTCGCTGATCTCGTCCAGATAAAGCGTGCCGTTGTGGGCCCGTTCGAACACGCCGATCTTGCGCGGGCGGCCGTCCTGCCCCTCTTCCCCGAACAGTTCGACGTCCAGACGTTCGGGCGTCATCCCGGCCGCCGAAATGGCCACGAATTCGGCTCTGGCGCGGGGGCTGGCCTCATGGATCTGGCGCGCGACCAGTTCCTTGCCGGAACCGGCCGGTCCGGCGATCAAGACCCGGCTATTGGCCTGGGCCACCTTGGCGATAGTGCCGCGCAGGGCCTGGGCCGCCTGCGACCGGCCGATCAGGCCGGACGGCGTCATGGTCTGCGCTCGCAGCCGTCGGTTCTCGCGCTTCAGCGTCGCCGCCTCGATGGCCCGTTCGACCACGACCACCAGCCGGTCCGACTTGAACGGCTTTTCGATAAAGTCATAGGCGCCGCGCTTCAGGGCCGTCACCGCCGTCTCAATATTGCCGTGGCCCGAGATCATCACCACCGGCAGGTCCGGATCGATCTCCTTGACCACCTCCAGCAGCTCCAGCCCGTCCAGACCGCCGCCCTGCATCCAGATGTCGAGGATCGCCAGCGACGGCTTCCTCGCGCGGATCGCGGCCAGGGCCTCGTCGGAGTTGGCGGCCACGCGCACGGCGTGCCCCTCGTCCTCGAGCAGGCCCGAAACCAGATCGCGGATGTCCGCCTCGTCGTCGACGACCAGAATGTCGGAACCGGTAGGTCGCATCTTGCCTCGCTTATTCGGCGACGATGGTCTGGAGCTTGCGCTCCGTCACGTCGCCGGTCTTGCCGTGGGGTTTCAGGGGGAAGATCAGGCACACGCGCGCGCCGCGCAGGGTCTCGGCATCGGCCAGCTTCAGCTCGCCGCCGTGGTCCTCGCAGATGCGTTTGACGATGGCCAGGCCCAGGCCCGTGCCCTTCTCGCGCGTGGTGACATAGGGTTCGGTCAGACGATCGCGATCCTTGGCCGGCAGGCCGATCCCGTCATCCTCGACTTCGAAAGTCGCCGTGCCGTTTTCGATGACCAGCGAGGCGATGATCCCCGGCCTGTCCGATGCTGCCGCCTCGCCGTCCGCCAGACGACGCGCAGCGACGGACTCGCCGGCGTTCTTCAGGATATTGATCAGGGCCTGCCCCACCATCCGGGCGTCGCAGCGCAGGCTCGCCTTGGGCAGGGGCTCGTGCATCTCGACCACGATATCGGCGGCCGCGACCCTCTGGGCGAACACGGCTTCGCGCAGCATCTCCGCCGGGTTGGCCGAGCCGAAGCGCGGCGCCGGCATACGGGCGAAGGACGAGAACTCGTCCACCATCCGGCCGATGTCGCCGACCTGGCGAATGATGGTGTCGGTGCAGCGGTCGAAGATTTCGACCTCGTCCACCTTGTCCCGGTATTTCCGCTTCAGCCGCTCGGCCGACAGCTGGATCGGCGTCAGCGGGTTCTTGATCTCGTGCGCGATGCGCCGCGCCACATCGCGCCAGGCGGCGTTGCGCTGGGCCGTCACCAGCCGGGTGATGTCGTCGAAGGTCAGGACCATCTCGCCGCCCTGACCGCCTTCGATCCGCACCCGCAGCCGGAAGGTCTCGCCACCCCGGCTGATGTCGATGTCCTCTTCGATATGAGCCTCGACCCGTCCCACCAGATCACTCAGCTCAGGCGACAGGGCCGCCAGTTCGTGACCCAGCACCGCCTCCTCCTCGATGTGAAGAAGCTGCAACGCGCTGTCATTGATCGCGGACACGCGCCCGCGTCGATCCAGGCCGATGACGCCGGCGCTGACCCCGGACAGGACGGTCTCGATGAACCGGCTTCTATCCTGCGCCTCGTCGCTGGCGGCCTTCAGCGCCGTCTGCTGGGCTTGCAAATCGCCCGTCATTCGATTGAAGGCGTCCGACAGGGTCGCAATTTCGGCTGGCGCGCCGTCGCTGTCCACCCGGGCGCTGAAATCACCGCCCGCCACCTGATCCGCCGCCTTCACCAGACGGCCGATGGGCGCTGAAATACTGCTGGCCGCCGACATGCCCAGCCACACGGCCCCGACCAGCACCAGCAGGGCCGTCTCCAGATAGCTGAGGACGAAGGCCGACTGAATCCGCGACCGGCTCTCGCTGGCCTCGCGATAAGCCTGGATCGACTGGTCGGACGCGTTCATCCGGGCGATCAGACCGTCCTGAAGCGGTCGCACCAGATAGAGATAGGCGTCGCCATAGGCCGGCAGGGCGATCAAGGACCGCACCGTATCGGGATGTTGCGTCACGTCCGTTGGCGGCTTCCCACCTTGGGCGGCGTCTTCCAGATAGGTGAGCGGGGGGGCCAAATAGGGCGGTGCATCCGGGCGTTCCGCGCGCGCCAAAACTTCACCTTGCCCGTTCAAAATATAGATCGCCGGATAGCCGAATATTTCACCGACCTGGGCCAGAGCGTCGTTGAACTGGATCCGGTTGCCGAACAGACCTTTCGCGCTGCTCAGTTGTTCGGAGATCGTCACGAGGTCCGCATCCACGGCCGAGGCGACGTCCTGCACATAGGCTCGCCCCACCACGGCGCCGTTCTCGACCGAAGCCTGGACATTCTGGCTGAACCATTGGTCCACGCCGCGCGTCACCAGCACCCCGAAAACCAGCGCGATCAGCACCGCCGGAATCACGGCCACCATGGAGAACAGTGCGACAAACCGCAGGTGCAGTCGCGCCCCCGCTTCGCCCGTACTGCGCGCCAGGGTCAGAACCCGACGACCGACGATAAAGGCGAGGCCCGAGATCAGCGCCAGATTGGCGAGCAGCACGAACAGCACCAATTGGCTGCTCGAACCGCGCGCTGCCCCCGATGTCGCGCCAGGCGCCACCGCCACCAGCCAAACAGCCGCTGCGGTGATCACTACGGCTATGAAATAAGCGAATCCGAAGCCGGCTCGCGATCTTTCAACGTCGAACCGCCCCCAGAATGACTCATCGTCCGACACCCGGTCGGTTCGAGAGGCCACGTCTGAAGGCGTATCCGTCATGCCACAGCAGTGTCGATCAACTGTGGCGCATTTTCAACAACAGACTTAGCTCTATCCGGCAAATTCCGCCGCCAAAGCTCCGCCATGGCCGCCTCGACCGCCGACGGCTCGTCCAGCCGGCAAATTCTTGCCTTGGCCTCCCTGCGGTGTTGCGGATCAGCCGGCCAGGGCGCCTGTTCGATGTACCAGCCCAGGTGCTTGCGGAACATCTTCAACCCCAGCGGCAGACCGTAGAACTCCGCCGAGGCCCGCAGGTGTTCGACGACGATGGCCAGCCGCGCCTCCGGCCCGGGTTCTTCCAGCGACACCCCGTCGATCAGCGCCCGCTCCAGATGCGCCGCCAGCCAGGGCCGCCCGTAGACCCCACGCCCCAGCATCAGACCGTCCGCGCCCGACTGCACCAGGGCCTCGCGCGCATCATCCGCCGTCAGTATGTCGCCGTTGACGATCACGGGAATGCCCACGGCCGCCTTGACGTCCGCCACCGCGTCCCAGTCGGCCTTGCCGGTATAGAACTGCTGGCGTGTGCGGCCGTGGACCGTCACCGCCTTAACCCCGATTTCTTCGGCCCGCTTCGCCAGTTCTGCGGCGTTTCGGCTATCGTCGTCCCAGCCCAGCCGCATCTTGACCGTCACCGGCCGACCGGTCGCCTGCACCGCCGCCTCCATGATCCGGCAGGCCAGGTCCGGCGTCCGCATCAGGGCCGATCCGGCGGCCGAGCCCGTAACCTCCTTGGCGGGACAGCCGAAGTTCAGATCGACGATGTCCGCGCCCGCCTTCTCAGCCATGCGCGCGCCCTCGGCCATCTGGCCCGGATCGCGCCCGACCAGCTGAATCACCGTCAGCGGCAGGCCGGCCCCGACGGCGGCGCGTCGCACCACGTCGGGCCGTTCGCGCGCCAGCTCCTTGGCCGCCACCATCTCGGTCGCCACATAGGCCGCGCCCAGTTTGGACGCGAGCACGCGGAACGGCAGGTCGGTGACGCCGGTCATGGGCGCCATCAGCACCTGCCCCGGCACCGTCACGTCGCCGATCTGTAAGGTCTTGGCCATCTCCGCCTTTCGCAGCATCCGAGGCCGCCTCGTCAAGCACCACCGAGGCGGTTTGATGGTTTCGCCCGCCGACGGCGCGCTTTAGAAGGCCGTCATGACTTTCTCGGGCATTATCGTCGCGGCCGGTTCAGGCTCGCGCGCCGGCGGCGACAAACAATGGCGCACCCTGGGCGGAAAGCCCGTGCTGCGCTGGTCGGCCGAGGCCCTGCTGAACGCGGGCGCCGACGAACTGGTCATCGTGGTCGCGCCCGGCGCAGAGCCGCGCGTGACCGAGGCCCTGGCGGGCCTGTCCAACTGGCGCGCGGTCGCGGGCGGCGAGACCCGCGCCCAGTCCGTCCGCGCCGGCCTGGCCGCCCTGACGGGCCCCGCCGACCAGCCGGTCCTGATCCACGACGCCGCCCGCCCCCTGCTGGAGCGCGCCGTCATCGACCGCCTGATCGCCGCCCTGTCCGACGCCGATGGCGCCCTGCCCGCCCTGCCGGTCGCCGACAGCCTGCGTCGCGGCGCCGAGGGCTTGATGGCCGGGGTGGTCGAGCGCGACGGCCTTTGGCGGGCCCAGACGCCCCAGGCTTTCCGTCGCCAGACTATCGAGGCCGCCTACGCCGCCTGGACCGGTCCCGACGCCCCGACGGACGAAGCCGTGGTGGTCGAACGCCACGGCGGACGCGTCGCCCTTGTCGCGGGCGACCCGCGCCTG
Source organism: Brevundimonas sp. AVps23W (assembly GCF_058681395.1). NCBI lineage: Bacteria > Pseudomonadati > Pseudomonadota > Alphaproteobacteria > Caulobacterales > Caulobacteraceae > Brevundimonas > Brevundimonas sp. AVps23W. Next base: position 2,195,452 of record NZ_CM178738.1, read on the forward strand.
ATGAAACTGACCTATCCCGAGGATTTCGCCATGGCCGAGGCCCTGTTGTCGCAAGCGACCCACTATCAGACCCGCATCGGCTCCGGCTACGACGTCCACCGTTGGGCCCCCGGCGGGTCGGTCTGGCTGTGCGGGATCGAGGTGCCGCACGACCAGACCCTGATCGGCCATTCCGACGCCGACGCCGGGCTTCACGCCCTGACCGACGCCCTGCTGGGCGCGATCGCCCAGGGCGATATCGGCGATCACTTCCCGCCGACCGATCCGAAATGGAAGGGCGCCTCTTCCGACCTCTTCCTACTTCACGCCGCCGAGCTGGTCGCCGCCCGTGGCGGCCGCATCGTCAATGTTGACGTGACCCTGATCTGCGAACGCCCCAAGGTGAAACCGCACCGCCAGGCCATGCGCGAACGGATCGCCAGCCTGCTGTCGCTTCCGCTGGACGCCGTCAGCGTCAAGGCCACCACGACCGAGGGCCTGGGCTTCACTGGACGCGGGGAAGGCCTCGCCGCCCAGGCCGTGGCCACGGTCGAGATCCCCGTTCCCGCCTAGACCTTACCGCGCGGAATACTGAATCTGGCGGACCAGCGACCCGAACAGATTTACATAGTCGTCGGTCCACGGCCGCACCTCCGTCGCCTCCAGCCTGCGCCAGCGCGGGTCCGCCCGATAGGGCGCCATGGCCGCCTCCGACTTGCCGATGACCAGGCCCTCGGTCGAGGATTCGGACATCTGCACCGCCTCGCCCCGTTCCATATAGATCTGGTGCAGGGCCGGCGCCTTCAGGGCCGCCGCCGCCGCCTCGGCTGGCAGGGTGATCTCCAGGTTCCGGTTCGACAGGTGCAGCACCACCACCCCGTCCGGCTTCAGCAGGCGCAGATAGCCGGCGATGGCCTCGACCGTCAGCAGATGGGTCGGCACCGCGTCCGAGGAGAAGGCGTCGATGATCAACAGGTCATAGCTGCCCGGCGCCTCCTGCCCCATGGTCAGACGCGCATCGCCCAGCACCGTCCGCACCGGCCCCTGGGCGCATCCGTTGATGAAGCTGAACCAGTGCGGATCACGCGACAGCCGGTCCACCATCGGATCGATCTCGAAGAAGGTCATCCGGTCCTGAGACCGCTTGTAGGCGGCCATGGCCCCGGCCCCCTGCCCCACAACGCCGATCACCGCGCCTTGCGGGTGTCGGTCATGGGCGATCAGACCCGCCTGTCCGATGGGCGTAGTCGTGGCGTAATAGAGCGTCGGCAGGCAGCGATACCGCTCAGACTGGGCCTGGGCGCCGTGCAGGGTGGTGCCGTGCATCAGCACATGAACCGGCCCGTCCAGGCCCTCGATAGTGGTGCTGGCCACCCGCATGACGCCGAAGAAGCTGCGCTCCGTCAGCGTCCAGTCATAGCCCCGCGCCACATGATAGCCGGACCAGACCATGGCCCCGATGACCACGGTGAACATGACCGCCCGGTCGCGCAGCAGGAAGGCGAACAGGGCCGCGATCCCCAGCACCGCCTGGGCGATCCTCACCAGCTCCGCATCCGGAACCTTGGCGCGAATATCAGGCGCATAGCGGACCAGGGCCAGTCCCAGCGGCCCGGACAGGGCGATCAGCACCCCGGCCACGCAGGCGATGATCTCCCACGACCGCATCTCCCGCCCGCGCCACGGCCGGAGCAAGCCCACAGCGACCAGGACCAGCGGATACTCCCACACCATGTTGAAGATCACCGGCGCGATCAGGGCGTTGAACACCCCGCCCATAACCCCGCCCAGCGACAGCAGCAGATAAAACTCGGTCAGCCGCCCCGGCGCCGGCCGCCGCTCAGCCATCAGTTGGTGGCACATCAGGGCGCTGAAGAAGAAGGCCGTCAGATTGACCCCGAAGACGAACAGCCACTCGGTCGTCCTAAAAGCCGCCAGGGCCGCACAGGCCGCCAACACCCCCGCTTGGATCGCCAGGGTCAGGTAGATCGGAATGACCGGCCGCGCCTGGAAGGCGATAACAAAAGTCAGCAGATACAGGGCCAGCGGGATGACCCACAGGAAGGGCGCCGAGGCCACGTCCGTCGATAGATGCGCCGTCACCCCCAGCATCAGGCTGGACGGCGCAGCGGCCAGCAGAACCAGCAACCCCTTCTCGCGCCAGGCGATGCGGGGCCCGGCTTCCAGTCGCGCCGGTTCAGCCGCCACCGCCTCGCGCCGCCGCCACGCAAAGACGCCCAGCCCCGCGACCATGACCACGAACAGCCCATACCCCAGGCTCCACCCTCCCCTCTGCCCCGACAGGCTGACCAAGGGCTCAATCAGGACCGGATAGGCCAGCAGGGCCAGGAAACTTCCCAGGTTCGAGGCGGCGTAAAGCACATAGGGGTTGCTGCCCCCCGGCGTACCATCACCGGCCGTGACCCGGGCATACCAGGCCTGCAACAGCGGCGCCGTCGCCGACAGAACTGCGAAGGGAACGCCGATAGACACCGCCAGGGTCGCCAGCAGCCAGACCGTCGGCGCCGACGGATCGGGATCGCCCGCGATCAGCAGCAGGCCCAGATGGACCGCCGCCTGAAGACGCATCGATCCGATCTTCTGCAACAGGTGGGCATAGAGATAGCCGGCCAGCAGCGCGGTCTGGAAGAAGACCATGGCCGCATTCCACACCGACGGCGATCCATCTGTGGACGCCCCCTTCAGCGCAAGAGTGAATCCGAGAGTTTCTGACACGTAGTCGGATGCTGCCATCTGTCCGGCCTGTACTGCGGCGGCGTACCGTCGCTGGCCTATATGGGAGTTCGCGGATCCGGTCCAAATCACCCAAAGCGTGCTCGAGGCACGGTGGAAAGCCCTGGTTTTCCTGATCCCGTCTCGCCGACTGTCGCGCCATATGCTCCTTCGCTCATCCTACGCTTCGACGTCTCGCGTTCGTGCTGGCTAGGCCGGCACGCCCGGAGCTCGGTAGACATCGCCCTTGGCCATGAGCGCCCAGACGATGCGGGCGTTCTTGTTGGCCAATGCGACGATGACCAGCATCTTCGGCTTTCGCGCCAGCATCTGGTCGAGCCATGACCCTGCCGGCGCGCCTCGGATGGCGGCCTGTTTTATGACGGCGCTGGCCCCGATGGTCAGAAGCCGTCGAAGTGTTCGCTCGCCCATTTTGGTGATCGCACCGAGCTTTTGCTGGCCACCGGTGGATCGCTGTCGCGGCGTGAGGCCCAGCCAGGCGGCGAAGTGGCGCCCGCTCTTGAAGGCTTCATGGGAGGGAGCGAGGGCGACCAGAGCCGTCGCCGTGATCGGACCGATCCCCGGGATGGTCATCAATCGACGTGCGACCGGATCATGCCTGGCGCGCGAGGCGATCTCCGCGTCGAGCACAGCGATCTGCTGGTCGAGCGTTCGCAGGGTCGAGACCAGAACCAGCAAAATGGTGCGCGCGGCGGGCGGAAGCGCTTCGGCCGGATCCTCGACGCGTGCGATCAGGCGCTCGACGTGCGGCACGCCTTTGGGAACGATCCAGCCGTACTCCGCCAGATGGCCACGCAGGGCGTTGATCGTCTGGGTGCGCTGACGCACCAGCAGGTCCCGAGCACGAAACACGACGCTGCTGGCCTGCTGCTCTTCCGGCTTGAGCGGCACGAACCTCATGCTGGGCCGTTGCGCCGCCTCACAGATCGCCTCGGCGTCGGCCATGTCGTTCTTCTGCCGCTTCACGAACGGCTTTACGTAGACCGGCGGGATCAGCCGGACTGTATGACCCTGGCGGGTCAGCTCTCGACCCCAGTGATGGGCGCCCGCGCAGGCCTCCATCGCCACGACACAGGGGCGAAGGCCTGCAAAGAACGCCAGCAAACGTCCTCGCCCCAACTTCTTGCGAAACACCACCTCGCCCCCAGCATCCGCGCCATGCGCTTGAAAGATGCTCTTGGCGAGATCCAGACCAACAGTGCTAACCTGTCCCATGGACGCCTCCTTCGAGTGTTGTTCAACACCCTCACTCTGGCACATCGATGCCGTCGGGGGGCGTCCACCCCATCACCCAGGGTCGGCAGGATCAGCTTGGTCGCCATCGGCTGGACCACAAAGACCAGACAGGCCGAAGTGAAGACGGCGATGGCGAACAGGAGCGCGGTCGCCTGCGGGGCACCGTCACGGGTCGGGACTTGGGCCTGGGCCACATCGCTCATGGCTCTGGTTAGAGCGGGACTCGCAGCCTATGAAAAGGCCATGTTCCCGCAAGACATTCAGCGCCTGGCGCAACAGATCGTCGCAACCTCGACCGCGCGCGGCCTGATGCTGGCGACCGCCGAAAGCTGCACAGGCGGCCTGGTCGCCGCCGCCCTGACCGCCGTCCCAGGTTCATCCACCGCCCTGGACCGGGGCTTCGTCACCTACAGCAACGAGGCCAAGCAGCAGATGCTGGCGGTGCCCGAGGCGACGCTGATCGCCCATGGCGCCGTCTCCGAACCGACCGCCCGCGCCATGGCCCAGGGCGCCGTCGCCCACTCCCGCGCCGCCGTCAGCGTCGCCGTCACCGGCATCGCCGGCCCCGGCGGCGGATCGCCTGAAAAGCCGGTCGGTCTGGTCCATTTCGCCGCCCAGGGTCCGGGCGGCCTGATCCATCGCCGGGAAACCTTCGGCGACATCGGCCGCGACGCCATCCGCACGGCCGCCGTCCGCGTGGCCTTGGAGATGCTGGCGGACCGGCTCGCCTCGTGACCGAACCGCGCCTCGTCGATGCGCGTGGCCATGTCTGCCCGACGCCCAGCCTCAAGTTGATGAAGGCCATGGACGGCGCCCCGGCCGGAACGGTCTTCGTCCTCCTGGCGACGGACCCCATGGCGCGAATCGACGTGCCCTATCTGATGACCCAGAAGAACGGCAGCTTGCTCGACGTTCAGGAGACCGAAGGCGTGATTCGCCTCACGGTTCAGACTGGCTGAAGGCCGGTCCTACGGTCGCGACCGGCGGCTGGCCCGACGCTCGGACAAATCGACCACATCGGCCGGAGCGCTCGGCGGCGTGACCTTGTCCTTCGCCTCGGCCTCGGCCGCGATCTCCATTTCGGTGGCGAAGGCGCCGCCGTAGAAGATGGCGTTGATGTTCCACGACAGCCAGATCAGCAGCACCACCACGGCGCCGACCGAACCATACGTCGCCCCCAACGGCGCGATCTGCTCCACATAGATGGCGCACAGCCAGGACGAGACGACCGACATCAGCGTCGCCACGAGACCGCCTGTGACCGCCGGCAACCAGGCGACACGCGAACTGTGGCTCATGGCGTAGCGGTAAAGCAGCGTCAGTCCCACCACGAGCCCCATCGCGGGCAGGCAGGCGTCCAGCGGCATCAGTCCGCCGCCGAACTGTTCCGCCGCCGATGACGTCGTGTGCGCCAGGATCCGCGCCGTCACCACTGCCCCCGACACCACGGTGAACAGGGCGAAGGCGAAGACGGCGACGAAGAAGGCCAGCAGGTTGAACTTGAAGAATCCGTGCGGCTCGGTCTCGTCGTGGATCAGGTTCAGACCCGCCAACAAGGCCTTAAACCCCCTGTGCGCCGCATAGGCGCCGACGATCAGGGCAAAGGCGCTCTGCGCCGACACCGTGCGCGCCGAGGCATTGGTCAGCCGCGTGATCTCATCCTGAAAAATCGTCTGCGCCGCCTGAGGCAACAGGTCCGACAGCGCCGCAGCCTGGGCGCTGACCTCGCTGATCGACAAACCCAGCTTGTAGAAGCCGATCAGAATCGCAATGGCGGGAAACACAGCCAGCAGGGCGAAGAACGACACCCCGCCCGTGTACAGCATCACGTCGCGCCCCCAGCTTCGGGCAAAGGCGCGCACCGCCAGCCCGCCCCAGAATCCGGGCGCCTTCAGAACCGTGCGGGTCAGGTGATCACTCAAGCCGGTTCTCACAGCTGTTGAACAGGCGACTTAACCTAGAGCATTCCTTCGCCGAGGAAAATCCCACCCGGAAACACCCGTCTATCCCCGCTCCAGACGCGCCGAGACATTGCTTCATTAAGGGGCGCCTCGCTATGGTCGGACAGCCTGTACGGGCAAGGGGCGCACGGACGTCCGGGGGAGACGACCAACTTGGCTTTCGACGCGCGTGTATTGATCCTGGCGGCACAGGACGGCCGGATCGGGCCGCTGGCGGCCGGACTGGACGCCCTCGGCTGGACGACCGTCACCGCGCGCGACCTGGCCGCAGCCGAAGCGACGCTTCAGGACTTCCCGCTGGACGCCGCCGTGATCGATTTCGATTCGTATCAGGACGACGCCATCACGCGGCTGCGCGCCGCCGCCCAGCCGCGCAGCCTGCCGGTCATGGTGGTCGGCGCGCCGCGCGGTGCTGCGGCTGACGCGGACCTCGCCGTCACCACCCCGCCCCATCCGGCCCAGGCGGCCCTGCGTCTCGAACAGATGACCCGCGCGGCCGTGGCAGAAGAGGAGTTCGACCTTCGCTGCACCACCTTCGCCGCGCGTGGCCTGGATCTACAGCCGGACGGCGCCGACCTTTCGCCCTTGCGAGTTCTGGCCGCCGGCGTGGCGGAGCGCCGCTTCCTGGCCCTGTCGAACGCCCTGACCTCTGCCGGGGTCGAGGTCGTCGCCGCCCCCACCCCCTACACCGCCTTCGACTATCTGCACGAAAGCCCGTTCGACGCCGCCGTCCTGTGGGGGGCCAAGGATCACGCCCCGGCCCTGTCCATCGCCTCGGGCATGAAGCGCAACACCCGCCTCTATCACATCCCCCTGATGCTCTATCTGCGCGGCGGCAGCGAGATGAGCCTGGACGAGCTGTTCAACCGGGGCTTCTCCGACGTCGCCACCGCCGACACCCGTGAAGACGAAACCGCCGAGCGCCTGCTGGCCCTGGCAAAATCGCACCGCCGCTACCTGACCATCCGCAAGGCGCTGGATTCGGTTCGGGGCCTGGACGTCATGGACGCCACGACCGGCCTCTTCACCCCGGAACTGTTCGCCGCCCATCTGGCGCGGGTCGCCGACGCCTCGCGCGCCCGACGACGTCCCCTCTCAGTCTGCGTGCTGCGGGTGCGTGAGAACGAGGCTGTCGCCTGGGCCCGCCAAGGCGGCTGGCTGGACCGCGCCCTGCCCCAGATCGGCGCCATGGTCTCGCGCCTGGTGCGGGTCGAGGATACGCCGGCCCGCCTGGCCAAGGAGGTCTTCGCTCTGGCGCTGCCGGCCACACGCGGCGAGGCCGCCCGCCTGGCCGCCGAACGGATCGCCGCCGTCATCGGCTGCACCGCCTTCGACGCCGGCCCCGACCGCTCGCCCTTCGTCGCCGAGTTCGACGTCGGCGCCGCCGAAATGCGCCCCGGCGAATCCGCCGGCGCCCTCCTCGAACGCGCCTCCGCCGACTTGTTCGACAAGACGCGGTAGGGGTTGGCCATCGCCCTCGCCCCATCGGGCGGGCGCCGCGAGATGTAAAATTGCGCGCCGTAACGATTTAACCGGCCGAGATCGGCGCCTAAACTAAAGCGTGCTTTCAGCCCTAGCGGACATTCGTTTTGGCCAGACGCCTACGCAACCAAATGGTCCGAACCACGAGGATCAACCCGAAAACGGCTCCTGAGGCATAGCTGGCGAGATGCGCATACGCTGCGGCCGAGAACGGAACGTGTTTGTTCTCTGGAAGCACAGCGCCCCAGAAACCTGGAGCGGCGAAAGCTCCAGACCAAACTAGAGCAGCGCCAAGCAACCCAGCCGCCAACGCCACAGCCCCGCACACCCCCATCATAAGCAATATCGGTCGTCGAAGCGCGCGGAGAGGGATTGTCGGCGCACGACCGACCTGGGCGGCTAAGGCAAGCCCCACCCCCAACGCCAAGCCCACCCACCACGTTGCGAGAATCCCCCAACCAATTGCCAAGAGGAACGGAGAATTCGTTGGAAACACTGGTGGATGAGCGAAAGTGAAATACTCAACACACAAGTGCGCAGTGACTTGATCGTGAATGATGCCGTAGATGATGGCGGCGCATGTCGAAAACGCGACAATCTTCAAGCCCTCGTTCACACGTCCCACGACTTGCCCCTCAACGTTCAGCTGCAGTTACTCGCGAAGAGACATTTCCGCCAGCTACCCCATTCGAACTCTGGGGTGTCAGCTCGTGGGCGATCTCTTTGAACGTCTGGTTTCAGCGGTGACGCCCAATTCGCAAATCGACCCGTTGCGGACATTGCTGCACCGCCGCTGTTGTGTAGGATCAGCGCATATGACCCAGAGGAACAGCGATGCCGAAATACAAGGTCGAATGGGACTTCGGCGACAGAAAAGCCCAACTCGGCACGCTGGTGTTTAATGATGACGAAGCGGCCATTTCGGAAGTTACCGAGCTTTGTCGTCAGGAAGGTTTAGGAGCAACCATTATGCGTCCTGATCGGAAGCTAACGGTCGCCACCATTGACCGAGCGCACGACAGCTGACCATCCTTCACCGGCCGGTCCGCTTTTGGACCGAAAGGTCGCGACCGCGTTCGACCCGTTGCGGACAGTCCGTCTGTCCCGCACAATTGTCGGATGACAGTTCAAATCGCCTGCGCCTGCTGCGGACGACCTCTCACCGGACAATGCGAGTGGGGAGCAGAGGGCGACTACGACCGTACCGCTGTTGATCGAAACCCAGCTGTTCCCAAGGGCGTGCTGATCCGCTTGCGCGGCCAAGACGCCGTCGATGTATTCCAGGGCGACCAGATCGTAGGGCGCAAAGTCCATTCTGAGCCTGGCGCGATTGCCTCCAACCCCGAGGACGTTCTGACCGACAGTATGGTTTCCGCTGGTGCGGATAATGGCTGTTGCGGATCGGACGGGTGCGACGGACCGAACCGAGCGTGCTTGTGCGGTTCAATGGTCGCCACGCAGTGGAGCGACTGCTGGACACAGGCCGAGGTTCGATTTCTGCCTGATGCGGTGGCCGCGCCCAGCAAAGCTTGAGTCCGCTTCCCGCCCCGAACAGACCATCACCGTGTCCGCTTACAGGCCGGAGGCCGGCCCTTGCCACGGCGATGCGTCCCTGTCGTTTCACACCTTGAGCTGACGCCAGACAATCACATTGCACTATGGGATACGCCATGTCCTCGGGCCAAGCCCGAGTACGAGAGCCGCAGCGGGGGCCTCTACGCCCCCGCCACCCGCGCCAGATCGGCCGTGATCCGCTCCGCCACCTTCAGCCGGTCCTCCGCCGTCGGCCAGTCGCCCGTCACGACGATCTTCTGATCCGGCCGGATCTTCCAGAAGGCCTGGTTCTTCTGGATCAGCCCGACCAATCCAATGGGATTGGGGAAGCTGTTGTCGCGCAGGGTCAGCACGGCCCCGCGCGGCCCGATGTCGATTTTCTCGATACAGGCGCGGCGGCAGTTCGACTTGATGCCGACGATCTTCAGCAGTTGCTGCGCCTCGTCCGGCAGGGGCCCGAACCGGTCGATCAGTTCGGCGGCCAGGGCTTCGCGATCCTCGGCCTGTTCGGCGTCGGACAGGCGGCGATACAGGCTCAGACGAACGTTCAGGTCCGGGACGTATTCCTCTGGAATCAGGACGGAAGCGCCCACATTGATCGACGGCGACCAGCCGCGATCCACAGTGGCCCCCTCGCCCTTCTCGCGCAGCTCGGCGACCGCGTCTTCCAGCATCTGCTGATACAGTTCGACCCCGACCTCGCGGATATGGCCCGACTGTTCGTCGCCCAGCAGATTGCCGCCGCCGCGCTGGTCCAGGTCGTGGCTGGCCAGTTGGAAGCCGGCGCCCAGATTGTCCAGCGACTGCAAGACCTGCAACCGTCGCTCGGCCGACAGGGTCATCGGCTTGACCGCATCCGTGGTCAGATAGGCGAAGGCCCGCGCCTTGGACCGGCCGACCCGGCCCCGGATCTGATACAGCTGGGCTAGGCCGAACATGTCGGCGCGGTGCACGACCAGCGTATTGGCCGTCGGGATGTCCAGCCCGCTCTCGACGATGGTGGTCGAGACCAGGACGTCGTATTCCCCGTCGTAGAAGGCGCTCATCACCTCCTCGAGCTGGGTCGCCGACATCTGGCCGTGACCGACCACGAATTTCACCTCGGGCACCTGCTCTCGCAGGAATTTCTCGATGGCCGGCAGGTCCTTCAAGCGCGGCGCGACATAATAGGCCTGGCCGCCACGATATTTCTCGCGCAGCAGGGCCTCGCGCACCAGCACCGGGTCCCACGGCGTCACATAGGTCCGCACCGCCAGCCGGTCGACCGGCGGGGTGGCGATGATCGACATCTCGCGAATGCCCGACAGGGCCATTTGCAGGGTTCGCGGGATCGGGGTGGCGGTCAGGGTCAGCAGATGGACGTCGGCGCGCAACGTCTTCAGCTTCTCCTTGTGCTTGACGCCGAAGTGCTGCTCCTCGTCGACGATAACCAGGCCCAGGTCGCGGAAACCGACCTGTTCGGACAGCACCGCATGGGTGCCGACGACGATCTCGACCGAGCCGTCCTTCAGGCCCGCCCGCGTCTCTGACGCCTCCTTGGACCCGACCATCCGCGACAGTTGCCGCACCTTCACAGGCCAGCCGGCGAACCGCTCGGTGAAGGTCTTGTAGTGCTGGCGCGCCAGCAGGGTGGTCGGCGCCACAATAGCCACCTGCTGCCCCGTCATGGCCACCACAAAGGCGGCCCGCAGCGCCACCTCGGTCTTGCCGAAGCCGACGTCGCCGCAGATCAGGCGATCCATCGGCGTGCCCTTGCCCAGGTCTTCCAGCACGTCGCCGATGGCGTTCAGCTGGTCGTCCGTCTCCTCATAGGGGAAGCGGGCGCAGAATTCGGCGAACAGGCCCGGCGGCGGCGTGACGGCGTCCGTCTCGCGCAGCGCCCGCTTGGCCGCCAGCGCAATAAGCCCCTCGGCCATGGCCCGCAGCCGTTCCTTGGCCTTGGCCTTCCTCGCCTGCCAGCCGGCCCCGCCCAGCTTGTCCAGCTGAACCCCGTCGGCGTCGGTGCCATACCGGGTCAGGAGGTCAATGTTTTCAACTGGCAGATAGAGTTTGCTCTCGCCGGCGTACAACAGCTCCAGACAGTCGTGCGGCGCCTGCTGAATCTCCAGCGTCTTCAGCCCCTCATACCGCCCGATGCCGTGATCTAGGTGCACCACCAGATCCCCGGTCGTCAGGGCCGAGGCCTCGGCCAGGAAGTTCGACGCCCGCCGCTTCTTGCGCGGCCGCGCCAACCGGTCGCCCAGGATGTCGGTCTCGGAAATGACCGCGACATCGTCCGTCGCAAACCCATGCTCGACCGGCAGGACGCCGCGCAGATACAGATCCTTCGGCGCGGCCAGCACATCGGCCCAGTCGCGCACGGCGACGATATGATCCAGGCCGTGATCGGCCAGCATGGTCGCCAGCCGTTCAGACGAGCCTTCGGTCCACGAGGCGAACAGCACCCGTTTGCCGTCGGCCTTCAGCGCCGCAGCATGGGCCGCCACCGCCTCGAACAGGTTGACGCTGTCCTGCGCCCGCTCGGCCGCAAAGGTCCGGCCCAGGCGACCGCCCGCGTCCTCGCCGCCGCCCGAGAACGGCGTGAACCGTCGCACGGCGCGACCGGCCAGCGCCTGGTTCCAGTCACCGGCGTCCAGATACAGCGACCGGGGCGGCAGCGCCCGATTGGCCGCCGCGTGCCCTTTGGTTTTCGCCGCTTCCGTCCGCCCCTCATAGGCGTCTGCGATCAGGTCCCACCGCTCGGCCCGCGCGCTCTCGGCCTGATTGTCGAGGAAGATCTGGGCCTGGTCCGGCAGATAGTCGAACAGCGAATCCAGCGTCTCGTAGAACAGCGGCAGCCACTGCTCCATGCCCTGACGCCGCGCGCCCTCGCTGATGGTCGCATACAGGGGATCGTCGCCCGGCGCCCCGAACAGCTTCAGATAGCCGGTGCGGAAGCGCGAGATCGCATCGGCGTCCAGCAGGGCCTCCGACACGGGCGCCAGCGACACCGCCGTCATCTGCCCCGTCGATCTCTGGGTCTCGGGGTCGAAGGTGCGGATCGATTCCAGCTCGGACCCGAACATGTCCAGCCGCACCGGCTCCTCGAAGCCCGGCGGGTACACATCGACCACCCCGCCCCGCACGGCGAACTCGCCGCGCTCCGACACGGTCGAGGCCCGGACATAGCCGTTGGCGGCGAAGTACCGCTCCAGCGCCTGGATATCCAGATCGCGGCCCACCTTGGTCTCGAACCCCGCCTGGGTCGTCACCGACCTGGGCGGCGTCCTCTGCATGGCCGCGCCGACGGTCGTGACCACCAGAACCGGCGCGTCCCCCGGATTGCGCTGGGCCAACCGCGTCAGGGTCGCCATCCGCTGGGCGGCGATCCCCGCCGTCGGGCTCAGCCGGTCATAGGGCAGACAGTCCCAGGCCGGATATTCCAGGATTTCTATGTCTTGCGAGAAGAAGCGGAACGCCTGAACAAACCCGCCCGACCGCTGATAGTCGCGCGCCACAAACACGCCGACCCCGCCGCTGGCCTTGATCCGCTCCGCGACGACCAGGGCGTCCAGCCCCTCGGGCGCCCCGCCCAGATCGGCGTCGGTCCGGTGCTGCACAGTGACCTGTTGATCCATCAGCCGATGCCTTTGCCGACCTCGGCCGCCACATGCTCGCGCATGAAGGCCCGCACCTTGGCCATCACCGGCGTCTCGAACTCGGGCGGGGTCGGGTCACGCTCGATGATCCAGCCGTAAAGCCACTGGTCTTCCTCGTCGATCAGCAGTTCCAGCTGGTCCAGTTCGGCGTCGGTCAGGGTCGGCGCCACCTGGTCCGAAAACGGGCCCAGCACCATGTCGGCCTCGCGGAAGCCGCGCCGCCAGGACCGGAACTGGATTCGGCCCAGCCGCTGCTTGCGGGCCAGCGCCGCCTGGTCGCCACTGTCGTCTTGGGGGATTTCGGTCACAAGCAATCCTGGCCCGGCAAGGTTGAAGGACGTTCAAGCCGCGATCCACCGCGTGGCGAACCTCAGCGTCCTAAAATGGAAGAAGCGCAGATAGCGCTCCTTCGCCCACTTCGCCACCCGTCATGGTCACGCTATGTTCCCGGCGATGCGTCCGCAGATTCTCTTTCCCCTGTTCGCCGAGGTCTCCAGCCTGAAGGGCGTGGGCCCCCGCGCCCTGCCCCTGGTGCAGAAGGTGGCGGGGCCGCTGGTGCGCGACCTGGCCTTCCTCAGCCCCTCCGGCGTCATCGTCCGCCGGCCCATGGAGGCGGCGACCGCCGTGGACGGCGAGGTCGGGATCTTCGAGATCGTCATCGACCGCCTGTTCGTCCCCAGCCGCCCCGGCGCCCCGCTGAAGGTCCGCGCCAGCGACCCGACCGGCTTCGTTCACCTGGTCTGGTTCGGCGGCTCGCCCCAGCATATCGACCGGCTGCTGCCGCGCGGCGAGACCCGGCTGGTCTCGGGCAAGGTCGAACGCTTCAACGGCGAGGTCCAGATCGTCCACCCGGACATCGTCACCCTGGACAAGGCCGCCGACATCCCCGCCTCCGAACCCGTCTATCCGGCGACGCAGGGCTTGACCTCGCGCCAGCTGCGCAAACTGGTCCAGACCGCCCTGCCCGCCGCCCCCGACCTGCCGGAATGGCAGGACCCCGCCTGGCTGAAGAAGCAGAACTGGCTGGGCTGGCGCGCCGCCCTGGACACCCTGCACGCCCCGGCGGGCGAGCTGGACCTGACGCCCGACGCCCCCGCCCGCCAACGCCTGGCCTATGACGAATTCCTGGCCCACCAACTGGCCCTGGCCCGCCGTCGCCGCGCCCGCGAAATCAAGCCCTCGGCCATCATCGCGCCCGGCGCCGCCTCCTCACACCTGCTCCAGGCCCTGCCCTTCACCTTGACCAACGCCCAGGCCCAGGCCGTCGCCGAAATCCGCCGCGACCTGGCCTCCGGCAAACAGATGGGCCGGTTGCTTCAGGGCGACGTCGGTTCGGGCAAGACCGCCGTCGCCGCCCTGGCCCTGGCCGACGCGGCCTCCAGCGGCTTCCAGTCCGCCCTGATGGCCCCGACCGAAATCCTGGCCCGCCAGCATTACGAAAAGCTCGGCCCCCTGCTGGAGGCGGCCGGCGTCGCCTCCGTCCTGCTCACCGGCCGCGACACCAACGGCCAGAGGCGCGAGAAGCTGGCCGCCCTGGCGTCAGGTCACGCCCAGGTCGCCATCGGCACCCACGCCCTGTTCCAGGACGCCGTCCGCTTCGACCGCCTGGCCCTGGCCGTCATCGACGAACAACACCGGTTCGGCGTCAGCGAGCGCCAGCGGCTCCAGGCCAAGGGCGATCCGCGCATCGGCGCCGTCCACCTGCTGACCATGTCGGCCACCCCCATCCCCCGCACCCTGGAACTGACCCAGTACGGCGAGCTGGAGGTCAGCCGCCTGATGGAGAAGCCGCCGGGCCGCACCCCCGTCACCACCGCCGTCGTCCCCCTGGCCCGCATCGGCGAGGTCGCCGCCCGGTTGAAGACGGCGCTGGACGCCGGCGCCCAGGCCTATTGGATCTGCCCCCTGGTCGCCGAATCCGAGGCCATAGACCTCGCCGCCGCCGTCGACCGCGCCGACGATCTGCGCCGCCTGCTGGGCGTCGCGGTCGGCCTCGCCCACGGCCAGATGCCCGGCGCCGAGCGTGAGGCCGTCATGGCCGACTTCGCCGATGGCCGCCTCCCCCTGCTGGTCGCCACCACGGTGGTCGAGGTCGGGGTCGACGTGCCCAACGCCTCCATCATGGTCATCGAACACGCCGACCGCTTCGGCCTGGCCCAGCTGCACCAGCTGCGCGGCCGCGTCGGTCGCGGCTCAAAGGCCAGCTCCTGCATCCTGCTGTACGGCGGCCAGGACGGCGCCCTCGGAGAAACGGCCAAGGAACGGCTCGAAACCCTGCGCCGCACCGAAGACGGCTTCGTCATCGCCGAGGAAGACTTCCGCCTGCGCGGCGGCGGCGACCCCCTGGGCCTGAAACAGAGCGGCTTCCCCGCCTACCGCTTCGCCGACCCGATCCGCCACCGCGCCCTGATGCTGGCCGCCGCCGACGACGCCCGCCTGATCCTGAACCGCGACCCCGACCTGACCTCCGAACGCGGCCAGGCGGTTCAGGTGCTGGAAGAGCTGTTCGACTGGAAGGGGCATAGGTCGGGAGCGGATTAAAAGGGACGGCCACGCCCGCGCCCAACACCCAACACCCGTCATCCTAGGCCTTGCACCTAGGATCCAAAGACTCGACCGGCTAGAACGCCCCGGATGTTGCGCCTGTCAGAACTCAAACTGCCCCTCGACCACCCGCCGGAGGCCTTGCCCGCCGCGATCGCCGCCCGCCTGGGCGTGCCGCCGCACGATCTTATCTCTTGGTCGATATGGAAGCGGGCGCACGACGCCCGCCGGAAGTCCGCGATTCTGAAAGTCCATATCCTTGACGTCGAGGTGAGGGATGAATCAGCGGTGCTGGCCCGCCTTGCGGACGACGTGCACGTGGCGCCGACGCCAGACGTCGCCTATCGCCCTGTCGCTGTTGCGCCCAAGACCGAGCGCCTTCGGCCGGTCGTGATCGGGGCCGGGCCGTGCGGCCTGTTCGCCGGGCTGATCCTGGCCGAGATGGGGTTCAAGCCGATCATCCTCGACCGCGGCAAGGTGGTTCGGCAGCGGACCAAGGACACCTGGGGCCTGTGGCGGAAAGGCAAGCTGGACCCGGAATCCAACGTGCAGTTCGGCGAGGGCGGCGCGGGCACCTTCTCCGACGGCAAGCTCTACAGCCAGATCAAGGATCCGCGTTTCCTGGCCCGCAAGGTGCTGACCGAATTCGTCGCGGCCGGGGCGCCGGAGGAAATCCTCACCGAGGCCCACCCGCACATCGGCACCTTCCGCCTGGTGACCATGGTCGAGGCCATGCGCGAGAAGATCGAACGGCTGGGCGGCGAGTACCGCTTCGAGCACCGGGTCACCGACATCGATCTCGACAAGGGCGCCCTACGGGGCGTGCGCCTGCACACCGGCGAGACGCTTGAGGCCGACCACGTGGTCTTCGCCATCGGCCATTCGTCGCGCGACACCTTCCAGACCCTCTACGAGCGCGGCGTCCATATCGAGGCCAAGCCGTTCTCGATCGGCTTCCGCATCGAGCATCCGCAGTCGTGGATCGACAAGGCCATGTTCGGTCCTTGCGCCGGCCACCCCGATCTTGGCGCGGCGGCCTATACGCTCTCGCACCACTGTTCAAACGGCCGGACCGTCTACAGCTTCTGTATGTGCCCGGGCGGCACGGTGGTCGCGGCCACCAGCGAGCCGGGCCGCGTCGTGACCAACGGCATGAGCCAGTATTCGCGCAACGAGCGCAACGCCAACTCCGGCTTCGTGGTCGGCATCTCGCCCGAGGATTATCCCAGCGACCATCCGCTGGCGGGCATCGAACTGCAACGGGAGCTGGAGACCCGCGCCTATGTGGCCGGCGGCGGCGACTATTTCGCGCCGGGCCAGCTGGTCGGCGACTTCCTGGCGGGCCGCGCCTCGACCGCGCTGGGCGAGGTCGTCCCCAGCTATAAGCCGGGCGTCCGCCCGACCGACCTGGCGCCCCTGATGCCCGACTATGTGATCGCCGCCATGCGCGAGGCCCTGCCCGTCTTCGGCCGCAAGATCGCCCGCTACGACGACGCCCAGGCGGTTCTGACGGGCGTCGAAACCCGCAGTTCATCCCCGATCCGAATGACCCGCGGCGCCGACTTCCAGAGCCTGAACGTGCGCGGCCTCTTCCCTGCCGGCGAAGGGGCCGGCTATGCCGGCGGGATCCTGTCGGCCGCCGTTGACGGCATCAAGGTGGCCGAAGCCGTCGCCCGGTCGATGGTCGCGAAGGGGACGGCGTAGCCAAAAGGCGGCGCATCGCCACCATCGTGTGACAATCCGGACCTCGTCAGAGGGCGTGGAGCAGACTTCACCCCCCCAGTCGAGTTTCGCCGAATGCCGCATCAGGCGGAAGGCATACTGCCTTGCTCGCCGGTCCAACAGTTACGCAATACGCCAAATCGGTCATTCACTGTCGGCCCCAAACGCGACATTCAGCGCGCGCTCGAAAGTCGGCTTTCCGGCCGCTAGAGCATGGCTCGCTTTGACGGAATCGGGATTCCCAAGTTTGCGGTGATCTGATTCAACATCCGTGCTGGATGGGAGGCCAGCCCGGATGACGGCTCCTTATTCGATGGATCTTCGTGAGCGAGCGTTGGCGCGTAAGGCGGAGGGCGAGACACACCGGGAGATCGCGGCGGCGCTTCGGATCAGTCCGTCTTGCGTGTCCAAGTGGACGAAGCGAGTTGGAGAGACAGGTTCGGTGGCGCCGGGCCAGGTCGGCGGCCACAAGCCTCGCACGCTGTCAGGAGACTGCGCCGAATGGCTGCGCACCCGCATCGCCTCAGGGCCGTTCACGCTCAGAGGACTGACGGCCGAACTTGCCGCGCGCGGGATCAAGACCGGCCCTCGAGCGGTGTGGGTGTTCGTGCACGCTGAAGGACTGAGCTTCAAAAAAAACACTGCTGCCTGAGGAGCAGGCCCGGCCTGACGTCGCGCGCCGCCGCGCACGCTGGAAGGCGCATCAGGGGCGGATCGACCCGTCGCGACTGGTGTTCCTGGACGAGACCTGGGTCAAGACCAACATGGCGCCCTTGCGCGGCTGGGGGCCGAGGGGGCGACGCTTGAAGGGCCACTCGCCCTTCGGTCACTGGAAAACCCTGACCTTCATCGCCGCCCTGCGCCATGACCGGATCGACGCGCCCTGGGTTATCGATGGTCCGATCAACGGTGCGATCTTCCTCGTCTACATCGAGAAAATACTGGCTCCGACCCTGTCGCCTGGCGACGTCGTCGTCCTCGACAACCTCGGCAGTCACAAGGGCAAGGCCGCCCGCGCCGCTGTCAGGGCCAAAGGCGCACACATGATCTTCCTGCCCCCTTACTCCCCCGACCTGAACCCCATCGAACAGGTCTTCGCCAAGCTCAAACACCTCATGCGCAACGCCCAGCCCAGAACCATTGAAGCCACGTGGCGAAAGGCCGGAGAGATCATCAATCTCTTCAGCCCCGCCGAATGTGCGAACTACCTCGTCAACTCAGGATACGGTTCCGTGTGAAGGAATCACGCTCTAGCCCAAGACGGTTCCCGACCCGTTGCGGACTTTCCGAACGTCCGCTGTTGAACCTAGACCTCAACCTTGTCGTCGGGCGATGCTTGTGTAACTGCGCGGACCGATTCTGCCCGACCGTCTTGGTGAGACTTCGATGCTCAAACACTTGTTGGTGCCTTGCACGACGCTGATGCTGTGGAGTGTGAGCGCAGAGGCTCAATCAACTTCACCGCCGCCTTCCAACGAAGCCGAACGGCTTGCCATCCATGAAAGGATCGACCGTGTCGAGCGAGGGCTCACCACGCCTGTCGTCATAAGGGGTGCACAAGGTCAGAAGATGACGCTGAAGGATCGCATGGCCTTCCATCAGGTCCCGGCCGTCAGCATCGCGGTAATCAACAACGACCAGGTAGAGTGGGCACGGGCCTATGGCATGGCCGACGCCGCAGGCGACCACCCGGCGACGGTCAACACCTTGTTCCAGGCAGGTTCGATCAGCAAGTCGGTTGCTGCCATCGGAGCCTTGCGCTTGGCTGAACAGGGCAAACTCATCCTCGATGAGGATGCCAATAGCCAACTCGTCTCATGGAAAATTCCGGAAAACGAGTTCACGCAGACCAGGGCGGTCACCCTGCGCATGCTGCTCAACCACAGCGCCGGCATGACTGTGCATGGCTACAACGGGTATGCGCAGGATGAGGCAGCGCCGACACTGGAGCAGACACTGGACGGTGTCGCGCCGGCCAACTCCGAACCCGTCCGGGTTGACCTCATCCCCGGCAGCACCTGGCGATATTCAGGGGGCGGATACGAAATCGTCCAGCTGATGATGACAGAAGCCAGCGGGTCTCCTTTCGAACGATACATGCAAACCGAAGTTCTCGATCGACTTGGGATGAGCCAAAGTACGTTTGCCCCCATGTTGCCCCCTGGATCACGCGCCTTCGCGGCAACGGCTTACGAAAGCGATGGCCGAGCCGTCCCAGGTCAGTGGCGCGTCTATCCGGAATCCGCCGCGGCAGGTTTGTGGAGTACGCCGAGTGATCTCGCGCGCGTCGTAATCGCCGTCCAGCAGGCGGAGGCTGGCGCCTCAGGAAGCATCCTCCCCCACAGCCTGGCGTCTTTGATGTTGACACGCGGGCTGGGCCAGTACGGTCTCGGATTCTACGTTGAAGATCTCGGTGCCAGCACAAGTTTCGGTCACAGCGGCGGCACAAAAGGGTTTCGTTCTCAACTCTACGGCTACACGCAATCAGGCCAAGGCGTGGTCGTGATGACCAATAGTGACAACGGGGCGGCTTTGATCGCCGAAATCCTCGGCAGTATCGCCGAGGAATACGGGTGGCCCGAATTCCAGGCCATCGAGAAGGTTGCGGTACCTGGCGATGCGACACTGAACAGCCAGTATGCTGGCGATTATCTGCTGCTAGACCAACCGGTCCACATCATAGCCGCAGGTGATCGCCTGCACTTCCAGAGCGATCTGTTCGGCGCCAAACCTATGGAGATGTTCGCCGAGTCGCAGACGGCGTTCTTCATGACGGCACAGGACATGTCGATCCGCTTCGAACGCGGCGATGAAGGCGCTGTCACAGGGTTCAGCCTGTTTCGCGGGGCAAACGTCTACACTGGCGTAAGGGCTCAATAGAAAGATTGCCCGTACCAAGGCGGACTTCTACCAACAGTCCAACCTCGACTATGGCTGCGGCGGCGCGGTACGCCCGTCCACCATGGTTTACTCAGGCGCGATTCCGGTCGGAGCCTCGCGACTGTCCGTGCCGCCCAATGCTGACGTCGATGGAAACCCCTTCGCAGTCTGAGGCCAGACGTCCGCTTTCGGCGCCGAAATCCTGGAACCGAAATCCACCCCGAACGGACGTCCGGCACGTCCGCTTTCCAGCGCAGCTCTGCTGAATGAAAATGTGAGGAGAGCGGTTCGTATAGATGAACCAGGGAAGGCAAACGAAGGTCATCTCTCCTAATTTGGCGAACTGAACCTAATCATTTCAACACCCTAACGCGCCCAGACGGCCATCGACCAACCACGCCTCCAGACTGTGTTAGCCTCGTCGTCCGGTCTTTGACATCGGGCGCGCGCCGCAGTCCGCCTGCGCCGTCCCCCCCCATCAACGCCACAGCAGGCGCTCCCTGGCGCGTTCGGCGCCTTTGGCACGGTTGTCACCCTGTTTTCGCGCCAAACCGAAGGGCCTCAGCGGACCCTAACGCCACAGCATGCGCTTTGGCGGTTTGGCGGTTTGTCACCCTGTTTTTACGACAGGCCTGCCAAAACTCAGCCGATCATGCAGGTCCAGCCGTCGAACCCGACCTCGACATTGGCCGGAACAATCGCCGACAGTTCCTTGTAATCCATGTCGATATGCAGGTTCGTAAGCACGGCCCGCTCGACGTCCGCCGCCGCAATCCACTCCAGCGTCCGGTCCAGATGGGCATGGGTCGGATGGGGGGTGTAGCGCAGGGCGTCGACAATCCAGACCTGACACCCGGCCACCGCGCGGATCGCCGCCTCGTCCAGGTCCGACACGTCGCTGGAATAGGCCATGTCGCCCAGCCGATAGCCGACCGACCGGATCGGCCCGTGCCCCTGATCGAAGGTCACGACCGGGATCGCGCCCCCCGGCCCCTCCACCGACCAGGCCGTCCCGTGCGGCGGGATGAGCTGGGCGTCCAGCAGCGGCGGATAGCCGAACTTGCTCTCGAAGATATAGTCGAACCGGTGCGACAGGGAGTTCAGCGTCGCCTCATCCATCCAGGCCGGGATCCGCTTGCGCGCCCGCGTGGCGAAGGTCCGCAGGTCGTCGATCCCGTGGGTCTGGTCCGCATGGTCGTGGGTATAGAGGACCGCGTCCACATGCCGGGTCCCCGAGGCCAGCATCTGTTCGCGCAGATCCGGCGAGGTGTCGATCAGGATGTTGGTCATCCCCTCCGGCCCCGTTTTGCGCGCCAGCATCGAGCAGCGCGTCCGCCGGTTCCTCGGCTCGGCCGGGTCGCACACGCCCCAGTCGCCGTCGCCCCGCGGCACCCCGCCCGAGGATCCGCTGCCCAGGATGACGACTTCGAAGCTCATGCCGATCTCGGTATCCGGTCAAAGAGGCCGAAGAAGGCCTCGGTGGTTCTCTGATCCGCCTCCTCGGCGCTCCAGCCTCGGATCTCGGCCAGCTTGTCCAGCACATGGCGGATATAGGCCGGCTCGTTGCGCCGCCCCCGATGCGGGATGGGCGCCAGATAAGGGCAGTCGGTCTCGACGATTATACGCTCGGCCGGCATGTCCCGGATCACCGCCCGCACATCCTCGGCCGCCTTGAAGGTGGCGATGCCCGAGACCGAGAACCACGCCCCCAGTTCCGCAGCGATTCCCGCCAGTTCCACCCCGCTGGTGTAGCAGTGCATCAGCATCTTGAACGGCCCGGCGGCGTGCTCCTCCTTCAGGATCGCCCCCATGACCTCATCCGCCTCGCGGGTATGGATCACCAGCGGCAGGCCCGTCTCCCGCGCCGCCGCCACATGCTGGCGGAACACCGCCGCCTGGATCTCGCGCGGGCTGAAGTCATAGTGGAAGTCCAGACCGCACTCGCCGATCCCCACCACCTTGGGCCGCTGCGCTAGTTCGATCAGGGTCGCCGCCGTCAGCTCCGCCGCATCCTTGGCCTCGTGCGGATGGACCCCGACCGTGCACCAGATGTCGTCGTTCGCCATGGCGATCCCATGGGTCGCCTCGAATGTGGTCAGCTTGTCCGAGATCTCGACCATCAGACCGACCCCGGCCTCACGCGCCCTGGCGATCACGTCGTCCCGGTCCTCGTCGAACTGGGGCGCGTGCAGGTTCACATGGCTGTCGATCAGCATCAGCCCATCCGCTCTTGCTGGGCCTGCACCCGCCTTAAGTCCGCCAGCGCCCCGGCCAGCACATCGGCCTTGTCCAGGTTCAGCCCCGCCGCCCGCTCCGGCAAGGGCTGCAGCCGCTCCCACAGCTCGGCCCAGCGATTGCCTGCGCCGGCCGGACTGCTCAAGGCCCGCATCCGCACCGCCGCGATCAGCCGGTCCATCAGGGTCTCGAACCGCTCCTGGCCCTCCGCGCCCCGGAACTTGTCGGCGATGGCCAGGGCCTCGGCCCGGTCCACATCGCCCTCGACCCAGCGCCGCGCCAGTTGATCCATCTCGAAGGTCGCCCCCGACGCCAGAGCCAGGGCCGCGCCCGGCGATCCCCCCGCCATGGCCGCCGCGTGCTCGGCCTCCTCCGGCTCCGCCCCCGTCCGGTTTCGCACCAGGGTCTCCAGCCGCTCCGGCGTCCATATGGGGAAGCTCAGCCGCCGGCAGCGCGAACGGATCGTGGCCAGCAGCCGCCCAGGGGCGTGGGTCACCAGGAACAGCACGCCCCGCTCGGGCGGCTCCTCCAGAACCTTCAGCAAGGCGTTGGCCGCATTGATGTTCAGATCGTCCGCCGCATCGATGATCGCCACCCGGTGCTGGGCCTGGGACGGGCTCTTGGAGAAGAACTCGGGCAGGTCGCGCGACTGATCGACCGAGATCGACTTCTTGGTCTTGCCGCCCTCGACCAGCCGTTCCAGCACCAGCAGGTCGGGATGGGACTGGGCCGAGATCAGCCGGCTGACCGGATCCTCGCGCCGCGCGCCCAGCGGCCCGCGCGCCGGATCGGCCGCCGCACCCAGCAGCCGCCGCGCCGCGCGATAGGCGAAGGTCGCCTTGCCCGTCCCCTCGACCCCGCACAACAGCCAGGCGTGGTGCAGCCGCCCCCGCTCCCAGGCGTCCAGAAAGGCCGCTTCCGCCGCCGCATCGGGAACCAGGTCGAACCGGTCGCGGGGATGGTCGTCGCTCACAGCAGCCGGTCCTGAACCGCCTGCCAGACCCGCGCCTCAACCTCGTCCTGCGATCCC
Organism: Brevundimonas sp. AVps23W; assembly: GCF_058681395.1. Classification (NCBI taxonomy): domain Bacteria; kingdom Pseudomonadati; phylum Pseudomonadota; class Alphaproteobacteria; order Caulobacterales; family Caulobacteraceae; genus Brevundimonas; species Brevundimonas sp. AVps23W. The sequence goes on from NZ_CM178738.1 coordinate 2,218,467, forward strand.
ACGGCGTCGATCAGCAAACACCGCTCAGGATGGGCCTCGACGATCCGCAGGAAGCCCTCGCGCAGTCGCTGATGGAACTCCAGGCCCTTGGACTCGAACCGCGTCTCGAACTGGCCTCGCCCGAACGCCCGCTCCAGCCCCACCTCGACCGGCAGGTCGAACACCAGGGTCAGGTCCGGCTGGTCGTCCCCGACCACGCCCGCATCGATCTGTTCGATAAAGCTCTGGGCCACGCCCCCGCCGGCGCCCTGATAGGCTCGACTGCTGTCGGCGAACCGGTCGCACACCACCCAGTCGCCGGCGTCCAGCGCCGGCCGGATTGTCCGCTCCAGGTGATCCGAGCGCGAGGCGTACATCAGCAAGGTCTCGGTCATCGCCGACCAGGGCTCAGCCTCGGTGGCCACGACCAGGTTGCGGATCACCTCCGCCCCCTTCGATCCCCCCGGTTCGCGCGTCCGCACCACCTGGCGATCGCCCAAGAGGTTTTGCAGTCGCTCGACCAGCCGGCCGACCTGAGTCGACTTGCCGGCGCCCTCGCCGCCTTCGAAGCTGATGAATTTTCCACGGGTCACGGGCGCACAATGGCGACCGCGGCGCGGGAGGCAAGCCTTAGCCGCCGGATATCAACAGAGCGTCCGCATATCCGCGCGCCACGACCGCCTGACGGGCCGTCTCGGCCGCATTGGCGTCGATCCAGGGCCCGACCAGAACCCGATAACCGCCGCTGCTGGCGTCCACGGTCGCCCGCGCGCCCAGCCGCTCGGCGATTCGCCGCGCCGCCGCCTGATCGGAAAACGATCCGGCCTGAACCCAGTAAGAGCCGCTTCCACTCACGACCGCCCTCGCTTCGACAGGCGCTGCCTGGGACGCGGGCTGATACGGCCTCGCCGTGGTGGATTGCGCCGGCGGCGGCGCCTCAGCCCGCAGCACCGTCCCTCCGCCCAACCTCGGCGCCCGTCCAAGGTAGCGAACCCGCACCCGGCCCACGCCCTGACGCAGCATGTCCAGCTCCTGCGCCGCCCCGCGCGACAGATCGATGATCCGCCCATCGACGAACGGCCCGCGATCATTGACCCGCACGACGATCCGCCGTCCGTTCTCCAGATTGGTGACCTCCACCAGACCGGGCAGCGGCAAGGTCTTGTGCGCGGCGGTCAGCTGGCTCATGTCGAACCGCTCGCCGGTCGAGGTCGGCCGCCCGTTGAAGGCGTCGCCATACCAGGAGGCCAGACCGACCTCCTCATAGTCCGGCTGTTCCTTGGGCGTGTACCACCGCCCGCGCACCTGATAGGGGCGCATCGTCCCCGACACGATCGGCGCCGGATCCTTGACCACCGGCACGGCTCCGCCGCCCCGCCCGCCGCCAAACGTCGAACAGGCCGCCAGCAGCGAGAACAGCCCCAAAATCAGGCCGCTCCGCACCCATTGTCCAACTCGCATCGGTACGCCTCGTCACAATCGTCCAAAAAAGAGGATGACCGAAGACATTTCCGCTTTGGTTAACGCGCCCTTCCCCTGCTATGGCGTCCGCCCGACCGGGCGATCCGGCAAGGAAGTGTGGCCGAGTGGTTTAAGGCACTGGTCTTGAAAACCAGCGACGGTGAGAGCCGTCCGTGGGTTCGAATCCCACCGCTTCCGCCGGAGCTTTCCGTCAGCACTGGATTTGCTGGGCGTTCGGACGATCCGCCCTAAGCAGCGTCGTCCGGACTGGCCAAAAGAGCCTCGAGCGAACTTCTGGGGATAACTGTCCTCCGTCCGATCTTGCGGCGCTCGAGCCGCCCGTCTGCCAACATGGCGTAGATCGTCGCCTCGCTCAGGCTCATCGCCTTGCTTGCCTCCGCAATAGAGTAGGCCAGCTTGAACCCGTTGTCGTTCGCCGCGCTCATTTCCAGATCTCTTTCTTCTCCCGGCGGGCCGCGTTTTCTTCCCTGCGGTACGGATCGCCATAGTTGTTCTCGCTGATAGCTAGGCCTTCACGAACGAGCAGCCCGCTCAGGTCGCGGCCGTCGACGGTGCAGACGGCGACATTGCGCTGATACACTGGCTGGTTCTCGGAACGTTTCGCCCGTGAAGAGAAGCTCCAGGGCCCCCAGGCCTACGTGAAGCAGTTCTTCCTGCCCCCCAACGAAGCCGAAGCTGAGGCCCACGCTAAAGCGATGTTCCACCGCATGGCTCAGGATTGGGGCTTGGAGGTTGAGCCCTACAGCGAATGACGTCTGTAGATCCCTTAATATCCATGTGGATAAGCCTGTGAATGGATTTACACGACTCGGAGACCGACGTTAACCAAACCACAAATGCTGGTGTGCCATCCAACACTGGAGCACAAGTTATGGAACGTGACCGAGTTGCCCCAACACCGCCGCATGTCAGCCCAAAATCTCGCCCAGAGTGGAGCCATTGACATGAAAGAACGTTGGTCCATCTATGCGCACTTCGGTCTTTGACACAATGGAACGAGCAGTGACACAGGTCCTCAGCCGCCTCGGCAACCTTTTGAACGGCCATGTTCGAGTGGTCGACGTGCTCTCCAAAGATCAACAGTCAGCTATGCATGGCGCATCTCAGGGGGCTCGCGCCGCCTTGGAAGCCAGGGGCGAATGGGCCGCCGAAGTTCGAGCTCAAGAAGCCATAAAACGTCGGGTTAAGGAAGCCGCGTAGCTTGCCTAAAATCGGGGGAAAAAGCGCGAAACCAACTGCTGCAGGCCAAGCGAAGGTTGACTACCCGACCGTACGCCTGCGCCTTCTGGGTGCCTACGACGACAACGAATATGTAGAGTGGCTCGTTCAGGTTGGCGAGTACACTCGCTCGTGTTGGCAGTCCGAGGCGGACTTTTTGCATAACCAACCACTCACAGCCGCCAACGAGAACCAGACAACCCATCTCTGGGATGAGTTCTGTGAGGATGACTTAGAAAACCAGCGAACAAACGCTCTTATCGCCTTAAAACGATACAGGCATCAAAAGCTCGCCCAAGATCTCGCACCGTCTGGCTGGCTAAAAGTCGCCTTCTGGTGCGTCCAGCAGATGATTGCAGGCGTCCTATCTGTGTTCGGAGTTTTCGTATTCTCGGTGTTTATCGTGACTTGCGCGCCATCTGTCGCGACCTGGGCAGGCAAGCAACTGGCTCCGATAGTCGCTGCTGCTAGGAACTGACCAGAATTGCGAGTTTGACCGAATTCGGACAACGCTGATCCCAAGGGAGCGACGGGTGGGCGAGGTTGACATGAAGACGGCGCTGATCGTCATTGCTGTCCTATTGGTAACGCACCTCCAAGGTCGTCAATCTGTTGATCTCGCGCGCCATTGCTCCTAAAGAACGAAAAGAGAACATAGGCCAACGACAGGATCGGTCGCCACCCTAAGTCCCGCCCTAAGTTCGACCCGCCGATGTGGAGCAAGGTCGCTGGAGATAGGTGGAGAAAGGCCAGTGCCCATAAGGCCTAAAAGCCAGGCCCTGTGGAGGATCACGGAGGGCAGTATAGGGGTGTTCGAATCCCGCCGCTTCCGCCTGCGCTGCGATCATGCGAACCTGTTCGGATGAATAGCTTATCTAAAGTCGCCCTCGCCCTTACGCTGGTCGCGACGACCGTCGCCTGCACTGACAGCAAACGCGCGCGCAACGACGCGACCTGGGGCGACACGCCGGCGGATATCACCTGCTGGACCTATGGGGTCGAGAACTTCAAGGGGCGGTCCACCGGCAAGGTCGAATATGACGACGGCGGTCGCATCTCTTTCGTGGACGCCGCCAACAACCGCTACACGACCATCGATGGCGACTGCCGCGTCGTCTATCAGCAGCCGGCCAAATAGGGCTTCAGGCCGAATCGCTGCGGCCCAGGTGGGTCTCGCCGCGCCGGCGGGCCAGTTCGATCTGCCTCTGCCGCTCAGCGTAGCGGAGCCGCTGGGCGTCGTCGCGGGTGTCGCGGCAGCGGTCGCAGCAGACGCCCTCGATAAAGTGGGGAGAGGCCCGCCCCTCGGCGTCCAAAGGCATGCGACATCCCCGGCACAGGGTGTGATCGCCCTGAACCAGCCCATGACCGACTGAAACCCGCTCGTCGAAGACGAAACAGTCGCCCTGCCACAGGCTGTCGCCCGGCTCGACTTCTTCCAGATACCGCAGGATCCCCCCCTCGAGGTGATGGACATTCTCCACCCCCTCGGCCTTCAGAAAGGCCGTCGACTTCTCGCAGCGAATGCCGCCGGTGCAGTACATGGCGACGCGTTTGGGCTGTCTCTCGTCCAACAGGGCGCGCCCCTCGGTGCGGAACCAGTCGGGGAAGTCCCGGAAGCTGCGAGTGTTCGGCTGCACCGCGCCTTCAAAGGCGCCGATCTCGCCCTCGTAGTCGTTGCGAGTGTCGATCACCAGAGTGGTCGGATCGGCGATCAGAGCGTTCCAGTCCTGCGGCGCGACATAGACGCCAGCCTGCCGGGCCGGATCCAGATCCGGTTGCCCCATGGTGACGATCTCGCGCTTGATCCGGACCTTCATCCTCAAAAACGGCATCTCGCCGGTCCAGGCGTACTTCACGTCCAGATCGGCGAAGCCGGCCATGTCGCGCACCTCGGCCAAGACGGCTTTAACACCCGCTTCAGGCCCCGCTATGGTGCCGTTCAACCCTTCAGCTGCAACCAGCAACGTCCCCTTCACCCCACCGCCCTCACAGACAGCCTGCAAACGCGCCTGCGCCACGCCGACGTCTGCGATCAGGGCGAATCGGTAAAGGGCCGCGACGCGGATCTGGCCGATACTGGAGGACGTTGATTCGGTCATGGCGTGGCTTTCAGCGGCGCCGTCAAAACATGGCGCGCCCTGCAGGACTCGAACCTGCAACCGTCCGCTTAGAAGGCGGGTGCTCTATCCGGTTGAGCTAAGGGCGCTCGGCAGCGAGCCGGGCGTCAATGCGTCCAGGGCTGTTTGCGATTGGGTGCGAAATTGTCGGCGTAGGCCTTCAGGATCGTCGGGGCTTCATTCGGCTCGTGCAGGCGGAACGGAATGCCGTGGCGTTCAGCATAGGCGACGGCCTCTTCCTTCGAATCAAAGGCCAGGCGCACCTGGCCGTTCATGTCCGAAGAACTGGTCCAGCCCATCAACGGATCGATCGTACGGGCCGACGCCGGCTCGAACTCAAGGCGCCAGTCGCGGCTCTTGGCCTTGCCGGACTGCATAGCGGTCTTGGCCGGGCGGTAGATGCGGGCGAGCATGGCGAAATCCCTAGTGATCGGCAGGTCCTGTGGACCTGCCATAACGCGCGCCGGACATGGAATCCAGCGGCCGTTCCTTGGTCGGGGCGAGAGGATTCGAACCTCCGACCCTCTGGTCCCAAACCAGATGCGCTACCAGGCTGCGCTACACCCCGGACCGAACGGAGCGCTCTATTGGCACTTCGCGAGGCAATCCGCAATCAAGGCTTGAAATAAGGATGCAAAACCTTGTCGCCGGGCTTGGCGCCGATCTCGTCAGCGCGGCCGGCGCGCAGTTCCAGCACGCCGTTGGCGGGCCCGTTCGAAGGGATAGGCGCCTCGGAAAAGGGCGTGGCGTGGGAAGCGATCGAGACGATCCGCCCATGCGGGTCGATATAGAGGATGTCCAGCGAACTGGGCGTATTGCGCATCCAGAAGCTCTGCTCGCGCGGCGCTTCGCCCGGCCATTGGAACAACATGCCGCGGTCAGCTTCCAGAGGCGGCCGGAACATCAGGCCGCGCTGGCGCTCAGGCTCCTCGTCCGCAATCTCGACCCAGAAGGTGTGCTCACCTGAGGCCGTGACGACGGCGAGCTTTTGAAGGGCTTCGCCATTCGGGCCTTCCGGGGCTTTGGCGGCGCATCCCGCAAGCGCGAGGACCGCAAAGCCGGCTATCAGAAAACGTCTCTTCGCGTCGATCATACGCCCGTCCCTTGGGCGAATCGATCAGCCGCCCGGTCTGATTTCAGCAACCACCAGGCCCTTGGGACCACTGGCGAACCGCACCTGAACAACATCGCCCGGCACCAGATCGTCAAGGCCGCAGCGACGCAGGGTTTCGATATGAACGAAGATATCGCCCGGTTCACGGTCTCGCACGACGAATCCGTAGCCCTTGGTTCGGTTGAACCATTTGACGATTGCAGATTCGAGTGTCCCGTCCACGTCGGGACAGGGCGCTTGCGGAACAGCCACGGGCATGGGGCGGCGTGCGACCACGCTCGTTTCTCCCGCCCCAAGCTCGTGAATCTCGACCGCCTGCCACCCCTTGGCCCGCTTCACGCAAGCACAGGTAATCGGCGCGCCTTCATCAGCCGTATCACGGCCGGTATCACGCAGACTGCTAATGTGGAGAAGAACGTCACGCAGCTCAGTCAGCGTCGGATCGTCCGGAACGATGAAGCCATAGCCCTTCGCCGGATCAAACCATTTCACGCGACCGACGACACGAACGGTCTCCGCCGTTTCCATCCCATCGAAATCAGACAAGTTTAAACCCCCGTCCGCTCCTCTAACGGACAACAGATTACGTTTAACACTGTTCCGTGAATCTTTGGAAAGGCCAAAATCCAGAAAAGGCACAGAAAGTTGCGCCTCTCAGCAGAAACGTTGCAGTTGTGTCGCGCGAACGCCGCCGGTAGGCCAATTCGCCTTTGCAGCATCAGGAGAGGCGGTTAGGCCGGTAGGGCGGCCATTCGGCCCGGCCCTTCATCATCCCGCGTGGCAGTCCCTAGGGGAGTCGAACCCCTCTTTTCAGGTTGAAAACCTGACGTCCTAACCGATAGACGAAGGGACCGCTGCGCGGGAGAGCCGGCGATATAGCCGCGCCCTCGGACGGGTGCAAGCGTGGATTTCGAGTTTTTTGCGACGCTCCGAGGCGTTGCGGCGCCGTTCAAACCCTGCGGGGATCGGCGACGTCCTCGATCTCGAACTGCACGCCTCGACGACCGTTCCAGTCGTCCGCCTTCAGACGTCCCACGACGTTCAACCCGCCCTGCCCGCTCAACAGCGCTTGCCCGGTCGGCAGATCGGCGCAGCGCCAGGCGATGGCGCGCACGGAGGCGCCGTCCGGCCCCACCAACCGGCAGCGGACATGGCCGCCGTTCATCTGCACCGGTTCGCGCGCCTGTACTCCATTCAGGGCGAAGACAGGCTCCGGATTGGCAGGACCGAAGGGCGCCAGCTGTTCGAACGACTCGAAAAGAGCGCGCGTCGCTGCGCCGGGATCGATCAGGGCGTCGATGTCCAACGCATCCATCGCCACGGCCTCGACCCGTTCGTCAGCCAGCCTCGCGTTCAGGAATACGGTCAGCTCATCCAATCGCGCGCCGTCCATCGTCAGGCCGGCCGCCATCGCATGGCCTCCGCCGGCCAAGAGGATTCCCGCTTCCCACGCCGCCTGAATTGCGCGCCCCAGATTCATGCCCAGCTGCGACCGGCCGGAGCCCTTCCCCAGTCCGGTCACCGGATCAATACCGACGACGATGACAGGTTTGCGCCACCGCTCGCGCAGGCGACCGGCGACGATGCCCACCACACCGGGATGCCAGTCCTCGCCCGACACGACGACCAGCGCCGAATCGTCAGCGTGGGCGCCGGTCGCCTCGACCCGACGGACAGCCGCCTCGGTGACGGCGCGCTCGACCTCGCGGCGCGAAAGATTCAGGGCGTCCAATTCCAGTGCGAGGGCCTGCGCCTCTGTTGGGTCATCGGTCGACAGCAGGCGCGCGCCCAGATCGGACCGACCAATGCGTCCGCCGGCATTGATGCGCGGCCCCAGGATGAAGCCGGCATGATTGCTCTTGGCCGGGCCTTCCTCGGCGCCGGCTGCAGCCAGCAGGGCGCGCAGGCCGGGGTTCTTCCAGTCGCTCATGACCTTCAGGCCCAGCCCCGTCAGGGCGCGATTGAACCCGGTCAAGGCCGTGACGTCACAGATCGCGCCCAGGGCCGCCAGATCCAGCCATTGGCGAATGTCGGGTTCTGGCCGCTCGGCGAACAGGCCGCGCCGCCGCGCTTCACGGTTCAGCGCCGCCAGGAGAACAAAGACCACGCCCGCGGCCGCCAGATTGCCCTGCCCCGAGTTGCAGCCGGGTCGATTCGGGTTGACCACCGCCAACGCCTTAGGCGGTTCGCTGCGCATCAGATGGTGGTCGATGACGACGACCTTCAGGTCGATGGCCGCCGCATGGGCCAGGGCTTCGTTCGCCGCTGCACCGCAATCGACCGTAACCACCAGATCGGCGCCTGCCGCTTTCAAACTGTCGAAGGCCTTGGCGCTGGGGCCATAGCCCTCCGTCAACCGGTCGGGGACATAGATGGGCAGATCCGCCCCCATGGCGCGGAACCAACGCACCAGCAGGGCCGCGCTGGCGGCGCCGTCTACATCATAGTCGGCGAACACATGGACCCTGGCGCTGGCCTGGAAGGCGTCGAGGATTGCGTCCGCCGCCGCGTCCATATCCATGAAGCTGGACGGATCCGGGAACAGGGCGCGCAGGGTTGGCGTCAGGAAATCGGCGCCCTGGTCGGCTCGCACCCCCCGCGAAGCCAAGGCGCGCGCCAGCGGCTCGTCCAGTCCCAGGCCTTGCATATGAGCGCGTATGGTCGCCGCCTCGGCCGGTCGCTGACGCCAGACGCGGCCGGACAGAGACTGGGTCACCCCCAGAAATACGCTGTCGATCTTGAAGCCGCCGTCGTCCGCCATCGGCGCATCATCCGGGGATTCTCGATCCCCGGCGACAATCTCATTCAACCGGGCGCCGATCGACCGGAGGCGGGGCTTTGGCGCGGTCGCGCAGGCTCTGGGCGAAGGCGTCGATCTCGGCCTGGGTGCGGACGGAATCAGGCGAGACCGGAACGGCCTCCACCTGGGCGCGGGTCTCGGCCGCCAAGGTTTCCGCGTCCTTCAGGGTCCAGTCGATCCGTGAGACCTCGCCCCCCAAAGCTCCGCCCTGGCCTTCCAATGCTTGCACATTGGCGGCGACCTGGGTCGGTATGGGCAAGTCCGCTGGAGCCGCCGGGAAATTCTCCCAGCTGGGATAATGACGATTGGCGTCAACCAGAGCCTGAACGCGCGGCGCAATGGGGGATGATGGATCAGTCTTCGGCGCGAACGAAGGCGCGCAGGCCCCCAGCAACGCCGGCAGCGCCGCCAGACACAGCGACGAAGCCTTCAGCCTCGTCCTTTTTCGAAAGTGCGCGTTCATGTCGGGGTCGGTCTTATGCCATCATCGCTCCGTGCGGAAGGGCGAGGCGTCGAACCGGGCCTCCGCATTCAGGAACGCGAAGGAAATCCATGGCCCAAGCTCCGAAGAAAAAAGGTCCGAAGGCCGAGGCCTCCGGTGAGTCGCCGCCGACAGCCAAGTCCCCAAAGGCCAAGACCGTCCTAACCAGCAAGCCGGAGCCGACGGCGCCGCTCGCGCCTTCCGCAGTCAAAACTCCGCGCAAACCCGGCCGCCCCACATCCGCAAAACCACGCCCACCCCGAGCGAAGACGCCCTCTCCTTCTTCCGCGCCGGCCGCAGGGGGCGAATCGCCGTCCGCCCGGTCTGACGAAGCCTCGGCCACAAAGACCGCAGAGTCCGCCCCTGCCTCCTTGCTCGGCGGCGATCAGGCCCAGTTGCTCGAAACCTTGTCCATAAACCTGGCCAAGGCGGCGATGATGGCTCAAAGCGCGCTCGCCGAGGCCGCCCTGGCGCAGGCCGACCGTCCCGCGGCTCTATCGCCCGACCCGTTCAACGTGGCCCCTGCGATGACCTCGGTCATGAGCAGTCTGGCTTCCCGGCCCGAGAAGCTGTTCCAAGCCCAGGCGGACCTGTTCAGCCGATACATGGACCTTTGGACCGGCACGGTCCGCCAGGCGGCCGGCGAACCCCTGCCCGACGCCCCCGCCGATAAACGGTTCAAAGACCCCGCTTGGTCGGACAATCCGATGTTCGACATGATGCGGCGGTCCTACCTGCTGACCTCGGACTGGATGAACGGTCTGATCGCGGGGGTCGAGGACGTCGATCCGGCGGTCAAACGCCGGGCCCAGTTCTTCACCCGCCTGCTGACCGACGCCTTCTCACCCTCGAACTTTCTGGCCTCCAACCCAGTCGCGCTGAAGGCCCTGGCGGAAACCAGTGGCGAATCCCTTGTGAAGGGAATGCAGAACTTCGCCGCCGACCTGGAACGCGGCCAAGGTTCTCTGCGCATCAGCCAGGCCGACTACGGCAAGTTCGTCGTCGGCGAGAACATCGCCACGGCCCCGGGTCAGGTCGTCTGGCGCGACGAACTGTTCGAGCTGATCCAGTACGCTCCGACGACCGAGACCCAGCATAAGATTCCGCTGCTGATCTTCCCGCCCTGGATCAACAAATTCTACATCCTGGACCTTCAGCCGACCAATTCGCTGATCCGCTGGCTGTCGGCCCAGGGCTTCACCGTCTTCGTCTGTTCTTGGGTCAATCCGGACCTGGACAAGGCCGGTTTCGGCTTCGACGACTATCTGGAAAAGGGCGTCTATCGCGCCGTCGAAAAGACGCTGGAACAGTCGGGCGCCGACCAGTTGAACGCCGTCGGCTATTGTATCGGCGGCACCCTGCTCGGCGCCGGCCTCGCCCATATGGCGGCCAAGCGCGATACACGCGTCTCAGCCGCCACCTTCTTCGCCGCCCAGCACGACTTCGCCGAAGCCGGCGATCTGCTGCTGTTTACTGACGAGCACTGGATCGCCGAGATCGAACGCCAGATGGACGCGGCCGGCGGGGTCCTGCCCGGCGCCGCCATGGCCGAGACCTTTAACGCCCTGCGTTCCAACGACCTGATCTGGTCCTTCTTCATCAGCAACTATCTGCTGGGCAAGGATCCGCCGGCCTTCGACCTGCTGTTCTGGAACGCGGACCAGACCCGAATGCCCAAGACCCTACACCTGGCCTATTTGCGCCAGATGTACGGCGCCAACGCCCTGGCGCGCGGCGTGTTCGAGATCGGCGGCCTGACGGCGGACCTGTCCAAGGTGAAGATCCCGCTCTATTTCCAAGCCAGCCGCGAGGATCACATCGCGCCGATGAACTCCGTCTATCGCTCGGCGCGGCTGTTCGGCAGCAAGGACGTCACCTTCACCCTGGCGGGGTCGGGTCATATCGCGGGCGTCGTCAACGCCCCGGCGGCGAAGAAGTACCAGCACTGGACCAACGCCGCCCTGCCAGAAACCCTGGCCGAATGGCAGACCGGCGCCGCCGAACATCCCGGCAGCTGGTGGGAGCACTGGGCGGATTGGTTGCACGCACGCTCGGGCGACAGGATTCCGGCGCGCGACCCTGCTAAGGGTCCGCTCCCTCCCCTGGCGCCGGCGCCGGGCGTCTATGTGAAAGTGAAGTCTTGAACCGTATCGAACCCAATATCCTGCTGGCCGTCAGCACGGGCGTCGCCCTGATGCTTCTTGTCATGACGGCCGCGCTCTTCGGCGAGCCGGGCAATACGACGAAATATGTGATCAGCGCCGTGGTCTGTTCGGTCCTGTTCGTGGCGCTGAACGGCTGGATGGCGCGGGTAATGAAACGGCCTGAGCCGCGGGCGATGATCAACACGGCCACGCCGTCGACCGCCGTCTGGGCCGGTCTGTTCCCCCTGCTGGTCATTGCGGCGGCAGTCGCGCCGGTCTTCCTGCCCGGCCATGACTATGGCCTGCTGATCATCATCGCGGCGGTCTGGTTCGGCGTGACAGTCGATTCCGCCATTCGCGCCAACCGGCGCTAGGCTGGCACGAACTTCAAGGCGACGCCGTTGTTGCAATAGCGCAGCCCGGTCGGCCTCGGCCCGTCGTTGAACACATGCCCCTGATGACCCAGGCAGCGGGCGCAATGGTATTCGGTGCGGGGAATGCCGATGGCGAAATCGCGCTTGCGGCCGATGTTGTCGGCTATGACTTGATAGAAGCTGGGCCAACCGGTGTGGGAATCGAACTTCCAGCCGGATCGAAACAGCGGCAGGTCGCACCCCCTGCATACGAACGTGCCGCGCCGATGTTCATTGTTCAACGGGCTGGTGTAGGGACGCTCCGTCCCCTCGCGCCGCATGACGCTCCAGGCCGCGTCGCCCAACCGTCGCCGCCACTCCGCCTCTGATATCCGGCGATAGGGAGACAAAGCGTATTCGCCCTCCCCGGCCTCGACTGGTTCGGGAGAACAGGCGGACAAGGCGAACGCGCCGGCGCCCGTCAGAAGGCCCCGGCGGTTGAGGATCAGGGACTGGGTCATGACATCCAGTACGATGGCGGACGCGAAAGGGTTTCCCGCCCGTCACCACATCAGACCAGACCGACGGCTTCGTCCAGTCCCAGCATGATGTTGAGGTTCTGCACCGCCGCGCCGGACGCGCCCTTGCCCAGATTGTCCAGCAGGGCGACCAGCCGCACCTGCTCGCCGGATCGGTCGCCGAAGACGTGCAGACGCAGGCGGTTTGTGCCGTTCAACCCCTCGGGCTCCAGGCCGGTCATGGCCTCGGTCTCGTCCAGATCGACGACCTCGACGAACCTCTGGCCGTCATAGGCCTCGACCAGGGCGCCGTGGATACGCTCGACCGAAGGCGTCTCCGGCAAGGCGGCGAGGTGCAGCGGAACCTCGACCAGCATGCCTTGGCGGTAATTCCCCACCGCGGGGGCGAACAGCACCTCGCGGCTCAGCCCCGTGTGTTTCGTCATTTCCGGCACATGTTTGTGCTTCAGCGACAGACCATAGGCGCGATAAGCGGTTGCAGCGCCTTCTGCCTCGAACTCGGCGATCATGGCCTTGCCGCCGCCGGAATAGCCCGAGACCGCATTGACCGTGACCGGATGGCTGGCCGGAACCAGGCCCGCCTTCACCAGCGGCCGCATCAGACCGATGAAGCCTGTCGGATAGCAGCCGGGGTTGGACACGAATTGCGACCGCGCGATCAGTTGGCGCTGGCCTGCGTCCATTTCAGGGAAGCCATAGGCCCAGCCGGGCGCGACCCGATAGGCGGTCGAGGCGTCGATCACCTTGACCGACGGATTCTCGATCATGGCCACAGCCTCGCGCGCCGCATCATCGGGCAGGCACAAAATCACGGCGTCGGCGCTGTTTAACGCCTCGCGCCGCGCCTCGACATCGCGCCGACGGTCGCCCAGCAGGATCAGCTCCAGATCGGCACGAACCTCCAACCGCTCGCGGATCTCGAGGCCCGTGGTTCCGGCTTCGCCGTCGATAAAGATGGTGTGGGTCATAGGCTACTCCTGACCCTTCCCCCATGCGGGAGAAGATAGACAAGAAAAAGGGCGCTCCGGGTCTCCCCGAAGCGCCCCAAATCCAAACCGCGTGAACGCGATTAGCGCTTCGAGAACTGGAACGAACGGCGAGCCTTGGCGCGGCCGTACTTCTTGCGCTCGACGACGCGGCTGTCGCGGGTCAGGAAGCCGTGCGGCTTCAGGACCTTGCGCAGTTCCGGTTCGAAATGCGTCAGGGCGTGCGACAGGCCGTGGCGGATGGCGCCGGCCTGGCCGGACAGGCCCGAACCTTCGACGGTGCAGACGACGTCATACTGAGTGGCGCGGTCCGAAACGGTCAGCGGCTGGGCGATCATCATGCGCAGCACGGGACGAGCGAAATACTGCTCCTGGTCCTTGCCGTTGATGGTGATCTTGCCGGTGCCGGGCTTCACCCAGACGCGGGCGATAGCGTTCTTACGCTTGCCGGTCGAATAGGCGCGGCCCTGGGCGTCCAGCTTCTGGACATAGACGGGGGCGTCGTTCTCGACCGAAGCGCTGAGGCCCTTCAGGGCGTCGAAGCCGGTGGCGGTTTCGTTGGTCACGTCGGTCATGCTCAGACGCTCCGGGTGTTCTTGGGCGACGCCGACTTGAAGTCGATCGTTTCCGGTTGCTGGGCTTCATGTTCGTGCGCGCCGCCGGCGAACAGGCGCAGGTGCGTCATCTGCTTGCGGGCCAGCGGGCTTTCCTTCGGCAGCATGCGCTCGACGGCCTTCTCGAGCACGCGCTCGGGGAAGCGACCGCCCAGAACCTTCTCAGGGGTCGTCGACTTGACGCCGCCCGGGTGACCGGTGTGGCGATAGTAAACCTTGTCGGTCGACTTCTTGCCCGTGAACACCACCTTGTCGACGTTGGTGACGACGACATAGTCGCCGCAGTCAACGTGCGGGGTGTAGTCGCCGCGGTGCTTGCCGCGCAGACGGTTGGCGATGAAGGTCGCGAGGCGGCCCACCACGACGCCTTCGGCGTCGATGTGGATCCACTTCTTCTCGACCTCGGCCGGCTTCAACGAAGCCGTGGTGCTCTTCAGCATTGAGGGGGTTCCTGGAGACGAAAATCGGGTCCGGCCCCCGAGGGAACCGAATGAAGGCGCGCTGATACAGGACAGGACACGTCGCGTCAACGCGCCTGAATGCGCCGCAACCGCATCAACTAACTGAATTAAATCAGTATTTTATATACGGTATTAAAATACCCGTTCGCTCGGTGCGTCTTCCGTTATAAATTAACGTCGGTCGTCATGAAACCATAGCCATTCACGGGCATCGGAAGAACCAAACCTTTCGGAGTCCTCTCATGAATCTTCACCGTCGCGGCCTGATCGCCTCGAGCGCCGCTCTCGCCTTTGCGGGGCTGGCGCGCCACGCCTCCGCTCAGACCGCCGGCGAAGAAACCTACGTCAACGACGTGCATGGCTATGGCCCGCTGATTGAAGATCCGAACCTGCTGCTCGACCTGCCCGCGGGCTTCTCCTATCAAGTGGTGACTCAGAGCGGCGACACCATGGACGACGGCCTGTTCGTCCCTGGACAGCCCGACGGCATGGCCTGCTTCCCGCTAGACGGGACCAAGGTCGCCCTGGTGGTCAATCACGAACTTAAGGGGTCTTCCGGCCTCCACCGTAATCTGGGCCCCGGCGGCCTGCGGGAGGAACGCCTCGGCCTGCTGAATGCTTCGAAAGCCTATGACACCTACAAGAACGGACGCCCCCTGCCCGGCGGGTGCTCCACCATCATCTATGATCTCCAGACGCGCCAGAAGATCAGCCAGCATCTGACCCTGGCCGGGACCTCTACAAACTGCTGCGGCGGACCGACGCCTTGGGGCAGTTGGTTGAGCTGTGAAGAAACCATCGAAACGCCCGCGACCGCCGACATGACCAAGAGCCACGGCTGGGTGTTCGAGGTGCCATCGACGGCGACCGGCCTGGTCGATCCTGTACCGCTGAAGGCCATGGGTCGTTTTGACCACGAGGCGGTCTGCATCGATCCCCGCACGGGCATCGTCTATCTGACCGAGGACGATAATTCCGGCCTGTTCTACCGCTTCATTCCCAAGACGCCCGGCAAACTGGTCGAAGGCGGGAAGCTCCAGGCCATGGCCTGGAAGGGCGAGCGCTCGGCCGACACCCGTAACCAGGAGACCCGCACTTGGGCTGTCGGCGACTGGCGTGAAATCGAGTGGATCGACATGGAAGACGTCGAATCCCCCAACGGCGACCTGGCCAAACGCGGCCATGCCGCCGGTGCAGCCTGGGTGGCGCGCGGCGAAGGCGTCTGGTGGGGCGACAATGAGATGTACTTCACCGCCACCTCGGGTGGCCCGATCCGGCGCGGCCAAGTCATGCGACTGGTTCCCGACCTGAACGGCGCGGCCGACCGGCTTCAGCTGTTCGTCGAAAGCACCGACATCAAGACGATGAACATGGCCGACAACATCACGGTCGCGCCATGGGGCCATTTGATCCTGTGCGAGGACAACTACTCCACCGACGTCCGAAACCACCTGAAGGGCGTCACGCCGGACGGCAAGCTCTATACGATCGGACGCAACGTCTTCACCGGCAACTCCGAGTTCGCGGGCGCCTGCTTCTCGCCTGACGGCGAGGTGCTGTTCGTCAACATCATGTACCCAGGCATGACCCTGGCGATCAGAGGCCCATGGTCCTCGGTCCGGACATGAAGATCCGGGGCTGAGCCCGCAGCACCAGCCAAAGGTTCGCCGTCGCCACAGCCAGGACGACGGCGGCCCCTGCCTGGTGCAGCACGCCCAGCCAGACCGGCACCGCGTGAATCAGAGTGACGATACCCACCGCGGCCTGAAGCCAGATCACGGTCGCCAGGGCAAAGGCCGCCAAGCCCATCCCCTCGGCCACCCGCCAGCGCCAGGCCTGGAAGGCGTAGATGGTGACCGCGATCAGCAGTCCGTACGCCACAAGCCGATGATTGAATTGGGTCAGGGCCTGATCATGCAGGAAGGCTGCTGCGCCTAGGCTCCAATCCGCCGGCGGCAGGACCGCCCCGTTCATCAACGGCCAGTCGGTATAGACCAGCCCGGCATGTCCTCCGGCGACCAGTGCGCCGAGAAGGCATTGCAGGAAGACCAGCCCCAGCAGGAAGCCGGCGCCCCTCGCCCAGCCCGCCGGCGGACGTCCATGATCCTCGCCATTCCAGGCTTCGAGCCCGGTCCAGATCAGGGCGACGAACAGGATGAAGGCAAGCCCCAGATGGGCGGCTAGGCGTTCGGGCGCGACGCTGACCCGCTCAGACAGGCCGCTGGAAACCATCCACCAACCGATCAGTCCCTGCAGGCCGCCCAGGGCCAACAACAGCAGGCACCGCCAGATCAGTCGATCCGGCATGGCAAGTTGGGGAAAGACAGACCGCAGGGGCGCTATCCGGCAGAGCAGGAAGAAGGCCAGCGGAAGGGCGAAGACCAGTCCAATCAGCCGCCCGATCAGGCGGTGCAGCCATTCCCACCAGAAGATGCCCTGGAACTCGCCCAGGCTCATGCCGGCGTTGACCTGGGCGTATTGCGGTATCTGCTTGTACTTCTCAAAGGCCTCGGCCCACTGGGCCTCGTTCAGCGGCGGAATCGCGCCGACGATGGGTTGCCATTCGGTGATCGAAAGGCCTGAACCGGTCAGGCGGGTGATGCCGCCGACTACCACCATCAGGAAGACAACCGCCGCAGTGGCGAACAGCCACACGGCGACTGCGCGATTGCGATCTGGATTTCCGAAACGGTTCATTCGACGCCCGACACTGACCCGGATATGGTGTCGCCTTCGACCGTGACCAAAACGCGACCGTGGCGGTATGCCCGGCTACGATGACAAGATCGAGTCGGATTAGGGTGCGGCGCGGGGCCGACAGGGAGATCAGGGTTGCAATACGCCGACATAGCCGCCGCCGTTCTGGGCGGACTCCTGCTGGCCTGGATCGCCGACCTACTGACGGGGCGGCGCGGGCTGGGCGGGACCATTCTTGTGTCCGGCGTCGGCCTGGCCTGCGGCTGGTTCCTTGCCGTGCGCGTCTTCGCCGTCAGCACCATGGACAGCTGGATCTGGACGCCATGGGCGCTGGTGGGATCCGCCGTCTGCCTGGTCGCCTTCTTCCTGTTCAGGAACAAGCGCTGATGCCGCCCCGCGCGCGGCGGTTCGTCGCGGCGGTCGGCGTGGTCGCCTTTCTGGTTTTCTGGGTGTGGGGGCTGATCGCCCTGCGCGGACTGCTGCCGGCTTCCGCCTGGATCGATTTTCTCTTCTTCGGCGTCGGGGGCACGGCCTGGGGGCTGCCCCTCATCCCCCTGCTGAAATGGGCCGAGCGGCCGCCACGCTGACGTCGAGATCCGCGGCGGCGTCAGGTGACCCGTCGCTTCTCCAGCTTCCGCGCCAGGGTCCGGCGGTGCATGCCCAGCCGGCGCGCCGCTTCCGAGATATTGAAGTCGGTCTCGACCAGGGTCTCGTGGATCCGCTCCCATTCCAGGGTCTTGATCGAGGTCGGGCGCGTGGTCAGGGGCGTCGCCGCGTCGCCCGAGGCCTTGCCAAAGGCGGCTTCGATGTCATCCGTGCTGGACGGTTTGGCCAGATAGTGCCGTGCGCCCAGCTTGATCGCCTCGACCGCCGTGGCGATGCTGGCGAAACCCGTCAGGACGACGATGTTCATGTCCGGGTCGAAGGCGTGCAGGGTGGAAACGCAACCCAGGCCTGACGCCCCGCCCAGCTTGAGGTCCACGACCGCGAATCCCGGTCGATGGATCTTGAGAACCTCAGCCATCTGCTCGGGCCCCTCGGCGCTGACGACCACATAGCCTCGCCGTTCGAACGATTTTCTCAGGGTGCGGGAAAAGGAGCCGTCGTCTTCGACGATCAACAGAACGGGGGATTCATCGGTCATCCACAGTCTCCTCGGGCGCCAGCACGTCAATCGGCAGCGTCAGTCTGACCTCGCCGCCGCCGCCGGCCGGATTGCAAGCCTCGACCGACCCGCCCAACGACCGCATCACATTGGCCAGAAGGAAGAGACCCAGCCCGGCGCCAGGGCGATCCTTGGTCGAATTATAGGGTTTGCCCAGCCGGTCCAGAACCGTGGCGGGAAAACCAGGGCCGTTGTCCCGAACCGCCACCTGCAACTTCCCCTCGCTCACGCTGGGCGCAACGACAATCCGCCGGGCGCCGGCTTCAACCGCATTGTCGAAGAGGACGCCAAAGACCTGGCGCAACGCCGGATCCGCTATGATCTCAGGATCGGGCCCAGTCCAGGGCGTCACATCCACTCGAATTCGAACATCGCGCGTCGTCCACCCCTCGACCACCTCGTCAAGGAAACGGACCAGGGTGGTGTGAGACGGCGCCTGCCCCCTCGCCTCGCCGGCCGACATCAGAATACCCGTAACGATCGCCTTGCAGCGCTCGACCTCGGCCTGCATCACGTCCATGTCCTGGCTCAGGTCGGCGTCGGCCTTCAGGACCGGCATCCGCCGCCAGTCGCTCAAGATCACCGAAAGCGAGGCCAGTGGCGTGCCCAGTTCATGGGCCGCGCCCGACGCCAGCAAACCCATGCGGACGATATGGTCCTGTTCGGTCGCCTGCTGCCGGACATCGGCCACATAGGCGTCACGCGCGCGCAGATTTTCGTTGATCCGGGTCATGAACAGCACCAGCAGCACCGCCATCAGCAGGAAGCAGATCAGCCCCCCGACCATATAGAGGCTCAGCAATCCGCCCTCCTGGTAGGGCGGCAGGTTGAGCGGCAGGTGAACCACGCCAAGGCAGACGAAACAGACGCTGGTGATGGCGATCAGCGACCAGGCGTAGAAGGGGCGCAGCAGCACCGCGCCAAGGACGACTTGAAGCAGATAAAGACCGACGAACGGATTGGTCGCGCCCCCAGTCAGAAATAGCAGGCCGGTCAGGGCCGCCACGTCAGCCAATAGAGCCAACATCAACTCATGGTCGGAGATCGCGTCCCGACGCAGGGTCAGGGGCAGGCTGATCAGATTGACCAAGGCCAGGCTGGCCGGCGCGATCAATAGCCACAACACCGGCAGCCGGATGCCCAGGGCGAAGTGGACAATCAAAATCGTGACGACCTGCCCGAACACAGCCAGCCATCGCAGTTGAACCAGCAGGCGAAGATTGCGCCGGTTCGCCGCCTCTTGCGACACCGCCGTCTCGCGCCAGGCGCCGAAGCCCAGCAGGCGTTGAAGGGTGGACGTCATGCCGGCCGTCGCCGACGCCGGACTTCACGCACCACGATCCCGTATCCAACCAGGGTCAGCAGCGCCATTCCGAACCAGGTCAGAGCATAGACCAGATGGCTGTTGGGGAAGCTCACCACCGTCAGCCCGCCCTTCGGCCAACCGTCCGGATTGGGGGTCGCGTCTGCATCGACGAAATAGGGGGCGGTGTTGGACACCCCTCGCGCCGCCGCGATCGCCGCCACATCTCGGGAGTACCAGCGGTTCCCTGCCGGATCATTGGCGCGCAGGAAGCCGCCCCCCGGTTCGCTTATACGAAGAAGACCCGTGACGGTCTGGCGGCCAGCCACCTGGCCTGCGGCACGCTCGGCTGGCGAACGGCGCTGAGGCGTGACGAAGCCGCGATTGACCAGAACCGCGAAGCCTTCGTCCGTCATCAACGGGGTCATGACCCAAAAACCCGACCCATAGTCCGTCACAGCCTGGACCAGGGTCTCGCGATCATTCTGGAAGACGCCGCGCATCGTGACCCGGCGATACTGGTCCTTTTCGCGGGACAGTTCGGGCCAGGAGGCCGGCCCTGGCGCAGGGACGGGTTGGGCGTGAACGCGCGCCTCGACCTGAGCAATCAGCTCGGTCTTCCAGCCAAGCCTCTGCACCTGCCACGCGCCCAGGGCGACGAAGCCTGCGAACAGAAACGCCGCGCCGACCCCGGCCCAGAACAGGACCGAAGACGAACGCGGCGCTTTATGATGATCGCCCTTGATGACGGCCTCCGAACTGGGCGCCTAGGAGCCCATCCGGTTCATATCATGGCTGGTGGGCATCATGTTGGTGTTCAGGTGGTACATGACCCACAGCGAACCCGACAGGGCGATCACCACGACGATGATCGTGAAGATCAGGGCCAGCATGGTCCAGCCGCCTTCGGACTTCGAGTTCATGTGCAGGAAGTAGATCATGTGGACCACGATCTGCACCACTGCGAAGGCCATGACGATCAGCGCGGTGGCCTGGGCCGGCAGCACGCCGGTCATGACCAGCCAGAACGGGATGGCCGTCAGGATCACCGACAGCACAAAGCCGATCATATAGCTCTTGAAGGAGCCGTGATTGTGCGTCTCGTGGCCCAGATGGTCGGTGTCGTGCGACTCCGGCGAGTGGTCGTTCTTGTCGGCGCTCATCGAACCATGCCCAGCAGATAGACGAAGGTAAAGACGCCGATCCAGATGACGTCGAGGAAGTGCCAGAACATAGACAGGCACATCAGGCGGCGCTTGTTGGCCGGGATCAGGCCCTTCCAGCTGACCTGAACCATCAGCGTCACCAGCCAGATGATGCCGAAGGTCACGTGCAGGCCGTGGGTGCCGACCAGGGTGAAGAAGGCCGACAGGAAGGCGCTGCGTTGCGGCGTGGCGCCTTCATGGATCAGGTGCGCGAACTCGTAGAGTTCGATGCCCAGGAAGGCCAGGCCGAACAGGCCGGTGATGGCAAGCCAGACCAGAGTCTGGGTCTTCTTGTTCTGGTCCATCGCCAGCATGGCGAAGCCGTAGGTGATCGACGAGAACAGCAGCATGGCGGTGTTGACCGCCACCAGCTCCAGGTCGAACAGTTCCTTCGGCCCAGGCCCGGCGGCGAAGTTGCCGCCCAGGACGCCGAACACGGCGAACAGCATCGCAAAGATGAGGCAGTCGCTCATCAGATAGAGCCAGAAGCCCAGCATGGTGCTGGAGCCTTCTTCGTGATGCGGCTCTTCTTCCAGGTGGAAGACGTTCGGGTCGATCTCAGTCGCAGTCGCGGTCGCGCTCATGGATCAGGCCTCCGTTCCGGCCAGGGCGCGCGTACGCGCCTCTTCGGTCGCGCGAACCTCATCCTCGGGGATGTAGTAGTCGCGCTTGTAGTTGAAGGTATGGGCGATCGCGACCGCCAGCACGGCCACGAAGCTGAGCGCCGCCAGCCACCAGATGTACCAGACCAGGGCCAGACCCATCACCAGGCACAGACCGGACAGGATGACCCCCGTCCCCGTGTTCGAGGGCATGTGGATGGCGTGGTAGCCGGTCAGCGGACGCTGATAGCCCTTCTTCTTCATGTCCCACCAGGCGTCGGAATCGTGAATGACCGGCGTGGAGGCGAAGTTGTAGGCCGGCGGAGGCGAAGAGGTCGCCCACTCCAGAGTGCGGCCGCCCCAGGGGTCGCCCGTGGTGTCGCGCAGCTTGTCGCGATTGATGATCGAGACGGCGAACTGGACGAACATGGCGGCGATGCCCAGAGCGATGACGCCGGCGCCGATGGCCGCGATCACGAACCAGATCTGCAGCGACGGATCGTCGAACACGCGCATCCGGCGGGTGACGCCCATCAGGCCCAGGACATAGAGCGGTGCGAACGCCAGCCAGAAACCGGGCACCCAGCACCAGAAGCTGACCAGCCCCCAGAACTTGTCCAGCTTGAAGCCAAAGGCCTTGGGCCACCAGAAGTTGATGGCTGCGAACAGGCCGAACAGCACGCCGCCGATGATGACGTTGTGGAAGTGGGCGATCAGGAACAGCGAGTTGTGCAGCACGAAGTCAGCCGGCGGCACCGCCAGCAGCACGCCCGTCATGCCGCCGATGACGAAGGTCAGCATGAAGGCGACCAGCCACATCATCGGCAGTTCGAACCGGATGCGTCCACGGTACATCGTGAACAGCCAGTTGAAGATCTTCGCGCCCGTCGGGATCGAGATGATCATCGTCGTGATGCCGAAGAAGGAGTTCACCGACGCGCCCGAGCCCATGGTGAAGAAGTGGTGCAACCACACCAGGTACGACAGGATGGTGATGACGACCGTGGCGTAGACCATGGAGGTATAGCCGAACAGCTTCTTGCCCGAGAAGGTCGAGGCGATCTCGGAGTAGACGCCGAACAGCGGCAGGATCAGGATGTAGACTTCCGGGTGACCCCAGATCCAGATCAGGTTCACGTACATCATCGGGTTGCCGCCGAAGTCGTTCGTGAAGAAGTTGGTGCCGACGTACCGGTCCAGCGTCAGCAGGGCCAGAACGGCGGTCAGGACCGGGAAGGACGCCACGATCAGGACGTTGGTGCACAGCGAGGTCCAGGTGAAGATCGGCATCTTCATCATGCCCATGCCCGGCGCACGCATCTTCACGATGGTCGCGATCAGGTTGATCCCGGACAGGGTCGTGCCGACCCCCGCGATCTGTAGGCCCCAGATATAATAATCGACCCCGACGCCAGGGCTGTAGCCGATGCCCGACAGCGGCGGATAAGCCAGCCAGCCGGTCCGCGCGAACTCGCCCACGAACAGCGAGGCCATGATGATGACGGCGCCGGCCGTAGTCATCCAGAAGCTGAAGTTGTTCAGGAACGGGAATGACACGTCGCGCGCGCCGATCTGCAGCGGCACGGCGTAGTTCATGATGCCCGTAACCATGGGCATGGCCACGAAGAAGATCATGATCACGCCGTGGGCGGTGAAGACCTGATCATAGTGGTGGGCGTTCAGGTAACCTTCTGACCCGCCGAAGGCCATGGCCTGTTGCAGGCGCATCATGATGGCGTCGGCGAAGCCGCGGCAGAACATGATCAGACCCAGGATCATGTACATGATCCCGATCTTCTTGTGGTCCACGGTCGTGAACCATTCCTTCCAGAGGTAGCCCCAGAGCTTGAAATAGGTCAGGGCGCCGAACAGGGCGAGGCCGCCCAGGGCGACCACGATCATGGTCACGACCAAGATCGGCTCGTGCAAGGGCAAGGCCTCGGGCGTCAGCCGCCCGAAGATAAGGGGAATGAGAGTGTCAGCGTTCATCGACTGTGTTCGCTCAGGCGTTGGGGGAGGAACGGACGTCGGTCGAAACCGCCCCCGTCGATTGTTGTGAGGTGGAAAGCGACGCCATAGGCAGGCCCAGCCCCGTTAGCGGCGCCAGGCTGACCGGGGCGCTGACCGTCTCCAGTTCAGCGCGACGGATCCGGTCGGCAGCCGCGGCTTCGGCCTGAAGCGGGGTGCAGATCGTCATGACATAACTGTCGTTCGAGCCGAAGATGGCGGCGTTCTTCCCGCGCCCAGCGTACTTGTCATAGACCAGCGGCATGGTGTTGCGGATCGAGGCCATGGTCAGACCGCCCTTACGGTCGATCTCCATCATCTCGCCCATGCACATCTTGCCCGGCTCGACGCACATGTTGAGGATGGCGTCCCACAGACCGCCATCGACGGCGGAGAAGCGCATGACGGGAACCTTCTCGCTGGGCTTTTCCAGCTCGAGGTAACGTTCGCGATCCAGCGGCTGACCGCCGCGACGAACGCCGGCGATCCAGCCGTCGAAGCCCGCCCGATCCATGCCGTGGAACTTGAACCGCATGTTCGAGAAGCCGTCGCCGGAATAGTTGGCCGACAGGCCCTGGTACTCGCCCGGACGGTTGATGACGGCGTGCAGCTTCGTCTCCATGCCCGGCATGGCGTAGATCTGGCCGGCCAGGGCGGGAATGTAGAAGGAGTTCATCACCGAGGACGAGGTGATGTGGAAACGGATCGGGCGATCAACGGGCGCGGCCAGTTCATTGACGGTGGCGACGCCGTATTGGGGATAGATGAACAGCCACTTCCAATCGAGCGCAACCACATTGACCTGCAGCGGCTCGACATTCTCGGCGACGGGCTGCCCCGGCTTGATCCGGTCGATCGGACGATAGGGGTCCAGCAGGTGGGTCCCGGCCCAGGTCAGGGCGCCCAGGCAGATGATGATCAGCAGCGGCGCGGCCCAGATCACCACTTCCAGATGGGTCGAGTGATCCCAGTCGGGGCGATATTCCGCCTCGGTGTTCGACGCGCGGTACTTCCAGGCGAAGAAGACGGTCAGCGCCATCACCGGCACGATGATCAGCAGCATCAGCAGGGTGGAGACCATCAGCAGGTCGCCCTGCTGCTGGGCGACATCGCCCGCGGGCTTCAGTACGACCAGGTTGCAGGCCGACAGCAGCGCCACCATGGGCACGAGCAGAAGTAGGCGCAGACGGCGCAAGGCGGCTCCAATCGGGAAACGTCGGACCATGGGGAGGAGTCGCGACGGTTGGCGTTCGAATTGCGCCCGATAGTCAGCTTCGGTCAGGAGCGACATTGGACAATCTGTCCTATCCTCATGTGGCGACTTTCATCGCAAAGGGCGCGCGGTCATAATGCGGCATTACCGCCGTACACTCAAATCCCCCTAGTTTAAACGGAGCGATCCCAGCCCATGTCCGTCTCGACGACCCCTTCGTCAGAGTCGCTGGAACGCGACGCCGCCGCCCTCCACGACGATCATGGCAAGGTGGATCCCGGCGAAATCGCCATCGGCGTGATCATTGGCCGCACCTCGGAGTTCTTTGACTTCTTCGTGTACGCCATCGCCTCCGTGGTCGTGTTCCCGCAATTGATCTTCCCGTTCGCGGGACCGATCGGCGGCACGCTGCTTTCATTCGCTGTTTTCGCCCTCGCCTTCCTGGCGCGTCCGCTGGGCACCGCCCTCTTCATCGCCATCGACCAGAAGTTCGGGCGCGGCGCCAAGCTGACCATCGCCCTGTTCCTGCTGGGCACCTCGACCGTCGCGGTCGCCTTCCTGCCCGGCTATGAAACCATCGGCATCGCCGCCGCCGTATTGTTGGCCGTCTTCCGCATCGGTCAGGGCGTGGCTCTGGGCGGCGCCTGGGACGGACTGGCGTCTCTGCTGGCCCTGAACGCGCCGGAAAATCGTCGCGGCTGGTATGCAATGATCCCCCAACTGGGCGCGCCCATCGGCCTGATCGTCGCTTCGGCTCTGTTCGCCTTCTTCCTGAACTCCCTGTCGGCGGCGGACTTCCTCGACTGGGGCTGGCGCTATCCGTTCTTCGTGGCCTTCGCCATCAACGTCGTGGCGCTGTTCGCGCGCCTGCGTATCGTCGTGACGCCCAGCTTCCAGAAGATGTTCGAAACGCGAGAACTGCAGCCCACGCCGGTTCACACCGCCATCAAGGCGGAAGGCCCCCGCATCGCCATCGGCGCCTTCGCGCCCCTGGCCAGCTTCGCCATGTTCCACATGGTCACCGTCTTCCCGCTGTCGTGGGTCTTCCTGTTCACCCAGGAGACGCCGGTGCGGTTCCTGCTGATCGAGATGGTCGGCGCAGTCTTCGGCCTGCTGGCTATTCTCGCCTCCGGCCTTTTGGCCGACCGCTTCGGCCGTCGCTCGCTTCTGGCCGCCACGGCGGCGGGCATCGCCGCCTTCTCGGGCTTCGCGCCTCAACTGCTGAACGGCGGCGCGGTCGGGGAGCTGGTCTTCATGATCTCCGGCTTCATCCTGCTGGGCCTCTCGTTCGGCCAGGCCTCAGGTCCGGTGGCGTC
This sequence comes from Brevundimonas sp. AVps23W, assembly GCF_058681395.1. NCBI lineage: Bacteria > Pseudomonadati > Pseudomonadota > Alphaproteobacteria > Caulobacterales > Caulobacteraceae > Brevundimonas > Brevundimonas sp. AVps23W. The sequence goes on from NZ_CM178738.1 coordinate 2,244,263, forward strand.
CAGCTTCTCTCTGGCCAACCGCTACACCGCCTCGGCCCTGACGTCCGACCTGGCCTGGCTGTTCGGCGCCGGCTTCGCGCCCCTCGTCGCCCTGTGGATCTCCAGCCAGTTCGGCCTGATCGCGGCCGGCGCCTATCTGTTGTCAGGCGCGGTTCTGACCCTGGTCGCCCTGTGGCTCAACAGAGAGCTGGCGCGCAGTTCTTCGGACAAGGCCCGCATCGCCAAGAGCTGACGCAAGCTTTCGCTGAACATCAGCCCCGGTCTCGCCGCAAAGCGAGGCCGGGGTTTTTCTTTGGGGGTTATGCGTGGGCGACAGACCCGCGCCGCAGATCTTCAGCCAATGATGGCGCGAAGCGCAGCGGCTTGCTCGCGCACCAGGGCCCGCGTCGAATGATCGGTGTCGAACACGCCGTACCAGCCCTGGGGCTCGTGCGGCGGGTCGCCCAGCCAGGCGCTGTCGCCGTCGTGGAAGCGGAAGTCCGGATTGCGCGTGCGTCCCTCGCCGTTCCAGGCCCAGAAGTTCGAGCCGGCCAGCGGCCCGTTCGCCCGGGCGTCGGCCAGGACCGCCGCATGGATGTCGGCATAGAAGCCGTCGCGCAGCGTGGTGGGCGCGGAGGGGGCGTACAGGTCGCCGTCACGCGGATAGCCGAACTCCTCGATCACCAGCGGCTTGTCCAGTTGGTGGGCGAACCCGATGTGCTGGTTCACATAGTCGATCGCCATGGCGCGGGCGTGGGCGTCGTCGGTTCCCGCCATGTCCTTGCGGTCCAGCCAGCTCCAATTCGCCGGCCAGACATGGGCGGTCAGATAGTCGATGTCGGCCGAACGACAGCTGTCCATCACCACGTCGGCGCGCTCTGAGGAGCCCTTCAGCCCTTCCCCGCCGGTCGAAACGAGTTGGTGAGGCGCCAGCGACTTGATCAGCCGGGCCGTGCCGTTGATCCAGGCGTAGAAGGCGGGAAGATTGTCCAGAGCGACCTGCGCTCCGCCGCCCGCGCGCGGCTCATTAGCCAGTTGCCAGGCCATGATGGTCGGATCATCGGCATAGGCCACGCCGCTGATCGTGTTGGTGCGGCCGACCACCGCCCGGACATAGTCGTGATAGAGAGCGACGGCGTCTTCGCTGCGGTAGAATCCCGCGTTGAAGTCGGGAAACTCAGGCCAGGGATGGGCCGGGTCGTTCATGTTGATATAGCGACCGCCGTTGACCCAGGAGAGATAGGTCATCATCCCGCCCGACCATTCCCAGAAGTTGGTCAGATACAGGACCGCCTTCATGCCGCGCCGGCCCATCTCGACCAGGGTTTGGTCCAGTCCGATCAGGAGGGTCTCGTTGTAGACCGTCGTCTGGTCGCGGAAAGCGGGGCGGACCGAATTGGTCAGCGGCGAAAGTTCGGCCGAGGCGGCGATCCGAAGATTGGTCACGCCATCAGCCGCCAGGGCGTCCAACTCGCGCGCCAGACGCCCCCGGTCGCCATAGTCGGCATCCACGCCCAGCCAGGCCAGATACCAGGCGTTGGCGCCGACGAACCGATAGGGCCGGCCATCCAGCATCAGCCTGATTCCGTCACGCGTCACGAACCCGCGGGCCGGCGCCATGCGGCCGCCGGCCGACGCCGCGCCTGACTTCAGGGCCAGGGTCAGAGCGGCGGTCGCGGCCAGGACCGCGCGGCGGTTCAGCATAAAACTGCCTGTCGGCGCCTGGCCCATTGCGTTTGCTCGCTTCAGCCCGACGTCAGGTTGCCGGACAGATGGCGTCCCCCTCATTGGACCCTAGACGAATATCCTCGACCGTCACGCCGAAACCTCCTGCGGCGCTCAGGCCCCAGGGTTGATCAGCGGCGGCCAGGTTCGCCCCTGCGTCGCGCAGACATGACAATCGAACCTTCAGCGTCCGCCACTGACCGAGCGGCGCCGCGTTGAACAGAGCGGTCACATCGACCTTGCCCTCGCCGAGGGTCAGCATGACAGGCCCCGTAGGCCGGGCGTCGACCCGGTAGCGGAAGACAAGCGCCATCTCGCCATTGGCTTGACGGGTCAGATCCACCGGCTTGGCGGCGATCAAGGCGTGACCGCCGATCGGCCCGAAGGTCAGGGCGCGAGCGGACTCCTGCCCTGCCCCATCGGCGGACCGGACACTGACGCCGCCGCGCGGGCTGGCGCCGCTGCTCTCGTTTCCGAGGCGGAACTCGCCGCCGGCGTCTCGCAGCATCAGCGACCAGGGCGCAACGAAACGGCCATCGACGAAATAGCGATCGATGCTGCCGATCTCGCCCGCAACTCCGCTCTCTTCGGACAGGACGCCGACCCGCCCGCCCTGGGCATAGGTCAGGCCGTAGCCGTAGGCGAACTGGGGATCATAGCCCGGCTGCCCGACGTTCAGCGGTTCGCCCTTGGCGTTCTTGGGCCAGCTGAACGACAGCTTGCCATTGAAGTCGGTGCGAGGCTTGCCCGCAGCGTCGCCGATCAGGACGTCGGCCACGCCGCCGCCTTCCGTGCCCGGCAGCCAGGCGGCGACAAAGGCGTCAGAGGCGTTGATCTCAGGGTTGGTCCACATCGGCCGGCCGGACAGGAAGACCGAGACGGTCGGAATACCAGCAGCCTTGAGGCGCTTCAGAGTCTCCAGCGGCTCGGTGGGCAGGAAGTCCAGCGTATCGACGTCGCCCTGGAACTCGGCATAGGGGGTCTCGCCGAAGACGACGATGGCCACATCGGGCTTGTCGGTGAAGGCGCCGTCAGCGCTCAGGGTCGCCGTGCCGCCGCCGGCCGCAACCGCTTCCTGGATGCCGCTCCAGATCGACTGGCCGTTCGGGAAGTCGGCGTTGGTGTTGCCCGTGCCCTGCCAGGTCAGGGTCCAGCCGCCCGAAGCCTGGCCGATATCGTCGGCATGACCGGCGACCAGGACGCGCGCACCGGACCGGATCGGCAGGACCGAGCCCTCGTTCTTCAGCAGCACCAGCGATTTGCGCACCGCCTCACGGGCGATGGCGCGGTGAGCGGGCGAGCCCAGTTCGTTCAGATGACCCTCGACCGGTCGGCTGTCGGCGAACAGGCCGGTCTTGACCTTGACCCGCAGGATCCGACGCACGGCCTCGTCCAGCCGCGCCATCGGGATCTCGCCCGACCGCACCTGGGCCAGGGTGTTCTGATACAGCGGCTTCCAGCTGTCGGGGGCCATGAACATGTCGATCCCGGCGTTGAAGGCCAGGGCGCAGCTCTCGTTCGAACAGCCGGGCAGTTGCCCATGGGCGTTCCAGTCGGACACGACGAAACCGTCGAAGCCCAGCGGTCCGCGCAGCACGTCCGTCAGGATCGTCTCGTTGCCGGAATGTTTGACGCCGTTCCAGCTGGAGAAGCTGGCCATGATCGACAGGACGCCGGCGTCGATCGCTTGGGGGTAGCCGGACAGATGGGTGCGGATCAGTTCCTGTTCCGTGCCGGCGAAATCGCCCTGGTCATGACCGCCCGTGGTGCCGCCATCGGCCAGGAAATGCTTGGCTGAGCCGGCGATATGGCCCGGCGTCAGCGGATGATCGGCGGAAAGCGAGCCTTGCAGGCCCAAGGTCATCGGACCGGCGTAGCTCTGGGCGACTTCGGGATTTTCACCATAGCCTTCATAGGCGCGGCCCCAACGGTCATCCTGAGGCACAGCCAGGGTCGGACCGAAGGTCCAGTCGGCGCCAGTCACGGCGACTTCCAGCGCCGTCGCCGCACCGATGCGCCGGATCAGATCGGGATCACGCATGGCGCCCAGGCCGCTGTTGTGCGGGAAGATGGTCGCGCCGACGATGTTGTTATGCCCGTGGACGGCGTCGATGCCGTAGATCATCGGGATCTTGGCGCCCGGACGCTGGGCCACCGCCGCGCGGAAGGCCTGGGCCAGCTCGACCCATTTCTGAGCCGAGGCGCGCTCGTCTCCGCCCGGTGAGGAGTTGCCGCCGGCCAGGATCGATCCCAGCGGATAGGTCAGCAGATCTTCGGGCTTGATCGAGGCGATGTCAGCCTGAATCGTCTGGCCGACCTTCTCCTCCAGCGTCATCTTCGCCATCAGTTCGGTGACGAAGGCCTCGGTGGCGGCGTCCGACATGGCGGCGGGGGATGCGGCATGTGGCCACAGGTCGGGATGGGCCCGGCTGGCGTCGGTGACGATTGTCTCCGACGGCTTCACATAGTTGATCGGCGTCGATTGCGAGGTGGTCGTGGCGCAAGCGCCCGCCGCAAGAGCGAAGCTCAACGCCATGATGGATACGGCGTTGCGGCGAGAAGTCAGGAAGCGCGGGGTCATGTCGGGTCCGTCCATTCGGCGGGCGAGAAACTGGGCGCGAAAAGCCCGGTGCGGCCTTCAGACCGCACCGGAAGTTCGCTCAGGGTGCAAAAGATCAGTCGTCTCGGACGCGCGGGCGGGCGAAATCCCTTAGAACTCAAGCCTCCCTCCCGCACGTCGTTGGCCGACGTTGATTTTCACCGGCGCAACTTGATGCACCCATGACAATGCTGTCAACTGGAATAAGTTAGCGCTACCACAAACGGACCGTCAGACGTCCGAGTTCTAGGGAGAAACGGCATGACGAACGGAATCACGCGACGGGCGGCGGGCGTTCTGACGCTCGGAATTGCGACGGCGCTGGTCCCGCTCAGCGCCGTGTCGCAGGCCGAACCGAAAGGGGCAAACTATCGGTGGCGCAATGTGAAGGTCGGCGCCGGCGGCTTCATACCCGGCATTGTGTTCAGCCGTGTCGAGCAAGGCCTGGCCTACGCTCGGTCGGACATGGGCGGCGCCTATCGTTTCGACGCCGCCGCTGGACAGTGGCGGCCGTTACAGGATTCCAGTCCCCTGTCCGCCGATTTCGGCGTCGAGAGCATAGCCGCTGACCCCGTCGACGCGGACGTGGTCCATATGGCGGTGGGGGTCCATCGGGGCGATCCGGGCGCGATGCTGCGCTCTGATGATCGGGGCGAGACCTGGTCGCGGGTCGAGGTTCCTTTCCGCATGGGCGGCAATGAAGATGGCCGAGGGCTCGGCGAGCGATTGGCCATCGACCCAAACGACAATCAGATCCTCTATTTCGGCTCGCGGCACGACGGATTGCAGACCTCGACCGACGGCGGCCATAGCTGGGCCAAGGTCGATAGCTTCCCCCAGAAAGGCCTAGGTCTGCCGACTGGTCGTGAGACGCACGGCGGCCTCAGCTTCGTGATTTTCGATCCCCGCAGCGGTTCCAGAGGGCGGCGGTCTCAGACCCTGTTCGTGGGCGTCGCCGATCCGCATGAGTACGCCCTCTATCGCTCCGACGATGCGGGCCAAACTTGGCGGCCGGTCGAAGGCGGCCCCCACGCCGAACTGTCGGCGGCCAAGGCTGAGTTGGACGACCGGGGCGTGCTATACGTCACCTGCACCCTGGGCATAGGTCCCAACGGCGTCACCGACGGCGCGGTTTGGCGGCTGGACACGAACACAGGCGATTGGACCGATATCACCCCGCCTCGCCCTCTCGGCGGTTTCATGGGGGTTGCGGTGGACCGCCAGCGGCCGGACGTGTTGATGGTCTCGACCCTGAACCGGTGGCGACCTGGAGATACGATCTGGCGCAGCACCGACGACGGCAAGACCTGGATCAGCCTTCGGGAGGCGGCCCGTCACGACGTCAGCGCCACCCCTTATCTGAACTGGGGCAACGACAAGCCCGACTTCGGCTGGTGGATCGCCGCCCTGGCTCTGGATCCGTTCGACAGTGACCGGCTGGTCTATGCGACCGGCGCGACCGTCTATGAGACGCGCAATCTGTCGGCGGCGGACGCGGGCCGCCCGACTGACTGGAGGCCCTGGGTCGAGGGCATCGAGCAGACGGCGGTGATCACCCTGATCAGCCCCCCGGTCGGGCCGCAGCTTCTGACAGGGTTCGGCGACATCTCCGGCTTCGCCCACGAAGACCTGACCCGGTCGCCGGATTTGCAGTTCACCACCCCCGTCTTCGCCAACACCAACCAGATCGACTACGCCGGCGCAGCGCCCGAGATCGTGGTGCGCAGCGGTACGCCTCATGAAGGCGTCGGCTCAGAAGGCCACGACGGCTCGACCCTGGCCTGGTCCGCCGATGCAGGGCGCAGTTGGAAGCCCCTGGGCCGCCCCCGTCCAGCCTCGGGCACATCCGCGACGTCGCCGGACAACCCGCACATGAACCTGTACCGTGACGCCCCGATCACCGTTTCGGCAGATGGAGCGACCTTCGTGCTGGCGACGCCGCAGACGGCCTGGTCGGACGACCGGGGCGCCAGTTGGCGACCGTGTCTTGGCCTGCCGCCGCTGCTGCGTCCGGTTGCGGACCGCAAGGACGCCGGCCTGTTCTACGCCCTGGATTTCCAAACCGGCGACTGGTTCGTCAGCGTGGACCAGGCGCGCAGCTTCGCGCCCGTGCCGTCACGCGGCCTGCCCGACGTCTCGGCTGACCGGCCGACCTGGCGCGAGCAGGCCTTTCCGCTGAAGGCTACGCCCGGCCATGACGGCGACCTGTGGTTCGTCTCCCGCTCCGGGCTTTACAACAGCCGGGACGGCGGCCAGAATTTCGACCGGATCGACGGTGGGCTGGCAGTAGAGATGCTGGACTTCGGCAAGCCGCCGGCAGGATCGCCCTATCCCGCCCTGTTCGCCATAGGGACGCAGGGGGCGATCCGCGGCGTCTTCCGCTCCGACGACCGGGGTCGGTCGTGGGTCCGGGTCAATGATGACCGCCATGAATACGGTCGCCGCTATCGCGCCATCGCGGGCGATCCCAGGGTGTTCGGCCGCGTCTATGTGGCCACCGACGGACGCGGCGTCGTCTATGGAGAACCGGCATGAACCTGTCACGACGCGGACTTCTGGGGGCGGGCGCCTCAGCTTCGATGTTGGGCGCCTGCGCCACGACGTCGGGCGAGATCGCGTCCGGCCCGTTCAAGCCGACTTGGGACAGCCTGATTGACGGCTACAAGACGCCGGACTGGTTCCGCGATGCCAAGTTCGGCATCTGGTCCCACTGGGGTCCCCAGTGCGTGCCTGAGTTCGGCGATTGGTACGGCCGACTGATGTATATCCAGGGCCATCCCTTCTACGAACACCACGTCGCAACCTACGGCCATCCCAGCCGGTTCGGCTTCATGGAGTTGATCAATCAGTGGAGGACCGACCAGTGGGACCCCGAGGGTCTGCTAGACCTCTATCAGGCGGCGGGCGCCCGCTACATCATGTCGATGGCCAACCATCACGACAATCTGGACCTGTTCGACAGCGCCCATCACGACTGGAACGTGATGCGGGTCGGGCCGAAGCGCGACATCGTCGGGACCTGGGAGAAGGCGGTGCGGGCGCGGGGCCTTAGGTTCGCCGTGTCGAACCATGCCGCCCATGCCTGGCACTGGTGGCAGACCGCCTATGGCTATGACGCCGAAGGTCCGCTGAAGGGCGTCCGCTATGACGCCGCGCGCCTGACCAAGGCCGACGGGGCAGGCAAATGGTGGGACGGGCTGGACCCGCAAGAACTCTACACCGGCCCGACCTTCGCCCCGCCCGACGGAATCGGCTCCATCGCCGAGATGGACGCCTGGCACGAGGCCCGCGACCGCCAGTGGATTGAGACGCCGCCGGCGAACAACCCCGCTTTCGTCCGATCCTGGGTGGCGCGGCAGCGCGACCTGATCACGAAATACCGTCCGGACATGGTCTATTTCGACAACTACGGCCTGCCGCTGGGGCAGTATGGGCTGGAGGCGACCGCCGAATACTACAACGCCTCACTGGCGTGGCGCGGCGAGTTGCCGGTCGTCAACGGCAAACGGCTGGACGAGCGTCAGCGCAAGGGCATCGTCGAGACGGTGGAGCGCGGCTTCTCGGACAGTCTGAAGCCGGAGCCCTGGCAGACCGACACCTGTATCGGCGACTGGCACTACAACCGCGGCCGTTACACCAGCCACTCTTACGTTCCCGCGCACAGCGTGATCCAGCGCCTGGTGGACGTGGTGTCGAAGAACGGCAATCTGATGCTGAACATTCCTCAGCGGGGCGACGGTTCCATCGACAGCGACGAACGCCAGATCCTGACCGACATCGCCGCCTGGATGAAGATCAACGGCGAGGCCATCTTCGACACCCGCCCCTGGCGCATCTACGGCGAGGGGCCGACGACAGTGGTCGCGGGTATGCACGGCGAGGGCGCGGCGCGGCCGTGGACCGGCCAGGACATCCGCTTCACCACCAAGGGGCAGTCTCTGTACGCCTTCGCTCTCGACTGGCCGCAAGACCGCAAGATGCAGATCCACGCCCTGACGCCGCAGGCAGGCCGGGTCGAGGCCGTCGAGCTATTGGGCGGCCCCGCCCTGCCCTTCCGGCAAACCGATCAGGGCCTGGTCATCGACCTGCCGGAGGCGCGACCGGTGGCCGTTGCACCGGCGGTGCGTTTGCGGGGCGCGGGTCTGGTCTGAACTCGCCCCCAAATCAGCGGATCGTCGCCTCGAACGGGACCGCCGGCAGCCCTGCCGGTCCATAGAGATTGCACACCGGGCTGTCGGCCCAGCAGAGGCGCACCTTGACGTCCGTCGGTTGGGCCGTGGGCAGCACCACTTGATCGCCAGCCAGGCTCGCATCGACAAAGCGGCAAGCGCCATCTGAGCCGCATAGCTCGAACCCAATTGGGCGATTGAAGCCATAGGCGGTCAAGGCCGTGCCCACCGCATAGCGGACGTGAACGCCGTCGGCAGCGCGGTCGACCGAGATCGGCTGAGGCGACACAGGCTGAACGGTTCCGTCCAGACGCCGCGCCTCCAACGCCAGTCGCCGCCCGACCTCGAGCTTGTTGGTCGGGTGGATGTCGTAGCGGTCGCCGATGTCGATGGCGACGGCGAGACCCGCCAGGGGATCGGCGTTGACGACCGTGCGCTGGCTCTCCCTCAGGGCGGCCCAGTAGGAGTTGGTCGGTTGGCCTGCCGCGGGACCGAAATTGGCCAGTTGAACCACCAGCATCCGCATCTCGGGATTCTGGAACTGCTTGCGCCAGTCGGCGAACAGGGCGGGCAGCAGTCGGCGGTAACCGACGTAGTCGCCCACGTTCGACTCGCCCTGGTACCAGGCCATGCCCTTCACACCATAGGCGCCCAGGGGGGCAATCATACCGTTGTAAAGGGTGGTCGTGCCGCTGCCGCCGATCCAGGGGGTGCGCGGCGGATTAGGCAGGTTCCCCAGGGGGGCGGCGACGCGGTGACGCCAGCCCGAAGACAGGGCGACGCTGGTTCCGTCTGCAAGGACCAGACGCTTGTTCGCGGCCGGTCCCCAGGCGCCGCCGCCGCCATTGGTGTCCAGCACCCCGACCGCGATCAGGTTGCGCCCCGCCTTAAGGGTCCCAGCCGGAATGGCGTAGGTGCGCGGCGTGTCCCAGCCCTGCTGACCGCCGACATATTTGCCGTTGACCCAGGTCACGTCGGCGTCGTCCACCGGCCCCAGCTCCAGCGTGGCGGCTTGACGGGCCTGGGCTGCGGTCAGTTCGACCTCCTTTCGCAGCCAGACAAGCCCGTCGAAGGTCGTCAGGCCCGGAACGGTCGTCTCCCAGAATCCTTCGGCCGCAATGGGCGCCCAATCGGCGTCGGCCGTGCGCGGCAGGTTCCAGCCCTGTTTGGTGCCAGGATCATTGGCCGCCCACCAGGCCTGGGTGATTTCTCGCCAGAGGGCGTCGCCCTGGGACGGATCGCGGGCGTAGGCGTCCAGCGCTTCCAGCGCCTGTTCATGACCGCCCAGGGTCGTCACGGCGTCCCGGCTCAGCCAGTCCTCGATGATCGACCCGCCCCAGGAGGCGGCGATCAGGCCAACGGGCACATTCTCGGACCGGCGCAGATCGCGTCCCATGAAATAGCAGGCCGCCGAGAAGTCGCGGACGCTGGCGGGATTGGTCGTGCGCCATTGGCCCACCGCGTGCGGCGCCGACGACGGCGCGGGCAGGCTGGAACGGCCGACCAGGAAGAGGCGCAGATTGGGGTCGTTGGCGGCGCCGATCTCGCTCTCGGCGTTGGTCGCCTGGCGGACGGCGAACTCCATGTTCGACTGGCCCGAGCACAGCCAGACATCGCCGACCATGACGTCCGCAACCGTCTGGGTCGCGCCCGAGGTCTGGGCGGTCAGGACATAGGGACCGCCAGCAGTCAGGGTCGGCAGGGTCGCGCGCCAGACGCCGTCGGCGCCGACAGTCGCCTGAACCTGGGTCTGGTCCAGACCGACGGAAACGACAGCGCCGGGCGCAGCCCTTCCCCACACCGAGATGGGCCGGTCACGTTGCAGGACCGCGTGGTCCTGGAACATCGGATCAAGCAGCGGCGCAGCGGCCATTTGATCTTGAGCCTGGACGGCGCCGGCGGCCAGGACGGTCGCCGCGACGGCGGATAGCAACAGCGAGCGCATCGGCGCCTCCCAATCACCCCGCCTGGGCGGGTGTTCCGAAATTGCACTGCACGTCAAAAACCAGTGCAATATGCAATTGAGTGCAATTTGGCCGGGTCTTTGGCTGGCCCAGCGAAGACGGAGTGGAGAGTATAACCCCGTCTGGAACCATGCTTGGTCAGCCCGCCAAAAATCTTCAAATCATCATGTAAAACAACGGAACGGGCATCGACATTGCGCGCGATGTCGATGCCCCCCGTCTTCTAGCGACGCAGCTCGACCGCCTGACCCGTGTACTGGATGGTCTTGGCCGGGGCAGCGTCGAAGTCGCCGACATCGGCGCCGGGGCCGCTGACGAAGCGCACATTGATCGTGCGGTTCGACGGCATGCCCGGATAGGCGCCGGCGCGGGCGCCGATGGTCAGGACGCCGCGCGCGTCGTCCCAGGTCATCGGGATGGTGGAGAACTCGCCTCGCTCGTAGCCATAGTCCTGACCGTCGTCCTCATAGAGGGAGAAGGCGCCGTTCGCCCCGGTATAGACGACCAGGGTCAGGGGGCCGTCCAGCTTTTCGGACGCATAGGTGATGGCCGGACCGGTCGGCAGGATCGAGCCTGCGCGGACGAAGACCGGGATCTTGCCCAGAGCAGCCGCAACGGAGGCGGTTTGACCGCCCGCATAGGTCTGACCCGTCTTCAGATCGTACCAGTCGGCGCCGGCGGGGAAATAGACCGACCGGCTGCGCGCCTTGTACTCGGTGACGGGCGCCACCATCAGGGCATGACCGAACATATATTGGTCGGCGATGTCGCGCGCCTTCCGGTCGGACGGGAAGTCCATGACCAGGCCGCGCATGATGGTGCCGTCGCGCCGATAGGTGTCGCCGGCCAGGCTGTAGATATAGGGCATCAGCCGGTAGCGGGTCCGCATCTGCTCGGCATAGGCGGTGTAATAGTCCGTACCCGGATTGGCGAGGTTGTAGACCTCGCGCAGCGGGTATTCGCCGTGCGAGCGGAAGATCGGCGACCAGGCGCCGAACTGGAACCAGCGCAGCTGAAGCTCGTCCCACTCAGCCTTGTCCTCGGGCTTCATGCCGGCCGGGTTCGAATAGCGGGCCTCGACCGAGAAGCCGCCGATGTCATGGGTCCAGTTAGGCAGACCCGACAGGCCGGCGTTGACGCCCGCCGAGATCTGGTCGCGCAGATTGTCCCAACGCGCCACGACATCGCCCGACCACAGGATCGAGCCGGTGCGTTGCAGACCGCCCCAGGCCGAACGGGTCAGGATGGTGGTGCGCTGACCGTCCTGCTCGGCGCGGAAGTTGCGATAGACGTTCTCGGCGTTCACCAGCGGATAGGAGTTGAACACATAGGCGCCCGGCCCGGCCGCGGTCGGTCCCATGCGCAGGGTCCGCTCGGGGATGTCGAGGTTGGAGTGCATGTCCGGCTCGACCGAATCCAGCCACCAGCCGTCGAAGCCCATGTCCTTGAAGCTGTCGGACATCTGCTTCCAGTACAGGTCGCGGGCGGCCGGCAGATAGGGATCGTAGAAGCTGTTGGCGTAGCCGGGGCCGACCCAGTCGCGCGCACCGACATCGACGTTGCGCGTGTACATGCCGCCGATGGCGTCCAGCTGCTTGTAGTGTTCCGTCGTCGGATAGAATTTCGGCCAGACCGAAATGATGATGTCGGCGTTCATGTCGTGAACGTCCTTCACCATCTGGGTCGGGTTCGGATAGCGGGCCGGGTCGAACTGGTGCGAACCCCAGGCGTTTTCGGGCCAGTAGAACCAGTCCTGCACCACCATGTCGATCGGCAGGCCCAGTTCGCGGTAACGCCGCACGGCGCCGACCACTTCTTCCTGGGTATTGTAGCGCTGGCGGCTCTGCCAGAAGCCATAGGCCGAGCGGGGCAGCATCACCGACTTGCCGGTCAGGCCGCGATAGTTGGAGATGACGCCGTCGATGTCGTCGCCGCCGACATAGAAGTAGTCGATGGCCGTGCCGACTTCCGAGGCCAGGCTCAGCGCGCCCTGATCAGCCGCAGGCAGCGGGTCCATATGGCGCAGCGAGATATAGCCGTCTTCCGGGGTCCATTCGATCTTGATCGGCACGCGCGTGTTCGCCGCCATCTGGACCTGGAAATCATGGTCGAAGGGGTTCCAGTTCTGGCGCCAGTTCTGTTCGACCACCTTGCCGTCGATCGTCACCTTGGCATAGCCGGACGAATAAAGGCGGAACTTGTGCAGGCCGGCGGTCGCGGTTTCGATGGTGCCTTCCCAGACGACGCTGACGCCGGCCTGGCCAGGCTTGCCCATATCGCCGGTCTGGACCGGGGCGCCGGGCTGGGCCTTCAGGCCTTCGGGCCAGCGCTGCTGGTCGCGTATGAACTCATAATTGATCTCGCCTTCCGGCCGGCTGACCTTCAGCACGCCGTCCTGATAATAGCGGGCGGTCAGGCCGCCGAAGGCGCCCCCCTCGTCACGAACGATCAGCCGATCCGACAACATGCCATAGGGGCGCGGGTCGCCGAAGCGGGTGATGGCGTTGGTGTCCCACAGCAGGCCGTAGTTGCGGCTGGAGACGACGAAGGGCACGCCCACGTCCATGTTGTGCTGGGCCAGCAGAACGTCCTGGCCCTTGTAGTTCATCATGCCCTGCTGGTGCTGACCCAGGCCGTAGAAGGCCTCGTCGGCGGGGCTTTCCCAAACCTGGCGCGTGGCCAGGAAACGATGATCGCCCTTCTGGTCCTCGACCGTGACGGGGGTCAGTTCACGGCTGTTCGGACGCTCCTTCAGGACCTCCTGGCCGTTCTCGTCGAGGAAGCGGACGGCGCCGGTGGTGCGCGACACTTCCGCCGTGGCCTCGGCCGTCTTCAGCACGACCAGGTCGCCGCGGGTCTCGACCTCGAACGGAGTGTTGGTCGAAGGCTGGGCCGTGACCATCAGGCTGGCGGGCAGATCCAGATCGGCGTCTTCGCTGGCGGTGACGCGGATGGTCTCGGGGCCATAGACCTCGAGCCGCACACGGCGCGCGGCGCCCTCGGTCGGGGCGATGACGACGCCGGCGGGGATGCGTTCGAAGGCGGCCTGCTGGATGGCGCCGGCAGAGGCGCTGTCCATCAGGCCCGTTCCGGCGCAGGCGCCCAGGGGCGCGATCATCAGGGTGGCCAACATCAGTCGGCGGGCGAGGGTCGAGGTCATGGAGGCTCTCGCTTCTATCAGGGGTGCGTTCAGTAAGTGGCGGTGACGACGCGCAACAGCTGCGGTCGGTCGGTGAAGTTCAGGCCGTAGTCGGTCTGGTCGCCGTTCCAGATGCGTTCAAAGACCCATTTTCCGGCGTCGTCGAAATGGCCCTCTTCGTAGCGCAGGACCATGCGACGCTTACCGTCGGACGTCGACTTGGCGGCGAAGTCTACGCGCGACAGATAGCCGGTGACGATAAACTCACCTGGCGCGATCTCGGCGACCAGGGCGCCGCCGGCGGGCTTGTCGCGCCCCGGCACCGGGTCGAGCGGCCCAAGCCAGGTCCATTCCGGTTGGCCGAACTGCCAGCGGCGATAACCGACAGTGGCGGTCCAGTCGCCCAGATCCAGGGTTTGAGACGACCGGTCGTCCGGCTCGGCCGCGCCCCACACCTTGCCGGCGAAGGCCGCCTGGGCCCAGACCCGCTGCCAAGGCGCAACCAGGCGATAGGTTTCGCGGAACGGCTTCAGCGTCTCTTCATCGACCGACTTGGAGCCCAGCGGATAGTTGGCGTAGCCGGTATAGTCGATGCCGAAGGATGAAAATCCGATCCCGCCGCGGCCCAGCACCGAAAACAGATAGCGGGCGTAGAGGGTGTCGTTGCCGGTCTCGGCCACGAACAGACCATTGTCCGGCCGGGTATAGCGGTCCAGCTGGCCCAGATAGGTGCGCGAGTCGCGATTGTAGATGTCCGGGCTCAACATATCGATGGCCGGCGCCCCCGCCTTCCAGACGTCTATCACGGGCCAGACCGGTCCGCCGGCGGAATAGCCGGTCGGCGGCGTGCGCTCGAACGGGTCCGGCAGGGCCGCATTGACGTACATGGGTAGCGGATATTCGCGCTTGCCCGCCTCGGCCACCGTATTGACGTAGGAGGCGATAGACCATGCGTGGAAGAACTCGTCCGCCTCCTCGCCGAAGACCGAAGACCAGCTTCCCGGCGCCTTGCCCATTCGATCAAGCAAGGCCTGAGGGACGGGGCCGTCGAAGGCGGTCTGGGCGGCGGGGGAGTAGTCGCGGACAGATCCGTAGGTGCCGGTCTCGTTCTCCGGCTGGACCATGATGACGGTGCGTTGACGTTCGTCGATCTGACGGATGTGGCGCATCAGGGCGGCGAAGGCGCGCGCGTCGGCCGCCTTGGTCTCTTCGCCATAGGGCGACAGGGCGTAAGACTCCGTCCCGTCCTTCTGGATCAGAGGTGGGAAACGTCCGGGGTTCAGCTTGACCCAGGCCGGCGCATATTTGGGCGCAGTGTTCTTCCAGGTGGCGAACCACAGGACGACCAGCCGCACATTGTTGCGACGCGCCTCCTGCACCAGATGATCGACGAAGGAGAAGTCATACCGCCCCTCCTCCGGCTCCAACTGCTCCCAGGCGATGGGCACCTGGACGGTATTGGCGCCGATGTAACGGATCGCGGGCCAAGCCTCCGCCAAGGGGGCCGGATAGTTGGTCGAATTATTGACCTGGGCGCCCAGGATTGTGAAAGGCGCGCCATCGACCATCAGGGCATGTCGGCCGTCCTGTTGCACCAGCCGAGGGATCGGCGATTGCGCCTGGACTGGCGCCGTCGCCACGACCGCGACGGCCGCGAAGGACAGGGCCGTGCTCAATCCGCGTGCGAAAAAACCCATCGCCGCCTCCCAACGTCGATAAGAAAACAATCGGGGCGCCGGCGACTGCCGACGCCCCGTTGGGTCAGTCCAGATCAGAAGGCGGCGCGCAGCACCACAGCGACCCGGCGGTCGGTGTCGACCCAGTTGTAAGGCGCCTTACGGTCCGGATAGCCGACCTTCAGAACCGTCCGTTCGTTCAGGATGTTGGTCGACTGAATGCCGATCTTCACGTCCGACGTCAGGTTGTAGAAGATCGAACCATCCAGCTGGCCGAAGTCGCTGGCCCAGACAGGCGCGTTGATGTTGGCCGCCGAGGTGGTCATCAGATACTCCTCGCGCCAGTTGTAGGCGAGGCGCGCCGAAATGCCGTATTTTTCATACAGGACGGCGGCGTTGTAGCTGGTCTTGGACAGACCCTCGAGCGGCAGTTCGGCTCCAGACGCCGAGTTTTGGTCAGTGCTGAGGATGTCTTGGCTGGTGTTGCGCCCGCCGCTGCTATCGACATAGGTGAAGTTGGCCTGAAGCCCCAGGCCGCTCAGCGCTCCTGGCAAGAAGTCGTAGAACTGCGAATAGGCCAGTTCGAAACCGTCAATCTTGCCCTCATCGCCATTCACATAGCGCGAGATGACGAAGTCGTAGCTCACGCCGCCGTTGGTGAAGGTTTCGGTCGAACTACCCGAGAAGATGTAGTCCTTCAGATCCTTGTGGAAGGCGGCGAAGGTCAGGCTTCCGGTGGGGGCGAAATACCATTCCACGCTGAAATCGTAGTTGGTGGACTTCAGAGGTTCTAGGTTTGGATTGCCGCCGGTGCCCGTATAGGGCGTCGTCGCGTTCAGCGTATAGCCGTCAGACTCAAAGTTGATCGACAGATTGGTGAAGGGCTGAAGCTGGTACATTTCCGGTCGCACAATGGCGCGCGAAACGGCGACACGGGCCTGAAGCGTGTCAGTCAGGAAGGCGCGCAGGTTCAGGCTGGGAAGCACATTGGTGTACTCTTTGCTGACATCCGCGCCTGCGTCCAATGCGCCGCCGGAGACGAACTGGACCGCTTCATTGAAGTCGGTGCAGTCCGCAGCTGCGTTGGTCGCCGGCGGGCAGGTGCCAGTGATCGACGGCAGGGTGATGACCTGGTTGGTCTCGGTCTTGGTCTTCACGACGCGAAGACCGATATTGCCGTCGAAGGCGCGGCCGAAGAAGCCAGTATCATTGCCGAAACGGCTATAGATATAGGCCGCCTCGGTCTTCTCCTGCAGGTCGGTTACACCGCCGTCCCCGCTGCCCAAACGATAGCTGTCGTAATCGTCGCTGAGCGGCGACCAACCCCATCCGGCGCTCTCAGTGTTCTTGAGGATGTCGTAGGCGGAGGCCGTGCCCTTGTTCAGCAGACCAGCAGTGGGGAACCAGGCGACGCCCGGAACGCTGGTGTCGCCGCGGAAGAAATTGTCGAATGTGTACAGGAAAGACGAGTCAAGCAAGCGAGCATCTTGCGTTCCGCCAGAATAGCCCGTCTCATCCAGGTAAACCGTATTCGTATTCCCTAACCAGTACTGGTTAGATAGCAGATTCCAGTTATATTTTGTCTGACGATTGGTGTAGTTCTTGTCCGTCATACGGACGCCGAACTCGACCGAGCGGAAGAAGTCATTGTTTTCGAAATCGTAGCGTGCATCGAGACGACCGGCCACCTCGTCGGCTTCGTTGTCTTCGATGTGGTCCATGGCGGCAGCCCACCAGTAGCTGGACTTGTCTTCCATCGACCCACCGGTCGAGGTGATGGTCGGAAGATCGCCATCAATCGTGAACGCCAGAGTCGGGCGATCCTCCAGCTGCGTGTAGGCCGTCATCGAGTAAATCTCGGCCGTCGACTTGACGTACTGAAGATCGCCGCTGAAGGACCAGGCGCCGCCGGGCGTATATTTGAAATTCAGCGAGACATCGCCGGTCTTCTTGGTATCGTCGCCGACGCGAGTGTCGGTGCTGTAATTGGCGTTGGGAACCTCTCCGGAAACGAAGAACCCAGCGTCATTATACGAATAGCTCGAGTTCGGCGTCAGGATGCTCTCGCTGCCCATCGCATATTCGACATTGTAGGCCTCGGCTTGCGACCCCAGAGCCTGGAGCGTGAACAGCCATTGGTCGTTAGGGCGCCACTGCGCCGCCAGGGCGACGGCCGTACGCTTCTGCTCCCAGTCAATGGTCCGCCAGCCCATGTTCTTGGGAATATAGACGGTCTGCCCCGCTTTACCCGTGCCGTCGGCGCTGTCGGCCGACAGGGTCACCGGGTCGTAACGGTCCGCCGAGATGCTGTCGGTGCGGTTGCCCACGTTGGAGATGCTGACATTGGCCAGCAGGCCGAACTCGCCGATCCGCGTGTCCCAGCGGTCCGAACCGATGATGCTGCCCGACCAGAAGCCTTTTTCCGACAGGTCGCCATAGTTGTAGTCGGCGTTGATCGCCAGCAGCGGCTCGCTGTTGTCGAACGGAACGCGGGTGCGCAGGTTGATCGTGCCGGCGATACCGCCTTCGATCATGTTGGCCGCGACGTTCTTGTACACGTCCACGCCCGACAGCAGATCGGCGGACACGTCTTCGAAGCTCAGACCCCGACCGCTGGAGGCCGAGAAGATGTCGCGGCCGTTGGTTTCGGAGCGAACGCCCGACAGACCGCGCACGAAGACGCCGCCGCCTTCCGCCGCCAGACGGGCGGGGTCGCGGGCGGAGTTGGTGCGTTGCAGGGTGATGCCGGGGATACGCTGAAGCGCTTCGGAGACCGAGCGGTCCGGCAGGGCGCCGATGTCCACGGCCGTCACCGAATCAACGATGACCTCGGAGTTCTTCTTGATGGATTGGGCCGAGCGCAGCTGAGCGCGGATGCCGGTGACGACCACTTCGTCGACCGTGGCGGCGTCATCAGACTGTGCAGCTTCCTGCGCGACAGACATCGTCGGCGCCAGAGCGGCGACTGCGACAAGCGAAGCGCCGCACAGAAGCGCGACACGGCGAACATGATTATGACGAGACATAAGCCTCAACCTCCTGCTGGTCGCGCCCGCCGCTTATCAGCGACGTGGGACGACATCCCTCCCGATGTGAGATCCTGCGTCCTAGACGGCATGATCACCTTTCAAGGATGCACAGGTTTTCACGTGTTGAAAAGCAATTTCTGATAGCGCTACCATCAATGCTCTCCATCGAGCTTTGCTTTAACGATGGCCGGCAATCAGGATCGGCGAAAAGCCGGCATGTAGGGAGAGGTTATGGACCAGTCTTCGGGAGAAGTGCGCCGCGTCGCCATAATCGGCGGCGGCACCGCCGGGTGGATGGCCGCCGCTGCGCTGGCGCGCAGCTTCACGCGATCGTCTCGCCTGGGCCTCGACATCACGCTGGTCGAATCGGAGGCCATCGGAACCGTGGGCGTCGGCGAGGCGACCATCCCGCCAATCCGTCAGTTCATTCGCATGCTGGGCTTGGCCGAGGACGACTTCATCCGTTCCACGGCGGCTACCGCGAAATTGGGCATAGGGTTCAAGGACTGGAATGGTCCGGGCTCAGACTATTTCCACGGTTTCGGCGACTATGGCCCGACCGTCGCCGGACAGGCGTGGCGGCAGTATTTATTCCGGCTGAAGGCGGCGGGCCGGATAGAGAATCTGGAGCCCTGGTCGCTGCCGACCGTCATGGCGCGCGCCGGCCGTTTCGCTCCGCCAGTAGACGATCCCCGTTCCGCCCTCTCCCACTACTCCTACGCCTTCCAGTTCGACGCCGGCCTGTTCGCACGTCGCCTGCGGACCCTGGCGGAAGGTCTGGGCGTGGTGCGTTGCGAGGGGCGGATCGTCGAGGTCGTGCAGGCTCCAGCCACGGGACATGTCGCCGCTGTACGACTTGAGGACGGTCGCCAGGTCGAGGCCGACCTGTTCATCGACTGTTCGGGCTTCCGGGGCCTGCTGATCGAACAGACGATGAAGGCCGGTTACGAGGACTGGAGCCGCTGGCTCCCCTGCAACCGCGCCATCGCCCTGCCCTGCGCCTCGACGCGACCCGCCGAGCCGTTCACGACGGCCCGAGCCCGTGCGGCCGGGTGGCAGTGGCGCATCCCGCTCCAGCACCGGGTCGGCAACGGCTATGTCTATTCCAGCGCCCATATCGACGATCAGGCCGCGTTGGACGACCTGGTTGGTCAGATGGAATCGCCCCCTCTGGCCGAGCCCAACCATTTGAGGTTCGTCACCGGTCGTCGGCGAGAAGCCTGGAAAGGCAATGTGGTGTCCCTGGGGCTGGCCTCAGGCTTTCTGGAACCGCTGGAATCGACCAGCATAAACCTCATACAGAACGGGATCGGCCGGCTGCTGCAGCTGTTTCCTGATCGAAGCTTCGACCCGGTCCTGATCCGCGAATACAACCGTCTATCCACTCAGGAAGCCGAGCGAATTCGCGACTTCATCGTCCTGCATTATCACCTGGCGCAACGGACCGACGGCGACCTTTGGCAGCACTGCCGCAACACTGCTCCCCCCGACAGCCTGATGCAGAAGATCGAGCTGTTCCGCGCACGGGGGGAGATTTCGCTTCTGGAGGATGAGTCCTTCCGGGAGGACAGCTGGACCGCGATTTTCACCGGCCTCGGCGTCTGGCCCCGACAGGCGGCGCCCCTCGTCGCGCTGGACAAGCTGGACGACGTCCAACGACAGGCCGCGCGCTTCGCCGACCTGATCCGCCAGGCGGTCGCCAGCCTGCCTCCCCACTCCGAACATTTCACCGGCTACGCCTGATGGTTCCGCCCCCCATTCGACGCATTCTGATCGTCGGCGGCGGCACGGCCGGGTGGATGGCCGCAGCCGCCCTCTCCCACATCCTGGGCGGCGCGGTGCATATCGATCTGGTCGAGTCCGAAGCCGTAGGCACGGTCGGCGTCGGCGAGGCGACCGTGCCGCCGATAAAACTCTTCAACCAGCTGTTGGGCATCGATGAGAACAGCTTCATTCGCGAAACCCAGGCCACGTTCAAACTGGGCATCGCCTTCCAGGACTGGTTTCGCCAAGGGCATGGCTATTTCCATCCCTTCGGCGCCTACGGCGCCCCGCTCGGCGTAGCGGCCTTTCACCAATACTGGCTGAGAGCGACCGCAGGCGGCGGGGACGTCGGCGCCCTAGGCGAATATTCGCCAACCGAAGTCGCGGCCCGACTGGGTCGGTTCGCGCGCCCTGAGGACACGCTGCACTCGCCCCTGGCGCGGATGACCTACGCCTTCCATTTCGACGCCGGCCTCTATGCCCGTTTTCTGCGACGACAGTCGGAAGCACGCGGCGTTATCCGTCATGAAGGCCGTATCGCCGATGTCCGGTTGCGCGAGGGCGACGGGTTCATCCATTCCGTCAAACTGGAGGACGGACGCGAATTGGCGGCCGACTTCTTCATCGACTGTTCCGGTTTTCGCGGCCTGCTCATCGAAGGCGCGCTGAACACCGGATACGAGGACTGGACCCACTGGCTGCCTGCCGACCGTGCCGTCGCCATGCCCTGCGCTCGCGTGGGGGCGCCTATTCCCTATACCCAGTCCACGGCCCTGTCGGCGGGCTGGCGCTGGCGGATCCCGCTGCAACACCGGACGGGCAACGGCTATGTCTATAGCAGCGCCTTCCTGTCAGACGACGAAGCCGAGGCGACGCTTCGGGCGTCCCTGGACGGACCTGCGACGGGGGAGCCGAACCTCCTGCGGTTCACCACCGGCCGCCGACGCAAGGCGTGGAACAAGAACTGCCTGTCCCTGGGCCTCGCATCCGGTTTTATAGAGCCGCTGGAATCGACCAGTATTCACCTGATCCAGTCCGGCATTTCCAAGCTCTTGCTCGGTTTCCCCGACACCGGCTTCGCCCAGATAGACATCGACAACTACAACCAGCTGATGCAGGCGGAGTTCGAACGGGT
Source organism: Brevundimonas sp. AVps23W (assembly GCF_058681395.1). Classification (NCBI taxonomy): domain Bacteria; kingdom Pseudomonadati; phylum Pseudomonadota; class Alphaproteobacteria; order Caulobacterales; family Caulobacteraceae; genus Brevundimonas; species Brevundimonas sp. AVps23W. The sequence continues at coordinate 2,265,442 of NZ_CM178738.1, forward strand.
TCGCGACTTCATCATCCTGCACTACCACGCCACCGAGCGGGACGACGCGCCGCTGTGGCGCCAGGTGCGCGCCATGGCCGTGCCTGACAGCCTCAGCGAAAAGATCGAACTGTTCCGCAGTCGCGGGCGGGTTTTCCGCCACGAGGACAAACTGTTTCAGGAGGCCAGTTGGATCACCGTCCTGATGGGCCAGGGCATATTCCCGGCCCGTTGCGACCCTCTGACCGAAATCGTTCCTCAAGAGCAGATCCGGCTCCGGCTCAACGAGGTACGATCGGCGATCCGGCGCGCGGTCGAACAGATGCCGACCCACGACGACTACATCACCGCGCGTTGCAACGCCGGACCGGCGGGCTGACGATCAACGTCGGCCCGCCGAAACGACGCCAGATCGCCTTAGTGGTTGTCGCGCGGCAGGCCGAACTTATCGACGATGCGGTGATACTTGATCGCGGGCTCAAGCACGGCGCCGGTCTCCAGCTGACCGACCGTGGCGCGTTGAATCTCCTGCCAAGGAGTCTGCGACGCCGGGTATTTATAGCCGCCCGCCGCCTCGAACGCGGCGCGGCGCTGGGCCAGTTCCTCGTCCGAGATCAGGATGTCGGCGCGGCCGGTGTTCAGGTCGATCCGCACCCGGTCGCCGGTCTTCAGCAGGGCGATATTGCCGCCTGCCGCCGCCTCGGGCGAGGCGTTCAGGATCGAAGGCGAGCCCGAGGTGCCCGACTGACGTCCGTCGCCGATACAGGCCAGGGCGCTGACGCCCTTCTTGATCAGGTATGACGGCGGCCGCATGTTCACGACCTCGGCCGCGCCCGGATAGCCGATGGGGCCGGCGCCGCGCATGAACAGCAGGGTCTGTTCGGTGATGCCCAGGCTCTCGTCGTCAATCCGGTGGTGATAGTCCTCGGGCCCGTCGAACACGACGGCGGGGCCTTCGAAGGCGTTCAGGTCGTCGGGGTTGGACAGATAGCGCTCGCGGAACTCAGGGCTGATCACGCTCAGCTTCATGATGGCCGAGTTGAACAGGTTGCCGGTGAAGACGACGAAACCGGCGTCGGTCTTCATCGGGGCGTCGAAGGTCTTGATGACGTCCGGCAGAACGATCTCGGCGTCCTTGCAGTTCTCGCCAATCGACTTGCCGGTCACGGTCAGGGCGTTCTCGCGGATCAGCCCCTGTTTCATCAGCTCGGACACCACGGCAGGCACGCCGCCGGCATGGAAATAGTCCTCGCCCAGATAGTCGCCGGCGGGTTGCAGGTTCACCAGCAGCGGCACGTGCAGGCCCTCGGTCTGCCAGTCCTGCAGCGGCACATCGACGTGGGCGTGGCGAGCCAGAGCCGTCAGGTGGATCGGGGCGTTGGTCGAGCCGCCGATGGCCGAGTTGACGACGATGGCGTTGTGGAAGGCTTCCTTCGTCAGAATGTCCGACGGCTTCAGGTCTTCGCGCACCATCTCGACGATGCGCAGACCGGTCTCATAGGCGACCTGGGCGCGCTCGCGGTAGGGCGCCGGAATGGCGGCCGACCCGGGCAGCGACATGCCCAGGGCCTCGGCCAGCGAGTTCATGGTCGTCGCCGTGCCCATGGTGTTGCAGTAGCCGACCGACGGAGCCGAAGACGCCACCAGTTCGATGAAGCCGTCATAGTCGATCTCACCGGCCGCCATCATCTGGCGCGCCTTCCAGATGATCGTGCCGGAACCGGTGCGCTCGCCCCGGTGCCAGCCGTTCAGCATCGGTCCAACCGACAGGGCGATGGCGGGGATGTCCACGGTGGCCGCCGCCATCAGGCAGGCGGGCGTGGTCTTGTCGCAGCCGATGGTCAGAACGACCCCATCCAGCGGATAGCCGTACAGGCTCTCAACCAGACCCAGATAGGCCAGGTTGCGGTCCAGACCGGCGGTCGGGCGCTTGCCCGTTTCCTGGATCGGATGGACCGGGAATTCCATGGCGATGCCGCCGGCTTCGCGAATACCCTCGCGCACGCGCTCAGCCAGCACCAGGTGATGGCGGTTGCACGGCGACAGGTCCGAACCGGTCTGGGCGATGCCGATGATCGGCTTGTTCGACTGAAGCTCTTTGCGCGTCAGTCCGTAGTTCAGATATCGCTCCAGATAGAGCGCCGTCATGTCCGGGTTTTCCGGATTGTCGAACCAGGCGCGGCTGCGGAGCGTCTTGGCGGTCTTCGGAGTATCGGTCATTTCAGGTCCAGCCGCCATCGACGACATAGTGTTGATTGGTGATCGCCCCGGCCTCGTCCGAGCACATGAAGACGACCATCTTGGCGATGTCGTCCGGCACGAGCCGGCGCTTGAGGCACTGGTTGGCGTAGATTTCCTTTTCGGTCTCCGGCGTGACCCACAGCTCGAGCTGGCGCTCGGTCATGATCCAGCCGGGCGCCACGGCGTTCACACGAACGCCGAAGGGGCCGAAATCGCGGGCCAGCGAACGGGTCAGGCCGATCACGGCCGACTTGCACGCCGTATAGGCCGGCATTCCGCCCTGCCCGATGATCCAGGACGTGGAGCCCAGGTTGACGATGGCGCCCTTGCCGCTCGCCTTCATGTCGGGCAGCACCGCCTGAGCGGCGAAGAACTGATGCTTCAGGTTCACGGCCATCCGGCCGTCCCAGTATTCCTCGGTCACGTCCAGGGTCGCATGACGTTCGTCATGGGCGGCGTTGTTGACCAGGATGTCGATCGGGCCGAACGCAGCGCGCACCTCGGCCACCGCGGCCTTCAGCGCCGGAATATCGGTCAGGTCACAGGCGACGAACAGCGTGTCCGCCCCCAGCTCGGCCTGAAGCTTGGGGCCCCGTTGCGCGTCAATATCGAGAAAGCCCACGCGGGCGCCCTGGGCGTGGAATGCGCGGACAATGCCCTCGCCGATGCCGCCGGCGCCCCCGGTGACGATGACGGTCTTGCCCTTCAGGTCGGTGTAGATGGCGGCCATGGTTCGAAGCGCGCCTCCTCGACGCCCGCCGATTATCGGCGGCTGTTGGCGTTTCACAAATAAAACGCGTTACCGTCCGCGAAAATGACGACTGCGCTTCCTCCTGTCAACGGCGGAAGCTGGGCGGAACATCAGGCTTGCGAAACAGCGCTCATCTGCTCGGAAATATCCGACGCCGCCTGCACCAGCAGGGTCGCCGCCTGATCCTTGGTGCAGACCATGGACGCCTGTTCGATGAAGGGGGTGATCAGGGTGGCGATGACGCCGTCGGATCCGATGATCGGTGCGACCAGGTCGGTGACGCCGACCACGAAATCACTGGCGCGCTCGACATGAGCGCCTCGCGTCATAGCCACAGCCCGCTTCGCGAACTCGGTGACTTCCGCTTCTCCAAACAGAGAGACCAGGCTGTCGTGCAGATGTTTGCGCGCCCGCGGGTTGGACCGGGAATAGAACATCAGGCCCGAGGTCGCGTGCAGGATGCTGCGTCGATACCCGATCCGGACCGAATAGCCGAGATCACCCGGGCTCTCGATCCGGGCGATGACAACGATCTGATCGCCAGACGGCACGACCAAGTGACAGGACTGCATGGTGCTGGAGGCCAGATCACGCATGGCCGGCATAGCCACATCGACCAGCGACTTGATCGGCGCCTGGGTCATGCCCAGGGTGAAGAGGCGATTGGTCAGGCGATAGCCGTCCGGCGACTGTTCGATATAGCCGCGAAACTCCAGCACCTGGATCATGCGGAACAGCTCGCTTACCGAACGGCCCAGCGTCGCCGACATCTGCGACGGCGTCATGGGTTGCCCCTGGGCCGACAGCAGTTCCAGCACGTCCAGGCCCTTCTCCAGCGCTGGCGCACGATATTTACGGTCGTCAGTCGGGTCTTGATCGGTCATGGGAATCCTGCGGGAAGATCCAGAGGCTACCGGGGCGTGTCCATCGGGTGAAGCCCGCCGAGCACCGGACCTTAGCATTGTCGCGGGTAAAATCTCCACGCATATATAAAAATATCGTTGCGGCGGATGGACGCCTCCCCTAGGCTTTACGGGAAGCCCGGACCAAGGGCCGCCCGCACCAAGGGCTGTAGGGGAAATGCACATGACGCTCGCGGGCATCGATCTGGCGATTCTGGCGATCTACGCCGTCTTCATCTTCGGCCTGGCCCAGTGGGTCTCTCGCGGCAAGGCCGGCGAGCAGAAGACCTCCACCGACTATTTCATGGCGTCCAAGAGCCTGCCCTGGTGGGCCATCGGCGCCTCGCTGATCGCCGCCAACATCTCGGCCGAACAGATCATAGGCATGAGCGGATCGGGCTATGTGATCGGCCTGGGCATCGCCTCCTACGAATGGATGGCCGCGCTGACCCTGCTGATCGTCGGCAAGTTCTTCCTGCCGATCTTCCTGCGTAACGACATCGTCACCATGCCGCAGTTCCTGCAGCAGCGGTACGGACCGACGATCCGCAACGTCATGGCCGTGTTCTGGCTGCTGCTCTACGTCTTCGTGAACGTGACCTCGATCCTGTGGCTGGGCGCCATCGCCGTCCACACCGTCACGGGCTTCAACCAGGACTACGCCATCGTCGCCATCGGCGTCTTCGCCCTGGCCTATCAGCTGTGGGGCGGCCTGAAGGCCGTGGCCCTGACCGACATCGTCCAGGTGGCCCTGCTGGTCTGCGGCGGCCTGATCATCGGCTTCATCGCCCTGTCCACCATTGGCGGCGCGGGCGGCGCCATCGCCGGCTTCCACACACTGGTCACCCAGTTCCCCGAGAAGTTCGACATGATCCTGTCCAAGGACAATCCGCACTATCAGGAACTGCCGGGCATCGCCGTTCTGCTGGGCGGCCTGTGGGTCATGAACATCAGCTACTGGGGCTTCAACCAATACATCATCCAACGCGCCCTGGCCGCCAAGTCGCTGCCGGAAGCGCAAAAGGGCATCGCCTTCGCCGCCTATCTGAAACTGCTGATGCCGGTGATCGTGGTCCTGCCGGGCATGGCCGCCCTGATCCTGGCGCCAAACCTGTCGACGCCGGACCAAGCCTATCCGTCGATGATGAACCTGCTGCCGGTCGGTCTGAAGGGCCTGGTCTTCGCCGCCCTGATCGCCGCCATCATCGCCTCGCTGGCGTCCAAGGTGAACTCGATCTCGACCATCTTCACCCTGGATCTCTACGCCAAGATCAGGAAGGACACGCCCGAGCATCAGTTGGTCACGGTCGGCCGCATCGCCGCCGTCGTCGCCGTGATCATCGGCATCCTGACCGCCCGTCCCCTGCTGGGGGGCTTCGATCAGGCCTTCCAGTTCATCCAGGAGTTCACGGGCTTCTTCACGCCGGGCATCGTGGTCATCTTCATGCTGGGCCTGTTCTGGAAGCGCGCGTCTGAAGCCGGCGCCCTGACCGCCGCCATCGGCTCGGTCGTGCTGTCCGCCATCTTCTGGTGGCTGCAGGAAACGGGTCAGTTCATCTTCCCCTTCATGAACCGGGTCGGCGTCGTCTTCGTCGTGTCCCTGATCGCAGCCGTCATCGTCTCCCTGCTGATCCCGGCCAAGCCGGACGCGATGAAGATCAAGCTGGATCAGATCAGCTACAAGACGTCGCTGGGCTTCAACCTGGCTGCTGTCGGCGTCGTCTGCTTCCTGATCCTGGTCTATTCGATCTGGTGGTAAGGTGAGCGTGACGACAGACCGGATCGGCCCCGGCCTTATCGGCATTGACTGGGGCACCAGCAATCTGCGCGCCATGCGGATCGCCGAAGGCGGCCGGGTTCTGGACAGTCGTTCAGATCCGCGCGGCGCGGGCGGCCTGGCGCCTGACCAGTTCCACGACGTCCTTCGGGACGTGGCCGGCGACTGGTTGGGCGAAGGCCTGCCGGTCCTGGTCAGCGGCATGGCCGGCGCGCGCGGTCGTTGGCGCGAAATGGCCTATCTGCCCTGCCCCGCCGGCGTAGCGGATTTAGCCGGCGCCGTCGCTTCGCCGGATGATGCACCCCTCGTTCGCCTCGTGCCCGGGGTCGCGGCGTTCGAAGGTGAGCGCCTTCAGGACGTGATGCGCGGCGAGGAGACCCAGGTCCTGGGTCTGGACCTTCAGGACGACGCCGTGGTGGTCGGCCCCGGCACCCACAGCAAATGGATCCGCACGGCCCAGGCCAGGATCACCGGTTTCCGCACCTTCATGACCGGCGAGCTGTTCGCCGCCATACGCAAGGGCACGATCCTGGGCGCCGACATGGGCGAACCGGGCGTGGACGACGACGCCTTCGCCGCCGGCGTAACGCGCGCACTGCACGACCCGGCCGTGACCGCCAACCTGTTCTCCGTCCGGGTCGAAGGCCTGGCCGGACGTCTTTCCGCAGCATCCGCCGCCGACTATCTGTCCGGTCTGCTGATTGGGGCCGAGGTTTCGGCCCAAAGCGACACCCGCGCCCGACCGGTCATTCTGATCGGGGCAGACTCCCTCTGCCGCCGCTACGCCGCCGCCCTGGCTCTGGGCGGCTTCAACGACGTCCGGATCGCGGACGGCGCCGCCGCCACGGCCCTGGGCCTGTGGCGCATTCACGAGGCTGTATCCCGATGATCTCCCCCACCGTCGAAAGCCTGGACGCCCTGCCGCTGATCGCCATCCTGCGCGGGCTGAAGCCTGACGAGGCCGTCGCCGTTGGCGAAGCCATCGTCGCCACCGGCTTCCGCTGCCTGGAAGTGCCGCTGAACTCGCCTGAGCCTCTGGAAAGCATCCGCCGTCTGCGTGCGGCGCTGGACGGCCGCGCCCTGGTCGGCGCCGGCACGGTCCTGACCGTCGCCGCCGCGCGCGAAGTCGCCCAGGCTGGCGGCCAACTGATCATCTCGCCCAACACCAACACCGACGTGATCCGCGAGACCAAGGCCCTGGGCCTGCTGTCCCTGCCCGGCTTCTTCACCCCATCCGAGGCTTTCGCCGCCCTGGACGCCGGCGCCGACGCCCTGAAACTGTTCCCGGCCGAGATCGCCGGCCCTCGCGGCCTGAAGGCGGTTCGCGCCGTCCTGCCCGCCGCCACCCGCGTCTATCCGGTGGGCGGCGTCGATCCCGACAGCATGGGCCAATGGCTCGCCGCCGGCGCCTCCGGCTTCGGCATCGGCTCTGCGGTGTTCAAGCCTGGCCAGTCGCCCGACGAAGTCGGCGCCAACGCCGCCGCGTTTGTTGCGGCTTGGACCAAGGCCGCTCCGGCGCGATAAGTTCGACGCGTCGTCGCCGAGACGACGCGTCCCCTCCGTTAGATATTGTCAGCCGCCACGGTCATGACCAGGCTCTGGGTTTCGCCCGGCAGCAGCCGCGCCAGCCCGCCCTGCTCACCCTCTGGGGCATTCAGCACGTCGGGGCGGTGCGTGACCGGCTCGACGCAGAAGAAGTCCGCGCCGACCGGGGCATAGACCTGGGCCCATTCGGCGCCGGCGCCGCCGCGCATGACCACACGCCGCCCGCCGCCTTCCATGACCGCCTCGCCGTTCCAGGCGGCATAGGCGTGATCGACGAAGGGCGCTTCGGCCAGGGCCAGTCCGCCGCTCCAGTCCGCCACCGCAGCGGACGTCGCCAGCCGCTCAGGAATTTCGCGCGCGTCGGTCAGCCAGACCCCGGTCGCGGACAGGCGGAGACGGCTGTCGGCGGACTTGTGGAAATAGGGGTGCAGACCCAGGCCCGCCGGCATGACCGCATCGCCGGTGTTGGTCACCGACAGGACGATCTCGAGACCGTCTTCGGACAGTCGAACCGTCTGCCGCGCCAGCCATGGCCAGGGCCAACCCGCGCCGTCAGGATCGACGTCACCCGGCCAGTCAAGGCTCATCTCGACGCGGTCCTTTGAGACGGTCTCGACCGCCCAGGGGTTCAGCCAGCCGTCGCCGTGCAGAGCATGGGGTGCGAACCGCTCGAGCGCCGTCAGACGCACGTCCCGGCCCTCGAAACCGAACCGCGCGTCGGCGATCCGGTTGGCGTAGGGGACCAGGGGGAAACAGGCCGTCTCCAGCATGTCGGTCGCCCCTGCGGGCGTCGGCCGGAACACAGGCTGTCCCCGCCAGTCCAGGCTCAGGATCGCCCCACCCTGCTCCGGCGCCACGGCCGCGCGCCAGTCACCGGCCGTCAGCGTCAGCAGGCTCACAGGCGGATCTTGTTCTGGGGCAGGCCCGGCGTCTCGACCCGCACGCGGTAAAGCCCGCCCAGGGTCGGCTGTTCGCCGCGCTTGTCGGCATTCCCCAGCCAGGCCGTGGTCATATAGACATCGCGCAGATCCTCGCCGCCGAAGGCCGCCTTGGTCACGGTCTGGACCGGAACCTCGATCTTGCCGATCCGCTCGCCGTCAGGCGAAAACTTGGCCACGCCCCAGCCGTTGAACAGGCCGACGTGCAGGACCCCGGCGGAATCCATGCTCGGCCCGTCGGCATAGCCGTCCTCGGTCACGGCGAAGACCCGCCGGTTCGAGATCACTCCGTCCTCATGGTCGAAGGCCAGGACGGTCTTGGCCAGGGTGTCGTGGTGATAGAGGGTGCGGCCGTCCGGGCTCAGGCACGGGCCATTGGTGACGCCGTATCCGTCGTCGTGCCGGGTCAGTTCGCCCTGGAACCAGCGATAGAGGGCGCCGGTCTGGACCTGTTCGCTGTCGTCCATCGACCCGAACCACAGCGAGCCGTCGGGCGCCACGAAGCCATCGTTCAGCCGGTTCTGCGGCCGGTCTTCCTCGACCGGCTGGATCAGGGTGAAGACGCCGGTCTCGGGCTCGAAGCGGTGCAAGCCGCCCCGAACCCCGCAGACCAGAGAACCGTCTTCCGCCGGCAGGGCGAAACCGGTCTGGTCCGGCGTGTCCCACGAGACCGTCTCGCCGCTCGCGGGGGTGTAGCGGTGCAGTTTTCGACCCTTGATGTCGACGAACCACACCGCCTTGCGCTCGGCGTCCCAGACGGGGCCTTCGCCCAGCTCCGCCTGGATATCCCAGACCAGTTCCACAGCATTCATCAATCAGCTCGCCGAGTAGGAGGTCTTGATCTGGGTGTAGAATTCCACCGCAGCAAAGCCCTGTTCCCGGGAGCCATAGCTCGACTTCTTCGATCCGCCGAACGGCACGTGATAGTCGACGCCTGCAGTGGCCAGATTGACCATGGTCATGCCGGCGCGGGCGTTCTTCTGGAAGTCGCGCGCGTATTTCAGCGACTGGGTGACGATGCCGGCCGACAGCCCGAACTCGACGCCGTTGGCGACGGCCAGGGCCTCTTCATAGCTGGCGACGCGGATGGTCGAGGCGACGGGGCCGAAGACCTCTTCGTTGTTGATGCGGGCGTCGGCGACCGTGTCGGCGATCAAGGTCGGCTGGACGTACCAGCCCGGCTTGTCGAGGTTCAGACGCTCGCCGCCGGTCACGATACGGCCGCCGGCTTCGCGGGCGATGTCGATGTACTTGTACGAGGTCTCGCGCTGGGCCTCGCTGACCGCCGGGCCCATCTGGGTATTGGAGTCCAGGGCGTCGCCGACGCGCAGGGCTGCAACCTTCTCGGCCAGGGCGGCGACGAAGCGGTCGTGGATGCCGTCCTGAACGATCAGGCGGCTGGAGGCCGTGCAGCGCTGGCCGGTGGCGAAATAGGAGCCGTCCAGGGCGATGGCCACGGCGCGGTCCAGATCGGCGTCGTCCAGAACGATCAGCGGGTTCTTGCCGCCCATCTCCAGCTGGACGCGGGCCTGACGCTTCATCGCGCCTTCCGCCACGCCGGCGCCCACGGCTTGCGAGCCGGTGAAGCTGATGCCGTCCACGCCCGGATGGGCCACGATGGCGCGGCCGACGTCACCGTCGCCGATGACCATATTGACCACGCCCTTGGGCAGGCCGGCCTCATGCAGGACGGCGATCAGGGCCTCGGCGGTGGCCGGGGTCGGGCCGGCGGGCTTGATGACGACGGTGTTGCCGAAGGCGATGGCCGGGGCGATCTTCCAGGCCGGGATGGCGATGGGGAAGTTCCACGGGGTGATCAGGCCGAACACGCCGACAGCCTGGCGATAGGTCTGGATTTCAACGCCGGGACGCGTGGAAGCCAGGTTCTGGCCGTGGACCCGCAGGGCCTCGCCGGCGAAATATTTCAGAATACGGGCGGCGCGCATGGTCTCGCCGATGCCCTCGGGCAGGGTCTTGCCCTCTTCACGCGACAGCAGGCGGCCGATTTCGGCGGCGCGCGCCATGATCAGCGAACCCGCCTTGTCCAGCACGTCGAAACGGACTTCCGGCGAGGCGTCGGACCAGCCGGGGAAGGCGGCGCGGGCGGCGGCGACGGCCTGATCAACCTCGGCCGCTCCACCCTTGGGCGTGCGGGCCACGACGTCGCGCGTGTCGGACGGGTTCAGGCTTTCGCCGGCAAGCGCGCCGGAGACCTTTTCGCCGCCGATCCAGTGCGAGAGTTCAAGCGTGTCGGTCATGGGATGTCCTTTTCATAAGGCTGACGGGCGGCGGGGGAGCGCCGCCCGTCTCGGGGAGATAGGGATCGAAGGGCCGGAAGTCAGCCCGTCATGTCTTCCAGTTCGCGACCGCGCGTCTCTTTCACCCAGGCCTGGACCAGGAAGAAGGAGATCAGGGCGCTGACCGCATAGAAGCCGTAGGTGACGACCAGGCCGAGCGTCGCCGCCATCCAGGGGAAGCTGACCGAGATGGCGAAGTTGGCGATCCACTGGGCGAAGCCGGCGACGGCCAGGGCCGAACCGCGCATCTGGTTGGGGAACATCTCACCCAGCATGACCCACATGACGGGGCCCCAGCTGAAGTTGAAGAAGACCACATAGGCGTTGGCCGCGATCAGGGCGGTCAGGCCGGTGTTGTCGTCCAGGTGCAGCGAACCGTCGATCAGGGCGGCGCGCGAGAAGCACCAGGCCACGACGGCCAGGGTCACGAACATGCCGGCCGAACCGATCAGCAGCAGCGGCTTACGGCCGATCTTGTCGATGACCGAAATGGCCGCCAGGCAGGCCGCGATCGACAGGACGCCGGACAGGATGTTGATCTGAAGCGCGTCGTTCTCGGAGAAGCCGACCGACTGCCACAACACCGCGCCGTAGTAGAAGACGATGTTGATGCCGACCAGTTGCTGGAACACGGCCAGGATCAGACCAGCCCAGACGATGGGGCGCACTTTCTTCGTGGACGGATCCAGCAGGTCCGAGAATTTCGGCTTGTGGTCGGCGGCCAGAGAGGCGCGGATTTCCTGAACCTTGCGCGCGCCGACGCCGGCGCCGAACAGTTTGGACAAGACGGCTTCAGCCTGGGCGTCCTTCTTCTTGACCACCAGGAACCGCGGGCTTTCGGGGATGACCAGCAGGGCCAGCAGATAGATGGCGGCGGGGATGACCTGCAGCCAGAACATCCAGCGCCAGGCAGGGAAGCCCATCCAGAAGTCGGCGGTCGATCCGCCGGCGGTGCGGGCCAGCACATAGTTGGCCACGAAGGCGCCGGTCAGACCCGTGATGATCATGATCTGCTGCACCGACGACAGCCGGCCGCGGATCGAGGCCGGGGTCACTTCGGAAATATAGGCCGGCGACAGCACCGAGGCGGCGCCGACGCCCAGGCCGCCGATGAAGCGGGCGATGATGAAGTGGGCCGAGGTGTCGGCCGCTCCGGCCCAGAAGGCCGAGATGATGAACAGGACGGCCGAGATCTGCATCACCGTGCGACGGCCGATGGCGTCGGCTAAACGGCCGGCGATGAAGGCCCCGCAGGCGCAACCCAGCAGAATGGCGCCGACGTTGAACCCGGTGCCCAGGGCCGAAAGATTGAACGTGGCCTCCAACCCGTCCTGGGTGCCGTTGATGACGCCGGAATCATAGCCGAACATGAAGCCGCCGATGGTGGCGACCGCCACGATCAGGGCGATGAAGGCCATGTTGACGCGGTCATCCCCCGCGATGTCTGGGCCAGAGCCCCCCGTTGGTCCTGCCATTTCGATTTACTCCCAAAGAGCCCGTCTGACGCGGGCGTTGAACGTCGCAGGAAAGCCTATCGCCAGCCTGCGTCCACGAAATACTCGTGGCCTGTAATCAAACGTGCGTCGTCCGAGGCCAGGAACAGGCCTAGCGCCGCGACGTCCTCGGGAAGAAGCCGTCCGGGCAGGCACTGTGCCGCCACGATCTCGGCCTCGCCCTCGGGCGTGTACCATTTCATCTGGCGCGGCGTCTGGACATTGCCCGGCACGATACAGACCACGCGCACGCCGTCCCCGCCCAGTTCACGCGCCAGGGCGCGCGTCATGCCTTCGATGCCCGCCTTGGCGGTCTCGTACAGCGACAGGTCGGGCAAACCCAGGTGCCAGCTGATCGAGCCGAGGTTGATGATCACTCCCCGCCCCTGCTCTCGCATACCGGGCGCGGCGGACTGGGCCGCGAAATAGAGATGGCGCAGATTGACCGCGATCCGCTCGTCCCAATAGGCGTGCGTCACCTCGGCCAGGCTGTGCCGGTCGTCGTTGGCGGCGTTGTTGATCAGGACGTCGATCGGACCATGGGCCGCGATCACGTTCGCGAGACAGGTCTGCAACGCGGCGACGTCGATCAGGTCACAGGGATGAAAAACGGGCGCGGGCGACAGTTCGGCCAGCGACGCCTCCAGCGCACGCGAGTCCGCCTCTGCGATGTCGAGAAACACGACGCGGGCGCCCTGGCGCGCGAAGGCTTCGGTGAAACCGGCGCCGATGCCGGAACCGCCGCCGGTGACGACGACCAGACGGTCCTTCAGCGACGGATAGACGGCGCGACTCATACAGAGGCTCCCAGCAGGCCGCGCGCGGCCAGGTTACGCATCAACTCGACCACGCCGAACCGCCAGGCCGGGGCCTGGTCGCAGGTGGTCACGATATTCTCGAGCACGCCCAGCTTGTCGGACGAGACGCGCACGCGGTCGCCGATCTTGTGGGTGAAGCCCTTGCCCGGCGCGTCGCGATCCTCGATCGGCGCGAACATGGTGCCCAGATACAGGGCGAAGCCGTCGGGATACTGGTGGGCGCTCAGGGTCTGGCGCACCAGTTCCTCGGGATCGCGGCTGATCAACCGCATCGAGCTTTCGCCGGTCATGACGAAGCCGTCCTGCCCCTCGACCTCCAGCCGCACCGTAGCGGCGCGCACGTCGTCCATGCCGAAGCCGTCGTCGAACAGGCGGATAAAGGGGCCGAGGGCGGCGGAGGCGTTATTGTCCTTGGCCTTGCCCAGGAGCAGGGCCGAACGCCCTTCGATGTCGCGAAGATTGACGTCGTTGCCCAGGCTTGCGCCGACGGGCCGGCCCGCCGGATCGCAGATGACCACCACCTCGGGCTCGGGGTTGTTCCAAGCCGAATCCGCGCGAACGCCCACTTCAGCGCCCCAGCCGACCGAGGCCAGCACCGGCGCCTTGGTGAAGATTTCGGCATAGGGACCGATGGCGACCTCCAGATACTGGGACCACAGGCCGTCGGCGATCAGCTGCGCCTTGACGGCCTCGGCCTGTTCCGAGCCGGGCCTCAGATCCTTCAGATCGCCGCCGATCCGATCCAGAATGGACTGGCGCACCGCATTGGCGGCGTCGGCGTCGCCGCGCGCCCGTTCCTCGATCACCCGCTCCAGGGCCGAGACCGCGAAGGTGACGCCGGACGCCTTGATGCATTGCAGATCCAATGGCGACAGCAGGACGATGTCCGCATCACCTGCGGCGGTCCAGGCCGTGGCGAACGACAGCTCATCCAGCGCGCCCAGATCGACCCCTTCGATCCGGCCCAGGTCGTCACGAGACACAGCCTCGGCCGTCGTGGCGACCTGGCCTGAGATGTCATAGAGGCGTCCGCCCCTGGCCAAGACCGGAGAAGGACCGGCCGGCGTCATGATCCGTCCCAGCAGACGCGCATCGCGCCAGTCCGCCGGCAGGTGTGAAACAAGGTGCAAGGTCGCCTCCCATCCACACTCTACGATGTGGTAGCGCTACCATCTTGCATCACAAACGCCCTGTCAATCGGAAGGCGACGACGTGCTCTCGCGGAAGATCATTTCGTGGGCGACGGGGCCCGAATTCTCGCCGCCGCGCCCCAGTATAATGGCGGCGCGGCGGGCCATGGCGGCGACCGGCTGGCGAATCGTGGTCAGGGCGGGCCAGACGCTGGCGGCCAGATAGGTGTCGTCGAAACCCACGACAGAAACGTCGCGCGGGGTGGACAGGCCCGCCGCGTGTACGGCCGCCAAAGCCCCGGCGGCCATGTCGTCGTTGCTGGCGAATATGGCGGTCGGTCGAGGCGACTGGGCCAGCAGTCGGCGCCCCGCCTCGAACCCGGACCGGTAGGTGAAGTCGCCAGGTTCGACCTGAAGCACCGCGCCTTCGACGTCGTTGATAGCGGCCTGCGCCCCGCGACGGCGGTCGTTGCTGGCGCTCTGGTCTTCCCGCCCCAGGATGAAGCCGATGACGCGATGGCCCATGTCGAGCAGATGTTTCGTCATCTGGTGGGCGGCGCCGACATCGTCCACCTTCAGCGAGACCAGATCCTCGCTGGCGGCGGGCGCGGCCAGAACGACGGCCTTCATCCTGCTCTTGGCGATGGCGTCCAGGGTGGCCTTTGATTCGCCCAGCGGCGGCGGCACGATCACCCCCTGCGCGCCCCCGGCGCTCAGCCTCTGGACCGCCTCGCGTTCTTCCTCCGGCGCGCCGGCCTGCGACGGCTCGATCAGCAGCAACAGGCCAACCGATCTCGCCCCTTCCAGGGCGCCGGACAGGACCTCGGCCAGATAGGCATTGGACGGGTTGGCGTACAAAAGCCCGATCCGCCCTGCCCCGGCCCGCGCCAGAATGCGGGCGGCGGGATCGGGCACATAGCCCGTCTCGCGGATGATCTCCTCGACCTTGGTCCGCGTCGCCTCGCGCACGCGGGCGTCGCCGTTGACCACGCGCGAAACGGTCATCGGCGAGACGCCGGCCAGACGGGCGATGTCGCCCATAGTGCGGTTGCGGCCCTGGCCGGTCTTGGAGGTCATCGACGGGACACGACCACAGCTTGGGCGCACATGTCCAGCACCCGGACGAAGGTCGGCGCGTCCGCCATCAGATCAGACCATGGCCCTTCGGCAGTTCGGCGTAACGGTGGACCCGCGTCGCCATCACCAGCCCGAAGCCGATCATCACCGTCAACATCACCGTGCCGCCGTTCGACAGCAGCGGCATGGGCACGCCGACGACCGGCGCCAACCCCATGACCATGGCGCCGTTGATCAGCACATACATGGCGAAGGTGGCGATAACGCCCGAGGCGGCCAATCGTCCGAAATGACTGTGCGACAAGGAGGCTATTCGGAGCGAAATCAATATGATGGCCGCATAGGCGGTCAGCAGGAAGAAGGTGCCGACAAAGCCGAACTCTTCGGCGAAGGCGGCGAAGATGAAGTCGGTGTGCCGTTCGGGCAGGAACTCCAGCTGGCTCTGGCTACCCAGGCCATACCCCTTGCCCAGCAGCCCGCCCGATCCCATGGCGATCTTGGACTGGACGATCTGATAGCCCTTGTCGTCCATATCGGCCTCGGGGTTCAGGAAGGTCAGAACCCGGTGCCGCTGATAGTCGTGCATGCCGAACATCACATAGGGCGGCACGGCGACCAGGGCGATGGCGGCGACGGCGGCAATGACCTTCCAGTTCAGCCCGGCCATGAACATGATGGCCGCGCCGGTCAGGCCGATCAGCATGGCCGAACCCAGGTCGGGCTGGTGGGCGACCAGTATGAACGGCAGGCCGATGATGCCGACGGGGACGATCAGCTTCCAATGGAGGCTCGCCTCCTTGGCCGAAGCGCCGTGGTACCAGCGCGCCAGGGCCAGAACGACGCCGATCTTCATGATTTCGGACGGCTGGATACGGGTGAAGCCCAGATCCAGCCAACGGGTGGCCCCCAGGGCCTCATAACCCAGCGGCGTCTCGACCAGGGCCAGCAGGAACAGGGCCAGGCCATAGACAGGATAGGCCACGGCGAACCAGAACCGGATGTTGATCATGGACAGGCCCAGCATCAGCACCAGGCAGACGCCGAAGCGGATCAGATGCTTTGCCGCCCACGGCGACCAGGATCCTCCCGCCACGGAATAGAGCATCAGTCCCCCGGCCCCGCCGACGACGCAGAGCAGCAGCAGCAGCCGCCAGTCGATCTGGCTGATCTTGGTCGAAACGCGCTCGCGCTCGCCGGGACGGGACAGGGCGGAAGCGGTCATCAGCGCGGCTCGGTCGACGGAAGAGGCGGCTCGGCGCCGAGAGGCTGCGGCGTCACTTCCGCCACGACGGGCGGTTCTTCCAGAGAGGTGGGCTCGACCGGATCCGGCGCAGGCGGCCGCTCCATACGCGCCCGCATCTCGGGATCCTTCAGCAGGGCGACTTTCATCACCTCGCGGGCGCGCGGCGCACCGGCGGTGCCGCCGCCCATGCCCCCGTGCTGCACGATCACCGACACCGCATAGCGCGGATTGTCGGCGGGCGCGAAAGCGATGAACAGGTTGTGGTCCTTCTGGGCCCAGGGCCGGCCCGCGCCCTTGCGGGAGCCGGCGCCATAGTTCTGCGCCTGAGCCGTGCCGGTCTTGCCCGCCATGCGAATGTCGCCCAAGCCCAGTTGGCTGTTTCTGAAGCCGGTGCCGCCGACGTCCGTCACGGCCTCCATGCCCTCGCGCATCACCTGTCCGAAAGCGGGATCATAGGGAAGGTCGGCGAAGGTTCGGTCGCCCCCCTGCTCCACGCCGCCGATCGACTTGATCAGGCGCGGCATGACCGCCTTGCGACCGTTGGCCAGTCGAGACGCATAGACGGCCAGTTGCAAGGCGTTGACCGTCAGGGCTCCCTGCCCGATGCCGTAGCTGGGCGTTTCCCCAGGATACCACTTACCGTCGCCCCGGACGGGATTTTCACGCCGCCACTTACGGTCGGGAACCAGGCCGGGCTTCTGGCCGGACACGCCGATATCAAAGGTCTGGCCGAAACCCAGTTCCCGCGCCGTTTCGGCAATGGCGTCCGGCCCCATCTCCACGGCCAGTGTCATGAAATAGACGTTGCAGGAGTTCTTGATCGCCCCCCGCATGTCCAGCGAGCCGTGACGTCCTAGACAGGCGAACCGCCGTCCCAAGTAATACGAGCCGTTGCAGACGATACGCCGGTTGGGATCGCCTCCACGCTTCAGGGCCGCAAGACCGACGACGGGCTTGAAGGTCGAGCCCGGAGCAAAGGTTCCCGCCAGCGCCTTGTCCGTCAGCGGGCGCCGCTCATAGTCGGCCAGCGCGCGATAGACGCTCGAGGGCACGCCGCCGACGAACAGGTTCGGATCGAACGACGGCGCAGAGGTCATCGCCAGGATGTCGCCGTTGCGCACGTCCATCACAACGCAGGCGCCGGACTCCTCGCCGAATACTTCCAGCGCGCGGTTCTGGACGTCGGCGTCCAGCGTCAGGATGACCTCCTGGCCAGGCACGGCGGGGCGAGATCCGCCGACATCCTCAGCCACCACGCGGCCGCGGGCGTCCACCTCGACGCGATTGCCGCCCGGCTCGCCGCGCAGCGCAGTATCCAACGCCTTTTCCACCCCCTGACGACCGATGCGGAAACCGGGGTTGAACAACAGCGGCGACGGCGTCTCGCCCTTGTCGCGGATGGCCTTGATGTCGCGGTCGTTGACCTTGGCCACATAGCCGATCACATGGGCGAACGACCCGCCGAAGGGGTAGTAGCGGGCGTCGTTCATGTCGGCCATGACGCCCGGCAGTTCGTTGGCGTACAGATTGACCTTGGCGAACTCTTCCCAGGTCAGGTCGCTCTTGACCGGGACCGGGTTGAACTTGGACGAGGCGTTGACGTCGCGGATGATGGCCCGACGGCGCTCCAGGGTGTCGGGCAGCAGCCGGCCCAGCAGGTCCAGCGTCTGGTCCAGATCCTTGGTCTCGTCGCGGACCACCAGCACCCGGAAACTGGGTCGGTTGCCGGCGATGACCACGCCGTTGCGGTCCTTGATCAGGCCGCGCGGCGGGGGGACCATGCGGAAGTTGAACTGGTTTTGCGACGACAGGGTCGCATATTCCTGGGCCTGAACGACCTGAAGCTGGGCCAGCCGCCCGATCAGGGCCGTCACGCCCAGTCCCGTCAGACCGCCAAACACAAAGGTGCGGCGCAGGAAGGAGCCCTGGCGCTCGTTGACGTCGGCGAAGAAGATGGAGGGTTCGCCGCTCATCGGAAGCGCGTGTCCCCGTCGTCGAACCGTTCCAGCATCCAGTCGGCGATCGGATACAGGATCAGGGTCGGGACGATCTGGCCGATCAGGGACAGGATCGACGGCGGATTGGCCGCGCGGATCGCCACGATCACATAGGCCGTCAGGAAGGCGCTCAAGGTGCAGGCGGCGTACCAGGTGAACCGAACCACCCCCTCATGCCCCGCCAGCAGATTGCGCGACAACAGGATCACCGCATAGACCCCCATCAGGCACAGGGGCCACAGCCCCAGCGGACCGCTCCAGAACAGATCCAGGAACAGGCCCAGCGCGAACAGCACCGCCGGCGCCGTCATCGACGGGCGGATCAGCGGCCAGGCGAAGGCCAGCACCATCGGGAACACCGGTTCGGGCAGGGTCAGGCCGAACAGTTGGACGGGTGTGGCGAAGACGATGGTGGCGGCGACAGCCGCAAAGGCCGGATAGACGATCCATTGCAGGGGACCGACGACGCGGACCGCGACCGGCCGTCTCACGTCTCGCCCCCCGGAGTGGGCGCGGGCTCCGACGGTGTCTGGGGCGCCGTCTCGGCGGAGCGAACCGGTGCTGGACGCGCCGGAGCCGGCGCGGCTGCGGCGGCGCGCGCCCGGGCCGCCTGGGTCTCTGCCGCCGCTTGGCGACGCGCGGCCGCATCGCCGATGGCGCCGGCCTGCGCCTCGCTGGGCGGCGGGGCCGTTGTCAGGCCGGCCAGAGGCGGAGCGTTCAACGCGTTCGGATCGATCAACTGCCCGAAGTCCTGGAACAGCAGCACGCGCACATAGTCGATGGCGCCGCGATCACTGAACAGCTTGACGCGCCAGCTGCCGTCGATGCCCTTGGCGGCGACGCCGATCGGGATCCCGCGCGGCAAGCCGCCGCCGTCGCCGGAACTCAGGATGCGGTCGCCCGCCTGCACCGATCCCGCGCCGCGCACGAACTCCAGCCGGGGGTTGCCGCTGCCGTCGCCGGTCAGCAGGGCACGGGCGTCGGTGCGATCCACCAGCACGGGCGTGCGTGAGGCGACGTCGGTCATCAGGACCATACGGCTGACACCGCCGGTCACGCCGGTCACCCGACCGACCAGACCATGTTCGTTAATGACCGGATTGCCGATCCTCACGCCCTTGGCAGAGCCGACGTCGATCAGTTTGGCGTGCTTGAACGGCCCCCGGCTTTCCGAGATGGCCCGCGCGGTCAGCATGGGCACGGGCGGTTCGGTCCGCAGGCCCAGCATGGCCTCGTAGCGGCCGTTGATGTTCTTCAGGGCGATAGCCTGGTCGCGCCACGGCTGCAGTTCGGCCAGTTCCGCCTTCAGGCGCCGGTTTTCGGACACGGCGAAGAAATAGCCGCCGACATAGTCGGTCACTGCCCCGACCCAGCGCACCGGCGCAGCCAGAACTCCACTGACCGGGCCCGTGACCGTTTCCGTCGCGCCGCGAACGGCATTGTACCCGGCGGCGCCGTCCGGCGCCGCGCGGTCGCTGACCAGCAGCAGGCCCGCCCCGATCATGCCCACGACAGCGACCACCGCGGCGGTCCAGGCCAGCGGCACCTTCAGGTTCTCAAAGGGGCCGTCGCGAAACGCCACGGGCGACCTTCCACACAAGGGGTTGGAATCGGCAGGCGAGCCCTGCCGTTCCGCCTGCCTATCGCAAAATCGGGACCGGAATGGAACCGTCGATCACGCAGGACGGAAAAGGATTTGCGGCCAGGCCTTCACCCGGCCGCGGATCGAAAATCAGAGCGCGGAGTCGAGCACGCCCTTCATCCAGCGCGGATGTTCCAGCACGCGGCCGCAACCGATAGCGACGCACGACAGCGGATCGTCGGCCACCGAGACCGGCAGGCCGGTGTGATCGCGGATCTCGATGTCCAGGCCACGCAGCAGGGCGCCGCCGCCCGTCAGCATGATGCCCTTGTCGGCGATGTCGGCGGCCAGTTCCGGCGGGGTGGCTTCCAGCGCGACCTTCACGGCCTCGATGATCTGGGTCACCGGCTCGGCCAGGGCTTCGGCGGCCTGTCGTTCCGAGATGCGGACCTCGCGCGGCACGCCCTGCATCAGGTCGCGCCCCTTGACCTCGATCGACAGGCCTTCGCCGTCGGCCGGGATACGGGCGGTGCCGATGTCCTTCTTGATGCGCTCGGCGGTCGTCTCGCCGATCAGCAGATTATGGTTGCGACGCATGTAGCTGATGATGCTGTCGTCCATCTTGTCGCCGCCGACGCGGACCGAACGCGAATAGACGATGCCCGACAGCGACAGAACGGCGACCTCGGTCGTACCGCCGCCGATATCGACGACCATCGAGCCGGTCGGCTCGTGGATCGGCAGGCCGGCGCCGATCGCGGCGGCCATCGGCTCGTCGATCAGGCCCACGCGGCGGGCCGAGGCGTTCAGGCAGGAATCGTTGATGGCGCGACGCTCGACCGCCGTGGCGCCGGACGGCACGCAGACGATGATCTTCGGATTTACGAAGCCCTTGCGGTTATGCACCTTGCGAATGAAGTGCTTGATCATCTCTTCGGCGACTTCGAAGTCGGCGATGACGCCGTCGCGCATCGGGCGGATGGCTTCCATGTGGCCCGGGGTGCGGCCCAGCATCTGCTTGGCCTCGATGCCCACGGCGTGGACGATCTTGCGTCCGCCGACATTGCGCAGGGCCACGACCGAAGGCTCGTTCAGGACGATGCCCTTGCCCTTCATGTAGATCAGGGTGTTGGCGGTGCCCAGGTCCATCGCGATGTCGTTGGAGATCGCGCCGAAAAGGGAAAAGCTCATGGGAATCGATACCGTTGTTCTTTGACCGAGGGCGTCAGTTTCGCAGTTGACCTGGCGACGCCCCGCCGCCCTGACATCCCCTTGCCGGACAGCTTCCTGATCGTCTTCGCCACGCCTACCGTTGGCCCGTGTGCCCGTATGAAACAGGGAATACAACCCCCTTCGCGTGACAGACCCCAGTTCACCCCCAGCCCTGTATAAGCTTGGCCCTTGAGGGCGTTCACGTTAGCGTCATGAACGGGTCCAACGGGCTGTGAAACATGCTGCCTCTACGTCACCCGGCGTCAATCGCCGCGCGCGACCTCGCGTCGTCTGACCCATTCGCGCACGCCCAGCATCAGCCCCAGCCAGGCCAGGGCCACGCCCGCCAATATGGCCGAGGTCCAGACACCGTCCCCGCTGACCGCCGTCATGAATGAGCCGCCGAAGAAGGCGACCAGGGCCGTCTTGGGCAGCACGCCCAGGGCGCACCCGGCCAGGAAGCCGGGGAAGGACGCCCGCGCCGCGCCGAACGCCATATTGACGACGATGAAGGGCGCCGAGGGCACGTTGCGGATCATGAAACTGGCGTAGAAGGCGTTCTTGCCCACGAACCGGGTCAGCCGCCCGACCGTCTTACCGCCGTGCCGCTCCAGCAGCCGCGCCGTCGGCCCCCGCCCCATCCAATAGGTGACGGCGGCCGAGGCGACCGTGGCGATCCAGCTGTACAGAAATCCGAACCACGGCCCGAAGGCCACGACGCAGGCGGCGATCAGGATGAACTGCGGCGCCCCGAAGAAGGCCGCAACCGTAAACACGATCACCGCCGCCGGCAGCCCCCACGGCCCATGTCTGAACCCGCCCAGCCAGGCTTCCAGACGCACCTCGGCGTCCAGGCCCAGCTGGGTCTTGCCCACGGCGAACAGGGCGATCATCGCGCCCAGCAACACGACAGTCGCCAGCACGGCGCGCCAGCGCCGCGCCTCCATATTGGACAGGAAATCGAGGATCCAGCGCATCAGACGGGCCGCTTATCACCCTGTCCGTCGATTAGCGAGCGTCGGCGGATTGTCCCGGACGGCCTCCGCGCGTAAGGAACCCCGCCTTCCCCGGCACGAACCTTCCAAGATCGACGGGATACCCATGTCCAGCCTGCAATCTTCCGCCCTCGCCCGCGTCAAGCCTTCGGCCACCATCGCCGTGACCGCCCAGGCCCGGAAGCTTAAAGCCGAGGGCCGCGACGTGATCGGCCTCGGCGCCGGAGAGCCGGACTTCGACACCCCCGAGAATATCAAACAGGCCGCCATCGACGCGATCCATCGCGGCGAAACCAAATACACCGACGCCGACGGCATGCCCGAGCTGAAGAAGGCCATCGTGGCCAAGTTCGCTCGCGAGAACGGTCTGACCTACGACGTGTCGCAGATCCACGTCGCCCCGGGCGGCAAGCCGGTCATCTTCAACGCCCTGGTCGCCACCCTGAACCCCGGCAACGAAGTTATCGTGCCCGCCCCTTACTGGGTCTCCTATCCCGACATGGTGCTGCTGGCCGGCGGCGAGCCCGTGACCGTGGTCGGCGAGGAGAAGGACGGCTTCAAGCTGCGTCCCGAGGTGCTGGAGGCCGCCATCACGCCCCGCACCAAGTGGCTGATCCTGAACAGCCCGTCCAACCCGACCGGCGCCGCCTACACTCAGGCGGAACTGCTGGCCCTGGCCGATGTCCTGCGCCGCCACCCCCAGGTCTGGGTGCTGACTGACGACATGTACGAGCACCTGGTCTATGGCGACTTCGAATACACCACCATCGCCCAGGTCGCGCCCGACCTGATCGACCGCACCCTGACTGTCAACGGCGTGTCCAAGGCCTATGCCATGACCGGCTGGCGCATCGGCTACGCTGGCGGTCCCAAGCCGCTGATCGACCTGATGCGCAAGGTGGCCAGCCAGACCACCTCCAACCCCACCAGCATCAGCCAGTGGGCGGCGGTAGAGGCCCTGAACGGAACCCAGGACTTCATCCCCGAGCGCAAGGCCGCCTTCGAGAAGCGTCGCGACCTGGTCGTCTCGATGCTGAACCAGGCGACGGGGATCACCTGCGCCACGCCCGAAGGCGCCTTCTACGTCTATCCGTCCATCGCCGGCCTGATCGGCAAGACGACGGAATCAGGCGTGGTCATCGACGGCGACTCCACTTTCGCCGCCGAGCTGCTGAACGCCGAGGGCGTGGCCGTGGTCCAGGGCGAGGCCTTCGGCCTGTCGCCCTATTTCCGCATCAGCTACGCCACTTCCGACGCCGTGCTGGAAGAAGCCTGCACCCGCATCCAGCGCTTCGCCGCCTCGCTGCGCTGAGGATTTCGTTCCACCGCCCGTCACCCTCGGGCTTGTCCCGAGGGCCCACGGCGGATGCGAACACGGACGCTTGCGGCAGCATAAAAACTGTCGCCGCATCACCTCCACTTCGAGTCGCTGAAAGGTGGGCCCTCGGGACAAGCCCGAGGGTGACGGGCGGGATCGCTGATAAGCCGATCAGGTTCAGAACACCGTCACCTTCGCCGGGTTCGCCGGGTCGCGCGTGCCCGCCGACGTCGCCACGCCGTTCTTGACCAGGGCGATCCCGACCGAGCCCTCGCCGCCGGTCTTGGTCAAGGTACAGCGGCCGTTGTCGCCGGGCAGGCGTCCATGGCGGTCGCCTCGGCCCTCCTGCGTCATGGCGTTCAGCCAGCGGTCCCGTTCATAGCGATTGACCCAGACCGTCACCGGTCGAAATCGACAGACCAGGGTCCAGGACGCCCCCTGCGGCGCGGCGACCGACCAGGGCAGGCCCTGATAGGCGTCCTTGCCCACATGGGTCTGGGCCTCGGCCAAGCCCGGCCCAAGCACCAGCAGCGCCGCAAGCAAAAGCTTCCACCTCATCACACCCTCCCCCGCCTCCGGGAGAGGATGCCGCAGTCAGGGCCGGCTGGCCATGCCCAGCTTGATCGGCTTGGCGTCCTCGGTCAGGGCGCCGCGCTTGACGCCCCACAGCAGGATGATCGGCGCGCCGACATAGATGGACGAATAGGTGCCGACGATGATGCCGAACATCAGGGCGATCGAGAAGCCGAACAGGGCCTCGCCGCCGAAGATCGCCAGGGCCGCCAGCACCATGACGGCGGTCACGCCGGTGATGATGGTCCGCGACAGGGTCTCGTTCAGCGACAGGTCGATCACCTCGCCCAGAGGCATGGTCTTGTACTTGCGCAGGTTCTCGCGAAGACGGTCGAACACCACCACGGTATCGTTCATCGAATAGCCGATGACGGTCAGGATTGCGGCGACCATGTTCAGGCTGAACTCCAGCCGGAACACCACGATCAGGCCGAAGGTCAACACCACGTCGTGCAGCAGGCCGATCACGGCGCCGAAGCCGAACTGCGGTTCGAACCGGAACCAGATGTAGAGGAACATCAGGCCGATGGCGACGGCCAGGGCCAGCAGGCCCGAGGTGAACAGCTCGCCCGAGACCTTGGAGCCGACAACGCTGACGCCCGAATATTGAACCTCGCCCACGGTCTGGCTGATGGCGGTCTCAACCTGGTTGACCACCTGGGTCTGGTCGCGGCCTTCCGGCACCTGAAAGCGCAGGATGGCGGTCGAGCCGTCATCGACATTGGTGTCGCGCCTGGCGATGCCCTGCACCTGGACGTCGCCCAGGTTCAGACCGTTCACGGCCTCGCGCACCCGGTCCAGCTCGATCGCCTGACCGGCCGGCTTGGACACTTCCATCGAGGCGCCGCCGCGGAAGTCGATGCCCATGTTCAGACCGGGGATGAAACATCCCACGATCGAGGCGACGCACAGCACCACCGACAGCACCGCGGCGAACCGGGCGTATTTGACGAAATGGAAATTCGTCTTCTGCGGCAGCAGTTTGATGAAGGGCCATCCACGCATCGCCATTACTCCGCGATCGGCAGTTTTTTGGGCTTGGCAGTCTTGAGCCAGTAGGCCAGCAGCACCTGGGCCACCAGAACCGACGAGAACACCGAGGTGAAGACGCCGATGCTCAGCGTCCAGGCGAAGCCGCGCACCGGGCCGGCGCCGAAGACGAACATGATCGCCGCCGCCACCAGGGTGGTGACGTTTGCGTCCAGGATCGTGCCCCAGGCCTTGGAGAAGCCGGCGTCCATGCTGGCGATCACGCTGCGGCCCGACCGGGCCTCGTCGCGCATCCGCTCATAGATCAGCACGTTGGCGTCCACGGCCACCGCGAAGGTCAGGATCAAACCGGCGATGCCCGGCAGGGTCAGGGTCGCCTGGGTCAGCGACATGGCCGCCACGATCAGCACCCCGTTCAGGATCAGCCCCAGCACCGACACGCCGCCGAACAGGAAGCCGTAGGCCAGGATCATGAAGACCACGATGATGGCGAAGCCGACCGCGGTCGACAGGGCGCCCGCCGCCACGGCGTCCGCGCCCAGTTCGGCGGTCACGGTCCGACGCTCCTCGACGTTCAGCGGCGCCGGCAGGGCGCCCCCGTTCAGCAGGTTCACCATCGTCGCCGCTTCCTGGATCGAGAATTGGCCTTCGATGATGCCCGAGCCATTGGTGATGGCGCTGTTGATGCGCGGCGCCGATATGACCTTGCCGTCCAGAATGATGGCGAACGGCTTGCCGATATTGGCAGAGGTCGCCTCGCCAAACCGGCGCGCGCCCGCGCCGTCGAACCGGAAGCCGATGGCGGGCCGACCGCTCTGGTCAGCATCGACCGAGGCCCTCGTCAGATTCTCGCCCGAGACCAGAACCCGTTTTTTCACCAGATAAGGCGTGCCGTCCTCACCCATCAGCAGCTCGGCGTCCGGCGGGACGCGGCCAGCCTGGGCCTCGGTCACCGAGTTCTCGGTATCCACCATCTGGAAGGTCAGCTGCGCCGTCTGGCCGATGATAGCCTCGAGCTTGGACGGATCGCTTTCGCCCGGCGCCTGGACCACGATCCGGTCAGAGCCCTGGCGGGTGATGGAGGGCTCGCGTGTGCCCAGGCTGTCGATCCGGCGGCGCACCACCTCGATCGACTGGTCCACGGCGGTCGATCCCATGCCGGCCAGGGCCGTGTCCGTATAGGCGAAGCGGATGCGGTCGCCGCCGATGCGGGTTGCGGTCCGTTCGACCTGGCCCGACGGTCCCGCCGCCCCGGCCAGCTGGCGCAGAGCTTCAAAAGCCGCCGTCTGCTGCCCCGGATTGGCCAGGGTCACGATCACACCGCCGGCTTCACGCTGGAAGCCGTTGGTGGCGATGCCCTCGCCGTTCAGCGTGACCCGCACATCCTCGACCAGGTTGGTGACGCGCTTTTCGCGCATCGCCGCCACATCGACCTCAAGCAGCAGGTACGACCCGCCCTGTAGGTCCAGCCCCAGGTTCAGGGCGTTCTTCGGCAGCCAGCCGGGCATCGCCTCCCGCTGAGCCGGGCTCAACAGGTTGGGGAAGGCCAGCAGGCAGCCCAGGATCGCCGAGGCGACGACGAGAATGACTTTCCAGCGCGACAGCTGAATCATGAGGACAGTCCAGGTTCAGCGATACGCTTGGTGTCAGGCCTTGGAATCGTTGGCGGCGATGGCGGTGCGGTTGCGCACCTCGGCGATCATCGTCTTGACGACGCGCACATTCACGCTGGGGGCGATCTCGACATTGACCTCGCCCTCTTCGACGCGGGTGACCTTGCCGATGGTGCCGCTGGACAGCACGACCGTGTCGCCGCGCTTCACGGCGGCGATGGCGGCCGCATGTTCCTTGGCGCGCTTCTGCTGCGGACGGATCAGCAGGAAGTAAAACAGGATGAAGATGGCGACGATCGGCAGGAACTGCATGATCACGGCCATCATGCCGCCGTCAGCTGGGGCGCCCATAGGGTCTCTCCGAACACAAGGGGGGCTGCCCTCGTCGGCGCCCCATTAAAACGAGGCGCGGAACCTAGGGCTCCGTCTCGCGGATTGCAACGCGACTAAGCGTCAGCGCGGCAATACAGTCAGCGGATCGACCGCAACGGGGTCATCGCCGCGCATCTGGCGGGTCTCGAAATGGATCGAGGGGCGTCCGTCGCCGGCCGTCAGGCCGACAGTGCCGATCTGCTGGCCGGCGCGCACGTCGTCGCCGTCCTTGACCGTAGCCGAGCCCAGATGGCCGTAAACCGTGCGCCAGCCGCCGTTGTGAACAACCAGGACCGTCAGCCCCTGGCCCACCAGGTCGTCGCCCACATAGGCCACCCGACCGCCGGCCGCGGCCACGACCGAGGCGCCGGCCGAGGCGCCGATATTGATGCCGTTGTTGCGCTCGCCCATCCCCACCGGGCCGAACCGGCGCAGGACATCGCCCCGCACCGGCCATTGCAGGGCGATGGGACCGCCCGCGATGGGCGTCGTCGAGGGGGCGGCGGTGACCGGCGGACGGGCGGGGGTCTCGACTGGCCGTGTCTGGGCCGGCAGGGCCGCATTGCCCGAGGGCGGTGGCGGCGGCGGCGGAACCACGCCAGTGTTCGGCACCAGCACCCCGGCCGGCGACGGCCCGGTGGCGTAGGGATCGCGCCCTGTGTCCACGGCGGAGTCAGGCAGGATGATTCTCTGACCGCTGGTGATCGCTCCACGCGGCCCCAGACCGTTCAGGTCGATCAGGGTCTGCACCGGCGTCTGGAATCGCCGCCCGACGCCGGAGATGGTGTCGCCCGGCTGGATCACATAGGCCGCGCCCGGCATGACCACGGTGGACGGCGAAGCCGGAGCGGGCGTTGCCGGATAGGTCGGCGCAACCGAAACCGGCGGCGGCAGGGCCCCGCCCTCCACCGCCCCGACCGGGGCCGTAACCGGCGGCTGGTAGGGCTGGGCGGGCTGTCCATACGGGCCTTGCTGGGCCGGCGGCTGGGCGCCCTGCCCGGCCGTCTGCCCGGCCGGCGTGGGTCGCGTCGAATACTGCGGCTCGGACGGATAGGTCATACAGGCCGCCGCACTCAGCGACGCCCCTGCGATCACAGTCGCTCTCATCCAGCCCGAAATCACCGCCACCGGCCGCTCCTCACATGGTTAAATCCGCCCGCCCGGTGTGCCCGCTCGCGCCGCCCAAGCCAAGCCCGCAATCATCGCGAAAGTTGGGCGGGAAGGTTAACGGTCGAATTCGCGGCTAAGAGCCCCTCCACCACCGCGCAAAACGGCGCGGCGGTCCCCCTCCCCGCAAAAGCGGGGAGGAGACGCGACAAACATCTGTCTCCTCCCCACAAGGTGGGGAGGTGGATCGACGCGCAGCGGCGAGACGGAGCAACTGTGTTTGTCAGTGGGTTGCGATCCTCCATTCGGAACGGTCGCGGACGACGGCGTTGAGCAGGGTCATCAGCTTGTTGATCAGGGCGACAAGGATGACCTTTCCGGGTTTTCCCTTTGCGGCGAGGCGCTGTTTCATAACGGCCAGGACAGGGTTGTGGCGGGCCCCGATCAGGGCGGCCATATAGGCGACGTTGCGGACCACGGCGCGTCCGCCTCGGATCATGCTTCGGCCCTTCAAGGATCCGCTCTGGCGGTCATAGGGGGCGACGCCGACGAGGGCGGCGATCTGCTTGTGGCTCAGCCGACCAAGTTCGGGCAGGTGGGCCATCAGGGTCCAGCTCAACACCGGGCCGACGCCGGGGACCGAGCGCATCAACCTGTCGCGTTCGGCCAGGTCGGGATCGGCGGCGACGGTGGCGGCCAGACGCTTCTCCAGCAGCACGACGTCGGCCTTCATCCGGTTCAGGCGGCGGGCGGCCATGCGGCGCAGCATTGGGTCGCGCACCTGTTCGACCTGATTGCGGACC
The DNA here is from genome assembly GCF_058681395.1 of Brevundimonas sp. AVps23W. Lineage (NCBI taxonomy): Bacteria > Pseudomonadati > Pseudomonadota > Alphaproteobacteria > Caulobacterales > Caulobacteraceae > Brevundimonas > Brevundimonas sp. AVps23W. The sequence continues at coordinate 2,294,195 of NZ_CM178738.1, forward strand.
CGAACCTGTTCCTCGCACAGGGCGCGGCGGGCATCGACCAACTCAGCCAGAGCCTGGGCGCGGGCGTTGGGCTCCACCGTCCGTCCCGGCAGGGTCTGGACGAAGCGGGCGATCAGTTGGGCGTCGATCAGATCGGTCTTGGCCTTCAGGCCCAGAACACCCGCGAAGGCGCGCACCCGACCGGCCTCCACCCGCCGCACCGCTAGGCCGGCCTGCGTCAAGGCCTCGACCAGGTCCCGTTCGTAGCCGCCCGAAGGCTCCAGCCCGACGGCTTCAGGCCTGATCGTTTGGAGTTGGTCGATCAAGGCGCTCCAGCCCGCCCGATCATTGCTCACCGACCAGACCTCGCCCGTCGTCAGGGCGACATCCAGCCTCGCCTTGCTCACATCAATGCCGACAAACACTCTATCCTGTGTCATCTTGCGACCCTTCCTTGCCAGTGCGGGATCCTCGTCCCGTGCAACTGTTCGGGTTTGGAAGATCACAGCCTGACCCAGGCTCCGTCACGGTCTCTCGACCAGGGGGTATACGGGTTCAAGGCCGCGGCGGGCGGCTGCGTGAACAGCCGCCCGCATCCACATTCAATCACAATGCCAACACACAAGGGGCTCTTTACCCGCGCACCGGCCTCACCCCTCCTTCGCCGTCCCCTCGACCAGGGGCACGAACCGCACCTCCGTCAGGCTTTCGCGCCGGAACGACCCGTCGCCCTGGCCGACATAGCGGTGCAGGATCTGCACGGATGTCCGCCCCACCGGCGCCACCAGCACCCCGTTCGGCTTCAGCTGTTTCAACAGCTCGGTCGGCTCGCCCGGCGAGGCCGCCGTCACCATGATCCGGTCGAAGGGCGCCTGTTCGATCCAGCCCAGGCCGCCGTCGCCGTGTTTGGTGATGACATTGTCGATCTCCAGCGTCCGCAGCTTGGCCTCGGCCTCGACCAGCAGGCTGCGATACCGCTCCACCGAATAGACATAGCGCGCCAGCCGGCTCAGCACCGCGCACTGGTATCCGCTGCCGGTGCCGATCTCCAGCACCCGGTGGCGGGGCTGGACGTCCAGGGCCTGGGTCATCAGGCCGACGATATAGGGCTGGCTGATGGTCTGGGCGCAGTCGATGGGCAGGGCCTGGTCTTCCCAGGCCTGGTCCAGAAATTTCTCGTGCACGAAGACCGCGCGGTCGATGCTCTCCATCGCGGCCAGCACCCGGGGGTCCGTCACCCCCTGCTGGCGCAGCGACAGGATCAGCCGTCCGGCGCGGTCGTCGTGCAGGTTCATGCGGCCTTCACCGCCTTCGGCGGCGCCCCGCCCAGCACCTTCTTCAGGTCATGGACGCTGGCCATATGGGTCAGGTCGATGTGCAGCGGCGTGACCGAGATCCGCCCCGCCTCGATGGCCCTCAGATCCGTGCCCTCGGCATGTTCCTGCTTCTCGCCGCGGAAGCTCATCCAGTAATAGTCGCGCCCGCGCAGGTCGGTGCGCCGCACCGCGTGCATCTCGCCCACGTCTCGGAAGCCTTGCGTCGTCACCTCGATCTGCTCGACCCGTTCGGGCGGCAGATTCGGGAAGTTCAGGTTCATCACCACCCCATTGGCCCATTTTTGATCCAGCAGCTTGCTGATGATCGCCGGCGCAAAGGCCTCGGCCGTCTCCCAGTGGGCCACCACCTCGTCGTGGAACCGTTCCAGGCTCTGGCTCAGGGCGATGGAGCGGATGCCGAAGGCCATGCCTTGCAGGGCGCCCGCCACCGTGCCCGAATAGCTGACGTCCTCGCCGATATTATGCCCCCGGTTCACCCCGGACAGCACCAGGTCCGGCCGCTCCGGCATCAGGTCGTTGACCGCCAGCACGACGCAGTCAGTCGGCGTCCCCGTCACCGCGAACCGCTTCTCGCCCAGCCTATGCACCCGCAACGGCTCGCTCAGGGTGATGCCCCGGCCCTTGGCCGACTGCTCGACGGCGGGCGCGCACACCCAGATGTCGTCGCTCAGCGTCCGTGCGATCCGCTCAAGGGATTCAAGGCCTTCCGCCTCGATCCCGTCGTCGTTTGTCAGGAGGATACGCACCCTAAACTCCGCTCATCCCGGCGAAAGCCGGGACCCAGTTCTGTCGCTCAGCAGTGCGTTGGACCAAGGCCGAGCGACCACGATCCCTCTTGCGCCCAAAGCACTGGGTCCCGGCTTTCGCCGGGATGAGCGGAAAAATCATTGACCGCCGCCTACGAATTCCAGACCGCCCATATAGGGCTGCAACACCGTCGGCACCGCGATCCGCCCGTCCTCCTGCTGATAGTTCTCCATGATCGCCACCAGGGTCCGACCGACCGCCAGCCCCGATCCGTTCAGCGTATGCACGAACTCGGTCTTCTTCTCGCCCACGCGCTTGAACCGCGCCTCCATGCGCCGCGCCTGGAAGTCCCCGCAGTTCGAGCAACTGCTGATCTCGCGATAGGTCCCCTGGCTGGGCAGCCAGACCTCCAGGTCGAAGGTCTTCTGCGCCGAGAAGCCCATATCGCCCTTGCACAGCAGCATCCGCCGGAACGGCAGCTCCAGCGCCTTCAGCACCGCCTCGGCGCAGGCCGTCATCCGCTCGTGCTCGGCGTCGGAGTCTTCCGGCCGCGCGATCGACACCATCTCGACCTTGGAGAACTGGTGCTGACGGATCAGCCCCCGCGTATCCCGCCCCGCCGACCCGGCTTCAGCGCGGAAACAGGGCGTCAGGGCCGTCATCCGCATCGGCGTGGCGAGGTCGTCCTCGGACAAGATGGTCTCGCGCACGAGATTGGTCAGGGAGACTTCGGCGGTGGGGATGAGCCAACGCAGAGTTTCAAAGAACTCGCCATTAAAGCCCATCGTAGCCGAAAGGCCTCCTTCGGATGTGGCGACATCTTTCTCGGGATGTCCCCTGAAGATCACTCCCGCGCCTTTCGTTTGCTGCTCAGAGTTCTCGGCTATGAGGAAACGACTGGCAAAGAACAGATCGTTTTCGAACTTCGGCAACTGCCCCGTGCCGAACATCGCCTCGTCCCGCACCAGCAGCGGCGGGTTCACTTCCAGATAGCCGTGTTGGTCCGTCTGCAGGTCCAGCATGAACTGGCCCACGGCCCGTTCCAGCCGGGCCAGTTGGCCTTTCAGCACCGCGAACCGGGCGCCCGACATCTTCGCCGCCGCCTCGAAGTCCAGCATCCCCAGGGCCTCGCCCAGGTCGGCGTGATCCTTGGCCGGACCGCCTTCGCGGGGCGTGCCCCAGCGCGAGACCTCGACATTGCCCGCCTCGTCCTCGCCGTCCGGCACATCCTCGGCCGCCAGGTTCTTCTGCGCAGCGAGAGTATCATCCAGCTCAGCTTTGAGTTCGCGTTCCAGCCGAGCCGCGGCGTCAATTTCAGACTGGCCTGCGGCCCCAGCCTCGGATTTCTTTTGCTCGACTAGCTGCAAATAATAGGCGGCTTGGTCGTCGTCTTCCTCGCGCAACCAGCGTTGGTATTGCGCCATCAGCACTCCGATTTCCTTCGAAGCAGCATTCTTCTTCGCAAGGGCTTCCTGGCCCGTCGTTTTTGCACGACGTAATTCGATATCGAGCCGCAGGATCTCCTCCACCAGACCTCTGGCGTCATCGCCTGTCATTCCGCGCGACGACCAGCCCGCGACGTAAACCTGGGGGTTCTCGCGAATGGCTCGGATATCGTGCATGGTCTGGAACTTCGGCTGGGCGGGAGAAGCCGAACGCTCTACCCGCCCGCGCGGAGTCGGGCAACGCGCTGCGCTCCATCTTTCGTCGCCCGTTTCCTTTCGTCATTCCGGGCGCAGCGCAGCGGAGACCCGGAACCCAGCGGCGCCGAAGGCGAAATCCATCCGCCCCGCCATGTCTGAAGATCGAGTCCGCGACAGGTTCGCGCTCTCGCGCGCCGCTGGGTTCCGGGTCTTCGGGCCAAGCGGCCCTTCGCCCGGAATGACGAAAGAAGGAGGCCAATGGCAAACGGACAGGGTTGCCCCCGAACCATCAATGGCGCGAATCCCTTCGCCCCCCTATCTTCCCCCTCCCATGCCCATCCGCCGCCTCTCCCCCGAAACCGTCAACCGCATCGCCGCCGGCGAGGTGGTCGAGCGGCCGGCCAGCGCCATCAAGGAACTGGTCGAGAACGCCCTGGACGCCGGGGGCCGCAATATCGAGATCCAGGCCGACGGCGGCGGCCTGTCGCGCATCCTGATCGCCGACGACGGCAAGGGCATCCCGAAAGACGAGCTGCCCCTGGCCATCGAGCGCCACGCCACGTCCAAGCTGGAACCCGACGACGCCGGCGACGTGGACCTGTTGCGCATTCACACCCTGGGCTTCCGGGGCGAGGCCCTGCCCTCCATCGGCTCGGTCGCCCGCCTGTCGATCACCACCCGGTCGCGCGACGAGGCCGAGGCCTGGGTCATCCAGGTCGAGGGCGGCGCGACCCGTCCCCTGGCCCCCGCCCCCTTCCCCGGCCCGCACGGCGCGCGGGTCGAGGTGCGCGACCTCTTCTACGCCACCCCCGCCCGGCTCAAGTTCATGAAGTCCGAACGGGCCGAGGCCATGGCCATTTCGGAAGAGATCAAACGCCAGGCCATGGCGCACGAGGCCGTCGCCTTCACCCTGTCGCTGGACGGCAAGGTCGCGCTACGCCTGCCCGCCGAACACCCCGGCGACGAAGGCCGGCTGAAACGGCTGTCGGCCCTGCTGGGCCGCGACTTCGAGGCCAACGCCCTGCTGATCGACCAAGAGCGCGACGGGGTGCGGCTGTCGGGCTACGCCGGCCTGCCCACCTATTCGCGCGGCAATGCGGCGCATCAGTATCTGTTCGTCAACGGTCGCCCGGTGAAGGATCGGCTGCTGCAAGGGGCCCTGCGCGGCGCCTATGCCGACTTCCTGGCCAGGGACCGGCACCCGGCCGCCGTCCTGTTCCTGGACATCGACCCGCTGTACGTGGACGTCAACGTCCACCCCGCCAAGGCTGAGGTCCGGTTCCGCGACCCGGCCCTGGTGCGCGGCCTGATCGTCGGCGCCCTGAGGCATGCGCTCCACGCCGCCGGCCACCGCGCCTCCACCACCGTCGCCGCCGATGCGATGGCGGGGTTCCAGCCCCACACGGGCGTCTCCACCGGTCCTGCCTACAGCCCCAGCGCCCCGTCAGCCCAAGGCTTCAGCGGCTGGACCGGCTGGTCCCAGCCCGCCGCCGCCGCGCAAGTCCTGCCCGGCCTCAACGAACGCAGCGCCCGCGTCGAACCCAGCTGGGACGGACCCGCCTGGCCCCAGCAAGCGCCCGCCGACCCCGCCCGTCACGACCCACGATTCACCCCTCACGCCCCCATCGACCCCCTCGACTACCCCCTGGGCGCCGCCCGGGGCCAGCTACACGCCAACTATATCGTGGCCCAGACCCGCGACGGCCTGGTCATCGTCGATCAGCACGCCGCCCACGAGCGGCTGGTCTATGAGCGGATGAAGGCCCAGATGGCCGAGGGGTCCGTGACCCGCCAGGCCCTGCTGACGCCCGAGGTGGTCGATCTGGACCCGGCCGAGGCCGAACGCGTCGCCTCGCGCGCCGAGGAACTGGCCGAGATGGGCCTGATCGTCGAGGCCTTCGGCGCCGGCGCCGTCCTGGTGCGCGAGACCCCGGCCATGCTGGGCGACACGGACGTGCAAGGGTTGATCCGCGACATCGCCGACGACTTGGCCGAACACGGCGCCGCCCTGTCGCTGAAGGAGCGGATGGCCGAGGTCTGCGGCACCATGGCCTGCCACGGCAGCGTCCGCTCCGGCCGCATCCTCACCGCCCCCGAAATGAACGCCCTGCTCCGCCAGATGGAAGCCACCCCGCATTCGGGCCAGTGCAACCACGGCCGCCCGACCTATGTGGAGCTGAAGCTGCACGATCTGGAGAAGCTGTTCGGGCGGCGGTGAGCGCCTGCACACACGCCTTATGGACGGATTTTTTGAGAGAAAAGAAAGTTAATCCTTCCGGTTATGCGCAAAAATGTAAAAGCGCTCTCAATAACAAGAAAGTAAAACAACCAGACAATCAGAACCCAAACAACATACCCAGCCAAATGAAATACCTCTGACAAGAGGATCATTTTTGGTCGGATCATGTTCATCCACCAATACGACGACGACGAAATAGGCGGCAACATAAGAATTAGTGAAACTGACAAGCTAAAGAGGCAGATAAGATTAAAATAGGCAATATTCGAAAATATTTCTTCGGAAACCTTTATCGCCTGCTCTCTTTTTAGGGACCCTTCAATGGAAGCAGGTTCGACAGGAGTGCGCTCAGAGTCTGCTGCCCTTGACGACACCAAAAAAAACATCACGCTAAAGCTAAAACCGATAAGAATAGCCTGTATGGTGATAACCCCACCCAAGAATGGCGAAATTCCTCTGTAGAATAAAATTGCAAGGATAAGAGCCAAAGCAATTTGAGACATCATTCTCCATAATATGGACTGTCTTTTATTGAGCCTATGGTCAAAAAACGTCTCTGAATTTTCCTTTATTATATCCTTGATGCTAACCACGCTCAGTCCTCGATATGATCTGAGACTTAAGAATCGACAATATAGCCTTTAGCGTATCGTCGTATGAGGGATGCCCGTCTGAGTTTACTTCGATTTCGAGTGGAAAACGGGTCGCGAAGCCACCAGATTCAATCATGTGTATCGCGGTGTTTTTGCGCCCATTTACAGTCGCAAAAACGGTGACGTCTTCGATATCATCATCGGATACATCCATAAGGTCGCTCTGACTTAGAAGCAGGGCCATACCCTTTTTTACTTCTTCTTTTGGCTTTCCAATAAGAGGAAACACCCCATTCGAAACTGACGCTTCAAAACCTTGTTGATTACGCTGTTTTCGGAACGCCACTACACCTGAGTTTGTGAATGTCGGCTTTCCGGTAAGTGTCTTAGGATCATTTACGAATTTCACTCGAACCTCGGTTGGCTGAGCGTCCTTGTAATACGCTCCACTTACTCGAAACGAATGTGCCGTTATAGAGCCTGGGTCAGGCAAAAGATCCCGAACCGTCCGCTCTAGAGCAGAGTATCCACCGAACTGGCCGAGGTACTGAGCGGCAACGTAAAGACGACCACTCTCGCTATGGTAGAGTAGATAGTGGAAAGGACGCAAGCTCACGCTGTCGGCAGGTATCACTCCGCGAGCGCTATTCCGATAAGCGTGACCGGAATAGGATGCTTGAAACACGCCAAACATAGTCCGTTTATCGACACGTTTTGGCTGCTCCATCGGCACCTCGAGACGGTACCTCACACGATCCTTAACCGTCGCGTCATCCAAGTCCACAATTGGCTTTGCCTCAATCGCTGAGCAAAGCTTGTCAAACTCGGCATCGGAAATTGGCGTAGGGGGTGCTTCCGGCTTTCCGTTAGGATCGTTCCGAACCATGTAGTGAAAACTGGCGCTTACAGCCTCACGCTTCCTTTTTTCCTTAGCCACTAACGAATCCTCCCCGCCTAGTTTCGTTAGCGATCATGCTGGCGAAAACGAACAGCGCAAGTTCAAGTTGGGCTACTTATAAACCTTCGATACGTCGCTTCTGGTCGTATCCCCCTCGCCGTTGAGCTACCAATGCCCTCCATCCTCTTCGTCTGCCTCGGCAACATCTGTCGCTCCCCCCTCGCCGAGGCCGCCCTCCGCGCCGAGGCCCAACGCCTGCGGCTCGACCTGATCGTCGAGTCCGCCGGCACGGGGAACTGGCATGTCGGCCATCCGCCCGATCCGCGCGCCCAGGCCGTGGCGCGCAAACATGGGATCGATATTTCCGGCTATCAGGGCCGGCAGGTGACGCCGGCGGACTTCCGCCGCTTCACCCACGTCATCGCCCTGGACCACGACAACCTGGCCAATCTGCGCCAGATCCAGCCCAGGGACGACGAAGGGGGCGCCGTCGCCGAACTCAGCCTGCTGCTCGACCACGTGCCCGGCCGCGAGGGCCAGGCCGTGACCGATCCTTATTTCGGCGACGACGCCGGGTTCGAGGTCACCTGGGCCGAGGTTACGGCTGCGGCGGAACAGCTGGCGGCGCGGCTTCGGGCGTCCCCCGTCCCGTGATCTTGCGCCAGATCCGCTTGCGCGCCTCGACCACCGACACCCCCAGCAGGGCCGCCGTGGTCCAGAACAGGGCCTCGGTCGTCACCGCCGCGACGATGGCCAAGGTGATGCGCGCGCCGCGATCCACATCGAGATAGAGGCCGATCCCCAGGCCGATCCAGGCGCAGATCGCCCCGACCAGCAGCAGCAGGGCCAGCATCTTCAGGAACCCCTTGCCGCGCGTCAGCACGCCCTTTTTCGGCGTCTCTATCGTCCCCGTCTCGATCGTCCCCGTCTCAATGGTCATGGCGAACTCCTTTGTTTTTCGACGCCTGACCTGAAAGTCTCGCCGGGTTCCGGAGTCTTTCATCCCGACCGACGATTTTTTCACGGAGACCGCCGCGCTTGGGACGCGACCAGACCTTCGAGGCCCTGCTGGCCGAGCACGGCGGCATGTTGCGCCGCATCGCCTCGGCCTATGAGGCGGATCGCGAGCGGCGGCGCGAGCTGGAGCAGGACATATTGCTGGCCGTCTGGCGCGCCCTGCCCAAACACCGGGGCGAGGCGCCCTTGCGCCATTTCATCGCCCGGGTGGCCCACAACCGGGCCGTCACCCATGTGGCGCGCGAGGCGGCCGAGCCGCGCCGCCAGCCCCTGGACGAGGCCGCCCCCTCGGACGCCCCCACCCCGCACGAAGCGGCCGAGACGCGGGATCTGCACGACCGGCTGGGCCAGGCGGTGCGCGCCCTGCCCCTGTCGCTGCGCCAGCCGGCGCTTCTGACCCTGGAAGGCTTCGCCCCGGCCGAGATCGCCGACATGCTGGGCCTGAACCCCAACGCCGTCTCTATCCGCCTGACCCGCGCAAAGGCCGCGCTCAGAATCGCTTTGGGCGAGGCCCTGAACCCCGCTCCGTCCCAAGAGGTCCGCTCATGACCCGCCCCGATGACGACTGGACCGACCTGACCCAGGCCTGGACCGAGACCCCCGACCCCGAACCCCGCCTGGACGCCGGCTTCATCCGGTCCTTACGCCGCCGCGACCGGCTGGCCCGGCTCAATTTCTGGCAGGAGATGGGCGGCGGGGTCGTCGTGCTGGGGGTTATGGGCTGGGCCGCCTATCGCGGCATTCCCCTGACGGCCCTCGCGGCCGGCCTGGCCTTCGTTCTCGTGGCCCTGGGCCTGACCCTATGGTCCCGACGCGGCCACCCCGGCCTGTTGACCGAGACGCCGCAGGCCGTGTTGCGCTCGGCTATGGGCCAGGCTCGCACCGGCTACCGCTGGGCCCTGTCCGGCGTCGCCATCAGCGTGGCGGCCATGATCTTCCTGCTGGTCATCTTGAGGACGCTCGATCCCGCGCAGGGGCCCGCCGGGGCCGTCATCCCCGGGATGTTCGGCTTCCTAGTCGTCTGCATCGGCTACTACCTGCGCCACGCCCGCCGCTGCCGCCGTCGGATGGCGGCGCATCGGGCGGCGCTGGAAGCGCTGGAAATGGACGCCCCGTAGGTCCGGGTTAGGCCACCCGCAGGAACAGCACTCGCGCTGCGCCGTAATCCCGGGCGTCCAGCCGTTCATAGCCGGGGGTGTCGATGTCAGGCTCGTCCGACCCGCGCTCGAACACCACCAGGGCGCCGGGCTTCAGCCAGTTCCCCTCCAGCAGCCTTGCCAGCGTCTGCTCCCCCAGCCCCTTGCCATAGGGCGGGTCCAGGAAGGCGATGTCGAAGGCCTCGCCGTCAGAGCCGGGCCGCACGCCCAGGTCCGTCGCGCTGCGCCGATGGACGCGGGTGCGCCCCATGACCCCATAGGCGTCGGCGTTCTCTCGGATGGCGCCCCGCGCGCCATCGTCGGTCTCGACGAACAGGCAGAAGCCCGCGCCCCGGCTGATCGCCTCGAACCCCAGGGCGCCCGATCCGGCGTACAGGTCGATGACCCGCGCGCCGTTCAGGCTCTCGGCCCAGGCGGCGTGTTCCAGCACGTTGAACACGGCCTGCCGCGCGCGGTCGGAGGTCGGGCGCGTGCCCTGCCCCTCCGGCGCGACGATGGCCCGCCCCTTCAGGCTTCCCGCAACGATCCGCAAGCCTCAGCTCCGGGGCGTACGGGGCTTGCCCCCCGGTGCGCGGCCGCCCGGCTTGAGCCCACTCGTGCCCGACGGGCCAGCCGGCTTGCCGCCGCCGGTCCGTGGCGGCCGGGTCTCACGACTGCTGCCGCTCGCGCCGAAGCCGCGCGGCTTGAAATCCCGCTTGCCCGCGTCGGCGCCCGCCGTGCGCGGCTTGTACTCGCGCTTGGGTCCGTCGCTGCTACGGGCCGGAGCCCCTTCGCGGGGCTTGAAGGCGCGAGCGGGACGGTCGCCGTCCTCACGCGGCTTGTAGGTGCGGGCCGGGCGTTCGCCGTCGGTCGGGGCGCCCTCGCGCGGTTTGAAGCTCTTCTTCGGATGGCCGGTCTTGGGCGCAGCCTTGGCCCAGCCCTCCTTCTTCGGCGGCCGCTCGCGGCGCTCGACCGCGTCGGCCTGGGCCGTTTCGGCGGCGCGGACGCGGCTGGGCTTGCGCGACGGGTCAGACATGGCCGAGCCCGAGCGTCCCTTGACGATGGGCGTCGACACCCGGCGGCCGGGGATGGGCGCCGGCGTCTCGACCGTATTGCCGGTCGGCAAGTTCTCGGGCCGGATGTAGTCGGCCAGCAGTTCGCGGATCACACGCGGCCCGACCTCTTCGACCGAGCCGATGGGCAGGACGTCCAGACGGAACGGACCATAGGCCAGGCGGATCAGCCGGTTGACCGTCAGGCCGACCGATTCCAGCACCTTGCGGACTTCGCGGTTCTTGCCCTCGGTGATCGAGACCGAGATCCACAGGTTGGCCGGCGCGCGCCCATCCTCGGACTTGGACTCCTTGGCCTTGTCCAGCGTCGCCTCGATGGGGCCGTAGGAGACGCCCTCAACGGTCACGCCGTCCTTCAGCTTGTCTAACTGTTCCTGGGTGATCTTACCCCGCGCCCGCGCCCGGTACTGACGCACCAGCGAGGTCGCCGGCAGTTCCAGCGCCCGGCTCAGTTCGCCGTCATTGGTCAGCAGCAGCAGGCCTTCGGTCGCCAGATCCAGCCGTCCGACCGAGATCACGCGCGGCAGCCCTGCCGGCAGGGCGTCGAACACCGTCGGCCGTCCGGTCGGATCGCTGTGGCTGGTCAAGAGGCCGGCCGGCTTGTGATAGCGCCAGACCCGCGTCGCCTGGGTCGAACCGATGGGCTTGCCGTCCACGGTGATCACGTCGTCACGCGTCACCAGGGTGGCGGGCGTGTCCAGGATGCGGCCGTTGACCGCCACCTTGCCCAGACCGATCAGTCGCTCGACCTCGCGCCGCGAGGCGATGCCGGCGCGGGCCATGGTCTTGGCGATTCGCTCGGCGCGCAGCGGCGTGTCGCTCTTGCCCGAAGCGGACGACGGCTTGCCGTCCTTGCCGGCGCGCGGCCGGTCGCCTCGATCCGGCTTGTCGCCGAACCGCTTGGGGCCGTCTTCGCGAGGGCTGCGCGGCTTGTCGCCGAAGGAGGTCTTCCCGTCACCGCTCTTGCGAGGACCGGAGGATTTAAAGGGCCGAGGCGACCGTTCGTCTTGACGGGCGCGGGGCTTCTTGTCGTTGTCGTCTGTATGGCGGACCATGATGAGCGGTTCATGCGCATGGCGCTGGACCAAGCGCAAGCGGCGGCGGACGCAGGAGAGGTGCCTGTGGGCGCAATTCTTGTCGATCCTGCCTCAGGTGAGGTAATTTCGACCGGCGCCAACGGTCCGATTGCGGCCCACGACCCCACCGCCCACGCCGAGATCGTCGCGATGCGGCGCGCGGCGTCGGCGCTCGAAAACTACCGCCTGACCGGCCTGACCCTCTATGTGACGCTGGAACCCTGCGCCATGTGCGCCGGCGCCATCAGCCACGCCCGAATCGGCCGCGTGGTCTGGGCCGCCGACGATCCCAAGGGCGGCGCGGTCCTCCACGGCCCTCGATTGTTCGAACAACCCACCTGCCACTGGCGCCCGGCAACGGACTCGGGTCTTCTGGGGGAAGAGGCGTCCGCGCTGCTGAAGTCCTTCTTCCGTCAACGGAGGGGAACAGCGGCGGGTGACGCACGTTAGACCGCCGCGCCAAGCGGCGCCGTTGTGAGGAGTATCGCCTTGTCCAAGCCGGGCCTGCCGCCGTCGATCCTGTTCAGCGGCCTCGCCGCCGCCCTTCTGCTGACGGCCTGCGGCCCCGATCCCGACAAGGCGCCCAGAACCGGCGACGAGGTCAAGGAACGCGCCATCGAGGCCCAGACCGCCCGCCAACGCACCGGCGCCGAGATCCAGGACCGCACGCTGAACCGCGTCGTCCACACCGTCTATCTGTGCGACAATGGGGAGCGCCTGTCGGTCGATTTCGACAATCCGCGCCAGATGGCCACCATCCGCAACTCGTCCGGCGAGGCCATCGACCTGTACCAGGAACGCGCCGCCGACGGCATCTGGTACCGCGCCTCCAACGTCGAACTGCGCGGCAAGGGCGTCCTCGCCACCTGGTCCGTCGAAGGTCGCCAACCGACGCAATGCCGGGCGGTGGATTAGGCGAAACCCGCCAGCCGTTGATCCAAGCCGTCGCGAACCACCGGCCAGTCTTCATCGATCACCGCAAACATGGCCGTATCCCGTGCGCGCCCAGTCCAGGTGATCTTGTGCTTCCTCAGAACGCCTTCGGCCTTGGCGCCCAGCTTGAGGATCGCCGCCTGGCTCCGGGCGTTGAGGGCGTCGGTGATGATCTCCACCCGCACCGCGCCTGCGTTGAAGGCGTGGGCAAACAACAGCCGCTTGCAGGCCGGATTGATCGGTCCGCCGCGCACTTCGGGCCGATAAAAGGTCGAGCCTATCTCGCAGCGGCGATAGGCCGGGTTGATCTCGTACAGGCTGGTCGTGCCGACCACCGCCCCGTCTGAGCGCCGCCGCACCGCATAGGCAATCCGAGTCCCGGCCCGCATGGCCGTCAGCGCGCTCTCCCACCAGCCGTCGAAATTCTCACCCTGGGCCGAGCCGACCATGGCCGCCCAGGCCTCGGGATCGCAGTCCAGCGCCGCGCGGACCTCGTCTTTCAGCCCGTCCTCGAACGGCTCCAGCCGCACGAACCGATCTTCGAGCGGGACCGTGGCAATCCGCATCACGCGGTCGCGCCTTCCTCGACCAGAAAGCCCCGCACCTTGTCCGCATCCACGCCCTTGGACACGAAAGCCTGGCCGACGCCGCGCGCCAGGATCAGGGTCAGGGCCCCGCCCTCGGCCTTCTTGTCCCCCGCCATCAGGGCCAGCAGCCGGTCGGCCGCGAACACGCCCGCCTGATCCAACCGCGTCGGCAAACCCGCCGCCGCGACCACCGTCTCGACCCGCGCCACATCCTCGGCCGAACACAGCCCCTCGCGCGCCGAGTATCGGAAGGCCATACAGCACCCCAAGGCCACGGCTTCGCCATGCGCCAGCGCGTCTTCGTCGAACCCGACCTCGGTCTCGACCGCATGGCCGAAGGTGTGGCCCAGGTTCAGCAGGGCGCGCCGCCCCGCCTCCTTCTCGTCCTCGCCGACCACCGCGCTCTTGATCTCGACCGAGCGGATCACCGCCTGTTCCAGCGCCGCCGGATCGCCGTCGGCGCCCGCAGCCCCCTCGCCCGCCAACCAATCAAAGAAGGCCGCGTCGCAGATCAGCCCGTGCTTCAGCACCTCGGCCCAGCCGGACTTCACCTGCCGCACCGGCAGGGTCGCCAGCACGTCGATATCCGCCAGCACCAGACGCGGCTGATGGAAGGCGCCGACCAGGTTTTTGCCGCGCGGGGTGTCGATGGCCGTCTTGCCGCCCACGGACGAGTCGACCTGGGCCAGCAAAGTCGTCGGGATCTGCACGAAGTCGATGCCGCGCATGTACAGCGCCGCCGCCAGTCCAGCGAGGTCGCCGACCACGCCGCCGCCCAGGGCGATGACCACGTCCTTGCGGTCCAGCCCGATCTCCAACAATCGGTCCAGCACCTGCTCCAACTGGGTGAAGGACTTCGACCCCTCGCCCGCAGGCACCGCCACGATCTCGCTCTTGACGCCCGCCGCCGTCAGCGACGCCGTCAGGGCCGGGGCGTGGATGCGCGCCACGGTCTCGTCGGTGACGATGACAGTCCGGCCCTTGGCCAGCGGCGCGATCCGTTCGCCCGCCTGGGCCAACAGCCCGCGTCCCACCACGACGTCATAGGCCGCGAAGGCCCCGCCGCTGACTGGAATGATCGTCACGTCTTCGTCTCCGCGCGCCGTCTCTGGCGCCAGTGCCGACGCAGATTCTTGTGAATGGCGTCCACCGCCTGACCGTGAGAGCCCTGCCCCACGTCCACGGCGACGTCAGCCTCGCCATAGATTGGATAGCGGACCTCGGCCAAGTCGGTCAGCACCGTCAGCGGGTCCTTGCCGCGTAGCAGCGGCCGGGTGTCGCGACGCGCCACCCGTTCGGCGATGACCTTCAGATCAGCCCTCAGCCAGACCGTGTCGGCCCGTTCCTTCAGCAGAGCCCGCGTCTCCGCATTCATCATCGCCCCGCCGCCGGTGGCGAGAACGATGGGCGGCCCCTCCAGCAGGCGGCGGATCACCCGCGCCTCGCCGGCCCGGAACTCTTCTTCCCCCAGAGCAGCGAAGATTTCGGACACGGTCATCCCCGCCGCCGATTCGATCTCCACATCCCCGTCGGCGAAGGGCAACCTCAGTCGGCCAGCCAGTCGACGTCCGACCGACGATTTGCCCACCCCCATCAGTCCGACCAGGGCTATGGTGCGGGTCGGTCCCGGATTCGCGCGCCGCCTCATCCGGCGGCTCCGGCGGAACAGACGGTCAAGGAAACGGCGAAGGCGACGGCGAAGGCAGGCATGATCCTGAAAACCTCTACACCAAGCCTGACCATGCGCCATCCGTTCGCAGGATGGATTGAGCCATGACGCCCCAGATCGAGGCCTTTCTGGAGATGATGGCGGTAGAGCGCGACGCCTCGCCCCACACTCTGTCGGCCTATGGGCGGGATCTTGCCGACGCCGAAACGGCGCTGTCCGACGCCGGAGGACTGATGAAGGCGGACGCCGAGGCGCTGGAGGCCTGGTTCTCCGACCTGTCGCGGCGCGGCCTGTCCGCCGCCACCGCTGCGCGCCGTCGCTCGTCCGCGCGTCAATTCTATCGCTTCGCCCTGGCCGAGGGTTGGCGGATGGACGACCCCTCTCGCCGACTGGATGCGCCCAAACAGGGCCGCCCCCTGCCCAAACTGCTTAGTCGCGACGAGATCGACCGACTGCTGACGGCGGCGGCTGCCCGCGACGCGGCGGCGGGCCTGCGCCTGGTCGCCCTGGTCGAGATGGCCTACGCCTCGGGCCTTCGCGTCTCGGAATTGCTTGGGCTGAAGGTCGAGGCTGTGCGCCGGGACCCCGCCTATCTGATCGTGCGGGGCAAAGGCGGCAAAGAACGGCTGGCCCCCCTGAACCCGGCGGCCCGCGCGGCGGTCAAGACCTGGCTGACCGCCCGCGACGCCAAGCGAAAGCCGGAGGCGCCGGACAGTCCCTGGCTCTTTCCCTCTTCCGGCCGCACTGGCCACCTGACGCCTCGCCGCTTCGCCCAACTGCTGGACGAAGCGGCCCTGGTCGCCGGCATCGACCCCGCGCGCGTCAGCCCGCACGTCCTGCGCCACGCCTTCGCCACCCACCTGCTGGAGGGCGGCGCGGACCTTCGCGTCGTCCAGACCCTGCTCGGCCACGCCGACATCGCCACGACCCAAATCTACACCCACGTCGCCACCGACCGCTTGGCCCAGGTCGTCCAGCAAAACCACCCCTTGGCGCGGGATGACTAAGCGCCCACTGAATGGTCGCGCGCTCGCCGCTTGCCCCGCCGCTCCGACCTCTCTAGTTTCCCCCGCCTTCCCTAGGGGCGGTTGTCCCGCCCGCAGTACCCGGACGCCTTTATGGCCACGCACTATCTCGACTTCGAAAAGCCGATCGCCGATCTGGAAGCCAAGATCGAGGAACTGTCGGCCCTGTCCGAGACCTCCGGCGGTTTCGACGCCGAGATCGCCGGCCTGCGCAAGAAGGCGGAACAACTGCGCAAGAAGACCTACGCCGGTCTGGACCCCTGGATGAAGACCCAGGTCGCGCGCCATCCGCAGCGGCCGCATTTCGTCGACTATGTCGAGAGCCTGTTCACCGACTGGAACGAACTGCACGGCGACCGCCAGTTCGGCGACGACCAGGCCATCCTGGGCGGCCTGGCCCGCTTCCGCGGCCGTCCGGTCGTGATCATGGGCCACGAAAAGGGTCACGACACCGCCACCCGCATCACCCACAATTTCGGCATGGCCCGGCCCGAGGGCTATCGCAAGGCCGTGCGCCTGATGGACATGGCCGAACAGTTCGGCCTGCCGGTCCTCAGCTTCATCGACACCGCCGGTGCCTATCCAGGTCTGGGCGCCGAGGAGCGGGGCCAGGCCGAGGCCATCGCCCGCTCCACCGAACGCTGCCTGACCCTGGGCGTGCCCTCTATCGCCACCATCACGGGCGAAGGCGGATCGGGCGGCGCCATCGCCATCGCGTCGGCCAGCCGCGTGCTGATGCTGGAGCACTCGATCTATTCGGTCATCTCGCCCGAAGGCGCGGCCGGCATCCTGTGGCGCGACGGCGCGCGGGCGCGGGACGCGGCCATGGCCATGAAGATCACCGGCCCGGATCTGATGAGCCTGAAGATCGTCGATCGGTTGATCGACGAACCCATCGGCGGCGCCCACGCTGACCGCGACGCCGCCATGGCCAATGTCGGCGACGTCCTGGCCGAAGAGCTGAAATCCTTCGAAGGCCTGTCTCCGCAGCAGATCAAGACGCAACGCGCCGACCGCTTCTACGCCATCGGCGCCCTTTGACCGAACAGCGTTAATCGCCCGTCCATCATATGAGGCGATCCTGTCGCTCTCATTGCGGGGATAGTGGCGGGCATGGCGACGGGCGAGTCCCTAAGAGACAGCGCGGTTTTCAACCTCAGCGGCGCGATCACCATGGTGGTTGACGACTCGCCCTTTTCCTTGACCCTGACAACCTGTGTCCTCGCAGGATTTGGCGTCCGTCCGGCCTTCACCGTTGGGCGCAGCGTCGAGGCCCGTCACATTCTTCAGGAAAAGCCGGTCGATCTACTTTTGGTCGATACCGACATGCCCGAGATCGACGGGTTTGAGCTGGTGCGGTGGCTGCGGCGTTCAGGCCCCAATCCAAACGCCTTCACGCCCGTCATCATGACCGCCAGCCACATCCGCCGGGGACGGGTGGCCGAAGCGCGCGACTGCGGCGCCAACTTCGTTGTCACCAAGCCCTTCAGCGCCGCCATGTTGCTTGAGCGCATCCTATGGGTCGCCCGCGACGAACGCCCTTTCCTCGAGGTCGGCGATTACCTGGGGCCGGATCGTCGGTTCCGAAACGAAGGATATGAGGGCGAGGAGCGGCGCGGTCGCATCACCCGTCCGGAGACGGTGGAATTCGCATGACGGTCATCACCCATCCCAGACGTTCGTCGCGCCTCGCCGAAATGATTGATCGTCCCGGCGGCGTCAGCGTGGGCGTCGCCCTTGCCCAAGCCAAGGCCAATCTGGACGCGATGAAAGATCAGGGTCAGGCCATCATCGTCGAGAACATCGCCGCCCTGCTGGCCGAGCCTGCATCCGACATCTCCGAACCCGTCCGGCTGGATGCCGCCTACGCCGCGTCGAGCCAGATCATCGACGCCGCCAGCCCCTTCGCCCTGGACGATCTGTGCACAGCGGCCAAAGGCCTGTGCGACCTTCTGGACGCCGCACCAAGGGGCGGGGGTTTCGACTGGCGCATCGCCACGGTCCATGCCCAGGCCATGAAGCTTCTGCTCGCCCTGCCGTCCGACGCCCCGGGCACGCCCGAGGCGCGCGCAGCCATCATGACCAATCTGGGCGAGGTCGTCCGACGTAAACTGCCGACAGGACCTCAGGTTCAGGCCTGAACAGCCCTGCCCGCCCGCGTCTGCTTGCGCCACAGGGCGGCGTATTCTCCGCCCAGACGTGCGACCAGCTCGTGGTGCGCTCCACGCTCGACGATCCGTCCGGCCTTCAGCACCAGTATCTGGTCAGCGTCCGCCACCGTCGACAGCCGGTGCGCCACCACCAGGGTGGTGCGGCCGGCGCTGACCCGCCTCAGGGTCTTCTGGATCGCCGCCTCGGTGCGGCTGTCCAGGGCGCTAGTGGCCTCGTCCAGGATCAGGATACAGGGGTCAGCCAGCAGGGCGCGGGCGATGCCGACTCTTTGGCGTTCTCCCCCTGACAGCTTCAGCCCCCGCTCTCCGACCCGCGTCGCCATGCCGTCGGGCAGGCCGCGAATAAAGTCGGACAGCTCGGCCGCCTCTGCCGCCGCCCATACCTGAGATTCATCGGAGTCCGGTCGAGCGAAGGCGATATTGGCGTAGAGGGTGTCGTTGAACAGGGCCACGTCCTGCGGCACGAGGGCGACCGCCGCCCGCAACGAAGCCTGGGTCACGGCCCTTGCGTCGTGGCCATCGATCAGAACCCGCCCCTCCTGCGGATCCAGCAGCCGCAAAGCCAGTTTGACGATGGTGGACTTGCCCGCCCCTGACGGCCCCACCAAGGCCGTCGTAGTTCCCGGCGCGGCGACAAAGCTGACGTCTTCCAGACCATTGGCCCGGGCGTCATGGCGGAAGCCGACATGCTGGAACTCGACCGAGGCCCCACGTGCATCGGCAGGGCGCGGCAACGGTGTCGCTTCGGCCGCATCCGCCACCTGGGGCGTCTGGCGCGTCACCTTCAGCATCTCTTCCATGTCGATGAAGGACTGGCGGATCTCACGATAGGCGAAGCCCAGGATGTTCAGCGGGGCGTAAAGCGAGATCATGATCAGAACCGCCGCCGTCACGTCCCCCGGCCCCATCCGGCCCGCTGCGGCCTCGAACCCGGCCATCACCGCCATGACGCCCAGGCCGATGTTCATGATCAGGGCCTGAACCCCGTTCAGCAGGGCCAGCGAACTGTTGGCCTTCAGCGACGCCTGGGCGTAGTCGCCCAACGCCCGGTCATAGGTCTGGGCCGCCCGACTCTCGGCCCCGAACGACTTGACCGTCTCGTAGTTCAGCAGGGCGTCGACCGAGACCCCCGCCGCCTCGGAATCGGCGGCGTTCATCACCCGCCGATGCTCCAGCCGCCAATTGGACAGGGCGAAGGTCATGCCCGTGTAGACCACCACCACGGCCACAGCGACCGCCGCGAACCGCCAATCGTACTTGCCGCCCAGCACCGCTGCGGCAAGCACCAGTTCAACCCCGGTCGGAACCAGGTTGAAGGCGAGAATTCGCAGCAGGAAGTCCACGGCACGGGATCCCCGATCCATCGTCCTCGACAAGGCGCCCGAGCGTTTGGTCTGGTGGAAATCCAGCGACAGGCTCAGCGCATGGGCGAAGGCTTCGGCCGCAGTCGTCCGCTGGGCGGCCGCGCGAACGGGGGCGAACACCACATCCGATATCTGCGGCGCCGCCGCCGACAGGAACCGCACCAGGGCCCAGCCCACGGCGAAGGCGGCGAAACCCCAGCCGACCGCAACCGCCGCGCCCTGCCCGGCCGCCAACCGATTGACCGCCGCACCGAGGACCAAGGGCGCCAGCACCCCTAACCCCTTGCCCGCCAAGGTCAGCCCGATGGCGGAAATCAGCCGCAGCCGCAGCTGCGGCGCGCCCGAGCGACCGACCAGTCGCACCAGGTCCGTCAACGCCTTCAGCGTCGGCGGACCTTCCGTTTTTTCCTGCATGCTCCCCGCCTGCTGCGCCTTGACCATAGGGTCGCGCCGGCCGCCGGAGCGCTCTCCGCGCATCGCCATGACCCGCATATGGACAGTCTATGCGACCGGGAAAAGGCCGCGGACGCTGGGCGGCTCAGTTCAGGCCCGCAATCGCGTCGATCAACTCATCCACGGCGTCCTCCTGGGTCGCCCACGAGCAGACGAACCGCACGGACCCGTCACCGAATTGGTAGCAGGCCCAACCCAGGGCGTTCAGCCTCTGATGCGCCTCAGCGGGCATCCGCACGAACACGGTGTTGGCCTCGACCGGATGCGCCAGCACATAGGGCGAGCGGGTCGCCACGCCTGCCGCCAGACGCTGCGCCATCAGATTGGCGTAAGCGCCGCCAGCCTCCCAGTCGCCGCTCTCCAGCAGGCCCAGCATCGGTCCGGCCAGCATCCGCGCCTTGGACGCCACCTGCCCCGCCTGTTTCAGGCGGTTGTCCAGCCGCCGCGCCAGGCTCTTGTCGAACAGCACGATGGCCTCGACGCAATTCGCGCCCGCCTTGGCCCCTCCGAACACCAGCACGTCCACGCCCAGGCGCGGAATGTCCTTCAGGTCGAAGCCAGCCGCCGCCGCATTGGCCAGCCGCGCCCCGTCCATGTGGACGCCATAGCCACGCGCCTTCGTCGGCTCGATCAGATGGCGCAGTTCCTCCTCGGTATAGACCGCGCCGTATTCTGTGGCCTGAGTCAGGGACAGGGCGGCCGGGGGCTGGCGATGACCGACCTCGGGCTCGGCCAGCGCCGCCGTCAGCGCCAGAGGATCGATCCGGCCCGAAAACCCTGGCAGCCCGATCAAGCCCACACCCTGACCGAAGAAGCCCGGCGCCCCTGTCTCGTCGGTGCAGACGTGAGCGGCATGGTGCGCCAGCACCGCCTCGAACGGGAAGGTCAACATCGACAGGCCGATGGCATTGGCCGCCGTGCCGCTGAAGACGAAGCGGATCTCGGCGTCGGCGTCCAGTCTCTGGCGGATTTGATCGGCCGCCCGCGCCGTGATGTCGTCAGCGCCATAGGACGGGACGAAGCCGGCGTTGGCGCGAACCAGGCCCTCGACGGCGCTGGGCGCCATGCCGGCAGTGTTGTCGGATCCGAAATCGTAACGCATCAGCTCTTCTTCGTCGTCAAGTCGCTCTCGCCACGCTCGACCGTCCGTACACGAACCACCGGCATGACATCTTCATCGCCATAGGGCACGGCGACCTGATGCGGGAAGGGAATCTCGATCCCGGCGTCGTCCAGCGCCTCCTTGCCGCCCTGCATCAAATCGGCCTGGGTCTGCCACCAATCCTCGACCTTGACCCAGGCGTGGAGTGTCACCTGAACCGAGCTGTCCAGCAGCCCGGTCACGCCCGTCCACGGATGCGGATCGTCCAGCACCTTCTCGTGCGCCGCCGCCATATCCGCCAGGACACAGCGCGCCTTGTTCAGGTCGTCGCCATAGCCGACGCCGAAATTGATCTCGATCCGCCGCGTCTGCTGGCCCGTGAGGTTAGTCAGGGGGTCGCTCAGCACCTTTGAATTGGGAATGACGATCTTGTGGTTATTGGCGTTCGAAAGCTGGGTCGTGAACAGGTCCAGCCGCTGCACCGTGCCGGCCATGCCGCCCACATCCACCACGTCGCCGACCCGATAAGGTCTCAGCACCAGCAGCATGATCCCGGACGCCACGTTCGACAGCGTCCCTTGCAGGGCCAACCCCACCGCCAGCGAAGCCGCCCCCAGAACGGCGATGATCGAGGTCGTCTGCACCCCTAACCGCTGCAAGACGGCGATCATGCCGATGATGATCACTACGACCCTGACCACCTGAACGCCGAAGCTCAGGACAGTCTGATCATGCCGGAAGGCGCCCACCCGCGACAGGGCGTTGCGCGCCAGCCGCGCCGCCCATTTCGCCGCGAACAGCGTCGCCGCGAAGATCAGAACTGCGATGATCAGATTGATGGCGAAGTCGCCGGCCATGTCGGTGATCTTGGCGATCATGACGGTATCGACGGCGACGGCCTGACGCCCAGCGGCGACGACTTCTGCGATTGGGGAAGCGCTCAACATGGGGCGGGTCTAACGCCTGAGGCGCCGATTGAAACCCCCGCAAGGGTCAATATTCGCCAATAGAAGCCTGCGAGGCCTCACCCCGCCCAATCGGGCTTACGCTTGTCCAGGAACGCCCTCACCCCTTCCTGACCTTCACGCGAGACACGGGCGCGGGCGATGCGTTTGGCGGTGTCGTCCAGCAAGCCGCTGTCGATCCGATGACCGGCGATATCATTCACAAGCCGCTTCGCCTCGCCCATGGCGCCGGGCGCATTGCCGGTCAGGCTGTCTGTCAGCATCGCGATGAACTCGTCCTCCGACCCTTCGGGCAGGACCAGGTCGATCAGACCGGCGTGTGCGGCGTAGTCGGCGTCGAAACTGTTGCCGGTCAGGAACAACTGACGGGCGCGGCGGGCGCCGACGGCCTCAATCACATAGGGCGCGATGGTCGCCGGGATCAGGCCCAGCTTGACCTCGGAGAAGGCGAAACGCGCGCCCTCGACCGCCACGGCCATGTCGCAGGCGGCGACTATGCCGGCCCCGCCGCCCATGGCCGCGCCCTCGACGATGGCGCACGTCAGAGCGGGCACGTCGTGCAGTGCCTTCAGCATCTTCGCCAGGCCCATGGCGTCGTCGCGATTGTCCGCCTCGGACCAGTCGGCGGCGTCGCGCATCCAGTTCAGGTCGGCGCCGGCGCTGAAGGTGCCGCCCGCGCCGCGAATGAAGACCGCCCGGACATGGTCGGCGCCGTGCAGGGTCTCGAAGGCCTCGTGCAGAGCGGCGATGGTCGCTGCGTCGAAGGCGTTTTTCTTGGCCGGCCGGTTGATGGTGACGAAGACCACGCCGTCGGTGGTGGCGTCGATCTGGATCAGGTCGTCGTTCGCGTCCGGCGCGGGGTCGGCCAGCAGCGGATGCGAGATACTGTTCATCTCGGCCGCCTCGGCGTCGGTGACATCCAGGGCGTTCAGGTCGGCTTCGGTCGGTTGATCGGCCATGGTCGTCTCCAACTGGGGTTCCGCTTTCCAACGAGGAGCGGAAGAATAGGTTACATCCGGAAGAGGCCGAACGTGGTCTCCGGGATCGGAGCATTCAGGCTCGCCGATATAGCCAGGCCCAGGACATCCCGTGTTTGCGCAGGATCAATAATGCCGTCATCCCAAAGACGGGCCGTTGCGTAGTAGGGATTGCCTTCGTCCTCGTACTTCTGGCGGATCGGCGCCTTGAAAGCCTCTGCCTCTTCGGGCGACCAGGTCTCCGCGTCGCGGTGGACGGTGGCCAGGACCGACGCGGCCTGCTCGCCCCCCATCACGCCGATCCGGCTGTTCGGCCAGGTGAAGAGGAAGCGCGGCGAATAGGCACGGCCGCACATGCCGTAGTTTCCGGCGCCGAAACTGCCGCCGATCAGGACGGTGAACTTCGGAACCTCGGCCGAAGCGACGGCGGTGACCAGTTTGGCGCCATCCTTGGCGATGCCCCCGGCCTCGTATTTGCCGCCGACCATGAAGCCCGAAATGTTCTGCAGGAACAGCAGCGGGATCTTCCGCTTGCAGGCCAGTTCGATGAAGTGGGCGCCCTTCTGGGCGCTCTCGGAGAAGATGACGCCGTTGTTGGCCAGGATGGCGACCGGATAACCCCAAATGCGTGCGAAACCGCACACCAGGGTCGAGCCGTACAGGGCCTTAAACTCGTCGAACTCGGATCCGTCCACCAGTCGGGCGATGACCTCGCGTACATCATAGGGGGCGCGGACGTCGTCAGGGATCAGGCCGTACAATTCTTCGGCCGCGAAGGCCGGCGCGCGGGGCTCGCGCACGTCCATGTCCACAGACTTGGTCGTGTTCAGATTGGCGACGATGGAGCGGACGATCTCCAGCGCATGTTCGTCGTTCTCAGCCACATGATCCACCACGCCCGAGCGACGACCATGGGTCTCGGCCCCGCCCAGTTCCTCGGCTGAAATGACCTCGCCGGTGGCGGCCTTCACCAGGGGCGGGCCGGCCAGGAAGATGGCGCCCTGATTGCGCACAATGATCGTCTCGTCCGACATGGCAGGCACATAGGCGCCGCCGGCGGTGGACAGGCCCATGACGCAGGCGATCTGGGCGATGCCCTTGGCGCTCATCCGCGCCTGGTTGAAGAAGATGCGGCCGAAATGGTCGCGGTCGGGAAACACCTCGGCCTGGTGCGGCAGGTTGGCCCCGCCAGAGTCCACCAGATAGACGCACGGCAGGCGGTTCTGCTCGGCGATCTCCTGGGCGCGCAGGTGCTTCTTCACCGTCATGGGGAAATAGGCGCCGCCCTTCACTGTCGGGTCGTTGGCGACGATCATGACCTCGCGGCCCGAGACCCTGCCGATCCCCGCAATCACACCGGCGGCCGGGGCCTCGCCGTCATACATGCCGTGGGCCGCCAACTGCCCGACCTCAAGGAAGGGTGAGCCGGGGTCCAGCAGACGCTCGACGCGGTCGCGAGGCAACAGCTTGCCGCGGGCCACATGGCGTTCGCGCGACTTGTCGGAACCGCCGCGCGCGGCCTTGGCCACCTGGTCGCGAAGTTCGGCGACCAGGGCGCTGTTGTGCGCGTGCAGGGACTTGTATCTGGGGCTCTGCGGATCGACCGCTGACGTCAGCTTCGGCATAGGGGTTGGTTTAGAGGCACGGGGTGAGAAGTGCTAGTGAGCCGATCAAGCCTGCTGCTCACCCCCTTGCTCACTAGCACTTCTCACCCTGCCAGCGCGGCTGTCCTTGCCTCCTCGCCCCTTTTCCCCTATAGGCCCCGCCTTTCCAGGGCTTCGGTCCTGTCGCGGAACACCAAAGGGTTGGACGTTCGGTCCGGCCGCCGCGCCAGGAGCCATCGTGGGGATCGACTTACCCGGTCGTTTCCACGCCGACGCCCACAAGGGAGACTACCGCATGGCTCTTTACGAGCACACGGTCATGACGCGCCAGGATATCTCGGCGCAACAGGCCGAAGCGCTGAACGACACCATCAAGGACCTGATCGTGCAAGGTGGCGGTTCCGTCGCCAAGATCGAGTACTGGGGTCTGCGCAACCTGACGTACCGCGTGAAGAAGAACCGCAAGGCTCACTATTCGCTGCTGGCCGTCGACGCCCCTCCGGCCGCCATGGCCGAAGTCGAGCGTCAACTGGGCATCAACGAAGACGTGCTGCGTTGGCTGACCGTCCGCGTCGAGGAACTCGACCTGGAACTGTCGCCGCTGCTGGCCCGCCGCGAGCGTGAACGCGAGCGTGAGCGCGAGCGCACCCCGCGCGACGACGCCGCCGCCGACGCCGAATAAGGAACCCGGAACATGACCGATACTACTGCCCCGACCCCGGGCGCACCGGCGGGCTCCGGCGCCGCCGGCCGCCGCCCCTTCTATCGTCGCCGCAAGGTCTGCCCGTTCTCGGGCGCCAATGCGCCGAAGATCGACTACAAGGACGTGAAGCTGCTGCAGCGTTACGTCTCCGAACGCGGCAAGATCGTGCCTTCGCGCATCACCGCCGTCTCCCAGAAGAAGCAACGCGAACTGGCCAAGGCCATCAAGCGCGCTCGCTATCTGGCCCTCCTGCCGTACGTGGTGAAGTAAGATGAAGGTCGTTCTGCTGGAACGCGTCGAGAATCTCGGCGCCATCGGCGACGTCGTGTCCGTCAAGGACGGCTTCGCCCGTAACTTCCTTCTGCCGCGCGACAAGGCCCGTCGGGCCACCGCCGCTAACCTGAAGGCGTTCGAACTCGACCGCGCCGCCATCGAGCAGCGCAACGAGAAGAACAAAGCCGATGCACAGAAGGTCGCCGACAAGATCGACGGCCAGACCTACATCATGATCCGTCAGGCCGGTGAAACCGGTCACCTGTACGGTTCGGTCGCCGGCCGCGACGTCGCCGAGGCCATCCAGGCCGAAGGCGGCAAGGTCGAGCGTTCGCAGGTCGTCCTGAACACGGCGATCAAGACCCTGGGCGTTCACGAAGTGCCGGTCCGCCTGCACGCCGAGGTCCGCGCATCGGTCAAGATCAACATCGCCCGTTCGATGGATGAAGCCGAGCGTCAAGCCAAGGGCGAGGACGTGATCCGCAGCCAGTTCGACGATGAGCGCCAGGCCGCCGAGCAATCGGCCCAGGAACTGATCGAAGGCGGCGCCGGTCAACAGGAAGGCTTCGGCGACGAAGCCTGATCCGACGGATCGCCGAAACATCAGGGGCGCGTTCCGCAAGGGACGCGCCCTTTTTGCTGCGTTGAACGATCCGCCTCAGGAAGATTACCAAAACTTCAGAACCCCACGGGATTCGCGCCCCCGTTGCGCCACATATCGTCGATCAATCTGGCGCCTCGTGTTCGGAGGGGATCGATATGAAGGCCAAAATAGCTGCGGGCGTCCTCGCCCTTTCACTCGTCGCCGGGGCCGCCCAGGCCATGACTGTCCAGGAATTCCTGAACACCGCCAACGGCATTCCGCGCAACCCCACGGCCCTGCTGCGGTCTGACACCCGCCGATTGATGGGCGAGTTCCGAGGGGCTGTGCAAACCGTACGCTCGGAACAGGCTGCGGCGACGGCCGCCGGACGACGGCCCGCCACCTGTATGCCGGACAAGATCAGCCTCTCGGCCGACGATATTCTAACTCGGTTCAACGCCATTCCCGCCGAACGGCGCAGCATCAGCACGACCCAGGCCGTGCGTGAATGGATGGCGCAGAAATACCCTTGCCCAGTATGACCCGAGGCGGCACGACGCGCACGTCGGCGCTTCGGTCAGCGACCCTATTCATCGCCGGAGCCCTGCTGATCGTGGGCGGTCTGATCGGACTCGATTTGCTGTTGGGGGCGGGCGAAATCGACACCTCACGACCCCCGAAGGGACCTCATCCCGCCGCCCTGTTCGGACTGGGCCTGGTTCTGATGGCGGTCGAAGCTGCACTTTTCACCCTCTTGCCAATCGAACTGTCGCGGCGGTTCCTGAAACGGGCCTGGCCAGGCGTCGCGGCGGGTTTCGCCGGCTATGTCGTTGCGATCCACTGGGATAACGGCTGGCTGGGGCTGGTGGTCTCGACCTGGATCTGGAGCATCGTGACCGGCGCCTATCTGCTGGAGCGGCCGGCCTCGTGGCGCCGGGCGGCCTGTCAGGCGATCGGGCTGAAATGGGTTTTCTGGATCTTCGCGATGGTGGGATTGACCGCCGGAGACTGATCGCTGCGGTTGAGGAATTCCCGTTCACCCACAGGGTGGACGATCTGTCCACGGTCGTGGCGACGTCCCCGACTGACGCAGGCGCGTGTCAGGGATAAAGCGTTAAGACAATGAACGCCTTCGCCCCCATGCCCTTTTCGTCCTCGCCGATGGACCCCAGCGGCGTCGCCTCGATGCCCCATAACCTGGAGGCGGAACAGGCCCTGCTGGGCGCGCTGATGTTCGACAATGGCGTGTTCGAACGGCTGAGCGACCGTCTGCGCGGCTCGCATTTCTACGAACCCTTCCACCAGCGGCTGTTCGAGGCGATCGAGGATCACATCCGACAAGGGATGCTGGCCGAGCCCACCATCCTGATGGAGCGGTTCAAACAGGACCCGGCGTTCCAGGAGTTCGGCGGCCTGCGCTATTTCGCCGATCTGGTGGACCGGGCGCCGCCGGCGGCCAATGCCCCGGACTATGCGCGGGTGGTCTATGACACGGCCCTGCGTCGCGACCTGATCCGCATCGGCGGCGAGATCATCAAGGAGGCGCCCAATCCCGAGACGCCGGCCGATGAACAGATCGAACAGGCCGAACAGACCCTGTATTCCCTGGCTGAGACGGGCAAGCCGTCGTCCGGTTTCGTCAGCTTTTCCCACGCCCTGTCCGGCGCCGTTCAGATGGCGGCCGAAGCCTATCAGCGCGAAGGCAAGCTGGCGGGTCTGGCGACGGGCCTGAACGACCTGGACCGGAAACTGGGCGGGTTGCACCCCTCCGACCTGCTGATCCTCGCCGGCCGGCCGTCGATGGGCAAGACGGCGCTGGCAACCAACATGGCCTTCAACGTGGCCCGCGCCTATCAGTGGGAGCCGACGCCCGAGGGCCGCAAGACGGTCAACGGCGGGGTCGTCGCCTTCTATTCGCTGGAAATGAGCGCCGAACAGCTGGCCATGCGGATCCTGGCCGACGCCTCGGGCGTGTCCTCGGACAAGCTGCGCAAGGGCGAGATCGACGCCACCGATTTCGGCAAGTTGCGCGACGCAGCGGTCGAGATCGGCGAGAGCCCCTTGTACATCGACGCCACCGGCGGCCTGTCCATTTCGAAGCTGGCCGCCCGGGCGCGCCGCCTGAAGCGGATGGAACATGGGCTGGACCTGATCATCGTCGACTATCTGCAACTGGTCACGACCGGCGACGGCGGCGGGCAGAAGAACCGCGTGCAGGAAGTGTCAGAGATCACCGGCGGCCTGAAGGCCCTGGCCAAGGAACTGTCGGTGCCGATCATCGCCCTGTCGCAGCTGTCGCGTCAGGTCGAACAGCGCGAAGACAAGCGGCCGCAACTGTCCGACCTGCGGGAATCCGGCTCGATCGAGCAGGACGCCGACTGCGTCATGTTCGTCTATCGCGAGAGCTACTACCTGGGCCGCGCCGAACCCCGCGAAGGCACCGAGGAACACCTGCAATGGCAGCAGGACATGGACCGGCTTCAAGGTCAGGCCGAGGTCGTCATCGGCAAACAACGCCACGGCCCTATCGGCATCGTCAAACTGGCCTTCGACGCCGACACGGTTCGCTTCGGCAACCTGGCGCACGGCTATGAGGAAGTCAGCTACGAATAGCAGGCGGCGGTTGACCTCGACCGCGAACAGGCCCCTTGGGTGCGGATGGCCAGTGAAACCGTCTATATTCTCCAGACCTATGTGCAGGGGCGCGGCAAGGGGCTGAAGGCCGAGCCGCAGGTGGGGTGCAAGGACGCCGAGGAGGCGCGGCGCAAGGCCGAGCGGCTGGCGCCCCTGCGGCTGGGCGTGGTGGCCTTTTCTGTGTCTGCGGACACCGAGATGGGCGACTACGACGAAGAACCGACCATCATCTTCAAGTCCGGACGACTGCCCCCGCCGTTCAGCGACGAGGATTGATAAGCCCAGACTTTCCCATCGGGGTCTTCCATCGTCGGGAAGTTGCGCCATAAGGGCCGCCATGCCCTCCCCCGCCCTGCTGACCGTCGATCTGAACGCCCTGGCCCGCAATTTCCACACGCTGGAAACCGTGACCGGCGTTCCGGTGCATCCGGTGGTCAAGGCCGACGCCTATGGCTTGGGGGCCAAGGCCTGTGCGACCCGGTTGATGGCCGAGGGCGCGCGGACCTTCTTCGTGGCGCGCGCGGATGAGGGCGTGACGCTTCGGGCGGCGCTGGGGGATGCGCCGACCATCTATGTGCTGGACGGCTGCCACGACGGCGCGGCGGGCGTACTGAAGGCGGCGGACCTGCGGCCGGTGTTGAACCAGCCGAGACAGATGAAGGCCTGGACTGAGGCCGGCGGCGGGGCCTGCGGGCTTCAGATCGACACCGGCTTGAACCGCCTGGGCTTCCGCCCCGAAGAGGCGCCGGAGCCGTTCGAGGGCCTCAGCCTGCTCATGAGCCACCTGGCCTGCGCCGACGAACCCGACCAGCCGATGAACCGACGCCAGCGCGACGCCTTCGCGGCGGCAACCGCGCGATATCCGGGTGTGACGCGGTCGCTGGCCAATTCGGGCGGCTGTTTTCTGGGGCGCGACTACAGCTTCGACGCCGTACGACCTGGCGTCTGTCTTTACGGCGGCGGGCCGGAGGGGCGGCCAGACGACCGGATCGCCGCCGTGGCGACCCTGACGGCCGAGATCTTGCAGGTCCGCGACGTGAGGTCGGACGAAAGCATCGGCTATTCTAAAGGTTTCGTCGCCGATGCTCCTGTGCGAGCGGCCGTCGTGGCGGCGGGCTATGCGGACGGGGTGATGCGGGCATATGCCGCGTACGGCGCGGCCTGGGTCGCGGGCGAAATCCGGCCGCTGCTGGGGCGGGTATCGATGGATGTCTGCACAATCGACGTAACCGGCCTGGAGGTCGCGGTCGGCGGCCGGGTCGAACTTTTCGGCGCCAACCGTTCGCTGGACGAGGCGGCCGCAGCGGCGGGGACCATCAGCTACGAACTGCTGACCGCCGTCAGCGACCGGGTTCCTCGCGCCTATGTCGGTCGCTACGACCGAAGCTGACGTCGCGGGCGGCGATGAGGGGCAAAGCGCGGGCGATCCCCCGCCGCTTCGCCCTTCTGCTAAGGAAGCCCATGGCTCGCGATTCCGCCCTCTATGTCTGTCAGTCCTGCGGCTCGGTCCACGGCAAGTGGTCAGGCCAGTGTTCGTCATGCGGACAATGGAACACCCTCACTGAAGAGAGCCGGTCGGCCCCGCCCGGCGCGATCAAGCCCTCAGCGGCCGCGTCGGCGCGCGGGCGAGGCCTGCAGTTCGAAACCCTTCAATCGGACACCCCCGAACCGCCCCGCATCACCACGGGCGTGGCAGAGTTCGACCGGGTCTGTGGTGGTGGGGTGGTGCCGGGTTCGGCGATCCTGCTGAGCGGCGATCCGGGCGTGGGCAAGTCCACCCTGCTGCTGGAGGTGGCGGCCAAGGCGGCGCTTAGAGGCGGACGGATCGCCTATATTTCAGGCGAGGAGGCCGTGGAGCAGATCCGGGCGCGGGCCAAGCGGATGGGGCTGGAACAGGCGCCGGTCAATCTGGCCGCAGCGACGGCCCTGCGCGACATCCTGGGAACGCTGAAACGCGAACAGTTCGACATCGTCATCGTCGATTCGATCCAGACCCTGTGGTCCGACGTCCACGAAAGCGGCCCAGGCTCGATCACCCAGGTCCGGGCCTGCGCCGGCGAGATGGTGCGACTGGCCAAGACGCAAGGGGTGGCCGTGGTTCTGGTCGGCCATGTCACCAAGGACGGTCAGGTCGCCGGGCCGCGCGTGGTCGAACACCTGGTCGACGCGGTCATGACCTTCGAGGGCGAGCGCGGCTATCCGTTCCGGATCCTTCGCGCCGGCAAGAACCGGTTCGGCGCCACCGACGAGATCGGGGTGTTCGAAATGGGCGACAGCGGCCTGCGCGAAGTCGCCAATCCGTCGGCCCTGTTCCTGGGTGACAGCAAGGACCGGGCGCCCGGCGCGGCCGTCTTCGCCGGGATCGAGGGCTCGCGGCCCGTGCTGGTCGAGATCCAGGCCCTGGTGGCTCCGTCCGCCTATGGCACACCACGGCGCGCGGTGGTCGGCTGGGATTCCGGTCGCCTGGCCATGCTGCTGGCGGTGCTGGAGGCCCGGTGCGGCCTGGGGTTCGGCGACAAGGACGTCTATCTGAACGTCGCCGGCGGCCTGCGGATCAACGAGCCGGCGGCCGACCTCGCGGCGGCGGCGGCCCTGATCAGTTCCGCCCTGGACATGCCCCTGCCCCAGGGCTGCGTCGTGTTCGGCGAGATCGGCCTGTCAGGCGAGGTTCGCAGCGTCGGCCGGGCCGAAGCGCGCCTGCGAGAGGCCCAGAAACTGGGCTTCGAGCATCTGTTGTGCCCGCCCCTGCCCCAGAGCGCGGGCAAGACCAAGGGGGTCAAGGTGACGTCCGCGACGCGATTGACGGATGTGGTCGAACGAATCTCGCAAAACCGCTATTAGACCATCGGACGGTCGCGCTTTCTTCCGCTCGTCATCCTCGCCCTTGTGGCGAGGATCCATAAACTCCGTCGACGCCGGGAGTGACCGGCGCAACCGGGCGTATGGATCCTAGGGACAAGCCCTAGGATGACGGGATTGGGGACGGTGGGGCTCTTTGGAGAGCAAGTTACCTCAGTGACCGGTTACGACGTCTTCGCCATCGTGGTGATCCTATTCTCCGCCGCGGCCGGCTGGGTGCGCGGTGGCGTGCGCGAGATCATCACCCTGCTCAGCGCCCTACTGGCGGCCCTGGTGGCCCTGGTCACCCTGCCGTGGACGGCCATGCTGGGTCGCGCCCTGGTTAATCCGGACTGGGCGGGAACCATACTGGCGGCCATCGTCGCCTTCCTGATCGTCTATTTCGGCATCCGCATCTTCGGCTCCTATCTGTCGAAGCAGGCGCAGGCCCATCCGCAGCTGGGCGGGATCGACCGGTTCATCGGCGTTTTCGTCGGCACAGGCCGAGCCCTGGTGCTGCTGGGCGCCGTCCATCTGGTCATCGTCGCCGCCATGCCGGGCGAACGGACGCCGCGGTGGCTCAGCGAAGCGGCCCTCTACAAGGTCAGCGCCGTGGGCGCCCGCGCCATTCAGATCATCCTGCCCGGCATAGGCCGGGGCGCCGATGCGATCACGCCTGTGGTGGATTCATCCGTGCGCAAAGGGTTTTCGAACGACGAAGCCTTGCCTCGGACGCAATCCGAGACTAACTCGCCGCGCGAAGCCGCCCCGTAAGTTTCCCCCGGTCATCGGAGCCCCACGATGCGCCACCATATCGCCGATCCCGTCGTTCACCGCGAGTACTGGCGCGAGCCGGAGGATGATCAGCTCCGCCTGGAGTGCGGCGTCTGCGGCGTCTGGGGCGCAGACGAGGACGAAGGCTCGGCCATCGTCGCCCTGGGCCTGCACGCCTTGCAGCACCGCGGCCAGGAAGCCTGCGGCATCGCCAGCGTCAAGGACGAGCGTTTTCACACCGAACGCCACCAGGGTCTGGTGGGCGAGGCCTTTGGCGGCGCCGATCTGATGACCCGCATGCCCGGCCGCGCGGCCGTGGGCCACACCCGCTACTCCACCGCCGGCGGCTCCTTCCTGCGCAACATCCAGCCGATGTTCGCGGATCTGGACCAGGGCGGCATCGCCATCGCCCACAACGGCAATCTGACCAACTTCAAATTCCTGCACAGCCAGCTGGTCAGCGAAGGCGCGATCTTCCAGTCCACGTCAGACTCGGAGGTCATCCTCCACCTGATCGCCCGCAGCCGTAAGGCCAAGATCGTCGACCGCTTCATCGACGCCCTGGCGCGGATCGAGGGTGGCTACGCCCTGGTCGCCCAGACCCGCCACAAGATGATCGGCGCCCGTGATCCGCTGGGCATTCGCCCCCTGGTGCTGGGCCAGGTCGGCGAGGCCTGGGTGCTGGCGTCCGAGACCTGCGCCCTGGATATGATGGGCGCCACCTTCGTGCGCGACGTCGAACACGGCGAGGTCGTGGTCATCGACGAGAACGGCGTCGAATCGATCAAGCCTTTCCCCGCCCGCGCCGCCCGCCCCTGCCTGTTCGAATACGTCTATTTCTCGCGCCCGGACTCGGTCGTGAACGGCCGCTCGGTCTATGAGGTCCGCAAGGAGATGGGCCGGGGCCTGGCCCGCGAACTGGGCGTCGAAGCCGACATCGTCGTGCCGGTGCCTGATTCGGGCGTGCCGGCGGCCTTGGGCTATGCTCAGGAAAGCGGCATCCCCTACGAGATGGGCATTATCCGCAGCCACTATCTGGGCCGCACCTTCATCCAGCCCAGCCAGGGCGCCCGTCAGAAGGGCGTGCGCATGAAGCACAGCCCCAACAAGTCGGCCCTGGAAGGCAAGCGGGTCGTTCTGATCGACGACTCCATCGTGCGCGGCACCACGTCGGTCAAACTGGTCCGCGCCGTCCGCGCGGCGGGCGCCAAGGAGGTCCACCTGCGCTCGGCCAGCCCGCAGATCCTGTTCCCCGACTTCTACGGCATCGACATGCCGGAACGCGCGCAGCTGCTGGCCGCCAACAAGACGCTGGAAGAGATGCGCGAACTGCTTGAGGTCGATTCGCTGGGCTTCCTGTCCATCGACGGCCTGTACCGCGCCATGGGCGAGACCGGCCGCAACAACGCCGCGCCCCAGTTCACAGACCACTATTTCACTGGCGACTACCCCACCCGCCTGCTGGACCGCGAAATCGAGGAAGGCGGCCGGGAATTCGGCGCCAAGCAGTTGTCACTGCTCGTCAGCGCCTGACCAAGGCGTGGCGGCCCTTGGCTTGAGGGTCGAGGCCGCGCTATCAGCGCTCTATGTCAGAACTCCTCCTGAACGACCGCATCGCCCTCGTCGTCGGGGCATCGCGGGGCATAGGCTACGAGGGCGCCCTCGCAATGGCCAAGGCCGGGGCCCACGTCGTCGCCACGGCGCGGACGCAGGGCGGGCTTGAGGAACTGGACGACGCCATCTTCGCGGCGACCGGCAAGCACGCGACCCTTGTCCCGTTCGACCTGGTGGACGGCGGCGGAATTGATCGGCTGGGCGGCGCCATTTTCGAACGGTTCAAGAAGCTGGACATCTGGGTCCAGGCTGCGGCGACCATGGGGCCGTCAGGCCTGACGCCGGTCGCCCACGCCGACCCGCGTGAGTTCGCCAAGGTCGAAAAGGTCAATTTCACCGCCGTCTATAGGCTGATCCGCTCGCTGGAGCCGCTGCTGAAGGCCTCCGACGCCGGGCGGGCGATCCATTTCACCTCAAGCGTGGCGACGCCCCCCCGCGCCTTCTGGGGCATGTACGCAGCGACCAAGGCCGGGGCCGAGACCCTGATGAAGGCCTGGGCGGACGAGGTGGAGAGCACCCCGATCCGCGTCAGCATCGTCGATCCCGGCCGGATGCGCACCGCCATGCGCGCGCAAGCCTTCCCCGGCGAGGATCCGCAGACCCTGCCCCACCCGTCGGAGATCGGCCAACTGGTCGTCGATCTGGCGCGGGGCGACGTCACGCCTCCGCCGACAATCCGCTTCCGCGACTGGAAGGCCGGACCTACGGCTGAAGCCCTGGTCTAGCATTCACCTCCAACCTGACGGTCGGCGCACCGATTGGCCCCACAGGCCGCCTTCGGTCCTTGCCTCATTGGCGGTGAGGAAGAGGACGATCGACCGGCTGCCGGTCGCCCGCCTGCTCTACTGAGCGACCGGCGCCGTAGGTTCGGGCAGCACCGGCGGCGTGGAGTCTGCATAGGTCAGGAAGTCCCGCCAGATCACGCGGGTGCGCTCTCGGGTCATCTGGATGCGGCATTCCAAGGCCATGACCGTCCGGATCGTCCCGCCGCTCCAGTTGTCGTAGACGCCATCGCAGACGATGTCGGCATAGGCGGTCCAGGCCGACTGGGCGTTGTCCAGATAGGCGCGTTGCGAGGACGCCGCCGTTTCCTCATCTTGCGTCACAGCCCGACGCCGCGCCGCCGAGAGATAGGTTTCCATCCTCGCGGTCTCCGCCTCAAGACGCTGCGCCGCACAGGCGTTGATTTGCGGCGTCGTCATAGCCTGCGCGCAGTTCACAGGCGCATCGGGCGTCTGAGTCAGCAGGATTGCAGCGATCAGGGCGAACATGGAAACCTCCGAGGGAGACCAATCCTAGCCTGGATCGACCCCATCCTCCATCGGGACCAGCCTATCCAGAATATCCGCCAACTCCTCGGGCCAGATCGTCTCGCTCGAGGCGCGGATCTCATCGAGGCTCCACCAGCGATGCTCAGCCAGCACGCGCTGTTCCTCCACGGTCCAGCCTGTTGAGGACAGATCAAAGACCTCAGGGCGTAACAGGAAGAACCGCTGATCAACATCGGCCATGCGACCGTCGGGCAAACGAAAGCTGACGCGGACGCGGGCGACCTCGGGGCCTGGATCGGCGACGATCAGGCCCGTCTCCTCGAACAGTTCGCGGCGGGCGGCGTCCTCATAGGTCTCGCCCGGATCGCAGCCGCCGCCCGGCGTGGCCCAGAACTCGGATCCCGCGAGGGGGCCGTCGGTGAAGGCGAAGCGGAACAGCAGCACCCGCCCCTGCCCGTCCAGGATCAACCAACGCGAAGTCGGCCGGTCGGGAAGGACGGGCGCGACCTCGCTCATGAGGTCACTTCTTGGCGCCGCCCTTCTGGCCCGTGCGGATGCGGCCGGAGCGCGAGACCTGGCGGGCGCCGCCGCGGGCGCCCTTCTGGACCGCCACCGACGAACCGGCTTTCTTGGACGCGCTGGCCTTCAGGCCGCCCAGGACCTTGGGCTGGGCCTTGCGGGTCTTCTTTTGCTCCAGCGCCTTGCCGGGCAGCTTGGACAGGGCTTCTTCCTTGTCCGCCT
Organism: Brevundimonas sp. AVps23W; assembly: GCF_058681395.1. Lineage (NCBI taxonomy): Bacteria > Pseudomonadati > Pseudomonadota > Alphaproteobacteria > Caulobacterales > Caulobacteraceae > Brevundimonas > Brevundimonas sp. AVps23W. The sequence goes on from NZ_CM178738.1 coordinate 2,330,214, forward strand.
TCCTGACGCGGCGCGGCGCGGTCTTGGCGTCGCCCTTGTAGCGTTCCGGGCCGGACTTGGCGCCGCCCTCGGCATAGGGGTTCACGCCGCTGGACTTGACGTTCAGGCGGATCGGCGTGCCCGGCAGGTCGAAGCTCTCGCGGATCGAGTTGACCAGATAGCGTTTGTAATGCTCCGGCATCGACTCGGCGCGGTTGGCCATCAGCACGAAGGTCGGCGGACGGGCCTTGGTCTGGGCGATGTATTTCGGCTTGATCCGCTTGCCGTCCACGGCGGGGGGCGGGTGCCGCTGGGTGGCCATGGACAGCCAGGTGTTCAGGTCCTTGGTCTTCACCTTGACCGACCAGGTGTCATAGGCCTGCAGCACGGCCGGCATCAGGCGTTCGACGCCCCGGCCCGAGTGCGACGACAGGGCCACGAAGGGCGAGCCCTTCAACTGGGGCAGCTTGTCCTCGGCCATACCCTTCAGCTTGGCCATGCGGGCCTGGGGCTCGTCTTCCAGATCCCATTTGGACGCGACATAGACCAGGGCGCGGCCTTCGCGCTCGACCAGGTCGGCCAGTTGCAGGTCCTGGGTGTCGAAGGCGTCGTCCTTATCCATCATCAGGATGACGACTTCGGCGAAGGTGATGGCGCGGATGGTGTCGGCGACCGACAGCTTCTCCAGCTTCTCCTGCACCCGCGCCTTGCGACGCATACCGGCCGTATCGACCAGGCGGATATTCTTGCCCTCGAACTGCCAATCGACCGAGATGGAGTCGCGGGTGATGCCCGCTTCCGGCCCGGTCAGCAGGCGGTCGTCGCCGATCAGACGGTTGATCAGGGTGGACTTGCCCGCGTTCGGACGACCGATCACGGCGATACGGATCGGCTTGTCCGGCTCGTCGATCTCTTCGATGAAGATGTCTTCGGATGCCGCGCGGATGGCCTTGTACAGGTCGGCCATGCCCTCGCCGTGCTCGGCCGAGATGGCGACGGGCTCGCCGAAGCCCAGGGCGTGGGCCTCGCCGACGCCGCCGCCGCTCTCGCGGCTCTCGGACTTGTTGGCCAGCAGGATGATCGGCTTGTGCACCTTGCGCAGGCGCTCGGCGAAGATCCGGTCCAGCGAGGTGACGCCTTCGCGGGCGTCCATCATGAACATGACCAGTTCGGCGTCGTCCAGCGCGGCCTCGGTCTGCTCGCGCATCCGGGCTTCCAGGCTGTCGTCGGTGACGTCCTCATAGCCCGCCGTATCGATCAGCGTCAGATCCATGTCGCCGATATTGCCGTCGGCGTAGCGCCGGTCGCGGGTCACGCCGGGGCGATCATCGACAAGCGCAAGGCGCTTGCCGACGAGGCGGTTGAACAGTGTCGATTTGCCCACGTTGGGGCGGCCGACAATCGCGACCTTCAGAGCCATTTCGGCTTTCTAGCTTATTTCGGGCTGAAGAGTCAGCGGATGCAGATCAGCTGGCCATTGTCGGTCAGCACGTACAGGGCGCCGTTGTAGGCGGCGGGCGCGATATAGGCAGGCGCGCCGAGCTTCAGCGTAGACTGAGCCACGCCTGTCTTCGGATCAAAGGCGACGGCCTCGCCGTAGGAGTTGACCATCACCAGGCGGTTGGAGGCCAGCAGCGGGCCCGACCATTGCGGATAGATGGTGCGACGTCCGAAGCGCAGGAAGCCGCCGACCTTGCGCTGGCGTCCTTCGTTCAGCTCGCGAGTCCAGTAGATCTGGCCCGTGTCGCGGTTGGCGGTGATCAGCTCGCCCGACTTCGAAACGGCGTAGACGACGTCGCCGACCGGCAGCGGCGCGTTGACGCCGGTGACCGGCAGTTGCCACTTGGGCTGCCCCGAACGCAGATCCAGGGCCGAAAGCACGCCCGAATGGCTGACGCCGTAAACCATGCCGCGGCTGATGACCGGACGACCGGCGACGTCGCGGACTTCGGACAGGGCGCTGGTGCGGCTGGTGCGCGACAGGGTCTGCTCCCAAAGCGTCTGACCGTTCAGCGCGCTGAGTGCGACCAGTTGGCCCGAGGCGAACGGCGCGATGACCGTATTGCCCGTCACGGCGGGGCTGGAAGCGCGCAGCACGCGCGCCGGCTCCGCGATGCCGCGGTAGGTCCAGTCCTGAGCGCCCGAATTGACGTCGAAGGCGAACAACTGGCTGTCCACATCGACGACGAAGACGTGGGCGCCGACGACCGTGGGCGCGCCATGGATCGGGGCGTCGACCTTTTGGGTCCAGACCACAGCGCCGGTGCCGGCGTCGAGCGCGGTCATGGAGCGATAGCCCGACGAGACGAACAGCTTGCCGCCGGCGTAGGCGACGCCGCCGCCGAAGCCGCCGCTGCGATCACGGTCGGCGTCCTTGACGTTGGCCTTCCAAAGGATTTGGCCGCTGTCCGCCGACACGGCTGAAACGGTGGATTCGCCGTCCATGACGAAGATCTTGCCGTCGGCGGCGACGATCGGCGCCATGACATTGCCGACCCGGGCCGAGCCTTCGCCGATATTGCGCTTCCAGGCGATCTGGAAGTTCGGCGCGGCGATGACATGCTCGACCAGGTTTTCGGTGGAACCGCCCGGCTGGGTCCAGGCCGTCGCGGCCTGAGGCCCCGGCAGGAAGAAGTCGCGTCCGGACAAAGCCGCCGACGGGGCCAGTTGCTGTTCGAACTCGAGCACCGAGATACGATCACCGGCGGATGCGGTCGCCTGCGGATCATCCTTCTTGCCCAGGCCGAACGGCAGGTTGCGACTGACCGCGCCGCACGAGGCCATGGTTGTGGCGACGCCGCAGATCAGCGCGACTTTCAGAACTCGGTTCATCTTGGGCGTCCTGTAAAGGGTCGTCACTGTTGGGCCGGGGCGACAGGAGTGGGCGCATTGGCGGCGCCGGAGGCCGCCGGCGCGGCGTTCTTGGCCGCATCGACGATGGACTTCAGCGCGCCTGCGGTGCCGGCGTCGATGGTTGCGACGGCGATGTTGGCGCGCTGGCGCACGTCGTCGGGCACGTCCTGTCCCAGTTGCAGCAGAACGAAGGCCTCACGGGCCTCCTTGGTCTTGCCGTGCTGGAGACGCGCCAGGGCCAGGGCTTCCTGGGCGAAGGCGTGCAGAGGACGATCATCCTCGGCCAGGGGAGCGAGACGCGCCTCGATATCCGCCAGCGGCGCAGTGTCCATCACCAGGAAGGCGGCCTTCAGGGCGGGCGGATCCGAGAGGATCGGGTCGCTGGACGCCTTTGCGGCCTCATCGAACAGGCGGACGGCGTCGGGGATCTTGTCGGCGGTCACGGCCAGGCCAGCTTGCTGCTGTAAAGCCATAACCTTGTAGGCGCCATTGCCTTCCTTGACCGCTTCCTCGAAGGCGAGACGGGCCTCGGCGGGCTTTTCAGCGCGCAGGGCCTCCATGCCGCGATCATAGGCCTCGGCGGCCTTGGCGCCCTTGTTGGAGTTCAGGCTGTCCCAGCCCCACCAGCCCAGGGCGGCGACCAGGGCGACCACCAGAACGACGCCCACGACGGGCAGCCATGTGCGGGCCAGGCGCTTGTACCGGTCGGAGCGAAGCTCCTCCTCGACCTGCTCGAAGACATCAACCACTGAAACGTCGCCCCAAAATCGCTAAAAGCAAACCGGCGCGGACCCTAGAAGGTCGGCCCCTCGCCCGCAACGTCGTCCGTTACTGCGAAGCCGGCTTTTTCGAGAAGTAGGTCTCGACTTCGGCAGGAAAACGGCGGGTTTTCACATCATTGGCGAAAGCGGCGGCCGCGCGGTCGATCTCGGTGCGCAGATCGGCGTATTTTCGCACAAACTTGGGGGTCCAGTCGAACATCCCCAGCATGTCGTTGACCACCAGCACCTGGCCGTCGCACGCGGCCGAGGCGCCGATGCCGATGGTGGGCACGTCAAGGCTCTCAGTGATTTCCCGCGCCAGCGATTCGGCGACGCCCTCGATGACGATGCAGAAAGCGCCCGCATCGGCCGTCGCCTTTGCTTCCGCCATGACACGGTCCCGCTCGAAATCGGTGCGTCCCTTGGCCTTGAACCCGCCCTCGGCCAAAATCGCCTGAGGCCGCAGTCCCACATGGCCCATGACCGGGATGCCGCGCTTGACCAGGAAGGCGACGATCTCGGCCAGCTCGACGCTGGTCTCCAGCTTCACCGCCTGGGCGCCGGTCTCCTTCATCACCCGCACGCAGTTGTCGTAGGCGGCCTCCTTGCCGCCTTCGTAAGACCCGAAGGGCATATCGACCACCACCAGGGCTTTACGCGAGCCCCTTACGACCGCCTGACCGTGCAGGATCATCATGTCCAGCGTCACGCCGACGGTATTGGGCAGGCCGTGAACCGCCATGCCCAGGCTGTCCCCGACCAGCAGCACGTCGCAGTGCGGATCCAGCAATCCCGCCATCGGGGCGTCATAGGCCGTCAGACAGACGATGGGCTCGCCGCCTTTACGGTTCGCGATATCGGGCACGGAGACGCGTTTGATCGTCTCCTGGGTGTGAACGGACATCGAGAGGCCTCCTGACTTCAAGTCGGGTCAGATAGGCCTCGCGATCCGCCAAGTCACCCTCAGACGTCCTGCGACAGCTTCACCAGGCCCGCCGCCAGCAGGGCGACGAGCGCCCCCGCCACGATCCAGAACGCCATCATGCCCGACCCGTCCATCAGATCGAACGATCCGACACCCAAACCTTCCAGCCCGGATTGAGCCGCCCCCTGGGCCGTCGCCGCCGCCGTCCGCATCCCTTGCGTCAGCGTCGTTTCATCACTGGCGGAGAAGTTGAAATTAACCCCTTCCTTTACCGCCAGGACACCGCCGACCAAACCGGCGCCGGTCAGAGCCAGGGTTCGCCAGCGCGACCGCTTCTCCATGCTGGCCTGAACCGTAGCCAGGAACAGGGCCTCGTCGGCCATTCGAGGGGTCTGCGCGAACAGCCGCTCGATCATCGGATCAAATTCATCAGCCGACATGGGTCGACCTCCCGCCTGAGCCGTGCGCCGGCTGAAGCCGGGCGCGAAGTTTATCCAGACCACGTTTGACATGGGACTTCACCGTGCCGAGCGGCAAATTCATGGCCGCTGCGATTTCGGGATGGGACATTCCTGCGCCGTGGCACAGGGACACGCACACGCGCTCGGTCTCGCTGAGCGTCTTCAAGGCCTCGTCTAGGTCCATGACCCCCGCCCGGTCGACGACGACGTCGGCCTCATCGGCCTCGACCTCGGCGACATAGCGGGCCTCGCGGGCGACGCGCTTCAGATAAAGGCGCGCGGCGATCTTCTTGATCCAGCCCGCAAACGTCCCCTGGCCCCGAAACTCCGAGCAGCGCTGGAACCCCTGCAAGAAGGCGTCCTGGGCCACATCGTCAGCCAGGGACGGCGCCGCGCCCATGCGGCGCAGAAGCCCCCGGACCGCCGAACCATGCCGGCGGACCAGTTCGCCATACTCCCGCCGGCCGCCGGCCGCCGCCTGGGCGGCCAGCTCCACGTCATGGAGATCGCGCAGCAATGACGGGCTCATGGCGCTCTTCCCCGCTCGACGACCGTCAGTCCGTATGCTTGTTGAAAAAGCTGAGGACGATGAAGGCGATGCCGACGGTGATCGGTATGCAGGAGACGCCCAACAGGGGGTTCTGCATCCCACCGTTCCATTCATAGCCGCCCAAGTCACTGACGACGCCAAAGGCTGCGATGCCTATGCCCGTCGCCAGCCAGATGATTCCACGACGAATATCTTTCGTACGCGAGGGAAGACTTTTCTGCACATCCTTGGTCAAGGCGTCGATCAACTCGGCTGGCAGTTCCTGCCCCTTGTCCACCGCATGACGAACGGTTTCCTGAATGTCGCGCTTCTCGCGATACTTGAGGAAGGTCGGACCGAAGACGATGGCCGTGATGGTGCCGAAGACGGCGAATATGGCAAACAGCGGGATGAAGTCTTCCATGACGAACTCTCTTTTGATCCGGTGCGACAGCCTGATGCGGCGGCCTTCTGATCACAAGAGGCTGCGGGACGCGCCCTTGGATGCGACGACGGAGGTGAAATCTTCGTAAGGTCGCCCGATCAGGCCCGCAGCACTTGTCGGACGACCGCCAGTGCCGTGACCGTCGCCATGATCGCAGCCATCAGAACCGGCGCGCCTTCGCGTAGAAGATCCGCCAGGCCCCGCCATACCGGCCCGAGCCCCCACAAGATCGTCGCCATCGCCACCGCCAACGGCGCAAAGGCCGCGACAACGGCGACAGCGCGACGACGGGCGATCCGTTGGACGACCACCGTCTCAAAAACGGGATCACGCGGCGGTGCGGCTTCAGCTGCGAATAGGGATTGAAGCTTGTCTTCAGGCGTCATCACGATCTCCAAGCATCGCCAGAAGGCGGCTGCGCCCGCGGTTGATATGCGACTTCACGGTGCCAACCGGCAAGCCTAGCGCAAGGGACGCCTCAACATGGGACCATCCGTCGGCAACACACAGCGCCACGCAAGCTCTGACGGCCGGTGGCAGTTCGGCCATCGCGCGGCTTAGCGCGATCCTCTCTTCAGGCGACACACCAAATGACGGCGCATGATCCTGCGCCCAGATCCCATCACGGGCCGCACTTCGAAGCGCGCTCCGGGTGCGATCTTGCGCCTTGCGCCAAGCGATGCCGAGCAGCCAGGCGCGAAGCCCCGCCGGATCTCTCAACCGCCCTAGGTCCCGCCATGCGGCAAGGAATACCTCCTGCGCCAGATCGTCGGCCTCGGCCCACCCGCCGGCTAGCATCCGGCGGAGGAAATTGCGGACCGCCGCCTGATGTCGCTCGACAAGCCGTGCAAATGCCGCGTCGGACCCGTTACGGGCGGCGTTTACAAGTTCAACGTCGGTCACGACGCCTGCCCTCGCGTCCGCTCAGTCGCGCGGCCTGCGCATTTGCAACACCAAGGCGCAGACCAAGGACCATAGCGCGACCGTCCCCATGACAAAGGCTACGATCAACAAGGCCCCCGTGCCGCCGTCTAGTCCGCCCCAGCTTGCCACCGTGAAACCGACGCAGAGCGCCGTGAATAATCCAACCAACGACCAGTAGTGGGCCGCCGTCCCTTGCCGTACGCTCTGCCGGGCGGGGACATCGTTTGCAGAGGCTCGGGCAAGGGCATCCATGATCGCCTGAGGCGCGTCCTGCCCCTTTTCCGCATAGGTCTTCACGACATCGAGCAGCGCTTTCTGACGTCGGTAGTTCAACCATTGCGACCAGCCCACGAAAGCGAAGGCGGACAGGGGAAAGAGTATCCACCAGAACTCGCGCGCCAGATCAGCCATGTCTCATCTCCTCAGCAGCACGACCATCGCCCTGCGTTTACAGGGAATAGTCGTCACCGACCGAGCCTTTGGATGCGCCGTCGATCAATATTTGTCGGACAGCATGGTTGGGACCGACAAATGTCATGTGTTGATCGAATGGGTGACGCTGGAACTGTTCCTGCGGCGGCCAGTTCGGTCTACGGTAATCGCCCGCCCCAGAGGAGAGCCCCCATGACCACCGTCATCTATCGCATCGTCGAGCACAACGGCGGCTGGGCCTATCAGGCGGAGGGCACCTATTCCGAGACCTTCGCCAGCCACGATGACGCCAAGGCGGCTGCGGTTCGCGCCGCCCGCGAACAGAAGGTTCCGGACCAGAACGCGGCCATAGAATACGAAACCGCGGACGGTCGCTGGATCACCGAAACCGCCGACGGCCATGATCGGCCCGTCACCGACGTCGAAGGCTAGGGGCCGCACGAGTGGTTTCACGTCGTTTCCTGATCGCAGTGGCCGCGGTTGTACCGATAGCGGCCTGCGCGCCCACGTTGAACGCCGGTTTGAGCTCGGAGCCGATCACGTCCGAACCGTCGCACCTGACGCTGACGACCTTCAACATCTGGCACAATATGGGCGACTGGCCCGCGCGGCGGCCGCTGCTGATCGAAGCCTTGCGGGCCCAGAACGCAGACGTCATCGCCTTGCAGGAAGTCCTGGAAGACGCCAACACAGGACTGGAGAACCAGGCCGAGATGCTGGCGCGGGAACTGGGCGGCTACAAGGTCGCCTTCGTCTCAACTGACCCCCAGGATGCGCCACGCCGTTATGGAATCGCCTTGCTGACCCGGCTGCCCATACTGGCCCAGGACTCCGTTCGGCTGGAGCCGTTGGATGATTTCCGCACGGCGCTGCGGGTGCGAGTGTCCGTTGCGGGTCGGCCTATCGATGTCGTGGTCACCCATCTGGCTTGGCAGCCCGAAGCCGGAGCCGTGCGGGCCCGCCAGATTTCACACCTCTTGTCGTGGCTGCCGCAGGACGGAACCCCGCTTGTCGTCATGGGCGACTTCAATGCGCCGCAAGAGGATCCCGGACTGGCGACCATGACCGGCCCTCGTTTCACCAGCGCCCTGCCGCCCGGTTCGGCGACGACCACTCTGAATCCCGCAAAGGGTCACGCCAGCCGCGTCATCGACCACATCTTCGTGGAGCCGGAGTTCTTCACCACCACCGCCGCCCATGTCTTTGGCGACCAACCCACGAACGGCGAGTACCCGTCAGATCATTTCGGCGTCACCGCGACGGTCACGCTTAACTGAAGGCCTGCGCATAGACGTCGGGCTTGAACCCCACCAGGCGGCGGTCGCCCAGGTCCAGCACCGGCCGTTTGATCATCGACGGCTGGGCCAGCATCAGAGCGATGGCCTTGTCGCGGTCCAGGTCTGCCTTGTCCGCATCGGCCAACTTCTTGAACGTCGTGCCGGCGCGGTTCAGCACCGTCTCCCAGCCGTGTTCGTCGACCCAGCGGCCCAGAGCTCCCGAGTCTGCTCCCGCCTTCTTGTAGTCATGGAAGACGTAATCGACGCCATGCTGCTCCAGCCAGACACGCGCCTTTTTGACGGTGTCGCAGTTTGGAATGCCGTAAAGGACGACAGGCATAAGCGATCCATTCTTATGGGGTGAATTCAGGCTGCTAGATAATCATCCTGATCAGGTCCGAAAGACAATTTTCATCGCAAGCGCCCTAAGTCGCGGTTTACGCTGACCCCGGTTCCCAAATGCCTATCTCCGTCCCGCCCGCCCGCCTTCGCACGCTGATCCAGACCCGTGCCGCCCGGTCGGCCTTGGCCGTGTTGGGGACGATGTCGGCCATGGTCGCGGCCATGGTGCTGGTCGTCTGGAGCAACATGTCGATCCTGAACGCCGCTGATCAATCCATCCGACACACAGTCCTGGTGCAAGGCGCGACGGCCAATCTGTTGACGGCGGTGCTTGATCAGGAGACGGGGGTAAGGGGCTATGTGGAAGGGGACGGCGACGAAACTTTCCTGCTCCCCTACTTCTCAGGTCAGAAGAAATTTGCGGAAGAGTTGGAGATCCTTTCGCAGCTCACCGCAGATGATCATTCAGATCGAGCTCAGCTTGAAGGCGTGCGTTCAGCCATGGAAAAATGGCGCACCATTTACGCCGAACCGCGACTGCTAGGCTACTTGAACAAGGACAGCAGTCCTGCCTTGGCGATTGAAGGCCGAGAGGCGATGGACGATCTTCGCCGACGCCTGGAAGCTCTTCGCTCGCATGAGGCCGGCGTGACATTAGAGCGCGAAAATGCGCGCAATCTGGCCCTGGCGACCGCACGCGTGACAACCGCTGGCGTCGGCCTGGCCGCGCTCGGATTCGGCGCTGGCATGGGGCTTTGGGCTGTTCGCATCGCCGACCGTCGCGAGCGCGAGATTCTTGCCTTCGCCAAGTCCAAGACGCGAATGCTGGCCATAGTCAGCCACGAGATTCGCACGCCGCTGAACGGCATGCTGGGCATGTTGCAGGCGATGGCCGGCGAGCCGATGCATCTCACCCAAAAGCAAAGGCTGGAAGTTGCGCTGGAGTCGGGTGAAACCCTGACATCCCTGCTGAACGATCTGCTGGACGCCTCGAAGATCGAGGCCGGGCGACTGCAATTGGTGGAGGCCGACTTCGATCTGACGCGGTTGCTGGATCGCATGAAGGCTGCGTTTGGCGAGGTCGCCCACAAGAAGGGGGTCGCTTTACGGATCGAGATCGCGCCGGACGCCGCCGGAGACTGGATCGGCGACAAGGTCAGGATCGGGCAGATCCTGGCCAATCTGATTTCCAACGCGGTAAAGTTCACCGACCGGGGCGAGGTCCTGGTGTCCATCGGACTTTCGGCAGCGGGCGGGCTTCGGGTGGACGTGCGCGACAGCGGCATCGGCATGGACCAGGCCGCACTTGAACGTTTGTTCGCCCCCTATGTGCAAGCCAGCGCCGAGACTTCACACACCCACGGCGGCACCGGTCTGGGCCTGTCCATATCGCGTTCCCTGGCGCGGATGATGGGCGGAGACATCACCGTCGAGAGCGTGGCCGGCCAGGGCTCTTGCTTCACTGTCGAACTGCCGCTTGAGCGCGGTCGCGCCAAGACGATCGAGACGGAAACCATGCCGAGCCTGGCGGGCTTGCGGGTTCTTGCGGCGGACGACAATGCGGTGAACCGCAAGGTGCTGGCCGCCGTCTTGCCGAACCTCGGCATGGAGGCGACCTTGGTGGAAGATGGCGACCAGGCGGTCGCCGCCTGGCGAGACGGCGGTTATGATCTTGTCCTTTTGGACCTGCGCATGCCGGGTTGCGACGGCTTTGAGGCCACGCGCAGGATCCGGGCTGAAGAGGCTGCGGGACATCGCACCCCGTTGATCCTGCTATCCGGCGACGTTTCCGTCTCAGTGCGCGAACAAGGGCGCGAGGCCGGCCTCGACGGCTTCGTCGCCAAGCCGCTGGACGTTCTCATGTTGATCGAGGCGATGAGCGCCGCGCTTCCCCCAGCCCGTCCTTTGGCAGCCTGATCAGAAGCGCTTTGTAAGCCCCAAACTCAACACACGTCCGCGCGGGTCGGCGACGACGGGATCATAGCCAAAGGCGAACTGGGCCAAAGGCGGCGACTTGTCGGCCAGATTGACCACTCCCAAGGCCAACTCGAGATCGGCGCCCAGAGCGCGGCTGTACATAAGATCGATCGTCGTCTGGCTGGCGATGGTCGTGTCCGTCACGCCGCTGCGGTCATTGTCATAGCCGGCGGTGTAGTGGACCAGGCCGGTCACGGAATGAACGCCGCCGCTCCACCCCAGCACGAACTCCCCGCGATTGCGTGGCAGGGAACGGCCGATGTTGTTCAGATTGGTCGAACCGACGCCGGACACTTCCGCCGCGCTGTCGTTCAGGCGGATGTCGTAACGATCCACATAGGTCCAGGTCGCCGAGGCCGTAGCCTGACCGCCCCAAAGCGCATGACCATAGCGGGCCGAGACGTCCACGCCCTGGGTCTCCACCGACGACGCATTGATGAAATAGAGCTGAACGAAGGTCAGGGCCCCACTGGCCGAGCGAGTCAGGCGCGACTGGGCGTCCGTGCCCGTCAGACCGGCAGCGGTGTCGGCCGCCGCCTGGTTGATGATCGCCTGAGCCGATTCCTTGACGACCTGGTCGGTATAGTCGAACCGCCAGGCGTCCAAGCCCAACTCGAGGCCCTGAACGGGACGCCATTGCACCCCGAAAGTCAGGCTCTCGGACTTCTCGGGCTTCAGGTCCGCATCCCCCGACGTCAGGGTGTTGACGAAGACATAGGCGCCCCGATCAAACACAGACGGCTGGGACGCCTGGGCCCCGGACTGGGCGTAGACCGAGGGCGCACGGAAGCCCTGTCCCCATGACGCCCTAAACGCGACGGCCTCGGCCACGTCCCAACGTACAGCGACCTTCGGACTGAACCGCCCCTCCCCGTCATAGGATTCATATCGCCCGGCCAGTTGCGCCTCGACCCGGTCGCCCAGGTGGAGACGCCCCTCGGCATAGGCGGCCAGGGTCTGCTGATCGCCGTCGAAGTCGGGCGAATAGCCCGCCGTCAGCAGATCGCCGGCGTTCACGAGGTCGCTCCAGTCATGACGGAAGGCGCTGCGGCGGTACTGGGCGCCGAGCGCGATATCGACCGAGCCGCCGGACCAGGCGAACGCCTGACCGCTGGTGGACGCGTCTGCGGTCATCAAGCTGGCGGAACCGCGCAGGCCCGCGGAGCCGATCAGACTGTCGATCAGTTCGTCGCTGTTCGCCGTGCCTGTGCCCAGATAGGCGCTGCCGAACGGATTATAATACTGGCAGGCGCCGACCCCGGGCGTGCCGGTGGCGGCGTCGCATCCGGCGCCGCCCAGGCCGTTCAGCGCGTTCTGCAATGCGCTTCCGATCACATCGGGCTTGTCATAGGCGACGTGCTGACGGCTGGCGGTGGCGGCGAGGCTCCAGTTCCAGCCATTGGCGAAACCGCCTTCCAGTCCCGCAGCCAGACGCCAGGTCTCATAGTCGAACTCCGCCGCCGATGCGCCGGCCTCGGCGCCCAGAAGCCGCCCCCGGAACAGCACGTCCTCACCGAAAGGATTGTCCGGATGAGAGGCCGGCACGGTCAGCGACTGCGCCAGGATCGGCAGGGACGGCGTCTGCCTCGCGCGGGTCCAGGTCGACGACCAGGCCCCCTGTAGCGACAGGGTCATATCTCCGACCGGTCGGCGATAGTCGGCGAACAACTGCGTCCGCGTCTCTTCCGGCGTCAGATCGAAGAAGTCGGAATAGTCGAGACGGCAAAACGTGTCGCTTGCGTTGTTGCGATAGGCGGCGTCGAAGGCGGGGTTGTCGCAATCCGGATCCGGCGCATAGGTCTTGGTGCTCGGTCGGTAGTAGGATCCCGGCTGCCCATAGCTGGTCACGGCGGTCCAGGACGCGCGGTCGTAGCGTTCGGCCTGGGTGAAGTCGCGCTCGTCGGTGCTCAGGGCCGATCTGTGGAAGTGCGAGGCCGCCAGCGTCAGGTCGCCGCCCAGCACCTCGAACCCACCGATGGCCTGGATCACGCTCTCTTCGGAACCGTCGGCGACCGCATATTTGGCGCTGACCTCGGGGCGGGCGACATCATGCCGCGTGATGAAATTGACCACCCCCGCGACGGCGTCGGAGCCATAGACGGCAGAAGCGCCGTCCTTGACCACTTCGACCCGCTGCAGGGCGATCATCGGGACGAGGGAATTGATGTCGACGAAGGCCGACCCGTCGGTGGCCACCACCGCGCTGGACGTCCAGCGCTGGCCATCGACCAGAACCAAGGTCGAGCCCAGGCCGAGATTGCGCAGATTGAACTGGGCCGTGCCTGAGCTTTGCGGCTGGTTCAGTTGGTCCACCTGAGCCTCCGAGCCCGAGTTTGCGGTGACGAGCCGGACCAGTTGCGAGGCGTCGGCGATTCCGGCGGCAGCGATGGTCTCGCGCCCGACCGTCTCGACCGGCGCGATCCGGTCCCCGCCCGCAATCCGTGATCCGGTTACGACGATGTCGTCCACCGACGACGCGACCTCTTGAGCCTGCACTGCGCAGACGGCGGCCAGCCATGTGACCGAAACCGTCGCCATCAGGATTGAACGCCGCATCATCGATATCTCCCCGTTGCCCGCGGGGCTTCTAGCCATCCGATACAATTTGCGAAAGTGTAATTTTGCAGTTTTGCAAATTTGGAGCGGTCAGCTGATGACGACAGAGGACGCCGCAAACGAGCCGTTGATCCCGCCATGTAACCGGTTACGGTGCGCGCAAAATCAAACGGTTCAGGGAACAGGAAGCATGGCGGACGTCCGTCTGGTCGACGTGAAGAAGGCGTTCGGCGCCGTGGAGGTGCTCAAGGGCGTCGATCTGGAGATCGCCGACGGCGAATTCGTGGTCTTCGTCGGTCCGTCGGGCTGCGGCAAATCCACGCTGCTTCGCACCATCGCCGGACTGGAAGAAGCGACGACGGGCCAGGTTTCCATCGGCGGCCGGGTGGTCAATGACCTGTCGCCGTCTGACCGGGGCATCGCCATGGTATTCCAGTCCTACGCCCTCTACCCCCACATGACGGCCTACGAAAACATGGCCTTCGGGCTCAAGCTGGCCAAGACGGACAAGGCTGAGATCGACCGCCGCGTCCGCGCCGCCGCCGAGGCCCTGAGCATCACCGACTATCTGGACCGCAAGCCCAAGGCCATGTCCGGCGGCCAGCGCCAGCGCGTCGCCATCGGCCGGGCCATCGTCCGCGAACCCGAGGTCTTTCTGTTCGACGAGCCGCTGTCGAACCTCGACGCCGCCCTCCGCGTCCGAATGCGCTACGAGTTCGCGCGGCTGCACGCCGAGCTGAAGACCACCATGATCTACGTCACCCATGACCAGGTCGAGGCGATGACCCTTGCCGACCGGATCGTCGTGCTGAACGGCGGCCGGATCGAGCAAGTCGGCGCGCCGATGGCTCTGTATCAGCGTCCCGCCAATCTGTTCGTCGCCGGCTTCATCGGCAGCCCCCGGATGAACCTGCTGGCCGCCGAGTTGGTGGAGGGCTCTTCCACCGGCGCGACAATACGAACGACGGCCGGCGAGACCCTGCACGTGGCGGTCGACGCGACGTCCGCCAAACCGGGCGACGCCGTCACCCTGGGCATTCGCCCGGAGCATCTGACTCTGCCGACCGGCGAAACGCCCCCTGACGCCGACACCCTGACCGCCGAGGTTCTCTTTGTCGAAACCCTGGGCGCCGCGACCATGGTTCATGTCAGGCACGCGGCCTCGGAAGACACACTGACGGTCCAGTTGACGGGCGAGGTTCCGACCGGGCCGGGCCACGCGATGCGCCTTCACGTCCCCCCAGGCCAGGCCCATCTGTTCGATGCGGGCGGCCGCGCCTTCGCGAGACTTTAGCCGCGCTTTTCGTCGCCGCCGATGAAGGCCCCGGCGATCCAGCTGACGACGCCGGTGACGATGGCCGCCCCGATTCCGGCCCACAAACCCTGGACAGCGAAGCCGTCCAGGAAGACGGCCGTCAGACCGATCATCGCCGCGTTCACCACCAGCAGGAACAGGCCAAGAGTCACCACGGTAATCGGGAAGGTCAGCACCACCATGATCGGACGCACCACAGCGTTGATCAGTCCCAGAATAACGGCGGCCGCGATCAATGAACCGGTGCTGGTGAAGCCGACGCCCGGCACGATCTGAGCCGAAAGCCAGAGACCGACCATGGTGACGACGGCCTGGATAATGAAACGGATCATGGTGTCCTCAAGGAAATAGGAAGCGTCACCATAACGCCGGATGTCGAGTAAGGCTCCCCCTCGCCTTCCTCCGCTGCTAACCAGTCGGCGTATCAAGACCGCGATACAGAGACGGAGACCAGCCATGAGCCTTCACGGCGCCTACGACCCCGACAATATCTTCGCCAAGATCCTGCGCGGCGAGATCCCCTCGGTGAAGGTGTGGGAAGACGAGCACGTCCTGGCCTTCATGGACGTCTTTCCCCAGTCGGAGGGCCATGTCCTGATCATCGCCAAACAATCCCAGGCCCGGACCCTCCTCGAGATCGAGCCCGAAGCCCTCGCTCGTCTGACCGCCGCCCTGCAACGCACGGCCAAGGCCGTTGAGAAGGCTCTGAAACCCGACGGGATCTCGGTCATGCAGTTCAACGGAGACGCGGGTGGTCAGACCGTCTTCCACCTGCACTTCCATATCATCCCGCGCTGGGCCGATCGGCCGATGAAGGGACATGGTCATGCGCCGATGGCCGAAGCCGCCGCCTTGCAGCCCCTGGCCCAAAAGATCGCGGCGGCGCTGGACTGAATTCGCGCCTCCGCCATCTTGCACCCGCTACAATCCGTCCGCATAAGGCCTGCTGTCTCGAGGACGGCGCCGGTTTAGCTCAGTTGGTAGAGCGCCAGTTTTGTAAACTGGATGTCGCGGGTTCGATTCCTGCAACCGGCACCACGTCCCTGGCCAGCTTCGCGACCGAGCGAGCGAGCACGTTCAAAGGCTGGCGTGATCCAACCACGTTTGGATAAGGCGCTGCCGCAAAGGCGAGACTAGAGCGTGATTCCTTCACACGGAACCGTATCCTGAGTTGACGAGGTAGTTCGCACATTCGGCGGGGCTGAAGAGATTGATGATCTCTCCGGCCTTTCGCCACGTGGCTTCAATGGTTCTGGGCTGGGCGTTGCGCATGAGGTGTTTGAGCTTGGCGAAGACCTGTTCGATGGGGTTCAGGTCGGGGGAGTAAGGGGGCAGGAAGATCATGTGTGCGCCTTTGGCCCTGACAGCGGCGCGGGCGGCCTTGCCCTTGTGACTGCCGAGGTTGTCGAGGACGACGACGTCGCCAGGCGACAGGGTCGGAGCCAGTATTTTCTCGATGTAGACGAGGAAGATCGCACCGTTGATCGGACCATCGATAACCCAGGGCGCGTCGATCCGGTCATGGCGCAGGGCGGCGATGAAGGTCAGGGTTTTCCAGTGACCGAAGGGCGAGTGGCCCTTCAAGCGTCGCCCCCTCGGCCCCCAGCCGCGCAAGGGCGCCATGTTGGTCTTGACCCAGGTCTCGTCCAGGAACACCAGTCGCGACGGGTCGATCCGCCCCTGATGCGCCTTCCAGCGTGCGCGGCGGCGCGCGACGTCAGGCCGGGCCTGCTCCTCAGGCAGCAGTGTTTTTTTTGAAGCTCAGTCCTTCAGCGTGCACGAACACCCACACCGCTCGAGGGCCGGTCTTGATCCCGCGCGCGGCAAGTTCGGCCGTCAGTCCTCTGAGCGTGAACGGCCCTGAGGCGATGCGGGTGCGCAGCCATTCGGCGCAGTCTCCTGACAGCGTGCGAGGCTTGTGGCCGCCGACCTGGCCCGGCGCCACCGAACCTGTCTCTCCAACTCGCTTCGTCCACTTGGACACGCAAGACGGACTGATCCGAAGCGCCGCCGCGATCTCCCGGTGTGTCTCGCCCTCCGCCTTACGCGCCAACGCTCGCTCACGAAGATCCATCGAATAAGGAGCCGTCATCCGGGCTGGCCTCCCATCCAGCACGGATGTTGAATCAGATCACCGCAAACTTGGGAATCCCGATTCCGTCAAAGCGAGCCATGCTCTAGCGACCTTCTGACACATCTGCTGGCGTTCGGCCGCGGGTGCATTTCGGCGCGCCGCTAAGCTCCGCAAGGGCCTGAGACCCATTGCTCCTATGCGGAATGCACCCGCTCCACACCTCCGCAGCTGCCGTTTCGTATCGCATATGAAAATTATTTTATTGACAGAACGAGGCGACAGCCGCTTTCTTGACCTCAAGAGGCCGCTAACAGGCCCGGGTGCTCAGGGAGACGCGCATTGCAGCGCAAGGGTTCAGATCTGACGATTGATCGCCGCGTCGTACTGCAGAGCGCCGGCGGTTTGACGCTCGCCTCAGCCGCCTTGGCTGGGCCAGCGGTTGCGGATTCGGCGGTTCCCTCTTCAGCCTTGTCGCCCCGCCAGAGCGTAAAGCTGGCGTTCGACTGGAAGTTCGCACTCGGACACGCCTCGGACCTCTCGAAGGATTTCGGCTTCGGGCGGGATCAGCGGACCTATGCCAAGACCGGCGGGTCGGAAACTTCGCCGATCGCGACGGCGGCGATGGCCGGCTTTGACGATTCCAGCTGGAAGCCGGTGCAGATCCCCCACGACTGGGCCATCGATCTGCCGTTCGATCCGGGCCCCGGCGGCTTCGCCTCCGACGAGGACGACCCTCGGGCGGCCCACGGCTATCGGGCCTTGGGGCGCGATCATCCTGAGAACAGCGTCGGCTGGTATCGACGTCCTCTCGACATTCCTGCGGACTGGGCTGGACGGCGGCTGAGCCTGGAGTTCGACGGCGCCTTCCGTCAGGTCGTGGTCTTCCTGAACGGCATTATCGTCGATGAGCACGCAGGCGGCTACGTCCCCTTCACCGTCGATATCACCGATGTCGCCCGGCCGGGCGAGACCAACTGGCTGGTCGTCCGCGTAGACGCCAGCCTGGGCGAAGGTTGGTTCTATGAAGGCGCGGGCCTGTACCGCCATGTCCATCTGACCGCGACGGACCCCGTCCACCTTCCGCCGCACGGGGTCTTCATCCAGGCCGTCCCGCGTGGCGCTGGTGCGACCGCCAAGATCAGCATCGACGTTCGCAACCAATCTGACGCCGCCCCCGACGCCCGAGTTCGCACCCTCGTCCTGGCGCCGAACGGTCTTGAGATGGCCCGCCATGAGACCGGGCTGACCATCACCTCTTGGAGCAGCGGCAAGGTCGAACACGACCTGACCTGGAACACCGCTCCCCTGTGGTCGCCATCCGATCCGCAACTTCACCGCCTTGTGGTCGAGGTCGAGGTCGGGGGTCGGATCACAGATCGCACCGAGACCTCGTTCGGCGTGCGCTCGGCCGTGTTCGACGCCAAGCGCGGCTTCCTGCTCAACGGCCAGCCGTTGAAGCTTCTCGGCGCCTGCTGCCACCAGGACCACGCCGGCGTCGGCGCAGCCATCCCAGATCGGCTGCAGGACTGGCGCATCGAACAGTTGAAGGCCATGGGCTGCAACGCCTATCGCGCCTCACATAATCCGGCCACGCCCGAGCTGATGGACGCTTGCGACCGGCTGGGCATGTTGGTCATCGCCGAGACGCGGCGCATGTCCTCGGACGATGAGTCGATGACGGAACTTGCGACCCTGGTTCGACGTGATCGCAATCGTCCATCCGTCATCGCCTGGTCCATCGGTAACGAAGAACAGGCCATCCAGGGCAACGAAACCGGCGCCGCCATCGCCCGCACCATGAAGCGGCTGGTCAACCGTCTGGACCCGTCCCGCCCCGTCACGGCGGCCAAGGACCAGGACTTCGACACCGGCGTGTCGCGCGTCGTCGATGTGCTGGGCTTCAACTATCGTACGCCCCAGATGGAGGGCTATCACGCCCGTTTCCCGGATCAGCCGATCCTCGGCAGCGAGACGGGCAGCACGGTCTCGACCCGGGGCGAATATGTGCTGGACGCAGCCCGCCACATCGTCCCCGCCTATGACCGCGAACATCCCTGGTGGGCCTCGACCGCCGAGGCCTGGTGGACCATCGCGGCGGAGCGGCCCTATATCGCCGGCGGCTTCATCTGGACCGGCTTCGACTATCGCGGCGAACCGACGCCCTACAGCCGTTGGCCCAGCGTCGGCTCCTACTTCGGCGCGATGGATTCCTGCGGCTTCCCCAAGGACAATTATTGGTACTACCGCGCCTGGTGGCGGCCTGAGCCGCTGCTGCACCTCTTCCCGCACTGGAATTGGGAAGGGCGTGAGGGCCAGGAGATCGAGGTCTGGGTTCACTCCAATCTGGATCGCGTCGAACTGTTCCTGAATGGCCGCTCGGTCGGATCGAAGACGGTCGAGCGCAATCGTCACCTGGCCTGGTCGGTGCCCTATGCGCCGGGCGTGCTGGAGGCACGCGGGTTCAAGAACGGCCGGCTGGTCGCGACCCAGCGTCGCGAAACCGCCGGCGCGCCCGCCGCTCTGCGACTGTCGGTCGATCGTGAACGACTGACCGCCGACGGCGAGGACGTGGCCATGATCGCCGCCAGCGTCGTGGACGCCCGCGGCCGTCCCTGCCCTCGCGCCAACGACCTGGTTGTCTTCGAGGTCGCCGGCGACGCGCGAGTCATCGGCGTCGGCAACGGCGATCCCGTCAGCCACGAAGCGGATCGCAGCGACCGCCGACATCTATTCAACGGACTGGCCCAGGCCATTCTCCAGACCGGTCGCCGCGGCGGCCTCATCACCGTCACGGCGAAGGCGGACGGGCTGCGGCCCGCCATCCTTCGTCTCGACGCCCGCACCACCAAACAATCGACCTGAAAATCAGGCCAGCACAGGGGGATTTCTAATGACCGCCAATCGTAAGACCATCGCCGCCGCCAGCGTATCGCTGGCCGCCCTTCTCGCCGCAGCGCCCGTCTGGGCCCAGGAAGCCCCGGCCGCCGAGCCTACGGAGGCCGCCCAGGTCGATGAGGTTGTCGTCACCGGCATCCGCGCCTCGCTGCGCGACGCGATTGGCGTCAAGCGTCGCTCGGACCTGGTGGTCGAGGCCATCTCCTCCGAAGACATCGGCCAACTGCCGAACGTGACCATCGCCGAAGAGCTGGTTCGTCTGCCCGGCGTCAACGGCACGCGCGACCGCGGCAACCAGAGCCAGGCCTCGATCCGGGGCCTCGGCCCGCGTCTGGTGCTGGGCCTCGTCAACGGCCGCGAAGTCGCCTCGTCGGAGCCGGATCGCAACGTCCGCTGGGAAATCTACCCGTCGGAAGTCGTCTCGGGCGTCGAGGTCTACAAGTCCCAGTCCGCCGATCTGATCTCCGGCGGCATCGCCGGCACCATCAATATCCGCACCATCCGCCCGCTTGACTATCGCGGCCCCACCTTCGTCGGCACCGCCGGCGCGGTCTATTACGAGGGCGGCGAGGATCTGCCCGATTATGATCCAGTGGGCTCGCGCTTCAGCGCCAGCGTCACCCATCGCCTGAACGACACTCTCGGCGTCAACCTCGGCGTGACCCACCAGGTACAGAAGAACGGCTATTCGACATTCGAAGGCTGGGGCTGGAACGATGAGAACACCGGCGGCTCGCCCGGCGACATCGACGGCGACGGCGATCTGGACGCCACCTTCTGGGGCGCCCAGGCTCAGGTCAAGCGCCTGACCGAGACCCGCAACGGGATCAACGGCGCCCTGCAATGGAAGCCGTCCGACCAGTTCGAACTGAACATGGACGCCCTCTATTCGAAGGTCGAGATCGACGAGGACCAGAACCAGATCTGGTATGGCAACAACGACGCCTACGGCAACTGGGATGGATCTTCGGCCTGGGCTTACGGCGATCCCGCCGCCTCCTACACCATCATCGACGGCACGGTCGTCGCCGCCACCCTGCCCTATGCTTCGGTGACCAACGTCATCGCCAAATACGTCGAGGACAAGACACTGCTGGCCACCGGTCTGAACGGCAAGTGGATGTCGGGCGCCTGGACCCTGACCGGCGACGTCGCCTATTCGAAGGCCGAGCGTGAGAACCTGTGGCGCGCCATCTTCACCGAACATTATCCGGAACTGGCCGGTGTCGACATGACGCCAGGTCAGACGCCTTCCGCCTTCGCCAGCTATGACACCTCCAATCCCAGCTACCAACCGCTGTACGACTATGTCCCCGGACAGGCGGACGGCGGCAAGCTGACCGACGAGCTGACCTCGGGTCAGTTCGACATCGCCCATTACGGCGGAGAGACGGGCGTCACCAAGACCTCGTTTGGCGTCCGCGCCTCTGACCGATCCAAGGCGTACGAAAGACTGCTGTGGACCCAAGAGCCGATCACCGCCACGATCCCCTCGAATTTGCTCAGCAGCTTCACCGTTTCAGACTTCGACACGACGGGCTTCCTGGACGGCGATTTCGATGCTGTGGCCCAGGCGGCCTACGGCGGCTTCGTCCAGCCCGCAGACGCCGTAGACGAAGCTTCCAGTTGGTCGGTCGATGAGACCGTCTTCGAGGCCTATGTGAAGGTCGATTTCGCCGGCGACTTCGCCGGCCTGCCCGTCACCGGCAATGTCGGCATGCGCGCGGTTCAGACCGAAACCACCAGCAAGGGCTACGAGTCGGTCAACAGCGGAGCCCTGACGCCGATCTCGATCGACAACGACTACTTCCAGCTGCTCCCGAGCCTGAACCTGACCTTCGCCCTGGCTGAGGACAAGCAACTGCGCTTCGGTCTGGCCCGCACCATGGCTCGTCCGCCGCTGGATGAGCTGCGCGCCGGTCGGTCGCTGTACAACACCAGCCCGCCGCCCACCGGCACGGCCGGCAACCCGAACCTGAAGCCCTATATCGCCAACCAGGTTGACCTCTCCTACGAGTGGTATTTCGCGCCGGAAGCCCTGTTCGCGGCCGCCGCCTACTACAAGGATGTCGAGACCCACATCGGCTACTTCACCCAGCCGGTGACCATCGACGGCGTGACCTACAACGTCACTGGTCCCTTTAACGGCGACGGCGGCGGCATCAGCGGGCTTGAGCTGACCTTCCAGACGCCGTTCCGCTTCATTCCGGCGCTCGAGAACTTCGGCATCTACGCCAACTTCGCCTACGTCGACTCAGACGTGAAGGAGTTCTCTCCGGCCAACAATCCGCTGGAGTCGACGGGCCTGGCGCAGAAGACGGCGACGGTGGACCTCTGGTACTCGGACGGCAAGTTCGAGAGCCGGCTGGGCTACAAGTACCACAGCCCCTTCACCGTGATCAGCGGCTGGGACGGTTCCGCCCTGCGGACGCTGGATAGCGAGGCCACGCTGGACTTCAGCGCCTCCTATCAGGTGACGTCGAACCTGGGCCTGCGCTTCCAGGCCAGCAATCTGACCGACGAAGAGGTCAACACCTACTACGACAACGACGAGAACCGTCTGGCCAGCAACACCCGCTTCGGTCGCCGGTTCAGCCTCGACGCCACCTTCCGCTACTGACCTCGCGTCGCGCCTCAAGCCTTACGGAACTGCCCATGAAGATCCGCCGCATCCTCCTTCCCGCCTTCGCCGCCCTGATGGCCTTGCCCGCGCAAGCCCAGCAGGCGGGGCAGCCGGCGCCGTTCTATTTCGGCGCTGACCTGTCCTATGTGAACGAGATGGAGGACTGCGGCGCGATCTATCGCAAGGACGGTCAGGCCCGCGATCCCTACGGCCTGTTCGCCGAAATGGGGACCAATCTGGTTCGCGTCCGGATCTGGCACGACCCCGAATGGACGAACTACAGCGACCTGGACGACGCGCGCGAAACCATCCGCCGCGCCCGCGCGGCGGGCATGGAGGTCCTGCTCGACTTCCACTACTCGGACGACTGGGCCGACGGGGACAAGCAGATCGTGCCCAAGGCCTGGCGGTCGATGCGCGACGACACGCCGGCCCTTGCCCAGGCTGTTTATGACTATACGTTCAACACCTTGCGGACGCTCGACGCCGAGGGATTGATGCCGGACCAGGTTCAGGTCGGCAACGAGACCAATCCCGAAATGATGGGCGAAGCGGACTGGAAGACCACGCGCCCAGGCATCAACTGGCAACGCAACGCCGCCCTGTTCAACGCCGGGATCAAGGCCGTGCGTGACGCGGGCGCCCAGTCCAGCATCCAGCCCCTGGTCATGCTGCACATCGCCCAGCCTGAGAACGTCGAGCCCTGGTTCGCCGATGCGTGGAAGCACGGCGTCACCGACTTCGACCTGATCGGCGTCAGCTATTATCGCAAATGGTCGACCCAGGGTCTGGACGGCCTGGAACACACGATCAATCGCCTGCGCCACCGCTATCCGGCCGAGGTGGTCGTGGTCGAGACCGCCTATCCCTTCACCACGGACTCCGCTGACAACTCGCCCAATCTACTGGGCGCGGACTCGTTGCTGCCCGGCTATCCGGCCACCTACGAGGGCCAGCGTCAGTACATGCACGACCTGACCCAGACGGTGAAATTCGCCGGCGGCGTCGGCGTGGTCTACTGGGAGCCGGCCTGGGTCTCGACCCCCTGCTCCACCCGCTGGGGCCAGGGCTCGAACTGGGAGAACGCGACCTATTTCGACTGGCGGCGCGGCAACGAGCCGACCCCGGCGGCCTATTTCGCCAAGGAAACCTATCAGGAGCCGGCGCCGGTCGAGATCACCATCCGGCGGCCGCAAGGCGCGACAGGGCCGCTGTGGCTGTGGGGCGACTTCCTGGGCGCCAACGACATGATCGTCAGACTGTCGCCGGATGCGACCGATCCGACCCTGTATCGCTACACGACGACGATCCGACCCGAGTCGACGGTTCGCTTCCAGGTCTATGACCAGCGCCCCTTCAACAAGGGCCTGATCCAGTCCGGCGATCTGATCCAGGCGACGGTCGGCAGCGAGGGTCTGGACGCGTCCTACGACATCGGGCGGTAGACGCCCGAAGCCGCAAAATCCTTAAGCCTCGGCAGGGCCGCCCTGCCGAGGCTTTGCCGCATCCAGAAGCGAAACAGAAACGACTAAATCCCGACAGCCGCTGGATTTTCCGCGACCTGTGCAATAACCTGATCCGTCTACGATACAGTTTCGCTTCCGCGTACCGAATGCGGCCGGCTCGAGGTTCTCGAGTTACCGCCTTTACCGACCATCGGGGATATGGCCGACAAGACCAACAAGCTGGGCCACAAGATCGGCGCGCGCGGGGGCCGAACCCGCCAGGCGATCCTCGACGCGACCCGGACCCTGCTGAACTCACGCCACTATGGCGAAATCCGCGTCGCCGACCTCGCCTCGGCCGCGGGCGTGTCGCCCTCCAACTTCTACACCTATTTCAAGACGGTCGAGGAACCGGTTCTGGCCCTGTGCGAGACGGCGGCGACCGACTTCCAAGGCCTGGCCGCCCACTTCCAGGCCGACTGGCCGGGCGACAAGGCCTTCGGCATAGGCCGGGCCTTCATCCTGGACGTCATGGCCATCTGGCGCGATCACGGCCAGGTTCTGCGGGTCGAGCACATGCTCGCAGACAACGGCGAGGCCGCCTTCGTTGAAAGCCGCGTCCGCCGCCTGCGTCGCCTGCACCTGGCTATTGAACGCCGCGTCGCCCAGGCCCATGCGGCAGGTCTGCACCCCAGGGACTATAATCCTCGTCTGGCCTCCTACCAGATCGCCTCGATCGCCGAGTCCACCGCCGCCAGCTTCGACCTGCTGCGCCGCGCCGACACGCCCGAGGCCATCCTGGACACAGCCGCCATCATCATCGTCAAACTGACGACGGGGCGTTAGAGCCCCAACGGCCCATACAGCCAGGTCAGCCAAATCCCGACGGCTAGAAAGACGCCGAACGGCAGCTTGTCCGTTGCACTGACCGAGCGGCGCACGACCAGCAGGCCGAACACCAGGCTGAGCCCGGCGGCCGAGGCCCACAGCAGCACGCTGGGCAGGCCGATCCATCCAACCCAGGCCCCTGCTCCGGCGAACAGGTAGGGGTCGCCCCCGCCCAGGCCGTCGCGCTTGCGGATCGCCTTGTACAGCCAGCCGACCAGCCACAAGCCGCCGAAGCCGACCACCGCCCCGATCAGATGCGATAGGGCCACGTCCCATCCCGTCAGCACGGCCGCGATCAACCCAGTCGCCGCCAGCGGCCAGGTCAGGACGTCGGGAAGCCAGAAATTCTCGCCGTCGATGATGGCGATCAACAGCAGTTGCCAGCCCAGCACGGCGGTCGCGGCGATCATCAACCACGATGCTCCGCTGGAACCCGCCCAGACGCCGACCAGCCCAGCCCCCAGTTCGATCAGCGGATAGCGCGGAGAAATGGCGACGCCACACCGGGCGCAGCGCGCGCGTAGAACCAGCCAACTGACCAGCGGGATCAGCTCCCACGGCCTCAGGGTCTGATCGCATCCCATGCACCGCGACCGAGCGACGACGATGTCTTCTTCACGCGGCAGCCGCACGCTGACCGCCGCCAGGAAGCTGCCGATGATCAAGCCCAGAAGGCCCATGACGACGGCGGCGAAGACAGGGCTCATCTGGAGGTCCGGACGGTGAAGAAGCGCCCCCGCTTAGCCGCCCCCGAGCGCCACCGCCACATGATAGGTCGCGAACGACGCCAGATAGGCCAGACCGAACATGTAGATGATCATGATCCAGGTCCATTTCCACGAGTTGGTCTCGCGCTTCACCACGCCCAGGGTCGCGACGCACTGGGGCGCGAAGATGTACCAGGCCAGGAAGGACAGGGCCGTCGCCAGCGACCATTGCGCCGACAGGGTCGAGGCCAGCAGACCCGTTGCGTTCTCGGCGTCGGCGATGGCGTAGGTGGTGCCCAGGGCCGCCACCGCGACCTCGCGCGCCGCCATGCCGGGGATCAGGGCGATGACCATCTGCCAGTTGAAGCCGATGGGCGCGAAGATCGGCTCCAGCGTCCGCCCGATCATGCCGGCGAACGAATAGTCGATGGCCGGAAGGGTCGCGTTCTCGGGCGGATAGGGGAAGGTCCCCAGCACCCAAACAATGATCACGAGCGGCAGGATGATGCGGCCCGCCCGGTTCAGAAATATCTTCGCCCGGAGCCACAGGTTGAAGCCGACACTCTTCAGATCGGGAACCTTGTAGGTGGGCAGTTCCATCATGAAGGGCTCGACCGCGCCGCGCCAGAAGACCTTGCGAATTACCAACGACACGAGAAGCGCGCTGACGATGCCGGCGGCGTAGAGGCCAAACATGACCAGCCCCTGCAAATTGGCGAAACCCCAGACCGTCTCGTTCGGGATGAAGGCGGCAATGATCAGCGTATAGACCGGGATCCGCGCCGAGCATGTCATCAGCGGCGCGACCAGAATGGTGGTCAGGCGGTCACGTTTGGAATCGATCACCCGCGCCGCCATGACGCCCGGAATAGCGCAGGCCACGCTGGACAGCAGCGGAATGAAGGCGCGGCCATGCAGGCCCGCGAAACCCATGATGCGGTCCAGCAAAAAGGCAGCCCGCGCCATGTAGCCGAAATCCTCAAGCGCGATGATGAACAGGAACAGGACCAAAATTAGCGGCAGGAAGACCAGCACGCTGCCCACGCCTGAAATTATGCCGTCCACGAGCAGGCTCTGCAGCAAGACCCCCGCGCCGCTGTCGGGGATCAAACCGGCCACAAAAGTTCCAAAAGCGACGCAAATCGCGTCGATGCCGTCAGCCACGGGCGTCGCCCAGCTAAACACCGCCTGAAACATGACGAACATTATGACCGACAGTACGATCAGACCGCCGACAGGGTGCAACAGGACGGAATCGATCCGCCCGGTCAGGGTGTCCGGCCGCTCGGGCGGGCGCACGCAGACCTTCATGATCCGCTCGGCCTCGCGGGCGGCGGTACGCAGTTCGGCGGCGTCGGGGCTGTGCCAGCTGTTCTCGCTCAGGGCGGCGGCCTCGACCTGCGCCTCGACGGCGGCGACCAGGTCGTCGATCCCGCGCTTGCGCGTCGCCACCGTGGTGATGATCGGCACGCCCAGTTCGGCGCGCAGTTGCTCCAGATCGATCCGCAACCCCTGGCGCTGGGCGATGTCGTACATGTTCAGCGCCAGCACCATCGGCCGGCCAACCGCCTTCAGTTCCAGGATCAGCCGCAGCACCAGCCGCAGATTGGTGGCGTCGGCGACGCAGACCACCACGTCCGGCGGCGTCTCTCCGGCCAGACGCCCCAGGACGGCGTCACGCGTGACTTCCTCGTCCGGGCTGCGGGCGCGCAGCGAATAGGTGCCGGGCAGGTCCAGCACCGACATGGTCCGGCCGGAAGAGGCGCGGATCAGCCCCTCCTTACGCTCCACCGTGACGCCGGCGTAGTTGGCGACCTTCTGGTGGGCGCCGGTCAGGGCGTTGAACAAGGCGGTCTTGCCGCTGTTTGGATTGCCGACCAGGGCGACGCGGGCGGTCTTCAGGGCCATGTCCATCAAGCGGCGTCCAGCTTAATCGTCAGGCTGGCGGCCTCGTGCCGGCGCAAGGCCACGCGCATGTCGTCCACCTTCATGGCGATTGGATCACGCCCGAACAGCCCTTCGTGCAACAGCTCGATCCTGGCCCCCTCGACAAAGCCCAGCTCCAGCAGCCGGCGTTCCAGCTCGACCTCGTTATCCTTGTGGTGACAGTGGCCGCCCACCTGGACGATGACGCCACGATCACCGCGTCGGGCCTGGCTCAGCTTTATTGTATCGGTCAAATCTAGGCTCGCACGAGCGGGCGCCGCCCCAACGGCTCCGCGTTTCATTGACACTGATTATCAGGCGCGCCCCCTCCCCGTCCAGCGGGACAGCTTGACCAATTGCCGCGCTGGACATTTGCCCTATCCGCCGCCCTAACCTGCCGCAAACTGGAGTCTCCGATGCGCCGCCTGTCCCTCGCCGTCCCTCTTGTTCTGGCGCTCGCAGCCTGTAGTCCTGACGCGAGTGGTGATGACACGCCCACCGTCGCCAAGGCCAAGCCCGCGCCTGGCCTCACCGAGACGGAGAAGGCCAGTCTGCTGGCCTCGCTGCCGGCGCCCTACAACGCCGGCGATCTGGCGAATGGCCGGCGTGTCTTCGCGCGCTGTCGCGCCTGCCACACCATCGGTCAGGATGGGCCGGATCTGGCGGGCCCCAACCTCTACGGCGTCTTTGGGCGCAAGGCCGGCGACCGGCCGCGCTACAACTATTCCAACACCATGCGAACGGCGACCTTCGTCTGGGACGCCCCGACCCTGGATCGCTGGCTTCAGAGCCCGCGCGGCTTCCTGCCCGGCAACAAGATGAGCTTCGCCGGCCTGCCCGACGCCGACGATCGTCGCGACGTGATCGCCTTCCTGAAGACCGAAACGGGCTATCGCCCCCCTGCGCCTACGGCGCCCACGCCCTGAAGCCTCAGCCTTCGGTGATCGGCTTGGAGCCGCCTTCACGCTGCTCGTGGGCCTCCCATTCCTCGATCTTGCGGGCGGTCCATTCCGGCGACTTGGTGAAGCGCGCCAGGACGCCATAGATCACCGGCACGACAAACAGGGTCAGCACGGTGGCGAAGATGGCGCCGGTGAAGATGACCACGCCGATGGTCTGGCGACTGCCGGCGCCCGCCCCCTGCCACAGCACCAGCGGCAGGGCGCCGAAGGCGGTGGCGATGGAGGTCATGATGATCGGCCGCAGACGCAGCGAGGCCGACTCGATGATCGCCTCGCGGATCGACCGTCCCTGGTCGCGCAGCTGGTTGGCGAACTCCACGATCAGGATGCCGTTCTTCGCCGCCACCCCGATCAGGATGATCAGGCCGATCTGGCTGTAGAGGTTCAGGCTGGACCCAGCCATCAGCAGGCCGAACAGCCCGCCCGCCGCCGCCAGCGGCACCGTCAGCATGATGACCGCCGGCGTGATCCAGCTTTCGAACTGGGCCGCCAGCACCAGGAACACCAGCAGCAAGGCCAGACCAAAGGCCGCGACGACCGCGCCGCCCGCCTCTTGCTGGTCACGCGCTGCGCCGCCCCATTGGGTGACGACGCCGCCTTGCGGCTGCTTCGCCGCCTCGGCGCTGAGGAACTGCACCGCGTCGTCGATCGTCATCCCAGGGTTCAGATCGGCCTGGAGGGAGATCGACCGCTGGCGATCCAGACGACGCCGGTCCGGCGTGTCGCCCGAAGTCTGGGTCGTCACCACCGCAGACAGAGGCACCAACTGCCCCGCGCCGGTCGCGACATAGAGGGCTTCCAGATCCGCGACTTCGCGACGGTTGTCACGATCCGTCTGCAGGATGACGTCATACTCCTGCCCGCCCTTGATATAGGTGGTGGCGGTGCGCGACCCGAACATGGTCTCCAGCGTTCGACCGATAGACTGGGACGACACGCCCAGGGCGGCCGCCTTCTGCGGATCGACATCGACCAGCAGGCGCGGCGAGTTCGGCTCATAGTTCAGACGGGGACGCGAGAAGCCTGGATTGGCCTGGGCCGCCGCCAGCATGGGCTGAAGCCAGCTGTAGATCTGCTGATAATCCGTGCCCGTGGCGATCAGTTCGACAGAGTTGGAGTTGCTGCCGCCACGCTGGAAGGCGCCGGGGGTCGAGGCGTTGACCTGGGCGTCGGTCTGCCCGCGCAGCTTGCCGTTCAGCTCCTGGGCGATCTCAGCGGCCGAGCGGTCGCGTTCAGACCAGTCGGATAGCACCAGGACCCCGTTGCCGGAGTTGAAGCTGCCGCCGCCGAAACCTGGGGCCGATACCAGATAGGAGTTCGCCTCTCCGCTCGCCTTGTAGTCGGCCAGCAGCGGCTCCAGCCCCATCATGATCTTGCGGGTATAGTCGAACCCCGCGCCCTCGGGCCCGGCGACGCGCACCGAGACCCGGCCCCGATCCTCATCCGGCACCAGCTCGTTCGGCAGGATCAGGAAAATCCCCCCCGCGCCGGCCGCGACCAGGGCGATCAGGGCGCCCACGCCGATCACCGCAATGCGCCGCCCCAGCAGCATATCCAGCGAACGGCCATAAGAGGTCTTCAGCCCATCCATCGCCCAATCGACCCGCCGCGCCAGCCAGCCGCCGCTTTGCGCCGGCTTCAGGATCTTGGACGCCAGCATCGGCGACAGGCTCAGCGCCAGGAAGGCCGAGAAGGCCACCGCCGCCGCGATAGCGGCCGCCAGTTCGACGAACAAACGCCCGACATAGCCGGGCAGGAACAGCAGCGGCGCGAACACCGACAGCAGGACGATGGTCGTCGCCACCACGGCGAAGAACACCTGTCGCGCCCCCCGCTCGGCGGCCACCAGCGGCGGCTCTCCGTGATCCAGCCGGCGCTGGATGTTCTCGACCACCACGATGGCGTCGTCGACGACCAGACCGATGGCCAGCACCAGGGCCAGCAGGGTCAGCAGGTTCAGCGAGAACCCAAGGGGCGCCAGGACGATGAAGGTCGCCAGCAAGCAGATCGGCGCCACGATGGACGGAATCAGGGCGGCCCGCAGGCTGCCCAGGAAGATGAAGTTCACCAGGGCCACCAGGGCCATAGAGATGCCGATGGTGATCCAGACCTCGTCGATGGCGTGCGAGGTGAAGACGGAGTTGTCCGACCCGATTTCCAGCGTCACGCCAGGCGGCAGGCTGGGGCGGATCTCGTCGATCATCTTGTGAACGCCGTCCGAGATGGCCAGGTCGTTCGACTGGGCCTGGCGGGTCACGGCCAGACCGATCTGGTCCATGCTGTTGCCGCGGAACAGGCGACGGTCTTCTTCGGGCGCCTCTTCGACGCGGGCGATGTCGCCCAGACGGGTCACATAGGTCGGCTGCCCCTGAATAATGGCTGCGGAGCCGCTGCCCGTGCCGGTGGCGACCGAGGCCGACGCCGACGCCGAGCCCCGCGTGCCGATGGGCAGTTGGCGGAAGTCGTCAGGCCGGGCGTAGGTGCGGGCCACGCGAACCGTATAGTCCTTGTCGGTCGATTCCAGCGATCCCGCCGGCAGTTCGACGTTCTGGTTGTTGAGGGCTGTCTCGACGTCATCGACCGTCAACCCCCGCGCGGCCATGGCGGCGGAGTCCAGCCATATCCGCATCGAATAGCGCTGCTCGCCATAGATGTTGACCTGGGCCACGCCGGGCACGGTCGCCATCCGGTCCACCAGATAGCGGTCGGCATAGTCGGTCAGTTGCAGCCGGTTCATCGTCGTCGAGCGCAGGAAGACGATGATGATGGGCTGGCTGTCGGAATCGGCCTTGGCCACCTCTGGAGAATCGGCCTGGTCCGGCAGGCGTCCAACCACCCGACTGACGCGGTCGCGCACGTCGTTGGCGGCGTCGTCGATATTTCGGTCCAGCGAGAACTCGATGTTGACGTTCGACCGGCCGTCCCGGCTGGTGGAGTTGATGCGCTCGACGCCCTGGATGCCGGCGATCTGCTGCTCGATGGGCTCGGTGATCCGGCTCTCGATGACCTCGGCCGAGGCGCCGGAATAGGTGGTGTTAACCGAAACGACCGGGGGATCCACGTCCGGCAGTTCGCGCACGGGCAGGAAGAAGAAGGCCGCCAGGCCGATAACGCACAGGACGATGGCGGCGACGGCCGCAAAGACCGGGCGCCGGACCGAAACGTCGGAAAGCATCATCGTGCTGCGCCCTGAACGCCCTGAGCACTTTGCGCGCGTCCGGCGCCAGCGATGCTGACGGGCGCGCCGGGCTGGATGCGGTTCAGGCCCGAGCCGACGATACGGTCGCCGACCTCGATACCGGACAGGATTTCGACGAAGCCGTTCTCGACCGCGCCGGTCTGGATCTCCACCCGCTGGGCCGTCGAACCGTGCGCACCTGCGGCGATGCGATAAACGAAGGCGCCTTCACCCTCGTACTGAACGGCGGCTTCCGGCGCGGCGGCCGCCCGACGCTGCCCCTGCTGCACCACGACGCGCAGCAACATGCCGGGGCGGATACGTCCGCCGGGATTGGGGAATTCGGCCCGGGCTGTAGCGGCCCGGGTGGTTTCGTTGACGCGCGTGTCAATCAGAGCGATCCGCCCCTGGAACGGCGTATCGCCATAGGCGTCTGCCGTCGCAGTGATCGAAGCGCCGGCGCGCAGGACGTTGAGGTAACGCTCAGGCAGCGGGAAATCGACGCGAATGGTCGATGTGTCGTCCAGGGTCGCGATCACCGCCCCCGGATTGATCAGGGTTCCGGGCGTCACCGTCGTCAGGCCCAGGGTGCCGGCGAAGGGCGCGCGGATGACCCGGTCGCCACGCCGCGCCTGCGCTGCGTCCAGTGATGCGCGCGCGGTCTCCAGCGCCGTCTCGGCCTGTTCCAGCAGCACCTGCGGCGAAATCCCGCGATCCGCCAGGGCCTTGTATCTCTCATATTCGCGCTGCGCCTGGGCGACGTTGGCGCGGGCCTCGATAATGTCGGCGTCTTCCTCGCGGGCCTGCAACTCGACCAGAGGCGCGCCCGCCGAGACCGTCTGCCCGTCCGTGAACAGAACCCGGGTGATCAGTTCGGTGGTCGAAGAGGTGATATTGACCGATCGCAGGCCTCGCGCGACCCCGAGAACGCGAATCTGGTCCGAGAACTGCCGCTCGGACACCGTCGCCTGGGACACCTGCTGTCCGCCCCGGCGTCCACCGCCCGGCGCGCCTGCCGCCTCTTCATCGGCGAACGTGACCTTCAGCACAGCAGCGAGAACCATCAGCCCCAGCAGCACAGCTGCAGCGACCAGGAAGAAGTGGCGTCTTATCACGCAACAGACTTTCATTCAGAGGACGCGCACGCTTAACGGCTTCTCGGCCATGCGCAAGATTACCAATTGGTAACGTCACATACGACGAATTCCGTCGCCAGGATGACGATCAAAATCTGCGCCAGATCGCCACGACCGGCCCATGGGCGATGGCCGTTTCTCGACCCGCCACCGTCTGTCGCCAGCCCGCCTGCACGCTCCAGCCGGCGAAGTCGCGCGTAACAGAGGTTTCCAGCGACAACCAACGCGCCCCGCCGTCCGCCGCCCCGCCGAACGCCTGGCCCAGGATCAGCCAATTTCGACCAATTCTGCCGCCGACAGTGGCGTCCACGCGCGTTTCATGGGGCAGGCCGTCACGCAGACGACGCGCCGCCTGCACCTCGACGAAAGACTGATCCATGCCCCAGCGCGCCCCGACGGCGCCCACTGACCGGCCGATTGAAACCCGCGCCTCCCAGTCATGTTCGCCAACGCCGGGCGCGGCATAGCCGGCGTTGCGTCCCTCGCCTGCGCGAGCGTAGCCGCCGTACAGGCTGACGGCATTGTGATCGTCGCGCCAGACCTGCCAGGTCGCGCCGACTTCGATCGGCCCTCGACCCTCGTACTCGACGAACGCATCCTCGCCCTGCTGCCAGTCGGCCTTCAGTTGAAGCGTCAGCCGATCCGTCATGCCGTATTCGGCGAACAGTCCCGCCGTCCTGTCCGTCCGATCGACGTCCAACGGCTGCGTCTCGCCTGAGGGATCAAAGCCGCTGTCGGCCCGCATGTCCTCGTATTTGATGATCGCCTGCCCCTGCCCCTTGGACTGTGTCCAGGCTCCGGCAGAGGCGGTCCCCGCCAACCCCGTAAGGGCGACCGCCAACACGGCGACCGCCCCCGCTTGACCTAGACGTCGTAACCCGGAGACTTCCGATCCAGTTGCCGCAAGGCTCCCGGCCAGGCGAGCGCGGAGATGAAGCCGATCCCCCGCCCCTGCTCCTTCGCCTCCGCCTGGGCGTGATCCGGGGCGATCAGCACATGCTCGCGCCCGCCGGCCAGGGCGGCCACCTGCTGCGCGCAGGCCCTTTCCAGGAAGAAGATCCCGATCCATGCCTGCGCCGCCGTCTCCCCGACCGCAAGCGTGCCGTGATTTCTCAACAGCATCAGCGGCTTGTCCCCCAGATCGGCCACCAGACGTTCGCGTTCGTCATGGTTCAGGGCCACTCCCTCGTACCCATGATACGCAACTTGATACTGCAGTAAACACGCGTTCTGGCTGAGAGGCAGCAGGCCGTGCTGCTGGGCCGCCACGCCCACGCCGCTGACGGTGTGCAGGTGGATCACGAACTTCGCATCCTCACGCGCCGCATGGACCGCCGAATGGATGGTGAAGCCCGCCGGATTGATGAAGTTCGTCGTGTCCTGAACGATGTTCCCGTCCAGATCGACCTTGACCAGGGAAGAGGCGGTGATCTCTTCGAAGTAGTAGCCGTAAGGATTAATCAGGAAATGATGTTCCGGCCCCGGCACGCGGGCCGAGATATGGGTGAAGATCATGTCGTCCCAGCCGTGCAACGCCACGAGGCGGTAAAGGGCGGCCAGTTCGACACGAACCTGCCACTCGGCTTCGGACACACGGGATTTCAACGCGGGACTGGCGCCATCGGCCATGGGGTTCCTCCTAGATTCAACGCGCCTCTGACGGGCTTTGCCTGACCGTCCTCCCGCATCCGCCGTCCGTCAAGCGGGCGACCGACGGCGGCGGCGTTAACCTTCGCCTTTCAGCTTCCGTTAACCGCGCCTTCACGACACGGCCCCTAATGTGCTGGGTGTGAGCTTAATGCGTCCGGGAGTCGCCGTGTCCGCTGTCCTTCGAATGCCGACATCCGCAGCGGTCGCGACCGAACTTTCCGCGACGGACCTTCTCGACCTGGCGCGCAGCAAGGCCCCTGACGACCGGCTGCGTCTGCTCTCCGGCGTCATCGGTCTTTGCGAGACCGCCGCCCCGTCCACACCCATGCCGGCCGTGCTCGGCGAGATCTTCCTGACCCTGGCGGTCCAGGCCGAACGGGACATTCGCCAGCAGCTGGCCGAACGCCTCGCCTCCGCCGATTGGGCTCCCGCCGCCCTGATCGAAATGCTGGCTCTGGACGAGATCGACATCGCCGCGCCGGTCATCGCCGCCAGTCCCGTGCTGAAGGACGCCGCCCTGATCCGCGTCCTCGTCGAGACCACGCTGGAACATCAGATCGCCGTCGCGCGCCGCCCCCACCTTTCGGGCGGGGTCGTGGACGCCATCCTGGACCAGGCCGATCCGATCACCATGACCGCCCTGGCCTCGAACCGCAGCGCCGATATCGGCGAGGCGGCGATGCACCGGCTGGTCGAACATTCGCGTCGTATCGCCGGCCTGCGCGCGCCCCTTACACGCCACCCGCGTCTTGGCCAATCTCTGGCCCATGAGCTCTATCAATGGGTCGGTCAGGCGCTGCGCCAGTCGATCGGCGAACGGTTCGAGATCGACGACCGCCTGCTGAACGCCGCCGTGCGCGCCGCCTCCGCCAAGGCCGCCCAGCATCCCACCTGGCGCCCCATCCCCAATGAACGCAGGCTCGAGGATCGCGAACGCCAGGAGATGGAGCGTCGCCTGATCGAGAAGCTGCTGGCTGCGGGACAGCTTCGCCCCGGCATACTGATCCGCGCCTTGCGAGAGCAGCGCCTCGGCCTGTTCGAACAGGCCCTGGGCCAACTCGGAAACTTCACGCCTGCCCAGGTGCGCGCCGCCGTCTATGCGCCGACCGCCGAACCCCTGTACCTCGCCTGCCTCGCCGTCGGCATGGACAAGGCGGTCTTCCCGTCCCTGTTGGCCGAGGTCAGAAAACTGGCGGACGGCCTGCCTGGCGACGGCGGTTGGACCACCACGCCGATGAACAGCCATTCGGCCGCCCGCGCCTTTCGTCAGATGATGGAAAGGACCGCGACCGTTTGACTTCGCAGTCAAGCTGGGGCTCACGTTCGGCGTGACCCAGATCCCCGCACTCGCCTTCGTCGCCAGCGACCGACCCGAAGCCCAGGCGGCGCGTCAGGCCCTGATCACGCGTTACGGCGCGGTCCCCGAGGAAGAGGCCGACGTCATCGTGGCCCTGGGCGGCGATGGCCAGATGCTGGAAACCCTGCACGGCAATCTTCGTCGCCGCACCCCCGTCTACGGTATGAACCGGGGGTCGGTCGGCTTCCTGATGAACGACTATGACGAGGACGACCTGATCGCCCGCGTCGTCGCCGCCGAACGCACCATCATTCACCCGCTCCAGATGGACGCTTGGACCGAGAGCGGCGAGGTCCACACCGGCCTGGCCATCAACGAGGTCTCCCTGCTGCGCCAGACGCGCCAGAGCGCCAAGCTGAAGATCACCGTCGACGAACGGGTGCGGCTGGAAGAACTGTCCTGCGACGGCTGTCTGGTCGCGACCCCGGCGGGCTCCACGGCCTATAATCTGTCGGCCCACGGCCCGATCATCCCCCTCGACGCCCGCATACTGGCCCTGACGCCGATCAGCGCCTTTCGGCCCCGACGCTGGCGTGGAGCCCTGCTGTCCCATGGCGCCAAGGTGCGGTTCGACGTGCTGGAAGCGGACAAGCGTCCGGTCTCCGCCACGGCCGATAATTTCGAGGTCCGACGCGTGTCGCGGGTCGAGGTGCGCGAACGGCGCGACGTCGCCCTGACCATGCTGTTCGACGCCGGCCGGTCGTTCGACGAACGGGTCATGACCGAGCAGTTCACCAACTGACACCCACCCCCTATACGGCTTCTTAAGGCGGCAGACCTAAGCTCCGCGGAAATTCCATGGAGGCCCGCCATGAGCGATCCGGCGCACGTCAAGCCCACTACGCCGTCCCTTCGCCCCCGGATCGGAGGCGGTTTCGGCATCAACGCCGACGCCATCGCCCGTGCGGAAGAAGCGCTAAAGGCCATGTCAGCCCAGTTCGGCCAATGGCTCAACGACGAGATCGTCAAATTGGACAAGGCCCAGGCGGACATCCGCGAAAAAGGCCTGACAACCGAAACGGCGGAAGCCCTCTATTTCCGCGCCCATGATCTGAAGGGCCTGGGAACCACCTACGAATATCCTCTGGTGACCCGTATCGCCGGTTCGCTGTGCCGGCTGCTGGACGACGCCTCCGCTCGGGCGCAAGCCCCCCTGACCATCATCCACGCCCACGTCGATGCGATCCGCTCCGTGGTCCGCGATCAGATCAAGACCGACGAAAACCCCACCGGCCGCGTCCTGGCCGAGTCCCTCGAAGCCGAGGTCTCTCAGCACAAGTCCCGCTGAACCTTCTGCACTGAATATCGCTGAGGGGTCGTCTGCAGACGGCCCCTTTTTGCTGACCGACGCGCGGGTTCAGGCGGCGGTAGCGGCCATCTGCGCCGGACGCATCGGGGCCTGGTCCAGCCGCTCCATCAGATAGGCCAGGTCGTCGCGCGGCACGTTCGGGCGCTGGGTCAGGAACCGCTCCAGCATCCGCTGACGGAAG
The DNA here is from genome assembly GCF_058681395.1 of Brevundimonas sp. AVps23W. Classification (NCBI taxonomy): domain Bacteria; kingdom Pseudomonadati; phylum Pseudomonadota; class Alphaproteobacteria; order Caulobacterales; family Caulobacteraceae; genus Brevundimonas; species Brevundimonas sp. AVps23W. The sequence goes on from NZ_CM178738.1 coordinate 2,367,321, forward strand.
ACGTCGCTCGACGTATCCACACCCTCGGCCGACAGCGCCCGCCAGGTATCGACGCCGGCGCGGAAGGCCTGGAACAGGCGTGGCGGCAGGCCCGCCCGGTCATAGATGGCCTTCAGCCCCAGCGGCCCCGCGTCATGGATCATCAGCCAGGCCCGGTGATGCGGCGTCGCCGCCAGCTCGGCCAGACCATGTTCCAGCATCACCATCTGACCGCGCGCCAATCCGCGCAGCAACAGCGAGGCGTTCAGGGCCTTGCGCAGGTTCAGTTGCGCCATGAAGGCCGGCAGGTCGGCGCTGGACGCGGCCTGTTCGACCAGATCGATCGTTGCGCGCTCGCGCGAATATTGCGCCAATCGAATGGCTGTCTCGGGCGCCACGGCGTGCCGCGAGACCAGATGTTCGCGCACCGTCTCGCTGGCCAGTTCGATCAGCCGTTCGGTGATATGGAGCGGCAGGACCTGACGATAGGCGACGGCGGCCACCACCTCGCCCGACTCCGGAAAACGATCGACGATCACGCCCAGGGCGCGCTCCGACAGATCGGCGTTGTCATTGGCCGCCAGAACCCGGATCGCCTGCTCGTTCCCCTCGTCGGCCAGGGCCTGGGACACGTCGCGGGACACGCGCGGCCGTCCGGCCACAGCGATCTGACGCAGGGCTGAACCGGCGCGGACGATCTCGATCAGATCGTCGTCGCTCAGCGCCGGCGAGGCGCCGATGATCGGCAGGGCGATACTGTCCATATCCGCCGCCAGACGCCGCGCGACGTCATTGGGGATCAGATCCGACGCCTTCAGCGTCACAGCCATGGCCCGGCGCACCAGTTCGGCCGCATCATTGGCGAGCAGACGCACGATCTTCTGCGCCGCCTCGCGTTCGCGGTCGTCCAGTTCAGCCCGATCCATGTTGCGGCACAGCTTGTGGGCGGCCTCGGCGCGCTCGTCCTCGTCCACCGCCTTGACCAGGCGTTGGATGTCCATTTCGGTAAGGCGGGCGCGGAAGGCGGTCATGGACGGCTCGTCAAGGAATCGGGCTTGCCGACATCATCATCCTGCCATGCTTAACGGTCGGTTTACCATCGAGGCCCTGCCGATCTCAGGTCGAATCTTTCTCGCTGGGCGAAAACGCACCGCCGAACCCTGTCGAAGACGATCCATCCTGACCCAGCAACAGAGCCAACAGGCCTTGCTCCTGCTTCAGCCGATCCATGCGCGCGGCCAAGGCCTGATCGCGATCACTCAGGTCCGGCGTGGAGACGCCGGCGTCGCCGACGCCGGCGGCGGGCGCCCCTTCGCCGGCGGTGCGTTGCAGATTGGCGTGAACCTCTGCGACCGTCGCTGCCCGCCCGTCCTTGTAGAAGATGCTGCGGTTGGCGCGCGCCGCCTCGGGGAACAGCGCGGCGGCGCTGCCGCCCGGATTGCGGTCCATCGCCGTCATCAGACTGGCCGCGCCCGCCGGTCCCAGGAAGTGCGCCGCGTACAGGTCCCCCGCCCCCGGCTCCTTGCCGGTGCGGCCGCGCAGATAGGCGGCGTTCGACGCCGTCAGCTCCGCCGCCATGGTCGAGGCCGCATGAGGATCGAATCTCAGATCCAGCACCACATTGCGCGCCGATCCCTCGACCCGCCAACGCCCGTCCGATCCGCGGTGGATCAGGTCGGCGTACTGTCCATAGCCATGCTGGGCGCCGTGTTGTTTGACCGTCCCCAGCCAGGTCTGTTCGATGAACTGAAACAGGCCCGCCGCAGAAGATGTCGGCGCCTTGGCCGACGGATTCATCGCGCTCTCGCGCCGCGCCGTCTTGACCAGAAAATCATAGTCCACGCCGACGGTGGTCGAGGCGCGCCGAATGGCCGCTTCTACGCCGCCGGAAGATGGAATCGCTCGGATGCCCATGACAGGCGGAGCCTCGTCGAACGTGGTTAATCAAGTCTTAATCGTTAACGACGCCATTAACCAGACCTGAGGATCGACGTTGGTCGAGCCCTGAAACCTCGCCGCAAAGTCGCCACAACCTGCGCGCTCACTTTCGGTTACGGGCGCTGCGGGGGCGGTGAACGAGGGAGTGTCGAGATGATGATCCGTGCCGCCGGAGGCACCGGCGCAATCAGCCCCATCGACTTCGGGGAACGTAGAAAACCTTTGCCGCGCTGGATGTGGGCCGCCATCGGCCTGTCCGTCGTCGCCCATGTCGGGGTGGGGGTGGCGCTCTATAATCAGCGGTTCCAGTTGCCGGCGCCCGACGCCGCCCCGCCGGAGCCGCCGCCGACCATTGTCACCCTGGACCTACCCAAACCGAAACCCTTGCCCAAGGTCGAGGCCGCAGCGCCGCCGGCGCCCCAGACCCAGACCCACAAGCCGCCTGTGGTCTTCCCGACGACTCAAACCTCGCCGTTCACGCCGCCTGACGTTCCTGTCGTCGGAACGACGCCGGGCCTGATCGTCAGCACGGCCCCGAAAGGCGTCGAAGGTGGAACGGCGACGACCGAGACGCCGCCGATCCGCGCTGTCTCGGTCATCAACAACCCGACCTGGGCCAGTCGTCCGTCCGAGGCGCAGATGGCGCGCGCCTATCCGAGCCGGGCGGCCGACAACGGCCTGTCCGGCGCGGCCAACCTGTCCTGCACCGTCCGCATCGACGGCGGTCTGACCGCCTGCCGCGTCGCCGGCGAGACCCCTAGGGGCCAGGGCTTCGGACGGGCGGCCATGAGCCTGACGCGCGACTTCCGCATGAACCCCCGCACGGTCGACGGCCGCGCGGTGGACGGGGCGACGGTCAACTTCACCGTCCGCTTCGCCATGGCGGATTAAAAGCGCCGAGGATCGAGGGCGCGGGCTTCCGGCGACGGCGTCCGCCCCTCGATCGCATCGGCGACCACCCCGGCGACCAGCGGCCCCAGCAGCCAGCCGTTGCGACGGGGCGCCAGGGCCAGGAACAGACCCTCCCCGTCCGGCGCCGCCCCGGCCATCGGCAGACCGTCCGCCGAGGCGCCGCGCACCCCGGCGCGCCATTCAATAGTCAGGGGTTCAGGGGCCCGCCCCAGCACCCGCCACGCCGCCTCGACCAACCGCTCGCCGACGGCCATATCGGGCGCCGTATCGCGCCGTCCCGGCTCCATGGTCGCTCCGATCACCGCACCGCCCGTCATCGGCGCCACATAGGCCCCAGGCCCCCGTGCGACGCGCGGCGTCAGAGCTTGGGGCGCCGTGCCGATCTGGCCGCGGATCGGCTGAACGCCTTCGACCAGGACGCGTGTCGCCTCGGGCGTCCCAGGAATGAACGCCTCCGCGCCGGTCGCCAGAACGACCGCCGACGCCGTCAGCGGCAGACCGTCCACATCGACCCGCCAACCGCCCGCCTCCTGGTGCAGCCCGGTGACGCGCCCTTCCACAACTGCGTCGCCCAGAGCGGCGGACAGGGCGCCCATCGCCTGTTCCGGCTCGATCTGAAGATCCTCGTCCGTAATCACGCGATCCCCGTCGCGCCAGGCCGCGAACCCCAGGGCCTGCAAACGCGCCTCTATGGCGTCCACGTCCCCGCCGCGCCACTCCGCAGGCCCCTGCGTCAGGGCCACGCCTGAGGCGACGGCGAAGCCGAGCCACAGGTCCCGCCCGGCGCGGTACAAGGCCGCCCTGTCGGGCGACACGTCGTCGATCGCCGCCTCCATGGCCGGGGCCACCATGCCCGCCGCCACGCGCGAGGCGTTGGGTCCGCCGGGATCGATCACGGTCACCGCATGGCCGCGCCGCCTCAGCTCGAACGCCGTACTCAGGCCCAGCACGCCGGCGCCCACGATCACGATGGTAGGGGAAGACATCACCGCCTCCAGATCGACCCGCGCCGCGCCGAATGCAAGCCGCCCGGCCCGGACCTTTCGTCCTATGCCCCAAAGCAAAACGGCCCCCGGATTTCTCCGGGGGCCGTTCTGTTACGCTACTCTGTCGCTCTGGCCTCAAGCCGCGCGTGAGCGCGTTAGGCCAAAGACCTATTACTCGATGATCTTGGCGACGACGCCGGCGCCGACGGTGCGGCCGCCTTCACGGATGGCGAAGCGCAGGCCTTGGTCCATGGCGATCGGGGTGATCAGTTCGACGTTCAGCTCGGCGTTGTCGCCGGGCATGATCATTTCGACACCTTCCTTCAGCTGCACGATGCCGGTCACGTCGGTCGTGCGGAAGTAGAACTGCGGGCGATAGTTGGTGAAGAACGGGGTGTGGCGGCCGCCTTCTTCCTTGGTCAGGATGTAGGCTTCAGCCAGGAACTTGGTGTGCGGGGTGATCGAACCCGGCTTGCACAGAACCTGACCGCGCTCGACGTCTTCGCGCTTGGTGCCGCGCAGCAGAACGCCGACGTTGTCGCCCGCTTGACCTTGGTCCAGCAGCTTGCGGAACATTTCGACGCCGGTGCAGGTCGTCTTCTGGACCGGGCGGATGCCGACGATTTCGACTTCTTCACCGACCTTGACGATACCCTTTTCGACGCGGCCCGTGACCACGGTGCCGCGGCCCGAGATCGAGAAGACGTCTTCGACCGGCATCAGGAAGGGCAGGTCGACCGGACGTTCCGGCTGCGGGATGTAGGCGTCGACCGTTTCCATCAGGGCCAGAACGCGTTGTTCGCCGATTTCCGGGTTCACGCCGTCGGTCGCAGCCTTGGCCGAACCCTTGGTGATCGGAATATCGTCGCCCGGGAACTGGTACGACGAGAGCAGCTCGCGCACTTCCATCTCGACCAGCTCGAGCAGTTCTTCGTCGTCGACCAGGTCGACCTTGTTCATGAAGACCACCAGGGCCGGCACGCCGACCTGACGGGCCAGCAGGATGTGCTCGCGCGTTTGCGGCATCGGGCCGTCAGCGGCCGAAACCACCAGGATCGCGCCGTCCATCTGCGCCGCGCCGGTGATCATGTTCTTCACATAGTCGGCGTGGCCGGGGCAGTCGACGTGGGCGTAGTGACGGTTGGCCGTCTCATACTCAACGTGCGCCGTGTTGATCGTGATGCCGCGCGCCTTTTCTTCCGGCGCAGCGTCGATGTCCGCATAGGCCATCGCCTTGGCGCCGCCGGCCTTCGCCAGCGTCATCGTGATCGCCGCCGTCAGCGTCGTCTTGCCGTGGTCAACGTGACCGATCGTGCCGATGTTGCAGTGCGGCTTCGTGCGTTCGAACTTTTCCTTGGCCATTTTCTAGCTCCTAGGTCCCCGAACCGGGGTTCCTGCAGTCTGGGGGTTAAGGGCGCCCGGCCCCTGTCGGACCGGGCGCTTTTAGGTGCGCTTCTCCGAAAGGAAAAGCTTAGGCGTACTTCTTGATCACTTCGTCGGCGACGTGCTGCGGCACCGGCTCGTAGTGGTCGTACTGCATGGTGAACTGGGCGCGGCCCTGCGACATGCCGCGAAGCGTGTTCACATAGCCGAACATGTTGGCCAGAGGCACGAAGGCGTTCACGACGGTGGCGTTGCCGCGCATGTCCTGACCCTGGATCATGCCGCGACGGCCGTTCAGGTCGCCGATGACCGAGCCGAGGTATTCCTCGGGGGTCACGACCTCGACCGCCATGATCGGCTCGAGCAGCTTCGGCGCGCCCTTTTCCTTCAGTTCGCGGAAGGCGGCGCGGGCCGCGATTTCGAACGCCAGCACGCTGGAGTCGACGTCGTGGTACTTGCCGTCCGTCAGGGTCGCCTTGAAGTCGATCAGCGGGAAGCCGGCCAGCAGACCCGAGTCCTTGATGGAGTTCAGGCCCTTTTCGACGCCGGGGATGTATTCCTTCGGCACCGCGCCGCCGACGATCGCGCTTTCGAACACGAAGCCCGAGCCGGGCTCGCCCGGTTCGAAGGTGATCATGACGCGGGCGAACTGGCCCGTACCGCCGGTCTGCTTCTTGTGAGTGTAGTCGATGTCGACCTTGCGGCCCAGGGATTCACGATAGGCGACCTGCGGCGCGCCGATGGTGGCCTCGACCTTGTAGGTGCGCTTCAGGATGTCGATCTTGATGTCCAGGTGAAGCTCGCCCATGCCCTTCAGGATGGTCTGGCCCGACTCGTGGTCGGTCGAGACGGTGAAGGACGGGTCTTCCGAAGCCAGCTTGGCCAGGGCGACGCCCAGCTTCTCCTGGTCGGCCTTGGTCTTGGGCTCGACCGAGATCTCGATGACCGGGGCCGGGAATTCCATCTTCTCGAGGATGACGGGCGACTTCAGCGGATCGCACAGGGTGTCCCCGGTGCGGGTTTCCTTCAGGCCGGCCAGGGCGACGATGTCCCCGGCGAAGGCTTCCTTGACGTCTTCGCGGTTGTTCGAGTGCATCTGCAGCATCCGGCCGACGCGCTCGCGCTTGTCACGGCTGGAGTTCAGCAGGCTCATGCCCGTTTCCATCTTGCCCGAGTACAGGCGGCAGAAGGTCAGCGAACCGACGAAGGGGTCGTCCATGATCTTGAAGGCCAGGACCGACAGGGGCTCTTCGTCCGAGGCCTTGCGGGTGATCGGCTCTTCCGTCTTGAAGTCGATGCCCGGGGTCGGCGGGATGTCCAGCGGCGACGGCAGATAGTCGACCACGGCGTCCAGCAGCGTTTGCACGCCCTTGTTCTTGAAGGCCGAGCCGCACAGGATCGGATAGAAGGCGCCGGTCAGCACGGCCTTACGGATGCACTTCTTCAGCACTTCGACCGAAGGCTCGGTGCCTTCGAGGTAGGCTTCCATCGCCTCGTCGTCCAGTTCGACGGCGTTGTCGATCAGGTACTGGCGGGCTTCATTGGCCTTGTCGAGCAGGTCAGCCGGAATCTCGCCGACGGTGAAGTTGGCGCCCAGGGCGTCGTTGTCCCAGATGACCGAACGCATTTCGACGATGTCGACCAGGCCGGTCAGCGAGGACTCGGCGCCGATCGGGAACTGGATCGGCACGGCCTTGGCGCCCAGGCGGTCGCGGATCGACTGGACCGAGGCGTCGAAGTCGGCGCCGATCTTGTCCATCTTGTTGACGAAGACGATGCGCGGCACCGAATATTTGTCGGCCTGGCGCCAGACGGTTTCGGTCTGCGGCTCAACGCCGGCGTTGCCGTCCAGCACCGTCACGGCGCCGTCGAGGACGCGCAGCGAGCGTTCGACTTCAATGGTGAAGTCCACGTGCCCGGGGGTGTCGATGATGTTCAGGCGCTTGCCCTGCCAGAAGGCGGTCGTCGCGGCCGACGTGATGGTGATGCCGCGTTCCTGCTCCTGGTCCATCCAGTCCATGGTCGCGGCGCCGTCGTGGACTTCGCCGATCTTGTGGTTCTTGCCGGTGTAATAGAGAATCCGCTCGGTCGTCGTCGTCTTGCCCGCGTCGATGTGGGCCATGATGCCGAAGTTGCGGTAGTCCTCGAGCTTGTGCGTACGAGCCATGAAAACGTGCCTTAGAAGTAGGTCAAGGACGCGACGGCGCCCCCGGGAATGATCGTCGATGCGGCGGATAAGCGAGCGCGGGCGATTTAGCTTAAACCGCCCGCGCCGGATAGTCTTAGATAGGAACCGTCCCTTAGCTTCGAAAGGGAGACGGTTTTAAGACGCTTACCAGCGATAATGGCTGAAGGCGCGGTTCGCCTCGGCCATCTTGTGGGTGTCTTCGCGCTTCTTGACCGCGGTGCCGCGGTTGTTCGAGGCGTCCAGCAGCTCGGCGGCCAGCTTTTCGGTCATGGTGTTTTCACCGCGCTTGCGCGCAGCGTTCACCAGCCAGCGGATGGCCAGGGCGCGGCGACGGTCCGGACGGACCTCGACCGGCACCTGATAGGTGGCGCCGCCGACGCGACGCGAGCGGACTTCGACCGAAGGCGCGACATTGTCCAGGGCGGTGTGGAAGGTCTCGACCGCAGTCTGCTCCTTCTTCTTGTCCGCCAGGATGTCGAAGGCGCCGTAAACGATGTTCTCGGCGACGGCCTTCTTACCTTCGTACATGACGTAGTTCATGAACTTGGTGACGATCAGATCGCCGAACTTGGGATCCGGCAGAACTTCACGCTTCTGGGCGCGGTGACGACGCGACATGGAGTATTCCTTGCAGTGCCCGGCGCTCGCCGGGAAGATCTCGAAAAGGCCTCCGGGCGCGATGGCCCGGACGCGAATGGCTTACTTCGGACGCTTGGCGCCGTAGTGCGAACGACGCTGCTTGCGGTCCTTGACGCCTTGCGTGTCGAGCACGCCGCGCAGGATGTGGTAGCGAACGCCGGGCAAGTCCTTCACGCGGCCGCCGCGGATCAGAACAACCGAGTGTTCCTGAAGGTTGTGGCCTTCACCGGGAATATAGCAAACGGCTTCGTAGCCGTTCTTGGCCAGACGGACCTTGGCGACCTTACGCAGAGCCGAGTTCGGCTTCTTCGGGGTCGTCGTGTAAACGCGGGTGCAGACGCCGCGACGCTGGGGCGAACCCTCCAGAGCCGGCACCTTGTTACGGGTGGGCTTGGGCTTGCGCGGCTTGCGGATCAGCTGGTTGATCGTAGGCATTCGAAACTTATCTCGACTTCTGATGGAGGCGTGTGTCTTTCGACCGAAGCGCCTCTCGCCTTCTTGTGAACGGGGGACCATCCCCTCGCCCGGGTGTCATCGAGACTGATCCCGTGACGACCAACAGCCCTCGGTTCGCTCCGGCAAGCCAGAAAACACAAAGGGCCGGAACGCGCGCTTTGGGCGTTCCGGCGGGCACAGCCCGTCCGTTCAATTGTCACGATCTCAGCGACCGGCGAACCGGACACGTCTCGAAAGTCCGGCGCGTATATGCGCGATGGGGGGAAAGGTCAAGAACGACCTAATCCTGCAGCCGGAAGTGGGAGGTGAAACGGACCTTCTGTCCCACTTGGCTGGCGTCAGCCTTCACCCTGACGCCTCTCGCTGACATGGCGAGCGCAGCCTCGCCGAAGCCTTGACCGGAAGGCTGTTCGGAGATGACGACACAGTTCGTCAGCAATCCCCCATCAGCCAGAACGCACTCAAGGATGACGGCTCCATCCCCTACGGCAGGCGTGAAACTGCGGCCGACGACGGGCGTGCCGTCCGGCAGGCTCGCGACCGTCTCGGGCGTCGCGCACGCAGCGACAAGGCCGCTCAAGCCGATGATTAAAGCAAGTCGAGTCGTCATTCGCCCCCCAGCGTACGCCATTCCCCTATCACTTCGAGGCGACGGCTTCCACGCCGCAGCCCCATAGCTGGCCCTGCACTCCCTTTCGCGGAGCGGTTGCACAGCGCCGACGCGAACAAGCCAAACCAGGGCCTGAAAGCGGCCATGCTTGTGGTCGAGCTTCTCCTTTGGAGACGGGGCGCGGGATGACGGTTACGGGGACGAAAGGCAGAATCCGCTGGGTCGGCGCTACAGCCGCCGCCATCGGCTTCAATATGGCGCTTCTGAGCGTGTTGTCAGTTGACGGTCGGCGGTCGTCTGTCCGGCGTCCCCTCGCGAGCAGGCCAACCCTCTATCTCGATATCGAACCACGAGCAGCGCAACCGACTGATCGACCTGTCATTGTGACGTCTCGCCCACCCGACGGTGTAACACCCCACGACGCAACCCTTGTTAACGTCCCTGATCTTAAGTCGGACGCGGTGAACCCGCCCACGCGCGCCGTACAGACAGGAGTCCAGGTGGACGACGGCGTCGAAGACCGCTGGCGCGTCGGGGCAGGCGTGGGGGTTCGAGGCGACGGCTTGGCGTCCTGTGATATGCCGCATCGCCTGTCCGCCGAGGCCCGCCGACGATGCGACGACCGGTGGACGCGCCTAGCCCAAGACGCCCGCTCCATTGGCGGAACGGGCGATCCTGAGCGTGACGCCGTCTTCGCCCGCCAAGGCGCCAGACGCTTGGCCGCATGGGAGGCGCAGCGGGCCGAGCCGCCTCGGGGCGATCCGCCTTGCGAAAATCCCAATCCCATGTCCGGGTGCGAAGGCGTCAACGTCAGCGTCGAGCTATTCTCCTCGCGGGACGGCATACTGCCCAACCTCAGAAAGCGTCGTGAATGAGCGTGTCCGCCCTGCCTCGTCCCCAATCCCGACGCCCTGACTGGCGCAAGGCGGGTCTGGCGACGGCGTCTGTCGCCATCAACACCGCCCTGATCGCCGCCCTGTCCTTCACGGCGCTGGGGATCGAGGGGCGAGAATTTATCGCTGAACCGCCGCCGATCTATCTGGACATCGAACCTCGCCCCCTGCTGCCCGACGAACGGCACCGCGTGCCGACCCTGGCCACGCCGGATATCGCGCCCGCCGCAGCCGCCCAGACGTCCTCGGCGGCGCCTTCGGTTCGAGCGCCCGCGCCCGAAGCGGAGGCTGTGCCCCGCCCTGCCCCGCTGCGTCCACGTCTGGCCGCGCCGGCCCCGCCAGGCGCGCCGCCGCCCGCCGATGTCTGGCGCGTGGATCCCGCCAATCGCGGCGGGGCCATGGCGCGGTCGCTGCGCCAAGGCCTGCCCGGCTGCGCCTCGCCCGACCTGTTGAACGAAATGGAGCGCCGCCACTGCCGCGACGAATTCGCGCGCCGGGGAGAGAACGCCGCGCCGATCACCGGCTCAGGCAACCCCCAACGCGACGCCGCCTTCGCCCGCGAGGGCGCCCGTCGTCTGGCTCAGTGGGAGGCGCAACGCCGGCCTCTGTCCGGCGGCGTCGGCGTAGTAGGCCCGGCCGACTGTGCCGGTTCGAACTTCGGCACGGGCTGCGCGGGCGCCCACCTCGATCAATCGATGCGACAGGATGCACCCAGCGTCCTCAAACAGGACAGCAACCGAGTTGACGGTCCTCATCGATTCAGAGGCCTGACACCCCCACCTGCCGACTGAATCTCTCCGACCCATAGAGAAAGGGCGGCGCCGTCGCCGGCGCCGCCCCTCTTCACTTCATCACATCCGAACCCGGAGATCAGCCTTCGCTGCTCTCCAGCTCCAGTTGCAGATCGGCCGGCAACGGCTCGATCGCGTCTTCGCGGGCTTGCGTCAGCTCTGCGTCGCGATCGTTGGCGATCTTCTGCAGGGCCCGCAGATAGGCGCCCGTACCGGCCGGAATCAGGCGGCCGACGATGACGTTCTCCTTCAGGCCTTCCAGCATGTCCTTCTTGCCGTGGACCGAGGCGTCGGTGAGGACGCGGGTGGTCTCCTGGAAGGACGCCGCCGAGATGAAGCTGCGGGTTTGCAGCGACGCCTTGGTGATGCCCAGCAGGACGGGCTGGGTGGTGGCCAGACGGCCGCCGCGCTTCTCGACCTTCTGGTTTTCCAGAACGGCTTCGGCCACTTCGACGGTGTCGCCGCGGATCAGGGTGGTTTCACCCGAATCCAGGACTTCGACCTTCTGCAGCATCTGACGCACGATGACTTCGATGTGCTTGTCGTTGATCGGCACGCCTTGCAGTCGGTAGACCTCCTGCACTTCGTTCACCAGATACTCGGCCAGCGCCTCGACGCCCTGGATGCGCAGCAGGTCGTGCGGATCAGGGTTGCCGTCGATGATGTAGTCGCCCTTCTGGATCAGATCACCGTCGTGGACGGAGATGTGCTTGCCCTTCGGGATCAGGAACTCGACCGGTTCGCCCTGCACGCCGTCGGCGTTGACTTCCGGCGTGATCTTGATGCGGCGCTTGTTCTTGTAGTCGCGACCGAATTCGACGCGACCATCCATCTCGGCGATGACCGCGCAGTCCTTCGGACGGCGAGCTTCGAACAGTTCGGCGACGCGCGGCAGACCGCCGGTGATGTCGCGGGTCTTGGCGCCTTCGGTCGGGACGCGGGCGATGATCTCGCCCGGCTTGACCTCATCGCCGTTCGACACGGACAGAACCGCGCCCACGGGCAGCAGGTAACGGGCGTCAGAGCCCGAGGCCAGCTTGGCGTAGGCGTCGCCCAGGGTGACGCCCATGGCCGGACGCAGGTCCGAACCACGCGGGCTGGCGCGCCAGTCGCTGACGACGCGCTGGGCGATGCCCGTCGCTTCGTCGGTTTCTTCCTTGACCGACAGGCCTTCGACCAGATCCTCGAAGCGGATCAGACCGCCGACTTCCGTCAGGATCGGGGTGGTGTAGGGGTCCCACTCCGCCAGACGTTGGCCCTTCTTGACCTCGCCGCCCTCCTTGACCCGGATCCGGGCGCCGTAGGGGGCCTTGTGGGTCTCGCGATCCTTGCCGTCCACGACCACGGTCACGATGACGTTGCGGCTCATCGCCACCAGGTCGCCGTGGGCCGCGACGACGGTCGGGCCGGTGATCTTGGCCGTACCGGCGTTGGTCGCCTCCATGAAGGAGGTTTCCGCCACCTGGGCCGTACCGCCGATGTGGAAGGTCCGCATGGTCAGCTGGGTGCCCGGCTCGCCGATCGACTGGGCGGCGATGACGCCGACCGCTTCGCCGATGTTGACGTTGGTGCCGCGCGCCAGGTCACGCCCGTAGCAGTGGGCGCAGATGCCGGCTTCCGCCTCGCAGGTCAGGGCCGAACGGACCTTGACCGACTGGACACCGGCGGCCTCGACGGCCTCGACCACTTCCTCCACCAGATAGGTGTCGGCGGGGAACAGAACGGTGTCCGTGCCCGGCTCCTTGATGTCCTCGGCCGCATAGCGACCCAGGATCCGGGCGCCCAGCGAGACCAGGACGTCGCCGCCTTCCATCACCGCACGCAGGGTGATGCCGCGCGTCGAGCCGCAGTCCTGTTCGGTGACGATGGAGTCCTGCGCCACGTCCACCAGACGGCGGGTCAGATAACCCGAGTTGGCGGTCTTCAGCGCGGTGTCGGCCAGACCCTTACGGGCGCCGTGGGTGGAGTTGAAGTATTCAAGGACGGTCAGGCCTTCCTTGAAGTTCGAGGTGATCGGCGTCTCGATGATCTCGCCGGACGGCTTGGCCATCAGGCCGCGCATCCCGCCCAGCTGCTTCATCTGCGCCTGCGAACCCCGGGCGCCGGAGTTGGCCATCATGAAGACCGAGTTGATGTCGGGGTTTTCACCCTCGATCAGCACGCGCGGCTGCGCGATCTCGCCCATCATGGCGTCGGCGATCCGGTCCGTGGCCTTGGCCCAGGCGTCAACCACCTTGTTGTACTTCTCGCCGCGCGTGATCAGGCCGTCGGCGTACTGTTGCTCGTACTCCTCGACCTGGGTGCGGGTCTCGGCGACCAGTTCGGCCTTCTTCGCCGGAATGACGATGTCGTCCTTGCCGAACGAGATGCCCGCCTTGGCGGCCTCGCGGAAGCCCAGGCCCATCATCTGGTCGGCGAAGATGACCGTCGCCTTCTGACCGCAGTGGCGATAGACCACGTCGATCAGATTGCCGATTTCCTTCTTCGTCAGGTTCTTCTCGAGCAGGCGATAGCCGACGTTCGGGTTGCGCGGCAGCAGGGCCGCCAGCTTCATCCGGCCCGGCGTGGTGTCGATGACCTTGGTCACCTCCTTGCCTTCGGCGTCCTGTTCCGTCCAGCGCGCCTTGATGCGGCTGTGCAGGGTGACGACCTTGGCGTCCAGCGCGGCGTCGATCTCGCCGATGTTGGCGAACAGCTTGCCTTCACCCGGCTCGCCGTCCTTGACCAGCGACAGGTAGTACAGACCCAGGACGATGTCCTGCGACGGCACGATGATCGGCTTGCCGTTGGCGGGCGACAGGATGTTGTTGGTCGACATCATCAGGACGCGCGCTTCCAGCTGGGCCTCGAGGCTCAGCGGGACGTGAACGGCCATCTGGTCGCCGTCGAAGTCGGCGTTGAACGCCGTACAGACCAGCGGGTGCAGGCGGATGGCCTTGCCCTCGATCAGCTTGGGCTCGAACGCCTGGATGCCCAGACGGTGAAGCGTCGGCGCGCGGTTCAGCAGAACCGGGTGCTCGCGGATGACCTCGTCCAGGATGTCCCAGACGGCGGGCTGCTCGCGCTCGACCATGCGCTTGGATTGCTTGACGGTGCCCGACAGGCCCTTGGCGTCCAGGCGCGCATAGATGAAGGGCTTGAACAGCTCCAGCGCCATCTTCTTGGGCAGGCCGCACTCGTGCAGCTTCAGTTCCGGACCCACGGTGATGACCGAACGGCCCGAATAGTCGACGCGCTTGCCCAGCAGGTTCTGACGGAAGCGACCCTGCTTGCCCTTCAGCATGTCGGCCAGCGACTTCAGCGGACGCTTGTTGGCGCCCGTGATCACCCGACCGCGACGGCCGTTGTCGAACAGGGCGTCGACGGACTCTTGCAGCATCCGCTTTTCGTTACGGATGATGATGTCCGGCGCCCGCAGCTCCATCAGGCGCTTCAGGCGGTTGTTCCGGTTGATGACGCGGCGATACAGGTCGTTCAGGTCGGAGGTCGCGAAACGACCGCCGTCCAGCGGCACCAGCGGGCGCAGTTCCGGCGGGATGACCGGCACGATGGTCAGGATCATCCACTCGGGCTTGTTGCCCGATTCCAGGAAGGCCTCGATCAGCTTCAGGCGCTTGGACGCCTTCTTGGCCTTCATTTCCGACGGATTGTCGGCCAGCTCGCCGCGGTGCTTTTCAGCCTCGGCGTGCAGGTCGATGCCCATCAGCAGGTTGCGGACGGCCTCGGCGCCGATCTCGGCGGTGAAGCCGTCATCGCCGTATTCTTCCTGGTAGCGGTAGAACTCGTCTTCCGTCAGCAGCTGGTTCTGCTTCAGCGGGGTCAGGCCCGGCTCGGTGACGATATAGTTCTCGAAGTACAGGACGCGCTCGACGTCCTTCAGCGCCATGTCCAGCATCAGCGAGATGCGCGACGGCAGCGACTTCAGGAACCAGATGTGGGCGACCGGAGCGGCCAGGTCGATGTGACCCATGCGCTCACGGCGAACGCGGGCCAGCGTGACTTCAACGCCGCACTTCTCGCAGATGATGCCCTTGTACTTCATGCGCTTGTACTTGCCGCACAGGCATTCGTAGTCCTTGGTCGGGCCAAAGATACGGGCGCAGAACAGGCCGTCACGCTCGGGCTTGAACGTGCGGTAGTTGATGGTTTCCGGCTTCTTGATCTCGCCGAACGACCACGACCGGATCTTCTCCGGCGAGGCCAGGGCGATCTTGATCTGGTCGAAGGTCGGGGTGACCGGGACCGGGTTGAAGATGTTCAGGACTTCCTGGTTCATCTTGGTTCCTTCTGCGGGATGACCCGCGATAAATCTTTGAGAGCGGAGCGGCGGCTGGTGAAGAGTGAAGAGTGAGCAAGAAGTGAGCGACGGCCAGTGAGTTTTCGCTCACCCCTTCGCTCACTTTTCACCACTCGCTCACCCAAACTCAGCTGTTCTCCAGCTCCACGTTCAGACCCAGCGAACGCATTTCCTTGATGAGCACGTTGAAGCTCTCGGGAATGCCGGCCTCGAAGCTGTCGTCGCCGCGGACGATGGCCTCGTAGACCTTGGTCCGGCCGGCCACGTCGTCGGACTTCACCGTCAGCATCTCCTGCAGGGTGTAGGCGGCGCCGTAAGCTTCCAGAGCCCAGACCTCCATTTCCCCGAAGCGCTGACCGCCGAACTGCGCCTTGCCGCCCAGCGGCTGCTGGGTGACCAGCGAGTACGGGCCGATGGAGCGGGCGTGGATCTTGTCGTCGACCAGGTGGTGCAGCTTCAGCATGTAGATGTAGCCGACCGTGACCGGACGCTTGAACTGCTCGCCGGTCTGACCGTCGTACAGGATCGACTGGGCCGACTTGTTCAGACCAGCTTCTTCCAGCAGGCGTTCGATGTCGCCGATGTGCGCACCGTCGAAGACCGGGGTCGCGAAGGGCACGCCCTTGGACAGGTTCTTCGCCAGTTCGATCAGCTCTTCCTCATCCTGCGGCAACGGGGTTTCCGGGCCGTAGATATGGGTCAGACGATCGATCAGCGCCTGCTTCTGACCACCCGCTTGCCAGGCTTCCAGCAGTCCGGAGATCTGCTTGCCCAGGCCGGCGGCGGCCCAACCCAGGTGGGTCTCGAAGATCTGGCCGATGTTCATGCGCGAAGGCACGCCCAGCGGGTTCAGAACGACGTCAACGTGCGTGCCGTCTTCCAGGTGCGGCATGTCCTCGATCGGCAGGATCTTGGAGATGACGCCCTTGTTGCCGTGACGGCCGGCCATCTTGTCGCCGGGCTGAAGCTTGCGCTTCACGGCCACGAAGACCTTGACCATCTTCATCACGCCGGGGGGCAGTTCGTCGCCGCGTTGCAGCTTCTCGACCTTGTCTTCGAAACGACGGTCCAGTTGCTTACGCGCGTCCTCGAACTGGCGCTTCATCGCCTCCAGCTCGCCCATGGCCTTTTCGTCGTCCAGGGCGATCTGCCACCACAGACCACGGCTGACCTCGGCCAGCTTCTCTTCGGTCAGTTCGCCGCGGCCGATGCCCTTCGGGCCCGAGACGGCGTTCTTGCCCAGGATCAGCGGCTTCAGGCGGCCATAGACGTTGCGCTCAAGGATCTTGAGCTCATCGTCGCGGTCCTTGCCCAGGCGTTCGATCTCGGCGCGTTCGATCGCCATGGCGCGCTCGTCCTTGTCGACGCCGTGACGGTTGAAGACGCGAACGTCAACGATCGTGCCGGCGACGCCGGGCGGCAGGCGCAGGGAGGTGTCGCGCACGTCCGAAGCCTTCTCGCCGAAGATGGCGCGCAGCAGCTTCTCTTCCGGGGTCATCGGGCTTTCGCCCTTCGGCGTCACCTTGCCGACCAGGATGTCGCCCGGCTGGACCTCGGCGCCGATCGCCACGATGCCCGCTTCGTCGAGGTTGCGCAGGGCTTCCTCGCCGACGTTGGGGATGTCGCGGGTGATTTCTTCCGGGCCCAACTTCGTATCACGCGCCATCACTTCGAACTCTTCGAGGTGGATGGAGGTGAAGACGTCGTCGCGCACGATGCGCTCAGAGATCAGGATGGAGTCTTCGAAGTTGTAGCCGTTCCAGGGCATGAAGGCGACGAGGGCGTTGCGGCCCAGAGCCAGTTCGCCCAGGTCCGTCGACGGGCCGTCGGCGATGACGTCGCCGGCCTTCACCTGGTCGCCCACGCGCACGATCGGGCGCTGGTTGATGCAGGTCGACTGGTTGGAACGCTGGAACTTCGACAGGCGATAGATGTCGACGCCCGAACGGGCGGCGTCCACGTCGCCGGTGGCGCGCACGACGATCCGGGTGCCGTCGATCTGTTCGACGACGCCTTCACGACGGGCCACCACGACGGCGCCGGAGTCCACGGCCACGACCGCTTCCATGCCGGTGCCGACCAGCGGCGCGTCCGACTGCACCAGAGGCACGGCCTGACGTTGCATGTTCGCGCCCATCAGTGCGCGGTTGGCGTCATCGTTTTCCAGGAAGGGGATCAGGGCGGCGGCGACCGAAACGACCTGCTTCGGCGACACGTCCATCATGTCGACGGCGTCGCGGTTCAGCAGCTGGGATTCGCCGTTGATCCGGCCGGGGACCAGGTCCTCGACGATCATGCCGTTCTTCAGTTCGATGTTGGCCTGGGCGATCGTGTACTTCGACTCTTCCATGGCCGAGATGTAGACCACCTCGCCCTGGGCCTGGCCGTCCTTCACGCGACGGTACGGGCTCTCGATGAAGCCGTACTTGTTGACGCGCGCGTGGGTGGCCAGCGAGTTGATCAGGCCGATGTTCGGGCCTTCCGGCGTTTCGATCGGGCAGATGCGGCCGTAGTGGGTCGGGTGGACGTCGCGGACTTCGAAGCCCGCGCGCTCACGCGTCAGACCGCCCGGGCCAAGCGCCGAAAGGCGACGCTTGTGGGTGATTTCCGACAGCGGGTTCGTTTGGTCCATGAACTGCGACAGCTGCGACGAACCGAAGAACTCGCGAACCGCAGCGGCGGCCGGCTTGGCGTTGATCAGGTCGTGCGGCATGACCGTGTCGATATCGACCGAGGACATGCGCTCCTTGATGGCGCGCTCCATCCGCAGCAGGCCGACGCGGTACTGGTTTTCCAGCAGTTCGCCGACCGAACGGACCCGGCGGTTGCCCAGGTTGTCGATGTCGTCGATCTCGCCGCGGCCGTCCTTCAGGCCGACCAGGATCTGCAGCACCTTCAGCACGTCGTCCTTACGCAGGACGCGGATCTCGTCGGAAACCTCCGGGGTCTCCAGGCGCATGTTCATCTTGACCCGGCCGACCGCCGACAGGTCGTAGCGTTCGCTGTCGAAGAACAGCGAGTTGAACATGGCGTCGGCGGCTTCCGGGGTGGGCGGCTCGCCCGGACGCATCACGCGATAGACGTCGAACAGGGCGTCCTCGCGGGTGTCGTTCTTGTCGATGCGCAGGGTGTTGCGCATGTAGGCGCCGACCGTGACGTGGTCGATGTCCAGCACCTCGATGGTGGTGAAGCCGTTTTGCTCCAGCACTTCGATGGTCGGGGCGTCCAGCTCGTCGCCGGCCTCGGCGAAGATCTCGCCGGTCTCGAAGTTGACGGCGTCATTGGCCAGATACTTGGTGACCAGGGCGTCGGCGGCCAGCGACAGCGACGTCGTGGTGTCGCCCAGCTTCTTGGCGGCGCGGGCGCTGATCTTCTGGCCGGCCTGGGCGATCACTTCGCCGGTGTCGGCGTCGACCAGATCGAACTCCGGCTTCACACCGCGCCAGCGCTCGGCCTTGTACGGCGTGACCCAGCCCTCGCCGCGCTTCTCGTAGGGCACGGTCTCGTAGAAGGTCTTCAGGATTTCTTCGCCGTCCATGCCAAGACCCATCAGGAAGGTCGTGGCCGGCAGCTTGCGGCGGCGGTCGATGCGGACATAGACCACGTCCTTGGCGTCGAACTCAAAGTCGAGCCACGAACCGCGGTACGGGATCACGCGGGCGGCGAACAGCAGCTTGCCCGAGCTGTGCGTCTTGCCCTTGTCGTGGTCGAAGAAGACGCCCGGTGAACGGTGCATCTGCGACACGATCACGCGCTCGGTGCCGTTGACGATGAAGGTGCCCTTGTCCGTCATGAGCGGGATGTCGCCCATGTAGACGTCCTGCTCCTTGATGTCCTTGACCGAACGGGCTCCCGTTTCCTCGTCGGTCTCGAACACGATCAGGCGCAGCTTGACCTTCAGCGGCGCGGCATAGGTCATGTCGCGCTGAATGCACTCTTCAACGTCGTACTTCGGATCCTCGAACTCGTACGAGACGTATTCCAGGATGGCGCGTTCGTTGAAGTCCTTGATCGGGAACACCGACTTGAAGACCGCCTCGATGCCCTGCTCCTTGCGCTGGCCCGGACGGACCTCGCGTTGCAGGAACTGTTCGTAGGAAGCGCGCTGGACCTCGATCAGGTTGGGCATCGCGACCGCTTCGGGGATGCGCCCGAAGGATTTGCGGATGCGCTTCTTGCCGGTGAACGAGGTGGCGGAAGCGATCTGACCGTTGATGGCGAGATCGTGGGCGACGTCAGTCATTCAGTGTTTCCCATGACGCACGCCCCGGGGAAGTCGCGCGTGAAATGCAGCAGCCACGGCGCGCGTTTCCGCGTCCGCAGCCAGGTTTTCGACGTCCACCCTCGGCCCGCTGCCGGGCCAGGACGCCTGAATTGTACCGGCTCCCTGGGGAAGGAGCCGCGCCTTCGCTCCGGTCGGAGGGCGACGGACCGGGCCTCGGCGCTTGCGCGCAGACTCTTTAGGAGTGTTGCGGAACGCGGACATATACTCGCTTCCACGGCGAAATAAAGACCCCGAAGGACCTTTGGCGCAACTTAAGTGAAGATTGGGAGCGGGCGACCAAGCCAAGCGAGACCCAGCCGCCCTTCCGAAATCACGCGTAAGACTTCAACCTCCACGTGACGGCTTGGTTGTTATAGGGAGGCATACGATTTCCCTTAGCGATCGGAGCGGTCGTGGAAGGCGTACCAACAACTTCCCAAACTCCGGATTCTGGGCAATTTTCCCCAGTCCGAGCGGTTGTTCCGATAGGCTTACGCGTAGATGAAGCAAACGAGTACGTCATAAGGATATCCTTATGGGCCTTGTTTATGCCTTAAGAATCGCGTCTTAAAGCGTTGCTCAGCGCGAGCGTCCTCTCAGCCCGACCCAAAAAGGCTGATTGGATTTGAGGGGAGCGGTAGGACGCTCCCCTCACATATAACTCTACAACTTGATTCGGTTGCAGACGCCAGAAATTTGGCAGCATCTCATTACGAGTGCTAACCATTGATCGTGACGTCGCCACATTCCCTTGTGCCATCCCGTCCGTCAACCCCAATCTGTAGTGTCACGTGAGCGTTGGCAGAAAATTAACTATCCACATCTTGTAGAGGCTGCCGGCCGACTGGCGTGGTGAGGAAAGTCTGCTAGCGTCGCCCTATGACTCGCATCGCCCTGCCCGCCGCCTTCGCCCTCGCCGCTCTCTCGCTCGCCGCCTGCGCCTCGCGCGGCCAGCCCGTCACCTATGCCGAGACCGCCTCGGCCGCCGCCCGCGCCGCCGCCGAGGTCGAGGGCCAGGCCTCGCTGACGCCTCAGCAGGCCTGGGACGCGGGCAACACCGCCTATCTGGCCTGGAACGGCGCCCGGCGCGGCTGGACCACCACCGCCAGCGGCCTGCAATACCGACGTGTCGGCAAGGCCCATCCCGAAGGCGCCCAGCCGTCGGCGACCGACACGGTCAAGGTCCACTATCGCGGGACTTTCATCGACGGACGCGAGTTCG
Organism: Brevundimonas sp. AVps23W; assembly: GCF_058681395.1. Classification (NCBI taxonomy): domain Bacteria; kingdom Pseudomonadati; phylum Pseudomonadota; class Alphaproteobacteria; order Caulobacterales; family Caulobacteraceae; genus Brevundimonas; species Brevundimonas sp. AVps23W. The sequence continues at coordinate 2,387,879 of NZ_CM178738.1, forward strand.
ACAGCTCCTACGCCCGCAACGAACCGGCCGAATTCCCGCTGAACCGCGTCATCAAGGGCTGGACCGAAGGCGTCGCCCTGATGCGCGTGGGCGAGATCTATGAGTTCGTCATCCCCGCCTCGCTCGGCTACGGCGGCCGCTGGGTCGGCGGCGACGAACTGCCGCCCAATTCGACCCTGCGCTTCTCGGTCGAACTGCTTGAGGTCAAGCCTGCGGGTTCTGCGAACTAAGGCGCCGGGCCCTTCCAGCCCTCGGGCTGAGTCTTCTCGCCGGAGCCCAGAAGTGCGGATGCGCCTGACGGGAAGGCTTGACGCCCCGCCCCCTGCGGCAGACTGTCGCGGCCTCCCCAGTGGCTTGAGAGTTCGTGTCGATGATCCCCTCCCGCCTGAGCGCCCCCGTTCTCGGCCTTAGCCTCGCCCTCCTGCTCGTCTCCGCCGCGCCTGCGGCCCTGGCACAACAGGCCTCGGCCGCGCCCCCCGCCCTGGCGGCGCCCCTGCCCGCCATCCCGGCCGCCCGCGACGTCGCCTATCCGGGCGTGATCACGCTCGATATCGACGCCACCAACCTGGCCCAGCATATCTTCGCGATCACCGAGACCATTCCGGTGGCGCAGGCAGGGCCGATGACCCTGTTCTTCCCCGAATGGCTGCCCGGCAACCACGGGCCGGTCGGCCCGATCACCCAGCTGGCCGGGATCGAGATCACCGCGAACGGCCAGCGCGTCGAATGGGTGCGCGACACCCTCTCGCCCTTCGCCTACCACCTGACCGTCCCGGCCGGCGCGACCAGCCTGACCGTGACCATGCAACACCTGTCGCCGACCAGCGGCAATCAGGGCCGGGTGACGATGACGCCCGAGATGCTGAACATCCAGTGGGAGAAGATGCTGCTCTATCCCACCGGCCACTGGTCGCGGAACATCATGGTCCAGCCGACGGTCAAGTTCCCGACCGGCTGGCAGTTCGGAACGGCGCTGGAGCCGCAGACCAAGGACGGCGGCGTCCAGACCTTCAAGCCGGTCAATCTGGAGGTCCTGGTCGACAGCCCGGTCTTCGCCGGCCTCCACTATCGCCAGATCGACCTGAACCCCGGCGGCCGCTCGCCCGTTCGCGCCAACTTCGTCGCCGACGAGGCCAAGAGCCTTGAGGCCACCGACGAGCAGATCCAGATCCTGCGCAATCTGGTCGATCAGATGGACCGGCTGTACGGCGCCCGACACTTCGACCACTACGACTTCCTGATCGCCATGACCGACAAGCTGGGCGGCATCGGGCTGGAGCATCACCGCAGCTCCGAGAACTCGGTCGATCCGGAGTTCTTCACCGGCTGGGCCACCCATCTCGGCGACCGCGACCTGCTCAGCCACGAGATGAACCACTCCTGGGACGGCAAATGGCGTCGCCCCGCCGATCAGCTCGTCCCCAACTTCAACAGCCCGATGCAGAACAGTCTGCTATGGGTCTATGAGGGCCAGACCCAGTACTATGGCGAGGTGATCGCCGCCCGCTCGGGCCTGCTGACCAAGGACCAGGCGATGGAATCCCTGGCCCTGACCGCCGCCACCTATGACGCCCGCGTCGGCCGCCAGTGGCGCGCCCTTCAGGACACCACCAACGACCCGATCATCAGCCAGCGCCAGCCCAAGCCCTGGCTGGCCTGGCAGCGGGACGAGGACTATTATTCGGAAGGCCAGCTGATCTGGCTCGACGTCGATACGACGATCCGGGAGAAGACCGGCGGCCGCAAGTCGCTGGATGACTTCGCCAAGGCCTTCTACGGCGTCCAGGACGGCAGTTTCGAACCCGCGCCCTACACCTTCGAGGATGTGGTGGCGGCCCTGAACGGCGTCGTCGCCAACGACTGGGCGACCTTCCTGCGCGCCCGCCTCGACGCGACCGGCCCCGACGCCCACGCCCCCCTCGACGGCCTGACGCGCGGCGGCTGGCGCCTGGCCTATGCCGAGACCCCGACCGCCTATCAGAAGACCCTGTTCGGGGAGTTCAAGCGCAACGACTTCACCTATTCGCTGGGCTTCCAGACCGGCGAGAACAACGCCATCCGCAGCGTCCAGTGGGGCAGCCCCGCCTTCGACGCCGGCCTGGTGCCGGGCATGGACATCGTCGCCGTCAACGGCCAGGCCTCCAACCCCGACCGCATCGCCTCGGCCATCACCGCCGCCAAGGATCCGGCCGTCTCCGTCACCCTGATCGTCAAGGACGGCGACCAGTACAAGACCATCACCCTCCCCTACCACGACGGCCTGCGCTACCCGCGGCTGGAGCGGATCGAAGGAACCCCCGACCGCCTGGGCGACATCCTCACGCCCCGCAAGCACTGAACCCAACTCACCTCCCCGTCGGCGAAAGCCGACGGGGAGGACAGGCGGGAGCGTCAGCGAACGCCAGGAGGGGGCGACTCGGTGTCAGACGCTCTTGGATTCACCCCCACTTTCTGAGTCGCCCCCTCCTGATCGCTGGCGCGATCTGTCCTCCCCGCGCGCCTCCGCGCGCGGGGAGGTGACCATCTGTCCCTTGACGCTTCTCCCCCGCTCCCCGACGGTGCGTGCCTGCCCTCTCGCTCGGATGACCTGATGTCGCGTACCCGCCTGACCGCCGCCGCCTGCCTCGCCGCCCTAATGGCCGCCGCCCCGGCCCTGGCCCAGGACTTCCAGTCCACGCCCGTCGTCACCGACCCGACCCAGGCCGCCCTGGCCCTGCCCCGGTCTCAGCCGGCCATCCCGGCGCCTGCCGACACCCCCTATCCCGGCGTCATCCAGTACCGGGCCGACATCACCGACCTCGACCGCCGCATCATCCGCGTCCGCCAAACCATCCCCGTCGCCGGCCCCGGCCCCCTGACCCTGCTCTATCCAAAATACCTGCCCGGCAACCACGCCGACACCGGCCCGATCCAGCTGCTGGCCGGCCTGACCGTCACGGCGAACGGCCAGCGGATCGAGTGGCTGCGCGACACCCTCGAGCCCTATGCCTTCCACCTCGACATCCCGGCGGGCGTCACCCAGATCGAGGTGGCCTTCCAGCAGCTGACCCAGCCGGACAGCTCCAACTGGCGCGTCCTGATGACCCCGGCCATGGTCAATCTGCAGTGGGAGAAGGCCATCCTCTACCCGGCCGGCTACTACAGCCGCCAGATCCCCGTCGCCGCCTCCGTCGTCCTGCCCGCCGGCTGGAACTACGGCACGGCCCTGACGACGGCGTCCCGCGAAGGCGACATCGCCGCCTTCGAGACGACCGACCTCTACACCCTGATCGACAGCCCGATGTTCGCCGGCGCCCACTACCGCCGCGTCGACATCGACCCGACCGGTGACCGGGTCCACCTGAACCTGCTGGCCGACGAGGAGAAGGGCCTCGCCGCCACCGACGAGCAGCTGAAACTCTACGAGAACATGGTCCAGCAGGCCGACCGCCTGTTCGGCGCCCGCCACTTCGACAACTATGAGTTCCTGTTCGCCCTGACCGATCAGATGGGCGGCATCGGCCTGGAGCATCACCGCAGTTCCGAGAACACCGGCGCCCCCGGCTTCTTCACCGACTGGGCCAAGAGCGCCGGCGACCGGGGCCTGCTGCCCCACGAGTACACCCACTCCTGGAACGGCAAGTTCATGCGCCCGGCGGACGAACTGACCGCGAACCACAATGTCCCGACCCAGAACACCCTGCTGTGGGTCTATGAGGGCCAGACCGAATACTGGGGCGACGTCCTGGCCGCCCGCGCCGGCCTGCACTCCAAGGGCGTGGCCCTTGCCACCCTGGCCAATGTCGCCGCCTTCTACGACAACCAGCCGGGCCGTCAGTGGCGCGCCCTTCAGGACACCAACAACCACAACCTCCTCGGCTACCGCGTGCCCGGCCAGTTCCCGTCATGGATGCGCGGCACCGGCGACTACTACCGCGAAAGCCTGCTGGTCTGGCTGGACGCCGACACCCTGATCCGGGCCCAGACCAACGGCCGCAAGTCGCTCGACGACTTCGCCAAGGGCTTCTTCGGCCATGACGACGGCGAATGGGATCCCCAGGGCTACACCTTCGATCAGGTCGTCGCCGCCCTGAACGCCGTCCACCCGCACGACTGGGCCGGTTTCCTGCGCGACCGGCTCGACGCCGTCGGCCCCGACGCCCGCGCGCCCCTGGCGGGGATCGAGCGCGGCGGCTGGCGTCTGACCTATACCGACACCCCCACCGCCGACGAGAAGGCCGTCAACACCGGCTGGGCCAACGACTTCCAGTATTCGCTGGGCTTCACCCTGGCCGGCGACAAGATCGCCAATGTCCTCTGGGGCGGCCCCGCCTTCGAACAGGGGATCGGCGCGGGCTGGAGCCTGGTCGCGGTCAACGGCAAGGCCGGCTCGGCCGAGGTGCTGCGCAACGCCGTCACCGCCGCCAAGGGGACCGACGCCCCGCTCGAACTGCTGATCAAGTCCGGCGACCGCTTCCGCACCGTCGCCTTCGACTACCACGACGGCCTGCGCTATCCGCGCCTGGAACGGATCGAGGGAACGCCGGATCGCCTGTCGGACATCCTTGCGCCGAGGAAGCGCTAGAACGGTCACCTCCCCGTCGGCGAAGGCCGACGGGGAGGACAGGCGGGAGCGTCAGCGAACGCCAGGTGGGGGCGAGGCGGTGTCTGACGCTGGCGTGGTCGTCACCGCCGTCGGAGTCGCCCCCGCCTGGTCGCAAGCGCGACCGGTCCTCCCCACGCGCCTTCGCGCGCGGAGAGGTGAGTCCTACTTCAACAACCCCAGCAGCGCCTCAGCCGCTTCACGCGACGAGCCCGGGTTCTGCCCCGTCACCAGCTTGCCGTCGACCAGCACATACGACCCCCAGTCCGGCCCCTTGGAATAGTCGCCGCCGTTGGCGCTCAGCACATTCTCCACCAGGAAGGGCACCACCTCCGTCAGGCCCACCGCCTCTTCCTCCGAGTTAGCGAAGCCCGTTACCCTGCGGCCTTCGACCAGCGGCTTGCCGTTCGGTCCATGGACCGACTTCAGCACGCCCGGCGCGTGGCAGACGAAACCGGTCGGCTTGTCCGCCTTGGCGAAGGCTTCGATCAGGGCGATGGAATCGGCGTCCTTCGCCAGGTCCCACAGCGGGCCGTGCCCACCCGGATAGAAGACAGCGTCGAAATCCTCGACCTTCACCGACGCCAGCTCGACGGTCGCGGCCAGGGCGGCCTGTGCCTCAGCGTCGCCCTTGAACCGGCGCGTATCCTCGGTCTGGGCGTCCGCGTCGTCGCTCTTGGGATCCAGCGGCGGCTGACCGCCCTTCGGCGAGGCCAGCACGATCTCAGCGCCCGCGTCCTTCATCGCATAATAGGGTGCCGCCAACTCCTCGAGCCAGAAGCCGGTCTTCTTGCCGGTGTCGCCGAGTTGATCGTGCGAGGTCAGAACCGTCAGGATTTTCATTTGAGGGGGATCTCCTTTTCAGGCGTAACAAATGGGAAGCCAGACCGATCCCGCCACAGCGTTTCAGGAATCGCTTCACCCTGTCGCTGGAGCAAAAGGAGACGACAGTATGAGACATTGGTTCGGAGCCCTGGCGATCGGCCTGAGCGTCCTGTGTGTCGGCTCCATCGCCAAGGCCGACTGCGCGATCGGGGAACCCGGCGCCACCCGCAGCGTCGCCTTCGGTCCCGACCGGCGCGCGGTGCAGATCCATATTCCACGCGGCTTCGACCCCGCCCGGCCTGCGCCCCTGGTCTTCGTCCTGCACGGCAGCGGCGGCACGGGGGCGGCGATCCTGAACGCTTCCAGCCTGGCCGAGACCGCCGACCGCCACGGCTTCATCGTCGCCGCGCCCGACGCAGGCATCCCGGTCGAACGGGGCTTCGTCTGGAACGTGCCGGGCGTGCCGACGATCACCGGCCAAGTACCTGGTCCAGACGACGCCGACGACGTCGCCTTCCTGATCCAGACCGTCGAAGAACTGGCGTCCCAAGGCTGCGTCGACGACAGCCGGGTCTACGCCACCGGCCTGTCGGGCGGCGGTCGGATGACCTCCTGGCTGGGCTGTGTGGCCGCCGACCGTTTCGCCGCCATTGCGCCGGTCGTCGGCCTGCGCGCGGGCAACCCTGGCAAGGGCTCGCCTGACGCGCCCGACCCGGCCACCTGCCGGCCGTCCCGCCCCATGCCGGTCATCGCCTTCGCCGGCGACGCCGACACGACCAATCCGATCCAGGGCGGCGGCGCGCCCTACTGGAGCTATACGATGCACGCGGCCGAGCAGCGCTGGGCTCAGTTGAACGGCTGCGCCACGACCCGCCCGACGCTCTGGGTCTCGGCCTCGGTCTATGAGGAAGGCTACGTCGACTGCCGCGACGGCGCCGAGGTCGTCGGCCGCATCACCCGCGACGGCGGCCACAGCTGGGTCGCCGACAACGAAGCCATGTGGACCTTCTTCGCCCGTTACTCACGGCAGGACTGATCCTCGCCAACGGCCTCAAGTAGCGCGAAGCGCGATAGGCCCCCAAAAGAAAAGACCCGGCGGTTTCCCGCCGGGCCTTTCCGATATTCAGCAAATGCCGAAAGTCAGATCTTACTTGATCTGAACCTTGGCGCCGGCTTCCGTCAGCTTCTTGGCGACTTCGTCGGCGGCTTGCTTGGAGACGTTCTCGACGACGTTCTGCGGAGCGCCTTCGACCAGGTCCTTGGCTTCCTTCAGACCCAGGTCCGAACGGACGCCGCGGACTTCCTTGATCACGTTGATCTTCTTGTCGCCGCCGTCGATCAGGACGACGGTGAATTCGGTTTGCTCTTCGGCGGCTTCAGCCGGAGCAGCGCCACCACCGGCCGGCATGGCCATGGCGACGGGAGCAGCGGCGCTGACGCCCCACTTTTCTTCAAGCAGCTTCGACAGTTCAGCAGCTTCGAGAACGGTCAGAGCGGACAGGTCTTCGACGATCTTGGCGAGGTCAGCCATTGTCAGTTTTCCTTCGGAGGATTGGGATTAGGGAGTGATGCAGAGATGAAAGGCTGTGCCGCTTACGCGGCTTCCTTGGTGGCGTAGGCGTTGAACACGCGAGCCAGCTGACCGGCGGGTGCTTGCAGCACGCCGGCGATCTTGGTCGCGGGCGCATTGAGCAGGCCGATGATTTGGCTGCGGACTTCGTCGAGGGTCGGGAGCTTGGAAAGAACTTCCACGCCCTTCACGTCGACGACGGTTTCGCCCATGAAGCCGCCGATGATCTTGAAACGATCATTGGCCTTGGCGAACTCGGTGGCGACCTTGGCGGCCGTACCGGGGTTCTCGGCGTAGGCGATGCCCACGGGCCCCTTGAACAGGCCGTGGTAGTCGCTGCCTTCTTCGGCTTCGAGCGCCTTCAGCGCCAGGCGGTTCTTGACCACCTTGAACGCGCCGCCTTCTTTACGAAGACGGCCGCGCAGATCTTCCATTTCCGCAACGGTCAGACCCAGGTTGTGGGTCACGACCACGGAGCCGGCGTCGGCGAATACGCCCTTGAGCGTCTCGATCGACTCGGCCTTTTGTGCGCGGTCCATTGCGGTCTCCAGTCTTGGCATTCGCCGCCGGGCTTATTCCCGACAGCGGATTGACCAAAGCGCCGCGCATCGCTGCACAGCGTTCAGGCCGGTCGTATTGTCCGAAGGATGCGTCTGACGGCGTCCGTCCCGGAATGCGGGCTGACAGCGCAGGTTCGCGTCCCCATCTCCCCACGGCGTCAGAGGGCTCTCTGACAGTTATGGCCTGGGTGACCCCCACGCCCCGAAGTTCTCGGACAGGACCGTCAAAGGCATAAACCTCTGACGGGAAGCGGCGCTCTTACAGCGGCGCACCGGCGAAATCAAGCCAGCTGTTCATCCGTTGGCAGGGTGGCGGTGAATCCGAGGATCAAGGCGGCAAGATCAGGTTCCTGAACCGAAGCCGCGGCCTCCGCAGGCGTCATCCAGCGTCGTTCCCGCTGATGGGCCTCGGGCCAGTGGCCCAGTTGGATCAGCACTTGCAAAGGATAGACCGAGACCACGCAGCGACGCTGGCCGCCGTCCTTGAGGCCTTTGGCGTAGCGAAAGACGCCGATCGCCCGCTCGTCGATCTCGCCCTTGACCCCCGCCTCTTCCATCGCCTCTTGAACAGCCGCCTCCGGGTCGGTCTTTCCCAGCATCCGGCCGCCTTTGGGAATGACCCAGCGCCGCGTCTCGCGCGACGTGATCATCAGAATACGATGCTCGCCATCTTCCATTCGCCAGGGCAGAGCCGCCACCTGGCGGGTTTCCGATCGCTCTGTTCGCTTGGTTCCGCCGGCCATCCCTCAGTTCCCCTCCGACGATCGGCGATCAAGACGCCAGCCGCGCGACGACGTTCCTCGCCCGCTGCCTATGACCATACGTGCCGAGACGACGATCCCCTGATCGCGCGCCTTCCCAAACGTCATCCGGCCCGCAACGTCAAGTAGACGGTGACGATGAAGGAAGGTCATGGCTGCCCCGGCGCTTCTGCGTTTGTATCGCCCAGAAAATCCTGCCGGTAGAGCATGGTGACGACCGTGTGCAACACCAGCGCCAGAGGGGTCGCGAACAAGATCCCCAGAGGTCCAAACAGGGCGCCGATTCCCACGACGGCGAAGATACCCAGCACCACGGGAAGATTGGCGACATTCTTCTGAACCATGGGGGTGATGAAATTGCTCTCGAGCTGAGACACCACGACATAGAGGGCCAAGGTCATAAGCGCCGTCTCCCACCCCTGGGTCGCGCCGACCAGAACCGCCGGTATGGCGGAAACAATGGGCCCGACGATGGGCACGAACTGCGCCACGCCGGTCAACAACCCAAGACCCACGGCGGACGGCACCCCGATCAGCGCCAAACCCGTCCCGGTCAGGACGCCGACCAGCACCATCGAGAACAGCTGCGCCTTCAGCCACCCCTTCAGGGCACGGCCGCAACTGTTCAGCACTTCCCGCAGGCGCGGTCGTCTTCCCATCGGAACCAATGACAACAGACCTTCGCGTGACTTGCAGGGCTCAATGGCCAGGAACACGCCGGCGACGATCACCAACACCATTGTCGTCGCCCCCGAGGCGAAGCCCAGGGCGAACCTCTGCGCGATCTGAAGGGCTTGGCCGGTCTGATCCCCCAGGCTCCGCAGTTGATCGCCCCCTCCGTGGTCCATGCGCGTATCACGCGTCGATCTACCCAAGCCGAACATCTTGCTCCCCTTTGCAGTAGGGGAACAACGCAACGGTGATCGGGCCGTTCTAGATGCGCCGAAAAAGACTCAGGTCGGTCCGGACGACCTTCGGTCCGCATGACGGTCATAGGCGATCTGCGCCGCCTCCACCTCGTCCATCCGCGTCTCGGCCCAATCGATCATCGACTGCAGCGCCGCCATAAGCGAACGACCCAAAGGCGTTACGGCGTAGGTCACGGATATCGGCACGGTGGGCACGACAGAGCGCGAAATCAGGCCGTCCCGCTCCAGCGACTTCAACGTCTGACTCAGCATCTTCTGCGAGACGCCGTCGATCCTGTGCTTCAGCGCATTGAACCGTGCCGGCCCCTCGCCAAGCACGATCAGGATCAGGGTGCTCCACTTATCCGCGATCCGATCCAGAAGCTGCCGCGTGGGGCAGGCGGAGGAAAACACGTCGCCGCGTAGGCGGGTTTCCAACAGGTGACCAGGTGAGGAAAAGGTGCCGTCTTGCATGACTGATATCCATAGCGCACCAGGTCACTATTGGAAACCAATAGGAGAATTCCATGAAGGTCGCAGTCCTCGGCGCCAGCGGTCGCGCCGGTTCGGAAATCACGAAGGAACTGGCCGCGCGTGGCCATACCGTCGTGGCCGTCGCGCGCAAGCCCGAAACCATTCCTGCCGCGCCCGGCGTCACCCCGACCGCAGGCGACGCCTCGGACGCCGTCGCCCTAGCCGAGATCATCAAGGGCTCGGACACGGTAATCAGCGCCCTGCATTTCGACGTGCCCGCTGCGACTCTGCTCGGCGCGCTGAAGACCGCCGGGGTCGGCCGTCTTCTGGTCACGGGCGGCGCCGCCAGCCTGGAGGTCGCCCCCGGCGTCCGCCTGATCGACACGCCCGAATTTCCTGAAGAATGGAAGATCTTCGCCCAAGGCGGCATCGTCTTCCTGGACGCCCTGCGTGGCGAGACCCAGATCGACTGGACCTTCTTCTCCCCGGCCGCCTTCATCGAAGAAGGCCCCCGCCTGGGCGTTTTCCGCACCGGCGAAGACCAGTTGATCACGGACAACAAGGGCGAAAGCCGCATCAGCTTCGCCGACTACGCCATCGCCATGGTGGACGAACTGGAACAGCACAACCACAGCCGCGCCCGCTTCACAGCGGCATACTGAAGACAACCGGCGGCGGGGCCTCGATCCCCGCCGCCGCAGCCTTCGCCCGCCGCACCTTCATGCAGGTCTGACGCGACGTCCCTCGGTGCTGCGCCAGGTCAGTTCCTTGCGGCCTCAGCCATGGCCGCCTTCAGCTCACGCCGCTGTTCGGCGGTGCATTCGAATTCGTCGCAAAGAATATTGCCCATGTCGGCCATGATCTCCGGCATGATCGACTGGATCGCCTCGGCCAAACGCGGCGCGGCCTGATAGCTCTTGGTGACCATGGAGCGGCCGATGTCGCTTTGGTAGAAGTCCACGAGGGCCTGGAGTTCCTCCAGCGTGAAGATATCGGCATAGATCGGCGCCATCACCTCGAACATGCGCGGCATCATGCGAGCCGTCATTTCGCCCATGACCGCGCGGAACTTTGCCGCCTCATCCTCAGACATGCCTTCGAGCTCAGCAGGCATCATCATGGAGGTCATTTGACCCAAGGCAGCGCCCAGTTCCTCCCCTTGCATCAGAGAGACGAACTTGTTTGCGAGCGCCAGCCGGGCGGCGCTGTCGTCGCGCGTCTCGGCCAGCGCGGCGGGCGCGCAGAACAGGGTAAGGGCCAGCATCAGCCCGCCGAAAACGTGTCGCATCTTAAACCCCCAGTTAGAGACGACACCCTGCCGCGCAGTCTGGTTCCAGACAAGAAAAAAGCGGCGAGGATCGCTCCCCGCCGCTCTTCAATACCGTTCGTCTTTCGACGCAGGCGGATTAGGCGCCCAGCGAGGCCGGATCGACCTTGAAGCCCGGGCCCATCGTGGTCGACAGGCTGATGCGCTTCACATAGGTGCCCTTGGCGCCGGCCGGCTTGGAACGCACCAGGGCGTCCACGATGGCCTTCACGTTGGCTTCCAGGGCGTCCTGGGTGAACGAGACCTTGCCGATGCCGGCGTGGACGATGCCCGCCTTCTCGACGCGGAACTCGACGGCGCCGCCCTTGGCGTCCTTGACGGCCTGGGCCACGTTCGGGGTCACGGTGCCGACCTTCGGGTTCGGCATCAAGCCGCGCGGGCCCAGCACCTTACCCAGACGGCCGACCAGGGCCATCATGTCCGGCGACGCGATCACGCGGTCGAACTCCATGAAGCCGCCGGCGATCTTTTCGTACAGATCTTCAGCGCCGACGTGTTCAGCGCCGGCTGCGGTGGCTTCGGCGGCCTTGGCGTCCTTGGCGAAGACGGCGACGCGAACGTCACGGCCGGTGCCCGACGGCAGGTTGACGACGCCGCGGACCTGTTGGTCGGCGTGACGCGGATCGACGCCCAGGTTGACCGAGATCTCCAGGGATTCGTCGAACTTGGCCTTGGCGTTTTCCTTGGCCAGCTTGATGGCGTCGGTGAACGGCAGCAGGTCTTGGGTGACGCCGGTGCGGGCCTTTTGAGCCTTGGTTTGCTTGGCCATGGTTTAGCCCTCCACCACTTCGAGGCCCATCGCGCGGGCGGAGCCTTCGATGATCTTGGCCGCCGCGTCGAGGTCGTTGGCGTTCAGATCCTTCATCTTCTTTTCGGCGATCTCGCGCAGTTGCGCCTGCGTGATCTTGCCGGCGACTTCACGGCCGACCAGCTTCGAACCCGACTTCAGGCCCGTGGCCTGCTTCAGGTACCAGGTCGCCGGCGGCGTCTTGGTGATGAAGGTGAACGACTTGTCCTGATAGACGGTGATCACGGTCGGAAGCGGGGTGCCCTTGGCTTCCTTTTCGGTGCGCGCGTTGAACTCCTTGCAGAAGCCCATGATGTTCACGCCGCGTTGACCCAGAGCCGGGCCAATCGGGGGCGAAGGCGTGGCCGAACCGGCCGGCACTTGCAGCTTGATATAGCCGAGAATCTTCTTGGCCATTGGTCTCTCCTATGAATGACCCGACGACTTAACGGCGGGCCGGTGAGCCGTGGTGCGGCATGGCTGCCTCCCACGGATTTGACGCTCCACAAGCCGAGGCCCGCCGAGCGAAGGCGCGCGTGTAACAGAGGGGGGGCGGAAAGGCAAACGGAGGTCGAACGCAGCGCTCCGCCTCAGCCCTCACCCGTCTTGCGCCGCTCGATCAAGGCCGTCAGCCGTTGGACCCGCTCGGGCGGCAAAAGCTGCGTCTGGTCATAGACCGTCTCGAACACGGGGATGTCGTCCGGGAAGACCGCCCAGGGCATGGCGTTCTCGGTGAAGATGATGGCGTCAGGCCTAAAGTCGCCGGGCTGATCCAGCGTGCCGACCCGCACGCCGGCGCCCAGCCGCCCCAGACGGGGATAGTGGCTCCAAACGGCCACCCCGCAGGATTTGCAACGCCGTATGACATGCGGTCCGCCGCTGCCCGCCGTGACGGTGTGATCGGACAGTTCGCCTTCGATCAGGGTCAGCCGTTCCGTCTCATAGAAGGCGTTGACCACGGATGTGGACCCAGTCTGCCTCTGGCACAGGCGGCAGTGGCAGTTGTTGACGAAGATCGGTTCGCCCTCGACCTGATAGCGCACCGCGCCACAGGCGCAGCCGCCGACATGGATCCTATCGACCGACATCACATCCTCCCCCTGACGGGATGAAACATCCAGCAGGCGCGAGTGGAAGACAACACGCGCCCTGCCCCCCATTCGGAGACGACAAGAAAAAAGCCGCGCCCTTTCGGACGCGGCTTCAAATCTCGAAGGGTGCGTGAGCCTCAGCCCGCGACCTTCTCCACCTGGGCGTATTCCAGTTCGACCGGGGTGGCGCGACCAAAGATCGACACGGCGACGCGCAGGCGGGCCTGTTCCTCGTCGACGCTCTCGACCGAACCGTCGAAGCTGGCGAACGGACCGTCGATGACCTTGACCTTCTCGCCGATGTCGAAGCGGATCGTGGGCTTCGGACGTTCAACGCCCTCTTCCACCTGGCCGATGATGTTCTGAACTTCACGTTCCGAAACCGGCAGGGGCTTGGTGCCGCCGGCGGCGCCCAGGAAGCCCGTGACCTTCGGCGTGTTCTTGACCAGGTGATAGGCTTGGTCGGTCATTTCCATCTTCACCAGCACATAGCCGGGGAAGAACTTACGTTCCGAGTTCACCTTGCGGCCGCGACGGATCTCGACGACGTCCTCGGTCGGAACCAGGATTTCGGAGAAGGCGTCTTCCAGGCCTTGCTGCTTGGCCTGGTCGCGCAGTTGCTCCGCCACCTTCTTCTCGAAGTTCGAGTAGGCGTTGACGATATACCACTTGTGGCGCGGATTGGCGGGCTTTGCGGGCGCTGCATCGGTCATGGGCGCGTCTTTCTCAGGATCCGAGAGCGATGATGTAGCGGAAGGCGAAACCGAGACCGGTATCGACCACCCAGAAGAAGATGGCGGCGATGACCACCATGATGAAGACCATCACCGAGGTGATCCAGGTCTCCTTGCGGCTCGGCCACACGATCTTGCGGCCCTCGGCCATGACTTGCTTGTAGAAGTCGCCAGGGCTCGTACGCGGCTTCTTGGGCGCGGGCGCATCAACGGTGATAGCGGCGGCGGCCGCAGCCGTCTGGGGCTTGGCGCCCGCCTGGGGCCGCTTGCCGGGAGATTTGGCCTTGGCCATCAGTTGCTCTTCACACAATTGTTCCTGTCGCCCCAGATGGGAAGTCCCATCCGGAAGCGACAGGGGGGATTGGCAGGAGTTGGGGGACTCGAACCCACGACCCCCGGTTTTGGAGACCGGTGCTCTACCAGCTGAGCTAAACTCCTAGACAACCGCCCGAACCCTCGGGTCCGTGCGTTCGCCAGAGGGGGGCGTATGCCCGACGCCGCCCGTCATTTCAAGGGCGATGTGACACTTGCGGTTCAGTCGCCCAGATGCGCGGCGATCGCCTCGCGCTCGGCTTCCGCTTTCACCAGTTCCTTGAAGATCAGCTTGTCGATGCGACGGTCGTCCATATCGACGACCTCGACCTCGAATCGCCCGATCTGCAGGACCTCGCCCTCGTCCGGAACCCGCGACAATTGGTGCAGGACCAGGCCGGCGACGGTGTGGAAGCCTTCGTGTTCGCCGAAGTTCTCGCCCAGGGTGTCCGCCAGGTCGTCCAGATCGGTCTGGCCGTCCACCAGCCAGCTGCCGTCCGCGCGCTGGTGGACCCAGGCCTGTTCCTCGTCATGGCCCTCGTCAAAGTCGCCGGCGATCATCTCCAGAATATCAGTCGCCGTGACCACGCCTTCGAAGGCGCCATACTCATCGACGATGAAGGCCATGTGGATGCGCGATCCCTTCAGGATCTCCAGAGCCTTCAGGACCGAGGTCGACTGCGGGATGAAGGCCGGTTCGGCGACCAGGGGTTCGATATCGAACTTGCCGTCGGTCAGCAGGGCGTCGAGCAGATCCTTCTTGTGGACCACGCCCAGCGGATTATCGACGTCGCTCTCGCGCGCCACGACGATCCGGGAATAGGGGCAGGTTCTGATCTCCTCGCGCAGGACCGTCTCGGGGTCGTCCAGTGCGATCCAGTAGACCTCGTGGCGCGGCGTCATGGCGACGCGAACGGGCCGGTCGCCCAGGCGCAGGATCTCTTCGATCATCACCTGTTCTTCGGGTTCGATCAGGCCGGCGGAGGTGCCTTCCGCCAGGATGGTCGCCACCTCTTCCTGGGTGACGTCCGAACCGTCGCGGTCCTTGACGCCCAGCAGCTTGAGGATACCCGAGGTCGAGGCCGTCAACAGCAGCACGAAGGGTTTCAACGCAATCGCCAGGGTCGAGATCGGCGGCGCCATCTTCGACGCGATCGTCTCGGGGAAGATCAGGGCCAGCCGCTTGGGCACCAGTTCGCCGACGATCAAGGAGATATAGGTGATGCAGACAACCACCAGGGCGGTGGAGAAGATTTCCGCATAGGCCGCCAGGGCCGGGAAAGCCGCCTCAAGAATCCGGTCCAGCTCGCCGGCAATGGTCGCCTGGCCGTAGGCGCCCGCCAGAATGCCGATCAAGGTGATGCCCACCTGGACGGCCGACAGGAACTGGGTCGGCTCCTCAGCCAGTTTCAACGCCTTACGCGCGCCGCGGTCCCCCCTCTCCGCTCGGCTCTGAAGTCTCGACCTCCGGGACGAAACGACCGCCAATTCGGTCATGGCGAACAGGCCGTTGAGCACCACGAGGAGCAGAACGACGACAATAGCGATGAGTAACATCTAGGGGTTTTTGGAGACCAACGCGGCGCGACAGACGGCGTCCGCCCAGAGATACTAGAGGAGGACGCGGGTTTACGCCATGTTTTCCTTCGGCCTCAGCCCGCCCGGCCAGCCTCGAGCGAGCCATAGGCGCCGGAAACCGCCCGGCCATCGGCGTCATATTGCGACGCGCAGGCGGACATCCCCAGGACGGTGCCGATGAACAATCCGATATGAAGCGCGCGCCGCATCGCAGTTACCAATCACTTAACGTCGCAAGCAGACATAAACGATTGATTAAGCCTCAAACAACCCGATGCGCCAACAAGGCGAACAACAACGCGAGCCTCGCCTCCCCTTCCCCATCCACGACGGCTAAAGAGAGGACATGCAGACCCTCGACACGCTCGCCGCCCTGCCTGACGGGGCCCTGTCATCGCCGGCCGCCCGACGGAACGCCGAAGCGATTCTGAACGTGCTGCGGGCGCATCTGCCTGCACGGGGACGGGTGCTGGAGATCGCCGCAGGCTCGGGCGAACACGCCCTGACCTTCACCTCGGCCTTGCCGGACCTCGACTGGACGCCCAGCGATCCCAGCCCAGAGGCGCGCGCCAGCATCTCGGCCTGGAGGCGCACCGGCCCATCGAACCTGAGAGCACCGCTCGCGCTCGACATGGTCGATCCGCAGACCTGGCCGCTGGACGGCTTCGACGCCGTCTACTGCGCGAACATGACGCACATCAGCCCCTGGTCGGCGACCGAGGGGCTGATGGATCTGGCCGGCCGCGTGCTGAGACGCCCCGGCGGTCTTCTGGCCCTCTACGGACCCTATCGCGAGGCGCAGGTCCCGCTTGCGGAATCGAACTCCGCCTTCGACGACAGTCTGAAGGCGCGCGACCCGGCCTGGGGCCTGCGCGACCGCGAGGCGGTCGAGGCCCTGGCCCGATCGCATGGCCTAGCCGCCACGCGTCGGGTGCAGATGCCGGCCAACAATCTGATGCTTCTGTTCAGAAGCGCCTGATCACAGGACCGAGACGGCGGCCGATAAATCGGCGCGCTCGTTCAGCAGGATCGCCTTGCCGGCCTTGAACATAGCGCCGTGCGCCTCTGCTTCGACGCCGAAGCTTTCGGCCGCCACAGCCACGCCGTCGGCGAAGGCGATCACCAACAGGTCATTGGCGCGGGCCAGATCGATCAGCGACCGCACAGCGGCCAACGAAGCTTCATCCTGCGAACCGCCTGGCACGACCAGCCCCCGCAACCGCCCTTCGACGATATCTGTCGCCGTCGCCGTCGCCAGCACGGTGACGCCGCCGGTGACCAGGCTGGCGTCGCCGGTCGAGATCGGGGCCAGGCCCACGCCTTCAGCCCGCAGCGCGCCTTCGACGTCGCCCAGTTCGCCGAATTCCATGTCACGTCGCATCACCAGCCCCATGCGGAGTCGGGTCGGAACAGGACGATTGTAACCAGTGCGACGGGGTCCGGCGGAAGATTTGCTTTGAGCGTACAAGACGTCTCCTTCTAGGGTTTCAATAAAGATCCAGATCCAACGACGGGGGTCGCCGAACCATCGACACGAATGACCAGAAAAACGAAAATCGACGGGTCCGGCGCTGGCCGTCCCGCATTCTGGATCGTTTGTGGAATGCCGCCTGATATAGTGAAAGTGATGTCGAGATCAACCTTTCCCGCCCAGGGCTGAAGGCCTCGTGATCCTGTCGCGCTGGATCGGCTTGCTCGCATCACCACCCGGCTCTAGAGAGCGGCATCGACTGAGCGACGGAATCCGATGGCCTTCACCCGCACCTATGACGGCGACGAACCCGTTCGCGTGAACAAATGGCTGGGCCAGACCGGCGTCTGTTCGCGCCGTGAGGCCGAGAGCCTGATCGCCGAAGGCCTGGTCTCCATCGACGGCGAGACCATCAGCGACGCCGGGCGAAAGATCGAGCCGGGCCAGACCCTGACCTTGAACGACACGGCCCAAGCCTCACTGGCCTCCGGCATGACCCTGGTTCTGCACAAGCCGGTCGGCTACGTCTCAGGCCAGCCCGACCCCGGCAAGATCCCCGCGGTCCGCCTGCTGAAAACGCCCAATCGCATCGGCGAGGGCGAGACCCCGGCCCGTGACGCCTCCCTGCCCCCCATCGGCCGGCTGGACGAGGATTCGCGTGGCCTGTTGCTGCTGTCGTCGGATGGCGTGGTGGCCAAGGCGGTGATCGGCCCGGCGTCCGAACTCGACAAGGAATATCTGGTCGTCGTCGAAGGCGTGATCACCGAGGGAAAGCTCAGCCGCCTGCGCCACGGCCTGGTGCTGAACGACAAGCCCCTAAAGCCGGCCCGCGTCACCCAGATCGAACCCCAACGCCTGCGCTTCGTCCTGACCGAGGGCAAGTACCGCCAGATCCGCCGCATGTGCGAACTGGTCGGGCTTGAGGTCGTCGACCTGTACCGCATCCGCATCGGCCCGCTGGAGCTAGGCGACCTGCCCGAGGGGCGCTGGCGCCATCTGACCGATCAGGAACGCGCCGCGCTCATCGCCGCCTCGACGGCTAGTCCAACGTCCTGAACCAACGGTCCAATAGTTCCGCCTCGGCGCGGCGCGCCTGAGTGCGTTCTGCGGCTTCCGCGTCCACGCCCCACTGTTCCTCCTGAAACAGCTCGTCGATCCGCGACAGGTCAAAGGCGACGCCGCCCGCCAGCGCCCCCTGCTCCACCGCCAGGGCCAGCACCGCCGACCCCAGCAACGGCACGGCCGTCGCCAGCCCCGTCAGGCGGAAATCGTCCATGGACAAGGCGTGCGCCTTCACCCGCGCGATGGCGTCGGGCGACTGCGGTCGATGCACGATGCCCGCGACAGGCTCCAGCGCCACCCCCATCTCGCGCCCCGCCCAGTCGCGCCACGGTCCCCACTCGCGCTGCTGGCGCTCGACCAGCGGCGTCGGGTGTTCGGCCAGATAGCAGACCACGTCCGACCCGGCGTAGGCCGCGATCTCATCCGCCACCGGCTCGCGCGCCTGACCGATCCGGTCGATGGCAGTCGAGGCCAGTCGCGTCGCGGGCATGGTCGCCGGCTCGACGATTTCGCCCTGCGCAGCCCACTCATCGGCGACAAGTCGGGCGGCGGCCTCGGTCGGCAGCACCAACGGCGCCTTGGCCGGCGTCTTGGGCGTCCGCCTATCCAGCAGCACGGCCCAGCCGCCGTCGGAATGGGGGGCGACGCCCGCCTCCTTCCAGAAGCGCGAGATTCGATCCGCCGACTGTTCAACAAAACGCGGGCGGCGCGGGACGGGTTTGTCAGTCATCGGAGATCCGTTGGAATCAGGCAGGCACGACATCGAACGCCAACGTCAGGCGCGGCGCCTCGCCGCCGAACGGCTGGGTGCCGTGCCACATATAGGAAGGAAAGAGCACCAACGTCCCCGGCTTAGGCTGCACATGATATTCGGCGGCAAGGTCCAGGCCGGGCGGCGCGCCAAACCGCAACCAGCCCTCGCGCGCATCGCCACCGACTGCAGGCGGTAGTTCAATATGGCAGGCTGACGACAGCCAACCGTTCGAATGGACATGGTCGGCGTGAAACCCGTTCGGCCGCAACCGCACTGACCAGCTACCCTGGATGCGATAATCGCCGGTGTTGCGCATCCTCAGAGGATCGCCTCCCTGACCCAGCGCCGCCATATAGTCGCGGATCGGCAGGTCGATGGCCTGGAAGAAGGCCATGATCGCGGGATCATTGCTTTCAGCCAACGGCGCGGCGGTCTGCGATCCCCCACGCAGTGATTGACCGACCGGATGGGTTTTCAAGGTGTGCAAGCCGTGCAGCGCTCGCGCCAGATCGGCTAGATAATCGTCCAACGACGCCCACCCCTGCGGCGCCTCCAGTTGATAGGCGCGCACGAAAGCGTCGTAATCGTACATTGCGCCATAACGGGCGTCGCCCAGCATCCGCCAGGCCGTAGCCTGAAAGGCCAGCACATGCTGATTCAACGGTTCGCGGTCGCGTAGCGCCTTGATCGGCGCCAGCGCCGCCTCGGCCTCGCCTAGCGCCAGCAAACATTCGATCTGCGTCACCGTGATCGCCGCAACCGCGCCGCCCGCCAGATCCGCCGCACGGTCTGCATGGCTTAGTGCTCGGCGTGGATCCAGGGTTAGGCAAGCCTGCGCCGCCGCCAACTCCGCTGGCCCGTCCATCGGCCCGGCGATTAGCGTGCGATAAGCCCGCTCCGTCTGACCCGCATATTCCAGTAACCGTGCCTTGATCTGGCGTAGCAGTGGCGCATTTGGCGACGCGGCTATGGCGGCGTCCAACGGTGCGCAGGCCGCGTCCAGATCCGCGTCGCGCATCCAGATCAGCTGACTCAAATCCCGCAGCGCGTCGCCATAGCCAGGTCGGCGCTTCAACGCCTGACGGTAGCCGTCTTCGGCTTCCTTGAACCGGCTCTGCATCTGCAACGCACGCGCCAGCACCAGCCAGGTCTCCGGCGCATCCCCGCCAATGGCCATGGCGTCGCGACACGCAGCTTCTGCCTCTGCTGCACGTCCCAGATCTCCCAGTGTGGAAGCCAGATTATGCCTCGCAGGCACGCTATTGGGCCGAACCTCGATCAGTCGAAGGGAAATAGCCGCGCTGTCTGCCAGGCGTCCCGCCCGCTTCAGCACATCTGCGTAAACAGATAGGGCCTGCCAGGGCGCATCCGGTTCCTCGACGACCGCCGCCAGCACGTCCAACGCTTCGTCCAGCCGCCCGCCGGCGGCCAGGGCCTTGGCTCGCTCGA
This sequence comes from Brevundimonas sp. AVps23W, assembly GCF_058681395.1. NCBI lineage: Bacteria > Pseudomonadati > Pseudomonadota > Alphaproteobacteria > Caulobacterales > Caulobacteraceae > Brevundimonas > Brevundimonas sp. AVps23W. Next base: position 2,408,124 of record NZ_CM178738.1, read on the forward strand.
TCTGGAGTTCGGCGCCTCTCGTCATCGAATTCTTTTCACGCCCAGGAACGGATCGTCCTCCGCCTCGTCCTCGGAGAAGCCGAAGTGGGCGAAGCCGGCCTTCATTTCGGGGCTCAGGGGCGCGGTGACCTTCAATAGGCCGCCGCGCGGGTGGTCCAGTTCGATGCTGCGGGCGTGAAGCTGGAGCTTCAGCGGGCCGGACAGTTCCCTGGATTTCTCATCCCCGTATTTGGGATCGCCCAGGATCGGATGGCCGATGCCCGCCATATGGGCGCGCAGCTGGTGGGTCCGGCCGGTGAAGGGGCGCAGGGCCATCCAAGAGGCGCGGTGCGAGGCGCGCGACACCGTGCTGAAGGCCGTCTCGGCCGGCTCGGCCTTGGGATCCTTGCGCTCCGCCGGGCGCATCATCTCGAAGTCGTTGATGCCGGTCTTCTTCAGCGGCATGTCGATCTGGCCCGAATAGGGTTTCGGATTGCCGATGACGATGGCCCAATAGGTCTTCTTGGCCTGACGACGGGCGAAGGCGCCGGCCAGCCGCTTGGCCGCCTCCGGCCCCTTGCCCAGCAGCAGGACGCCCGAGGTGTCGCGGTCCAGACGGTGAACCAGGCGCGGCCGGTCCATCCCCTCGCCCCATGCCGACAACAGACGATCGACGTGACGGCTGGTCTTGGTGCCGCCCTGGACCGCCAGGCCGTGCGGCTTGTTGATGGCAATCACCATGTCATCCTCATAGAGGACCAGCGACTTGGCGAAGGCGATGTCGCGTTCCGACAGGGTGTGCAGATCCCCGGCCTGGCGCGAGGTGTCGTCGGGGATCGGCGGCACGCGCACGGCGGCGCCGGCGGTCAGGCGGCCTTCGGGTTTGATCCGGGCGCCGTCCACGCGGATCTGGCCGCTGCGGGCCATCTTCTGCACCTGGATGTTCGACAGGTGCGGCCAGCGGCGGCGGAACCAGCGGTCCAGACGGATGCCGTCCTCGTCCTCGGCGACATAGATGGTCAGGACTTCGCGCTTGGGCGCGTCCTCAATGGGGGGCTGGTCGGTCAAAGGGCGGCTCCAAAGGCGCGGCGGGCGACCATCAGGCCGATAAACAGGGCGACGACGGCCAGGACCACCGAGCCAATCACATAGGCGGCGGCCAGGGCGTAATCTCGGCGCTCGATCATCATCACCGCCTCCAGCGAATAGGAGGAGAAGGTGGTGAAACCGCCCAGCACGCCGACGGCGGCGAACAGGCGGATCGTCTCCTGCTGCGCGCCGCCCTTGAAGGCCAGCCAGCCGACCAGCAGCCCCATGGCCAGACCGCCAAGAACATTGGCCGCGAAAGTGCCCATCGGCCATGTGGCGTTCGGGGCCAGCCGGGCGGCCAGAAGGCCGAGGCCGAACCGGGCCATCGAGCCCAGGGCTCCGCCGGCGGCGACGAGAAGAAACCGTGTCATGATCCGGCGCTATATACGCCGCCGCCGCCGAAAGCGAAGCCTCCCGCACCGTCACACCGGTCTGACCGAAACTTCACTTGCCCTCGGACACGGTTAACGGCGATATCCAAGATGAGCCGTCAGCGGTTTGGGGGAAGCCAAGTCATGTCGCAGGAAGACAGCCAGAGCCCGGTGATCGCACCGACGATGACGCCGCCGCCACCCGTCGCCGAACCGGAACCGTCGACCGCCGAGCAGCCGCACGATCTGGCCGAGGCTCCGGCGGAGGCTCCGCGCACCGCGCCGCCGACACCGACGCCCAGCGACACCCCGGCCGTGTCCGATGAAGGCGTGCTGCGCCCCATCCAGGAAAGCGACTATTTCACCCTGGACGACGCCTCGATCGCCAAGATCTCGGGCAATATCGATCTCTATTTCAACCAGCCGCTCGAGATCTTTCCCTTCTGGGAGAACGAGAAGAAGCCCGACCGTTTCCACGTCCTGTTCGCGCGCCAGATCGAGGAACGGTTCCCGGCGGACCGCGACATCCGCGGTCGGGTTCACGCCTATGGGCGGCGCATCTTCCGCGCCCTATGCGTCCATGTCGGGATCAAGCGACTGACCCAGGCCCTGGCCATGATCGCCTTCGCCGTCCTGGCTGAAATGGGCCCGACCCTGTTCGCGGACTGGGCCGGGGGCCAACCAGCCGGCCTGGGCCTGAGCGTCCTGGCCATGCTCATCACAGGCGGAATTTTCTTCGGCGTCTCGACCATCCTGTTCATCCAGTACCGCTTCGGGCTGGAGAACGACTCCTACGAGCTGTCGCGCGAGATCGTGCAGCGGACACGGGAGCTGCAGAACCTGTTCACCAACGCCCGCGCCCTGTCGGATCAGGCCGAGACCACCTATCAGATGGACGGCAAAGCCTGGGGCCAGCGCGCCCTCTATCTGACGCGTCTGGTCATGTGGATCGGGGCGCGGATGGAATATCTGGAGAAGTTCATCCAGATGGAGCTGTGGCGCGTCCGGCGCGAGCGCTACTGGATGCGCTGGTTCGGGCGGATCACCGCGCCGACGGTGCTGTTGATCTGGCTGATCTTCTTCGCCTTCCTGCCCGCACCACAGGCCAACGAGATCGGCTTCCGCATCCTTCAGATCATCGCCGTCCTGCTGGCCGGCGGCGTGTCCTGGCTGTCCTATTTCCGCTGGCAGACGCCCGCCCAGGCGATCCAGGACAAGCTGGGGGCGGAGGGCTGGGTCCGCTACGCCTCGCTGGACGTGGACAATACCGTGGGCGACCAGGTGCGGCGCGACAAGGAGCGGCTGGTCGAATATCGCGCCCTGACCAGAGGCCGCTGATCAGCGCGGGATCGAGGCCTGCACCGACCGGGCGTCATAGGCGTTCGGACGGTCGGGCTTTGCGCCCCGCCCCATGACGATCTCCAGCGAGGTCGAGGTCGGGCTGGGCCCGCTGAAGTTCAGGCCCAGACCCACCCCGACGCCCGAGGACGAATAACCGCCATACCGGCTGGAGCCGCCGCCGATGGAGACGCTGGGCCGCACCCCGCCCGCGCCGCCAGGACGACCGTCGGTCCAGCTTTGGGTCACTTCGAACCAGTCATAGCCTTGATCTGTGGTCAGGTCCGCGGCCCGCACCAGGGCGTAATCCGCCACAGCGCCCGGCGCGCCGACGCCGTTGTAGGTGACGCGATACCGGTTCGACTCGATCCGCTGCTCCGAATACCCCTGCCCGCCCGGCGCGCGCTGGGCGCCGTAAGGGGCCAGGCTGGCGCAGGCGGCCAGGGCGAGGGTCGAGGCGGCGAGGCTGAGAATGGCGAGGCGCTTCATGGCGTTGTCTCCCTTTGACGGAGATAGCGTTGCTTGAGCCGGAGCGTTCCGTCTAGAGACCCAAGGCAGAACGCAAACCTGCGAAATCGGCCGGCGGCGGCGCCTCCACCGTCGTCGTTCCGCCCTCGGGATGAGGAAAACTCAGCTTGAAGGCGTGCAGCATCAGGCGCGGCGCCGGCCCAACCTCTGTCGTCAACGCCCCGCCATAGCGAACATCCCCGATCAGCGGCCGACCCAGATGGGCCATATGGACCCGCAGCTGGTGCATCCGCCCGGTCAACGGCTCCAGCTCGACCACAGCCCCCTGGTCATTGGCGCCCAGCGTCCGATAGCGGCTCTGCGAGCCTTGAGCGCCCGGCGCGTCGAAGGCGACCACCCGCATATAGGACTCGCGCCCGATCTCCTCGCGGCGCAGCGGCGCGTCGATCGTCCCCGACGCCGGCTCCGGCGCGGCGGACAGCAGGGCCAGATACTGTTTGCGGAACCGCCGCATCTGCAGCGCCTTGCCCAGAAAACCCGCCGCCGGCTTGGTCTTGGCCGCCAGGATCACGCCCGAGGTGTCGCGGTCCAGCCGATGCACCAGCTCCGGCCGCTTGCCGTTCGACCGAGCGAACGCCCACAGCAGATCGTCCAGCGTATGGGCCTGGATCCGCCCGCCCTGGCTCGACAGGCCCGACGGCTTGGAGAAGGCGATCACATGAGCATCCTCATGGATCACCCACGACCGGACGGCGGCGATTTCATCCTCGGACAGGGCGACGGGTTGGCGAGTGCTCATCGGGGGCTTCTAGACGTTTCGTCGTCAAAAATCCGAGACCGGATTCATGTCTTTTCCGGATAAGGCATCAGGCCTCATCTTTCAGACGCCATGGCGGATTGATCCGATTATCGCCTGCAAAATACAGACAGATCCGATTGCCGTCCGGGTCTCGCAGCCAGGCCTCCCGCCACAGCCAAGTCTGATCGACAGGATCGACGTCAAACGCCAGACCTGCCGTCTTAAGAGCCGCGACGCGCTCATCCAGATTCTGGCATTCAAAATAGACCGCTGTCCCATTCGCTCGCACATCGGATGCGAGATGGATCGAGAAGGTCGCACCGCCTGGACACAAGAAGCGTGCGTAGTGGGGGCTGGAAACGATGAGGGTCAGACCGAACGTCTCGTAAAAAGCACGCGCCGACGGGATGTCCGCGACCTGAACGGTGACCTGATTCAGATTCATGTTTGTTCCGCTGCTTCACCCGCCATCCGCGCCCGCATCTCGGCCCAGCGCTCCAGCCGCGCCTTGACCTTCTCCTCATGCCCCTCGCCCTTGGGCTTGTAGAAGGTGCGGCGTTCCATCTCGTCGGGGAAGAAGTTGGCGCCTGAGAAGCCCTCGGGCGTGTCCGGGTCGTACTGGTAGCCCTTGCCGTAGCCCAGCGACTTCATCAGCTTGGTCGGGGCGTTGCGGATATGGGCCGGCGGCATCAGCGATCCCGTCTCATAGGCCGCCTTCTTGGCCGCCTTGAAGGCTTCGTACACGCCGACTGACTTGGGCGCGGTGGCCAGGTGGACCACGGCCTGGGCCAGGGCCAGCTCGCCCTCGGGGCTGCCCAGGAAGTCGTAGGTGTCCTTGGCCGCATTGGCGACCAGGATAGACAGCGGGTCCGCCTCGCCGATGTCCTCGACCGCCATCCGCACGATCCGCCGCGCCAGATACAGCGGATCCTCGCCCCCGTTCAGCATCCGCGCCAGCCAATAAAGCGCCGCGTCCGGGTCCGAGCCCCGCACCGATTTATGTAGGGCGGATATGAGGTTGTAGTGTTCTTCTCTCGACTTGTCGTAGGCGGGCGCCCGGCGTTGCAGCACCGCCGCCAGCCCCTGCACATCCAGATTTTCGCCTTCAGGCAGGTCGAACAGCACCTCCGACATGGTCAGCAGATACCGCCCGTCGCCGTCGGCCAGTGCCAGCATGGCCTGGCGCGCCTCGGGCGACAGCGGCAGCGACCGCTCCATATGGGCCTCGGCGCGGCTCAACAGTTGATCAAGCGCCGCGTCGTCGAGGCGCTTCAGCACATAGACCTGGGACCGTGACAGCAGCGCCCCGTTCAGTTCGAAACTGGGGTTCTCGGTCGTGGCCCCGACCAGGGTGACGACCCCGGCCTCGACGAAGGGCAGGAAGCCATCCTGCTGGGCGCGGTTGAACCGGTGGATCTCGTCGACGAACAACAGGGTCGACTGCCCCGCCGCCCGCCGCATCCGCGCCGCCTCGAACGCCTTCTTCAGATCGGCGACGCCGGAAAAGACGGCGCTGATCGACTGGTATTCATAGCCCGCCGCCTGGGCCAGCAGCCGGGCGATGGTGGTCTTGCCGGTGCCAGGCGGCCCCCACAGGATCATCGAGCCCAGCCGCCCCGCCTCGATCATCCGACGAATCGGCCCGCCGACGCCGAGCAGATGATCCTGCCCCACCACCTCGTCCAGCGTGCGCGGTCGCAGACGGTCCGCCAGGGGCGCGTCGGGGGGCAAGATGCCGGAGGCTTCGAACAGGTCAGTCACAGTAGCTAGAATGCCTCAGAGCTTCGCAGCATCCTGAACTAGCCGCGCTTGATAGTTGATATTCAGGCAGTCAATCTCCCGAGAGTAGGTCACATTGATGTTCGCTCCTTCCGATGTGACCCAATCAAAAGTCGCAAACATCCCTCCGCTATTTCGGTTTAGCTCCGAGCCATATTTTGCCCTGAGCGCGACTACGACATTTTCAAAATCGCCATCGGTTACGCCACCTGCGGTTTTGACCGTCACTTGGACGATTTTATTTCCATAAAAGTAGAAATGCACAGCGTACCGATGCGACGAAATTTCATAATCGTCGAGACGGAGCAGGCCTTGCGATCCATCAGATAACGTGTCCGCAGCATCAGGATTTGAGACTGCTCCAGGAACAATCAACATCACATCCTGAAGCGACATCCCGTACCTTACATTTTGCCAGAGCCGGGGTCCTGTGATTTCCGTAACTTGAACCACTAAGTCGTTCATCGATTCTTCCTATGGCAAACACCATGGTACGTTCGCGCGAAGCGTCAAAGGGCACAAGATGAGCAATCCGAACCAGGGCCCGCCCTCGGGCCTGACGCCCCATCTGACGATTCCTTCGCGCGGGGCCTCAGCCGCCATCGACTTCTACATCATCGCCTTCGGGGCCGAGGTGCTGGATCGCCGCCTGGCCGACGATGGCGAACGCCTGATCCACGCCCATCTGAAGATCAACGGCGCCAGCCTGATGCTGAACGACGAGTTCCCGGAATACACCGGCGTTCAGGACGTGCGCCCCGCCGGCGTGACCCTTCACCTGCAAGTCCCCGATCCCGACGCATGGTGGACCCGCGCCATGACCGTCGGCGGCGCAGAGCCTGTCATGGACATGGCGGACCAGTTCTGGGGCGACCGCTACGGCGTCCTCCGCGACCCCTTCGGCCACACCTGGTCAATCGGCGGACCGAAGGATTGAGGCTCGCGCTTAGCGCAGTACGCCGGGGATCGGACGACCATTGCGGACGATGACGAACTCCCACGGCCCTCGCCCAGCGCTGGCGCTCTCCAGGTCACGGGCGGTGCTGATGGAGCGACCATTCAGGCTGACGACTAAGTCGTTCTGACGAAAGCCGGCGCGCGCGGCATATCCCCGACCTGAAAGGCCGATAATGATCACGCCGCTCGCAAAGGGGTCGCCGCCCAGGCGGTCGGCCAGTGCAGGATTCAGGGCCACCACCTCGGCGCCGGCGAAGGGGCCGGACTGGATGGTCACACCCTGATCCGGATCGGCGTCGCCTGGCAGGGTCTGGACGCGCGCGGTCAGGGTCTCGGCCCGGCCGTCGCGCAGGACGGCGACCTGGACCTGATCGTTCGGATTGCGGGAGCCGATGCGATAGTTCAGCCCGTTCTGGTCGTTGATCTCCTGACCGTCCACGGCCGTGATGACGTCGCCCTGGCGGATGCCGGCGCGGGCCGCGGGACCGTTGGCATAGACGTCGGTGACCACCAGCCCCTGTGGCCGGCTCAGGCCCAGGCTGCCGGCGATGTCGCCGGTGACGGTGTCGCCCTTCACGCCCAGCCAGGGCCGGACGACGGTCTTGGCCCCGCCCAGAGCGCTATCGACCACACGTTTGACCATGGCGGCAGGCACAGCGAACCCGACCCCGGCGGACGAGCCTGAGCGCGAGAAGATGGCGGTGTTGATGCCGATCAGATCGCCGTCCATGTCCACCAGGGCGCCGCCCGAGTTGCCGGGGTTGATGGCCGCGTCGGTCTGGATGAAGGAGCCGCTGTCGGAAATGCCGGTCTCGGTCCGGTTCAGGGCCGAGATGATGCCGTTGGTCACCGTCTGGCCCACGCCGAACGGATTGCCGATGGCCAGGACCAGGTCGCCGACCTGTTGTTCTTCCCGATCATCGATGGCCAGGACCGGCAGACGGTCGCTGACGTTCTCCAGCTTCAGCACAGCGATGTCGCTACGCTCGTCGGCCAGGATGACGGTGGCGGGAAACTCGCGCCGGTCGTTCAGCACGACCTTGATCTGCTGGGCGCCCTCAATGACGTGATTATTGGTCACCACGATCCCGTCCGACCGAACGATGACGCCAGAGCCGACGGATTCGGCCACCCGCGCCTGGGGGATGCCGCCGCCGAAGAACTGGAAGAAGGGATCGACCGCCTGGACCCGCCGAACGCTGCGGGCCGAGATATTGACCACGGCCGGCGCGGCCGACCGCACCACGGGGGCGAAGCTGGACTTCATCCCCGCCGCATCGCTGGGGGCCGTACGCGTCGGTTGGGCGAACTCGCCCTCCTGCGCCTTGGAACTGGTGGGGCTGCCGCAGGCCGACAGGGCCAGGGCGGCGGCGAGCACGATCGAGCGGGTCGTCATTGTCATCCGGGAAGTACAGCCTTCAACCCCGCCATACCGCCCGGCTTTTCGGGCGGGATCAAGGCGAGCGGCGCAACGACGGATCAGGGCCAGACCAAGAAAAAGGCCGCCTCCTTGCGGAGACGGCCTCGAATTCTTCAGTTCGCGAGAACTTACCGGCTACCGGCGCCGGCGCCCGGAACGCGCGGCTTCGGCGCGGGCAGCAGACCCTCGCGCTGGGCGCGCTTGCGAGCCAGCTTGCGGGCGCGACGGACAGCTTCGGCCTTTTGACGGGCGCGCTTTTCCGACGGCTTTTCGTAGTGCACGTGGCGCTTCATTTCACGGAAGCTGCCTTCACGCTGCATCTTCTTCTTGAGGGCTTTCAGCGCTTGATCGACGTTATTATCGCGAACGAAAATCTGTACCAGGTTGAACTCTCCTTTGGCCGCCCGCCGCGTCCTGTGAGGGAGACGGGCGAACAAATAAAATCAGCGTCCGAAAGCCAAGCCCTCGGATGAAGGCGCGCTAGTACACGAGCCGTCCCTTTCTGTCCAGATCGTGTGACCAGATCGTCGCGGCCATTGTTGAAGGCTCGAAACCCCGGCGAGACGGGCGTATGCTCCGCCTCATGACACAGAACGACGACTGGGCCGACCGGACCGAACAGACCGTGCTGGATGCGGCCCTGTCCCGCGCGCCTGCCCTGGGCTGGAACGCCCGCCTGGTGCGCGAAGCCTGCGAGGCCTGCGGCCTGTCGCGCGGGGACGAGGAACTGCTGTTGCCCAATGGCGCGCGCGATCTGGCCGCCCTGCTGTCGCGCCGTCATGACGCCCGCGCCCTGGAAGCCCTGGCGGCGATCGACGCCAAGTCTTTGAAGATTCGCGAACGAATCGCCCGCGCCGTGTCCGAACGGATGGAGGCCGGCGCCGCCGACCTGGAAGCCACGCGCCGTTGCGCCGCCTTCCTGGCTCTGCCGACCAACGCCGACCTAGGGCTGAAACTGGCCTGGGAGAGCGCCGACCACCTGTGGCGCTGGGCCGGCGACGAATCGACCGACTGGAATCACTATTCGAAGCGGACCATCCTGTCGGGCATATTGATCCCCGCCCTAACCATGCGCTGGTTCGACGGTCGCGAAGCGGCGGAAGCCTTCGTCGCCCGCCGCATCGAGAACGTCATGGCCTTCGAAAAGTGGAAAGCGGGCAAGGACTTCGAAGCGCCGTTCCGCAAGGTGACGGACGCACTGAGTCGCGTGCGGTATGGGGCGCGGGGGTAAAGCCACCTCCCCCTTCTCCGTCGTCCTCGGGCTTGCCCCGAGGACCGGGCCATCCGCCGCTCATGCGAACGTGACACGCAACGCCAGGTCCACATCTGGTCCTCGGGTCAAGCCCGAGGATAACGGGGCAATGGTGAACTCAGACCGGGCCCAACACCCTATTCACATGCGCCATCTTGCGGCCAAGGTAAGCAGACACCAATTAAGATTCGTTCCCAGGAGCGATGCCGATGGCCGATGAAATCCCTCACACCGCCGCCCTTAACGCGATCAATCAACAGCTCGTCGCTGACGGCGAGCGCCTGCCGGCCGTAAAGCTGAAGGACGGCAGCACGGTGCAGACGGGGACCGTCGCCACCATGCTGCTCAACATCGAACACTATAATCGCGGCGAACGGGGCGAGGTGGAGCGTCAGTTGGAATTGGCCGTGCCTACGCTCGCGAAGGTCGGCCTGTTCGACTTGTTCAGTCCCGACGAATGGTGCGCCGGCGATAACCCGGGACGGGCGTTTGTCGGTCGCCTGGCGCTAACCTGCGGGATCGAAAAGACGAGCGCTTAGGCTCATCAGCGACATAGGGTCAGACCGCCCCCAGCACCCTATTCACATGCGCCATCTTGCGGCCGGGCCGGGCCTCGGTCTTGCCGTACAGATGCAGACGCTCATCCGCCTTGGCCGACAAAGCCCGCCACTCTTCGACCTCGTCGCCCAGCAGGTTCTTCATCTCGACGCGGGCGTGAGCCGCTGTCGGCCCCAGGGGCCAGCCGGCGACGGCGCGGATATGCTGCTCGAACTGGTCGCAGACGCAGCCGTCCTGGGTCCAGTGACCGGTGTTGTGGACGCGGGGCGCGATCTCGTTGACCAGCAGGATATCGTCCCCGAGGTCGAACAGCTCGACGCCCACGACGCCCACATAGTCCAGGCCGTCCAGGATCGCCTCGGCGATGGCGCGCGCGCGGACCTGGGTCTTTTCGTCCACGGCGGCGGGCGCCAGGGTGGTGCGAAGGACGCCGCCCTCGTGCCGGTTCTCGCCCAGCGGATAGACCGCCATATGCCCGTCCCAGTCGCGGGCGGCGATGACCGACAGCTCGCGCACGAAGGTCGCCTTGGCTTCCAGGATCGCCGGGCGACCGCCCAGACTTTCCAGTGCCGCAGGCGCGTCCTCGATGGCGTGGATCCAGACCTGGCCCTTGCCGTCATAGCCTTCGCGGCGGGTCTTCAGCAGGGCGGGCAGGCCCAGCTCCGTCAGGCCCACGACCAGATCGTCCAGCGTATCGACCACGGCGAAGTCCACCGTCGGGGCGCCGACGGCGTTCAGGAAGGTCTTCTCGTCCACCCGGTCCTGCGACACGCGCAGCGCCGTCGGCCCCGGCGCCACCAGGGCTCCCGCTTCCGCCAGCCGTTCGATGGAGGCGGCGGGCACGTTCTCGAACTCGAAGGTCACGACATCGGCCGCCCGACCCAGCGCCGTCAGGGCCTCGGGGTCGTCATAGGCGGCGACGATCTGGGCGGTCGAGACCCGGCCCGCTGGGCTCTCAGGCTCCGGATCCAGAATCACCACGTCAAAGCCCAGGCGCGACGCGGCCTGACTCAGCATCCGGCCCAGTTGGCCGCCGCCGAGGATGCCGAGGGTCGAACCGGGGGGAAGCGGAAGCGTGGGCACTCAGTCCTCGACGGTTTCGGCGACGGAGTCCGTCTGGGCGGCGCGGAAGGCGGCCAGGCGTGCGGCCAGGGCTTCGTCCGACAGGGCCAGGATCTGGGCGGCCAGAATGCCGGCGTTGGCGGCCCCCGCCTCGCCGATGGCCAGGGTGGCGACCGGCACCCCGGCCGGCATCTGCACGATGGACAACAGACTATCCATGCCCTTCAGGGCTTTGGACTGAACCGGCACGCCCAGCACCGGCAGTTCGGTCATCGAGGCGGCCATGCCCGGCAGGTGGGCGGCGCCCCCGGCCCCGGCGATGATGACCTTGAAACCGGCCGCCTTGGCGCCGGTCGAAAACTCGACCAGCCGCTGGGGCGTGCGGTGCGCGCTGACGACCTTGGCCGTCCAGGCGACGCCCAGTTGATCCAGCTTGTCGGCGGCCAGCTTCATCGTCGGCCAGTCGGACCGACTGCCCATGATGATCGCCACCGGCGTTGCGGAAGTCGCCATATCTTCAAGGCCCCTCGCGGAAAGGCCGCCCGTTACAGCACGCGGCGGACGCCCGCAACCGAACAGGCCCGGTTTGGCGTGGGATTCGATACGGCACAGCCTTCAATCCCGGCCGTTCAGCCTCTAACATCCGCTTATCGCGCGCCCGATTGAGTCGCGCCGCCGGAGCCTGCCTGCGCCGTGACCGACGTGGCCGAACATGACCTGACCGCCGAGATCGCGCGCCTGCGCGCCGAGCTGGACGCCTGGAAGCAGCGCGCCGCTGCGGCCGAGGCGGCGGCTGATCACGATGTCCTGACCCCGGCCCTCAATCGCCGCGGCTTCATCGCCGCCCTGCAACGCACCATGGCCTACTGCCAACGCCACGACGTGCCGGCGGTGCTGCTGTACCTCGACATGGACGGCTTCAAGGGCGTCAACGACCGGCTGGGCCATGCGGCAGGCGACGCCGCCCTGGTAGCCGTGGCGCGGATGATGCTGGGGCACCTGCGCGAATCGGACGCCGTGGGGCGGCTGGGCGGCGACGAGTTCGCCTTGCTGATGCTGAACGCCGGCGTCGACGAAGGTCGGGCCAAGGCGCGGCAACTGGCCGAGGCGCTGAAGACTGAAGGCTTCGCCTGGAACGGCGAGAAGACGCCGCTCGGCGGCTCGTTCGGCGTCCGCGCCTGGGACGGCCATACGGACGCCGAAGTCTGGCTGACCGAGGCCGACGCCGCCATGTGGGTGCGCAAGAAGGGGCGCTGAGGCCCCTTCCCCGCCCTTCGGCTTACAACGGCAGCCGCAACTGAATGCCGCCCATATGGCTGTCGGCATGTTCGCCGTACCGGCCGCGATAGGCGACCGTCACCTTGACCGGACCCAGCGAGCCTTCGACCCCGGCCGAGGCCAGGAACTGGCCGCCGAACGGATCCTCGACCTCCCGCTCCAGCACCTGCGCCGGGTTGTTGTAGATCCCGACGCGCACAGGATCCGAACTGTCGTCCAGAGCATCACGATAGCCGCCCTCGGCGAACAGGCCGAACTTGCCCATTTCCGCCTCGGCCCGCAGCGCGATCTCGCCGCTGATCGCCTTCATCTCGCGGTCCTCATATTCGTACTGGGCGGCGACGCCCCGCTCCCAATAGCCATCGACGTCGCTGGTGGCCCAGGTCACAGCGACACGAGGCGACAGGGCCAGCCCGCCCATGTCGAGCCACATCCCGCCCTGCAGCCTCGCCCCGGTGCTGAGGGCGCGCGTCTCGGCCGTGTGGACGATGGGCGCCAGGCTGGTGGTGCGTTCGATGTCGTCGATATTGTCGCGCGCCACCCCGACCGCCGCATTGACGAACAGGTCGCCTGAACGCCAGCCGCCATACAGGTCCAGGCCGAAGCTCTCGACATTGAACGTCATGGCCTGGCTCTCGACATCGGTCTTGCGCGCCGTGCCGGCCATGCCGAACCGCCAGTTCGCCGACGGTCCTGCCTCCAGCGCGATCCGACCGCCCCAGCCGTCGCTGGACGATTCAGTGACCGCTCCCCGCGCGTCCGTGTCCACGCGGTCGACCATGGCCGAGGCGGTGACCGCCACGCCGGCCTCCCAGGCGTCACGCCCCGACAGGGCCTCGCTGGCGGCGTCCAGGGCGTCTTCCCGGTGGCGGAAGGCGGTTTCGCCCTGCAAGGCCGCCTGGGAACCGATGTCGCCATAGTAGAGGTAGTCGGTCGCCAGACGGGCCATGACTTGATGCCCCGCCGCGGTGGGATGAACCCCGTCGAAGTAGAAATAGCTGTTCGGGTTCGAACAGACGGTCACCCCGTTGAAACAGGGCTGGGTGACGTTGGTGATGCCGAACTGCCCCGGATTGGCGGCGATGGTGTCGCCGATCTTGAACAGGTCCATCAGGATGATGTTGCTGCCCGGACGCGCCGTCGCCGTCGTGTTCAAGCCAGTCAACAAGGCGGAGTTGAAGGTCGTCACCGCATAGTCCGCCAGGGGCGCCGCAGCCGTACCGCGAAACTGGGGCGTCAGGCTGAGCTTGGGCAGGTTGGTGACCAGAATGGTCCCCGCCCCCGCGCCGGCGACGCTGTTGACCAGAGTGTTTATATTGGCGGCCGCCGTCGTCGCGACCGGCGTGATGGCCCCCACAGGACTGGACGAGGCGCCGGCGGCGGGCAGACCCTGGAAGATGTCGTTGGCGCCCCCCAGAACGCTGACCAGATCATTGGCCCCAAAGGTCCCGCCCCGGCTGGTATAGGCGGCCAGCTGGGTCAACATGCCCGACGGCGGGCCGGCCGAGGTGTCGGTGCGGGCGCCTCCAAAGGCGTAGTTGATGCTGCCGCTGACCGACCCGGTGAAATTGGCCGCGTTGAAACCCAGCAGTTCCGTGAACACCGGACCACTGGAGAAGCGCCCCTGATAATAGGGCGGCGAAGCCGGCTGCGTGCCGCCGGACGCCAGATACAGATTGCCGTTGTCGCTCAGGCTGTCGCCGAACACGACCAGGCGATTATAGGTCTGGGCCGAAGCCGAGCCCGCAAAGGCGCAGGCGGCGACGACCAGGGCGGCGAGGGCGCCGCCGGTGAGATAGCGTGACATTTATTTCCTCCCACGGTCGTCATGTATCGCGACCGTTACAATGGAGGATGCGCCAGTTAGCGCTGAGCGCAAGATGCCGCTACGTCAGCCTTCGGAAGATAAGGCGTCGTTCCGTCAGTGCAGGGTGCGGAACTTCAGCGTTCCCGGCACCGTCTTCAGCGTCCGCAGGGCCTCGGGATCATAGTCCCGGTCCACGTCGGTGATGACATAGCCGGTGCGTTCGTCGGTCTTCAGATGCTGACCCAGGATGTTCAGCCCCGCCGCCGCCAGCGCCCGGTTCAGCTCGGCCAGCACGCCCGGCTGGTTCTTGTGGATGTGCAGGATGCGGTGCGCGCCCGACACCTCGGCCAATTGCACGTTCGGCAGATTGACGCTGAAGGTCGTGTCGCCCCGGTTCAGATAGCCCAGCAGTCGCTCTGCCGCGAACTCGGCGATGGCCTCCTGCGCCTCCTCGGTCGAGCCGCCGATGTGCGGCGTCAGGATCATATTCTTCATCCCCTGCAGCGGGCTTTCGAACGGATCCGAGTTGGTGCGCGGCTCCTCGGGAAAGACGTCCACCGCCGCGCCAGCGACCCGGCCCGAGCCCATGGCCTGGGCCAGGGCGCCGACGTCGACCACATGGCCGCGCGACAGGTTCAGGAACAGCGCCCCCTCCTTCATCCGGGCGAACTGGGCCGCGCCGAAGATGTTGGAATTATCCCGCCGCCCATCAACGTGCAGGGTAACGACGTCGCTCTCGGCCAACAGGGCGTCCAGCGACCGCATCCGTCGCGCATTGCCCAGGGCCAGCCGTTCCGACAGATCGTAGAACAGCACCCGCATGCCCAGGTTCTCGGCCAGGACCGACAACTGGCTGCCGATGGCGCCATAGCCGACGATGCCCAGGGTCTTGCCGCGCAGTTCCTTGGACCCGGTCGCCGACTTGTTCCACTGACCCACGTGCATGGCCGCCGACTTGTCGACCACGTCGCGCATCAGGACGATCATCAGACCGATGGCCAGTTCGACGACCGAGCGCGTGTTCGAATAGGGGGCGTTGAACACCGCCACCCCATGATCCGAGGCGGCGTCCAGATCGATCTGGTTGGTGCCGATGCAGAAGGCGGCGACGGCCATCAACCGGTCGGCCTCCTCCAGCACGCGGCGGCTGACCGTGGTCTTGGAGCGGATGCCCAGCACATGCACCCCCTTGATGGCGGCGATCAGATCGTCCTCGTCCAGGGCGCCCTTGACGGTCTCGACCGAATAGCCGGCCTCCTCCAGCCGTTCGACGGCGGCGGGGTGGATATTCTCGAGCAGCAGCATCTTCATCCGGCTGCGCGGGAAGGACCAGCGGCCGACCAGGCCCTCGGCGTGGAGCACTTCGTCCAGGGATGCTGCCTCGGCGTCGGCGACCTCGACCACCGGCGCGCGGCGGGCGACCTCAGTGAAGGCGTAGAAGGCGTCTGCGGCCCCGGCGATCTTGACCTCGGCGTCGTTCCAGCCGTCTCCGATCATGACGACCCGACCCGACAGCTTCAGGGCGTGGATGACGGCCGGCTTGCCGTCAGCCTGGGACAGAGGATTGGCGTCCTCGACGCCCGTCACACGCCCGTCGGCGTCATAGACCAGGTCGTTGCACAGCACCCGGTCGGGCGACACCCCTAGCATCTCGGCCACCGGCGCGATCACATCCCGGAACCCACCGGACAGGATGACGACCTTGCCCTTGTGCTGCTGGAAGAAGTTCAGATTGCGCCGCACCGAGGCGGTCAGATGATCCGGCGCCGTCTCCGCCAGGGCCGCGACGTGGGCGCGGGTCAGAGGCAGCAAGGCCAGCCGACGACGCAACGCCTCGCCGAAGGCCAGATCGCCGGCCATGGCCTTGTCGGTCAGGTCCGCGATTTCGGCGCGGGTCTTCTCCGCCTCGGGCGAATCCGCCAGGGCGATATCGGCCAGGGCTTCCAGCGTCTCGAAGGCGACCAGGGTCGAATCGAAGTCGAAGATCAGTGTGGGGCGCGCGCTCATGGGCGGCGTCTTAGCGGCCTTCGCGCCTGCGGCAAAGCCGAGCCGTGCTGATAAAACCGATCAGTTGCGCTTAAACCTTGCCGCCTGCCGCGATTTTCACGGCGGCGGGCGGCAAGAAATATCAGAACCGGGCGATGCGGCGCACGTGGCTGTCCGGACGACGGCTTTCCAGCACAGCCGCGCCGACAGCGGCGGCGATGGTGGCGACGGCCAGAAGCGCGCCGCCTTCGCGGGCGTGATCACGGGCATAGGCGCCCGCGTCGTCGGCGTAACGGCGCGCCGTCTTGCCATGTTTCTTCAGCGCCTTCTTGGAGCCCTTGCGGGTCGAACGGAACCATTCGTCCGCGCGGCCGCGCGCATCATGGCCCGCGTCTGCCGCGCGATGACGCGCCTCGCGGGAAAGCTCCCCCGCCCGCGCGCCTGCATCCTCCGCCCGGTGGCGGAAGGCGTCGACGGCGTCGTGGAAACGGTCGCGCAGGTCTTCAGTATCCACCCATCCGCGCGGATCGATACGCGTCTTGATGCGCTGATAGCGCGTGGGTCCGCTGCGCTGGGTCAGATACAGGACCACGGCGGCGCCGGCCGCAAGGGCGACGAGGCTGCCGGCGGTGACGCCCGGATGTTTGCGGACTTCGGCCAGGGCGCTGAAATTACGGACCATGGGATAGTGAACCTCTTCATCAAGGCCGTCCTCGGTCGGGTCGTAGAGCCCGTCGTCATACGGCCGATAAGCGGAACGGCGGTCCCGCATCAGCGAAGGAGCGAACCGCGCCAGAAGAGGTTCCGCAATCCCCGGCAAGGCTGAGTAGAAAGACGCGATAATGCGCCCTCCCCCGCCCACGGTAATCTCGCGGATCGGATGGGTGGCGCAGTACAGAATGGTGTCAGCGACCACATGGGTCGCATAGACGGGCTGCGGATTGTGCATCGCCTGGCCCGTCAGGTTCCGGGCGTGCCGGCTTATGGGCGTATTAATCGCGCCGGGTTTGACCAGGCTGACCGCCACCGGCGCCTGTTCGCGCAACAGCTCGATACGCAGGGCGTTGGTGAACCCCTTCACCGCATGTTTGGACGCGGCGTAGATCCCCTGCACCGGCAGAGGCAGATCCGACAGGATCGAACCCACATTGATGATGGCCCCGCCGCCCGGCCGCGTCCGCAGATGTTCGACCGCCGCCATCGCGCCATTGACCACGCCCCAGTAATTGGTCTCGAACAGCCGCCGTTGATCCTCCAGCGTCGTCTCGCGGATCGATCCGAACAGCCCCACTCCGGCGTTGTTGACCCAGGTGTCGAAGCCCCCGAACAGCCGCACGCATTTGTCGGCCGCCGCCTTCAGCGCTTCGGCGTCCGACACATCGGCCACCGCCCAGGCCACGCGCGATCCCTGCGCCTGCAACTCTTCGCACAGGGCCCGCAGATCCGCCTCGCCCCGCGCGATCAGAAACACCCTGGCCCCGGCCCGCGCCGCCCGACGCGCCGTCGCCAGCCCTATCCCCGACGTCGCGCCGGTGACGACGATGGACTGCTCGCCCAGCGGCTTCAGAACAGGTTTCGCGCGCATGTCCGTCCCTTGCATCCGGCCTCGACAAATTCTCGAGGTTCTCCATCGTTTGTAGAGCCGGATTCTACAGGTTTTTCGAGGCGACGGCGCGCCTTTGATCGCACCGACCTGATCCGCCGATTTTCACCACCGACCTCGCCCCCTTATCAACGGGGCTTTGGATGCCTAAATAGCCGCGATCCCGAAATGACGACTTCCAAGGACCCCGCCGTGACCGATCACGCGCCTCATTCCGCCGTTTCCGACGACCTGGCCGCGGCCTTCCAGATCGAAGGCTGGCCTGTGCGCGGCCGCCTGGTGCGCCTGGGCGCGACCATCGACAAGATCCTCGCCGCCCACGCCTATCCCGAGCCGGTCGCCGCCCTGCTGGGCGAGGCCTGCGCGCTTGCGGCCTTGATCGGCTCCAGCCTGAAGTTCGAAGGCCGCCTTATGGTCCAGGCCCAGGGCGACGGACCGGTCCGCTATGTCGTCGCCGACTACGGCACCGACGGCACGCTGCGCGGCTACTGCCGCTATGACGAGGACGAGGTGGCCGAGGCCTCCAAGGGTTTCGCCCGTCCCGGCGCCCAGACCCTGTTGGGCCAAGGGGTCTTCGTCATGACCCTGGATCGCGGCCCCGACTTCGAACGCACGCAAGGGATCACCCCCATCGAGGGCGAAAGCCTGTCGCTGTGCGCCGAACACTATTTCCAGCAGTCCGAACAGGTGCCGACCAAGGTGCGTCTGGCGGTCGGCTCGGTCCTGACCGAGGCCGGTTCGCAGTGGCGCGCAGGCGGGGCGATGATCCAGATCATCGCCGGCGACGAAGCGCGCGGCTCCACCGAAGAGGTCTGGGACCGCACCCGGGCCCTCTTCGGCACACTGGGCGACGACGAGCTGATCGACCCGACCATCTCGCCGGAAACCCTGCTGTTCCGCCTGTTCCACGAAGACGGCGTACGGCTGGAGGGCGCACGCGAACTGACGGCGGTCTGCCGCTGCTCGCGCGACCGCATCGCCTCGGTCCTTGCCTCTTTCGACCCGTCGGAACGCGCCGACATGGTCGAGGACGACGGCAAGATCCGCGTCACCTGCGAATACTGCGCCACCGTCTATGCCCTTGAGCCGGACGAGATCGTGGCCGAGCAGATCTGAGGCGCGTGGCGGCGGGCGCGGTTTCGTGAGAAGATCGCCCCATGGCCGCCACCCGCAAGATCACCGTCGAACTGCCCGAGCAGACCGCGCGCGAAATCGACGCCAAGGTCGCCTCGGGCTTTTCCGAAAGCGCCGAAGCCTATGTGGTGGAAAGCCTTGAAACCTACCTGCTGAGTCAGGACCCCGGCGTGGAAAACTGGCTGCGGACCGAAGTCGTGCCTACTCTGGAACGGATCGAGCGCGAGAACACGCCCGGCGTCCCCGCCGAACAGGTGCTGAACCTGTTGAGGAAAAGGCAATCGGCGCGGACTCGCGCGGAGTGAAGTTGCGGGCGGTGACGTTCGATCCGCAGGCCATCGAGGACCTCGGATCAATCCATGATTGGATCACCGACCAAGCCAGCTCGACGACCGCAGACCGATACGCCCAAAGGCTGCTGAACTTCTGCGCTCAGTTCGACCTGTTTCCGCAGCGGGGCGAGGCCCGCGAGGACCTCTACCCCGGACTACGGATCGCCGTGTTCGAACACCGCGTCGGCGTGGCCTTCAAGATCTATGATCAAGAGGTTCGGATAGTCCGCCTATGGTCAGGCGGCCGCGATTTGCAGGGGATATTCCCTGACCCTCAGCCTTCCAGATCCAGTGAATAGCCGGCCGAGCGGACGGTGCGGATGGGGTTGGCGCTCTCGCCGATGTTCAGCGCCTTGCGCAGCCGGCCGACGTGGACGTCCACGGTGCGAGCTTCGACATAGACGTCCGAGCCCCAGACGGCGTCCAGCAACTGTTCACGGCTGAACACCCGGCCCGGGTGCTGCATGAAATGGTCCAGCAGGCGGAACTCGGTCGGGCCCAGATGCACTTCCTGGCCTGAACGCTTCACCCGGTGCGAGACGCGGTCGATGATGATGTCGCCGTGGTTCAGCCGGTCGTCGGCCAGGCCCGGCCGGATGCGGCGCAGCACGGCGCGGATGCGCGCGATCAGCTCGACCATCGAAAACGGCTTGGTCAGATAGTCGTCGGCGCCCGTGTCCAGCCCCCGGACCCGGTCGCTTTCCTCGCCCCGCGCCGTCAGCATGATGACCGGCAGGTTGCGGGTCTCCGCCTTGCCCCGAATGCGACGGCAGACCTCGATGCCCGACAGCTTGGGCAGCATCCAGTCCAGCAGCACCAGGTCAGGCTGACGCTCGTCGATCTGGAGCATGCCCTCCTCGCCGTCGGCGGCGACGGTGACGTCGTAGCCTTCCTTCTCAAGATTGTACTGAAGCAGGGTCGCCAGCGCGTCCTCGTCTTCCATCACAAGGATATAGGGCTGCACGTCAGATCTCCGGTATCGGCTTAGTGCGAGGTGGTCGTCAGGTTAGGCGTGGAGGCTTCGTCCTCCGTCCCCGGTTGCGCACGCGGGCGTTCGCCCAGCATGTCGTCGCCGGTGATTTCGTAATGGACGGTCTCGGCGATATTGGTCGCGTGATCGCCGATCCGCTCAAGATTCTTGGCCATGAACAGCAGATGGGTGCAGGCGCCGATCGTGCGCGGATCGCCCATCATGTAGGTCAGCAGCTCGCGGAACAGCGAGTTGTAGTGCTCGTCCACCTCGTCGTCCGTCTGCCAGACCGCCACGGCGCGATCCAGTTCAGAGGCGGTGTAGGCGTCCAGCACGTCACGCAGCCGCGTCGAGACCAGCCGTCCCATCCGTTCGATCGAACGGGTCAGGGGCTGCATCGGCTCGCTCTCGGCCAGGATCAGCGCCCGCTTGGCGATGTTCTTGGCCAGGTCGCCGGTGCGTTCCAGGTCAGAGGCCATCTTCATGGCGCCCAGGGTGCGACGCAGGTCGCTGGCGACCGGCTGACGCAGGGCGATCAGGCGAATGGCCTTCTTCTCGATGTCGCGATGAAGCGCGTCGAGCTTCAGATCCCGCTCGACCACCGCGCGCGCCAGGGCGATGTCGCGACGAGCGACGGAATCGATGGCGTCCGACACCTGGGCCTCGGCCAGACCGCCCATGCGGGCGACCTCGGCCGTGATCTGGTTCAGTTCGTCACCGTAGGCCTTGACCGTGTGCTGGTTCATCAGCCGAACCTTCCGGTGATATAGTCGAGCGTGCGGCGCTCACGCGGGTTCTGGAAGATGTCTTCCGTGTCGCCGGTCTCGACCAGACGACCCATGTGGAAGAAGGCGGTGCGCTGCGACACCCGCGCGGCCTGGGCCATCGAGTGGGTGACGATGACGATGCAGAA
The DNA here is from genome assembly GCF_058681395.1 of Brevundimonas sp. AVps23W. Classification (NCBI taxonomy): domain Bacteria; kingdom Pseudomonadati; phylum Pseudomonadota; class Alphaproteobacteria; order Caulobacterales; family Caulobacteraceae; genus Brevundimonas; species Brevundimonas sp. AVps23W. Next base: position 2,429,219 of record NZ_CM178738.1, read on the forward strand.
CCGCTCACGCAGTTCGTCGATCAGTTCCTCGATCCGCGCCGTAGCGATGGGGTCCAGAGCCGAGCAGGGCTCGTCCATCAGGATCACTTCCGGGTTCACGGCAATGGCGCGGGCGATGACCAGACGCTGTTGCTGACCGCCGGACAGACCCATGGCGGACGACTGCAGACGGTCGGCGACCTCGTCCCACAGGCCGGCCCGCTTCAGGGCGCTTTCGACCACCCCGTCCATCTCGGACTTGGCGCTGACCAGACCGTGGATCTTGGGACCGTAGGCGACGTTTTCGTAGATCGACTTCGGAAAGGGGTTCGGACGTTGGAACACCATGCCGACGCGGGCGCGCAGCAGCACCGGGTCGATGGAGCGATCGTTGATGTCCTCCCCGTCCATCGCGATCCGGCCCGTCACCTTGGCGCCGGAAATCGTGTCGTTCATGCGGTTCATGGTCCGCAGGAAGGTCGACTTGCCGCAACCCGACGGTCCGATCAGGGCCGTGACGGTCTTGTCCGGAATATCCAGCGAGACGTCGTACAGCGCCTGCTTGCCCTCGTAGAAGACCGAGACGTCGCGCGCAGCGATCTTGATCGGCCCGACGGGCGGACTATCGACCACGGTCGGTCCAGGCAGGTCCGACGCTTCGTAAGCGCGGGGCTCCTCCCCAGGATTTGACTTGGAGGTCGTGATTTCAGGCAGAACCTGACCACCCACGCGCGAGGTTTCAGTGGGATCGACAGGGCCGGAACCGGTCTGATCTTCGGCGGAGCGGAAAATACGGAATTTCATTCTCTTACCACCGACGCTCGAAGCGCCGCCTCAGGATGATGGCCGCCGCGTTCATGATGATCATGAAGACCAGCAGAACAATGATCGCAGCAGCCGTGCGTTCGTGGAACGCCCGCTCTGAGGCGTTCTCCCAGATATAGATCAGCGACGGCAGGGCGCCGACGGGTTGGTCGATGGCGTGCGGCACGCCCGGCACGAAACTGACCATGCCGATCAGCAGCAGCGGCGCGGTCTCGCCCAGGGCGTGGGCCATGGAGATGATGGCGCCGGTCATGACGCCGGGCATGGCCAGCGGCAGCACATGGCTGAACACCGTCTGCGTCTTGGACGCGCCCATGGCCAGGGCCGCCTCGCGAATGGACGGCGGCACCGCCTTCAGGGCCGAGCGCGTGGCGATGACCAAGGTGGGCAGAGCCATCAGGGCCAGCACCAGACCGCCGACGATCGGGCTGGCGCGCGGCAGGTGCATCCAGTTGATGAACAGGGCCAGCCCCAGCAGGCCGTAGACGATGGAGGGCACGGCCGCGAGGTTGTTGATGTTGACCTCGATGATGTCGGTCAACTTGTTCTTGGGCGCGAACTCCTCGAGCCAGATGGCGGCGCCGACGCCCAGAGGAATGGCGATCAGGGCGGTGACCATCAGCATCAGGGCGGAACCGACCACGGCGCCCAGGACGCCGGCCAGTTCAGGCTGGGTCGAATCGCCGTTGGTGAACAGGGCCGTGTTGAAGTGGGATCCGACCACGCCCTCGGCCTGCATCCGCTCCAGCCAGGCGATCTGACGGTCGTTGATGCGACGTTGATCCTGCGGCGTCGCCTTGGAAATCTCGCCCTTCAGATACAGGTCCGCGTCGTCCGAAAGCGGAACCGCCAGCGGGACCGTCTCGCCGATGACGTCCGACCGCTTCGCCACCAGATCGGCGGCGACGAACTTCAGTTCGGACGAGAACAGCGCCTTCATTTCGCTGGAGGCCGTGCCCGCCGCGTCGTCCTGAATGCCCCAGCGCGCCAACTGCTGCTCGGCCGCGAGCTGTTCGAAATTGGAGCCTTGCGGATAGGCGCGGTCGATCCGGGCCGGGTCCATATAGACCGGCACCGTCACCGTGTGGGTGTAGAAGGCGGTGTGGCCCTGCTCGACGATCCGCACCAGCAGAACGGCGAGGAAAAGCATGGCGGCGGCGATGGCCAGCCGGCCGAACCACTTGAACCGCGCTTCCTTGGCGTGACGGCGCTTCAGGCCGGCGCGCAGACGATCCAGCCGTCCCTTCGCAGCCGCGCCGTCGATCTGATCGGGGGTCGCGTCAGTCATATTGTTCCCGGTAGGTCTGGACGATCCGGTGCGCCACGATGTTCAGCACCAGGGTCGCCAGGAATAGGGTCAGGCCAAGGCCGAAGGCCGACAGGGTCTTGGCGCTGTTGAACTCCTGGTCGCCGGTCAGCAGGGTGACGATCTGCACGGTGACGGTGGTGACGGTGTCCAACGGATTGAAGGTCAGGTTCGCCGCCAGGCCGGCGGCCATGGTCACGATCATGGTCTCGCCGATCGCACGCGACACGGCCAGCAGCAGGGCGCCGGCGATGCCCGGCAAGGCGGCGGGCAGCAGCACCCGCTTCACCGTCTCGGACTTGGTCGCCCCCATGGCGAACGACCCGTCACGCAGCGACTGAGGCACGGCGTTCAGAATATCGTCGGACAGGGACGAGACGAATGGGATCAGCATGATCCCCATGACCGCGCCCGCAGTCAGCGCCATCTGGTTCTGAACCAGCGCCAGATAGTGGCCCAGGCCATCCAGGGGACCGCCGATCAGGAACAGCCCGATCTCGTTGAAGAAAACCCGCAGGATGGGCCCGACCGTCAAGGCGGCGAAGAAGCCGTAGACCACCGTGGGCACGCCCGCGAGAATCTCGAGTAGCGGCTTGATGACGGCGCGCGTGGTGCGTCCCGCGTATTCCGACAGATAGATGGCCGACAGCAGGCCGATCGGCGCCGCGACACACATGGCGATCAGCATGATCAGCAGTGTGCCGGCGAACAACGGCACAGCGCCGAAAGCGCCCGTCGATCCGACCTGGTCGGCGCGAATGGCGATCTGGGGGCTCCACTGGGTTCCGAACAGGAACTCGAATACCGGCACCTTCTGGAAGAAGCGCAGGGAGTCGAACGCCAGCGAGGCGATGATGCCCAGGGTGGTCAGGACCGCGATGGCCGAACAGACGAACAGAGCGCCATACACCCAGCCCTCGACCCTGTTCCGGGCGCGGGTCTGCGGCTTGATCTGGCTGAAGGCGAACAGCCCGCCGATCACAGCAGCCAGGATCGCAGCCAGCCCGCCGCCCCATTGCAGGGTGCGCTCAATGCGGACCATGCGACGCGCCTCGACCGGCAACTGCTCGGCCAGCGGGCGTTCCCAGATCTGCAAGGCCGGCTCGCCCCGACCCACGCGATGGGCGTCGGCGAAGAAGGCGTCACGACGGAAGGGTTCAAGCGCCGCAACAGCCTCGGGCGTGCCGGCAGCCGTCAGCTGGCGCTCCAGCGGGGTCGCAAACACGCTGAGAAGGATCAGAACCAGCAAGGCGGGCGCAGCCACCCAGATCAGGGCGTAGGCGCCGTGCTGACCCGGTCGCGAATGGGGACTGGCGCCAACCGCACGACGACGCGCGAGCTCGCGACCGCCTAAGAAGGCAGCGGCGCCGAGCGCAACAAGTATCAGTAGGTAAATCCAGATCATTCCGGGTCCGAAGCGGGGCAGGCGCGAATCGAAAGGCGACCGGGGATCCGGGCTCGACGCGGCGCGACTACTGCCTGTGAATGGTCAGCGGATTAAGACGAGTTGATGACAGTTCGATAACAGCGCCGGCCTGAGCCGTCTCAAGCGGCGGCCGAACGGGCGTCGCGTCGCTCGTTCACCATAGGAAACCAGGCTGTGAAAGCGGTGCCCAGACCCGGGGCGCTTTCGACCACCAGACCGCCCTGGTGGCGGTTGATGATGTGCTTGACGATCGCCAGCCCCAGCCCTGTCCCTTGACGCTCGCCGCTCTTCTGCCCCTCGACCCGATAAAAGCGTTCGGTCAGGCGCGGCAGGTGTTCCCGCGCCATTCCCGGCCCGTGGTCGCGAACCGTGACAGCGGCGTATAGGACACCGACGGCCCTGTCGGGCGTGACCAGCGGCAACCGCGTCGCTCCGGGCATGCGCGACGCCCAGGCCTCATCGAATGACAGGTCGGACCGCACCGAGATGTCCACCGCACCGCCCTTGGGGGAGTATTTGACGGCATTGTCCAACAGGTTCTGGACGACTTGCAGAATTTCGTCCCTGTCCCCGCTGATCGAAGCCCTCGCCTCCCCCTGGTCGACCACGACATCGACCTGCTTCTCCTGAGTCAGCACGCTGACCGCATCGACGACGTCCGATGCTGCGCGGTCCAGATCCACCCGTCCGGACGGCGGGATATGCTCGTTCAGTTCGATCCGGCTGAGTGACAGCAGATCCGCGACCAGCCGCCCCATCCGGTCCGCCTGGGCCGACATGATGTCCAGGAAACGGTCACGGGCTGCGACATCATCACGCGCATGGCCCTTGAGCGTCTCGATAAATCCGCTGAGCGAAGCGAGCGGCGTCCGCAGTTCATGGCTGGCGTTGGCCAGGAAATCGACCCGCATCATCTCCGTCCGGCGCGCATCCGTCTCGTCACGCAGAATAACCATCGCCAAGGCGCCGGCGCCCACGCCCTCGCCCCGCCCGAGGGGCCGGGTCCAGGCGCGCCACCGGCGATCTCTCTGCCCGCCGGTCGTATAGTCGGTGGTGCGAGACACATTCCCGAACAAAGCCTCGTCCACGGCTTCCAACACTCCGGGCTCGCGCATGACCTGCACCAGAAGCGCGCCCTGGCTCTGGATCCGCAGCAGATCGCGCGCTGCGCTATTGGCCATAACGATTCGGCGACCGGCGATGTCGTCGGGCTCTCCGCCGCTGATGATCAGGACTGGATCGTCCAAAGTCTCGAACACCCGGTCAAGCAACTCCGCCTTCATGGGGTCGGACGCCCGCTCGACCGAAGCACTCGTCGACTCCGGCAGAGGCGTGGTCGATGACGGATGCGCGTTCAGAATCCACGCCGAAATGGCCACGACCACCGCGCCGCCTAGCAGCCAGTTGGCGATCTGCGGGTGAATGAAGGCCAGGCCCACCAGCACGCCGACAGCAATCGCGATACTGATCCCCACGGTCCACAGACGCGAGGTCGAAATCGGCGCAACGGGCGAAGGCGAGAATTCATAAGGCATATGCGGCGCAGGCCTCCGTATGGGCAGCCGATGGATTCCAATCCTTGCACGGATTCTGTGACGGTGCGCCGACACACGCCATCGTTTTATTTTGGCGTCGCCGCACGGTTTGTTTAGGAGTTTCGGCCAGTGTCCATCGCCGAAAGGGGGCGCCGTGGACCGGGTACTTTATTGCATCTCGAACGACCACGACTGGCGGGTGTCCCTGCTGGCCGTCATCGTGTGCCTGGCAGGCATGGGGTCGACTTTTCGCTTTATCGACCGAGCCCGGATCACCGACGGCGCGCGCCGTCGGCGACTTGCGACCTCAGCGGCGCTGATCGCCGCCTTATCGATTTGGGCGACACACTTCATCGCCATGCAGGGCTATGCCGGGGTCGGGGACCTGACCTATGGCCTGTCCCAAACCCTGGCGTCCATCTTCGTGATCTTCGCCTCTGCCGGCCTGGCCCTTTTCGTCCTTGTCAGCGGCCCTGGCCGGACGCGCCGTGTACTGGCCGCTTTGATTTCCCTCTCCGGCGTCGCGGCGATGCACTATCTGGGCATGGCTGCGCTTCAGGCGCCGGTGCGCCTCACCTGGGACCCCGGCCTTGTCCTCACCTCGCTGATCGGCAGTATGGCCATCGCCGGAACGACTGCCTTCTTTTCTCATCGGGGCAGTCTCCGCCAACTGGCTGGGACAGCCGTGGGCGCGTCACTTTCTATCGTCTTCCTGCATTTCGTGGGCATGGCTGCGATCACCGTAACGCCGGACCCGAGTCTCGACCTACAGAGCGGCCTTTCGCCTGACGCCATGCGGACGGCCGTCTTCCTGGTCGCCTTGTCTGTCATAGGCGTCGGCGGCGGGCTGGTCTTCATGGCCTATATGGCGCGGGCCGGCGCGCTCGGACATATCCGTGAGGCGGTTGAGGCCATGTCGGATGGTCTGGGCTTCTATGACGCCGACGACCGCTTGGTGTTGTGGAACGCGCGCTACGCCGAGGTGAATCCAGAGCTCGCGCCCTTCCTGAAGGTCGGAATGACCTTCAGGGAGATCCTACAAATTGGCATCAACGAAGGCCGGTATGACGAGGCTATCGGTCGCGAGGAAGAGTGGATCGCCGAACGGATCCGCTTACGCCGCCAGGGCTCTTCGACCATAGAGCAGTTGGTCGGCGGCGACCAATGGCTGCAGGTCCAGGATCGCCGCACGCCCGGAGGCGGCACCGTCACGGTCTGCAACGACATCACGGCCCTGAAGCGCGACGCCCACGCCCTGCGCGAAGCACGCGACGCCGCAGAGGCCGCCAATATCGCCAAGAGCCAATTCCTCGCCAACATGAGCCATGAGATCCGGACGCCGCTGAACGGCGTGATCGGTTTGTCGCAAGCTCTGTCAAAGACCGAATTAAACCGCGATCAGCGCGAGATGCTGAACCTGATGCAGGCCTCGGGCCGGACGCTTCAGACCCTGCTCAGCGACATCCTTGATCTGGCTCGAGTCGAGTCGGGCAAGCTCGAACTGACCGAGGACGCCTTCGATCTGGAAGTCGCCGTCCGCGAGGCGGCGCAACTCTATGCCGAGAATGCGCGAGAGAAGCATCTGGGCTTCTACGTCGATATCGATGTCGAGGCTGGGCTCTGGATCAGAGGCGACGTGGTGCGCCTGAAGCAGATCTTGACCAATCTCATCTCCAACGCCGTGAAGTTCACGTCACAGGGTTTTGTGGGACTGACCGTCCAGCGCGGCCCCGCCGCAAACGGAGGCGACACCCTGAGGTTTACGGTCGAGGACACGGGCATAGGTTTCGACTCAGTGACCCGCGAACGCCTGTTCAGCCGATTCGAACAGGCCGACGGCGGCATCACACGCAAGTTCGGCGGCTCCGGCTTGGGTCTATCCATCTGTCGGCAACTGGCCGAGATGATGGGCGGCGACCTGGACTGCGAAAGCGAACCCGGCGGCGGATCGGCCTTCATGCTGACCCTTCCGATGGTCGTCTGTGACAGGCCGGTGCAAAGCGAGCCGAAAGCCGCGAACGGACCGAGCGAGGGTCGAGGCATGGTCCGGGTCCTGGTCGCCGACGACCATCCGACCAATCGCCGCGTCATCGAACTGATCCTCGCTCAGACCCCTACCGACATCTTCACGGTGGAGAACGGGGCCGAGGCCGTCGAGGCCTTCCGGACCCAGGACTTCGACCTGGTGCTGATGGACATGCAGATGCCGGTAATGGACGGGCTGACCGCGACGCGCGAGATTCGCCTGCACGAGGCGACAATGGGCGAGACGCGCGTGCCGATCGTGATGCTGACCGCCAACGCCATGCCCGAACACGTCGCGGCCGGACGAGCCGCAGGCGCCGATCATCATCTGGCCAAACCGTTCGACGCCGCCGAGTTGCTGACCATCGTCGCCGATCCCGGCGCCCTCCTGGGCGGAGCGGTCAAGGCGGCCTGATCTCGCACGGGATTTCGTCCATGGCGGTTGCACATCCGTCATGATGCGTGTAATAGCCCGCGCTCTTGAATTCGAGGGTTCATGACCCCCGCCGCGCGGGCCCAGGGTTGGCGCGGTGTTTCCGTTGTTGTTGAGGCGAGCCAGATGGCCGAGATCATTCTGAACGTGGACGTCCGCGATGGCGTCGGCACCGGTGGCGCCCGCGCCGCCCGTCGCGCCGGTTTCGTGCCGGGCGTCCTGTACGGCGGCGACAAGGCCCCCGTCTCCATTTCGGTGAACGAGAAGGACTTCCGCAAGTCGCTCTACACCGGCAAGCTGCTGGGCCACCTGGTCACGCTGAAGTACGGCGAAGAGACCCAGCCGGTCATCGCCAAGGACGTGCAGTTCGACCCCGTGTCGGACCGCCCCCTGCACTTCGACCTGATGCGCGTCGATGAGCACGCCCCGGTCAAGATCGAAGTGCCGGTTCACTTCAAGAACGCCGACGAAGCGCCGTTCGCCCGCCAAGGCGGCTCGCTGGAAGTCGTCCGCCACGCGGTCGAAATCCTGGTCAAGGCCGACAGCATTCCGGAAGAACTGGTCGTCGACCTGGCCAAGGCTCAGATGGGCGACACCATCCGCTTCTCGGACATCGAACTGCCCAAGGGCGTCGAGCCGACCATCACCGACCGCGACTTCGTGATCGCCACCGTCAAGGTCTCCTCCGCAGCCCTGTCGGCCGCCGCCGACGAAGCCGCCGCCGAGCCGACCGAAGCCTAAGCCTAAGCCTTCGTCGCATCGACAAGATCAGGCCCCGCCCGGCTCGCCGCGGCGGGGCTTTTCTTTGCGCGACACACACGGCATGAGGACGCCATGATCATCATCGCCGGCCTGGGCAATCCGGGCGCCAAATACGAGAAGAACCGCCACAACATCGGCTTCATGGCCGCCGATGAGATCGCGCGGCGCTGGCGGTTCGGTCCCGAACGGGCTAAGTTCCAGTCGATCGTCAGCGAGGGTCAGGTCGAGACGGCGAACGGGCCGGTCAAGGTCCTGCTGATGAAGCCTCAGACCTATATGAACGAGAGCGGCCGGGCGGTCGGCGAGGCCGCGCGCTTCTACAAGATCAAGCCGTCCGAGATCATCGTCTTCCACGATGAGATCGATCTGGCGCCCGGCCGGTTCCGCATGAAGACGGGCGGCGGCGCTGCGGGCCAGAACGGCGTCCGCTCGCTGATCAGCCATCTGGGCGCCGACTTCCGCCGCGCCCGCATGGGCATCGGCCATCCCGGCGAGAAGGAGCTGGTCATGCCCCATGTCCTGGGCGACTTCCACAAGGCCGAGCAGCCCTGGCTGGACGCCCTGCTCCAGGCCTGCGCCGACGCCCTGCCCTTCGCCGCCGCCGGCGACGACGAGCGCTATCAGGGCGAGGTCATGCGCCTGGCCCCAGCGCCCAAGTTCAGCCCCCGCCAGGCGGCGCGCGGCGAACTGTAGCCTGTACGCCCTTGGCGAAACGCCGTAGAGGCGAGACGTGAACCGTTCCGACGCCGACAATTGGTCGACATCGAAGTCGCTCGCCTTCCTGGCGGCGGTGTTCGCACTCGTGCTGGGAACCCTGCTGCCCTTCGCGGCCCTGGCGGCGGTGCAACCGGGACAGCCTCTGGTCATCTGTTCCGCCGAAGGCCCCCAGACCATCCAGTCCGGCGGGATGGACGGCCCGGTCAACAAGCATCTGGGCGCCAAATGCGCCGCCTGCGTCGTGCCCCTGGCCGCCGCCCTGCCCGCGCCGCCCGCGCCCGAACCCGCGCCGGTCATCCGCACGGTCGAGACCGTCATCTATTCGCCCGCCCGCGTCAGCCCGCCGCCGCCAGCCCGCGCCCCGCCGCGCCCGCCGTCCACCGCACCACCCCACGCCTGAACCAGACCCAAAGCCCGCGCCGGCCCACCGCCCGCGCGCCCTTATCGTTCTGACTTCAGGATCATCATGTCTCTCAAGACCACCGTGGCGCCCTGCGCCCTGCTGCTCGCCGCCCTGTCCAACGGCGGATGGGCGAGCCCCGCCCTGGCCCAACAGGCGTCCGAGCCCGCCGTCCTCGACACCGTCATCGTCACCGCCCGCCGCAACGCCGATGACCCCGCCGTCGTCGCCGAGGCGCGGGAACGTCTGGCCCGTACGCCCGGCGCGGTCGCCGTCGTCTCGGCCGAATCCTACGCCGATCGCTATGCGCCCAACCTCGCCGACGTCCTGCGCGACGCCCCCGGCGTCTATGCCCAAAAGAAGTGGGGCGGCGACATCCGTCTGTCGATCCGGGGCTCGGGAATCGGCAACTCCAGCCATAACCGTGGAACCCTGCTGGCCCAGGACGGCGTTCCCTTCAACGAGGCCGACGGCTTCGGCGACTTCCAGCTGATCGACCCGCTGATCGCCCGCTATACCGAGGTCTACAAGGGCGGCAACGCGCTTCGTTTCGGCGGCGCCCTGCTGGGCGGAGCGGTCAATCTGGTCACCCCGACCGGGCGCACGGCTGCGTCGAACCTGAGCCTGCGTCTGGACGGCGGCTCCTATGGCACGGTGCGCGCCCATGCCGAGGTCGCCGGCGTTCGCGGCGACTGGGACGGCTTCGCCGCCGTCACCGGCCAGAGCGTGGACGGCTGGCGTCAGCAGAGCGAGGGTAAGTCCCTGCACCTGTCCGCCAACATCGGCCGCAGCTTCGGTCAGGACCGCGAGGTTCGCCTGCTGATCTCGGGCGGCGACGTCCATCAGGAAATCCCCGGCAGCCTCAGCCGGTCCGACGCCCTGACCAAGCCCCAGACGGCGACGCCGAGCAACGTCACACTGAACTACCAGCGCAATATGCAATCGATCCGCACGACGGTGCAGACCCGCTGGCGGCTGGACGAGTCCACCGTGTTCGAAGGCGCCGTCTATGGAACCTGGAAGGATCTGGACCACCCCATCTTCCAGGTCATCGACCAGGAAAGCCGCAACTATGGCGCCTTCGGTCGGTTCGACTGGCAGGGTCAGGTCTTTGGCATGCGCGCCGACGCCTTCTATGGCGCCTGGTACCGTCAGGGCGACCTGGACGCCAAACAGTGGGGCAATCTGGCCGGCCAGCAGAACGGCCTGCGTTCCCGCAGCTTCCAGAACGGCAAGGGGCTGGACGTCTTCAGCGAAGGCCGGCTGTTCGTCACCGACCGCCTGGCCCTGGTCGCCGGGGGCACCTGGGGCCGCGCCGAACGCGACTATCAAAGCTATGTGGTCCCCGGCGTCGCCGGCACGATCGATCTGACCGTCGACAAGACCTTCGATTGGTTCGCGCCCCGCGCCGGCCTGTTGTGGGAAAGCGAGGAAGGCGATCAGGTCTTCGCCAATGTCACCCGCTCGGTCGAGCCGCCCAACTTCTCGGCCCTGTCGCCGACCGCCAGCGGCTATCTGCCCCTGGTCTCGCAGGAAGCCGTGACCTGGGAAGTCGGCACGCGCGGTCGTCGCGGCCCGGTGACCTGGGACGTCACCGCCTACCGCGCCAACCTGGACCACGAGTTGCTGAACTACGTCGTAAACGCCACCCAAGGCACCACCGCCACCTTCAATGCCGACCAGACCGTGCACCAGGGCATCGAGGCTGGACTCGACTGGCGGATCGCGCCTCAGTGGCGCCTACGTCAGACCTACGCCTTCTCGGACTTCTTCTTCGACGGAGACAGCAAGTACGGCGACAACGACCTGCCGGTCGTGCCGCCGCATCTGTATCGGGCCGAGCTGCGGTATGATCACCCGGCCGGCTGGTTCTTGGCGCCCAGCGTGGAGTGGTCGATGGCGGATTCCTGGGTTGATTACGCCAATACGCTGAAGTCGCCCGCCTATACGGTGGCGAACCTGAACATGGGCTGGACCGTGCGGCGCGGCCTGACGGTCTTCGCCGACGTGCGCAACCTGTTCGACGAAGCCTATATCTCGAACTTCAGCGCCGTGACCAACGCCAGTCTGCCCAGCATCTCCACTGCCGTCTTCTTCCCCGGCGAAGGCCGCTCGGCCTATGTCGGCGTGAGGATGAGCTACTGATGGCCGGTAAGGCCGCAACCCAGGCGCCGGACGATCTGTCCGGCGCCTACCGGGCCGTCTGGCGCTGGCATTTCTACGCCGGCGTCTTCGTCATGCCCGTGCTGATGCTGCTGGCCCTGACGGGCGGTCTGTATCTGTTCAAGGACGAGATCGACGGCGCCCTCTATCGCGACATGATCCGCGTGCCGGTGGCCCAAACCCAGACCGCGCCGGACACCTGGGTGGCGTCGGCGGCCCAGGCCGCCGGCGGCGGTCGGGTCGCCAATCTGGTCCTGCCCGCCCGGCCGGACCAGGCCGTCCGCCTGCGCGTGGATCGGCCCGACGGGGTGCAGAAGACGGTCTTCGTCGATCCGCGCACAGGCCGCGCGACCGGCGTCATTCCCGCCGGCGGCTTCATGGAACTGGTCAAGAAGACCCACAGCCTGACCCTGCTGGGCCGGCCGTTCAACATCCTGGTCGAGATCGTGGCGGGCTGGACCATCATCCTGTTCGCCACGGGCCTTTATCTGTGGTGGCCGCGTGGACGGGCCGTCGCGACCGTCTCGCTCCGGACGACCGACACCCGTAGTCGTCCCTTCTGGCGCGACCTGCACGCCCTGACCGGCGTCTATGTCGGCGGGGTCGTGCTGTTCCTGGCGGTCACCGGAATGCCCTGGTCGGCCTTCTGGGGCGACACGGTCATGGACGCGGTCAAGTCCAGCGGTCTGGGCCGCCCCCCGGCGCCCGTCGCGGGGGCCTGGCAGCGCGCCGAACACCATGACCAGCCCATCGGCGCCGGTTGGGCCATGGACGGAATGGTTATGACCCACGACCACGCGGGCCACGGCGCGCTGGATCGGGTGCTGAAGGCCGCCGACGACGCGGGCCTGGCCCGACCCTACGCCGTCAACATCCCCGCCGCCGGCGGCACGGCCTATACGATCACGACCCAGGCCCGCCGGGTTCAGGACAGCCGGTCCCTGTACATCGACGCCGCCTCGGGGCGCCTGCTGGCCGACCTCGGCTACGACCGGTTCGGCGCCGGCGCCAAGGCCATCGAATGGGGCATCTACACCCACCAAGGCACCCAGTTTGGACAGGTGAACCGCATCATCATGCTGCTGGGCTGTATCGGCGTCTGGCTGCTGGCGATCAGCGGCCTGATTATGTGGTGGAAGCGCCGCCCGCCGAACCTGTCGCGCCTGCGCCTGGGCGGCCCGCCCGCACCACCGGGACCGCGCGTCCGCGCCGCCGTCCTGGGCATCGTCCTGCCCCTCGCCCTCCTCTATCCCCTGACGGGCCTGAGCCTGGTCTTCGCCGTATTGCTCGATCGAGCCGTGCGGCCGATGATCCGGCGCCGTCCCGCCGTTTCCTGAAAGAACCGACGCCATGAAGACCCATCTGTCCCTCGCCGTCGCCGCCCTTGCACTGACGGCTTGCAACCCGCCGGCGGACAAACCGGCCCCTGCTGCTGACGCCACGGCGGCCGTGACCGCCGCCGACGCCTGGTGCCGCCCTTCGCCCAACGGCGCCAAGGCCGGGGGCTGCTACGTCACCCTGACCGCCGCGACCGACGACCGGCTGACCGGCGGTTCCAGCCCCCGCGCCGGCGAGCTTCAGGTCCATGAGATGAAGACCGAGAACGGCATGATGAAGATGGCCCAACTGACCGAGGGCCTGCCGCTTCCCGCCGGTCAGTCGGTCGCCCTGGCGCCCGGCGGCAATCACCTGATGCTGATCGGCCTGACCGCGCCCCTGGCGGCCGGCGAGACCGTGCCCATCACCCTGAAATTCGCCTCGGCGCCCGAGGTGACGGTGCAGGCGGCGGTGCGCCAGCCGGCCATGGCGGGCATGGACCACAGCGCCCACTGACGCCTTTTGAAGCGCGAGCCTGACAAACGGGTCGGAACCCGCTAAAGGCTCGCGCCTCACGAGGAATACCATGGCCCTGAAAGTCGCGATCGTCGGCCTGCCCAACGTCGGCAAGTCCACCCTGTTCAACGCCCTGACCAAGACGGCGGCGGCCCAGGCCGCCAACTATCCGTTCTGCACCATCGAGCCGAACACCGGCGACGTGGCGGTGCCGGAGCCGCGTCTGAACGCCCTGGCCGAGGTCGCCGGGTCCAAGGAAATCATCCCCGCCCGCATCACTTTCGTCGATGTCGCTGGCCTGGTGCGCGGCGCGTCCAAGGGCGAGGGCCTGGGCAACCAGTTCCTGGCCAATATCCGCGACTGCGACGCCGTGGCCTTCGTCGCCCGCTGCTTCGTCGATGACGACGTCACCCACGTCGAGAACCGCATTGATCCGATCGCCGATCTGGAGATCATCGAGACCGAGCTGATGCTGGCCGACATGGAAAGCCTGGAACGCCGCCGGCCCCAGCTGGAGAAGCGCGCCAAGGGCGGCGACAAGGACTCCGGCCTGACGCTGAAACTGGTCGATCTGGCCCTGGCCCAGTTGAACGCCGGCAAGCCTGCCCGCACCGCCGAAGTGTCCAAGGAAGACGCCAAGGCCTGGCACATGCTGCAACTGCTGACCGCCCTGCCCGCCCTGTACGTCGCCAACGTCGAGGAAGGCTCGGCCGACAAGGGCAATGAGCTGTCGGACAAGGTCGCCGCCCGCGCCGCCACGGACAACGCCAACTCGGTCGTCATCTCGGCCCAGATCGAGTCCGAGATCGCCGTCCTGGACGACGAGGAGCAGAAGGAGTTCCTCGAGACCCTGGGTCTGGAAGAGCCCGGCCTGAACCGCCTGATCCGCGAGGCCTACAAGCTGCTGGGGCTTCAGACCTATTTCACCGTCGGCCCCAAGGAAGCCCGCGCCTGGACCATCAACGTCGGCGACACCGCGCCCCAAGCGGCGGGCGTCATCCACACCGACTTCGAAAAGGGCTTCATCCGCGCCGAGACCATCGCCTTCGACGACTTCGTCGCCCTGCGCGGCGAGGCCAAGGCACGCGAGGCGGGCAAGCTGCGCGCCGAAGGCAAGACCTATGTCGTCAAGGACGGCGACGTGATGAACTTCCTGTTCAACTAGGGTCCGGCGAAGGGGTCTCCGCCCCTTCCGGCTTCATCATCTTCTCCAGCGGATTGGCCGGATCCGGCGCGCGCGGCGAGCCGGGGCAGCGCGCCAGTTTCACCGTCGTCATGTCCCGATCCAGATAGGTCAAGGTCATGACATCGCCGCTGGCGGCCATGTGCGCCCGCTCCGTGACGGTCTGGCCTTCGGCCTGACAGGTCAGGGTCGCCACATAGCCGTTCTGCATCTCGTCGATGCGGGCGATGTCGCAGCGGTTCTCATAGCCGTCGAACCGCAAGGGCGTGATGGTGATCGGCTGACGATCGCCCTGCGGACGCGCGCACCATTCTGGATCGACCGCCCATACCCCCACGAAGCTGCGCGGTCCCCGCGAGGCCAGGGACGACGGTCCAGGCGGCTCCACCGCCTGCATCGCCTCAGCGGTCCGCAACGGCGCGGCCGGTTGATCCGGTGGATTGACCTGATGGTCGCCACAGGCGCTCAGAACAAGGGCGGCGACGGCGAGCCCGGACAGCGAAGCGGATTTCATCGCCCTGGAACGCGGCGACCAAGGTCAAGGTTCAATCGCTCCCCCGCCCCCGTCGATGGAAGTCACTGCCGCCGTTCGGCCGCCGTCACGTTGCGAATGGCGTTGAACTCGGCCGTCGGCTTCCACGCGGGCCAGGTCTCGCTGTCGGCCACCGTCAGCCCCAGCCGATACAGCAGGTCCAGGTTCTGTAGCGCCGCCGTAAAGTCGTAGTCGGCCCGCCATTCGTCCGTCAGCTTGTGATAATAGCGGCCCATCTGGGCTTCATAATAGGGCGTGCCCGCCTCCATACCGCCCTCGACGAAATCGCGACCGCTCCACGGCATCAGGGCCGGCACCCCGCCCGCCGCAAAGTTGAAATGGTCCGAGCGGTAATAGAAGCCTTCTTGCGGATAGCCGTCGCCGGTCACAGCACGGCCCTGCACAACGGCGAACCGACCCAGGATATCCTCCAACTCCGACTTGCCGACGCCGAACACCGCCACGTCCCGCGTCGCGGGCGTGAAGGGCAGCATGTCGATATTGATGTCGGCAGCCGTCTTGGCCAACGGATAGATCGGATCGGCGGCATAGGCCTCTGAGCCCAACAGCCCTTGTTCCTCGGCCGTGACGTGTAGGAAGACCACGGTCCGTTCCGGCGCCGGGCCCGCCTTGAAGGCGCGCGCCATTTCGATCAGGGCCGACGTGCCGGAAGCATTGTCCCAGGCGCCGTTGAAGATGTCGTCGCCCTCGGCGTTCGGCTCCTTGGCCTTGCCGACGTGATCCCAGTGGGCGGAATAGACCACATACTCGTCAGGCCGGGTCGTACCCGGAATCTTCGCCAGCAGATTGTTCGAGGGGATGACCTCGGTCGTCTCGGCGATATCGACATCCAGCCGCGCGCCCAGATCCACCACTCCGCCCAAACCGCCGACCTTGGCGCGAGCCAGGGCCTCGGTCAGAACCTCGCCTCCGATCGCCGTTCCCGTCGCCGGGCTGATAGAGCCTGTGAACCGGGCGTCTTGGGCGCCCTTGACCGTCATCTGCGGCCGCGTCGCGCCGCCAACGGCGCGGCGCCAGCGGCCGTCGTTGTCCTGAAGGTTGATCACCCCGACCGCACCGCGCTTCAGCGCCTCCTGGGTCTTGTGCGTGCCCGAGCCATAGAAGTTCGGATCGGTCCCCATGGCGTCGGGCTGGGCGCGCAGGATCACCACCACCTTGCCCGTCAGATCGGCGTCGCCATAGTCGTCCCATCCCCGCTCTGGCGCCACGATCCCATAGCCGGCGAAGACCAGAGGTGCGCCGTCGATCTTGACCACCGGGTCGGCCGGTCCGGCGCGCAGGGTGATGTCCGCGCCCGACGTCAGGACATGGCTGACGCCGTCGGCGCCGGTCCAGGCGGCCGTCGGCGCGCGCTCAGGCGTAAACCGCACCAGATCGACCGGCTGAAGCCAGGAACCGTCCCGTCCGCCCGGCTCCAGTCCGATGGCCTCATACTGACGCTGCAAATAGGCCAGGGTCAGTTGCTCGCCGATCAAGCCCGGAAACCGTCCCTCCAACTCATCAGAGGCCAGGTATTTGATGTGGTCGGACAGGCGCTGGGCGCTGAACAGGGGCGTCGCCGCAGAAGCCGTAGCAAAGGCGTCCAACCGGGCGGGGGTCGTATCGACCGGGGCGCCGGCGCAGGCGGCCAGAGCCAGCGCCGCCAGGGCGATGAAGGGGGAACGGCGAAGGATCATGGGAAGGGCTCTAAGGAAAGGATAGAAGCCGCACCGGGCGCGTCGCCCGGTTTCGGCCTGTCGATCAAACTCAGCGGCGTTGAGCCGCCGTCGTGGCGCGGACCGGGGCGAACTCGGACCCCGTCTTCCACTCCGGCCAGTCGCGACCATTCGCCAGGGCGCGACCCACGTCATAGAAGACCGTCAGATCCTCGATCATGCCGCTATAGTCCCAATCCGCCGACCATTCGTCCGCCGCCTGGTGATAGCGTTTGGCGCCGTATTCGGCGCGCGCGGCCTGACGCTGGGCGACCGGCTCGTCACGGAAGTCCCCCCGGCTGCCCGCATAGGCCATCGGCACACCGCGCTTGGCCAGGGGGAAGTGGTCCGAACGATAATAGGTGCCGGCCGCGTTCTCGTAGTCCGGCGCCAGGGTGCGGCCCTGGGGCTGGATCGCCGCCGCCAGCCGCTCGTCGAAGTCGGACTGGCCGTAGCCCGTGACGCCCAGCTCGGCGACGCGGCCGTAGACGTTCATCGAATCCATGTTGAAGCCGCCCACCGTCTTGGCCAGCGGATAGACCGGGTTGACCGCGTAATATTCCGAACCCAGCAGTCCGCTTTCTTCGCCGGTGAAGCTGATCATCACCACCGACCGTTCGGTGCGGGGGCTGCGCCCATACATCCGCGCCAGTTCCAGCAGGCCGGCCGTGCCCGAGGCATTGTCGACGGCGCCGTTGAAGATCCGGTCGCCCGTCGCGTCCGGCTCGCCCATGCCGATGTGGTCCCAGTGTGCGGTGTACAGGACCGTCTCGTCCGGATGGGCCGTGCCCGGCAGGCGCGCGATGACATTGTGGCTGGTGACCTGGTTGGTCGCCACGTCGAACTCGGTCGAGAAGCCGGCGCCGGTCAGGGCCACGGGCTGGAAGTCGCGGCTGCGCGCCTGGACCTTCAGCGCCTCGAAATCCAGTCCCGCGCGGCGGAACAGGTCCACCGCCACATCGCGCTGGATCCAGCCCTCCATCGGCACGCGCTCGGCCGCCGCATTGGGCCGCAAAATGTCGAACTGCGGCACGCCCCACGAATTGGCCACCGTCGCCCAGCCGTACGAAGCCGGCGCCGTTTCATGGACGATCAGAACGCCCGCAGCGCCGTGCTTGGCCGCCTCCTCGTACTTGTAGGTCCAGCGACCGTAGTAGGTCATGGCCTTGCCGCCGAAGGTATTCAGCGCCGGCTCTTCAAAGTCGGCGTCATTGACCAGGACGACCAGGATCTTGCCCCGCAGGTCCTGGCCCTTGAAGTCGTTCCACTGGCGCTCGGGCGCATTGATGCCATAGCCGACGAAGACCAGGGGCGCGTCCTTCAGGCTGACGTGCTCGGCCGGACGGCGCGTGGAAATCGCCACTTCCCGCCCCTGGGTCATCGGCAGGTTCCAGTCCCCCAGTTTCAGCGAGGCCTGGACGTTGGACTGGACGAACCGGTTCAGGATGACGTCCTGGGTCCACTGGCCGTTTGGCCCGCCCGGCTCGAAACCGGCGGCGGCGTACTGCGCGCTCAGATACTGAACCACCTTGTCTTCGGCCCGGGTGGCGATGCCGCGCCCCTCGAATTCGTCGCTCGACAGGACGCGGATGTCCTCGGAAATCCGGGCGGCGTCAAAGGACGAGGCGACCTGATCCGGGGCGGCGGTGGCGCAGGCGGAAAGGGCGACGCCGACCATCAACACGGCGGCGAAAGACGAGACGATACGCATGAACACTTGGCCCCACAGCCGGAAATGAAGTCGCTGACCCTAGGGGGCGAAATCCACCGTGTCGATTCCATGTCACGCGCCATTTGTCGCAAAACAAAAGCCCGCCGAAGCGGGCTTCGGCGGGCGGATTGTCAGGTCATGTAAACCGGCGCCTAGTGGCCGACGCCCTTCCAGACGCGGCGATAGCTGGCGTAGGTGACGCCCGCAAAGATCAGCAGGAACAGGATCACCCCGAACCCGGCCTGCTTGCGTTCAACCATCTTCGGTTCAGACGTCCAGGCGATGAAGGCGGCCACATCCTTGGCGTACTGGTTCACCGTCTGGGGTGAACCGTCGTCATAGGTGACCTGGCCGTTCTGCAAGGGCGGCGGCATGGCGATGAAGCCCCCCTCCGGCACATGGTGCGGATCGCCCGTCCAGAAGGGCGTCAGGTCCCCGGCCATATAGGGGTTATAGTGCTGCCCCTCTCGGATGGTCAGACCCGCCGGCGCCGCGCGATAGCCCGACAGCAGCGAATAGATGTAGTTGGCGCCGTCGTGGCGCGCCTTGGCCATCACCGACAGATCGGGCGGCGCCGCTCCGCCGTTGCCCGCCGCCGCCGCCGTGGCGTTCGGATAGGGGCTGCGGAACTTGTCGGCCGGCGTAGCGTCGCGCTGGATCGCTTCCCCGGTCTCGCTGTCGATATCCGGGACCTGAACCTCGGCGGCCAGAGCCTTGACCACCGGATTGTCATTCGGGTTCGGGTATTTCGGATTCCAGAACGGCCCGTGGCGATCACCCAGATTGCGATAGTGCATCAGGTTCATGCTGTGGCAGGCCGCGCAGACCTCGTGATAGACCTTGTAGCCGCGCTGCAGTTGCCCCTGGTCATAGACCCCGAACGGACCTTCGAAGCTGAACCCGCCCGAACGGGGATGGGCCGCACCGCCGGCGGCCAGGGCCGGGGCTGCGGCCAGCAGGCCGAAAGCTACGGCCGCAGACGCGATGAGCCTGGACATTGAGGCGTTGATTTTCACGGTCATCATGGCCCTCACCCCTTCTTCTCAGGCGAGGCCGGAGCGAGCGCCGGCATCGCGTCCGCACCCGTCAGGACCGGCTCGGAAATGGTCGCCGGGATCGGCAGGGGCGTCTCCTTCCAACCGACGAACGGCATGATGAACACGAAGAAGACGAAGTAGTAGACCGTGAACAGCCGCGTCAGCCACAGATAGGAGTTGATGTTGCCGTCCCAGAAATTGAAGCCCGCAACACCCGGAATGACCGGGGCGTCCGGCAGCTGACCACCGCACCAGCCCAGGCCGACGCCGACCACCAGGAAGATGAAGAAGAAGGTCCGCATGGTCGGCCGATAGCGCATCGACCGCACCTTGGACGTATCCAGCCAGGGCAGGACGAACAGCACGCCGATGGCGCTGAACATCGCCACCACGCCGCCGAACTTGTCCGGGATGGCGCGCAGGATGGCGTAGAAGGGCAGCATGTACCACTCGGGCACGATGTGCGCCGGCGTCTGCAGCGGGTTGGCCGGAATATAGTTGTCGGCGTGACCCAGGGCGTTCGGCTGATAGAAGACGAAGATCGCGAACAGGATCATGAACAGGATGATCGCGAACCCGTCCTTCAGCGTGAAATAGGGGTGGAAGGGCAGCATGTCCTTCGCCGTCCGCTCCTTGGGGATCAGGATGCCGACGGGATTGTTCTGACCCGCCGTGTGCAGGGCCCACAGGTGCAGGACGACGCAGCCCAGTATGGCGAACGGCAGCAGATAGTGCAGCGAGAAGAACCGGTTCAGCGTGGCATTGTCGATCGCCGGACCGCCGCGCAGCCAGATCAGGATCGGCTCGCCGATGCCCGGAATAGCCCCGATCAGATTGGTGATCACTTCGGCGCCCCAGAACGACATCTGGCCCCAGGGCAGGACGTAACCCAGGAAGGCGGTGGCGATCATCAGGAAGAAGATCACGCAGCCGATGATCCAGATCATCTCGCGCGGCGCCTTGTACGAGCCGTAGTACAGCCCCCGCAGCATGTGCAGATAAACGGCGATGAAGAACATCGAGGCGCCGTTGGCGTGGACATAGCGGATCAGCCAGCCGCCGTTGACGTCACGCATGATCCGCTCGACCGAGGCGAAGGCCAGATCGACGTTCGGCGTATAGTGCATGGCCAGAACAATGCCGGTGACGATCTGCGTCACCAGGCACAGGGCCAGGATGGCGCCGAAGGTCCACCAGTAGTTCAGGTTTCTGGGTGTCGGCAGCGACATGTAGTCGGCGCCGAAGCGGATGATCGGCAGCCGGGTGTCCAGCCACTTTTCGACGCCCGTTTTCGGGACGTAGGTGGATTCGTGTTCGCTCATTTCCTCCCCCTTGCCCTCACCCGATCTTGACGCGAGTGTCGGACGCGAATTCGTAGTCCGGCACCACCAGGTTCAGAGGCGCGGGCCCCTTCCTGATCCGCCCGGATGCATCATAGTGCGAACCGTGGCAGGGACAGAACCAGCCGCCATAGTCACCGGCCCCGAAGGTCGGCACGCAGCCCAGGTGGGTGCAGGATCCGACCACGACCAGATATTTCTCGTGGCCCGGCTTGGTGCGCTCTGCATCGGTTTGGGGCTGTTTCAGACCCGGTGCATGGTCGTCGGCGATAACACGCTGCAATTCGGCCGGGGTGCGATACCGCACGAACACCGGCTTGCCCTGCCATTTGATGACGACCTGCTGGCCTTCCTGAACCTTGGTCAGATCGAATTCGATCGAAGCCAGTGCCAGGGTGTCGGCGGCGGGGTTCATCTGATTGATCAGCGGCCAGGCGATCATCGCCCCAGCGCCGACCGCAGCGGCGCCCGCTGCGATATGGATGAAGTCGCGGCGATTCGGATCGCCCTCGCCTTCCGGAATCACACCCGTCTCGGCCACGTTTCACCTCTCGAAGACCGCCGGGCGCGCCTGTATTGGCGTTCCTCTTTTGCGGCACGAACCCTAAAAACGAGACCCAGTATTCCCCTCGGCCTGTATTTGCAGTCCATGACCACAAGTCACTGACGTTTCTTGCGAAACGTTCGCAAATAAGACCGCGACAAATCCCCAGGCCGCGTATATCTAGGGCTTAGAATGCGTCTCGCCCTTTTTCAACCTGACATTCCTCAGAACGTCGGCGCCTGCATCCGGCTCTCCGCCTGTTTCGGTGTCGAACTGCACGTCGTGGAGCCTACAGGCTTCCGTTTCGACGACCGCGCCATGAAGCGGGCGGCCCTGGATTACGGCCCCCTGTCGCATATGCGCCGCCATGCGGACTGGGACGCGTTTCAACGCGACCGCCCCACTGGACGGCTGATTCTGTTCACCACACGAGGGGCCAAGCCCCTGCCCGATTTCGTCTTCCAAGCCGACGACACGCTTCTGTTCGGTAAGGAAACCTCCGGCGCGCCCGACTATGTCCACGCCGCCGTCGACGCCCGCGTGGTGATTCCGCTGCGCCCTGAAGCCCGTTCGCTGAACCTGTCCGTCACCGCGGGAATCGCCCTGTGGGAGGGGCTGCGGCAGACGGGCGGGGTCGGCTAGAGGGCGATCGTCCGCTGGATCCCTATGGCGTCCAGAAAGTCGGCGTCATGACTGACTACGACCAGGGCGCCGTCATAGGCTCGCAGCGCGCCTTCCACGGCGGCCACCGAGTCGAGGTCCAGATGATTGGTCGGCTCGTCCAGAATCAGCAGCTGCGCCGCCGCCCCGGTCATGACACAGGCCAGGGCCGCCCGCAGCCGCTCGCCGCCCGACAACTCGCCGACTTCCCGGTGCGCCGCCACGTTCCGAAACAGGAACCGCGCCAGCGCCGCCTGGGCGTCGTTGACCGAGCCCTCAGGATTGAGCCGTCGCCAGGCCTCGACCAGGGTTTCATCCGGTTTCAGAATCGCAGCCTCCTGATCCAGCAGCACCGCTCGGCCCGACCGTGCCACCCGCCCCCTCGTCGGTTCCAGCGCCCCATGGATCAGTCGCAGCAGGGTCGTCTTGCCGGCCCCGTTCGGCCCCGTGATCGCGACCCGTTCCGGCCCCGCCAGCCGCAGGCTGACCGGCCCCACCACAGCGCGCCCCTGCGGCGTCTCCCAAGTCGCATCGTCCAGCACCAACAAGGTCCGGCCTGACGCCAGGCCGCTCGATGGCATGGGAATCGACAGGGCGCGGGTGCGCTCCACCCGCTCGCGCGCCGTGGCCAGGGCCGCCTCCGCCTCTGCAGCTTGCCGCGCCGCCATCAGCCGGTCACCGGCGCCGCTGTTCTCGGCCCGCTCCGCTCTGGCGCCGATCAGGATCTTCGGCATGTCGCCCTTGGCGGCCTTGCGCCGTCCGGCTGCGTCGCGTCGCGCTTTCATCTCCGTGCGACGCTGGGCGTCCGCGCCCACGCGAGCGGCCATCCGTTCGGCGCCGGCCAGATCGCGTTCCGCCGCCGCGCGCTCGGTCGTCTTGCGCTCGGCGTAAAGGTCGTAGTTGCCGCCATGGACACTCACGCCCAGGCTGGAGACCTCGACGATCCGGTCCATGCGCCGGAGCAGATCACGGTCATGGCTAACCACCACCGCCCCGCCCTCCCAGCGGCTCAGCACCTCGGCGACCCGTCGCCGCGCCTCGACATCCAGATGGTTGGTCGGCTCGTCCAAAAGGATCAGGTCCGGCCGCGCCAGCAACAGGCCGGCGAGCCGCAGTCGGGTCCGTTCGCCGCCACTCAGGCTGATCGTGGCCCGGTCCATGGACAAAGCCGCCAATCCGACCTCGGCCAGGACCTCGGCGATCCGCAGCTCCAACGTCCAGTCGGCGGCCGCCAAATCTTCGGCGTCGCCCCCGCCGCCCAGAATCCGCGCGATCACCGCCAGGGCTTCGCCGACACCCAGCGTCTCGGCGACCGTCTCTTCGGGCGCCGGATCATGGCGCTGATCCAGCATGCCGATCGTCCCGACGCGCGTCACCGCGCCCTCGGCCGGCGACAGGTCGCCCGAGATCAAACGCAGCAGCGTACTCTTGCCCGCCCCGTTGCGACCGACGACGCCGGTGCGCTCCGGCCCGAACGTAAGGCTCAGATTATCGAAAAGCGTAACGCCGGCGGGCGTTCTAGCGGCGACCTTGTCGAGGGTCGCGAGCGCGGATGGGGACGCGCTTCGGCTTGGGCTGATTGGCATGGAGGATCACGAGCAGCATGGCGGACAGGGCGGAACCGGTGGCCAATGCGATGATCATGATCGTCAAACCTTCTGCAAACGCGTCAGAACAAGGAGGATGGGTCGTAATCCTGCAATGCGCAAGTCTGGCGTCGAACACGCCCGCGTGAGGTTGGGCGGATCGTCCAGTGGCGCGATCTTCAACGCCCGGCTATTCCCCGCCCTATGGAAAGCCGTTTCCGCATCGAAGACCCCGCCGGCGGCGCCGCCCGTCGCGACGCCGCTGTTCAGCGCCTGCGCGACGAGACCGGTATAGATGAGGCGATGATCGACGCCCTGGTCGAGGGCTTCTACGCCCGCGTCCGTGACGACCGCCTGATCGGCCCGATCTTCGCTGACCGTATCACCGACTGGGCGCCGCACCTGGCGCAGATGAAACTGTTCTGGTCGTCCGTCGCCCTGTCGACCGGGGTCTATCAGGGGCGACCTATGCCGAAACACCTGCCGCTGCCCATCGACGCCCGCCATTTCGATCGCTGGCTGGAGGTTTTCGTCGAGACGGCCCGCGACCTGTGCCCGCCCGTCGCCGCAGACCATTTCATCGAGCGCGCTCGCCGCATCGCGCAAAGCCTGGAGCTTGGGATCGCCACCGCTAGCGGGGTGATGCTGGCCAAGGGCGAACGGTTCGTTCGGCCGACGCAGGCGTGGACGCCGGAGTAGCTTAAGCGGACCTATCTTCGCATGTATGAAAGATGCGGGTGACCAAAGCCTGATCATCGACCAGACGATATCGGATCTCATAGCCGCCCCTACCGAACCGAAGCACCAGACATCGATAACCCTTGGGCGCCGCTCGCCCGATCTGCGGGAAAGCTGCGATGTCCTCAAAGCCCTGCGCCAGCAGGTCCAAGGCGCGATAGGCCGCCGCTCGATCTGCCTCCGCCAGAAAAAGAAATATTCGCTCCCTATCGACGAGAGACAGTCTCGACAGGCGAACCTTGACAGTCACGCCTTGAACTTATCGTCGATCATTTCACGTAACCCGCCCAACCACTCCTCGGGGCTGACGAACTCTCCCGTCCGCTCATATTCGGCAAAGCGACGTTCGTCCTCAGCCCAGTCGGGCTGGGTCCCCAAAGCGATCAAGTCGAGCGCAAAAGCCGTCGGGTCCACGCCCGCCGCCTCAGCCGCCGCCTTCAGCTTGCGGGCCTGATCCTCATCGAGATGGATGTCGAACCCGTCAGCCATGGCGCAACAATATCTCACGCGGACAACAGCTGCAATGTTCGCACATTGTTCTTGCTTCAATCGCGCGATTCATCCCCATATAGCGATGTCGCGCCGGACCCGCCCGGCCCTACCCGCGTTCCCGGACAGCATGACCGAAAAGCACAACTTCATCCGCGTTCGCGGCGCTCGCGAGCATAATCTCAAGGGCGTGGACCTCGACATCCCTCGCGAGCAGCTGGTGGTGATGACCGGGCTGTCGGGCTCGGGCAAATCCTCCCTGGCCTTCGACACCATCTACGCCGAGGGGCAGCGCCGCTATGTCGAAAGCCTGTCGGCCTATGCGCGCCAGTTCCTGGAACTGATGGGCAAACCGGACGTGGACCTGATCGAGGGTCTGTCCCCGGCCATCTCCATCGAACAGAAGACGACGTCCAAGAATCCGCGCTCGACCGTCGGCACGGTGACCGAGATTCACGACTATATGCGCCTGCTGTGGGCGCGGGTCGGCGTGCCCTATTCGCCGGCCACGGGCCTGCCAATCGAAAGCCAGACCATTAGCCAGATGGTCGACAAACTGACGGCCCTGCCGGACGGCGAACGTATCCTACTGCTGGCCCCCGTCGTTCGGGGCCGCAAGGGCGAATACAGGAAGGAAATCGCCGAGTGGCAGCGACAGGGCTTCCAGCGACTGAAGATCGACGGCCAGTTCTATCCCATCGACGAAGCCCCGACGCTGGACAAGAAGTTCAAACACGACATCGACATCGTCGTGGACCGGATCGTCACCAAGCCTGATCAGGAAGCCCGCTACGCCGACAGTCTTCAGACCGCGCTCGGCCTGGCCGACGGCATCGCCAACGCCGAGTGGGCCAGCGTGGCCGAGGGCGAGACCGCGCCGCGCAGCCTGCTGTTCTCCGAACGGTTCGCCTGTCCGGTGTCCGGCTTCACCATCTCCGAGATCGAGCCGCGGCTGTTCTCTTTCAACAATCCCTTCGGCGCCTGCCCGGTCTGCGACGGCCTGGGGGTCAAGCTGGCCTTCGACGCCGATCTGGTGATCCCGGATCGCGACAAGAGCCTGCACAAGGGCGCCGTCGCCCCCTGGGCGCGCGGCCCCTCGCCTCTCTATACCCAGACGCTGCAGTCGCTCAGCCGCCACTACGGCTTCTCGATGGACGTGGCTTGGCGCGAGCTTCCAGCTTCGGCGCACAAGGCCATCCTGTACGGAACCGGCGCCGAAAAGATCAAATTCACCTACGACGACAACGCCCGCAAATACGAGGTCTCCAAGCCGTTCGAGGGCGTGCTGCCGAACCTGGAGCGCCGCTGGCGCGAGACCGACAGCGCCTGGGTGCGCGAGGAACTGGCCCGCTATCAGTCCGAGACCCCTTGCGACGCCTGCCACGGCAAGCGGCTGAAGCCCGAGGCCCTGGCGGTCAAGGTCGGCGGCGAGGATATCGCCGACATCTCCACCCTGTCGATTTCCAAGGCCTATCTGTGGTTCTCGACCCTGGAAGAGAGTCTGACCGAGAAGCAGATGGAGATCGCCCGGCGCATCCTGAAGGAGATATGCGACCGACTGCGGTTCCTGAACAATGTCGGCCTCGACTATCTGAATCTGTCCCGCTCGTCCGGCACACTGTCAGGCGGCGAGAGCCAGCGCATCCGCCTGGCGTCACAGATCGGCTCGGGCCTAACCGGCGTCCTCTATGTGCTGGACGAGCCCTCCATCGGCCTGCACCAGCGCGACAACACCCGCCTGCTGGAAAGCCTGAAGGGGCTGCGTGACCTGGGCAATTCGGTGCTGGTGGTCGAGCATGACGAGGAAGCCATCCTGACCGCCGACTATGTCATCGACATGGGCCCGGCCGCCGGCGTCCACGGCGGTATGGTCTGCGCCGAGGGCACGCCGGCCGAGGTCATGGCCAATCCCAACAGCCTTACCGGCAAATACCTGACCGGCGAGCGCGAGATCGAAATCCCCGCCGACGGCCGCCGCCCCATCGACCGCAAGCGGATGCTGAAGATCAGCGGCGCCAGCGGCAACAACCTTAAGAGCGTCACGGGCGAGATCCCCGTCGGCGTCTTCACCTGCATCACCGGCGTGTCCGGCGGCGGCAAATCGACCTTCACCATCGAGACCCTGTACAAGGCCGCCGCGCGCCGCCTGAACAATGCGTCCGAGGCCCCCGCCCCCTTCGACCGGATCGAGGGGCTGGAGCATTTCGACAAGGTCATCGACATCGACCAGTCGCCGATCGGCCGCACGCCGCGCTCGAACCCCGCCACCTACACCGGCGCCTTCGGCCCGATCCGCGACTGGTACGCCGGTCTGCCGGAGTCCAAGGCCCGCGGCTACGGCCCCGGCCGGTTCAGCTTCAACGTCAAGGGCGGCCGGTGCGAGGCCTGCCAAGGCGACGGCGTCATTAAGATCGAGATGCACTTCCTGCCCGACGTCTATGTCACCTGCGACGTCTGCAAGGGCAAACGCTACAACCGCGAAACGCTTGAGATCGTGTTCAAGGGCAAGTCCATCTCGGACGTGCTGGACATGACGGTCGAGGAGGCGGCGACCTTCTTCAAGGCCGTGCCGCCGATCCGCGACAAGATGCTGACGCTGGAGCGGGTAGGCCTGGGCTACGTCAAGGTGGGCCAGCCGGCGACCACCCTGTCCGGCGGCGAGGCCCAGCGGGTCAAGCTGTCCAAGGAACTGTCCAAACGCGCCACCGGCCGCACCCTCTATATCCTCGACGAGCCGACCACCGGCCTGCATTTCGAGGACACCCGCAAACTGCTTGAGGTGCTTCAGGAACTGGTCGAGGCCGGCAACACCATCGTGGTGATCGAGCACAATCTCGATGTCATCAAGGTCGCCGACTATCTGCTCGACTTCGGCCCCGAAGGCGGCGACGGCGGCGGAGAGATCGTCGCGGTCGGCACGCCGGAACAGGTGGCCGACAACAGCGCAAGCTGGACCGGCAAATACCTCAAGGAGGTGCTGGACCGGCATGAGACCCGCCGCAAGGCGCGGGTCGCGGCCTTGGGCGGATCGGTCGGCGACTCGGCGGTCGAACCGGTGAAGAAAAAGCGGGCGAAGGCCTCGGCCTAGAAGCCCGGGTCAGGGCTCCAGCGTCGTGGCGCTGGTGACGGCGCCGGTGACGCCGTAGTCCTCGCTGCGTCCGCGCACCGCCAGCACGGTCGAGCCGATCAGCAAGACGGCCGTCGTCACGACACTACCTTCCGGCCCGAAGGCGGCGCCGGTGAGCCACCACGGCAGTTCCGTCCGCGTGGCTAGGTCGAGGATCAGGGGCTTGGTCCTGACCACCTGGCCCGACACCTCCAGGCCGAAACCCAAGCCCAGCAGCCAGTTCCAGGCCGCGTGCCAGCCGCACACGCCCCACAGCGACCCTTCACGGGCGGCGTACAGGCCGATGAAGACGCCGAACAGCATCACGTTCGTCACCCCCATCACCAGTTCTGGCGACGGCTTGATGTTGGCGGCGTGCAACAGGCCGAACAGGCCCGCGCTCAGCCCAATGCCCCAGCCCAACCCATGGCGGGACGTTATGACTTGCATCAGCCAGCCGCGCGTCACGATCTCTTCGGTCGACCCCTGGATGATGAAGCCGAACATCAGCACGATAATGGGTCCGAGAGCCGCCGGTATCGACGGCGCGGTGAAGACGCCGCCGCTCTCGATCCGATAGCCGCCCAGGGCCGCAATCCCGCCCACGACCGCCAGCAGGAAGGCCAAGCCTATGCCATACCCCCGCAGGAAACGCTTCAGGCCCGAGCCGTTGAAACCGATGGTCGCCAGGCCGCGACGTTCGAACAGCGCGACCCAGGCAAGGGTGACTAGGGCGATGACCGCAAACCCTGCGAGCATATAGGCGTTGCCTATCCATCCACCGGCCGGTCCATCCATCGTCATCAGCCCCAGCATGATGCCGGGAACAGCAGTGATGGTCTGGCCCAGGGCGATGAAGACCACCGCCAGCACCAGGGCGGCCGCCGTCCAGGTGCGCCGATGGCGCGGCGTCCTCGGCGCGTAAAGCTCAATCCCCGCCATTTCGTCTTCCCCCTGTTAGTCCCGAACGCTCAGCGTTCCCGAAGTCCCTGCCAAGCCGCCGAAAACGGCGCGTACAGCACCGCCAATTGGAGGGCTGAAAGAACGGCGTTGACCACCGACCACACCAGAATGGCGGGCCAGGCCTGAATCAGGACCTCGACGGTGGTCAGGCCGTCGAAACGCGACAGGCTGGAAACGCCGCCCGTCGCCAGATCGGTTCCCGCGCTGATGATCGTGCCCAGGATGCTGACGACGAAGCTCATAACGACGGCCAGAAGGGCCATGCCCAGAAGGGGCCAGAACTCCCCCTTGGTCGCTGCGAAGGATTCAAACAGGCTGATCTTGCGCCGATCCACCGTGATGGGCACGGCCAGACAGAATTTGACCGACAGCCAGATGCTCAGGCCGATGGCCGCCAGCATAAGAATGAGGGCGAGCAGGAACATCACCGCCTGTCCCGACGCCGCTCCGATCCCGAACAGGACGCCCACAGGCAGGAACAACACCCCGTTGGTCAGACCGAGGATCACAGCGATCGCAACCGTGACCGCCAACACCCGCAATTCGTCCATCCCGAGGCGCAGATAGCCCCAGGCGCTCTCCGTTGGACGTAAGACGGACCGCGCCACCGCCGCGCTGAGCACGGCCCCGACGATCAGGCCCAGGGGCGCGAGCCAGACGAACAGACCCGCATAGGCGCGGCCCAGGGCCATCAGGTCTTCAGGCGACGGGTTCGACGACTGCTCGATCACCTCCGCCGAAGCCATGATCGCCGCCCACTGCCCCGCTCCCAGACCGAACATGCCCAGGAACAGGACCAGATAGGCCAGCCCCCAGAACAGGGCGGTCATCGGGTGGCGACGAACCACCCGGAAACCTTCGAACGCCGCTTCAGTGGCGGAAAAACTCATCACGGACTCCAGACCAGATTCTTCCTAACTCTAGACCATAGCCGCCATCGCGTCTCATCGGGCAAATAAGCGTCAGCCTCCGGAACGCTCGTGCGGCGTCCAGTACTCCAACTGGCGATAGGCGGCGCCGAGGAAACCTGTCGTCAGCGGCGCCTCGAGGCCGCACAGCACAACGGCCCACACGATCCAGCCGACGACGCCCGATAGAAAGCCTCCACCCGCCAGAACCAGCAGCACGACCTTAGGCAGGCCGACGACGACCAGTCCGCCCAGCAACGGCCAGAAACTGCCCTGTGCGATCCCCATGCTGTTCAGTGAGACCATGTGCCCCCGCCCCAGGGTCGCCGGGGCGAACAGCGACAGCCGCACGACCATCACCAGCACGCCATAGAGGGCCAGCAGGGTCACGACCGCCAGCAGCACCAGCTTCCAAACCGGCCCGACAGCCGGCCAGTTCCGCTGGTTGATCGCCTCGGCGTCCAGGCCCGCCATGCCGAACACGGCCAGCAGCAACAGAGCGACGACCGACAGGATCATGGCCATGAAGACCGCGCACAACAGGGCGGCCCCCAGCAGGCGAAACTCGGGCATACGAAACTGCAACCCCGCCGGCCCCAGCCCCAATCGCTTCGCCGCTTGCCGGTCATCGCTGATGGCGATCCGCGTCAGGCCTCCGATCAGCGTCAGGCTCGCGACCAGACCGAAAGGCGCCCAGATCATACTGACCGCCCCCAGCGCCAGCCAGGCCGAACTCCACACCAGAACTCCGACCAGGATCGCGCCCCAGGCGCCCTTCCAGGCGCGTGGAAGCCCGGCGAAGGCCACCGACAGGGCGTCGCCCAGCCGTAGATGACGATGACTGCTCACGCTCACGCCCCCATATCCCCACGCCGACATAGCAGGGGATCATGACATCACGCCAGACGGCGGCTAGAAGGCCGCGATGACTGCTTCCCCCTCTCCTTCCCCCGTTCACGTCATCGGCGGCGGCCTCGCCGGCTCGGAGGCCGCCTGGCAGATCGCCCAGGCCGGCGTGCCCGTCATCCTGCACGAGATGCGCGGCGTGCCCGGCGTGAAGACCGACGCACACCAGACCGACGGCCTGGCCGAACTGGTCTGCTCCAACTCCTTCCGGTCGGACGATTGGGAATACAACGCCGTCGGCCTGTTGCACGCCGAGATGCGGGCGCTGGACTCGATCATCATGGCCTGCGGCGACGTCAATCAGGTGCCGGCGGGCGGCGCCCTGGCCGTGGACCGCGACGCCTTCTCCGAAGCCGTGACGGCGAAACTGACGGCCCATCCGCTGGTCACCATCGTGCGCGAGGAGATCGCGGGCCTGCCGCCGCAGGAGTGGGACAATGTCATCGTCGCCACCGGCCCCCTGACCTCGCCCGCCCTGGCCGAGGCGATCCTGAAGGCGACGGGCGAGGAAAGCCTCAGCTTCTTCGACGCCATCGCCCCCATCGTCCATGCCGACAGCATCGACTTCGACATCGCCTGGCGTCAGTCGCGCTATGACAAGGAAGGCCCGGGCGGAGACGCCGCCGCCTACGTCAACTGCCCGATGGACAAGCCCCAGTACGAGGCCTTCATCGACGCCCTGCTGAACGGCCCCAAGGCCGAGTTCAAGGACTGGGAACACGTCCCCTATTTCGACGGCTGCCTGCCCATCGAAGTCATGGCCGAACGCGGCCGCGAGACCCTGCGTCACGGCCCGATGAAGCCGGTCGGCCTGACCAATCCGCGCGACCCGCTGGTCAAGTCCTACGCCATCGTCCAGCTGCGTCAGGACAATGCGCTGGGTACATTGTTCAACATGGTCGGCTTCCAGACCAAGCTGAAGCACGGGGCTCAGGCCGAGGTCTTCCGCATGATCCCCGGCCTCCAGAACGCCCAATTCGCGCGTCTGGGCGGCCTGCACCGCAACACCTATCTGAACAGCCCCCAGCTGCTGGACAAGCAGCTGCGGCTCAAGGCCATGCCCCGCCTGCGCTTCGCCGGCCAGGTGACCGGCGTCGAAGGCTATGTCGAAAGCGCGGCCATGGGCCTGCTGACCGGCCGCCTCGCCGCCGCCCAGGCTTTGGGCCGCGACCTTGCCGCTCCGCCGCCCGAAACGGCCATGGGCGCCTTGGTTGAACACATCACCGGCGGACATCTGGAAGGCTCGAAATTCCAGCCGATGAACATCAACTACGGCCTCCTGCCCCCGCTGGAGGCGCCCAAGGTCGACGAAGAGGGCAAGAAGATCCCGCTGAAGGAACGCGGCCGGGCCAAGAAGCGTCTGATGAGCATCCGCGCGATGGAGAGCCTGAAAGCGTGGCGGGACGGTGAAAGGCAGGACAATCTGTCCACATGACCGCTTGAGGGAAGAGCCTAAGGATTACTCCATGCCGCAGGCTTCGTCCCTCATCCGCTCTGTGCCGGCCTTGATGCCGCACCCTGCCCTTCCACAGGCCGATTGGGGCGACGCCTTCGCGACGGAAACGACGGCGACCAACGCGCGGGCGGCGCTGAAACAGATGCTGCGGCAGGGCGGCGGTTGGCCGACGGCGTTGTTGGCGTTGCGCAACCGACTGGCGGCCTTGGCCGGCCTCAAGCCAGCGACATTTACGCTTGGCGGCGAGACGGGGTTTCCCGTCGTTTCCGAAACCCCCGACGAAATCGTTCTGGGCTTCAACGACAGCCATCTCGATTTTCGAATTCTGGTCACCCTGCTGCCGACGGCCCCGCGGCAGATGCGGGTCGCGACATTGGTGGATCGTCATGGTTGGGCCGGAAGGGCCTATATCGGTCTAATCGGTCCTGCTCACAAAAGGATCGTCCGCCGTTTGATGGCCCGGCAGATGGAAATCTAGATCCGGCCCCGCAATGTCGCCCAGAGAAGCCGCAGGCGTTTGAGCGGCTCGGGTTCATCCTGCCAGACACATGTCGCCGGGGCGACGGCCGGGAAAGCCTCCGCCGGCAAGCTCTTCAGCGCTGCGTTGGCCTTGGGGCGCCCCGCCTTCGCTTCCTCCGCGCGACCGACCTGCCCCAGCCCCCGCACCCGACCCGCCTCAACCACCTTGTCCGCATGGCCCGACCCGGCCAGCACATGGACCGCCGTCTGCATCGGGCCGACGTAGAAGGCGTCCAGGTCGTGGGGTTGGCCGTGGACGCGGCCGATATGGGCTTCGATCAGGGCGTCGAAGGGGGCGCGGTCCAGGGCGTGGCGGGCGACCAGGTCGGTCAGGGCCTCCAGCACCGGATGGCCCTTGCGGGGGATCCCGGCGAAGACCCCGTCCATCTGCTCGGCCCACCAAGTGTAGCGCATCTCGGCCAGCAGGGGCTGGGTCACCCGCGTGGGGATGGACATCAGCTCGGCCTCGAAGGCGTACAGCGTGATCAGGTCGGCGCGGGCGCGGTCGTCGGCGACCAGGCGGCTGGACAGCCAGCGGTCCAGATCGGCGGCGCGAACCTGGGCGTCAAGACTCGCCGCGACCGTCGCCGCCGGATCAGATTCAGGCGGCACGCGAAACGGCGAAATCCGCCAGGTCTTCCAGGGCCGCGCGCCAGTCGGACGCCGGCAGGACCGACAGGGCGGCCTTGGCCTGATCGGCATAGTCGCCGGCCAGATCCAGAGTCGCGCCGATGGCGCCGGAACCGACGACCAGTTCGCGGGCGCGGGCGAAATCCTCGGGCGTGCGTTCGCCCTTGGTCACGGTCCGCTCCCAGAAATCGTCCTCGCGGCCCCGGGTGCGGGCCACGGCCAGCAGCAGCGGCAGGGTGGCCTTGCCCTCGTTGAAGTCGTCGCCGGCGTTCTTGCCCAGGGCCTCGGCGGTCGCGCCATAATCCAGAGCGTCGTCGGCCAGTTGGAAGGCGATGCCCAGCGCCATGCCATAGTCGCGCAGGGCGGCGGTCGCAGCCGCATCGGCGCCGACGCCCACGGCCCCCGCCTCGGCGGCGGCGGCGAACAGTTCGGCGGTCTTGGCCGAGATAATCTGCAGATAGGTGGCCTGGTCCAGGTTCAGGTCGTGGGCGCGCGTCAGTTGCAGCACCTCCCCTTCCGAGATCACCCGCGACGCCTGGGCCAGGATGCCCAGGGCCCGCATCGAATCGGTCTCGACCATCAATTCGAAGGCGCGGGCGAACAGGAAGTCGCCGACCAGGACGCTGGTCGGCGCGCCCCAGATCAGGTGGGCCGCGACCTTGCCGCGACGCAGTTCAGACGCATCGACGATGTCGTCGTGCAACAGGGTGGCGGTGTGAATGAACTCGACCGCAGCGGCCAGCTTCTTGGGCGAGAGGATATCGCCCTGCGCGCCAGACGCCCTTGCAGCGGCGACCGTCAGCAGGGGCCGCAAACGCTTGCCGCCGGCCGAAACCAGGTGTTCGGCCAGTTTGGGAATGATCGGCACATCGGATTGCATCCGATCGATGATCAACGCATCCACCTCGGCCATGTCGGATCCGGCCAGCCGGACGAGGGCGTTCACATCCCCCTTCGGACGGGGAGAGGCGGCGAGGACTGCGTCCAAGGGATACTCTTTCACACGTCGCGCGACGTCCGCCGCGCAGCTAATTCCGACCGCGTCCGCTTGCCGGATCGCGATGGCGCGCACAATGGTGATCGACCCCCGGAGGGTCAAGGAGATTGAGGTTTGGACACGGTCCCCGCCGCGCCGGAAGTCGTGGAGAACGCCCTGCTGAACGGCCGCGTGCGCTTGCGGCAACCCGCACGGGGTTATCGAGCGGGCATGGACGCCGCCCTGCTGGCCGCCGCCGTCGCGCCCAGGCGAGGCGAGCGGCTGTTCGAGGCGGGCTGCGGCGCCGGGGGCGTGCTGATGCAGATCGCCGCACGTCACGAAGGGGCTTCGCTGACGGGGCTGGAGCGCGATTCGCTCGCCGCTGATCTGGCGCGCGAGAATGCGGCGCTGAACGGGTTTGGGGATCGCACGACCATCCTGACCGGCGACGTGGCGGCGGGGTTCCGAGCCCTGGACCTGACGCCCTTCGACTGGGCCGTGTCGAACCCGCCCTTCTTCGACGATCCCGGCGCCCTGCGCGCGCCGGCGCCGGGCAAACAGGGCGCCTGGATGGCCGACGACGGCCTGTCCGCCTGGACCGGCCTGCTGCTGAAAGCGGTGCGCGAGGGGGGCCGGATCGTGATCATCCACCGGGCCGACCGTCTGGCGGACCTGCTGGCCCTGCTGGGCGAAAAGGCCGGGTCCTTCGCCATCCGCCCGGTCCAGCCGTTCGCCGACCAACCGGCCAAGCGGGTGCTGGTCCAGGCGATCAAGACCGGCAAGGCGCCCCTGCGCCTGCTGCCGCCCCTGGTGCTGCACGACCGTTCCGGGGCGAAACACACGCCCGAGGCCGAGGCGATCCTGAGGGGCGAGGCGGCGCTGGATTGGTGAGCGTCTGACGCCCTGTCGTAAAAACAGGGTGACAAAGCGCCAAAAGCGCCAAACCGCCAAAGCGACAGACTATGCATTGAGATGGCGCCGTCGTGGGTCATGGGGCGCATTTTACGGGCGCGGCGAACCCCGGTGGGAACGACGGCGCAAGAAACAGGCAAGCGGTTGAAAACCCTGGGACGGAACCAGCGTCATTGTGCGCGATGGGGCCCACCGACTCTCCTTCTCCCCTTGCGGGAGAAGGTGGCCCGAAGGGCCGGATGAGGGGTCCGCCGGTGGGCCAGTTCGCACCACCGCGCCCCTCACCCTTTCGCGCAAGACCGATCGCTGACGCTCTCGGGCGCTCAAGCCCTCTCCCGGCGGGAGAGGGTCGGTTTACCTAGATCAACCCCGCCAACGGCGACGACGGGTCCGCATACATCCGCTTCGGCATCCGCCCCGCCAGATAGGCGTCGCGCCCCGCGATCACCGCATGCTTCATCGCCCGCGCCATCCTGATCGGATCCTTGGCCCCGGCGATGGCGGTGTTCATCAGCACGGCGTCGCAGCCCAGCTCCATCGCCCGGGTCGCGTCCGAGGCCGTACCCACGCCAGCGTCCACCAGAACCGGCACCTTGGCCTGTTCGACGATCAGCCGCACATTGACCTCGTTCTGGATGCCCAGGCCTGAGCCGATCGGCGCGGCGGCCGGCATGATGGCGGCGGCCCCGGCGTCTTCCAGCCGCTTGGCCATGACCACGTCGTCGGTGCAATAGACCATGACGTCGAACCCGTCCTTGATCAGCAGGTCCAGCGCCCGCAACGTCTCGATCATGTCGGGATAGAGGTGGGCGGTGTTGGACAGCACCTCCAGCTTGACCAGGCTCCATCCCCCCGCCTCGCGCGCCAGGCGCAGGGTCCGCACCGCATCCTCGCCGGTGAAACAGCCGGCGGTGTTGGGCAGGAAGGTGAACCGGTCGGGCTTCACATAGTCGACCAGCATCGGCTGGTTGGGATCGGTCAGATTCACCCGGCGCACGGCCACGGTCACGATCTCGGCCCCCGCCGCCTCGGCGGCGGCGGCGTTCTGGGCATAGTCGGCGTATTTGCCGGTGCCCACGATCAGGCGCGAGGTAAAGGTGCGGCCGGCGACGGACCAGGTTTCGGGTGCTGTATCGGTCATGGGTGGTGACCTAGTCCTGTCGGGGACGATGCGAAAGGGCGGATCGATCACGCCGCGTTGCGAGATGGGCCCCGATGGACTAGACTAAGTGGACTAAGTTCACCCGGAGCGACACATGGAAACGGTCAACGTCCACGAGGCCAAGACCCACCTGTCGCGCCTGCTGGACCGTGCGGCCAAGGGTGAAACCATCACCATCGCCAAGGCGGGCAAGCCCGTGGCCAAACTGGTCCCCATTGAAGAGACGCCGATCGACACTTCGCGTCGGTTCGGTTTCATGCGCGGCCAGATGAAAATTCCCGACGACTTCGACACCATGGGTCAGGCCGAAATCGAGGCGATGTTCTATGGCGAAGGCGTTCACGAGGGCGACGACGGCCAATGAGGCTGTTGATCGACACCCACCTGCTGCTCTGGGCGTCGGAGGATCGTGCACGGCTTCCCGTCAAGGCGGAAGCCTTGATGGCCGATCCCGACAATCAACTGGTGTTCAGCGCGGTCAATATCTGGGAGGTCGTCGTCAAGCACGGCCTGAAGCGACCTGACTTCGACGTGGACGCCCTGGTCTTCCGCCGCCAGTTGCTGGACGCGGGTTATGAGGAAATTCCGGTGACCAGCCTGCACGCGCTGGAACTGGCAGGATTGCCGCTGATCCACCGCGACCCGTTCGACCGGCTGCTTATCGCCCAGGCCATGGCCGAAGGCATGCGACTGCTGACGGCCGACCGGCAGATCGCCTTCTACCCCGGCCCCATCCTCAAGGTCTGATCACCCGCCGCCGACGAACTGGACCAGTTCGATCCGGTCCCCCTCGGCCAGGGCGGTGACGGCGTGCAGCGACCGGGGCACGATCTCCAGATTACGCTCGACCGCCACCTTGCGGGGGTCCAGCGCTAGTTCCTGGACCAGTTCCGTCACGGTCGTCGCATAGACCTCGCGTGGATCGCCGTTGACTTGGATATGCAAACCGTCTGCCTCGATGTCGTAAATGCGCGGGGTGAAAGGGTTGGCTTTCACTCCGGCGGTTGAGCCCCTGACATAGCGCGTTTCGGCGCTGGGGCATGCGTAACTCTTGCTCCTATTATTCGTCATCCTCGGGTCAAGCCCGAGGATGACGCGGGCGAGAGACGCTACCGACCCAAGCGCGCGAGACACGACCCGCCTGTCGAGTGCGCCGCCCCCGCCGCTATAGCCTCACACCGACGTCTCCAGACATATTGCCTCGGCCGTAAGTGATGGCCCGCAGTATCCATTCGGCCGGACCCAGCTCATGCAAGCGCAGCCACCAGATGCTGAAAAGGGCGGTAATGATCCAGATCGCGATGCAGACGCCAAACAGCGAAGCGTAGCCGAGCACTCCGACGAAGCCAAAGCCGTAAAAGAGCAAGGACGTCAGGATGGACTGCAGGCAGTAGGCAGTCAGGGCCAGCCTCCCGAGCGCTTGTAGCGGACCAAACCTGCTGGCTTGCCCTGCTTTGACGATCAGAACGATCAGCGAAACATAGCCCAGGGTCAGAGCCAATCTTGCAGGCTCGAACAGGAGGGACCGCGCCCACGACACTGCGGGGACGACCCGCGATACGTCAATCTCGAAGCCCGTCCTTGCGGCCCACGCGAAGTCCGCGCCGCGAACGAGAAGACCGAAACCGCAGCCGAGCATCAGGACGAGCCAGTAGACGCGAGGCTTCGCATCTCCGGTGAGGTAGCCTGATCGGTAGAGCGCCATGCCGAGGAGCATAAAGCCAAGACTCTCAGCCACACCCCACCAGCTGTAGACCCCAAGGTGACGGGCGGACCAGCCGGCCCAGCTCCAGTGGAAAACGGCGCCCATCCCCGTGCGCTGAACGATCTCCGTGGCCAGGTCCTCTTTCGATGGATAGTTGGCGGCCTTGGCCTGCCGCACGGACTCGAGCGCGCCTTCCTGCGCTTCTGTAAGCGGCTTGCCCTCTGCCTGCTGCGCTTCAGCAACCGCAGCGGCTTGAAATCCACGAACCGTCTGAGCCGTATCGTAGGTGCGAAACGCGCTTAGCCCGATCATGATGACAATGGCCCAGAGCCAAAGTACCCGCGGTCGAGCGCTTCTGAAGGCCAACAGCATCATCCCTGCGATCCCGTAGGTCCACAGAATCTCCCCTGGCCACAGGAAGATCGCGAACTGCACGACCCCGAATAGTAGAAGCGCTAAACATCTACGCGACCAGGCTTCCATCGGCGCCGCGCGACCTTCTGGGCCTTCGGATTGGCGAAGCATGAGCAGCATGCCTGCACCGAATAGAAGAGTGAACAGACCCCGCATCGGTCCCTGAAGCAGCACATGCTGGAGCGACCAGGCGATCCAATCGGCGTTCAGCTGCATCGGAAAGTCGCGTCCTTCCCGCGATCCCACTGCACCCATAACGATTATGTTCACGGGAAGGATACCGCAAACCGCAATACCTCGAAGCACGTCGAGAAGAACGATTCGATGGGCTGCGGCCGTTGGCCTCGCAGTCGCGAGTGTTTGATCCGTCATCGCTCCCCCCCCCCAGCACTCAAAGACCACCACTGACGCCGTACGCGCGCAGGACGTCAAGTCACGCGTGACACGGATCAGGCTCGAGCTCTGCTTGCGGAATTCGGCGAACAGCCTGCGTCTGCTCCCCCGCTGAACGGGCCTCCAAACCGTCCGCTTTTCGTCTCTTCCATTGACTTAATGGCCTGACAGCCTGGAAAGCCGTTGACGCCCGCGCGGATGACGTTAGGTCAAGCCGTTTCGACGCTGCGCTTTGACCCGCGCCGCGCCTAAGCTACAAGGCCGCCCCTGAACCGTCAGAGGTCGCCCGATTCCGGAGCCTCGATTCGAGAACCGATGTCCGACACGTCCGTCATCTATGTGCTGAACGGCCCCAACCTGAACCTGCTCGGGGTTCGGGAGCCGGAGATCTATGGCCGCGATACTCTGGCGGACATCGAACAGCGCTGCGTGACGGCGGCGGCGGGCGAGGCGCAGATCGTGTTCCGCCAGACCAACCATGAAGGCGTGCTGGTCGACTGGATCCAGGAGGCGCGTGAGAAGGCGCAGGCCCTGATCATCAATCCGGCGGCCTATGGCCACACCTCGGTCGCCCTGCACGACGCGCTGAAGACCCTGACCATACCGGTGATCGAGCTTCATCTGTCCAATCCGGCGGCGCGCGAGGCGTTTCGCCATCACTCCTATGTGTCGTCCGCGGCGACCGGCGTCATCGCCGGCTTCGGCGCGGCCGGCTATGAACTGGCCGTCCAGGCGGCTCTTACCAAGGTTCGGGAACGCGCCTGAGGGCCGACCCGTTCGCATTCCAAGACGAAAGACAAAGGCGCACCCCAATGGCCGATGACAAGAAACACGCCGAGATCGACGCCGCCCTGGTTCGCCAGCTGGCCGAGATTCTGAACGAAACCGACCTGACCGAGGTCGAGGTCGAGCGCGGCGAGCTGCGCATCCGCGTGGCCCGCGAAATCACCATGCACGCCGCCCCGGTCCAGTACGCCGCCGCCCCGGCGCCGGCCGCCGCGCCCGCAGCCGCCGCCGCTCCGGTCTCCATGCCGTCGGACCCGGCCACCATCGTCGCCCGCGCCGGCGAAGAGGTGAAGTCGCCGATGGTCGGCACCGCCTATCTGCAGGCCTCGCCCGAGGCCGCGCCCTTCATCCAGGCCGGCGACAAGGTCAAGAAGGGCCAGACCCTGCTGATCGTCGAGGCCATGAAGACCATGAACCCGATCCAGGCCCCGCGCGACGGCGTCGTGGTCGAGATCCTGGTCGGCGACGCCCAGCCGGTCGAATACGGCGAGCCCCTCGTCCTGCTCGAGGGCTAAGCCATGTTCACGAAAGTCCTGATCGCCAACCGCGGCGAGATCGCGCTGCGCATCCACCGCGCGTGCAAGGAGATGGGCATCTCCACCGTCGCCGTGCACTCGGAAGCCGACCGCGGCGCCATGTGGGTGCGGCTGGCCGACGAAAGCGTCTGCATCGGCCCCGCCTCGGCGGCCAAGTCGTATCTGAACATCCCCTCGATCATCGCGGCGGCCGAGATCACCGGCGCCCAGGCGATCCACCCCGGTTACGGCTTCCTGTCCGAGAACGCCCGCTTCGCCGAGATCGTCGAAGCCCACGGCATGACCTTCATCGGTCCCAAGCCCGAACATATCCGGGTCATGGGCGACAAGATCAGCGCCAAACAGACCGTCATGGACGCCGGCATCCCGGTGGTCCCCGGCTCCAAGGGCGAGGTCGAGACCGTCGAGGCGGCCATCGAGGCCTCCAAGACCATCGGCTTCCCCCTGATCGTCAAGGCGGCGGCGGGCGGCGGCGGACGCGGCATGAAGGTGGCCCTGACGGCTGATGATCTGGTCGAGGCGGTCCAGACCGCCCAGTCCGAGGCCAAGGCCGCCTTCGGCAATGGCGCCGTCTATATGGAGCGCTATCTCCAGAAGCCCCGCCACATCGAGATCCAGGTCATCGCCGACAGCCATGGCAATGTCGTGCACCTGGGCGAACGCGACTGCTCGCTGCAACGCCGTCACCAGAAGGTGCTGGAAGAGGCCCCCTCGCCCGCCCTGTCGGCCGAGGGTCGCAAGCAGATCGGCGAGACGGTCAACAAGGCCATCGCCGCCATCGGCTATCTGGGCGTCGGCACCATCGAGTTCCTGTGGGAGGACGGCGAGTTCTTCTTCATCGAGATGAACACCCGCCTGCAAGTCGAGCATCCGGTTACGGAAATGATCACGGGCGTGGACCTGGTGCGCGAACAGGTTCGTATCGCCGCCGGCCTGCCCCTGTCCTTCACCCAGGAGGACATCAGCTTCGAAGGCCACGCCATCGAGGTGCGGATCAACGCCGAGAACCCCGAGACCTTCACCCCCTCGCCGGGCAAGATCACCGACTTCCACGCCCCCGGCGGCCTGGGCGTGCGTCTGGATAGCGCCATCTACGCCGGCTATTCGATCCCGCCCTATTACGACAGCCTGATCGGCAAGCTGATCGTCCACGGCCGCGACCGCGAAGAGGCCATTGCGCGCCTGAAGCGCTCGCTGAACGAGATCGTCATCGGCGGCGTCGACACCACCATCCCCCTGTTCCAGAAGCTGTTGCAGGAGCCCGACATCCTGTCCGGCGACTATGACATCCACTGGCTGGAGAAATGGGCCGCCCGTCAGAAGGGCGACGCCTGAACCTAGCGTGATCAGAGGAACCGGCCCATGCGTATCGCGGTGTTTGCGACCAAGGCCTATGACCGCCGGTTCCTCGACCTGGCCAACGCCGAGTTCGGCCACGACCTGAGCTGGTTCGAGGCGCGGCTGGACGAGACCACCGCGCCCCTGGCCGACGGTTTCGACGCCGTCTGCGTCTTCGTCAACGACCGGCTGGACGCCCCCGCTCTGACCCGAC
Organism: Brevundimonas sp. AVps23W; assembly: GCF_058681395.1. NCBI lineage: Bacteria > Pseudomonadati > Pseudomonadota > Alphaproteobacteria > Caulobacterales > Caulobacteraceae > Brevundimonas > Brevundimonas sp. AVps23W. The sequence continues at coordinate 2,471,082 of NZ_CM178738.1, forward strand.
TGGCGCAAGGCGGGGTGCGCGCCGTGGCCCTGCGCTGCGCCGGCTACAACAACGTCGATCTGCGCACCGCCGAGGCCCTGGGCCTGACCGTCATCCGCGTGCCCGCCTATTCGCCCGAAGCGGTCGCCGAGTTCACCCTGGGCCTGCTGCTGGCGATGAACCGCAACATCCCCCGCGCCTCGGCCCGGGTGCGCGAGAACAACTTCGCCCTGGACGGCCTGATCGGCCGCAACCTGTCGGGACGAACGGCCGGGGTGGTCGGCTCGGGCCGGATCGGCGCCCTGGTGGCGCGGGCGTTGAAACTGGGGTTCGGGTGCGAGGTGTTGGCCCATGATGTGGTCGAGGATCCGGCCCTGACCGAGATCGGCGTCCGCTACGTGGATCGCGAGACCCTGCTGCGCCAGTCCGACATCATCAGCCTGCACTGCCCGCTGACGCCCGATACGCGCCACCTGATCGACGGCCCGACCCTGGCGGCGGCGCGGCCGCGGGTGATGATCGTCAACACCAGCCGGGGCGCCCTGATCGACACCCAGGCCCTGATCGATGCGTTGAAGAGCCATCGTGTGGGCGGCGTCGCCCTGGACGTCTATGAGCAGGAAGGCGACCTGTTCTTCGAGGACCTGTCGAACGAGATCATTCAGGACGACGTGTTCCAGCGCCTGCTGACCTTCCCCAATGTCCTGGTCACCGGCCACCAGGCCTTCCTGACCGAAGAGGCGCTGACGGCCATCGCCGTGACCACCCTGTCGGGCCTGGCTGAGATCGAGGCTGGGCGCCCCCCCGCCAATCGCGTCACCGCCGACCAGATCCGTCCCGCCCCGTGAACGAGCCCGACTACAGCGCCCAGGGGCCTTTCGGCGGCTTCGGTCCCGAGGACCTGCTGGGGTGCTACGCCCGGGGCGTGTTCCCGATGGCCGAGTCGCGCGACGATCCGCGCGTCTTCATCATCGAGCCCGAGCAACGCGGCGTCATTCCCCTGGACGCCTTCCACATCCCCACCCGCCTGCGTCGCACCGTGCGCGGCGAACCGTTCGAGGTGCGGGTCGATACCGCCTTCGAGGCAGTGCTGAACGGCTGTGCGGCGGCCCAGGGGCCCGAGCGCGAGGACACCTGGATCAACGCCCCGATCCGCCGCCTGTACGCCGCCCTTTTCGCCCAGGGCTACGTCCATTCGGTTGAGTGCTGGAAGGACGAACGGCTGGTCGGCGGCCTGTACGGCGTGACCCTGGGCGGGGCCTTCTTCGGCGAGAGCATGTTCAGCCGCGAACGCGACGCCTCCAAGGTGGCCCTGGTCCATCTCGTGGCGCGATTGCGCAAGGGCGGCTGGACCCTGCTGGACGCCCAGTTCCTGACCGAACATCTCAGCCAGTTCGGCGCGGTGGAGACGCCCCAGGCGGCCTATCTGCGACGGCTGAAGCCCGCGCTGAAGGTGGCCGTGGACGAGACGGCCCTGACCGCGCCTATGACGGGAGCAGAGGCGGTGGACTGGGCGCTTCGCCCCGCCTGATCCCTGTCCGGACACGGTTTCCGGCCTGTCCGGACAAGCTTGAGCTGGCGCAGACCGGCAGGCTTGCGGCCTAAGGAGGCATGACCCAAGCCGCCGCCTCATCCGCCGACGCCCCGCCCCTCGTCTCCAGCCTGCGCGAAATCCGGGAGATCGGCGTCACCGTCCTTGTCGCCCTGATCCTGGCGACCCTGTTCCGTATCCTGCTGTTCCAGCCCTTCACCATTCCATCCTCGTCGATGGAGCCGGGGCTGGTGACCGGCGACTATATCGTCGTGTCCAAATACGCCTATGGCTGGAGCCGAGCGTCCCTGCCCTTCAATCCGCCCCTGCCCAACGGCCGGCTGCTGGGAAGTCAGCCGAAACGGGGCGACGTCGTGGTGTTCCAGCGTCCCCATGATCCGGACGAGGTCTGGATCAAGCGCGTCATCGGCCTGCCTGGCGACACCGTACAGGTCCGCAGCGGTCAGGTCTTCGTCAACGAGCGGATGATCGACCGGACCCCTCTTCAGGAGGTCAGCGACCAAGACGCGCCCCAACGCCGCGTGCTGGAAGTGCGCGAGACCCTGGCGAGCGGCAAGACCTACGTCACCTATGACGGCGGGCCGGATCAGCCGGGCGACGATACGCCGATCTATCGCGTGCCGGCCGGTCAGTATTTCATGATGGGCGACAATCGCGACAACTCGCTGGACAGTCGCTGGCCCGCGGAGCTGGGCGTCGGCCTGCTGCCGGCCGAGAACATCGTCGGACGCGCCGAGATCGTGGCCGCCTCGTGGAAGCCCGGCGCCGGACTGTTCAAGCCCTGGACCTGGCTGAACCTGCAATGGGGCCGGTTCCTGAAGCCCATCCGCTAGCGGGCGCGGAATTCCTCGAAGCTGACCATGCCGTCATGGTTCCGATCCAGACGCTGGAACGCCGTCCGATCAGAGGTCACGGATTGGGCCAGCGACGGCGCGGCGACCGCGCCCAGGGCCAATCCCGCGATAGCGGCCGCCAGCAACTGACGCCAACCCATGCGGACCGACGAACGGCTTGTGTTCGACCGGTCCAACTCGCTGTCGATGAAGCGGCGGATGGCGTCGCTGGCCGTGCGGCCTTCAGCGCGGCACTTGTCCATAAAGGCGGTCTTGGTCGCGTGCGGCAGTCGGATCTCGACCGTCTCGCTCTTCTTGAGGGGTCTTTGGCGGTTCATTCCGGCCTCCTCGCGCTCAGTTCTTACAGCCGACCACCCAGGCGTCGTAGTTGGGGCTCTGCAGGCCGCTGACGGCCGGGGACGAGGCGAACATCCAGCCCCGGAAGAGCTGACGCGGATCGGCGGGTTGATTCACACCCCGCGACTGGAGCGAGACATCGACATAGGCGATTGCGTCTTCGGTCAGTTCATCGGGCGTGCTGACTTCGCAGGCGCGGACGCTGAAGATCAGGTTGCGGTTGAAGCGCACGGGACGGCCGCCGACCTCGACCTCGAACTTCATCGTCTCGGCGGTGGTCTTGTCGATGGCCTGGATGACCGCGAACTTGCGTCGCTGACGGCGGGCAGGCGTAGCCGGCTGCTCGATGGGCTTTTCGACCACCGGCTTCTCGGATTCGGCCTCTTCCTCAGCCTTTTCGGCCACGGCGGCGTCTTCGGCGATGATGACGGACGGAGGCGGAGTCACCGCCACCGGCGTGACAGGGGCGGGAGCGCCCGCAGGCGGCGCCTCGGCCGGAACGGTGGAACGCGGCGCGGCCGGCTCCTGAACCGGACGGGCGTCACGCGGCGAATCCTGAAGGACGCTGGCGGTCACGGCCCCGGCGCTTAGCACCGCAGCAACGGCCGCCCCGCCCAACAGGAGCCGATTCGATCTCACTCGGGCGTCCAGGCCTGGTAGTCGCCGGTCGCAGCGGGACGTTTGGCCTCAGCCGCCAGCGAACCTTGCGGGCGCCACGCCATGGGGGTGCCGGTCAGGTTGGGCAGGTGATCCTTTTCCCACGCGCGGCGCGGCAGCGGCGCCTCGGTCGGCGGCAGGTCGAAGGTGTAGCGCAGCCAGCCGTGCCAATCGGCCGAAACCTTGGACGCTTCGGCATAGCCTTCGTACACGACCCAGCGACGTTTGCGGCCGTCGTAGCTCGAGTTGTCCTTGGCCTCGTAGTATTTGTTGCCGATCTCGTCGGTCCCGACGTAGCGGCCACGCTTGGCGATCGTGAAGAGGGTGCCGATCGTGGCCCCGTTCCACCAGGCGAAAATCTTGTTCAGCACGTCGTCAAACCCACGCGAAAATCACCGCAGACAAGACCCGACGGCTGTGCGGATCATAGAAACACTCGCCCGCTTCGTCCAGCGGCGCTTCTCATCCTTTCCCGCCTAGTTGGAAGTCCGTATCGCTGCGCGGATCCTGGGCCCGCTGACCTGAGGCGCGCGACATTCACGCGCCCCCCGTCCACGCCGACACGGTTGGGTCGGAACATTCCTTGCCCATACGGCTTAGGTATCGAACGGCCGCAAAGACGCCTGTGGCCCCGACGCGCGATCAGTCATCAATCGACAGGGACCCGCCCTGAATGTACGAAACCTACTGCGGCCCTTCGCCGCTTCCGGACGAACTCGTCTCGCGCTGGAACCTGGATCCGATCCTTCTCGTCGCGCTGCTGGCGCTTGGCCTTGCCCTCCGGCGAAACCGGGCGGGGCTTGCCGGCGTGGCGGTGTTGGCGGTCGCTTTCGTCTCTCCGTTATGCGCGTTGTCGGCGGCCCTGTTTTCTGCGCGGATCGTGCATCATGTGCTGCTCGTCGCCGTCGCGGCGCCGCTTCTGGCCTTGGCAGTCCCCTCGCGCAGGCCCGGCGGGGTGGTGGTTTGGTTCGCGGTCTCAACCGCAGTCCTGTGGGTGTGGCACATCCCGGCCGCCTATGACGCCGCACTGACCAACATCCTCCTCTACTGGCTGATGCAAATCTCGCTGCTCGGCAGCGCCGTGCTGTTCTGGCGCGCGGTTCTGGCGGGGGATCGGTCGCCCGTGGATCGTCTGGGATTTGTGGTCGCCGCCTTTGCACAGATGGGTCTGCTCGGCGCGCTTCTGACATTCGCTCCGACGTCGCTCTACGCGGCGCACAGCTTCGCGCCCCTGGCCTGGGGCATGACCCCGCGCGACGATCAGGCCCTTGGCGGGCTGATCATGTGGGTTCCAGCGGGAATCCCTTACGCCGTAGCAGCCGTCTGGATCGCGCGTCACGGCTGGGCTCGACTGAAGGGGGCGCGCGCATGATCGACTGGCTTGCCCCCGCTGTTCCGCTGCTCAAGGCCGCGCACATCGCCGCCCTCATCATCTGGTGTGGAGGCTTGCTCGCCTTGCCGCTGATGCTAACGCGCCATGACCCGGACATCTCGATCGAGACCTATCGCGTCATCCGGCACGCTTCGCATCTGACCTATACGATGTGCGTCACACCGGCGGCTGTGATCGCCGTGATCGCCGGCGTCTGGCTCATCTTCATACGCGAGGTCTATGTGCCGTGGCTGTTCGCCAAACTGGCCTTCGTCGCCATGCTGGTGATGGCCCATGGCTGGATAGGGCACACCGTCGCACGCATCGGCGAGGATCCCGACGAGCACACGCCGCCTAGACCCTACCTCCCGATCATCCTCGTGCTGGCGCCGATGCTGATGATCCTCACCCTGGTGTTGGCCAAGCCGGCGCTGGCCTGGGTGGTCCTGCCGGACTGGCTGACCGAGCCACGGGGCGGTCAGCTCTTGTTCGACACGCCCAGTCGATAGTCGAAGACGAGTTTGCCGCCATGCCAGCCCGTTACAGCCACCACCCCGACCGACAGGGCCGACAGCAGGATGCCGTAAGGCAACACAGCCACCTCATATCCATAGAGACGATACCCCCAGTTCGCCCCCAGCAGCGCCAGCAAGGTCACGGCGATTACGAAGTGCGTCCAGGCGGGAGCCCGCGCCCGTATGCCCGACACCATCAGCAGTTCGGCCGTTCCGGAAAAGCCCGCCAGCATGCCGAACAGGAAGCCGGTCCCGGCGGACCACAGGGCGGCGCGTGCCCAGAAGGCGTCGCCGGTCCACCAGTAGATCGCGTCCGCGCCGAAGGTGCAAAAGGTCAAGGCCACGGGGAAAGCGACGCTCATGGCGTGGATCGGGTGACCGAACACGGCGATGCGCGACTCGGTCACCGAGAACCCCGGCGCCGCGGCGATCGGGTCGATAAGGGCTTCGGCTTCTTCTTCGAGATCTTCCGTCACGTCGGGTTCCTGCGGCAATCCATGGCGGTTCTGACAACGGCGCTGACGCTGGCGGGTTGCGAGGGGCCGCTGTCGACTGTGGATCCTGCGGGGCCCGCCGCCCACACCATCGCCCAGGTCTGGTGGGTGTTGCTGGCCGGGGCCGTCGCCATCTTCGTCCTCGTCATGACCCTGGTGGCGCTGGCTTTCCGGGCGCGGGGGCCGGTCAATGAAACCCAGCACGAGCGCCTTTGGGTCATCAAGCTGGGCATTGCCTTCCCGGTCGTCGTGCTCCTGTCGCTTCTCGCCTATGGCCTGGCGGCCGGAGAGCGATTGCTGCCGCGGCAGGATGCGGATGTCGTCCAGGTCGGCGCCGAAGCCCGCCGTTCCGCCTGGAGCTTCAGCTACGCCGATGTTCCGGGGCTGAGGACCGACCATGTGCTTCACATTCCAGCCGGACGGCCCGTCGATGTGGCGATCACCTCGACAGACGTGATCCACAGCTTCTGGGCCCCGCGCCTGGCAGGCAAGATCGACGCCATCCCCGGCCATGTGAACCTCCTGCGTATCGAGGCCGACGCGCCCGGCGCCTATGCGGGCCGAAGCGCTGAGTTCAGCGGCGTCGGCTACGATGATTTCGCCTTCACGGTGGTCGCCCACGACCCCGCCTCCTGGGAGCGCTTCATCAGAAGCGGCACGCCATGAACACGCTCCAGCGACACCGCCGCCTGACCGAAATCTGGTCGTCCGAGCCAGGGCTCCGCGGTCTGTTCTCGACCGTCAACCACACCGACGTCGGTCGGATGTTCCTGGCCGTGTCCTTCTTCTTCTTCCTGATCGGCGGCGTGCTCGCCATGCTGATCCGAGCCCAGCTGGCGACGCCGCACTCGGCCTTCGCCGGGCCGGAGATCTACAACCAGATCTTCACCATGCACGGGACCATCATGATGTTCCTGTTCGCCATCCCGACGTTCGAGGGCCTGGCCATGTATCTGCTGCCCAAGATGCTGGGCACGCGCGATCTCGCCTTCCCTCGCCTCTCCGCCTACGGCTTCTGGTGCTACGTCTTCGGCGGAACCATGCTGCTGGTCTCCATGGTGCTGGGCATCGCGCCGGACGGCGGATGGTTCATGTATCCCCCGCTGACCGGGCCGATCTACTCGCCGGGGATCAACACGGATTTCTGGTTGATCGGCATCACATTTGTCGAGATTTCAGCCATTGCGGCGGCGGTCGAGATCACCGTCTCGATCCTCAAATACCGCGCGCCCGGCATGTCGTTGGACAAGATGCCGATCTTCGGCTGGTACGCGCTGGTGACGGCGCTGATGATCCTGACGGGCTTTCCGCCTCTCATCCTCGGCTCGATCCTGCTGGAGCTGGAACGGGCGTTCGGACTGCCTTTCTTCCAGGCGGAGTTCGGCGGCGACAGCCTGTTGTGGCAGCACCTGTTCTGGCTGTTCGGCCACCCCGAGGTCTACATCATCTTCCTGCCCGCGGCGGGGGTGATCTCGACCATTCTGCCCGTGATGTGCCGCACGACCCTGCTCGGCTACGGCTGGATCGTGGCCTCCGCCGTCAGCCTGGCCTTCCTGTCCTTCGGGATCTGGGTCCACCACATGTTCACGACGGGCATCCCGCACATGGGGCTGGCCTTCTTTTCGGCGGCGTCAACCCTGGTGGCGGTGCCGACCGGGGTCCAGCTGTTCGCCTGGATCGGCACCATGTGGAAGGGCCGCCCCAGCCTGCGTATGCCGATGCTTCACCTGCTCGGCTTCTTCTTCACCTTCGTGATCGGAGGGTTGACCGGCGTGATGGTCGCCGTCGTGCCGTTCGATTGGCAGGCGCACGACACGGCCTTTGTCACAGCCCACCTCCACTACGTCCTGTTCGGCGGCTTCGTCTTCCCGATCCTGGCCGGCCTCTACTACTGGATGCCCCACGTCAGCGGACGCAGGCGCGCGTTCCGGCTGGGCGAGCTGGCCTTCGCCCTGGTCTTCATCGGCTTCCATGTCACCTTCCTCGCCATGCACTGGGTCGGCCTGCTGGGTCAGAGACGGCGGATTTCGACCTATATGCCGGAGGACGGCTGGACGACGGTGAACCTGATCTCGTCGATCGGCAGTTTCGTCCTGGCCATCGGCATCGCGATGGTGATCATCGACCTGGTCCTTCACGCCTTCACCGCGCGGCGCAGCCGTCGTAATCCCTGGCGGGCCGAGACGCTGGAATGGGCGATGATGACGCCCCCGCCGGCGTATAATTTCGCCAGCCTGCCCCAGGTCGCCAGCCGCCAGCCGCTGGCGGACGATCCCGAGCTTGCGATCCGGCTTGCACGTGGGGAAGGCTATCTCGCGGAGCCTCCACATGGGTGGCGCGAAAGCCTGACGGTGGACGTCGCCACCGGCAAGCCGGACTTCCACGTCATCTACCCGACCAACACCCGGCTGCCGATCCTGATGGCTGCGGTGACGGGGGTGTTCTTCCTGTCGCTGTTGCTGAAGTTCTACTGGACGATCCCTCTGGCGGTGGCGGGCGTCGCCGTCCTGGCCTGGCGTTGGGCCTGGTCGCTGGGACAAAAGACCGATCTGCCGCCGCGCGCGATTGGCCACGGCCTCGAGCTGTTCAACGCCACCCAGGTAAGCCGCTCGCCCAGCTGGTGGGGGTCCGTCTTCCTGCTGACGGCCAATGCGACCTTCTTCGGCTCGCTGCTGTTCGGCTTCGCCTTTCTGTGGACCGTGGCCCCGGCCTGGCCCCCGCCCGCCTGGTTCGAGGCGTCCCTGCCCGAGTTGGCGCTCGGCGTCGTCGGCGCGGGCGTAGCCGTGGTGTCGATCCGTCGAGCGGGGCGGGCCAATATGGAGGGAGGCGATGTTCGGGTCTGGCTTGGGCTCGCCTTCGGAGGCGCGCTGTTTGTGGCTGCGGCGTCCCTCGGGATCGTGATGCGCGCGCCCGCGCCCGCAGATCACGCCTATGGCGCAACGCTGCTGGTGCTCGGATCCTACGCCCTCTTCCACGCCGCCCTGGGGGCTTTGATGACGGCCTTTCTGGCCGCCCGTGCGGTCCGAGGCTTCACCTCGCCCCGACGCCAGGCCGAGTTCCCCGTGGTGACCTTGTGGGTGGACTATCTCGCCGGCGTCACGACCCTGATCCTCATCGTCGCCCATCTTCCGGGGCTGCAAGCGTGAGGGACGTTATCCGAATAATGATCGCGCCGCTGGTCTGGCTGGCCAGTTTCAGTGCGGTCTATGGTCTGCACGGTCTGATCTGCGGACACGGATTCGGCGGCCGCCCGCTGCTGGTAGCGGCCTACGGAATCGCGGTGCTCCTCCAGGTCGGTCTGGTCATGGCCCTCCACACCCAACGGTTCAACTCGCCCACGCCATTCGTGCGCCTCGTCAGCCGAACCACAGGCTGGGTCGGACTAATCGCCGCCATCTGGACCCTGCTGCCCACGGTGACGACAACCTACTGTCTGTGAGACGAGCGCCCGTGCAAAACGGCCGATTTCCTCGATCCCTGAAAGGCCTCATGTCACGGCCCTATCGACCGCCGCAAAATGCGTTTGGCGACAAAATCAGCAGATATCTCGAATGGCCATGATCTCCCGCCTCGAAACTCAAGCTCGGACACCCCCGAGGATGCGAGTGGATCGTCAGCCCCTGTCCCTTAATGTGGAACTCGAATTTCCAGCGTAGCCCGTTGAAAATCGAGTGCGAATGCGTCGAGATTCATAAGGAGGTCCGCGCCCAAGATCAGGCTTGGCCGCGGCGTGTCGCTACTATTGGGCGTTCCGGACTCCGGTGGCGCCTCATCGACCGCCTCCGGGTCTGCGAAGATGAGATCGATGTCCCTGAAATTGACCGGCCCCAGTTTGATACGTCCGACACGACCGGACCGAATTGCGCTCTCGTGAGAGGTAGCGCCCCGGATCGTGCCCGCCGCCTTCAGCCTCGGATCCGTCTCCGCCCATCCGAGTGCGCGCAAGGCGCCGTCCGAAGCGACCGACACGCCGGCTCCCGTATCGACAAGAGCGTCGAAGAGGACCCCGTCGATCTCCACTGGAACGACGAGCAAGCCCGCCTCATTGAGCCGGCCTTGAACCGCGACGAAATCTTCGCGATGTTCGCCGGACGGTGCGAAGTCCAGGCGATTGGCGCCGACGTCAAAGACAAGCCGCCCCTGTGAAAACCGCTCCATGCCGATGACGCCTCTGGCCTCGGTCACCCCCGCGTTGGGCAGCGCGAGAAGAGCAACGCCCTCGACCTGGAAGAGATCGGTCTCGAACCGGTCCACGCCGTATAATTCCACCTGAGACTGACCGACCGCGCCCTCCACCGTCAGGGTTTCGCCCAGGGCCGGAAGAGACAACTCTCGGGCCAGCGGCAAGGTGACCAAGCTGGTTTGAGCGGCGGTGTCGACGACCATTTTCACCGGCGCACGGCCGTTGAACCGAGCCTCGATGGTCGGGCGCCCCCGGCTGTCGCGCGCCATGGCGGTCTGCCGCGCCGTATCCGCGGCGGCAACAGCGGTCGTTTGGGCCGAAGCGAGCGAGGAGATGGTCTGTTCCGTCTCCGCCGCGAGCGCGAGAACGGAAAGGCAAGCGACGAACATAGGGCAGGCTCCGAAATCTGCGCCGACCCTAACGCCCCTAGCTGATCGGAAGCTGGCGCCGGACGCACGGCCTCATGCCTTGAGGGCGGGGTCCGCGAGGGGCTCGAAACGCAGGGCAACCTCCGCGCCGCCGCCCGGCGGCGCGCTGACCTCAATCCGCCCCTCGTGCCGCTCGATCACCGCCTTGACGATCGCAAGCCCCAGACCATAGCCGCTTCGCCCCGTCGAAAAGCGCGTGAAGGGCTCGAACAGATCCTTGACCTGCTCGGGCGGAATGCCCGGCCCATGGTCGCGAATGCGGACCCAACCCTCCTTGTCCAGACGAACCGTCACCCCCTGCCCCTCGGCGGAAAAAGACAGGGCGTTGTCGATCACATTGCCGATCGCGGTCTCGACCAGACCCGGATCGGCCCACACCCTATGGCGAGTCACCTCCCGCTCGAACAGAAGGTCCAACCCCCGCCGTCGGGCGACGGTCTCACGCTCGCCGACAACCCGCCCCGTGATCGTCACCAGATCGGTCTCGCGCATCGCCTCTTCGGCTTCGCCGATCGTCATCAGCGTCAGCAGCTTGTTGGCGAGATCCGTCAGACGTCGAACATCGGAGATCAACTTATCCTTTAATGCGCCCTCATCCATGATCTCGAGACGGGTGCGCAGCACGGTCAACGGCGTCCGCATCTCATGCGCGGCGGCCGAAAGGAAAAACCGCTGCCGACGCTGGGCTTCGTCCACACGAACAATCATCTGGTTCAGGGCGGTGACCAGGGGCGTGACTTCGAGCGGAAGTCCTCGCTCTGGGAAAAGCCCCTGCAAATCGTCTGGATCGAGATCGCGCGCGAGGGCCGCCACGCGACGGATCCGCAGCATGTTGATCAATAAAATCACGGCAAAAACGACGAAGGCGGCGCCGACGGTGAACAGGAAGAGGCCGCCATAGCTCCAGATGAACTTGCCATAGAGCTTGGCCGAGCTGACCACCGCGCCGGTCGTCGCATTCTCAACGCCCGCATACTCGTAGTAACTTCTTTGCCCATTGCAGTCGGCATAGGCGAGGAAGCTCCGTCCTCTCCCCCCTAGGTCGCTACGGGCCGTGTGAAGGCAAAGATCTGGATAAACCGCAGAGAGATTCTGACGTTCCAGCCGGTCGAACGCCAGGCTGATAAAAAGGGGTGTCCCCTCGCCTTGGCGGTAGTTGCGTCCATTGACACGCACGAAATAGCGGAAGTGCGGATTATGCGACTGCAGGTCGCGCAACACCGGATTTGCCGCCAAATCCCCGCCAGATCCCGGTTTTTCTCTTTCAGCTAGGGCGAAGCGGCTGAGCGCCTCGGACGCGCTCGACGCCGTACGATCCAACGGGTCCGCGACGCCGCTGGGCTCGACCGACAGCAGCGGACGGATGGTGAAGAAATAGACGCCGAACCCCACGAATAGAATGGTGATGAGCGCCATCTGGCCGAACATCGACCGATGCAGGGTCTTCAGGTTAAAGCCCAAGCCATTCTCCTCGCCTGTCGGCGTCAGCGCACAGCCTAGCCTGGCGCGCGTTTTGACGAAACGGCCCGTCTTAAGGCGCGGCGTTCAGAGACAGAGGCGGTAGTGGTCCGAACCGGACGTCCAACGCTCTTTCGGCCTGACGGTCGAGGATGGTTTTCAGGGCGTCATATGCTCGACGCCTATCGGCAGGATTTCGCAGGGTCATGACGGCATCGACAAAATCGGTTTCCGTCGGTGGGGGATCGCCAGGCTCGCGTTCGATCACCGTGGGCGGGTAGAGCGCTTGGAGCAAGGCTGCGTGCAACAGGCCTTGCGTCGCATCCAGATCACCGGCGCGGCCCGCTGCGCGCGCCGCCGCCAGTCGCATCCCCGCAGAGGCGGCAGGCAGTGCGTGCAACTGCCGTTTCAGTCCCTCCAGCGCCGCAGCATCGGGCGCTTCCCGCGTCGCCTCCAGGAGCGCCAGATAGAGCGCGAGATCATGGACCGACATGGGCGCGCCGTTGAAGCGTTCTTGCAGCGCCGCGAGCCGCGCCTGCGCCGTTCCCTCAACCGTCAGGCCGCGCGCGATCACGGCATAGAGCCGCATCTGGCGTCCCTGCGCCTGCGGCGACTGAACCGCCAGTTCCGCTGTCAACTCGGCCGTCACTTCGGGTCGACTGATCAGGATTTCAGCGACCTGAGGGCCATATTGGGCGACGACCGGGTCCGCCAGGGAGTCGATCAACGCCTGACGGTCGTCGGCATCGCCATCCACCCGTCCGCGCTGCACCGTCTTCCGCCAAAGCCTGCGCAGAGCAAGGCCAGCGTCGGTCGCGGGCGCGCCAGCAAGCGCGTTCAGCGGACGAGCGTCGGCGCTTTCAACGGGCGACCATTCCTGCTCGGGCTCCGCCAGGGCGCGGACGGCCGGCGCGTCCGGGAACCGAGTTTGATAGGCCTCCCAGGTCGGGCTGAAGGCGGAGAGCATGTTGTTCACGCCAAAGTGCAGCTGAGACGCGCGCGTAACCAGTTGATTGATCCAGTCGGCGTCGTCGAGATCGACGCTCGACGCCTGCGCCACGTGGTCGGCTGCCACGACGTTCCCCGTCAACCGGTACGCCAAGCCGAGGATGGTCGCCGCCTCCTGATCTTCGACATGTGCGTCGGAATAGGGTCGCACTGTCTGGACCAAGGCGTCGAAGTCGGTCGCGCGCGCCTGCAGCGTCATGAGGGCGGCGACATAGCTCGCATTGCCCGGCTCGAACTCAACGAGTTTGCGATAGGCGGCGAGAATGGCTTGATCGCCGCCGCCGTTGTCCAGACCACCGACGAGGAAGCGACGCTGAAAGCGCGCGGTCTCCTCACGCGTCGCCGAGGAACGCGCCAGGAAGGCGTCGAACGCCGCCTGACGCTCGGCCGCAAACCGGGCGCGCAACAGGGCTCGCAAGGCGCCATCGTTTTGGGCGTCGGATTGTTCGATCAGGGCGGTCAGAGCCTCAAAGCTCGCCGTTCGGTCATTGGCGTACCAAGCCGCCAGGACATCAGGAAGACGGGCGCCGTCCGGATAACGCACGGCGGCCGCCTTTGCGGCCTGCAGCAAGAGCGCCCTGTTCGCTTCGGGCGCATCCAGGCGAAGAAGCAGGTGGGTGAAATTGCTCACGCTGTTGGGGGCGTTGGGCCGGTCTCCGCCAATATCGCGAACCAACACCGCCTGAAACCGATCACGTCGCCCCGCCGACAGCGGTCGATCCAGCAGATAGCCTGCGACCGCCGCCTGTAGTCCGGAGACCTCGCCGGTCTGCTCCATCCGTTCGACCAGGACTTCGTAGACGCTGATCAGGCGGTCTTCATCGAAGCGCGCCGCGATCTGATCCAGAGGGTTGGCGCCGCCCCGCCGCCGCGACGCCGCGCTGCCCGTCGGAAGAGGATCGCCCCCGCGCGTAACCAGGAATTGGATTAGCGTGTCATCCTCGAGCAGTCGGCGGCCGGCGGCCGCCTCTAGCCGGCCCAGTCGCGTGGGATCGATCCGGTAGACGTCGAACAGAACCGCATCACGGAAGCCATACGCTTCGAACGGCGGCAGTATGTCCTCTCGCAGAACTTCTGGAGAGCCAAGATCCGCCGCCTTCATCAGCAGCGCGACCAATCCCCCCGGCTGCGCCCCCACATCGCCCCGCGCGCGCGCCTCGCGCCAGCGCGTATCCTCGGCGATAGCCTGCGTCATCATGGCCCGAACGCGCGCGCGGTCTCTCATCTCGAAAGCCAGAACCAGGTCCAGTTCAAATTCGCCAGTTTGCTGGGCCTGGCGCCTCAGATCATCGAGTGCGCCGTCCCCGCCCCCCGCCGCCGTAGGCGAAGCCTGATAGGCGGCTAGTCCCCGAAGGTAGTCAGTGTCGGCGGCATACATCGTCCGCAGGCGCGCCTCCGCCCCAGCCAGTGCCGGATCATTCAGCGCCGAGGCCAGACGTCGGTTGATGGTGACCGCAAGGGCGAGACGCGGCGCCTCCGCCAGCGTCTGCTCGCCACCATCTGTCTGAGTCGAGGACATGGCGGCGTCGAACGTCATACGCCAATCGGACAGCCTGTCCGCGTCGTTGGACTCTGGCCAGGTCAGCAGCAGACCCTCGATCAGAGTCGGACCATATTGCGCCGCGTCCAGATTGGGCGACGCGTCGCCCACGACACGAAGCGGCTGCCGCTGGACCAACAGATTCACAGCCTTCCAGTAAAGTTCGCTCGCCTCATCGGTCTCGCCCTCGGCCTCCATCAACTCTGCGGTTCGGGCCAGGAGGTCGAGGTTGTCCTGATCCTGCAACAACGCCAGGCGATAGCTCGCAAGAGCTTCTCGGTTACGTCCGACGTCGGCATAGGCCTGGCCGCGAAGAGCCTCGACATTCACCAACCCGTCCATATCCCCCATGAGGGCAAAGGCGCGCTCGGCGCCCGCCACGTCTTCCTGTTTCAGGAAGGCGCCGGCCAGATCGGCATAGACCTCGGGCGGATAGGGCCTGCGGATGGCGACAAGACGCCGCCCGTAGATGACCTTGCGTCGGGAATCGCCGGGCCCGGCCTCGCCGGGAGATGTCAGGGCGATCAGTTGTCGCAGCACCGCAGGTTTCTGGTCCCCCGCCACGGCGAGCGAAGACTGAAGCGCGCGTAGTTGGGTCTCGACGTCACCCCGATCCTGGCTGATGTCCCCGACAAGGGAAGCCAGCCTTACGTCATCACCGTACGTCAGGATTCGCTCGAAGGCGGCGCGCCGAGCCCAACTCAACCGGCCCTGAACCAGGTCCGCAGGCACAGGCGCCTTGTTTCCCCCTGACGTCAGAATGTCGAGCAGACCGTTCATGGCCGCCACGAACGCCGCCTCGTCAGTCGCGGTCTCGGCCTTGTATTGCAGCAGGGTCGCAGCCTCGGCGACCGCGCCCGTCGCCTTTTGCGCCGCCGTGAACTCCAGCAAGGCGTCCACATTCGCCGGAGCCATAGCCAGGGCGCGCCGATGTTGCACCAAGGCCTCGTCCAGGCGATAGCCGGAGGTGTAGATCGAGGCGGCAAAGCGCGCGGCGTCCACGTCGTCGAGCCGGCCTGCCGACTGGATGCGCGTCAACAGAGCGTCGATCCGCGCATTGCGGTCGGCTTCGCTTTCGACCGGATCAGGAAAACGTAGGATGTTGATGATCAGCCGCCGCAGATAGGCGTCGGCATTAACTGGATCGACGTCCGCAAGCCGCTCCAGAGTCTGGTTCAGAGCCGCATAATTGCGCATCCGCGCCTGGACCGACGCCAGTTGTTCCAGAGTCTGGACCTCACGCGCGCTCGACCGCTCGGCATAGGTCCGCACTGCCCGTTCGGCGGCCGCGCCGTCTTGTTGAGCGATGCGGATCTCGACCAGGAGATTGACCTCGCCCTGGTCGGCGGCGCCGATGGCGATGCGCTGCTCCAGTTCGTCGCCGATGACGTCCAGGCGATCAAGCCGCTGGGCCGCCCGGATGATCAGCCGCTGAAGATAGGTCTTGCGCGCCGGCAACTGGGTCCGGGCCCACAGGCTCCGCCAGCGCTCCAGCGCCGCCTCGGTCTGCCCGGTGGCGTAGGCGAGTTCGGCGATATGGGCCTGCTGCTCGTCGTCGAGAACGCCGCCGGCCCGCTCGATCGACAGCAGAGCGTCCAGCGCCTGATCCTGGCGGCCCAGGCGCTCGTAGTCCTCGGCCACGCTGAGCTGTATCTCGACATCATTCGGCCGTAGCGAGCGCAAGGCCGTCAGCCCCGCCTGGGCCTCGGCGTCGCGTCCCTGATCGATGGCGATCTCGATTTCAAATCGTCGCACGGCCGCAGCCAGTTGCGGTTGGGCGGCCATGTCACCCAACAGGGCGCGGGCGTGATCGCCCAGCCCCATGGCGATCATCCGGCGCGCAGCCTCGATCTGGACGTCGGGGCGGGCCCGGTTGGCCGCGAAAAAGGCGCGGTACGCCTGAACCGCCTGGTCGGTGTCGCCGCGTTGAAGATAGAACCCCGCCAGATCGTTCGTCCAGCGCGGTTCGGAGGGTTGGGCCCGGATCAGGCGAGCATACTCCGCCTCGACTTCGTCCGTAAGTCCGGCGGTGCGCAACACACCCAGCAGGCGCGCCCGCAGGACCGGGTCGCCGCTCGCCTGAACAAAGGCGACAGCCTCGTCGTGTCGACCCAACTCCAGGAGAACATCGACGCGCGTCTGATCCACCTCAGGTCCGCGCGGGTGCGCCGCAAGATCCACCGCCGCGCCCACAAGGTTGTCCTGGTCGCGATAGGACTCGACCAGCAGCGCAAGGGCATAAAGCCGATCCTCGGTCGTCTTCGCCGCATCAAAAGCACGCCAGGCGGCGGAGACGGCGGCGGTAGAATCTTTGGCCGTGATGGCCCAGTCCGTTTGGCGCACCGCCACGCCGTACCCTGAGACGGCGGGCCGATAGAGGGCCAGGGCGTCGCCAGGTCGATCCAGCAACCCGAGGACGGCGGCAGCGCGATTGGCGATCTCCGGATCGACGTGGGCGAGGCCGTTCAAGGCGTCGAGACGACGGCCCGTCACTCCGATCACGGCCAGTCTGCGCTCTATCATGGTCCGTTCGGCGGGATCGTCGGAGAGGTCGCGCGCGCGTTCGTAGAAACCGGTTGCAGCCCCCGCCTGGCCTTGGATGTCGAGCAAGCGCGCGCGAAGGAGAAGCGCGTCGGACGTCTCGCAGTGAATCAGAGCGGCCGCCGCCGTGTCGCTCGCGGCCTCGGCCTGGCCATCGCGCCATTGAAGCGCCGCCTTCAACAGGGCGGCCCGGCAGGACGCGACCCTGTCCGGCGAAGCCGTCAGGACATCCAGGCGCGCCATGACTGCGGCCAGATCGTCGGCAAGCACGGCGCGTGAATACAGCCGATCAACTGCGGCGAAGTCCAGGCGTTTGGCAGCGATCAGTTCAGGCTCGATAGCGGTCGGAAGCCTAAGGCTCGACTCCTGAGCATTGGGAGCCGTCATCGCCAGCGTCGGCGCGACGCCGCCGGTCAGGCTGAGCCCCAGGGCCAGGAACACGGATCGACTGTGAAGAGCCATTGGTCAAGCTTCCGCAACGGTCCGCCGGGGCGGCCAGCGACGATAGAGAATGTCGGCAAGATACAGGGCCAAGGCCAACCAGCAGAGCCAACCCCAAAGGTCGAGCGCGACAGCCTCCCTTCCCCGGAACGCCGGTTGAGACGAAAGCGCCGCGACCGTGCCGAGAACCTCGCCTCCGGTGAGGCGAGAGAGCTGGTCGAGCGGAAGGGTGTCCGCTCTCGACAAGGGACGATTCAGGTCGCCGCCCCCAAGGGACGGCAAGGCCGCGCGTGTCGTCCCGCGCCTATCGCGGACATCCAGACGCACCGCGCGATCAGTCGCAACGTCCACGGACGCCGTAAACAGGCCCGGCGCGCGTTGAACGACGCGAAGATCGCGGTCAGCCATCCCGCCGCCTTCCCCCAGAAGACGAAGGGTCGGGGCGACTTCTCCGCCGCCTCGCAGCCGCTGCGCCACAACCAGGACCCGCCCCCCCGTCCGACCGAGACGCACATCCCAGTCGGGCCGGGCGTCAGCCGTCTTCGCCAACAGACGCCGCAGCCAGTCGCCATAGCCGGCCCAGTCACGCCAGTGCTCAGTCCCCTCGCCCAAAGGTTCGGTCATCAGGGCGGTCACCCGCCCCGCCCCCCATTGCCAGCTGGCCAGGACCGGGTCACCGGTCTGGGTTCGCAGCAGGGTGTCCGCCAATGGCCGGACACCGGCCAGGGCGTAGCCGTCCAGCGCTGGCGGCGGGGACGCCAGATCGCTCCAGCCGTAGGCCGGCGCCGAAGACGCCAAGGCGAAGCCGCCCCGCTTCACGCCCGGTTCCGGCTTTTGCTGCGGCTGTTTGAGATTGATCTCGACCAGATTGAACTCGTCGTTGACCACATAGAAGCGGCCCCGCCCCAGGCGGGCCCACTGCGCCATCCGCGCCTCCCTATCGGCGCCGGCTCCGCCGATCAGGACGGTCGAGACCGTGACCTGATTGGCGGCGACATGGCGGATCAGTTGCGAATAGCGGTCGGCGTTCACGCCTGCGTCTGAGATCACCAGGATATGACGATACCGCGCCTGGGTGTCCTGGAGACCATAATAGGCCTCCTGCAAGGCCCCGAAGAGATGCTCGCTGTCACCCTGGGCCTGAACACGCCCGATGGCGCGCTCGACCTCGGGGATGTCCCGCGCCGGCTGCATCGGCGTCACCCACTGCCGTCCGCCGTAGAACTCGACCACGCCCACGCTGTCCGCCGGCGTCAGTTTGCGCACCGCCAGTCGGGCGACCTGTTTGGCCAGATCCAGGGGGGCGCCGAGCATGGAGCCCGAAGTGTCGATCACAACCGCCAGGGCCACACTGGGGTCCTCGGTCAGTTCGTCCTGCTTGATCTCGACCGGCAGCGCCGCCGCCAGAGGCGTGCCGGCATAACCGCCGGGCGCGAAGGCCGCGTCGCCGCCCGCCGCCAGCAACCCAAGTCCTCCGCCGCGCACCGCTTCAATCAGACGCCGTTGCGTCGGCGCCGGAAGGCGCGAGGCCGGGACGTCGTCCAGCATGACCGCGCGATAATCGCCGAGATTGATCGTGCCCAGGCTCGCCGCGTCACGGGCGTCGACCCGCACCCCGTCGCCGAGCAGACGTTGCAAGGCTGCGCCCGCACCCGCCTCTCGACTGTTGGCGTAAAGCAGAGGCAGCGGATCCTGGACGGGAATGATCGTCTGATAACGACTGACAACCGCGCCGTCGCGAGACAATTCCAGACGCACCGGTCGATAACCCGCCGCCTCTCCGGATGCTGAAAGCGGCACGACGACCCCGCCGTCCAGATCGAACGGGCCGACCGCCGCGATCCGCCGCTCACCGCTGAAAGCCGCCAGGGACAGCCCCTGGCCCACGCCCTCGAGGCGCACCTGCAGCGACATCCGTTCGCCGGCCCCGATGACCGGCGCATCGACGCGGGCGATGAAGGCGTCCTGTCGTCCTGTCGCCAGCGTCACAGTGTCCACAGCGACCCCTCGGGCCACCAGCCCCTGAACCGTGCGCCCCCAGTCACGATCCGCGCTTAGCCCATCGCTGACCAGGGTCACCCGTCCCGGCGCGCCCGCCGCAAACCGGTTGAGCGCCAGGCTCAGCGCCTCGGTCAGCGACCCGTCGGCGCCGTCGGCGCCCAGCATGATGAAGCGATCGGCTCTGACCTTGAGAGGCGTTCCGCCGCGTTGGATCACGGTCACCGGACCATATGCGCGACGGCGAGCGACAGCCGCGATCACCGCTTCGCCCACCTGGTCGCGCGTCGCCGGCGAAAGCCGATCCCCCTGATCAATGACGAAAACCTGAGGCGCGCCCCGCCCCGGATGGATGAGGCTGGGTTGCGTCAAAGCGGCGATCAAGGCGGCGAAGACCGCGAGGCGCAGCCCCAGCCTGACGGGCGAGGCCTTGCGTCCGAGCCAGAACAGGATCGGCGTCAGCAGCAGAAGCCAACCGGCCTCTGGATGAAGAAAGGTCAGGGACACGGTCGGGACCTCAGGCCAGGACGCCGCGCTGATGCAGCCGCCATTCGAGCAACAGCAACAGGCCAGCCAGCACGACCAGCACGGAGAATAAGAAATCGAGCGCCTGTCCACGCACGCGTTCGACGGTGACGCCGGCAGGCCTAGGCCGGGCCGCATCAAGGGTCGATGTGCGGTCCAGCAACGACGCCACGACGGACAGGTCGCCGATCTGGGTTTCGCCGGCCGCGCCCAAGAACAACGCGCCATTCAAGGCGTGCGTGGCGAGCCGGTGATCCGCCGCCAGCCCGTAGAGGTTTGACTGATCGACCAACTCCGTCCCCGCTGCGGCATAGGGAATCCAAGGCTTCGGATCGGATAGCCACCACAGTGATCGAGATACGAAGACCGGGAAGTCGGCGGACGTGGTGAAACCGAGACCATCCTCGAATAACGTCGCCCAGACGGACAACTCACGATGCGGCCCGGATCCGGCCACTACCGTCACCGCACGGTTTGTCCGCCGCGCGAGAGCGTTGGCGTCAAGTCGGTCCAGCCCCAGGGTCTCAGCATCGACCTCCAGATCGCCCCCCGTTTCGTCGTTGCCGTAGGTCAGTTGAAACGCGGGTCCACCGGTCCGCGACAGGACCAGGGCGGGCTTTCCAACACCGAACGCCTCACCCTCGAGACGCACCACCACATCGGCCTGATCAGCGCCGACGACGGTCAGCCTGGCGTCCAGCCCCACGACCTGCCGAACGGAGGCCGGCGCGCCGGAGGAGAGGGCGACCTTCAGGACACCGCCTGTCGGCAATCTCAAGGCGGCGTGGTCATCCGCGGGAAAGGCGTCGGCGCGCGCCAAGCGCGTTTCGAAAAGACCGCCGTCCGCTGCAACATCCCGGATCAGCAATCCGCCATCGGACGTCGCGATCGTCTGCGCCGCCAGGTCGCGACCATCATGGCTGAACCGCAGAGCATCTGCCGGCACAGCCCGACCTCGGGCATTGATGGCTTTGATCAGTATATCCGCGCGTCCTGCCGCCCCTGAGGCGGCCGGCCGGACCCCCAGGGCGACGACGCCCCGATTGTCAGCCACAGGCTCGGCGAGATAGCCCCAGATCAGACGTGTTCCGGCGGCCGGTCGCACGGCGACGGACGCAGGCCACGCGCCGTAATAATGGAGAAGGATCAGTTCGCCGTTCGACGGCGCTATGGTCGGGTCCACGGCGCCTGTGGCGACGAACTGAGGGAAACTCGAAGGTCTCGCCTCAGCCTTCACATCGGCGAGCCGCCGCGTCAGCAGGGCGATATTCTCTCCAGGGCGCAAAAGGGGTGTACCGGTGGGATCGCCCAGATAGACGGCGCGTCGCGACGACGGGGTCGCGCGCACGTCGGCGATCAGAGCCCGACGCGCACGTGCAAAGTCGTCCCCTCCTGTCAGCGCCGCTGAGGTGTCGAGATAAAAGACATGACGCGCTGCGTCCTGGCCCGGCGTCGGCTCTGGCCGAGCTCCCGCCACCCAAAGCAACAGAGCGATCACGAGGATCAGGAGATAGGCGAGCCAACGCTGAAACCGTTGACGAAACACCCGCAGAGGCGCGACGCGCGCCGCCTGCGCCCACAGTCCCGCAGCGGCGACCCGCACGAGCTTCTGGCGGGCCTTGAGGATCTGCAGCGCCCACAGCAAGAACGCCAGAACGCCGCCGCCGGCCACGACGGCCCAGAGCGGAAGGGACAGGAAAGTCACAGTCGGACCGCTCCGCCTTCAAACAGGACCGACAGTTGCTCCAAGACCGAGGAGTCGGCGTCGATCCGGACCAGACCGGCGCCGCGGGTTCGGGCGAAATCGATCAGTGTCTGGTCGAATGTACGGTAGGCGGACTTGTAGCGGGCGATCAGGTCCGGCGTGATGGTCAAGGAAACGGGGCTCTCCACCTCGCCGTCGTCCATCAACACGTCGCCGTTCAGGTCCGGATGTCGCTCGGGGTCCGCGTCATGGGGTTTGACGATCTGCACCAGCAGGAGGCGATGCGGCAGCCGTTCCAGGCCGCGCACGACCGCCTCAATTCCGGCTTCGTCGAAGAAGTCGGACACCACCACGACCAGTCCGTGACGCACGCGCATTCCGCCGAGGTGAGCCAGGGCCGCCGCCAGACCGGTGCCGCCCAAAGCCTCGTAGCCGGCCAGGCTGTGGGCCACGCGCGCCAGCCCCGCCTTGCCTGATACGGCGCGGAACTCGACCTCCATCGTGTCGGAGAAGGGAAACAGGCCGACGGAATCATGCTGATCAAGCGCCACAGCCGCGAGGGCCAGGGCGGCGCGCTGAGCGGCATGAATGCGCGGCGGCCGCTCGACGTAGAGACTGCGCGACCGATCAACGAGGAAATACACAGGCATGTCCTGGCTTTCCTCGAACACACGGACAAAGACCTTGCCCAGGCGCCGATACACATTCCAGTCGATCGCGCGCAAATCATCGCCCGCGACATAGGGTTTGAAGTCCGCAAACTCGGCCCCCTGCCCCCGCGCATTGGTACGTTGCTCGGCCAGCCGCCCGCCCTTTTGGGCCCGCGATATCCTCAAGGAAAACGGCTGGAGCGCCGCCAGGAAGGCCGGGTCGAACAATGCCTCAAAGTTCAGTGCGCGGGCGAGATCCCTGTCGCGTGGTGCGACGGCGCGCTTGCGGAACACCATTTCAGCGGCCGCCCGCATTGCGCTGGGTAAAATAGTCGCGCGTCAGTCGCTGGTCCTGCGGCGAGGTCGTGCGGGGCGCCGAGCGTGCGGCTTCGTTACGGGCCATCCCCCGATCGCCGGCCTGTCCCGGCGAAACCGGGAAGGCCTGGGGAGCGCCATCGCGGGTCGTAGTGGAGGTCCGCCCAGGACTGGCCATCCCGGCTAACCGATCCTGCATCGGCGTCGCGAGCAGCAGACTGGATACGCCGCGCCCCTTCTTGGCGCCGGCGTCGGCGCCGCTTTGTCGACCGGACTCGCCCTGGCCGCCGCTTTGTTCGCCGCCCTGCTGGCCCTGATCACCGCGCCTGCTGCGTCCGCCCGGTTCCTGACGCTCGCCCTGGCTGCTGTTCGACCCGGAACGCGGCGGCTCAGCCTGTCGGGCCGAGGGCGCGTCCTGACGTCCACCAGAGGCTTGGCTGTTGCTCGCGGGCGCGGACGCGACATCGGACTGATCCTCAGCGCCGGCTTCGCCGGCCGAGGTCTGGTCGTCGGACGAAGACCGGTCGATCTGGGGTTCGCCCGCGCCGGCGCCGCGCGATCCGCCGCGCCCCGCCGCGCCCTGGGCGCCACGCCCTGCGCTTTTTCCGCCTCCCGCCGCCGCTTCGCCGGCCACGCCGGACCGTCCGGCGTCCCGCGATCCTCCGGCGGAACTGCGATCAGGATTGAGCAAGGCCGCCAGTCGCGCCAAGGCCTTCGACACAATCGCCCCATCTCCGTCCGGGCCCGGCGCACCATCGCTACGCGCAGCAGCGGCCCGCGATTGCGCCGCCTCAAACATCTCCAGAGAAGATGCGCCATCGGACGGAGCCGCGCCGGCCGCGGCGGGCGTAGCGCCTTCCCCCGCCTCAGCCACGGGCGCGACCAAACCGACCGCAGACCCTATCCGCAACATGCAGAAGGCCAGGGTCACAAGCATGAGGGCGAGCACAGGCCACAGCCATAGCCGTGACCACCTCAACCTCAGGACCGGTTCGGACGGGACCGACGCAGCCGCCGCACGATCAAGCCACGGGGACGCCTCCTCAAGGGCGGCGGCCTGAAATGACGAACGTCGGGCGACCCGTTCGAACTCGTCGGCGGTCTGGATCCGGTCCTTGATGCCGAAGCGATGGTCGAGCTGCGCCAAGGCGGCGGAGCGTTCGGCTGTATGAGCGCGCCACGCGCGGAAATAGATCAAGCCACCGGCCGCCAGCGGCAATAGGCAGACGGCGACCAAGGCTGACGGCAAGGAGGGCTGGACCACGAGGGCGGAAAGCGCCAGCGCGCCACCTCCGATCACCGAGGCCGGCGCCGCCCAGGCCAGGGCGCGCGCCAAGGCGTCGGCGCGGGCGCGTTCCGAGATCAGGCGCTCGCCCTTGGTCTCGAGGGCGTCGAGACGCAGTCGTAGATCCCCTTCGCCTCCCTGCCTCATTCGCCCCAACTTGAACCGTGTACGCACAACGCTCTGAAATCCGTAGGCCTCTCAGCTTGCACCAACCTTACGAGGCGTCCGGGTGCAGACGAAAGGACGGGCGCCACCAAGCGGGCAAGGCTGGGGCAAGCTTCGCATGTTTGGTGGACGCAAGAGAGCGCCATATTCGGGGATCGACCGTGCATTCATTCGTCAAGACAACGGCGAGCGTCGCGCTCGCCGCCCTTCTGCTCAGCGGTTGTTCGACATCAGCCCTCGCCCAGGCCCGCCCTGAACTGGGGGCCGAACTGGGCGCCGAACCAGCCGCCAAACTGGACAAGGTCCAGATTCCCTATGAACGCTTCACCCTTCCAAACGGCCTGACTACCCTGGTCTATTCCGATCATACCGTGCCGACCGTCTTCGTCGGTGTCTGGTACAAGATCGGATCCAAGGACGAGCCAGAAGGCCGAACCGGCTTTGCCCACCTGTTCGAACATCTGATGTTCCAACCGACGCGCCATAGACCGACTGAATATTTCCCACCGCTGGCAGCCGTCGGCGCCACCGGCATCAATGGCAGCACCACGACCGACTATACCAACTATTTCGAGACGGCGCCGTCCAACGCCCTTGATCGCGTGCTTTGGATGGAGGCGGACCGGATGGGCGATCTGTCCACTGGCATGACCCAGGCGCTGCTCGACGAGCAACGCGCCGTCGTCAAGAACGAGAAGCGTCAAAGGGAACTCGGCGCCGGAACGGCCTCGGAAGCTCAGTTCCTGCGCGGCTATTATCCCGTCGGTCACCCTTACGCCCACACGACCATCGGCGCGATGGAGGACCTGGACAGGGCGTCCCTGGATGACGTCAAGGCCTGGTTCGACGCGAACTACGGGGCCTCCAACGCAGTCCTGGTTCTGGCCGGAGACATCGATGCTGCTGCGGCGCGCGAGAAGGTCGTCCGCTATTTCGGCGCCGTCCGCCAGGGCGCGCCGATCAGCCGCACAGAACGCTGGACGCCGTCGGCGCCCGAGGTTCATCGCGATGTGGTCTACGAGAACATCCCTGCCGCCTCGATCAGCCGCACCTGGCCTCTTTCGAGCGACGCATCTCGCGACAACACCCTGCTCCAGCTCGCGGCGCGCAGTCTGGCCGGTGGCAAGGGCACCCCATTGCACGACACCCTCGTCGAAGACCTGGGCCTGGCGACGAGCGTCTCGGCCAGTGTCAACGAGGGTCTGTTAGCCAGCGCCTTCGCTCTGTCGGTTCAGCTCAAGCCCGGCGTATCGCCCGATGCGGCGGACGCCGCCATCGACGGGGTGCTGGCGAAATTCTACGCCGACGGGCCGAAGGCCGACCGACTGGAAACAGTCGTTACCGCCACCGATCTCTCCCTGTTGCGCATGCTTGAAAACAGCGGGGCCATCGGGGCCTGGCTGGCTGACGGCGAGGTCATCCATGGCGACCCGACCTATTTCCTCAAACAACGTGATTGGATCAACGGCGCAGACCGCGACGAAGTGCGCGACCTGGCCGCCCGCACCCTGTCGCGTCCCTATTACGAACTGATCCAGCTGCCGTCGCCGACGCCGTTCGCCGCGCCAGATGCGTCTGAGGTCGCCGACCCCACCCGCATGCCCGACCCGGGCCCCGCCGACACCAGGATCCAGTTTCCGGCTGTGGAGGAGACGACCCTGTCAAACGGCCTGAAGCTGGTCGTGGCCCGCCGTCCCAACTTGCCCGTGGTCGAGGCCTGCCTGCAGTTCGCCACCGGGTCGCTCGCCGAGGACGCCTATGGACACGGGGCGGCCGAGCGCGCTGTCACTCTGATGCCGGCCGGAACCGACCGCTACAACGCCGAGCAGCTGAGCCGCGAGGCGTCCCGGATCGGGGTAAGGCTCAACGGCGGCGCGCAAGATCGCGAGAGCGGCGTCAGATGGTCCATGCTGGTCGCCAATCTGGACCAAGGCTTCGGCCTCGCCGCCGAGGTCGTTCGTCACCCCGTCTATCCGCAGCGTGAAGTCGATCGCGCTATCGAGGCCGTCGGCCCGGAGTTCGAGGCCTATGAACGCAATCCCTTCAACGCCGCAGGGCCGATCTACGCGCGCGCCATCTGGGGCGACGGCCACCGCAATGGACGGATCGGCGCCCGAACGGACGCCGCCGAGATTTCCCGCGACGCCATCCGGGCGTTTCACGACCGAGAACTGGGCCCCAACAACGCCACCCTCTATCTGGTCGGCGACATCACCCTGGATCAGGCCCGCGCCTTGGCGCAGAAGCATTTTGGCGACTGGCGCCCCGTGACGCCGACCCCGCTGGCGACGGTCGCGCCTGCCGCCGGCTCCCCCGGCCGGGTCATCTTGGTCGATGCGCCCGGCGCAGCCCAGACCAGCCTGACCGTGGGCCATGTCGTCGGCGCCTTTGATCCTGACCAGTCCGCCGCCGAAGCGCTGGCCGACGCTGTCCTCGGGGCGGGCTTCAACAGCCGGCTCAACATGAACCTGCGCGAGGACAAGGGCTGGACCTATGGCTTCACCGGCGGCGTTTCCGACGCGCCGTTCGGCCAACGCCTCTTCACCGCCAACGGCTCGATCGAGGCCGATCATACGGCAGACGCCATGATCGAGATTCGCAAGGAGCTGGTCGATTATGTCGGCGATCATCCCGCCACCCAGGAGGAAATCGACCGCGACCGAACGGCCCGCATCCTGGCCCTGCCGAGCGCCTTCTCGGGCAACGCAGCCTTCCTGGGCTCGATCATCGATTCCGCCGCCTACGGCCTGCCCTACGACCGCGCCGCTTCGTCGGGCGAGCGGCTGGCGGCGGTCACCTTGGATCAGGTCAACGCCGTCGCCCGCCAGACCTACCGTCCCGACCAACTGACCTGGGTCGTTGTCGGCGACCTCGCCAAAATTGAAACCTCCGTCCGCGCCCTGAACCTCGGCGCAGTCGAGGTGTGGGACGTCTACGGCAAGCGCGAGCGATAGGCGCGGAAGATCGCCGCCTGGCGCTACCTACGGCGCCGTGATCCGCCGTCAGTTGTCCAGACGCTTCTGAACCCCACAAGAAAAGCGCCGCAGGGAAAGCAGCCCCCTGCGGCGCTTCGGCGACGGTAATGACTGATAGGGACCGATCAGTCGGTTGCGTACGGACGCTTCACATGGGCCAGGACGTCCTCCAGCAGAGCGTCCGGCGACAAGTTGTTCGCCTGGGCGTGGAAGTTGACCACCAGACGGTGACGCAGCACCGGCATGACGACGGCGGCGACATCGTGAGTGCTGACGGCGAACCGGTCGTCCAGCAAGGCCTGAACCTTGGCCGCCAGCATCAGGCTCTGCACCCCGCGGGGCGAGGCGCCGAGAGCCACGCTGCGGTTGACGCTGTCTGGCGCATAGTCGCTGCCAGGCTGGGTGCCCATCACCAGACGAATGGCATAGGTCTTCGCCGTCTCCGTCACCGGCACCTGGCGCACTACGGCGCGCATCCGCTGGATCGTTTCTGCGTCGGTGACGGGGTTCAGTACCACGTCGTGGCCGGCGGTCGTGCGATCGATGATCGCGTGATAGTCGGCCTCGGACGGATAACCGACCACGAGCTTGAACAGAAACCGGTCCAGTTGCGCCTCGGGCAACGGATAGGTGCCCTCTTGGTCCACCGGGTTCTGTGTGGCCATGACGCAGAAGGGCTCGGGCATTCTGATGGTGCGCCGCCCGACGGTGACCTGCCGCTCCTGCATCACTTCCAGCAGGGCCGACTGGGTCTTAGGGGTGGCGCGGTTGATTTCGTCGGCGAGAACGAGGTTTGAAACGATGGGGCCCTGTTGGAAAGTCAGTTCGTGGCCGCCGCCCTCGGTTTCGGTCAGCACGGTCGTGCCGACAATATCGGCGGGCATCATGTCCGGCGTGAACTGAATCCGCGAGAACGGCAGATCGATGGCCCGGCTGATCGAGGCCACCAGCATGGTCTTGCCCAATCCGGGCACGCCTTCCAGCAGGACATGGCCGCCGGCCATCAGGGCGGTCAGGACGCCATCGACGACATCCGCCTGCCCCACGATCATCCGCCCCACTTCGGCGCGAATTCGGATGAAGGTTTCCTTGAACTCGGCCGCATCTCGGCGGGCGCGCGCGACATCGTCTTGAGACGTCATGGAAGATCCGGACTCGTAAGGCATGGGGATCACATCGCATGCCAGGCTTGCACCAGGCTGGCAGGTTTGGAGAAAAGGGCTCAGCCTTCGCCGACGAGGCAATAGCCCAGGCCGCGCACGGCCTGGATCCGAACCTGATCGGTGCGGCGCGCCAGATTGGTCCGCAGACGCGATATCTGCGACTCGAGCGAGTTGGCGTTGACCATCTTGTCGTAACCGTACACCCGCGCCTCCAGGGTCTCGCGCTGGATGACGGCGCCGGGCCGGGCCATGAGGGCCTCCAACACCAAGGCTTCTGTCCGCCGCAAGGTCAGGGGCGCTTCGTCGATGAAGAAGACCCCGCTTTCCAGATCATGCATCAGAGGCCCAAATTTGCGGGTCTCTCGCCGGGTCTCGACCGTGCGCCGCAGGGCGGTGCGTATTCGCGCCAACAACTCGCGGGGTTCGAACGGCTTGGCGATGTAGTCTTCGGCGCCGGACTCCAGCCCCTCCACCCGGTGATCGACCGAGGTCAGGGCCGTCAGCACGATGAACCTCTGAGGTCGGTTGCGCTGTTCGGCATAGGCGATCAAGGACACGCCGTCGCCGTCGGGCAGCCCCCGGTCCACCAGCACCAGGTCGAACCCGCCGTCGTTCAACGCATCACGCGCCACGGCGAGCGTCCCAGCCACATCGACGACAAACCCTTGCTTCTCAAGATAAAGCACCAGGGTCTCGGCGACATCGGCGTCATCTTCGACCAACAACAGACGCATCATACGCTCCCGCCCACCAGAACGGCTAAGCCTCACATTAGCGCTGACGCGGCGCCGGAGGCCAGAGCCTGGAGATGCTCCGGCGAAACGGAGCATCTCCAGCCGGTTCAGAAGGCGTACTGCAACTCGATCGAGAAGGTCCGCCCCGCAGCATTGTAGCGGGCTGTATCATAAGGACGCCCCTCGACCACCACGAAGGGCGGATCCTCCGCAAATATGTTCCGTCCGGCAAGGTTCATCCGGATATCGTTATTGATACGCCAGGCCGCCGTCAGATCGAACGTAAGCAAGGAGTCAACTTTTTTGATGTAGTCCGGGTTATCAATGACGCCAGCATACATGTTAGTTTCATAATCGTTCAAGTAACTTGGCGTGTAATTGGCCCACAACATTGCACTAAGATCGTGGTAATACCAACCCACTGATCCCACCACCTTGTACTCATCAACCCCCAGAACGGTGCCCAGAGAGGAAACCGGTTCGGTCGTTGCGAGCGCCTGGCGTTCCGACTTCAAGTTGTCGAGATAGGTGACCTTCGGCTCAAATGTGCCCAGCCCCGTCACCCAGAGATAGCTCACCTCGTAGGTGATTGACTCGTATTCAGACCCCAAGATGTTGAAGATCATATTCTGAGCGGAGATGATCTTGCCGGAAGAATCACGAGGGTAGAACTGCTCCATGCGCAGCACGTCCGTGCTCTTCATCAAGGATAGCAAATCCGCGCGGTCGGCGTATTCGTTCTCGATCTTCGTCTTGCTGTACGAGACGTCCACATTCAGGCCTTCCAGGGCGCCGGTCGGCCGCCAGGTCATGCCATACAACTGCTGAGTGGATGTCTGCGGTTTCAGATCCGGATTGGGCGCCGTGGTCATAGGCACCTGATAGGCGTTTCGATCCGGAGCATATTTATAGCAACCTATGCAGGAATAGAGCGGATCGTCGTAGATGACGGTCGTATAGGTCGTTGAGCCGGTGACGTCGAACATCTGGCTGTACGGCGGCGCCTGGAAGCCCTCACTCCAACGCGCGCGGAAGGCCAGATCCTTCACCGGCTCCCAGCGCATACCGATGGCGGGCGTGGTGCGTGTGAAGGTGCTCTTGTCGTAAACCAGCACGCCGCCAGCGTCGATCGCCACCCCATCGACCGTCCCGACAGCGCCTTCAGTGACGTAGCTGTCGCGGCGAGCCGCCAGGCTAAGGGTCAGGGAATGAGCGAAGGGCGCATTGAAGTCAGGCCCAAAGACCGGAACCTGGGTCTCAGCGAAGAAGGCGTAGCGATCACGGTTGACCGCCTCGCCCGTAAGGACCTTCACCTCATCACTGTCCACGCCGTCGTCATTGTACTCGGCCCCGATTACATAGCTGACCTTGCCTGCCGGCAGGGTCAAGGCAACGCCGCTCAGACGGGCTTCGATATTTTGCAGGACGGATTCCCGCTGCTCGACCTCATCGACATAGTAGAAGTCGGCCACGCTCGAACCGCCGCCGTCCGTGGTCGATTTCCACGGATTGAAGGCTGTATCCGGGTCCGTGCTCGTCAACGCCTCGCACTGACGATCAAAGGCGGCCTGCATACGCTCGCGTTTTTCACCGCTGTACCGATTGTTGGCCAGCATGAAGTTATAGCAGCCGTAGCCGGTTGGCGACGACGAATCCTCGACAATGCTGACAAGCGAACCAAATACTCGCTTATCCCCATCCGTTTCAGAAGACGAGGTCGTGTAGAGCAGCTCGAATTTGGTGTCCTTGTTGAGCTGATAGGCAAGACCGGCATTGAAACTCCACGACTTGCTGGTGTTTGACAACTGGCCCGTCGGCAATACGCCGTCGGCGATTTCCGCCGCCGGATCATAGGACACCGATACGCCCGGGTCCCATTCGCTGAAATAATAGGCGGAGTACGGGTTATAATACTGACCGGGCGCGAGCGTAACGGTCAGGCCGCTGTCAAACGACGACTCCTGCACATTGGTGGTTTCTGTGTAGAGTCCTGTAGCGAAAATCGACAACTTGTCAGTCAACTTCTGCTCGAAGTTGAAGGTTCCACTGTAACTTTCCGTCTCAGGCCCGGCGAGTTCGGGGACATAGTCCGGCAGGGCTTCCGACCCAACAGTGATCATGTCGTCGAGCGTCGGACGCCCGACCACTCCGGGGCGAACCGTGATGCCTTGCGCCACGGGCACGTCGTACCCCAAATCGGGGTCATAGACGTACTGGGTGTTGCTGATCACGCCCGGCTGCAATCCACGACTGAAGGTACGAAGGTCGTAGGTCGGATCTCCGTCATAGTAGCTGGAGTAATTCTCCGTGACGTAGCCGGTCTTGTAGTTATTGATCGGGGACCGGCGAGAATAATCGAGCGTGGCCGACAAACTGCCACTGCCCCATGCATAGCCAGCATAGAGGCTCAACCGGTCACTGTCGGCGTCAGCAGAGGAATACTCGTGCTGGGCCGTCATCGTGACCCCGACATAGTCCTTTTTCAGAATGAAGTTGATGACGCCGCCTATGGCGTCCGAACCATAGACTGCCGAGGCGCCGCCCAGCGAGATCTCGACGCGCTCCACTGCGCTCAGCGGGATGCCGTTCAGGTTGGCGAATCCGTCTTCGATGCCGGCGGCGCCCGCCACGCGACGGCCGTTGACCAGAATCAAGGTGTTGCCCGCCCCCATGCCGCCCAGGTTGGCGGCGGCGACACCCAATGATCCCAGTTGCGAGACATCCGCCTTACGATCGGACAGCGGCCCCCGCGACCTCTCGTTCGTCACCGAACCGATCGTCGCCTGGTTCTGCGGCAGCGTCCGGATCAGCTCTTCTACGCTCGTCACGCCGCGCGCCTTGATCTCTTCCTCGGTGATCACGATCACCTTGGACGTGACGTCGCCGTTCTGCAGCCGGCTGCCCGTCACCTCGACCGCATCGACAACCGCGGTCTCAGGCTCCGCCAATGATTGCGAACGCTCCTGAGCGGCGGCGTCTCGAGCCGCCTGTTCAAGCGTCGCCTCTGTGGAAACCGGCGCAGACTGCGCGAAAGCGCCGCCCCCCGATGCGCAAAGCATCAGGGCCAACACTGAAGTACTCATCACCCGTGCAGTCAATTCATCCCCCCTGCCAGCCAAGCCAGCTGCAACGATCACCTCCGCCGCAACGAGGTCGGTCGCAGGATCGCCCCCAGACGACTGCATCGACCCCATAACGTCGCGACACCGTCACCGTTACGTCGTCAAGCTTGCACCAAACTGGCCCCCAGCAGGCCAGATCGGCCTGATGACGAATTTTTGCTGTTTTCGCGCAATGAACATGCCGGATGCGGCCATCTGGAGACGGCGAGCGACACGTTCGATGCCAGTCCGGACTCGGTGAGATTATCGAGGCCGCCATATCCAGCGAGCGTTTGATTTAGGGAAGAGGGCGGGAGCGGATTTGCCCCCTGCTGACCCCAGCGCACCTCATCTGAGCTGGGCTGATGTCCCCTAATTTGTGCGGGACATCTCACCGATATGGGCGCCACTCCGGGATCAACCGCTTGCTTTGCTTCGCAGGCGCGCGCCCATTGTGGGGTGGAGACGACAATGATGGCGCACAGGGAAACCCACAGGGTTGATCGTATCGGCTGGCTGAGGGCGGCGGTGCTCGGGGCCAACGACGGGCTGGTGTCGACCGCCAGCCTCGTGGTCGGGGTGGCGGCCGCCGCCGCCAGTCATGGCGGCATTCTGGTCGCGGGGGTCGCGGGGCTCGCAGCCGGGGCCATGTCGATGGCGGCCGGTGAATATGTCTCGGTCAGTTCGCAGTCCGACACGGAAAAGGCCGATCTGGCGCGCGAGGCCACCGAACTGGCCGGCGATCATGAGGCGGAATTGCGAGAGCTGGCCGGGATTTATATCGCGCGCGGCGTGGCCCCGCACCTGGCGACCGAGGTGGCGCGACAGATGATGACCCATGACGCTCTCGGCGCCCATGCGCGTGACGAATTGGGTATTTCCGAGATCACCACGGCGCGGCCGATCCAGGCGGCGCTGACTTCGGCCGTGACCTTCTCGGCCGGCGCGGCGTTGCCCCTGATCGTTGCGGCCGTCGCCCCGATGGCGGGGTTGGGCCTGTGGGTCGCAGGGTCGGCGCTGATCGGCTTGGCCGTGCTGGGCGCCTTGGGGGCCAGGGCCGGGGGTGCGCCGGTCGGACGCTCGGTGGTTCGCGTAGTCTTCTGGGGCGCTCTGGCCATGGCCATCACAGCCGGGGTGGGACGCCTGTTCGGCGTGGCGGCCTGATCAGAACCGCGCGGTCAGCGCCAGACGTCCGGTGACCGGTCGCAGCGGCGTGCTGACATCGCCCGATGCGTAGAAGGGATTGCCGAAAGCGAAGGTGTCGTCGCTGCGATTGAACAGATTGTCGATAGACGCCCGAACACCCCAGCGGCCGATCTCGGCGTTGACGCCGACTTCGCTGCTCAGATACCCGGCCGATGCGCCGGTCGATGTCGGCGACAGGGCGATATCGGTGGGACCGACATAGCCCAGGCGCAGCTCAGAGCGCACCGTCGCGCGCGCCAGCCGGGCCTCATGGACCAAGCCGCCCTGAACGCTGAAGTCCGCGACGGCCGGCAGGCGGGTGTCGTCTCCCAGGGCGAAACCCGGATCGGGCCACGTCAGTTCGGGATCATTGACCACCGCGTGGCCGTCCAGGGTCCAGGCCCCGACGCGCCACTCCATCTCGCCCTCAATCCCCCGATTACGGCCGTCCCCGAGATTGGCGGTGAAGGGCAGGCCACGGTCATCGAAGCGGTCGGACTGAATGTCGCTCCAGTCCGCAACGAAGACGGCGGCGCGCCCCCGCAGCCGCCCGTCCAGAAGACGGAAGCGCGCGCCCAGCTCCCCGGCGACCATCTTGTCGGGCCGCACCCTCCGCGCAGGCTGCTGATCGCCGGCGCCGAGGGTTCCGGCGTTGAAGCCCGGTCCGCGATAACCTTCCGTCGCCAAGGCGTAGAAGACGAAGGGCCCTTGATCATACTCCAGCACCAGACGCGGAACGACGTCGACCAGGGCTTCGTCGCCCGAGAACGTCTCCAGCGTCCCCTCGGTCTCGCTGCGATGCTCGACGCCGATGCGAAACAGCCGGGCGCCGGCGGTGATCCTGATGTGGTCGCCCAAACCATAGACCGCGTCGCCGAACAGGGCGGCCTCGTCCACGTGATCGCGGCGATGCTGGATCAGGACCGCCGCCCCGCCCCGCCCGTCCGACACGGCGACGGTGCGGTTATGGGTGTATTCCGAGAAGAACAGTCCTGCGCTCCAGCTCAGCCGCGCGCCGCGATCACCGTTCAGACGGATCTCGTGCACGGCGGCCGACAGGTCATCGGATTGATCCAGAGCCGCCGTACCGATCAGGCCGAACAGGGCCGCTGAAGGGGTCGCGTCGTAACGGGCGTCGAGGCCGTGCGACTGAACGCTCGAGGACGCACGCAGACGCGCCCAGCCCAGGTCCCCGTCCACCGACGCCCAGACCCCGTCGAAATCGTTGCGACTGGGTTCGGTCAGGCTGCGACGCCGGGCGTAGGGGGCGTCGCTCCCCACGGTCGCATACTGGCTGTCGTCGATATCGATGGTCTGGGCCAAAAAGCCCGCCCGCAGGGTCCAGGCCGGATTGACGCGCCACAGAGCCGCCGCTCTCAAGCCCTGGCGATGCATGCCGCCCCCGTTCTGGACGCCGCCGTTTTGGATACCCAAGGCCAGATCATCGACATAACCGCCGACGGTCTCGTCATAGCCGACCAGCCTCACGGCGAGACGGTCTTGAACCACCGGCGCATTGATCATCAGTTCGACCGCGTCGCTGGGCGAACCGCCGGATGTCAGGGCCCCTTCGACCCTGGCGCGACCGTAGAAGCCGCCGAGGTCCGGCGCGCGGGTCACCACCTGCACCACCCCGCCCATTGAGCCCGCGCCGTACAACGCGCCCTGCGGCCCTCGCAACACTTCGACCCGTTCGATATCGGCCAGCCTCAACGCCGGGTCGGGCGCGTCATAGGTCAGACGGACGTCGTCGAGATAAAGGCCGACGAGGCTCTGCGCCTGCCCCGCCACGGGGCCGTCCGCCATGCCGCGAATAAACACCTTGTCCCGCCCCGGTCCCAGGTTCGTCACCGTCAGGCCGGCGACGCGGGCGGACACGTCATTGAGATCGGTCGCACCCGCCTGCTCCAGCATCACGCCATCCAGCGAGGACAGGCCGTAAGGCGCCCGCGACAACAGCAGATTGTCGGTCCGCGTGGCCGTCACCACCACCTCGTCCAGCATCGTCGGGGCGGATTGGGGCGCCTCCGGCATGGGCCTCGCTATGACAGGGACGGAAGGCGTCAGGCGGACGATCCGCCAGGCGCCGACGCCGACAGGGCTGGCGACGCAGTGCGTGCCCAGCGTCAGCCGGGACAGGGCGGCATTGACCGACAGACGCCCGCGAGCCCCTCGGCTTGGGCCGCACCGCTCGGTTCCTGACACGTCGATGCTGACGCCCGCTTGAAGCCCGAAGTCGAGCAGAGCGGTCCGCAGCGGCTGCGGCGCGACCGACACCGCCACTCGCGAACGATCCAGCGCCTGGGCCTGGGCCTGGGCCTGGGCCTGGGCAGCCATAGGCGCCGTCGCTCCAAAAACGAAGACGAGGGCGCTGAAACTTGCTCTTACCAAGGGGCGACGTCCGAAGCGGGGTTCACCGTCGTTCTAGACGAACCCCCTGCGGCCCGCGAGTCGCCTTGATCGGCAGGAAACGCTCGAGCCGGTCGATCACCGCGGCCTCGTCATCCAGCAGCAGAACGCCCGAGAAACGAAGATTCGCCGCGTCCGGCGCCACCGTCACCGGCGTGGCGAAGGCCCGGCTGAGATCGGCGGCGACCTCGCTCAGCGGTCGATCATCATAGGCGCGCCGGCCCTGCGTCCAGGCGGCGGCGGTGCGGACATCGACCGGCTCCACGGTCATCCGGTCGTCGGCGTCGGCGCGTCTGACCGCCTGACCTACCGTGAGACGGACCCTGCGGGCGGGCTTGTCCACATCGCTGACCTCCACGATTCCGCGCAGCACCGAGACTTCGGTATCCTGGGCCGAACGGCGGATGTTGAAGGCCGTGCCGACCACCCGCACCTGGCTTTCGCCGACATCGATCAGGAAGGGCCGCCGGGCGTCGTGCGCGACATCGAACACCGCCTCGGCCTGATCCATGTGAACCAATCGGCGCCCCCGCTCCATCTTCACCGACAGAGTCGATCCGCCATTGATCTGAAGCCGCGATCCGTCTTCCAGGTACACCGTGCGGGTTTCGCCGGGCGCGGTGCGATAGACGACGATCGGCGCCGACTGCATCATGGGGACCAGGAACACGGCCGCGGCAAGCGCAGCCGCCATCGCCGGGGCGGCGACCATCCAACGGCGGTCTATACCCTTGCGACGCTCGCGATGGGCCGCCAGATCGACCACGGGCGCGGCCTGGGCCTGCACCAGGTGATCCGTCGCCGCCCACAGACCCTCGGCTTCGTCGAAAGCGCGCCGATGAGCGGGATCCTGGTCCAGCCAGTTCGTCGCCGCGTCGAAGTCCTCGACCGTCACGTCGTCGGCGCGCAGACGCACGACCCAGGCGGCGGCCTGGGCGGCGATCTCCTCGTCCTTGATGACGGCGTCCTGGGTCATGATCCGGTCCGGGCCCGAAGGGGCTTCGAGGGAGAGACGACGCGGCCG
Source organism: Brevundimonas sp. AVps23W (assembly GCF_058681395.1). NCBI lineage: Bacteria > Pseudomonadati > Pseudomonadota > Alphaproteobacteria > Caulobacterales > Caulobacteraceae > Brevundimonas > Brevundimonas sp. AVps23W. Next base: position 2,507,674 of record NZ_CM178738.1, read on the forward strand.
CGCCGCACCCTCAATGAAAAATGGCGAAATCGCGTCTTCACGGCCAGCCCACCCTGAGCAGCAGCTCTTTCAGGGAGGCCGAAATGTATTTCTCGACGGCGCTGCGCGACACGCCCATCCGCTCGGCCACCTCGGCCTGGCTCAGCCCGGCCATCTTGTGCAGGCGGAAGGCCTCGGCGGCCTTGGGCGGCATCCGGTCGATGGCGGCGACGACCTTCTCCAGCTTCAGCCGCGCCCAGACAGCGTCTTCTGCCGACGGCGCATCCTCAGCGTCGCCGGCGTCGTCGGCGACGCAGGCGCGTCGCCATTCCAGATCGCGCACGCCTGCGCGGCGTTCGGCCTTGGAGGCGTCCAAGGCCAGGTTGGCCGCCATCCGATAGAGGAAGGCCTGCGGGTGACGCACCTCGGCCGCCGCCTCCTCCGTCATCGACTGGAGCCGCAGCCAGACATCCTGCGCCAGGTCCTCGGCCGTGGCGGACGATCCGGTGCGCGCCGTCAAAAACCGGATCAGCGCCGGGCGGGCCTCTAACCAGGCCTCCGCCAGCCCCTGCCGAGCCATCGGGCTCGGGTCGTTCTGCGAGGGGCCAGGGGGAGAGTTCACCGGCGCATCGTGGGTCGCTGCGCCGCCTGCGGCAACCGCGTTTGCGGCCTCGGAAGATTTTTTTGTGGGGCCCGCCGCGCGGCGTCGTCTCTGGCCCATAGACCCTTTGGTCCGAGGCCCGCATGTTTCCACTCCGCTCGCCCCAAGACACCGATCCGGCCCTGCGCCGATCACGCCGGAACCTGTCGTCGCGCATCATCCGGTTCGATGACCCGTGCAGACAAGAACGACGCCGCGTCGAGCAGTTCATCGAGGCCGCCTACGCCAAGGCCTACGGCGGTCAGATCCAGACCCACTTCCCAACCCTGATGAGCGTGCAGGACGAGACGGGCGTCATCTACGCCGCCGTCGGCTTTCGTCATGCGGCGGAAGCGTCCCTTTATCTCGAACAGTATCTGGACGGTCCGGTCGAGGCGGTGCTGGGCCAGGCGGTCGGCGCCGTCGTTGACCGCGCCCAGGTGGTCGAGATCGGCAGCCTGGCCTCCAGCGGACGCGGCGCGACGGTCTTTCTGTTCGCGGCCATGGCGCATCACCTGCAAACGGCGGGGCTGAGGTTCGCCGTCGCCACCGCCACCGACGAACTGCGACGCATCTTCCAGAAGGCCGGGTTGGGCGCTCTCCAACTCGCCCGGGCCGATCCTCGAAGGCTGGAGGACGGCGGCGGCAGTTGGGGCGCCTACTACCAGACCGACCCCGTCGTGCTGGCCGGGTCGATCGACGCCGCGACCGCGCCCCTCGACCATTTCTCCGAAACCGACCCGGTCGGGCGCGCGGTCCGCACCCGTCTTCACTACGAGGATCGCTCATGAGCGCCGTTCTGGACGCCCTGTCGCATCGCGCCCGCTCGACGCCGGACGATGTCGTCGTCAGTTGGAGCGGCGGCATTCTGACCGCCGCCGAACTCCTGGCCGAAGTCGGCCGATTGGCCGCAACCCTCGCCGACGACGACTCGCCCGTCGGCGTGCTGCTGGACAACGGGCCTGCCTGGGTGATCGTCGATCTGGCCCTTGCGCTGACCCAGCGCCCCAGCGTGCCGATCCCGCCCTTCTTCACGGTCGCCCAGTGCGATCACGCCCTGGCGGACGCCGGCGCCGGCCTTTTGATCACGCCCGGCGGGTCAGAGGACGTGGCGGTGGCGGACACGCATGTGCGCCTGGCGCCGACCGGTCTGCCTGCGCGCGCCCTGCACCCCCGCACGGCCAAGATCACCTATACCTCCGGCTCGACCGGCGCGCCCAAGGGCGTGTGCCTGTCGCAAGGCCAGATGGAGGCGGTGGCCGCCTCCCTGGTCTCGGTGCTGGGCCAGGATCGCGCCGGGCTGCACCTGCCGGTCCTGCCGCTCGCGGTGCTGCTCGAGAATGTCGCCGGCCTCTACGCCACCTTGCTGGCGGGCGGGCGCTATCATGCCGCCAGCCTGGTCGAAGCCGGCATGGGCGAGGCCTTCCGGCCTGACTTCGCGCGCCTGCTGACCACCGTGGTCCAGACCGGCGCGACCACCCTGATCCTCGTGCCCGAACTGCTGCGCGGTCTGATCGCGGCCCAGGGCGCGATGCGGCTGGATCACCGGCTGGAGATGATCGCGGTGGGCGGCGCGCGCGTATCGCCCGCCCTATTGAACGCGGCAGCAACCACCGGCCTGCCCGTGGTCGAAGGCTATGGTCTTAGCGAATGCGCCTCGGTCGTTGCGTTGAACACCCCCGACGACGCCCATCCCGGCGCCGTGGGCCGGCCCCTGCCCCATCTGAAGGTCGCCCTGGCCGATGACGGGGAAATCCTGATCTCGCCGCGTCCCTTCCTCGGCTACGTCGGGGGAGAGGCCGCGCCCGAGGTGCTTGGCACCGGCGACATCGGCCGCTTCGACGCCGACGGCCGGCTCAGGATCGAGGGCCGCAAGGCCAACACCCTGATCACCGCCTTCGGCCGCAACGTCGCGCCCGAATGGGTCGAGAGCGAGCTGCTGGCCGAACCCCAGATCCTGCAGGCCATGGTGATGGGCGAGGCGCAGGCCGCCCTGTCGGCCTTGATCGTACCGATGCCCGGCGCCGATCCGGTCCAGGTCGAGGCCGCCGTGACCCGCGCCAATGCGCGTCTGCCGCACTACGCCCACGTCGGCGACTGGCGTCTGGTCCCGCCTTTCGATCCAGCCGCCGGCCAGGTCACCGCCAACGGTCGTCCGCGTCGAGAGATCCTGCGTCGCGCCTACGCCCCCTGCCACTCCGAAGCCGCCTGAGAGTTCGTATGTCCTTTTTCGATGACCTGGTCGCCGCCACCACCCCCGAACGCGCCGCCTTCGCCGCCATTCCCCAGATCCGCGACGGCCTGGCCGGCCGGATCAGCCGCGACACCTATGTCGCCTATCTGGCCCAGGCCTATCACCACGTGAGCCACACGGTCCCGCTGATGCAGGCGGCCCGCGCGCGGATGGACGACGACCACGCCGTCTTCAAGACCGCGCTCGACGACTATATCGCCGAGGAAACCGGCCACGAGCAGTGGATCCTGAACGACATCCGCGCCGCCGGCGGCGATCCCGATCAGACGGTGCGGGACGGCCCCAATGTCGCGACCGAGCTGATGGTCGCCTATGCCTATGACACCATCCAGCGGATCAATCCGATGGCCTTCTTCGGCATGGTCTATGTGCTGGAGGGGACCAGCATCCAGCTGGCCAGCGTCGGGGCGGAGGCGGTTCAGCAAAGCCTGGGCCTGCCGCCCGCGGCCTTCACCTACCTCGTCTCCCACGGCGCCCTGGACCAGGACCACATCCTGTTCCTGAAGCAACTGCTCGACGGGATTTCGGACCCTCAGGACCGCGCCGCCATCGTCCATATGGCCAAGATCATGTTCGGCCTGTTCGGGGGCGTGTTCGCCTCGATCCCCCACTTTACGGCGCGGGAGACGGTCGATGCGGTTTAAGGATCGAGACATTCTGATCACCGGCGGCTCGGGCGCCCTGGGCCGCCGGGTGGTGCAACAGATCTCAGGCGAAGGCGGCCGTGTCGTCATCGTCGCCCGCGCGCCCGTGGCGGGTCATCCGACCCTGGTGGGCGACCTGTCGACCCCGCAGGGCCTCGAGGCCGTCGCCGAACAGGCCGGCGCCCGGTCCTGGGACATCCTGATCAACATCGCCGGTATTCAGCATTTCGGTCCGCTGGAGCAGCAGACGCCCGAGCACCTGCTGGCCAGCTATATGGTCAATCTGGTGGCGCCCGCGCGTCTGGCCCAGGCCGTCCTGCCCGGCATGAAGTCACGAGGACGCGGTCAGATCGCCAATGTCGGCTCCATCTTCGGCTCCATCAACTTCGCCCACTTCGCCACCTATTCCAGCGCCAAGGCGGGGATGCGGGCGCTCAGCCAATCGCTGCGTCGCGAACTGACGGGAACGGGGGTCGGCGTCACCTATGTCGCGCCCCGCGCCGTGGCGACGCCGTTCAACTCGGCCAAGGTCGATGAATACGCCCGCCTGACCGGCATGGCCGTGGACGATCCCGACCGGATCGCAGCACGCATCGTCGCCGCTGTTCGCGCCGACCGCCGCGACGTCTACCTCGGCTTCCCCGAAAGCCTGTTCGTCCGGTTGAACGCCCTGGCGCCCGGCCTGATCGACGGCGCCCTGAAGTCCAACGACCTGAAGGCCCGCGCCCTGTTCGCCGGCTGAAGAACTAAGGAGAGAAACGCCATGAAACGCCCCCTGCTCGCCCTGGCCCTGATGGCCGCGCCCCTGACTGCGGCGTCCGTCGCCCATGCCGACGCCTGCGACGACCGCGTGCGCGGCCTTCAGCAATCCTGGGATCATGTGAACTTCGAGACGCCCAAAGAAACCCGCGCCGCCGAGATGGCGCGCCTGAAGACCCAGGCCGACGCCGTCGTCGCCCAGTGCGCCGACCGCGCTGAACCCCTGGTGTGGGACGCCATCATCACCGCCTCGGAGGCCGGCCTGAAAGGCGGCATCGGCGCCTTGGGTCTGGTGCGGGACGCCCGGTCTCAATTAGAGCAGGCCGAGCGCATCAATCCCCGCGCGCTGAACGGCGCCGTCTATGTCAGCCTGGGCTCGCTCTACGCCCAGGTTCCCGGCGCTCCGATCGGATTCGGCAATCGCCAGCGCGCCCGCGACTATCTCCAACGCGGTCTGGCCATGGCGCCCAACGACATCGACGCCAACTTCTTCATGGGCGACCTGCTGGTGCGCGAGCACGACTGGGACGGCGCCGCCCGCTATCTGCAGAAAGCCATTGATGCGCCGGCGCGTCCCGGCCGCGCCGCCGCCGACCGCGGTCGCAAGGCAGAAGCCCGCGCCTTGCTCGCTCGCGCCCAGCAGCACCATTGAGCGGCGCCGGAATGGTCCCCCATCCCCCTGTCGCCCTGTCGCTCGACATCGTCCAGCGGCGTCGAAAATGGTTCGTCGGCCTGGCGCTCTCGGCCCTTCTTCTCCTGACCGCCAGCGTGCGCTCCGTCGCCGCCTTCGATGGCGAATGGCATGAAGGCGTCGAGGCCTTGGGACTGGCCCTGATCGTCATCGCCATCGTCGGCCGCGCTTGGTGCTCGCTCTATATTGGCGGGCGAAAAAAGGCTGAGATCGTTGATCGCGGCCCCTACTCCATCACCCGCAATCCGCTCTATGTGTTCAGCTTCATCGGCGCCTTCGGCGTCGGCGCCCAGACCGGAAGTCTGGTGATCGGCTCCATATTCGCCGTAGCGACCTTCCTCGTCTTCCTGCGCACCGTCGGCCGCGAAGAGGCGTGGCTGGCGGAACATTTCGGCGCGCCCTACGCCGCCTATCGCGCCCGCACCCCACGCTTCTGGCCCAACCCCGCCCTCTGGCGAGATGCCGAGGAACTGTCGATCCGGCCCGCCTTCTTCATGCGCACCCTGCGCGACGGCCTGACCTTCCTGGCGGCCATTCCCGTCATGGAAGGGATCGAACACCTGCAATCGATTGGCCTGATCGGGTTCCGGATCGGACTTTTCTAGGTCGTCCGCCGCTCATCGATGCGGAAAAAGCCGCATCGGGCCGGCCACGCGCCAGAGCGCTTCGACCGCAAAGAACGCGGGGCTAGAACCGGACCGTCTGGGCGGTTGATCCCGGTCGGAACACAACAGTTCGGGTTACGCCGTCCACCCGCACATTGACCTGCTGCTGCTGCTCCTCGTGAACGCCCGGGAAGAAGTCGAGGTCGACGGTGACGGCCTGGACATAGCGGTCGTCGGTGTGGCCTGCGTATTCGACCCACACATTGTCGCCGGCCAGTTGCGTGTCGGCGTGGGTCACGGCGACGACCTCGTCATCGATCAACAGGCGAAAACGCTGGCCCAGATGGGTTTCCAGCGCGGCAAGGGCTTGCGGGTCGTCGAGGGAGGGCTGGGCTTGGGGCGCAATAGTCTCCAGGGCCGGCTCCACATCGTGCGCGGCGAACCTGTGCTGGACGGTCACGACGCCGTCGCGACCGATCTCGATCACCGTCAGCCCGCCATGGCCCTTGTGCGCCGCGGCCGGAGAGGCGATCGCAGCGATTGCGGCGCCTATGAGCAGGATCCTGCGCATCACGACCCGCTCACGACGCGAGCGGCGGTGGAGTCCGGGCTGACCTCCACATCGCTGTCGCGCATCCGGTTCTCGCCCGGCGGAGGTTCAGGCGAAAGGCTCAGCGAACGCTCGTCGATGCGCTGCGGATAGCTGTTGTTGCCCCGGTTGGCGTCCGCCGTCTCCCAGAGCGGATCGATCTCGGCGCCCGCCAAGGTCTTCGACGAGACGTACTGCCAGACGACCTGATTGGGGTTCCGCCGCCAGATCTCGGCGGGGATGCGGATGGTTTCGTCTGTTCCGTCCGACCAGGTCAGTTTCACGATCACCGGCGAGACCAGGCCGCCGATGTTTTTGAAGGTGAAGCGGTAGATGTTGTCCTCAAAGGCCTGGGCCCGACGTCGCTCCGGCTTGGCCTTTTCGGCCGCCGAAGTTGCATCACGCCTCTGTTGGGCCGTGGTCGTGAACCGGTCGGTTTCGTTATAGAAGTCACGCGTGGCTGGGTCGCGCTCGATTACGGTCTCGATGCCGGCGTTTCGTTGCGCCGTCAGCGAACCGGGCTGGCTTTCGAACCGCGCGCGCGCCGCCTCATTGCGAACTTCGGGATCGGTCGATTCCAGCTTCGCCGCCGTCACGCCCTCCAACGCCACATCGACGTGATCGGTCGAATAGAACCAGCCGCGCCAGAACCAGTCGAGATCGACGCCCGAGCCCTCCTCCATCGAACGGAAGAAGTCATAGGGCGTCGGTCGTTTGAAGCGCCAGCGCTGGGCGTATTCCCGGAACGCCCGATCAAACAGTTCGCGTCCCAAAACCGTCTCGCGCAGGATCACCAGAGCCGTGGCGGGCTTGGCGTAGGCGTTGGGGCCGAACTGGTTGATGGCGTCGGACTGGGTCATGACCGGCATCTGGTCCTGGCTGACCATATATTCGACGATGTCCTTGGGCTCTCCGCGCGACGGGAAATCGGCGTCCCAGAGTTTCTCAGCCTGAAACTGAAGGAAGCTGTTCAGCCCCTCGTCCATCCAAGTCCATTGACGCTCGTCCGAGTTGACGGTCATCGGGAAATAGATGTGGCCGACCTCGTGGATGACCACGCCGATCAGCCCGTTCTTGGCGCGTTCGGTATAGGTCAGCCGTCCCTTGTCATCCTTTACCGGACGCGGTCCGTTGAAGGTGATCATCGGATATTCCATCCCGCCCACCGGCCCGTTGACCGACTGGGCCGTCGGATAGGGATAGGTGAAGGCGAACTGGTTATAGACGTCGATGGTGTGGGCGATGGCGCGGGTCGAATAGGCGTCCCACAGCGGTCGTCCCTCTTTCGGATAGAAGGACATGGCCATGACGACGGGATGTTCGGCGCTGTCCTGTTTGACCCCCATCGCATCCCAGATGAATTTGCGGCTGGAGGCGAAGGCGAAATCGCGGACGTTGTCGGCGCGGAAGTTCCAGGTGCGGACGCCGGACCGGGCCGGCCGGCCTTCCGCCGCTGCGGCTTCGGCGGGCGTGACGATATAGACGGGGGCGTCGGCGATGCGCGCCCGCTCCAGACGCGTGCGTTGCTCGGCGCTCAATATCTCGGGATTGGTCAGGACGCCGGTCGAGGCGACGATGTGGTCGGCGGGAGCGGTGATCGAGACCTGGTAGTCGCCGAACTCGAGGGTGAACTCGCCCGCGCCGAGAAAGGCCTGGTTATGCCAGCCTTCATAGTCTGAATAGACCGCCAGGCGGGGGAACCACTGCGCGGCCAAGAACAGGCAGTTTCCGTCTTCGCCGGGCTCGGTGAAACACTCATAGCCGCTGCGTCCGCCGACGACCTTGGTCTCCGGCAGAGGCAGGGAATAGCCCATTCCGAAAGTGAAGCTCTCGCCGGTCGCAAGCGGCCGCGGCAGTTCGACCCGCATCATGGAATCGACGATGGTGAAAGGCAGAGGCTGGCCGTCCGGTCCGACGACCGTCAGATCGTTGAAGCCCCCCTCCCATTCCTGAAAACGTTGAACGCGCAGCACCTCGTTGACACTGACCGTATCGGAGTTGGTGTAGGTCCGGCTCCGCTCGGCCATCGAATCGCGGCGATAGTTCTGCTGGTCGAGCAGCAGCCACAGATAGCCGAGAGAATCCGGGGCGTTGTTCCGGTAGGTCACCGCCTGGGTCGCGTTCAGGGTGCGGTTGGCTTCATCCAGGACGACGTCGATGTCGTAATCGACCTGCTGTTGCCAATAGCGATGGCCGGGCGCGCCCGACGCATTGCGATAATCGGTCGGCGTAGGCCAATCTTCGCCCTCGAACTGGCGGAACTTGTCCTCGAAGCCGCCCTTGGACTGGTCTACCGCGCCGACGCTGACCTGCGCCTGAGCGCCGGAAGCCAGCAAAGCGGCCGCAAGGCCGAAAAGCGCAAATCTCATTGTCTCTTACCCCACCCCACCAGCCGTTACGCTATAACGCCTCGGAAGCCGCTCGCAAGTCTTTCACGGCCGTCGCCCCCGATGGCGTGCAAGCGGCAGGCCCTATCATGCTGTGATCATGGCGCGAAACGCCGCCTGGATCCGTGGTGCTCCGGGCCCTATTCCACCCGTTCGACGATCCGCCCCCGCCCGCCGTTGATGACGAAGAACAGCCCCTTCTCGCCATTGTCCGCCAGTTCAAGCGTCCCGGTCACTTCGACGAGGTGGTAGCCGGCCTCGATGGGGCGGCTGAGCCGGACCTCGATGACCTCATTGGGTTCGGCCGGGGGATGGAAGAAGCACACCGGGGTATAGGGTGAGATCAGGAAATGGGCGGTGCGATCCGTGGACTCCAGCGGAAGCATATAGCCCCGCACGGTTACGGTCTGACCGGCGATGGCGCGAACGCTGGCCGGGTGTGCTGCACGATACAGTTGGGTCCGCTCATCGATGGAAATCCGGGTCTGGCGCAACGTCCGCCAGAGGGGCCCGTCCGCGCGAGGCAGGTCCAGTTGCGTCCGGCGTTCCGACGCCAATTCTCCATCGACCGGCGGACCGCCCGCCTCCGCGCCGACGGACGCCATCGGCCCGGTCCGGATCGGGGGAAGTGCGGCGATTTCCGCCTCCAGCGCCGCCCATTCGGCGTCCTCATCCAACCCGGCGCCCGTCTGGCCCGACGCGCGGATCGAGCCGGCCTCCGGTCCCTGACCCGCTCCGCCCGGAGTCCCGGCGGCGGCGTCAATCGCCGCAGACTCTGCGGCGGTGACAGCGGCAGGTGCCGCGGCGTCTGGCGAGGCGTTTGGCGCGGGCGCTCTGTCGCAAGCCGAGAGCCCGCAAACCGCAAGCGAAAGGGCGAGTGGTGAAATCCGCATCCTCATCGCCCCTGAAGTTCGTCAACTGGATCGGTCCGGATCGCCAGCCAGACTCCGGGCGTCGAGCCGATCAGCCCCAGCGCGACCGAGGCCAGAATGACGACCGCGTCGAGGCCGCCCATCGACGGCAGAGTCAGGCTGAAGGGGGCCGCGTTCGACTGCGCGACGCCCCAAGCCAGACCACGCCCCAGAACCAGGCCCGCAAGACCGCCGGCGAGGCCCAGGGCGCCGCCCTCCAGCAGAACCACGCCCGCCAGCCGCGCCGACGAGGCGCCCAGCGCCTTGAGCAGGGCCAGCTCCCGGCGTCTGGCGCGCACCGCAGTGGTCAGAGCCAGGACAAATCCCCCTGCAGCCAGGGCCAGCAACAGGCCGCCAAGCCGCGTCATCATGGCCGCGCCGTCCCCGATCATGGCGTTCAGCCGCTGGGCCTCGCGCGGCGGAGAGGCCGTCTGCACCCCGGCGAGCCGCTTGAGCCGGGGCGGCAGGATCACAGCCCCGAGGGCGCTCTGATACTGGACCAGCACGGCGGTCACCTCGCGGTGCGTTTCCGGCCCGGAGGCGTGGTCATGATCGTGGGCCCCGCCCTCAGCGACCTCGGCGGGCTCCGCCTCATGCAGGCTCCAGACGCTGGACAGGTCGGTCAGCACGAGGCGGTCCGCCACCGCACCGCTTGGACGCAGGACGCCGACGACGCGATAGGGGTGGTCGGCGTGTTCCTGATCGCCGCCCTCCAGGCCATGCGCACCGACGAAGGAATCCCCGACCGCCAGCCCCATGCGCCGGGCCACGGTCGCCCCGAGCACGGCCTCCATTTCCCCGCCCCACCACCGGCCGTCGTCAAGCCTGAGATCCTGGAGGGCCGCATAGTCCCGGGTCGTTCCGACGATCCGGTAGGCGCCGAGACTGTCGCCCATCGACAGGGGCACGGCGCGGCGGACCAGCGGGTCCCGCTCGATCTGTTCGGCCACCACCCAGGGAATATTGCCGGTCGGAACGTCAGCCTGAAACACCGCCGAGGTCACCAGTTGCAACGGACTGCCCGACGCACCGACGACCAGATCGACGCCGGCGAGGTCGCGCGTCAGCCGGGCGTCCGCAGCCTGGCGCACCAACAGGACCGAAACCGTAATCGCCACGGCCACGGCGAGCAGGAGGACGTGAAACACCCAGGAGGCCGGACGTCGGCGGATGAAGGCCCAGACAAGTCGAGGGAGGGTCATGCCGCCACCGCCTCGACCGGGAGCAGGACCTGGTGGTTGGCGATCCTCCGTTTGAGCCTTTGATCGTGGGTGGCGATCACAAGCGCCGCTCCCGTCCGCTGGGCCGCATCTTGCAACAGGTCGGCGACGGTCTCGGCGTTGTCGTCGTCAAGGCTCGCGGTCGGCTCGTCGGCCAGGATCAGGGCGGGACGGATGAACAGGGCGCGCGCGATCGCCACACGTTGGGCCTCGCCCCGGCTCAGGGTTTCGGCCCGGCGGTCCGCGAGACTGGCGAGGCCCACGGCGGCCAGCGCGCGACGCGCTTCCCCGATGTCTTGCGGCAATCCTCTGACGAAGGGCGCGAGCAGGATGTTCTCCAGCACTGAGAGACCCGACAGAAGATGGACGTCCTGAAAGATCAGTCCGACCGTCGGCGGGGCCTTGCTCCCCGAGGCGAGCCTCTCCTGGCGCAAGATCACGGCGCCCGATATCGGCGCAATCAGACCCGCCAGGGTGACCAGGGCCGTGGATTTTCCCGCGCCGGAACGGCCCAGCAGCAGCGCGCCCTCGCCGGCGCCGAGGGCGAAGTCGGGAACCCGCGCGACCGCGCGCAACCGCCGGCCGACGACCAGCCCCTCCAGGCGCAAGCAGTCATCCGCCCTCATAATTCACCGGAGAAAAATCGGATCAAAACGCGCCTCACGGGGTTGCAGCAGACGTTATAGAGTAACATATCCGGATTGTCAGACGAAGGAACCCGGTTTTGACCGCACATGCCCCTGCCCGCACCGGCGACGCCGTCGCCATCAGCCTGTCAGGCCTGTGCCTGGCCCACTGCCTGGTCCTTCCGCTTGCCGCCGGCCTCTTGCCGTTGCTGGGCGCCTGGACTGAGGCGGAATGGGTGCATTGGGCCTTCGTCGCCGTGGCCGCACCGGTCTCGCTGTGGACCCTGACGCGCCCCAAGGCGAAATCCCTTTCCGCCGTGATCATAGGCCTGGCCGTCATAGGGCTCGGTCTTCTGGTCGCGGGCGCCGCCGGCTATCCGGACCATGACTGGGAAACCGCCTTGACCGTCGCCGGAGGGCTGGCGCTCGCGACGGCCCATCTGATCAACTGGCGGCGGCAGTCCCACGGGCACTAGACAGGCCGGCGGCGCGCATTTCGATGCTGACGCACTCGATCATATTGCCGTTCACCGCTCCCACGACCGGCTCCACCGCCTTGCCGCCGACAAGCCGGACCTTGACGGTACGGGTCCAAAGCCGCGCGGCAACGGCGTGCGATACCGTCGAATAATCGGCATCACAAAACCAAGCCCCTCCGAAAGGCTTCGAAGGGGCTCGTCAGAATTCACTTTTTAGCCAGCCACGACCGCCACCCAGGCTAGGCTTTTGAAAAATTAACGAATTTGGCTCGGGTAAATTCTGAGTGATGTCGATGTCCATCTGCAAACGCACGACAATTCTGGTTCTGTAAGGCGCAGCCATCGCGATCTCAGCGCCGCTTTAAATACCGACGGCCCTATACCGACATGTTGGCAATCGTATTGAGGCAACACTATCATCTCAATGATCGCCCAACGTCGTCAGTACGCCATGAGCGGTCCTTAGCGCAGCGTCATAAGACGACGTTCAACTTGTCTCGCCGCACTTACCCCAGACTGTCCTGCCCCGGTATTGCGCGCCCCAGTGAGAAGCTCACCTGCAGCCCGGTTTCACCTATGTCGGACGGTCCAAAATCTAGGCGGCTATTATGGCCGGCGATGATCTGGGACACGAGGCTGAGGCCGATGCCGGCGCCGCTGGGCCGACTGGTGAAGAAGGGTTTTAGGATTGTCTCCGGATCTAGGCCGCCGAGGCCAGGGCCGTTGTCCGACACCTCGAACCGAACCACGCCCTTTTCGACGCCGACCGACAGGCGAACGCGCGGCGCTTCGGCGGCGCCGGGGCTCGAGGCGACAGCCTGCGCTGCGTTAAGCAGGAGATTGATTACGGCCTGCACCAAGAGGTCAGGGTCGGCCAGCACGGTCGCGTCAGGCATCCGCGACAGTTCCAGCGTGACGCCGTCTCCTGCATCGTGTCTCTCGAAAAGGCGTTGGACGTCCGCCATCAAAGGCGCAATCGTCACCGGGCGCAGCACCGGCAGCGGAAGTCTGGCGAGCGCCCGATAGGATTCGACGAACCGGAGCAAGCCGGCGGACCGGCGCTCAAGGACGGCCAGCGCGTCCCCGGCCCCTTCCCTGTCGCCGTCTGCGAGCAGCAATTGCGCAGTCTGGGCCAGGGACGTCACCGGCGTCAGGGAGTTCATGATCTCGTGAGAAAGGACGTCGAGCGTCTCCCGAAGGGTCGCGGTCTCGCGCGCGCGGAGCTGCTCTTCGATGTCGGCGAGGGCGATCAACCTCGCCGGGCCATCCTCCTGCACGATGTCGGCGAGCGAGGCCGCATAGGCCCGGGGACGGGGCCGCCCCAGCATCAGCGGCGTAGCGTCGGCCATCAACGGGCCGCCGGCCACGCGTAACAGCTCGTCGGGCGCGCCCAGGATCGGGCCATCCGTGACGAACAGGGCCCGAGACGCCCGGTTGAGCGCTAGCAGGCGACCGTCAGGGGAACGGCTGACCAGGGCGGTCGGGACAAGGTCAAGCGCATAAGCCAGCCAACGGCGCCGTGCCTCGACGGACCGTCGCTCATCAAGATCGACTCCCGAGGCGGCGCCCGCGCCCGTCGGTGACCAGATACGGGCGAGACGCCCAAGCGCGGGGAGAGCCGCCATAATCGCCAACACGCCCAAGGCCGCCGCCGTCGCCCACAGGCTTCGATCAATAGCGGCCCAGAAACCGATTCCCAGAACAAAGGCCCCAAGGAAGGCGACGGTCGCGTCAAGCCGTTGTCTAGAGGCCATGTTTTTCCATCCGGCGATAAAGGGCGGCCCGGGTCAGGCCCAGATCGCGGGCGGCGTGGCTGACGTTGAATCCGTGACGCTTCAGCGCCGCCTCGACCAGCCGGCGTTCCTGACGATCCAGATTGAGATCGTCGCCGGGCTCGACGAAGCGCGTCGACGTCGGGTCGCCGGAGGGCTTCAGATCTGAGAGGTCGAGCACATCGCCTTCTCCCAGGAAAACCGCCTGTTCGACAACCGCCCTGAGTTCGCGAACATTGCCCGGCCAGTCGGCGCCGGTCAGCCAGGCCTCGGCATCCGGTGAAACCGGCCGGGGCAGACGGCCGGCCCCTGCAGCGGCTCGCCGAATGAAGTGTCGGGCCAGTTCGAGGATGTCGCCGCGTCGCAGGCGTAGAGCCGGAACCTGAAGCTGGGTCCCTGCAAGACTGAACCTCAAGCGATCGGGCCAGTGCGAAAGCGCCTCCGTCCGGGTCGTCGTGGCGAGGATACGGACCGGCGAAGGGGCCTCGATCACGCCGGCAAGAAGGCCGAAGACCTGGGGAGCCAGCGCTTCGGCCGATTTGAGTAGCAGGACGCCTTCGGCGACCGCCTGCACACGCGCCATCTGTTCCTCCGGCGAGAGCGCCGCGAGGTCCAGCGACACGAGAGGCCGGTCCCGCTGGGTCGAGGCGGCGTGGATCGCCTGGGCCGCGAGCGTCTTTCCGGCGCCGGACTCGCCGGTGATCAGGACCGAGCTTTCCGTCGCGGCCAACCTGCCGACGCGAGCGCGCAGTCGGTCCGCTGCAGGAGACGCGCCGATGATCAGCGCCTCCGACAGGGCGCCGGATGGCTCACGCCCTTGCGCCCGCCGCCGGCGTCTCAGGGCTACGGCATCGGTGACGGCCGTAATCAGCCGCGCGTTGCTCCATGGCTTCATAATGAAATCGCCGGCTCCGGCGCGCATGGCCGCGACGGCGATCCCGACCCCGCTATGGCCTGTGACGACAAGGACGACCGCATCCGGATCCAGCGCCACGATCCGGCGCAGGGCCTCCAGCCCCTCCTCGCCGGACCGGGCACCCGGTCGGAAATTCAGGTCAAGCAGGATGGCGTCGACGGGCGCTTCGGCCAGCGCGGACCAGATCGCCTCTGGACTCCGGATCATCGCGACCTCCAAGCCCTGACGCCGGAGAACGAGCGTCCCGGCGGTCAACACATCGTCGTCGTCGTCGATGAAAAGCACCCGGCCCGCCGGCGCGTCGGTGGGGGGCGTAGTGATCGCGGACATACAGGCTTTCGGTGTTCGAAAATGAACACACGTAAGATCGCGGCGACCAAAAGATCAAGCGCGGCGGCGCTTTAGGTCGATATCAGGCGCCGCGATAAACTTCGTCGCATGAGCCAGACCGACCCGTCTTCCGATCTCCCGCTTGCCACGCCGCCGGCGGGCGCCATGGATCGTCGCCTGCCTCGCAAGCGATTCAAGTCAAGCCGCGTCATCATGGGCGTAGCGACGGCCGCCTTCGTGACCGTGATCGCGGTGCTGATCTGGCGCACCCTGCCTGGAAACGGCGAGCTGGTGGTGAACGAGGCCGACCTCGCCACCGCGACCGCGCAACAGGCGATCTTCGAGGACGCCCTTCCCGTCCGCGCCGTCGCAGCGCCTCTGCGCACAGTTCAGATCGTCGCGATTGAGGGGGGACAAGTCCAAAACGTTCAGGTCGAGGACGGCGCCCGACTGACCGCCGGCCAGCCCCTGGCGACCCTGTCCAACCCGCGGCTGCGCATGGAGGTGACGGCGAGCGAGGCCCAGATCGCCGGTCAACTCGGCGACGCTCGGGGCCAACAGCTCCAGATTTCGCGCAGCCGGTTGGATCGGGAACAGGCGATCAGCGAAACCGCCTTCAATCTGCTTAACGCCGAGCGCGAACTGGGCATCCGCTCAAGCCTGCACGCCAAGGGCATCGTCTCCAACGCCGGTCTGGCGGAGTCGCAGGCTCTGGCCGACTACCATCGCAACCGGTTACAGAGCCTTAGGCGAGCCGAGCCGTCCGAGAACCAGTTGGCGCAACGCCAACTCGAGGGCGTCATCGCCTCATCCAGCCAGCTACAATCCAATCTCTCGGCCGTCCGCGCCAGTCTGGACGCCTTAACCATTCGCGCGCCCGTCGCCGGTCGCCTGACCGCATTCGACCTCCAGCCCGGCCAGCCGCTGACTGCAGGGACCGTGGTCGGCCAGATCGATTCAGAAGACGCCTACAAGCTCGTCGCCGAGGTGGACGAATTCTATCTCGCGCGCGTCAGTGCAGGCCAGGGCGCGACAGCAACCCTTGAAGGCAGGATCTGGCCGCTGACGGTTTCACGGGTTCTGCCCCAGGTCTCTAACGGCCGGTTCACCGCCGAACTGGTGTTCCGGGGGGGTACCCCGCCGAACCTGCGTCGGGGCCAAACCCTCGATCTGCGCATCACTCTTGGCGAGAGCCGTCCGGCGCTCGTTCTCCCGACGGGCGCCTGGCTTGAAGGGTCCGGCGGCGCCTTTGTCTATGTGCTCGAAACCGACGGTCGCCGGGCGACCAAACGGGCCATCCGTCTGGGACGGCGCAGTCCGACCCAGGTTGAGGTTCTCCAAGGCCTCGCCGCCCACGACCGCATTGTCGCCTCCTCCTACGCCGCCTTCGACGCGCGACCGCGCCTCGTTCTCCGCTGACTATTTCTCCTCGACGAAGGAAGTTTCATGATCACTCTGGCCGGAATCCAGCGTCTGTATCGATCCGATGAGGTTGAGACCGCCGCGCTGCGCGACATCGAACTGAACGTCGAGAAGGGCGAGTTCGTCGCCGTCATGGGCCCCTCGGGCTGCGGCAAGTCCACGCTCCTGAATATCATCGGCCTGATCGATAAACCGACCGGCGGGCGCTATCTGTTCAAGGGCGAGGATGTGGCCCAGGCCGAGGAAGCGGCGCTGGCGGCCCTTCGCGCGCGACACCTGGGCTTCATATTCCAGAGCTTCAACCTCATCGACGAACTGACCGTCGCCGAAAACATCGAACTGGGCCTCATCTATCGCCGCAAGATGGCGGCTCCGGAGCGCAAAAGCCGGATCGCCTCGGCTATGGACCGGGTCGGCATCGCGCACAGGGCAGGCCATTATCCACACCAGCTCTCTGGGGGTCAGCAGCAACGCGCGGCGATCGCCCGTGCGATCGTCGGCCAGCCCGACCTGATCCTGGCTGACGAACCGACCGGCAACCTCGACAGCGAGAACGGCGCCCAGGTCATGGAGATTCTTAAGGGGTTGAACGCCGAAGGCGCGACCATCGTCATGGTGACCCATTCTGCGGCCCAAGCCGATGAGGCCGGCCGCATCGTCGATATGCTGGACGGGCGCATCGTCGCCGGCGTCCGTCGCGCGTTTTGAGGAGAACGCCATGATCGGCCACTACCTGAAGACCCTCTACCGATCGCTGAGCCGTCACCGGCTCTACACCGCGCTCAATGTCGGCGGACTGGCGGTCGGGATCGCCGTCTTCCTGATCCTGTTGCTGACAGTGCGCTTCGAAATGGGATTTGATCGCTGGACGCCCAATGCCGACCAGATCTATCGACTCAGCGCGGTCACCCGCTGGCCCGGCGCAGAGCCGAGCTTTTCCGGCAATGTCCAAAGCGTCGCTGTCGGCCTGATCAAGGAGGACTATCCCCAGATCGCCGCCGCTACGCGGGTGATGGGGAGCGGAGCTAGGATCAAGGCGGGAGGGCCTATCATGGAAGAGAGCATGGCCCTTGTCGACACCGACTTCTTCAAGGTGTTCGACCTGCCCCTGATTGAGGGCGACAAGGCCTACGCCCTGGACGACCCCGGTTCGGTGGTGCTGAGCCAGACGGTCGCCAAGCGTCTGTTCCCCGAGGGTCCCGCCCTGGGTCGATCGGTCGTGCGCCTGGTGCGGGGCCAGGAACGGGCCTATCGGGTCACGGCGGTGATAAAGGATCTTCCGGCCGACAGCTCGCTCGACCTGAATATGCTATTCCTGATCAATCGGGCTGATTTCGACATCGACGAGGCCACCAACACCTTCGACCGCTGGGGCAGTTTCAACACCTCGGCCTATTTCCGGATCCCCAAGGCGGACCAGGCCCGGGCGGTCGGCGCCGATCTGGCGAACTTCGTAACACGGCGCATTCCGCCGGACGCCCTGCCGTCCCCGATCAACGAGACCCTCAAATATAGCCTGACGCCCCTTACGGACATCCATTTCGCCGACGCGCGCGATCCGAATGCGGAACGATCCGCCAATGCGACCGATGTGGCGGTGCTGGGGGTCGTTGGGCTGATGACCCTGGTCATCGCCGCCCTGAACTATGTCAACCTGGCCAGCGCGCGGGCGGGTCTGAGGGCACGCGAGGTGGCGGTACGCAAGGCGCTAGGGGCGACGTCACGCGTCCTGACGTTGCAGTTCCTGGTCGAGGCCGTCGTTCTGGCGTCCGCCGCCGCCCTGTTCGGCTTGGCCCTGACCGAACTTATCCTGCCGGTGGTCAACGCCTATGGCGGGACGACGCTGAAGCTCCAGTATCTCGGTGTCGACGGCGTGGTGCTGATGGTTGCCGCCACGGCCCTGATTGTCGGCGTCGGCGCAGGAGCCTGGCCCGCCCTGGCCCTCTCGCGGTTCGCGCCCGCCGGGGTTCTGGCCTCGGCCCGCTCGCCTGGGGGCGGCCGCGCCGGATCGCAGCTTCGCAGCATCCTGGTGGTCGTCCAGTTCACGGTCGCCCTGGTGTTCAGCATCTGCACCTTCGTCATGCTGGTCCAGAGCCACCATCTGCGCACCGCCGATCTCGGCTTTAGGCGTGAGGGCATCCTGGTCCTGGAACGGTTCTGGGGATCGGAGTTGGACGGTCGCCGCACCGGTCTGCTGGATCAATACCGGCGTATCCCTGGGGTGGTCTCCACCGCCGTGTCCAGCCGTTCGCCCGCCACCGGTTCGGTGTCCCAGACCAATGTCTCTAGGCCAGGTCATGTCGGCGAGGAACCGGCGGTGGTCATTGAGGAAATCGGCCCCGACTACTTCAAGACCTATGGCGTGGACCTGGCCGCCGGCCGGCCGTTCAATCCCGAGAACAGGCTGGATGACGCCAGAGCCGAAGAGGGAGATTCTCCGCAAACTGGCGCCATCGGCCATAACGTCATGCTGAGCGAAAGCGCCCTTCCGATCCTCGGCTTCTCCAGCGCGACCTCGGCTGTGGGCCAGACCGTGCGGTTCGGCGGCGAGCCCATGACGGTCATCGGGATCGTGCGCGATGTCCGGTTCCGTTCGCCGCGTGACCAGATTCCGCCAGTTCTCTATCGCTACCGCAGCGATGACATTCCCGGAGGCGTCCTCGTCGTGCGCTACAATGGCGATCCAATCGCCGTTCGCGCCGCCATGAAACGCGCCTGGAGCCTCGCCGCGCCGACCGTCCCCTTCGAGGCCAAGACCGTGGCTCAGATGCTGGAGCCCTATTACAAGCCCGAGGACCAGCGCAGCCGCCTCTTCGGCCTCGGGGCGGGGGTCGCCATCCTGATCGGCGCACTCGGTCTTTACGGTATGGCCGCCTTCGTGACGGCGCGACGGACGCGCGAGATCGGCATTCGCAAGACCTTGGGCGCCTCCACGAGCGAGGTGCTGGGTCTGCTCGTCAGCGAGTTCCTCAGGCCAGTGGGCGTAGCGGCGATCATCGCCTGTCCGGTGGCCTTCCTGCTGATGAGCCGTTGGCTCGAGCGGTTCGATGATCGCGTCGGCCTGTCCCCGTTGGCCTTCATCCTGCCGGTCGCCGGAGCGGTCCTGATCGCCGTCCTGACCGTGCTGGGCCACGCCGTGGCGACAGCACGATCCGAGCCGGCGAAGGCCTTGAGAAGTCTCTAGGGAAGATCCGCCAAACCACCGGAGGGTCCAATCGGCCTACAGCCATGACGGCCTTGCCGATATTTCGGCGGCCGAAGGCGACAAGGCTGCGGCGATCTCGCATTTCGAGACGTCCCTCCAGATCGACCCGGAAAACCGATACGCCTTCGACGGCGTCAGGCATCTCCGAGGCCGCGACGGCCGCTGACGGCAAGCGCCGACGATGCCCCAAAGGCGCTGTGGACAAAGTAGATTCCCCAATTGCCTGATCGCTGAGTCAAGGCTGCCGTATCCGCCGCATCGAGCCCATGTTCAGCAGGCTAAAAAACGCGTCGCGCCGCCAACTGATACGACCGCTGCCCGACCGTCTTCCTGTCAGACATAGCCTTCGCCGCCACCGTGGTCTTCTAACTATGAGGAACACGTCCTGGGACTAACACCAAAAACAAAACCCCTCTGCAATCGATTGTTGCAATCGATTGCATTTGGAGCAATGCTATATCACGGGCTCGATCAGAAGCTCGAGGGAATATGGGGAAGAAGCAATGAAACGCCTGACGATCGTTTGTGCGGGAGCGCTACTGGCGGCTCTCGGGACCACAGGGGCCTGGGCCCAGACGGAGCAGACGGAGCAGACGATCCCGGCTGCTGGGCAAGAGCCTTCGACAGTCGATGAAGTCTTCGTTACAGGGACCGCAAAGCCCGAGCGGCGCATCACGACGTCCATATCGATCAGTTCAGTTGACGCTCAGCAGATCGAGCGCCTGGCCCCTCTGGGGGCCGCCGACCTATTACGCAACGTTCCGGGCATCCGGGCCGAGGCATCCGGCGGCGAGGGCAACGCCAACATCGCCGTGCGTGGCCTGCCGGTCGCCAGCGGCGGCGGCAAATTCGTGCAGTTTCAGGAGGACGGCCTTCCGGTCCTGAACTTCGGCGACGTGGCCTTCGCGACAGCCGATATCTTCGTTCGTCCCGACTACAATGTGGGTCGACTGGAAGTGGTCCGGGGTGGATCGGCCTCCACCTTCACCAGCAATGCGCCGGGCGCCATCTTCAACTACATCAGCAAGACCGGCACGGTTAAGGGCGGCTCTTTGGGCTTCACCCAGGGCGTGGATTTCGACCGTTCGCGCCTGGACTTCGATTATGGTTCGCCCATCGGCGACGACTGGCGTTTCCACGTCGGCGGCTTCTATCGCTATGGCGAAGGCGTCAAGGACGTCGGCTACAAGGCCGAGAACGGCGGACAGATCAAGGCAAACGTCACTCGTGAACTGGACAACGGCTATCTAAGGCTGAACTTCAAATTCCTCGACGACCGCGCTCCTGTCTATGTGCCGGGGCCCATCAAGGTTTCTGGCACGGAAAGCGATCCGACCTACAGTTCCTTTGCGGGTTTCGACGTCCTCAGCGGCACATTGCAATCGCCCTATTTCCGGTCCGATCTGGCGATCAATCACAACGGAGAAAGGATCACGACCGACGTCGCCGATGGCTATCGTACCCAATCGCGCGCAATCGGCGGCGAAGCGTCGTTCGACCTGGGCGGTGGCTGGACGTTGGAAGATCGCTTCAATGTTGCCAAGAATTACGGCAGTTTCACCGCGAACTATCCGGCACGCGTCGCCACGGCCGCTACTTTTCTGAGCGAATTGGGCGGACCGGGCGCGACCCTGCGTTACGCCACGGGGCCAAAAGCGGGCCAGACTGTCGCCGATCTATCGACCCTCAACGGCAATGGTCTGGCCAGCAACACCCTATTGTTCAACGTCACACTGGACGACTTCACTAACGCGACCAATGTCCTGACCCTGTCCAAGGATTATGACGCGGGTCGGCGCGGGTCAGGCTCGATCACATTCGGCTATTTCAAATCGTATCAGGCCATTGAGATGGACTGGCACTGGAACAGCTATCTGCAGGAGGTCAACGGCAACAAATCCGCGCTGTTGGACGTCTATAATGCTGCGGGTCAGGCCATCACGCAGAACGGACTTATCGCCTATGGCGAGCCCGTCTTCGGCAACTGCTGCATCCGCTATTACAATGTCGACTACGACATTGACGCACCTTACGTCTCCGCGTCGTGGAAGATCGGCAATCTCAGCCTGGACGGCGGTCTGCGCTACAACATCTCTTCGGCATCGGGTTATTACGCCGCCAACAGCGGGACCAGCGTCATCGACGTCAATCAGGACGGCGTGATTCAAGTGCCCGAACAGACGGTGCCCGTGGTCAATATGCAGGCCCAGAAGCCGGTCGATTACGAGGAAAAATATCTGACATGGTCGCTCGGAGCCAACTATGCTCTCACCCCCGACTTGGCCCTGTTCGGTCGGGTCAGCCGGGGCGCACGGTTCAATGCTGATCGCGTCCTGTTCGGCGGCGGCGTGCGCGACGATGGCTCGATCGCCGAGCAGGTGGCGGTGAATTTCGTCGAACAGCAGGAAGGCGGGGTCAAGTTCCGCACCGACCTGTTTTTCGTGAACGCCACGGCCTTCCACGCCACGACGTCGGAATCCAACGAACTGGTTATCCCGGTTCAGGCCTTCATCGACAACGACTACGTGTCCTATGGTGTCGAGCTGGAAGGCGGGATCAACTACGGCATCTTCCACCTGACCGGAGGAGTGACCTATACGGACGCCAAGATCGATCGTAGCGGCGCAAACTCGGCCCAGACCGGAAACGTGCCCTATCGCCAGGCCGACTGGATTTTCCAGGCGACGCCCTCGATCAGTACGGGCCCGTTCGAAATCGGGGCAAACTTCGTCGGCAGCTCCGATTCTTACGCTTCTGACGCCAATCAACTCGTGATGCCCGGCTATGTTGTCACCAACCTGTTCGGGTCCTATGCCCTGACGCCTTCCCTGAAGGCTTCGGTCTCGGTCCAGAACCTGTTCGACGTCATCGCCATCACCGAGGTGGGTCAGAACACCAGCACGGTGGGCGACGGCATCAACACGGCCCGCACCATACCGGGGCGCAACATCAGCGTCGGGCTAAGGTACAACTTCTAGGACGATGAGGGCGGTTATGATGCGTTTCAGAGAAGTAGCGATCTGCGTCATCGCCGCCCTTCTGGCGACAGCCCCGGCGATGGCCCATACCCGCGCCGGAGCGGCCGAAGACCCGATCCAGGCTTCGGCCCAACGCTATGTGGTTCCGGCCAGACCCCTGCCCGTGCCGACTACAGTCAGTCCCGAACTTCAGGGATTGATCGCCGCAGGTTTCAATCCAACCTGGGATCAGTTTCCCCAGACGCCGGATCAGTGGCGTGCGCTGGTGGCGACATTCGCCGCCGATGTCGAAAAGAACGCCTTGCCCGCTCTGCTGGCCGAGAACCATGTCACGGTGAGGCGGGATGTCATTGGCGGCGTAAACGTCTTCTGGGTGGAGCCTGCGACCGTCGGGCCAAACAACGCGGACCGGGTGCTGTTGAATTTCCACGGCGGGGCTTACGTCTTCGCGCCCGGCATGTCTGGCCTTCGCGATGCGATACTGTTAGCCGGGCAAGGGTTCCGCGTCGTCAGTGTGGACTACCGGATGGCTCCCGACGCCCCCTATCCGGCGGCTATCGACGATGCTGAGGCGGTTTGGCGCGTTCTGGCGACGCAGCACCGGCCGGACCGGATCGGGGTGTTCGGGTCGTCCACCGGCGGGGCCATGACCCTGTCACTGGTGCTGCGCGCCAAGCGGGATGCCTTGCCGTTGCCGGGCGGTCTGTGGGCCGGCACCCCATGGTCGGACCTGACCAAGACCGGCGACAGCTATTTCAGCAATGACCATGTCGACAATGCTCTGGTGTCCTATGACGGGCTACTAGGGGCGGCGGCGGTTCTCTATGCGAACGGCCACGATATGAGTGATCCTGAACTCTCACCCGTTAATGGTGACATGGCCGGGTTTCCGCCGACATTACTGACGACCGGAACCCGCGACCTGTTCCTGTCCAACACCGTTCGGGTTCACAGGAAGATGAGGCAGGCAGGCGTCCCGGCAGAATTGAATGTCTACGAAGGTATCTCGCACGGCGACTATGAGCGCCGTCCGGACCTGCCCGAATCTCGCGAAGTTTATGCGGAGGCAGCCGCCTTCTTCGACAGGGTGCTTGCTAAATGATCTATGATGTCGTGCTCGCTTGACGCTCACGACGCCACTCATCATTTAGCGCTATGAAGACATTATCAAAGACCGTCGGAAGCTTGGCCGACTTGGCCCGGCTGGCGGGCTTGTCGACATCGACGGTTTCGCGAGCCTTGGCCGGTAACCCGGCGATCCGTCAGGAAACGCGCGAGCGCGTTGCGGCGCTAGCGCGAGAACACGGCTACCGTCCCAATGTCGTGGGACGAAATCTGAGGACCGGCCGAACCCACGCGATCGCAGTCATCCTGCCATTGGGCCACGAGATCGGTCAGCCGGTGTCAGACCCCTTCTTCATCACGCTTCTGGGGCATCTGGCGGACGCGTTGGCGACGAGAGGCTACGATCTCCTGCTCTCGCGGGTCATTCCGTCGAACGAAGACTGGCTGGCCAATATGACGGACTCGGGCCGGGTCGACGGCGTCCTGATCATCGGTCAGTCGGACCAGATCGAAACGATCGAGGCGGTGGCCCGTCGCTATGCGCCGCTGGTGATCTGGGGGGCAGCCTTTCCGAACCGGGTGCAATGTACAGTCGGAACGGACAACCGCGCGGGCGGCGAATTGGCGACGCTGCACCTGCTGAATCGTGGACGGCGACACCTAGCCTTCTTCGGCAACCCCGAACTGCCCGAACTGGGCGAGCGTTACGAGGGCTTTCTTGCCGCCCATCGCAAGTCTGGCGCCGTGCCCCCAGAACATCTGTTGGCCGTGCATCTGACGCCCCAGACGGCCTATGAGACCATAGGAGAGTTTCTGGACAGCGGGGCTCGTGTAGACGGGATCGTGGCGGCCACGGACATCATCGCCATGGCCGCGATCCGGGCGCTGACCGAGCGAGGCCTGTCGGTGCCGGACGATGTGGCGGTCATCGGTTATGACGACCTGGAGATCGCGATCCATGCCGCACCGGCCCTGACCACGATCCGGCAGGACATCGGAGCCGGCGCCGTCGCCATGGTCGATCTGCTGATGCGGCGATTGGCGGGAGAGACGACGGGATCCGTCATCCTGCCGCCCGCCCTTATAGTGCGGGACTCCGCCCCGGCTTGAGCTGCGCTCCGCCCCTCAGCCCCCGTACTGGCTGTCGTCGAACCGGGCGAGCCGCGTCTTAGCGGGATCCAGCAGCGCATTTACCGCCAGAGCGCAGAACAGCACGGCCGCCAGCACCGTCGCGAGAACGAAGCCATAGATCGGCGCTCCGAATAGATCGCTGACGGCGCCCATCGCCAGCGGCGACAGAACGGCGCTGACGCAGGTGAAGAACAGGATCACGCCTGCCACCGCCCCATGCTGAACCTTGGCGAAGCAGCTGATGCCCTTGGAGTTCAGCGTCGGATAGATCACCGACATGAACAGGCCTGAAAAGGGTAGCAACCACACAGCCACGTTTCGACCGCCCGCGATGGAGCCTGCGAAACAGATCATGATGGCCAGGCTCGCAACGACCAGGACTGTCGTCCAGCGAAACCGGTTGATCGTCCACGCCCCAAGGAAACGGCCCGCTGCGCGCAGAACGAAGAAGATCGACAAGGCATAGACCGCGACCCACACGGCAGGACCGTCGTAGCCCTCCAAGAGCGTCGGCATCCAAACGTAGATCGCCGTCTCGACCCCGACGTAGAGCATGGTCCCCAGGCTGAAGGAGAGCGCGTAGGGATCGCGCATCATGGCGAGCGTGGCTTTGAGATCCGTCGGCGGAGCGGCCGTCTTCACAGCCGTCGGATAGCGGACCATCAGCGCGGTCAGGATCAGGCCTATCGAGAGGACGCCTGCGATGACATAGAGCCATTTCCACGAGGCGCCGCCGGCCAGCAGCGCGGCGACGATGGCCGGGCCTATGATGGCGCCCACGCCGAAGAAGCCCTCGACGGTGTTCATCGTGGTCGTATGCGACGTGGTCGATGTCGAGATGTCCCCGATCAGCGCCAGGGCGGCGGTCTTGAACACGCCGATGGCTGCGCCCGAGACGAAGAGGAGCACGAGGAAGAATTCGAACGAACGCCCGACCGCGAACAGGAAGGCCGCGCCCGCGAACAGGCCAAGCCCCAGGATGATCGCCGGCTTTCGCCCCATCCGGTCGGCGAGAAAACCAAGCATCAGACCCGCCAGGGCGATGCCGCTCATGCTAGCGTAGTGGAAGGCGCCGCCAGCCGTCATGCCGAGGCCGAACTCGCGGATGACCTCGGGAATGATGACGCCGACCGAATCCGTGGTCATGGCGAACATCATGAACATCATGAAGGTCAGGCCTTTGATCAGGCGGGTATTGAGGGCGCGTTCAGGGCGCGTTGCGGTCTGGGTCAAGGGTTTCGTCCTCCTCCATGGCCCCCAGGTCGGCCGCAAAAGCGGACGCCGTCTTGCGGGGTCTCGATTGTTCAAAGATATCGCTGGCCAGGGCCACGGCGCCCAACACCCCGGAGCGGTCGCCGAGACCGGGTGGGACCAGATAGGCGGCGAGTGTCGTCTCATCGTCCAGCGCCGGCAGATAGCCGCCCAGTCGTTGTTTCAATGCGGGCCGGACCCGGGCGAGAAGAGCCGCATTGCCGCCGACGCCGCCGCCGATCACAATTCGCTGAGGGGACGTGACGTAGGTCATGGTGGCGGCAAGCTGGGCCAGATAGTCGGCGATAAGGTCCCAGACCGAATCGTCGGCGGCGATGCTCTCGCCCGGCCGGCCCAGGCGCGCGGCAAGCGCCGGGCCCGAAATGAGGCCTTCGAGACAGTCGCCGTGGAAGGGGCAAGCGCCCGCGAAGGGATCCTTTTTCGGATCGCGCGACACCGGGATATGGCCCGCTTCGGGGTGCATTAGGCCGTGCACCGGTCGTCCACCGCTAATCACGCCGACACCGACACCCGTGCCGACCGTGACATAGACATAATCGCCCAAGCCTCGCGCGGCGCCCCATCGACCTTCAGCCAGGCCCGCGCCAGAGACGTCGGTATCGACCGCGATCGGCACGCCGAAATGCGCCAGGGGACCGACCAGATCGGCGCCCGTCCATCCCGGCTTCGGCGTCGACAGAATGCGTCCCCAGTCCGCTGCGTGACGATCCAGACGCACCGGACCGAAGCTGGCCACCCCGATCGCATCAAAAGCGCCGTCATCATATTCGGCCTGCAAAACCTCGACGACGGCGGCGACAGTCGCTTCCGGCGTTGTCGTGGGGATGCGGAACGGAACGGACAGGTCGTCCGGCCCTGTCCCAACGGCGACCAAGACCTTCGTCCCGCCCAGTTCTATGGCCGCGAAACGGCTCATGTGCGGTCCGCGAGCCAGACGACCGCGTACGGATCGAGCGTGACAGACGGCCCAACGACATTCTCGTCGGTCACCAGATCAACGCCGCCCGGAGCCCAGCCCGACGGCAGAACAGCCGACACGGCGCGCGGCGACAAATTGGCCAGAACCATCATCCGCCGGGTTCCCTCATTACGTTCGAAGCCCAGGACCGCGCGTTCAGCCAAGGCGACCGGGTGAGCCGCGCCCCTGATATCCAAGGCGTCGAGCGATCGGGCCAGTTCTCCGAAACGCTGGAGCGCCTGGAAGGTCCGTCCTTCGACACGATCCAGCGCATCACGACCGTCTGCCCGCTCCCAGTTCATGACCGGCCGATGAAGCCATCGGCCCTCATCGCGACGAGCCGGGTCCAGATCGAAGCTCTCGTCATTCCCCATGGCGAGTTCGTCCCCCATGTAGATGAGGGGCCAGCCATCCAAACCGTGGACGACGCCGTAGAGCAAACTCAACCGACGCTCCGCCAAATCCTGACCCACATCCGCACGGCCCAACCCAACCAGTGCAGAGGCCATGCCGTTGGTCGAGGGCACGCCGCCCGGCGCTGTCTGGAACGCGCGCCCTGCGGAAAATCCCTTGCCCGAATAGAAGTCGGACCAGCGTTTGAGATCCCGTTCCGGCGCGTAAGCTGAAAGTGCATTCCAGATCAGGTCGTCATGGCAACGCACATAATTCAGCCAGGCGCCACCAACGGGCTTCATGGACGCAGCGGCGATCAGGGTGCGGGCGATTGTTGCGTCCTCGTCCGCCAAGGCTCCCCACAGGGCGGTCATGACACCGTTGTTATAAGCCAGGTCGCAGGCTGGCGATTTCTCTCCGAAGAAGGGCAGAACATCCTCGATGCTTTCGATCGCCTCGGCCAGCAGCACCACGTTCGGCGTCGCGATCGAAAGCGCCGCGCGCCAGGCCTCGACGATCCGGTACGCCTCTGGCTGATTGCGACACGAGGTGCCCTCGCGCTTCCAGAGGAAGGGCGCACTATCCAGCCGGAAGCCCTCGACCCCCTTGTTCGCCAGGAACAGCAGGACCTCCAACATCTCAATGAACACCGCCGGATTGGCGTAGTTCAGATCCCATTGGAACGGATAGAAGGTGGTCCAAACCCACCCCCCCATTTCGGGATCATGGGTGAAACTGCCCGGCGCCGTGCTTGGAAAAACATCGATCAAATCGCGTTCCCAGACGGCGACCTCATCCAGCGTTTCTACGGTTCGATAGTAGTCGCGATAGACCGGATCGCCGGCGCGGGCAGCCACCGCCCACGCATGTTCGCGGGCCGTATGATTGCACACCACATCAAGCAACAGGCCCATTCCCCGTTCTCGAAGCGCAGCCGTAAGAACAGCGAGGTCCTCGATCGACCCCAAGCTCGGCTCGACATTTCGAAAATCCGCAACCGCGAAACCTCCATCGCTGTCTCCCGGACGCGCCTTCAGAAGCGGCAGCGGGTGCAGCCACCTGACGCCAAGCTGCTGCAAATAATCGAGACGGCCGATCAAACCCTTCAGGTCATTGGCGAAGCGATCAACATAGAATGTGTAGACCGTATTGCCTGAAGCAGCCGTCCAAGCGCGACATTCAAACTGCTCTCTATACTGCGGCTCCATAGCACTCGCCTGTCGGGCATCTCCTAGGATGCGGGACAGGTCCGCCAAGCGCGCTTCCACCTCCGGGCTAGCCCCGTAAAGACCCTCGAATCGGTCCCGAAACACCACCCATTGCGGGTTGGTTTCGTCGATAGCGACGACATCACGCAAGCTGTTCGACATACCGCCAATCGGATCTCAAAAACGAGGGCTCAACCTCTGCTAGTCGCAATAGATAGGCTTATGCAATCGATTGCAACAGCTGTTCGCAGATGACGCAAGAAACCGTTTTCTGTCGGGTTCTCCAGGTCGCGGGGACCGGCTCAGAAGGGGTCAGGCACCGCAAATCTGCTTAGGCTGGCGGCGCCAACCCTGTCGGCCGACTTATCGATCTTCTCGCCGTGGAGGATGAGGGGCACCGGCGTCACCCTGCCCTAGCCGACGCCGTCGTCGATACGCTCGGCGGGCCTTATGCGACGCTGATGGCCAGCCACGGCCAGGTGGTCGTCGCGCCGGGCCTGGAACTGGGCCCTGCTGATCGCCGAGGAGATAGAGGAACAGGCAGCCGTCTATTGCCGCACAATGGGGCTGGGCGGCCCGACCCTGCTCAACGTGACAGTTATGCGCCACTTGCTCAGTTCCGTGATCACGAGCCGTTGACCGACGCACCGAGCCTTGGAAAGATACCTGCGGGGCATGCTGGGGGGCGGCAGAGTTGAAGAACGAAGGCTGGCGCGGACTGGTGCGCCGCATCGCACGTATCACCTACGATCCTGTCGGCGCGGAGGATGTCGTGCAATCCGCCATGGTGCGGATGCTGGAGTATCGGCGCGACAACATCCTGGCCAATCCCGATGCGTTCGTGGCGCGGGCGGCGGTGAACCTCGCGATCGACGAACGCCGCCAGCGCGCTCGTCGTCCGCAGGAAGCTCTGGATCTCATCGAAAACGCGTTCATCGACACCTATCCGTTGCAGGACGAGGTTCTGCGCGCGCGCGAGCGTCTGGCGCGTCTCAAACAGGGTTTGGCCCGGCTCAGCCCGCGCACCCGAGAAGTCTTTTTGCTTCACCGGCTGGAAGGTCTGAAGTATCGGGAGATCGCCGAGCGCCTGGACATCACGGTCAGCGCGGTCGAGAAGCACGTGGCCAAGGCCACCCTTTTCCTGACAGGATGGACCGAGAAGTGGTGAAGCGTGCGCGCGATCTGGAAGCCGTCCGCCGCGAAGCGGCCGCCTGGCTCGCGCGTCTGCATGTCGAACCGCGCGGGAAGGCGGACGAAGCCGGTTTTCAGGCCTGGCTGGAGCGGTCGGAAGAGCATCGCGCCAACTTCGACGCCCTGACCGCGACGTGGGAATTGACGGGCGCATTGAAGAATGACCCCGAGGTCGCCCTGATGGCTCGGCGGCGGCCCACGCACCTGGCCCGCCGCGCGATGCTGACCGGCGCCGGTGTTTCAGCCGTCGGTCTGGGTTGGCTGGCTCTCACGCCGAAGGTGTACGCCACCGACATCGGCGAGACCCGCACCCTTCATCTGGATGACGGCGCCTCGGTTCTGCTCGACGCCGACAGTCGCCTTTCAGTGCAAGTCGATGCCCGACAACGCCGAGTGAACCTGAG
This sequence comes from Brevundimonas sp. AVps23W, assembly GCF_058681395.1. Lineage (NCBI taxonomy): Bacteria > Pseudomonadati > Pseudomonadota > Alphaproteobacteria > Caulobacterales > Caulobacteraceae > Brevundimonas > Brevundimonas sp. AVps23W. Next base: position 2,537,703 of record NZ_CM178738.1, read on the forward strand.
TAAGGGGCGAGCCTTCTTTCGTTCGGCGACCGCCTCAGCGAAGCCCTTCGTGGTGAACGCCGAGGGGCGCGAGATCATCTCCGAAGGCAGCGACGCCTTCGGCGTCTCCGTATTGTCTTCCGCGGTGTCTGTCGTGGCCGTCGAGGGGAAGGTGTTGGTGACGGACACGAACCAGTCGTTCGGCCACATCGTCGCCGTCGCCGGTCAAAGAGTGGTGATGAACCGGCAGAAACCCGCACTGCGCGAGATAGCCGACGTCCAGTCGGCTACGGCTTGGCGTTTTGGCCAGGCCGTATTCGACGACATCCCCCTCCCCGAGGCCTTGGCGGAGATGAACCGCTATAGTCGTCGCCGCATCGTGTTGTCGGATCCATCGCTGGAGACCCTGCGGATCAGCGGCGTCTACAAGGCCGGCGACAACGAGGCCTTCGCCCGGTCGGTCGCGACTCTGCTCGACCTCGAGGTTCGAACCAACGGCGGCGTACTGATGATCGAACCGCGCCGCGGAGCTTGAGCGCCTTCGACGAACCTCAGAAAAAATCTTGCTGAGGAAAACTCAACCGCCGTCGTCAAACCTGTTGAGCCTGGGGGTATCGGGCCAAGAGGGGATAAAAATTTCATGACGACGAGAAATGACGGCCGACTGAGCCGGATGTTGGCTGGATCAGCCGCCATGGGCGTGCTGTTGGTCGCCGGCGCCGCCTGGGGACAGGCCGTAAGCGTGGACGTGCAGGCCCAGCCGCTGGACAACGCCTTGCGCGAACTCGGCAAGGAGACCGGCGCCAACATTCTATTTTCGGCCAGAGACGTGGCGGGTCGCCGAGCGTCCGCCGTCGTTGGTCGCTACACGCCGCTTGAAGCAGCGCGCCGGCTCGCCGGTTCCGCGGGCCTTGAGGTGGTTGAGGAGGGTTCGGGCGCGCTGATCGTACGCGCACCGAGCTCAGCGCCCCCCGCCACCGTCCAGCCAGCCTCGTTCGAGACTGTAGATCAAAGCTCTGCTACTCAGATTGAAGAAGTGGTGGTGACCGGTTCGCGCTTGCGTCGGACCACCTTCGACAGCCCGTCGCCGGTCGTGGAAGTCGAACGCGACGAGTTGCTGGAAAGCGGTTATACCGACCTCGCGGAAGCCCTGACCGACCTGCCCGGCGTCGATATCGGCGTCAACCTGTCGACCAGCCAGTCGGCGGTTCAGGACAACGGCCTTTCGACCGTCAGCCTGCGTTCGCTCGGTCAGAACCGCACCCTGACCTTGATCGACGGGCACCGCACCGTCTCCAACGCCGGCAACATGAACACGGTGAGCCTCAGCTCGATCCCCGAGTTCTTCGTCGATCGCGTCGAGATCAGCACCGGCGGCGCGTCGGCCGTCTATGGTTCGGACGCCGTCTCGGGCGTGGTCAACATCATCACCACCGGCAAGATGGACGGCGTGAAGGCCCGGGTCGTGAAGGGCTTCACGGAGGACGGCGGCGGGGAAACCACTGAATTCTCGCTGGCCGGAGGCACTCGCTTCCTGGACGATCGACTGTTCGCGATGATCGGCGGGACCTTCGAGAAGCAGGAAGCCCTCTATGCGTCGGACCGCGACTGGGCCACCCAGTCGGTGGTCTACGACCCCGACACCAACACCGCGTCGTCGCCGGATCTGTCGACCTATACGCCCGGCGGCCGTTTCCGCAGCAGCAGCTTCTACTATGACGATGAGGGGCTGAAGAAGAACTTCGTCACAGCGGTCAACGGCTACGAAGCCCGCGCGGACGGCACCCTGATCACGCCGGCGGAGCGTTTGTCCGCCGCCGTCAAGGCCACCTACGACGTCACTCCGGACATCAAGGTCTGGGGCCAGTTCCAGGCGTCCCGGGTCACGACCGACTCGACGCGTGCGGCCGCCACACTGAGCAATTCGTCGACCTATGGCGTCAACGACGAATACACGATCGGCAACATCGCCCGCAGCAACCCCTATGTGCCTTCGGAGATCTATTCGTCATCGACCTCATCGATCAGCTTCCGTCGCCGGATGACCGAGGTGGGCAACTTGCAGATCCATAACCGCCGCACCACGTTGCGCGGCTGGCTCGGCGCCGAAGGCAAGGTGTTCGGCGACTGGGACTGGGCCCTGACCTACGGCTATGGCGAATACAAGGGCTACCAGGTTCGCGAGAACGCCCTGAACATGGCCAACGTCGATTATGCGTTGGACGCTGAAGTGAACGCCGCCACCCGCGAGGTCCAGTGCAAGGACGCTACGGCGCGGGCCGACGGCTGCGTGCCTCTGAACCTGTTCGGCGTCGGCTCGATCAGCGAGGAAGCCGCCAACTACATTCGCGCCAACCTTTGGTACAAGCCGCACAATCGACAGGACACCGTCGAAGGCCACATGACCGGTGAACTGTTCCAACTGCCGGCCGGCCCCGTCGAGACGGCGTTTGGTTTCGAACTGCGCCGCGACAAGACCAGCACCACGACCGACGCATTGACGCAAAGCGGCCTGGCCAGCCTCGCCTATATTCCCGAATACAGCGGGGAGATCGAGGCGAAGGAAGCCTTCGCCGAATTCTCCGCCCCGCTGTTGAAGGACCTGCCCCTCATCTACAAGCTCGAGATCGACGGCGCCCTCCGCGTCGCTCACTACAATCTCGAGAATGTCGGCACGACTCTCAGCTATCGGGCCGGCCTTCAGTGGGCTCCGGTCGAAAGCCTTCGTTTCCGCACGGTCTGGAGCCGCGCCCAGCGCGCACCTGACACCACCGAGCTCTATTCGCCGCCGCGCGACGACTACGACTCGATCACCGACATCTGCAGCGGCGTCACGGCCGGCACGACCGGTACGGTGGCCCAGAACTGCCGGGCCGATCCGGGCATCGCTGCGGCCATCGCGGCGGACGGCGTCTTCACCTCGGAAGTCACCAGCGTCAACTCGCCCAACGGCGGCAATACCGATCTGAAGGAAGAGACCGCCGACACCCTGACCGTCGGTCTGGTGTTCCAGCCGACCTTCCTGCGCGGCTTCGACCTCAGCGTCGACTACTATGACATCAAGGTGGCGGATGCGATCTCGTCGCTGTCGAACAGCCAACTGATGGCCGAGTGCTACGGCTCGACCAGCGGCGCCGACAACCGCTTCTGCAATGTCATCACCCGTGACGCCGAGGGCCAGATCACCAAGATCTTGAACCTCGAAGAGAACCTCGACGATCTACGGGCTTCCGGCGTCGATGTGGCGGCGCGGTACGGCTTCGACCTGGACGCCTGGAAGGTGCCGGGCGACTTCACCGTCCGGCTCAACTACAGCCGCCGTCTGAAGCTGGAGAGCCGCTATCAGGGCGTCGATGGCGCCACCTTGGCGGACGACCTCGGCGAGGTCGGCACGTCCGAGCACGAGGCCAAGGGCAGCCTGACCTGGCGCGACCGTCGTTGGAACGTGAAATGGACGACGACCTACATCGGTGAAGCGGTGGACGACAACGATCTGGCGGCGGCCTTCGCCGAAGCCGGCATCACCGACCCTCTGTATCTGAACGTCGACGCCTACTGGCGTCATGACTTGGCGGTGAAGTTCTATCCGGACCCGAAGAACAAGGACTTGCGCGTCTTCGGCACGATCAAGAACCTGTTCGACACTCAGGGCCCGTTCCTGCCCAGCGGCACGGAGTCCGGCAACGACTACAACTACAGCGCCGTCTACGGCGTGACCGGTCGGGCCTATACTCTGGGCATACAGGTCGCTTTCTAGCATGACGGCTCTCGCCGGCGCTCTCGGGCGTCGGCGAGACATCCTTCCGGAGCCTTCGATGATCCTATCCCGACTGGCGGCCGTCGCCGCCGGATGTCTGTTCGCATCGGTGTCGGGCCAGGCCTGGTCCATGCCGCGCGCCATGACCGCCGCCGATCTGGTCGGGTTGGAAAAGCTGTCTGATCCCAAGGTCTCGCCCGACGGACGCTTCATTCTCTATGCCGTCGGTCGTGCCGACTGGACCGCCAACCTCGTGCAGGAGGACATCTGGCGTATCGGTCTCGACGGCTCGGCCCCGCGACGAATGATCGAAGGCCCGGCCTCGGGCGCAACCTGGTCCCCCGACGGGGAAAGCTTCGCCTTCATCGCCAAACGCGACGGCGACAGCGCCCGACAGATCTACCTGTCTCCGATCGACGGCGGCGAACCCAGGCGTCTGGGCAAGCTGCCCACCAGTCCATCGGACCTGCACTGGTCGCCGGACGGCTCCGCAATCTACTTTCTGGCCAACGCTCCCGACCCCAAGCCGTTGGCCCGGCGCAAGCGCGAAAAGGACGACATGCTGGCCTTCGAGAGCCCGCAGTCGCGCGGCCGTTTGTGGCGGATCACGGTCGCGGACGGCCGGGTCGCACCGGTGATCGAAGGCGACTTTGAGGTCGCGGCCTATGACCTGTCGGCGGACACCGAAACCATCCTCTATCGCCGCGCCGTCTCCGACCTGCGGGATGACAGCCCCCAGGCCGAATTGTGGATCAAGACCGGACAAGGCCCAGCCCGACGGCTGACCGACAACGATTTCGAGGAAAACACCCCGCGCCTGTCGCCTGACGGCGGCTCGGCCCTGTTTCTGGCCACAGCCGAGAACGGTCGTTACGGCACGGTCAATCCGAACCTGTTCGTCGTCCCCTTGTCCGGCGGCGCGCCGCGCGAGCTGGCTCACGGCCTGCCCTACGAGATCGAGGACGCGGTATGGTCGGCCGACGGCCGCGAGATCTACATCACCGCCACCACGGGCGTGCGGCGTGAGCTGTTCGCCATCGATGTCGAGAGCGAGGCCGTGCGTCCGCTGGCCCGCGGCGATCACGCCGCCGGCGACGTCAGCGTGACGCGCGACGGCAGGACCGTGGTCTATTTCAAGGCTTCGGCCGTCTCGCCGGGCGAAGTGTTCCGGCTCGACCCCGCCGCTCCGACGCCGGTGCAGGTGACCCACCTCAATGACGACATCGCGACCCGTTTCCGCCTGCCGCAACAGGAGGCGATCCAGTGGACCGCGCCCGACGGTCAGGTGCTGGAAGGGCTGGTGACCTATCCGCTCGATTACCAACCGGGTCATCGCTACCCGCTGATCATCCAGAACCACGGAGGTCCGCGCTCGTCGGATGTGTTCAACATCTTCGCCTACAGTCGTTTCAACCCGCTGCTGGCTGCCCGAGGCGCGATGACCCTGACCGTCAACTACCGGGGCGGCACAGGCTACGGCGACACCTTCCTCCAGGGCATGAACGGCGGTTATTTCCGCTACGCCGACAAGGACGTGCTCTCGGGCGTCGATCATCTGATCGCGCTGGGCATGGTCAATCCCGATCGCCTGGGTGTGATGGGTTGGAGCGCCGGCGGCCACATGACCAACCGTCTGATCACCGTCACCGACCGCTTCAAGGCCGCCGCTTCGGGCGCGGGCGCGGTGGACTGGGCGTCGATGTACCTGACCTCCGACACCCGTTGGCAGCGCAGCGAGTGGTTCGTGACGCCGCCTTACGGCTCGGATGCACGACGTGATCTGTATACGAACCACTCTCCCCTATCCCAGCTGGACAAGGTCAAAACCCCGACCCTGATCCTGGCCGGAGCCGAGGATGAGCGCGTGCCCTGGACCCAGTCAGTGATGCTGAACCGGGCGCTGAGGGCGCTGGGCGTAGAGACCGAACTCTATCTGGCGCCACGCGAACCCCACAATTTCCGAGAACTGCGGCACCGCCTGTTCCAGGTGAATGTGCAGATGGACTGGTTCAGCAAGCGCGTGCTGGACCAGGACTACGTCTGGGCCGCTCCCCCGCACGCCGAGAACGAAGAGCAGGACAAGACAGGCGACTGAGCCGACGCTTCAGCGCGCAGCCGTTCCCAAGGATACTCTGGGTAGGAGATATATTGGACGGTACGGTTTCTGAGGAGCTGATCTTCAGCCCGCCTGACGGAATCGAAAGCCTACGGCGTATACCGTCAAAAACGCCGTCAGCGATGAACTGCTGGAAACCCTTGCCGCTCAAACTTGGGAAGTTCGAGCGTTAGTTTTCGACCACTTAGACGACCGAACAGCCAATCGACCATCTGGCTTGCGTCACGCAAAAACTAAATAATACACTGATTTATATCAGTTATTTTTCCAACCCCTCACTCCCACTCGATGGTTCAACGACTCGGAAGGCATTGATTTACCTGCACCTTTTCCGGGATCGCCAAACCATGCCGTCAGCGTTACCGCCACCGGAGTGAGGCTTATGAAAATGAAGAAGGATTTGGCCTCGATAAAATTCGAGTGATGTCGCCGTCTATCGACAGGCGCAGCCAATGCTGAGTTCGCATGCCGCAGCCAACACCGATGTCAGGCCGCTATCCTGTTCGCCCTTCCCAAGCTTTGCCACGATTGACGAACCGTCACGATAGCTTTGCCGTTTGTCGCGGCCGGTGAAACTCTGGTCACGCGAGGCCGGCGTCCGCTCGCAGCAGGGCCTCGGCGAACGCGTCCATCGTTCGCTGGGATATCCCGTTGTTGTTCAGGACGACGACCGCGCCCCGCCCGTCCAGCCGGTGACCCAGCACCGAGCGGTAGCCGTTGGTGTTGCCGGTTTCCCAGGCCGCCCGCACATCCTCGCCGCCGATGGCCAAAGTCCGTACCCGACCGCCCAGCGCATAGTCGTCCGACGCGACCTCGATCGTCGTCAGGGCGTCGCGCAATGCCGGATGCAGGAAATTCGTATCGTAGATCCGGCTCCCAAATCGCAGCAGGTCGGCGGCGGTGCTGTAATAGCCCCCGGCGGCGGCGAGGAATGGCGGGCGGGGATTGGTCCACTCCACCGGCGGCGACAGGGGCCGGTAGGAGGTGGCGTCGGGCGGCGCAACGAGCGTGGTCTGCGTCATTCGCAGTGGGTCGAACACCAGCCCCCGCATGGCGTCCGGATAGGGCCGCCCGGTCACGGCCTCGAGGATCGCCAGTATCAGGACCCAGTTCGAAAGCGCATAGTCGAACCGCGCCCCCGGCTCGAACGCCAGGTCTCCCGTGGCGAAGCGACGGACCGCCTCGGCCGTGTCGATATAGGGGGGCTGCAGCAGCGACGGCTCCGCCTCCACCACCGCGCGGAACGGATTGGGCGCCCCGCTGCTGTTCGACAGCAGTCGGCGGATTGTGAGGCGCGCCCCGACATCGGCCCTGTAGTCCGTCAGCCAGGTCGTGATCGGTGCGTCGAGTGACAGGGTTCCCCGCTCGACCAACCGCATGACCGCCACCGCCGTCAGCCGTTTGGAGATGGAGGCGATGCCCAAGGGCGTGTCCGTGCGCATGGGAATCTCCTGCGCGATCTGCGCCATTCCGACGGCGCGCGCTGTCCTGATCCGCCCTCCTTGCCCCAGGGCCACGACGCCCTGGAAGCCGTGGTCCCGGACCATGCCGTCCAACACGGCGCCGACGGCCTCCGCACGCCCATCCGCTCGCGCCGCGCCCGGCAGTAGCCCCGCCGCAGTCACGGCCCCGGCGCCGGTGCCCCACAGAAGCATCCGGCGGTTCAGCGCGGGAAGCGATGCATCGATCATGGACTATTCCTCACTTGCCTAAGTCGGTCCGCGGCGGCACGAACCGGCCATGTGGTCGCCCCTTCGCTCCCGACAGCCATTGATCTCGGGCGGACCCGCGATCGCGCCAACCGGGTTTCGGTGAACGACAATGGGCGTCGGTGAACGCAGCCGCCTGATCGCCGTGGCCCTGGCCATCGCGGGCCTGATCGCTCTGTGCGGTCCTCAGATCGCCGCCATGCTGTCGCCCCCGCCCGCCCGAACGCCGACCCAGGTGTGGAGCCTGTGCCCGGCTCCGGGCATCTGCCGCCCCGTCGACGTTTCAAGCCTGGCGCTGGACGCCCCGATCACCACCCTGACCACCACCTTCGTCGCCGGCCCCGACGACAGAACCGCCCCCCTGGCCCTCCATATCGCCGCCACCGCCAGCGCCGAGGTGCGCTGGAACGACGCCCTGATCGGGACCAACGGGCAGGTCGGGGCGGACCGCGCCCAGGAGACGGCCGGTCGGTTCAGCGCCCTTGTCGACATTCCGCAAGACCGGGTCCGGCCCGGCCCGAACCGTGTCGAGGTCCGGCTGTCGGCCCACCACCTTTGGGCGCCTGTGCGGCGGCCGATCCATGACCTGTCAATCGGTCCGTACAGCGATCCGCTGCATGGCACTCTGCGCCACTACCTGCCCACCCTGCTGCTCACCAGCCTGTTGGCCCTGGCCTTCTTCGGCGCCGCGGGCCTTTGGCTCGCCCGCCACCCGCCCGGCTCGGTGACCTTGACCCTTCTGACCGGCGCGGTGCTGGTCCAGGCCGTGGCCGAAGCGTCCAAGCTGGCCCTCACATACGGCTATCCGTGGCAGCTGGCCCGGCTCGCCGCCGTCGCCGGTATGACGGCGCTTGCCGCCTTCGCCCTCGGGCGCCTCGCGCAAGCCTTCGTCCCGGAGCGCCGGCTGCGCTGGGGGCTGACCGCGGCGCTGGTCTTCGCCCTTCTAATCGCTCTGCTTGGCCCGCCCTGGTGGGACGCCAAGGCCCTGTGGGCCTTCCGCGCCGGCTGCGCTGCTGCTCTGATCGCCGTCACACTCGGCGCCCTGTCCGGCGTCAGGAACGCACAGGCAGCCCAGGCTGTCTCCGTCCTCGCCCTGGCCCTGTCGTGGGTCCCCGACTTCCTCGACATAGGCTATTATCTGCTGTTCCTGACCCTGTTCGGCGGACTGGCGGCTTATGCTTTGCTTCGTAGCCGCGCGGTGGCCGTCCCGCCCTCGCCAGAGCCTCCCTCCGGGCAGAACGAGACCTTGTCCATTCCCGATGGGACGTCCCGTCGTCTTATCCGAGCAGAGGATTTGCTGCACGTCCGCGCAGCCGACGATTACAGCCTTGTCACCCTGACGGATGGTCGGGAAATCCTGTCCACGACCAACCTCTCCACGATCACGCAGTTGGCGTCGGCGCATTTGGTCCGCATTCACCGGAGCCACGCCGTCAACCCGGCCTGGATTGCGGCCGTCCACCGATCAAGAAGATCGGGACCTACTGTGGAACTCAAGGGCGGCGTCCGCCTGCCCGTCGGCCGGGCCTATCGGGCGGCGCTTGATGACGATCGGATAGCCTAGCCCAGTGCGCAACGTTCACTGGAGGGCAACTATCCCCCGATGACACAAACTTCATGCGTTCGCTCCGGTCGGGTTCACAGCAACGCCCGCATCGCGCCAGAAGCGGCGGTCAGCGGTGAACGACACACGCGGCCGCGAAGCACGCTTTGGTGGCGTGGGCCGTCAGTGCGTGCCTGGCCTCGCAATATCGCAAGCGGCCGCCTCGCCTTCCGCATATCGGGTCAGCCACTCAGGCGGCTCGGCTTCTGCAGCGCCGTTGACGCGGACCCTTCTCTCTCGGGCCCAGCGATATCCCCACATCGGACCGTAGCGCGAGACGAATGTCTCTTCTCCGGCGTACACTGGATCTCTTTGCGCTTCATCCAGCGTGACGAAGCGATAGCCTCTCGATGCGTACAAGCCCAACAGATCTTCGAGGGTATCGGCGTTGATGCGGTTGAGGTGCAGAAGAGCGATCTCCGGGGGCTCATAGCCCAGCACCTGGACGTTCAGATCGGCGTAGTAGTCGATCTGAACCGCTGAATGTCGCAGGTACGCCTGACGAATTGCAGCGGCGCAGGTGACGTCCTTGTGCAAGAGCGCAACCCCATAGGCACGTTCAAACACGTAGTCGGAGGTGTCTATCGTGGAAGCGGCGGCGACATACCCCAGACGCTGAAGCACGGCCTCGATCCCGGCCCGCTTCTCCTCGGTGTCCCCCGTATGGTTCATCGGGAAGCGCATGAACCGAAGCGGTTTGCCCGCTTCTTCCATGAGCGGCCGTATCGAGCTTTCGCCGCGAAGGACTTCCTGCTCGATGCCTGCGAGATCGAGCCCGTTGGTGTCGGCGTGGGAATAGCTGTGGTTCCCCAGCGACAACCCGCCGCTGGTCCAGTCCCGCAGAATCGGATGCGCCTGATCGCCCAAAGCCTCGGCCGTGGCTTCAACGACAAAGGCCGTCGCCGGCACGGAGTGGCGCTGCAGGACACCGCGCACCCGCGCATTCAGAAGGAAGACTTCGGCAGCCGTCAGCGCGCCCTCCGCATCGCCGATGGCTCCGGCATAAGGCAGATCATCGAAGGTGATTGCGACCGACCGACGCTGGTGGGCGGGGTCCTGCCCCCTTGCAAAAGTGGGCCCGGACAGAAGCCCGGCGCCCACAGCCAGGACGAAAGCCAATCGGATCATGATCTGTCGCCCACGTTCAAATCTCTATGTTCTGACCCGGCGAGAAACGCTCTCCACCGCGATCGCTGATCGACTTGACGGCGTTGCCGCAACGACCCCGCCAAGCCCAATGGGACAGAGGCGCTTTCGCCAGGACCGACGACATTCATCTCGTACAGGCCTCACGAGGTTCAGGCCTTCAGGGCCGCCACAAGCTGCTCGGTCATCGCCCTGGGATCGGCGCGTCCGTTCTGGTTGGTCAGAACAATGGTCGAAAGCGGCTCGGACAGATCCCGGCGGTACCAGCACGAGAAGCCTGCTGTTCCTCCACCGTGAGCGACGATGGTCTTTCCACCGACCGTCTCGACTTCCCAGCCATAACCCCACCCCGCAGGCTGGCCGTCGGTCAGAGTGGCCTCGCGCCACATGTTTCGCCGTACACCGGCGCTCAGAAGTCTCCCTCGATCCAGGGCGACCGACCACCGGTTAAGGTCCGCTGTCGTAGAAAGCAGGCCGCCGGCGGCCCAGGTCGATCCGGCCGCGCTACGCGGCGGATCATTGTCGTATCGGCCCTCGGTCCAGAAATGCCCCGCCGCACAGTTGGTCGTGCACCGCACCCGACCCCGCGGCCCCGTCGACGCCATGCCGGCGGGACGGAAAAAGCGCTGCTGCAACAGGTCCCAGTAAGCGCGTCCGGTCACGGCCTCGGCCGCAAGGCCGAGCAGGATGAAACCGGTGTTGTTGTACTCGTGCCGCTCGCCCGGTCCGAAGCTCATGGGCCGGTCCGAAGCCAGGGCGATGATCTGCCGCGGCGTCAGCTCGAGCGGCATCAGGGTGCGGAAATTGTCCTGGTTCAGATACTCCGGCAATCCGGACGTATGGCTGAGCAGCTGGGATAGCTGAAGGCTTCGCCAGGCCTCGGGAAGATCGGGCACATATGCGCCGATCGACGCCTCGATCCGAAGCCGGCCTTCCTCCTGAAGCTGAAAGATGAGCGATGCGGTGAAGGTTTTGGTCAGGGAGCCGATTTCAAAGACTGTACGGGCATTCGGAATGGCCCCCGCGGCGTCCGCGCTGCCTACGCCGGCCGCTGCCAGGACCCGGCCGTTTCGGACCGCCCCGACAGCGATTCCCGGCGCACCATCGAGTGAAATCCGGGACATCAACGTTTGGTCCGAGCCGGAGGCGGACGCCGGCCGGGGCGTCAAAAGCGATGTCGCGACGATGCCGCCAAGAACCCCGCGCCGTGACGCGCCGAGGCGCGTCCCCGACGCTCCCAGCTCCTGTGCCTCAACAGCCCGTCTCATGTCTATTTGATGTGACATCAACTATGGTCTCCTGCCAGAATTCCCTCGACGGCGTGTGCCGTATTCATTCCGGTGCCCCGGTCAGCCGGGATCCGGGATCGCCCTCAAAAGCAGGTTGGCGGTGGCCTCTGCCGATCCATCACCCGACAAGGCCACGGCGACGAAGGCGTTGAGCGAAGGCACATAAACACTCACGGCCTTCACGCCGGGCGCGCCGCCGCTATGTCCGATCCAGACGCTCCGCCCCTGCGGGTCAGGCACATCGAAGGCCATGACGCCAAGGCCGTAGAACATGTTCGGCTGAAACATCGGATAGAGGTCGCGAACCCTCCGCGCCCGGCTTGAGGCGTTCAGAAGGCGGCCGTCAAGAAGGGCCTGTTCAAGGCGGATCATGTCGAGAGCGGACGCAGCAAGGGGCCCCGCCGCGCCGGGGATGCGGATATCGAGCGCCGGTTCGGAGGTATCGGAATGGAGCGCCGTCACCTCGCCGACTTCCGCGTCCGCGCGCAGCGCCAGCATCTGCGTCAAGCCCAGGGGATCGATGATGCGCCGTCGCAGCGCTTCCGCGAGGGGGCGGCCATCGACCTGTTCTATGACCTGCCCCAGAAGGCTGTAGCCGGAGTTAGAGTATCGCCACCGTTCCCCGGGGCAGAACATGGCGCCGTGGCGCCGAAGGACTTCAAGTTCCGCGCTCGCATCAAGGACACGATTGGCCCGATGAACCCGCAGATCCTCGTTGGCGCTGAACAGACCGCTCGTGTGATTGAGTAACATCTCGATCGTGATGGCGTCGCCGTTCGGAACGCCGCTGACCCATCTGGAGATCGGATCGGACAGGCTCAGCCGCCCTTCTTGTACGAGTTGCAGCACGATCACTGCGGTCGCCTGTTTGCCCACGCTGGCCCAGTAGAACAGAGGCTTGTCGCTGCCGCGCTGCGCGACCCAGACCCCACGTCCAGGAAGGCCGACGGCGACCGACATCGCCTCGGCTCCGGTCGCCTGGAAGGCCGTGTCCAGCGCCGTTTGAAGCCGCTGTGATGTCGCATCGTCAAGCGTTCCGACCAACGGCTCGGCGACCGCGTCTGGGAGCGGATCGAGTGCGGAATGGAGAGCCCCCCCGCGATAGGGCGCCGCCTTCGCGCACACCACGGGCCGGTAGTCTTCCGCTCGACCAACAGACGCATATGCCAAGGCTGACGCCGCGATTGCGAGGATGGTCGCCGACCGAAGTGTGCTGATCATGTGTTCGCTTGTGATTGTTGGTCGATTCGATCGGCCGGGACGCTCCGGGCGAGGTCGCGCAAATGGCCCAGCGGGCCAGCCGCCTCAGAAGCCGAGGCGTCGGGATCGCCGCGGCCCGCGCTCGACTTGGGTTCTGCCGGTTTCGGGGTGATCACTGGACAGCCGTCGTGCCAGGCGCACCCTGGATCAGTCGGACGGCGCTCTGGATATCGGCCCCGTAACGCCTGTCTGGTGTCGCCGAGACGTCCGGCGCGGCCGTTTCAACCTCCGGCGGGATGCCCTTCCCTTCGTAAACCCGCCCATCCGCAAGGGTGTAGATTTCATTCGAGAGTCCCAGACGCCATCCGTTCGGGAGGGTGCGATCCAGAACGTCGGAATGGGCGCCCTGGGTTGGCTGGCCCATCACGGTGACTTGCGGGAGCACTCTCAGCCGCATCACCAGGGCCTCGGCGGCGCTGGTCGTCATCTCGCTGGTCAGGACCACAACGGGGCCTGAGAAATGACGACAGTCGCCCGGCTCGACGAAGGTGTCGAAGCCCGGGCCGAAGCCTTCGCCGTCACGCGCCTTGCGGCTGTAGGCAAGGCGCTTCTCGTCGGCGAAGCAGCCCGCGATCAGGGCCGATATCGATTCAGAACCGCCGGGATTATACCGCAGGTCCAGGATCAGACCGGGCGCGTCCGAAAGGCGGGTCAGGGCTGCGTCAAGGGTCAGGCGCGCCGCAGCGACGTCGTCCTGCGATGTCGTATTGCCCGGCCAGCCCACGGGGCCATTCGCGAAGCCGCCCATGGTCATCACGGCGAGGTAGCCCACGCCCTCCGGCGTCAGGCCGTAAGCAAGACGGTCATGCGCGCTCAGCGTGACCTGGCCCCGCAACGGGCTGTCGGACTCGCTCAAATAGGCCGTCAGACCCTGCTGTAGCGCGGCGGCGCCGGGACCGGAGGCAGCCCGGCGAACCTGGAAGCGCCGGTCACCATCGATCAACCGGATATGGGCGTCTTGGAAGCGCCCCAGGATTTCAGTCAGGATCGGCCAGAGGTCGGCATCAGCCGGCAGGGCGGCGATCTGCGGCCGATAGGTCTCACGCACCGCCTCCCAATCCACCTGCCGCAGGGCGAAGAAGGGATAATTCTCGTTGAACGTCTCCCAAAGGACATCGAAATTCCTCAGGGGGTCCTGCGTCGGAGGCGCAGGGGGGAGGCAGGCCGCCGGAAGGTCGGCCATGCGTTCAAAGCCGATCGAGGCAGTGTCGCCCGCAAGGACGAAATGATCCGCGTCGACCGAAACGACACTCCCGAGTTCATCAAGGTTTTGAGCCTCGCCGGTCAGCAAACAGCTCGACGCCGTCACGTCATAGACGCGCACCCCTTCGCCCGTTGCATCAAGGGCATAGCCATAGCCTTGACTTCGCCAAACGCCCGCGTCGGTCGAGACGTCTGCATTGGAAGGCGCGGCAAGTATGGCAAGACCCGCCGCCAGGATCGCGCTCATCATGGTCCAGTCCCTCATGTCAGCCACTCACAACAAGGACACGACAGGCTCTGCCCCGCTTCATGCGGGAGCGGACCTCTGAACGCAATGAGACCCTTCCGCTCATCGATCAAGCCCAACGAGCATTGAGGATCTGAAGCGCGATCTGGTCCATGACCGCCTGCGACAGGTCGGTGTTGTTGAGCAGAACGACCGTGCGTCGATCCTCCAGCACATGGGCGACCACAGACCGATAGCCGTCGGTTCGCCCGGTCTCCCAGGGCGCCACACGCACGCCATCGGCGGTGGCGAGACGCGCCACCCGCCCGCCCAAGGCGTAATGCTGTTCGGGCGTCGTGATCTTCAACATTTCGACGCGCGAGGCTGAAGTCAGAATCTCCCCTTCGAAGACGCCCGACGCCGCGCGAAGCAGATCGGTCGCGGTGCTGCACAGCCCTCCGGCTGCCGCCAGGAAAGCAGGCCGTAGAGACATTTTCACCGTCGCCGGCGACAGGGCGCCATAGGCCTTGGCTGTATCCGGTCTATCGGCAAAATCGAACCTGGCGACGGCCGTATCTGTCAGACCGAGCGGCGTGATGACCAGGTCGTCGAGGACGCGTTCGAAGGGTCTGCCCGTCGCCGCCTCAACCATGGCGACCACCAGAATCCAGTTGGTGATCGCATAGTCGAAGCGTTCGTCCGGCGGGAAGATCGGGTCGCCTGAACAAAAGGCGATGGCGGCGTCGGCGGCGCTCAGGGTCGAGCGTCTCAGTTCAGGATCGGCCTCCACCGCCGGGCCGTAGAGGTTCGGAATACCGCTCCTGTTGGCCAGCAGGTGCCGAAGCCGCACCTGTCCGCCAACATCCTTGCGGAACGCGGGCAGGCTTTCGCTGATCGTCGCGTCCAGACTCATCACCCCCTGCTCCACCAGTTTCAGGATCGCGATGACTGTCAGCCATTTGGAGACGGAGGCGATGACATAGCGGTCCCGGACCGAAGCGACCCGCCCGGCCTCCGCGTCAGCCATTCCATAGGGCTTTTGAAACACGGCGCGGCCGTTCTGTCCGACGAGAACGACGCCGTTGAACCCCGCTGCCGCGACGATGCCGTCGATCCGGGTCGTCTCGGTCGCCGCCAGCGCCGGTCCCCCGATCATCGCCGCTGCGCCCCCCGCCAGAACGGTTCGACGATCAAACATGAGCCCTCCAGAATTGAGGCCGGTTACGGCGGGCACGGAGCCGCGGGTCAGAACTGAATGGGTCATGGCCAGGATCGAAGCAGGCTTTCGACCCAAGGCCGATGGGCTTTCGGTGAACGGCGGATACGCTTCGGTGAACGTCGGCGCTTTCCGGCGAATGACACGCTGGGCTTCCGTCATTTGGCGGCTGCCTCTCCTGGCGATTCTGCGGGCGGTCACTGGCGGGCAAAGCGCACCGCGCGGGCTCGAGCCAGGGTCGCGTCGAAGCCGGCGATCCGACCCTGGTCGTCACGCCGAAAGCGCAGGATCCAACCGGAGTTTGGAGCGCGGAACGCGTCTGCGTAGACGGACTCCAACGGCTGGGCGGCGCCGCGCGCATCCACCCAGGCGAGCCTATCACCGTCCAACCGAATTCGATCCGTCACGTCCAGGCCGTCGTTCCGGTAGTCCCCCACAAACGCCTGCAGGCTGTCGCGCCCCGGCGTCCCGGCGGCGACGCGGATCAGGCGGACCGGCGGATTCCCGCGCCGCTCGACCACAAGGCCCGTCACCGCGCCGTCCGGTGCGCGCAGAACCTGAGCGCGGCGACCGTCGTCGGCGATCAGTCGCCCCTCGCCGTCCGCACCGAACAGCGTGCCTCCGATACGAACCCGCCCGTCGGCGTCGGTGATCCTTGTCGCGGTGTCCGTCGCGGCATTGCTGTACAAGCCGGCGACGTCGGCGCCCACGGCTCCACCCGGTGGTGTGGCGGTCACGTCCGGCGTCGGCGGGGGCAGGAAGGCGGCGGCGACCTGAGGTCCGAGGTCTTCAGTGTTGATCGTCCCCGCGTTGCAGAGCAGAGCCACCGACAGGCCGTCGCCGGGGAAACGTCCGAGCCATGAACGGTAGCCGGCCGTCGAGCCCGCGTGGCTGATCGCCGGCAGGCCGTCGACCGGGCCGAGCTCCAGACCGGCGCCGTAGGTCAGCGGTGTTCCGTCGGTGAGCCGGCCGGGGTGGGTCAGCGTCCTGACCCAGGTCGCCTGGGCCGCCGACGGCGCGTCAAGGACCGCATTCCAGCGCTGGAGGTCGCCGACCGTGGTCAGCAGACCGCCCGGCCCGACAACGTCCTCGAACGGCATGTCGAGCACCCAGCCTGCGCCCTGTCTGGAATAGGCTTGGGCGCGGCCCGGCACGACGGTTCGAAAGTCGCTGCGCCAGCGGGTCTGCGTCATGCCCAGTGGCGTGAAAAGCAGATCCTGCGACAGAACCTCGAACGGGCGTCCGGAGGCGCGCTCGGCGATGCGGGCCGCCAGCAGATAGTTGGAGTTGCTGTAGAGATATTCGGTCCCGGGCGTGAAGTTGAGCGCCTCCTGCCGGGCGATCAGGGCGACAGCGTCGGCCATGGTGTAGGCTCTCGACCCTCGGGGCCAGGCGGTCAGTTCCGCAAGCACCCCCCAGTCACGGATACCGCTCGTGTGGTGCAGCAGCATATCCACCGTCACCGGCTCATAGAGCGGCGGCAACTCGGGCAGCCATTTGCGAATGCCGTCGTCGAGCGACAGAGCGCCTTGAGCGGCCAGGATGGCGATCACCGCGCCGGTAAACTGTTTGGAGGCGGAGCCGGCCTCGAACACCGTGTCGACCGTGATGGGCGTCGGCTGTTCCAGGTTCGCCATGCCGTAGGTGCGCTGAGCGACGATTTCGCCATGTCGGCGCACATCGACGGCGCATCCGGGCGTATCGGGGCGATCGACGCCGACAAACAGGGGATCGAGGCCTGTGGGGTCGGCGGACAGGGCGAGAACAAGAGCGAGAAGCATGGCGTTTCCGGGCGGCGTGGAGCGCTTCTGCCGCCGCCGCCGTCAGGCCGTCGCTTCGGAATCCGCCTTTGCGTTCGATTGGCGTATCGTGAAACGCCAGGCCGACGGCGTGCGTCCGGTCGCCTCGCGGAAGGCCCGGTTGAAGCTCGCCTTCGAGGCGAAGCCATGATCCAGAGCCAGGGTCAGCAGCTCGCGGGTCTCGTCCGGATGGCTGAGGGCGCGCTGGATCGCCGCGACCCTCATGGCGTTGATGGTAGCGTTGAAGCTACGGCCCGCGCCGTCGTTGAGGGCGCGCGACAGGCTTCGCTCCGAAACAGCGAGCCGCGCCGCGACCTCGCCCAGGGTCAGGCCCTCCTCCCGCCACCAGCCGGCGTCCTCGATACGCTGCGTCCATTCGGCGGCGAGCCGAACGTAGTCCACCCGTTCAGGACCGGGAGCCTCCGGATTCCAGACCGGATAGTCCATTCCGCCGTAACGCCAACCGAGCAATCCCAGCAGGTATCCGAGCCCGCAGAAGGCGAGCATCAGCGGCGCGCGCTGCATATAGCTCAGGGGGGCGACGAAGAGGCTCCAGCCGGTGGTCAGAGCGACCGCAGCCAGGACAAGGCCGAAAGCGACAATCATCGTGCGCAGCCATGTCAGTCGCCAGCGCTCCCGGTTGGCGAAGCGAGTGTCGAGCCAGGCCCGATAGCCGACCTGATCGCGCCACGCCGCCGCCAGATAGACTGCAGCCGCAGCCGTGATGCCCACGACGGCGATCGGCGCCACGATGTGGAGATGCCCGGTCGTGTACCAGGTCCACTTGTCCGAGAGCGGCAGGGTGAAAGCCAGCCCCTGATAGGCGATCTGCAGGCCGGCCGGCAGCAGGTGCCAGCGCCAGCGCCTGGGCAAACGCCCGCTGATCGCCCGGCCGTAAAGCCAGAAGAGCGGCGCGAAGGCCGCGGAGGCGTCCAGCGGAAAGAAGGTCAGCCAAGGAAAGGCGTCGTAGGCCCCGCCAAAGCCCAGAACATAGATCCACAGACGCAGGGCGACCAGGGCGAGGAGTATAGCCAGCAGCCGATTGGCGGTCTGGGAGCCCCTCTGGCGCCAGATCAGTACGGCCAGCCCGACCGCGTTCAGCGACCCCAGAGCCAGAAGTGTCGTCCATAACCCCACGACGTCAGTCAGCCTCACGGTTGTCGATCGGAGCCTATCGCCCAGGACTGGCGCCGCCTGGCGAGCAGAGGCGGCGACGGGTCCTCGACCGTACCGCCCAAGGTCGCCGTCGAGGGATATCATGGGGCCCCGGGATCACCAAAGTCGACGTTCTGAGCTCCATCGCCGTGTCTCCTCATAGAAGCCGGGCCGCGGTCGAATGAGCAGATCACAGTGGGGCCGGCGTCGACCCCAAGCCAGGTCCGCTGGCTGGCAGACAGCCACTTGGCACGTCAGGCCCGACCTTCCGACGTCGCCCAAAAGTCATGAGCAGTCTGGGCTCACGCTACCTTCGCGGTTCAGGATATACCGTCAGAAATACCGTCAAAATGCTCAGGCTGCTACTATGAACGCGACCCTGCATGCTGGGAAACATCAATAAGATCAGGACCCTGCGCCTGGTTCCTGTACTGATTGACAATCGAGTAGAGAAGATTCGGTCAGGTTTTCAAATCATTGAAATATATGTCGTTTATAGCGACACGACCTCGCCTGTTCACTCCCACTCGATTGTTCAAAAACCCAGAAGGCGCTGATTTATCAGCGCCTTTTCTTTGACCTCCAAGCCATACCGTTATCATTACCGTCGCCGAAGTGAGGCTTATGAAAACAATGAAGAATTGGGCTCCGATAAAATCCGAGTGATGTCGCAGTCTATCGGTAGATCCACGACAAAGCGGGCTCTGCAAGGCATAGCGGTCAGGATCTTAGAGCCGCTTCTAATACCGACAAATCCATACCGACATGTTGCTGATCAAATTGAGAAAAACCGTCATCTCCAATTATTGCCCAACTTCGTCACTGCGCCATCAGCAATCCTTCGTGCAATGTCATAAAGAGGACATTCAACTCGTCTCGCCGCACTTAACCCAGACTGTCCTGCCCCGCGATTGCGCGCCCCAGTGAGAAGCCCACCTGCCGCCCGCTTGCACCTAGGCGTCACGATCAAAGCGGCTTCCCTTGGCGCACGAGGGCAAGTATGGCGGAAGGGTGTCGTCATTATCAATCGAGCATTGGTCGCTGAGACGATCGCTGGCGTTCCTCGCCGCGGTCTTCGCCATCATGCTCGGTTCTTTGTTGCCCACGGCGGTCGCCGCCTCAGCGGCCACCGGGTCGCCGGTCATGCTGTGCTCCGGCGATCAGATCATCGTCGTCTATGACGTTGACGGCGCGCCCCGGCCCGAAAAACCGACGCCGATGGACAGCCTGAAGTGCGCCTCTTGCATTGTGGCGAACTTTACGGCCCTGCCGCCGCCTCCGCCCGGGACTCTTACCGCGCCGCCATCGCGCATCATCGCGATGCAACCGGCTCTGGTCGCTTCCGTCGCCCCGCCGCCTGCATTGCGCGCAGGTGTGCGGCCGCCGCCAACGGCTCCGCCGATCGCCTGAACGGCGCGGACCGTTCCCTGCTCTAAGCACGCCTCACGTCGCTCGCTGTCAGCGGCGCCGCTCGCGCTGCTGACAGCGAGCGCAACGCTCCCCCGATGCCCGGCGCCCAGGCCGCACAGTGACACACAAAGGACAGGTCCGCTTCGACGTCCCGTCCAAGGACACCCAATGACGTTCAAGACTCTGCTTCTCGCCAGCGCTCTGCTCGCATCAACGACATCCGCCCTCGCCCAGGCCGTCCGGCAAACGTCGGATAGCCCCGCGGCGCTCGACGAGGTGGTCGTCACCGGACAACGGACCGGCGCGGACCTTGCGCTCGGCGCGCCCGCGACCTTCCTCGAAACGCCGGCCTCGATCTCGACGGTGCAGACCACCACCCTGCTCGAACAGGGGGGCACGACCCTGCTCGACGCCCTGCGCAATGTGCCCGGCGCTCAGGCCGACCTCAGCTTCGTCGGCAGCCATTCGCAGGTCGTGGTCCTGCGCGGCTCGATCGCCGACAGCGGCACCCAGAGCAGTCGGATCCTGCGCGACGGGGTGCGCCTGTCGAACTATGCCTTCACCCCGGCGTTCGTGGACCAGATCAATGTCCTGCGCGGACCGGGCGCCGCCGCCTCAACCCGCTCGGAGCCGGGCGGTACGGTGGAGCTGGTGACCAAGTCGGCCCAACTCAGCGACTTCGGCATGGCCTATGCCCGCGTCGGCCAGAACAACGCTCGCGAGACCTGGATCGACCTCAACCGCGTCCTGTCGCGCGAGCATGGTATCGCCGGGCGCCTAATCCTGGTCAGTTCCGCCGAGGACGAGTGGCGGCATGTGAAGGATAAACTGGATGGCCTGAAGCTGGGCCTGTCGAAATCCGACGCAGACCGTTACCGGATAAGCCTCGACTTCGAGGCGACCAACCAGACCTACAACCCTGACTTCGGCCTGCCCGCGCTCAACGGCAGTGTCGTGGACGTGCCCCTGGACCGCCAGCTCAGCGAACCCTTCGCCGACTCAAGCACGGACAACCGGGTCTACAGCCTTCACGGCGATTACAAGCTGCCGCTTGGCCGGGTCGCCATGGACTACACCCATATGGACAGCCACACGGTGTCGATCCGCAACTCGATCTTCTCGGTCACGGCGGGGCAGCCGACAGGGACCTACAACCGCGTAACCGCCTACGAGCCGAACGGCCGGCGCAAGATCGACTCTGTCGCACTGTCATGGACCGCCGAGGTCGCGACCGGCCCCGTGACCCACAACCTCTATGCGGGCGCTGAGTACTATACCGAGACGCTCGACCTGCCGTCGCTAAGCGTTCCGGCCGTCAACAATGCGCCGATCAATGTGTTTGCCCCGGTTTATGGACGGGTCACCGCCCCGACCGGAACTCTGACGCGGACACTGACTAAACAGGATACGCAAAGCACCCTGTTCAGCCTTCAAGACCGGATGGAGATCGGGCGACTGGGTCTCGTCGTCGGGGCCCAGTTCGTGGACCTGGACTCGACCTATGGCGTGGTCGGAGTCGCCAAACCCGTGACGGAGACCCGCGTCACGCCGCGCCTGGGCGTCACCTACGCCTTATCCAACAGCCAGATGCTCCACGCCTCCTACAGCAGCGGCAGCGCCTTCCAGCCCGTACTGCAAGCCAGCGGCGAGTCCGTGCCGCTCCGGCATTCCGAGCAATATGAGATCGGCTGGAAGTTCGACGACGGCGGACGGCTGCGCGCCGACGTGGCCCTCTATCAGCTTGACCATGACAATATGATCTCAGGCGACCCATCGGCCGCAGGCCGCTTCCTTGTCGGTGGCAAGGCGCGATCCAAGGGCGTCGAAGTCTCTGCGGCGGGACAGGTGACCAACCGCCTCTCCGTCAACCTCGCCTACGCCTATACCGACGCCCGATACCTGGATGGGGCCCTCTATCCGGGCAAGCAGATTCCCAATGTGGCCGACCACAGCGGCAGCCTGTTCGGCCAGATGCGCTGGACGCCGCAGTGGCGCACAGGCCTGGGGCTCTACGCCCAGGGCGAGCGGTTCGCCGACGGCGCGAACGCGACACGCCTGCCCGGCTACGTCCGCGTCGACGCCGTCCAAGCCTACAACTTCAGCCTTAACGGCCGACCGCTCGAACTCCAGCTCAACATCGAGAACCTGCTGGACGAGGCGTATTTCGCCGGCAGCCACGTCCATGTGTCGCGCTACATCCTGCCGGGCGAGGGCCGCAACGCCTCGGTCAGCCTGAGCTACCGCTTCTGATCCGGTGATGACGAAAGCCTGACATCCAGCCATGCGCGCACGGAACGACAGACAGGAGGACGGCCTCGGCTTCGCGATCGCGTTGTGCGCCCTGCTGTTCGCCCTGACGTTCCGCGCCCTGCTGCCGACAGGCTATATGCTGGAAGCGCAGGGCGACGGCGTTGAACTCGTCCTTTGCGGGTCGGGCGGTCTGCAAACCGTCGTCGTCGATGCTGACGGCCGGCCCATCGACAAACCCGAGCATCCTGAAGACCGCAAGGCCGAGGCGGTCTGCGCCTTCGTCGGCGTCGCCGCCATCGCGCCTGACGACGCCGCCCCCGTCGCACCCTCGCGGACGCCCTGGATCGTCAGCCCCGTCGCGATCCCCGTCGCCGTCCACCGCGACCAGCGCAATCCACGCGGTCCGCCGCCGCCTCTTCGAGGTCCGCCCATCCTGATGATCTGAGCCGCCGGCCGCCTCGCGCGCCGGTTTGTCCGGTCATTCGAGGGAGGCCCCTGTGCTCCATCTATCATCGCGCGGTCCATGGGAGACCGCCGCACCGCTCGCCGCGGACGCGCCCCATGACGTCGCGCCTCCAGTGCTGCTGCATGCCGTCATTCATCCCCATCAGACCGACGGGCGGTCGACCAACCTCATCCTGATCCTCTTCGCACTCGTCGCCGTCGCCCTCAGTCTGCCCTTCATGGTGCAGGGCGAGCCGATCGTGTCGGTCTTGTTCCTGGTCGAGCTGAGCGCGCTGGCGCTAGCGAGCCGCGCCTATCGCCGCTGGGCGAGCGAACGATCCGAAGAACTCCACCTCTTCGCCGACAGGCTGGAGGTCACGACCCGGATCGGCGGCCGGGTCACGGTCGATCGGTTGCCGACCGCCTGGTTGAAGATCGACCCCATTTGCAGGGATCGCCGCGCCGTGCCGGGGTTCGTCGTCCACGCCGCACAGCGCAGCCATCGCATCGGCGGCTGGCTCGGCCCGGCGCAGAGCCAGGACCTTCGAGAGGCCCTGGAGGCCGCCCTGGCCTTGGCCCGCCGGGGCGGTCTCGCGGCCTCCACCGCGCCCACCCGGATCTGGTCCAGCCGCACCGCCCTCGCCGCCCCTGTCGATCCGGCCCTCTGGGCCGGCGATCCCGGCCATTCCTGACAGTGACGCGTTCGCGCGCACCTATCCACACAAGAGACAGACCATGCCCCTCGCCGCCCGCCTCGCCCTGATCGGCGCCTCCATCCTCGCCGCCGCCGCCCTCGCCTTCGCCATCCCCCTGCCGGGCGATCTTCAGGCCCAGCCTAAGACGGTGAAAGGACCGACGCCGGCGGGGGCCTGCGGCTGCACGATGCACGACCATCAGTCTCACCACGCCTGACGACCACCGCCTCTCTCCTCAAACCATGGCCATCCGGCCAGTTTCCCCAAGGCCTATCATGACCTTCAAGACCCTCCTCCTCGCCGGCGTCGCTGTAGCGCTCGCCGACCCCGTCCTGGCCCAATCGGCGCCGCAGACGTCCCAGGCGGCGACCACGCTTGAGGAAGTCGTCGTCACCGCTGACCGCTACGTCTCGGCCGAGAGCACGGCCGCAACCCGCACGACCACTCCCATCCTGCTGACGCCCCAGTCTGTCCAGGTCGTGCCGCGCGCCGTGTTGAACGACCAGAACGCCCTGGTCCTGACCGACGCGGTCCGCAACGTCGCCGGCGTATCCACCGACTTCGGCTTCAACGGCTCGACTCAGCCGCTACTGATCCTGCGCGGCTTCAGCACGACGTCCATGTCGGCCTCGGGCGCCATGAGCGGGGCTTCGACCTACTACCTTGACGGGGTCAAGGTCTCGGGCCTGCCGGTCAATATGGCTGACGTCGAACAGGTCGAGGTGGTCAAGGGTCCGAACACCGTCCTCTACGGACGCGCCGAGCCGGGCGGCATCGTCAACGTCGTGTCGCGCCAGTTTGCCGCCGAGCGTCAGTTCAGCGTCTCACAGACCCTGGGCAGCTATGGGCTGTCACGCTCCGTGATCCAGGGCGGCGGGGCGCTGAATGCCGATCAAACCCTGATCGGCAAGGCCTCGGCCTCCTATTTCACCACAGAGTCCGATCGCGATTTCGTCGAGGAACGGGTCGCCGCCGTCAACGCAGGCCTCTCCTGGGCGCCCGACGCTGACAACACCGTGTCCCTGACCCTGAACTATATCGATCAGGACTACCGCACCGACTACGGCGTCCCCGCCATCGGGAACCGGCCGGCGGACCTGCCACGTTCGCGTCAGTTCAACGACTCGCCCAACCTCTCCAGCACCGAAAGCGTATCGGCGCTGCTGGAGGCGCGCCACGCCTTCAACGCCGACTGGGAACTTAAGGCGCGGGGCGTGGTCATCCGCGCCGACCTGGTCGAAGCTGACCTGGCGACCTATCGCGTCGATTATGGTCTCAATCCCGGTCAGACCTGCGACGGGACGGGCGCCAATATGTGCCGCTATTATTTCAACATCCGCCCGAACGCTGACTACACGTTGAACCAGGGCACGGTCGAGCTGTTCGGCAAGGTCCGCACCGGTCGCTGGAGCCATCAGCTTCTGTTCGGCGTCGACGCCTATGAGGGCGAAAAGACCGGCGTCGCCTACCTTCAGCAGATCACATCGGTGGACGTGAACAATCCGGTTCTCGGCAACGCCCCGTCCCTGGATCCAGCGCTATCGGTCGCTGATGACCGGATCGACCGCAACCGCTGGGTCAGCGTCTTCGCCCAGGACCAGATCGACTTCGGCAGCGGGCTGCACGCCGTCCTGGCCTTGCGCCATGACTCGACCAGCGCCGTCTACGCCTCCGCCGACGTCGAGCCGAACGACATCTCCTTCACCACGCCGCGCATCGGCCTAGTCTGGGCGTTCAGGCCCGGTCAGTCGATCTATGCCCAGTATCAGGAGGCGTTGTCGGCCAACAACGGGCGCAACTTCGACGGCACGGCTCTGGACCCCGAGAAGTCGCGCCAGACGGAGATCGGCTACAAATACGTCGCCGCCGATGGCCGCTTCAACGCGACCCTGGCGGCCTATGAACTGACCAAGCGCAACCGCGCCGACTTCTCTCTGTTCCCGATCGTTCAGACGATCGGCAAGGCCCGTTCGCGCGGTCTCGAACTCGATGTCATCGGTCAGGTCTCGTCGCGGCTCTCGGTCATTGGCTCCTATGCCTATACCGAGACCGAGGTGCTGGACGACGGCCCTTACAGCGGGGTCCGGCTCGCCAACGTCCCCACCAATGCCGCGAGCCTGTGGGGCCGCTACGTCATCGACCGGGATTGGACCGTCGGCGGCGGCGTCTTCTACCAGGGCGAACGCGCCGGCGATATCGGCGACACCTTCCAACTGCCCGCCTATGCCCGTGTGGACCTGATGGCGGCCTATTCGCTGCGATCCGTCGGACCCGACACCACGCTGCAGCTCAACCTCAACAATGTCTTCGACGAGCTGTATTACACCGGCAGCCACCAGTTCTCGTCCGACTGGATTGCGCTCGGCGCGCCCCGCACCGTCGCCGTCACGCTGCGCGCGGCGTTCTAGGGGCCACGATCATGACAGACCGCAGAAGCCTGCTTCAACTGATGGCGCTCACGCCGGGACTAAGCCCCCTCCTCGCCGGCGCGGCCCTGGCCCAGGATAAAGTGAAAACGCCCTCGCCCGCCCTCTCGGCGGGCGAGGAACCAGCCATGGACATGAGCGGAATTCCCCCCTCGTGGGTCGGCGCCGAGCAAATCGGCATCCTGATCTACGACCAGATGACGGCGCTCGACATCGTCGGCCCGCAATTCTTCCTGGCGGGGATGATGGGGGCGACCATTCATCTGGTCGCCAGGACCGAAGCGCCGGTCACCAGCGACAGCGGCCTCATCATCACCCCGACCGCCAGTTTCGACAGTTGTCCGCGCGACCTCGACATCCTGCTGACGGGCGGCGGCCTGACGGGGACCCTGGCGGCGATGCGAGACGACGCGACGCTGGACTTCCTAGCCGACCGGGGCTCGCGCGCGGGCTGGGTCACCAGCGTCTGCACCGGCTCCCTCCTGCTTGGTCAAGCCGGTCTGTTGCGTGGCTACCGCGCCACTTCCCATTGGATCGGACGGCCGCTTCTCGAGCGTTTCGGCGCGATCGAGGTGGACGAACGGATGGTCATCGACCGCAACCGCGCGACCGGCGCCGGCGTGTCGGCGGGTCTCGACCTGGGCCTGGAACTGCTCAGGCGGCTTCGTCCGCTCGACTGCGCCCAGACGACCCAACTTCTCGCGGAATATGCGCCGGAGCCTCCGCTCAACGCCGGCACGCCGGATACCGCGCCGGCCGCCGTGGTCGCGAACGTCAGGGACTGGCACGCCGAGTTCATCCACGCCTTCGCCGAGACGGCGCGCTCGGCGCGGAGCTGACTCGTCCGCCCCTTGCCGCGTGAAGACCCGCTTCTGAGGGCCCAGCGCCCGTCCCTGCGCCACCCGGTCAGTTGGAGGCCGGTGCAAAGCGTCGCAGGGGCGGGCGTTTGGTCTATCCTGGGCGTTCACGCGTGACACTTTAGGAGATTTCTCATGATCAGACCCATCGCCCTCACTTCGATTCTGGCGCTGGCCGCGCTCGCGGTCGCGCCCGTTCAGGCCCAGACGACGCCCTCGCCCGCCGCTTCGACCCAGGCCCAAGCGGCGGCCGTCTTCTCCCTCCCGGCCCTCCCCTACGCCTATGAGGCGCTCGAACCGGCCATCGACGCCGAAACCATGCGGATCCATCACGACCGGCACCACAAGGCCTATGTCGACAATCTGAATGGGGCGGTGACCGCCAACCCCGCGCTCGCCGGCGTCTCCATCGAAGACCTCCTGGGCCGCGTCTCCACCCTGCCGCCGGCCATCCGCAACAACGGCGGCGGCCACTGGAACCACAGCCTGTTCTGGACCCTGATGGCACCGATCGGTCAGGGCGGCGAACCGTCCGCCGAGTTGTCGGCCGCCATCACCCGAGATTTCGGCTCGATGGACGCTTTCAAAGCCGCCTTCAACCAGGCCGCCACGACCCGCTTCGGCTCCGGCTGGGCTTGGTTGATCGTCAAGGACGGCAAGCTGCAGATCGCCTCGACGGCCAACCAGGACAATCCCTTGATGGACGTCGTCGAAGTCCGCGGCGCCCCCGTCCTGGCCGTCGACGTCTGGGAACACGCCTATTATCTGAAGTACCAGAACAAGCGCGCCGACTACCTCACCGCCTGGTGGACCGTCGTGAACTGGAACACGGTCAACCGTCTATACGCCGAAGCGCAGTAGCACCTTCTTATCCCGCCGCGCCGTCGTCTGACGGCGCGGCGGCGGGCCTGCCCAACACAGTCTGCGCCGTGGTGATTAGACGGCCGAGGCTGTCGGGATGTTGTTCGTCGTTCAGGACGCCTCAAACTGAGAGCCAAATGGCAAGCCTTTAACGGTTTAACCAAGAACGGGGACTTGCTTCCCCAATCCCGTAGTTTTTCTACCGCAGATCACCCGCTTCGAAGAGCTTGCCGAGCATGGTAGCCTTTGGGAACGAATTACGGCCGCCCCTCACTCCCACTCAATCGTCCCGGGCGGCTTCGACGTCACGTCATAGACCACCCGGTTCACGCCGCGGACTTCATTGATGATGCGCGTGGCGGTCTTGGCGAGGACGTCCCAGGGGAACTGGTAGAAGTCGGCGGTCATGCCGTCGGTGGAGGAGACCGCCCGCAGGGCCAGGACCTTTTCGTAGGTGCGGGCGTCGCCCATGACGCCCACCGTCTTCACGGGCAACAGGACGGCGAAGGCCTGCCAGATGCTGTCGTACAGGCCGGCCTTGCGGATCTCGTCCAGATAGATGGCGTCGGCCTGTTGCAGGGTCTCGACGGCCTCGGGCGTGATTTCGCCGGGGATGCGGATGGCCAGGCCCGGTCCGGGGAAGGGGTGGCGGCCCACGAAGGCGTCGGTCAGGCCCAGTTCGCGGCCCAGGGCGCGGACTTCGTCCTTGAACAGTTCGCGCAGGGGCTCGACGAGTTTGAGCTTCATATAGTCCGGCAGGCCGCCGACATTGTGGTGGCTCTTGATGACGTGGGCCTTGCCGCTGGACGAGGACACGCTCTCGATCACGTCGGGATAGAGGGTGCCCTGGGCCAGGAACTCGGCGCCCTCGATCTTGTTCGCCTCGCGGTCGAAAACCTCGATGAAGACCCGACCGATGATCTTGCGCTTGGTCTCCGGGTCCGACTGACCCGCCAGTTCACCGAGGAATTCCTTCGACGCATCAACGTGTACAAGCGGGATATTGTAGTGCTCGCGGAACAGGGTGGTCACCTGTTTCGCCTCGTCCTTGCGCAGCAGGCCGGTGTCCACAAAGACGCAAGTCAGCTGGTCGCCGATGGCCTCGTGGATCAGCACGGCCGCGACCGAACTGTCGACGCCGCCGGACAGGCCGCAGATCACCTTGGCGTCGCCGACCTGTTCGCGGATCTGAGCGATCTTCTCGTCGCGATAGGCAGCCATGGTCCAGTCGCCCTTCAGCCCGGCGATGCCGTGGGTGAAGTTCTTCAGCATCTGGTGGCCGCGCGGGGTGTGCATCACCTCCGGGTGGAACTGCACGCCGTAGAAGCGACGGGTCTCGTCGGCGATCACCGCATAGGGCGAACCGGCCGAAGAGGCGACGACGTCGAAGCCTTCGGGGATGGCGACGATCTTGTCGCCGTGGCTCATCCAAACCGTCTCCTCCTCGCCCACAGGGGCCAAATCGGCCAGCAGGGGGGAAGCCTTTTCGACCGTGATCTCGGCGCGGCCGAACTCGCGGGTGTGGCCGCCCTCGACCTTGCCGCCCAGCTGTTCGCACATGGTCATCTCGCCGTAGCAGATGCCCAGCACCGGCACCCCGGCCTCGAACACGGCTTGGGGCGCGCGGGGGCTGCCCTCTTCGTGCACGCTCTCGGGACCGCCCGACAGGATGATGGCCGCCGGGTTCATCCCCGCCAGCGCCGCCTCGGCCTTCTGGAACGGATGGATTTCGCAATAGACGCTGGCTTCGCGCAGGCGGCGCGCGATCAGCTGCGTCACCTGGCTGCCGAAATCGACGATGAGGACCTTCTGGTGGTCGTGCGGCGTGGTCATGGCGTGATCGAATCCGGGGAGAGTTGCGCGGGGTCTTGGCCTTGTGAGGCCGGAATTTCAAGCGCGGCGAGGCCCTTGGCCTCCAGCACGGCGATCAGACGGTTCAGGGCGGCGGCCAGGTTCTCGTCCACATGATGCAGGGTCGAGGTCCAGTCCTCCAGCGCCTTCAGTTCGACGTGGCCGTCAGACACGCCGCGCAGGGCGATCAGAGGCACACCGAAGGTCTGGGCCGACCGGACCAGGGCCCAGGTCTCCATGTCCACCATTTCGGCGTCTATGGCGTCATAGGCGGCGCCGGAGACGACATTGGCCCCGGTCGACAGGGTGGCGGTCGGCACGCCGGGGATGGGGCACGGCAGGGGCAGGATCGCAGGCTGATCCAGCAGCGGGGTCACGCCCTTGGCGAAACCCAGGACGCTGGCGTCCATGTCGCGATAGGCGACCGACGCGGCCTGATAGACGCAGGCGTGCTGAAGCACCCGCGAGCCGCACGACCCCAGCGACACGATCAGGTCCGGCAGGTCGCCCGCCGCCTCCAGTCGCGCCAGGGCGGCGGTCAGGACGACGGCGGCCTCGACCGGGCCGACGCCGGTCATCAGGGGCTGGATGCGCGCGCGCAGATGGTCGCCGTATTCGGCGGGCGCAGCCATGACGTGGAGGACTGAAACCTCGCCATACTGCGCCAGCCCAGCCCCCATCAGGCGGCGCGCTGATAGACGGCGGCGAAGAAGCCGTCGGTGTCGGCCGAGGCCGGCGACAGGCGCAAACGCGCGCCGGACGCCAGTTCGGCGAACCTGGCCCGCGCGGCCTCGGTCAGTTGCGGCGCTGACAGGACGTCGGCGACGGGAACGGGGCGGAAGTCGGGGTTGGCGGCCTCAAAGGCGTCGGCGCTGGCCTCGTTCTCGCGCGCCAGCATCGAACAGGTGACATAGACCAGACGGCCGCCCGGCTTCACCAGCTTGGTCGCCTGGCTCAGGATGCGGACCTGAAGCGCGTGCAGCTTCTCGACCTCTTCGGCCGTCAGACGCCAGGCGTCTTCAGGCCGGCGACGCCAGGTGCCCGATCCCGAACAGGGGGCGTCGACTAAGACCAGATCGGCCTGGCCGTTGACGGCTTCCAGCCCGCCCCCGTTCTGGCCGATCAGCACCAGCTCGGCCTCGACGCCCGCGCGTTGCAGGCGGGGCCGGATGTTCTCGAGCCGCTTGTTGACCACATCGGAGGCGATCAACTTGCCCTGCCCCGTCATGGCCTGAGCCAGACCGAGGGTCTTGCCGCCGCCGCCGGCGCAATAGTCCACCACCGTCGCGCCGGGTTGCGCGCCGGCCAGCCAGCAGACGACCTGGCTGCCCTCGTCCTGGATCTCGAACTTGCCGGCCTTGAAGCCCTCCAGGGCCTGGATGTTGGGCGGCGGCTCCGACGGCACGCGCAGGCCCTGGACGGACCAGGGCGTACGCGACACCTCAAGCCCGGCGGCCTTCAGCTCGGCCTCAACCTCGTCCACCGTGGCGGCCGCATCATTGACCCGCAGGTCGATGGGCGCGCGCGGCGCCATCAGGGCGTGGGCCTCTTCCGCCCAGCGCTCCCCGAAGGTCGCCTTGAAATCCTCGACCACGAACTCGGGCAGGCCCGCCGCGACCCAGCCGGGCAGTTCGCCCTGCCCCGCCGTGATCCGGCTGCGCTCCTGTTTCGACAGGGGCCGCGGGCCATAGCCGTCGCCCGAGTGCAGAGCCTCGATCTCGTCCACCGACAGGCCGTCAATGGCGTGCAGCGATCCGATCACCAGGGCCCGGCCATCCTCGCGTCCGCCCATGATCCACGACAGGCGGCCGCGCGCGCGCAGCACCTTGTAGACATGATCGGCGATGGCCCGCCGATCCTTGGACCCGGCATAGCGGTTGGCGGTCCCCCAGGCTTTCAGGACGGTTTCCGCCGGTTGGTTGCCCTGGGCGATGGAGTCCAGGACGGAGGCGGCGGCGGCGAGACGGGCGGCTGGGGTCAATGCGGACTTTCAGAGATCAAAGAAATAGGGAGGCCAGGACCATGGCCAGTCCCGCAAGCGAGACCAGCCAGACCAGCGACCGGATATAGGGAACGCCAAGGGCGTAGAACGGCACATAAACGACGCGCGCCCAGAAATAGAGGGCCGAACCCCACACGGTCAGGACGCTGGACGCCCCGATCACATGGGCGATCAGCACCGCGCCGATGAACAGCGGCAGGGTTTCATACAGGTTGGCCTGGGCCCGCTCGAGACGACCGGTCAGCGGCTTGGTCGCAGCCGGCGTCTCGTCGCGCGGACCCGCGTTCCACTTCAAACCGAACTCGACCGTCCGCGCCCCGGCCGGCAGGAAGACCTGCACCAGCGCCAGGATCAGCGTCAGGGCCAGATAGGTCAGTTCGGTCGTCATGGCCTTATCCTCCAAACCGTCATCCTAGGCCCTGTGCCTAGGATCCATAAACACCGACATCTGAGGTCGGAAACCAGCCGTCGAACACCGGGATTATGGATCCTCGGGACAAGCCCGAGGATGACGGGCTAAAACACTATCCTTGCCGATAGTTCGGCGCCTCGCGCGTGATCATCACGTCGTGGACGTGGCTCTCCCGCAGGCCCGCGCCGGTGATGCGCACGAAGCGGGCGCGCTCCTGGAAGTCGGC
The DNA here is from genome assembly GCF_058681395.1 of Brevundimonas sp. AVps23W. Classification (NCBI taxonomy): domain Bacteria; kingdom Pseudomonadati; phylum Pseudomonadota; class Alphaproteobacteria; order Caulobacterales; family Caulobacteraceae; genus Brevundimonas; species Brevundimonas sp. AVps23W. The sequence continues at coordinate 2,569,595 of NZ_CM178738.1, forward strand.
GATGGTGCCGGCGCCGACATAGCCCATGGAGGCGCGCAGCCCCCCGACCAGTTGGTGCAGAACCGGGGTTATCGGCCCCTTGTACGGCGTCTGGCCCTCGATGCCCTCGGGCACCAGCTTCTCGGACGAGACTTCCTTCTGGAAGTAGCGGTCGGCCGAGCCGCGCGCCATGGCGCCGACCGAACCCATGCCGCGGTACGACTTGTAGGACCGGCCCTGGTAGAGGAAGACCTCGCCGGGGCTTTCGTCGGTGCCGGCGAACATCGAACCCATCATGGCCACATTGGCGCCGGCCGCGATGGCCTTGGCCAGGTCGCCCGAATATTTGATCCCGCCGTCGGCGATGACCGAAGCGCCCGTACCCTTGGCGGCCCGTGCCGAGTCCATCACGGCCGTCAGTTGCGGCACGCCCACGCCCGCGACGATGCGGGTGGTGCAGATGGAGCCCGGACCGATGCCGACCTTGACCGCATCCGCGCCCGCGTCGATCAGAGCCCGCGTCGCGTCATAGGTGGCGACATTGCCTGCGATGATCTGCAGCCGGTTGTTCTCGCGTTTGATCCGCTCGACCACCTGGGCGACCGAGGCCGAGTGACCGTGGGCGGTGTCGATCACCACCACATCTACGCCGGCGTCGGCCAGAGCCATGGCCCGCTCGTATCCGGCGTCGCCTACGGTCGAGGCCGCACCGACCAGCAGACGACCCTGGTCGTCCTTGGCCGCATGGGGGAAGGCCTGGGCCTTCTCGATGTCCTTCATGGTGATCAGGCCGACGGCCCGATAATCTTCGTCCACCACGATGACCCGCTCGATCTTGCGGGTCTTCAGCAGTTGGCGCGCCTCTTCCTTGCCGGCGCCCTCACGCACCGTGATCAGGTCGCCCGTCGTCATCAGCGAGGCGGCCGTGACGTTCAGGTCGCTTTCGAAGCGCATATCCCGATGGGTCAACATCCCGACCAGCTTGCCCGTCGCCGGATCGACCACCGGGAAGCCGGTGATCTTCTTGGCGGCGACGATCTCACGCACTTCGCCGAGCGTCGTGGTCGGGGCCACGGTCACGGGGTTGACCACCATGCCGCTTTCATACCGCTTCACGGCGCGGACCTGATCGGCCTGCTCCTCGACGGTCATGTTCCGGTGCAGCACGCCCAGGCCGCCGGACTGGGCCATGGCGATGGCCAGGCGGCTTTCCGTCACCGTGTCCATCGCGGACGACAGCAGCGGGATGTTCAGTTTGATGTCGCGTGTCAGCTGGGTCGAGACATCGACCATCGCCGGCATGAACTCGGACGGGCCGGGTTCGAGCAAAACATCATCGAAGGTCAGTCCTTCGCGTATCTCCATAGGGAGTCTCCGTTTTGCGGGCCGCGTATAACGGGGTGCGGGGGGCTACGGCAAGGGTCTTGCCGCTTATCGACCCGATAGATTTTATTGGTTTGCAACCGAGACGGCCAATGACCATTCTTGCAGCATGGTCGGCGTCATCCTCAGCACCGCGCGCAAACTGGCTTTGAAGATCGCCAGCTACGGCGTCATGCACCTTGTGGTGGCCGTTTTGGTGGCCTTCGCCATCACCCGCGACTGGCGCATCGCCCTGGCGGTCGGGATGGTCGAACCCTTCTTCCAGACCATCGCCTATTCGATTCACGACCGCGTCTGGCACCGGATCGAACGCCGCCGCATGGCCTCGAACATCGAAGAGGCGGCCGAGGCCTTCACCGCCCGGCTCGACATCATGTCGCCGGACGAACAGACCCGCGTCCATGACCACCAGGGCCACAGCCACGCCCTGCCCCGCTCGTTCAAACAGGTGGCGGTCAAGACCGTCACCTACGGCGTCATGCACTTCACCGTCGCCGTAGCCGTCGCCTTCGCCCTGACCCAGGACATCCGCACCGCGTTGGCCATCGGCGTGATCGAACCCCTGGTCCAAACGGTCTTCTTCACCTTCCACGACCGCATCTGGTCGCGGATCGAGGAACGCCGCACCAGCCGGCAGCCGGCGACGGCCTAAGCCTCGGCCGGCGCGCGGCCCCACCTGCATCGCCGCTCTGGAAGTTCTTGGACGCGAAATTCCCGCCCTGCCCGCACGGTGCGGATGGCGAAGTCAGCAGCGATCAAAAGATAACGATCTTTCCGCCCGCTAAATTTGGGCGTTCCGTGGCCGTAGTGATAGCCGCGCCCTGCCTGGCAGAACAGCCAACGGCCCCGTCGTCACAGGCGACACGCCCACGGCGATAACGATTGCAAGTCAGGCCACCCCGCTTGGCAGAGCATACCGCTTCGGAACCGGGTTATCGGCGCGCCACGGGCCGCTGCTTCCGCCTCGCGAAATGTGACGCCATCAGAAGCGGACACGCAAATCGCCGCCCGACGCAGCCTAGGGGCTACGTTAAGGCGAGGCCCGGCAAACTCCTCAATCTTAACGTGCACTTCCCACACCTTCAAATATCGACAGCGCCAATACAAACTACAAGCCGCTCCACGGCGCCCAATTTGGGCGGTAACCATACTGCATTTAAGTAAACATACATATATAGGTTGTACTTTATCGAATTCGGTAATGAGCTTGCTGAGGGGCTACAATGTTTGACGCTCACTTTTCTGGTAATACCGATACAAATGAATCAATTTTAAATCCAATTGACATAAATGAAATAAAAACAAGACAAAAAGAAGAGTCTTTAACTCATCATAGATTTAAATACAATATTGGGCGTAAGTTATTTGAACTTTTGCGAAACATCAGAACCAAACATGGCGGCGATTTTGAAGAATATTTGATTCTTTACGCCCTTCTCCTTACTTCTGATTACCACCAAATGATGGTTCATGCTCAATCTATAGACAAACCGTTCAGACGTCGCCCGCAGGGTGTCAATTTGCTTTCTATCTCCGATATCACGAACATTCCCAGAGAGACGGTGCGCCGTAAGGTCGCTAAACTCGTGGCGGAAGGCAGCATCACTCGCGGCGACGACGGATTGCACTACTATTCAGGCAATGCCGTGCAAGACGACATCACCGCCCGCATACTTGAAGACCTTCCCATCGCTCATGAAGCATCGGCATATGGCGCCCTTGCGGACGCGCGCCGGACCATAGGTAAAGCAGCCGAAAGGTGACCGTCACCGCATCTTGCGTGCGGTCGATGGCCTCTGAAAGCACCTCGCCGGTCGCCCCCCCCTCTTGAACAAGGGGGGCAAGATGCGCAGGCAGTTCAGTGACGCTTCTGGCGGCAGTCAGACATCCAGACGGGACCAATCGACGTTGTCGGTCGATATCCATGGCGATCAGGTTTGCGCCCAGGCAAACCTGATGGATCAGCGGCGTCATAAAACCCACGGACGGGGTCACAGGGCCCAGAACTTTCAGAACGGACGCGCCGACCATTCTTTCGGTCTGCACGTCCGTCACCGGACTCCATGCGAATGTGGATATGACCACATCCCCACCGCCGCTTAAAAAGGCGAGCTGCAACAGATCCCTGTCCCACTGACGCCCAACCAACCGGATATGGAAGAAGATATCGCGCGCGCCGCTCTGCCCCATTCCCCCAGCCCCATTCACCGACGCGGCGTCCGGCGCCGAGGCTTTAACTTGGTGGCCATCAACCCTTCGATGCCCCGTTCGTCGAAATTGCGCCCCCAGGCCGCCAACTCACCTTGACCGACGCCATAGGTGCGACACAGCTCTTCCTCGGCCAACAGACGCGTACGGACCAGAGTCAAAGCAGCCACCTTGCGCTGAGCGGTCCACCGGTTGCTTGCAGGGCTAATATAGCCCAGCAACGTCGACTTTAGTTGATCTGTGTTCATGTGAGAAACACAGAGATCAGCGAATGTTTGGTTACGGTCCGGATTCATCTATGCATTCCTCAGCATATAGCTGACGAAGTCTAAGCGAACTCGATCAAAAAAGGAGATCCGTGGCGCCCATACTGGGGTGTCCGCTCAACGAGCCGGCTCGCAGGCTCGTAGCGCAAGTCCGGAGCCCGCGGGCATTCCTCACCGCTTGTTCAGCGCCACCAGAAACACCTCGGCGCTGTCTTTCCGGCTGGACGCCGGCTTGACGTATTTGACCGTCTCGAACTCTTCGCGCAGCCGCGCCAGAACCCCGCCGGCGTCGCCGCCCTGGAAGTTCTTGGACACGAAATTCCCGCCCGGCCGCAGGGTGCGGATGGCGAAGTCGGCGGCGATCTCGATCAGGGCGATGATCTTCAGGTGGTCGGTCTGGCGATGGCCGACCGTATTGTGCGCCATGTCAGACAGCACCAGATCCGGCGCCCCGCCGATGGCGTCGATCAGCTGCTGGTCCACGCCCGGATGGGTGAAGTCCGCCTGAAACAGGGTCGCGCCAGGCACCGGCTCGATCATCAGCAGATCGACCCCGGCCACCGCGCCGGCCCCGCGATTGACCGCCACCTGGATCCAGCCGCCCGGCGCCGCGCCCAGGTCGATGACCTTGCTGCCGCGCTTGATCAGATGAAACCGGTCGTCGATCTCGATCAGTTTAAAGGCGGCGCGCGAGCGCCAGCCTTCGGCCCGCGCCTTCTCGGACCACTTGTCGGACAGCTGGCGCTTGATCCACTGCTGGCTCGACATCGACTTGGTGTCGGCCGTCTTCATTTTAGTGCCCATGCCGCGCCCGGCGGCGGTTCCGCCCGTGGGCGGCCTCACCATTCGGCGACGTTCCTGCGGCTTTTCATCTTCACTCATCGTTCCCACATAGCCCCGACCGGCGTTGCGGGCTATGTCCCGCCTCAAATCAACCCCCAAGAGGACGACCGAAATGGCCGACACCCTGACCTTCACCCTGGACACCGGCGACGGCGAAGCCCGCGACGTGGTCATCAAACTGCGCCCGGACCTGGCCCCCGGCCATGTCGAACGCATCACCGAACTGGCCTCGGAAGGCTTCTACGACGGCGTCGTCTTCCACCGCGTGATCCCCGGCTTCATGGCCCAGGGCGGCGACCCGACCGGCACCGGCACCTCGGGTTCCAAGAAGCCGAACCTGAAGGCCGAGTTCTCGGCCGAGCCGCACGTGCGCGGCGTCTGCTCGATGGCCCGCACCTCGGATCCGAACAGCGCCAACTCGCAGTTCTTCATCGTCTTCGACGACGCCACCTTCCTGGACCGCCAGTACACGGTCTGGGGCCAGGTCGAATCCGGCATGGAACACGTCGACGCCCTGCCCAAGGGCGAGCCGCCGCGCGCGCCGGGCAAGATCGTCAAGGCCACGGTAAACTAACCCTACAACCTTGACGTTTTCCGTAGATCGTGTCGGTTGCATACCGATACGATCCGCGGGGGACGTGGGGTGCGCATACTGCTGGTGATAGAGCCGTCCGGCGGCGGCTCCGGGCGTCATGTCGTCGATCTGGCCCAGGGTCTGATCGAGAACGGCCACGCCGTTTCCCTGATCTATTCGCCGACCCGGGCCGAGCCGCGCTTCGAAGCCGAGGCCGCCGCCCTCCCCCTCCGACACCTCGAACGCCTGCCCCTGCGCCGCGCCGTCGGCCCCTGGGACATCGGCGCCCTGATTGGCCTGCGCCGTTTGATCGCGCGCCTGGGGCCCTTCGACATCATCCACGGCCACAGCGCCAAGGCCGGCGCCCTCGCTCGACTGGCGGCGCCCCTGGCCGCCGCCCGGATCTACACGCCCCACGCCCTGGCCACGCAGAACCCGGTGAAGGTCGGCGCGACGCCCTATGGCCTGGTCGAGACCCTACTGGCGCGGCTGGCCAGCGAGGCTGTCATCGCCGTGTCGGACGAGGAAGCGCTTCACGCCGCCCGCCGGGGCTTTCCGATCGAACGTCTGCACACGATCCCCAACGGTGTGACGGCTTGCGAGCCCGCAGACCGTCTCGCCGCCCGCCAGATCATGGGCCTGGCCGACGACGCCTGGGTCGTGGGTTTCGTCGGCCGGCTCTGTTTCCAGAAGGATCCGGTCCGTTTCGCCCAGGCTCTCCGCCTGGCCCACGTGCGCGATCCCCGCATCATCGGCGCCATAATCGGCGAAGGCCCGCTGTTCGACGACGCCCGCTCCATCGGAGGCCCCGCAGTCCGCATGATGGGCGCCCTCGACGCCCGCCCCCTGATGGCCGGGTTCGATCTGTTCGCCATGACCAGCCGCTACGAAGGCTTCGCCTACGCCATGGTGGAGGCGGCGGCGGCGGGATTGCCCATTCTGACGACGGCCGTAGGCGGGGTCTCGACCCTGGCGGACGCCGGGGCGCACATCACCCCCATGCCCTTGTGGGCGACACCCCGGCAATGGGCCGACGCCATCGTCGCGGCGTTCCAGCGCCAGGCGCGGCCCTCGATCCCGCCGGCTCTTCTCGACCGCTTCTCGGCCGCGCGCATGACTGCCGACACGCTCGCCGTCTACCATCTGGCCCATGCCCGTCGCGGGGCGCCCCATGGCTGAGCCGACCGTCTTCATCAACGGCCGGTTCCTGACCCAGCCTCTCAGCGGCGTGCAGCGCTATGGGCGCGAGATGGTTCGCGCCCTGGACCGCAGGCCCGGCGCCGACGTCCGCTATGTGCTGCTGGCGCCCCAAGGCGCCGACGCATCGGACCTGGACCTGCGATCCATCCCCGTTCGTCCCGTCGGCGGCGGGGGCGGTCATCTGTGGGAGCAGACGGCCCTGGCCTGGGCCGCGCGCCATGGACAGTTGCTGTCGCTGGGCGGCGCGGGCCCGATCCTTCATCCGCGCCAGCGGGTCGTCATCCACGACGCCGCCGTCTTCCGCCACCCGGAGCATTTCCGCCGGGGCTACGCCGCCTTCCACCGCGCCCTGGGGCGTCTCCTCGCCCGCCGCGCCCGGCTGACGACGGTCTCGCAGTTTTCCCGCGACGAGTTGGCGATGGTGCTGAACAGGCCCGCATCCGAGATCACGGTCGTCCCGAACGGCGCAGACCATCTGGCGCGCGCGGCGCCGGACCATCACGCCTTCGCTGCGTTGAACCTGTCCGGCCGCCCCTATTTCGTCGCCCTGGGCAATCTGGCGCCGAACAAGAACATCGCCGTCATGATCCGCGCCCTGGGCCGTCTGCCCGACCCAGACCTGCGGCTGGTCCTGATCGGCGCCGACGATCCCGCCGTCTTTGACCGGTCCGCAACCGCCTCCGATCCCCGCATCCTCTTCGCCGGCCGCCGCACCGACGCCGAGGTCGCAGCCCTGCTGCGCGACGCCCGCGCCCTGATCTTCCCCAGCCTTTATGAAGGCTTCGGCATCCCGCCGCTCGAGGCCTTCGCCCAGGATTGCCCCGTCATCGCCTCAGACATTCCGGCCGTGCGCGAGGTCTGCGGCGACGCCCCCGACTATTTCGATCCGCACGACGATGCGACCCTGGCGGACCGCATGGCCGCCCTGCTGCGCGCACGCCCTCCTGCGCAGCGTCTCGCACAGGGCCGTGCCCGCCTGGCCCTCTACACCTGGGACGGATCGGCGCGGCGGCTCGAATCCCTGCTGGCCGAGGACCGCCCCGCCAACACCTCGCGATAGACGGCGAGATGGGCCTGGGCCACCGATGCTTCGGTCCAGAGAGGATTGAACGGCGCCCCCGGATTTCGCCAGACGTCCGGCGCTTCGACCACCGCCTGCAACGCCGCCGCCAGCGCCCCCGCATCGCCGGGCGCGACCAGGGTCACTCGCTTCCCGGCCGCCGCCGCTTCCGGCAGGCCGCCGATACGTGAGGCGATCACGCCCCGCCCCCGCGCCAAGGCCTCGACCACCGTCCGCCCGAACGGCTCGGCCCAAATCGCCGGCGCCACGACGACATCAACGCCGCCGTAAAACACCTCCGCCTCCCCTTGCCCGAGCCAGTCGATGCGAGGATCGGGAAAGGCCCGCCGCAGCCGCGCGACATAGGCCGCCTCCCCCCGCCCCGCGATCCTCATCCGCCAGTCGCCGCCCAGTTCCGTCGCGGCCTTCAGCAAGACCTCGATCCCCTTCTCCGGCTCGATCCGTCCGATAAAGCCGAACACCGGCGGGCCGTCGCGAACCACCTCAAGGCCGCGCCTGACCGATCCGGCCGCATTGCCGATGACCGTCGCAGGCGTGCCTCGAAAACAGCCCGCCGCCCGATGCCGCTCCAGCACCGCCCGGCTGATCCCCACGACATGATCCACCCTCGCCGTCGCCCGCCGCCTCGGCTCGCTCAACAGCACGCAATCCCCGCACCGCCGCTCGCACACACGCCCCCGTCGAAACAGGGCCGCCCGGCTGCACAGCGTCGAATAGTCCCTCAAGCTCTGCACCAGCGGCAGTCCCGCCCGCCGGGCCGCACGATGAACCGACCCTGCGAACCCGGTCGTCACATGGGTGTGGATCAGGTCCGGCTGTTCCTCCTGCACCACCCGCGCCACCGCCCGGTCCATCAGAGGACTGACCGCTTCCAGCCCATGCCACAGGGCGCGCAGCGCGCCCGCCCGTCGCCGCCCGCCATAGGGCCAATACAGATGCCGCAACGGCAGACGATGGACCCGCCCCCCTTCACGAAGCTCGACGCCCCCGTCCTTCTCGACCAAGGTCGCCACCGACACCGTCACGCCCGCCGCCGACAGCCCGCGCGCCAGTTGCTCGACGCTGCGCTCCGCCCCGCCCACGTCCAGCGGCGGATACAGGCTGTTGACCAGCAGCACCCTCACGGCGCGACCGGCCGGCGCCAGGCCAGGGCTGCGACCAGACAGATCAGAAAAACGAACCCCGCCCCCTGGGCCAGGTCCTCGCTGAACATCATCGTCAGCAGATAGACCGACAGGGGCGTAAAGGCGTCCAGCCGCGCCGCCGACCACAGGTGCAGCCCCAAGGCCACGACCGCGACCAAAACCCCCACCGTCCGCCCCATGAACAGATAGCCGTTGTGGCTGACGGTCAGCGCCCGAAACGTCCCCAGTTCGTCGGCCGTGGACCAGCCGACGCCCAGCGGCCGCTCCGCCACGAAATCCAGGGTGCGGGTCCAGGTCTCAATCCGCCCGCGCAGGTTCTCGCCCATCTGCTCCCTGTCCAGCCGGGCCGCGAACCGGCTTAGATCCACCTCGACCCGCGACACCTGGATCGCCACCAGACCACCGGCCAGCAGACAGACGGCCAGCAACAGACCCAGCGGACTGCCCGGCTCTCGCCACCGGCGTCCGACCGCCACCCGCGCCAGCCAGGCCGCCGCCGCCGCGATCAGCCCGCCCCGCGACAGGGTGCACAGGAACCCCACTGCCGCCACGCCCGCCGCCGACAGCGCCACCGTCCGCCGCGACCACCGCCGGCTCAGCACTTCGAAGGCCGCGGGGACGGCTAACCCGATCATCCCCATGGCGGCGTTCGGATGCTCGGCCACGGTCGTGATCCGCACCTGGGCCACGACCGACGTATAGGCCGCGCGCGGCGAGGCCAGCCCCACGGCCTGAAGCCCGTCTCGCCCGACCAGAGCCAACAGCCCATAGGTCGCCAGATGACAGACCGCTCCCGCCAGAACGGCGGCGAAAAACAGCCGACGCCGCCCTGCGTCCTTAACGATCATGGCCGCCACCGCCGGCGCGACCAGAACACCCGCCAGCCAGCGGAACCAGAAGGCGACGTCCGACACATTCAACGTCTGCCCAATGCCGGCTGCCTGAACCAGCATCGTCGCCAGCAGCACCAAGGCCGCGACCGGCCCCGCCGCCCGCGCCGCCGCCCCCATCCGCCCCCATTGCAGCGCCGTCAGCGGCAGGGCCGTCGCCAGGGCCAGATCGCCCAGGCGCGGCGCGCTGACCCAACCGGGGATCAGAAACACCGGCAGGGTCACCCCCACGCCCAGCAGCACCAGCACCCAGGCCTCATAGGCCGTCCTGACCTCCCACAGCCGAACGCCCCGCCACGGCGCCGCGCGCGGGATCAGGAGGCGCAATATTCGACCTCCGGATCGAACCGGACCCCGTCCAGAACCCCGGCGATCAGCACCCCCGCCTTGCGCCACTGTCCCTTCGCCGCCAGCCTCAGCGCGATCCGCCCCCGCGACGCCGCATAGCGCAGGGCCGACCCCGCCCCCTCATGGCGGCGCTTGGCCAGGATGACGTTGCGCGTCAGCAGCCGGTGCAGCCGCTCGCGTCGCGGGTCGGTCTCGGTCTCCAGGCTCAGCCCGCCCGGCGCGGCCCGGACATGTTCGACCCGACTGGCCCCGACCAGAAACCCCGGCCGCTCCGCCGACAGCCGCAGCGTATATTCGGTGTCGTCGCCCCAGATGAACATGGGCGCCAGCGGCAGGCCGTATCTCTGCACCGCCGACCGTGCGACCAACAGGGACACAAAGGTCGCCTGTCGTACGGGCGCAATCCCCCGCTCCAGCCGTTCGCCCCAGGCGGCATAGCCCAGGGCGTTGGTCCGCAGATCGATCTCGGCCGTATTGGTCAGTAGGCCCTCGGGCGTCCGCACGGTTGAACACAGGAAGGCCGGCTCCACCCCCTCCGCCGCCAGTTCGGCCTCGGCCTGCAACAGCCGCTCCAACGCGTCTGGCGCCGGCAGGACGTCATCGTCCATCAGCCACAGCCGCCCCGCCCCGACCTCCATCGCCGCCCGGATGCCGGCGTTGAAGCCGCCCGCCCCGCCCGTATTGACCGACAGCCTCAACCGATCGATCCGACCCGTCCACGCCAGGTCCAGCCACTCCGCCGTGCCGTCGTCGCTGGCGTTGTCCACCACCAGAATCCGGTCGCAGGGCCGTGTCTGGGCGGCCAGATGGTTCAGGCACCGCTCCAGCAGATCCCGCCGGTTCCAGGTCACGACCACGGCCCAGACCCTCGAAGCCGCGCTCACGCCGCCGCCTTCAGGATCGCCGGCGCCAAGGCTTTCTCGACTAGGCTCAGCCCCCGACCCACCGCCTGATCCATATTGTAGTAGCGATAGTCGGCCAGTCGCCCGGCGAACCAGACCCGCCCCTCCAGCGTCCGCGCCATGGCCCGGTACAGGTCCGCCAGCGCCTGCGAGGCCTCGGTCGGGATCGGATAGAAGGGCTCGGTCAAGCCCGGCTCATGCGGGATCGGATATTCGGTCAGCAGACAGGTCGTCTCGCCCCGCTCGCCGGTCAGATGGCGAAAATCGGTGACGCGGGTGAAATCGAACTCGTTCGGATAGTTGACCGTCCCGACCGGCAGACCGTCCTCCGCCCCCACGACCTGGTGTTCGAACCTCAGGCTCCGATACGGCAGCGCCCCGGCCACCCGGCCGAAATAGTCGTCCAGCGCCCCGCAATAGACCATCCGCTCGAACCGCCGCGGATCGACCTGCGACAGGTCGGTGTTCAGCGAGACATGAATGTTCGGGTGATCCAGCATCCGCTGGAACAGGGCCGCATATCCGTCGCGCGGCATGGCCTGATAGCGGTCGGTGAAATACCGGTCGTCGCGGCTGACCGCCACCGGCACCCGCGCCGTGACGGACGGGTCCAGCCCCTCGGGTTCCATGCCCCACTGTTTGCGGCTGTAGTGGGCGAAGACCTTGTCCAAGACATAGTCGCCCAGGAACCGCAGTTCGGCATCCTCCCCCGCCCGCCTCAGATCCGCGATGGTCGGCCGCGCCCCGAAGCCGAAGGCGGCGATCAACCGTTCCGACAGCCGTTCCGCCATTCCCGCCGGAAACAGCATCCGCATCGAATCCAGGTTGAACGGGATCGGCACGAGTTGGCCGTCCACATGCCCCCGCACCCGATGGAAATACGGCAGCCACTCAGTGAACTGGCCCAGGTGGTCGAAGATGCGCCGGCTGTTGGTGTGGAAGATGTGCGGGCCGTAGGGGTGGATCAGCCGCCCATCCTCGTCGCGCCGGTCATGGGCGTTGCCGCCGACATGGTCGCGCCGGTCGATGACCAGCACCGTCTGATCCAGCCCCCGCGCCAGCCGCTCGGCCACCGTCGCGCCGGTGAAGCCCGCCCCGACGATCAGCCAGTCATACCGCCGGGACATGACGCCCCCTTATGAACAGGAAACGCCAGTGAGGCCGCAGGCAGGCCAGACAGGTCAGCACCACCACCGCCTCCCCGATCAGCCGCGCCCAGGCCATGCCCAGAGCACCCCCTGCCGGCGCCAGCACCGCCGCTGGCCCCAGGGTGGCGACACAGCCGACGCTCACCATCAGGGCGAACCGCCCGTCCATCCGCAGCGCCGTCATGAGTTGCAGCCCCAGCACCTGGCTGGCCGCCACCAGCGGCAGGACGAAGGCAAGCGCCCTCAACACCCCGACCGCGTCCTCGAACCCCTCCCCGACCAGCAACCGTACGACCACCGGCGCCGCCAGCCACAGCGCCGCCGCCACGCCCAGAAACACCCCCGGCGTCACGATCAGGCTCCACCGTGCGGTGCGAAAGGCGGTCGGCGCATCCTCGGCCAGCAGGCCCGCAATCCTCGGCCCCACCAGTCCCGCCAGCGGCCGCATCAGCGACCCGGCCGCCGCCACGACCTTATCCGCCACGGCATAGATCGCCGCCTGCCCCGGCCCCGCCAGGGCCGCCACGACAAAGCCTCCCGCCCCCGTGTAGGCCACGACCGCCGCCCGACTGGCGAACAGCGCGCCGCCCTTGATCAGTCCCTGCCGGACAAAGCCCCGCCCCGGCCATTCCAGCCGGACCCGCCGCAACATCAGCCCCACTCCGACCCCGACGCCCAGCCACAGCCCCGCCGCCTGCACGGCCAGGGCTCCGGCCACGCCCAGTCCCGGCGACAGCATCACCACCGCTGCCGCGGCCAGCGTCCCCCCGACCTCGGCCAAGGCCGCCGGCCCAGGCTCGCGCAGCCCCTGAAACACCCAGACCAGGCTCGCCCCCTGCCCGACGCCTAGGGCGATCCCCGCCCCGACCACCGCCCAGGCGCCGTCCAGCACCGGATTGATCCACCCCAGCCAAAGCCCCAGCACGGCGGCGGACAGAACCAGCACCGCCCGCAACGCCAGCGTCCGTCCGATGATCGCCCCCGCCGCCTGTCGCGCCGCAGCAATGTCGCGCGGTCCGGACAGCGACGCGCCATAGTCGACGACCACAGCCGTCATCGCCGCCAGCGACACGGCCGCCACATAGAGGCCGAACCCCTCGACCCCGAACCGACGTGTCAGCACCGGATAGAGCAACAGCGGCGCCAGGAACCGCAGGCCGTGGGCGCCATAGACCAGCCCGGCGTCGATCACGCCCCTGGCCGACAACAATGGCCGCCCGCCCCCGTCCATTATCGCCCCTGCGACAGCAACCTGTGCGAGAAGTTAATACACGTCGATATCAGAACGGCAAGGCGTCGTGGTTTAGGCCGGCTCGTCCCCGCGCCCGTCGAACCGCACCGCCTGAAGCTCGCGCCAAGCCTGGCGCATCCCGTCCACCGGCAGGTTCGCGCCCAGCAGATCCAGCTGGTCCACCCAGACGGTCGCCAGTCGATCAACTGTTGACTGCCTCCAGCCCGGCGGCTGCTGACGCGCCCAGTTCTGCACCGACCCGGCGTTGAAGATCATCAGGAAGGCGCAGACGACGAACAGGGTCTGGCTGGTCCAGCGTCGGGCCCGCGACGCCTCGCCCTCCTCATCCAGAGCCGGCGCAGGGGGAAAGGCGAACCGGCCTAGCGCCACCAGGGCGTTCTCCCGCGTCGGCAGATCGTGAGCGTCGGCCGTATCGATCCAGTCGCTGGGCGGGTCCAGCGGCGGAAACGGCGACACCGGCGGCTGCGCCTGTGTCGGGAAGGGATCGACCGGGTCCTTGGGATCGCTCATCGTCGGATCAACGCCTCAGAACTGGAAATAGATGAAGGGCGCCACGCCCTCGGGCCGCATCGCCTCGACCAGCAATATCGCCACCCCGATCAGCACCCCCAGGGTCGGCGACGGCGCCGTCTTCAGCCGCTCGGCCAGCCCTTCCACCGCGCGTGGCGGCAGCCCGTGCATCGCCAGCCCGCCGACGATCAACACCAGCACGAAGGGCGTCACCAGGCTGAACGTCTCGAACCGCCCCAGCCCGACCAGCATCTGCATCGCCAGGTCAAAGGTCTCGGCCCGGAACAGGATCCAGCCCAGACAGACGACGTGGAAGGTGATCAGAACCCCCAACCAGGTCGGGATGACCTTGCGGTCCTTGAACACCGCCCGCCCTAGACGCTCGACCACCTGCGCTCCGCCGTGCAGCGCGCCCCAGGCGACAAAGGTCCAGGCCGCCCCGTGCCACAGCCCGCCCAGCAGCATGGTGATCATCACATTGAGGCACGACGACCACAGCCCCTTCCGCCCCCCGCCCAGCGGCACATACAGATAGTCGCGCAGCCAGCTGGACAGGCTGATGTGCCACCGCCGCCAGAAGGCCTGCATCGAGGCCGCCCGATACGGCTGGTCGAAATTGCGCGGGAAGGAATAGCCCAGCAGGGCCGCGATCCCGATGGCCATGTCCGAATAGGCCGAGAAGTCGCAATAGATCTGAACCGCATAGCCGTACACCGCCGCCGCTATGTCGATCGCCCCATAGGCCGACGGGTCGAAGAAGACCGGATCGACCAGCCGCGTCGCCAACTCGGACGCGATCACCGTCTTCTTGAAAAGGCCCCAGACGATCAGCAGCAGCCCGTGGGTCGCCATCTCGCGCGTCAGCCGCGGCACCCGCGCGAACTGGGGCAACAGGTCCGACGCCCGCACGATGGGACCCGCCACCAGATGGGGGAAGAAGCTCATCAGCAGCATGACATCCAGCAGGCTCTCGGCCGGCGCCGTCTTGCCGCGATAGACGTCGACCACATAGCTGACGCCCTGGAAGGTGAAGAAGCTGATCCCCACCGGCAGCACCACCTGCAACAGCGGCAGATCACGCTCCCAACCCAATTGCGCCAGCAGATCAACGGCCTGTTCGACGAAGAAGCCGTAATACTTGAAGAAGCCCAGGATGGTCAGATTGGCGGCAACACCCAGGCCGACCCACAACTTCCGCCGCCCCGCCCGGTCGCTGCGCACGATCAGCGCCGCCACGCCCCAGTTCAGCACGGCCGACGCGATCAGCAGCCCCACGAACCGCCAATCCCACTGGGCGTAGAAAAACCAGCTGGCCAACAGCAGGAACAGTTTGCGCCGCCCGTTCTCCCGATCCAGGCTCCAGCTGACCAGATAGACGCACAGGAAAAAGACCGCGAAGGCCAGGGTCGGAAACAGCATCAGTCCGCCTCCCCCTGCGCCGCCGTCCAGCGATCATAGGCCCCCGTCAGATCGTCGCTCAGCACCCCGCCGATCCACTCCGCCCCGATCGAGGTGAAATGCACCCGGTCGGGCCGCATATAGGGCTCAGGGCTAGTCGCCAGCCGCTCCGCCGAACAGTCGCCCCCCATTCGTCCGTACCAGTCCCAGAAGGCGACGCCCGTCTCGCCCGCGACCCGACGCTGCACATCCCGGACCACCGCAAGAGACGCCGGGGCCGCCCGCGATCCGTCCGCCCCACAACCGCCCGCCAAGCCGGACTTCAGCCCCTCCGGCGCCGCCAGGATCAGCAGCGACGCCCCCGGCGCCAGCCGCCGCAGCCGCTCGATCTGCCACCGCAGCAGGCCGGCGTAGGCCTCGGCCTCCACCCCTTCAAATCCATCATTGACGCCAAAGGCCAGAATGATCAGCGACGGCCGCCACGCCTCCAGCTCCGCCGCGACCACGGTCTGATCCCGCGCCGCCAGATCCCGCAACTTCGCCCCGACCACGCCCAGGCTGGACACGACCACGCCCGGCCCGCTCCGCTCGATCCAGACATCGTGCAGGGTCACGGCCCCCGTCGGGCTCAGCCTGACGGAAGTCGTCGCAGCGCCCAGCCGCAGGCTCCGGCACAGGGGCCCCGCCTCGGTCGCGCGGAAGTCCGCCTCGACCGTCTCTTCCGGCGTCGTCACCGTGATCCGTCCCGCCTGCGGCCCGCTGTCGCCGCACAGCCCCACGATATCGAAGGCCGCGCCCGGCTCGGCGGTCAGGCTCAGCACCGCCCCCTCGCCCGCCTCCGACCGCGCCCCGCTCAACCCCGCCCTCAGGGTCGCCGCCCCGTCCGGCCCGGTCAGGGGCGCGACCGATATGGGCCAATCACTAGCCGTCACCTCGACCTGCATCGGCCCATAGCCGGCATAGGGAACCCCTGGCGGCAAGACCCCGCGCCCACCCGCCCCGAACCGGGCCTGCAACCGCGCGCGCAGAGCGCCCGTGATCCGATCCCCGGCCGTATGGCTGTCGCCGATCTGAAGAATATGGACCGGCCGCTCGCCCTGGCCGACCTCCGCCGCCTGCAAGGCCTCGAACACCCCCTCCAGCGCCTCGACGCCGCAGATCCCATCGGGACAGACCGACGCCCCCGGCGCCGGCGCGGGCATGGGCGCATAGGGGACCTCGGTCCCGCTCTGCATCCCCAGCATCAGCATCGCCGCCCCCACGGCCCCCAGGCTCATGGTCAGCCGGTCGTCTGCTGCCGGGCCGCCGCCGCATCCAGGCCCGCGTCGCGCTTCAGCCGCTCCACCACCGGCGCGCCCATGCGGCGATAGCCGGCCATGGTCATGTGGATTCCGTCATTGGCCCGCATCAGCTGCGGCCGCCCGCTCGCGCCGGGCAGATAGGCCGCATATTCGCCCGCCGCATCGGCGGTGACGCCGGTCGTCTCGATCAGGGGCACGCCCAGGGCCGCCATCCGTTCGCGCACCACGGCGTTGATCACCGCCATCTTGGCGTCGAACCCGGCCCGCTTCATCTTGGGCAGTCCGACCCAATAGACGGCCACGTCCCTGGACCGCAGCAGGCCGACCAGATCGTCGATCCGCTTCCCATAGGCCGCCTTCCAGCCGGGCGTGCCGAAATCATGGATCACACCGTCCAGGCTGATGCCCTGGGCGTCATTGGTCCCGAACATCACCACCGCCGCATCGACCGGCGTCTCGCTCAACTGCCGCGCCGTCTTGGCCTGGATGTCCACATAGTCATAGCGCGACAGGCCGGTGGAGACCGCGCTGAACTGGGTCACCGTCACCCCCGTCTCGCCGTGCAGATCGCGATACAGGGCGGCCCACAGGCCGTCCGCCATCGAATCGCCGAACACCCCGATCCTCAGTTCGCCCCGCGCGAGCCGCGTCTTCAGCGGCGTCACCATCGCCGTGGCGACCGGCGCGGACGTCAGGCTCTCGACCGGCGCGACGACTGCGGGCGGGCTGGCCGAGGCGTTGGCGGCTCCGCCCAGCATCAGGGTCGGATGGCGCAGCCAGTCGCGCCCGTCCGGCGTCAGGGCCAGGCCGATCACGACCCCGACGACCAGGGCCGCCGTCAATCCGTTGATGCCTGCGCGCAAGTCCGCCCCCGTCGAAACAGGGTTAGCTATAGCTTAACGACCCCGGCCTGCGCCATGCCGGTCCCGCGTCAGGCGAAACACAGAACAGCTTCAGCCGAAACGACCCTCGGCCCAGCGGGCTGCGAAATAGCCGCCGGTCGCCGACACTGTGGTCAGGACCGTGCCCCACATCAGATCGACGACGGTCAACTTGGTCTGCCAAATCTCCAGCGTCGCCTGATTGGTCAGGTCATAGGTGGCGTAGGCGACGAAGCCCAGCGCCGCCCCATTGATCGCCGCCCGCGTCCAGCTTCCGTCCTTCAGGGCCGGGGCGATGGCCAGGAAGACCGTCCCGGCGATGGAGATCAGATAGAACAGCACCGCCGCCCTCATATCCGGCTTGTCCGCCAGGATCGGCCCCAACACCGGCTTATAGAAGCGGTTGGTCATGGTGGTCAGCCAGACGGCGTCGATCACCGCAAAGGTGATCCCGGCTCCCAGATAGGCGAAGACATATTTGATCACGACGGCCTCCTCAGGCGGGTTTCAGGCGATAATGGCTGACCGCCCAGGTGCGGCCTTCGTCGTTGCCGAACAGACCGGCGGTCGCCAGATAGAAACGCCGCCAGCGCCGGGTCCACAGCTTGGCGTCCGCGCCATAGGTCTCGCGCATCAGCACAGCGATCCGGGCCGCATTGCGATCCATATTGGCCAGCCAGTCATTGGCGGTGCGGGCGTAATGGCCGCCGTTCCAGGTCCATTCCTGCTCGACCGCGAACAGGTCAGGGAACTGCCGGATCAGACCGTGGCTGGGCATGACGCCGCCGGTGAAGAAATGCTGGGCGATGAAGTCGCCGCTGTCGGTGTGGTCGAACCGATAGGGGGCGTCGCGGTGGGTGAAGACATGGATGAACATCCGCCCGTCCGGCTTCAGCCAGGACTTCGCCTTGGTCAGCAGCGCGCGCCAGTTGGCCATATGCTCGAACATCTCGACCGAGACGATCCGGTCGAACCTCTGGTCGGTGTCGAACAGGTTCATGTCCTGGGTCACGACCGTCAGATTGCTCAGCCCCCGCGCCCTGGCCTGGGCCTCGATATGACCCCGCTGCCCGTGGCTGTTCGACACCGCCGTGATCTGCGCGCGTGGATAGGTCTCGGCCATCCACAACGACAGCGAGCCCCAGCCGCAGCCCATTTCCAGAATGGTCTGGCCGTCCGCCAGATCGGCGTGCGCGCAGGTCTCCAGCAAGGCGGCCACCTCGGCCTGGTCCAGCGTCTCCGTTCCGGTTGGATACAGGCAGCACGAATATTTCAGCCGCTCGCCCAGGCACAGGCGGAAGAACTCGGGCGGCAGCTCGTAATGCTGCCGGTTCGCCGCATCCGCATGTTCGGCGATGACCCGCTCGGCCATCTCGCGTGCGAACGCCGCCTGATCGTGGGGACCGTCGCGATCCAGCCGCTTGCGCGCCTCCGTCACCAGGCTGTCGATCGCCGGGCGGGTCACGAAATCGGGAAAGGGCGCGTCCTGCAACTGGCGAATGGCGACATTGGTCAGGCTCATAGGGCGTCCGTGGTCAGGCTTGTTCTCTCAATACGCCTGACCGTCATTTACGGATGCACGGGCCTTGAACGGCGCACGACAGAGCCCACATCCAGGATCACACGAACGCGGTTATATGAGGCAGGCCGCCCGCAGCTCCGACACTTCCATCCCCGGACCCGCACGTCGGAAAATACACGAAAATAGACTCAAAAATTATCGAGTGGATTCCGTGTAAAATGCAGCGCCTCCCCCGCCTCCCGACTTGCCCCCCGCCCCCCTCCGCGTTACGCGTGGTCAAACGCGCCGATATTCATCAGGCAGTGAAAAGGGAGAGCGATGGGTAAGATCTACGCTGACGTCACATCCGCGCTAGAGGGCCTGACCTTCGACGGCATGACGGTCATGTCCGGCGGCTTCGGCCTGTGCGGCATCCCCGAAAACCTGATCGCCGCCCTGCGCGACAGCGGCGTCAAAGGCCTGACGGTCATCTCCAACAACGCCGGCGTCGACGGCTTCGGCCTGGGCCAGCTGCTCGGCACCCGCCAGATCGCCAAGATGATCTCGTCCTACGTCGGCGAGAACAAGGAGTTCGAGCGCCAGTATCTGGCCGGCGAGCTGGAGCTGGAGTTCAACCCCCAGGGCACCCTGGCCGAGCGCATCCGCGCCGGCGGCGCCGGCGTCCCCGCCTTCTTCACCGCCACCGGCGTCGGCACCCTGGTCGCCGAGGGCAAGGAGGTCCGCAACTTCAACGGCCGCGACTACGTCATGGAGACCGGCCTGATCGCCGACCTGTCCATCGTCAAGGCCTGGAAGGCCGACGAGCGCGGCAACCTCGTCTTCCGCAAGACCGCCCGCAACTTCAACCCGATGATGGCCACCGCCGGCAAGGTCACGGTCGTCGAGGTCGAGGAGATCGTCCCCGTCGGCGCCCTGGATCCCGACCACATCCACACGCCCGGCGTCTACGTCGACCGCCTGGTCCAGACCGTGTCCGAGAAGCGCATCGAACAGCGAACGGTGCGGCAACGCACGGAAGCCTGACCATGCCGAAGCTCGTCTGGAAGAACATTGAGACCGGGGCGGATATCCTCCCTCCGGCCGATGTCGCTCAGGCAGAGATCGATGCGCTGACCGACCAATTCGAACTGGGCGAAGAGTACTGGCTTAAGCCGAAAAATCGCCCGCAGATCAATCTGGTGGTGCTGGCCGTCAACACGTCTGAAGATGTGACGACGCTTTCAGCCCAACTCGTCTGAAGAGAACCATCATGCCCCGCACACGCGAACAACTGGCCGAACGCGCCGCGCAGGAGCTTCAGGACGGCTTCTATGTGAACCTCGGCATCGGCATCCCGACCCTGGTCGCCAACTACATCCCCGCCGGCATGACCGTGACCCTCCAGTCTGAGAACGGCATGTTGGGCATGGGCCCCTTCCCCTATGAGGGCGACGAGGATCCCGACCTGATCAACGCCGGGAAGCAGACGATCACCGAGATCCCGGAGAGCAGCTACTTCAGCAGCGCCGACAGCTTCGCCATGATCCGCGGCGGCCACATCAACCTGTCGATCCTGGGCGCGATGGAGGTGGCCCAGAACGGCGACATCGCCAACTGGATGATCCCCGGCAAGCTGGTGAAGGGCATGGGCGGCGCCATGGACCTGGTCGCCGGCGTCAAGCGCGTGGTCGTGGTCATGGAGCACGCCAACAAGCATGGCCAGTCCAAGGTATTGAAAGCCTGCACCCTTCCCCTGACCGGCACAGGCGTGGTCAGCCGCATCATCACCGACCTGGCCACCTTCGACGTCAAGCCGGACGGGTCTGGCCTTGAGCTGATCGAACTCGCCGACGGCGTCACCCTGGACGAGGTCGCCGCCAAGACCGAAGCCGCCTACACCGTGGCGGAGGGGCTGAAGGCGGCCTGATCTCCACCTGTTCGGGATCGCCTAATCGAACCTTGTTGGTCGATAACAGCCCCGCTAGTGTGATTCATCCCGAGGTCCTCCGCGATCCTGGGGGTGCGACCCCGGGCGCCCGCCCCCGGCATCCGACGCCTCCCGGGGCGAGAACAGGCGACCTCCGTCACATGGCGACTTCGCTCCAGGCGCGGCCCGCAGACTCCGACGGCACCGCCCTGCCGGACGCGCTCGACCTCGGCGCCCGTCTGATCGCGCGCCAGCCTGGCGACCGCCGCTTCGGCGCCCCGATCCACGCCTGGTACCCCGTGCGCGCCGCACGGACCCGAACCGCCTCGCGGGCCCGGCTTCATGGCGAATGGATCGACCTGCCCGCGACCGTCGCGCCGGACGCCGTCCAGACGACCGCCTGTGGCGGCTGGCGACTGATCAACCGCCTGGGACTGATCTGGGCCTGCCCCGCCGGCTCCATCGACCCGCCGGACCTTCCTCCGACGCCCGAGGCGCCCCTGGCCCTGATCGCCTATTCCAAGGCTCCCGCGCGCGCCGATTACGACCAGGCGGTCCTGGGTCTGCTGGACCCGGCCCATGTGCCGATGATCCATAACGCCTGGTGGTGGCGCAGCCAGGCGCGACGCACCAAGACCAAGAGTTACAGCCCCTCGCCTTTCGGCTTCACCGCCGTCGCGGCCGACGCCTTCGCCTCCACCCCCGCCTATGATCTGGTGTCCGAAGACCGCAAGGTCAGTATCGAGTTCCGCCTGCCGTCGATCCGGCTGGAACGCGTCACGGCCCGCGGGTTCGAGCTGATCAACCTGACCACCGTCACGCCCCAGGCGGAGGGCGACGTCGTGATCCGCAACCTGATCCTCTGCTCGGCCACCGCCCTGCGGTTCGGCAGCCCGCTGCTGTCGGCCTGGGGCCGCACCTTCCTGCGTCAGGATGTTGCCATACTGGAGCGGCTGGAAGGCCGCAGCCCGCATCTGCCGCTGGTCTTCGCCGGCGACCCGGACCGCCCGTCCGCCTTCTATTTCGCCTCGAAGGCCGCCCTGCTCCGCGCCCAGCGCGACGACGCCCCCTACAGGAACCCGGTCGAAGCCGAGTCCCTCCAGTGGGTCACCTGAGCCGGGCGTCCGCCCTCACTTGGCCGACTGTATCGTCCAGTCTGCGATCTGGGTGTTGATGTCCCGCGTCGCCGTGTCGAAGGCGGCGACGATGGCCGACACTCGGTTCTCGCTCGCCGGCTGGGTCACGGTGAACACCCGCTCGACCGACCGTCCCTCTTCAGGGCGGATCGCCGCATCCCCGCCCGCGCGACGCTCGGGCGTCGTGCGCAACTGGGCGCGGGCGGTGATCACCACGTCCGGCGTCGCCCCCCGCGCGGCATAGCGCGCCTCGAAGCTCGTCACCGTCACCTGAAGCACCAGCGGCGGCGTGCCGGGCTCGCGCCGGCCGAGGACGCGGATCTGGTCCGCCCGATTGGCGAACGCCGCCTTCAGGCTGTCGTCGAACAGGGTCGAAGCCGGCGACACCCAGCGCGCGCCGCCGATATAGGCCGTCTCGGTCCCGGTGACGCCCAGGATCCTGTCGTCGCCGCTCGCTGCCGGAAACTCGATCCGGCGGATCGACACCGACAGGGGCGCCGGCGTTTCGCCTTCGACCGACGGCGCATCCAGCGGCAGGCCGAACCGATAGTTCTGCACCGGATCCGGCGTGGACAGCAGCGAACAGCCGCTCAGCGACACGACGACGCCGGCGACGGCGCCCAGTTGAACCAGAGAACGGATCACGGCTGCACCTCCAGCTCTTTCGATTGCGGTTTCCCGATGAAGTCGCGCGGGCTGGCGCGGACGTCGTCGATCAGGGCCTGCAGCGACCGGGTCGCCTCCTGCAGTTCCTCGATGGTTCCGCTCAGTTGCGGCAGGCTGGTCGTCGCGAAGTCGCCCAGCGGTCGTTCCAAGCCGTTGATCGAGCGGTTGGCCGAAGCGATGGCGACACGCGCCTCAGCCGTGGCCTGGTTGATATTGGCGATGGCCTCGCGGCCGTCCGTATTGACCACGGCGCGCAAGTCGGCCGCCAGTCCCTGGTATTCCACTATGGTGGCGTTGGCGTTCTTCACCGCCTCTTCCAGCTCGGCGAAGATGGCCTTGCGGGCCTCCAGCTCGGTCGTCAGGGCCTCGACGTTCTTCACGCTGGTCGAGAAGCTGCGGATATTATCGTCCGACATGACCCGGTTGATCCGGTTCAACGCATCCACCGTCTGAGCCAGCACCGTGCCCGAACCGCTCAGCAGTTCGGCGATGGGCGACGGCTGGCTTTGCAACACCGGCACCACATTGTCCGGATACTGGTCCTTCAGCAGGGCGCTGTTGGGCGAGCCCGCCGTGATCTGGATGTAGTTCAGCCCCGTGATGCCCTGCGGCTCCAGCTGGGCGCGCGAGGTCACGCGGACCGGCGTCGTGCCGTCCACCCGCACCCGGGCGATGACCTGGTCGCCGCGCTTGGTGTCGATGTTCAGGTCCGTCACCTCACCGACGCGGATGCCGTTGAAGTGCACCTCGCCCCCTTCCGACAGGCCGTTGACCGGCCCGTAGAAGACGATGTCGTACAGATCATAGTCGCTGTTGAACTGTAGCCGCGCCAGCCAGATCGTGAACACCGCCAGGGCCGCCAGAAGGCAGACGGTGGCGATCCCGACGGCGGCGTAATGTGCGTCTCTTTCCATACGTGGCTCTCCTCAAGCCGCCTTGGTGGCCGCGCGACCGCGCGGCCCCAGGAAGTATTCCTTGATCCACGGATGATCAGAGCCTTCCAGCTCCTGCACCGTGGCTTTTTCCACGACCCGTTTGTCGGCCAGCACCGCCACCTTGTCGCAGATGGCGTACAGGCTATCGAGGTCGTGTGTGATCATGAAGACGGACAGCCCCAGATCGTCCGACAGCTGGCGGATCAGCTCGTCAAACGCCGCCGCCCCGATGGGGTCCAGCCCTGCCGTCGGCTCGTCCAGAAACACCAGTTCGGGATCCAGCGCCAAGGCCCGCGCCAGGCCGGCCCGCTTCTTCATCCCGCCCGACAGTTCGGCCGGCTTCAGATGATGGTGCTCGGGCTTTAAGCCCACCATGGCGATCTTCAGCTCCGCCAGTTCGTACATGACCGACTTCGGCAGCTTGGTGTGCTCCACCAACGGCGAGGCCACATTCTCGAGCACGGTCAGCGATGAGAACAGCGCCCCCTGCTGAAACAGGATGCCCGTCCTTTGTTCAATGTCCGCGGCCTCGTCGCCGGTCAGGGTGGCGCGGTCATAGCCCAGCACCTTGACCGACCCGCCCTCGGGCTCCTTCAGGCCGATGATGGTGTTCAGCAGCACGGTCTTGCCCGCGCCCGATCCCCCCACCACGCCCATGACCTCGCCCCTCTTGAGGTCGATATCCAGGTTCTCATGGATGGTCCGTTCGCCGAACCGGCTCAACAGGCCGCGCACCTCGATCAGGTTCTCGACCTTGTCTTCCGGCGCGGCGGCCGACATCGTCGCGTCGGTCATATGTCCAGCTCCAGGAAGATCAGGGCGAACAGGGCGTCCAGCAGGATAATGGCGAAGATCGCCTGCACCACCGCCGCCGTCACCCGCCGCCCCAGGCTCTCGACATCGCCCGCCACCGACATGCCCTGACGGCAGCCGATGGCCGCGATCACCAGGGCGAAGACCGGCGCCTTCACCAGCCCCACCATCATGTGCTGGGCCATGGCGCCGTCCTCGACCAGCCGCTGGAAGAAGAAGGCCGGCCCCAGGTTCAGCGAGGTCCAGCAGACGATCAGCCCGCCCAAAAGCCCGCCGATCATCCCCATGAAGGTCAGCAGCGGCAGCATCAGCACCAGGGCCGCCAGACGCGGCACCACCAGAGCCTGGAACGGATTGACGCCCATCACCTGCATGGCGTCGACCTCCTGGTTCATCCGCATCGAACCGATCTCAGCGGCGAAAGCGGAAGACGAGCGCCCGGCCAGCAGGACCGAGGCGATCACCACGGCGAACTCACGGAACATGGCCACGCCGATCAGCTGAACCGCAAACACCTGGGCGCCGAAATCGGTCAGCAGGTCCACGCCGATGAAGGCCACCACCGCCCCGATAAAGAAGTTGGTGATCATCACGATGGGGATGGCGTCCAGCCCAGCGCGCTCGGCCTGGCTGACCCAGGCGGGCCAGCGGATTCCGCCCGGGTGCTTGGCCGCCTCGACCACGGCCGCCATCAACCGCCCCAGGAAGGCCAGCGACAACATCGCCTCGCCCCCGAAATCATAGATGCCGCGCCCGATTTTGGAGAAGCTGCGGGTGAAGGCGCCGGCCCGCGGCGGCGGAGACGGGCTCTTGCGTTCCAGCGTCTCGATCATCGTGTAGATGCGACCGGCCTCAGGCCGATCCGCCCAGGCCGACTCAGGAAGGCCGCAATGCGACGCCTGAACCAGGGCCAGAGCCCCGGCCGTATCGAAACGGCCGAGGTCGCGAGTGTCTATGCTCTCGATCTTGCGACCGTTCAGATCCTTGTCCAGCCTTTGAGGCAGGCGCCCCAGCGCGGTCGTCGTCCAGTCGCCGACAAGACGCAGCTTCGCCGCGCCGTCGCCCGCATCCGTGATTTCGTAATCGGTCTGGCTCATCGCGCCCCGGAAGTCAGAACGGCCCCCGGACGATCCCAAGCTACGCGAGGACCAGCCGAAATCCTGATCCGCCTAATGGTCAAGCCTCCCGGGGAAGTCAACGTGCGATGACATCTGTTTGGCGCTTTCCTTTTGCACTGTGTCGAACCTGCGCGCCCCATTTGATCTCCCTAACCGCCACGCTGACGACCTATGCAAACGCCGCCGAGTGCGATTCGTTCGGGTCTCCACCTTATAAGGCGCACCGTCGCGATCAGATCATCAACGAATCCAGCCGCCAGCGACAGGCCGGAACCCCACGCTCGACATCGGCTGGGCCGACCGCTTAGCGGAGAAGATCGAGCAGCGAGGTGCTGCGAAGCGAATTGATCACCTGGGCCGACGCCTCGATCGCCACCTGGGCCGCCTGCAGGTCGGTGATCGCCTGAGCCGGATCATATCCCGCCTTGTCGGTCATCAGCTTGGTGAGGGCCAGCTTCTGGGATTCGTGCGCATCCAGGGCGGTTTCGACCTGGTTTTGAACCAGGCCGTTCTTGGCCGTCTGGTTCGTCACACCCTCGTTCGCCTTGCTGAACTCCCCCATCTGGGCGGTCAGGAAGGCGACGACGTTCGCGCCGGGCTGACCGGTCAGGGCGCCTGCACCAGCGGGCGTATAGGTGACGCCGCCGATGATCACCGGGGTTCCGTTCTGATAGGCCTGCATGTTGCGAAACACCTCAGTCAGGGGCCCGCCGATCTCGTTGGCCAGAAAGCCCGTCTCGACCATGGTGTTCTCGTCGATGCGCGACTTCTGTTTCAGATCGTCATTGACGAAGGTCGAGGCGGTCGAGGGGGCGGCGGCCAGATCCGCCATCGTATTGGCCGTCGCCGGCGCCGCATCGCCGCGCCCGCCGCCGAACAGATAGGCCCCTTGGTGTTGGGCGTTCAGCCCGCTCTGGACGGTCTGGTACTGAAGACCCAGCTCGGTCATCATATTGGTGATGTTGCCCGCCGCTATGCCGTTGGCGATCGCCTCGCGCGCAGCCGTGCCGGCGTCGTAGATGCGGTTCATCGCCAGGTCCTGAGCGCTCAGCCGCGCCGCCGCGCTCTCGCCCGCCCCGATAAACCCTTCCAGCCGCGCCTGGGTCGAGGTCAGGCTGGTCAGCTGCTCGGCGCCCCGTCCGTAACCGGACATGTCGGTGGCGATGGTCTCGCTGTCGATGCGCTGCTGCGCCAACTCGGCGCGGTTTTGGGCGCTCATCAGATTGAGGAGCGCGGACTGATAATTTCCGAAGGTGGCGACACGCGTCATTGCAGGATCCCGATCAGCACGTCGTACATGTCCTTGCTCGCCTGGATCAGGCGGGCGGAGGCGTTGTAGGCCTGTTGGAAGGTGGTCATGTTGACGAGTTCCTCGTCCATATTGACCCCCTCGGCGGAGTTGCGGCGGCTGTCCGCCTCCTGGGCAAGGGCCGTCGCGGTCTCGCTGGCGGTCTTGGCTGCTGCGGCCTTGCCGCCGATGTCGCCGGCGAAGTCGGCCGCATAGGCCGACAGGCTCTTGGTTCCGCCGCTATTGCCGCCGGCGGCGGCGAAGTTGACGTTCTTGCGGCCTGCATCGGCCAGCAGCAGACCGCCGCGACCGTCGTTCTTGCTCAAGGCCGAAGTTCCCGCCGGCGCCGCTAGGTTCAACTGCGCCAGGGCCAGTTTTTCCGGGTCCTTCTGGATGTCGCTGCGGACGGAATAGGCGCTGGCGCGTGTCGCACCCGTCTCGCCCAGACCAAACAGTTGCGACATCGTCACGCCCGAGGGATTCTGGGTCGTATTGTCCTTTACGACGCTCAGGGTCGTGGAGGCGGAGTCATAGGCCTTGAAGCTCAGCGTCCCCCCGGCGTCCAGACTGAAGGCGCCGTAGCGCCCCACGCCCGCCACCGGATCGTTCAGCGCGGTCAGCAGTTCGCCCATCGTGCCAGTCCCGCTCGGAACGGCGATGGAGATATCCCGCAGCCTTGCGCCCGAGGCGCTGCCGATACGGAAAGTCAGGCTTTCCCCGGTGTCGAAACCATGCTGCGACGTCAGGGTCAGGCCCGTGTCGTAGAAGCTGGGGGTCGTCGTGCTGACCAGGTCGTTCAAGCCGAACCAGTGCGAGAAGCCACGCCCGCCCTTGCTGCTGGGCGTGGTCGCGTCATCGGCGACAGCGACGCCATTGCCGCCCTGCCCCTCGACCCGCAGCTGTCCGTCGAAGAAGCCGACCGTGGCCTCGCCGCCCAACTGAGCATTGACCGTCGCCAGGAAGGTGGTCGGGTCGGCGGCCACCCCGTTGACGGTCATGGTGGCGCCGGAAAAGACGATCTCGGCCGAGGCCTGGATCACGCCCGCGCTGTCCACCGCCGTTATGGTCGTCTTGCCGGTGAAACCTGTCAGGGCGTTCGTCAGCGACTGACCGGTGTTTCGACCGTTCAGCACGGTCGGGGCCGGAACGCTGCTGTTGGCGTTGTGCGCGCGGTTCAGCTCGTCCGCCAGCTTGGCCGTCAGCTCGCCCAGCCGCGCCGCCGCGGCTGGCGCGTCGGTGTCGCGCAACTCGATAAGACCGCGGATCTCGCCCGACGAGACCCCGTCCAACAGCGGCCACCGCGTGCCGTTGGGCTCGGTGACCATGAGGTCGGAGAAGGCCGTAGTGGGATCGACCGTACCCGCAGCCTTGTAGGACAGGGTCGCATGGCCGTCGCCGACCAAGGTCATACCGGCCCCGGTTCGCAGAGTTACGCCCCCGTTGGCCCGCGACTCGATCTTGACGTCCATGTACTGGGACAGCTCGTTGATCAGCGTCTGCTGGGCGTTCTGGGCCCCGGTCACGTCCTGATTGATGATCGAGCCGGCGGCGATCGTCTTGTTCAGCTTGTCGATCTGTTCCAGCAGCGGGTTGACCGTTTCGACGGCGCTCAACAGACGACTGTCCGCCTCCTGCCGCGCCGACTGGATGTCCGCCGCGATGTCCGCAGCATCGTTGAATATGGCCTGGGTCTTGTAGACCGTGTCCTGCCGCGCCGCCGATGAGGTCGGACTTTCGCCCAGGGTCGCATAGCTGGCGAACAGCTTGTCGACCTTGGCGAAGAAACCGCCGTCGCCGCTGGGATCGCCGAACTGGGTCTGGATCTGATCGTACAGTTCGTAACGCACATTCTGGCGCGCGGCGTCGGCGTTCGCCCCCATGCCGGCGGCTTGCAGGAACCGATTGGTGGCCAGACGAACGCGCGAGACATCCACGCCCGCGCCGTAGCCCTCGGTCACGGCGGCGGCCTGATCCGCGATCTTGCGGACATAGCCGGCCGTGTTGACGTTGGCGATATTGTCCGACGTCACGCGCAACTGGGTCTGCGCGGCCTGCAAACCCGTGGTCGCGATGTTCATGATGGACGTCAGCGACATGGAACCGTCTCCCTCGCCTTACCCGGCAGGCCCTGCCCTGCAGCGCGCAAATCTTGCCCGGCCACGCGCCGCCACCGCTCAACCAGAGCGTTGTTTTCAAACGACATTGCCGATCGCGCAGTCTTCATGACCGGTAAGGCGCGCAAGCTCTGGGCCAAATGTGTCGATTACGAAATCTGATGCACCGCTTCCTGACCATATCGACACAGGTTCGATGCATTCGATGCCGGGCAAAAAGTAGCGAAGGGACGGCAAGAAACGACCGACCTCAAGCGCTCAGCCGGCTGGGATGGCAGATTTTCCCCTTTATTTTCAACACCGCTTCAGTTGGCCCGTCCTTTGCGACGGCCGTCCCGAAGAACCAGGCGCAGCAGGCGCCGCCCAGACCCTGAAAGTCGCCTGCGCCCTCATGCCGTCCGCATTCGCCCTGTTCGCCTCCGCCTCTCCGGCCTCCGCCGGAACGCCCGCTGCTGCGGCCGGCGGTACAGACGGCGAGACCGCAGGTCTGTTCTCTTCGAAACTCGCCGACGTCGTCCAAGGCCTGGGCCAGACGGACACGACGAAGGTCGAAGCCCCTCATCGCGCGCCAGGCCGGCTTTCCCTCCAGGCCCTCTCGGCCACGGACCTGAGCGACGCCGAGGCGGCGGCCACCGCGAGTGTCGCTGTCGCTCCCGAAGCGGACGTCGCAGTCGCGCCGGTCACGTCCGAGCTTCCGGCGCCGGGTGAAGAAGACGCGCCGGCGGAAGCCGCCGTTGAGATCTCGGACTCTGAGGCCACGCCTCTGCCGCCGATGGTCCCCCAGACGGCCCCTATCGCCATACCGACCCCGACGCCGCCGGCCGAGTCCGCCTCTATCGCCGGCGCGACCGAGGACGCAGGTCCGGCTCGGACATCCGCCGTCCAGGTCGCCCAGGACGCCCTCGTCCTGACCCCGGCGTCGGGCCTGACCACCGACGGCGCTGCGACGCCCGCAAAGCGGTCTGAATTGGCTGCTTCGTCGTCCTCGACCCAGACGGCGTCCACCCAGGATCAACAGACGGCCGCCGAGACGGCGCTCGCATCTCTTGATGCTGTCACGACCGCGCCGCCGACGCCTGAGGCTGCTCCGCCGCCTCGTCCGGCCGCTACGGCGGTCGCCGCCGCGTCGCCGCCACCGTCAAATTCCGCGGGGTCAGCCTCGGCCAAGGTCGAACCGTCCGTCGCCGTCGCTGCTTCCGCCCTCGAGATGCAGGCGGCCGTCGCAACCGCGACCGAAAAACCGGCGGCGAAGCCTGTTTCCAGCACCCCCGCCAAGCCCGAGGCGACCGAGACGCCACACCTGATCGATCCCTCATCGACCAAGGCAGAAATCAAGGTCTCGGTCCAACCGGCGGCGGCCGCCGCTCAGACCGTCACGCCTGTTCAGACTGCGGCCGTCGTCTCCAACCTGGCGGTTGCTGAAGCGGTCAAGGCTGTGGAGGCCCAGACGGTAGAGGCCCTGGCGGTAGAGACCCAGGCGATGGAAGCCCAGGCAGAAGCGCCTGCGACAGCCCCGTCCGATACCCCCGTCCTCACGCCCAAGGCCGCGCAAGCGTCGCTGGCGGCGTCCCCCAAGGCGGCGGCGGATCCGTCCACGCTTTCGGCCCCTCTGCGCTCTGGACAGGACAAGGGCGCGTCAACTAACGCGACCCCGGCGACGCAAGGCGGATCCGAAGCCCTCGTCACGGACCATGTCGCCATGGCCGACGCCGCATCGACCACGAGTCAGACCCGGCAAGCGACGCTGGGCCAGGCCGCACCGACGACTGACGGCGCGACGCCCGCCGCCGCCCCGCTCATCAACGCTGCTGCGCCATCGCTCGACCCGATGACGCCCGTAGACGCGCCTGCCGAAGCCCGCGCGCTCGACGGGGCGACCATCACGACCCAGGCCGCCGCCTCCTCCCTGTCCCAGGCCACGATCGAAACAACGGCCCATCTCGCCGCCCAGATCGCGCGCAAGCTGGAAGGCCGCTCGACCCGGTTCGACATGGTCCTGACGCCCGAAGATCTGGGTCGGGTCGATGTCAGTCTCGAAATCGGCTCCGACGGCCAGCTGGCCGCCCGTCTCGCCTTCGACAATCCGGCCGCCGCCGCCGAATTGCGCGGCCGGGCGGACGAACTGCGCCGTCAGCTCCAGGACGCCGGTTTCCAGGTCGCGAGCGACTCGCTCGACTTCACCCAACGCGACACCTCGTCCGGCGGCGGTTTCGACCGCCAGCAACAGCAACGCCAGCCCCTGTTTGGCGGCGCCGCGCACCAGACCACCCAGGCCGATCTCTCCGTCACGCCCCCTCCGGGCGCCTGGACCAACCATTCCCAGACGCGCGACCGCGTCGATGTGAGGGTCTGACCCTATGGCTACCGCCATTTCATCCGTCGACGCCCAGGGCCGCCTGACCAGCGGGAAGGCGACCTTGGCCTCCAACATGGAGACCTTCCTCAGCCTGCTGACCACGCAGATGAAGAACCAGGATCCGCTGTCCCCGCTCGATTCCAACGAGTTCACCGCCCAGCTGACCCAGATGTCTGGGGTGGAACAACAGCTGCTGACCAACGACCTGCTGACAAGCTTGGTCAACGCTCAAACCGGCACCCTGGACAGCGCCGCAAACTATATCGGCAAACAGGTGACGGCCGCCTGGACGGCGACGTCCCTGGAAGACGGCAAGGCGAACTGGAGCTACGAACTGGCCGCCACCGCCGACAAGGCGAAGCTGCAGGTGGTCGACAGCACCGGCAAGGTCGTCTGGGAAGGCGATGCGCCGGACAAGACCATCGGCCTACACGACTTCACCTGGGACGGCACGATGACCAACGGCGACAAGGCCGAGGACGGCGGCGTCTATACTCTGAAGGTAACAGCCACCGACGCCAAAGCCGCCAAGATCGAGAGCCAGGCCCTGATCCGCGGCCGCGTCACCGGCGTCGAGATGTACGACGGGTCCCCCTATCTGGTGATCGGCGACTCCATACTTCCGCTTTCGACGGTGATCTCGCTGACCGAGATCACCGCCGCCGCAGACAATGACGATACGGAGAATCCGGACGTCCCGACCGAGGAGGCGGCCGCATGATGCGCTCCGCCGCCTTCCCGATGACTTCCATTCAAGGAGCGTATTCATGAGCTTGAACAGCGCAATGCTGGCAGGCGTGTCCGGCCTGGCCGCCAACTCCGCCGCCCTGGCCGCGATTTCCCAGAACATCGCCAACGTCAACACCGTCGGCTACAAGCGCTCTCAGGGCGAGTTCCAGACCCTGGTCAACAGCCAGACCCGCGCGGGCGGTTCCTATTCCGCGGGCGGCGTCATGTCGAACACCCGCGCCTTCGTCAGTCAAGAAGGCCAGCTCCAGCGCACGACCGAGAACACCGATCTCGCCGTCAGCGGCCAGGGCTTCTTCGTCACCACGACCCAGGCCGAAAACGTCGGCGCCACCGATACGCGCCTGTTCACCCGCGCTGGCGCCTTCCGCGTCGATAACATGGGCTATCTGAAGAACAGCGCCGGTCTGTATCTGCAAGGCTGGCCCGTCGATTCCAACGGCGACATCTCGACCGATCCGTCCGACCTGTCGCGCCTGCGCTCGATCAACATCGGCCAGGTCGGCGGTACGGCTGAACCCACCACCCGCGTTCAGGTCAACGCCAACCTGCGCTCGACCCAGATAGTTTCGACCGCAGCGGCGGCAAGCAAATACACCGGCGTCGATGACGCCGCCGCACCGCCGGTCGAGCACGACATGGAGGTGTCCTACGTCCGCACCGGCGCCAACACCTATGACGTGACGATCAAAACCGGCATCACCAAGATCACCGGCACCGCGACCTATGCGGCCGGCGCCCTGACGAGCTTTGTTCCTTCGGGGGGAACCAACGGTTCAGCTGCGGCGACGGCGACCGCCATCACCATCACGCCAACCAGCGGATCTCCGGCAGTTCCCGGCACGCCCTTCGCGATCAACTTCGCTGACATCGGCATGAGTTCGGACGGCATCGCCAAGACCAAGTATGACCCTTCGGTCAACTCGATGGCGATGTACAACGCCGACGACGACAACCCGGTGGGCGTCAAGCCGGACTTCAAGATGAATATCCCGGTCTCGGACTCCAAGGGCGGCCAGCGCAACCTGGAAATCCGCTTCCTCAAGAGCGCCGAACCGAACCAGTGGTACGCTGAAGTGGTCGCGGTCCCGGCCGACGACGTCGTGACCGGCGCCCCCTACAACAACGGCCAGATCAAGACGGGCCTAATCGCCTTCACCCCATCAGGCCGTCTCGATATCGAGACGATGCAGTCGTGGCCGGCGGGCAAGGGCCTGTTCGACGATCCGGAACAGGCGACCCTGTCCTTCCTGGAATCCGATCCGAGCAATACGATAGACCCCGCCGACCCGACCGATAACGGCAAGGTCAAATGGGCCGATGGCCTGGGCATCGCGGCTCAGACGGTGACCCTCGACCTAAATACCTCCGCCGGTGGTCTCAGCCAGTTGAACACCGCCTCGGTGGTGCAGTCGACCATCACCAACGGCACCGCTTTCGGCAACCTCAGCGAAATCACCATCGACGAAGGCGGCTTCGTGACCGCCATCTTCGACAACGGCGTCATGCGCCGCATCGCCCAGGTCGCCATCGCCACCTTCCCCAGCCCCGACAGCCTGAAAGAAGTTTCGGGCAACGCCTACGCGGTCAGCCTGGAAAGCGGCACCTTCAACCTGAAAGCGGCGGGCACCGGCGGCGCAGGGACCGTGGCGGCCCAACAGCTCGAGTCCTCGACCGTCGATCTGTCGTCTGAATTTACAGGCCTGATCACGACCCAGCGGGCCTATTCGGCCTCGTCCAAGATCATCACCACGGCGGACGAAATGCTCGCCGAACTCATCAACATCAAACGCTGATCGGCGAGTAACTAAACGTTAGTTTCAATGAATCGTCGCTCAAGGAAGGTTTACAGAGTCGTTCGGGCGGGGAAGGATTTTATTCGTTCCTTCACCACGACGCTTAAACCGAACTTAGCGGGCCCGGCCTACATTCATGACACTACGGTGTTGGTGAAAGAGGCATAAGCCCATGTTGCAAGAGCGACGCCTGAATAGCAAAGGCGAACAATACGTGGTCGGACCGACTGGCACGCCCCTGACCCTGAACGATCTGCCGCCGTCCAATACGGATCGGTGGGTGATCCGCCGCAAGGCCGAGGTTGTCGCCGCCGTTCGCGGCGGCCTGCTCAGCCTTGACGACGCTCTGGCGAAGTACCGCCTGACGGCGGAAGAATTCCTCGCTTGGCAGAAGGCCATCGACAAATGGGGCATGCAGGGTCTGCGCACGACGCGAATCCAAAGCTACCGCTCCTGAGGCTTCTCCCCGAAGACGACCCAGAAGAAGGGGCCGCATCCGGAAACGGGTGCGGCCCTTGTCGTTGCGGCTGGCTGGCGTTGGCCTGAGCGGGCAGATGGACTATTCTGCCGTACATGGCCGACCTCGCTCTGACACTGCCCGATCCGTTGGTTCAGTTTATCGACCGCCACGTGGGGCCGAACGGATTTGTCGACAGACAAAGCGCCATTGCGGCTGTTGTCGCCGACTGGCGTGACAAGACGGAACGTTTCGAAGCGCTGGTCCAGGAAGGCTTGGACGCCCTCGACGCCGGTGATTGCGAGGAAGTCCAGGATATCAAAGCCTGGCTTGACGGTCTGGGCCGCGATTGAAAGCAAGCATAATCGCCTCGCCGGCGCGCAGAGACATTGATCGTCTACTGGTCTCGAGCCGCAAATCTTTCGGAGAGGCGGCTGCAGATCGGTATCGCAGTTTGATCCTGAGTGGCCTGATGATGATACGCGACGATCCCGGCGGACCAAAGGCTCACCCGCTCAAGGTCACCCGCCCTGGCGTGCTTTCACTGCACCTCAGAGCCGTTCCCTCGCAGGTCCAAAGACCCCGCCATCGTCTGGTTTATATCGTAAAGGACCAGACAGTCGTCGTGCTCCGCGTCCTCCATGATAGAATGGATATCGACACCGCTTTTCGCTGAGGCCTCGAATTCGCGCCGGTTCCGCACTAAATGGCGGCGATGACCCTGGTCGAAGACCTTTGCCCCGTTCCTGATATTCGCCGCACCGACATGGATGCGGCGGTAGAGAGCGCGCGGGCGGCGGTCGGCCTGCCGGTCGGGGCGCGCATCGTCGCGGCCATGTCGGGCGGCGTGGACTCCACCGTCGTCGCCGCCCTGCTGCACAAGGCGGGCTATGACGTCGTCGGCGTGACCCTGCAACTCTACGACCACGGCGCGGCGCTGAAGAAGAAGGGCGCCTGCTGCGCGGGCCAGGACATCCACGACGCCCGGCTGGCCGCCGAAATGATCGGCATCCCCCACTATGTCCTGGACTATGAAAGCCGGTTCAAGGACGCGGTGATCGATCAGTTCGCCGACAGTTATCTGAAGGGCCAGACCCCGGTCCCCTGCATCCGCTGCAATCAGACGGTCAAGTTCCGCGACCTGCTGGACGTCGCCCGCGACCTGGGCGCCGAGGCCATGGCGACGGGCCACTATGTCCGCCGCGCCGCCGTCGGCAATCGCTCGCAGATGCGCAAGGCGATCGACCATTCGCGCGACCAGTCCTATTTCCTGTTCGC
The DNA here is from genome assembly GCF_058681395.1 of Brevundimonas sp. AVps23W. NCBI lineage: Bacteria > Pseudomonadati > Pseudomonadota > Alphaproteobacteria > Caulobacterales > Caulobacteraceae > Brevundimonas > Brevundimonas sp. AVps23W. Next base: position 2,605,036 of record NZ_CM178738.1, read on the forward strand.
CACCACCCAGGACCAGCTCGACTATCTGCGCTTCCCCCTGGCTGATCTGGAAAAGCCCCAGGTGCGCGGCGTCGCCGCCGAACTGGGCCTGAAGATCGCCGCCAAGCCGGACAGCCAGGACATCTGTTTCGTCCCTTCCGGCGACTATCGCACCCTGATCGACCGCCTGCGTCCGCAGGGGCGCGAGGCCGGCGAGATCGTGCACATGGACGGCCGGGTGCTGGGAACCCACGCCGGCATCACCGACTACACCATCGGCCAGCGCCGAGGCCTGAACGTCGCCGTGGGCGAGCCCCTGTTCGTCGTCAAGCTGGAGCCCGAAACCCGCCGCGTCATCGTCGGCCCGCGCGAAGCCCTGCTGACCGCGTCCCTGACGCTGGAAGAAACCAACTGGCTGGGCGACGAAGCCACGATCCAGGAGGCCGCCACGTCCGGCCTACCCGTCCTGGCCCGCGTCCGCTCGACGCGCCAGCCCTCGCCCGCCCGTCTGGCTCTGATCGACGGTGATGTCCGCATCGTCTTCGACGAGGGCGAAGAAGGCGTCGCCCCCGGCCAGGCCTGCGCCCTGTACGACCCGACCGACCCCGACCGCGTCCTGGGCGGCGGCTTCATCCGCGATACGACGGCCGTCGCGGTCTGAGCCTCAGCGCGCGGATCGCCCGCCCTCGCGCGGCCGATAATCCAGCCTCACGCGGAACTCGCGCGTCCGCCAGGTCGTATCGGCCGGCGGCCGGGGAAAGGGCTCTGCGGCCCTGATCTGGCTCAGCGTCGCGGCGTCCAGCGCGGCCCGGCCGCTGCCGGTCAATATACGCTCGTTGCTGACCCGCCCCCGCCGATCCAGGGTGAAGGCGACCGTCACCATGCCCGTGACCCCGCCGGGGTGGCGCTTGTGCGTCTCCACCCAGCGCAGGACCTGGGCGTAATAGTCGTCCACCTGGGCGCCGGCATTGGCGCCGGTCGTCGCCGCCGCCCCGCCGCCCGTCATACCCCGCCGCGAATCCCGCGCCCCATCCGCGCCCGCCTCTCCCCGGCCCGTCCCTTCGGTCTGGATCGTCGCGAGCGGCGCCGAGGCGACGGACGCCAGGGCGATGGGCGTCGTCTCCAGCGCAGGGAATGGGGTCGGCGTCACCCGCGCCTCCAGTGGGGTCGGCGCAGTCTTGGGCGTCGGCTTCCGGGCTGTTTCGGCGGCGTCTTCAGCCTTGGCCGCCGTCGAATCCGTCGATCCGTTTACACTGTCAAAGGCCGCACGCGGCGTCAGCGTCAACTCGATCACCGGCGCCCCGCCCTGGTCCGGCGCAGGCGCGCGCACGGCGTCTACGGTCAGAAGGGCCAGCAGGCCCATCTGGACAACGGCGACGACCGCTCCGGTCCCCGCCTTGACGAGTGGGGAAACAAACTCGGACGGCATGCGCGACCGAATAGAACCGGATTGTTGAGAACGCAACTAAGAATGAGTTGCATGTAGGTTTTCTTGGGCGTAAGTCGCGGCCCCTTCTGTTTGGGCTCGGGGTCACCATCATGCGTCTTGTTTTCGTCTCATCCGCCAGTGTGGCGGCGCTTCTGCTGGCCGGCGCCGCGCAAGCGCAAACCACGCCCCAAACGGATGAAGCCATTCCCACCGTAGTCGTCACCGACGAATCGAAGGCCTCCGCCGCCTACAGCTTCGGCTCCGCCGTCGATTCCGGCACGACGGTCTTCAGCGGCGAGTCGGTCCAGGACCGGGCTCCCGGCTCAGGCGACGCCAACCAACTCCTGAAGCTGGCCCCGACCGTCCAGTTCAGCGCTGACGAAGGCATGGCTGACGACGAGAGCCTTCAAGACCTGCGCCCCTCGCGCATCTCGATTTCCGGGTCCAGCTACCTGGACAACCTCTTCGTCCTGGACGGCGTCGGCGTGAACTCGCGTCTCGACACATTCAACACCAATGCCCAGCACTATGACGAAGTCGCCGGCGCGGCTTCGGCCCAGTCCATCTGGGTCGATTCCAGCCTGGTCGGCGAGATAAAGCTGATCGATTCGAACGTCTCGGCGGAGTACGGCGGCTTCCTGGGCGGGGTGGTCGATATCAAGACCCGCGCCCCGGCCCATACCTATGGCGCGACGGCCTATTACGGCTTCACCCAGACGGACATGGCCAGCTATCGGATGACCGACGCCGTGCGCGCCGAGCTGAATGGCGTCTATCCCGACAAGCCCGACTACGACAAGTCGCGCTACGGCTTCACCGTCGATCTGCCGGTGAATGATCGCCTGCGTCTGATCGGCGGCTACAACTACTCAGAGGCCACGGTCACCTACTATCGCGGCGACACCTACGGCGGCGGACCGTTCGGCCAAACCAGCAAGAGCGAGAACTTCCTGCTGAAGGGCGAGTACGACCTGGCGGCGGACCTGACGCTGGACGGCCAGATCACCTGGAGCCCCTACGAGAGCATGAACGCCTCGGGCAACGGGATAGACAACCAGATGTACCAGCACGGCGGCGGCCTGGCCTCCAACCTGCGCCTGCGTGGCAAGCGTGGGATCGCCGACTGGAGCGTCCAACTGACCTACGCCGACTCCGACAACGACCGCGACGCCCCCGCCATAAACCTCAGCCTTCCCTCGTCCGTCGCCAGCGTCGACTGGTGCACCAGCACCAACTGCACCATGGGCAGTTTCGGCGATCTGGAACAGTCGCAGCAGGACTACGGCCTCAAGACGACCTGGTCGCAACCCCTAGCCGGCGGCAAGCTGACCGCAGGCTTCGACTTCACCCATACGACGGCGGAAAAGAACCGCCCTCAGGACAACTACGCCTATTCACGCAGCACGGTCAGTTCGGCGATCAAATGCCTTTACCCGGAAGAGGCGGCGGCCCTCACCTGCGTCCCCGGCTCCTACGTCCTGGCGCAATATTCGATCTATAAGGCCTACCAGACCGAGGTGGATCTGCAGACCTACAGCCTTTGGGGCAACTACAACTTCGACTGGCGCGGCTTCGACGTCCGGGCTGGTCTCCGCTACGATCACGAGACCTTCCTGGGCAACCACGACTTCTCGCCGCGCCTGTCCGTCGCCCACGACCTGCCCTGGTTCGGCATGACCGCGACGGTCGGTCTGAACCGCTACTACAGCCGCGGCTTCCTGGGTTACGCTCTGCGTGAAAACGCACCCGACAACTACACCTATCGCCGCACCGCTTCAGGCGGCGTTTACGGTGACTGGACATTGTATTCCCACACGTCGTCGGCTCGATATTCGGACTCCGATCTGAAGACGCCCTATTCCGACGAACTGACGGCGGCCGTCAGCGGCGGCCTGCTGGGCGGCGAATACCGGATCAAGGGCATACTGCGCGAAGGCCACGACCAGTTCTCGCTCACCACGACCACCGAGACCTATGTCAGCGACACCTCGGGGACGCGTTCCCGCACGGTCTCGACCGCGGACAACGACGGCTCCTCCAGCTATCGCGGCCTGTCGGTCGAATGGCTGCGCAACTTCGGCCGCCACACGATCTCGTTCAACAGCAACTTCTCCCACACCGAAACCTCGGCGATGGAGTACTATGACGAGCTTGAGGATACGGCGGCCGAGCTGGTCTATTACAAGGGCGAAGTCGTCTCGATGTGGAAGGCGCTGGCCGACAACCAGCGCCCGGAATACGCATCCCCCATCATCATCAACGCCGACTGGGGATCGACCTGGCTGAACGGCCGGATCCGCACCAACGTCAACGCCCGCTTCAAGGACGAGTTCAAACAGGTCGAGGACACGGGCGAAAACATCACCGTCGGCGGCTCGTCCTACGACGTCTACGGCGAGGTCCAGTACGACGCCTCCATCGACACCAATCTGTCGCTTCAAGCCGAGATCGCCCGCAGCCAGTTTGGCACGGCGACCCTGGACCTGCGGGTCAACAACCTGTTCGACACCATCCGCAACAACAACTCGACCGCCACGACCCAGCCCTATCAGCTGGGCCGGAACATCTGGGTCACGCTGAAGTACAAGTACTGAAGACATTGAAGCCCGCCCGCGACATCACCGCCCTCGTCGTCGCCGTCCTTGCGCTCCATCTGGGCGTGGGGGCGGCGGTGTCGCGCGTCCAAACGCCGTCCAGCGACGGCGAGCTCCGCCTCGCCTACGCCGGCGCGCCCGAGACCTGGCCCCGCCCGCTCCTGCAAGAGGGCGCGACCTTCGCCGAGTTCGCCCCCCTGCCCCCGGCGCCCGAGCCGACCGACAATCCGACCACCCCGGAGAAGGCCGCCCTGGGCCAGCGCCTGTTCGAGGATCCGAAACTGTCCGCCTCGGGCCAGATCGCCTGCGCCTCCTGCCATGCGCGGGAACTGGGCTTCGCCGACGGTCTCCGCACCTCCTTCGGTCATGACCGCCAGAGGGGTCGGCGCAACGCCCCCTCGGTGGCCACCGCCGCCTGGGCGACCAGCCTGTTCTGGGACGGTCGGGTGAAGACCCTGGAAGAGCAGAGCCTGCACCCCATCGTCGACGCCAAGGAGATGGCCGCCGACCTGCCCGTGGTCACTGCCCGCATCGCCGCCGACCCGTCCTACGCCGCCCCCTTCGCCCAGGCCTTCGGCTCGTCCGAGGTCACCACCGACCGCATCGCCAAGGCCCTGGCCGCCTTCCAGCGCACCCTGAAGCCCCGCAGCGGCCCCTACGCCCGCTTCCTGGCCGGCCGGGCCGACGCCCTGAATGACCAACAGCTGCGCGGCCTGCACCTGTTCCGCACCAAGGCCGGCTGCGCCAACTGCCACTCCGGCCCCCTGCTCAGCGACCAGAAATTCCACAATCTGGGCCTCAGCTTCTACGGTCGCGAACGCCAGGATCTGGGCCGCTATGACGTCACCCGCGACCCCGCCGACGTCGGCGCCTTCCGAACGCCCTCCCTGCTGAACATCAGCCGTACCGGCCCCTGGATGCACAACGGCCTGTTGCCGACGCTGGATGGCGTGGTCGCCCTCTACGACGCCGGCGGCGCCCGCCCCCGCCCCGGTCCGGACCAGAAGGACGATCCCCTCTTCCCCACCACCGATCCCCTGCTGGCGAAACGGAACCTGACACCCCAGGAACGCGCCGACCTCGTCGCCTTCCTGGAGGCGCTTTAGCGGTCAGTCGAATAAATGGGAGACAGGCCGTCTTTGTGGAGATTTGATGGAGAACGTCAGTATTTTGCGCGAATACTCGAACTGTCGCCATACATCAATAATGCATCCGAGCGTTACACAGCTGTAAAGTGCGCATCGCAATAGTGCCGTAATCCCCCAGCGACCAAGCAGGGGATATAAATGCACCGTCAAAACAAACTCCGCCTCCAGTTGCTGCTGGGCACCGCCCTTCTTGCAGCGCCCTTCTCCGCCTTCGCCCAAACCGCACCGGCGCCCGCTGACGCCGCGCCCGCTGGCCTGGACGACATCGTCGTCACCGCCACCAAGCGTGAAACCAATCTGCAAGACACGCCGATCTCGATCTCGGTGCTGAACTCAGAGGCTATGGAAGACCGCCACGTTCAGAGCCTGATGGACCTGGCTGACGGCGCCGTTCCCGGCCTGCGCGTCGCCACCTTCGAAGCCCGCCAATCGGCCCTGACCATCGGCATCCGCGGCATCGTGCCGAACGACGCCAACCAGCCCGCTCGCGAACAGGGCGTCGGCATCTACGTCGATGGCGTCTATATGGGCCGCCAGCACGGCCTTGGCGCCGCACTGCTGGACGTCGAACGGATCGAAGTCCTCAAGGGCCCCCAGGGCACCCTGTTCGGTCGCAACACCGAAGGCGGCGCCCTGTCGCTGGTGACGCGCAAGCCCACGGGCGAGTTCGGCCTGCGCGCCGTCGCCGGCGTCGGCAACTATGACTCCTACAACTCGGAACTGCACGTCGACTTTCCCGCCATCGGCGACTTCGCCGTCAAGATGGACGGCGTGGTCTCGGTTCAGGGCCCCGTCACCAAGAATACCCTGCCGGGCGAAGAAGGCTTCGGCGCCTACGACCGTCGCGGCCTGCGCGGTCAGGTCCGCTGGACCCCGACCGAAAACTTTACCGCCGACCTGGCGGCCGACATCAGCAAGGACAAGAACACGCCGTTCTATACCCAGCTGCTGAACTACAACCCCAACGGCCTGACCGTCGTGCCCTTCACCTCGACCAGCGTTCCGTCGGGCAGCATCCGCGCCCTGTCGCCGCTGGTTCAGGTCAACGGCGACAGCCGCATGAAGGTCGCCGACATCGGCGTGCCGCAACAATGGAGCGTCGACGACACCCAGGGCGTCGATCTGCACCTGTCGTATCACCTGAACGACGATCTGGAACTGCGTTCGATCAGCGCCTACCGCGAAGTCGATGTCGAACAGTATGACAACATCGCCGGCGCCCACCGGCCGCCCGTCGTCGGCCCGAACTCGAACTTCAGCCGCTATTCGCTGGCCGGCCTGTGGCAACACCAGTTCAGCCAGGAGTTCCAGGCGATCGGTTCGCTGGGTGATCGCATCGACTATGTCGGTGGCCTCTACTACTTCAAGGAAATCGCCTCGGACGACGCCTCGACGCCCTCGACCAACAAGTGGAATGCGGACGGCACCGGCTACACCATCAACGACCCGACCCCGACCATCCGCGGCCACCGCTCGATCGACCGCCAAAGCCGCGCCGAATCCGAGTCCAAGGCTGTTTACGGCCAGGCGACCTGGACCCCGTCAGTCTTGAACGACGCCCTGCACATCACCGCCGGCGGCCGCTTCACCCAGGACGACAAGTCGGGCGTGCTGTCGAAGGTCAATAATGCGGCGACCAACTACACCTTCGACAAGAAGACCGAGCGCTTCAACCCGATGGTGACGGTGGCCTATGACGTCAACGACGACGTCAACCTGTACGCCAAATACGCCACCGGCTATCGCGCCGGCGGCGCCAGCTCGCGCTCGCTGACCTATCGCTCCTTCGGCCCGGAAGACATCAAGTCCTACGAACTGGGGATGAAGAGCGATTGGCTGAACCACCGTCTGCGCCTCAACGCCGCCGCCTTCTATTCGGAGCGTGAAGACAGCCAGATCGACTTCAGCCTGGTGACCGTGATCGGCTCCTCGACGCGGAACACGCTGGAAACGATCAACGCCCCCGGCACGACCAAGATTAAGGGCGTGGAACTGGAAGGCACGGCGCGCCTCACCAACGCCCTGACCCTGTCGGCGTCCTACGCCTATACGGATGCCGAAGTGCCGCCGACGCGTAACCCGTTCTCGGGCGTCGTCCAGCAGGTCTACATCGCCTACACCCCCGAAAACGCCTTCAGCGTCGCCGCCGACTACACGGCTCCGCTGTTCGCGGGGACCTTCAAGGCGCACATCGACGGCAACTACGCCGATGCGACCCAGGCCTTCGACCAGTTCGAGCTGAAGAACGACTCGTCCTTCATCGTCAACGGTCGCCTGGCCCTGGCCGACATCACCACCCGCGACGGGGGCCCGCTGCTGGAGGTCTCTCTGTGGTCGCGCAACCTGTTGAACGAAGCTCACGTCTATCGTCGTGACCCGTCCAACCGCGCCACCATCGGCGACTACGGCAACTTCAACAACCCGCGCACCTTCGGCATCGAGCTGCGCGCCTCCTACTGATCGTTTCGAACGAACAGGCCAGAGCCCCCTTCCGCCGCCCGGCGGGAGGGGGTTTTGTCATTCGGGCGCATCTCGTGTTTGTGGAGACCGAGTGAAATTTATCCGAAGACGTCCAGTTGTACTGGACCTCGCGCGCGTCCGGCGCGATGGCGACGGCATGGAGATGTCATGAGCAGTTTGATCCTGATCGCCGACGACGAGGGCGAGATCGTCGAGATTCTGGACGCCTATATGCGTCGCGAAGGGTTCCGCACGGCCATCGCCTCGGACGGCCAGCAGGCGATAGATCTGCACGCTTCGCTGAAGCCCGACCTGGTCCTGCTGGATGTCCGCATGCCGGTGCGTGATGGCTGGGACGTTCTGGGAGAACTGCGTCGTCGCGGCGAGACCCCGGTCATCATGGTCACCGCCCTGGATCAGGATCTGGACAAGCTTCAGGCCCTGCGGATCGGGGCCGACGACTATATCGTCAAACCGTTCAAGCCGATCGAGGTCGTGGCCCGCGTCCACGCCATACTGCGCCGCAGTGTCGGCGCTCCCAACGCCAAGGTTCTTCGCGTCGGCCCCCTGGAGGTCCAGCTGGAGAACTACCTGGCTGCGGTCATCACGCCCGAGGGCAAGCGTAGGCTGGACCTGACCCTGACCGAGTTTCGCATCCTGGCCCACATGGCCCGTATCCCGCTGCGCGTCTTCACCCGCGCCGAGATCATGGAAGCCTGCTTCCCGAACCAGGACGTGCTGGAGCGCACGATCGACAGCCACGTCAGCCATCTGCGTCGCAAGCTGGAGAGCACCGGCGCCGAGGGACTGCTGACCAATGTGCGCGGCGTCGGCTATCGGCTGGAGCCGGACGCCTGATGCGGATTTCCGCCACAGGGCGAAAGATCGCCGTTCGCATGGCGCTCGTCACCCTGTCCGGGTTTGCGCTCAGCGCGCTTTGCGCCTTCGTCGTCTACGCCTGGGTGTTTGAGAACCACCCCGACGCGGTCGCCGCCCCGCACCACTGGCGCCCGCAGCTTTTCGACTATGCGGTGATCGCCGCCGCCGTTCTGACCGCCGTCGGCGCCTCCGTCCTGACCGGGGCGCAACTGGCCCGCCGGATCGTCCTCCCCCTGGCCTCGCTCGCCGCCGCCGCGCGCCGGATCACCGACGGCGACCTGACCGCCCGCGCCGTGGTCGGCGAGCGCGCCCTGGGCGAAACAGCCCAGCTCGTAGAGGATTTCAACCGCATGGCCGAGCGGCTCGAAGCCCTGGCCGCCGGGATGATCACCTGGAACGCCAAGATCGCCCACGAACTGCGCACCCCCGTCACCATTCTGAAAGGCCGGCTGGAGGGGGTGGCGGACGGGGTGTTCGAGATCGACGAACGCACCCTGACCAGTCTGCTGCGCCAAATCGACGGCCTGGCCAGAGTGGTCGAGGACCTGCGGGTCGTCAGCCTGGCCGACAGCGATCACCTCGACCTGCGGCTCGAGACCGTCGATCTGGCCGAAGTGATCGGCGATCTGCGCGGCGCCGTGGCGCCGGGCCTCGCCGCCGCCGGTTTCGAGACCGAATGGGCGCTGAAACCCACTGTCGTCGTCTGCGATCCGACGCGGATTCGACAGGCGGCCATGGCCCTGATCGAGAATGCCCGCCGCCACGCCACGCCGGGACGTCTGTGCATCCGTACAGCGCCCGAAGGCGGAGTGGTCCAGGTATCCGTCAAGGACAGCGGCCCCGGCATCGCCGAAGATCGCGCCGCCCAGATTTTCGAGCCGTTCAAACGCCACACCACCTACGCCTCCGGCTCCGGCCTCGGTCTGGCCGTGGTGCGGGCCGTCGCGGACGCCCACGGCGGCCGGGCCTTCCATGACGCCGAGTCCGACGGCGGCTCCCGTTTCACGGTCGAAATCCCGCGCGCGCCGGACCTCGGACAAGCCGACCGTCAGGCCGCCACGGCATAGACCCGCAGCCGGTTCCCGTCAGGATGCGCGCGCCCCATCGGGCGGCAGCACCGCCGCGATCCGCGCCAGCGCCCCCAGGGCTGCGTCCCGCATCCGCGGATCGGCCCGGTCCGCGACCCAGCGCGAGCCCAGCACCAGGGCCTCCACTTCCTCCGGCGTGAACATCAGCGGCGGCAGCAGAGAGCCCGGCTTCAGCACATAGCCGCCCCCGCCTCCCCCTCGATCGTCGCCCCCTGCGCCTGCAGGCTGGCGATGTCGCGATACAGGGTGCGCAGACTGACCCCTATCTCAGCGGCCAGCGCACGACCGCTCACGGGCCGGCGATGCCGTCGCAGCAGGTTCAGCAGATCGAGAAGACGTTCGGAGCGGGACACAGCGCGAGCCTAGCAGACCTGCCGCCAAAAAACGGCAGTATCAGGTTTTTCCAACGTCGGGGGTTGCAGCCCACCACCTTAGCCGTGTATCCGCCCACCTCCGAAGACGAGAGACCCATGTTCACTCACTACGCCACCATCAATGCGCCCAAGGGCTTGGACCGACTGCCGGTCCAGGACGAATGCGCATGCGTGAGGGGTAGGTAGGGAACGACCGGTCATCGACTTCGGTTTTCCAGCAACCCCTCCCGCCACCGGCCGGAGGGGTTTCTTGTATCCGCAAGCGACGTCTCTCCGTCCGGTCCGGGAGGATCACAGACAGAGAAGGAGACGTCGGCCATGTCAGGCTATGACGTGATCGAAGGCTCGGGCGCGCCGATCAAGGCGTGGACCCGAGGGGTGCCCATCGAGGATGCGGCGCTGAAACAGCTGAAGAACGTGGCCTCGCTGCCGTTCATCCACAAACACGTCGCGGTCATGCCGGACGTGCACTGGGGCATGGGCGCGACGGTGGGGTCGGTGATCCCGACCGTGGGGGCCATCATCCCGGCCGCCGTGGGCGTGGACATCGGCTGCGGTATGATGGCGGTGCGGACCTCGATCCGCGCCGAACACCTGCCCGACGACCTGTCGGCGATCCGCTCCGCCATCGAGGCCGCCGTTCCGCACGGCCGCACCGACAACGGCGGGCGCAACGACAAGGGCGCCTGGGCCGCCGAACCGCCGGCCTCGGCCGTGACGCGCTGGGCCGATCTAAAGGCAGGCTATGACGCCGTGGTGGAAGAACACCCCAAGGCGGCGCACCCGCGCGGCTTCGGCCACCTGGGCACCCTGGGCACGGGCAACCACTTCATCGAGCTGTGCCTCGACGAGGCCGGCGACGTGTGGGTGATGCTGCACTCCGGCTCGCGCGGGGTGGGCAACCGGTTCGGGACCTATTTCATCGAACGGGCCAAGCACGAGATGCGCCGCTGGCACATCAACCTGCCCGACCAGGACCTGGCCTATTTCCCGGAAGGCACGGACGGCTTCGTCGATTATGTACGGGCGGTGTCGTGGGCGCAGAAATACGCGCGCGCCAACCGCGAGGTGATGATGGACAGCGTGCTCGGGGTGCTGAAGGCCTTCTGGCCGGATCTGAAGACGACGCAGGAGGCGGTGAACTGCCACCACAACTACGTCTCGAAGGAGAAGCATTTTGGCAAGGACGTCTTCCTGACCCGCAAGGGGGCCGTGTCGGCCAAGGACGGTGAACTGGGCATCATCCCCGGCTCGATGGGGGCGAAGTCCTTCATCGTCCGCGGCAAGGGCAATGCGGATTCGTTCTGCACCTGCTCGCACGGCGCCGGTCGGGCCATGAGCCGGACCGAAGCCAAGCGCCGCTTCACGATCGAGGACCACGTCCGCGCCACCGAGGGCGTGGAATGCCGCAAGGACGCCGAGGTGATCGACGAAACCCCGATGGCCTATAAGGACATCGACGCGGTCATCGCGGCCCAGACCGACTTGATCGAGGTCGTGCACACCCTGCGTCAGGTGGTGTGCGTCAAGGGATGACGGGAGCCGGTTCCGCCGCAAGGTGGGGCCGGCTTTCGTCGTTCTGAGTTTAGTGAACCGTGGTCAGCGGCTCCGTTTCGGTCTCCCAACGCCGCCCTCCTGGGTGCATCAAAGCCGTATATGTCGAAAGGGGCTCCCCCGTCAGATCCAGAAGCGAAGCTATGCGCGTGGTCTCGGCCTTCAGCATGGCCCCCAGACTGTCCCATTCGGCCGCAATGTCGTGGGCGTCCGCGTGGTGTGTCAATCGAACCCGCCCCTGGTCGTCGATAATAAAAACTCCGCGTGAAGACCAGCCGACCGCTCCGCCGATAACCATCTGGCTCTCAGCCATTCCGGCAGGTCTTCCGATGAGATTTCCGTAATCGATGCTTATCGGCTGTCCCGCGTCAGGCCCTACCGACCGATCCATACTGTGGATCACGCCGTAGAGATTGAGACTCACAAAACTAAGACCGTTGGCGGCGGTCTCCAGGAAGCAAGTATAATCATTGCGAGGACAGTTCACTCCGGACAACCAGCCGTTAAGATCGCCGGTGCCCAATGGATCGTAAAGTCGCGCCATATAGGCGAACGGTCCGACATGAGGCTGCGGCCTCAAGAGATCGCCCCCGGCGACCCGCCGAGGCGGTTCGCCGAGAAGATCAGCAAACCAGTTCAGAAGCGCAGGCCGGTGCAAGCGAGCCCCCTAAGCCGCCTCGTCCTTCGGCATCACATCCCCCACCGTCGGCCGGTTCTCCGCGCGCGTCAGCAGGATCTCCCTCGGCTTGACGATCTCACCGCAGCAGCCGCAGGCGATGCGCGGCGTCAGGGTCTGGCCGCAGGTCGAGTGGACCATGTCGATACCGCAGTCGGTCTCGCCATAGACGTGTTTGGCGCCCCAGCCGTGCAGGGTCACCAGAACCCCGTACAGATCCTTGCCCTTGGGGGTCAGCACATATTCGTTGCGCGGCGGCCGTTCGGAATAGGGGCGCGGCTCCAGCACCCCGTGCTGGACCAGGCTTTTCAGACGTGCGGCCAGGACGTTGCGCGCCACGCCCAGATTATCCTGCCATTGCTCGAATCGGCGCACCCCGTTGAAGGCGTCGCGGATGACCAGCAGGGTCCACGGATCGCCGATCACCTCCAGCGTGGCGGCGATGGAGCAGCTTTGGCGGCTGTAGTCTGCGGTGCGTCCCATGCGACAAAAGTGACCTCGCGTCAGCCGCTTGGCAAGAGGGTTGCCAAACCGAACCCGCTAGGTCAGTCTTGTTTGGCAACGGACTGACGAACCTCCCGGTTCGTCGCCTTGTTCCCAGACTGGCGGAAGGCCTCGCTCCTGTTGCGGCACGCGGGGCCTTCCGTCCCTTCTTCGCCTGACGCAGGATCGCGCCCATGGCCCATATGACGACTCCCATCTCCCTCGACGCCGCCCTGAGCTTCCACACCCTGGACGACGGCGGCCTGTCGGCCCCGGTGCCCGGTCATTTCTCCAACGGCCCCTCGGGTTTGCCGCCGGAAAAGGGCTTCCCCTTCGGCGGCCTGCTGGCGGCCCTGTGCGCCCAGGCGATGCGTCATGGCCTGTCCCTGACCGCGCCGCTGCGGACCCTGTCGGTTCAGTATCTGTCGGCGGCCAAGTTCGGTGATCAGGTCGCCTTTCGTCCCCGTCTGCTGCGCGGCGGCCGCAATGTCGTCTATGCGGCGGTCGAGGCCGAGCAGGACGGTCGCATGACCCACCACGCCACCGGCACCTACGGTCTGGACGGGGCTGCCCCGCCCCTGACCCCGCTTCATCTGCCCCCGCCCCCGCTGGACAGTCTGAACCCCGCCGCCACCATCCAGGGGCCGATGTCGCCCCACTTCGCCCAGCACGTCGAATACCGGTTCGACGGCGGCCCCAACATCCTGGGCGGCAACACGGGCAAGCCTGTGATCGAGCGCACCTGGATGCGGATGTCCGACCGCCGGCCGCTGGACGAGGTCGGGCTCTGCTATCTGCTGGACGCCCTCTATCCCCCGGCCTGGACCGCCACCTCGATCCCGGCGCCCATGACCACCGTCGATCTGCGCATCGACATCCTGACCGACCCGACGCCGCAGACGGCGCCCGACGGCTGGGCCTTCTTCGAGTTCCGGATGCTGGACCTCGGCCTGGGCTGGACGGTGGACGAGGCGACCGCCTGGGGTGCGGACGGAACCCCGCTGGCCATCGCGCGCCAACGCCGCAAACTGCTCCCGCAACGCACCGCCTGATCGGGGGCGACGACGGTCAGGCCCCGTTCACCATTGGGCTGTACCCTCCACATCTCACGAGAGAATCTCCCGATGACCGACCGCCGCCCCCTGCACGCCGCCGCCCTACCCCTCCTGCTGGGCGCGGCCCTTCTGCTCCAAGGCTGCGTGGTCGGAACCGTAGTCGGCGGAACCGCCGCCGTCGTAGGCGGCACGGCCAAGGCCACCGGCGCAGCCGTCGGCGCCGGCTTCGACGCCGTCACCACCTCCGACGAAGAAACCCGCGCCCGCCGCGAACGCGAACAACGCGACCACGAACGCGAGCAACGCCGCTGCGAACAGCGCCAGCGTCAGGGCAAGACCTGCTGACCGGTTAACCACACAGCCTCATTCGGCCCCTGCGCGGGCGGGAGAGGTCGTGATACGGTCCTCATATGACCCCGACCGTCCTGATCCCCGGCCTAGCCTGCACGGCCGAAATGTTCACTGCCCAGACCGTCGCCCTGTGGCCCCACGGCCCCGTCACCGTCGCCTCGACGCTTGAGGGCGACAGCATCGCCGCCATGGCCGCCGCCATCCTGCGCGACACCCCGGCCCGTTTCGCGCTCGGCGGCATCTCCATGGGGGGCTATATCGCCATGGAGATCCTGCGCCAGGCGCCGGAACGCGTCATCAAGCTGGCCCTGCTCAACACCTCGGCCCGCGCCGACACCCCTGAACAGATCGAGGCGCGTCGCCTTCTTATGGAACGCGTTCGGAACGGTGAACTGGAAGCGGTCCTCGCCCAGGTCACGCCCAACCTGCTTCATCCCAACCATCGCGGCCGTCAGGACCTGATCGACATCCAGATCCGCATGGGCCGCGACGTCGGATCGGACGGTTTCATCCGCCAGGAAGCCGCGATCACGAAACGGATCGACTCGCGTCCACACCTTGCTGAAATCCGGGCCCCAACCCTCGTCCTGGTCGGCGACCGCGACCCGCTGACCCCGCCGGACCGCGCCCAAGAAATCGCCAGCGCCATCCCTGACGCGAGCCTCGCCATCATCCCCAACTGCGGCCACGCCTCCACCCTGGAACAGCCAGAAGCGGTCAGCGCGGCGCTGTTGGAGTGGCTCTCCGCCTGAGGCGCCCCTCCGGGTGCAGCCCCGGCGATGGCGCCCGCTTTCGATTTAATCGATTGCACCCTCGCGTTGTCTGCGGATATCCAGAGCAGGGGACATTGGTAGGGGGATAGTTTGACCGACATCACCGAAGACGCGCCGACGCCGGCGCGTCCGCTCTATGACGCCTTAGGTCCGATCTCCGATCCCGACGAAGGCGCGGAGGCCCTGGTGTTGACCACCACGCTCCAGCCGTCGAACTTCCTGGGCCTCAGCCTTAAGAACGGCCTGCTGAACCTCGTGACCCTGACCCTCTGGCGGTTCTGGGGCAAGACCGAGGTGCGTCGCCGTATCTGGCAGGGCGTGCGACTGAATGACGAGGCCTTCGAATACACCGGGCGGGGCGTCGAACTGTTCGTCGGCTTCCTGCTGGCCCTGGCCGTGCTGGGCGCGCCCTTCCTGCTGATCGTCTTCGCCGTCCAGTTTCTTCATCCTGGGCTGGCGGCCGTCCTCATCTTCCCCTTCTACATGTTCATCTATTGGCTGTGGGGCTTCGGCGTCTTCAGCGCCTTCCGCTACATGGCCAGCCGCACGACCTGGCGCGGCATCCGCTTCCGGCTGACCGGGTCGGCCAGCGGCTACGGCCTCCGCTTCCTCGGCTATCTTTGGCTCTCGGGCTTTACCCTTGGTTGGTTCTGGCCTGCGGCTGAACGCAAGTTGGCGGCGTTCCTGTGGGACGGGCTGCGCTTTGGAGACCGCAAACTGACCTTCCGCCTGGGTCGCGCCGAGGGTGAGGGCGTCTACGGCCCCTATGCCATCGGTTGGTTCGGCACCGTTGCGGGCTATATTTTGCTGATCGTCGTCATCGGCGGAATGATCGCCGGTTTCAGTCACGCCGGGCTGTTGCCGGAACCTGAATCCGGCACGCCGCCGGACGTCATGATCATCGTCGGCATCTACGGCGTCATGGCGCTCCTCGCGCCGATCTTCCTGCTGATCTGGGCGCCCTATCAGGCGGCCATGCTCCGCTCGATCGCTAACGGGGTGTCGATGGACAAGGCCAGCTTCACCTTGGACGTCAAGGCCTTGCCCCTGTGGTGGTTGACGGTCAGCAACCTGTTCGTGATCATCGTCACCCTGGGCTTCCTCATGCCCTGGGCCCAGGCCCGGACGGCGCGCTTCCTGGTCCAGCGGCTAAAATCCACCGGCGAAGCCAAGGTCGGGCTGGCGCACCAGACCAGCCGCGGCCCCGGATCGGGCGAGGGCCTGGCCGACGCCTTCGGCTTCTCGGCCATCTGAGATGGACGGCCGCTTCTACGACGGCAAGAGCGCTCGATCTCATGCGGTCGTCGTCACCGTCGATGCAGACGCCGTGATCCTGTCGCTCGACAGCCAGGAGCGCCGCTGGCCGGCCAAAGGGCTTTCAGTGGCGTTTGAGGCGAACGAGGCCCGCCTGTCGCACAGCGCCGAACCGGACGCCCGGCTGGTCGTGTCCCGATCCGACTGGACCCTGGCGGGGGGTCTGCTGGCCAGCCGCACCGCCAGGCGCGACCGCTCGCGCGAGCGACGCCTGGCAGTCGCCCTCGCCGTCGTGGCGGCGGCCGTGACCGGCTTCGTCTTCATCGGCGTTCCGGCCCTGTCCGGGCCGCTCGCCCGGGCGACGCCGGTAGAGTACGAGCGCAACATGGGTCGAAACTTCGACCTGCAGATGAACGCCCTCTTCCCGCGCTGCGAAGGCGAAGACGGCCAGGCCGCGCTCCAGGCCATGACCGACCGTCTGGCCTCCAAGGCTGACACCGTGTTCGACATTCGCATCCGCGCCGTCCAGGCGCCGATGATCAACGCCTTCGCCCTGCCTGGCGGTTCCATCATCGTCACCGACGACCTGATCCGCACGGCCGAAACCCCCGACGAGGTCGCCGCCGTGGTCGCCCACGAGATCGCCCATGTCGAAAAACGCCACGTCATGCAGGCGGTGTGGCGCAGCCTGGGTCTTGGTCTGATCCTGGACGCCGTCGTCGGCGGCGGGTCCGGCGCGGGCCAGCAGGCGGTGATTTTGGCCGGTCAGGCGACCGACCTCAGCTACGGCCGCGCGGCCGAACACGAAGCCGACGAACGGGGCCGCGCGCTGCTGCACGAAGCCGGCTTCAGCTCAAAGGGCATGGCCGCCTTCTTCAACCGTCTGTCGAAGATGGAGGACCAGAAGCTGGCCGAGGCGGCCGAGTTCGCCGCCACCCACCCGGCCTCCGGCCGTCGCGCCAGAGAGGCCCGCGCCGCTGAACGCCCCGGCGCCCCCGCCCTGTCCGACGAGGACTGGCGCCGGGTCAAATCGGCCTGCAAGGCCGAAGAGCCGAAGCTGCGCGTCATCCGCCGCCAGCTGGGCCTATAGGCAAAGCACGCACCGCTCGTTGATCGTCGGCCGCGCCACCTGCACCCGGCAAAGCCCCGGCCAGTCCGGCTTCAGCGTCTTGACGAACCACAGACACAGGTTCTCCAGGCTGGGCAGTTCCAGCCCCTCGTGCTCGTTCAACATGCCGTGGTCCAGCTGCTCCGCCGCCGCTCTCAGCGCCCGGTCCAGCGCGCCTAGGTCGGCGACCCAGTTGTGCTCGACGTCCAGGGTCTCGGAGCGGATCGTCGCTTCGACCGTGAAGGAATGGCCGTGGACGCGGCGATAGATGCTGCCCTCGGGTTCGTTGGGAAAGTGGTGGGCGGCGTCGAAGGTCGCCTGTTTGGTGATTTCGAAAACGGGCATTAGCGGGCGCCGATGTACTTGTGTGTCTGGACGCTCAGGCGCCACTGGGGATGGGTAAGGCAGTATTCGATGGCGGCGGCGGTGTTCGCCGCCTGGTCGGGGCCGTCCATGGGCTGGAGCCAGAACCGCTCGAACTCCAAGTGTTCGAACCGTTCCGGCAGGGCCTTGGGCTGCGGATAGACCAGCTTCAGCTCCTGGCCCTTGACCTGGATCACAGCCGCATCCGCCTTGGGACTGACGCAGATCCAGTCGATCCCGTCCGGCGCCGCCAGGGTGCCGTTGCTCTCTATGGCGATCTCGAAACCGCGCGCGTGCAGGGCCGCGATCAGCGGCGGGTCCAGTTGCAACAGAGGCTCGCCGCCGGTGCAGACCACCAGTTTCGGATCGCCCACGCGCCCTCGCCACATCGCCGCGACATGATCGGCCAACAGGTCCGCCGTGGCGAACTTGCCCCCGCCGTCCCCGTCCACGCCGACAAAGTCCGTGTCGCAGAAGGTGCAGACGGCGCTCGCCCGATCCTGCTCGCGCCCGCTCCACAGATTGCAGCCGGCGAAGCGCAGAAAGACCGCCGGCCGGCCCGCCTGTCCGCCTTCGCCCTGCACCGTCAGAAAGACTTCCTTGGCCGAATAGGTCACGTCTCGGCGCCTTGGGACGCGACCCAGTCTTCATAGCCCGCCGCGCGCAGCTCGCAGGCCGGACATTCGCCGCAGCCATAGCCCCAGGCGTGCCGATGCGTCCGGTCGCCCAGGTAACAGGTGTGGCTGTCCTCGATGATCAGCTCGACCAGGGCCTCGCCCCCGATCCGGTCGGCCAGCGCCCAGGTCTGCCCCTTGGTCAGCCACATCAGCGGGGTGTCGATCGCCACCGGCTTGTCCAGGCCCAGCGACAGGGCGCGCGCCATGGCCTCCATGGTCTCGTGACGACAGTCGGGATAGCCGGAATAGTCGGTCTCGCACATGCCGCCGACCAGCACCTCCAGCCCGCGCCGATCCGCCAGGGCCGCCGCCGCCACCAGGAAGATCAGGTTGCGTCCCGGCACGAAGGTCGTCGGCAGGCCGCGCGCATCCATCTCGATCTTGCGGTCGGCGGTCAGGGCGCTCTCGGCGATCCGGCCATAGCCGGTCAGGTCCACCACATGGTCGTCGCCCAGCCGGTCGGCCCATTGCGGCAGGGCGGCCGTCTTCATCCCGGCGCGCACCGCCTGGCGCGCCTCCATCTCGACCCGATGGCGCTGGCCATAGTCGAAGCCGACCGTCTCCACCCGCTCGAACCGCTCCAGCGCCCAGGCCAGACAGGTCGCGCTGTCCTGCCCGCCGGAGAACAGAACCAGAGCCGTTGTCGGAGACTTTTCCAGGATGACGCTCATGACGAATCTGCGGTCGGCCGGTCGGCCGCGCGCATGCACAAAGGGATGAGGACCCTAGATGGGTCGGGCCGGCCTTCTACACCAGACCCGGCCTCGGCGCAAAACGCCCCGAATGACAACGCTTGTAACCAGTGAAACTTTTTGATCAGGCTTAACTAATCGGCAAGCGATACTGGTGCATATGGGAGGCCAGTAAGGAGTTCCAGGCAGTATGCCGATTATCGAGACCCTTTCGGAACAGGCCCAGCCGGTCGCTCCATCGACCCTTGGCTGTCATGTCCTCGCCCGGTTCGAGCGCGAACCGGACACGCTGGTCATTCCGGTCGTCGAGAATGACCGCCCCGTCGGCCTCGTGGAACGCACCGCCTTCCTGCAAAAGATCGCCGGCCGTTTCGGCCACGCCCTCTACGACGGCCGCCCCATCAGTTTCGCCATGGACCCCGAGCCTGCGGTGGTCGAGGGCGACGTCCAGACCCTGGCCTTCTGCGACATCATGTTGAAGGGCGGCCCCGCCGCCCTGCTGCGCGGCTTCATCGTCACCAAGGGCGGCCGTTACCATGGGGTCGGCACCGCTGCGACCCTGCTCAAGGTCGCGACCGATCGCCAGCGCGCGCACGAAGCGATGATGGCGGATCAGGCCGCCATCCTAAACGACACCCGCGCCCAGGCGCTCGCCGCCGCCCGCGCCAAGAGCCAGTTCCTGGCCATCATGAGCCACGAGCTGCGCACCCCGATGAACGGCGTGCTCGCCGTCGCCGAACTGCTGCGTCGCCAGCCGCTGAACGCCACGGCCCAGGCCCACGTCCAGACCATCGTCGAGTCCTCCGAAAGCCTGCTGCGCATTCTTCAGGACGCGGTCGATCTGTCCAAGGCCGAGGCCGGCGAGCTGGAGATGAACCCCGTCCCCACCCCGCTTCGCGCCGTCATGGACGATGTCCAGGCCCTGTGGGAGCCGCGCGCCTCCCAGGACGGCGTGACCCTGATGGTCGGCTATGAAGGCGACACCGAACTGGCCGCCGTCATCGACGGCATGCGCCTGAAACAGGTGTTCAACAACCTGATCGGCAATGCGCTCAAATTCGCCCGCGACGGCCTTGTCGAGGCCGGGCTCAAGGCCTGGGTCGAGGGCGATCAGGTCCATATGGAGGCCCGCGTCCGCGACGACGGCCCCGGCGTGGACGCAGATCGGGTCGACGCCATCTTCGAGCCCTTCTCCCACGGATCCGGGCCCGACGGCGCCGGCCTGGGCCTGTCGATCTGCCGCCAGGTGATCGACCGGATGGGCGGCCGCATCTGGGCCGAGAACAACAAGGGCCGCGGCGCGACCTTCGCCTTCGACCTGACCGCACGTCGCGCCGTCGCCGTCGTCGAGACGCCGTCGAACGTGTCGGACCTGTCCGAACTGAACCTTCAATCGGCGCCGCACGTCCTGATCGTCGATGACAACGCCACCAACCGCGTCGTGGCCCAGGCCCTGTGCGAGATGTTCGGCTGCAGCTCCGAACTGGCCGAGGACGGGATCGAGGCGCTCCAGGCCGTTCAGGAAAACCGCTACGACCTGATCCTGATGGACATCAAGATGCCGCGCATGGACGGTGTCCAGGCGACCCGGGCCATTCGCGCCCTGGACGGTCCGGTCGGCCAAACCCCCATCGTCGCCCTGACCGCCAACGCCGATCCGGAAGACGCCAAACACTATCTGTCCGTCGGCATGGCCGCGGTGGTCGAAAAGCCGATCAAGCCGGAACGCCTGCGCATGGCCATGAACGCCGCCCTGTCTGGTGCAACCCCGGCCAGCGCCGAGCAGGCCGAAAGCCGCCGATCCGCCCCCGCTGCCCGGCGCAAGGCGGGCTGACCCGCCCTTAATCCGGTCGGACCTCCAGCGTCTCTTCGTCCTCCTCGTCATAGCCGACGAGACGCAGCGCCCGCGCCTTCTGACCGTTCAGCTCGGCCCAGCGCAGCAGCCCCTCCTCGCGGCCATGGGTGATCCACACCTCGTCCGGCCTCAGCGCCTCGAAGGTGGCGATCAGCTCGCCCCAGTCGGCGTGGTCCGAGATCACCAGCGGCAACTCCACCCCCCTCTGGCGCGCCCGCGCCCTCACCCCCATCCAGCCCGAGGCGAAGGCCGTCACCGGGTCGGCGAAACTGCGTGACCACCGGTCCTGAATGGCCGACGGCGGCGCGATCACCACCTCGCCGCCCAGCGCGCCCTTGCCCAAGCCGCGCGCCGGCAGGATCGGCCCCAGCTCGATCCCCTCGCGTTCATACAGGTCGTTCAGCCGCTCCATCGCCCCGTGGACATAGATCGGCCGCTCCCATCCCGCCTCGCGCAGGCTCATGATGATCCGCTGCGCCTTGCCCAGAGCATAGGCCCCGACCAGATGGGCCCGCTCGGGAAACTGCCCCAGCGAGCGCACCAACCGACCGATCTCTTCCTCGGCCGGCGGATGGCGAAACACCGGCAGGCCGAAGGTCGCCTCAGAAATGAAGACATGACACGGCGTGGGCTCGAAGGCCGGACAGGTCGGGTCGCGCCGGCGCTTGTAATCGCCCGACACCACCATGGTCAGCCCCTTCCACCTCACCTCGATCTGCGCCGACCCCAGCACATGGCCGGCCGGGACCAGCCTCAGGTCCACGCCGTTGATCGCAACGCCTTCGCCGTATTCGACCGCCTGCTGTCGCCCGGCGAAATCGGCGCCGTATCGTTCCGCCATGATGGCCAGGGTCTGGCGCGTGGCCAGGACCACGCCATGCCCCGCCCGCGCATGGTCCGAATGGCCGTGGGTGATCACCGCCCGATCCACCGGCCGCACCGGATCGACGTAGAAGTCGCCCGGCGGGCAGTACAGGCCGGCGGGGGTGGGGTGCAGCAGGTCTTCGGGGCGGATCATGGGATCCTTAACGCTCTCGACGCCGTCGGGTCCCCCCTCCATACAGGAGACGACCATCGGCTTCACGGGCGTCCGTTCGCATGCACGACAGTTTCGTCGACACCATCCTGCCCCAGCTCGCGGCGGGGGCCGCCCACACCGGGGCCCTGGGCTTCGTCTTCGACGGTCTGCACGACGGCGAGCCCCGCATCCGCGTCCCCTGGCGCGAAGACCTGGTCGGCGATCCGGAAACAGGCGTCCTGGCCGGCGGCCTGGTCACAACCCTGCTGGACCATATCGGCGGCCTGGCAGTCTGGACCGCCATGGACGAGTTCCAGCCCATCGCCACCCTGGACCTGCGGGTGGACTATATGCGCGCCGCCCATCCGCGCATGGACCTGCTGGCCCAGGCGAAATGCTTCCGCCTGACGCCCACCATCGCCTTCGTCCGCGCCTGGGCCTTCGAGGTCGATTCGTCCGACCCCGTCGCCGCCGCCCAGTCCGCCTATGTGCTGAACCGTGCACGCCCCGGACGAGAGGAGGCCGCAGCATGAGCGACCTTCTCGACCGCATCCCCTACGCCCGCTTCCTGAACCTCCAGACCCTGGTCAGCGGCGACGAGATCACCGTCATCCTGCCCTTCGCCGACCGGCTGATCGGCAACCCGATGCTCCCGGCCCTGCACGGCGGCTCGACGGCGGCCTTGCTGGAAATGACGGCCATGGCCCAGGTCGCCCTGGCCTTCCCCAGCCCGCGCCTGCCCCGTCCGATCAATGTCACGGTCGCCTATCTGCGCACCGGACGCCCGGTCGATGTCTTCGCCCGCGCCAGCATCAGCCGCGCCGGCCGCCGCGTCGCCCACGTCCAGGCCGAGGCCTGGCAGGAGGCCCGCAGCCAGCCCATCGCCTCTCTCACCGCCCACTTCTTACTGGATAATCCCTAGGGATTTCGACGGCCTACACCGCACCCCAGAAAAGCTTTACTAGACAAGCATCGCCAGGCGCGGCGCTTTAGCGCACCTTTGCTTGAAAGGTTAACAAGACTCTATCGAGTATGATTAAGCCGTGTTAAGATTCATCCATTGTAAACCTTAGCTTGAGGGGCTTTTCTAATGGACCGGACTGAAGTCATCGCCAGCGTCGCTGGTGACTTGCACGCGACTGAACACGCCATCGACGCCGCCATCACCCAGGCGACTGTTCTGGTGCAATCCTTCATCGGCGCCCGCGCCGCCCTCTCGCTTTCGCCCGTCGCGGCCACGGCGTCGCAAGCCAAGGCCATGGAAACCATCGCCGCCCTCGCCGCCGCCCGCGAATCCATCGTCGCCTGCCACGCCGAACTGCAAAAAGACCACCGCCGCATGGGCTTCGGCACCTACGCCGCCGGCCCGATCGGCAAGCCCGATGACTGGCTCGATCCGGAGGACGCACGCCCGCTCAACCGCCTTCGCTCTGTCGGGTGAATTCTTGGTAAGCTTAGCAGACTGACATTTCAGCTTAACCAGAATTCGGTCATTATCGCCTCCGTGCACACAGCGCGGGGGCGATTTGCATGATTAACATGGGTTACGCAGTTGTAGGCGCCATATTCATGGTTGTTATGGGACTGTTCGCCTTTCTGAAAGGCGGCCCCCGCGAGAAGATGGGGGCAGGCATTTACCTGTTTGCTTGGTTCGCTTCTCTTGTCGCCCAAGAGAACGCCGGTTTTCGCGACTGGCCCTACGGTCTATTCGCAATCGATACTGCTACGCTTCTTGCGCTCGTCGCCATCGCTTGGCGATACCCGCACTCTTGGCCGACCTGGGCGGCCGGCCTTCAGTTGATCGCCGTCATGGGCCACATCATGATCATGACCACGAACCAGGCGCCGCTGACGTCGATCTATACTGCGATGAACCTGATCGGCTATCTGATCATACTCTGCATCGGCGTCGGCACCTTCTGGGTCTGGCAGGACCGCAAGGCGGCCGCGGAGTATGCGCAGCGGACAGCTAGGTAGATATTCCTAACCGCCTCCCCTAAACTCCACCCGACTCACTGTCGGGATTCCCATGCCCCTGTCGCACGCCAAACTGTGGAAGGCCGTGGACGCCCTCGCGCGGCGCGAGGGGTTGTCGCCGTCGGGGCTGGCGCGACGGGCGGGGCTGGATGCCACCAGTTTCAATCCGTCGAAACGGTTCGGCGCCGGCGATCCGCCGCGTCCCCGCTGGCCTTCGACCGAGAGCATGACCCTGATCCTTCAGGCGACCGGCGTGTCCCTCGCCGAGTTCGCGGCCCTGGCCGAGGATGCGCCGCCGAGCCGGGCGACCGTGCCCCTACTTGGTCTGGCCCGCGCCGGTCTGGACGGTTTCTTCAACGACGCAGGCCTGCCGACCGGCGACGGCTGGGACCAGACCGACTTGCCGCAGGTCACCCCCACTACTTTCAGCCTGCGCATCAGCGGGGATTCGATGGCGCCCCTGTACCGCGAGGGTGACCGGGTCATCGTCGACCGGGGCGATCCCGCCGTGCGCCGTGGCGACCGGGTCGTGGTCCGCCTGAGCTCGGGCGAGGTGCTGGCCAAGGAGCTGACCGGCCTGACCGCCCGCGCCGCCACCCTGTCCTCGATCAACCCCGACTATCCGCCCCGCGTCGTGCCCCGGCGCGAGATCGAATGGATGGCCCGCATCCTGTGGGTCAGCCAGTAGAAAGCCCCGCCCGGCGAACCGGACGGGGCCAGGCTCCAACGGCGAACCGCGAGCCTTGCGACGATCCCGGCGGCGGGAACTGGACGGGGCATGAACGGCCCCGCCGCCGAAACGGTCTTTCGAAAAGCGCCCCTTAGCGGGTCACATAGTTGGCGTTGACCCAACCGCCGCCGGCGATCTGGATCCAGTCGCCTTGCGAGGCCACGGCCGTGAACTGCTGGCCGGCCGACAGGCTGCCCGCCTGGCGGAAGCCGGTGCCGGGGCCGCTGCGGATGCGCAGGTTCGTGCCGGCGCGATAGGTGTTGGCGTTGGCCTGGGCCGCAGCACGGGTGCGTTGCTGGTTGCAGCCGATATAGGAACCGGCCGCCGCGCCGGCGCCGGCGCCGACCACGGTCCCGGCCGTGCGCTCGTTACGCGCCAGGTTCGAGCCGACCACCCCGCCGACCACCGCGCCGATCAGGGCGCCCGCGCGCTGACGACCGCCGGGGGCGTCGCAGTTGGTCACGCCATTGGCCTGGGCCTGGGCGGCCATGGGGGCGGCGGTCACCAGGGCGGCCAGAGCCGCAGCCGTGGCCAGACCCGTCTTCAGAAACTTGCTCGACATCTTGTATCTCCTGTCATCGGGTTTGCCGATGAGGAGACAATGCCCGTCCCAACCTGAAGGCTCCCGGAGCTTCGCCGTTATTTTCCGTTCATCTTGACGGCCGTGCGGCCCGCCATCGGTGGATCATCGCGCGCGCCGCCTCGGTGTCGCGCGCGATTAGGTGTTTGCGGCGCAGGAACTGAAAATCCATCACCCGCGCCCACAGGTGCAGCAATCGATCACTGGTGACGATGACCGTGACCGCTTCCACCTCGGGCGGCGCCCCCCAGGCCTCGGCCAGTTTCGTCAGATGTTCGATCGAGGCGTCGTCGGGCATCGGCTCGCATTCGACGATCCAGTCCCAGGCGCACAGTTCGGGCCGGGCATTGATCACCCCCAACGTCGCCGTCAGAATCTTGTCCGCATTCCCGGCGGACAACAGGTCCATCCACAGGATCCGCGCCTGCTCGTCGATTTCGTAGTCCAACGTCGCGCCCCTGGCCACGCCTATAGAGTCGGTCAGAAGTCTCGAAAATTAACCCTACGTCAAGCTCGCGTCAGTTCGCCGCGCGCCCCGGCCTCGATCAGGGCGATGGTCTGCGCAAGGCCGTAGATGGCCGCGAACGAGCCGAAGCGCGGCCCCTGCGACGCGCCCAGCAGCACTTCGTACAGCGCCCCGAACCAGGCCCGCAGCGGCTCGAACGCGTGCGCCTTGCCCACCGCATAGACCTCGTTCTGGATCAGCTCGCCGTCCGTGGTGTCCGCCGGCAGGGCCTTCAGCCGTTCCGCCAGATCCAGCAGCGCCGCCTTCTCCTTGTCGTCCGGCAGGCGGTACGACTTCGAGGGCTTCACGAAGTCCTCGTAATAGTTCAACGCCCGGTCCATCAACTGGTCCAGCAGCGGCTCGTTCTGCGGCGTCGCCTCCGGCAGATATTTGGCGAAATAGGCCCACAGCTGATCCTTGGTCGAGGCGTTGGCCACCCCCACCAGGTTCAGCAGCAGGGCGAACGACACCGGCGAGGTATGGGTCGGCGGGTTCCCGGCATGGATCGACCAGACGGCGTTGTCGATCCGCTTGGCCGGCTCCTGGGTCTTGTAGCTTTCGATGAAGGCCAGATAGTCGTCGATGGCGCGCGGAATGACGTTGAAGTGCAGGCTCTTGGCCGACTTCGGCGACTGGAACATGTACCAGCTCAGGCTCTCCGGCGTGCCGTAGCGCAGCCACTCGTCCATCGTCAGGCCGTTGCCCTTGGACTTGGAGATCTTCTTGCCCTCGATATCCAGGAACAGTTCATAGTTGAACCCTTCCGGCGGCGTCCCGCCCAGGGCGCGACAGATCTTGCCGCTCTCGCGCACGCTTTCGATCAGGTCCTTGCCCGACATCTCGTAATCGACGTCCAGCGCTACCCAGCGCATGGCCCAGTCGGGCTTCCATTGCAGCTTCACATGGCCGCCGGTGACCGGCAGTTCGGCGCGCCCGCCGGCCGGGTCGTCGAAGACGATGGTCCCCTTCTCGACATTCCGCTCCAGGGTCGGAACCTGCAACACATGGCCCGTGATCGGGCTGACCGGCAGGAAGGGCGAATAGGTCGCCCGCCGCTCTTCGCCCAGGGTCGGCAGCATGATGGCCATGACCGCGTCGAACCGCTCGAGCAGGGTCAACAGCGTCGCGTCGAACACGCCGGACTTGTAGGTCTCGGTCGAGCTCATGAACTCATAGTCAAAGCCGAACCCGTCCAGGAAGGCCCGCAGCCGCGCATTATTGTGCGCCCCGAAACTGTCGTGCGTCCCGAACGGATCGCGCACCCGGGTCAGCGACAGGTGCAGATCCTCGCGCAGCATCTCCGGGTTCGGCACCCCTTCCGGCACCTTCCTCAACCCGTCCATGTCGTCGCTGAAGGCGATCAGTCGCGTGCGCCAGTGGTCGCCCGTCAGCGCCCGGAAGGCGTTGCGCACCATGGTGGTCCGCGCCACCTCGCCGAAGGTGCCCATGTGCGGCAGGCCCGACGGCCCGTATCCGGTCTCCAGCACCACCGGCCGGCGCAGGGCCTCGAACTTGGCCAGGGCCTCGTCGGCCTTGCCCGCGTCAATCAGCGCCCGCGCCTCGGCCCGCTCGCTCTCGCCCAGCCGCTTTTTCAGAACATGGGCCAGCAGATTGCGGGCTTGTTCGAACGGCCAGGACTTGGCCTCACGGGCGAGATTTTCGAGGTTCTGAAGCATGGCGGCGGTTTGCAGTCTGCAACCCGCCGGGTCAACCGCCTATCCTTCCCACCCGCCGTCACCCTCGGGCTCGTCCCGAGGGTGACGGTAGTTAAGTGAGCAAACCGCTCACCGCCCTCGGTCGAACGCTCCCACCGCCCAGCTCACCACCGCCGCCCCCACCGCCACGATGATCGCATCCTCGATCAGCCCGCTCTTCGTCTGCCCGATCCGCTTCATCGCCGTCTTGCGTCCCCGCAGCGTCAGATAAGCCAACGGAACCGCCGTCCCCACCGCCAGCGCCGCCCCCAGCTTCTCACGCCCCCGCGGCGCCAGGGCCGATCCAGCGATCCCCGCGCTCATCACCCGCGCCAGCAGGCCCAGGAACACCGTCCGGTCCGGCGCCGACTTCATCTTGTCGCCGAACAGCTCGCCCACCCCCATGGCCAGACCGCCGAACTTGAACAGCGGATGATCCAGCAGCAGCAACCGCCCCGGCGTCTCCCGATGCGCCAGCCGCGCCCCGGCTAAGGCCGCCATGGGCGTCATGGACCGGGCGCTGGCGACGGCGCCGATGAGGACGGAGAGAAGGAGTGCGAGGGTTTTCATGCCCCATCAACACCGCAGCAGAGCGGAGGTTCATCGCCCGCTCTTGACCCCCTGCCCCGCCCATGGCCTTTGCGCCGCCTGATGAAGACCGCCGATTTCGACTTCGACCTGCCCGAGGACCGCATCGCCCTGCGGCCAGCCGATCCGCGCGATTCCGCCCGGCTGCTGGTGGTCAGGGACGGCGCCCTGGACGACCGCGTCATCCGCGACCTGCCCGACTTCCTGCGCCCCGGCGACGCCCTGGTCTTCAACGACACCCGCGTCATCCCCGCCCGCCTGTCGGGCGTCCGCACCCGTCCCAACCCTGTTCCCGGCGCCGAGACGGAAACCCTGACCGTCGCCGTCGAGGCCACGCTTCACCACCGCGACGCCCCCGACGTCTGGTCCGCCTTCATGAAGCCCGGCAAGCGGATCAAGCCCGGCGATAGAATCCGCTTCGGAAGGGAAACCGACGCCGCCTGCGACCTGGGCCGTCTCGACGCCACCGTGGCCGACAAGGGCGAAGACGGCCTGATCACCCTGAAGTTCGACCTGTCCGGCCCGGCGCTGGACGACGCCATCCGCAACGTCGGGGTCATGCCCCTGCCCCCCTATATCGCCGCCAAACGGCCCGAGGACGACCGCGACCGCTCGGACTATCAGACCGTCTTCGCCGAACACGACGGCTCGGTCGCCGCCCCCACGGCGGGCCTGCACTTTACCCCCGCCCTGCTCGACGCCATCCGCGCCAGGGGCGTCTCGACCCACGCCGTCACCCTGCACGTCGGCGCCGGCACCTTCCTGCCGGTCAAGGCCGACGACCTGGCCGACCACAGGATGCACAGCGAATGGGGCGAGGTCTCGCCCGAGACCGCCGCCGCCCTGAACGCCGTCCACGCCGCCGGCGGCCGCATCGTCTGCGTCGGCACCACCTCGCTGCGCCTGCTGGAGTCCGCCACGACCGAGGCCGGCGAGATCCGCCCCTTCCACGGCGACACCGCCATCTTCATCACCCCCGGCTACCGTTTCCGCGCCGTGGACGTGCTGATGACCAACTTCCACCTGCCCAAATCCACCCTCTTCATGCTGGTCAGCGCCTTCGCCGGCCAAGCCACGATGAAGACCGCCTACGCCCACGCCGTCGCCGACGGGTATCGCTTCTACTCCTACGGCGACGGGTCCTTGCTGTTCCGGGCAACGCCTGACCTCTAAGCGCACCTCCCCGTTCGCGGAGGCGAACGGGGAGGACAGGCGGGAGCGTCAGCGAACGCCAGGAGGGGGCGACTCGGTGTCTGAAGTCGGCCCGGTCACCCCCACCGCCAGAGTCGCCCCCGCCTGGTCGCAAGCGCGACCTGTCCTCCCCACGCGCTCCGCGCGCGGAGAGGTGACGCCGTCTAACTCACCTCCCCGTCGGCGAAGGCCGGCGGGGAGGACAGGCGGGAGCGTCAGCGAACGCCAGGAGGGGGCGACTCGGTGTCAGACGCTGGTTCGGTCATCCCCACCGCCGGAGTCGCCCCCTCCTGGTCGCAAGCGCGACCGGTCCTCCCCACGCGCCTTCGCGCGCAGGGAGGTGAGCCAGCGCGCACAATGACGCTGCCTCGCTCTCAAAAAATTCAACGCTCTAAAAGAATCTCACCCCCCGCTTCTAACCACCCTCCAAAACCCCCGCATAATACCCCCGGTCTCGTCGCTAGGAGGGCTCGTAAGGCCTGCGACCTTGCGGCGGCGGGAGCGTATGGAACGGGGGCGGGGGTGGGATTCCCTCGCGCCGCATGACGGTGCATCGGTGGGCTCATCCCGCGCAGAAACGTCGGCGGAGGACACGGGGTTAGGAACCCGGTCGCACTCGGGACGGTCCTTCGCAGGGATCGCCGACCCGTCGCAGGCCTTGGGGAAGAGGCATCACAACTGCCGCTTCAATATCCCCGGCCGGCAGAAACACCATGCGCGCGGAGCGTCTGTCTTCGTCGAAACGGTAAACACTAATCCATCCCGGGCGAAGCCCGGCGCTCCGTCCTGCCCTCCAGACTTCGCAGCGAAAGCGCGTCGGCGCCTCCGCTTGACCTGTAGCCTTCGACCGCTCGAACCCTTAAATGCCGTCCCCTGACGAAAGACCCGCCCCGTGAGCCCCGACGATTTCGACCTCGATCTCCCGCAAGACCTCCAGGACGGCCTGATCGCCGTCGGCGAGGCTGCGCGCGATCTGGATCAGCCGTGGTGGATCTTCGGCGGGGCCGCCATGGCCCTGTACGGCCTGACCGACCTGCATGTGCCCGACATCGACGTCCTGTGCGCACCGCGCGACGCCCGCGCCCTGCTGGCGGCCCTGGACGGACAGATCGTGCCCGATCCGGGCGAGGGCCTGTTCCGCTCCACCGTCTTCGGCCGCGCCCCGGATCAGCCGATCCTGGTCGAGGTCATGGCTGGGCTCGAGGCCCGCGACGGCGGCGAATGGCGGCCGGTCGCCTTTACGTCGCGGCGTCCGATCTTCATCGACGACGTCCCGCTGTTCGTGCCCGACATCCGGGACCATATCGCCCTTTACCGCCTGTTCGGCCGCCCCAAGGATCTGGCGCGGATCGAGCAGCTTGAACGACTGATCGCCTGATGCCCTTCCCCTTCGAGATTTCCGCCAAACAAGGCCGCGCCCGCACCGGCGTGCTGAAGACCGCGCGCGGCGACATCCGCACTCCCGCCTTCATGCCGGTGGGCACGGCGGCGACGGTCAAGGCGATGACGGTGGATCAGGTCAAGGCGACCGGCGCCGACATCATCCTGGGCAACACCTATCACCTGATGCTGCGCCCCGGCCCCGAGCGGATGGAGCGCCTGGGCGGCCTCCACAAATTCATGAGTTGGGACAAGCCGATCCTGACCGACAGCGGCGGTTTCCAGGTCATGTCCCTGGCCGGGATTTCGAAGGTGAAGGAAGAGGCCGTGACCTTCTCCTCCCACATCGACGGCTCCAAACACGTTCTGACGCCCGAACGCTCGATCGAGATCCAGGCCGACCGGATCGGCGCCGACATCTCGATGCAACTGGACCAATGCGTCTCCTGGCCGGCGGAACGCACCGCCGCTCAGAAGGCGATGGAGCTGTCGATCCGCTGGGGCGCCCGCTCCAAGGCCCGGTTCGGCGAGCGCGAGAACCAGGCCCTGTTCGGCATCCAGCAGGGCTCGACCTATGAGGATCTGCGCCGCCAGTCGTCGGACCAGCTTCAGGAGATCGGCTTCGACGGCTACGCCATCGGCGGTCTCGCCGTGGGCGAGGGTCATCAGGCCATGTGTGCGGTGCTGGACTATGCCCCCGAAATGCTGCCCGCCGACCGGCCGCGCTATCTGATGGGGGTCGGCAAGCCGGTCGACCTGGTCGAGGCCGTCTATCGCGGCGTCGACATGTTCGACTGCGTCCTGCCCACCCGCGCCGGCCGCCACGGCCAGGCCTGGACCTGGGAGGGGCCGCTCAACCTGAAGAACGCCCGCTTCGCCGAGGACCAGGATCCGCTCGATCCCACCATCGACGGGCCGTCATCGCAGTATTCGAAGGCCTATCTGCACCACCTGATCCGCGCCGACGAAATCCTCGGCAAGGTCCTGCTCAGCTGGCACAATATCGCCTTCTACCAGGCCCTGACCGCCACCATGCGCGCCGCGATCTCCGAAGGCCGTTTCGAACAGTTCCGCCGCGACTTCCACGCGCGGCATGTGTCGAACTGACCCCCGGAACCATTTGATGCGTATCGAGAAGTCAGGCTTCCACGCCTACAGCACCTATCTGGAAGAGCCGCCCCGCGACGAGGGGAACGAGACGGCCCTGCACCGCCACGTCATCATCATCGGCGGCGACAAATACTCATTCTTCGCCCACTGGTCCGGCAAGTTCGCGCACAAGGGCGAACGGATCTCCTTCACCTGGGACTGGGACCGGACCGGCGAGTTCCGCAACATCGACAAATCGTCCTTCGAGGCCTTCACCAAGGACGGCGCGGTTCAGATCCGAGGCGATCGCACCGACAAGCGCCGGCCTACGGGCAGACGTTAGATCCTGTCGGTGGACCCGGTGTGCATACGGTTCCCCTCTCCCTTTCGTCATTCCGGGCGAAGGGCCTCTTGGCCCGTAGACCCGGAACCCAGCGGCGCCGAAGGCGAAATGGTTCAGCCTCGCGGTGCGGAACGACCGAGTCCGCGACAGGTTCGCGCTCTCGCGCGCCGCTGGGTTCCGGGTCTCCGCTACGCTTCGCCCGGAATGACGAAAGTAATGGCGCCCCTACCGCTTCGGCCGGAACCAGCTCGGCGCCGCCGGCGGGGCGCAGTTCCTCTGCATCCCGATCCCCTTCAGGAAGGCGCGCCGCATCCGCCCCGCCTGGATGGCCGACTGGACATGGCGGCTGTGCTGTTCGGCTCCGCTCAGTTGGCGAATCCAGCTGCGGCCGGGGATGAAGTCGGTGGTCGTGCCGCGGATCGCGTCCAGCGTCGCCTTGGCCGCCGCATCGGCCGCCCGCTCGCTGGCGTAGGAGCCGTCCTGGCGCGGCGGTTCGTCGGTGTCGGGCCCCAGGGCCTCATCCAGCCGCGCCACCTCGGCGCCGATGGTGGTGCACTGGTTCAGATTGCGCAGATCATAGGGATTGGCCTCGGCCTGCAGCAGAACGGTCGGAATCAACTGACGGCGCAGGTTGAAATCATCCAGCGGCGCGGTGACCGCATCGCCCAAGCCCGCGCCCACCTGCTCCGCCCCGCCCATGGCGGACCGACCGGCGTTGCAACTGGACAGGACGACAACGACCGCAAGGGCCGGCAAGAGGATCGGCTTCATCCGGTCCTTAGAGCACGCAAGCCGCTCCGATCAAAACATCCCGACCAGGCCCGCGACCATCACGCCCCAGGCGAGCAGGCTGAACACCAGGCCCAGGGCCAGACCGCCCGCGAAGTCGAATTGGTGATGATCGTGTCTCATACTCGCTCCCTAGGTCTTTTTTTGTTTATCCCCGGACCTAATCCCAAATTGGGCCGAACCGCAATCAGGCTTCTTACGGATGATCCATCATCAAACCGTCGTCTTCTAAGGCGGTCAGTTCGCCAGATCCCGCGCCATCAGCATGGCCCCGTCCAGCCCGGCGTGCTCGCGCTCTGCCGCAACCAGATAGCCGCCCTCGCCCATGACGACCGCCGCGCCATAGCCGTTGACCCGACGCCGCGCCTCCGCCTCGACCTCGGCGATCAGACCGGGCGTGGACATGACGCCGCCGCCCATCACGATCCGGTCCGGCGCCCAGGCGAACACCAGGCCGGCGATCAGTTGTCCCAGATAGTCCGCCGTCACGGCCCGAACCTCGTCCGCCTCCTCCAGCCGACGCCCGGCCAGCCGCGCCTGAACCGCCGGCCCCGCCGCCAGTCCCTCGACGCAATCGGGATGAAACCGGCAGGCGCTGGGCTGGACGTCGCCCTCGACCCGGCGAACGAACAGATGTCCGATCTCGGGGTGCAGCGCCCCCTTCAGGGTCCGGCCGTCCACGCACAGCCCGCCGCCGATACCCGTGCCCACGGTGACATAGGCCACGGCCCGCGCGGCCCGCCCCGCCCCCAGCCGCGCCTCGGCGACGGCGGCGGCGTTGACGTCAGTGTCCACGGCGAAGGGCGCCTGGAGTCGCTCCGCAAGGGTCTTCGACAGGTTGAACCCGGTCCAGCCCGGCTTGGGCGTCGCCAGCATCAGACCTCGGTCAGGCGAGGCCGGATCGACGACCAGAGGGCCGAAACTGGCCACGCCGAAGCCCGCCACCGCCTGGTCCCCCACAGCCGCGACCAGGGCCTCGACCGCCGTCTCGGGCCGACCGGTCGCAAACCGTCCCTCGTCCAGCACCGCGCCGGCCGAATCCTCGATCCGCCATACGATCTTGGTCCCGCCGGTCTCGACCGCGAAGAAGACAGGCTGGCGCATCGGGGGCTCCGCAAAAAGGGAGAAATGGTACGTCCTCTCGGGCTCGAACCGAGGACCCTCTGATTAAAAGTCAGATGCTCTAACCAACTGAGCTAAGGACGCACCGCGCGACGTCCGGGGCTGGCCCGAACCGTCGAAGGGCGCCTTCTGTTGCAATCCGCCCTTCCGGTCAAGACCGGGTCTGCTACTCAATGCACATGAAACCGCTGAATGGACTTCGCATCCTCGAATTTGACGGCCTGGGGCCCGTCACCTTCGCGGGCATGATGCTGGCGGACATGGGCGCCGAGGTGCTGCGCCTGACCCGTTCCGCCTCGGCCGGAGCGTCCGCTTTCGACGAGGTCGGCGGCGCCCTGCTGCACCGAGGCCGCACCGCCGTCCCCGTGGACCTGAAGTCGGACGCAGACCGCCAGACCATCCTCGCCCTGGCCGACCGTGCCGACGCCGTGATCGAGGGCTTTCGCCCCGGCGTCATGGAGCGACTGGGCTACGGCCCTGAGGCGCTCCAGGCGCGCAATCCGGCCCTGGTCTACGGCCGGGTGACGGGCTGGGGCCAGACCGGGCCGCTGGCGAACCAGGTCGGCCACGATCTGAACTACATCGGCCTGACCGGCGTGCTGCACGCCATGGGCGAGCCGGACCGCCCCCCTTCGCCACCGCTGAACCTGGTCGGCGACTATGGCGGCGGGGCCATGATGCTGGTGGCGGGCGTTCTAGCGGCCCTGCTGGAAGTCCGGACCACCGGTCGAGGCCGGATCATCGACGCTGCCATGACCGACGGGACCGCCCTGCTCGGCGGCCTGTTCCAGGCCCTGCGCGGCCAAGGCGTCTGGAGCGACCGCCGGGGCGCCAACCAGCTGGACGGCGGCGCGCCCTTCTATCGCTGCTACGCCTGTCGCGACGGCGGCTTCGTGGCGGTCGCAGCGCTGGAGCCGCGCTTCTACGCCGCCCTGTTGCAGGGCCTGGACATCGAACCGTCCGCCGCCCCCCAGTACGACACCGCCGCCTGGCCCGCGCTCCAGGCCCGTTTCGCCGCCTTGTTCGCCACCCGCGACCGCGACGACTGGGCTACGCATTTCGCGGAAACCGAAGCCTGCGTCACCCCCGTTCTCAGCTTCACCGAGACGCCGAACCATCCCCATAATCTCGCTCGCGCCGCCTTTGACCAGGGCCTGCCCGCCCCCGCCCCCCGCTTCGACGGCCCCGTGCCCGAAACCGCCGAACCCCCTCCGCGCACATCCCTGAATGACGTCCTGTTCGCCTGGCGTCCGGAGGCGGGATGACCCCCGACGTTTTCGGCGCTATGGAACGAGGCGACGCGCAAGGCGTTGCAATGGTCGATACCCCGGGGACTTGTTTTGATGAGACGCTCGATTTTCGTTCTGGCCGCGACCGCGCTCGGCGCGCTGACGCTCGCAGGCTGCGACGACTTTCAGTCGGGTTCGCAGGACGATTACGCCGACACCCCGCCGATCGAGGAACAGGCTCCCGCCGCCGAGGACGCGGCCCAGCCTGTCGTCGCGCCCGAGGTGACCGATCCCGCGCCCACGCCTGCGACGCCTATCCCGCCGGAAGACCGGACATCCGAACAGTCGGTCCAGCCCGAAAGCGAAACCCTGTTCTATTGAGGCGCAACGCTTCGCCGCCTATCCGAGACGCCAGGGCGAACAAAGCCGCCGACTTGGAGTCCGCGTCCATGACGAAAGCTAGAGTTTGACGTTCCGGCCCGCCCTGTTTCTCGCCCTGTTGGCGACCTGCAGCCTCTCCGCCCAGGCCGCCGCCGCCGACCCGCGCGCCGCCATTCGGGGCGACATGGACGCCGAACTGCGCCGTCTGCTGGAACGTGCGGTGGGCGAGGTGGACGGCGCGCCGGAAAGCCGCTTCGAAGCCCGCAGACGCGCCCAGGGCGCCCTGTCCGCCGCCGAGGCCTTGCTGCGCTCTGAAGCCTATTACCAGCCGGTGCTGGAAGATGTCGTCGAGGGCGAAGATCGGCCCTCCGCCATCGTCGCCGTCCAGCCCGGTCGCCGTTTCCTGCTTACCCAGCCGACCATTTCCTGGATCGAAACTCCCCCCGACGCCGCCAATGCGGCGATCGCCCTGGAGGCCATCGGTCTAACGCCCGGCGATCCCGGCCGCGCGGTGGACGTCATCGCCGGCGAGGGCCGTGCCGTAGCGACCCTGTCCCGGAACGGCTACGCCGACGCCACGGCCGAGCCGCGCCGCGTCGTGGTGGACCACGCCACCTTCACCGTCGCCCCGGAGTACCGCATAAATTCCGGCCGCCTGGTGCTGCTGGACGGCGTGGCGCTGCAAAGGGCCGGAAGAACCAACCCCGCCTGGGTGTCGCGCCTGGCGCCCTGGACGGAAGGCGACCGCTACGACCCGGAACAGGTGGCCGAACTGGAGCGTCGTCTGCTGGACACAGGCGTCTATGACGGCGTCGGCGTCGCCCTCAGCCCGATCGATCAGACGACGGCCGACGGCCACAGGCCTGTCGTCGTCAACCTGACGGACCGTCCCCGTCGCGTTGTCGAGGCCGGCGCCACCTGGTCGACGGCCGAAGGCGCGGGCGTCGACTTCATCTGGACCCGGTACAACCGCCTGGGTCGCGCCGACACCCTGCGGCTGGAGACCCGCTGGGCCGACATCGACAGCCGCATCGGCGCCGATCTGTCCCTGCCCCACTGGCGCAAACCGGGCCGGACGCTGAAACTGAGCGCAGGCGTGGTCAAGGAAGACACGGACGCCTACGACCGCACAGCCCTGGTGCTGGCGGCGGAACTGCAACAGCGGATCGGCCGGACGTCCTACTTCAACTACGGCATCGGTCTAGACGCCGGTCAGTACAACGAGAACCGCTACGACTATACCTCGGTCCCGCCCAGCGCTGTGACCTTCGACCGGGATCTGGCCATCGTCACGGGCCGGACCAGCGCCTATATCGACAACTCGAACGACCCGCTGAACCCGACCAAAGGATGGCGGATGACCGTCTCGGTCCAGCCCACCGCCGTGGCCGGCGAGGACACCATCCTGTTCCTGCGCAGCGAAAGCCAGGCCACCGCCTATCTGCCGATCAACCAGGCCCGCACCGTTCTCGCCGGTCGCGTGCGGATCGGCGCGATCATCGGCGGCGACGAGTTAAGCGTGCCATCCGACCGTCTGTTCTATTCAGGCGGCGGCGGCTCGGTGCGCGGCTACTCCTATCAGGGCGTCAATCCGCAACTGCCGGACGACACGCCGCGCGGCGGCCTTTCCCTGTTCGAAACCTCGTTCGAGGTTCGCCGTGACGTCGGTCAGAGTTTCCAGGCCGTGGCCTTCATCGACGCCGGCGCCGTCGGCTTCCAGGAAACGCCCAACTTGACCAATATGCGCTACGGCGCGGGGGTCGGGGTGCGCTACAAGCTGCCGTTCGGCCCCATCCGCGGGGATATCGCCGTGCCGCTCGACAAGCGCGACGGCGACTCCGCTTTCCAGATTTACATCAGCATCGGGCAGGCGTTTTGACCGACACCCCGCCCGAAACCCCGCCCGAAACCGCCGCCTCCGTGCGCAAGCGGCGCAGCCTGCCGCAACTGCTGGCCCTGATCGCCGGCGGGGTCATCGGCGGGCTTCTGGTCCTGCTGGTCATCGTCCTGATCGGCGGAAGAATGTACATCGTCTCCGACGCCGGGCGCGAACTGGTGACCGGCTTCGTCCAGGGTCAGAAGATCAGTCGCTACGGCCGGATCAACGTCTATGGGCTGAAGGGCGACCTGTTCGACGACTTCACCCTGGACCGGGTCACGGTGACCGACCGCGACGGCGTCTGGCTTGATGCGCGCAATGTCCGGGTCGATTGGTCCTACTGGCCGTTGATCACCCGCCGGTTCCACGCCACCGACATCAGCGCCGACGTGATCCAGCTGATCCGCCGCCCGGTTCTGGACGCCCCCAGCGGCGAACCCGGCGGCCCCCAGCCGATCGACGTGGATATCGACCGGTTCGCCGCCCGCATCGAACTGCTGGAAGGCTTCTCAAAAGAGTACGGCCGCTGGAACGTCGCGGGCGACGTCAGCCTGCCGCGCCGGGGCGCCAAGAGCGCGACCGTCAACGCCGACAGCCTGAACCGCCCCGGCGACTATCTTCGCCTTGCGGCGACCTTCGGCGGCAAGCTTGAGGACACCCGCGTCAACCTGCGCGCCAATGAGGCCCAGGGCGGGCCGCTGGCCGGATCGCTGGGCTATTCGCCAGACGAGCCGTTTTCCGCCGTCGCAGTGGTCAACGCTGACCTGATCAACGCCAAGGTCCAGACAGGCGATTTCACGCCCCTTATCGTGGACGGAAGATTCGGCGAGACCGGCTCTCGCGTATGGGGCCATTTCGACTTCAGCGGGTCGGATCTGTTCGCCCCCTTCATCGAACGCGTCGGTCGCACCGCGCGCTTCGACTTCGCGATGGTCCCGACCAAGGACAAGGCCTATCAGGCCCTCGACTGGAAGCTCACATCGGACAACATCGCCTCCGAGGCGAGCGGCTTGATCCGCATGTCTGACCGCAGCTCGCCGGAGGGCATCCAGCTGGAGATTCAGGCCGCCTCGCTGAGCCGCCTGGTCGGTTCGGACGTCGCCGGCCCCGCCGCCTATTCCGGCCTGTTCAAGGGCGACGCCCAGACCTGGACCCTGCAAGGCCGCGCCACCCTGCTGAACGCCAACCTGGCCAGCTATCGCGCCACCCGCATCGCCGGACCGCTGAACATCCAGGTCAAGAACGGCCGCATCGACCTGGACGGCGACATCCGCGCCAACGGCGGTTCGACCGAGGGCCTGATCGGCGGTCTGCTGGGCGCAGCACCGCGCGTGCAGATGGAGGCCGCCCGGATGAAGGACGGGGCCATCCTGCTGGAGAAGATCGATCTGCAAGGCCAGGGCCTGACGCTGAAGGGCTCGGGTTCTCGCAATCTGCTGGGTGGCATGGGCTTCCGGGGCGAGGCCCAGCTGACCGACGCCTCACGCGTTCTGTCGGACGCCAGCGGCGCCTTCGGCGGCCCGATCCGCGCTTCGTCAGCGAAAGCGGGCGCACCCTGGGTGCTGAACTTTGACGGTCGCGGCCGGAACCTGACCGTGGGCATGGACGAGTTGAACCGTCTGCTGGGCCGCACCCCTCGTTTGCAACTGGCCGGCAGGCTGAACGGCGGACGGATCGAGGTCGAGCGGGGCGAACTGACCGGCGCCGCCGGCCGCGCCGGCGCCAAGGGCCTGATCCAAACTGACGGTCGGCTGGGACTGGCGCTGAACTGGAACGCGCGGGGCCCGTTCGCAGCCGGACCGGTCGAGATCGACGGCGACATGAACGGGCAAGGCGCCCTGAGCGGAACCCTGTCCCAACCTCGCGTCGATCTGACCGCCGGATTCGACAAGGTCGCGGCCGGCGCCCTGACCCTGACCAACGCCGATCTGATCCTGAGTTTCCGGCGAGGCGCCGACGCCTCCGACGGCCGGATCACCGTGACCAGCGGCTCGAACTATGGCCCGGCCCGCGCATCGGGGAACTTCTTCCTCGGCGGCGACCGGATCCGGTTGACCGACCTCGACGTCAACGCCGGCGGGGTCACGGCCCAGGGCGCGGTAGCCTTGTCGGACAATATCCCCTCCAGCGCCGATCTCACCTTCACCGCCCGCCCCGGCGCCTTCCTGGCCTCGGGCGAAGCCAACGGCCGCATTCGCCTGACCGACGGCGGCGGATCCGACAGCGCCATCCTGGACGTCAGCGGCCGCAACATCCGTCTGGCCGGTCAGAGCTGGAACATCCGCACCATCGACCTGGACGGTCGCGGCACGCTGGACAACCTGCCCTTCACCCTGGCCCTGGATGTGGGCGGCGGCACGCCGGCTCAGTTCAACGGTACGGGCGTCTATGCGCGACGTGGAGACGCCCAGACCCTGACCCTGCGCGGGGGCGGACGGGTGCGCGAAGTGGCCTTCACGACCCGGAGCCCCGCCTCGATCAGCCTGGACGGCGCGACCCGAACCGCCCACCTTGATCTCGGCGTCGGCAGCGGCGTTCTGCTGGCCGATTTGCGACAGGACGCCCGCACCGCGATCATCCAGGCCGACCTGACCAGCGTCGACCTCCAGACCCTATCGCCCCAACTAAGAGGCCGCGCCACCGGCCGGGTGGCGCTTCGCGGCGCTGGCGACGACCTGTCCGGCTCCGCCAATGTCACGCTTGAGGATGTCCGGAGCATCGACGCGCCGCGCGGCCTGGCCGTCGATGGCCGACTGGACGCGACCCTGATCAACAACAGCCTGACCCTCAAAGCCACCGCGGCGGACGAAGGCGCGGTCCAGGCGTCGGCGGATGTGGTTCTGCCGGTCGAGGCCTCGGCCGCCCCCCTGCGGTTGGCCATCGCCCGCCAGCAGCCGATGTCGGGCACAGTCTCGATGAACGGCCAGATCCAGCCGATCTGGGACCTGTTCCTGGGCGGCGAGCGCAGTCTGGCCGGACAGGTGGCTGGACAGGCCACGATCGCCGGCACCCTGGCGGTGCCGCGCCTCAACGGCCGGTTCGATCTGACCCAGGGCTCCTATCGTGAAAAAGGCGTGGGCCTGGTGCTGGGCGACCTGAACCTGCGCACCAGTTTCGACGACACCGTCGCCCAGATCGAAACCTTCACGGCCAACGACACGGCCGGCGGAACCGTCACCGGCCAGGGCCGCGTCGGTCTGCGCGAAGGCTCGGGATCGACCGCACGACTGACGCTCAACCGGTTCCGCGTCATCGACAACGACATCGGCGAGGCCCGCGCCTCTGGCCCCATAACCATCGTGCGCGGCCAGGATGGCAACATCCAGCTGTCGGGCGACATGACGGTCGATGAGGCGCGTATCGAACCAGAGGTCCCCGGCTCCACCGGGATCGTCTCCATGGATGTGGTCGAGATCAACCGCCCCGGCGGCGATCCAGAGGAGACCGCGACTCGCCGAACCGGTCCGCAGATCGGCATGGACATCAGTCTGCGCTCGACCGGCGGCAAGGTCCGGGTCAGCGGGCGCGGCCTGAACGTCGTGCTCGACGTCAACGCCCGGGTGCGCGGCACCATCGCCCAGCCCCAGCTGACCGGCACGGCCAATGTGGTGCGTGGCGACTACGAGTTCGCGGGCAAGCGGTTCATCTTCGACGACACCGGCCGCATCATCCTGTCCACCGATCCGAAGCAGATTCGCCTCAACCTGTCGGCGACGCGAGAGGACACATCCCTCACCGCCTCGATCAATGTGACGGGCACGGCGGACCAGCCGCAGATCGCCCTGACTTCGACCCCTGCCCTGCCCCAGGACGAAATCCTGTCGCAGGTGCTGTTCGGTCGCTCGGCCTCTCAGCTGTCGCCGTTCGAGGCGGCTCAACTGGCGGCGGGCGTGGCGGCCCTGGCCGGCGGCGGCGGGTTCGACGTGATCGGGAACCTGCGCGAACTGGCCGGGCTCGACCGCCTGTCCTTCGGCGGCGAGGCCTCGGCCGTGACGGTCGCCGGCGGTCGCTACATCACCGACGATGTCTATCTGGAGGTCATCGGCGGCGGCGAAGGCGGCGCGGCCGTAAAGGTCGAATGGCAACCGCGTCGCAACCTGGCCATCAGTTCGCAGTTCGGCGGCCAGGGCGACACCAGCCTGTCGATCCGCTGGCGCCGTGAAAGCCGCGAGGCCGGCCAACGCGCCGACCGTCGCCCCAATCGAAACTAGGCCGCCGCTCGAGTTTCAGGTCTCGACCTTCACCTTTGGCGCTGCGGCGGCTAGGGTCCGCCGATGCGGATTCTGACCACGGACCAGGCCGTCCTCGACCACGTCGCCTCGCGACGCGAGGCGATCATCGGCCGCACCATCGACTGGGCGAACCTCAACTCCGGCAGCCGCAACGCCGCCGGACTGAACGCCGTGCTGGACGCGCTTGAGGCCGAGGCGAAGACCCTGCCCGCCTCCGTCCAACGCATCCCGACCCAGGGCTCGACCACCGTCGCCGACGACGGCTCGGTGCGGACCGAAGCCCACGCCGACGCCCTGAAGATCACGGCTCGTCCCGAAGCGCCGATCCAGGTCGTCCTGACCGGCCACTACGACACCGTCTTCCCCGCCGACAGCCGCTTTCAGACAGTGACGACCCGCGCGGACGGCGCCCTGAACGGACCGGGCGTCGCCGACATGAAGGGCGGGATCAGCGTGCTGCTGGCCGCGCTGGAAGCCTTCGAAACCCACCCCGACCGGCACGGCGTCGGCTGGACCGTGCTGCTCAGCCCCGACGAGGAGATCGGCTCGCCCGCCTCCGCCCCTCTGCTGGCCGAGCTGGGCGCACGCGGGCATGTCGGCCTGACCTATGAACCGGCCCTGACGGACGGCACCCTGGCCGGGGCGCGCAAGGGCAGCGGCAACTATCACCTGATCGTCACGGGCCGCGCCGCCCACGCCGGCCGCGCCTTCGATGAAGGCCGCAACGCCGTCGCCGGCGCCGCCATGATCGCCGCCACCCTTCACAGACTGAACGGCCAGCGCGATGGCGTCACCGTCAACGTCGCCAAGATCTCCGGTGGAGGCGCCCTGAACGTCGTCGCCGACAACGCCGTGGTTCGGTTCAACGTCCGCGTTCCGGACAAGGCCGCCGCCGACTGGATCGACGCCTCGGTCCGCGCCATCGCGTCCGCACCGCCGTTCGAGGGTCTGACCCTGGACCTCCACGGCGGCTTCACCCGCGCCCCCAAGCCCATGGACGCCGCCCAGACCGCCCTGTTCGAGGCGGTGAAGGAAGCCGGCGCCCTGCTGGGCCAGCCCATCGCCTGGAAGCCCTCGGGCGGCGTCTGCGAAGGCAACAACCTCCACGCCGCCGGCCTGCCTAATATCGACACCCTGGGCGTCC
This sequence comes from Brevundimonas sp. AVps23W, assembly GCF_058681395.1. Classification (NCBI taxonomy): domain Bacteria; kingdom Pseudomonadati; phylum Pseudomonadota; class Alphaproteobacteria; order Caulobacterales; family Caulobacteraceae; genus Brevundimonas; species Brevundimonas sp. AVps23W. The sequence continues at coordinate 2,647,699 of NZ_CM178738.1, forward strand.
GGGGCGGCGACATCCATTCGGACCAGGAGTTCGCCTGGCCCGACAGCTTCGTCGAACGCGCCCAGCTCAGCGCCCTGATCCTGTGCAAGATCGCCTCTGGCGAGATCGACGCGGCCAAACTCAAAGCCCTGCGGATGAACGACCTTTGACCCACCTCACGCCGTCACCCTCGGGCTTGTCCCGAGGGCCCACCTCTACGCCGCACGACCGTGTGAAGGCGACCACCGCCATGTTTGATCGGATGTGTCTTGCCCTGCCCATAACATGGGTCCTCGGCACAAGCCCGAGCGTGACGGAGAAATAGAATGCTCGTCGTCCGTCCTGCCGGCCCTGCCGACCTCGACTATCTGCTGGAGCTGGCCATCCTGTCCGGCCCCGGCTTCACCAGCCTGCCCGAAGATCCCGACGTCCTGTCCGACCGGCTTGAACTCAGTCAGGCCAGCTTCCGCGGCGAGGTGACCTGGCAGGAGGCCTGGTACACCCTGATGCTGGAGGACGGCGACACCGGCGACATCGACGGCGTCGGATCGGTCAAGGCGACCGTGGGGCTGAAGCGGCCCTTCTTCTCGTTCCGCATCGTCAACAATACGGCGTCCTCGCCCTCCATCGGGGTCAAGCTGGATCACCAGACCCTGGTGCTGGTCAATGAATGCACCGGATGGACCGAAGTCGGCTCGCTGTTCCTGAAAGCCGACCGGCGCAAAGGCGGCGCGGGGCGCCTGCTCAGCCAGTCGCGCTACATGCTGATCGGCGCCCAGCCGGAACTCTTCGCTGAGAACGTGCTGGCTGAGCTGCGCGGAGTCTTCACCCCCGACGGCGCCTGCCCCTTCTGGGACCATGTCGCGCACAAATTCTTCCCCATGGAGTTCGACGACGCCGACCGGATGACCGGCTCGACCGACAAGCAGTTCATCCTCGACCTGGCCCCGCGCCACCCCATCTATACCGAGCTGCTGCCGGAACCGGCCCGCGCCGTGATCGGCAAGGTCCACCCCCAGGGCGTGCCCGCCATGGCCTTGCTGGAGAGCGAAGGCTTCCGTCCCAACGGCCTGGTGGACATCTTCGACGCCGGCCCCACTGTCTCATGCGGGCGGGATAACATCCGCACCGTCCGCGACGCCCGCCGCCTGACGGTCGAGGTCGTCGATACGGTCCAGGCGGACCTGCCGGCCCTGATCTCGACCGACAGCATCGCCGCCTTCCGCGCCGTCCGCGCCAAGGCTGACATCGACGGCGACATCGCCCGCCTGACCGCCGAAACCGCCGCCGCGTTGAAGATAGGCGCAGGCCATACGGTGCGAGTGAAATCGTGACGTCCCCCTTCCCGCTCATCCCGGCGAAGGCCGGGACCCAGCGCTTTGGGCGAAAGTTGCGTGAAACAGGATTCCAGTGGTCATCCGACGCACTGGCGATGCGAAAGAACTGGGTCCCGGCTTTCGCCGGGATGAGCGGAGTATCTGTGCCATGACCCGTTTCACCTCCACCGACCCCGCCACCGAAGCGACCAACTGGGAAGGCGAGGCCGCCAGTCCGGTTCAGGTCCAGGCCGCCGTTGACGCCGCCCGCGCCGCCTTCCCCGCCTGGGCCGACGCCCCACGCGCCGACCGCATCGACGCCGTCAAACGCTATCAGGCCGTGCTGAAGGACCGCGCGCCCCAGATCGCCGAGGCCATCGCCCGCGAAACCGGAAAACCGCTGTGGGAGACCAAGACCGAGGCGGCCGCCATGATCGGCAAGGTGGACATCTCCATCCGTGCCTATGACGAGCGCACGGGCGAACGGACCAGCGACACCGCCTTCGGCCGGGCGACGCTGCGGCATCGACCACATGGCGTCGCCGCGGTTCTGGGCCCGTTCAACTTCCCCGGCCATCTGCCCAACGGCCATATCGTCCCGGCCCTGCTGGCGGGCGACACCGTCGTGTTCAAGCCGTCTGAGGAGACGCCCCTGGTCGGCCAAGTCATGGCCGAAGCCTTCGCCGCCGCCGACCTGCCGACCGGCGTGGTCAATGTCGTCCAGGGCGGACGCGAGACGGGCGCGGCCCTGCTCGACGCCGGGATCGACGCCCTGATGTTCACCGGCTCAGGCGCGGCCGGCGCTCACTTCCGCCTCAAGTTCGCCGACGATCCGCACGTCATCCTGGCGCTGGAGCTGGGCGGCAACAATCCGCTGGTCGTCTGGGATGCGGCGGACGCCCAAGCCGTAGCGGGCATAGCGGTGCAGTCCGCCTTCATCACCACCGGCCAACGCTGTTCCTGTGCCCGTCGTCTGATCCTGCCGGAGGGGCCTCAGGGCGACGCCATCATCGAAGCCATCGCCGCCCTGTCCGACCGCCTGGTCTTCGGTCCTTGGGACAGCGACCCAGAACCCTATGCCGGGCCGCTGATCTCGGCCCGAGCGGCCGAGGCCGCCTTGAAGGCGCTGCAACAGCGGATCGACGCGGGCGCCAAGGTGATCCGCGCCTCCGGGCCTGTCGCCAATCTACCCGGCGCCTTTGTCAAACCGGCCATCATCGACGTGACCGGGATCGACGTCCCCGACGAGGAGATGTTCGCCCCCTTCCTGTCGGTGACTCGCGTCCCGACCTTCGACGCCGCGATCCAGGCCGCAAACGCCACCCGCTACGGCCTGTCCGCCGGTCTGGTCAGCGACGATCCGGCCAACTGGGACCATTTCATCCGTCGCATCCGCGCGGGCGTGGTCAACTTCAACCGCCCGACCACCGGCGCCGCCGGCGACATGCCCTTCGGCGGCCTGGGCGCCAGCGGCAACCACCGGCCTAGCGCCTACTACGCCGCAGACTACTGCGCCTATCCGGTCGCCAGCTTCGAGGCCAACGCGGTCGCGAACATCGAAGGCGAGATCAAGGGGTTGCGGTCGTGAGGGTGCGTTCTAAATCTCCCTCCCCTTCATGGGGAGGGGTGATCGCGCAGCGATCGGGGTGGGGCCCGAAAGGGTATGAGCGAGATCTTCGTACTGCCCCACCCCGGCTCCGCTGCCGCTTCGCCGCCCCTCCCCATGAAGGGGAGGGAGAGTCTTGGTGAGCGCCGTCGAAGCCAACGCGGACGGCCTGATCGGGCCGACGCACTCTTACGCCGGTCTGTCGCCCGGCAATCTGGCCTCCAGCCTGAACAAGGGCGAGGCGTCGAACCCGCGCGCGGCGGTGCTGCAGGGGCTCGACAAGATGAAGACCCTGGCGGACCTGGGCCTGCCCCAGTTCGTCCTGCCCCCGCACGAACGGCCCAACATCCCCTTCCTGCGCACCCTCGGTTTCACCGGCTCGGACGCCCAGGTGTTGGAGCGGGCCTGGAAGGACGCGCCATCCTTCGCCGCCGCCGCCTGTTCCGCCTCGCCCATGTGGGCCGCCAACGCCGCGACCGTGACCCCCAGCGCCGACGCCGCCGACGGCCGGGTGCACTTCACCCCGGCTAACCTGGTCACCAACCTGCACCGGTCACTGGAACACCAACAGACCAAACGGGCGCTGGACGCCCTGTTCCCAGACGCCGACCGGTTCGCCGTCCATGACGCCCTGCCCTCGGTCGCGCACCTGGCCGACGAGGGCGCCGCCAATCACGTCCGCCTGTGCGCGGAACACGGCGCGGCGGGCGTCAATCTTCTGGTCTGGGGTCGAGAGGCGTTCGAGCCCTGGGACGGTCCCTACCCCGCCCGTCAAACGCGCGAGGCGTCGCAGGCCGTGGGTCGTCGCCATAGCGCAAGCGGCGTCGTTCTGGCCCAACAGTCGAAGGCCGCCATCGCCGGAGGAACCTTCCACAATGACGTGGTCTGCGTCGGGGCGCTGGACACTCTGTTCTTCCACGACCTCGCCTTCGAGGACACAGCGGGAACCCAGGACGCCATCCGCCACGCGGCCGCTGGCCTGTTCGACCCGATCTTCGTCGAGGTCTCGTCGGCCGACCTGCCCCTGGCCGACGCCATCAGCTCCTATCTGTTCAACTCGATGCTGATCCAGATTCCGGGCGAGGACCGCCTCACCCTGATCTGCCCGACCGAGACCCGCGACAACCCGCGCAGCCATGCGGTGGCGCAATCCCTGGCCGCCTCCAACGGTCCCATCGGCCAGGTCCGATACGTCGATGTGCGCCAGTCGATGCGCAATGGCGGCGGTCCGGCCTGCCTGCGTCTGCGGGTCGTCCTGAACGAGGCGGAACTGGCGGCGACCAATCCGGCGATGCGGTTGACCGACCCTCTACACGCCGAGCTATCGGCCTGGGCGAACCGCTGGTACCGCGACGAACTGCGCCCCGCCGACTTGGCCGATCCGGCCCTGCTGGATGAGAGCCGAGGGGCGCTGGACGCACTGACCGCGATCCTGAACCTGGGCGGCGGCTTCTATCCGTTCCAGCGGCCCTAGGCCGCGAACCGCCCGCCCTTCGCCGCATAGGCCTGAGTCCCACGCGTGAAGACCTGATCACTCGACAGAACGGTCTCGATCGACAGGTCGGCCTGGCCTTTCAGCGCGTCATAGACGGGGCCGAAGTCCTTCAGCGTCTCGTCCTTCAGCGCCTCCAGGCTGTCGATAACGAAATAGACCTGCTGGAAGTCGTCGATCCGGTACAGGGTCCGCATCACCCGCTCCAGATCGAAGCCGAGACGGTTCGGCGAAGGGTCTTCCAGGGCGAAGACGCTCTCGGTCGATGACGAGACGATGCCGGCGCCATAGATGCGTAGGCCCTCCGCCTCCTTCATCAGGCCGAACTCGACCGTGTACCAATAAAGCCTGGCCAGGTTCGGCAGCATGCCCAGACCGGCGGCGCGTTGTCCGCCCTTGCCATAAGCCTCCATATAGGCGGCGAAGTCGGGGTCGGTCAGCATGGGCACATGGCCGAAGACGTCGTGGAAGATGTCGGGCTCTTGCAAATAATCCAGCTGGTCCGGCTTGCGGATGAACTGGCCCGAGACGAAGTGGCGGTTGGCCAGGTGATCGAAGAAGACCTCGTCCGGCACCAGGCCCGGCACACAGACGACGGTCCATCCGGTCAGGGCCTGAAGCTTGGGATTGATGACCTCGAAGTCGGGAATGCCGCCCGCGTTCAGGTCCAGCGAGTCGAGGCCGCGCAAGAAGGCGTCGCAGGCGCGGCCGGGCAGGATCTTCATCTGGCGGGCGTACAGCGTATCCCAGGTCTGGTGCTCGACCTCGGTATAGGCGGCCCAGTTCTGGGGAATGGTCCAGTCGGCGGCCGCGCCCTCAGGCGGCTGTTCGAAGACGTGTTCGAAGTCGGACATGGGACGCTCCTCTTTTGCCCATCCTAACGCCCGGTCGGCGCCCGTTCCAAGGCCTGGTCAGTGAATGGCTTCGTGCAGGGGCGCATGATGGCCTTGGGCGTCGATGGTGAACCAGCGCTGGGCGTCATCGGGCAGCAGAGCCGACTGGCCGTCTTCCAGCACGCCCTCGGCGGCATAGGCCACGAAGCCGCCGTCCTGGCCCAGGGCGAAGACGCGGTAGAAGGGTTGGTGCGGCGAAACAGCGCCCGTATTGACGGCCGGGCCGTCGTAGGCGGGATCGACGTCCATCACTACCCCGCGAAAGACGTCGTCGCGGTGGCGGACGATCTGGCCAATGGCGAAGCGGGCTTTGTGAACCTGGGTCATGAGGTCTGGTTACGCTTGGCGCGATGACCCCGATGCCTGCAGCCTTGTTCATCTTCCTGACAGATTGGCTTGGCGCGGACGATCTTGGCGGGCTAGGTTGATGGGGACGGGCGCCGCTTTGGACCGCCCACATCGGAATGACGGCCCATGCCGGAGACCCACGGCGCGCCCCGACGGCGCGACGAGCGGTCCCAGCCTTCCCGCGAGCGGGATGCGTCGGGTCGGGATGCGCAACTCTATGGCGCGCTCGATCTGGGGACCAATAATTGCCGGCTGCTGATCGCGCGGCCGTCCCGCGACGGCTTTCGAGTGGTCGACAGCTTCAGCCGCATCGTCCGGCTGGGCGAAGGTCTGTCCCGCACGGGCCGGCTGGACCCGCGAGCCATGGACCGGGCCTATGACGCCCTGGCCCTGTGCGCCGACCGGATCGTCAGGAAGGGCGTAGAGTCGGTCCGGCTGAGCGCGGTCGCCACCCAGGCCTGCCGGGCGGCGGAGAACGGGGCCGAGTTCATTGATCGGGTGCGCAAGGGCACCGGGCTGAGGCTGCGGATCATCGATCCGGCGGAAGAGGCGCGGTTGGCGGTCGAGGGCTGTCTGAACCTGATCGACCCCCGGGCCGAAGGGGTGGTGATCATCGACGTGGGCGGGGGTTCGACCGAACTGTCCTGGCTGAAGCGCGAGGGGTCCGACTGGAAGACCACCGGCTGGATGTCGGCGGCCCTGGGGGTCGTCACCCTGGCGGAGCGGCATCCGGAACCGGAAGGCGCGGGCGAAGACTGGTATGAGGCCATGGTCGCCGATATGGGCGCGGCCCTGGCCGGGGGCGGGATCGAGGATCCGGGAATGCTGGACCTGCTGCGGCGGGATCGGGCCCATCTGATCGGGACCTCGGGCGCGATCACCAGCCTGGCGGGCATCCATCTGAACCTGCCTCGCTACAATCGCGACCGGGTCGATGGGCTGTGGATGACGCGCGGCGACTGCGAGGCGGCGGCGGAGCGGCTGAAGGCCCTGGGGCCGGACGGGCGGGCCAGGGAGGCCTGTATCGGGCCGGACCGGGCCGATCTGGTTCTGGCGGGAGCTGCGATCCTGGAGGCCATCCAGCGGGCCTGGCCGTCGGAGCGGGTGCGGGTCGCCGACCGGGGCCTGCGTGAGGGCCTGTTGTTGCAGCAGATGCGGGAGGCCAAGAAGCCGCCCAAGCGGCGCAGGCGGAGACGCGGCCGGGGTCGGGGGTCGGCCGCAGCCTAGAGGTTAGGCTTATGGCGGTCGGACCGAGTAGGCGGCCTTATTCCTTGTTTTTCCAGGAGTTCACCACGTTCGCCTTCCGTCATCTGATGGGGAGACGGGGCACGCCCCTCATTCCAGGCGCGCAGAGCTTGGAAACAGGCTTCGTCCGAGCACATGCGGCCCATGGCGATCTCGGATTGAGAGGCGCAGCCTGCCGAGAGAAGAGCCACCGCTGTCACGCCTATCAAAGACCGCATTTTCATCGCCTCGCCCCCCCGCAAGGGTTGTGATGGTGACATGCCTGCCGGGCAAAAAACAAGCGTAAATCCTCAGCCCGCCGTCGCCAGTCGCACGGGCACGTCGATGTCGCAGACCGAGAAGTCGGCGCCCTTGGCCTGGCGCGCCTGGTCGATCAGGGCGCGGAAGGTGGGCGATGTGGTGTTGAGCATCTGCACCGCCGGGCGTTCGGCGGCGGGCAGGTCGGAGGCCAGGCGGACGCGAGTCATGCGGTCGGGATCGGCGACGATGCCGCTGGGCTCGGAGCTGGCCTTCAGGGCGCGGACGACCTCCAGCCCCGCCACCACGCGGCCCCAGACGGTGTAGCGCTTGTCCAGGGCCGGATAGGCCTGACGCATCAGGAAGAACTGGCTGTTGGCGGTGTCATTACCCTCGTCACGCGCCATGCCGGCGACGCCGGGGCAATAGAGGCCCCAGCCGTGAACCTTGCGGTCGGTCGTACCGGCCATCAGGGCGTCCGGCTGGGTCTGGACCGGGACCGAATGATAGAAGCCGACCAGGGCCCCGGCCGGCGCGGCGACGGGGGTGAAGGCCATGTCCGGACCGCGACGGAAGGTGAACTCCGCCTTCAGATCGGGATACCAGCTCTGGCCGTCGCCGGTGCCCAGGGGGTCGCCAGTCTGGGCCATGAACCAGTCGATGACACGGTGCCAGGCCAGATTGTCGTAGAAGCCGCGCGACGCCAGCAACTTGATCCGCTCGACATGGGCGGGAGCGATCTCGGGGGCCAGTTCGACCAGGACCCGGCCCTTGGTCGTATCGATGACCAGCAGATTGTCGGGGGCCACGGCGCGCCATTCGGTCGGTGCGGGCGGGGGCGGCGGAACGGCCGCCTCCTGCGCCAGGACGGGGCCGGACACCAAAGCGGCCAGCCCCGCCGCGATCAGTGCGTTTCGAAAGATCATAGCCCCTGCCCCCTCATATAGTCCTTAGCCGCCGACGACCTCGGCCACCGGCTGGACGTCGCAGATGTTGAAGCCGCCGCCGCGCGCGGTGCGGGTGGCGGCGATACGTTCTGCGAAGGCGGCGCTGGCGGGGTTCAGCACCCGCACGGTCGGGCGTTCGCCCTCCGGCAGGGCCGAGGCCATGCGAACCCGCGTCATGATGTCGGGATTGGCCACCTTGCCGTCGTCGGCGTCCGTGCCCTTGTTCAGCTTGTTGACCACATCCAGGCCCGAGACCACGCGACCAAAGGCGGTGTAGACGCCGTTCAACTGATCCCGGTCTCCCATCATCAGGAAGAACTGGCTGTTGGCGGTGTCGGGGGCGCCGGCGCGCGCCATGCCCAGGACGCCGGGGCAGAACAGGCCGTGGGCGGTGACCTTGAAGTCGGCGGTGATCATCATCTGGGCGTCGGGCTGGGTCTCGACCGGCAGGACGCCGACCAGACCGCGCACGCCCTGTCCCGCGTTCGGCACGGCGACGAAACCGGCGTCGCGACCGCGGCGGAAGCTGAACTCGGCCTTCAGATCGGGCAGTTCGCTGCCGCCCTCGCCGGTGCCCTGCGGGTCGCCGGTCTGGGCCATGAAGTCGGGGATGACGCGGTGGAACTTCAGCCCATCATAGAAGCCCTGGTTGGCCAGGGTGCGGATGCGTTCGGCGTGGGCGGGGGCGGCGACCGGCGTCAGCTCGACCAGAACACGGCCCTTGGAGGTGTCGATAACCAGCAGGTTCTCCGGCGCGACGGTGCGCCAGTCCGCAGCGGGAGCCTGGACCTGGGCTTGAGCCGGGGCTGGGGCCTTAGCTTGGGCTATAGCCGGAGCCTGGGTCGCAGCCGACGCCAGAAGAGCGGCGGCGGCCGCCGCGATCACACCAAGACGCATTGACGAACTCATCCTCTGTTCTTGACCTTGTCCCGCACGCGCGCGGCGATGGCGGGGCTGACGAAACTGTCGATCGCGCCGTCCAGACGGGCGATTTCCTTGACCAGCCGCGAGGCGATGGCCTGATGCCGCGGATCGGCCATCAGGAATACCGTCTCGATGTTCTGATTGAGGCGCTGGTTCATGGCCGTCATCTGGAACTCGTATTCGAAGTCGGCGACCGCGCGCAAACCGCGAATGATGACATTGGCGTTCAGCTCTTCCGCAAAATGCATCAGCAGGGTCGAGAAGGGCTGAACCACGATATCGCCGCCCAGGTTCACCACCTCGGCCTGGAGCATCTCCACCCGCTCGGCCGTGGAGAACAGCGGCCCCTTGTCGTCGTTCTGGGCCACGCCGATGACCACACGATCCACCAGCTTCAACGCCCGCTTGATGATATCAGTGTGACCGTTCGTCACCGGATCAAAGGTGCCCGGATAGAGTCCGATGCGCATGGCGTGTCTCCCCAGCGTGTCGCCTGCTGTTCGGCGTGACTTAGCAGGTGCGAAAGGTTCGGCCTAGCAGCCCGTTGGCGTAGAGGCGTGTCGTAAAAACAGGGTCACAAGGCGACAAAGCGCCAATGCAGGCGGGTGGGACGGCGGGGCGGGTTTTGGCGTCATGTCGGTCATCGCGCGACTTTACACCCGCCGTAAACCCAGGCGCGCCGAGTGCTGAACTTGCAGACGTCGATACTGAATTCGCTGGTCTTTTCTTGAAGAATTAGGAGGACTGGACCGTCAAGGGCAGCGGATCATTGGCGGCCCAGGCGGTTTCGATCGCCGTCATCAGGGTCGGATCGACGGCGAAAACCGTGTCGTCAATTGCCGTGATGGGACAGGCGGGCGTGGCGCTGTTGCACAGGAATGCGCCATCGAAGCCTGCGATTTCCGAAAGATGCACCGGGCGGGTCTGTGACGATAGGCCCAACCCAGCCAAGCCGCGCTCAATCAGGACCTGGGTCACGCCCGCCAGCATCGGCGCCTGGGGCCAGACGATGCGGTCCCCCTCGATGAAGCCGACGTTCCAGGTCACGCCCTCGGACACATGGCCCTGATCATCGACGAACAGGGCGTCGTCGAAGCCCGCCGCCCGCGCCGCCCGGCGCACGCGCGTCTGACCGAAGGTGGCGACGTGTTTCAGGTGGGGGGTTTCGCGGCCATGGGGCACAGCCGTCACCCGCATTTGGGCGGCCAGCGGCGGCGGGGGCGGCGAGACGACGGTCATCACCTTGGGTCGGCCGACGAAGGACGGATTGCGATGGCCGATCTCGGGCGAGAACAGGCTGACGCGCATCCAGGCCTTGTCACGTCCCTCGACAGCGCGCGCCAACAGACGCCGGAACTCGGCCTCGCCGGGGCTTTCGCCGAACAGTTCGACGGCGGCCTGGTCCAGGCGTTCGAGATGCAGGTCCAGCCCCCGGACCGCGCCGTGCTCGACGCGGAAGGAAGTGTAGGCGCCGTAGTTGACGAGTGCCTGGTGGGCGAGGTCTTCAGGGCTGGCGGGGAGGCCGTCGATCAGGATGTCCATGGCACTCCATTCCGCTCATCCCGGCGAAAGCCGGGACCCAGTTCTTTCGCTCGGCAATGCGTTGGACGACCATCACGTGACGCGATCACGAGCATTCGCCCAAAGCACTGGGTCCCGGCTTTCGCCGGGATGAGCGGAAGAACTGAGCCTGATCAGTCCTCGCCGCCCTCTTCACTCGCGACGTCCGCCTCATCCGAACCGCCGCTTTCCGGCAGGCGTTCGACCGAGACGACCTTTTCGTCCTTGCCGGTGCGGAAGATGGTGACGCCCTGGCTGGAGCGGCCGACGATGCGGACCTGGTCCATACGGGTGCGGATCATCTGACCGCCCGAGGTGACCAGCAGCAGGTCGTCGGTTTCCTCGACCGGGAAGGCCGCCGCCAGGCGCGTGCCTGCGCGACCGCCCAGACCGTGGGCCGTCAGGCCCTGACCGCCGCGACCGGTGCGGCGATACTCGTAGGCCGAGGAGCGCTTGCCGAAGCCGGTCTCGGTGACTGTCAGGATGAACTGTTCGGCGGCGCCCAGTTCGGCGATCCGTTCCACGGTCAGAGCCGCGTCGGCGACCTCGTCTTCAGCCTCGGCCGGAGCCGCGACATCCTCTTCCGCCTCCGCGCCGGCCAGGGCCTTGCGCATGGCGTTGGCGTGTTTGACGTAGGCCGAGCGTTCCTCCGGCGTCGCATCGACGCGGCCCAGGATGGCCATGGAGATGACCTCGTCGCCGTCCTGCAGCCGCACGCCCCTGACGCCGGTCGAATCCCTGCCCTTGAACACGCGCACATCGTCGGCCTTGAACCGGATCGCCCGACCCAGCGCCGTGGTCAGCAGCACGTCGTCATCGGCGGTGCACAGGCCGACGCCGACCATACGGTCGTCGCCTTCCAGCTTCATGGCGATCTTGCCGGCGCGGTTGACCGTGGCGAAGTCCGACAGCTTGTTGCGGCGCACGTCGCCCGAGCTGGTGGCGAACATGATGTCGTAGTCGCCCCAGGTCGTCTCGTCCTCGGGCAGGGGCAGGACGTTCATGATGCTGTCGCCCGGCTCGATGGGCAGCAGATTGACGAAGGCCTTGCCGCGCGACTGCGGATTGCCCAGCGGCAGACGCCAGGTCTTCAGCTTGTAGGCCTTGCCGTTGGTGGCGAAGAACAGGACCGGGGTGTGGGTCGAGGCGCTGAACACGCCGGTGATGGCGTCCTCGTCCTTCATCGACATGCCCGAACGGCCCTTGCCGCCGCGATGCTGGGTCCGATAGGCGTTCAGGGCGACGCGCTTGACGTAGCCGCCGTGGGTGACGGTGACGACCATGTCCTCGCGCGGGATCAGGTCCTCGTCCTCCATCTCGCCGTCGCCTTCCCCGATCAGGGTGCGACGCGGCACGGCGAACTTGGCCTTCACGTCGATCAGGTCTTCGCGAATGATGGCCAGGACGTTCTTGCGGTCCGACAGGATGGTCAGGTGGCCCTGGATGGTGTCGGCCAGGCCGTTCGCCTCGCCGAAGATGTCGTCACGGCCCAGGCCGGTCAGACGCGACAGGGTCAGGGCCAGGATGGCCCGGGCCTGTTCGTCGGTCAGGCGTATCTTGTCGCCCTCCACAATGACGGTGCGCGGGTCGGCGATCAGCTCGACCAGGGCCATCATGTCGCCGACCGGCCAGGACTTGCCTTGCAGCCGTTCGCGCGCCTCGGTCGGATCGGCCGACGAGCGGATGATGTGGATGACCTCGTCGATATTGGCGACGGCGACGGCCAGACCGACCAGGACGTGGCCACGGTCGCGGGCCTTGTTCAGTTCGAATTTGACGCGGCGGACGACGACTTCCTCACGGAAGTCGAGGAAGATCTGCAACAGGTCGCGCAGACCCATCTGTTCGGGCCGGCCGTGGTTCAGCGCCAGCATGTTGACGCCGAACGAGCTCTGCATGGCGGTATAGCGCCACAGCTGGTTCAGGATGACGTCGCCCGAGGCGTCGCGCTTCAGCTCGATGACGATCCGCATGCCCTGGCGGTCGGATTCGTCGCGGACGTCGGAAATGCCTTCCAGACGCTTCTCACGCACCATTTCGGCGATGCGTTCGATCAGGGTCTGTTTGTTGACCTGGAACGGCAGTTCGGTGACGACGATGGCCTCGCGATCCTTACGGATCTCTTCCACCGAGGCGCGGCCGCGCACGACCACCGAGCCGCGACCGTCGCGCAGCGCATTGCGCGGGGCGGTGCGGCCCATGATCTCGCCGCCGGTCGGGAAGTCGGGACCAGGCACGATGTCCAGCAGGGCGTCGTCGGAGACGTTGGGATCGTCCAGCAGGGCCAGGGCCGCATCGACGACCTCGCCCAGGTTATGCGGCGGGATATTGGTCGCCATGCCAACGGCGATGCCGCCTGCGCCATTGACCAGCAGGTTGGGAATCCGGCTCGGCAGGACGACCGGCTCCAGCTCCTTCTCGTCGTAGTTGGGCTGGAAATCGACGGTGTCCTTGTCGATGTCGGCCATCAGAGCGACGGCGGCCGGGGCCATCTTGGCCTCGGTGTAACGCATCGAGGCGGGCATATCGCCGTCGACCGAGCCGAAATTGCCCTGACCATCGACCAGCATCAGACCCATCGAGAAGGGCTGGGCCATCCGCACCAGGGCCATATAGACCGAGGCGTCGCCGTGGGGGTGGAACCGGCCCAGCACGTCGCCGACCACACGGGCGCATTTCGAATAGCTGCGCTCGGGCGTCATGTTCAGGTCGTGCATCGAATACAGGATGCGACGGTGAACCGGCTTGAGGCCGTCACGGGCGTCGGGAAGGGCGCGCGAGACGATCACGCTCATGGCGTAGTCGAGGTACGAACGCTTCAGTTCGTCCTCGATCGTGATCGTGGAAATATCGGAGCCGCCGCCTCCACCGTTGATCGGAGTTGCGGCGTTTTCGTAGCTGTCGTCGGTCAATGAAGCGTGGCTTTATGCGGCCGGAATCGGAACGTGATCCGCTGTGACGATTTCTAGCATCCAAGGGCCTCGGTGGCAAAGCGACGCCGCCGTGAAAGCCCGTCTCTGAAAGGACTTTCCACATGCGCGCAAACCACATCGCCGCCGCCCTCCTCCTCGCCTCCCCTTTGGCCCTGATCGGGGCCTGCGCTTCGACCGCCGACGCGGCCCAGATGCAGGCCGAACGGGCGCCCGTCGGCGCGACCGGACAGGCCGTTCTGATCAACGCCCAGGGCGCCAATATCGGCCGAGTCGATCTGCGTCAGGGGCCGACCGGCCTGGTGATCAAGGTCGAGGCCTCGGGCCTGACGCCCGGCTGGCACGGCATCCACATCCATGCGACCGGCGCCTGCGCCGCGCCCTTCACCTCGTCCGGCGGCCATATCAATCACGCCGAGCCCAAGGCGCCGCACGGCCTGCTGAACGCGGCCGGGCCGGACGACGGCGATCTGCCGAACGTCTACGCCGGGGCGGACGGCAAGGTGAACGCCGAACTGTTCACGACCCGCGCGCGGATTTCTTCGGAAGGACCGGGCCAATGGCTGTGGGACGCCGACGGCTCGGCGATCATCATCCACGCCAACCGAGACGACCATTCGACCCAGCCCATCGGCGGGGCCGGCGAGCGGGTGGCCTGCGCGGCGTTGAGCGCGAGCTGAGTTCCCGCGCCCTACTCCGTCATCCTCGGGCTTGACCCGAGGATCGGACGCCGGTCGGGCTGTGGGTCGCCCCTGTCGCAATGCTGCTGAACCCCCGGCCCTCGGGTCAAGCCCGAGGATGACGGGGGTGTGGCGTCACCGGCCTTTGTCGGCCAACAACCGCTCGATCATTTGGGTCTGTTCCTGCTGGCGGGCGGTCAAGTGCTCCACCCTGTCCAGCAGGGCCATGATCTCGATCTCGGCTTTGAGATTGACCTGGTAGTCGTTGCCGGCGTCCAGCCGGTCCTTCGTCGCCTGGCGGTTCTGGCTCATCATGATGATGGGGGCCTGGGCGGCGGCGACCATCGACAACATCAGGTTCAGGAAGATGAAGGGATAGGGATCGAAGGCCTGGCGCCCGAGGATCAGGTTCAGCACCGTCCAGGCTGCCAGGAAGGCCGCAAAGGCCATCAGGAAGGTCCAAGATCCGCCGAACATCGCCACCCGATCCGCCAACCGCTCGCCGAAGGTCTGGCGGTCGTCGAAGGTCTCGTTGACATCCTCGGAAATCGGACGGCGTTCGGCGGCGCTGCGAACGACGCTGGCGGCGTTGGCGGGCAGTTCGTGCGTCGCCTTGCCTAGCCAGCGGCGGGAGACATGGTCGGCGTCAACGGGGGCGTGGTTCACGGTGGTCTCCTGAAGGGCTCAGGAGATGATCAAGCCTTGGCGGCGCCGGCGCGCAAGCCCCGTTCGGCCAGGGCGACCAAGGCGACCCCGCCCATGGTGATGGCCGAGCCGGTCAGGATCTGGGGCGTCAGGACGTCGCCCATCAAGCCCCAACCGATCAGCATCGACACCACCGGCGTCACCAGCAGATAGGGCGTCACCCGCCCCGCCTCGCGCCTTTGAACCAGCCAGAACAACAGGGTCGTCGCCAGGACCGACGAGGTGATCCCAGCCCATAGCAGGGCGGCCCAGACCATGGGGCTGGCGCGTTGAACCGCCTCCCACTGCCCATGCTCGAACACCGCCGAGCCGAAGGCCATGACCGGGAAGGCGCCCAGGGCCAGCAGGCCCTGCATCTTCAGCGGCGGAATCGAGGTGGTGCGTCGCGCAACGACGGTCGTCACGCCCCAGGCAGCGCCGGCGGCGATGGCGACCAGGATCGCCTTCCAGTCCTGAAGCGCATGGGCGTCCAACGTCATCCAGGCGACGCCGACGAAGGCCACGCCCATGCCGATCAGGGCCGCCCTGCTGAGCCGCTCGCCCAGGATCAGGAAGGCGAACAGGGCGGTGAAGGGAATCCACAGCTGGTTGGCCACCGTCACGGGGCTGACGTCCGTCGCCATCCAATAGGCGGTGTAGGCCAGGCCGTACTGAATCGGTCCGCCGAGGATGACGATCAGCGTCAGACTTCTCCAGTCCGGGAAGGGCGGCCGGACGAAGACGAGCAAACAGGCGGTGGCGATGCCGAACCGGATCGCCCCGACCAGCAGCGGCGGCAGGGTCTCGGTCGCCAGCTTGGCCCCCGCATTGTTCACGCCCCAGACGACGATGATCGCCACGATGGCGGCGATCTCGAGCCCGGACAGGGCGTGAGGCTTGGAGGCCGGCGGGGCGGATGGCGCGGGGGCGGCGTCGGTCATGCCCGCCTATCGCACGGCGGGAGCCTCTTCGCCCGTCAAATGGCGTGTCGGCGCGTTGCATTTGACATGTACATGTCTCGAGCGCAGCATGTACATATGATCGAAGTCACCTTGACCGCCCTGCGCAAGGACCTGTTCCGACTGGTCGACAGCGTGCTGGAAACCGGCGAACCGCTGGTGATCCGGCGCGGCGGACGGCGGCTGACGCTGGTCGCCGAGGCGGTCACCAAACCAACAACACCTGAGGAACGCTGGGACGCCTATATGGCCCAAGGGGTGCGGGAAGGCGCCGACGACTGGGCGGACGACATCGACACCAACAAGAGCCATTGGACCTGGGATCCGGACGCCAAGTTCGACTTCGGCGACAAGTGATCCATCTCGACACCCAAATCGTCGCCTGGCTCTATCTGCGCAAAACCCGCAACCTTGGGGACGCGGCGCAAAAGCTGCTGCGACGTACGAGCGCGCCGATGATTTCGCCGCTTGTGATCGTCGAGCTGGAAATCCTGACCGAGTTGGGCCGCATCAGTCCCCCGTCCGTTCCCGCCATGATCGCGACGCTGGAGGAGCAGATCGGGTTGGTTCAGTCAGACGCCTCAATGACCGCTGTATCAGAGGCCGCCTGCCGCTTCGCCTGGACGCGCGATCCGTTCGACCGACTGATCGTGGCGAACGCCATGGCCGACGGGGCGAAGCTGATCACTGCCGACCAGGTGATCCTGCGCCATTTCGACAAGGCGGTCTGGTAGGGCCTCAGAAGGTCGGCTTGGCGACCAT
This sequence comes from Brevundimonas sp. AVps23W, assembly GCF_058681395.1. Lineage (NCBI taxonomy): Bacteria > Pseudomonadati > Pseudomonadota > Alphaproteobacteria > Caulobacterales > Caulobacteraceae > Brevundimonas > Brevundimonas sp. AVps23W. The sequence continues at coordinate 2,664,261 of NZ_CM178738.1, forward strand.
CAGCCAGTAGATGGCCAGGACGCCGGCGAAGGCGGGCCAGCCCAGGGCGAACCACCAGCGGAACAGGCGATGATAGGCGGGTGGCAGGGGCGCCCCCTGCCCCGCCGCCTGCTCGGCCAGTTTCATCATTCGATACTGGATCCAGACGACCGGCAGCCAGCAGACGCCGACGAAGACATAAAGACCATAGGCGGCCAGCAGCCAGGGACTGGTCAGGGACCAGCCCTGCAAATGGATCAAGCCCAGGCCGCTGATCGGTTGGACCACCACAGCGCTGGTGGTGAAGACGAAATCGGCCAGGACCACGATGCGGCCGACCTCGGCCACCGTCTTTGCGTCCTTGGTCGCGTGGGCGCGCAGCATGAAGAAGGCGATGCCCGCCCCCGTGCCGAACAGGACGGCGCCGGACAGGATGTGGACGATCTTCAACGCGAAATAGAGGCTCATCGACGGGCGTCCGTTGCGGCCACGAACAGGCAGAGCGCCATCATCGGCAAGACCTTGAGCCACGGCCCCAAGGGGTCGATCCAGTAGTGCGGCAGGCTGAGCGTGCCTGCGATCAAATAGCCGACCGTCGCCAGACACATGAAGACCGCCACCCGCGCCGTCCAGCGCCGCACGAACAGCGCCAACCCGAGCACGACATCCAGCAGGGCGCCCCACCAGGCGACCGGCCCGGCCCAGCGGCCATAGCCGCCCTCGTGCAGGATGGCGACGGCGCCGTTCCAGCCGGGGCCGAAACTGATCAGGCCGGTGATCAGCCAGAACAGGCCCAGGGTCAGGATCGAAATCGGGCGGACGAACCACAGGCGGGCGTGCCAGACGTCCTGGACCGAGGCCGGGGTCTCGGCCAGAAAACGAGTGAAGCCACGCGACGACACGCCCAAACGCTCGGCCCAGCCGCTATCCTGGCCGGACACATCATGGTCCATCTGGCGCATAGCCGTGGTGCGAATCGGCGAAGACCAGCCCAACCGCCCCAGCAGATCTCCGACCGCCAAAGCGGGCGCGGCAAAGACGCGCGGAACGCGCACCACCGGCGCAGGCTTCAGACCGAGCCAGCCGCGATAGAGCCGCACCGTCTGGGCCATGGTCACCGCCTCTGGTCCCGGCATGTCCAGGGTCAGACGCGACGGTGCGCCGGGTCGCAGGGCCGCGACGATGGCGGCGGTCAGATCGCCCAAGGGGATTGGACGGAAGGTCTGGTCGCCGCCGACGACCGGCGAAAACAGCGGGAAGGCCGCCAGCGCGCGGATCAGGCCTGTGCCGCCGAAGGCCGCCCGGTCCACCACCAGCGACGGCCGCAGGATTAGCCAATCCAGCGCGCTGTCAGCGACCAGCCGTTCAGTCTGCGCCTTGGTGCGGGCGTAGTCGGTGCCCGCCGCTTCATCGGCGCCGACGGCGGAGATGTGGATCAGCCGAGACACGCCCGCCGCCTCACACGCCGCGATCAGGGCGCGCGGACCATCGACATGGGCGGCGCGGGTGCTGTCGCCGCCGCCGTCCTGCAAGACGCCGACGCAGTTCACCACGGTCGACACCCCGTCCAGAAGCGGCGCCCAGGCCTGGGCCGTCGTCAGTTTCGAAAAGTCGGCCGCGACCCAGTCGAAGCTCGGGGCGCGTCGGGACGGTTCGGCGATACGCCGCGCGCCCGCTCTCACGCTCCAGCCCTCGGCGGACAGGGCCGCCGCCACATGCGAGCCGATGAAGCCGTTGGCGCCGAGCACCAGCACCCGTCCGCTCATCCCAGCACTCTATCCTTCAGATCGACGCCCGCCGGAGGAAGGGCGCACCAGGTCGCACCGGGAAAACGGCGGCGGCGGCGCGCCACAAAGTCGTACAGCCGGTCACGAATGAACCGAGGCGCGATCCGCCCGACGCTCGCCCAACGATAAGGCGCGGGCAGCTGGGCGGCGATGGCCAGGACGGCGTCGGAGCGTTCGCGCGCCACGCCGTCCTGAATCAGCAGCATGGTGGAGGGGGCGTCGGGACTGACGCCATAATGCGTCAAAAGCGCCCGGCCCAAAGGCGACTGGGTCGGGGCCAGCCGGAACAGCCCGGCCCGGTCAGCCTTCAGGATCTTGCGCGCCGAGCCGGAGCAGAGCGCGCAATCCCCGTCGAACAGAACCAGGGGCCGGTCGTCCGGAAAGGCCGGAACGGCGAGATCCTCACGATAGCTGTAAGGCCCCCGCCCCACGTCGAAATCTTAGAACGGAATGTCGTCGTTCAGGTCGTAGCTTTCCTTGGGGCCGCTCGGCTTGTTGGCGCCGCCGGTGGAGAAGCCCGAGGAATAGTCGTCGTCACCGCGACCGCCGCCGCCGCCGCCGCCGCCGCCGTAGCCGCCGCCTTGCGACGCGCCGTCCGAACGACCGCCCAGCATGGTCAGTTCACCCTTGAAGCGGCTGACCACGATCTCGGTCGAATATTTCTCGACGCCCTGCTGGTCGGTCCATTTGCGGGTCTGGAGCGCGCCCTCGATATAGACGGTCGAGCCCTTCTTCACATAGTTCTCGACCACCTTGACGATGTTGTCGTTGAAGATGACGACCCGGTGCCACTCGGTCTTTTCCTTGCGCTCGCCCGAGGACTTGTCGCGCCAGGTTTCCGAGGTCGCGATCGACAGGTTGGCGATGCGGTCGCCGTTCGGCATGGACCGAATTTCCGGATCGCGGCCCAGATTGCCGACCAGAATGACCTTGTTGACGCTGCCCGCCATGGAAACTTCCTTCTCGTAGGGAGCGGCGAGTCCCTCGCCCGCCCCGTAATTCAGCCGGATGTCTTAGAGCCGCCGCCGATCACCGCCAGCCGCATTCGACATCAGACCCGCCAAACCGGTGGATTAACCAAATGTTCCACCTTTGTTCACGCCACGCAAGTCTCTTATGTGGCGAGGGTCGCCACCCTACTTCGTCTCGGGCGGCGGCGCCGCGATCGCGATGGGTCGCCCGGTCTCGTCGCGCTGGATGGCGCCGGGAATGGCCAGACGGCCGTCGCCGGTGCGGGCCATGGCGAAGAAGCGGGTGCCCGTCAGGCTCTTGCCGAACTTCACGCCCTCGCGGTCCACGAAGATGAAGCGGCCCTGATAGGCGCCCGCCACCTCCTGGTTCGAGCCGCCCATGCGCAGGAAGCGCAGACGCATTTCCTCCAGCTGACCGGCGCACAGTTCGATCTGGGCGACGTTCTCGCCCATCTTCTGCAGGCGCGGCTCCTGTCCGTCCGGCGTGGCGACGAAATAGCAGACGCCAGGCTCGAACTCGAACTTGGGCTGGTTGCTGCACGCCGCCAGAACGGCGGCGGTTGCGATGGCGGAGACAGCGAAGACGCGCATCAGTTCAAACCCGGAAATTGGCAGTTACGATCCTGCTCCGCCAGGGTGCGGAAACGGCTGTTGTCGCCCGACTGTTCCACCCGGCGCGGGACGAGCCGCAGCGTCGTATCGCCCCACCGGCCATACTGGGCGTCGCCCGGGCGGACGCAGGTTCCGGCGTACAGGGCCTGGACGCAGGCGTTCAGGCTCATGCCGCTGGACAGGACGCGCCATTCCGAACCGGCGTGGCGCAGACACTGGGAGCCGGCGGACTGCGCTGGGGCCGGGGTGCTGGGCGTGGCGGCGCCCGGAGCGGGGCTCGGCATGGGATCGGCCTCAGCCATCTCGACCGGGGGCAGTTCCGGCGGCGGGGCGAAGGCGGCGGTCGGGGCGGCGGCCAGAGCCCCCGTCTCGTCGATGCCGACATCCAGGGCGTCGGTGGCCAGACCGTTGCGCTGGGCGCAGTCAGCCAGGGTCGCCATGCCGACGAACTGACCGTCGACGAAACAGCGCAGCTCGCGCGTCGGCTCCAGCGAGGGGGCGTCGGCCAGATCGACCGTCAGCCCGCCCTTGGCGGCAGGCGGGGCCTCGGGCGTCTTGTCGCCGCCGCCGGTGAAGATCAGGGCCAGCACTACGGCGGCGATGATCACCAGACCTGCGCCGATGGCGATGATGACGCGATTGTCGTTCGGAAGGGCCATGAGGGGCTTTCACAACTGAGGCGCCCAATAACCCGGAACCGGCGCCGGGCGTCAACCGCCTAGGCGCCACAGACGCCGACGGTGCGTCGATCAGGCCGTCAGGCGGCTGAGCGCGGCCTGGAAATTGGCGAGCTGGGTCTGCTGATAGGCGGTGGATGAGCCCTTGCCCGTCTGGGTATTGGTGGCCGTGGTGGTCGAGGGGGCCAAAGATTTGTAGGCCGAGCGGACCGCGGTCATGGCGCTGGCGATGCCGTCGATGGCCGCCTTGATTCCGGCGGCGTCGTTCAGGTTCAACTTGTTCGACAGGTCCAGGCCAAAGGTCTTGGGCGCGTCCTTGTCCGCCTTGACGGGAGCGATGAATCCAGGGCTCAACCCCAGGGCCGACAGAGCGTCCTTGCCGACGGCGCCAGACGAGATGATCGCGCCTTCCCGGTTCGCCGCCGTCGAGATTTGCAGCCGCTGAGTGACCGGCACGGCCTTCAGGTCCGTCACGACCTTGGCGTCCAGCTGGCGGCCCGAAGCATTGACGATCTTCTTGGCCAGGGTCTCCAGCGTGTCCTTGGCGTCGATGGTCACGGTCACGGCCCGTCCGCCGCCAGCCGGAGAAATGCTGAACTGATCGCCGACCCGCGCGGCCGTGCTGACGGTCAGCAGCTTGGAGTCCGCCTGCATGATCTCGCCCTGGGGCAGGCCCAGTCGGTCCAGGACGCTGGCGCCGCCCGAGGCGATGCTGAGGCTGGTGGGCTTGGCCTGGTCGTCGGCGGCGCGCCAGGTCTGGTTCTTCTCGACCGCCCCGGTCGCCAGATCGATGCGGGCCAGATAGCCGTAGGTCGGATCTTCGTTGGCCGCGCCCTCGGCCCGGTTCGTGCCGGTGATCCAGACCTTGCCGTCCTTGATCTCGACATCGGCGGCGGTGTCGTCCCCTGCCCCGCCGAAATAGGTCAGCCGGTCGTCGCCCGAGGCCTGAAGATCGGCCGACAGGGTGGCGACGAAGACGTCCTTGCCGCCGGCGTGGGCGTTGGTCACCGTGCCGATGTCCAGGGCGGCGTTGTCGGTATGGCCGGTCACGACGACCTTGCCGTTCTCGACGGAAATCCCCGCGATCTCGCCGCTGGCGTAACCGAGGTCACGGGTCGAGGCCAGGGTCGGCACGCCCGATGCGTCGAGCGTGAAGCGGCGCACGATCGCCTTTCCGTTCTCGACGCCGGCTGTGTAGAGGTCCGATCCGGAGACGGTCATGGCCTGGACCGAGTCGTCGCCTGCCGTACCGAACTGCAGGGTCGAGACGTTCACCCCCGTTTCCGGCCCGGTGATCTTCAGCTGCTTTTCCTCAAAAGTCTGAAGATAGGAATCCCAGCCGCCCAGGGCCGTGGTTCCCGACAGGGCGGACTTGGAACGGCCGGCGACATAGATCAGGCCGTCGGCGCCGAAACTGACCTCGGTCGCTTCGTCGGCCGCCTTGGCCCCGCGTCGCTGGGTCCACAGCTCCTTGCCGGAACTGTCGAACAGGGTGACGAAACTGTCGGCGGTCGCGGCGTTGTCGCCGCTCTTGCCCGGCTCCAGCGCCCCCGTGACCGATCCAGCCAGGGCCACCCGGCCGTCGTCATCGATGGCGATGGAGAAGCCATTGGCGCTTGAGGCGGCGCCCAGCAGCTTGGTCTGCATCAGATTGCCGGCGGAGTCGTATTTCATCAGGGCGACGTCGCGCGTGCCCTTGATCGGCTGATTGGCGTCGCCGGACTTCAGGTCCGCAACGACCCAGACCGAGCCGTCGGGCGCGACGGCGCTGGCGCGCACAGCCTCGACGCCGGCAGGGAGATCCGTCAGGCCCGCGCGCCCCTCGACCCAGAAGGAGTCGTCGACGCCCTGCTGGGCCGCCGGTGCGGAACCGCCTTCGGCCTGGAACTTCAGCAGTTGGCCGGTTCCGGCCTTGCCCGCGCCCTGGGTCACATAGACGGCGTCCGAGGTTTCGGTCGCAGCGAAGCTGACGGTCTCGCCGGCGCTGCCCGTGATCTTCAGCGCCCATTGATCCGGCCCCGCCGGCAATGTGATGGTCTTGTCGCCGGACTTGATGGTTCGAGGCTCGCCGGGGATGTACTGGGTTCCGACGCGGGTGGCGACGCCGGCCGCTTCCAGCTTGCCGTTCATATAGCTGACGACATTGACCATCGACCTTTCGGTCGAGCCCATCTCGGACAGGTCCATCGACACCGTCTGGGTTCCAGTGGCGGTCTTGGCGGTCATGGAGAATTTGACGTCGCCGTCAAAGGCCGCGACGGGCGTGGTCGCCAGGCCGGTATGAAGCGGCTGGGTCGTAAAGGTGGTCGGGGCCCGTTCCTGAGCGTAGCCGGACTTGACGGTCGTTTGCGACACGCCCTGCACCAGGCGGACATCCTCAAAGTCGGCGGTCTTCAGATAGGCCGACATCTCGGCCAGACCCTCGCTGAAGCGTTTGGACACCTGCGCGGCTTCCGCCGTCGTCAGCCCCTTGACGCCTGCCCGGTCCGCCAGGGCGCTGAGGCTGTTGAGCCCCTGATAGACGGTGAACATCTTGCGATAGTCGCTGGACGCCCCCGACAGGTCCAGTTCGACCGAACCCTCGTTGATGATGGACCGCCCCGCCAGGGCCGCCCGCACCAGGTCGCTGGCCTTGGGCGCCGACGCGATTTCAGTGGAAGCCCAGGGCGCGGTGGGCTGGGTCTTCTTTTTTGTGGTGGTGGACGTGGTCGAAGTGGTCGCCGACGTCGTGTCCGTCGTGACCCCGTAGAGACCCAGCAGATAGCTGTTGTTGATCATCCAATATGACTCCGTCGCAACATTGCGACGGAGTCAGCTAATGAAAGCTTAAGTTAGGTATCAGTTTTGAAACAGCGACAGGATCATCTGCGGCGCCTGGTTGGCGATCGACAGGGCCTGAACGCCCAGCTGCTGCTGGACCTGAAGCGCTTGAAGGCGCGCGCTTTCCTTGGCCAGATCCGCATCGACCAGATTGCCGATCCCCGATTCCAGCGAGTCCGACAACTTGCCGACATAGGTCGTATGGCGTTCGATCTGCTTGGCCTGAGCACCGAGTTCGGACAGGCGCGAACTGGCGACGGCGATGGCGTCATCGACCCGTTGCAGCGCGAACTTGGCCTTTTCCTGTGTCAGCAGGTCCGGCGCCGCGTTCAGCAGGGTTTCGTCCTCAGGCGTGCCGGCGTTATTGGTCCACGCCTGGACGCCCGCAGTCGCCGCGTCGGAGTCATAAGAGTTGGCCGCCAGACCGAGGCCAGAAAGCGTCAGGTTCTGACGCTTCATCGCGATGGTTTCGTTGCCGTCCGCGCTGGCGAGGAAGGTCAGGTCCGTCGTCGCGGTCCCGTCCAGAATATTGGCGCCGTCGAAGATCGCATTGTCCGCGAAGGACTGGATCGAGCTGAGCAGGGACTGGAATTCTTGATTATAGGATGAGCGAGTCGCCGCAGTCTGGCTGGGGTCGGCGGCGGCCGTCGCCTTCTGCTTCATCTCCACCAGAATGTCCGAGATCTGTTCGCCCGCCGCCAGGGACACGTCGGCGATCGAGGTCGCGCGGTTCAAACTGGTGGTGACAGCTTCCAGTGACCCCTTGTCTGCGCGCTGCCCCTGAGCAACGGCCCAGACGGCGGCGTTATCCTTCGCGCCCTGAACATTCAGGCCGGTATTCACCCGACTCTGCGTCGACGCCAACTGGTCGTTGGTGCGATTCAGATTCTGCAAGGCGATCATCGCCGAGGTGTTGGTGTGGATGCTGGTGGTCATGGCTTCAAGCCCCGGACGTTCTGTTCCCTGCAGGATTAACCATGAATCGTGAGCGTATGGTTAACGGCAAAGAAACCACGTTTACGCCGTCCGGCTGGCCGGCGGCGTCATCTTATTCGAACTGAACAGCCTCGACTAGATCGAGGTTTTCAGCAGATTTCCGCCCTTGTAGTCAGGGTCCGTCGCAAGATTCTGCACGACGTCTCGCGGCAGTTTCAGCACCACCTTGCCGGTGATCGGATCGCTGACCGTGTAGACAAAGCGACCGTCTTCCGCGGTTTCGATCGTCAGGCGGTATTTGTTCGCCTCGGACCGCTCGACCACCTGGGCCACCTCAGTTTGAAGCGGTTGCTGCGGACGGGGCACAGATGGGCTGTCGGCGCTCTCCGGTTTGAAGAGACCTACAGGGGGGATTTTCGCAACATTCTCAGCCATGGCTCCTTGCGCGAAAGGATCGCGCCCTTCTGGATAAAAACGAGAACGAAGGGCCGGAGCGGCGTGAACCGCCCCGGCCTATCGCCTTAACGGAACAGGCTCAGCAGGGTCTGGCTGGACGAGTTCGCAATCGACAAGGCCTGCACGCCCAGCTGTTGCTTGGTTTGCAGGGCCGTCAGCTTGGCGCTTTCCTTGGCCAGATCGGCGTCCACCAGATTCCCCACGCCGGCTTCGATCGAATCCTGAAGCTTGTTGGTGAAGCTGATGCTGCGACCCAGCGACTTGGACTGGGTGCCGATGGTCGAAAGGGCGCTGGTGACGGCCGTGATCGCCAGATCGACGTTGGCGGTCGTGTACTGGGCGGTCGTGCCTGCGGTGAAATAGCCCAGCTCCGTATTGGCGCTGAGGGCCGTCGCCGTACCCAAGACCTTGGTATCTGAGGCGCCCGTTCCGGTCCGGACCGTAGTGGTCGCACCGGAAGCGGTGTTCAGCAGATTGACACCATCAAAGCTCGCGCCGGCCAGAGCACTGTTGATTTCCGTACCCAGAGCGGTGAACTCCGCCTGGTAGGACGTCAGTGCGGCGCCGGTGGACCCGGCGATGCTGACGGCGAGACCCTTCATCTCTTCCAGCGCCGCAGTAATCGTGTCGCCGGCGGCCAGGGCCACGTCGACCATCGATTGACCGCGTTGCATGGAGCTGCGGACCGCGTCTTGGGCCGAAGCATTTGCACGTTGGGACGTAGCGATCGAGAAGATCGCCCCGCTGTCCTTGGCCGAAGAGACCTTCATGCCGGTGTTGATGCGGTTTTGGGTCCGCTCCAGCTCGGCGTTGGTCTTGTTCAGGTTTTGCAGCGCGATAGAGGCGCCGTAGTTCGTATTCACACTCGCCATTTTGGCGGTTCCTTTTCACTTCGTGAGGGCCGTCGCCATTTTGGCGACGGGAGCATTTTGCTCGGGGTTCAAGGCCTATGGCCCGGCCGTCGAAACGACCGGGTCTCCGGGCCTTAGCGGAAGAGGCTCAGCAGGGTCTGGCTGGAGGAGTTGGCGATCGACAGCGCCTGCACGCCCAGCTGTTGCTTGGTTTGCAGGGCGGTCAGCTTCGCGCTTTCCTTGGCCAGGTCAGCGTCCACCAGGTTGCCCACGCCGGCTTCCAGGGAGTCCTGGAGCTTGTTGACGAAGGTGATCTGACGGCCCAGCGACTTGGACTTGGTGCCGAAGTCGGACAGGACGGCGGTGAAGGCCGTGATGGCTCCATCCACCGTCGCGACGATCGTGCCCGCGTCGCCAGCAACGGCCGCCGTCGTCGTCGCGACCGAGGTCGCGGAGCCGGCGATGGCCTTCAGCGTGTAGGAGGTGCTGGCGCCCGTCTGAACCGTGATGGCGGCGGCGTTGGCGGAGAACAGATTGACGCCGTCGAACGTCGCGCCGGACAGTGCGCTGGCGATTTCCGTACCCAGGGCGTTGTATTCCGCCAGGTAGGAGGTCTGGGCGGCGCCGGTGGATCCGGCGATGCTGACCGCCAGGCCCTTTTGTTCTTCCAGAGCCGCCGTAATCGTGTCGCCGGCGGCCATGGCCACGTCGACGATCGATTGACCGCGCTGGATGGAACTGCGGACCGCGTCTTGAGCGGAAGCGTTGGCCCGCTGACCCGTGGCGATCGAGAAGATCGCCCCGCTGTCCTTGGCCGAAGAGACCTTCATGCCGGTGTTGATGCGGTTTTGGGTCCGCTCCAACTCGGCGTTGGTCTTGTTCAGGTTCTGCAGCGCGATAGAGGCGCCGTAGTTCGTGTTTACACTCGCCATTTTGGCGTTCCTTCTTCACTTCGTGATGGCCGTCGCCGTTTTGGCCACGGGAGCGTTTTGCTCAGGGTTCAAGGCCTATGACCCGGCCGTCGAAACGACCGGGTCTCCGGGTCTTAACGGAAGAGGCTCAGCAGGGTCTGGCTGGAGGAGTTGGCGATCGACAACGCCTGCACGCCCAGCTGTTGCTTGGTTTGCAGGGCGGTCAGCTTCGCGCTTTCCTTGGCCAGGTCAGCGTCCACCAGGTTGCCCACGCCGGCTTCAAGAGCGTCCTGGTATTTATTGACGAAAGTGATCTGACGACCCAGCGACTTGGACTGGGTGCCCAGGGTCGACAGGGCGTCCGTTACGGTGGTGATGGCCGAATCAATGGCCGTCGTCGTTGCGGCGGCGCGCGCCTTGCTCCCGCCAGCGACGGCGGTGATGGTTGCGCCGGCCAGAGGCGTCGTCAGGCTGTTGACGCCGTCGAACGAAGCGCCGGAGATCGCAGAGGTGATTTCCAGGCTGAGGGCGTTGTATTCAGCGAGATAGGCGGTTTCGGCGGCGGAGCCGGCGGTCGATCCTTGGATCGAAACGGCCAGACCCTTCATCTCTTCCAGAGCGGTCGTGATGGTGTCGCCGGCGGCCAAGGCCACGTCGGTGATCGACTGGGTGCGTTGAAGGCCCGAGCGGACCGCATCCTGAGAGGCGGCGGTGGCGCGTTGGGACGTAGCGATCGAGAAGATCGCCCCGCTGTCCTTGGCCGACGAGACCTTCATGCCGGTGTTGATGCGGTTTTGGGTCCGCTCCAGCTCCGAGTTGGTCTTGTTCAGATTTTGCAGCGCGATAGAGGCGCCGTAATTTGTATTCACACTCGCCATTTTGGCGTTCCTTTCACTTCGTGATGTCCAACGCCATTTTGGCGAAGGGAGCATTTTGCTCGGTAGGTAAGAAGCAATTGCCGGGCCAGAGGCGTCGGCCTAAGTTACTGAATTGAAATGTTTACCTTTGATTCACCCTCCCTATTGCTAGGCAAGTTTTGCCTATTGAGGCCAATCGACCGGCAAGTTTTGCCGAGCGCGGCTTAAAAAAGCGGCGCGATCGGCGGGCGACCGCGCCGACAAGACGGCTATGCTCGAAGGCGGGGGGCCTTAGCTGCGGAACAGGCTCAGTATGGTCTGGCTGGACGAGTTCGCGATCGACAGGGCCTGCACGCCCAGCTGTTGCTTGGTCTGCAGGGCGGTCAGCTTCGCGCTTTCCTTGGCCAGATCCGCGTCCACCAGGTTGCCGATGCCGTTTTCGGTCGCATCCTGGAGCTTGTTGACGAAGGTGACCTGACGACCGACCGACTTGGACTGGGTGCCCAGGGTCGACAGAGCGCCGGTCACGGCCGCAATGGCCGTATCAACGGCCGCCGTGGTCGCGGCGCCGGCGGCGATACTCTGGTTGGTGACGGTGGTGATCGCTGCAGCGGCCGCAGTACCACCAGCGACGGTGAAGCCGATATCAGTGGTGCCGCCGCTGACATCCTTGATCAGACTGGTCGCAGTGGCGCCGGTCCACAGGTTGACGCCGTCGAATGTGGCGCCGGCCAGGGCAGAGGTGATTTCCGCCCCCAGCGCGCGGAAGTCGGTGAGATAGGAGGTTTGAGCAGCGCCGGTGGAGCTGGCCAGACTGACGGCGAGACCCTTCATCTCTTCCAGAGCGGCCGTCACCGTGTCGCCGGCGGCCAGGGCCACATCGACGATGGATTGACCACGTTGCAAGGACGCCCGCACGGATTCCATGGCGCCCATATTGGCGCGCTGGCCGGTCGCGATGGAGTAGATCGCGCCACTGTCTTTTGCGGAGGAGACCTTCATGCCGGTGTTGACGCGGTTTTGCGTCATTTCCAGCTGAGCATTGGTCTTGTTCAGGTTCTGGAGCGCAATTGCTGCGCCGTAATTCGTATTGATGCTCGCCATTTTGGCTGCCCTCTTTCACTTCTGTGTATGTACGACGCCGTTTTGGCGTCGGGAGCATTTTGCTCCGCCCTCCTAAGAGCAAGGGCGGGGCCAGGCGGGAACAGGCCGGACCACGCGCCGAACTGTTGATCTTGTTGAATTTTTCCGACGCGCGCTCACGCCGACCCGGCAAGTTTCGACGCCTAGCGGCAGAAGTTGCCGAGTCGTTTTTGCCGCTCCACTCAGCCTGACGGTTTCGGCGTCAAGACCTGCGCCATGAACGCGGCCTTCATGGATAGGCCTTCCGGTCCAGCTCGAAATGCGGGCCGTCGCGCAGACTCTTCCAATCCCCGCCCCAGACGACGGGGGTGTTCAGCTCCAGCGCTGCGGATTTGAAGGCCTTGGCGATCCGGGCGTAAAGCGGCCAGTCCCACCGGACCTCGCCGTCCACCAAGGCCGCGACGTCGACGGCATGGCCGGTCAGGTGGCGGGACTTCAGGGTGCGGCTGGCCCCGGCCTTGACCAGGCTGGCCTGCCGCTCAGGCGTTCGCAGGCCTTCGGTGATCATGAAGTCCACCGGACTGCGCGCGAGAGCGGCCTCGACCACGGCGACCAGGGCGGGGTGGACGCCGGCCAGGCGGGACCGGGATCGAACGGACAACCGCGCGCTCATGAGCGGCCTCCCGTCAGGCGCAGCCGGGCATTGGCCAGCAGGGCGACCAGTTGTTCGGCGGTCGGCGCCACCAGATACAGAACCAGGATCAGGGCCAGCAGCCCCATCAATCCGTCCGTGATCTTGGGCAACATCTCGGCCGGCATCCGCGCCACCGTTCGCATCAGCAGAAGCCACAGGCCGGCGCTGATGGCGAAGGCGTACAGCCTGCGCCACAGCCAGCGGCCCTCCGCCAAGGTGTCAGGCCGGTCGCGCGTCGGCGCCGGCGCCAGGGTTGGGGTTGGGATTCCGGTCATTCCTCGTCCTCCTTGTCTTGAGTTTGCCGATCGCATCGGCCGTCGAAGCCGGTCTGGGCGCGCCGGGCCATGTCGTTCAGAGTCCTGGGTGCGTCCCAGACCTCGGGGTCGAGCACCTCGACCGGCTCGGGCAGATAGCGTCGCCGGCTCATCCGACGGCCGTGATGCGAACCACGCCTCCACCGCCTGCGCCGCCTGCGCCCGACTGGGTCAGGCCCGCGCCGCCTCCGCCGCCGCCGGCCCCGTAAAGAGCCCCAGCGCCGCCAGCCACGCCCGCTGCGGCCGACGAGGCGTCGCCCCCTCCCCCGCCGCCGCCGACCACGGACAGGCCCGGCGCCGACGAAGCCTGACCAGCCGCGCCCGCCGCGCCCCCGGCCGCTCGTCGCACAGCCCAGCCGCCCGCCCCGCCAGAACCGCCCGCCTGAGCCATATTGCCGGCGCCCAGACCGCCGCCGCCCCCACCACCGCCGGAGCCGTCAGGACAGACAGTTTCTCCGCCGCCGAACGCAGCCGCCGTGATCCGACTGTCGCCGCCGGGATTGCCGATGCGCTGCCCCAGGCCGCCCACGCCACCCTGCCCCGCTGCGACGGTTCCGTCGGCGCCGCGAGCGCCGCCTCCGGCGCGCAGCAGCACGACGCCCTCCTGGCTGATCGTGGTCTGGCCGCCCACGCCCCCGGTCGCGGATATGCCTCCACCGCCCACGGCGACCGCCAGGGTCTCGCCCAGATCGGCGACCGCCCAGACGGCTTGGCTCAGACCGCCCGCACCACCGCCACCGCCGCCGAAGCGCGCGGTACCGGCGGGTCCGGCCATGCCCGATCCGCCGGCGCCGCCGCCGCCGACGCAGACCGCCTCGATCCATTGCGCCCAGACGGGCGGCGTATAGACGCCGTCGGCGGCGAAGATCGTCGTCTCGCGTCGGGTCGCGCCCCGGTCGAAAGCGACCCGACCGGTGGCGCGGTCCACGCCGAAGGCGCGGCGCCAGGTCGATCCGTCCGGGCTGACCTTCAGGCTGAGATCGTCGTCGCCGACCAGGCCCAGCTCGGCCCGTCCGCCGTAGCCGCTCTGGAACAGCAGCGACAGGACGTCGCCCGCCGCCGTTTTGTTCAAGGTCAGACGCAGGTCCCCGTCGCCGCCTTCGGCCTGGGCGCGCGCGGTGAACAGGGCGGTGTTGGTCTTGATCGCCAGCGGATTGGCGGCGTCGGCGGTGGTGCCGAGTCCCAGGCGCGACAGGCCCTGAACCTCGTCCAGCCGCCGGCCCAGGGGCGTCCAACCGTCGTCTTCCCACACCACCAGGACGGCGGCGTCCAGCACCAGGGCGATCAGGCCGATGGGCGTGGCGACCCGGCTCCATCCGCCCGCTTCGAACCGCATCAGGGCGCCGGCGGGCAGACCGGTCCAGGCCGCGCCGTTCGCCCCGTCCGGCAGGATATAGAGGTCGCCGTCAAAAGGCGCCGGCGGCTGGATGGCGATAGTCGCGCTGACCACCGCCGTCTGCAACAGGGCGTCCAGCCGCGTCAGCGCCGCGTTCAGGGTCACATGTTTCTGCATCTGCCCCGCCGCCAGATAGGGCAGGTTCAGACGCGCAGTGAAATCGTCGCTCATCAGGATCTCCGTTCTTGTCGGAGATCAGTCTGCGGGCGCCGCCAACTCAGGCGCGCTGGACGGCTGATTTATTACTCAAACCATTGATTAGATGACCATTTGCCTGAACAATTAGGAAATCAGACGACTGCCAACGCGCGCAATCAGTCGTGCAGATAGACGATGCGCCGCAGCTTCTTGTCGTTGCGGACCCGCTCAACATGCCGCTCGTGATCGCCACTGGCTCTGGCGCCCGCCTCGGTGTCCTCGACCCAGTGGGTCGTCTCGATGTCCTTCTGCAGCGCCTTGGCCGCCAGCAGTTGACCGGGAAAGAAGGTATCGACCACGTCGCCGGCCAGGGGCACCGTGCCCGTCGCCGTATCCACCGCCATATAGGCGGTCATACGGGCTAGGGTCGCGGGGGACGCCCTGGCTCGGACAGCCTGCATCAAGAGCCAGGCGCCGGTCCCCACCGTATAGACCGTGCCGACAATAGGCACCCAGGTCAGCAGACCGTCCATGCCGATGCCGAACGGGCCGATGCCGATCACCCGGTCGGACAGCTTCTTGATCCCCTCGACATTGGACCAAATCTTTTCGATATCTGTGATCGACCGTCTGGCCATGTCGCCCTCCCCAGCGCCGCCCTAACGCGGCATAGGCAACAGCGTTCACCAGGAAAGGCAACACGCGATGTCCCTGCTCAAGCTGGCGGCCAATACGGCGGCCTGCCTGGTCCTGATCGGCCTGTCGATCTTCGGCGTGGCGGCGCTCAGCGGCGTGGACCATCGCTGGGTGGATATACTGGCCCAGTTCACGGGGCCAGTGCTGTTGGCGGCGGCGGGTCTGACCTTGGGCTGTGCGCTTTTGCGGCTTTGGCCGGCGGTCGGCGTGGGCGGGCTGGCGAGCCTGATCCTGCTCGTCGCCGTCTGGCCGCAATGGATGCCGCCGACGGGCCTGCGCCAACCGGACCAGCCGGTCATCCGGGTCTATTCCGCCAATCTCTGGGCGCCCAATACCGATGTCGACGCAATGCGCGCCTCGATCGAGGCGGCCGATGCGGACATCGTGATCCTGGTCGAGGTCGGGGACGCGCCCATCGCCCAAATTGACCGCCTGCTGGCGGGCTATCCCCACCGTCGGGTCAACGGACGGCTAAAGCCGGGGCCATCCGGGGCACGCTCCATCATCGCCTCCCGCTATCCGATCACGACGAAACTGCCGGGGCGGCCGGACGGGCTCAGCGCCGTGGGGGCCGTCGTGGCCACGCCGCTGGGGCCGATCACCGTCTTCGGCGTCCACCTGACCCGTCCCTGGCCCTATGAATATCAGTGGGGGCAGATCACCCAGGTCATGGCCCTGACCGAACGTCGCAAGGCGGCCGCGACGGGGACCACCCTCATCGCCGGCGATTTCAACAGCGTCTCCAGCGCTCGGATCGGCCGGCAGATCAAGACCGACCTGGGCCTGGTTCCTGCGCCGGGCTTTCCCGGCACCTGGCCGACCCGCCTGCCTGCCTTCATGGGCATCACCATCGACCAGGTCTATCGCTCGCCGGACCTGGCCCTGGTCAGCCGCCACGTCGGCCGCCCGACCGGCTCGGACCATTATCCGGTCGTGACGGAGTTCACCCGAGCGAAGCCATAAGCGCTTTCAGCCGGTCTTCATGGCCATCGGGCGGGAAGTCGTCGGCGACCCACGCATCCTCAAACGCCTTCAGGATGCGCCCCGTCTCCGGTCCCGGCGTCCGGCCCAGCCGGGCCAGGTCGCGCCCGCCGACCGGCATTGAGGGCGGCGTCCAGACGCTCGCAAGTCGTCGTAGAGGGGCTCCGTCGCGACCGCTCCGCGCCTCCGCACGCGTCAACCGATCTTCAAAGCAGGCGCGCCCCAGCCGATAGATGGCCGCCCGCGCTGAGGCCTCCGTCATGTCGGACGTTACCACCGGGCCCTCGGCGACGACCGCCGCCATCCGGTCTCGCACCGCGTTCGACAGCCGCAGATCCTGCGCGATCCGCACGACGACGGCCGCATCTTGCGGCAGCAGGGCCGACAGACGCATCACCGGATCATCGGTCAGCCCGCAAAAGGCCTCGAACAGGTCCAGCGGCTGCACGTCGGGCAAGACGACGGCGAGCACCCCGGTCTCCGCCATGGCGCGCACCGAAGGTCGCGGGTCCTGCGCCGCCAACAGTTTCAGCAGTTCCTTGGACACCCGCTCGGCCGACAACCGCGCCATCCCGTCCTTCAGCGCGGCGCAAGCAGCGAGGCCGGTCGGATCGGGTTCGCCCCGCCCGTACCAGGCCTGGAAGCGGAAGAAGCGCAGGATGCGCAGATAGTCCTCGCGGATCCGCGTCTCGGCCTCGCCGACGAAGACGATCCGGCCTTCGGCGGCGTCGGCCAGACCGCCGCCGGTCGGATCGAACACGCGCCCGGCCGCATCGGCGTAGAGGGCGTTCAGGCGGAAGTCGCGCCGCGCCGCATCCTCGGCCCAGTCCTCGGTGAAGGCGACCACGGCGCGCCGCCCGTCGGTCTCCACATCCCGCCGCAGGGTGGTGATCTCATAGGGTTTGCGCTCGGACACCCCGGTGATCGTGCCGTGCTCGATCCCGGTCGGCACGGCCTTCAGCCCCGCCGCCTTCAGCGCCGCCATCGTCTCCTCCGGCCGCAGCCGCGTGGCGATGTCTATGTCGTCCACGGCCCGGCCCAGCAGGCTGTTGCGGACACAGCCGCCGACGAACCGGGCGCAGTCAGGGCCGCCCGCCGCCTCCAGCGCCGCCATGACCGCACGGGTGGCCGGCGCCTCCAGCCAGGGCTGACCGAGCATGGACACACTCATGCCGCGTCCTCTTCAGCGGCGATTTGGGGCGCGGACTCGTCGCCATACAGCCGGGCGTGAAGCCCCTTCAGGATGCCCGCCGTGACGCCCCAGATATAGCGTTCGCCCCAGGGCATGGCCCAGAACCAGCGCCTCAGACCCTCGTCCATGTCGTAAAAGTCGCGGCGATGGTTGGCCGCGTCCATCAGGAAGTCCCACGGGGTTTCGAAAACCTCGGCGACCTCGTCCGGCGACGGCGTCGTGACAGGCGCCTCGTGCAGCCAGCCGATCACGGGCGTGACCAGAAACCCGGTGCCGGTCTCATAGGCGTCGGACAGCCCCAGAACCTCGACCCTGTCCGGGTTCAGCGCCACCTCTTCATCCGCCTCGCGCAGCGCCGCCTGGACCGCGTTTTCACCGGGATCCAGCCGACCGCCCGGAAAGGCGATCTGCCCCGTGTGCCGCGCCAATGTGTCCGCCCTCCGCGTCAGCAGCACCGTCGCCCCCTCGGCCCGCGCCACGACGGGGATCAGCACCGCCGCCGGCCGCAGTTCGCGCACCGGCCGCGCCGCCTTGGGATTAAGGTCGAAGTCCGAGCGGGCCGCGATCAGTTCCGGCCGCCAGGTGTCTACCGGCGCCAGTCGCTCGACCAGCCGGCTTCTCAGCGTCTCCAGACTCACCCCACAGCTCCCAGCGAAAACGCCTGCCCGCCCGACCGCACGACCAGCCGCCCGTCGACCTCCTCGGCCATCTCGACCAGTTCATAGAAGACCGAACGCGCGATCCGCGCCCACAGGTCGCGCCGCACATGAACGCGCGGCGCCGGCTCGCCCGTCGTCGGATCGGTCTCGACCACGATGGGATCGGCCTCGCCCACTCGCACCTCGTCCCCGACATCGGTGACGAAGATCAGGTCGTCGCCCTCGCGCCCGACCGACACGGCGCGGAACGGCAGATCCTCGACCGCGATCTTCAACTTCTCGACCGGCGTGACCAGATGATAGCCGTCAGGATCCTTGCGCAGCACGGTCGAGAACAGCCGCACCAGTTCCTTGCGACCGATGGGCGAGCCCTCGTGCATCCAGACGCCATCGCGCCGGATGACGATATCGATCTCGCCGCAGTGTTCGGGATTCCACAGATGCACGGGTGGCAGGCCCCGGCCCGGCGCCTGTTTCGCCGCCTCGGCGACAGCGTTCAGTCCTGACTTGGGATCATCGGCTTTTGTCATATCCGACATGACTTAGGCCCAGCAGCCCGGCCGGGAAAGGTCAGCCGATGCGAACCGGTCCCGAAACGGCATCGACCTTGGTCGGCAGCCACAGGACGCGACGACGATCCACTGGTCCCGGCAGGGTCGCCTCGGGCGCCCCGACGAAGCCGAACCGTTCGAAATAGGCGCGGTCGCCGACCAGCAGCACCCCGCCGACCGCCATGGTCCGAGCCTGATCCAGGCAGGCCTGCACCAGTTCGGCCCCCAGGCCGTCGCTGCGACTGGCCGCATCCACAGCGATGGGCCCCAGGAACAGACCGCTCGTCTCGCCGATCAGAACCGGCCACAGCCGCACGGAACCTATGATCCGGTCCCCCCGACGCGCGACGAAGCCTGCCGCCGGGCGCGATCCTTCGCGCAGCCGCTCGGCCGTCTTGACGAAACGGCCGGGACCAAAGGCGGCCATGATCAGGGCTTCGACACCTGCGGCGTCGGCCGGGGTCTCGGCCTCGATCCGGCTGGGAACCGCCGTCATGCCCAGATTCAGGGCCAGATTCAGAACAGGGGCGTGCGACATGGGCGCTCCGACGGAGAGCCGCGCGCACTAGGGCCAAAGCCGCGCCAAATCAAGGCGCGGTCTTGTGACAGTCAGCCCAGTTTGGAAAAGTCCGGCGCCCGCTTCTGGGTGAAGGCCATGAAGGCCTCCATCGCCTCCGGGCTCTTCATCTGCGACCCAAAGGCCTCGCCCTCGCGTTGCATCAGCGCCCACAGGCCCTCCGCGTCGCGCATCAGCCGCTTGGTCTTGCGGATGGAGTTGGGCGCCCGCGCCGCCACCTTGGCCGCCAGATCCGCCGCCGCCGCCTCGACCTGATCGGCCGGGACCGCGCGGTTGGCCAGGCCCCAGGCCAGGGCCGTGCGACCATCCAACGGCTCGCCCAGGGCGAACATCTCGAACGCCCGTTGATGGCCGATCACGGCCGGCAGCAGCAGGCTGGAGGCCGCCTCGGGCGCCAGGGCCAGGTTGACGAAGGGCACCGACAGCAGGGCGTCCTCGGCCACCACCACCAGATCGCAGTGCAGCAGCATGGTCAGGCCGATGCCGACCGCCCGCCCCTTCACCGCCGCCACAACCGGCTTGTCGATATCGGCGAGCGCCTTCAGGAAGCGGAACACCGGCATCTCGCTCGGCGACGCCGACTGCCCGCCAAGGGCGATGAAATCGCCGATATCGTTGCCGGCCGAGAAGCTGTCGCCTTCGGCGCGCAGCAGCAGCACCCGCACCGTATCGTCGGTTCGCGCCTGTTCGACGGCCTCGGACAGGGCCGAATACATGGCCTGGGTGATGGCGTTCTTCTTGTCGGCCCGGTCCAGCGTCAGGGTCAGGACGCCGTCGGCCAGTTGGGTGCGGATATGTTCGCTCACGTCGTTTCCTCGTCCCGTTTGACGGCTGTCCACCAGTCGACGCCGTTCTCGTCGCGCGTCCGCTTGGCGCGGCCGCGTCGTTCCAGATAGTTCAGGTGCGCCTGGGCCTCGCCCGTGGCCATGCCCAGCACCCCGTCACCGACCGCCCGACCGAACACGGCCGGGAAGCCGTCGATCACTCTAGACGGTTGACGCAACGTCCGCTCAAGCCGTTTCAGCGCCACCTCATGACCGCGCTTCAGGGCGTCCAGCCGCGCATGAACGCCATGGAAGGGCTCTCCGTGCGCCGGCAGGATGAACGCCCCCTCGGGCAGCAGCCCCCGCAGCTTGGCCAGCGAGTCCATCCAGTCGCCCAAAGGGTCAGCCTCAGGCTCGGTCGGCCAGACCGAGACGTTCGACGAGATCCGAGGCAGGATCTGGTCTCCCGCAATGAAGACGTCGTCCGACCTTCGCCACAGGCACACATGTTCGGGGCTGTGCCCGGACCCGACCACCACCATCCAGTCGTCGCCGCCGATCTGGATCACATCCTCATCCGACAGCCGCAGATAGCTGCGCGGCATCGGCGCTACGCCCTTGGCGAACCCGCCATAGTCGTTCCTCCAACGGTCGATCTGGGCCTCGCTCCAGCCGGCGGCGCGGTAGTAGCGTTCGCCGTCGTCGGGGGCGTCGCCGGCCTCTTCAGCCATCAACATGCGGGCGGTCACATATTCCAGGCGCGACATCAGCAGCGGCGCGCCGCTGCGTTCGCACAGCCACCCCGCCAAGCCTATGTGGTCAGGGTGCATGTGGGTGCAGATCAGGCGGCGGATTGGGAGGCCTTCCAGCGCGTCGGCCAGCGCCGCCTCCCAGGCCGCGACACTGTTGGAGGTGCGCAGACCCGTATCGACCACCGTCCATCCGTCGCCGTCACGAATGGCGTAGACGTTCACGTGGTTCAGTTGGAAAGGCAGGGCGAACCGAAGCCACAGCACCCCGCGCGCGACTTCGATCGCCGCGCCGGGCGCCGGCGCATCGGGCATGGGATAGATCAGGCCTCGCGCCCCGATCCCCTGGTCCAGGGCCGTCGCATCATCCGCCAAGTGCGTCTCCAATTGAAACGAACAACCTTAGTCCGGTCTTGCTCAAGACGTCCACAGTCGCCTTGACCCCGCCCGATTAGATCGCCACGAAGCCTTCAGCCGTTCCCCATCGAAGGTGTCCCATGAAAGCCCGCATCGCCGCCGCCCTCGCGGCGCTCCTGTTCAGCGCCATATCGGTCGCTCCCGCCTTCGCGCAAGAGCAGCGCGGCCCGGAAAACCAGCCCGCCACCGTTGAAGGCGGCTCGCGCGCCTCGGCCTCGCGTCAACGTCGCGAACGCCGCCCTGCCGCCCCGACTGCGGAACAAATCAAGGCTTCCGCACAGGAACAGGCCACGCTCGCCAACACCAACTGCCAGGTGACGGAAGCCAAGCTGTTGGGCGAAACGGCGGCCAAGACCTCGGTCTATGAAGTCGCCTGCGCCGTCGGTCCGGGCTTTATGATCGAGTCCAAGACCCCGCCCGAAGCGTCCAACTGCGTTCTCCTGGCCTATTCGGCCGCCGTCCTGCGCAGCCGCGACCCGGCCGCCGATCCCGGCCCGCAGTGCTCGATCGCCGCAAACGCCGACACGCAGAAATTCCTGCGCGAATACGCCGTCCAGGCGGGCGTCGCCTGCACGGTCGACGAAGTGAAGGTGCTGGGCCAAGCCAGCGACGGCGGCATCATGTACGAAGCCGGCTGCTCCGACGGCGCCGGCTTCTGGCTCAAGCAACTGAACAACGCCTGGACCAAGACCCCCTGCATCCAGGTGCTGGCGGAGAACGGAACCTGCGCCTTCACCACCACGGCCGAAAACGCCGGCCAGGTTAAGGCCTATTTCGCGGGTTCGGCGGCCGCCGCCTGCGACGTGACCGAGGCCCGCCTGATGGGTCGCAACGCCAACGGCGTCTTCTATGAAGCCAAGTGCGCGGCCGGCGACGGCCTCATCGCCCGCCTGAACACTGAAAACGTCGTCCAGCAGGTCTATCCCTGCGCCACCGCCCAGCAGATCGGCGGCGGCTGCAAGCTGACCACCGCGCCCGCCGCCGCTCCGGCGCCGGCCGGCGGCCGTCCGTAAGCGACCACCGCAGACCAGACGAAGGGCCGTCGGAGCGATCCGGCGGCCCTTTTGTTTTGCGCGACCTCTTTTCCGAAACCGAGACGCGCCCTACCGTCGCCCTCATGCGCATCGCCACCTGGAACGTGAACTCGGTCAACGCCCGCCTGCCCACCGTGCTGGCCTGGCTGGAGCAGGCCGCCCCCGACGTCGCCTGCTTCCAGGAAATCAAATGCGTGGACGAGAAATTTCCGCGCGAGGCCTTCGAGAGCCTGGGCTACAACGTCGAGACCCACGGCCAGAAGAGCTACAACGGCGTGGCCATGCTGTCGAAATACCCGCTGTCGGACATCCGACGCGGCCTGCCGGGCGATGAGACCGACGAACAGGCGCGCTATCTGGAGGCGGTGATTGAAGCCCCCCGTCCGATCCGGGTGGCGTCCATCTATCTGCCCAACGGCAATCCCATCGGCACCGAGAAGTTCGACTACAAGCTGGCCTGGTTCGAGCGGCTGAACCGGCACGCCCGCGACCTGCTGGCCTTCGAAGAGCCGCTGGCCCTGTGCGGCGACTATAACGTCATCCCCGAGGCTGAGGACGCCAAGAACCCCGCCGCCTGGACCGACGACGCCCTGTTCCAGCCGCAGAGCCGTCAGGCGTTCCGCGCCCTCAAGAATCTGGGCCTGGCTGACGCGCACGAGGTCGGCGGCGAACCCGCCGGAACCTACAGCTTCTGGGACTATCAAGCCGGCGCCTGGCAGAGGAACCACGGCATCCGCATCGACTTCGCCCTGCTGTCGCCCCAGGCGGCGGACCGTCTGCGCGGGATCGAGACCCATCGCGACGCGCGCGACATGGACAAGCCCAGTGACCATGTGCCGGTGGTGGTCGACATCGACCTGTCGGCCGGGACGGAGGCCTGAGCCATGGCGGAGGTCGTGCGGGTGATCCTGCTGATCGCCTTGGCGGCGGCCCTGCTGACGACCCTGGCCCTGGCCCTGTCCTGGTGGATGGAGCCGCCGCGCCGCATTCGCCGCGCCCTTCTGAAGGCCCTGGGCGCTCCGCCTGAGATCGAGGCGGTTTCACCGCGCGAGGGCCGGGCCTGCGCCCTGAACTTCGATATCGAACAGGTGGTGGTGTTGTGGGCCAACGGCGCCCACGGCCTGGCCTACGCCTTCGAGGAGGTCGAGGGCGGCGAGATCATCGTGGACGGCCATGTGGTCGCCCGCATCCGCCGCGGCGAGGCGCGCAAGTCGCTGGACGTTCTGGCGCCCGACGCCGAACAGGTGGTGCTGCGGCTGATGTTCGCAGACGCCCGCCATCCGGAGTTCGAACTGGCCCTGTGGGACGCCACATTCACAGGCGGGACCGGCTCGCCCGGCGAGGCCCTGCGGCTGGGTCGGCGCTGGCTGTCGCACCTGGAAGCCCTGTTGAAGAGCTGACCGCCCCCCTTCCGATTGGGCGGCGAGAGGTCTAGAACCCCCGCTCATTCCTATCGACACGCCTTTTTACGGGAGGCCGCCTTGGCCCGCCTATTCGACGCCTATGTCGTCGCCGACTGGACCGCCGCCGAAACCAAGAAACTCGGCGACACCTCGCTGTGGATCGGGGTGGCGAAGCGCGACGTGCGGTTCCGCCTCTATACCGAGACGCATAATGTCGCGACCCGGGCCGAGGGCGAGGCCCTGCTGGCCTCGATCCTGGCGGATCACAGGAAGCGCGGCGACCGGGTTCTGGTCGGTCTGGACTTCAATTTCGGCTATCCGGTCGGCACGGCTGCGCGGCTTAAGCTGGACGGAACCCCTTGGAATTCCATGTGGAAGTTCATCGCGTCCAATGTCGTGGACAAGGCCGATAATACGAACAACCGCTACCAGGTGGCGGCCAAGATGAACCGGCTGATGACCGACGAGGCCTGGCCGCTGTGGGGCGCGCCGGCGAAACAGGCGCAGCGCTGGCTGACCACGACCAAGCCTCCGGTCGGCGCGGGCGCCGACATCCCAGAGTTCCGCGCGACCGAGAACGCGGCGCGCAAAGGCAAGCTGCAGCCCAAGAGCGTGTGGCAGATGCACGGGGCGGGCGCCGTGGGCGGCCAGACCCTGGTGGGCATACCCGCCGTGCGCAGGCTGTTGGAAAGTCTGGGATCTTCGGGCGCCGTCTGGCCGTTCGGCACCGGCTGGCGCGAACTGGCGCCCGAGGATGTCGAGCCCCTGTCGGCCCTGGTGGTCGAGGTCTGGCCGTCCATGTTCGACGCCAAGCCCAATGAGGGCGAGTTCAAGGATCAGGCCCAGGTCCGCTCCACCGCCGAGGCCCTGGCGCAGATGGACGAGGCCGGCGATCTGGCCAAGGCCTTTGGTCCGCCCAAGGACGCCACCCCCGAGCTGATCGCTCAGGTCGAGCAGGAAGAAGGCTGGATTCTGGGGGTCTGAACCTGGAGAAAACCTCGACAAATTCTGGAGAATTTGTCGAGGTTCTATCGGTCAGGACAGGCGGTCGCGGAACTCTGAATAATCGAATTCACGGACCAGTCTCAGCGCGTCGGTGTCGCTGTTCCACAGGGCGATGGCCGGAAGCGGCACGCCGTTGAAGGTGTTGGTCTTCACCATCGAATAGTGGGCCTGGTCCAGGAAGGCGATGCGGGTTCCCGGCGTCGGCGCAGTGGCGAAGCCATAGTCGCCGATGATGTCGCCGGCCAGGCAGGACGGCCCGCCCAGGCGGAAGGTCACGCCGCCTTCCGCCTCGTTCAGCATGGCGGGGCGATAGGGCGCCTCGATCACATCGGGCATATGGCAGGTCGCCGAGATGTCGGTGATGGCGATGGCCAGGCCGTTATGGAAGGTGTCCAGCACCTCGCCCACCAATATGCCGGCGTCCAGCGCAATGGCCTCGCCCGGCTCGATATAGACCTGAAGCCCGTAGCGCTCGCCCAGATCCTTCAGGAAGCCGACCAGGGCGTCGATCCGATAGTCGGCGCGGGTCACGTGGTGGCCGCCGCCCAGGTTGATCCACTTCAGGTCCGGCAGCAGGGGCGCCAGCTTGGGCTCCACGGCGGCCCAGATCCGCTCCAGCGGCTCGAACCCCTGTTCGCACAGGGCGTGGATGTGCAGGCCGTCGACGCCGTTCAAGTGTTCCGGCGTCAGTTGCGACACCGGGAAGCCCAGGCGCGAGCCCAGCTGGCAGGGGTCGTATTTGGCGACCTCGCCCTCCGAATGCTCGGGGTTCAGCCGCAGGCCGATATCGAACGTCTCACCCTCGGCGCGGGCGGCGGCGATCAGGTCGGCGAACCGGGCGATCTGGTCCGGGGCGTTGAAGATGACCGTATCCGACAGCCGCAGGATTTCGGGCAGGTCGGCGGGCTTGTAGGCCGGGGAATAGGTGGTCAGGTGGCCGTGATAGAACTCGCGCGCCAGCCGCGCCTCCCACAGGCCCGAGGCGCAGACGCCGTCGAGGTATTCCCCGACGACGTCGGCCAGCGACCACATCGAGAAAGCCTTCAGGGCCAGCAGCACCCGCGCATTGCCCCGCGCCCCGACGTCCTGGAGGACCGACAGGTTGCGACGCACCGCGACCTCGTCGACCACGAAGGTGGGCGACGGGACGCGGTTCAGATCGAACCGGGCGAAGGCGCCCGGTCCGCCGGCCTGGGTCTGCATGACCATGGGCGTGTCCTCAGAAGTCCAGCGGAGCGTCGAGCGTCTCGACCGTCCACGGCAGGCCGTGCTTGTTCAGCATGTCCATGAAGGGATCGGGATCCAGCTGCTCCATGTTGAACACCCCCTCGCCCTTCCACTGGCCGGTCAGCATCAGGGCCGCGCCGATCATGGCGGGGACGCCGGTGGTGTAGCTGACGGCCTGGTTGCCGGTCTCGGCATAGGCTTCCTGATGGTCGCAGATGTTCTTGACGTAGACCGTCTTGGCCGCGCCGTCCTTCTGGCCGGTGGCGATGGTGCCGATATTGGTCTTGCCCTTGGTGATCGGACCCAGGGACGAGGGTTCGGGCAGCAGGGCCTTCAGGAACTCGATCGGGATGATCTCGCGGCCCTGGAACATCATAGGCTCGATCGAGGTCATGCCGATATTCTCTAGCACTTCCAGGTGCTTGAGATAGGAGTCGCCGAAGGTCATCCAGAAGCGGATGCGCTTGATTTCCGGATAGAATTTGGCCAGCGACTCCAGTTCCTCATGATACATGAGGTACATGTTCTTCTGACCCACGCCCTCGAAATCGAAGGCCTGCTTGTGCGACAGGGCCGGGCCCTCGACCCACTGGCCGTCGGCCCAGTGGCGCGACGGGGCGGTCACTTCGCGCAGATTGATCTCGGGGTTGAAGTTGGTCGCGAACGGCAGGCCGGTGTCGCCGCCGTTGCAGTCCAGGATATCGAGCGTCTCGATCGAATCCAGCAGGTGCTTCTTCGTATAGGTGGTGAAGACCGAGGTCACGCCGGGGTCGAAGCCCGAGCCCAGCAGGGCCATCAGCCCGGCGTCCTTGAAGCGGTCCTGATAGGCCCACTGCCACTTGTATTCGAACTTGGCCTCGTCGCGCGGCTCGTAGTTGGCGGTGTCGAGGTAGTTCACGCCCGCGGCCAGGCAGGCGTCCATGATGGCCAGGTCCTGGTACGGCAGGGCCAGGTTGACGACCAGGGCGGGCTTGACCGCCTGGATCAGGGCCGTGGTCGCCGCCACGTCGTCGGCGTCGATCGCCGCCGTGTCGATGGTCACGCCGAAGCGCGACTTGACGGATTCGGCGATGGCGTCGCACTTGGACTTGGTGCGGCTCGCCAGAGTGATGTGCGAGAAGATGTCCGCATTCATCGCCATCTTGTGGACGGCGACCGAACTGACGCCGCCGGCGCCAATGACCAGCACCCTGCTCATGTGTGCTTCTCCTGAAGACTGAAATGCTCTGGCGACATCGCCGCCCTTATAAAGGGCGGGGCTCTTAGCACGATGATGACAGGACCGCTAATGCGGGGGGCGTTTGGGACGAATTCGGGGACATCCGACCGGCCAGTGGTCTTCTCGCCTTTCCTTTTCTCGCGTCGCGCCAGCGCTTGTCCCAAAAGCCCGTACGCCCGGCGCATCCGCAGAACCCCCACTACGCCCTACAGACTTCGCGGCCAAGGCCGGCGAAAAGCCCCCTACATTACAGACATTTAATCCCACACTCCGCATCCGCAGCGTCGCTTGAACGCCTCTCCCTCTCATTCAAAGACGATCCGCGCGCATCGACAGGAAAGCGCGGGGTCGTGAGACCGCCGGAGGGGGCTTATGAGTAGAACTGAAATTTTTGCACCGCGCACCGCCGCGGGTCGGCGGACCTGGACCGCCGCGGCGGTCGTCCTGATCGTCGTCTTCTTTCTGATCGGGCAGCTGACGACCATCTTCGGCGTCCTGAAGCCCATGGGCTATCACAAGGCGGATCTCGATACGCAGTGGGCGCCGTTCGCCATCTTCCTGGCGGGCGGAGGGATCACGCTGCTTCTCATTCTGGCCTGGACGTCCCTGTTCGAGCGCCGATCCCCGGCGGGCCTGGGCTTCAAGGCCAGGATCGCCGGTCCCTATATGCAAGGCCTGCTTGTCGGAGGATTGGCGCTCGGCGCCGTCGTCGGCCTTATCTTCGCCGCCGGCGGCTACACGGCCGGCGGAAGCGGATCCTGGGCCTCGCCCTCGCCGGCCCTGCTGGCGCCGCTGCTCGTCCTGTTCGGCGGCTATATGATCCAGGGCGCGACCGAAGAGGTCATGCTGCGCGGCTGGCTGATGCCCTTGATCGCCTCCCGGCACGGGTTGGTCGCCGCCGTCCTGATCAACTCCGGCTTCTTCGCCCTGCTCCATGCCAGCAATATCGATCCGTCGGGTGAACTCGCGCTTGGCCTGTTCAATCTGTTTCTGTTCGCGGTCGCGCTCAGCCTCTATGCGATCAGGGAAGGATCCTTGTGGGGCGTGTGCGCGGCCCATACCGGCTGGAACGCCCTGCTCGGCGTGGGTTTCGGACTGGAGGTCAGCGGTCAGACGGTGCCCGTCGCGCCGCTCGTCGCGAACCTGGCTCCGGCCCCGGACGCGCCGTGGTGGCTCACCGGCGGGGCCTTCGGCCCGGAGGCGAGCGTCGTCGCAACGATCATACTCGCGGCAGGCTGCGCCTATCTGATCGCCAAGGGCGCGTTGAAGACGGCGTCGAGGCCTTAGGACAAGGCCGCCCCTCCCCTTTAGGCCGTCATCCCAGGGCTTGTCCCTGGGATTCATAGGCCCGGTGTATCCACAGAGGGTCCGCCGTCAGACACCGGGCGTATGGATCCTCGCCACAAGGGCGAGGATGACGAACTTGCGAGGGCGGGGACGACGCGAATAGGTCGGCTTCACAACTCGCCCTACCCGATCAACGCCCGCGCCGCCGCCCTTACCTCATCGGTGATCTCCGCCCCCGACAGCATCCGCGCGATCTCTTCCTGACGGCGCGCGTCGTACAGGGCGACGACGGTGGTGGTCAGGCCCTAGTAGTCTACCTTAATAACCGTCCAATAGACGCCTCGCGGCTTGCGACTCCCAGTTGCATCTCTTAGCGTAGCAATCCCGCGATATGCGGCACACTGTGGTAGGCTAACGAACCTGCCGCATATATCTTGATTACCCAATCACCGGTCTCAGCGACGCCCTTAGCTACGGTTATGCGCTCGTAAACAGCCCTAATGACGCCGCTGACCTTCTTGAGCACGGCCGCACCGTTCGGATTAGCTTGCGGACTAATGTCCTGACGTTCGAGAAGCATGTAGGCGGCGATAACCTCGCGTAGCGTCTCCAAGGTGTAGCCCCACCCAAGCCAACGCAGCCGCTTAAGCCTGAAGGTAAAACGCTCCAAGCCTTCGATGATCGACTGACGAATGAAATCTTGCTCCTCGAGTTGGTGCTCGCGAAGCCAGTTCAACAAGCGCTCGACTTCTTCGATGACTTCGTCCAGCTCTTCTGACGATAGCTTTCGATAAGCAACCTGTTGTCGGACCGTTGCAGAGAGAGCCTTAAGCGGACCCACATTCACTGCACCCACGTGCGAGAAGCCGATTTGGTCCCAACGGCCGCGCATAGATTGCGCGGAGAATGCGCTCATGATCGCCCGCACATGGTTGATCATCTCATTGCGGAAATCTTCGTCGAGATCTAAGTCACCCACGATTTTCTCGAGCATTCCGCACCGCTCGGTGATGGTGAAGATGATCTCGAAAAATTCTCTGGACCACGGATCAACTTCGAATTTTCCTGCAAGAAACGTCTCGCCGGTCTTATTCGTTTGTTCCTGAAGTTCCGTGCAAAGTTCCGCAAGCTCACGGGCCGGATCGGTGAGAAGAACAGCTTTCGTCATATTGCTCAGGTAGCAGCCCGCCAACATTCCGTCGACTGCGCAAAAGGCAACTGCACTTTCCCTGCGGGGTTCGCGTCCCACAAAGGCCGCTTGGCGACTTCATCCCACCAGCAACGCCCCCTACCCAATCAACGTCCGCGCCGCCGCCCTTGCCTCATCGGTAATCTCCGCCCCCGACAGCATCCGCGCGATCTCTTCCTGACGGCGGGCGTCGTCCAGGGCGACGACGGTGGTGGTGGTCATGCCGTCGTGGTCGGCCTTCATGACCTTCCAGTGGGCGTGGCCGCGGGCGGCGACCTGGGGGCTGTGGGTGACGACCAGGACCTGGGCGCCGGTGGACAGGCGTTTCAGGCGCGAGCCGACGGCCTCGGCCACCGCGCCGCCGACGCCCTGGTCCACCTCGTCGAAGATCATGACCGGCTGGCGCATGTCCTCGCGGCTGGCCAGGGCCGCCTTCATGGCCAGGGCGAACCGGGCCAGTTCGCCGCCGGAGGCGATGGCGTCCAGCGGTCCGAAATCGGTTCCGGCGTTGGTGGCGATCTGGAACCGCACGGTCTCGACCCCGTCGGGGCCGCGCCGGCCCTCGATCTGCTCAAGCGCCACGCGGAACCGGGCGCGCTCCAGCTTCAGCGGCCCCAGTTCGCCCATGACGGCGGCGGTCAGGCGGTCGGCCGCCGCCTCGCGCGCCGAGGTCAGGAAGGTCGCGGCCAGGTCGTAGGATTCGGCGGCCTCGGCGGCTTCGCGCCCGGCATTGGCCAGAGCCTCCTCCCCGTCCTCGATCAGGCGCAGCTGTTCGCGCAGGCGGATGCGTAAGGAAGGCAGGGCGTCGACCGTGGTGTTCAGTTTCCGCGCGGCGGCGCGCAGGGCGAACAGCCGTTCCTCGGCCTTGTCCAGGCGGCCCGGCTCATAGTCGAAGGCGTCGGCGGCGGCGTCCACGGCGGCGACCGCCTCGGCCGCCTCGACCATGGTGCGGTCGATGGCCTCGACGGCGGCGGACAGTTTGACGATGACCGGGTGGTCGCCCTCGGCCCCCGCCTGGCCGGCGCGCTGGCGGGCGTGTTCGACGGCGCGAAGCGCAGCGCCCAGTTTCTGGCTCAGCTTGTCGCCGCCCAGCTGGGTGCGGGCGTCGGCTAAGTCGGCGATGGCTTTTTCGGCGGCGCCCAGCAGGGCGCGTTCGCCGGCCAGTTCCGTCTCCTCGTCGGCGCGGGGGTCAAGGGCGTCCAGTTCGGACAGGTTGAGGGTGATTTCCTCGACGCGGGCGGCGGCGTCGGCAGCCTGGGCCTTCAGCTCCGCCAGCTTGGCCTCGGCGGCCTTGAGCTTGGCGGAGGCGGCCGCGACGGCCTGGAGCTGGGGCTGAAGACCGCCATAGGCGTCCAGCGAGCCCCGGTGGGTGCGCCAGTCCAGCAGGCCGACGGTTTCGTGCTGGCCATGGACCTCGACCAGAGCGGCGCCGATCTCGCGCAGGGCCGTGACCCCGGCGGGCTGGTCGTTGACATAGGCCCGGCTGCGGCCGTCGGCGTTCAGGACGCGGCGCAGGATCAGATCCTCACCCGGCTGGACCTCGAACCCCTTGTCGGCGATCAGGGTCAGCAGATCCGGGTCGTCCGGGGCGCTGAAAACGGCGGTGGCCACAGCCTGTTTGGCGCCGTTACGCACCAAGCCGGCGTCGCCGCGACCGCCCAGGGCCAGGCCCAGGGCGTCCAGAATGATCGACTTGCCCGCCCCCGTCTCGCCGGTCAGCACGGTTAGGCCGGTCTCGACGTCGAGATCCAGCACGTCGACCAGGACGACGTCGCGGATGGAAAGGGCGGTCAGCATGGGCGCACGCGATTCGGCATGGGGCGCAGTCTAGCGCGCGGCGGCGTGAAAGGAATCAGAGACCGGAGGCCCGGCGAAGCGCGGCGTTGATGCCCGACTGCCACCCCGGCCCCTGGGCGCGCCAATGCTCCAGCAGATCGGCGTCCAGACGCAGGGTGACCTGCTGCTTGGGGGCCTCGGCCTTGGGGCGGCCGGGGGCGCGTTTGAACTGGTTGAGGATATAATCGGGCAGGACCTCGCGTGCGGGGCGAAGTTTGGCCGCGCGCTCTGCGGTCAACTCGGGCGTATCGTCGTCGTCGAGAAAGGGCTCAGTCGCCGCTTCCGACACCCCTTTGTTCTCGGACATATCTCCGCTCCCGGTCATTGGCCTTGCGCAGGCTGATGGCCCGCACCCTTGCGTCTCGAACCGTAAAGGCCAGAACGTGCAGTCGCCCGTCCAGTTCGCCATAGGCGATCCATCTCGGTTCACCGTAATCGAAGCGGTCATCCACCTCGATCAAGGCTTCTTCCATCCGGATCTCGTCGGCTCGCAACAGCGAGACGCCGTGCTTGGCGATATTGGCCTCATCCTTCGACGGGTCGAAGACGATCATTTATGTAACTACATAAATCTGACCGTCAAGGGGACGATCAGCCGGGGATGATCCGCTTCAGCCAGGATTCGCGCTTGGCCTCAGGGGCTTTTTCCGGGGTCTGGCCGTTTTCGGTCAGCAGGGCGTAGGCCTCGGCGTACCAGGGGCTGCCGGGGAAGTTGTAACCCAAGACGGCGCCGTTGCGGGTCGCCTCTTCCTTCAGGCCCAGCTGAAGATTGACCTCGACCAGGCGGTACAGGGCCTCTGGCGTGTGGGAAGTGCGCTGGAACTCGGGGTTGGCGATGACGGCCTTATAGCGGTTCAGGGCCGCCAGCGGCTGGTTGGCGCGCTGGTAGTAGCGGCCGATATTCATTTCCTTGCCGGCCAGCTGGTCGTTGACCATGTCGATCTTGACCGACGCGTCGGTGGCGTAGGGCGTGCCTGGATAACGACGGGCGACGTCTTTCAGACCGGCCAGGGCGGCGTTGGCGTATCCCTGGTCGCGGCCCACGTCGGTAATCTGTTCAAAGTTGCAGACCGCCTTCATGTAAAAGGCATAAGCCGCCGACGGATTGCCCGGGAACAGGGCGATGAACCGGTCCGAGGCGGCGATGGCTTCGGCGTAATTATTGTTCTGGTAGTAGGCGTAGACCTGCATCAGGATCGAGCGACGCGCCCAGTCCGAATAGGGGTGCTGGCGTTCCACCTCCTGAAAATAGTCGACGGCGTCGGCCCAACGCTTCTGTTCCAGGCGCTGATAACCGGTGTTGTACAGCGCCTCGACCGGGCGCTCCTCATAGGCCAGCTTGGGGCGCTTATTGCCGGCGCATCCCGAAATTGTCAGCGCGGCGGCCGCCGCAGCCATCAGCACCAGGCCGGAACGGAACTTAGAAACGGACAAGGACGACCCCATGACGAGCGGAGACCAGGCTTAGGCCAAGCCTCCGGAAACGAACGCGGCGATCTCTAGCACCCACGACCGGGACACGCCATGCCGACGAAAACTCTCCGCACACGACTTGCCCTGCCCGGCACCGCTGGTAAAGAGCGCGCCAACCGACCGCCGTTCATGGGGGGCGGATGACGGCGAAAGGATGACCAGCCGATGAAGCTGCTCTCAGGCAACTCAAACCGGGCCCTTTCCCAGGCCATCGCAGACCATCTGGACGGACCGCTGACCAAGGCTCAGGTCAAGCGTTTCGCCGACAACGAGGTCTTCGCCGTCATCGAAGAGAACGTCCGGGGCGAAGACGTCTTCATCCTTCAGTCGACCAGCTTCCCGGCCAACGACAATCTGATGGAGCTGCTGATCATCACGGACGCGCTGGTGCGCGCCTCCGCCCGGCGGATCACGGCCGTCATGCCCTATTTCGGCTATGCCCGGCAGGACCGGAAGACCGGCGGCCGCACGCCGATCTCGGCCAAGCTGGTCGCCAATCTGATCACCCGCGCCGGCGCCGACCGGGTGCTGACCATGGATCTGCACGCGGGTCAGATTCAAGGCTTCTTCGACATCCCGACCGACAATCTGGTGGCCACGCCCGTCCTGGCCCAGGACATTCGCGAACATTATTCGCGCGGCGACGACCTGATGATCGTCTCGCCCGACGTGGGCGGCGTGGTGCGCGCCCGCTCGCTGGCCAGCCGCCTGAACGCCGACCTGGCCATCGTCGACAAACGCCGCCCCAAGGCGGGCGAGAGCGAAGTCATGAACATCATCGGCGACGTCGAGGGGCGTCGGTGCATCCTGTTCGACGACATCGTCGATTCTGGCGGCACCCTGGTGAACGCCGCCAAGGCTCTGATCGATCAGGGCGCGACCGAGGTCTCGGCCTATATCAGCCACGGCGTCCTGTCGGGCCCGGCGGTGCAGCGGATCACGGACGGCCCGCTGAAGGAGCTGGTGATCACGGACTCCATTGAGCAGCCCCACGAAGTTTTGAAGTGCTCGAAAATCCGCAGGGTTTCCGTGGCTCCGCTGATCGGTGAAGCTATCCGCCGGATCGCCAACGAGGAATCTGTGTCAAAGTTGTTCGATTAATCTTCGGCAAACCACTTTTCGCACGTTATAAGCGCCTTCCAGTAAGCGCCCTTCGGGGCACATAGTTCTGTGGACGCGCCCTATGCCCAAGGCCTTAATGACCCGCGGCCTGTCGATCGCCGCCCTCGCCGCCGCCGCATTTCTGGTGAGCTGCACCACCAAGGAACCCGAGGCGGCGCCGCCGCCTCCGCCGCCTCCTCCGCCGCCCGTCACCTTGAACGAAGGCGTCGCCCAGGCCGCCTCCATCTATGTGGCCTTCCTGAGAGAAGCCGGAACCATTCAGCCTGGCGGCTTCCCGGACGCCGAATCCATTCAAGCCGCGATCCGCAAGGGGGCGTCCTATGAGCCGGCCCAGCTGTCGCGCGGCCTGATCGCCTATGGCTCGATCATCGCGCTTCAGTCGCCGGAGTTCGTGGCCGGGGTGCGCCAGTTCGCCGCCGATCCCGTCCAGCGTCAGCAGATGGTCGCCCAACTGATCGCCGATCCGGCCTATGCGGCCACCCTGCCCGGCGCCGACGCTGCGGCCGGCCTGATCGTGGCGACGATCGGCAAGGATGCTGTCGCAATGCGCGCCATCGCCGAAGCGGTGGAGGCCGACGCCTATACTGTGCAGGAACGACAGGATCCGCGGCGCCGCTGGGCCGTAACCCCGATCCCGCATCGCGAAATTCGACTCGAAGGCGCCAAGACCCTGTCTGCGGTGACCATGCTGCCCTCGGCGGAGGAGTCCAGCCGCCTGTTCACCGCCGCCAACAGCGGCCAGGGCCTTTCCGTCGAACCGTCCCGCAAGGCGCCGCCCTATACCCCGGCCCTCACACGGTCGCTGGCCATCGCGGCCCTGGCCGCCCTCGGCGCCGCCGGAGACGAAGCGCGGGCCAACACCGACGCCCTGGCGGTGGAGAGCAACAGCGAATTCTGCCTGAACATGTCCAAACTGATGCTGTTCCAGTGCCTGGCCGCCTCGCGCCCCAGCTACGAGGACATGTTCTGCCTGGGCCGCCACGTCGCGCGCGATCTGGCCACCTGCACCACCCAGGCGGTCGTCTCTCCGCAAGTCTCGGTCGGCGAACTGATCGACGCTGGCGCGGAGCCGCCCAGCCGTCCGGCCCAGACCCCGGTTCAGGTTAGCCTGACGCCGACGCCAACACCCGTCCCGGCCCCCTCACGCTGAGCCTCGCGAACAGAATAAGGCCCGCCCCGAGTGATCGGGGCGGGCCTTTTCTTGAGCGATGACCGGCCTACTCGTAGCCGTGCGCGGCTTCGTTGATCACCTGGGACGGCATGGACGAGAAGTCCACGGCGATCGGGTTGGCGACCTTGGCCTGATAGGTTCGCAGCACATGGGTCATGCGGCGGCGCACTTCGCGTTCGGCCTCCGTCCCGGCGTCAAGCGACAGGGGCGCCAGGCAGAAGTCGATGATGGCTTCGGTTCGGGTCAGCGGTTCCATGGAGGTTCCTTTCCTTAAGCTGAGGGGGCCTTAAGCTGAGGGGGCCTTAAGCCGCGTGGGTGAACTGGGCGGTCTCGGTCGAGTCCTTCAGCGCCGTCGTCGAGGAGGTGCCGTTGGAAATGACCGTGGCGACCTGGTCGAAGTAGCCGGTGCCGACTTCGCGCTGGTGGCGGGTGGCGGTGTAGCCGATGGCCTCATTGGCGAACTCACGCTGCTGAAGCTCGGAATAGGCCGCCATGCCACGATCGCGATAACCGTCCGCCAGCTCGAACATCGAGTTGTTCAGGGCGTGGAAGCCGGCCAGAGTCACGAACTGGAACTTGTAGCCCATGGCCCCCAGCTCGCGCTGGAACTTGGCGATGGTGGCGTCATCCAGCTTGGCCTTCCAGTTGAAGGAGGGCGAGCAGTTGTAGGCCATCAGCTTGCCCGGATGGGCCTTCTGGATCGCCTCGGCGAACTTCTTGGCGTCCTCCAGGTCCGGATGCGACGTCTCCCACCACAGCAGATCGGCGATATTGGCGTAGGACAGGCCGCGCGCGATGCAGTGGTCCAGACCCGTGCCTTCCTTCAGGCGGAAGAAGCCCTCAGGCGTGCGGTTGTCGCGGTCGATGAAGGGCTGGTCGCGCTCGTCGATGTCCGAGGTGATCAGCTGGGCGCTTTCGGCGTCGGTGCGGGCGACCGTGATGGTCGGCGTGCCCATGACGTCGGCGGCTAAACGCGCGGCGACCAGATTGCGCTCGTGCGCCTGGGTCGGGATCAGGACCTTGCCGCCCAGGTGGCCGCACTTCTTCTCGGACGCCAGTTGGTCCTCGAAGTGGACGCCGGCGGCGCCCGCCTCAATGAAGGCCTTCATGATCTCGAAGCTGTTCAGCGGCCCGCCGAAGCCGGCCTCGGCGTCGGCGACGATGGGGACGAACCAGTCACGCTTGGCCCCGCCTTCGGCGTGCTCGATCTGGTCGGCGCGTTGCAGGGTGCGGTTGATGCGACGGCACAGTTCCGGCGCGGCGTTGGCCGGGTACAGCGACTGGTCCGGATACATGGCGCCGGCCGTGTTGGCGTCCGCCGCGACCTGCCAGCCCGACAGATAGATGGCCTTCAGCCCGGCGCGGACCATCTGCATGGCCTGGTTGCCGGTGACGGCGCCCAGGGCATTGATGAAGGGCTCGTCGTGCAGCAACTGCCACAGGCGGTTGGCGCCCCGTTCGGCCAGAGTATGGGTGACGGGCACCGAACCGCGCAGGCGCAGGACGTCTTCCGGGGTGTAGGGGCGCTCGATGCCGTCGAAACGGCCGGCGGGCGAAGGAACCAGATCGGCGAAGGTGGTCATGGTCGAACTCGGTCTCTGAATGGCGCGGCCGCAGCCGCCGTCTCAGGAACAAGAACACGCTGAAGTCATGAATGACACAGTATCGAAGCCCTTATTGATGTCACTTTGTCACATCATGACTTTGCATTATCGGTCATGTTATGACATTCTGCGACCATGGACGCCTCCGCCGATCGCAAGCTCTTCCTCGGCGCCCGGCTGAAGCGGCTGCGGCGCGACCTGGCCCTGACCCAGACGTCGATGGCGGCCGACCTGGGCGTTTCGCCCAGCTATCTCAATCACATAGAACGCAACCAGCGCCCCGTTTCGGCCCAGCTGCTGCTGCGCCTGGCCGACACCTATGACGTCGACCTGCGCAGCCTGAACCAGGGTGGGGCGGCGAACGAGGCGCGGCTGGGCGAGGTTCTGGCCGACCCCCTGTTCAAGGGCCTACCCCTCCCCCGTCACGAACTGGTGCAACTGCTGGAGGAGGCGCCGGGTGTCGCCGACGCATTGCTGCGCCTGTATCAGGCCTTTGACGACGGCCGCACCCGGGCCCGCGCCGCCGCCGAGACCGGCGAAGGCCTGGTCGAGACCAGCCCGGCCGAATGGGTGCGCGAATACATCCAGTCGCGCGGCAACCACTTCCCCGAACTGGACCAGATGGGCGAGGCCCTGGCCGAGGCCCTGGCGGCCGAGGCGCCCGCCCACGCCGACGGGTTCGAACCCGCCGCCCGCCAGCGGCTGGCGGCGAAACACGACCTGGGCGTCCGCACCCTGCCGGCCGAGGTCATGGTGGAATGGACCCGCCGCTACGACCTGCATCGCCGCCGCCTGCTGCTGTCCGAGACCCTGGGGCCGTCGTCGCGCGCCTTCGCCATCGCCTATCAGCTGGCCCTGGCCGAGCAGGGCCCGGCCCTGAACGACATGGTCCAGGTCGCGAACGCCCCGGACGCACCGACGCGATCCCTGCTGAAGGTGGCCCTGACCAACACCCTGGCGGCAGCCATCCTGATGCCCTACGCCGCCTTCCAACGCACGGCGGAGGAGACCGGCTATGACCTGGCGCGGCTCCAGGCCCGGTTCGGGGTCAGCTATGAACAGGCGGCGCATCGGTTGACGACCCTGTCGCGGCCGACGGCGCGGGGCGTGCCCTTCTTCCTGATGCGGGTGGACCAGGCAGGGAATATCTCCAAACGCTATGCGGCGGGGGCCTTTCCCTTTTCGCGCTTCGGCGGCGCCTGCCCTCGCTGGCGGCTGCACTCCGCCTTCCGCACGCCGGGCCGGATCATCACCCAGATCATCGAGACGCCCGCCCAGGACGGAAAGCCCGGCGGCCGCTGGTTCACCTTCGCCCGCACGGTCGAACGCCAGGGCCAGGACGGCTATGGCGACGCCCACGACCTGGCCGTCGGCCTGGGCTGCGAACTGCGCCACGCGCCCCGCCTGGCCTATGCCCACGGCCTGGATCTGGAGCAGCCCGAGGTCACGCCCATCGGCCCGGCCTGCCGCCTGTGCCACCGCCACCCCTGCGCCGAACGCGCCGCCGCACCCGTTGACCGGCCGCTCGCCGTGGACGACTGGTCCAAGTCGGTCAGCCCCTATCCGTTCGCGGCGACATGAGTTCACAGCTACTCATAGTTGTGACATGATGCGGTTATGGCCGATCACGTCCTGACCCTTCCCCTGACCGAAGAGGCGCTTGAGCGGCTCAAGGCCGCTGCGCGCGCGGCGGGCCTGACGCCGGAGGCCTATGCCGTCGCGGTTCTGGATCGGGCGCTCGCAAGCGGGCGTGACGACGCTTCCGGCGACTTCGAAGTTCGAGAGAAGGACGCCGCCTTCATCGTGGACAGCCCAGAGCTTTGTCCTCCGACCATGCCTTACGACACCACCGAGGCCAAACGTCGGCTGACTGAGTACGACCGCACCGGCAAGTTCATCGATTTCGAGGAGTGGGCGGCGGATTTCGAGGCTGAGATCGAGGCCATGTTGAAGGCCAAGGCTTGAAGATACGGCTGTCGCCCGATGCGATTCAGGATCGCCGACGGGTCATCGGCTTTCTGCGGGGCGTCAATCCAAACGCCGCCCGACGAGCAGGCCATATCATCACCAGGTCCATAGGCCGGCTGGCGGACACACCGATGATCGGGATCGACCTGGACGGTCTACGCCACCTCTACATCCCCTTCGGCGATAGCGGCTACGTCATCCAATACCGCGTCGATGCGGACGCCGTCGTCGTCGCCCGCATCTTCCACGCTCGCGAAGACCGCTAAGACCTCAGTGGCTCAGCAGCAGCCAGGATTGGCTGCGATTCAGCAGGGCCTGGGTGACGCCGCCCAGCACCCATTCCCGCATCCGCGAATGGCCCCAGGCGCCAGAGACGATCAGATTGGCGCCCATTTGTTCGACCAGGGCCAGGATACGGTCGCCCGCCGGACGTTCATCCCGCACCTTGGCCTCGCTTTCGGCGATGACGCCGTGGCGTCGCAGCCATGCGGCGACATCGGCGACGCGCGCAGCGGCGGCGGCCACATCGGCCGAGGCGCAGATTTCAACCACCTTGACCTCACGCGCCTGTTTCAGCAGCGGCAGGGCGGCGGCGACGGCGCGCTGGGCCTCGCGGCCTTCCTTCCAGGCCACCAGTACGACGCCGTCGACCGGCGCCGCCTGGGCGTGAGGCGGGGCGACCAGGACCGGCCGGCCGACATTCATGATCAGGTCGCCCGCGTCCGGCGCGCGATAGGGCAGACGCCCGGCGTCACGCCCCACCAGGATCAGGTCTGCGGCGCGGGCATGGTGCGAGACGCATGAGGCGGGATAGCCGGTCTCTGCGCGCCACTCGTGCTCCAGGCCCGTGTCCTTCATCGCCTCGAGGAACCGGGCCTTGGCGGCGGACAGTTCGCCGTCCGCCTGATCCCGCCGCAGGGTCAGTATCTCGCCGGCCATGCCGCCGGCGACATAGGCGTCCACCAGGGGCGGCTCCGGCTCGCTGACGGATATCCCGATCAGGGTCGCGTCATGAATGGCGGCGAGGTCGCGCGCGAAGCCTATCCGCGCGACATTGTCGGCCTCGTCGTCCACATAGACCATCAGGCTCGCATAGGTCATGGCGATGCTCCTTGTTGCCACAACCTGGATGCGCCCTTCGCCCCCCGCCCGCCTTGATCCGCGTCAAACCCTCAGGTCAGGATCACCCGGCCGTTGTCGAGGCGGAAGGCCACGCCGGTGCGCTGGAACAGGCGGGCGATCACGGCCGAGGGGGTGACGACGCCCTGGTCCAGCATGGTCGAGATGTCGTTGGCCAGGGTCGGGTCGCGCGACAGACGCGTCAGGGCGCCCAGCCATTCGTCGCGGCTCAGCACGCCGTCGTCATTGTCGCGGCGTTGAAAATCGGCGACCACGTCGAAGAAGTCGCCCCCGCCCGCGCGTCGCTCCGCCGCCTCAATGACCAGGCCCCATACGGCGCCGCAGGCGTAGTAGGCGCGGTTCTCGCCCCGGTCCCCGGCCGAGGACACGGCCTTGCCCGCCGCCAGGGTGATGCAGTCGTCCACCTCGCGCTGCAGTTCGGCCCGGTCGTCATAGGCGGGATCGATGGCCTTCAGGGCCCGCACCGCCATCAGGTCGGCGCCGCCTTCGGTGATCCAGGCCTCGCGGGCGTACTGGTAACGCAGCCCCTGCGAGCCCAGCCAGAAATGGGCCGCCTCGTGGCCGATGAACCAGTGGGCGCGGGCCAGGGCCTGGGCGTCGGGGTTCATCACCCCCTCCCCTTCGAAATTCATCGAGATCAGGCCCGGCAGGACGCTGCCCCCCATGCTGGACAGGGCCTTGGTCGGG
The DNA here is from genome assembly GCF_058681395.1 of Brevundimonas sp. AVps23W. Lineage (NCBI taxonomy): Bacteria > Pseudomonadati > Pseudomonadota > Alphaproteobacteria > Caulobacterales > Caulobacteraceae > Brevundimonas > Brevundimonas sp. AVps23W. Next base: position 2,704,694 of record NZ_CM178738.1, read on the forward strand.
CCGGTCCAGCTGACCATCAGGGTCGGCGCCTCGCCCTGGGCCCGACCCAGGCGCTGGGCGTAATAGGCCATGACGCGGGGGGTGAAGCCGGCCAGTTCATCGCCCAGCCAACGCGGCAGGCCGGGGTCGATGACAGTGGTGATCCCGTCCCCCTGGCGCGTCGTCGCGTCGCCGAACAGGACATAGGTCTGGGCGTCCACCGCCGTGACCTGGGGCGCTCGCTCGCCCTTGAACAGGACGGGGCCGGCGCGGTCGCGCCAGGTCACGCTGGCCGGACCGCCGGGCACATCGACGCCGTTCAGATCGCGCGGCAGGGCGCGGGCGGCGGCGGCGGACTCCAGCGGGATGACGTCGAACTGACCGGAAAACAGCGCCACCGTTCCGTCCGAAAACACCAGGGCCGGATCATATTCGGCCTCCAGATCGCCAGGGCGCGGCGTCATGACGATGCGGACGTCGCGCGGCACAGGCCCGCCGTCGATCGAACGCAGCACGTCATAGTCGCCGATCCGCTCCAGCACCACGCCCGGCGTCTCCACCCGCCACCAGGCCGGTCGCCACGGCTGGCGGCTCTCGCGCAGCAGAGCCGACCGGAAGAAGGCCCAGGCCGGAGCGTCGCGATCCATCCGATAGTCGGCGGTCCAGCGGACGCCGTCGCGTTGAACGGTCACGGCGACGCGGCCGTCCTCGGCCGCGACCCAGTCTTGAGATCCCACGACGGCGGGCGAGGCGCAGGCTGTGACTGCCGAAAGGCCGATGAAGCCCGCGCAGATGAGGGCCGTCTTCAGACGCATGAAGCTCTCCGATAGGTCATGGCGGCCATAGCGACGACTGGCGACAGCGTCACCTTAAGCCTTCGTTCATCCGCGGGCCGCGTCCAGAGCGCGCCCGGCCGCCGCCAGTTCCCCGGCCATGACCGCCTTCAGCCGCTCGGGCGCCAGGATCACCGCCTGTTCGCCCCAGGTGAACAGGTGCCAGGCCAGTTCGCGCATGCCGGACGCCCGGAACCGCACGATCACGCCGCCGTCCGCCTGATCCTCGAACGTCTGGGTCGGGTGCCAGCGCCAGCTCTTGGCCTCGGCCGCGCCCTCGGGGGCGATGCGCAGAACCACGTCCTCGATCTCGTCCTGATAGATGCCGAACGACTGGCTGGCGAAGACACCCAGGTCGAAGTCGGCGGGCGGGATCGCCACCCCGTCCTGTGGGGCGACGCTGCTCATCCGGTCCAGGCGGAAGGTCTGGATACGGCCGGTCTCGCGGTCGGCGGCGACCAGATAGTTGGCGCGGCCGAACATGACACCGCACGGCGCGACGGTACGCCTGCGCGGTTCGGCCCCCGGCCGGGAATAGGTGAAGCCCAGCGGCTGTTGCGCCAGCACCGCCCCGCGAATGGCGGTCAGCAGGCCTTCGTCGGCAGACGGACGCGGCCCCGCCTGGACGGCGATGGTCTCGGCCCGGACTAGGGCCTCCAGGTCCGGCGCCATCCGGTTCAGGGTGGTCGAGCGCATCGCCGCCTTCAGCTTGCGCTCCAGCCCCTCCAACGCCGCCGCCCGCGCCGGTTCGCCCGCCGCGCGCAGGGCCGTGGCCGCCTTGGACAGTTCCAGCATCTCGGTGGACGTCGGCGCCTGTTCGAAGGCCGACAGCCCGCCGCGGATGCGCCAGCGTTTGGACGGCGGGTCCGACACCTCCTCCACCGTGGGGAACAGCATGAAGACGGCGTCGCGCATCCGCTCGGCGGTGCGGCGGCTGACCCGCATGTCGCGCGCCATCTCGTCCAGGGTCAGGCCTTCGGCGCTGGCGGCCAGCCGCCGCGCCAGGTCGATCACCATGGCCGCCTTGTCGTGTCTCACCTTCGCTCCTGAATGATACGTCCGTTTCTGACGCATCAGTGCGCCATAACATAATCATCGACAAGAGGCCGACCGCTTCAGGAGATCATCAAATGGCTCGTTTCCAACCTACCCACGCCGTCAACGCCAACCGCTATCTGATCGTCCCGTGCGAGGCCGACGGATCGTCGGACCTGGCCGTCATCTGGGATCGGCTGGAGGAACAGGTGGTGGACGTCATCTCCGCCGCCGCCATCGCCCGCTATTCGGACGAGGACGCCCTGTGGGACGAGGCGCGGTCGGACCCGGCGGAAACGCCCTGGCTGATGGCGGCCTGAGTTCAGGCTGTCTTCGTCAGGCGGCCTTGGGCTTGGTCCAGCGGTCGATCAGGCGCTGGGCCGGGCGTTCGACCCGATTGTGGGCCACGACCGCGACCACGACGATGAAGCCGAACAGGCCGAGCGCAAACAGGTCGTTCAGCCAGACCGAGCCGAAATCGACGCGCCGCCCGCCGGGCAGCCAGTCCAGCTTGCGTGCGATGATCAGCATCACCGTAAGGATGAACATGTGGACCATGTAGATGGAGAAGGACCAGCGCCCCAGGGTCACCAGGGCCGGGTGGTCCAGCAGCCGCGACACCCGTCCCTCCTCGCCTGCGAACACCCAGACCAGGACCACGAAGACCAGGGTCACGGCCACCGTCACCGGCCCCTGGGCCCAGGCCACGAAAACACAGACCGCGACAATGGCCGCGATCTCCAGCCCCGTGGCGGCCAGGCCCTTCAGGCGCGGGATGTTCATCCATAGACCCTGCAACAGGCAGCCCAGGAAGAAGCCATAGACGGCGCGGGGCACGGCGAAGTCATAGGTGGTGTTCATCCAGCGCCGGGCGTAGCTGACCACCAGAACCCCGCCGACGATGGCCAGGACCAGGCCGATCCAACGGAACCGCTTCGGCGCGACCAGCACAAGGCCGGCGAAGATCAGATAGCAGGCCCATTCCGCGCTCAGCGTCCAGGACGGCCCGTTCCAGGTCAGATGCGGATGGACGTGCCAGGCCTGAACCAGGGCCAGATTGGTGAAGATGGCCCACACCGACCGGTCCCCGGTAAACGGCGCCGCACTATCGAAATGGAAGGCCAGCCGCGCCAGCTCCAGCCCGACATAGGCCGCCAGCATCAGTACGTGCATCGGCCAGATCCGCCCGAATCGCCGCACCATGAACCGCCCGGCGTCCGCCCCGGTCTTCAGCCGCTCGGCATAGGCATGGGCGATGACGAAGCCCGACAGGACGAAGAAATAATCGACGAACAGATAGGCATGCTGGATGAAATCCCAGGTCCGCCAATGGCTGGCGACCGGCATGTGGAACATGACCACCAGGACGGCGCACACCCCGCGCAGGGAATCGAGCGCCTCGAAACGGCGATGGGCGACGGGGGCGGGTTTGGATAGAACGTTCACGGATGCGTGATAGCGCCGGTGCGGGCCGGGCGATAGGGGTTTCGGCGGTCGGCGAGACGATGGGCGGCGAGGAGTGACAGCCTCCCCCCTCCCGTCATCCTAGGCCTTGTGCCTAGGATCCATACGCCCGGCGCCCAAAGCCGTGCCCCTTGCGGAGACGCCTGTGTTTATGGATCCTAGGCACAAGCCCTAGGATGACGGCTGTGGGGTGGTTCAGGATCGAGGGTCTGTCGGATGACTGAGATCAAGATGGTCCGGGCCCGCCGCGTTCGGGCGTTGGCCGACCACCGACTGGAAATCCTGTTCGACGACGACACCCTGGGCGTCATCGATCTGAGCGAGTTCACGGCCCTGGGGCAGATGACCGAGCCCTTGAAGGACTCCGCCTTCTTCGCCCGCGTCTTCGTCGAGACGGGCGTCCCGACCTGGCCCAACGGCTGCGACATTGATCCGATCAATGCACACAGGCTGATGCGTGAGGCAGGGACGTTAAGGCCGGCGAGCGAGGCGGCGTGAACCTTCCGATCGGGGTGCACTCCTCCCCTTCCCGTCATCCTAGGCCTTGTGCCTAGGATCCATACGCCCGGCGCCCAAAGCCGTGCCCCTTGCGGAGACGCCTGTGTTTATGGATCCTAGGCACAAGGCCTAGGATGACGAGCGTGGGGCGTCACAGCCCCTTCACGATCCCCTCGACCATCTTCTTCGCATCCGCGAACAGCATCATCGTGTTGTCGCGGAAGAACAGTTCGTTCTCCACCCCCGCATAGCCCGAGCCCATGCCGCGCTTGATGAACAGCACGGTCCCGGCCTTTTCCACGTCCAGGATCGGCATGCCGTAGATGGCGCTGGTCGGGTCTGTCTTGGCGGCGGGGTTGGTGACGTCGTTGGCGCCGATGACGAAGGCGACGTCGGCGGTGGCGAACTCGGCGTTGATGTCCTCCAGCTCGAACACCTCGTCATAGGGGACGTTGGCCTCGGCCAGCAGGACGTTCATATGGCCCGGCATGCGGCCGGCGACGGGGTGGATGGCGTATTTCACCTCGACCCCCTCCTCCTTCAGCTTGTCGGCCATTTCGCGCAGCGCATGCTGGGCCTGGGCCACGGCCATGCCGTAGCCGGGCACGATGATGACCTTGGAGGCGTTCTTCATGATGAAGGCGGCGTCCTCGGCCGAGCCCTGTTTGACGGGCCGCGTCTCCTTGGCGCCGGCGGGACCGGCCGCCGCGTCCGCGCCGCCGAAGCCGCCCAGGATGACGCTGATGAAGCTGCGGTTCATGCCCTTGCACATGATGTAGCTCAGGATCGCCCCCGACGACCCGACCAGGGCGCCGGTGATGATCAGGGCGATATTCTCCAGCGTGAAGCCAAGCGCCGCCGCCGCCCAGCCGGAATAGGAGTTCAGCATCGACACCACCACGGGCATGTCGGCGCCGCCGATGGGGACGATCAGGGTCGCGCCCAGCACCAGGGCGATCAGGAAGACGCCCCAGAAGGCCCAGGTCGCGGACCCGCCGGTGCCGATCAGAATCCCGATCAGGAAGACCAGGCCCAGGGCCAGGCCGACATTGATCAGGTGCCGCGCCGGCAGGATGATCGGCGCGCCCGACATATTGCCGTTCAGCTTGGCGAAGGCGATGACCGAGCCGGTGAAGGTGATGGCCCCGATGGCGACGCCCAGGCTGAGTTCGATGATCGACAGGGTCTTGATGCCCGTCCCGTCCTCAGACAGGATTCCGAAGGCCTCGGGCGCATAGACGGCGCCGATGGCGACCAGACAGGCGGCCATGCCGACCAGGCTGTGAAAGGCGGCGACCAGTTGGGGCATGTCGGTCATGGCCACGCGCCGGGCGATCAGGGCTCCGGCCCCGCCGCCGACGATGACGCCGCCCGCGATCAGGGCCAGGGTTACGGTGTCCAGCGCCCCGGTGGTGCCCAGGGTCAGGAGCGTCACGCCGATGGCCAGGGCCATGCCGATCATGCCGAAGGTATTGCCCTGACGGCTGGTCTCGGGGCTGGACAGGCCGCGCAGCGACAGGATGAACAGGACGCCCGAAACCAGATAGGCCAGTGCGGCCAGCGATGCGTTCATCACGCCCCTCCCCTCAAGACGTGCGCGCCAACCGCCACAGGGCGGCGGCGATGAACAGCGGGCCGATGAAGAACAGGGCCCATTCGAAGACGCCCAACGGCCGGTCCTGGGTCACGACCCGGACCAGAATGGCCGAAAAGACAAAGGCGATGCCGCAGTCGTGCAGCCGCTGGCGCTTGATCGGAACCTTGGTCCCGAACCAGCCGTACAGCCACAGGCCGAAGCCGAGACAGGTGGCGATCCAGGAGCCGGTTATGGCGATCTGGGCGGGGTCGGTCATGCCGCGCCCTTGGGAGCCGGCCGCTCCTTCTTCTTGTACATGGCCAGCATCCGCCGGGTGACCATGAAACCGCCGAAGATGTTGACGCTGGCCAGGGTCACGGCCAGCACGCCCGCGCCCTTGGCGATCCAGGCGCTGGGTCCTGTGACGTCGCCCGACACGGCCGCCGCCGCGATCAGGCCGCCGACGATGATGACGCTGGACACCGCATTGGTCACGGCCATCAGCGGCGTGTGCAGGGCCGGCGTCACGCTCCAGACGACATAATAGCCGACGAAGATGGCCAGGACGAAGATGGCGAGGCGGAAGACGGTGGGATCGACGTGTTCCATCATTGCTTCCTTTGGAGACGCATATCGATGCTGAGTAGCGCAACCAACACAGCGCTCTGCACAATAGCCTGAAGGATTTTTCCGGCAGGTCCGAACCAGATCGGACTCCGTATTCCATCGACGTGGGCGAATGATCGCGCGATTTCGTGCTTCATCCAAACGACGGACTGCGCGATTTCCAAACCCACAAATAGGGCGATGAAGACAAGCAAAACGATGCGCAGGCGATGCCCGATCATCCCCTCACCCCTTCATGCACCACGGCCCCGCCGTGCGTCACAACGGCCGCCTTCAGGATCTCGTCCTCCAGATCGACCGCCAGAACCCCGTCCTTGATCATCAGCCCCACGAAGGCCGTCAGATTGCGGGCGTAGAGGGCGCTGGCGTCGGCGGCGATGCGGCCGGGCAGGTTGGACCAGCCGACGATGGTCACGCCGTTGGCCGTGGTTACGACCTCGTTCAGCTTCGAGCCCTCGACGTTGCCGCCGGCCTCGACCGCCAGATCGACGATGACCGAGCCCGGCTTCATCGAGGCCACATGGGCCGCCGTCAGCAGCACCGGGGCGGCGCGGCCGGGGATCAGGGCGGTGGTGATGACGATGTCCTGCTTGACCACATGGCTGGCGGTCAGTTCGGCCTGTTTGGCCTGGTACTCGGGCGACATGGGCTTGGCGTAACCGCCGGCGGTCTGGGCGTTCTTGAACTCCTCGTCCTCGACGGCCAGGAATTTGGCGCCCAGGCTCTCGACCTGTTCCTTGGTCGCGGGGCGGACGTCGGTGGCGGTGACGACGGCGCCCAGACGCCGCGCCGTGGCGATGGCCTGAAGCCCGGCGACGCCGACGCCCATGACGAAACATTTGGCGGCGGCGACCGTGCCGGCCGCCGTCATCATCATCGGAAACCCCTTGCCATAGGCGTAGGCCGCCTCGATCACCGCCCGGTAGCCGGCCAGATTGGCCTGGGACGACAGCACGTCCATGACCTGGGCGCGGGTGATGCGGGGCACGAACTCCATGGCGAAGGCGGTGGCGTTGGCGCCCTTCAGAGCCTCCACCGTGGCCTTGTCGCGCCAGGCGTCCAGCATAGCGACGACCACCGCGCCGGGCTTCAGCGCGCTGGTCTCCTGCGCCGTGGGGCCGCGCACCTTCAGCACGATGTCGGCGCCGTCCAGCACCGCGCGGGTGTCGGGCTTCACCGCCGCGCCGGCGGCGACATAGTCCGCGTCGGGAATGGAGGAGCCCAGGCCGGTCCCGGCCTCGACCGAGACAGTCGCGCCCAGGGCGATCAGCTTCTTGACCGTCTCAGGCGTGACGGCGCAGCGCGTCTCGCCTTCGCGACGTTCACGGGTGACGGCGATAGCGACAGCCAAGCGAATCCCCTTGTTCTTATCTGGGACGCGAGACTAGGCGCCTTCCGAGCGCGCCGTCAAAGCGCGCCGTTATTTCGCCGTTCCGCGCGGAGGCTCAGTGACCGGCGTCGGCCTTGGGCTTCAAAGCGAAAAAGCCCACGACGCCCAGCACCACCGTGCCGATCAGAGCCGCCATCAGGCTGCCGCCCGGATGGAACCACAGGGTCAGGAACAGCAGCAGACAGGCCACGGCCAGCGAGCCCCACTTGGCCAGGTCCATGAACAGTTTGAACGTCGTCGCCTGTTCATTGATCTGCATCCCGCCCCGGACATAGGCGGACGCATCGGCGTCAGCGTCAGCGGTGGCGGGGTTTTGGGCCTTGGCCATGAGAGCTCCCTTGGTCTTATCGTTGAGGCGACTATAGCGCGGGTTGAGCGCCGCTCAAGCACACTCCCTCGTCATCCTAGGCCTGCGCAGGACAAGCCCTAGAATGACGAAAAGATGGGAAAATGGGAGGGCATTGACCGCCTACTGCGACACGCCGGTCGCGGGGGCCGCATCGTCCAGGCCGTTGGCGATCTTGCGTTCGACCTCGGCCTTGCGTTCGGGCTCGGGGTCCAGGCTCAGGACGCGGTTCCATAGCCAGACCGCCTCGCGACGACGGCCCACCTTCCAATAGGCGTCGCCCAGGTGGTCGCTGATTTCGGCGTTGGCGGGTTCCTTGTCGGCCGCCTCCTCCAGAGTGACGACGGCGGTGTCGAAATAGCCCTGTTTGAACTGGGCCCAGCCCAGGGAGTCCTGGATGTTGCCGTTCTCGGGATCCGCGGCGTGGGCCTGGGCCAGGAGGCCCGCGCCCTGATCGACCCGCAGCCCCCGGTCCACCCACAGATAGCCGAGGTAGTTCAGGGTGTCGGCGTTGTTCGGGTCCGCCTGGTGCGCCGCCCATAGCTCCGCCTCTGCGTCGGGGATGCGCTCCAGGGATTCCAGCGCCACGCCGCGCAGGAAGTGGATCTGGGCGCCCTGGTTAGCCGTGTTCAGCAGCGGGCCGTTCAGCAGGTCCAGCGCCTCCTGATACTGTTCCAGCTGCAGAAGCTGGCTGGCCATCACCAGGGCGATGCGCGGGTCGTTCGGCTGGGCCGCAGCGGCGGCGCGTAGTTCGGTCAAGGCGGCGTCGAGCTGTTCGTCTTCGGCCAGATTGAGCGCCAGCTGGGCGCGGGCGTTGGCGTAGAGGACCGGGTCCTCGGGCCCGACGCGCGACAGGGTGGTGCGAGCCGCAGCCTTCAGCCCAACCCGGTCCAGCACCTGGGCCAGCTGGATCTGGGTGGGCGCGTCTTCATGCAGGTTCAGGGCGAGGCGCAGATAGACGACCGCGAATTCGTTACCGCGCTCGGCCACGGCCTGGGCGGCGGCCGTGGTCAGGGCCTGGGCCGCGCCCTGGCGGAAGTCCGGCGCGGCAGGGGGACGACCACCGGAGCGCGCCCGCACCAGGGCGCGGGTGGTGGCCAGATCGACCGCCTGGCCCTGAACAGCAGCAATATAGACGGCCAAGGCCTCGTCCCGCTTGCCACGTCGTTCCAGGAACTCGCCATAGGCGCGATGGAACAGGACGCCGAGGGTCGGCATGTCGGACAGGGCCTTCAGCTCGGATTCCGCCTCGGCGTAGTCGCGGCGCTTCTCCAGCAGCAGGGCGCGGTTCTGGCGGGCGAAGGCCAGGGTCAGGGGATCGCCCTGGGTCGGAGGCGCGGCCAGGGCGCGGGTCCAGTCGCCGGCGGCGGCCGCGATCCAGGGCGCGACCATCAGGCCGGCGCGGCTGTGCGGAGCGGCGATGGGCTGGGCGACCAGAGCGGCGTTGGCGGCGCGGGGGTCGCCATGAACAAAGGTCTGAACGGCCGAGATCAGCCGCCCCCCCTCGGTAAAGGCGGGCGAGGCGTCGGCGGTCGGGGACAGGCGGGCCGCGACGTCCAGATCCCCGCTGAGCAAGGCCGAGGTGAAGGCCTGTTCGCGCACGCGCGGCTGTTCGGGCGTCAGGGCGTTGGCTTGCGCCAGCCAGTCGGCGCCCTTCTCCCCCTCCCCCGTCATCAGGGCCAGTTTACCGGCGAGATAAAGACCATAGGCGCTGCGGCCCTGGGCGTCGGTCGGGATCGGCGACCAGGTCTCGGGGATGGGCGGGGCGGCCGGTTCGTCGTTGACGACGATGTCCAGCGCGGGGTCGCCATCGGGCGAATCGACTTGAGGCCCGCCGTCTTCCGGTTCGTCCTCAGCAGGCGCCAAGTCGGGCGTTTGGCCCGGCTCCAGAATGATGGCGGGCGGATGGGCGTCCGAAGGATTGACGGGCGCCGAGGCCGGCCCCGTTTCCTGCGCCACAGCCCCATGGGCGATGGCCAAGGCCAGGACGGTGAGAGAGGCGGCGAACAGGCGCGAACGGGAGGCGATCATGCGCCGACCCTTCACGCTTTCACCCGCCCCCGCAAGAGGGCGGACGGTTGCTTCCCCAACTCCGCTCATCCCGGCGAAAGCCGGGACCCAGTGCTTTCCCATCCTCGGCGCGTCGGATGACCACCGGCCTTCGACCTCGACCGCCTTGCGCCCACAGATCTGGGTCCCGGCTTTCGCCGGGATGAGCGGGTTAGAGACGTCGCCTCACATGTTCGGATAGTTCGGACCGCCACCGCCCTCGGGCGTGGTCCAGACGATGTTCTGCGACGGATCCTTGATGTCGCAGGTTTTGCAGTGGACGCAGTTCTGGGCGTTGATGACGAAGCGCGGATCGGTCTTGGCGACCTCGTCCGCATAGACGACTTCGTAGACGCCAGCCGGGCAGTACAGCCGCGCCGGTTCGCCGTATTTCGGTAGGTTGACCTGGATCGGCTTGGACGGGTCCAGCAGTTTCAGGTGGGCCGGCTGGTCCTCGGCGTGGTTGGTGTTGGAGATGAAGACCGACGACAGCTTGTCGAACGACAGCTTGCCGTCCGGCTTGGGATAGGTGATCGGCTGATAGTCGCAGGCCAGGCCGGTCGAGGCGGCGTCGGTCTTGTCGTGTTGCAGCGTCGGGATCGGCGACCAGCCGCCCAGCAGAGTTCTGCACCACATATCGACCATGCTCAGCGCCCCGCCCAGGGTGGTGCCGAACTTGGACAGCAGAGGCTTGGCGTTCCGGACGACCGACAGCTCCTTGTAGACCCAGCTCTTTTCGAAGGCGGTCTGGTATTCGACCAGTTCATCGCCGCCGCGTCCGGCCTGAACCGCGTCATAGGCGGCGTCGGCGGCCAGCATGCCGGTCTTCATCGCATTATGGCTGCCCTTGATGCGGGGCACGTTCACAAAGCCGGCCGAGCAGCCGATCAGGACGCCGCCGGGGAAGGACAGCTTCGGAATCGACTGCAACCCGCCCTCGGTGATCGCCCGGGCGCCGTAGGAGATGCGCGTGCCGCCCTCGAGATGCGAGGCGATGGACGGGTGGTGCTTGAAGCGCTGGAACTCGTCGAACGGCGACAGGAAGGGGTTCTTGTAGTTCAGGTGCACGACGTAGCCGATGGCCACGTAGCGATCGCCGAAATGGTACATGAAGCTGCCGCCGCCGGTGTGCTCGTCCAGCGGCCAGCCGGTGGTGTGCTGGGCCAGGCCGGGCTTGTGCTGTTCGGCGGGGACCTGCCACAGTTCCTTCAGGCCAATGCCGTATTTCTGGGGCGACTTGCCGTCCTGGAGCTTGTGTCTGGCGATGATGGTCTTGGCCAGGGAGCCGCGCACGCCCTCGGCGATGAAGACATATTTGCCGTGCAGTTCGATGCCCGGCTGGAAATCTCCGGTCGGCTTGCCCTCGCGGTCGATGCCGAAGACGCCGGCGACGACGCCCTTCACTCGACCAGTTTGATCTTCCCAGACGACGTGGCTGGCGGCCATGCCGGGATAGACTTCGACGCCCAGGGCCTCGGCCTGCTCACCCAGCCAGCGCGACACATTGCCCAGCGAGGCGATGTAGCAGCCGTGGTTGTGCATGAAGGGCGGCAGCAGGGGCATGGGCAGGGACGCCTCCCCCTGCGGCCCCAGCACCAGGAACCTGTCCTTGGTGACCGGCGTCTCCAGCGGCGCGCCGCGGTCCTTCCAGTCAGGGAAGAGTTCGTTCAGCGCCGTGGGATCGATCACGGCGCCCGACAGGATGTGGCCGCCGACCTCGGCGCCCTTTTCCAGCACCGCGACGGTGATTTCCTTGCCGTCCTTTTCCGCCCGCTGCTTCAGGCGGATGGCCGCCGACAGGCCGGCGGGGCCGCCGCCGACGATGACGACGTCATATTCCATGACCTCGCGCTCGACGCCGGCCAGGGCCTCCAGCGGCGGCAGATTGTCGATGATCGCTTCCTGGCGGGCGTTCTCTGCACCGCCCTCGATGGCTTCTTCGGCCATGTCTTCCCCTGAAATCCAGCTTGTTCGTGTGGTTATGCCGCTTATCGGAAGGTGACGCGAGGGCGGTCAAGGCCTATCGGTACCTTAGACATGAACGCACAACCCCATGACATCGCTGCAGTCGAAAGCCTGCTCGCCTTCTGGCGGGATGCGGGGGTGGACGCCTGCTATGGCGATGCGCCGGTCGATCACACCCATCTGGCCCCGCCTCCGGCCCTAAAGGCGGTGCAAAAGGCCACCGCCTCGGTGGTCGCTCCCATCGGCGGATACACCCCCGAAGAAGCCGTCGCCGAGGCGCGTCGTCTGGCCGCAGACGCCGCGACGCTGCAAGATCTGGCGGCGGCGGTGGCGGCGTTCGAGGGCTGCTCCCTGCGCGGCATGGGCGCGACCCAGTCGGTGTTCGGACGCGGCGATCCCAACGCGGCCGTGATGGTGATCGGCGAAGGCCCCGGGCCGGACGAGGACCGGCTGGGCCAGCCCTTCGTCGGCCGGGCCGGAAAGCTGCTGGACCGGATGCTGGCGGCGGCGGGTCTGACCGACAAGGTCTTCATCACCAACACCGTCTTCTGGCGCCCGCCCGGCAATCGCACCCCGACCCCGCAGGAACAGGCCGTCTGCGCCCCCTTCGTCGAGCGCGCCTTTACCCTGCTTCAGCCCAAGGCGGTGCTTCTGCTGGGGGCGGCCTCGGCCAAGTCGGTGCTGCAAACCGAAGACGGCATCATGAAGATGCGTGGCGAGTGGCGGGAGTGGCGGCTGGCGGAAGGGGGGCTGTCGGCCCCTGCCCTGCCGACCCTGCACCCGGCCTTCCTGCTGCGACAGCCCCAGGCGAAACGGCAGGTCTGGGCCGATCTGCTGGCGCTTTCCGCGCGGCTGGACGGCGCAGGTTGAGGTTACCGCCGGTTTAAGGCATGCTGGTCGTTTGACGACCAACGCCACACGATCCCCGCCTGACGAGAACGGGCAGGGCGACGCCAACGGGGCCGCCGCGTATGAATGTTTTCCGCCGGGCAAGTCTGGCCTCGACGCTGATTTTTGCGGCCGCCGTCACGGGTTTGGCCGCCGCTGGTTCGGCGACGGCGGAGACGCCTATTGACGGAATGTCCGGCGCCGCTTCCGGTTCCGCCCGCCCCACGGCCCTGAGTTCAGCCGACCGGCTGTCTTACACAACTGCTTTCGACGCGTTGCGGCGCGGTGATATCGAGGCGGCCCGCGCCTCGGCTCGTCAGGCCCAGGATCGCGTCTTGCTGGGTCAGGTCGAGTTCGAAAGCCTGTTCCATCCTGACCATGTCGCCACCTATGAAGAACTGGCGGCCTGGATGGAGACCTATTCCGACCTGCCCTGCGCCGACCGGGTCTACACCCTGGCCATGCGCCGCCGGCCCGATGGCGCGCCCGAGCCTGTGAAGCCCGGCGGTCTGCTCGGCCGGACCTGGAACAGCGTCGTCTCCGCCGTCTCGGGCGGGCCGGCGGTCGATCCGATGAAGGCGGCGCGCATCGCCTACAACAATGACGACCTGACCGGCGCCTCGGCCGTGGGGCGCGAAATCGGGGACTGGTGGACGGTCGGGCTGGCGGAATGGCGGCTGGGACAGTTCCACGAATCCTTCGCCGCCTTCGAACGGGTCGCCAATGATCCCACCGAGGATCCGTGGGTGCGCGCCGGCGCCGCCTTCTGGACCGCCCGCGCCGCCGCCCAGTCGGGCCGGCAGGACCGGGTGGAAGACTATCTGCGCCTGTCGGCCCAATGGCCGGCGACCTTCTATGGCCAGATCGCCCTGCGTCAGTTGGGCGAAGAGCCGGTGATCGAGAACCTGGGGCCCCGCCCCTATCAGGCGGCGCCCCGTCTGCAACGCGCCGTCTATGTGCCCCAGGGCGCGGGCGTCGAGGCCACGGAGCTGGAGGCCTTCGTCCGCAACGACGCGCGGGCCAAACGCACCGTCGCCTATTATGAGGTGGGTCGCCGCACCGAGGGCGAGAACGAACTGCGCTCGGGCCTGCGCACCGCCGTTGGCGATGCGGCGCGGATGTGGACCGCCCTGGCGCGCGTGATGATGTCGGGGAACGGCGGCGATGCGACGCGGATCGATGCGACCCGTTTCCCCATGCCGGTGCTTGAGCCGGAGGGCGGCTTCGTCATCGAGAAGGCTCTGGTCTACGCCCTTGCCCGCAAGGAGACCGATTTCAACCCCGACGCCCGGTCCAGCGCCGGCGCCTATGGGATGATGCAGGTGATGCCGACGACTGCGGCGGAAATGACCGGCGACCGGACCTTCGTCACCGATCCGACCAAACTGCTGGTTCCCGCCACCAACATGCGGCTGGGCCAGGCCTATATCAATCGGATGCTGCAACTGCCGGCCTTCCAGGGCGACCTGCTGCGAGCCGTGGCGTCCTACAACGCCGGGCCGGGGCCGATGCTGACGGCGGTGCGCAAGCTGGGACCGGACGCCGATCCCCTGCTGCTGATCGAGACGATCGACGTGCCCCAGGCGCGCGACTATGTGGAAAAGGTCGTCGCCGGCTACTGGATCTACCAGCGCATGTTCGGCGGGCCGCTGAACACCCTGGACGCCGTGGCTTCGGGCGCGAAGCTGGTGCCTGTGTCGTTGGACTATGTGCCGCCCGCACCTATTGCCGAGCCGATCCTGGTCGCCCAGGAGCCCAACGTGGCGGGCAGCCGCTGAAGCCTTAGAAGATCGCCGTGAGCAGCATGGCCCAGAAGGCGGCGCTGACGACCGCAGCGAGGCCGTAGCCCGTGACAGGGTTGATCAGTCGCGACGCGACAACCTTGACCTGAGCCTTGTCGGTCTGGGTCGTCTCAATGGCCGGAGCCCGCATTGGTCTTCCTCCCGGCGGAACAGTCGGTTCCGTATGTGATCCACGGATAACGACGTCAGCTTAATACAGGGTGCGCGGGAGTGGTTTCCGGGCCGTTAAGCCTGAGCCGTCAGGCTTAGGCTGCTAGGCTTGGGCTTCAGCCTCCCAATGACGAAAGTCGGGCTGGGCCAGCAGGGTCTCCGCATAGGCCCCGACGGTCCCGTCGTCGCCGTAGTCGGCGGGGTCGATCTGGAAATGCCGAAGCCGCGCGGCGACGGGCGTATAGAAGGCGTCGGCGATCGACCATTCGCCGAACAGCCAAGGTCCGTCTGCGCCGAAACGACGGCGCATCTGCCCGAACAGGGTCACCAGCCGCGACAGATCGCGATCCAGCGCCGGGTCGGAGGGTGTCTCCGACCGGGCGTCACCGACCATGGGCCGGTTAGAACTCGTGCCGCAAAAGTTTCGCAGGGCCGAAAAGCCGGAGTGCATCTCGGCCGTCGCGGATCGGGCCAGGGCGCGGGTGATCGGATCGGCGGGCCACATCCGCGCCTGGGGGTAGTGTTCGTTGGCCCATTCGGCGATGGCGAGGGTGTCCCAGATCAGTTCACCGCCCACTTTGAGCACCGGCACGAAGCCGGACGGCGACACCTCCCGCAACGCCGCCTTCTGCGCCTCCGTCTCATAACGGGCGTCGATCACTGTGAAATCGGCGCCGGTGCGCTTCATTACCAGCCACCCCCGCAACGACCAGGTCGAATAGGTCCGAGGTCCTATGATCAGTTCCATGTGGTTCCTTTCCTGGCGCGCCGACACAACTGCCACCGCCGCACCCAAGAAGCTTTTCCGTCTTGGGTGAGATGGAGATTGAACATGCAGATTACAGCAAGGGAGGTCGAAACGACATCAGGCTAAGGCACGAATTCATTCATTGTGGCGAACCGGCACGCTAACTGCAGGGCGAACAGCACTATTCCGGTTGTTGGATCGATTTCGATCACCTATTCACCATCGCTAGGCTGTTCTTGTGCAGTGCGGTATGAATAGGCGGCGCTCGCTTCCTGACCGGAACGATCCTTGAAATCCGGCTGCGGCCGAGCCCTGATGATGGTGCGATGACTGACACAAACGATTATTCGCCTTCTTCCGGCGACACAGCCGGAGAGACGATCGACCTGCATCGCCTGATCGCGGTTTTCCGCCGTCGGCTGAAGCTGTTCGCGGCCGTGGCTGCCGGTGTTTTCCTGATCGTCGCCCTCGTCACACTCGCCCAGACGCCGAAATACACGGCGACAGCAAACCTTCAGATCAATACCCGCACCGAGCAGGTGGTTGATTCAAAAGCCGTTCTTTCGGGTTTGACGCCTGAGACCAGCGTGGTCGATACCGAAGTCGAGGCGTTGAAGTCGCCGGAATTGGCCGCCGCCGTGGTCGACGAACTTCGCCTGGTGCAAGACCCCGAGTTCAACGCGCGGCTACAAACGCCGGGCGTGATCGGAACCGTGCAAGGCTGGTTCGGCCTCGCGCCGGATCGCAGCGCACCGACCACGGAAGCCGGTCGCGAAGCGGAACGGCAGGAAGTCATCAACGCCGTCAGCGAACGGCTCAGCGCCCGCCGTGTCGGTCTGACCTATTCGATGAACTTGGCGTTTACATCGGAAAGCCCCGTCAAGGCGGCTCGTATCGCCAACCTGCTCGCCGATAAATACCTCCAATCTCAGCTGAACCGGAAACTGGACGCCACCGGCGACGCCAACAGCTTCCTGGGTTCACGCCTGAACGAACTGCGCCAGCAGATGCAGGCGGCGGATGCTGCGGTATCCAACTATCGGATCGCCAACAATCTGCTCAGCTCCGAAGGCTTCACCCTGACGGAGCAGGAAATCTCAGCCTATAACCAACAACTGGCTTCGGTTCGGGCTCAAGAGGCCGAACAGGTCGCCCGTCTTCGCACCGCGCGCGCCCAGCTGGCCTCGGGCTCCAACGGCGATGACGTCGGCGAAGCCCTGACGTCTCAGGTTGTTCAAAACCTGCGGGCCCAGCGCGCCGCCATCAGCGCCCGCGTCGCGGACATGAGCAGCCGCTACGGCCCGCTGCACCCCGACATGGTGCGTTCGCAACGCGAACTGGCCGACATCGACGCGCAGATCCAGGCCGAAATCCGACGCATCATCTCGAACCTGGAAGCCCAGGTCCGGGTCGCCCAAGAACGTACCGGCTCGGTCCAGTCCAGCCTGTCGGCGGCGCGCGGCGCCTTGGCCAG
The DNA here is from genome assembly GCF_058681395.1 of Brevundimonas sp. AVps23W. Classification (NCBI taxonomy): domain Bacteria; kingdom Pseudomonadati; phylum Pseudomonadota; class Alphaproteobacteria; order Caulobacterales; family Caulobacteraceae; genus Brevundimonas; species Brevundimonas sp. AVps23W. The sequence goes on from NZ_CM178738.1 coordinate 2,721,518, forward strand.
CAACAGCGGCGCGTCCGTTCAGCTGCGTGAACTGGAAGGCAACGCCGAAGCGGCGCGCGCAGTCTATCAAAGCTTCCTGGATCGCTACCGCCAGACCAGCGCCCAGGTCGGCACCGAACAGGCCGACGCCACCCTGGTGTCGCGCGCTTCCATCCCGACGTCGCAAAGCGCGCCGAATGTGATGCTGAACCTGGCGCTCAGCCTGGTTCTGGGTCTCGGCGCAGGTCTCGCCGCCGTTGTCCTGTTGGAGATGATGGAAGCCGGCGTCGGCACGACCGATGACGTCGAGCGCAAACTGGGCCTGTCGGCCGTCGGCTCCATTCCGCTGGTCTCATCGATCGCGGAATCGGCGGATCGCGGCGTCAGCCCCATCGACTTTGCGGTCAAGCGGCCGCTGTCCGTGTTCGCCGAGTCCTTCAGGTCGCTGCGGACCTCGATCAACTATGCGGCGGGAAGCCAGGGCTGCAAGGTCGTGGTCATCACTTCGGCGCTTCCCGGCGAAGGCAAGACGACGACAGCGGTCGGCCTAGCCCAGGTTTCCGCCATCGCCGGCAGCCGGGTTTTGCTGATGGACTGCGACCTGCGTCGCCGCGCCGTCACCCGTGCAATGGGCTTGAACACCGACGCCGGCCTGGTGGAGCTGATCCAGGGCAAGACGACGCTGGAAGCCGTCCTGACACGGGACGAGGCGTCAGGCGCCTATATCCTGCCGCTGTCCAATGTGGTGGCGACGCAGGACGTGTTCGGCGCCCAGACCATGGATGATCTACTGGCCAAACTGCGCGGCTCTTTCGACCTGATCCTGATGGATACCGCGCCGGTTCTGGCCCTGGCCGACACCCGGGTCTTGGCGGCAAAATCCGATATGACCATCGTGCTGGCCCGCTGGCGCAAGACCCCTGCCCGCGCCACCAATACGGCGATCAAGATGCTGCAGCAGTCCTGCGCCTATATCCTGGGCGTCGCCCTGACCCAGGTCGACGTCAACGCCCAGGCCAAGCAAGGCTATGGCGACGCCGGCTACTACTACAGCGAATACAAGAAGTACTACTCGGCCTGACCCAGGCCCGGACGGACGAGCCGAGCGCTGCGGCGCGCGGTTCGTCCGCCTTACTTCGACGGGCCAGAATCGCTGACGCCATCCATCGCCTTGCGGTGAAAATGACGATAGACGGGCATCCTGTTGTTCAAGAAGGATGTTCGATGCGCGCGACAGGCATGGTCGGGTGGTTATCATGAAGACCCCTATCCTCGTCACCGGCGCGGCCGGCTTCATCGGAATGCACACGGCCGAACGGCTGCTGGATCGCGGCGAGACCGTGATCGGGGTCGATAATTTCAACGACTACTACGACCCCGCCCTGAAAGAGGCCCGCGCCGCGCGGCTGGAGGCGCGCGAGGGCTTCACCATGGTGCGGGCCGACATCGCCGACCACGAACAGATGCTGGCCCTGGTGCGCGACAAGGGCGTGGAGCGGATCGTCCACCTCGCCGCCCAGGCCGGGGTTCGCTATTCGATCGAGAACCCCTTCGCCTATGAGCGGTCCAATCTGGCGGGCCATCTGTCGATGCTGGAGGCCGCGCGGCACAACGGCGTGACCCATCTGGTCTACGCCTCGTCCAGCTCGGTCTATGGCGACCGGCCGCTGGAAGGGGCGGGTTTCCGCGAGGACGATCCGACGGTGGAGCCGGTGTCGCTGTACGCGGCGACCAAGCGGTCGTGCGAACTGCTGAGCCAGAGCTACGCCAAACTGTACGGCTTCCCCCAGTCGGGCCTGCGCTTCTTCACCGTCTATGGCCCCTGGGGCCGGCCCGACATGGCCTATTTCAGCTTCACGCGGAAGATCGCGCGCGGCGAGGCGATCGAGGTCTATGGCGAAGGCAAGATGGCGCGCGACTTCACCTATATCGACGACATCGTCGATGGGATCGTGGGCGTGCTGGACCATCCGCCGGCGCAGGGCGGGCACGAAGTCTACAACATCGGCGACAGCTCGCCTGTCGGCCTGATGGAGATGATCACCACCCTGGAAGACGCCCTGGGAACCGAGGCGGAGAAGATCATGCGGCCCATGCAGCCCGGCGACGTCACCGCCACCTATGCCGACGTCTCCAAGCTGAACGCCCTGACGGGGTACAAACCCAAGGTCACCCTGGCCGAGGGCCTGCCGCGCTTCGTTAAATGGTGGCGGGGATACGAGAACGGCTGACCGCCGCCCTCCCCCACCGGATCAGATGCTGAAATCCTCGGTCGAGAACCGGCCGTCCAGCCAGGCGACGATGCGTTCGGCGGCGTCTTCCGCGGACATGGTGGTGGTGTCCACGACGATCTCGGGCGCTTCAGGGGCTTCGTAGGGGCTGTCGATGCCGGTGAAGTTCTTCAGTTCGCCGGCGCGGGCCTTCTTGTAGAGGCCCTTGACGTCGCGCTGCTCGGCGACGGCCAGGGGCGTGTCGACGTGAACCTCGACAAACTCGCCCGGCCCCAGCAGGTCGCGCGCCAGGCGTCGCTCGGCGCGGAAGGGGGAGATGAAGCTGACCAGGACGATCAGGCCGGCGTCCACCATCAGTTTCGACACCTCGGCGACGCGGCGGATGTTCTCGACCCGGTCCTCCTCGGTGAAGCCCAGGTCGCGGTTCAGGCCGTGGCGGACATTGTCGCCGTCCAGCAGATAGGTGTGACGGCCGTCGGCGTAGAGGCGCTTTTCGACCAGATCGGCGATGGTGGATTTGCCGGCGCCGGACAGGCCGGTCAGCCAGACGACGCGGCCCGTCTGGTTCTTGATCGTGGCGCGCGCGGCCTTGTCGACCGACAGGGCCTGCCAGTGGATATTGTGGGCGCGACGCAGGGCGAAGTTCAGCAGGCCCGCCCCGACCGTGCGGTTCGAGATCCGGTCGATCAGGATGAAACCGCCCAGATCCTTGTTCTCGCCATAGGGGGCGAAGGCGACGGGAGCGTCCAGCGACAGGTTGCAAACGCCGATCTCGTTCAGCTCCAGCCGCTTGGCCGGCTGCTGCTCCAGGGTGTTGACGTTCACCTTGTGCTTGGGCTCGGTGATGGTGGCGCCGACCAGCTTGGCGCCGATCTTCAGTAGATAGGGACGGCCCGGCAGCAGGGGTTCGTCGTCCATCCAGACCACGGTGGCCTCGAACTGGTCGGCGGCCTCGGGCGGGGCGTCGGCGCTGGCCAGAACGTCGCCGCGCGAAACGTCGATCTCGTCGGCCAGGGTCAGGGTGATCGATTGGCCGGCGACGGCCTGGGCCAGATCGCCGTCGGCGGTGACGATGCGGGCGACGGTCGAGGTCTTGCCCGACGGCAGGACGCGGACGGGATCGCCGGGGCGCACGGTTCCGGCGGCGATCTGGCCGGAGAAGCCGCGGAAGTCGAGGTTGGGCCGGTTGACCCATTGCACCGGCAGGCGGAACGGATCGGCCTGGAGGTCGTCCCCGACCTCCAGCGTCTCCAGCAGGCTCATCAGCGACGGACCGGCGTACCAGGGCGAATGGGCGCTGGCCTCGGTGATATTGTCGCCGCGCAGGGCGGACATGGGGATGGCGTCGAAGGTCTTGAGCCCGATCTGGCCGGCGAAGGCGCGGAAGTCGGAAACGATGGCGTCGAACACGGACTGCGACCAGCCCATAAGGTCCATCTTGTTGACCGCCAGGATCACATGCCGAATGCCCAGCAGACTGACCAGATAGGCGTGCCGCCGGGTCTGGGTCAGGACGCCGCGCCGGGCGTCGATCAGGATGACGGCGGCGTCGGCGGTCGAGGCGCCGGTGACCATGTTGCGGGTGTATTGCTCGTGGCCGGGCGTATCGGCGACGATGAATTTGCGCTTCTCGGTCGAGAAGAAGCGATAGGCCACATCAATGGTGATGCCCTGTTCGCGCTCGGCGGCCAGACCGTCGACCAGAAGGGCGAAATCGATGTCGCCGCCCTGGGTGCCGACACGTCGGCTGTCCGCCTCCAACGCCGCCATCTGATCCTCGAAGATCATCTTGGAGTCGTAGAGCAGCCGGCCGATCAGGGTGGACTTGCCGTCGTCCACGCTGCCGCAGGTGATGAAACGCAGCAGGCTCTTGTGCTGGTGGGCGTCGAGATAGGCGCCGATATCAGCGGCGATCAGGTCCGATTGGTGAGCCATCAGAAATAGCCCTCCTGCTTCTTCTTCTCCATCGAGGCGGATTGGTCGTGGTCGATCATCCGGCCCTGACGTTCGGAGGTGGTGGTCAGCAGCATTTCCTGAATGACCTCGGGCAGGGTCGCGGCCGTGCTCTCGACCGCCCCGGTCAGGGGGTAGCAGCCCAGGGTGCGGAACCGGACGGACTTCATCTGGGGCGTCTCGCCGGGACGCAGCCGGAACCGGTCATCGTCCACCATGATCAGGGCGCCGTCGCGTTCGACCACCGGCCGCTCAGCGGCGAGGTACAGGGGCACGATGGGGATCTGCTCCAGGTGGATGTATTGCCAGACGTCCAGCTCGGTCCAGTTGGAGATGGGGAAGACGCGGATGCTCTCGCCCGGTCGTTTGCGGGTGTTGTAGAGCCGCCAGAGCTCGGGCCGCTGGTTCTTGGGGTCCCAGCGGTGCTCGGCGGTGCGGAAGGAGAAGATGCGCTCCTTGGCCCGCGACTTCTCCTCGTCGCGCCGGGCGCCGCCGAAGGCCGCGTCGAAGCCGTGCAGCGTCAGGGCCTGTTTCAGCCCCTCGGTCTTCCAAAGGTCGGTGTGCAGGGCCGAGCCGTGATCAAACGGATTGATCCCGCGTGCGACGGCCTCGGGGTTCTGGTGGACCAGAAGCTCCACCCCCAGATCGGCCGCCGCCTGTTCGCGCATCGCGTACATGGCGCGGAACTTCCATGTCGTATCGACGTGCAGCAGGGGGAACGGCGGTTTGGACGGATAGAAGGCTTTCCGCGCCAGGTGCAGCATCACCGCCGAATCCTTGCCGATCGAGTACAGCATGACCGGGCGCTCGGCCTCGGCCGCCACCTCGCGCATGATATGGATGCTCTCGGCCTCCAGGCGCTGAAGATGGGTCAACCGCGAAGGATCGGGCTGGGTCAGGCTGGATGTGTTCAGGACTTCGGTCAGGATAGCGGCGTCCACCAGGGCAGGTCTCCATAGAGGCCTGACGTAAAACGATACTGTGCAATGGGTCGCAAGCGATTGATACTGGTAGTCGCTGTGAGATTTTGCAGACGGGCGTGATCGTGCCGCGCCTTGTTGGCGGAACCTAGACAGCATGTTGCGCCTTGATGGCGAAACAGAAAGCCGGTGCTATCAATGAAATCTCTGACTGCCGCCCTGGCGCTGTCCGCCGGCCTGCTCGCCTCGCTTTCGGGCTGCGTCACCGCGCCCTCCCCGTCCGAATATCGAGCGCCGCAGCCGACCAAGGCCATAGAGCTGGAACGGCTGTGGTCGGGACGCTGGCTGGAGATCGCCCGCCTGCCCGACCGGTTGACGGACGGCTGCGTGGCGGGGGCGTCGATCTACACCCCGGTCGGCGGCGACCGTATCGATGTGCGCGACACCTGTCAGGTCGGTTCGCCGCAAGGCAAGGAGAAGGCCATCGAAGGCGGGGGGCGTATCCTGGATCCGGGCATGAACGCCAAGCTGCGGGTTCGCTATCTGCACGGTCTGGTGACCTGGGACTATTGGGTGCTGGACCGGGCGGACGACTACAGCTGGTTCATATCGGCGGACCCGACGTTCGAGCGGCTATTCATCTATACGCGGGAAGTCCCCAGCGACGCCGAGGTGCGGGCCCTGACGGATCGGGCGCGGGCGCTGGGCTATGACGTCAGCCGGCTGGAGTTTCCGGAACTGCCGCCACGCTAGGTCCATTCGGGGCAAGGTCGGATCTTTCCCGCGCCTGAAAACACCGAACAAATGGGAAAATCCGCAGGCCCGCTCTGGATTTCCCCAACGTCACCGGAACAAATGAGACACGGCCTGCAATGATCGCGACGGTTTCCAAGGCGTTTGTTCGCCACGCGGTTGACCGAACGGGCTGCCTTCGTTCATCACGAGGGCGGGTGGAACACGCATAGACCGGAGTAACGGCGAGCATGGGTTTGGTAGCGAATATCGGTAGGGACGTGCGTTTCGCACGCGGCCTGTTCCGTCTGCTCAAGCGCATCAAGCCGATCGAGCTGGATAGCGACGTTCTGCTGTGCGACGACATTGAAGAAGCCGTCGACAAATTCCCCGACAATGTGGCCCTTGAGGACGAGCGCCGCAGCCTGACCTATCGCGACCTGGACGCCATGGCGAACCGCTACGGTCACTGGGCCAAGGGTCGGGGTCTGAACCGCGGCGACACCATCGCCCTGATGATGACCAACCGGGTCGAATATCTGGCGGCCTGGATCGGTTTCTCCAAGGTCGGCATCGCCACGGCCCTGATCAACACCAACCTCAGCGGGCCGGGCCTGGCCCACTGCCTGACCATCTCCAACGCCTTCCAGGTGGTGGCGGACGAGGACTGTTGGCGTCAGATCGAGGCGACCCGTCCCCTGGTCGGCCACAGCCTGATGCTGTGGGTGCTGGGTCTGGGCGACGAGGACGAGACCAGCGACCGGCGTGGCCTGGACAAGCCTGTGCGTGGCGCCTCGTCCGTGCGCCCTGCCCGTTCGGTGCGCGAGGGCCTGACCAACCGGGACACCGCGCTGTACATCTACACCTCGGGCACCACGGGCCTGCCGAAGGCGGCGCGCATCCCCCATTCGCGCGCCCGGACCTATATGCGCGCCTTCGCCGGCGCCACGCGTTCGACGCCGAAGGACCGGATCTTCAACGTCCTGCCGCTGTATCACTCGACCGGCGGCCTGGTCGGGGTCGGGGCGGCCCTGTTGAACGGCGCCCGGCTTGTCATCCGCAAACGCTTCTCCGCCTCCAGCTTCTGGCCCGACGTGGTGGCGTCCGGGGCGACCATGTTCGTCTATATCGGCGAGCTGTGCCGTTATCTGGTGAACTGCCCGCCCCAGGCCTATGAGCAGAAGCACAAGCTGCGGCTCGCCTTCGGCAACGGCCTGCGCGCGGACGTCTGGCCCGAGTTCCAGAGCCGGTTCGCCATTCCCGACGTGCTGGAGTTCTACGGCTCGACCGAGGGCAATGTCTCCCTGTTCAACTTCGACGGCAAACAGGGCGCCATCGGTCGCGTGCCCAGCTATCTGAAGAAGCAGATCAATATCCGGCTGGTTCAGTTCGACGTGGACAGCGAACAGCCGATCCGCGGCACGGACGGCCTGTGCCGACTGGCCAAGGTCGGCGAAATCGGCGAAGCGATCGGCGAGATCGGCAACGACATCCGCCACGACTTCTCGGGCTATGCCGATAAGGCCGCCTCGCAGAAGAAGATCCTGACCGACGTCTTCAAGAAGGGCGACCGCTGGTTCCGCACCGGCGACCTGATGAAACAGGACGCCGAAGGCTATTTCTACTTCGTCGACCGCCTGGGCGACACCTTCCGCTGGAAGGGCGAGAACGTCTCGACCTCAGAGGTCGAACAGGCCCTGATGGAGGCGCCGGGCGTGTCGGAGGCCATCGTCTATGGCGTGCCGGTGCCTGGTCAGGAAGGCAAGGCCGGCATGGCCGCCCTGGTGACCGACGCCAAGTTCGATCCCAAGGCCTTCGCCGCCCATGTCGAGGAACGCCTGCCCGCCTATGCCCAGCCCGTGTTCGTGCGGCTGATCGAAGCGGCCGAGACGACCGGCACGTTCAAATACCGCAAGGCCGACCTGGTGGCGGACGGCTTCGAGCCGGAAAAGACCGGCTCGGCCCTGTATGTCCGTGGCGGCAAGACCGGCTATCAGAAGCTGACGCCGGCGGCGCGCACCGCCATTCTGAACGGCGAAGGCCGCCTCTGAAACGAGATAAGACGGCGTTCGCGAAACGCCGTCTTAATCATTAAAGGCCCATCCTTAGGCCCTCTCGGGTCAGGGTATTGCGTCACATGTTTCAGATCATCGGCATTGTGCTGCTGTTCGGTCTCGTCTTCGGCAGCTACGCCATCTCTGGAGGCAAGTTCGACGTCATCATCCACGCCGCGCCTCACGAACTGATGGCGATCGGCGGAGCGGGCATCGCGGCCTTCCTGATCTCCAACTCCATGACCGTCATCAAGGGCTCGATGGGGGGGCTGGGCAAGACCTTTGCCGGGCCGAAGTGGAAGAAGCAGGACTACAAGGATCTGTTGTCCCTGCTGTTCCAGCTGACCAAGACGATGAAATCCAAGGGCGTGGTCGCCCTGGAAAGCCACATCGAAAAGCCCAAGGAATCGACGATTTTCCAGAAGTACCCCAAGGTGCTGAAGGACCATTTCGCGGTCGATTTCATCTGCGACACCCTGCGGATGATGACGATGAACCTGGAAGATCCGCACCAGGTCGAAGATGCGATGGAAAAGCAGCTCGAGAAGCATCACCACGAGCATCTCGAGAACGCCCATGCGCTGCAGACCCTGGCCGATGGCCTGCCCGCCCTGGGCATCGTGGCCGCCGTGCTGGGCGTCATCAAGACCATGGGCTCGATCACCGAGCCGCCGGCGGTCCTGGGCGGCATGATCGGCGGCGCCCTGGTCGGCACCTTCATGGGCGTGTTCCTGGCCTATGGCCTGGTGGGACCGTTCGCGGCGCGCCTGACCGCGATCATCAATGAGGAAGCGGCCTACTACAAGATGATCCAGTCGGTGCTGATCGCCCACCTGCACGGCAACGCCGCCCAGATTTCGGTCGAGATCGGCCGGGGCGACATCCCGTCCGCCTGCCAGCCCTCCTTCGCCGAGATGGAAGAAGTGCTGAACAATATCGGCAGCGACTGAGACTGAACAAGCGGAACGCCGGGTTCGCGCAACGTTTGCAGACCGCTGACGGCCGGCGCCGACTTGCTCCAGGGTCGACGCCGGTCGTATCGTTTCAGGCGAGGCTTCAGACCTCGCGAACAGCCTTCGGAGGACTTCCCCCATGCGCATAGCCGCCCTTGTCGCCGCCTCGGTGGCCGCCCTCGTCATCGCCGGATGCCAGAAGGCGCCGGAAGAAGAACACCACGAAGCCCCGAGCGACGCCGTCGAGGCCGCCGGCGCTGCTGCTGACGAAGTCCTGACCGCCGATCAAGCCGCCGCAGAAGCTGCGGCCGCCGCCACCGCGAATGAAGCCGCCGAGGACGCGGGAGCCGCCATGACGGCTGAAAGCGCCCCGCCCGCCGGCGACACGACCCATGCCGCCGCTGTGGCGCCGCCCCCCGCCGATCACGGAGCCGGGCACGGCGACGATCACGGCGCGGCTCACAACGAAGGGCACTGAACTTCGGCGTTCACGAACAGGGCCGCCTCCGCACCGAGGCGGCCTTTTTCGTAATGGGGTCAGAGGTGCTAGAGCCGCGCCATGATCAGCGACGACACCTCTCCGCGCCTGACCTGGACCGATGAAGACGAGCCCCGCTCCGGGCGGTTCGGCGACGTCTATTTTTCGCGCGACGACGGACTGGCCGAGACGCGTGCGGTGTTTCTGGAGGGCTGCGGCCTGCCGGACGCCTGGGCCGGGCGATGCCGTTTCACGGTCGCAGAGCTGGGTTTCGGCACCGGTTTGAACATCGTCGCCCTGCTGGACCTGTGGCGGCGGACCCGGCCGGAAGGCGGGCGGCTGCACATCTTCTCCATCGAGGGCTTTCCCCTGACCGCCGAAGAAGCGGGACGCGCCCTGTCGAACTGGCCAGAGCTGGCCGAGGCGGCTCAGGCCCTGATCGAGGCCTGGCCAGACCGGACGCCGGGGTTCCACCGTGTCGACCTGCCCCAGTTTCACGCTGTCCTCGACCTGGCCGTCGGCGACGCCGCCTGGGCGCTGGAGCAATGGTCCGGACAGGCGGACGCCTGGTTTCTGGACGGGTTTTCGCCGGCGTTGAACCCCGGCATGTGGTCGCCCGAGGTGATGGACGGGATCGCGGCCCGTTCGGCGCCCCATGCGCGCCTGGCCACCTTCACCGTGGCGGGGGCGGTGCGGCGCGGACTGTCTGAACGCGGCTTCGTCGTGGAGAAGAAGCCCGGCCACGGTCGCAAGCGCGAACGGCTGGAAGCGCGGCTGGCAGGCGGGCCCGCGGACGCCCCCGCGACCGCCCCCCCTGCCCGCGTCGCTGTGGTGGGCGCCGGGATCGCCGGAGCCGCTGTCGTGCGCGCTCTGATCGCCGCCGGGATCGCCCCTATCGTTATCGAATGCGATCGGCCCGGCGCGGGCGGATCGGGTTTTCCCGCCGGTCTGGCGACGCCGCGACTGGACGCCGGGGATCAGGCCATCGCCGGCCTTTACGCCCAGGCGCTGGAACGGGCGCGACATCTGTATGAGGCCACGCCCGGCGCCGTGCTGGCTCGGGGCGTGCTGCAACTGCCCCAGGCGCCGCGCGACGCGGCGCGCTTCGCCAAGATCGCGGCCCAGCCGATCTGGCGCGAGGGCGCCATGACCGTCATCGACGCTGAGGCGGCGGCGGCGCGGTTGGGCGAACCGACCGCGGATGGCGGCCTGCTGATGGCCGACGCCCGCGTCATCCAACCCGCCGCCGCCTTGACCGCCTGGCTGGCCGGGGCGGAAGTGGTGAAGGGTTTCGCCGCCCGGATCACACGGGACGCCGACCGCTGGATCATTCATGACGCCGAGGGCCAGGTGCTGGCCCAGGCGGAGGCCGTCGTCGTGACCGCAGGCTGGGGGTCGGCCGACCTGTCGCCGGCGAACGGCCTGACGCCGATGCGAGGCCAGGCCGACTGGTGCGAGGGAGCGTTCGTGCCCGCTACGGCCTGGGGCGGCTATGTCGCGCCGACGCAGACCGGCTTCCTGTTTGGCGCGACCCACGCGCGCGGCGACGTGGCGCTGGAACCCCGGGACGCTGAAAGCGCCCAAAACCTGGACACCCTGCGCGCCCGCCTGCCCCGACTGGCGGATCAGGTCGAGGCGAGCGACCGCCATCGCCGCGTGGCCATTCGCGCCACCACGCGCGACCGCCTGCCGCTGGCCGGTCGTCGGGCGGACGGGGTCTATGTCCTGACCGGTCTGGGATCGCGCGGCCTTTGCGTGGCCCCCTTGCTGGGCGAGCATGTCGTCGCGCTGATTTCCGGCGCCCCCTCGCCGCTTGCCTCAGCGTTCGCGGCGCGGATCGATCCTGATCGGGCGTCGGCGACCTGATCGTGGTTCAGACTGTGTTCATCTGCGTCGGGGTTTGGTTGACGTGCCGACAGCAAGGGGATCTTCGATGCGTATTCTGTCTTTGAGCTTGGTCGCCTCGACAGCCGCCGCCCTCAGCCTTTCCGCCTGCGCGCCCGCCGCGAACACGGCGGCCGTCGCCGAGGGCGAGACCTCGACAGCCCGCTGTTTCCGCACCGACAACATCCGTAACTTCCGTGTCGATAAACAGTCGGACCTCTATATCCGCTCGCTGCGCGACGATGTCTTCCTGATCAACACCGCCGGCGGATGCCCCGATCTTGATTCCGCGATCTCTATCGCCGTGACGCCGACGGTCGGCGGATCGGACAATGTCTGCGTCGGCGATTCCGTCCATGTCATCGTGCCGGGCTCTTCATTCGGATCGGGCGCGTGCCGGGCCTTCGTGACCAAGTCGCTGAACGCCGAAGAGGTCGCCGCCCTACCCAGTCGCGCCCGCCCCTGAACCTGGTCGAGGCGTCGGGAACCCGGAACTGGAACCCGACTTGAAATCAGACGATCACGGGTATCAAATCCCTCTCTTCACGGGAGGATCATCATGCGCGGAATCGCCAAACTGACAGTCTTGAGCCTCGGCGTCCTGGCCGCAGCGTCGCCAGTGGCGGCAGAGACCTGGACCCGGTTTTCAGCCACCGACAAGACCGTCTACATCGTCGATCTGGATACACTTGCCGCCACGGACGGCGTCGCCACCGTCCGTTTCGCCCGCGTCCCCGCCCAGGGCGACGCGACCGATCTGAGCCACGAGGTCGAGGAAGTCGCCATCCGCTGTTCGGACGGTCAGTCCCGCACGGTCGCGACTATAAGCCATGGCCCGGACGGGGCGGAAACGGACCGTTACGCCGAGGAGAGCGCCTGGGACGCCACCCCGTCGGGCGGCGTCTATGGCGGGCTTAAGTCCTTCGCCTGCGAGGACATGCGTCCTCAGGGCAAATCCTTCCCGACGGTCGCCGCCTTTGTCGCGGACGGCCGGGGCGGCTGATCAACCCCTGGGCGGCGTGGCCGGAGCCCGGCCGGCGAACTCGCTTCGCCAGCCGCCGGCCTCGACGGACAGGTCATAGGTCTGATTGGCGTCCATCCCGTCGATGCGAAGCCTGTGTTCGTCATCGACTGTGAGGCTCTGTTCGCCTTGGCCGAGATCGACCCGCGCCGCGCCCTTGCCGGTCAGCACCAGGACAGGCGCCGGACCCGACCAATCCAGCCGCGCGGACACCGTCCGAGCCGCGCCCGATCCGACGAAGCGGCGATGGAAGCCCTCCGGGCCCATGACCTGCAGATCCACGCCGCCCGATCCCGCCCATATGTCCTGAAGCCGTTTGCCGCCCTCGACCGTATAGCGCCGGGGGCCGGTCTCCAGGTCCAGACGGTCATAGACGTGGAACACCGCCGCCCGCGCGCCGGTGTTGATGAAGGACAGACGCTCGCCGCCGTCGGCCAGGGTTTCACGCTCGCACTCCAGCGCATAGACGCTGGGGCAGGCCGGTCTGAAGCCGGCGGCCTGTTCGGGTCGCGCCGGGGTCGTCGGGATCGGCGGAGTGGTGCGTCCGGCCAGGGCGGCGGCGCGCACCGCCTCGTCGTGGGTCGCGGGCAGTGAAACCAGCCGGGCGTCCGAGCCGCTGAAGTCGAGGCAGGAGGTCAGGTCGCCGCAGACGGCGCGACGCCAAGGCGAGATATTGGGCTCCATCACCCCGAACCTGGCCTCCAGGAAGCGGATCACCGAGGTGTGGTCGAACACCTCGGAATTGACCTTCCCGCCCCGGCTCCACGGCGACAGCACATACAGGGGCACACGTGGGCCCAGGCCGTAGGGACGCCCGCGATACTGCGGCAGGTCCAGCTGCTTGTCGGCACGGGCGGGCTGAAGATGGTGCTCGCCCGTCAGATCGACGGTCGAGCCGCCCCGCAGGCCGCCCTGGGCGTCGCGCGACGGCGGCGCCGGCGGCGGCACATGGTCGAAGAAGCCGTCGTTCTCGTCGAAATTGACCAGCAGGACCGTGCGCGCCCAGACGTCCGGGTCGGCAGTCAGGGCGTCGATCACCTGGGCCGTATAGTCGGCGCCCTGGGCCGGGCTGGACGGGCCGGGGTGTTCCGAACCGCTGGCGGTGGCGATGACATAGGAGACCTGGGGCAGTCGCCCGGCCAGGACATCGGCCTTCAGTCCGTCCAGCGCCCGCGTGGTCAGTCCCCGCTCGACCAGGGCCGGATCGGATCCCGGCGCGCCGGCCACCGCCTTCTGAAAGGCGTCGAACCCGACCAGGGGATTGTCGGTGAAATTGTCGGCCATGTCCTGATAGACGCGCCAGTCGATGCCCGCCGCCTGCAACCGCTCGACATAGGTGGTCCAGCGATAGGGCTCCTCGTCGCCGCCGTTGCGCGGCAGTTCGTCGTGCGAATTGCCGATACAGGGTCCGCCCCGCGCGCCCGACCCGTCGTTCGTGCCCGACCACAGCATCACGCGGTTCGGATTGGTGCCGGTCTGAAGCGAGCAGAAATAGGCGTCGCACAGGGTGAAGGCGTCGGCCATGGCGTACTGGAAAGGAATGTCGGCCTGCTCGTAATAGCCCATCGAATGGGCGTGCTTGGCCTCGGGCCAGCGCCCCATCCGCCCCTCGTCCCAGGCCGCCTGGGCGTCCGACCAGCTGTGCGGCGTGCCCTCGACCCGCATATGGGCGAAGGTCTGGCGCGTGTTCAGCGCGAAGGGGGCCAGCCAGGCCGGCCCCTCGCCGCCGCCGTCATGCTGGAGCAGGACGTCGCGGGCCTTGCCGTCTATGGCGGGCGCCGGCGCCGGATGGGGGTCCGAAAAGCCCCGCACGCCGTTCATCGTGCCGAAGTAGTGATCGAAGGACCGGTTCTCCTGCATCAGGATCACCACATGTTCGACGTCCTGGATCGTGCCGGTCCGCACCTTGGGCGCAATGCTCAGCGCCCGCGCCAGCGAGGGAAAGGCGGCGGCGGCGGCGAGGCCGGCCAACAGGCCGCGGCGGTCGATCTGGGGCATGGCGGGTCCGTGCTGAGACGACGGCCCAGGTTCGCCTCGGCGTCGATGCGCCAAGTTCATAGAAGTCGGTTGTGACAACAAGGCTTCAGCGGCGGCCTGCTCGCAGGATTATTCACGCCGACCGCGCCCGAAATCTGCGGATCAGCGACAGCCGGATGAAATCTTGATGACGCCTGTCAGACTTGGATGGCCAGCCCGTCTCTCCCCCGTCTGCGCCGTAGCAGATCACGGGGGATCACATGCTCAAGACCAAATCTCGCTATATGGCCGCCGCCTGCGGCCTGGCGCTCGTCGCCGCGTTTCCGCACTGGGCCGCGGCCCAAACTCAGGCCCAAACTCAGGCCCAGACTCAGGCTCAGCCTCAGGCGGGCGCGACGCCTGCCGAAGCCGCCCCGCCGGCGACCGTACTCGATGAAGTCGTCGTCACCGGTTATCTGAAGGGCCTGCGCCGCTCGATCGATGAGAAGCGCGACAACGACATGATCTCGGACAGCGTCAGCGCCGACGACATGGGCAAGCTGCCGTCGTCGAACCTGACCGAGGCTGCGTCGCGTATTCCCGGCGTGTCGGCGGTGCGGAACCACTTCACCGGCGAGGGCGACCGGGTCGTCGTCCGGGGGATGTCCACCGAGTACAACGCCTATGCCGTCAATGGCGTGCGTATGGGCGGAACCGGGTCGCCCGACGACAACTTCTTCCGCGGCGTCCGTCTGAGCTTCCTGCCGACCTCGGGGGTCGATGCGATCACCGTCTACAAGAGCCTGCTGCCCTATATGGACGGCGACGCCATCGGCGGCACCGTCGATATCAAGACGCCGACGGCCTTCGACTATGATCCGACCCATGTCGCCGGCTCGATCGAGGGCACCGTGCTGCAACAGCGCGACGACCGGACATCGTGGGCGGCGGACGTCGCCTTCGGCAAGCAGTTCTCGGATCGTCTGGGCCTGTTCGTGACCGGCAACTATTCGAAGCGCGCCTCGCAGTTCGAGCAGATCGGCAACTCTGGGGATAATATGCCCAGCACCTGGTACAGTTCAGCCCAGAGCCTGGACTTCGACCCCCAGACTTTCGTCACCCGCGGTCTGGAAATGTCCACTGGCGACACGGATGTGACGCGTTGGGGCTTCAACGGGTCGCTGGACTGGCGCGGCGACCACCACGACTTCCACCTGCGCGGCCAGTACAACGAGTATGAAGAGACGCAGTTCAGGAACCGCCTGAACTTCCGCAACGAGGCCGGCACCAGCGCCTCGGCGCGCCTCGAGCAGGTCGATAAGGCGGCAGGCGACCTGGTTCAACCTTCGGACGCCGTCGTCGGCTATGGATCCAAGGGGGCGATCTACAGCTATACGACCGATCAGGTCGTAGACCGCGACAAAGACGGCATCATTACTGACGCGGACAAGGGTTCCACCGGCTATTATAGTCTGAACGGGTCATCGGGCTCGTGGGACCCGCAGGGCTTCCGTCTGCGCCGTTATTGGGAAGGCGGCACGACGGAGGGCATACTGCAAATGGTGAACTTCGGCGGCGAGAGCCGACTGGGCGCCTTCACAATCGACTATGATCTTTCGCATTCGAGTTCGGAAGACAACATTGTCGATAGCTACGAAATGTACTTCGGTCGTACGGCTTATGGCTGGTACGGCAACGACGGGATCGAGATCGTCAGCCAGGGCGAACCACAGTATCTGAAGTGGGTGTTGAACCCCGCCGGCATGGAAGCTGTCCAAGATCTAAGCGAATACACAGCGTCCAGCCTGAGCGCCAGCTACGGCGGCACTAAGGAAACCTTAAACCAGGCCCAGTTCAACCTGCGCTACGAGCCGACCGGATCATGGCTACAGGAGATCCGTGTCGGCGCCAAATATTACAAGTCAGAACGTGAGCGGCTGGATGGTACGCTTATGGAGTTGGAGCCCCAGGGCACGATGGCGGACTATTCCGCCCTGTTCGGCGAGACGGTCACCGACATGTTCGACGGTCGGTACACTGGTCAGTATCAACTCGGCGCCGTCATCGACACCGACAAAATGTTGGCCGAGATCGAGCGCGCCAAGGCGGGGAACTCTACTCTGCTGACGCTGGATGAGACGGACTCGATCGACTACGCCTCATCCTGGTTCTACGACGAGCAGGTGGTATCGGCCTATGCGATGGGCACGGCTCGTTTCGGCGCGGCGGAAGTGATTGCCGGGGTACGGGTCGAAGACACCAGCAACGACATTCGCGCCTGGACCGAAGACCCAGTGCAAGGCGAGGATTACACCACCGACACCTCGGGCTTCACCAACTGGCTGCCCTCAATCCACGTCAACTATGACCTCAGCCGGAACGCCAAGCTGCGCGCGGCGATCTGGACCAGCGTCTCGCGTCCGGACATCAACCGGATGACCTCGGTCAAGGAATACAGCTACGACAGCGATCCCGACGGCGACGGCGTCACCAATCCGACCAATGAATGGGTGCTCGAAGGCATCGTTCAGGGCAACCCCGACCTGAAACCGATGACCTCGGTCAACTACGACCTCTCGGCGGAATATTACAACGGCCGCACCGGCGCCTATTCGCTCGCCCTGTTCTACAAGGACATCGACAAATTCCTGTTCCGCTCGTCGTCGTCCGTCATCCAAGACGGCACGGCGGGCGAATATGACGACCCGTCGGGGGTGTCCGTCTCCATGCCGTTGAACGGCCGCAAGGCCGAGATCCGCGGCGTCGAGATCAACGCGCGTCAACAGCTGCACTGGCTGCCGGCGCCGTTCGACGGCCTGGGCGTGGCGATAAACGCCACCATTCAAAGGTCGGAAGCGGAGACCGGCCTGTCCTGGCATCCCGAAGGCTACACCCTGCCGTTCATGGAAACCCCCGACCACATCGTAAATCTGGAAGTGTTCTGGGAACGCAACGGCTGGGAGGCCTATATCGCCTACAACTATCAAGACGTGTCGCTGGAAGATATTGAAGACTACGGAAACGACCCTTACGAACAAGATTATCAGTTCGTCGACTTGATGGCGCGACGCCAGATCACACCAAACATGACGGCAACATTCAAGGTGCAGAACTTACTGGACAACTATACATACTACTACACTTTTGGAGAGGGAGATGGTGGCGTTCGTGACTACATAGAAAACGGCCGCTACATAAGCATTAGCCTGAACTGGCGGCTCTGATCGCGGCTTCCGCTCGCGGGAAACGTCCCGCGAGCGGCTCTCTTTCCTGACATTGAGGATATTCCATGCGCCTGTCCCTGCGCCTCGCCGCGACCCTGTCCTGCAGCGTCCTGGCCTTCGCCGCCGCCCCAACCGTCCGAGCTGAACCCCAAACGACGTCTGCGCCCGAGCGGGTCATCGTCAATCTGACCGAGACGCCTTCGACCAGCCTGGCCTTCAACTGGCGCGCCGAAGCGGGCGCGGGCGACGGCTTCATCGAATATGCGACCCTGACGCCTGGCCCGGCCTATCCGTCGCAGGCCGTTCGTCTGCCCGCACAGCGCACGTCCGCCGCCTTCGTCACGCGCGACGAAGAGCAGGTGTCCGCCGACTATTACAGCGTGCGGCTGACCGGCCTGACGCCCGACGCCCAATACGTCTATCGCGTGGGCAAGGACGGCGCCTGGTCGCCCTGGCGCCAGGTGAAGACCGCCGCCGCCGAGGCCCGCCCCTTCACCTTCCTCTATATGGGCGACGTCCAGAACGACATCCGCTCCATGGGTGGCCTGGCCGTGCGCCGCGCCCTGCGCCAGACCCCGGACGCCGCCTTCATGCTGTTCGCCGGCGACCTGATCAACCGCGCGGACAATGACGGCGAATGGGGCCAGTGGTTCGACATGGACCCGCATCGTCTGGCCGAGACGCCGTCGCTGATGACGCCGGGCAACCACGAGTACATGAAGCCCGAGGGCGCGCCGCGTCAGTTTCTCGCCCCCCAGTGGCGGCTTCAGTTCAGCCTGCCGGAGAACGGCCCGTCCGAGGCGTTGTCCGAGACTGTCTATCGGGTCGATTATCAAGGCGCGCGGGTCATATCGCTGGACGCTGACATGTTCGACGACGATCCCGCGTCCGCTCAGGCCCAGCTGACCTGGCTGGAGAACCAACTGGAGAACAACCCGGCGCGCTGGACGGTCGTCTTCCTGCACTATCCGCTCTACTCCACCGCCCAGGGACGCAGCGGAGAAGAGTTGCGCGCCGTGCTTCAGCCGGTGTTCGACCGCTATCATGTCGATCTGGTTCTGGCCGGCCATGACCACACCTACGGCCGGGGTCGGCCGCACGATCAGGGGCCGGTCTATATGGTCTCCAACGTGGGGCCGAAGCAGTACCCCTTGGGCGACATCGACTGGACCCTCCGCAAGGGCAGCGGCGTCCAGGTGTTCCAGCAGATCGAAGTCGCCGGCGGACGGCTGACGGTGCGCGCCTTCACCATGGACGGCGTCCTGTATGACGCCTTCCAGCTGGACAAGCTCGGCGCGGGTCCGGCCCGGTTGACCGATCTGAAGCCGGCGACGCCGGAGCTGATCCTGCGACGCGAGGGCCAATAATGACGCTGCGGCCCGGTGTTCTTGGTCTCCTGGCGGCATTGGCGGCGGGGCTGGCGGCGACGCCGGCCCTGGCCGATCCGGTCTGCGGGGAAACCGCCGTCATGTCGCGGCTTCAGACCGAACTGGCGAAGCCGCGCGGCGCGGTGTTGATCGCCGCGCACCGGGCCGGCCATCTCGAAGCGCCCGAAAACTCGCTGGCCGCCATAGAGGAAGCCGTGCAGGCGGGGACCGACATCGTCGAGATCGACGTCAAGGTCTCGGCCGACGGCGTGCCCTTTCTGATGCACGACCAGACCGTGACGCGCACCACCGGCGCCGCCGGCGAGGCCGAGCGCCTGACCTATGACCAGCTACGGGCGCTGCGGTTGGAAGACAGTTCGGAACCGCCGCCCACCCTGGTCGAGGCGCTGCGCAGCACCTGCGGCCGCGTGCTCGTGGATCTGGATCTGAAGACGGATCAGGTCGCGCCCATTGTGGCCGTGGTTCAGGGACTGGGGATGACGGACCAGGTCCTGTTCTTCGATTCCGACAGCCCGGTTCTGGCGCAGGTGCGGCGGTCGGCGCCCGACGCCAGGGTGATGCCGCGCGTCAGTCGGCCGGACGGGCTGGCGACGGCTACGGCCGGCCTTGCCCCCGTCGCCATCGTCCACGGCGACCCGGAGTCCCTGACGCCGCGATTGCGCGCAGACATCCGCGCCCTGCCCGCGCGGATCTGGATCAATAGTCTGGGCGAGGTCGATACAGCCGTCGCCGCCGGGGCGTCGGACGTTTGCCGTCGGCTGGAAGCCCTGCTCGCCCTGGACGCCAACGTGATCCAGACGGATCGCCCCCGCGACCTGAGACGCACATTGTCGGTCTGCGGCGTGAAGGATTAGCGCTGGAGCCTCCGGACAGGCTGAAGGGCGGTGCCTTGCGACCCCGCCCTCAGATCCTTCAGACGCCGCCGGTCAGAAGTAGATGCGAACACCGGCCGTAAAGGTTCGTCCCGAAAGCGTGTTGGCCATAACCACGCCGCTGGACGGCAACGAGTCCACCGACACCGCCGTGATCGCCGTTTCGTCGAACAGATTATTGGCGTTCAGGGACAGCACGACGCGCTCGATCGGACGAACCTGAACGAAGGCGTTGACCGTCGCATAGCCAGGCATGGTCAAAAGGTTCGTGTCCTGGGCGTAGCTTTCCGTGGTGCCGACGATGCTGGCGCCGACCGTGAACAGATCAGTCTCGTATTGCGGCATCAGTTGGTAGATGACGTCGGCCTGACGACGCGGCGTCTTGCCGACCAGGGTCGGATCTTCCGCCTCGGTGATCTCGGCGCTTGTGATTGTCGCACCGGCGGTAAGGCTGAACGGCCCCCGTCGGACGCCACCCTCGAACTCGGCGCCTATGGCCTTGTAGCCGCGCCGGACCAGCAAACGCTGGGTGATGCCGTTGGAATCCGGCTTTATCTGCTGGTTCGTCTCGCTCACCTTGGCCCAGAAGCCGGTGACGTTCGCAAACAAGCCCTCGGTGCGGAACTTCACCCCGACTTCGGCCTGTTTCACCGGATCATAGGCGGCTTCGGCATCGGTCAGATCGCCGTCTACAGAGCTGATCGCCGACGAAAACAGGATCGCCTCCGCCGCGGCGCGCGCGCCCTTGCTGTAGCGAGCGAAGGTCGAGAGGCGTTCCGAGATGCGATAGTTCGCGCTGAGTGAATAGGATGTGTAGTCGTAGCTGTAATCGACCGGAGTGGCATTGGCGGCCGGAGCGAAGGCGAAGGTTTGTTCGGCCTCTGAGATGACCCCGTCATTATCGACGTCGATGGTCCGGACATCGGCTAGGGTGTTGGCGGTGGTATGTCCGCTGACGTCGCCGCTGTCGAACCGCACCGAGGCGCCGAGCGACAGTTTGCCCATCCGGTAGTTCAACGATCCATAGGGCGCGAAGACGCTGTAGGTGACGTCGGTGCGCGAGTTGGAGCCGGGGCCGGCCGGACCGAAGAAGTTGACGACGCCGTCCTGGGTGCGGGGCGTGCCGTCCAGATTGAAGATGTCCACCAGCGCAGACTGGCCGCCGCCGGCGACATCCTGCAGGAACGGGATCAGTTGGCGGTCGAACTTCATGTCCTGTTCCGCATTGTAGACGCCGAAGGTCGTCGTCAGCTGATTTCCGCCGATCTCCCACACCCGACTTGCGCGCAAGTCGTTGGTGAAGTTGTTCAAACTGTCGACATCGCTGTGAGCCAGCATCGAATAGGAAACCAGTCCGTTTCCTCCGATCGTGGCGGGGTTTGCCGCCTGTCCGGCTTGCGGCCCGCTGGCGTAGGCCAGAGTGCCGGGCCGTCCGCCCAGCGCGAACGGGGCGACGGTCCCCGGAAAGACCGCAAGCGGAAAGTTCATATCGGCCGTGCCCGACTGATCCGAGTAGCGCATATGCTCCGCTATGGTCCATCCGTGCAGATTGAAGCGCGTCTGGAACCCGAGAGCGCGCACGACCGCATGATTTCCGTCGTGAAGATTGACCCGCGTCACGGCATTGTCCCCGTTAAGCAGCGGGAAGGTGCTCGTGTTGGACGCCGTCAGCGTGTCGCCCGTGATGGAAAAGTTCGGAACATGGCTGTAGTCGGGATCGTCGTTCGTACCTGACACCAGCATCGGCGCGGGACCGTAGCCGATCACCGTATCGTCCAGGAATTTGGCCTCCAGGCGCACGAAGCCGCCCTGAAACTCCTTGGTGATATTGGCCTTGATCTGACCGCCGTGGTTGCCCTGGAAACCGGCCTCACGAGGCCCCTCCCCTTCCCGGTAGAAGCCGCCGACATGGTATCGGAGGGTATCGCTGAGATGCCCGCCATAGCTGAAGTCGCCGCGATAAGTATCGTAGTCCAGCCCCGTAGAGGCTTGGAACGAGCCGCCTTCGACCTCGCCCGTCTGCGAGATGAGGTTGATCACGCCGCCGGGCGCATTGGACGCAAAGGTGGAGGCCGAACCGCCGCGGATCGACTCGATCTGACCAACATTCAGGTCGTAACGAATGAAGTAATCCGGCGTCATCCCAAGTATGTCGCCGAACTCCAGAACCGGCAGGCCGTCTTCCTGGAACTGAACATATTTCGCGCCTGTCCCGACCATCGGCAGGCCGCGGATGGTGTAGTTGCCGTTGACGTCGCCCAACGACGCCTCGGCGCGAATGCCGGGGATGGTGCGGAACAGGTCGCTGATCGAATGGGCGCCGATCTTGGCGATTTCGATGTCGTCGATGGAGCTGGTCGAGGTGGCGCTGTCCAGCCGGTCCCGCGCCTTGGCGACGCCGGTGACGATGACATCGTCATCCACCCTGGTGCGGCTGGCCTCCCAGGCCGTCTGGCGCGCCGGCGCCTGTCCTGATTGGGCGAACGAAGGGGTGGCCAGCAACAAGGGAGCCAGGGCGACGGTCATGTATAGGGACTTCAAGAATGCCTCCGCAATTCTACATGAACTACAGAGCCGATGGATTGATACTCAATCAACCCGACCGACTGCTATTCGATCATTTGATTGATCCCGAACTACGGCGATCTACCCTTCGGATCTTATAATAGATTGCTACGCAATTTTACGGACAGAATTCCGCCATCAATTTTACCACGATGAAACATGCCTGTTGGCGTCCACCGGGCATCGAGCCCGACCGGACCCTGCTCAATCATGCTCCCGCTTCAATCTGACGCCCTAAATCAGGCTCTAAGGGCGGATCAGAAGCTTCGACTGATGGCCAAGCTGATCGTCGGACCGGTGCGAATATATTCGCGCAGGTTCTCCGAACCCGAGCCGAAGGTGTACCAATAGGTATGACCGTTCAGCAGATTGCGGATCTGCAGGGATGCTGACCCGTCGCCCCCCAGCCGCCTGCGCAGGCTGACGTCCACGAAACTGTAGGGCTGTTCGTAGGGATCGTTGGCGAAACTATCCATGCCTTCCAGGAAGCCGGCCTGGCGGCTCCAGCCCACCGCCGCCTCCCATCCCGCGCCCTGCCAGAGCAACTCCAGCGACGCGATCGTTTCCGGGGTTTCCGTGAACGGAAGCTCGTCGCCGGGCCGCCAGGATATGTTGGCGTCGGCGCGGCTGACCTGCCACGTCAGATTGGCGGTCAGCCCCAGACCGTCCAGCGGCGCCGGGGCCCAGTCGAACCCGTGGCGTACCGCCAGTTCGACGCCGCTGATCCGCGCCCATCGCCCATTGACGTAAGCTCGCACCGGCACCCCGTCCTCGGTTCCCTCGTCGGCCAGACCGCCCTCACGGATGGAGCTTGTCGAGGCCCTGTATAGAAAGTTGCGGATGTCCTTGTGAAACAACGCCGCCGACCAACTGGTCGATCGGCCATAGTGTTCGTAGGATAGATCATAGGCCGTGGCCTCCATTGGCAGGAGGTCGGGATTTCCCTCGCGGATCTCGGTAAGCACCCAATCTGACTTCGGGTTGACGTCCCCATCGTCATCGGGATCCTGATCATAAACATATTCGCGAGCACTCGTCATGCGTGCAATGTCCGGTCGCGCGAAGCTGGTCCAGATCGCTGCGCGTAGCACGGAGCTGGCGCTCAGCGCGCGCCTCAGGTGCAGGGACGGAAGGATATTAACGAAATCATTGCTGCTCTGAGCTCTCCCGTCTCCACGAACCGCGTCGAGGACAGGAAAGTGCATTCGCGTGGCGGTGTATTCGACGCGGACCCCGCCCGTCAGCTCGGCGCCGCCCCATCGCGCTGTGCCCATCATGTAGGCGGACAACACCTGTTCAATGACCCGAAAATTCTCCGGATCCTCGTCTGCCTCGTAGTCAGGGTCGATCGTGAAATAATCGCTCTCGCCCCGGTAAGCGCGTTCGATCTCCTCCAGCATCCGCTCGTTGTCGAGCACCACGCCTAGCCGGTAGTCCCCGACATAGCGGCCATCGAACAGGTCCGTAACCGGCGTTCCAAACAGCCCCTCCAGGTCCGCCAAGGTCTGAGGACCGATCAAGTCCGGACGCGTGCCTTCGACACTCTTGCGGGCCGAGCGCATATAGCGCGCGCCTGTTTTGACGGACTCTAGCCACTCGCTGTCGGGCGAATATGTAAAGGCGACTTGGGCCTGGGCGAGGATTTCGGATGTCTTCTCCCAAGTGCTTGTAAGACTTCTGAAGTCGTAGGAAGCCGGATCCTGCACCCCGGCCATTCCCGCTGCGTTCAAACCCCAAAGGCGAAAGCGCGAGTCGCCGGTTTCGATGATCTCCACACCGCTGTTCCCCAGCCAGTTTATGGCGTCGGTCCGGAATTCCAGGGTCGCGCCGTTGTCCAGGTCGTCCACTGATCGCGACAGAGACACGTCATACTCGACCTCCCAAGCACCGCCCCAACGCCGCCCGCCCAGCGTCATCGACGATAAGAGACCAGATTCCTGAGTCGCCTCCCAAAACCGCCGCAACCGAAAGCCCATCGGATCCCAAACCCCCGAAGCCCCAGCGATGCTGTACACGGACCGGGACACGCGATCTGCGTCAGTAATAATCCCGTCCCCATCAACATCCTTCATCTCGGACACCGAGTAGGAATAGATGCGGCCCAGGACGGGATCGGACCCGATGACGGCGTCATCCGGCTGGGCCAGGCCCGTGAGCGTCTCATCCACCTGCAAGAGCCGCTCCGATCCTTTCGCGTTATCGTTGCGGAAGTTGAGGCGGTTCCGATATTCCTCGCCTTCATAGCGGTTGTACTGTACCCGCAGGTGGAGCTCCTGCTGCGGCCCTCGCCAATCGAGGCTGCCGTTCAGCCCCAGCCGGCGCACGCGCGTTTCGCCGAAGGCGAGCTCCATGCCGCGCATGACGAAGCTGTCGAAATCCCATCCCGTCGAATAGACTGTCTCGTACCAGGTCGAAGGCATATCGTCGCTGTCGCCCCCGACCATCTCGAACTGCGATCGGGTGTCGCTCCAGTTGGCGGCGAAGAACAGGCCCAGTCGATCCGAGAAGCGATGCGACACCGCCACGGCCAGCTTTTCCGATCCCGGCTGATCGAACCGCATCAGCCAGCCGGTCTCCGCCGACACACGCACATAGTCGTGCGCAGCGTCGAACGCCGTAGGGGTCTCAATATCGATCAGTCCGCCCAGGGCGTCGCCGTCCAGATCGGGCGTCAGGGTCTTGCGGACGATCAGGCTCTGCACCCCCTCCGGCGGCAGATAGCTGAGGCGGACGCCGCGATAGAATTTGTCCTCCCGCGAGCCCGCCCCGCCCAGCCGCACCCCATTGATGCGATAGGCGTTCCATTCGGTGGACATGCCCCGCACCGTCAGCCGGTCGCCCTCGCCCGTCTGATGATTGCGAACGGCGTTGACGCCCGGCAGTCGGGCCAGGCTTTCGGCGATATTGCTGGTCGGCAGCAGGCCCTGGTCGTCGGCGCTGACGACGTCGCTGACGCCGTCATAATCGCGCTTGATCTCAAGCGCCTGCTGGATCGCGCCCCGGCGCCCCAGGACCACGACTTCTTCCAATTCGGCCGAGGGCGGCGGTTCGGAAGGCGTGACCGCGTCGGCGCGCTCCACGATCAGCGTGTCGCCCACCATGCGGCTGCGCAGGTCGGGATTGCCGGCCAGCAGACGGGTCAGGGCGGCCCCTGCCGTGGTTCGTCCCCTGACGTCCTGGGCGGTTCGACCGCGCACCAGGTCCGCGTCGGCGATGACGGCCACCCCCGCCTGCCGCGACAGATCGCGAAGCGCCTCCGCCAGAGGACCGGCCGAGATCTGGAACCGCCGAACCTGGACAGCCGAAGGCTCAGCCGCCGCCGCCGTTCCCCACAGCATCGCGCCCGCCAGCAACGCTGCGCCCAGAACAGATGCCCGTCCCGGCTTCACGCTCGCTCACCGGTCGATCAGCAGACGGCCAGAGGCGTCCTTGCGTAAGGCCAGCCCCTGCATGTCCGCAACGACCGCCAGAACCTTTTCCGGATGGGCCGTCCCGAACCGCCCGCTGATCCGCCGTTTGGCCAGGTCAGGATCAACGAAACCGGCGCGCAGACCGGGCGACTGGCGTTCAAGCTCCAACAGCAGGTCAGACAGCGTCATGTCTTCGGCGTCGATCCAGCCCTGGGTCCAGTCGGGCGTATCCGCCGCCGTATCCAGACGCGTGACGGCGGCCGCCCCAAGCCCGCCGTCCTGAGCCAACAGGCGCCCGCCGGCGCCGAGCACCCGGCGCTGGTCCGGATGTTTCAGCGCGACTACCTCGACCCGGCCTTCCAGGACGCTGACCTCGACCGCTCCGCCGCTGCGTTCATCGACGTTGAAACGAGTTCCAAGCGCAGTGATCCGGTGGGTCGCCGTAAAGACCGAGAAGGGCCGTCTTGCGTCCTTGGCCACCGAAAAGAAGCCTTCGCCCTTCAAATAGACGTCGCGGCGTTCGGCGCCGAAGGCCGTCCGCACATTGCTGTCGCCGTTCAGCCGAACAGAAGATCCGTCTTCCAAGGACGCCTGCACAGTCTGGCCGGCGGCTCCCACGAGCGTCTCGTGCACAAGACCGCGCGGCGAAGGCCAGACCAGGACAGCCACGACGGCCGCAGCGGCCAGCGCGCCGAACCCCGCCGCCCAGACCGGCCGGGGCGTCAGTCGCCAGGCCTTGCGGACAGGTCGGACGCCGTCGGCGGCCACCATCCGCATCGCCGCCGCCAAGGCCGGGTCGCTCAGCAGCCTCTCATGAAGATCCAGCACCTCAAGGCGTTCGGGCCCCGCAGCGAGCCAGTCGTCGAGACGACGGGCTTCATCCGCATCGAGCGGCCCACGCCTGCGGCGGTCCGCCCACAACGCCGCCTGTTCCTCGGTGGTGCGCCGTCCATCTCTCATCGGGCGCGCTCCGTATCCATAGCGCGACGCA
The DNA here is from genome assembly GCF_058681395.1 of Brevundimonas sp. AVps23W. Lineage (NCBI taxonomy): Bacteria > Pseudomonadati > Pseudomonadota > Alphaproteobacteria > Caulobacterales > Caulobacteraceae > Brevundimonas > Brevundimonas sp. AVps23W. Next base: position 2,748,129 of record NZ_CM178738.1, read on the forward strand.
CGTCAATGACCGCCCTGCTGAAGTGTTTCTGTGCGGCCTCGACGGAGATGTCGAGCCGGTCCGCGATCTGCGCATAGCCGAGGTCGGCGGACTGGCGAAGGACAAAGACCTCGCGCCTGAGAGGTGGCATGGCCCGCAGGGCGCGGGCATACAGGTCGGCTCGCTGCTTCATATCCAGAACCTCGAACGGAGATGGATCGGCCGAGGCCAGGTCGTCGGCGATCTCGTCCTCGCCGCCACGAGCGCCCGACCGCCCCTTGTCGCTGAGCAGGTTGAGCGCCACACGAAAGGCATAGGCCACCGGGTCCTTCAGCGACCCGCCGCGCGAGCGCGCCAGGACGCGGGCATAGGCCTCCTGGCTGATGTCATCCGCATCTGCGTCGTTTCGCACGCGACTTCTGACGAAGGCGCGCAGACGCAGGGCGTTCTTCGCCAACTCCCCCGCCCCTGGATCCTGAACCGCCATTCGCACCCCACTGGCTGGGGCTTCTAAGGCTCAACAGTGACGTTCAGAAAACAGAGCGACGAAAAATCCGCTGGAGCAAAGGCATGGCCCGCGAAGACCTCATGGCCGGCCGCGCATCAGATTCAATCGCTGCTAGACACGCCATTGCAGGCGTCAGAACCGAAGGGATCATCCATTCGGCGATCAAAGACAGGACACATCCGCCCGTCCTTGTCGGTTGACGGCCCCGTTAAAGGCTACACATTCAACAAAATCAGTTAGATACGGCCATGGCTCAGGTGGTGCGGGCGGCCGGGGTCGAACCGGCAAGGGCTTGCGCCCGGCAGATTTTAAGTCTGCTGCGTCTACCAGTTTCGCCACGCCCGCGAGCCGGTCCGGCTCTATAGCCAGAACCGACCCGCGGGGCCAAGCGGCTCAGTGCGCGGGAGCGGTCGAAGTGGTGGACCGCATGGCGCGGAAATCGACGTCGGAATCGGCGATCAGCCAGACCAGGCCCGCCCAGGCGGCGACGTTCTGGCTCAGCTGGGCCGGGTCGATCTTGTCCAGGGTGTCGTTGGCGGTGTGGTGCAGGTCGAAATAGCGGGTTCCGTCCTGGGCCAGGCCGAAGAAGGGCACGCCGAGCGGGCCCAGGGGGCCGACATCGACGCCGCCCTCGGTCTCGACACGATCCGAGGCCAGGACGCCGATCGGATAGAGAACCCGTGTCGCCGCCTTCTGGAAGTCCGACCCTTGAGCGCCGGCGGGCAGTCGAAGAGCGTAGACCCGGTCGGCGCCGAAGTCGCTTTCGCCGGCGATGATATGCTTCTCCGCCGCCGCCCCCAGAGCGCGGGCGTAGACGCCGCCGCCGTTGCCGGTCTGGGGCGTCGGCTGGGCCACTTCTTCGGAACCGTAGAAGATCACCCGGATGGTGCGGGCGGGACGGCGGCCGCTCTCGGCGATAGCCTTGGCCGCCGCGACCGTGATGGCGCCGCCCGCCCCGTCGTCGATGGCCCCGGTGCCCAGATCCCAGCTGTCCATATGCGAGCCCAGAACGACGATCTCGTCCGGCCGGGTCGCGCCGGGCAGGTCGCCGATGACATTCTGGCTGTGGGTCTCATAGGTGTGGGCGGTCGAGGTCAGGCGCATCCGCATCGGTTCGCCCAGGGCGATCAGGCGACTGACCTGATCGGCGTCCGGCGCGGACAGGGCGAAGGACGGGATGGTCGGCTTGCCGTCCACATAGCGGGTCGTGCCGGTGTGGGGCATGCGATCCTCATCCGAGCCGACCGACCGCATGACGAAGGCCGACGCCCCCTTGGCCGCCGCCACGCCGGGGCCGGCGCCGCGCACCCGGGTCTGGGGTCCATAGCCGGAGCCGTCCTGCATCGGGTGCATCTGGCCCAGATCGACATAGACGATCTTGCCGCGAACGGCGGCGTCGGGCGCGGCTTGAAGGTCTTCAAGGCTGGAGAAACGCACCACGTCCGCCTCGACCCCGCCGCGCGGCGTGGCGGGCGAATGGCCCAGGGCGGCGGCGACCAGCGACTGGGCGTTCTTGCCGACGATGGCGGCGGAGCCTTCGCCCCGCTCCCAGCCGACCAGCGGGAACTGCTCGATGCGGACATTCTGGAAGCCGTGGGCGCGCAGATAGTCGGCGGCCCAGGCGGCGGCGTCCTGCTCGGACTTCGACCCCGCCGGCCGCGCGCCGAAGCGGGTGGTCAGCTGGGTGACATAGTCCAGGGCGATGTTCGACGTCAGGGCGGCGTCGCGGACCGCGATGGCCCGTTCCACGGTCGCGGCGTCCTGGGCCGAAGCTTGAGGCGCGAGGGCGGCGAAACCGAGCGCAAAGGCGCTGACGGTCAGCAGGCGAAGGGACATCGGCAGACTCCGGACTGGGGAAGACCGCGACCCTAGAAAGACTCAGCCGTTCTGGAAATAGGGTTCGACCGGACCCTGCAATTTGACGGTCAGAGCCTTGCCCTTGCGGTCAACCCGATTGCCCAGCGCAAGCCGCACCCAGCCCTCGGAGACGCAGTATTCCTCGACATTGGTCTTTTCCTCGCCCTTGAAGCGAATGCCGACGCCACGTTGCAGCACATCCGCGTCGTGGAAGGGGCTGGACGGATCGACGGAAAGGCGGTCGGGGGGCGTGTCGGACATGATCGTTCGGCGGCTCGAATATCGGGAAGGCGCGGTGATAGCCGCGCGCGGCCCTGATGCCAACCGAAACCGCCGATCAGCGGCCTATGACCATCTGGATGGCCAGGACCGCCAACCCGTAGAGGGCGCCGAACAGGCCGAAGATCAGGGGCCGCCGCAGGCGGTGAGCAAGATAAAGCAATTCGCCGATCATGTCGGACCTCCACCATCAAGTCGCCCTCTGCCGGGGCGTGGGTGGATAATCGGCTGAAATGGTTAGCCTGTCGGTTCAGCCGGACTAGGGATGAGTCCGGATGCGGCTCACTGCACCGTCTGGCGTGGCTGGGCGTTGTCCCCGCCGGACGGCTGGTAGGCTTGCGGCCCCGCAGCGGGGGGCGTCGCAGCCGGGGCCGCAGCACGGCGGGCGGGCCGGCGCGCCGCAGGACGCGGCGCCTGACGCGCTGGCGCTGCGGCAGGCGCGGCGACGGGCGTGACAGTTGGGGCGGCCGCCTGACCGGGGGCCGGGTTCTGGGCGTCCTGCGCCGCCGGCGGCGGCGTGGCGGCCTCGGCGGCGGCGGCGCGGGCGGCCATCCGCTGTGCCTGGAAGCGGGCGGCCAGTTTTTCCGTCAACTCCTTGGCCTGGGCCGGCGTCATCTGGGCCATGATGGCGGCCAGGGTGCGCGGGCGCATGGCGGCGGCGACGGGAAGGCGCACACGATCCTCCAGCGTGGCCAGGACCGGGGCGGCTTCCTTGGGCCGCATGGCGGAATAGACCTGGACCAGGCGGTCGATCTCGGCCTTCTCGCGCTCGTCGACCTGACCCAGCATCTGCTTCATCTCGGCCTTCAGCGCTTCGAGCGCCTTGACCTTCGCATCGAGTTTCTGTTCGGCGGCGACCATCAGCGGCAGGGTAGTGGCGAAGTCCTGATCGCGGGCGTCCAGCTCGGTGCGGCGCGCCGACAGGGACTGGATGATCTTCAGTTCGGCCGGGGATATGCCCGCCTGCTGAGCCAGCTGTTCCGGCGACAGGGCGCAAGTGCCCGGCAGGGCCGGCTTGGGCGGCGCGCCCGCAGCGGCCGGCGCAGCCTCCTCGGCCCAGGCCTTGGCGCCTTCGAACAGGCCCGGCGCGACGCCGATGGCGCGCACCGCGACGACGCCGCCGATGGCGACGGCGATCAGGGGCAGAAGGCGGGGGATACGGGCCATGGATTGGGGTTCCGAACTCAGGCGGCGAACAGATCGTCGTCAAGATTACGACGCGCGGCGTTGAGGCTTTGTTTTGCAGTGTGGTTAGCAGAGCCGGCGGCCGTCAGGGCCTGGACGATGGCGGCGACGTTATCGCGTCCACCGGGCGCCGCCGCGCGACGTCCGCCGGCCTGGGCTTTCGCAGGCTTGGCCATGCCCTGGATCCTGTCGGCGAGCGCAGCCATGCGACGGGCGCGTTCTTCGTCGTCATTGACCAACGCGGTCGATGCCGCCACGGCCGGCGCCAGTTCCCGATCTCGTTCAAGCGCGGGGGCCGGTGCTTCAGCCGGGGTCGAGACGGGGGCGCGAGCGATCAGGGTCTCGAGCTGTTGCTTGACCTCGCGCGCCTTGATGATGCGGTCATGAAGCAGATCGGTCTCCTGGCCCGAGGCGCGCAGGGTCGCCAGCGCCGCCTCGGCGCGCCCGGCGGCCGTGTTCAACTCGGTCACAGCCTGGGCGAAGGCCACCTGACCAGCGCGCAGGGTCGCCAGCTTGCGCTCCAGCTTGATCCCGTAGCCCACCGCCGCGACCAGCAGCAGCATCAGCACCGCGTCCATGATCATGCCGGCCATCAGCGGGCTCCTCTTATCCGGGCGGCGGTCTCGGGATTGACCGGCGCCTCGATGCGCACGGCGATATGCTGGCCTTTTCGGCCCATGCGTCCCGTCGTCAGCGGGATCGACCCGGCGCGGATCGAGACTTCCGAATCCGGCGTGGCGTTCAGCATCATCGTGTCGCCGACCTTCAGGTTCAGCACGGTGGACAGGGGCATCATCTGCTCGTCCAGCACGGCGCGGACCTCGGTCTCGGTCGTCCAGAGCTCGGTGGCCAAGTGGCCTTCCCAGATGTTGTCGCGACCGAACTTCTCGCCCATGAACTGCTGCAGCAGCATTTTCCGGATCGGTTCCAAGGTCGCATAGGGCAGAAGAAGCTCGATTCGGCCGCCGCGGTCTTCCATGTCGATGCGCAGCTTGATCAAAATAGCGGCGTTGGCCGGCCGTGCGATCGCCGCGAACCGAGGATTGGTCTCCAGTCGGTCAAGGTTGAAGGTCACCGGCGTCAGGGGCTCGAAGGCCTGGCGGGCGTCATTCAGCACCACCTCGACCATCCGCTGCACCAGCACCCGTTCGATGGTGGTGTAGGGCCGCCCCTCGATCCGCAGCGCCGCCGTTCCGCGACGACCGCCCAGCAGCACGTCGACGATCGAATAGATCAGGTTGGAATCGACCGTCAGCAGACCATAGTTGTCCAACTGCTCAGCCCGGAACACGGCAAGGATGGCCGGCAGAGGGATGGAGTTCAGATAGTCGCCGAAACGAATGGACGAGATATTGTCCAGCGACACCTCGACGTTGTCGGAGGTGAAATTGCGCAGCGAGGTCGTCATCAACCGCACCAGGCGGTCGAATACGATCTCTAGCATCGGCAGGCGCTCGTACGAGACCAGCGCCGAGTTGATGATGGCGCGAATGCCGGATCTTTCGGAACCGTCGTCGTCGCCCAGATCGAAGCCCAGCAGGCTGTCGATCTCGTCCTGGTTCAGCACGCGCTCGGCGATGGCGTCTGCGGGATCGCCCATGCCGCCGAAAGAATTGAGTGAGGTGTCGGTCATGCCTACTGGACCAGCATTTCTTCGATCAACACGGCGTCGATCTTGCCGGGCGCGGCGACCAGGTTGATGCGGCGCAGAAGCTCAGCGCGCAGCTGATAGGTGCCCGCTGAACCGCTCAGATCCTCGGGGCGAAGCTCGCGGACGAAGCCGGTGAACATGTCCTGAAGGCGCGGCAATTCGGACTGGAGCTGGGTCGCCAACTCGGCGTCATGCATTTCCAGGGTCAGCTTCAGCTTCAGATAGGTCGGCCGGCCGTCGGCCGACTGGATGTTCATGACCATGTCCGGCAGGGTGTAGAAGGTGACGCCGTCGGGCCCTTCGGCGATCTTGCCCAGCGACGGGTCGGCCTCGCCGCCCTCGGCGGGCGCTCCGTGCCCCCCGCCCTCTTCCTTCTTTGCTTCCTTGCCGTGGCCTCCCGCCTCAGCCTTTTTCTCGCCGTGACCGCCTGCGGCCTCTTCCCCGTGACCTTCCGCCGCCTCTTCGCCATGGGCTTCGGCGGCCGGCTTGGGCTGCATCAGGAAGAAGGCTGCGGCGCCCCCTCCTCCCAGGACCAGCAGGGCGACCGGGGCGATGATGAACAGGATCGGCAGCTTCTTTTTCTTCGGCGCGCCCTCTTCGCCCTCGGCGCCTTCCGCATCGGCGGGCGCGTCGGCTTCGGCGTTCGGGTCGCCCTTCTTCTTGCCAAACTTCATTATGCGCTCGCCCCAGAGAATCTCATGGGGAAGATCGGCCGGGCTTGGTTAACGCGACGTTTACAAACGGCAGATTTTGCCGGGCTACGGGGCGCCCCTTATGGCGCAAACCCGCATTCCGCCTCGATTAACCCTGTTGGCACGACCGTTGCGAGGAGGATTTGCGAAGGAGCACGCCTCTCGTGGAAAACGCCGCCTATATCGGATTGTCCCGTCAGATGACGCTGCGCCGCGAACTCGACATCGTGGCCAACAACGTCGCCAACGCCGACACCACCGGATTCAAGGTCGAACAGCTGATGGTCGGCACCGAAGTGGGCCAGCGGGCCCGCAACGACTCCATCCGCCCCTCGGCCAGCTTCGTGCTGGACAACGGCGTCGGTCGCGACTTCGGCCAGGGCTCGATGACCGAAACCGGCCGCCCCCTCGACTTCGCCATCGCCGGCGAGGGCGCATTCTTCACCGTCCGCGACGGCGCGGCCGGCGAGGCCTACACCCGCGACGGGGCCTTCACTGTGGATGCGGAAGGCCGACTGACGACCAAACAGGGTCAGGCCGTACTGGGCGGCGGCGCGGAAATCGTGCTCGACCCGGCGCTGGGCGCGCCGTCGGTCGGGGCGGACGGCACCATCACCCAGGACGGTCAGATCACGGGTCGCCTGTCCGTCGTCCGCTTCGATACCCTCGCTGTGCTCGAGAAGAGCGGCGACGGCCTGTACCGCAACAGCTCCAACACCCAGCCGGTCGAGGCCAATGACGCCCAGATCCACCAGGGGTCGCTGGAGGCGTCGAACGTCAACACCCTGACCGAAATCACCAACCTCATCGAGATCAGCCGCGCTTACGAAAGCATCACCCGGATGATCGAAAACACCACCGACCTTAGCCGTCGCGCCGTCGAGCGCCTCGGCAAGGCCGCTTAAAGGAGAGCCGAACAATGCGCGCGCTCAGAACCGCAGCCTCGGGCATGGCCGCCCAACAGCTGAACGTGGAGGTCATCTCCAACAACATCGCCAACATGAATACGGTTGGCTTCAAGATGCAGCGCGCCGAGTTCCAGGACCTGCTGTATCAAAACGTCGAGCGGATGGGCGCGCAGTCGTCCAGCCAGGGCACCGTCGTCCCGACCGGCATCCAGATCGGCGCGGGCGTCAAGGCCGGCGCCGTATACCGCGTGACCGAACAGGGCACGCCGACGCAGACCGGCAACGACTACGACATGGCCATCGACGGCCAGGGCTATTTCCAGATCACCCTGCCCTCGGGCGAGATCGCCTATACCCGCGCCGGCAATCTGCAGGTCAATCAGGAAGGCCAGATCGTCACCGACGACGGCTACGCCCTGGAACCGGCGATCACCATTCCGCAAGACTCAGTCGACGTCACCATCTCCAAGTCGGGCCTGGTCCAGGTGACCCAAGACGGCCAGACCGCCCCGACCACGGTGGGGCAGATCGAGCTGGCCACCTTCTTCAACGAGGCGGGCCTAGAGGCCATCGGCGACAACCTGCTGCTTGAGACCGCCGCCTCGGGCGCCGCCAATGTCGGCACTCCGGGCGACTCCGGCTTCGGGCAGATCCTGCACGGCTACACCGAATCCTCTAACGTCGATTCCGTTTCCGAGGTCAGCGCCCTGATCGTGGCGCAGCGGGCTTACGAGATGAACTCCAAGGTGATCTCCACCGCCGACGAAATGTTGTCGGTGACCGCCCAGGTTAAGGGCTAAGCCATGATCTTCATCAGACGCTCCCTCCTCCTCGCCCTCGCCGTCGGCGGCGCCCTCTCGGGCGCGGCCTTCTCCGGCGCCGCCTGGGCGGGCGCCGTCTCGCTGAAGTCGAACCCGGTCGATGACGACGGCCGCGTCACCCTGGGCGACATCTTCGACGGCGCGGGCGCAGCGGCGAATGTGGTGGTCGCACAGCGTGTCGGCCCCTCGGTCGTTCTGGAAGCCGGCCAGTTGCAGGCCCAGGCGCGGCAGGCCGGATTGCACTGGGATAATCCCAATGGTCTGCGGCGCATCGCGGTTCGCCAGTCCTCCGGTCCGGTTCAGCCCACGCGCGCCGCGACGGCCGACCAGACCCCGTCGCGGACCGCCGCTGTCGCCGCAGGCCAGCAGGTGATCGCCCGCAACGACATGGTGCGCGTCACCTATCAGGTCGGCGGCGTGAACCTCAGCGTCATGGGCAAGGCCATGCGAAACGCCGTCCTGGGCGAGCCCGTGGCCGTGCTGAACACCAACTCCAACCGTATCATCGACGCGGTCGCCTCCGGTCCCGGACAGGCCGTCGCCGGCCCCGCCGCCGAGACGGCCCGCGCCGATTTCCAACAACTCGCCGCCCGCTAGGGAAACCTCGTCATGCGCAACATCCTGACCGTCGCCGCTGTCGCCGCCTCGCTCGGCGCCTGTTCCACCGCCGTCGAGACCGTCCGCGGCCCGCAACTGGCGCCCATCGGCTATCCGGCCGCCCTGGTGCCGGCTCAGCAGGCCTATATGGCCGGCCCCGGAATGCGGACCGAAGCCACGCCCGCCAGCGCCAACAGCCTGTGGCGTGTCGGGGCTCGCACCTTCTTCGGCGATCAGCGCGCCCGGCGCGTGGGCGACATTCTGACGGTCAATATCGACATAGACGACAGCGCCCAGACCCAGAACTCGACCACACGGGCGCGGTCGAACGACTCGTCCGCCGGGGTCTCCAACCTGTTCGGCCTGGAAAGCAGCCTCGGCCGCGTCTTCCCCGGCGGTTTCGACGCGGCCAACATGGTGGGGATGGAAGGAGAGAGCAACGCATCGGGCTCGGGCTCCGTGTCCCGCTCCGAAAAAGTCTCCCTGACCGTCGCCGCCGTGGTGACCGAGGTCCTGGCCAACGGCAATATGGTCATCCAGGGTCGGCAAGAAGTGCGCACCAACCGCGAGGTCCGCGAGCTGACCGTCGCCGGCATCGTGCGGCCGGAGGACATTTCCTCGGCCAACGCCATCAACCACACCCAGATCGCCGAAGCCCGCATCTCCTACGGCGGTCGCGGCGACATCAGCCGGATGCAGGCCACTCCGGCGGCCCAGAGCCTGGTGGAGCGCTTCAGCCCGTTCTGACTGCTCGTCGGTGATGCTGCGGCGCCACGGACGGGGATTCATTAAAGCTGAGCCATGAACTCTTAATACGTACCCGCGTTTGCTCGTCATACGCGAGTAATGACATGTTCAAGCTTCTGATCCCTGCCGCCGCCGCCGTCGCCCTGGTCGCCTTCGCCGCCAGCACGGAATCGGTCGGGTCTTTTGCTGTGGAGCCTGCGTCCGCACCAGCCCCGATTCAGGCCTCCGCCATGGGCTGGCATCTCAGCCACGAGGGCGCGATGGCGAAGCTGGCCTATGGCCTGAAGAACTCCGACCAGCTGGCCCTGATGGTCACCTGCTCGCCGGGGGATTCAACCGCCGTGGTCTATGGCGACGTCCAGCCTGACACCCCACGCCTGATCCCGACCTCGCACGGGCCTGCTCCGATTGATCCTGTCAGCGGCGGAGACGCGATCGAGACCCGCCTGGCCCTCCATGACGCCAGCCTGACCGGCCTCGCGTCCGACGGCGTTCTGCGCGTTCAAGGCGAGGCCGGAACCTTCGCCCTGCGCGCAAGCGCCGACGAACGCCGGATGATTGCAGGGTTTCTTACCTATTGCGGATCGTCACGCGCTTGACGAAATGGGTGGGGGCGCTGTTTTGCGCCGGACCGTCAGCGGGGGCTGATCGATGAGCTTCATCCTATCGGCTGTGCTGGCGCTCAGCCTGCAAGCGCACGCGCCGCAAACGACCTCGCCTTCCGCCTGGACCTGGACGCTGTACGAGGGCGAGGGTCCTATCGTCTTGGCCAACGAACTGCCCGACACGCCGGATCTGAAGGCCACGCTCGAATGTGCGCCGGGGTCCAGCGTTGTGGACGTCGCCGTCTATGAGCCTGGCGGCAGGCGGTCCCCAGCCCCGCCCGGCTTCGCCCGCCTGACCTCGGGCGCCGTGACAACGACGAGCGAGGCCCGCGTCGGCCGGGGCGGTCGGGTGGAGATCACCCTGCGCACCGATCACCCCCTGTTCGCGGCCTTCGTCGGGTCGGGCGACATGTCCGTCATGGCCGGCGACCGGACGCTCACGGTCAAGGTGGATCGGGTCCACCTTGCCAAGCTGCGCCGCTTCGCGGATCGTTGCGCGGGATAGGGGAACCCGAATGCGCCAGATCACCTGCCTGTTGAAAATCCTGCCGCCGGTGCTGGCCCTGTCGGCCCTCGCGGCCTGCGCCACCCCCGGCCCTGGTTCGGGGCCGACAGTGAACGCCGGCGCCCCCGCGCCCCTGCCGAATTACGACTGGCACCTTAATCTGGAACCGCAGGAGGCGGGGCTGGCCTATGGGGTCGCCAACAGCGACGAGGTGAAGCTTCAGCTGCGCTGCGCGACCGGATCGGGCGCGCTCAGCCTCGCCGCCATGCTGGAAAAGCCGTCCCGCCAACTGCACCTGGAATCCGGCGGCGACACCGAACGCTATGCCGCCGTGTCCGAAGACGCCGGCATCACCGACGGCCACTACGCCCAGGCTGACGCCAAGACCAAGGATCCGGTCTTCCAGCGCTTCCGTCGACTGGGTTGGATCGCCGTCTGGGACGGTGAAACGCGGCGGACCTATGCGGCCCATCCGCAGTCGCTGGGCGACATCGAACGCTTCTTCGTCGCCTGCGATTGAACGGCGCGGCTTGACGCCCCCCTCCCGCTCGGCTTGCCTGCGCGGTCTGTTCAGGAGGGGTGTCATGAAGTTCCATTATCTAGCCGTCGCGGCCGTGATCGCCGCCACGCCCCATGCGGCGGCGTGGGCGCAGTCGCGTCCGGCGACGCCCGCCACCGCCGTCTCCGCGAACCCTGCCGAGCGGGCGCTGGACGCTGTGATCGCCGATTACGAGACCTATCTGAAATCCATCGACCCGATGGCCGCCTCCAGCGAAGGCGACGTCGAGGCCATGTCGCGCGTCCCGGACCTGTCGCGGTCGTTCGAACTGGCCCAGCGCGCGCCGCTGCAAGCCTTCGTCGACAGGCTGAAGGCCATAGACCCGGCAGGTCTTTCCCAGGCTGCGGGCATCAACCACGCCTTCCTGCTCTACACCCTGAACCGCAGCATCGAGGGTCTGGACTATGACACCTCGCGCCTGGCCTTCGACAGCGAGGGCGGGCCGGGAACCTGGGCGCTGTACGTCGGCGGAAGCACGCGCCTGAACTCGGTTGCGGAGGCCGAGGCCTATATCCAGCGCATCCAGGGCTTCGGCGGCCTCTACGCCCAGACCACCGACAACGCCCGGCGCGGCCTGGCGACCGGCATGGTCCAGGCCCGATCCGTCACCGAAAGCGCCCTGGCCGTGGCCCGCAACGACGTGGCGATCACGCCCGACGCCGAGCCCCTGCTGAAGCCCCTGACCACCCTGCCCCCGACGATCTCCCAGGCGGATCGGGACCGGCTTACGGCCCAGGCCGCGGCGGCCGTCGCCTCGACCATCCTCCCGGCGCGCCGGGCCTGGCTGAGCTTCCTCGAGACCGAATACCTGCCCAAGGCCCCGGTCGAACCGGGCCTCGGCAATCGTCCCGGCGGCAAGGCAATGTACGCCTATCTGGTGCGCGGCCACACCACCACGGACCTGACGCCGGACCAGATCCACCAGATCGGCCTGTCAGAGGTCGCCCGCATCCGCTCGCGGATGGATGTGGAGATGAAGGCCGCTGGCTGGACCGGCGACTTCGCCGGCTTCCTGGCCTTCCTGCGCACCGATCCCCAGTTCTACGCCCCGACGCGCGAGGCCCTGATCGAGAAGGCGTCGGAGATGGCTAAGCGCGCCGACGGCGGCCTGCCCGCCCTCTTCGCCACCCTGCCCCGCCTGCCTTATGACGTGCAGCCGGTCCCGCCCCAGATCGAGGAAAACTACACCACCGGCCGCTACAACGGCGGCTCGATGCAGAACGGCGTCGCCGGCCATTATGTGGTCAATACGTCGAAACTGAACCAGCGCCCGCTGTATGAACTGCCCGCCCTGACCCTGCACGAGGCCGTGCCCGGCCACCACATCCAGATCGCCCTGCAACAGGAGGCCGAGGGCCAACCCTATTTCCGCCGTCAGGCCAACGTCACCGCCTTCACCGAGGGCTGGGGCCTGTACGCCGAATATCTGGGCGAGGAGATGGGCTTCTATCGCACGCCGTATGAGCGCTTCGGCCGTCTGTCGTACGAGATGTGGCGCGCCTGCCGGCTGGTGGCCGACACCGGCCTGCACTGGATGGGCTGGAGCGAGGAACAGGCCCGCGCCTGTTTCCGCGACAACTCGGCCCTGGCGCCCCACAATATCGAGACCGAGCTTCAGCGCTACATCGGCTGGCCGGGCCAGGCCACAGCCTACAAGATCGGCGAAATCCGCCTGCGCGAAATCCGCGCGCGGGCTGAACGCGAACTGGGGCCAAAGTTCAACATCCGCACCTTCCACGACGCCCTGCTGACCGAAGGCCCGCTGCCGCTGGCGTTGCTGGACCAGCGAATGGACGCATGGATCGCGGCGGAGAAGACACGCTGACGCAATCCCTTCTCCCGTGGGGAGAAGGTGGCCCGCAGGGCCGGATGAGGGACTGGCGGTGGGCCAGCTCGCACCACCGCGCCCTCGCCCTTTCGCGCCAGAACGACGGCTATCGCCGCCGTGCGCTCAAGCCCTCTCCCAATGGGAGAGGGTTCTGGCGTCTACGCCCACCCCGGAACGGGCAGTCCCTTCGACGTCAGGAATTCCGGATTGAACAGCTTCGACGCATACCGCGATCCCGGATCGCACAGGCAGGTCACGATGGTCTTGCCCGGCCCGATCTCGCGCGCCAGCCGCACGGCGCCGGCGATATTGACCCCGGCCGATCCGCCCAGGGACAGGCCTTCGTGCTTCACCAGATCGAACAGGATCGGCAGGAACTCGGCGTCCTCAATCCGATAGGCGTGGTCTGGTTTGAATCCTTCCAGATTGCCGGTGATCCGCGCCACCCCGATCCCCTCGGTGATCGACGAGCCTTCGCCCTTCATCTCGCCCTTGGTGAACCAGTTGAACATGGCCGCGCCGGCAGGGTCGGCCAGGGCGATGGTCACCTCGGGCTTCTTCTCACGCAGATAGGCGGCGACGCCCGAGATGGTGCCGCCCGACCCCACGGCCGAGACGAAGGCGTCGATCTTGCCGCCCGTCTGCTCCCAGATCTCCGGCGCTGTCGTCGTATAGTGGGCGTCGCGGTTGGCGGTGTTGTCGAACTGATTGGCCCAGATGGCCCCGGCCTCTTCGCTGTCGTTCAGCTCGTCCGCCAGACGCCCCGAATAATGGACGAAATGGTTGGGGCTGGAGAAGGGGGCGGCGTCCACCTCGACCAGGCGCGCGCCCAGCGAACGGATGGCGGACTTCTTCTCTTCCGACTGGGTGCGCGGAATGACGATGACCACCGGATGGCCCAGGGCCGCGCCGACCAGGGCCAGGCCGATGCCGGTGTTCCCCGCCGTGCCCTCGACGATGGTCCCGCCGGGCTTCAGCGCGCCGGACGCCCGCGCGCCCTGGACGATGGACAGGGCGGCGCGGTCCTTGATCGAACCGCCGGGGTTCATGAACTCGGCCTTGCCCAGGATTTCGCAGCCCGTCTCGTCGGACAGGCGGTTCAGGCGGACCAGCGGCGTATGGCCGATCAGGTCGATGACAGACGGTGTGACGGACACGTTTCAGCTTTCAGGCGAAATCGAACGGGAGGGGGATCAGGCCGCGACCTGACGCTTGCCTAGGTGGATGCCGCACTCGACCTTGTCCATCCCCGACCAACGTCCGGCGCGCGCCTCTTCGTCGTCTTCGACGGCGCGGGTGCAGGGCCAGCAGCCGATGGAGCGATAGCCCTGCCCGACCAGGGGATGACGCGGCAGGTCGTGCGCCTCCAGCCAGGCCTCAACGTCCTCAGCGTCCCAGTCCGCCAGCGGATTGATCCGCAGCACCCCGTCCAGCACCTCGAACGGCTTCAGCGCAGCGCGCGTCGCGGCCTGATAGCGTTTGCGCCCGGTGATGACGGCATTGAACCCCACCGTCGCCCGCGCCAGCGGCCGCACCTTCCTCAGGTCGCAGCAGGCGTCGGCGTTGGTCCGCCACAGGTCGTCGCGCGCGTCCAGGGTCGCTTTTTCGTCCGCGTCGGGCGTCACCAGCCGCACGTCGGTCAGGCCCAGGGCCTTGGTCAACTGGGTGCGATAGGACAGGGTCTGGAGGAAATGCTGGCCGGTCTCCAGGAAGACCACCGGCACGTCCCTGTCCGTCTCGGCGACGATGTGCAGCAGGGCCGCAGATTCCGCCCCGAACGAAGATATGGCGCCGACCCGCAGACCCAGGGCCGGGTCCAGGGCCGCCTTCAGGATCGCGGACGCGTCCTTGCCCGCCGTCTCGCGGTTCAGCCGGTCGGCCAGACCTTGCAGGTCAGGGTCGTTCGACGCCGCCCGCCGCCTTTGCCAGATGGTCGGCGCCGGATCGACCGCCGGCTGATAGGATCCGCTGAACGCCTGATCCATCCGCGCCCAGGCCGCCGTGTCCGCGCCCGGCGCCAGTTCGACCGCGTCAAAGCCCGAGCGCCGCAGGTGCCGCGCCTGGTCCGGCAGAACCTTACCCGCCGCGATCAGACGTCCGGCATAGCCCCGCTCGCGCAGCACCGCCCCCAGCGAGAAGCCGCGCCCGTCGCGAAAGGCGTCGAACTCCAGCACCAGGACGTCGGTCGCGGCGGCGGCCGCCTCGACCTCCTCTAGCGGGGTCGTGACCGACAGCCGCGGTCCCTTCTGGACCCCTTCAAGCGTTTGCAGCATCAAGCGTCTCATAGATGGCGTCGCGGAAGGGGTCGGGACCGACGCGGCGCACCGTGTCGATAAACCGCTCGCCCTCGGCGCGGATTTGCAGATAGCGGTCCAGGGTCCGCTGGATCGCTGGCGCGACCTCATCGGCGGGCAGGCTCTTACCGACGATGTCGCCCAGGGCCGCCTGTTCGTCGGGCGAACCGCCGACGGTGATCTGGTAGTATTCCTCGCCCTTGCGATCGACGCCCAGCACGCCGATGTGGCCGACATGGTGGTGGCCGCAGGCGTTGATGCACCCGCTCATGTTGATGCGGACCGGCCCCAGCCTCTCCTGATAGTCCATGTCGGCCAGCCGCTTCGACAGGGCCTGGGCGACCGGGATCGACCGGGCGTTGGCCAGGCTGCAATAGTCCAGCCCTGGGCAGGCGATGACGTCGGTCGCCAGATCGGCGTTGGCGGTCGCCAGCCCCGCCTCCAGCAGCGCCCGCCAGAGCGCCGGCACATCGTCCAGCTTCACATGCGGCAGGACCAGGTTCTGCTCATAGGCGGCGCGCAGTTCGTCGAAGGCATAGCGCTCGGCCAGATCCGCCACCGCGTCCATCTGGTCCGCCGTGATGTCGCCCGGCACCCCGCCGACCGGCTTCAGCGACACCACCACCGAGGCATAGCCCGGCTGGCGGTGACGCCGCACATTGTTCCTCGCAAACCTGGCAAAGTCCGGATCGGCCAGCAGGGCGCGGTCGAACGGGGCGCTGGCCTTGGGCAGGTCCTCAAACGGCGGCGGGGCGAAATAGGCCTTGATCCGCTCGGCCTCGTCCTCAGGGATCCGCAGGTCTTCCAGGCGCAGGGTGGCGTAGTGCATGTCCACCTCCTCGCGGAAGGCCTCCAGCCCGACCGAGGCGACCAGGATCTTGATCCGCGCCTTATGGATATTGTCGCGCCGCCCCAGCAGGTTCCACGCCCGCAGGATGGCGGTCAGATAGGCCAGCAGGTCCGCCGCAGGCACGGCCGAAGCGATCTCCTGCCCGATATGCGGCAGACGCCCCTGCCCCCCGCCGACGAAGACGCGGAAGGCCGTCCCGCCGTCCTCGCCCTTCACGATCTGCAGCCCGACGTCGTGTGTCCGGATCGCCGCCCTATCCTTCTCGGCCCCGATCACCGCGATCTTGAACTTGCGCGGCAGGAAGCTGAACTCCGGGTGGATCGTCGACCATTGCCGGATGATCTCGCACCAGGGGCGTGGATCCTCGATCTCGTCGTCGGCGGCGCCGGCGAAGACGTCGGTCGTGGTGTTGCGGATGCAGTTGCCCGAGGTCTGGATGGCGTGCATCTCGACCTCGGCCAGATCGCTCAGGATCGCCGGCAGGTCGGTCAGGGCCGGCCAGTTGTACTGGATGTTCGTCCGCGTGGTGAAATGGCCGTAGCCCTTGTCATAGGTGCGGGCGATATGGGCCAGTTGGCGCATCTGCCGGCTGTTGAACGTCCCATAGGG
The DNA here is from genome assembly GCF_058681395.1 of Brevundimonas sp. AVps23W. Taxonomy (NCBI): domain Bacteria; kingdom Pseudomonadati; phylum Pseudomonadota; class Alphaproteobacteria; order Caulobacterales; family Caulobacteraceae; genus Brevundimonas; species Brevundimonas sp. AVps23W. The sequence goes on from NZ_CM178738.1 coordinate 2,764,603, forward strand.
AATGGCGACCCGCAGCATATAGGCGTGCAATTGCAGATAGACCCCGTTCATCAGCCGCAACGGCTTGAACTCGTCCTCGGTCAGGGCGCCGGACGCGCGGCGCGCCACCTGGTCGGAGAATTCCTCGACCCGTTCACGCACCAGGGCGTGGTCGAACTCGTCATAGCGATACATCAGCCCACGCCTCCCGCGACACTGTGGCCGACGGTCGGTCCGGCGGAGCGAATCCGCTCCTTCAGCCGGTCACGGCCCGAGGGCGTGCGGTCCTGAACCTCGACCAGATAGGGATTGACGAAGATGTCCGGTCGCCCGGCGACCTCGGCCAGCACGATCTCGGCCGTGGCGTCATCCAGGGTCGAGGCCTGGCCAATGCCCTCGACCGGCTGATTGTCCACGCCGGCATAGATGACGCGGCCATCCGACAGACGGTTTGCGGTGACGATCTTCACGCCGCAACCTCCGCCCGCACGTCCAGCTGGGCCGCGGAAAACGCCGCCGTCTCGCCGACGAACAACAGGGCCGGACCGTTCAGGTCGGCGCCCCGCACCAGTGCGCCCAGCCCGTCCAGACGGCCCGTCAGCACCCGCTCGTCCGGCCGGCTGCCGTTCTCGACAATGGCGACCGGGGTCGAACCCAGACGTCCCGCCGCCATCAGCTTGGCCGCCGTCTCCTCGGCTCGGTCCACGCCCATATAGATGGCCAGCGTATGATTGGGCGCGGCCAGCCTGGCCCAGTCGGCGTCGCCCCCGCCGGGCTTGGCCTGGGCGGTCACAAAGGTCACCGCCTGGGCGTAGTCGCGATGGGTCAGCGGAATCCCCGCCGAGGCGGCGCAGGCCAGGGCCGCCGTCACGCCCGGCACCACAAAGACCGGAACCCCAGCCGCCCGCATGGCCTCCAGCTCCTCGCCGCCGCGGCCGAAGATGAAGGGATCGCCGCCCTTCAGCCGCACGACCCGGTGGCCGGCGCGGGCCTCCTCGATCATCAGGGCCTCGATCTGGTCCTGGGGCACCGAATGTTCGCCACGCGCCTTGCCGACGTACAGACGTTTGGCGTCGCGCCGCGCCCGCTCCAGCACCGCATCCGGCACCAGACGGTCGTGGATGATGACATCGGCGTCCTGCAAGACCCGCAGCGCCTTCAGGGTCAGCAGTTCCGGATCGCCCGGTCCCGCCCCGACGATATGGACCACGCCCTGTTCCGGCGCGGCCGAATTCAGCAGCCGCAGCATCTCGCGCCGCGCCTCAGCCGTGCGGCCTGCCGCGGCCAGATCGGCCGCTGGTCCCCGGAAGGCCTTCTCCCAGAACCGCCGCCGGGCCATGAAGTCCGGCACATTGGTCTTGACCGTGTCGCGCAGCTCGCGCGCCAGCCGGGCGACATTGGCCAGACCCGCCGGCAGCACGCCCTCGATCCGAGAGCGCACGTCGCGCGCCAGAATGGGGGCCGATCCGCCGGTGGCGACCCCGATCACCACCTCGTCCCGGTCGATCAGGGCCGGGGTCTGGAAGTCGCTCAGATGGGGCTTGTCCACCACATTGACCTGGGCCCCCGCCGCCCGCGCCAGGGCGCCCAGCCGCGTCAGCTCATCCGCGTCGTCCAAGGCCATGAAGACCAGACGCGCGCCCGCCAGGTCGTCCGACTCGGGCTTGCGCAGCACCGGCTCCGGCGCGCTCAGCGGGATTTCCATCTTCGGCGGCGCGCCGTCAGGCGCGAACCACAGCAGTTGCGCCGGCGTGTTCAGAAACAGTCGCAGCTTGGCCAGGGCGGGCTCACCGCCGCCTATGATCACGATCTTGGCGGCCTCGAGCGGAATGGAGGCGAGAAATACACGCATCATCTTGCTTTCAGGGCCGTCATCAGGGGAAGAAGGGGAGGACGGCAGAGCGCGAACCATCGGCTTACCCGTCCAGACCCGCAAACCAGATTGCCTTTGGCTCGCTGATAGGATTTCTAACGGCGATGGCCCGTTCCCTGCTCCCGCTCAACGCCCTTCGCGCCTTCGAGGCCGCCGCGCGTCACCTGAACTTCTCGCGCGCCGCCGACGAATTGGCGGTGACGCCGGGCGCCGTCAGCCAGCAGATCCGCCTGCTCGAGGACATCGTCGGCGGCCCCCTGTTCGTGCGCGAGGCGCGCGGCCTGCAACTGACCGACCTGGGCCGCTCCTCCGTCCCCCTGCTGCGCGAAGGTTTCGAGCGGCTGATGGACGCCTCGGCCCTGCTGCGCGAACCGCCGCGCAGGAAACAGGTGTCGATCAGCGTCGCCCCCGGCTTCGCCTCCAAATGGCTGATGCCGCGCATGGACGACTTCCACGCCGCCCATCCCGAGATCGAGCTGTGGATCTCGGCCGACATGGAGCCGGCCGACCTGACCGAGGGCAAGGTCGACCTCGCCGTCCGCTATGGCCCCGGCGACTATCCCGGCCTGACCGTGGACCGGCTGATGACCGAAACCGTCCTGCCCGTCTGTGCTCCCTCTCTGATGGACGGCGAACACCCGATCCGCACGCCCGCCGACCTGATGCGTCACACCCTGCTGCACGACATGTCCAACGACGGCGACCCCAGCCGCCCCGACTGGGCCATGTGGCTGAAGGCGCGCGGCGTGCGCCATCCCGACCCGCGCCGGGGCTCGCGCTTCAACCAATCGGGCCTGTTGATCGAGGCCGCCATGGCCGGCCGCGGCGTCGCCCTGGCCAAACGCACCCTGGCCCAAGCCGACCTCGCCTCCGGCCGCCTGGTCGCCCCCTTCCCCGACGGCTCCGAAGCGGTCGGCTTCGCCTATTCCGTCGTCCAGCCCCGCGACCGCCCCCCTTCGCCCAGCGCCACCGCCTTCGTCGCCTGGCTGAAGCGGCAGGCGGTGGATCACGACAATACGATGGGGCAACTCTGAGAATCAGCAGCTCCCCTCTGGTCAGCCTCAGCCGCCGCCGCGCCGCATCAAAGACGCTTTTCGCTCTTTTGGCGAAGAGCATGCATGTTTGGCGCAAGTCTTGATACAGAAGCCAACGCAACCCGATGTTGCAACTTTGAACGTCTCATAATGTCACAGCCGTCTCGCAGAAGGTCCAAGACCAAAAAAGCCGCCCGCACGGACGGTCGTTGGTTCACGCCTGCGATCCTGGGTTTAAGCGCAATCACCTCGATCGGGGCGGCGGGTTTGGCCGCCAGCCTGACCTGGCCCGCCATCCCGTCTCCGTTCGGCCTCGCCGCACATCATGAGAAGCGGGCCAATCTAGCCTTGGACACGGACAAGCCGACGCCGCTCACACTTGAACGCGCCAGCCTGGAGAACGAGCTTACACTGGCCGCCGCGCCCGCGACTGCCACCGCCTGGCTCCGCGCCGCCTATATTCGTCAACAGCAGTTGGGCGAACTGGACGCCGAGGGGCTACGATATATCGAGACCTCCTATCGCGTTTCACCGCTTGGGCCCGGAGCGAGCCCCTGGCGAGTGCTGTTCGTCTTCGAAAACTGGAATCTGGTTACGCCCGCAATACGGGCGGCGGCGATGACGGAGATCCGATCATTCGCCGCTCACGACAACAATGCACGCGGCCTAGTGAACACCATCACAAACCCAGCCGGACGTCTGGCCGCAAGACTTGCGATCCGCACGCCCCCTAAAAAGCCCAGCTCGGGACGGCGTTTTCAAGGCTCAATACTGCGTTGATCGACGCCCGACCATAACGCCGTTTTTCCTGTATCAAATCGCGTCAATAAACGTTATATTCATCAACAATCGACTGAAGGGCTGCACGCAGCCCATGTTCGAAGGGGATAGTCATGAAGAACTTCAAGCTTGGAAAAGCTGCGATAGCCGTTGCCGCACTCGCTTTGGCGACTGGGCCTGTAATCGCAGCCGACTGGACCGCAGCCGCCCAAGACGCCGCTCCTGCCGCAGCATCTTCGGCCCAATTAACCGCCCAACTAAAAGCCGCCATCATACAAAATATGGGACTTATGGGTGGCCGCACTGATACCGAAGCCACGACGTTCTACATTGGCGAACTGCAGAGCATCATCGTAGCCAGCGGCGCTTCCCCTGAGGTGGTCGTCGCCTCCCTGGAAGCTGCCTGGGCTGAGCTGCGCGCTGCCGGAACCCTGCCGTCGCCGGGAGCCTTGGCGATTGAGCAACTGCTGGCGCGCGTACGCTCGGAACTTCAGGACAGTCCGGCTGCCACCGGCGGTCAGACCGGCTCTCAGCCCATCGGCGCGCCTCCGTCTTCGGGCGCCGGCGGCGGCGGTCCCGACTATAGCTCGGCCGCCTAGTCGTCTGATTTCGACTTAAAGCCGATCCTCCCCGGTTTGGCGTCTCAAGGACCTAAAGACCATGCGCTTTAAGAGCAGCACTAATCTCCTGCGCGTGAGCGCAGCCTCGATCATGGCCTTCGGCTTCGCCGCCGTCGCCTCTGACGCATCGGCCCAGTCGGTTTCGTCCGCACAGTCCCAATCCGTGGACATGTTCGCCCGTGATCGCGGGGTCGGAGTTCGCGAACGCGCCAAGCCCGAGTATGAAGCGCTTGGGATTGCTTCGGGGGCGTTCACGATCTTCCCGAAGGTCCAGGTCGATGCGGAATACAACGACAACATCTTCGCCTCAGGCACGGATGAGCAGGACGACGTCGTCTTCCGCATTCAACCGGAAGTCTCGATTGAATCCGACTGGTCGCGGCACGCCCTGCAAGCTTTCGCCAACAGCGTGATCAGTAAGCATGTCGATTTCGACAGCGAAGACACCACAGACTGGACCGTCGGCGCCAATGGCCGTCTTGACGTCGTGCGCGGCTCCTCGATCAGCGCCGGCGCTCAGTACGGGCACCTGACGGAACCCCGGACCTCCACCAACACGGCCCAGTCTTCGGTCAGCCCGATCGAATATGATCAAGCCTCGGCTTACCTCAGCGCCGTACGGGCGAAGGGTCGCATTCGCGCTTCAGCCCGCGCCGATGTGAACTCGTTTGACTATGAGGATGGCCGGACAACGGCCGGAAATCTGATCGATCAGAGCGCCCGCGACCGCACCGCCTTCTCGCTGGCGGGTCGAGTGGATTACGCCATCAGCCCCGCCACGGCTGTTTTCGGGCAAATCACCGGAAACGAACGGGATTACGACAGCGCAGGCACCATCGCGACGCCGGCGCGCGATTCGTCGGGTTATGAAGCCCTCGTCGGCGTCAACTTCGAACTCGGCGCCGTCAGCCGCGGTGAAATCGCAGCCGGCTATATCAGCCAGAGCTTTGACGACGCCGCCTATTCGGACATCGACGGCTTCGGCGGTCGCGCCCAGATCGAGTGGTTCCCCACCGAACTGACCACGATCACGGCCTCGGCCTCGCGCACCATTCAGGACGCAGGCATCATCGGGTCTGCCGGCTATCTGAGTTCGCAGGTCGGCGGCAAGATCGATCATGAGCTGATGCGCAACGTGATCGTCAGCGGCCAGCTCAACTACAGCGAAGACGCTTACAATGCCGTGGATCGCGACGACCAGCGCGTCACCACGTCGCTGGCCGCCACCTATCTGATCAACCGCTATTACGGCGTCACCACCACGGTCTCTTACCTCGACCAAAGCTCGGACGGCGCTCTGGCCGGCCCCAGCTATGATGTGACGCGTCTGTTCGTTTCGCTGGTTGGCCAGTTCTGATCTCGGAAGACGACGCACAGATGAAGGCCGAACTCGCCGTCGTGTCCGATGACGGCGCTTCCGGAAAACCTAGACGGCGCAGACGCAGTCGCCCTGCCGCCATCGCCCCAAATCGACAGCCCGTCGATTTGGGGCTGTCTGATTATGTGCTGTTGGGCGTCCCGGTGCTGGTGTTCACTTTCGCCCACCTCTTCGGTGGCGCGGCGGAACCGACGACGGCGCTCTGGTTCACGGCGATCATCGCGCTTCTTCTGCCCGCAGCCGTCTTCTTCGGCGAGCGCCGAAGCGAGGTGAGCCTGATCTGGCCCGGACAGCTTGCCGCTATCCTGTTCCTTCTGGTCATCCTTGTCGCCATCTGGACCCTTGTGGCGCCGGCCGGCGGAGCCTCAACCCCTTGGGCGGCCATAAACGGTCCGGGCGCCATCACCTGGGACAAATCCTCGACGACGATTGAAATCGTCAAACTCTGCGCCCTGGCCAGCCTTTTCGGTCTGGGCTGTTTCGATGGCGTTCGGCGGCGCCGGGTTACGGCGGCGCTTCGTGTCATTCTCGTCCTCGGGGCGGCATGGGCGGCGGTCGGCGTGATCGTCATGCTCGGTGGCTTCAGCGACGTCCTGACGGGTCTCCATTTCAACTACGGCGGCCGGTTGTCCGGCGGCTTCCTGAGCGCCAACAGCGCCGCGACGGTCTATGGGGTGCTGCTGGTGCTCTGCGTGGCCATGCTCGCCCGCGCCGTCCGCAACCTGAGGCTCGGGCGCAGCCCTCAGCGCACACTGGCCCTTGCAGCGGCTATAGGCGGCGTCCTGCTGTTCACCATCTGCCTCCTGTCCACGGCCTCGCGCATGGGGGTGACGGCCACCGCCATCGCGGTCGCGGCCTTCCTCATTTGGGAAAGTCTGAGCCGAAAGGAAATCCCGTCCCGCCGGCTGATCCTCCTGACCCTCGCCGGCGCCGCGGTCGCGACGCTGGTCATCGGCGGCGCCGACACCCTCTGGACCCGTCTCGAGAGCGTGGACTCCGATTCCGCGACGCGAAACGTCATATTCTCGGTCCACTGGAACGCCTTCCTCCAGTCCCCCCTGTTCGGTCATGGCCTGGGCAGTTTCAGCGCCATCAACGCCCAGCAGATGACGCCCGAGAATTTCGGCGCCTTGCGGACGATCGGCGCCACCCACAATGTCTATATCCAGTGGCTCGAGGAGGCGGGCGTCCTGGGCGCCCTGCCGATGTTCGCCCTGATCGCATTGATCATCGGCACGGCCATCCGGCGCGGCGCGTTGCAGGACACGAGCGCCACCCTTCAACGGGGTTTGATCGCCGCCAGTCTGGTTCTGCTGATCCACGGCACGACTGACTATGCGATCCAGGTGCCCTCGATCGCGGCCTTCTGGGCCTATTTGCTGGGCCTGCAGTTCACCTACGGCAAGGCGCGCGCCGGCAAGACGTCGGGCTGACGCGAGCCAGAGCGGCCACATTCGGCTGGAATCCCGGGTTTTTGCAGGCGCCGCCGCCATGAACCTTGACTCCCGCCCGCCCCGGACCGACACGACCGCCCCATGATCACGCGCTATTCCCGCCCCGTCGCCGCCGCCATCTGGTCGCAAGAGACCAAGTACAAGATCTGGTTCGAGATCGAGGCCCATGCGGCGACCAAGATGGCCGAACTGGGCGTCATCCCCCAGGACGCGGCGGACGCCATCTGGACCAAGGGTAAGGACGCGACCTTCGACGCCGACCGCATCGACGAGATCGAGCGCACCACCAAACACGACGTCATCGCCTTCCTGACCCATGTGGCCGAGATCGTCGGCGACGAAGCGCGCTTCCTGCACCAGGGCATGACCTCGTCGGACGTGCTGGACACCTGTTTCGCGGTCCAGCTGGCCCGCTCCTCGGACCTGTTGATCGACGGCGTTGATCGCGTCCTGACCGCGCTGGAGACCCGGGCCAAGGAGCATAAATACACCCCGACTGTCGGGCGTTCGCACGGCATCCACGCCGAGCCCGTGACCTTCGGCCTGAAGCTGGCCGGCTATCACGCCGAGTTCCAGCGCGCCAAACGTCGCCTGATCGCCGCCAAGGAAGAAATCGCCACCTGCGCCATCTCCGGCGCCGTCGGCACCTTCGCCAATGTCGATCCGGCCGTCGAACAATATGTCGCCGACAAGATGGGGCTTCAGGTCGAGCCGGTCTCGACCCAGGTCATCCCGCGCGACCGCCACGCCGCCTTCTTCGCCGCCCTCGGCGTCGTCGCCAGCTCGGTCGAACGCCTCGCCATCGAGATCCGCCATCTGCAACGCACCGAGGTGCTGGAGGCCGAGGAATTCTTCGACAAGGGCCAGAAGGGCTCGTCGGCCATGCCGCACAAGCGCAACCCGATCCTGACCGAGAACCTGACCGGCCTGGCCCGTCTGGTCCGTTCGGCCGTGACCCCGGCGATGGAAAACGTCGCCCTGTGGCATGAGCGGGACATCAGCCATTCGTCGGTCGAGCGCGGCATCGGCCCCGACGCCACCATCCACCTGGACTTCGCCCTCCAGCGCCTGGCCAATGTGATCGAGCGGCTGAACGTCTATCCCGAGAACATGCAGGCCAACATCGACCGCCTGGGCGGTCTGGTGCATTCGCAACGGGTCATGCTGGCCCTGACTCAGGCCGGCATCTCGCGCGAGGCGGCCTATGCCGCCGTGCAGGAGAACGCCATGAAGGTCTGGCGCGGCGAAGGCGCCTTCCTGGACTTCCTGAAGGCGGACGAACGCGTCACCCTGCCCCACGAACAGCTCGAAGCCCTGTTCGACCTCGGCTATCACACCAAGAATGTGGACGTGGTGTTCAAGCGGGTGTTCGGAGACTGAGGCCCATGACCGAGCGCACGATCCGGCTCAACCCCCGGCTCGATCCCCGCGACTATGCGGCGGCCTATGCGCGCGACGGCATGGTGCAGGTGCCCGACCTGCTCGACGAGGCCAGCGCCGAATGGCTGGAGTTGGCGCTGGAGCATGACACCGACTGGCATTTATCGCTTAAGACGCCGGAGGGTGGCAAACTCCTGTCGTCCCAGGAGATGCAGAACCTGGGGCGCGAGGGTGTCGGCGCTAAGGTTCAGAACGCACTTGCGGAAGGGCGCGACGGATTCTCCTTCATCTATCTGGCCTATCCGATCATCACAGCCCTGCTGACCGGCAAGGACGAGGGTCATGCGACCCATGTCCTGCTGCAGTTCTTCAATGACATCCCCTTCACGAGTTTCGCCAAAGCGGTGACGGGCGAAGCGGGCGTGACCAAAATCGATGCCCAGGCGACTTGGTTCCGGCCCGGAGACTTCCTAACCCAGCATGACGACACAGGCGTCGGCGAACGGCGCGCAGCCTATACGCTAGGCCTGTCGCGCGACTGGCGGCCCGACTGGGGCGGGCAACTGCTGTTCCACGATGCGAATGGCGATATCGAACGCGGGTTCAAGCCGGGTTTCAACGTCTGGACGGTATTCAAGACGCCGCGCCAGCATTCCGTCGCCCCGGTCGCGGCCTATGCAAACGGCAAGCGTCGTTCCATCACCGGATGGCTGCGCGACGACCCGCCGGTCAAGTGACGCAAGTCAATGATCGGAGGCACGCCTTCCCCCCCGTCGTCGATGCGGACACCCGCCTGCTGATCCTCGGCAGCCTGCCCGGCGACGCCTCGCTAAAGGCGGCCCAATACTACGCCCACCCGCGCAACGGCTTCTGGCCGTTGATCGGCGGCGTGCTGGACGAGCCCCTGACCACCCTGCCCTACCCCGACCGCCTGGACCGGTTGAAGGCGCGCGGCGTCGGTCTGTGGGACGTGATCGCCTCGGCACAGCGATCCGGCAGTCTGGACGCGGCGATCCGGTCGCCCGAAGCCGCCGACCTGCGCGGGCTGATCGAAAGCCTGCCGCAACTGCGCGCCGTGGCCTTCAACGGCGGCCTGGCGGCCAAGCTGGGAAGACGGATCCTCGCCGACCTAGACGGCGTCGCTTTGGTCGTTCTGCCGTCCTCCAGCCCCGCCCATGCAATATCCTTGTCGGCAAAGGCGGAGAGCTGGGCCATACTGGGGAACTTTCTCCCGGATAAGCCTGCCGCCTGATGATCCTGACCCTTTCCTGCCCCGACCGCCACGGCATCGTCGCGGCCGTTTCCGCCTTCCTGCTGGAGCGGGACGCCAATATCTCGGACGCTCAACAGTTCGGCGACGCCTCCAGCGCCACCTTCTTCATGCGCGTGGTGTTCGAACCGCGCGAGGGCGACGCCTATGAGGCGATCCACGCCGCCTTCGCACCTCTCGCAGAGCGCTTCGCTATGGACTGGACCCTGCGAGGCCCTGAGCCGCGCAAGGTGATGATCCTGACCTCGCGCTTCGACCATTGCCTGGCGGACCTGCTGTACCGCTGGCGGATCGACGAACTGCCGATGGAGGTGACGGCCGTCGTCTCCAACCACCCCCGCGAAATGATCGGCCATGTCGATCTGGGCGAGCTGCCCTTCCATCATCTGCCCGTCAGCGCCGCCGACAAGCCGGCGCAGGAGGCGGAACTGCTGCGCCTGATCGAGGAGACCGGCACGGAACTGGTCGTCCTGGCGCGCTATATGCAGATCCTGTCCGACGATCTCAGCGGGCGACTGGCGGGGCGTTGCATCAACATCCACCACTCCTTCCTGCCGGGCTTCAAGGGCGCCCGCCCCTATCACCAGGCCCATGCGCGCGGGGTGAAGGTGATCGGCGCCACCGCCCACTATGTCACGCCCGACCTGGATGAAGGCCCGATCATCGAACAGGACGTCGAACGGATCAGCCACCGCGACACCCCGGAAGATTTGATCCGTAAAGGTCGTGATATCGAGCGCCGTGTTTTGGCCCGTGCTGTCAGAAGACATCTTGAAGACCGCGTTTTGCTGCACGGCACAAAGACGGTCGTCTTCGAAGACTGAATGGTCAAGCTGCGTCCTCTTGTCACGCCGCACGCATCCTTTAGGCGACCCCAGGCGTAACCTTGTCGTGACCGCCACAATGCGGACCAACAGGGAACGAAACATCATGACAAATCTTCGCACGCTCATGCTCGTCGCCGTATCCGGCGGGGCGTTGATGGCGCTCGGCGCCTGCAACAACAACGAAACCACCACGCCCGCAGACTCCACCGCCATGGCGCCGGCGGACGGCGCAGCCATGGCCCCCATGACGGCCGACCCGATGGTCGGCGGCGCGTCCATGAGCCCGAATGAGACCATCGTCGCCAATGCGTCCAAGGCCTCGAACCTGTCCACCCTGGTCGCCGCCGTTCAGGCCGCCGACCTGGTCGAGACGTTGCAGGGCCCCGGCCCCTTCACCGTCTTCGCGCCCGACAACGCCGCCTTCGACAAGATTCCCGAGTCTACCCGAACGTCCCTGATGCAACCGGCCCAGAAGGACGACCTGACCAAGATCCTGACCTATCACGTCGTCGCCGGCCGCCTGACCGCAGCCGACATCGCCAGCCAGGCCCAGGCCAACGGCGGGACCGCCACTCTGGAGACCGTTCAGGGCGAAGACTTGAAGGTCGCCGCCGGCCCGAACAACACCTGGGTCATCACCGACGCCAAGGGCGGTACGTCCACCATCACCCAGGCCGACGTGGCCCAGTCGAACGGCGTGGTTCACGTCGTCGACACGGTTCTGATGCCGTAAAAAATAATTTCAGTCCGGTCGGAACCGGCTGAAACCAAATCCCCCGCACCGTGTTCTTCAGGGGCGCGACACGCACAGTACGCCGGGTGAGACATCCCCCAACGTCCCCGGCAAAAAGAAAGGGCCGCACTTTCCCCCGGGTGCGGCCCTTTCGACGTCTGGCGATCAGGCCCGAAGGCCGATGTCTCTGATGATTATTCGCTGCGCGGCTCGCCGGCGCGAATCTGCTCGCGGGCGATGGAGGCCAGTTCGTCGATCTTGGAGCGGATCTCGCCTTCCGACACCGACAGGCCCGAGGCCTTGAAGTCGCCGGCGACCTTGCGGAACACGTCCTCGTCGCCCGGCTGCTCCATGTCGGCGCGCACGATGGCGGCGGCGTACTGGTCGCTGCTTTCGGCTGACAGGCCCATCTTTTCGGCCGCCCAGTGGCCCAACATCCTGTTGCGCCGGGCGATAGCCTTGAATTCCTGCTCCTGATCGAGGGCGAACTTGGCCTCGAAGGCCTTTTCCCGATCGTCGAAGGTCGTCATGTCGCCAGCATAGCTCCGCACGCCCCGCTAACCTCGGGGCAAGCGCCGTCTATAGCTGGACCGCGCCTGAACGCAACATGACTTCCGTCGCACCCTCGCCGATCGGCTTTACGGCTCCGCCTTATTTGTATCGGGAGCCGCCTTAAGCTAAGGAGACCGCGAACGAGATTGACTGCCCGAACGATTCCGAAACGCGCCGCCAGGACCGGGTCTTCCCCTTTCCACCATGGCCGCGCGATTTTTGTTTCTGGAAGGCGCCCGTAGGCCGGGACCGGAATATGAACAGCAAGCGCAAGAAGATTTACGAAGGCAAGGCCAAGATCCTTTACGAAGGACCTGAGCCCGGCACCCTGATCCAGTACTTCAAGGACGACGCCACCGCGTTCAACGCGCAGAAAAAGGCGGTCCTCGAGGGCAAGGGCGTCGTCAACAACCAGATCAGCGAATTCATCATGTCGCGCCTGAACGGCATCGGCGTGACCAACCACTTCATCAAGCGTTTGAACCTGCGCGAGCAGCTGATCCGCGAAGTCGAGATCATCCCGCTGGAAGTCGTCTGCCGCAACATCGTCGCCGGCTCGATGAGCCAGCGTCTGGGCATCGAGGAAGGCACGCCCCTGCCCCGCTCGATCATCGAATTCTACTATAAGAAGGACGAGCTCAACGACCCGATGGTCACCGAAGAGCATATCACGGCCTTCAACTGGGCCTCGACCCAGGAACTGGACGACATCCTGGCCATGACGGTGCGGGTGAACGACTATCTGTCGGGCATGTTCGGCGCCGTCGGCATCACCCTGGTCGACTTCAAGATCGAGTTCGGCCGCATCTGGGAAAACGACTTCAGCCGCGTCATCCTGGCCGACGAAATCAGCCCCGACAGCTGCCGTCTGTGGGACGCCACGACCGGCGAGAAGATGGACAAGGACCGCTTCCGCCGCGACCTGGGCAATGTCATCGAAAGCTACACCGAGGTCGCCCGCCGCCTGGGCATCATGAAGGGCATGCCGACGGTGATTCAGGGCGGCCTGCACTGATGACAGGCGTCGCGGAAGAAGGCGGCGACTTCCGGCGGGCCATTGACCTGGCCGGAACCAGCCGCTTTCGCCGCATCGCCGGCCTTGGGCCGGCCTATGAGGTGACCGCCATCGTCGGAGACCGCGTCAGGGCCTGTATGATCGACAGTGACGAGGCCTTCGACTATCCGCTGGCCGACGCCGAAAACGACCCCCTGGCCTGATGTTCGCGATTTCCTTCGATCTGGACCTCAACGAGACGACCGCTATCCATCCCGCCGGGGTGAGGCAGGCGTATCGCGAGATCGAACGGACCCTGAAACGCTATGACTTCCACCGCGTCCAACAAAGCGTCTATCTCACTGAGATCCCGGACCTCGCTAATCTGACCCTGGCCATGACCGCCCTCAAGGCTCTGCCCTGGTTCCCCCAATGCGTGAAGGACGTTCGCGGCTTCCGCGTCGAGAACTGGTCCGACTTCACTCCCTTCATGAAAGGCAATGGCTGATGGCCAAAATCAAGGTTCACGTCTTCCTCAAGCCCGGCGTCCTGGACGTCCAGGGCAAGGCCGTCGAAGGCGCCCTGCAAGGTCTTGGCTGGTCGGGCGTGTCGAACGCCCGCGTCGGCAAGCTGATCGAGTTCGACCTCGCCGGCGCCGAAGACCCCCAGGCCGAGGCCAAGAAGATGTGCGAACAGCTCCTGGCGAATACGGTGATCGAAGGCTACCGCATCGAGGCGGCCTGAGACGCGCAGGACTAAGGTCCGACCCGGCGCCGCCGGCGCTAAGACGCAGAGCAAGAACAACTTGAGGTTGACCTAACCTCAATTAAAGATCATCGTTCTCCCAATTTTTGGGAGGACAGCCTATGACGTTCACCGATATCCAACTGGCCCTGAAATCTCAGGGCTTCGATCCCGGTCCGATCGACGGCGTCTGGGGGACGCGGACCGCCGCTGCGGTTCGCGCCTTTCAGGCCAGCAAGGGCCTGACGGTCGATGGCATAGTCGGCCCGCGCACGGCTGCGGCCTTGGGGCTCGACGCCACCGTCACCAACCCCCTGGTGGACATGTCGCTGGTCTGGTTCCAGGCCGCCCGGCGTCTGCTCGGCACGACGGAAGCGCCGGGAACCGCCAACAACCCCGCTATCCTGCAATGGGCGTCGGCCCTGGGCATCCGCTACAAGGGCGATGATGTCCCCTGGTGCGGCCTGTTCGTCGCCCACTGCATCGGCTCGACCCTGAGCGCCGAACCCCTGCCGAACAACCCGCTCTCCGCCCGCAACTGGTTGAAGTTCGGCGTCCAGACGACCGGGCAGGCCGGGGCCGTCGCCGTCTTCTATCGCGGCGATCCGAAAGGCTGGCTGGGCCATGTGGGCTTCTACATGGGCCAGGACGACAAGGCCTATCATATCCTGGGCGGCAATCAGTCGAACGCCGTCAGGGTGGCTCGTATCGCCAAGGATCGGCTCCTGGGCTTCCGCTGGCCTTCGACGGTCCCGCCGGGGTCCGGCAAACCCGTCCTTCTGACCCCCAGCGGGCAGCTGTCGACGAACGAGGGCTGAGCTTTCCGTTCGGGACCAGGATGACTAGGTTTGGGAGCCCCATCGGAGTGTTCCATGACCTTTACCCTCACCTCCACCGACATTCAGGACGGCGGCGTCCTGCACGACGCCCAGGTCCACGCGAAAGGAAACACCTCGCCCCACCTCGCCTGGTCCGGCGCGCCTGAGGGCACGAAAAGCTACGCCGTCACCTGCTATGATCCCGACGCCCCGACCGGCTCGGGCTTCTGGCACTGGACCGTCGCCAACCTTCCCGCCGACGTGACCGAACTGACGACCGGCGCCGGCTCGCCCGGCGGCCACCTACCGCTCAGCGCCGTCCAGGGGCGCACGGACTACGGCAAGGCCGGCTTCGGCGGCGCCGCCCCGCCGCCCGGCCACGGCCCGCATCGCTACATCTTCACCGTCTTCGCCGTGGACGTAGAGCGGCTGGATGTGACCGCTGACGATTCCGGCGCCGTCTTCGGCTTCAACCTGTATTTCCACACCCTGGCCAAGGCCTCGATAACGGCGACCTACGAAAACCGCGGCTGACGCGGTTGATCCAGGGGGGAGGCGACCTATGTTGCATCGCAACATTCCCCCTCCCCCGCATGGATCGTTTTCATGGCCGCTGGCGGCGCCGTCGTTGAGTCCGACATCCCCTACCGCCCCCTGGCCGCCGGCCAGGTGGCCCTGGTGCTGATCGCCCTGGCCATGGGCGGTTTCGCCATCGGCGTGACCGAGTTCGCGGCCATGAGCATCCTGCCGGACTTCGCCGCCGGCCTGGGCGTCGACGCCCCGACCGCCGGCCATGTCATCAGCGCCTACGCCGCCGGCGTCGTCGTCGGGGCGCCGATCCTGGCGGTGCTGGGCGCACGCAGCCCGCGTTGGCTGCTGCTGATCGGCTTCATGGCCCTGTTCGCCATCGGCAACGGCCTGTCGGCCATCGCGCCGACCTATGAATGGATGCTGGTCTTCCGTTTCCTCAGCGGCGTGCCGCACGGCGCCTATTTCGGCGTGGCGGCCCTGGTCGCGGCCTCGGTCGTGCCCCTGCACCTGCGCACCCGCGCCGTCTCGACCGTCCTGATGGGACTGACGGTGGCGACCGTGATCGGCGTGCCCTTCGCCAATATGATCAGCCACGCCTTCGGCTGGCGTTGGACCTTCGCTATCGTCAGTGTCCTGGCCGTGATCACCATGGGTCTGATCGCCCTGTTCGCCCCCCGCGATCCGGCCCACGCCGACGCCAGCCCGATGCGCGAACTGGGCGCCCTGAAGCGGAGCCAGGTCTGGTTGACCCTGGGCGTCGGCGCCGTCGGCTTCGGTGGCATGTTCGCCGTCTACGCCTATCTGGCTTCGACCCTTCAGGCGGTGACCGGCGTGGGTCCGGAGATCCTGCCCTGGGTCTTTGCCGTCTTCGGCGTCGGCATGTTCCTGGGCAATATCCTGGGCGCCTGGGCCGCCGACCGGATCGGCTTCAAGGCTGCGGGCGGGCTGTTGCTCTGGAGCGCCGCCGCCCTGGCCCTCTATCCGTTGGCCGCGCCGCACCTGTGGGCGGTCATGGTCGTCGTCTTCCTGATCGGCGGCGGCGGCGGACTCGGCTCCATCCTCCAGACCCGGCTGATGGACGTCGCCGGCGACGCCCAGACCCTGGCCGCCGCCCTGAACCACTCCGCCTTCAACACCGCCAACGCCATCGGTCCCCTGCTGGGCGGCATGGCCATCGCCGCTGGCTACGGCTGGACCTCGACCGGCTGGGTCGGCGTCGGCCTGTCCCTGGGCGGGTTCGCGATCTTCGTGATCGCCTGGCTGGTGGGGCGAGGACGGGCCGCAACCTGAGCGTTTCGTTGCTCGCGCAATTCTGATATGGATAGGTCATGGCCGAAGCGACCAATGACCTGATCTACGAAGTGCTGAAGTCGATCCACTTGGATGTTGGGCGTCTGCGGACCGACATGCGGGAAGTGAAATCCGAAGTTCAGGCCGTTCGCAGCTATGTGATGGGCGTCCAACAGGACATCAGCAACATCTACGCGACCCTGGGCGACCACGGCGAGCGACTGGACCGGATCGAGACCCGCCTCGGACTTCTTGAACCCGCGCACTGACATTTCCCGAAAACGGTGCTAGAGGGCCGCGCCATGAGCGCAGCCGTCATCGTCTTCCCCGGTTCCAACTGTGATCGCGACTGCAAGGTCGCCGTCGAACGCTCCACCGGCGAGCCCGTCTCGATGGTCTGGCACGCCGAGACCGAACTGCCGTCGGGCCTGGACCTGATCGTCATTCCCGGCGGCTTCTCCTACGGCGACTATCTGCGCTGCGGCGCCATGGCGGCCCAGTCGCCGGTGATGCAGGCGGTCAAGAAGGCCGCAGACGACGGCGTCGCCGTGGTCGGCATCTGCAACGGCTTCCAGATCCTGTGCGAGGCCGGACTGCTGCCCGGCGCCCTGCTGCGCAACAAGGGGCTGAAATACGTCTGCAAGCCCATCGCCCTGACCGTCGCCAACGGCCAGACCCGCTTCACCGCCGGCTATCAGGGTCAGCGCGAAGTGACCATGACCCAGGGCAACGGCGACGGAAACTTCTTCGCCGACGCCGAAACCCTGGCCCGGATCGAGGGCGAGGGCCAGGTGGTCTTCCGCTATGTCGAAAACCCCAACGGCTCGGTCAACGACATCGCCGGCATCCAGAACGCCCGCGGCAACGTCCTGGGCATGATGCCCCACCCCGACCGCGCCTTCGAGGCCGAACTGGGCTCCGCCGACGGCGCGGTTCTGTTCCAGAGCATCTACGCGGCGGCTTGACGGCAATCTGCCGTTGAGGCGAAGTACGGCCATGAACGCCGTTCTTTTCGCCTTAATCCTCGCAGCAACCCAGACCGCCACCGATCCCGTTGAGGCCCAGAATTCGGCTGTTCGGCGGGAGGATTGGG
This sequence comes from Brevundimonas sp. AVps23W, assembly GCF_058681395.1. Lineage (NCBI taxonomy): Bacteria > Pseudomonadati > Pseudomonadota > Alphaproteobacteria > Caulobacterales > Caulobacteraceae > Brevundimonas > Brevundimonas sp. AVps23W. Next base: position 2,781,953 of record NZ_CM178738.1, read on the forward strand.
TGGTGACCGTCGTCCCCGAGCAAAAGGCCACGCTCGCCGTGGCGGAATTCACGTCAGGCATCAGCTTGGCCGCACGATGCGTGGACGGAGCCTACGACCTGCTGATCATGGGCCTTCCCGAAGCGCCCTCGCGCGCGACGACTCGCGATCTCGGGCTTGCGGTCGGAAACGAAGACGGCGCCCGGCAGACCGTCTGGACCGTCGGGGACGACCGCACGACGGCCTTCAGCCGCATCCCGGCCATGGTGGCGCGCCGCCTGGCTAAAGGCGGCAAGCTTCAGATCGTCGCTCAGGGATCGGATGACCGCCGCTACCGCTATGTGATGGACATCAACCCGTCCAGCACCGCCATTGAGCAGACATTGACCGCCTGCGGCCGCCCCCTTGTCGATCCAAGGGATAAGGAGACCGAAGGTGACGGACGAGGCCTCCCACCGGCGATCAATTGGCGAATCGTTCCCCGGCCGCAGTTCCCCGCCCCGGTGAACGGGCGGTGGCCATCTGAAGGCTACGCCGTCCTGTCCTGCGCGATCCTTCCTGACGGCCGACTGAACGAGTGTCAGGTCGAGAGCGAGTCGCCCCGCGGCTATGGTCTGAGCCGCGAAGCCTTGCGGTCGATGGACCGCGCGCGCGTTGAGCTCACAGAGGAAGGCGTCACCACTGGACGACGGCTCGAAGACGGGCTGATCACCTTCTCCATCTATTTCAAGCTGCAGTAGATCGCCGATTATCAGTCGGCGTCATCGACGCCCTGAACGGCAAGGCTCTCGTCCAACTCGTCATCCTGATCCGCGATCACGGACACGCCGTTTTCCAACTCTTCATCCTCGTCCGCCGTAACGACGCCGCCGGGATCGCGTTGTGCGGCCAGTTCGCGGGCGCCGACGCCCTGGCCGTTCTCTATCGCGTGATTGGCTTCGACTTCGTCGGTTTCGAAGCGGGGGGTTTCGTCGTCGCGGTCGGCCATGGCGGTCTCCAGTTTGTGCTGGCCTGAACAACCGGCGGCCGCGCCGCCGGTTCCGCTATCGACCGAAGAAGGGGTCCAGGCTGGCGCGCGACAGCGGTCGAAAGACCAGGAACTGCCCGGCGACGTTGACCGTCGCCTCATGCGCCTGCGGGCGCTGAAAAACTGCCGGATCATCCAGCGACACCGCCCGCCCCGAGGCCAGGTCGCGCACATCCAGCGTCGGCATGATCGGCCGCCCATTCGCCGTCGCCAAGGCCGCCAGAAAGGCGCGAACCTCCAGCGCCTGCTGCGGCGTCGCCGCCTGCCGCACCCGCCCCCACGCCGCCTGCGCCGACGCCGTCAGCACCACCGCCTGCGCTGAGGTCTGGGTCGTGGTCTGCGTCTGCCCGGCTGTCGCAACGACGCAAGCCGCCGTCGCGATCAGCGCCAGGATCAAGTGCGCGGTGGATTTCCTCATGCCCGCAGCCCAGCACGCCGACCGCGCTCACGGCAAGCTTCACATTTCGCGTCGGTAAGGTGAACCTTCCGGCCTCTCGGCGCGTACACTCAACCTGACCGCCGTCTTATCGGAACCCGCATGTCCTCGATCCTCCGCCCCACCCCCGCCCAGCGGACCCGCCGTCTGGTGGTTCTGGCCGCCGCCGTCTTCGCCGTGGTCGTGCCTCTGGTGCAGAACCTGGCCGATCTGGGCCTGACCCAGGCCGAGTTCGCGGCGGATGGAAACTCGACCCTTCGCGTCGCCGGCTACGCCTTTTCGATATGGGGCCTGATCTATCTGGGCCTGCTGGCCTACGCCGTCCGCCAGGTGCTGCCCCAGACGGGCGAGAGCATCCTGATCAACCGGATGGGCTGGCCGTCGGCCGTGGCCTTCTTCGGCATCGGCATGTGGATCGTCGTCGCCGCCCTGAACCTGAAGGCGGCCAGCGTCATCGTCATCTTCGCCTCCCTGATCGCGCTACTGGCGCCGCTTCTGGCCTATTCCGGCTCCATCCGGGCGCTCAGCCGAACGGATCGCGACCGGCTGTTGCTGGTATGGCCCCTGGCGGCGCTCGCGGGCTGGCTGACCGTGGCCGCGCCGCTGAACCTGATCACCACCCTGACCGCCTTCGAGGCCCTGCCGGCAGCCCTGTCGCCCGGCGCCTGGGCCATGCTGGCCATTGCCGTGACCACCGGCGTCGCTCTCGCGGTGACGGCCAGCCTGCGGACCATCGCCTACCCCCTGCCCACAGCCTGGGGCCTGCTCGGCGCCTTCGTGGCTGAACAGACCGAAAAGCCCGCAGTCGCCTTCACCGCCTTGGCCGCTGCGATCGCTCTCCTGGTCGGGGGAGTGCTGCTGGCCTTCCGCCTGAAACCGGGGGTCGAGCGCTAGGAGGCCTTGGCGGGCGCTACGGGCGCATCACGCGTAGGGTCTTCCCCGGCGCCGACGTCGAAGGCGCCAGTCTCCTGAAAGCCGACGCTGCCGATCCCGGTCGCCTGTCCCGTCAGTCGCTGCATGCGACTGATCATCGCCTGCTCGGGCGCGGCCTTGTCCATTTCGCGCGTCGTGGCCCGATCATTGGACCGATCCATCTGCTGGCCGGTGGCCGGCGTGACCTTTGTGGAGGGGGTGGTGCGCATCAGATGCCCGCACCTTCATCTTCATCTTCAACTTCGTTCTGCGCCTGCTCGGCCATGGCCGAGGCGCCGGCGTCGTCGGCGGCGATCTCGGGCAGATCCTCGTCTTCCGGGGTCGCAGCGGGGTCGATGGGGGTGTCGGTCATGATAAAACTCCGTGTTGGCTACACACGAAATGACGCCCAGGCCCCGGACGTTCCCCCCGCCCTCACATCGTGATCGCCACGTCCGTCTTCGAAAAGTCGTCGCCCTTGAACAGCAGCGGTTCACCGCTGCTAAGGCTCAGCGCATAGGCGAAACAGTCGCCATAGTTCAGCCGCGCCGGATGCCGCCCCTTGCCGAACCGCACCATGGCCTCGCAGGCGATCCGCATCTGCGCCTGATCGACCGGGACCAGGTCGAGGTCATAGTCGGCGACCAGATCGTCCACGGTCGGCCGCTGGTCGCGCCCCCGCCGCGCGGTCAGCCCGGTAACGAGCTCCAGTACGTTCGCCACACTCATCAGCCGACGCGGCGCGCCCCTGATCATCTCGTCGAAACGCGTCGCCTCGGGCTCCATCATCTCGATCGCGAACAGGACAGAGGTGTCGATCACCATCAGACGGGCTCGCCGGCGTCGCCGTACATTTCAGCCTCGATCTCAGCCAGGCTCCGGCCGTCGCCTGGGCCTCGTTGTTGGATACGCGCGAACAGCGCCTCGCGCTTCCTCGCCCGCTCCGCCGCCGCCTCGTCGGCGGTCAGTTCCTTCCAGGTTTTGTCCAGGGCGATGTCGATGGCCTCGGTCAGGCTGACCCCCAGCCGCTCGGCGACGGCGCGCGCCTTGCGCTCCGTCTCGGCGCGCTTGATGCTGAGGCCCATTCTAGAACTCCCAAAATGCTGTCTAGAATATAGCCTATCGGCCCATCACCGGCTAGAAGCCCCCGCCATGAGCGCTCCCCAGAAGACCCCCGCCAAGACCATGGCCGATCTGGCCGCCGAATACGGCCTGGCCCCGAACGAATATCAGGTCGTCCTCGACCGGCTGGGCCGCGAGCCCAACCATGTCGAACTAGGCGTGTTCTCGGTCATGTGGTCCGAGCACTGCTCGTACAAATCCTCCAAGATCCACCTGGGCAAGTTCCCCACCACCGGCGACCGCGTCATCTGCGGCCCGGGCGAGAACGCCGGGGTGATCGACATCGACGACGGCGACGCCTGCATCTTCAAGATGGAGAGCCACAACCACCCCTCCTATATCGAACCCTACCAGGGCGCGGCGACGGGCGTGGGCGGCATCATGCGCGACGTCTTCACCATGGGCGCCCGCCCGGTGGCCCTGCTGAACGCCCTGCGCTTCGGCGACCCCAGCCACGAGAAGACCAAGCGCCTGGTCAAGGGCGTCGTCTCCGGCATCGGCGGCTACGGCAACTGCGTCGGCGTGCCGACCGTGGCGGGCGAGACCAATTTCCACGCCGGCTACAACGGCAACATCCTGGTCAACGCCATGTGCGTCGGCCTGGCCAAGGCCGACAGCATCTTCTATTCGGCCGCCCCCTCGGCGGGCCTGTCGGTCGTCTATTTCGGCTCCAAGACCGGCCGCGACGGCATCCACGGCGCGACCATGTCCTCGGCCGAGTTCGACGACGAGTCGGAATCGAAACGCCCCACCGTCCAGGTCGGCGACCCCTTCGCCGAGAAACTGCTGATCGAGGCGACCCTCGAACTGATGGCCTCGGGCGCCGTCGCCGCAATCCAGGACATGGGCGCGGCCGGCCTGACCTCCTCCTCGGTCGAGATGGCCGGCAAGGGCGGCGTCGGCATCGAGCTGAACATGGACGCCGTGCCCCAGCGCGAAGAGGGCATGACCGCCTATGAGATGATGCTGTCGGAAAGCCAGGAGCGGATGCTGGCGGTCCTGAAGCCCGGCCGCGAGGCCGACGGCGAACGCATCTTCAAGAAATGGGGCCTGGACGCCGCCACCATCGGCGTCACCACCGACACCGGCCGTCTGGTGCTGAAGCATCACGGCGAGACCGTCTGCGACGTGCCCCTGGCGCCCCTGTTTGACGACGCCCCCCTTTACGACCGCCCCTGGGTCCAGCCGGAGCTCCAGCCGAAGCTGAACCCCGCCGACATCCCCGCCCCCGAGAACTGGGCCGATGCGGTGATGAAGGTGATCGCCTGCCCCGACATGGCCTCCAAGCGCTGGATCTGGGAACAGTACGACCGCCACGTCATGGCCGACACGCTTCAGGACTCGGCCACCGGCGCCGACGCCGGCGTGGTCCGCGTCCACGGCACGGACAAGGGTCTGGCCGTAACCAGCGACTGCACCCCCCGCTACGTCCAGAACGACCCCTATGAGGGCGGCAAGCAAGCCGTGGCCGAGGCCTGGCGCAACCTGACCGCCGTCGGCTCGCGCCCCATCGCCATCACCGACAATCTGAACTTCGGCAATCCGCAGCGCCCCGAGATCATGGGCCAGATCGTCCGCGCCATCGACGGCATGGCCGAGGCCTGCCGCGAACTGGCCTTCCCCGTCGTGTCCGGCAACGTCAGCCTGTATAACGAGACCAACGGCGTCGCCATTCCGCCCACCCCGACCGTGGGCGCCGTCGGCCTGCTGCCCAACTATGACGTCGTGACCAACTTCTCGACCATGGCGGCCGGGGATACGCTGGTCCTGATCGGCCAGACCCACGGCGAACTGGGCGCCTCCATCTATCTGCGCGAGGTTCTGGGCCGCGAGGACGGCGCCCCGCCCCCCGTCGATCTGAAGCTGGAAAAGAAGACCGGCGACTTCGTGCGCGACCTGATCGAGGCCGGCGATCTGACCGTGGTCCACGACCTCAGCGACGGCGGCCTGATCGGCGCCGCCGCCGACCTGGTCCTGGCCTCCGACGTCGGCGTGACCCTGGACGCCTCCAGCGCCGCCCACGCCCACATCTTCCTGTTCGGCGAGGATCAGGCCCGTTATCTGGTCGCCGTCCCCGACGCCGACGCCCTGATCGCCAAGGCCCAGGCCGCCGGCCTTCACGCCTCGGTCGTCGGCCACGCCGGCGGCGACGCCTTCGCCTCCAAGGGCGACAAGGGCGAGCTGTTCAGCATCCCCGTCGCCCACCTGCGCGAATGGCACGAAGGCTGGATGCCGGGCTGGCTCGGCGACGCCGCATGATCCGCGCCGCCCCGCCGATCGCGCTGCTCCTCGTGCTAGGGGCCTGCGACGGCGGCGGCGATCCGGTGCAGCAGGCGCTGCGCGAGACCTCGGCCGCCAACCAGGCGGCGGCGACCCGCACGACAGCGGAAATGCAGGCAGCGGCTCAGACTGCGGATCAGGCCTATGTCGCCAAGATGATCGCCAACCACGAAGGCGCCGTCGCCACGGCCCGGGTCGCCCTTCGCGACAGCCGCGATCCGGAAATCCGGCGCATGGCCCAGATGGTCATCGACACTCGGACGCGTGAGATCGCCGAAATGAAGACCTGGGCGACGACCGCCCCTAAGGCGAACTGAACTTGGCTAAAGGATCCTATCCCGGCGGCGGAAAACGGGCGCGTTCTCCCGGTTCCAAAACTGCGCCGACGGGACGTCTTGCCGAGCGGAAGCCGGGGCGGCCTGCCGCACGGACGCCGTCCAAGCCTTCACAGATCACGAGAGACGAACTGAAGCACTTCGCCTTTCGCGGTCTATCCAAAGAGGCGTTTCTGGATGAGCTCGATCCGTGGCTCCGCGCCTGTTTCAAGAACGGCTTCACCCGACCCAACGAGATCGCCGGCCTTCTGAACAAATTGCGGAAGACAACCGCCTGCGGCCAACCGTGGACGCCTCACCTTGTCTGGGGTCTTCAACGCTTTCTGTTCGAGCGACGCGAAAAGCGCAGAGCCGCTCAATCGGGTGAAGCGGCGCCGGCGGCCCCGGTTTTGAAGCCCGCAGCCTCAGGCCAGGGCTCGAAGGATTTGAGTGCTGAGGATATGGCGCGGCTGCTCGGCGCCATCGGCAGGACGTCGCCTTCTCGTTGACGTCGTGCTGGTCCACTATGCTTCATGAACGCATGCACCAGATCGCGCGTTTTAGGGACGACGCGCCCGGCTGACGGGCGATTTGAACAGGAGCGTCTTATGGACGCGACGACCGCCGACGCCATCTTCCGCCCCGCCGTCCCGCCCCGTCGCACGGGCGGCCCCCTGGCGCTGCTGCCCTTCCTGTGGATCAGCTGGCGCGACCCTATCCGCATGTGGTCCGAGCGGCATTTCACCGAGCCGCAACTGCACGGCAACAGCGCTTTCGGCGAGATCCTGGTGGTCAGCCACCCCGAGGGCGTCCGTCACGTCCTGACCGAGAACGCCGCCAACTACGTCAAGGGCGACCTGCAACGCCGGGTGCTGGGCCCCATGCTGGCCGAGGGCCTGCTGCTGACCGAGGGCGACACATGGCGCCGCGCCCGCCGCATCCTGGCCCCGCTCTTCACCCCCGCCAAGATGGCCACCCTGAACGCCCGCATGGCCGAGGTCTGCCAGGCCCGCGTCGCCGGCTGGTCCCTGTCCGCGCGCGGCCGGGTGCTCGACATGGATTCCGAGATGTCCGGCCTGACCTTCGACATCCTGTCCGCCACCATGTTCTCGGACGAGCTGGGCGGCGAGGCGCGCGGCTTCGAGCGCGCCCTGAACCAGTTCCTGGCCAATGGCGCCCGCATCGATCCGCTGGACGTGCTGGGCGCCCCGGACTGGGCCCCGCGCCTGGGCCGTCTCGCCAGCTTCCGCTCGGCCCGCTTCTTCGAGCAGCGCGTCACCACACTGGTCGAAGCCCGCCGAGCCCGCATCGAATCCGGCGACGCCCCGCCCGAGGACCTGCTCAGCGCCCTTCTTCTGGCCCGCGACGAGAACGGCGGTCCCGGCTTGAGCGACGAAGAGGTCGCCGCCAACATCCTGACCTTCATCCTGGCGGGGCACGAGACCACCGCCCGCGCCCTGGGCTGGACCCTGCACCTGCTGTCGCGCCAGCCCGAATACCTGGCCCGGCTCCAGTCCGAGGCCGACGCCTTCGACGTCTCAGATCCCAAATGGGCCGACGCCCTGCCCTGGACCCGCGCCGTGCTGGACGAGACGATGCGCCTGTTCCCGCCCGCCCCGACCATGGCCCGCAAGGCCCTGGCCGACGACGAGATCGGCGGCCAGCCGATCAAGGCCGGCGCCACCGTCATCATCTCGCCGTGGATCCTGCAACGCCACAGCCTGCTGTGGGACGACCCCGACGCCTTCAAGCCCGAACGCTTCCTGCCGCAGAACCGCAAGTCCATCGACCGCTACGCCTACATCCCCTTCAGCGCCGGTCCCCGTGTCTGCATCGGCGCCGCCTTCGCCATCCAGGAGGCGATGATCGCCCTGGCCGCCATCCTGCGCGCCGCCGAGGTGGAGGCCCTGACCACGGCCGAACCCCGCCCTGTCCACCAGATCACCCTGCGCAGCCGCGAACCGATGCGCCTGCGACTGCGCGCCCGACGCCGCTGACGATAGCGACGGCCGGGCCGCCGTTACAAACCCATCGCGGACGAGACACAAACCGCCTATAGGCGGCGAATCTCTCGTCGGATCATCCCTTGCGCACCGCCGTCCTCCTGCCCCCTGGCTGTCTCTTTTCCGAAGCCCAGCCCAACTCGATGGAGACGGTCGTCCGCACCCTGCTGACCTCCGGCACGGCGCACGAGACCCGGATTTTCTGCAACGAGGGCGCCGACGACCACAATGCGCCGGGCGTCTTCGCCTTGCCGCGCCAGGGCCGCCAGCGCGCGCTGTTCGCCGCCCTGGACGCCTTCAAACCCGACCTGATCGAACACCACCAGCAGGTCAAACAGGCCCTAACCGTCTCCTCGCGCTTCCCCGACGCCGCCCACCTGCTGTACCGGCACAACGCGCTGAAGCCGGCCCGCCATCTGCTGGACCGCTGGCGCTACGCCGCCCGCTTTGGCCGAATGGACGGCTTCATCTTCGTCAGCGAGGCCGAGCGTGACGCCTTCGCCCGCACCTATCCCCGTCTCGCCGACCGCGCCCACGCCCTGCCCAACGCCATCGACGCCGCCGCCTGGTTCGCCCCGCCGGAAGATCGTCAGCCGGTCATCGCCTTCGCCGGCCGCGCCATGCCGGAAAAGGGGCTGGACGTCCTGTGCGCCGCCCTGCCTGCCGTGCTCGACGCCCATCCCGACTGGCGCGCGGTGCTGATGTTGAATGACTGGGACAAACACGCCGCCTGGGCCGCGCCGCACCTCGCCCCACTGGAACGCTACGGCGCCCGCGTCGCCGTCCTGCGTTCAGCCCCCCTGTCGCAGGTGCGCGACCAGATGAAGACCGCCGCCATCGCCCTGACCCCCTCGGTCTGGGACGAGCCCTTCGGCCTGACGGCGGTCGAGGCCCATGCGGCGGGCGCGGCCCTGATCTCATCCGGCCGGGGCGGCCTGCGCGAGGCCAGCGGCGACCACGCCCTCTATGTCGATGCGGTCACCCCCGAAACCCTGGCCGAGGCCATGGAGCGCCTGATCCGCAACCCGGACGACCGCATCGCCCTGGCCCGCGCCGGACAGCGCCATGTGATGGACGCCCATACGCCGCGACAACGGTCCGCCGAACTGGAGCAGATTCGCAAGGCCGTCCTCCTGTCGCGACGCCGCCTCGCCGCCTGACCCCAAGACGACGCTCCCCCCAGTGGCCAAAGCTCGAAAATCTGTCACATCGCCGCGATAGAGCCGGGCTTCAGTTCGGGGATTTTCGATGACCAAACTCGCCCTTTCCCGCCGTTCCATGCTCGCCGCCTTCGGCGGCGGCCTGGCCCTGTCGAACACCGGCCCCGCCCTGGCCCAGGCCGTCTTCGACGCGAACCCCTTCCGGTTGGGCGTGACGGCCGGCGATCCCCTGCCCGACGGCTTCGTCATCTGGACGCGCCTGGCGCCTGACCCTGTCGCCTACGGCTCGGGCATGCCCAGGGCGCCCGTCGCCGTGAAATGGGAAGTCGCCGCCGACCGCGGCTTCAGCACCGTCGTGCGGTCGGGCGAGACGATCGCCCGGCCCGAACTGGGCCACTCCGTCCATGTCGAGGTCGAGGGGCTCGAGCCCGCCCGCCCCTATTTCTACCGTTTCCAGTGCGGGACCGAACGCAGCGCCGTCGGTCGCGCCAAGACCGCCCCCCTGGCCGGCGTTTCCGTCTCGGCCGTCCGCTTCGGCGTCGCCGGCTGCCAAGCCTACGAAAGCGGCTACTACACCGCCCACCGCAAGATGGCGGAAGAGGATCTCGACTTCATCTTCTGCTACGGCGACTACATCTACGAAGGCCGGGGCAACCCCATCTATCAGTCCGGCGCCGGCCCCCAGGACAACACCCGCGTCCACCTGGGCGGCGAAATCTACAGCCTCGACGACTACCGCCGCCGCTACTCGCAATACACCATGGATGCGGACCTACAGGCCTCGCGCGCCTCGGCCGCCTGGTTCTGCACCTATGACGACCATGAGGTCGACAACAACTGGGTCGGCGACATCGACCAAGAGGGCGTCCCGCCCGAAATCTTCGACCTGCGCCGCGCCGCCGCCATGCAGGCCTTCTACGAGTTCATGCCGATGCGGAAGTCGGCCTTCCCGCGCGGCGTGGCCATGCAGGCCTATCGACGCGCCCAGTACGGCGACCTGCTGGACATCGCCTTCCTCGACACCCGCCAGTACCGCACGGACCAGCCCTGCAACGACCGCTTCAACTCAACCTGCCCGGGCATAGAGGCGACGGCGGCCCAGGTGCTGGGCGACGCCCAGGAAGCCTGGCTGCTGACCAACCTCGACCGTTCGAAAGCCCGCTGGAAGGCCCTGGCCCAGCAGATCATGATGATGGATCTGAACCGCAACACCTCGGGCGGCCAGGGGATCAACACCGACAGCTGGGCCGGCTATCGCGTGCCCCGCAACCGTCTGCTGCGCCACATCCGTGACCGGCGCATCGACAATGTCGTGGTCCTGACCGGCGACGAGCATCAGAACTACGCTGGCGGCCTGTGGCTGGACGGCAGCCAGCCCGAGGGCGCCCCCATCGCGGTCGAGTTCGTCTCGACCTCGATCAGCTCCGGCGGCGACGGCTCGGACCGCGGCTCGGACTATGACCGCTTCCTCTCGGCCAACCCCCAGCTGAAGTTCCGCAACACCCAGCGCGGCTATCTGGTCTGCGAGGCCACGCCCGACCTCTGGACCACCCAGTTCAAGGTGCTCGACAAGGTCTCGGACCGCTCGGGCGTGCTGACGACCCGTCAGACCATGGTGGTCGAGGCGGGATCGAACACGCTGACGGCGGCCTGATCCTTGAGGTAAAGCACCAGGCGTTCGCGATCACCTTCGAACAGACGATCGACGAACGCCTGAACCTCATAGTCGAGATAGTCTTCCCGGCTGACCTGGGGAACATAGACCAGAACGCCCGACGTCTTGTCGGATCGAATGATCTCCTTGCGCATCAGCCGGTTCAGCAAGGTCTTGATGGTGGCGTCGCCCCACGGCTGCTCCTTTCGGACTTCCTCGAGCAAGGCCTTGGGGGACAAGGCTCCCCTCCGCCAAAGCGCGGCCATGACCGCGCTTTCGGCTTCGGTGATCGCAGCGCGCAGCATCAGGCGTTCAGAACGGCGCGGTCAATTCGAGCATCGACCGCCCAGTTGCACGCCACCGCCACCACGCCGGCGAGAAGCCCGAGCACCAAGACCAGGGTCGCTTCCGCCAGCCCCGGCGCCAGCACTTCGAACGGAACCGAGCGCCCCAGGCCGGCTATGGCGAGGAACCCGAACAGGGCATTTAGACCGGCCCCCAAGAGACCCAACAAGGGACCGGCGAAACGTAGGGCGGCCAAATAGGCTGAGCCGCCGCTGATATTTGGCGACAGCAGTTTGCGCCCTGTGATTACAACTGCAGCGACCATCGATGCGCAGAGCATCAGCATCATCAGCTTGATCGGAATCGCCGCCTCGAAAAACACCGTCGCCGCCGTAAAGTCAGAGGCCGCGAAGGCGGGCGAAGACATGCCGATCAGCGAAACGGACGCCGGCACAACGAGATAGGCACGTGACATGATGCTCTCCAAGATTACGTTCGTAATCTCGTGAAACTACACGCGTAATCTGCGCCGTCAAGCTACAAAACCGGCACCGCCTGCGACAGCCGCCCTCCCACCCGGATCGGCTCGATCCGCGTCGCCAGCCCCGTCTTGTCGTCGGTCTCCACGAAGACGCCACAGATGGTCGCCGGACCGGACGCGGGCGTATATCGCCCGCCCGACAGCCGGGTGGTGAAGCGGCGCAGCGGCTCTTCCTTTTCGTTGCCGATCACGCTGTCATAGTCGCAACAGCCCCCCGCGTCGGTCTGATAGGCCGTGCCGCCGGGCAGGATCTGGCAGTCGGCGGTCGGGACGTGGGTATGGGTGCCGACCACCAGCGAGGCCCGCCCGTCGCAGAAATGGCCCATGGCCATCTTCTCGCTGGTCGCCTCGCAGTGCATGTCCACGATCACCGCGTCGGCCACAGCCCCCATGGGCGCAGCCGCCAGCTCACGCTCCACCGCCCCGAACGGATCGTCCATCGGGTCCATATGCACCCGGCCCAGCACGTTCATCACCAGGACGGTGCGGCCAGTATCCGTCTCGAACAGATTGGCCCCGGCCCCCGGCGCATCCATCAGGCGCGGATAGTTGGCCGGCCGGATCAGGCGCGGCTCGCGCACGATATAGGTCAGGGCCTCGCGCTGATCCCACGAGTGATTGCCCAGGGTCAGGCAGTCCGCCCCCGCCATGAACAGCTCGCGCGCCGTATTCTCGGTGATGCCGAAGCCGCCGGCGGCGTTCTCCGCATTGATCACCACGAAGTCGAGCTTCAGGTCGCGCTTCAGGCCCGGAAGATGATCGCTGATCCCGTCGCGGCCGGACTTGCCGATAACGTCGCCGAAAAATGCCAGTCTCAAGTCAGAGACTCCGTCCAGTCCTGGCAACGCAGGCCGGGAACGCGTTGAAACTCACCCAGGTTGCCGGTCAGCAAGAGCAGGCCGCGACTGCGCGCGTGGCCTGCGATCAGGGTGTCGTGAGCGCCGATGGGTGTTCCGGCTCTCTTAAGATAGGTCTTGATATCGGCGGCGTGGGCCGCCGCCTCATCATCGAAATCCAACAGCACCAGCCGCTGAACAAAGTCCTCGACCTCGGCCTTGTGGTGATCCGGCTGCGACGACAGGGTCACGCCGTAAAACAACTCCATCAGGGCGATCGTCGAAAGGCAAAGCCGGTCTGCGCTCGATCTGAAGTGCGAGCGAAGCAGGCCCGAACGGTCTCGCAGCGCGCGCACGCACACGCTGGTGTCCAGCATGGTCTCAAGCATCAGTCGAACGAAACGACGCTGTCGTCCACCGGATCGGCGGGCTCTCCGATGTCGATGCCCGGACGGTCGAAAAAGTCGTCCCAGACGGCGTTTGCGGGCAAGAGCAGAAGGCCTTTGCCTTCCTTGATCACCCGCAACTCCTTGACGTCGTCCGGAAAGGCGACGGCCTTGGGCAACCGCACCGCCTGCGAACGGTTCGACTTGAACACAGTGGCTTTCAGCGGTCCTGACATGACCGACATATCCGCCGCATAAACGGATATGTCAACGGCATATCCCTCAGAACGCCCGGTACCCCGCCTCGGTCAGCACCCCGTGCAGCCGCATGTCGTGCGCCTCAAGTGTCAGAACCTCGACCGCCTGTCCCGCATAGGCGAAGCCGACCCGGATCACCTCGGGCCGCGCCGCAAAGGTGCGGTCGTAAAACCCGCCGCCCTGCCCCAGCCGCCCCCCGACCGCGTCGAAGGCCAGCAGCGGCGTGACGATCACGTCCGGATCCACCACCTCCGTCAGCGGCAGGGGCGCGGGGCATCCGGCGGCGTCCGTCTCCAGCGGCTCGCCCGGCGACCAGGCGCGAAAGATCATCGGGGCGTCCCGTTCCAGCACCACCGGCAGGCACAGCCGCCGCCCCGCCGCCTCCAGCGCCACGGCCAGGGCCTCGGTGTCCAGTTCGGACCCCATGGCGCTGTAAAGGGCCACGACCTGTCCGGGCGGCAGGGCCTCGGCATGGTCGGCGGCGCGCCGGGCGGCCATCGGATCGGCCTCGGCCAGAGCCTTGCGCCGCGCGCGGGCGGCCGACCGGAGTTCATGCTTCTCAAGGGTCATGCCGCCGACTTACACGCCACGCCCCGTCCCGCACAGAGACCATGCCCCGCGCATCCGATCCCGCTCAAGCAGCGAACCGCCGCGCGGCGAGCGATAGCGCCAAAACCGCTCAAGCAGCGAGCGACCGCGTCGCGAGCGGTAGCGACACAACAAACGCGCTCAAGCAGCGAGCCGCCGCGTCGCGAGCGGTAGCGACAAAAAAGAGAGAAGTTGGCGGCGCCGCAAGAACCGTGAAGGGCGTTTAAATCCTCTCGAACCTGGGTAGCCAGGTGGGCTCCATATGCCCAGGCCCTCGAGCCCGGACAGAGACAGATCCCTTTGAGTGAATTAAGGTCGCGAGGAAATGTATGCCTTCGACGAGGGCCGCAGCAGGACCCGCCGTCAATCAAGATAGGCGCTGCGCCCCGCCTTCTCAAGCACCGTGATCAGATGTTTTGGGCGATCTTCTCGATCCGCGCCGCCACCGCGTTCAACGCCTCGGCCACCCCGTCGCTGGTCGGCGGCGCAGGGGCCGCCAGCGGCGCGGGAACCCCGCCCGGATTCAGCCGCGCCTCGTGCAATTCGTCCGACAGGATCAGGGCCGACATCAGGAACAGCCGCAGGTCCCCGACATGACCCACGTCCTGGGCCACCTGGCGCACCTGGTTGTCGAACTGTTTGGCCAGGATGCGGACCCGCTCCTCCTGCCCGTCGGCGCAGCCCACCGCATAGGGTCGGCCGTTCACCTCCACCGTCACCGTCGCCATCAGCGGGCCTCGCTTTCGGTCTCTTCGTCGTCCGCCAGATCGTCGTCAGTAAAGTCGTCCTGATCCAGCACCTCGCGCACCGCCGCCGCCGCCCGGGCCAGGGCCTGCGACGCCTCGCGCCCGGCGGCCTCCAGCTCGACCACCCGCGCCGCATCCGCCCCGTTCTCAACGCGGGGTGCGAACAGGTCGTCGTCGGCGATCGTCGGCGCCGAGGCCGGGCGGGCCTTCAACTCCAGGATCTTGCGTTCAAGTTCGGCCAGGGCCCGGTCGATACGGGCCCGTGCGGCCGTCGTGGCGTCTGCCATCGGTCGCTCCTTATAAATTGCGTATAGAACCCGAGGACGCGCCGGGGTAAAGCGGCGCGCTTCTGAATTTCCGCTCCCGCCGAAAGGTCTTCCCCCGTGACCGACGCCAAATCCGCCCCCAAGGCCACGCCCCAGCAGATGGCCAACGCCATCCGCGTCCTCGCCATGGACGGCGTCGAACAGGCCAAGTCGGGCCACCCCGGCATGCCCATGGGCATGGCCGACGTCGCCACGGTGCTGTTCTCCAAGTTTCTGAAGTTCGATGCGAGCCGCCCTGACTGGGCCGACCGCGACCGCTTCATCCTGTCGGCGGGCCACGGCTCGATGCTGATCTACGCCCTGCTGCACCTGACCGGCTACAAGGCCGCGACCAAGGAAGAACTGTCCAACTTCCGCCAGTGGGGCTCCAAGACCGCCGGTCACCCGGAATACGGCCACATGCCCGGCGTCGAGGTCACCACCGGCCCCCTGGGCCAGGGCCTGGCCACCTCGGTCGGCTTTGCGATGGCCGAGCGTCACCTCGCCGCCAAATACGGCGAGGATCTTGTCGATCACCGCACCTGGGTCATCGCCGGCGACGGCTGCCTGATGGAGGGCGTGTCGCAGGAAGCCATCGCCCTGGCCGGCCGCTACAGGCTGAACAAGCTCACCGTCCTGTGGGACGACAACGAGATCACCATCGACGGCAAGGTCTCCCTGTCCGACACCACCGACCAGAAGGCCCGCTTCAAGGCCGCCGGCTGGGCGGTCAAGGCCATCGACGGCCATGACATGGACGCGATCAAGGCCGCCCTGAAATGGGCGACCCGTCAGGACAAGCCCACCCTGATCGCCTGCAAGACCAAGATCGGCAAGGGCGCCGCCACCATGGAAGGCAGCCACAAGACCCACGGCGCCGCCCTGGGCGCCGCCGAGATCGCCGCCACCCGCCTGGGCCTGGCCTGGGATCACGAACCCTTCGAAATGCCGACGACCATCGCCGACGCCTGGGCCAAGGTCGGTCGTCGCGGCGCCAAGGACCGCAAGAAGTGGGAGGCCCGCCTGTCCGCCTCCGGCCAGGCCGCCGACTTCACCCGCGCCATGAAGGGCGACCTGCCGGAAAGCGCCTTCGACGCCCTGAACGCCAAGATCGCCGAACTGATCGAAACCCAGCCTGCCCAGGCCACGCGCCAGTCCTCGGGCGCCGCCCTGGATCAGATCTTCGCCTCCATCCCCGAACTGGTCGGCGGCTCGGCCGACCTGACCGGCTCGAACAACACCTTCGTCGCCGGCACCCCCATCCTTGACGCGCCGTCTTATGAGGGCCGCTACGTCAACTGGGGCATCCGCGAGTTCGGCATGGCCGCCGCCATGAACGGCCTGGCCCTGCACGGCGGGATCATCCCCTACGGCGGCACCTTCATGGTCTTCTCGGACTACAGCCGCCCGGCCATCCGTCTGGGCGCCCTGATGGGGGTCCGCGCCATCCACGTCCTGACCCACGACTCCATCGGCCTGGGCGAGGACGGCCCCACCCACCAGCCGGTCGAACACCTGGCCGCCCTGCGCGCCATCCCCAACCTGCTGGTCTTCCGCCCCGCCGACACGGTCGAGGCCATGGAATGCTGGAAGATCGCGCTGGAGACCAAGACCACCCCCTCGGCCATGGCCCTGTCGCGCCAGAAGACCCCGGCCGTCCGCACCGTCGCGGGCACGGAAAACCTGTCTGCCAAGGGCGCCTATGAGATCAAGGCCGCTTCGGGCGAGGCCAAGGCCACCCTGTTCGGCACCGGCACGGAACTGGCCCTGGCGCTCAAGGCCGCCGAAACCCTTGAGGCCGAAGGCGTCCCGACCCGCGTCGTCTCCGTCCCCTGTGTCGAACTGTTCGAACAACAGGACGCCGCCTACCAGGCCTCGGTCATCGGCCGCGGCACGATCCGCGTCGCCGTCGAGGCCGCCATCAAGCAAGGCTGGGAACGGTTCATCGGCGAAGACGGCGCCTTCATCGGCATGACCGGCTTCGGCGCCTCCGCCCCCGCCGAAGTTCTCTACGACAAGTTCGGCATCACCGCCGACGCCGTCGTCGCGGCGGTCAAAGCCCGGCTGTAATCTCTCTTCATCTCCCTCTCCCCCTGCGGGAGAGGGAGACCGCGCACGGCGGCGCAGCCGTCGTCCTGGCGCGGTCGGGCGAGGGGTCACGCCGGCCGCGGCGCCCCTCCACCGACCCCTCATCCGGCCCTCCGGGCCACCTTCTCCCGCAGGGGGAGAAGGGACGTTGGAGCAGACGATGAAACTCGGCACCCCCCTCTCCGACACCGCCGTCCGCGTCATGCTTCTCGGCTCCGGCGAACTGGGCAAGGAGGTCGCCATCGAGCTGCAACGGCTCGGCGTCGAGGTCATCGCCGTCGACCGCTACCCCAACGCCCCCGCCATGCAGGTCGCGCACCGCAGCCACGTCATCCCGATGACCGACCCCCAGGTGCTGAACGGCGTGATCCTGGCCGAGGCCCCGCACATCATTGTGCCCGAGATCGAGGCCATCGCCACCGAGGTCCTGGCCGATATCGAGGCCGCCGGCCTCGCCGTGGTCATCCCCACCGCCCGCGCCGTCCAGCTGACCATGAACCGCGAGGGCATCCGCCGTCTCGCGGCCGAAGAGCTTGGCCTGCCCACCAGCCCCTACGCCTTCGCCGGTTCGGCCGAGGAACTGGCCGCCGGCGCCGAGACCGTCGGCTACCCCAACTTCGTCAAGCCGGTCATGTCCTCGTCCGGCAAGGGGCAATCCTTCGTCGAAAGCCCCGACGAAATCGCCGACGCCTGGACCTATGCCCAGTCCGCCGGCCGCGTCGAAACCGCCCGCGTCATCGTCGAGGGCCGCATCGACTTCGATTTCGAGATCACGCTTCTGACCGTCCGCTCGCGCGCCGCCGACGGCTCGACCCGCACGGACTTCTGCGCCCCCATCGGCCACCGCCAGGTCAAGGGCGACTATGTCGAAAGCTGGCAGCCCCAGGCCATGACCCCCGCTGCGCTCGCCGCCTCGCAAGACATCGCCGGCAAGGTCACGGACGCCCTGGGTGGTCTCGGCGTCTTCGGCGTCGAACTGTTCGTCAGGGGCGACCAGGTCTGGTTCTCCGAGGTCTCGCCCCGCCCCCACGACACCGGCCTCGTCACCCTGGCCAGCCAGACCCTGAGCGAGTTCGCCCTCCACGCCCGCGCCATCCTGGGCCTGCCCGTCGACGTCACCCAGCGCGAACCCGCCGCCAGCGCCGTCATCTACGGCGGCATGGTGGCGCAAGGGATCGCCTTCGAAGGCGTCGCCTCCGCCCTCTCCGTCCCCACCGCCGACCTGCGCCTCTTCGGCAAACCCGAAGCCTTCGACCGCCGCCGCATGGGCGTCGCTGTCGCCCGCGGCGCCGACACCGACGAAGCCCGCACCCGCGCCCGCGAAGCCGCGGGATGCGTCAAGGTGGTGCGCGGCTAAACAGTCACCTCCCCGTTCGCGAAGGCGAACGGGGAGGACAGGCGGGAGCGTCAGCGAACGCCAGGAGGGGGCGACTCGGTGTCGGAAGCTGGCAAGGGTCATCACCACCGCCAGAGTCGCCCCCTCCTGGTCGCAAGCGCGACCTGTCCTCCCCACGCGCCTTCGCGCGCGGGGAGGTGACGCCCCTCTTTCGTCATTCCGGGCGAAGCGCAGCGGAGACCCGGAACCCAGCGGCGCGCGTGAGCGCGAACCTGTCGCGGACTCGCTGTTCCCACATCCTGCGGCTTACGGATTTCGCCTTCGGCGCCGCTGGGTTCCGGGTCTGCGGGCCAAGCGGCCCTCCGCCCGGAATGACGAAAGATGGGATCGAGCGCGCACAATGACGCTGCCTCCACCCCAACGATTCCAACCCCTTACAGAAATCTCACCCCCCTCTTCCAACCACCCTCCAAAACCCCCGCATAATACCCCCGGTCTCGTCGCTAGAGCATGGCTCGCTTTGACGGAATCGGGATTCCCAAGTTTGCGGTGATCTGATTCAACATCCGTGCTGGATGGGAGGCCAGCCCGGATGACGGCTCCTTATTCGATGGATCTTCGTGAGCGAGCGTTGGCGCGTAAGGCGGAGGGCGAGACACACCGGGAGATCGCGGCGGCGCTTCGGATCAGTCCGTCTTGCGTGTCCAAGTGGACGAAGCGAGTTGGAGAGACAGGTTCGGTGGCGCCGGGCCAGGTCGGCGGCCACAAGCCTCGCACGCTGTCAGGAGACTGCGCCGAATGGCTGCGCACCCGCATCGCCTCAGGGCCGTTCACGCTCAGAGGACTGACGGCCGAACTTGCCGCGCGCGGGATCAAGACCGGCCCTCGAGCGGTGTGGGTGTTCGTGCACGCTGAAGGACTGAGCTTCAAAAAAAACACTGCTGCCTGAGGAGCAGGCCCGGCCTGACGTCGCGCGCCGCCGCGCACGCTGGAAGGCGCATCAGGGGCGGATCGACCCGTCGCGACTGGTGTTCCTGGACGAGACCTGGGTCAAGACCAACATGGCGCCCTTGCGCGGCTGGGGGCCGAGGGGGCGACGCTTGAAGGGCCACTCGCCCTTCGGTCACTGGAAAACCCTGACCTTCATCGCCGCCCTGCGCCATGACCGGATCGACGCGCCCTGGGTTATCGATGGTCCGATCAACGGTGCGATCTTCCTCGTCTACATCGAGAAAATACTGGCTCCGACCCTGTCGCCTGGCGACGTCGTCGTCCTCGACAACCTCGGCAGTCACAAGGGCAAGGCCGCCCGCGCCGCTGTCAGGGCCAAAGGCGCACACATGATCTTCCTGCCCCCTTACTCCCCCGACCTGAACCCCATCGAACAGGTCTTCGCCAAGCTCAAACACCTCATGCGCAACGCCCAGCCCAGAACCATTGAAGCCACGTGGCGAAAGGCCGGAGAGATCATCAATCTCTTCAGCCCCGCCGAATGTGCGAACTACCTCGTCAACTCAGGATACGGTTCCGTGTGAAGGAATCACGCTCTAGGAGGGCTCGTAAGGCCTGCGACCTTGCGGCGGCGGGAGCGTATGGAACGGGGGCGGGGGTGGGATTCCCTCGCGCCGCATGACGGTGCATCGGTGGGCTCATCCCGCGCAGAAACGTCGGCGGAGGACACGGGGTTAGGAACCCGGTCGCACTCGGGACGGTCCTTCGCAGGGATCGCCGACCCGTCGCAGGCCTTGGGGAAGAGGCATCACAACTGCCGCTTCAATATCCCCGGCCGGCAGAAACACCATGCGCGCGGAGCGTCTGTCTTCGTCGAAACGGTAAAAACTAAATCACTCCGGGCGAGGCCCGGCGCTCCGTCCTGCCCTCCACTCGCGATGGGCCACACTTCGCAGCGAAAGCGCGTCGGCGCCTCCGCTCGCCTGTATTCACGCCCGCAAGGAAATCGTCGGAATCAACACTGCCTTAACGGTAAGGATTCACCATGCCCGTCTCACTGTTTCGAGGCCGCGTCCCATGTCCGATCTGAAGACCCCCGTTCTGGCTCCCGCTGTGGACAGGGACGTCATTCACCGTGGCGATTGCATCGCCGTGCTGAAGAGCCTGCCCGACGCCTCGGTCGACATGGTCTTCGCCGACCCGCCCTATAATCTCCAGCTGGGCGGCGACCTGCTGCGTCCCGACAATTCCAAGGTCGACGCCGTCGACGACGACTGGGACAAGTTCGACAGTTTCGCCGAATACGACGCCTTCACCCGCGCCTGGCTGACCGAATGCCGTCGGGTGCTGAAGCCCGAGGGTTCGATCTGGGTGATCGGCTCCTATCACAACGTCTTCCGCCTCGGCGCGGCGATCCAGGACCTGGGCTTCTGGGTGCTGAACGACATCATCTGGCGCAAGTCCAACCCGATGCCGAACTTCAAGGGCACCCGGTTCACCAACGCCCACGAGACCCTGATCTGGGCCGCCCGGTCGCGCGAACAGAAGCGCTACACCTTCAACTACGACGCCCTGAAGGCCTTCAACGAAGACACCCAGATGCGTTCGGACTGGACCTTCGCCCTGTGCACCGGCGAAGAGCGGATCAAGGACGCGGACGGCAAGAAGGCCCATCCGACCCAGAAGCCCGAGGCCCTGCTGCACCGCGTGCTGCTGTCAGCCACCCGTCCCGGCGACGTCGTGCTCGATCCCTTCTTCGGCACCGGCACCACCGGCGCCGCCGCCAAACGCCTGGGTCGTCACTACATCGGCATCGAGCGTGACGAGACCTATGCCGAGGTCGCCGAGACCCGCATCGCCTCGGTCATTCCCGCCAATCCCGAAGACCTGGCCGTCATGGGCTCCAAGCGCGCCGAGCCCAAGGTGCCCTTCGGCGCCCTGGTCGAGGCCGGCCTGCTGCACCCCGGCGACCGTCTGTACTGCCCCAAGGGCGAACGCGAAGCCCGCGTCCGCGCCGACGGCTCCCTGGTGTCCGGCTCCATGACCGGCTCGATCCACAAGCTCGGCGCCCTGTTCGAGAACGCCCCCGCCTGCAACGGCTGGACCTACTGGCGCTTCAAGACCGACCAGGGCCTGAAATCCATCGACGCCCTCCGCGCCGAGGTCCGCGCCGGGATGCAATAGGCGGCGGCCTCAGATCAGGGCCGGTTCGCCGGCCCGATCCAGCGCCCCACGATCCAGGGCCTTGGCGAAGACCGTCGGCAAGGCGGCCCGCGCCGGCTCGAGCGCCAGCCACTGATAGTCGCCACCCGCCTCGACCCGCGCCACGCGCACCGTCAGGGTCAGGCTGAAATGGGTGAAGACATGCTCGACCGCCCCCGCCTCGCGCCAGTCGGCCGCGACCGGCGGCGTCGAATCGGGCGCGGCGCTCCAGTCGCTGGTCGGCAGCCCCAGCATCCCGCCCAGCAGCCCCTTGTCCGGCCGCCGCTCCAGCGCCACCTGTCCGTCGGGATCGATCATGACGAAGGCCACCCCCCGACGATGTGGACGCTCAGCCTTCTTCAGTTTTACCGGGAACCGCTCGGGGCTCCCGCCGGCCCGGCCCAGACACTGGTCCGCCGCCGGACATTGGCCGCACAGCGGCGACTTGGGCCGACACACCGTCGCCCCCAGATCCATCAGCGCTTGAGCCCAATCCCCGGGTCGCTCATCGGTGACGAACAGACCCGCCAAACGCCTCAGTTCGGGCCGCGCGGCCGGAACCGGCGTATCGACCGCGAACAGCCGCGCCATGACCCGCTCGACATTGCCGTCCACCACATTGGCCGGGCGATCAAAGGCGATGGCCGCCACGGCCGCGGCCGTATAGGCGCCCACCCCCGGCAGGGCCAGCAGGCCCGCCTCCGTATCCGGAAACACGCCCCCATGCTCGCCCGCCACGGCCCGCGCACAGGCCAGCAGATTGCGAGCCCGGGCGTAATATCCCAGCCCCGCCCAGGCGGCCATGACCTCCCAGTCCTCGGCCGCCGCCAAGTCCGACACCGTCGGCCAGCGGGCGGTGAAACTCAGGAAATACGGCGTCGCGTGCGGCGTCGTGGTCTGCTGCAGCAT
Organism: Brevundimonas sp. AVps23W; assembly: GCF_058681395.1. Classification (NCBI taxonomy): domain Bacteria; kingdom Pseudomonadati; phylum Pseudomonadota; class Alphaproteobacteria; order Caulobacterales; family Caulobacteraceae; genus Brevundimonas; species Brevundimonas sp. AVps23W. The sequence continues at coordinate 2,804,271 of NZ_CM178738.1, forward strand.
CACCTCCGACAGCCAGACCCGATAGGGCTCGGTCCGCCCCTCCGCCCCCGGCGGCGCGCGCCACGCCAGACTGCGGGCATGGCCGTCGTACCAGGCCAGCAATTCGGAACGGATCAGAGAGACGTTGGGAGAGACTGGGGGCATGAGATGGCGCTATATAGCCCCATGCGCCGCCCGCTGCCCACAGACGCCGAGGTCCGCGAGATCCTGTCGCGCCGCCGCACCCGCCCGGCGCCGCGCCCGGCCCCGCGCGCCGGCCAGGCCCTGACGCCCCTGATCAAGAAGCTGGACGAGAAGTTCGGCCGCGGCGCCGGCGCGCTGGAGCCCCGCTGGCGCGAGATCGTCGGCGACCGCCTGGCCCGCGTCACCCGCCCCCAGAAACTGACCAAGGGCAAGGCCGGCCAGCCCGGCGTGCTGGAGCTGCGCGTCGCCGGCGCCGCCGCCCTTCTGGTCCAGCACCAGTCCGAAGACATCCTGGCCCGCGTGAACCTGTTCCTCGGCGCCGGTTCGGTGGACCGCCTCCGCATTGCCCAGGGGCCGGTCAAACCCCTGACCGAGGCCGCCGCCCGCCCCAAACGCGCCGTCAAACCCCCGCCCCTGGCCGCCCAGGCCGAGGCCGATCTGACCGCCTCCATCGCCGACGTCCCCGACGAACTCCGCGCCGCCCTGGCCCGCCTGGGCCGCGCCACCCTGTCCCGATCGAACGACCGCGATTGACAAATCTTCGCTGCGGAAACCTTCTGCGACCTGGGCGAAGGAAATGAGCTGATGGTTCGACACAGCAAGAATCGAAAGGCCTATTGGTTCAAGGTTTTTATCGGCTCATTCCTGGGCGCGGGAATTGGCTTCACCATCGCGGCGATCCTCATCCCCCTCGATACGACCTTGATGGACAAGGCGCCCGCCGGCGTCATTTTCGCCCTTATCGTCTCGGTCGGATCGACCCTTATCGAGCTGCTGCTCCATCGCGATCTGAAACGACCTGAACGACGTAGGAACAACGATCTTTGATCGTCGCGAACTTCGCGTTATCAGACACTGGCGGCCCGGAAAAAGCCGCACCCATTCTCGACTAATCGAGCGTTCCGTGGTTCCGAGAGAATCGCGCAAATATCCGGCAACGCTCCGACCAAGGAAGTCCCATGGCCAACTTCGAAACCCGCTTCGCCCGCATGAGCCGCCGTGCGGCCATCACCGGCGCCGCCATGGCCACCATGGCCCTGGCCGCTTGCGGCGGCGGCTCCAAGGGCGCGGTCGAGGGTGACATGGGCATGGGCGCGCCGGAAGGCGCCAAGGTCACCGTGGTCGAATACGCCTCGGTCACCTGCCCCCACTGCGCCCTGTGGCAGAAGAACACCTGGCCGGCGTTCAAGGCCAAATACGTCGACACCAACAAGGTGCGCTACGTCTTCCGCGAACTGCCGACCCCGCCGGTCGACGCCGCCACCGCCGGCTTCCTGGTCGCCCGCTGCGCCGGCCCTGACAAGTATTTCGACGTCGTCCACCAGCTGATGGCCACCCAGCAGGAGATGCTGACCTCGACGCCGCGCGACTGGCTGCTGCGCACGGCCCAGGCCGCCGGCATGTCCGAGCAGCAGTTCAACGACTGCGTCACCGACAAGGACGCCGTCGCCGCCATGGAGACCCGCGTCCAGGCCGCCCGCACCGAGGGCGTGACCGGCACCCCCGCCTTCTACGTCAACGGGACCCAGGTCATCACCCCTGGCAGCAGCGAGGGCACGCTCCTGCCTGACCTCTCGGCCGCCATCGACGCCGAACTGGCGAAATAAGCCATGATCCGGCGCGCCGTCCTCTCCTTCGCCCTCCTGACCGCCGCGCTGGCGGGGCCGGCCTTCGCCGCCGAGCCCCCGCCGCCCGTGACGGCCCAGGATCATGTCCTGGGTCGAGCCGACGCGCCGGTGACGGTGATCGAATACGCCAGCTTCACCTGCTCGCACTGCGCCGACTTCCACAACGACGTCCTGCCGGCCTTCAAGGCGCGCTACATCGACACGGGCAAGGTCCGGCTGGTCCATCGCAACCTGCCGACCGCCCCAGCCAATGTCGCCGCCGCCGCTGCGGCCGTGGCCATCTGCGCCGCGCCCGGCCGCTATTTCGACGTGGCCGAGGTCTTCATGCGCGACCAGGCCAATCTGCGCACCACCGGCGCCAAGCCCTGGTTCGACGCCGGCCTCGCCGCCAGCGGCAAGACGCGCGAACAGATCGAGACCTGCCTCAGCGACCCCGCCACCGGCGCCGCGCTTCAGGCCCAGATCGAAGGCGCGCAGCAAGCCGGCGTCGCGGGCACGCCCAGCTTCTTCGTCAACGGCAAGCCCGTCGCCGACCATTCGCTGGAGGCCCTCTCGGCCGCCATCGACCCGCTGCTGCGCCGGTAAACGCCAGGACCGATGCAATTCCAGCGCCTCCGGCTCGTCGGCTTCAAGTCGTTCGTCGATCCGGCGGAGGTGCATATCGAATCCGGCCTGACCGGCATCGTCGGCCCCAACGGCTGCGGCAAGTCCAACGTTCTTGAAAGCCTGCGTTGGGTCATGGGCGCCAACTCCGCCAAGGCCATGCGCGGCCAGGGCATGGACGACGTCATCTTCGCCGGCGCGGCGGGACGCCCTCCGCGCAGCCACGCCGAAGTCCAGCTGACCATCGACAACGCCCAGCGTCGCGCCCCTCAGCCCTTCACCGACAGCCCCGTGCTGGAGGTCTCGCGCCGCATTGATCGGGGCCAGGGCTCGACCTACCGGATCAACGGCAAGGAGGTCCGCGCCCGCGACGTCCAGCTGCTGTTCGCCGACGCCTCGACCGGCGCCAACTCCCCCGCCCTGGTCCGCCAGGGTCAGATCTCGGAACTGATCGCCGCCAAGCCCCAGAACCGCCGCCGCATTCTGGAAGAGGCGGGCGGCGTCGCCGGCCTGCACACCCGTCGCCACGAAGCCGAGCTGCGACTGAAGGCCGCCGAGACCAATCTGGACCGCCTCGACGACATCGGCCGCGAGCTGGAAACCGCGCTGAACCGGCTGAAGCGCGAGGCGCGCCAGGCCGAGAAATACAAGAAGATCTCCGCCGAGATCCGCGCCCTTCAGGCCGCCCTGCTCTACGCCCGCTGGAACGACGCCCGGCTGGCGGCCGAGACTTCGGCGGAGGAGCTTCGCGCCGCCGACCGCGCCGTGGCCGAGACGACGACCGCAGCCGCCGCCGCCCAGACCACCGCCCTCGCCGCCCAGGAGGCGCTGAAGCCCACGCGGGAGGAGGACGCCGTCGCCTCCGCCCTGCTGCACCGCGCCAGCCTGGAGCGCGACCGCCTCGACATGGCTGAACAGGCCGCCCGCGCCGAGGTGGACCGCCTCAAGACCGAGGCCGCCCGCATCGCCGCGGATACTGAGCGCGAGACCAATATGGCCGCCGACGCCAGGCGCGAACTGGACCGGCTGGACCACGAACTGACCCGTCTCCAGGCCGAGATCGCCGCCGCCCCCGAACGCGGCCCCGAACTGGACAAGGCCCTGGCCGCCGCCGAGGACGCCCGCAAGGCCGCTGACGCCGAGGTCGAACGCCTGGCCGGAACCCTCGCCGCCGTCGAGGCCCGCGCCAACGCCGAGGCCGCCCGCCGCCGCGACGCCGAAACCCGCCTGTCCCGCGTCGTCGCCCAGCGAGACCAGGCCCAGCGCGAACGCGACGCCCTGGGCCCGTTGGAAACGCCCGAGCTTGAGACCGCTCGCCAGGCGCTGGAGACCGCCCAGGCCGAGCTGACCGCCGCCCGCGAAGCCGTCGAGGCCGCAGAGGCCAAGCGCGGCGACCTGGCCCGCGCCGAGCAAGAAGCCCGCACCGCCGCCCGCGCCGCCGAGGACCGGTTGGGTCGGCTCCAGACCGAGGCGCGCGGCCTGGCCCAGCTGCTGGTCGGCGGCAAGCGCGACCATCCGCCCGCCCTCGACAAGGTCCGCGCCGACCGGGGCTATGAGGCCGCCCTCGCCGCCGCCCTGGGCGAAGACCTCGACGCCGCACTGGACGCCCGCGCCGCCGCCTACTGGGGCGGCGCCGAGCCCCGCCCGCCGGTCTGGCCCGCCGGGGTCGAGCCCCTGTCCGATCATGTCCAGGCCCCCGAGCAACTGGCCGCCCGCCTGGCCCTGTGCGGCGTCGCGCCCCGCGGCCAGGCGGCTGAGCTGGCCCGCACCCTGCCGGTCGGCGCCCGTCTGGCGACGCTCGAGGGGGACCTGTTCCGCTGGGACGGCTTTGTCAGCCGGGCGGAAGCGCCCCGCCCCGCCGCCGTCCGCCTGGCCCAACGCACCCGCCTGGCAGAGCTGGAAGCCGAGATCGACAAGGGCAAACCGGCGCTGGAGCAGGCGCAGGCCCAGCAGAAGGCCACGGTCGAGGCCTTCCGCGCGGCCGAGGAGACGGTCAAGACCGCCCGCCTGAAACCCTTCGCCCTCGACAAGGCCGTCACCGCCGCCCGCGACCGCGTCGAAAGCCTGATGCGCGACCAGACCCGGCGCGAGGCCCGCGCCCAGGCGCTGGACGAAGCCTTGGCGCGCCTGACCGCCGAGGTGGCCGAGGCCGAGGCCGCTCTGGCCGCCGCACAGACCGTCGACGCCCCATCCGAAACCGTGACCGGCCTGCGCGACGACTTGACCGCCGCCCGCACCGCCGCCGACGCGGCTCGCATCGCCGCCCAGACCGCCCGGTCGGACCGCGACGCCGAGGCCCGCGACCGCCAGGGCCGCGAACAGCGTCTGGGCAGCCTGACCCGCGCCCGCGACGGCTGGATCGCCCGGTCCAAGGACAGCACCGCCCGCGTCTCCACCCTGGCCAAGGACGCCGAGCGGACCGCCGCCCAGCTGAAACAGGCCGAGGTCGCGCCCCAGGGCTTCGCGGAACAGCGCAGCAAGCTGCTCGACACTCTGACCGCCGCCGAACAGCGCAAACAGGCCTCGTCCGACGCCATGGCCACAGCCGAGACCGCAGCGACGGAGGCTGACCGCGCCGCCCGCGCCGCCGACGCCGCCGCGTCCCAGGCTCGCGAAGCCCGCGCCGGTCTGGCCGCCCGCGCCGAAGCTGCCGCCGAGAAGCTGACCGAGGCCGAGGCGACCTTGCGCGAGACCGCCCAGATGTCGCCGGAAGACCTGGCCCGCAAGCTGACCGACGAGGCCGTTGCCCGCCCACCCGACGCCGCCGGCGCCGAGAGCCTGCTGTACGGGCTGGAGCGCGAGCGCGAGGCCCTGGGCGCCGTCAACCTGCGCGCCGAGGACGAAGCGACCGAATACGGCGACCGGCTGAACAGCATGAAGTCGGAACGGATCGACCTGACCCAGGCCATCGCCAAGCTGCGCGACGGTATCGACGAGTTGAACGCCGAGGGGCGCGAGCGGTTGATCGCCGCCTTCGACGTCATCAACGCCAACTTCAAGGCCCTGTTCGAAGCCCTGTTCGACGGCGGCCAGGCCGAGCTGAAACTGGTCGAGAGCGACGATCCGCTGGAAGCGGGCCTTGAGATATACGCCTGCCCCCCCGGCAAGCGGCTATCGGTCATGAGCCTGATGTCGGGCGGCGAACAGGCCCTGACGGCGGCGGCCCTGATCTTCGGCGTCTTCCTGGCCAACCCCGCCCCCGTCTGCGTGCTGGACGAGGTGGACGCCCCGCTCGACGACGCGAACGTGGACCGGTTCTGCAAGATGCTGCACGAGATGCGGTCGCGGACGGACACCCGCTTCATCGTCATCACCCATAACCCGGTGACCATGAGCCGGATGGACCGGCTGTACGGCGTCACCATGCCCGAGCGCGGCATGAGCCAGCTGGTCAGCGTGGATCTGCACCAGGCGGAGAAACTGGTCGCGTGATCGCCCTGCTGCTCGCCTTTGCCGATCCCCAACTGGTCGAAACCGGGGTCGGTCGGTTCGCCATCTATGCCGATGTCGCCTCCATCGAGCGGGAGGGCGATACGGCCCGGATGCGCGAACTTCAGGTGACGGAGGCGGGGTTCAAGGTCGGGGATGTGACCTATGTCGGCGGCTGGTCCCGCTGGGCCTTCGACTGCCGCGCGCACACGGCGGATCGGCTCGACTTCGCGTCCCTGCGCGAAGACGGAACCGAAGGCCCCGCGACTGCGGACCCCGCCCCGGCCTATGCGGCGGCTGCGGGCGGCGACGCGGCGGAGCTGCTGGCTGTGGCGTGCAGACATGTCCCTGCTCGCGAGCCGCTCAGGCTGGACGAAGCAATCCGTCGGGGGCAGGCGGCGCTGGCGGACTGACCGGCCGCTCTTCCCCCTGCGGCCATTCCAGGCGGTCGCGCGGCAGAGCTTCGCGGCATTGGTCGCGCATGAAGGCCATCAGCTTCTCGCGGATCTCGCAGCGCAGGTCGAAGGCGATCGGGGCGGACCGTGCGCTGGCGAGGCAGCGGACCTGAAGCACCCGCTCGGTGATGTCCGTGACCTGCATCACCTGAACATCGCCGTCCCACAACTTGGACGACTTGACGATGCCCTCGAAGGCCGTGCGCAGCTTGTCAATCGGCGCCTCGTAATCGACGTAGAAGAAGGCCGTACCGATCAGGCGCGCGTTCTCTCTGGTCCAGTTCTGGAACGGCGTGGATATGAAATAGGACAGGGGCAGAACCATCCGGCGCCAGTCCCAGAGTTTGACCACCACATAGGTCGCCGTGATCTCCTCGATATTGCCCCACTCGTTCTCGACGATGACGGCGTCGTCCAGGCGGATCGGCTGGGTCAGGGCGATCTGGATGCCGGCGACCATGTTCGTCAGGATCGGCTGCAAAGCCAGACCGGCGATGATGCCGACCACACCGGCCGAGGCCAGAAGGCTGACGCCCCACTGGCGGAAGCCGGCGATGGTCATCAGGGCCAAGCCGACGGTGACGATGAAGAGGATCACCTTGGCCACCCGCTGCAGAATGCGGGTCTGGGTCAGGTGTTTGCGCGCCAGCAGATTGTCCTCGACGGCGACATTGTACCGCTTGAGGTGCATCACCGACCACATGTCCAGCAGGCCTGAGGCCAACCAGCCCAGGGTCAGGACGAACAGGAATTGAAGGACATTGCGGATATCCTGGGACGGCGCGGGGTCCATCGGCGACACGGTCACGCCGATGCCGATGCCGATGATGATGATCAGGACGCGCAGCTTGACACGAGCGCGTTCGACCGCCCCGCGCCAGAAGACGTCCTTGTTCTTCACGACCCGGCGCAGGATGGCGAAGACGATCTTGTGCGTCAGCCAGCCGCCACCCACGAAAACCAGCAGGACCAGTCCGATAACCGCCCATTCGGGCAGCCAGTCGAACTGATGCCACAGGGCGCGAATCTGGCGGGTGACGGCGATGATTTCGGGAGGCATGAGCGTCTTAACGCATCAGGGCCACAAGGGTTGAGGTCTCCTCCCTGTCGCGAAGCGATGGGGAGGTGGCGCGGCGCATCTTAGCGCCGTGACGGAGGGGCCCTTCAGCGCATCGCGGAAGTCTGTGGAGCGTTCAAAACCCCTTGTGTGTTGGCATTGTGATTGAATGTGGATGCGGGCGGCTGTTCACGCAGCCGCCCGCCGCGGCCTTGAACCCGTATACCCCCTGGTCGAGAGACCGTGACGGAGCCTGGGTCAGGCTGTGATCTTCCAAACCCGAACAGTTGCACGGGACGAGGATCCCGCACTGGCAAGGAAGGGTCGCAAGATGACACAGGATAGAGTGTTTGTCGGCATTGATGTGAGCAAGGCGAGGCTGGATGTCGCCCTGACGACGGGCGAGGTCTGGTCGGTGAGCAATGATCGGGCGGGCTGGAGCGCCTTGATCGACCAACTCCAGACGATCAGGCCTGAAGCCGTCGGGCTGGAGCCTTCGGGCGGCTACGAACGGGACCTGGTCGAGGCCTTGACGCAGGCCGGCCTAGCGGTGCGGCGGGTGGAGGCCGGTCGGGTGCGCGCCTTCGCGGGTGTTCTGGGCCTGAAGGCCAAGACCGATCTGATCGACGCCCAACTGATCGCCCGCTTCGTCCAGACCCTGCCGGGACGGACGGTGGAGCCCAACGCCCGCGCCCAGGCTCTGGCTGAGTTGGTCGATGCCCGCCGCGCCCTGTGCGAGGAACAGGTTCGGGTCCGCAATCAGGTCGAACAGGTGCGCGACCCAATGCTGCGCCGCATGGCCGCCCGCCGCCTGAACCGGATGAAGGCCGACGTCGTGCTGCTGGAGAAGCGTCTGGCCGCCACCGTCGCCGCCGATCCCGACCTGGCCGAACGCGACAGGTTGATGCGCTCGGTCCCCGGCGTCGGCCCGGTGTTGAGCTGGACCCTGATGGCCCACCTGCCCGAACTTGGTCGGCTGAGCCACAAGCAGATCGCCGCCCTCGTCGGCGTCGCCCCCTATGACCGCCAGAGCGGATCCTTGAAGGGCCGAAGCATGATCCGAGGCGGACGCGCCGTGGTCCGCAACGTCGCCTATATGGCCGCCCTGATCGGGGCCCGCCACAACCCTGTCCTGGCCGCTATGAAACAGCGCCTCGCCGCAAAGGGAAAACCCGGAAAGGTCATCCTTGTCGCCCTGATCAACAAGCTGATGACCCTGCTCAACGCCGTCGTCCGCGACCGTTCCGAATGGAGGATCGCAACCCACTGACAAACACAGTTGCTCCACCCCGCTTCGCGCGCTCCCTCCAGACATTATGAGCGCCCCGCCGTCGCCTCCACCAGATCGGCCAGCCGTTCGGCCGCGTCGGGGATGGCCACCGACCGCGCCGCCGCAGACATGGCGGCCAGACGCGCCGGATCGGACAGCAATCCCTCCAGCGTCGCGGTCAGGCCCTGAACCGTCAGATCGTCTTCCAGCACCATCTCCGCCGCGCCGGCATCGACCAGGGCCTTGGCGTTCAGGCGCTGGTGGTCGTCCATAGCGATCTTCAGCGGGATCAGGACCGACGGCAGGGCCGCGACCGCCAGTTCCGCGCAGGTCGAGGCGCCCGAACGGCCGACGACCAGATGCGCCTTGGACAGCCGTTCGGCCATGTCGCGGAAGAAGGGGGCGACCTCGGCCTCGATCCCGGCTTCCAGATAGATCTGACGGGCGGTCTCCAGGGTCTCGGGCCGCGACTGCTGCTGCACCTTCAGGCGACGACGTAGGGCCTCCGGCAAGGCCGCCAGGGCGCGGGGCGTGGTCTCCGAAAGGATGCGGGCCCCCTGGCTGCCGCCGGTCACCAGCACATGGATGGGCCCGCCCTCGACGGGGGCGACATAGGGGCGGTCGAACAGGGTGCGGATCTCGGCCCGCACGGGCGAGCCGACGACGTGCGAGCGGCCCTGCACCTTGGCCGGCGCCCGCTCCAGCGTCGGGAAGGACGAGGCCACCTCGCCGACATAGGGGGCCAGGGTGCGGTTGGTGCGGCCCAGGACCGCGTTCTGCTCATGAATGACGGTCGGGCGTTGCGACGTCACCGCCGCCACCAGGGCCGGAGCCGACGGATAGCCGCCGAAGCCGACGACCACGTCCGCGCCCAGCCGGTCGAAGGCCCCGCGCGCCTGCATCACCCCCTTGAAGATCTGAACCCCCGCCTTGATCAGACCCAGCGGCCCAGAGCCGGTCGCCGCATCCAGGGCCAGCCGCTCTTCGGCGGGGAAGGCATGGGCGTATTGCTCGCCGCGATGATCGGTCGCCAGCACCACCCGCCAGCCCCGCGCGATCAGCTCCCGCGCCAGGGCTTCGGCCGGGAACATGTGACCGCCGGTTCCACCGGCGGCGACGACGCAGAGTTTGGACATCAGTGACGGTCTCCGAAAGTCAGGGTCTGCATAGTCTTTATTGTCTGCATGGGCACGGGGGCGTGTCGTAAAAACAGGGTGACAAACCGCCAAACCGCCACTGCATTCTGCTTTGTCTGAAACCACGCCTTTAGCCCTGAACCTTCGAGGGCGACAGGATGGCACGGTTTTCGGGAGTGGTAGGGAGAAGGCGGTTCGGTGGGGTCAGCGCCTTGATAAGGCGCAGATTTGCGATCCAGATTGCGCGCGTTTGAGCTCCCCTCTTTCGTCATCCTCCGACGAGCGTAGCGAGATCGGGGGACCCAGCGGCGCGCGATAGCGCGAACCTGTCGCGGATACGGGCGTCAAACAGCCAGCGGCGGCTGCATCGCCTTCGGCGCCGCTGGGTCCCCCGGTCTGCGCCGCGAAGACGCGGCTTGCCGGAGGATGACGAAAGAAGAGAGCCGCTTACAGCAGCCGCCGCCCAGGCCGCGCCAGGCTGGCGCCCGGTTCATAGGCCCCCGGCCGACGCCGCGTCAGGGCCAGGGCGAAGCCCATGGTCAGGCCCATGGCCAGCATGGACGAGCCGCCGTAGCTGATGAAGGGCAGGGTCATACCCTTGGTCGGGATCAGGTTCAGGTTCACCGCCACATTGATACAGGCCTGAAGCCCGATCAGCATGAACAGACCCGCCGCCGCCGTCTGCTCAAACGGGTCGGTCAGCTTCATCGCCCGACGCATCCCTCGCACCACGATGAAGGCGTACAGGCCGATCATGATCAGGCTGAGCACCAGGCCGAATTCCTCGGCGCCGACCGAATAGATGAAGTCGGTGTGCAGGTCGGGGACGTGACGTTTCATCACCCCCTCGCCCACGCCGCGCCCGACCAGGCCCCCGGCGCGAATGGCCTCCGACGCGGCGTCGATCTGGTGGGTGTCGGTGGTCTCGGGCGAGAAGAAGCGGCTGAGGCGGTCGCGCATGTGGCCGAAGACGAAGTAGAGCGACACCAGGCCCGCCATGCCGGCGCTGGCCAGGACCGCCATCCATTTGAAAGGCACCCCGGCCATGAAGAAGACGGCCATGAAGGTGGTGGTGATCAGCAGGGTCTGGCCGATGTCCGGCTGGATCAGCAGCAGGCAGACGGTCAGGGCGTAGAAGCCGAAGGCGATGGTGACGCCGGGCACCCCCTGCCCCTTCTGCGCCTCGGCGAACATCCAGGCGGCGAAGACGATCAGGCCAGGCTTGGCGAACTCGGACGGTTGCAGGCTGAAGGGGCCGAAATTGACCCAGCGCGCCGCGCCCTTCACCGTATCGCCGATGAACGGCAGGGCCATCATCACCAGTATGGCCCCGAACAGGGCCAGGACGGCGATGCGGCGCACCCCGCGCGGGGACAGCAGCGAACTGGTCAGCATCAGGGTCAGGCCGAGGCCCGAGAAAACCATCATCCGCCACGAATAGTGGAAGGGGTCGGTGATCGATTCATCGGCCAGGATGGCGGCCGGGCTGGAAGCGAAGCTGAGCGCCACGCCAAGCCCCATCAGCGCCAGGGCCGCGCCCAGCAGGCCGCGATCCACGGTCCAGAACCACTGGGCGACGGGGCTCTGGTCGTTGCGCGAGAAGGCGGGGGTGTAGGAGGCGCTCATCGGGCTGTCTCCGGGGTTGCGCCGAGGGCCAGCACGGCGGCGCGGAACGCCTCACCCCGCACCTCGAAGTCGGGGTACTGGTCGAAACTGGCGCAGGCGGGCGACAATAGCACGATCTGATCCCCGCCCGCAGCCAGGGCGTCGGCGGCGGCTGCGGCGACGGCGGCGTCCATGGTCTTCGAGATGACGTGCGGAACCTCGGCCAGTGTGGTGGCGAACGCCTCAGCGGCGTCGCCGATCAGATAGGCCTTGGCCACGCGCGGGAAAAGGTCGGTCAGGTCGTCGATGCCGCCGTCCTTGGGCTTGCCGCCTGCGATCCAGAAAACCTTGGGATAGGAGGACAGGGCCTGACGCGCGGCGTCGGCGTTGGTGGCCTTGGAGTCGTTGATGAAGCGCACCGGACCGATATGGCCGACGGCCTCCATCCGGTGGGCCAGGCCGGGGAAGGTCAGCAGGCCTTTGACGGCGGCGTCATGCGATACGCCCAGGGCGCGGGCGGCGGCATAGGCGAAGGCGGCGTTCTGGGCGTTGTGCCGGCCGGGGAGCGAGCGGGCGGCGGAGAGGTCGGCCAGGACCACGCCTTCCGACTCTATCGACGTTGATCGCACCTCTATTCCGCTCATCCCGGCGAAAGCCGGGACCCAGTCCTTTGGGCGCTCCAGCGGTTGCGATGCGGCGGCACGCTGATCCCCGGCATCGGGTCCTGACGAAAGCACTGGGTCCCGGCTTTCGCCGGGATGAGCGGAAGAAATGGTCAGAACACGCGAGGCCAAGTCGCGGACGATCCCCCGCCCCCAGTCCTCGTCCATCCCGACGAGCGCCACAGCCTCCGGCCCCTGCGCCTGGAATATCCGCCGCTTGGCCGCGACATAGCCCTCCATGCCGCCGTGCCGGTCCAGATGATCCGGCGAGACATTGGTCAGGATCGCCACGTCCGGCGTGAAGCTGGTCGTCAGATCCAGCTGATAGCTGGAGACCTCGATCACGTAGACGGCGCCCGGCGTCGGTTCAGGCAGGGCCAGCACCCCGATGCCGATATTGCCGCCGACATAGACGGTCAGGCCCGCCTGTTGCAGCACCCAGCCGATCAGGGCCGTCGTCGTGGACTTGCCATTGGTGCCGGTGATCGCCACCACCTTCGGGCGCCGGCCTTGCGGCAGGACGGCGATGGCGCGGGCGAACAGTTCGACGTCGCCGATCACGGGGACGCCCGCCTCGCGCGCCTTGTCCACGGTCCAGTGCGGCTTGGGATGGGTCAGGGGCGCGCCGGGCGACAGCACCAGGGCAGCGAAGCCGGACCAGTCGGCGGTCGTCAGATCCTCGACCACGAACCCCTCGGCCTGGGCCTGAAGCCGACCCGAGACGCCGTCGTCCCACAGGATGGGCGTCGCGCCCCCGGCCTTCAGCGCGCGCGCCGCCGTGATCCCCGACCGTCCCAGGCCGAAGACCGCGACCCGCCTGCCCTCGAAACCGGGAACGGGGATCATCTCAGATCTCTCACACCGTCATCCTCGCCCTTGTGGCGAGGATCCATACGCCCGGTGTGTCCGCAGAGCGCGCCGACGGCCGACACCGGGAGTAGGGATCCCAGGGACAAGCCCTGGGATGACGAAAGAGAAAGGGCGCCGCTCATCTCAGCTTCAGCGTGGACAGGCCGAGCAGAGCCAGCGCTCCGGCGATGATCCAGAAGCGGATGACCACGGTCGATTCCGGCCAGCCCATCTTCTCGAAATGGTGGTGGATCGGCGCCATCAGGAAGATGCGCTTCTTGGTCAGCTTGTAATAGCCGACCTGGATCATGACCGAGGCGGCCTCCATCACGAACAGGCCACCGACGATGCCCAGCACCAGTTCGTGCTTGGTCGTGACGGCGATGGCGCCCAGGGCGCCGCCCAGGGCCAGCGACCCGGTGTCGCCCATGAAGATCTTGGCCGGGGGGGCGTTGTACCAGAGGAAGCCCGCGCCCCCGCCGATCATGGCGGCGCAGAAGATGGCCAGTTCACCCGAACCGGGCACATGGTGGATCTGCAGATACTGGGAGAAGACGAAGTTGCCGGCCAGATAGGCGATCAGGCCGAACGCGCCCGCCGCCATCATCACCGGCACCGTCGCCAGCCCGTCCAGCCCATCGGTCAGGTTCACGGCGTTGGAGAAGCCGACGATGGTGAAGGCGGCGAAGGCCACATAGAACCAGCCGATATTCAGCAGCACCGCCTTGAAGAAGGGGAAGGCGATCGAGGTCTCAAGCCCCGGCGAGGTCGGCGAGGCCTTCATCCACAGCACGGTCAGAACCCCGGCGATCACGGCCACCACCGTCTGGGCCGCCAGCTTCTGTTTCGACGTCAGCCCGGCCGAGGTCTGTTTCGTCACCTTGGCGTAGTCGTCGATGAAGCCCAGCACGCCGAAGGCCGCCGTCACGCCCGAGACGATCCAGATATAGGGGTTGGTCAGGTCGCCCCACAGGAAGACAGCGACCCCGATGCCGGCCAGGATCATCAGCCCGCCCATGGTGGGGGTGCCGACCTTGGACAGGTGGGACACAGGGCCGTCGTCGCGGATCGGCTGGCCCTTGCCCTGTTTGGTGCGGATCCAGTTGATGAAGCGACTGCCCATGGCCGCCGCAACGATGGCCGCCGTGGCCAGGGCCAGGGCCGCGCGGACGGTCTGATACTGGATCAGGTTCAGCAGCGGGTACTGGTGCGCGACGTCGGCGTAATAGAGATACAGAAGATAGAACATGCGGGGGTCTCTATCGGGTCGCGAGCGGCGTGTCAGGGCTTGAAGGGGCGGTTTGCAGATCGGCCAGGGCCTTGGCGATCAGGGACGCCTTGGATCCGTTCGATCCCTTGACCATGACGATATCTCCGGCCGCCGCCAGCGTGGACGCCTCGACGGCGAGTTCGGCGGCGGTTTCGCGCCACAGGCCGCGTCGTGCGGCCGGCAGGGCGTCGTACAGGCGCCGCATCTCGGGGCCCGCCGCATGGACCAGGTCCAGGCCGGCGGCCTCGATGGGCTGGGCCAGGCCTTCGTGCAGGGCGCGGCTCTGGTCGCCCAGCTCCAGCATGTCGGTCAGGACCACGATGCGGCGGCCGGTCGTGGGGCGGGCGCCCAGGCTGCGGAAGCCGGCGGTCATCGACAGGGGATTGGCGTTGTAGCTCTCGTCGATCAGTGTGAAGGCGCCGCCGGGGATGGCGACGGTGCGGGTCTGGCCCCGCCCCGCCAGAGGCTGGAACCTGGCCAGGGCCTGAAGCCCCGTCTCCAGTTCGACGTCGAGGGCATCCAGCATCAGGAGAACGCACAGGCTATTCAGCCCCCAGTGGGCGCCGGACTGGGCCAGGCGATACTCCAGCGGCTTGCCGAACAGTTCGGCGGCGACGGTCGCCCCCTCGGCGTCCGGGCGGAAGTCCAGCAGCCGGGCGTCATGGCCCGGATCGGTCCCGAAGGTGGCCAGCCGCGCCCCGACCGCCCTGGCCGCGTCGCACAGCAGGCCTGAGAAGGCGACGTCGCCATTGGCCACCGCCGTCCCGCCGGGGACCAGGCCCTGGAAGATGGCGGCCTTTTCGCGCGCCACCCCCGCCTCGCCGTCGGCGAAGGCTTCGATATGGACCGGGCCGACCGTGGTGACGCAGGCCGCATGGGGCGCGACGAACTTCGACAGGGGCGCGATCTCGCCCGGGGCGTTCATGCCGATCTCGAACACGGCGCGCCGGGTCTCGACCGGCATCCGCGCCAGGGTCAGGGGCACGCCGATATGGTTATTGTAGCTCTTGATCGAGGCGTGGGCGGGTCCGGCGAGATCCAGCCCGGCCTTGATCGCCTGGGTCACGCTGGTCTTGCCGACGCTGCCGGTGACGGCGCCGCGCTTCACATGAGGCGCGCGGTCGCGAGCGGCGACGCCCAGGGCTTCCAGCCCGTGCAGAGTGTCCGGCACGACCACATAGGCGCCGCCCTCGACGGCGTGGTCGACCAACGCGGTCGCGGCGCCGGCGGCGAAGGCGGAAGCGGCGAACTCATGCCCGTCGCGTGCGCCCTTCAGGGCCAGGAACAGGTCGCCGGGGGCGATCTCGCGACTGTTGTAGGTCAGGCCGGTGATCGGGCGGTCTTCGCCGTGCAGCACGCCACCCGTGGCGGCGGCGACTTCGGCGGCCGTCCAGAGCGGGCGGGCGGATGTATCAGGCATTCAACGACAGGGCCTCGGACGCGACAGTGGCGTCGTCGAACGGATGAGTGACCCCGCCGACGATCTGGCCCTGTTCATGCCCTTTTCCGGCGACGACCACCACATCCCCGTCGCGCATCATTTCGATCGCCGCCTCGATGGCCGCGCGACGGTCGCCGATCTCCAGCGCGTCAGGGCAGCCGGCGCGGACCTGGGCGCGGATCGAGGCGGGATCTTCGCTACGGGGATTGTCGTCGGTGACGATGGCGACGTCGGCCAGACGGCCCGCGATCTCGCCCATCAGGGGCCGCTTGCCGCGATCCCGGTCGCCGCCGGCGCCGAAGACCACGATCAGACGGCCGGTCGCGTGGGGCCGCAGGGCGCTCAGCACCGTCTCCAGCCCGTCCGGCGTATGGGCGTAGTCGACATAGACCTCGCCGCGTCCCGTCTCGGCGCCGATCCGTTGCAGGCGGCCTTGCGCGCCGGTCAGGCTTTCCAGGGCGCTGATCACCGCGTCAGGCCGGTCGCCCGCCGCGATGCACAGTCCCGCCGCCACCAGGGCGTTCGACGCCTGGAAGGCGCCGGCCAGGGGCAGCAGGATGTCGCGAACATCGCCGCGCACGTCCAGGGTCAGGCGCTGCCCCTCCGGCGTCGCCTGGCGGCCGATCAGGGCGAGGTCGCGCCCGCGCTCGCCCACCCCCATCACGCCCAGCCCGGCCATGATCGAGGCCGAAGCGAAGGCGGAATAGGCGTCGGAATCGGCGTTCAGCACGGCCGTCCGGCCGCGCGGCAGCAGGGCTTCGAACAAACGAAGCTTGGCGGCGCGATAGTCCTCCATCGTGCCGTGATAATCGAGGTGGTCCTGGGTCAGGTTGGTGAAGGCCGCCGCCTTCAGCGCCACCCCGTCCAGACGCCGCTGGTCGATGCCGTGGGACGAGGCCTCGACCGCCACATGGGTCACGTCCTTGGCGGCCAGCTCGGCCATCAGGCGGGCGGCCTCGGCGGCGTCGGGGCTGGTCAGGCCGGGGCCGGTCAGGGCGTAGATCTTGTCGCCCTTCTGGCCGACGACGCCCAGGGTGCCCATGCTGGCCGACTTGTGGCCCAGGCCGGCCCAGATCTGGCGGCAGAAGGCGGCGACCGAGGTCTTGCCGTTGGTGCCCGTCACCGCCACGCAGGTCTTGGGCTGGACGCCATAGAAGCCGCGCGCGGCGATGGCGTAGGCCCGGCGCACGTCGCCTGAGGTCACCAGCACCGGCGCGGCGCTGTCCGGCGTATCGGTCGGCGCCAGAACGGCGGCCGCCCCCTGGGCCAGGGCCTGGGGAATGAAGGCGCGGCCGTCGGCGGCCGTGCCCGGCAGGGCGACGAACAGGGCGCCCGGGGCGACCTTGCGGCTGTCTGAGGTCACGCCGGTGATGATCGGGTCGGACGCCACGTCGCGGCGCAGCAAATCGGACAGGTGAAGCGCGCTCACAGGCCGTCCCCCTGCACGTCCTGATATTGCGGGATCTTCTCGCCGGTGGCCGTGCGCCAGCGGTCGGCGCGGCGCTCGACGCCCAGGAAGCCGGCGATCCGGTCGGCGATGTTGCGCACGGCGGGCGCGGCCACATAGGCGCCGGTCTTGGGATAGGTCCCCGGCTCGTCCATCAGGATGAAGACGGCGTAGCGCTTGCCGTTCAGCGGCCCGTCCACCGGGAAGACGGCGGCGAAGGACCCCAGCGCGTGGCTGGGATCATAGCGGCCGTTGACCAGCTTGTTGGCCGAACCCGTCTTGCCCCCGACGCGCAGGCCCGGCGCGTCGGCGAAACCGCCCGAGCCCCGGACGACATTGGCGCGCATCAGCTCCAGAACGGCGCGCGAGGTTTCCTCGGTGACGATCTGCTGGGGTTTGGCGCCCCGCGCGCCGCCCCGACGCAGCGACAGGGGCACCATCCGCCCGCCGTTGGTCAGGGCGCCCATGGCCTGCACCATCTGGGCCGGGGTGATCATGATGCCGTAGCCGAAGGACAGGGAGGCCAGGGTCGAGTTGTCCCAGCGACGCGGCAGGACCGGGCGCGCCGATTCCTTCAGCTCGATCCCGGCGGCGTCCAGCAGGCCCAGACGACGGAAATAGTCCCGCATCGTGTCCGGCCCCATCTGCACCGCCAGCTGCGAGGTGCCGATGTTGGACGAGTGCAGATAGACTTCTTCCAGGGTCATCACCCGGTTCTGGGCGTGGAAGTCCTTGATCTTGCGGTCGCCGATCTGGAAGGCTTCGGAGGCGTCGAACAGGGTGCTCATGTCGGCCCGACCGGTGTCGAGCCCTGCGGCGACGGTGAAGGTCTTGAACACCGAGCCCATTTCGTAGTGGCCCGAGACGGCGCGGTTCAGCGTCGCCCCATCCGGCGCGCCCCTGCGGTCGGTCTGGCTGAAGTTGGGCCAGCTGGCCATGCCCAGGACCTCGCCGGTCTGGACGTCGGTGACGATGCCGACGGCGCCCTTGGCCTGGTTCTTGATCGCGGCGGCGGCCAGTTCGTTTTCCAGCACGCCCTGGACCCGCAGGTCGATGGACAGAGGGAAGCTCTCGCCCCGCTGGCCGGCCGCTCGGATCTCGTCGTTGAAGGCCAGTTCGGCGCCGGCGATCCCCTGCCCGCCCGTGTCGGCGTCGCCGATCAGGTGGACGGCCGAGGTTCCCAGCGGATAGGCGCGGCGATCCTCGGGCTCGAACGTCACCCCGCCCAGAGCCAGATCGTGAACCGCCGCCTTTTCCTGGGGCGTCAGTCCGGTCAGCACGATCAGGCGACGATCCCCGTCCAGCACCTTGTGCAGCCGCGCCGCCGGCAGGCGCGGCAGGGCGCGGCGCAGCTGACGGAAGGCCAGGTCGCGATCCCAGATCTCGGCCGGATCGAGATACAAGCCATAGTGGACGATGTTGGTCGCCAGCAGCTCGCCGTTGCGATCGGTCAGGTCGCCACGAACCAGGGCGTTCGGATTGGCGCCGGCCCAGCGCCCGCCCGCCTCGCCGAACAAAGCCTTGTAGGAGGCGCCGATAGCCAAACCGGCGAAGACGCAGGAGAAGACGATCATGATAAGGAAGATGCGAACGCGCGTATCTTCTTCCGGCCGGGCGTCCGCGCGAGCGCGCTCGAACCCATGCTCCAGACGCCAGATCAGTTCCGACAGGCCCCGCCAGAACGGCGACAACCGTCCCTGAAGGTCCACGCCGGGCGCGGGCCGGTGATAGCGATGGTCCTGAACGCTCATTGCACCGTCTCCGGCGCAGCGGCGGCGACCTCGGCGGGAATCGCCTGTACCAC
This sequence comes from Brevundimonas sp. AVps23W, assembly GCF_058681395.1. Classification (NCBI taxonomy): domain Bacteria; kingdom Pseudomonadati; phylum Pseudomonadota; class Alphaproteobacteria; order Caulobacterales; family Caulobacteraceae; genus Brevundimonas; species Brevundimonas sp. AVps23W. The sequence continues at coordinate 2,823,110 of NZ_CM178738.1, forward strand.
GGCAGGCGCGGCCGGGGTCGCGACAGGCGCAGCCTTCAACTGGGGAAGCTGAGCCTCCTCGGCCTGACGATGAATCTCGACCGGGGCCAGGCCAATTTGTCGCGACAGGTTTTCCAGCCGCGCCGGCTGCTCCAGCCGGGCGACCTCGGCGCGCAGCAGGCGGACCCGCTGACCGTTTTCGCGAATATCCTGTTCCAGCTGGGCGATGCGGCTGCTTTCGCGCGCCGCTGTCGCCTTGGCGGCATAGACTGACACGATCATCACCGCGACCAGGGCCACGCCGATGATCTCGATCCAGCGCACGCCGCGGACCTTCCAGTCGAACAGGCGCTGCAAGGCGGTGCGCGAATAATCGAAGAAGGGCGCCGTGGTCATGCCGCAGCCCTCCCCGAGGACGAGACCCAGGCCGGCGCCTCGGTGCGGATCGCGGCGCGCAGCTTGGCCGAACGGGCGCGCGGATTGACCGAACGCTCCTCGTCGCCCGCCTCGCGCGCGCCCTTGAACTGAAGCGTGAAACTGGGCTTGCGCGGATCGATGGCGATGGGGGCGTGGCGCGATCCCGCCGGCGTATTGCCGGTCCGCTCGGTCAGGAAGGCCTTGACGATCCGGTCTTCCAGCGAATGGAAGGTGACCACCGCTAGACGGCCGCCCGGCGCCAGGGTCGCCTCGGCCGCCTCAAGCCCGCGCTCCAGTTCGCCCAGTTCGTCGTTCACCGCGATGCGCAAGGCCTGAAAGACGCGCGTCGCCGGATGGATCGGCGCGCCGCGACGTCCGCCCAAGGCCTTCTCGACCACCTCGGCCAGATCCAGGGTGCGGGTGAAGGGCCGCTCGACGCGGCGGCGCAGGATGGCCGTCGCGACGCGGCCCGACTGACGCTCTTCGCCGTACAGTTTGAAGATATGGGCCAGGGGACCGTGGTCCCAGGTGTTGACGATGTCGGCGGCTGCGTCGCCTTCATCAGACATCCGCATGTCCAGCGGCCCGTCGCGCATGAAGGAAAAGCCGCGCTCGGCCTGATCCAGCTGCATCGACGAGACGCCGATATCGAACACTGCGCCGTCCAGCTTCGCCTTGCCGCTGTCGGCGAAGGCCTGGGCCAGACCCGAGAAGGGCGTCCGCACCAGCTGGAACCGGTCGGGATAGTCGGCGGCGACACCATCGGCGTGCGGCTGAACCGTCGGATCGCGATCCAGGCCAATCACCTCGGCGCCGGTCGACAGAATGGCGCGGGTATAGCCGCCGGCGCCGAAGGTGGCGTCGATCACGACATCGCCGGGACCGGGACTCAACGCCTCGATCACCTCGGCCAACAGGACGGGAGCGTGGGATGCATTGCGGGGGGCGTCGGTCACGATCCGCCCCCCGCCAGCTTCATCTGGGCCGCCAGTTTCAGGGCGCCGATCTGGGCCATGCCGGCCTTGGCCAGGGCGCGCTGCTCGGCGCGACGGGCCGCCCATTTCTCGCGCGACCAGATCTGGAACCGGTCGTTCAGGCCGACGATGACGACCGTGTCCTCCAGCCCCGCCTCGGCGCACAGACCTTCCGGCAGGGTGATGCGGCCGCCGGAATCATAGGCCAGACGCACCTGCTCGCCCATCACCTGCCACTCCAGCGCCGAACGTTCTTCGGAGCCGAACGGCAGGGACTCGATCATCTCGGCATAGACGGCGAACAGGCGGTCGCCGCCCGCTTCCAGACAATCCGCCTCGATGGAGGGAAAGATGAACACGCCGCCGGCGGCGCCGTTTTCGGCCGTGCGGAAATCGTTGGGGATCAAGAGACGGCGCTTGCCGTCCAACTGTTTCTCGTAGGTCGAGAGAAACACGCCCTGCCAATCGAACCCTTCGGCTCGCCCCTAGATGCCCTGACGAACGCCCGCCGCGTCCGTCCTCTCAGCCCAACTCATGCGATTGGGATAGCATGGGACGAAATGGGTCTCAATGGGATTGATAACGATACTTAACCATGTCTTGACCTGTGGCGGGCTAACCACGACCTATCGCCCAGAACATACACAGAACATCACAAGTATTCACAGGCTGTGGGCCATGCTGGCTTACAGATCTGGACGAGGGATTAACGGCCATGGCCGCTGCCGGGCCCTGCCGAACATCGTAAGTCGGGGATAAGCGCCAGGATCGGCGCGGCGCCGATGAAGGTGGCAGGCCCGGAGGGAGAGCCGAAGGGCGTCCAGGGCACGCGAACATGGATTCTAACCAGCCGCCCCGGACCAACTACTTCCCGCCTTCAGCATCACAGCACTCGCATGCCTGCTAGGCTAGATGCAAAGCCCAAGGCCAAGTTTCCGTTTCCAAATAGCGGCGTCCACGCTACCTGAAGTATCTTCAATTTTCGCGCAGGGATCGAATGACCAAAGAGGCGCAATCGGGCGCGGCAATCACTGTGAAGGTTGCCGGCGTCTCCGAGGTACTGGAAGCCCTCGCGAAGGACGGCGCGCTTGCTCTAATAATTGGCAAGCATGGCGCACAAGCCATAAGCCAAGTGATTGCTGGAGCAGCAAGCATTCCCGAGGCGTGGCTTCGAGCAAAAGCAAAAGCTATCGAAGGGGACCAGGCAGCACGGACTACCATTAACGACGCGCTGGCAACCCATATTGCAGCAGCGGCCCCTCGCGATCAGGCAATTGTAGACAGGGCATCGTTGCGCTGGCTTGGCAAGGCCATTCGAGAGCAAGAAAATCTTGAAGCTGTTGGAACACAAGCGGCAATAGAATTGCAAAACGATCCGTCGACTGCTGACAAGCCGGTCTCGGACGATTTTATCAATCGTTTTACAGACGCTGCCAGCAATGCGTCCTCCGATGAGATGCGATCCCTATTTGCGCGAATATTAGCGGGAGAGGTGCGCCAACCAGGTCGCTTCTCCTTGGCCTCGCTTCATCTTTTTTCACTTATGGATCAAAGATTAGCATCTCTCATAGAGAGATATGCTTCGATAGTCTTATCCGACATATATATCGTTTCTCTAGGCCAACAAGCGAGAGGCGTTGGCTTGCAAGAGATGAGAACTTTAGAAAGCTTTGGGATCGTTGCCACAGGCCTGAGCGTCCCTCTAATCCCCATATCGAATATGCTGAAACTTACCTACCCTGAACGTCTTCTCGTGGCCTATTTTGATAACGACTTACCTGTAAAATTTCCAGTATCACTCTTAACCACACTTGGACAGGAAGTTATGGGTCTGGTCTCAGCAAGATCCCCGGCCAATGTGCTAGCCTCGCAGCTTGAAGATCTAAAATCTTTGCCGGGTTTAAGGTTGCTGCAACACTGCGAGGCCAAGCGCACTGGAGATCAATTAGTCGCGCAGGGGCCGCTCGCGACCTATTGGTCTCGACCGCAAAGTTGAGAACGGGCGTGAGGAGGGACGTGATAAGTCAAACCATACGCGCGCAAATCGCACGGTATATTGGGTTAAGTAGACTACCCGACAGAAGGTGGTAGGCCCGGAGGGACTCGAACCCCCAACCAGACCGTTATGAGCGGTCGGCTCTAACCATTGAGCTACAGGCCCCCAGGACGTGCGACCATGCGCGGCGCGGCGGGAGGAACCGCCTAGCAGGCGCGGATGCGGCTTGCCAAGAGGCGCGTCTGTGTTCGGGATGTTTCCCCGATTTCACGAAGATGAACGGAAACCGACATGGAAGCGCGGGCGTTGGTTCAGGCATAAAAGGCCAAGGTTGCGGCCATGGATCGACGAACCCGTCGGTCAGGATCGTTCTACGGAGACTTCTGCATGAAAAGCGCGTTCAAATCCCTGATGCTGGGCAGCGCCCTGACGGCGGCAGTCGCCCTGAGCGCGACGGCGCCGGCGATGGCCCAGAGTGTCCAGCCGGTGCAGATGATGCAGCCCGCGCCCTCGCTGAACCTGTCAGCCTATGGCGAGGTCAAGGCGGCGCCGGACATGGCCACCATCAGCTTCGGCGTCCAGACCGAGGCTCCCACGGCCCAGCAGGCCATGCGCGACAATGCGACCCGGATGACCCAGGTCATGGCCGCCCTGCGCCGCGCCGGGATCGCCGAGCGCGACGTCCAGACCTCGGGCCTGAACCTGTCGGCGCAATATGACTATGTGCAGAACGAGCCGCCCAAGCTGCGCGGCTATCAGGCCGTGAACCGGGTGACGGTGATCATCAACGACCTGAGCAAGGTCGGAACCACCGCCGACGCCGTGGTGTCCGCCGGGGTCAACCAGATCGACGGCATCAGCTTCGGCCTGAAGGATCCGACCGCAGCCGAGAACCAGGCGCGCCAGATGGCCGTTCGGGCCCTGCAAGCCAAGGCCCAGCTGTACGCCCAGGCCCTGAACGTCCAGTTGGCCGGCATCCGCAACCTGAGCGAAGGCGGCGGCTATTCGCCCGAGCCCCAGCCGATGTTCGCCGTGCGCGCCATGGCGATGCGCGAGGACGCCAGCACCCCGGTCGCCGCCGGCGAGCTGACGATCCGGATCGACATCACCGGCGTCTACGACATCGCCCGCTGATCGACGCTGATCAACGAAGAAAAGGCCCGCCGTCGCCGGCGGGCCTTTTTTGCATCGTCACGACGCCCGGGTCAGGCCGCGCGCTTGATCTCGTTGTTGTCGTCCAGCAGCACGACGTTCGGCGTCCACTGGCGCGCCTCTTCCTGGGGGAGTTGGCCGTAGGTGACGACGATCACCTTGTCGTTCTTCTGGACCAGGCGGGCGGCGGCGCCGTTGACGCCGATGACCTTGGAGCCGCGCGGGGCCTCGATGGCGTAGGTGGTGAAACGGGCGCCGTTGGTGATGTTCAGCACATCGACCTGCTCGTGCGGAAAGATGCCCGCCGCGTCCAGCAGGTCCATGTCGATGGCGATCGAGCCCTCGTAGTCGAGGTCGGCCTGGGTCACCGTGGCGCGGTGCAGCTTGGACTTCATCAGGGTGACCAGCATGGGGCGGTCTCCGGTCTATGGCGCGGGGCGACAGGCCCTCGCTCGTTGGCGGCTCATATAGGGATTTCCGCAAGCCGCATCAATCGCGGCGCGCCGCCGCAACATGCTGGATCCGGGGCGATGCGACGCGCCGACGTTGCGGGACGTTCATTTGACGGTGACTGTTCCGGCACTATGGTGAAATCGAGCCATTTCGGCCCCTGCGAGCGCGCCTTCTCCCATGAAGCAATTCTTCCTGACGGTTCTGGGTGTCTTCACCGGACTGATCCTGTTCGTCGTCGTCATTCCGATGGTGCTGCTGACCGTGGCCATCGCCAGCGCCTCCAAGCCCACGACGCCCGCGACCATGGTGCTGGAACTGGATCTGCGGGACGGCGTCACCGACCAGCCGTCGAGCAATCCGTTCGCCGCCTTCAGCGGCTCGGGCCTGTCGGTGCTTCAGGTCGTGGACGGTCTGGCCCAGGCTGAAGCGGACAACAGCGTCAAGGCCGTGCTGATCCGCCTGCCGGAAGCCGGCATGACCCCGGCCACAGCCGACGAGCTGCGTCAGGCGATCCGCCGCTTCCGCGCCTCGGGCAAGCCGGTCATCGCTCACAGCCAGGGCTTCGCCCCCTCCGGCGCGGTAATGTCCACCTATATGGTCGGCGCCTCGGCGTCCGAGCTGTGGATGCAGAACACCGCCGGCTTCCAGGCCACCGGCTTCTCGGCCGACAGCCTGTTCCTGGGTCGGGCGTTCGACAAATACGGGGTGCGCGCCGATTTCGAGCAGCGCTACGAGTACAAGAACGCCGTCAACGAATACACCCAGAGCGACTATACCCCGGCGCACCGCGAGGCCATGACGGCCTGGATGACCTCGCTTTATGACAGCGCCCTGGCCAACGCCGCCCAGGACCGCAAGACGACCCCGGCCGCACTGAAGACCGTGATCGAGGCCGGCCCCTATTCAGCCGAACAGGCCCTGTCGAACAAGTTGATCGACAAGATCGGCCAGGCTGAGGAGGCCGAGGCCGAGATCAAGCGCCGCGCCGGCAAGGGCGCCGAGATCGTCGAATTCTCTCAATACGTCTCCGACAAGGGCGAGCGGACCGGCTCGGGCAGGAACGCCATCGCCATCGTCGGCGGAGAGGGCGCCATCGTGACAGGCCGCAGCGACGGCGGCAGCTTCGGCGGGGGCTCCTCGATCCATTCGGACGACACGGCCGAGGCCATTTATGACGCCATCGAGGACAAGGCCGTGAAGGCTATCGTCTTCCGCGTCTCCTCGCCGGGCGGTTCGCCGGAAGCCTCGGAGCAGATCCTGGCCGCCGTGCGCACGGCCAAGGCCGCCGGCAAGCCGGTGGTGGTCTCCATGGGGTCCTACGCCGCATCGGGCGGCTACTGGATCAGTTCGGAAGCCGACTGGATCGTGGCCCAGCCCTCGACCCTGACCGGCTCCATCGGCGTGTTCGGCGGCAAGTTCGTGATCGCCGACGCCCTGGGCCGGTTCGGCGTGGACATGCGCGAACTGACGGTGGGCGGTCAGTATGCCGACGCCTTCTCGCCGACCCAGTCCTTTACACCCCAGCAGCGCGCCGCCTTCGCCGGTTCGATGGACCGGATCTACGACGACTTCATCACGCGGGTGGCCACTGGCCGCAAACTGGAGCCGGCGCGGGTGCGTGAAATCGCCAAGGGCCGGGTCTGGACCGGGGCTCAGGCTCTGCCCCTGGGCCTGGTCGATCAGTTGGGCGGCCTGACCGAGGCGGTGGCCAAGGCCAAGGCCCTGGCCAAGATTCCGGCCGGCGAGTCCGTCCGCTTCAAGCATTTCCCCAAGTCGAAGTCGCCATGGGAAGCCCTGTCCGAGATGTTCGGGGTCCAGAGCGAGGCGGCCCAGGCCCTGGTCATGCTGGGCGGCGTCATGGCCGATCCCCAGGCCCAGACGGTCATGCGCCGCATCGAGGGCGAGCGGATGCGCAGCGAAGGCGCGGTCGTCCTGGCCGACCAGCCGATCTTCTGAGGATGGGCGTGACGATCCATCGCACACAGGCGTGAGGGGGCGATCCATTGACCGCAAGGCCCAATGGACCGACATTAACGGATGGGCGTTCTCCGGAGCGCCTGAAAGGATAACCCATGTTCCAGCCTGAACGTCTCGCCACCCTCGGCTTCGCCGCCCGCCGCCGGCCCAACGGCCTGGTCGCCTCGGTGATGTGGATCGCCGGCCTGATCGCCGGCGTCGCCGCCCTGGCCGTCGGCGCGATCCTGGCCGTCTTCACCGCCGCAGCGGTCGCGGTCATCGCCCTGTTCGCCGGGGTTCTGGTCTTCCTGGCCGGCCTGGCCATGCGGGCCCGTCGCAACCTGGCGCCGCGTCGCCGCGCCGGGGATCCCGACGTGATCGAGGCGCACAAGGTGGACGGCACCTGGGTCGCCTATGGCTGGGAACGCCACGGCCGTTGAGGCCTGAAGCCATGGTTGACCTGATTGCGGCGCCCTCGCCGAACTTCGACACGCGTCGTGCGCCGCCCGACATGCTGGTGCTCCACTATACCGGCATGGAGACGGGCGAGGCCGCGCTCGCGCGACTGCGCGACCCCGAGGCCAATGTCTCGGCCCATTATCTGGTCGAGGAGGACGGCCGGGTCTTCCAACTGGTGCCCGAGGAACGGCGCGCCTGGCACGCCGGTCGAGGCGTCTGGCGCAGCGAGACCGACTGCAACGCCGCCTCCATCGGCATAGAGATCGTCAATCCCGGCCACGAGTTCGGCTATCGCCCCTTTCCCGAAGCCCAGATCGCGGCGGTCGTCGCCCTGATTGGCGACATCCGGGAACGCTGGACCATTCCCGACAACCGCATCATCGCCCACTCCGATCTGGCGCCGACGCGCAAGACCGACCCCGGCGAGTTATTTCCTTGGAAACGGCTGGCCGAGGCGGGACACGGCCTGTGGTTCGAGCCCGCCGCCGAACGGATCAAGGCCTTGGGCGGCCTGTTGCAGAAGGGCGACCAGGGGATCGGGGTCGTGGTTCTGCGCGCCGGCCTGCATCGGCTGGGCTATGGGCTGACGCCCGGCGGGGACTATGACGCCGAGACCGAGACCACCGTCCGCGCCTTCCAGCGCCACTGGCGACCTGAACGCATCGACGGCGTCGCCGACGGCGAGACCCGCGCCCGCCTGGTCGGCCTGCTGCAACTGGCCAGCGTCGAAAGCGTCACGGGCGTATCGAATTAGGTGGCGGAGCGGTCTTGGAAGGGGCCGAAGACGCGCAGGACCTGAATATGTTGCGTATCGTCATCGACGCGATAGATCAGCCGGTAGCCTGTTATGGTCCGCTCACGAAACCCGGCGATCTCGCTTGGCGGCCAACGTCCGGGTGCGGCTCGAAGATCTCGAATGGCGCGGAGCACTTCCGAATAGCGTGTTCGGCCACGACGCCCGCTTCCGGGTTGGGTCAACCATCGTCTGGCTTGGGCAATGTCGTCTCGCGCCTGCTCGGCGATCGTAAGCCTGTATAGGCGCGCCATTCAGTCGGACGTGCCCTCGGCCCAAGCGATCTCTGTCTCTAACCACCGAAGCGCCTCGTCTCCCGAGATGACCCGTCCTGCGGCGATGTCCTCTTCGGCCTCAGCGATGCGCGCGCGCTCCCAGGTCAGGCGGCGCTCACGCTGCTCCGGGCTTTCCTGATTGCCTATGTTGGAGGCGGGTTCGATCATGTACTGATCATATCCCATTTGCCGCCCCTACGCATCCGTTGGTTGACCTACGCGGCGCGGCGGCGCATCTAGCCTCCGCCAGACGGCTGGGCGGTCGCGGCGGGACTTGATCCCGTCGAGGAAAGTCCGGGCTCCACGGTGAAAAGGCGGCGGATAACTTCCGCCCGGGGCGACCCGAGGGATAGCGCCACAGAAAGCAAACCTCCGGCCTCGCGAGGCCGGTAAGGGTGAAAGGGTGGGGTAAGAGCCCACCGCGTGCCTGGCAACAGGGACGGCATGGCAAGCCCCGCCTGGAGCAAGACCAAATAGGGACATCGCGCGGGGTTCGCCCTGCGGGGCTCACCGCCTCAGATGTCCGGGTAGGTCGCGAGAACCGTTCAGCAATGGACGGTCCAGAGGAATGATCGTCGCCGTTCCGGGCTTCGGCCTCGGAGCGGAACAAAACCCGGCTTACAGGCCGTCTGGCAAAATTTTCGGTAGCGCGTTCAACGCTTACCCCTCCCCCCCGCCCCAGCTTCGCGTTAAGACTTGGGGATGACCGAGGTCGGATCAGAACTCGCCTTTGAACGGCTGACCCCGCGCGAGCGGGAGATCCTGCGGCTCGTCGCCCAGCATCGTCGCTCCAAGGAGATCGCCCGGCTTCTCGCCCTCTCCCCCAAAACGGTCGAAATGCACGTCCTCAGCGCCCGCCGGCGCCTGGCGGGTCTCAATCGACGCGACGCCGCCCTGGCCTTCGTCGCCTGGGAGGCCGCCCCGCCCCCCGGCAATGATTACCGTACGCGATCTGCACCCCTAGCCGAAGCGTCGCCCTCTCGCCTTGATGAGGGCGAACCGAGAGCTACGCATGATCCCCACCACAACCTGTCCGAAAGCGGATCTGTCGCCGATGTTTCTGGTGACCTGGACCGCATTGGAGGAGGCCTTGAGCCTTCTAGCCGCGACGCCGGAACAATCGAGACTGGCCCCCGATCTGGTCTCGGCCCTGCGCAAGTCGCAGAGAGACGGCGAGACGCCTGGCCGCCTGCTGATGAGCATTCTCAGCGCGGCCATCTTCCTGGCCGACGCACAGGCCTCGCCGGACGCATCCTCGGAGGCCGGCTCCATGGCCTGACGCCGCTCCAGCTGCTCGCCCTGACGGTCGTTCTGGCCGTCGTCCTGGGCCTCGTCCTCGGCGGCGTCGTCATGGCGGCCCACAACTTCCTCTACGCCCTGCAGCGCTGGCGTGAGGGTTGGGTCCCGCAGGCCTAACCGCCCTTCCCCTTCCAACGCCTGACCTCAACCTCGCGCCGCCTGTTCGGCGCGACTGGAGACCTGCGCCCGATGAAACGCACCGAAGCCGCCCGCGCCGGCGCCGCCAAACTTGTCCAGGCCGAAGCCGCCCTCGACACCGCCCTGGCCCACACCGCCGAACTGATGGGCCTGCTGCCCATGCTGCGCCAGAACGCCGGCCTGTCCGCCGTGATCGGACAGACCGCCGTCGATGCGCTCGGCGAGACCCTGACCCACCTCGTCAGCGCGCGGCGCACCCTGATCCAGGCTCATGGCGGCCTGCAAAACGTTCGGGTCCAGATAGGCTGCGGCGCCGTCGCCATCGGCGTTCCAGACAAGCCCGAAGACGGCGACAAGCCGCGCACCCAGGGCCTGGGCGGGCTCCGCATCGTCGAAGACGCCGCGTGACGGCGCGCGCCAAAACCGCCAATCTGATCCCTGCGGATTCGGGGGATGTGGATGTTCGAAACGACGGCGGCGCTGATCGGCGTGGTCCTGGCCGTCGCGGCCTGTGCGCTGGCGCTGTGGCGCGGCCGATGGCCGGAACGTGGAGCGGCCATCGTGATCCTGGCGGGCTGGCTGATCAGCGCCCGGGTTCAGTCCTCGCAGCACCTCGATCCGGAATGGGGCCTCTTCTGGGTGGACCTGACGGTCCTGGCGGCCTTCATCGGCCTGCTGGCGCGGTCGGGTCGGTTATGGCTCGCCGTCGCCAGCGCCTTCCAATTGCTGGCGGTCGGATCGCACCTGGCTATGCTCATCGATCATCGCGTTACCATGAACACCTATCTGATGGCGCTCTCCATCTGGAGCCTGGCCATCCTCACGGCGCTGCTGGTCGGCGCCCTGACGGCTCGACCGTTCAAGAGGGGGGCGAGCGATGATGCGCCTCTGCCCCCAGAGCGAAGTCCTGATCGACCTGATCGCCACGATGGGTCCGACTGAACGCCGCATTCTGATGCTGACCATACGGCGTGTGATCACGTTGCAGGAAGCGGGCGAGGAAGACGAGGCCGCCGACTTTCTGGAGGACCTGCGCAACGTCCTCGCCTCCCCCGCCCTGCGCCGGCGACTGACCATCGGCGCGCTGAACAGTTAGCGGCTGATTGCTGAGGATCCGGCCTGACCGATGGGCTCGCACCGCCTGCACGGATTATACGGCTGGACGACGCGGCATGTCCGGCAGCTTGAGTGTAGGCGCTTCGCCCGCAGCGCACCATCAGCAGATATTGGCTTGCCGCAGAACGCGCCTACAGGCGCATGTGCGATCCGTCCCACAGATCAATTTTATGAAATCAATGATATGGCTAGTTCCTGCCGGGTAACGACATGGTGCGTCATCGCGCTCCCTTCTCATCATAGACAGGGAAAGCCTGAATGCTTACGGTTGTGCTCGTAAGCGCGCTTAGCGCCGGAGGCAGGCGCCGATGCGCCGCCATGATGGCTGAAGCCGGTCTGATGAGCGACGCAAAGGTTGGTGACGATTTGACGACGCTCGAGCCAGTCGCTGTAGATCCCATAATGATCGAAGCTTCGGATGCCCTGATCATCCCGTCCAAACTGATCACCCCCGCCGCCGCAGCAAACGCGGGCAAGTCTAGTCCTCGCCGTAACGCAGGCGCCAAGGCGGTCGGTGACTGGACGGAACGTACCGCCCTCGCCTATCTCCAAAACCAGATCGTCTGGCTGCCGGAACAGGGTCCATCGGGCCGCCCGGGGCGAGACGCCGGGCTGGGACATTGATTTTATCGACGCCGAGGGCGTGTTGCAGCGGGTCGAGGTCAAGGGTGAGGTCAGCGCCGCCTTTACCAGCGTGGAATCGACCGCCAACGAGCTCGCCGCCGCTGAGGAATATGGCGATGCCCATTGGTTATGCCTCATGGCGAACTGCGAGACGGCTCACCCCAAGGGTCCAGATGGTGCAAAATCCAGCCGCCAAACTAATGGCTGGCGTTTGGAGCGCGCGCCCCAGCCTGATCGCCGTGATCTTCAGTTCGAAAAGCTGATGGCGACTTGAAAACAATCGCTGATCCCAACCCGCGCCGCCGGTCGCTCAGAACGGCGGCTTCGCCTCACATTAAAGGCCTCTTTCGTGCCGTCTAATAAGCGTCCTTACGTCCAGCATTCGATCGCTCAACTCGAGACCTTGTTCGCCCAGTCTAAAAACGACCCGATGGTGGTGGGCCAGATTGAGCACGAGTTGAGCTTTCGAAAGACCGACCGCGCGGCCAAGCTACGGTTGAGCACGCAGGAATTCCTGTTGAGCCCCGCAACGAGCAGGAGCCGACCTGTAGCCACGAAGCCTAAAATACTGGCACGGAAACCAGCCGCACCCCGCACCGACGTTCCACCTCCCCCCGTAAAGCCTGACGGGTCTGAGCGGATTGCGGCCGCGGCCGATGCCTGGGCCGAGGATATCGAGGAGACGTTTGTGCCGGTTCGCCCGACCGAGCCCAACACCCCCTTGGGTGTCCTTGGCGCATGGACCGCACTGGAAGCCTTGTCGCCCCAGACTTACAAACGTCCTTACGACCTTAAGATTGGCCAATACGGCAGCGTCGCGGAGCTGGGCGAAGGCCCGTTGCCTTGGGAACGAGGCGAAAAGTCTCGGCCGAAGCATCAACTCTATTATCAGATCATGCTTGGCGCGATCCCGATGGAAAGAGCGACCGCCGATCTCGTCAAAGCCTTCGGTTCCGACGAAGAATTGAGAACCCGCGCTCGGGAAAAGGCAGCGATCGGCGCCGTGCTCGTGGATCGAAATGGTGTGCTGGTCGAAGACAACGGCATCGCAGTGTCCAGCTTCGGCTGGGCCTTGCCGCTCACAATCAAATTGAAGCTGGAAGCGCTCGGTGGCTGGCCGAGCCTCGAGCCAAAAATCATTGAAGCAGTCGACGAGATCCTGCGGCGTACCGATGATGCCGGCAGGCCCCAGCCGGTCGATCGAGACGCGATCACGCGCGCACACGCCTATCTGGTCGAGCGTTTTGGGCTGTCGGATCACCTCGTTGAGCCACCTAGTTTTGCGCTGCGAGTCTATCATCACTTCAAGGCCAAAAACCCGCCGGAAGCCTCGCTGCTCAACTCCTTCTTCATGGGCGATCTGGCCAAAGCCGCCGCCCGCTGTCGTAAGCAGACCGCTCCAAAAACACTGCGCCAGTACCTCGGCATTGAGCGACCCGATCGCATTTTTGATCTTCTGAACGATCGTTACACCGTTGAAGACGCCGTGGCGCCTTCGAAAACGCCGGCGGCGCGTTGGCCTAACCCTGGCGGTCACCCCCTCGTTCTCCTCCAGCAGGCGGCAGTGAACCTGGCCCGATCAGAACTGGCCAAAGGCTCTGGTATGATCGCCGTCAACGGCCCGCCAGGCACCGGCAAGACGACCCTCCTTCGTGACATCGTGGCCGCGACGGTTCTGGATCGCGCCTTGGCGATGGCGGCGTTTGATGATCCGCAGGAAGCCTTCACAGCGTCGGGCGAGCGCTGGACGTTCGGAGGCCCGGGCTATTTCCACCTCTATAAGCTGGATCCCAGCTTGCGAGGCCATGAGATCCTCGTCGCCTCCAGCAACAACAAAGCCGTCGAGAACGTCAGTCGAGAGCTGCCTGCAGCCAAGGCGATCGGCCGGCCGGATGAGTTGAGCTACTTCAAGTCCATCAGCGACTTTGTCTATCGGCCACCGGAGGCCGAGGAAGGTGCTGAGGCGGAGGTCTCGACGGACGTTGAACCCTTTCAGAGCTGGGGGCTTATCGCCGCCGTCCTGGGCAATGCTAAGAACCGCGCCGCCTTCTCCAAATCGTTCTGGTGGGACGATGACCATGGTTTCCGGATCTATCTGAAGGCCGCCAAAGGCGACTCCGTCATCCGCGAGATCAAGGACCCGGAAACGGACAAGGTGATCGCCCGCGAGACCCCTTCGGTGGTCACAAACGAAGCGCCTCCATCGCCGCACGAGGTCGGAACGAATTGGCGACGCGCCCGCCAGAAGCTGGTGACGCTACATCACGAAATCCAAGATGAGCTGACTCGATTGGAAGATGTGCGCCAACTTGCGCTTAGGCTCACCGCTGCGAAGCGAGAGGTTGCAGAGCGCCTCGCTGAACGTGCCGTTCTTGCTGAACGTCTCCAGCCTCTTCAATCAAAAATCGCGCTTCAGGAAGCGGATCTCAATATCGCAGACCTTGCGGCGAAACAGGCCGATGACGCCGTCAGACAACATCGCAAGCGACGCCCTGGTTTCTTTGCCTGGTTGTTTCGTCGGGATGCTCGCACCGCTTGGAATGCCGACAACAAACCTCTGCTCGAAGCCGCAGAGCGGACAAAGATCGACCTCCACCATGCCGAGATGGCGTTGGCCGACTATTCCAATCGGATTGCAGCGCTCACTTTGGAGATTGCGCGCGCCGATCGTAACCTAATCGAACCTCGAGAGCGGGTGGTGGTACTGGGCGACCAGCTTGAAGCGCACCGTCCGGTGCTTGGTCAGCATATTGTCGACGATTCCTTCTTTGAGCGTGGTCATGAGGCATCCAACCTGGAATCCCCATGGCTGCCGAAGGCGCTTCAGTGCAAACGCGACGACCTCTTCATTGCGGCGGTGAATGTCCACAAAGCCTTCATCGACGCCGCTGCTCAGAAGGTGCTGCACAATCTATCCATCCTGATGGATGTTTTCTCAGGAGGCTCGCCGCAGGATCCCGCCAAACGAGCGCTGCTTGGAGAACTCTGGTCGACAATGTTCATGGTCACCCCGGTTCTCTCGACCACCTTCGCCTCGGTCGAGCGCATGCTCGGCGATCTGCCGCCAGAAAGTATCGGTTGGCTGCTCGTCGATGAGGCTGGCCAGGCTTTACCACAGGCCGCTGTCGGCGCGGTCATGCGCGCGCAGCGTGCGATTATCGTCGGCGACCCGCTGCAGATCCCGCCTGTCATCACGCTGCCCGAGCGACTGAACGTCGAGATCGCTGACTTCTTTAAAATTCATCCGACGTCGTGGACGGCGCCGGAGGCTTCAACCCAGACCGTGGCTGACCGCGTATCGCCCTTCCAAGCCGCCTTCAAATCGGATGTCGGGCCGCGCCAGGTCGGCATCCCGCTTCTCGTTCATCGACGGTGCCAGGAGCCCATGTTCGGGATATCCAATCGCATCGCCTACGATGGTCAAATGGTTCATGCGCCTGGGTCTAAGCACAGCACCATCGGCAACATTCTCGGCGCATCGAGTTGGCATAATGTGGATGGTGACGCGGACTCGAAATGGAGCCCCGATGAAGGCGAACAGGTCGTCTCTTTGCTGAGCGAGATCGCCGATGCGGGCCTTCGCAATCCCGATGTATTTGTGATCACACCCTTCCGGATTGTTGCGCAGGAACTGCGAACTCGTTTGAAGGCAGAGCGAGAGCTATTTGCGCAGTTTGGCGTTGATGTCGATGAATGGCTGAAGGATCGCGTGGGTACAATCCACACAGTTCAGGGCCGAGAAGCAGAGGCGGTGATCCTTGTCTTAGGTGCCCCAAAGGCTTCACAAAATGGCGCAAGGGCCTGGGCTGCGGGAACGCCGAACATTCTCAATGTGGCGGTCTCCCGGGCAAAGCAACGCCTCTATGTTGTCGGTTCTCACGGAGCATGGCGCGGCGTAGGACACGCAAAGGATCTAGCGAGTTCACTTCCGGCTCACAGGACAGACACTAGACAGGCTGGAACTCGCTCGCGATTTCCGCCGCCGTGTTGACCAGCTGGTGGCCACGAGGGCTTCCGCTTCATGTCGGAGCGGATTTCATCAATATGCCCGCAGCGTATTGCGAGGGAGCTTCCTGTCCTTGGGAAGTCTGATATTGCCGACCGGCTGCACAAGACATCTCCGTCAACTCACCGCGTAGGACAGCCTGAAAGGCCGTGAACAGCCCTACGCAGCAAGGTTCAGGGGCAAAGCTGTTGGCGACGTTTTGTTGGATGAAACCCAATCCTGACCAAAAAAAGCCATTTGAAACCAACGCAGGTGGCGGACAGAGAGGAAGTCGTTTCTTCTCGTGAATTCAAGGCGTTGCCCCGTCTAACGGGGTGTGAGGCGCATATTGAAATCCTTAGGGATTTTTCCCGTTTGGCTAACCCCTCGGGACGTTTCTCGGACACGAAAAACCCGCCAGCGCTGCAGCACCAATATCTGCCGCGCAACTGTTCCCGACGAAGCGGCCGAGGCGCCGCAAAATCGGTCATCGGCGACCGATCAAACGCCAGAAAGCGGACATCAGCGGCACGAAAACCGGTCACCGGTGACCGACAATACCTTTATGAACCCATTAAAAGATTTCGCGCCGCCGAAAGCCGACGACCAGATGGCGGCGCCGGAACGCCGGCGCGGCTCATCCCGTTCGCCCAGACCGATATCCGCCAGGCGGTCGTCCAGATCGCGGAGGAAGGCGCGGCGGTAAGCTACCTGGATCACGCCAGATGGGAGCCCGACGAACGGCGCATCCTCTGCACCAGCCCCACGGCGTTCGCCCGACTGAAGGGTCTCGTCGACCGTCCGCTCGCAACGAGAGGCGTGTCCATCGCATTGCAGCCCTGTGGACTACGGCAGCTCGCAGCCTGATCGAGAGGCATGCGGCGAATATACCCGACATTCACCGCAGAATAAGCGGCCGTACCTCTGCGAGCTGGCCGTTGCCCTCCTGCGTGGCTGGAGAGGCAAGGTTCGTTTGTAGCAGACCGGCGACGAGGCGTTGGGGAAGGTATTCGTTTATTATACAATGAATGACCTATGCAGGCCGCCCAGGCTTCTGCCATGATCGTCCAAAGGCCGGATGACGAACACGCTGGCGGATCGCGGCGGGATGGAAAGAGTGGATCGGATCAGAACGGACGAGGCGCAGCCGCTTGTTCAAACTCCTGCGGGCTTGCTGAGGGGGCGGCGCGAGGGCGAAGCCAGGGTGTGGCGCGGCGCGCCCTATGCGGCGGCTCCGGTCGGTCAGCTCCGCTGGCGCCCGCCACAGCCGCACCCAGGCTGGCAGGGTGAACGTGACGCCGGTCAGTTCGGCTTGCCTGGACCACAGGCTGGTCCATCGGATGTCGCCGACATCGTCTCGATCGGGGGCGCGCCTGACCCCACGTCCGAAGACTGCCTGACGCTGAACATCTGGGCGCCGACGAAGGTCGAGAGCGGGGCGCCCGTCATGGTCTGGCTGCACGGCGGCTCCAACCGCATGGGCGCGGGGTCTCTGCCCTTCTACGACGGCCAAGCCTTTGCCCGGGACGGCGTGGTTCTGGTCACCGTCAACTATCGGCTGGGTCATTTCGGCTTCCTTGCGCACCCTGCTCTGACGCGGGAAGCTCCGGGCGACCAGCCCCTCGGCGCTCCGGGCCTGCTGGATCAGATCGCGGCTCTGGAATGGGTCCGTGACAACATCGCCGCCTTCGGGGGCGACCCGGCCAATGTCACCCTTTTCGGAGAGTCTGCCGGGGGCTTGGATATTCTGGCCCTGATGACGGCGCCCCGCGCGAGGGGATTGTTCCAGAAGGCGATCGTCCAGTCCGGCGGCGGCTGGCTGCCGGCGACGCCGCTGAAGACGGCCGAGGCCCGAGGCATGGCCGCCATGACCGCCCTAGGCCTGGCCGGGACGGACGCCGCCGAACTGCGCGCAGCGCCCGCAGACCGTCTGGCCGCAGTCGAAGGCGGTTTCGGACCGGTTATCGACGGTCGCCTGCTGGTGCGCGACCCGATCAGCGCCTTCGCTCGCGGAGACTTCGCCGACATCCCGTTGATGATCGGGGTCAATAGTGGCGAGGATTCCCTGCTGAACTATGGCGACGGCGTGAAGCGGTTCCGGTCGATGATCAAGCCGAACGCGGCTCTCGCACGGCTGTACCCCGAGGCTGCGGGCGATGAGGACCAGATCGTCCGGCTGGGGTTCCGGGACTTCGGATTCGCCGGCCCTGCGCGCTGGATCGCCGCCCGGCGCCGCCGGTCCAGGGCGTGGCTCTATGCCTTCGACTATGTGGAAGAGGGGCGCCGCGAAACCATGAACCGGGCGGCCCACGGCGCCGAGATCTTTCATGTCTTCGAGACGCTGGATCATCGGCCGGACGGCGCCCCGCCGGCCACCGCTGCGGATCGCGCTGTCGCTGCGGGCATACATGCGCGCTGGATTGCGTTTGCCCGAAATGGGGACCCTGGAGCGGACTGGCCCGCCTATGACCGGACGCAAGATTCGTGGCGCGTCTTCGACGCGACGCCGGGCGGCGCCATGCGGCCGGGCTGGTGGAAGGCGTCTCTGGACCACCACGAACGCAAGGCTCGCCTGCTCATCCTTGTGATACGGGCCAGGGATCGCCTGCGGAAGCTGCTTTCAGTTAGGATGAGCCGATGACAACCAGCGTCGCCCGCCCCCGCCCCCCCATCAAGTCCAAGGCGCAAAGGCGCGAGGAGGCGATGAACCGCATCCTTGATGCGGCCGAAGCCCTGTTTGCGCGGGACGGCCTGCACGGCGTCACGCTGAAGGCGGTCGCGGCGGAAGCCGGCGTCGATACGGCCCTGGTTCACTACTATTTCGAAGACAAGACACGGCTCTTCAGCATCACGTTCGGCCGCCGCGCCGAGGTCGTGAACCAGATGCGTCTGGACAGTCTGAACCGCTACGAGACGGAACACGGCGAAGCGATGACCGTGCGCGGGCTCCTCGAGTCCTTCCTCAAGCCCATGTTCATGCTGTTGGAAGAGGGGGATCCCGCCTGGCTGAACTATGCGGCCCTGGTGGCGCAGGTGAACAACACCCCCGTCTGGGGCGGCGACACCATGCACCAGCATTTCGATCCCGTCGTGCGGCGCTTCATCGCCCTTCTCGGGCGTATCGCGCCGGAGGCGCCCCAGCGCCAGCTTTTCTGGTTCTACCACCTGCTCTCCGGCGCCTTGACCCTCTCCCTCGCCCAGACCGGACGGATCGACGTCCTGTCAGGAGGCGAGTGCCGCTCGTCAGAGATGCTGGCGATCTGCGAGGCTATGGAAGTCGTCTTCACCGGGGGCTTTGAAGCCTTGCGGCATTCCGGCGTTGGCGAACACGGCAGTGACGGTTGAATCGATGGCGGACCTGGGGACCTGGTTTGATCGGCATGGCGCCGAAATCGTGGCCTGGAGGCGGGACCTCCACGCCCACCCCGAGTTGGCCTTCGAAGAGCACAGAACCTCGGCCTTCGTCGCAGAACGCCTACGGTACTGGGGGCTGGAGGTTCACACCGGGATCGCCGGGACCGGGGTCGTCGGCGTCCTGCGCGGAGCGGGAGGGCCGGACGCGCCCGCCCTCGGGCTGCGGGCGGACATGGACGCCCTGCCGATTGAGGAAGCGACCGGGGTCAGCCACCGCTCGCAACGGCCCGGCGTGATGCACGCCTGCGGCCACGACGGCCACACCGCCATGCTCCTGGGAGCGGCGCGCCGGATCGTTGATCTGGTCCGGGAGCGCGGCCGGCTCGCCGGCGACGTCGTCTTCATCTTCCAGCCCGCCGAGGAAAACGAAGGCGGGGGCCGGCGCATGGTCGAGGAAGGCCTGTTCGAACGGTTCCCCGTTCGCCAGGTTTTCGCCCTGCACAATCTTCCAGGCCTGGAGGTGGGCCGGTTCGTGACAAGGCCGGGGGCCATGCTTGCGGGTTTCGACACCTTCGACATCCGGATCGAGGCGGAGGGCGGACATGCGGCCAACCCCGCCGATGGCGGCGACGCCGTGGTCGCGGCGGCGGCCCTGATCATGGGCTTTCAGACCATAGTTCCGCGCCAGACGCCGGCGAGTTCGGCCGCGCTGCTGGCCGTGACGATGGTTTCAGGCGGGACCGCGCACAATATCCTGCCGGACGCGGTGACGCTGGGCGGGTCCTTGCGCTGGTTCGAACGCCCGGTGATCGAGGAGATCCGGCGCCGGATGGAGGCCCATCGCCATGGGGTCGCCACCGCCTATGGCGTACGGATCGCCATGACCTATCGCGAGCGGTATCCCGCACTTTTGAACGATGCGGACGCTATGGAGCTTGCCGCCCGCGCCGCCCGGCGCGCTGTGGGAGATGAGCGCGTCGCGACGGACATCGCACCCGTCATGGGATCCGAAGACTTCGCCTTTATGCTGGAACATGTGCCGGGGGCCTACCTCGGGTTCGGAAACGGCCCTGGCGAGGGCGGATGCCTGCTCCACAATCCCCGATACGATTTCAACGACGGCGCTCTGGAATCGGGCGTCGCCTTCTGGACCGCCCTGGTCGAGACCTTCTTTGAGGAGGCGCACCTGGCCGGAGGACCCGAGCCGCAGCGGTGAAGAGGCCGCGCGCCGGTCAGCGGCGCGTGACCCTCACGACCAGGGTTTCGCCGTCCGCGACAATGCTGACGATCTGGGCGTCGTTTCGAACCACCTGTCCGCCGCTCACGGCGAGATCATAGCCGTTCGGATACTGGACTGACGGCACATAGATTTCCGTCGGACCTGTCGCGGTCGCGCGCACCGCGATCCTGGCTTCAAACACACCGCTTTCGCGATCAAAACTCTGCCGAACCAGTCGCCCCTGGGCGGCGCGGACAAACGGGCGGCAGAAGCCTTCCACCGCGCGTCCGCCAGCGTCCGGGTCGCCCGGCGTCGTCGCCTGATCCGCGGACCAGATCGAGAGGTCCTCCTGGTTCCAGCCGTCGCCGATCATTGAATCGTTGCGATTGGACGCCGTGTAGTTCCACTGGGTCGAGGACAGGCCCAACTGGTCGATCGCATTGTACATCATGTCGAGGGCCGAAGTCTGAGCCTCCCATAGCTGCGGGCCACGTTCCCCTTCGGCCCAGCGCCGGTAGGCCTGCCCATCGTTCATGTCGAACGGAATCCCGCATTCGCCGAGCAGGGTCGGCGCCCCGCCCTCGAGACGGTCCCCTGCGGCCCGAATACGGCTCATCTCGGCGACATAGTTCTGTTCGATTGCAGCGCACGTGTCGCGCGGCTCGCCGGTGAGGACGTGCTTGCCCTTTAGGTCGAACGTCTTGGTCACCAAGGTTGTCAGATCATACCAGTGGCTGGCGTTGACCGTATTGGGCGGACACCCGTCGGGGAAGCCATGGCCCATGAAGGCTTCGAACGGATCGACCTCCGCGAACAGCAGCCAATCCGAACGAAGCGCCCGCACGGCCCCGGCGACACGGTGGAAGAAGGGCGCCATACAATCCCGGCCCATGTCGATGGGCTGGCCGGACCTAAGTTTGAAATGGTCCTCCTTCAGCGCGACGGCCTGCCCCTCGCGGATGTCCCAGACGCCGGCGGCGCGGAACGGATCCTCGCGTCCCGGCAGCCAGACGGAGACCCCGTCGGTGTTGAGGCGGGTCTCGCCGCAGATCCCCTGACCGGGCGCCACGACCGGCAGGGTGCGGGTGAGACCCGACAGAAGGGCCAGACCGTCGAGCGCCGACCAGATCGGCCCCCGATAGCGGACGATGGGGTCCGACAGGCCCTTGCCAATATAGCCGGCGCCCGGCTCGTTCAGGGTGTCGAAGCCCAGGACATGATCCATGTCGACCAGCCTCGCGGCCAGCGCCTGCATGGCTCCGAGATAGTGGTTCTGGAACATGTCCTGCAGATGGACGCCTGCGACCTTCGCATCGGGGGCCAGGTCTCGACCTGCGAAGAACAGGGTCCACATCACGCCATTGGCGGGCCGGGCGTAGTTCCCGCTCCAACTCATGACCGGGTAGCTGTCCTGGCGTCCGCCGAGCAGCGGATCATAGGCGTGTTGCATGACATGAGCAGCGCCAGAGGCATGGAAACGGGTGAAATCGAGCCCCGCAGCCTCGAAGGTCCAGCCGGGTGCGCCGTCGCCCCCGGACATCCGGGCCCAGGCGTCCTGATGGAAATCGACCAGAACATACAGGCCGTGGGCGCCGGCCCGGCGACAGACCTCGGCATAGTAGTCGAGATAGGCCTCGTCATACACGCCCGGCCCCGCGTGCTCGACCGCCTCCC
Organism: Brevundimonas sp. AVps23W; assembly: GCF_058681395.1. Lineage (NCBI taxonomy): Bacteria > Pseudomonadati > Pseudomonadota > Alphaproteobacteria > Caulobacterales > Caulobacteraceae > Brevundimonas > Brevundimonas sp. AVps23W. The sequence continues at coordinate 2,844,973 of NZ_CM178738.1, forward strand.
AGGTCGTCAGCAGCCGCAGGCAGTTGAAGCCCCAGCGCCGCATTCTGGCGAAATGGCTGTCGATCTCGGCCAGGGGGGCCGGCCGTCCGATGAAACTGACCGTTCTGTGGTCCGCGAAGTCCGTCGGCAGATAGGTCGGCTGGTTCGGGCTGAACGGGACCTTGCTGTCGCCGCCGAAGTTGACGCCGCGCAGTATCAGATCGCGTCCCCGTTCATCCCGAAAGGCGCGCTCCCCGAAGCTGACCCGGGTCAGTGGGGCGAGGGCCGCCGCCCTCGCATTGTCGTCGCGTTCAGACATGTGTTTCAGCCACTGAAGAGGAGAAATGCGCGGGGGCGTCCCCGGCAGGGGGATATCCGGTGCTCGGTCGCGGTGCGACGCAGGCCACAGCCGGGGATCAGGCGCTGGTCCTGAGCCCGACGGGCTCAGGCGTGACAGACTCGGGCGCGTTGACCATGGCCAGCCAGTAGCCGACCAGCGAGATCACGCCGGTCACGGCGCCCAGCCAGGCGAGGGCCTGGCCAAGGCCCGACGGCCCCGGCAGGAGGGTGGTCATTCCTGCGATGACCGGCGGGACCACCAGCCCGGCCACGAGCGTACCGATGATCTTCAACGCAGCCAGGCTGGTGGCGCGCTCCTCATTGGGGATGAGCACGGCGATGGCGGCGGCGTTGACCAGATTGACGATGGTCCCCCCCACCAGCAGGACGAACAGGACCAGGGCGAAGCCGCCCACCGTCGGCATGACCGGATACAGGCTGGCCGGTATGCTGATGGCGGTGGCGATCAAGGCTGGCAGCAGAATGCCGCCACGCATCCTGAGCTTCTGGCCGGCGTCGGCCGTATACCCCCCGATCAGGGACCCGAGGACCCCCGACCCCAGGATGACCAGTCCGATCCAGGTTCCGAACTCGGCGGGGCCCTGGCCATACTGGCGGATCAGGACCGAGCCGACCCAGAGCGCGGCTGCGCCCTCTGCGAGCGATCCGGAAAACTGGCCCACGAACAACGGCCCGAGGAACCGGCGGCGTTTCCAGAAGGCGCGAAGCGTCGCGCCCAGCGCCGGGCTCGTCTGCTCGACCTCGTGCCGCGCCGGCTCCTTTATCAGGAACAGGGGCAGGACCAGCAGGGCGGCGCCTATGCCGACCAGCAGGTGGCTCTCACGCCAGGGCGCAAGGCCCAGCAGGCCGGCCCCGGGATGGGCGGAGAGATAGCCGAACAGCGTCCCGCCGAGGGCAAAGGCGGCGGCGGCCCCGGCCCAGGCCCCGATCGAGACCAGCAGCATCGACCGTCCCCGGCGCTCGGGCATACAGACGTCGGCGAGAATGGAGACGACGACAGGAAAGACGGTGCCGGCGCCGATGCCGGCGACCAGCCGGGCGGCGAACAGGCTGTAGAAGTCCTGCACGAAGGCCGTGCCGATGGTCCCGACGGCCCAGAGCGTGGCGAGCCCGATCAGAAGCCGGGTGCGCGTCCCGTGATCCACCATCCAGGCGATCGGCAGTGACAGGACGGCCACCGGAACCGCCGTCGCCGTGCCGACGATCATGCCGAGCTGAAGGTCCGTAAGCCCCAGCTCAAGCTTGGCGGCCTCCTGCAGGGGAGCCAGAAGCCCACCGACGGTCAGGGCCGAAAAGGTGGTGAGAGTCAGCAGCCAGATGACGCTCCAGCCGGTCTTGCGAAACCTGCCGGTCGAAGGCGGAGACGCGACCGGATCGGCCGCCTCCAAGGACGATGTGGTCATCTCTGATCTACCCGGTACCGGCACGGTTGGCTGGGCGGCGGGAGCGCCCTGAAGGTCGCTCCCGCCTTGGCGTCTAGAAGCTGCGCGTAATGCGGACGCCATACTGGCGCGGTGGTCCCGCGTAGCGCTGTCCGCTCTTCACGGCGCCGATGTATTCCTCGTCGAAGACATTGGTGCCGTAGGCCTGCAGCTTCCAGGCGCCTCCTGCGGGTTCGAACGTCAGCTGGGCGTTGACGATGTTGCGAGGTTCCAGCCGGTCGCCAAGGGCCTCATTGGCGAAGATGGTGCCGAAGGTCTCGGAGATGTGGCTGTAATCGACGCGAGGCGTCAGTACGCCGCCGGCGACGGCGAAGTCGTATTCGAGGCCCAGATTGACCGTCATCTCCGGCGCATAGGTCTGGGCGTTGCCGCCGACATTGACGCAGTTCGCCGAGGCCGGACCGGTGTCCGGGTCACACCCGCCAGTCAGCGAGCCCCGTTGGTCAATGGCGAAGAAGTCCCCCAGCTCCGAGTGCGACAGCGACAATCCGGCGTCGATGCCGAGCGCGCCGAAACGCCCCTGGGCCGAGGCTTCGAGACCATAGATCTTCGTCTCTCCGGCCACGTTGGAAATGGTGGTGATGGTCGGGGTGGTCGGATCGCCGATGATGACCTGGAAGTTCTCGTAGATGTTGTAGTAGCCGCCGATTTGGGTCCGCAGGCGTCCGCCCAGCATGGTGGCCTTCCAGCCCGCCTCGAAGTCGACGACCTCCTCGCCCTCGAAAGCGCCCGGGGTGACGCCCAGGATGTTGGGGCCGTTCAGCCCGCCGGCCTTGTAGCCGGTCGCCACGAAGCCATAGAGGAAGTTGTCCTCATCCAGCGTCCAGTTCAGCGCGACCTTGCCGGTGACCTTCTCGTCCACGACCCGGTCGTCCTGGGTAATCGAAAGCCCCAGGGCCGGGATGGCGCTGACGGCCTCGTTCTCGACCGTCGAGCGCGAGAAACGCGCCCCCACCTGAAGCTCCAGCCGGTCTGTGAGATCATAACTCACCTGGCCGAAGGCGGCCGCGGTCGTCTTCGGATTGCGGCCCTCAAGAGTGGTCGCAATCAGAAGCGGCATGGTCGACGACAGATACTGGGTGGTGATGTACCCGCCCTCGGGGAAGGTGATCAGATCATCCTGATAATAGGCCCCGATGATCCAGCGCAGCGAGCCGGTGTCGGGCGAGATCAGGTTGAACTCCTGTGACCAGAGCCTCTGGCTCACATCGATGTGGGAGGTGAACGGCAGGGTCGCGGTTCCGTCCGTATCGGAATCGACCAGCGAACTCCCGTCCTGATAGCCCGAGATCGACCGCAGGATCATGCCGTTGTCGAACGTATAGCTGATGTTCAGAACGGACCGGAGCATCTCGTCCTGCGCCGCGAACGGCCCGTTAGTGCGGATGTCGAACAGACCGTCCGTCGAGCCGACGGGGGTGGTGGGATAGCCCCCGAGATCCAGCTTGCTATAGTCGGTCTTGAACAGGACGCGCAGAGCGTCGGTCGGCTGCCACAAGACGCTGACGCGGTAGCTCTGGTTGTCCACCGCGCCAGGCTCGCCTTCGGTGGGGGCGCCCTCCACGACATTATAGAAGCTGTCTCGCTGGTCCGTGTTGAAAGCCAGTCTCACCGCAAGGGTGTCGGTGACCGGCACATTCAATGCGCCTTGCAGGCGGACGTGGTCGTAGTTGCCGAACTGACCGGTGAAATAGCCGCCGACGCCCGCCAGATCAGGGTTCTTCTCGGTGATGAAGACCGCTCCGCCGGTCGCGTTCTGGCCGGCGAACGTCCCCTGGGGACCGCGGAGCAGCTCCAGGCTTGCGATGTCGTAGAGGGGTTCGTTTTGCAGATAGGCCGGAAAGACCGCGACGCCGTCGCGGTAGGTGATGACCCCCACGCCGATGCTCGAGGAGTTCTCGGTCTTGCCGATCCCGCGGATGTTGAAGCTGTTGCCCATACCCGAGTTCTGGACGGTCACCGACGGTGCGGCGAACTGCAGAGATTCGATGTTGGTCACACCCTTGTTCTGCAGTTGCTCGCCACCGAAGACCGTCGCCGCGATCGGCGTCTGCTGCAGGTTGCTGGTGCGGCGCTCGGCCGTGACCACGACCTCCTCCAGCGCCGGACTCGTGTCCGGTTCCGGAACCGCCTGCTGCGCCTGAGCCGCCCCGCACCAGATCAGTGCCAAGGCTGAGCTCGAAATCCAAATGCTGCGACCCATGAAAGGCCCCCTTCTCGCTGGTGTTTCCCGGGCGATCTCCGTCGCCATAAACAAAGGTGTTTCACCGAAGGCCGGCTTCGTCAACGATCATTCATGAAAGAATGAACATCTTTGACACCCACGACCGCTGTGAGGCCGCTCGGTTGCAGGGAGCCCGGCACGGCGTCACGCCTGCGAGGATCGGTCGTTCCCGATGCGAATGAGTGCGCCAGCCTCAAAGCGGCGCGTCCTGCCGAAGGCCGGAAGGCCGGCGAGCCATATGAGGAAAAAGGCTTCGGGAACTGGACCAAGAAGGGGACGGAAGCGCAGGTCGGCGGATTTAGACGATTATTTTTGCCGCGTGGCGGACAGAGAGGGATTCGAACCCTCGGTAGGCTTTCACCTACACACGCTTTCCAAGCGTGCGCGATCGACCACTCCGCCACCTGTCCGTTTCACGCCACGTCTTGCGCGCCGCCGGAGGTCGATCCGGCGGGAGGCGGGCCTGATAGAACACCATGGCCCCCTCGGCAAGCGCCTCTGACATCCCCATATAGGCGCTGACGTCATTTTCCTTACGAAAGCCACCCCGATGCTGTTCAAGAAGAGCGCCGAACTGCCCACCGCCGAGACCGCGCTGCCCGGCCGCGCAGAGCCGCTGGCGACCGACACCATCCATTATGTCAGCGGCAATCCGCTGAAGGGCCCCTATCCCGAGGGGTTCCAGACGGCGATCTTCGGCATGGGGTGTTTCTGGGGCGTTGAACGGATCTTCTGGTCGGCGCCGGGCGTCTGGGTGACCTCGGCCGGCTATTCGGGCGGGATCACGCCCAATCCGACCTATGAGGAGACCTGCACCGGCCGCACCGGCCATACCGAGGTGGTCAAGGTGGTGTTCGACCCCCAGGTGATCACCTATGCCGAACTGCTGAAGGCCTTCTGGGAGAATCACGACCCGACCCAGGGCATGCGCCAAGGCAATGACGTGGGCACCACCTACCGCTCCGCCATCTACACCCTGAACGCCGAACAGCAGGCCGAAGCCGAGGCGTCGCGCGACGCCTATCAGGCGGCCCTGACCAAGGCGGGACGGGGAACGATCACCACCGAGATCGAACCGGCGGGCGAGTATTTCTACGCCGAGGCCTATCACCAGGGCTATCTGGCCAAGAACCCGGCCGGCTATTGCGGCATCGGCGGGACCGGCGTGGTCTGCCCCATCGGAGTCGGCGTCGAGGCCTGATCACCCGGTATCGGGCGAAATGTCCTTTGGCCGCCGGCTAGGCGTCGGCGGCCGACAGGCGTAGGGAACGGCGAAAAGGTCCAGGGAGCCGCTCATGTCCGCCTTCGTCCACCCCGATGAGATCCGCAGCCGTTTCTCGGCCGCCCTGTCCGCCATGTACCGGGCGGAGGTGCCCCAGTACGGCGAGCTGCTGGCCCTGGTGTCGGAGGTGAATTCGCAGGTGCTGAAGGCCGATCCGGCCGGAGCGGAGCGTCTGGCCGCTGCCGGCGAACTGGCCCGCCTGTCGGAAGAGCGTCACGGCGCCATCCGCGTCGGCACGGCGGACGAACTAGCCACCATCGCCCGCGCCTTTGCGGTCATGGGCATGGCGCCCGTCAGCTATTACAACTTGGCCCCAGCAGGGGTGCCGGTGCATTCGACCGCCTTCCGCCCGGTCGATCCGGCGGCCCTGGCGCGCAATCCGTTCCGGGTCTTCTGCTCCCTGCTGCGGCTGGAGCTGATCGAAGACGAAGGCCTGCGTCAGGAGGCCGCCGCAGCCCTGGCCCGGCGCGACATCTTCACCCCCGGCGCTCGCGCCCTGATCGAGACGGCCGAGACCGCCGGCGGACTGGAGGAGGATCAGGCCGACCTTTTCGTGTCCGAACTGCTGGAGACCTTCCGCTGGCACGCCGAGGCCACGGTCAGCGCCGCCACCTATGAGCGCCTGGTCGCGGCCCACCGGCTGATCGCCGATGTGGTCAGCTTCAAGGGCCCGCACATCAACCACCTGACGCCGCGCACCCTGGACATCGACGCCGCCCAGGCGGCCATGCCCGAACGCGGCATCACGCCCAAGGAGACGATCGAGGGTCCGCCCGCCCGCGCCTGCCCCATCCTGCTGCGCCAGACCAGTTTCAAGGCCCTGCAGGAGGCCATCGCCTTCCCCGGCGCGGACGGCGCCGTCCAGGGGGTCCACACCGCCCGCTTCGGCGAGATCGAGCAGCGCGGCTGCGCCCTGACCCCCGCCGGACGCGCCTTGTATGACGCGGCCTTGGCGAGCAAAGACTTCTCGGCCCTGCCCGACGACTGGACGGCGCTGCGCCGCAACGGCCTGGCCTGGTTCCGCTATCGCGCGACGCCGCAAGGCCTGGCCGGGCGCGCGGAGACGACCGACCTGGAGGCCCTGATCGTCCTGGGACACGTCGTCGCGGAACCGATCACCTATGAGGACTTCCTGCCCGTCAGCGCGGCCGGGATCTTCCAGTCCAACCTCGGCGCCGAGGTGCGCGAAGCCTATGCCGTCGATCCGGCCAAGGCCGATTTCGAACAGGCCCTGGGCCGTTCGGTGCTGGACGAAATGGCGCTGTATCAGGCGGAGCAGGAGGGGGCAGCCGCCGCGACGCTGAAGGCCTTGGGTTTGAACACGGCGGCCGCCTAACCTCGAAGCCTGTCAACCGTCACTTGACAGTTGTCATGATAGGCGTGAAGTTGGCGGCGTGGAAATCGAAAGCATCAGGCACAAGGCCTTGCGGCATTTCGCGGAAACGGGAAAAGCCAAGGGCCTGCCCGCCGCGCTGGTAGGCCGGATCACCAATATCCTCGCCTATCTCGACGCCATCGCCACGGAAGATGAGTTGCTGGCGCCGCCCAACTTTGGCGCACACCGGTTGACGGGCGATCGTGCGGGAACCTGGTCCCTGACCCTCACCAAAAACTGGCGTCTCACCTTCCGAATCAACGAAGCCCTCGCGGTCGAGGACATGGACTTGGAGGATTATCACTGATGACTGTCCGACTTCATTCCGCATTCGCGGTTCACCCCGGCGCCTGGCTTCGCGACGAGCTCGTGACGCCCCGGAATTTGAGCGTCACGGCCTTGGCCGACGCGCTCGGCGTAACGCGTCAGGCCGCCAGCAATCTGCTGAACGGCCGGTCGGGGGTGTCCGCCGAAATGGCCATCCGCTTCGAAAAACTGTTCGGCGTCAGCGCCGACACCCTGGTGCGCATGCAGGCCAAGCATGACCTCGCCAAGGCCCGCGCCCACGAGCAGGATATCCAGGTGCGTCCGCTGGCCGCAGCTTGACGAACCCTTATCCAGATCGTCCCTGTATTGCCTGACGCCGCGCACCGGATCATAGACGCGGCCGTGCCCCCCTCCGCTCCCTCGTCCACGCGCCGTTATGATCTGGATTGGATCCGGGTCGGGGCCTTTGGCCTGCTGATCCTGTACCATGTCGGCCTGGTGTACGGGGTCTATGGATGGCACGTGCACAGCGTCCACACCTTCGAGTGGATGCGCGAAGCCATACTGATCACCAATCCCTGGCGGCTAACCCTGTTGTTCCTGGTGTCCGGGGCGGCGCTGCGGTTCATGACCTTCCGGCGCAGTCCGCGCGAGGTGGCGCGCGCCCGGTTCGAACGGCTGGTCCCGCCCCTGCTGTTCGGCGCGGTGATCCTGGTGCCGATCCAGTCGTGGATCGAGGCGATGGACAAGGCCGGCTGGCCCGGCGGGCTCGCCGGTTTCGCCGCCTGGATGGTGCATGAGTTCAGTTTCAGCGGTCTGGCCGACGGCGTGCCGGTCAACCACCTGTGGTTCATCGTCTATATCGCCGCCTACAGTATCGTCACCGTCCTGCTGTGGCGCCGGCCGGGCCTGATCGACCGCATCGGCGGGTGGCTGGAGAAGGCGCTGGCGGGACCGCGCGTCCTGATCTTGCCGGTCCTCTATCTGATCGCCATCCGCATCCTGCTGTTTCCCTGGTTCGGGGTGACGAACGTCCTGCACTGGGACTGGTACAATCACGCCCTGTCGCTGGGGGCCTTCGTCTTCGGCTTCAGCATCGTGGGGCGCGAGACGATCTGGCGCGATATGGAGCGGTATCGCTGGGTCGCCCTGGGGCTGGCGGCGGTCGCCCTGCCGATCATGATGGCCCAGGTCTGGCATCCGGGCGGGCGGGCCTTCTGGGGCGTGCCCAAGGCCATGGTCTATGGCCTGGACCAGTGGGCGGTGATCGTCGCCATCCTGGGCTTCGGCAGCCGGCATCTGCGGTCGCGCGGCGGGCCGGTGCTGACCTATCTGACCGAGGCCACCTTCCCCCTGTATCTGGCGCACCAGACGATCCTGGTCGCGGCGGTCTGGATCATCCGCCCCGCCCGTCTGCCGGTGGGGCTGGAGGCCCTGTCCCTGCTGCTGATCACCTTCCTGGGCAGTTTCGCCGTCTATGAAGTCGTGAAGCGGATTCCCGCCATCCGGCCGCTGTGGGGATTGAAACCGCTGGACGGCCGACCCTGGCCGCTGGACCTCGAGGCGCTGCGACGCCCGCCCGCCCGCTATCACCGCCGCCGTCGCCTGTTGGCCATCGGCGTGGCCGCGCCACTCCTGGCGCTGACAGTGGTGGCCGCCGCCATCGCCGCCTATCCCGGTTTCGACAACGCCACCCAGTATCTCAGCGAACTGGGCGGGGCGACGGCCCAGGCGCCGATCATCTTCAACGGGGGGGTCTTCGTCGCCGGGGTGATGGCGGCTCTGGCCGGGATCGGCTTTGGCCTGGCCGTCTACGCCCTGACGGAAAAGCGGGTCGCCGGCGCCGTGATCGCCGTGGTCTTTGTCCTGGCCGGAGCAGGCATGTCCGCCTCGACCCTCTATCCTTGGCCGGACCCGCGCCACATGGTCATCAACCTAGCCCTGGGCATCCAATTGGCCCCAGTTCTGCTGCTGTGGGGACTGGCGTCACGACGGGATCTGCCTCGGCTAAAAATCTTCCTCGCCGCCACTTTTGTCATCATGGCGATTCTGACGGTTGTTACAAAACACCTGGTCTTCCCCGGCACGGTCAACGATGCGAATGTCGGCTGGTGGGAGCGCGCCTACGCCATTGTCCTAGTCTGCTGGGTAGGGATTGCAGCCTGGGTTCTGGACCGTAAACTGTTGCAAGACGCAGCGGATTCGCCTTCTGCGGGGCCTGTGGCCGACCCTGCGACACGCCCAGGGTAAAAATCCCCCATATTTTTTGGCTATATCAACATTGCGTGATTGAAAATCGCGTGAATGTGATCGACTATAGGGGTCGTGCTGCAATGCAGCGCGCCACTGCTTCCCTGCCTTCGGGAGTGCGGTCGGTCAACACGGGGGCGTCTAGAGCGGCATGAACAAGCTGGCGATCCGGCCTGTCGAACAGGCTGAATTCGAGACGATCAACTCGGCTCCGCAAGGGCCGGCCTGGTCCTGGCTGCCGGATGAAGCCCCGCTGGCCATGCCGGTGCAGTCGTTGGCCGCGCCTGACGCCGTCGCAGAGGCGATCCCCGCCACCTCGCCGCACACGGTCGCCCTGCGCCGTCTGATGCTGCTGGCCGGCACCGTGGTCCTGACCGGCCTGTCAGCCATCACCCCCTTCTACCTTTACGCCCGCAAGGGCTGGGACGGCACCGAGATCCTGGCCTTCGGCATCTTCATGCTGCTGATCACCGCCATCTCCTGCTGGTTCGTCAGCGGCCTGATGGGTCTGTTCGTCATGCTGCGCGGCAAGGACCAGGCCGACCTGGCCTTCGCCCCCCACCCGGCCCTGCCGCGCACCCGCACGGCCCTGCTGATGCCGTTGTACAACGAGGACGCTCGCGCCTCCTTCGCCCGTCTGGCGATGATCGACCAGTCGCTGACCCGCCTGGGCGCCGCTGCGGCCTTCGACATCTTCGTGCTGAGCGACTCGACCAAGGAAGAAGCCGCCGCCTCCGAACGCTCGGTCTTCCAGGCCTTCCGCCTGACCGCCGGCTGCAGGTCCTTCTATCGCCGCCGTTCGGACAACGCCGAACGCAAGGCCGGCAACCTGGCCGAATGGATCCGTCGTTTCGGCGGCGCCTATGAGAATATGATCGTCCTGGACGCCGACAGCACCATGGCCGGCGAGACCCTGCTGCGCATGGTCGACGCCATGGAGCGCAATCCCGGCATCGGCCTGATCCAGACCGCCCCGGTCATCATCAAGGCCCGCACCATCTTCGCCCGCGTGTCGCAGTATTCGGTGCGCCTGTACGGCCGCGTCGCCGCGGCGGGCCTGGCCTACTGGACCGGTTCGGAATCCAGCTACTGGGGCCATAACGCCATCATCCGCACGCGCGCCTTCGCCGCCTGCTGCGGCCTGCCCCACCTGCCGGGTCGCAAGCCCTTCGGCGGCCATATCATGAGCCACGACGTGGTCGAGGCCGCCCTGATGCGCCGCGCCGGCTGGGCCGTCCACGTCAGCGCCGCCCTGGACGGATCCTGGGAAGAGACCCCGCCGTCGATCACCGACTTCATCCGCCGCGACCACCGCTGGTTCCAGGGCAATCTGCAGCACCTGGGCCTGATCGGCGCCAAGGGGCTGTCGCCGATGAGCCGCCTGCAGCTGGCCATGGGCTGCATGGCCTATCTGTCCTCGCCCCTGTGGCTGGCGTCGCTGATGGTCGGCCTGTTCATCCAGATGTTCTATCCGGTCGACTGGACCAGCTTCTTCTACATCCTGAACCCCCAGTTCACCCCCTTCATGCTGGCCTCCTTCCTGTCGGGCGTGCTTCTGATCGGGCCCAAGTTCATGGGCGCCGCCTTGGTCCTCAGCCGACCGGCCGAGTTGCGCGCCTTCGGCGGGCGTCGCGCCATCGCCAAGGGCATGGCCGCCGAGATCGCCCTGTCGGCCATCCTGGCCCCCATCCTGATGGTCGCCAACACCAAGGCCTTCATCCAGATCCTGTCCGGCCACGACACCGGCTGGACCACCCAGCAGCGCGAGGCGGACGGCCTGGCCTGGTCCGACGCCTTCCGCGCCATGCGCTGGCAGATGATCGCCGGCGTCGGCTTCCTGGTCCCGCTGTGCGTCCGCCCCGACCTGGCCACCTGGTTCGCCCCGATCGTCCTGCCCCTGCTGCTGGCCGCCCCGATCACCGTCTGGACCTCGCGCGTCCGCTCGGGCGACAAGCTGGCCGCCAAGGGTTTCCTGGTCACCCCGGCCCAGGACGGCGTCAGCGTCAATCCGGCCGTCCTGCACACGCCGCGCTCGCCGCTGCGCGCGGTCGCCGGCGGCGTCCTGGCCCCGGTCGCGGCCCCGGCCATGGTCCCGGCCCGCGCGCCAGAGCTGTAAAGCCAGGCGAAACCGATGCATGGCGGCCACAGCGTCGCCATAACCGCTACGGTCAAGCTCGACGTAACGCCGCGCAAACCTCACCTTCCAGCCTCAGCACTGCTGGGGACCCGATTCCATGACCAAGAAGACCGGCGCAGACTCCAAACCCGACCTGCGGCTCGTCGGCGCCGAGGCCGCCGTCTATGATCTGATGCGCGCGCCCGAGACCACGGGCGAACGGGTCAAACGCCTCCAGCTCGAAGCCCACGCCCTGGCGCTGGAAGAAATCGAACAGTTCGAAAAACTCCTGACCCAGGCGGCGGAAAAGGCGAAAGACATCGCCTCGGGCGGCGACGCCTATCCCGTCGGGGTGCGCGAAATCGCGGCGCGCCTCGCCGCCGACCTTCCGAACCGGGCCGAGACCATCCGCACCATCGTCGGCCGGGTCGGCTGACAACGGGGAACGGCTCGCCGCCTCGACCGCTTTCCTGAAGACCCCAACAGTCTTCAGGAGACCCGTCATGGACGACCGCTTCGACGCCCGCGCCAACGACACCGCCGACCAGGAACGCGCCATCCAGCGCGACATAGACGCCAAGGACCAGCAGTCCGGCGGCGACGAATCCTCTGACGCCGTCCAGGCCGGCGCCCGCACCTATCCCGCGCCGCCCTTCCCCAAACAGCACCAGACCAAGCCCGGCGACGAGGGCGCCCTGGACCCCGCCCCGATGTACGACGCCCCCTTTTGGAAGGGATCGGGCAAGCTTGAGGGCTTCGCCGCCCTGATCGCCGGCGCCGATTCCGGCATCGGCCGTTCGGTGGCCGTCCTGTTCGCCCGCGAGGGCTGCGACGTCGTCATCTGCCATCTGGACGAGGACAATGACGCCGAGACCACCAAGGCCGCCGTCGAGGCCGAGGGCCGCCGGGCCGTGGTGCTGAAGGGCGACGTCGCCGATCCGGCCTTCGCCGAGGCGGCGGTCAAGGCCACGCTGGACGCCTTCGGCCGTCTGGACGTCCTGGTGCCCAACGCCGCCTTCCAGGAACACGTCAACGCCTTCGAGGACCTGACCTACGAGCATTTCGACCGCACGCTGAAGACCAATCTCTACGGCTATTTCAACATGACCAAGGCCGCGGTCCCGCACATGAAGTCCGGCGGCGCCATCGTCATGACCGGCTCGGTCACGGGCCTGATGGGCAACAAGGACCTGCTGGACTATTCCCTGACCAAGGGCGGCATCCACGCCTACGCCCGCTCGCTGGGCACGCATCTGGCGCCGCGCGGCATCCGGGTAAACGTGGTCGCCCCCGGCCCGGTCTGGACCCCGCTGAACCCGGCGGACAAGGACGCTGACAAGACGGCCCAGTTCGGCGCCGAGACCGTGATGAAACGCCCGGCCCAGCCGGAAGAGATCGCTCCAGCCTACGTCTTCCTAGCCTCGCCCCAGATGTCGAGCTTCATCACCGGCGAGATCCTGCCGATCCTGGGCGGATATTCGGGGGGATAAGCCCCCCCCCCCTCGTCATCCTAGGGCTCGTCCCTAGGATCCATACTCCCGGTCTCTGACGTCGGACATCGGGAGTATGGATCCTCGCCACAAGGGCGAGGATGACGGCCTTAGATGGGTCGCGTTGCCTTACGCCAGCACGTCGTCGTAGTCGGGATGCCGCTTGTGCCAAACGACGGCGTAGCTGCAGCGGGGAAACAGCTTCAGCCCCTTTTCACGCGCGTATTCGGCCATCGACTGCATAAACCGGCTGGCGGCGCCCGAACCGCGCAGCCCCTGTTCCGCCTCGACGTGCAGGATCATCCGGGCTCCGCCGCGCACGGCGTAGTCGGCCCAGACCCGACCGTGCCCGGCCTCGCTGTCGAACTCCTGTTCGAAGCGGTTCTCTTCTGTGGCGTCGGTGAACGGTCCCATACTCAACTCCCTTTTCGCTTCAACAGCTTGAGGGGTGAGATGTTCCATCGGTACGGTGCGTCAGATCGGCTTGTCTTGCAGCAGATTGATCAAGCCCAGCACGCTCTTCACCGTGAACCAGACGCTGAGCAGGAACAGAGCCAGCCCGCATAGCAAGCCGGTGATTATGCCTATGCCGATCGCGGCGAGAGGGATGCTGATGATGACGCCGATCCACAGCGCGACCGTCCACCAGATGACCGACCAGAAAAGCCGGATTTGGCTGTCGATATGCTGGCGGGCCACGCCCACCGCCGTCGCACGCGCCACATAGGACACGACCAGCCCGACCAGCACCAGCACATTGGCGCTGGGGATCGACAGGATGAACAGGGCCCAGGCGATCAGGGCGGCGACCTTGCCTTCCGGCTCCTGGCCGGCGGAGAAGTTGGGTTCGGTCGTCATGGTCGCCCTTTCAGAACAGCCAACTGCGAGGATTGTCGATCGGCCGCCCGGCCTTCAGCCGCAGGACGCCGAAGGCGCCGCGCGCCAGCACCCACAGGGCCAGCAGGAACAGGGCGAAGACCCCGATATTGACGATCACCAGAAGCCCGCCCAGCACCGCCGCCACCGCTGCGCTCCAAAGGGTGCGCTGCTGATAGACGAAGTGGCTGCCCGCCAGCGGCTCGTCCGGCGCGTCGCGGCCCGTCACCGCCAGCAGGGCCAGCAAGGCGGACAGGCCCAGGGTCGGCACCGCCAGCAGGATCAGCACATAGACGGCGTACAGGCTCATCGGGGCCGGTCGTGCGGCGGGGGCGAAGCGAGGCGTCGCCGCCGCAGTGAAGGCGGGGGTCACGGGCGCCGGCTCCGGCGGGTCGAACAGATCGCGCTCCGGCTCCGGCGGACGCGCCGCCATGGGCTCGATCCTGGGTTCAAACGCCGGTTCGGGTTGAGCGTCAGGCCGGGCCTCTGGTTCGGGCTCGGGCTTAGGCTCTGGCTTAGGCTCTGGCTTAGGCTCTGGCTTAGGCTCTGGCGTCCGCGGCACGCCGACCAGGCAGGCGGGCGAGACGAAACCGACATGGGCGTCATGATCGTGATCGTCGTCTTGGGCGTGGGGGCCCTTCGGATCGCCGGGTTCGGCCATGATATCGAACGCTTTTTCTCACGCCGTCGAAACGGCCGGACTATTAACCAACAATGGCCGCGCGGAAGGCCCGACGCAACCTATCGCCCCAGCACGATCTCGCAGCCCGGCGCGATAACGGCCTGAAGGGCGCCCGGCTTCTCGATCCGCACCGTCGCCCGCTGCACCCGCCGGTCCTCCAGACAGGCCCGCGCCAGACGTTCGGCGAAGGTCTCGACCAGGCCCACATGCCCCTCGGCCGCGATGGCCCGCGCCGCATTGGCCACGGTCTCGTAGTTGATGGTGTCGCCCAGACGTTCGATGGACTTGGGCGCCAGCTCCAGGGTGACGTCGATGACCAGCCGCTGCAACCGCCCCAGTTCGTGGTCATAGACCCCGATCCCGGCCTCGACCTCCAGCCCGCGCACAAAGACGCTCAGCCGCTCGTAGCGCAGCGGCTCGTCCGCCGGAAACGGCGACACCGACGACGACTGGACCACGCGACTACTCCTGGATGTCCGGGGTGCGCCAGGCCAGATGCTGGCCCCCATCGACGGCGATCATCTGGCCCGTGACCATCCGCGCGTCAATGAGCCACAGCACCGCCTCGGCCACCGCCTCGGGACTGCCGGGGGTCTGCAACAGGGTGCCGCGCGCCTCGGCGGCGAATTCCTCGGGGGTCTGGTGGATCGACGGCAGGGTCGGCCCCGGCCCCACGGCATTGACCCGGATGCCCGGCGCCAGGGCCTGGGCCAGGGTCCGGGTCGCCCACCACAGACCGTTGCGCGACAGGCTATAGGAGAAGAAGCGCGGATCCGGCTTCAACACCTTCTGATCCAGCAGATTGACGATCACGCCCTCGACAGTCTGGGCTGCAAAGGCCTCGGCCAGCACGATCGGCGCCCGCAGATTGGTCTCCAGATGCCGGTCCCAGCTTTCGCGGGTCAGGCCGCCGATCCGGTCGTCCTCAAACACCGAGGCGTTGTTGACCAGAACCGTGACCCGCCCCAGAGCCTCGGCCGCCGCCGGAACCAGGGCGCGCACCTTGGCCTCGTCCTTCAGATCCGCCTGCAACAGACACGACCGCCGCCCCAGGCCCGCGATCTCGTCCACCAGTTTCCGGGCGTCTTCGCCTGACGCGTGGTGATGCACGGCCACGTCATACCCGGCCTTGGCCAGGGTCAGGCAAATGGCCCGCCCGATCCGTCGCGCCCCGCCCGTGACCAGGGCGACGCCCCGCACGGCGCTGGGGGCCTGATCAGTCAACCCGGCCGAACTCGACCAGGTTCATGAGGGCGATGACGGCGATGAAGCCGAAGATAATGCCGAGCGCCAGCATGTTTATGCTCCTGTTGCCCTTCAGGATTAGAGCGAGTGGCGCCGGGGTTCAAGCGTCCCTTCCGTCATCCCTGCCCGCGTCACATTAGGGAAACATCCGCCTCCGGACCGAAACACCATCGATACCGGATGACCAAACGACGCCCGCAATGCTCCGCTTCACTGGCGCCTCGCTTTCAAGAGGACCAGAATGCACGACGCCCCCCGCCCGAGACGCCTGCACATCACCGGCGCGCCCCGCAGCGGCACCACCCTGCTCCACGTCATGATCCTGACCTGTTTCGACATCGACGGACCGGTCGAGGCGGAACAGCGACTGCGCCGTCCCGTCCCGCGCGACCGCCGCCTGATCTGCACCAAATGTCCGGGCGAGGTGGATGCCGCCGTCGCCATCCTGAAGCTGGACCGCCGCCTGGACGTTATCTACCTGGCCCGCGATCCGCGCGAGGTCATCACCAGCCAGCACGCCGCCTACCCCGGCCGCTATTTCACCAATCTGCGGGTCTGGCGCCGCGCCGCGCGGGCCGCCGCGCGCGCCCAGGGCCATCCGCGCTTTCATGTCGTCGATTATCGCCGATTGGTGACCGAGCCGGACCTCGTACAGGCCGAGCTGATGACCGTCATGCCCTGGCTGCGACCGGTCCGTCGCTTCTCGGACTATCATCTCGGCGTGGTTAGGCCGAATGCGGAATGGGTTCCGGCCATGCGGCTGATCCGTCCCGTCAGTCCGTCCAGCCTGGGCGCCTGGCGCCGTCACCTGCCCCGGCTCCAGGGTCAATTGCATCGTCACGGCGATCTCGGCGACGAGCTGATCGCCCTGGGCTATGAGCCTGACCGCGCCTGGATGCAGCTTCTGGACGAGGTCGAGCCCGACCTGACACCCAGCATCAACACAGAGACCCCGTCGCTGCGTCGCCGCCTGAAGGAACACCTCCCCCGCCTGCGCGACATGGCCCTCTATCTGATGCGCAACCGGGGCGCTGCGGCGCGGTCCTTGACCTAGCGGTGATCCCTGATGCCATAGATCGCGACATGAGCACCTGGCGAACCCGCATCGAACCCTTCACCCGCCCCCTCTTCTTCGTCTGGTCGCGACTGACGCGCGGCAAGACCCTCGGGGTGCGTGGCGTGGCGGTCGATGCGGGCGGGCGGGTGCTGTTGGTCAAACACACCTATCTGGCCGGCTGGTGGCTGCCCGGCGGCGGGGTGGACAAGGGCGAGACCACCCAGGACGCCGTGGTGCGTGAACTGAGGGAAGAAGCCGGTCTGATCGCCCGCACCCCGCCGCGCCTGATCTCCATCCATTCCAACGAGCGCTTCTTCCCCGGCGATCATGTGGTGGTCTTCCGCATCGACGCCTTCGACCTGGGCGAGCGGTCCAGCGAGGGCGAGATCGCGGAGATCGGCTGGTTCCATCCCTCCGCCCTGCCCGAGGATGTGAACCGAGGAACGCGGGCGCGGCTGGCCGAAATCTTCGACGGCGTACAAACCGATACAAATTGGTGAGACGGATCGCCTGCGGGACGGCGTTATTCTGGGGACCACGAAAGGACATCCCATGCCCGTCACCCGCCGCGCGGCCCTGCTGGGCCTAACCCTCGCCGCCCTGTCGACCCCAGCCCTGGCCCAGCGCCGCCTCGCGCGGCGGCGAACCGACTCCGGCCGCAGTTCCGTCGCCCCCGCCCACACCTGGACCTTCGGCCCCGATCCGCTCCAGGCCTATGACGTCTATGCGGACCGTGGAACCGGGCCGATCCTGATGTTCATCCATGGCGGCGGCTGGTCGCGCGGCGAACGGGCGATGGTCAGCGAACTGCCCGCCTACGCCCAACGCCATGGTTTGACCCTGGCCTCGACCAGCTATCGCCTGGCCCCCGCCGTCAGCGCTCGCGAATCGGCCATGGACGTCGCCGCCGCCATCGCCGATCTGAAACGCCGCCTGCCGGGTCGCCCCCTCTATCTGCTGGGCCATTCGGCCGGTGCCCATCTGGCCGCCCTGGTCGGGATCGACTCCGATTATCTGGGCGCGGTGGGGCTGAGACCGTCGGATCTGGCGGGAGTCATCCTGCTCGACGGCGCCGGCTATGACGCCACCGCCCCGCGCGGGGACGGCCGGCTCGACCAGTGGCTGGGCCAGACCTACGACCAGGCTTTCGGCGACCAGGCCGCCGCCCTTTCGCCGACGCTGCGCGTCCGACCCGGCGTCGCCTATCCGCCCTTCCTGATCTTCCACGTCGCCCGGCGTCAGGATTCGGCCGTCCAGAGCCGCGGCCTGGCCGAGGCCCTGACCCGCGCCGGCGGCCGCGCCGATGTCGTCGCCGCCCCTGACGACAGCCATATGACCATCAACCGCGGCTTCGGCGTCGCCGGCGACCCCGAGGGTGAACGCGCCGCCCACTTCATCTCGGGCTAGCAAACGGCCAGGGGCGTGCTAGCCAAGGCGTATGAACCCCTCGCTCCTCGCCATTATCGTCGTCGTCCTGGCCGGGGGCGCCACCGCCCTCCAGGCGCCGACCAACGCCAAGCTGGCCACAGCCGTCGCCTCGCCGGTCAATGCGGCCTTCATCTCCTTCGCCGTCGGAACGACGGTGCTGGGGATCATGGCGGCCCTGATGCAGACCAGGCCTGACTTCGACGCCGCCCGCGCCCTGCCCTGGTACGCCTGGTTGGGCGGGGCCTACGGCGCCTGTTTCGTCGTCGCCGCCGCCTGGGGCGTGCCGCGCCTGGGCGTGGCCATGACCATCACCCTGATGGTGGGCGGCCAGCTGTTGCTCAGCCTGATCCTCGACCATTTCGGCGCCCTGGGCGTGCCGCGCCAGCCGCTGAACCTGGGCCGCATCGCCGGCGTGGGTCTGGTTCTGGCCGGCGTGCTGCTGGTACGCCGGTCGTAAAATCTCACCTCCCCTTCGCGAAGGCGAAGGGGAGGACCGGCGATCGCGTCAGCGAGCGCCAGGAGGGGGCGACCCGGTGTCTGAAGCCGGCGAGGTCATCACCACTGCCCGAGTCGCCCCCTCCTGATCGCTACGCGATCTGTCCTCCCCCCGCGCCTTCGCGCGCGGAGAGGTGACGCAGACGCCGTCGCGCCCCTATATCCACCCGGATGACCGAGGAGACGCTCGATTCGAACCTGACGGCTGCGGCCCTGATCGCCGACGAGGCGCGTCGGGCGCCCGATAAGCCGGGCGTCTATCGCATGTATGGCGAGGACGGGTCCTGCCTCTATGTCGGCAAGGCCAAGTCGCTGAAGAAGCGCATCGTCCAGTACGCGCAAGGAAGGTTCCACACCCAGCGCATCGGCCTGATGGTGGCCCAGACCCGGTCGATGGAGCTGGTCGTCACGGCGTCGGAGACCGAGGCCCTGCTGCTTGAATCCAACTTCATCAAGAAGCTGAAGCCGCGCTTCAACGTCCTGCTGCGCGACGACAAGTCCTTCGCCGAGCTGATGATCCGCAGCGACCACCGCGCGCCCCAGGTGAAGAAACATCGGGGAGCCCACACGACGCCCGGCCACTATTTCGGCCCCTTCGCCTCGACCTGGGCGGTGAACCGGACCCTGAACACCCTTCAGAAGGCCTTCCTGCTGCGGTCCTGTTCGGACAGCGTCTACGAGACCCGCACCCGCCCCTGTATGCTGCACCAGATCAAGCGCTGCTCGGCCCCCTGCACCGGCCTGATCTCGCTCGAGGACTATGGCGAACTGGTCACCGAGGCCGAACAGTTCCTGCGCGGCAAGTCGCGCGCCGTCATCGGCCGCCTGTCGCAAGAGATGCAGGCCGCCTCCGACGAGATGGACTTCGAACAGGCCGCCCGCGTCCGCGACCGCATCCGGGCCCTGTCCGCCATCTCGATGGAGAACTCCGTCAGCGCCGACAGCGTGGCCGAGGGCGACGTCTTCGCCCTGCACTCCGACGGCGGCCAGGCCTGCGTCCAGGTCTTCTTCTATCGCGCCGGTCAGAACTGGGGCGGCCGCGCCTATTTCCCGCGCGTGGACAAGACCGACACCGATCCCGAGATCCTGGCCGCTTTCCTGGGGCAGTTCTACGAGGACAAGCCGATCCCGCGCCTGATCCTGTCCAACATCCGCCCGCACGAGCTGGAACTGCTGGAAGAAGCCTTCTCGATGAAGGCGGATCGTAAGATCGAGATCGTCCGCCCCATGCGCGGCGAGAAGCTGGCCCTGGTCGGTCACGCCCTGACCAATGCCCGCGAGGCCCTGGGCCGCCGCCTTGCGGAAAGCTCGGCGCAAGGGAAAATCCTCGACGAGGTCTGCGAAGCCTTTGGCCTGGAGACCCGGCCCGAGCGGATCGAGATCTACGACAACGCCCATATCCAGGGCACCAATGCGGTAGGCGGCATGGTCGTCGCCGGTCCCGACGGCTTCCAGAAGTCGCAGTATCGCAAGTTCAACATCCGCGGCGAGGACCTGACGCCCGGAGACGACTACGGCATGATGCGCGAGGTGATGCGCCGCCGCTTCGCCCGCCTGGTCAAGGACGAGGAAGAGGGCGAGGACGCCGTCCGTCCCGACCTGCTGCTGATCGACGGCGGCGCGGGCCAGCTGGCCGAGGTGCTGGCGGTCTTGGCCGACCTGGGCCTGGACGACATCGCCGTGGTCGGCGTCGCCAAGGGGCCGGACCGCGACGCAGGCATGGAGAAGTTCTTCATGCCCGGCAAACCGCCCTTCATGCTGCCGCTGAAGTCGCCGGCCCTCTATTACCTCCAGCGGCTGCGCGACGAGGCCCACCGTTTCGCCAACGGCGCCCACGCCAAGCGCCGCTCGATGGATATCAAGAAGAACCCGCTGGACGAGATCGAAGGCGTCGGCCCCGGCCGCAAGAAGGCCCTGCTCCACGCCTTCGGCTCCGCCAAGGGCGTCGGCCGGGCCTCGGTGTCGGATCTGGTCAAGGTGGACGGCGTCAGCCAAGCCCTGGCCGAACGCATCCACGCCTTCTTCAGGCAGCCGTAGACCGCCTCACCACTCCAGCAGGGTCAGGCCGGGAATGTCGCGAAAGTCTTCGCCGTTACGGGTCACCAGGGTCGCGCCCGCAGTGATCGCCTGCGCCGCGATCATCCGATCCAGCACCTTGCGTCGTGAGAAGCCGCAGGTTTCGACGATAAACCGGTAAGCCTGCGCCTCGTCAGATCCGAATGGAAGCACCGGCACGGCCTCCAGCAGGGCGTCCAACCTCGCCCGCCGTTCTGCGGTGCTTGCGTCCAACCGGCCAAGATCTGCTTCCAACTCCACACGGCTGATCACGGACAACAGAAGCGGCGGGTCGAGGGCATCCACCCGCTCGTCGATCAGCGTGTCGCCATCCCGTAGATGAATGGCGACATTCGTGTCGAGCATATAGGCCACGCCTAGAGACCCGGACGTTCTGGAATCTCGACCTCGTGGCGGATACCGATGCTGGCTGGCTTGGGCAGGTTACGAAGCTTGGCCAGCATCTCTTTGACAGGTTTTCTCTTGGGCGAAATGGTCACGACGTCGCCCTTGCGATCGATCTCGACCTCGACGCCCGGCCCGAACGCAAACTCCTTCGGCAGGCGCACGGCTTCACTGTTGCCGCTACGGAATGTTCGACTGGTGACGGGCATGGCGCGCTCCTCTGTATACACACGTATACACGATTTATCAGCGCCGCTCAAAGCGCTACAGGCGCCTCATGAACGACATCGACGACGAACTGACCGCAGGCTACCGCCGGTTCCGCACCGAGCATTGGCCCGCCGCCCGCGCCGAGTATGAAGCCCTGGCCCAGGGCCAGAAGCCGCACACCCTGATCGTCGCCTGTTCCGACAGCCGCGCGGACCCCGCCCTGATCTTCGACGCGGCCCCCGGCCAGCTGTTCGTGGTGCGCAACGTCGCCAATCTGGTCCCGCCCTATGAGCCCGACGGCCTGCTGCACGGTGTGTCTGCAGCGCTGGAGTTCGGGGTCAAGGTGCTGAACGTCAAGCGGATCGTCGTCATGGGTCACGCTCACTGCGGCGGGGTCAACGCCATGCTGAACGGCGCCCCCGACATCTGCGCCGATTTCGTCGCCCCCTGGGTGGCGCAAGGGGCGGCCGTCGTCCGCCGCGTGGCTGAAGAAGTGTCCGAAGACCAGGTTGAAGGCGCCGCCGAAGAAGCCGTCGTCCGCCTGTCCATCGAAAACCTGCGCACCTTCCCCTGGATCGCCGAGCGCGAGGCGGCCGGTGAACTGACCCTGACCGGCCTGCATTTCGGCATCGCCGACGGCGTCCTGCGCGCCCTGACGAACAAGTCGAGGTTCGAACCGTTGGCGTAAGCGTCTGCTTTCCAGACCGCCCAATTCTTGTTATGTTCCCGTCATGGCTACCAATGTTCATCTGACGCCTGAGCTGGAACATTTCGCGCGCGACCGCGTGAATTCAGGTCGTTATTCCAGCGTCAGTGAAGTGGTGCGGGACGGTCTGCGCCTGCTTCAGGACCAGGAACAGGCGCGCCGCAGCGCAGACGCCGCGCGTATCGAGGAAGATCGCCTCCAGAAGGAGGAAAGCGCGCGTCGGCAACTAGCCTTTAAGGCCATGCTGGATCGTTGGAGCGCCATGCCCACCATCGACATTGGCCCGTGGACCCGTGACGAGTTGTACGATTGAAGGTCGCCCTCGACACCAATGTCATGGTGTATGCAGAGGGTGTGAACGGCCCTGACCGTGAGGCGGCGGCGCGGCGCGTGGTGGATCGGCTCCATGCCAACCATCAGGTGGTTGTACCCGCCCAATGCCTGGGCGAGCTCCATCGTGTTCTTACTGGAAAGGCGCGAATGACGGCTGCCATGGCGGCGGAAATCGCAGACAGTTGGCGACGTCTCGCAGTCATTCCCCCGACCAGCGAGAACATACTCTTTTCTGCATTCGAATTGATTGCGGCGCACCCGCATCAGATCTGGGACGCCATCATCCTTTGCGCCGCCGCCGAAGCCGGATGCGGCCTTCTGCTTTCCGAAGACATGCAGGACGGCTTCGTCTATCGAGGCGTCACCGTCGCCAATCCGTTCGCGGAGACGCTCCACCCCCTGCTTGCGTCCCTGCTGGAGACCCCGTCATGACCGCCGCCACGCATCGCGCCAATCCCATTCCGAACATCCTGACCGGCATCCGCCTGTTCGCGGGGGTGGTGATGTTCGCCATGCTGGCCGGCGCAGCGCCGGGCGCGCTGGACGCCTGGTTGTCGCCGGAGGTTCAGCTGAAGTTCGGGGTCTGGGCCTTCTGGATCTTCGTCATCGCCGCCTCGACCGACTGGGTCGACGGCTTCCTGGCTCGGCGTTGGAACTCGACCACACGCTGGGGCGCCATTCTGGACCCGATCGCGGACAAGGTGCTGATCACCGGGGCCATCCTGGGCGTCTTGGCGTCCGGCTCCCTGCCGGGCATCGCCCTGCCCTGCGGCCTGATCCTGTTCCGTGAGTTCGCGGTCTCGGCCCTGCGCGAGACCATGGCAGGGCGGATCGAACTGCCCGTCACCCTGGCCGCCAAGTGGAAGACGACGGTGCAGATGGTGGCCCTGGCCGCGCTTCAGCTGACCCTGTTGTGGAGCGCCTTCGGACTTCAGAACCTCGACGGTTCGCCCCTGGCCTGGCAGCCGGCGTTTGAGTCCTTCGCCGTCTTCCTGATCTGGTTCGCCGCCGTGATCACCCTATGGACCGGCTGGCAGTATTTCCACGAAGCCCGCCGCCAGATGCGGGACCTCTGAAGCCGTATCAGGGGCGCAGCGTCAGCCCGGCCGGCGTCGCCTCGAACGCCGACAGACGGCCCAGATAGCTCATGCCCAGCAGCGAATAGGCCAGGCCTTCCTCGACCACCAAAGCCTCGACATTGTCCACCCGGACCCCGGCGACCGAGATCGACTTCAGTTCGACAGGCGCAGCGCGAACGACGCCCGAGGCGGTCTGAACCTTGCCGGTGAAATCGTCGGGCGCGGGATCGACGCCCAGCCGGCGCGCGTCGGCGCGGGTCAGGGCCACGACGCTGGCGCCGGTATCGACCAGCACCTGCACCGCCCGGCCGTCGATCTTGGCCTGGGCCCAATAGTGGCCGTCCGGCCCTTTCACCACCTGGGTCGCGGTCCCCGACGCCGGCGCGGCGACCTCGGTCGAGACGCCCCCCGTCGAAGCGGCCATGGCGGCCTCGCCCCCGTCCAGATGGCGGATCGTCAGGGCCGTCGCGAACGACGCCACAAGGGCGACGCCCAGCACGGCGGCGGACTGAAGGTCGATGCGGATCATGGACCCTGCCTATCGGACCCAGGTTGGAATGGCGTGAACCGACTTGGCTGACAAAACCTTAATCCGCGCCTAGCCCAGCTTGGCGGGATCGATCCGGTCACGCCGGGACGGCAGATCCGCCATCACCGCCGCCCTTTCCGCATCGCTCAAGCCCCGCCAGCCGGCGATCTCCTTCAGGGTACGAAAACACCCCAGGCAAAGGCCGCTGGCCCCGTCCACAGCACACACCATGACGCAGGGGGTCGCGATCGCCTTGGGCGGCCCGACAGGACGCGAGGCCTCGCTCAATGTGACACCGTCACAAAATATACTCCGCTTGCTGATCGAAAAATTTGCAATTAACCGAAAATCGACTATGTTGGCCTCTGACGCGAAACGACTGAGGGTGAGATTCCCATAGGTACGACGCGTCTCTTTTCATCGTTCTGGGAAAGGAGACGCCAAGATGAACGATAAGGAGCGTAACCTCCAACACGCCATGATGTCCTTTGCTCTATGGGGCGGGATGCTGGTCAACAGTCGGCATATGCCGTCGAACTCGGGACGTGTGGTCAGCCACCCGTCCAACTTCGTACCCTATACGCCCAAGAAACGCTGACGGCCTCGAAAGCCTGACGTGCAGCAGCCCCGGCCCTTCGCCGGGGCTTTTGCAATTCCGGGCTTGCGTGACGCGGCGTCGGCGTCCGATGACGGGACGAACCAAGGAGACGAGCATGGGCCTGATCGCCGAAACCCGCCAGGGCGCGATCCTGATCTGGACGCTGGACCGCGAGGCCCGGCTGAACGCCCTGCCCGACCTGACAGACGGCGACGACTTCGCCGAGGCCTGCGCCCGCGCCAATGCGGACATGACGGTCAAATGCGTGGTCCTGACGGGCGCAGGTCGCGCCTTCTCCGCCGGCGGCGACCTGACCGCGATGCGCGACCGGCGCGATCTGTTCGAAGGCTCCGGCGCAGACATCCGCGCCCGCTATCGCCGCGTCGTCCACCGGATCGTCCGCAGCCTGTATGATCTAGAGATTCCGCTGGTCTCGGCCGTCAACGGCCCGGCCATGGGCCTGGGCTGCGGCATCGCGGCCACCGCCGACATCCGTATCGCGTCGGAGCGCGCCAGCTTCGGCGTGCCCTTCCTGAAGTTGGGCATCATCCCCGGCGACGGCGGGGCCTGGCGCCTGCCGCGCGACGTCGGCTACGCCCGCGCCGCCGAAATGCTGTTCACCGGCCGCAGCATCGACGCCGAGACGGCCGAGCGCTGGGGCCTGGTCAATCGCGTCGTGCCGCACGATCAGCTGATGGACGAGGCCCTGATCACCGCCAGCCAGATCGCCGCCCAGCCGCCCCAGGCCCTGCGCATGGCCAAGACCCTGATGCGTCAGGGTCGCGACCAGACCTTCGAACAGATCCTGGAGCTGTCGGCCGCAATGCAGGCTCTGGCCCATATGACCGACGACCATCTGGAAGGCGTCGCCGCCGTGCTGGACAAGCGGCCGGGAGATTTCACCGGCCGCTGATCCGTTTCCTTACTGGGCGCGCATCGCCTGGTTGGGTCCGACGCCGGCCGCGACCGCGCGCTTGGCGCCGGCGGTCTCGCCCGGCTTCATGAACTTGACCAGAACGCGCTGGCCGATCAGCAGCGGCGCGTCGCCGGCCGAGGCCACGACCTCGACCACCCGCTCATCGGTGCGCTGCGACGGATCGTCCGAGGCCAGTTTGCGGGCGCCGAACACCGCCGCCCGGCGCATCACAGCGCCGATATAGACCTTGGAGGTGTCGCCTTCCGGCGTGATCTCGACCGCCTGACCGTCGCGCAGGTTGGGCAGATCGCTTTCGACCACCTCGGCGCGGACGATGCGCGGCGCATCCGGCTCCAGATCGAACATGTTGGAGACGTTGAGGGTCGAAGCGCCCGCGCCCGGGTTGGCGTAACGGCGCACGATTCGACCGTTGGTGGGCGCGCGGATGATGGTCAGCTCCTGATTATAGCGCGCCTCTTCCAACTGGGCCCGCGCGGTTTGCACAGCCGCCGCCTGCGACCCCAGACGCGCCTGAGCCACGGCGATCTGGTCGTCGGCCTGATCGATGCGTTGGGCCGCGACAAAGTTGGTGGCGACCAGCCGTTGCAGACGGTCACGCTCGCGCTGGGCGGTGCGGATATCGACGCGGATCTGGGCCAACTGGCTCTCGGCCTGGGCCACCGCTGCGGCCGCGCTCTGCACCGCCAGCCGCGGTTCATCATCCTCCTGGCGGGCCAGGATCTGACCGGCGACGACGGCGTCGCCCTCCTGCACCAGCACCTCGCGGACGATGCCGCCGCGACGGGCCGCGATCTGGATGATGCCGCCCTCGACATCGACCTTGCCGTTGGCGATGGCCGCATACGGGCTCTCGACCTTGGTCGCGGCCGCCTTCTCCTGTTCGGCCTTCTTGGTCTTGGCCGAGGATTGGAACAGCATGAAGCCGACCACCACCACGATGACCAGCAGCAGGCCGAACCAGGTGCGTTTTTTCTTCAGAAAGCCGGGCATGGGCGTGTCGTCCTAGGAGAAATTTGTCTTGTTGTTCAGTGCGACGCCAGGATGGCGTTCGGATCGGGTATGCGGCGCTGGTCGTCCAAGATCTTGCCGTCCTCGATATGGATGACCCGGTCGGCCCAGGCCTCCAGGCGCGGGTCGTGGGTCACGCAGATCACGGCGGCGCCGTGTTCGGTGGCGGCGCGACGCAACAGCTTGATCACCACCTGGCCATTCTCGCCGTCCAGGGCCGAGGTCGGTTCATCGGCGAACAGGATCTTGGGATCCTTGGCCAGGGCGCGGGCGATGGCGACCCGCTGCTTCTCGCCGCCCGACAGGGCCGCGGGCCGCTGGTGCAAACGATGACCCAGGCCGACTTCTTCCAGAGCCGTCGTGGCGCGCTTCTTCGCCTGGCCCGAGCTCAGCCCCTGGAACTTCAGCACGGTCTCGACCTGCTGCAGCGCCGTCAAGGCCGGGAACAGGTTGAAGCCCTGGAAGATGAAGCCGCAGTTATCCAGCCGGAACCGATCGATCCGACCTGACGAATATTTCCACAGGTCGTCGACATCCAGTGCATCGACCCGCCCCTCTTCGGGGCGCAGCAGGCCGGACAGGGCCGCGATCAGGGTCGACTTGCCGGAACCCGACGGTCCCATGACCATGGTCAGATCACCGTGCCGTGCGTCGAAATCGACGCCCTTCAGCACCTCGACCCATGACTTGCCGGACTTGAACCGTTTGACCAGACCCTTGGCCTCGATGGCGAAGTCGCCATGCTTGCCGTGAACCTTGGTGTGACCGAATGACATGTCGTTCATCGCAGCAGGTCCGCCGGTTGGCTGTTCTTGAGAATGCCCAGCGACAACAGGCCGGACACCATGGCTATCAGGATCAAGCCGATCCCGACGACCAGCAGCAGACTGAACGGCAGGGCGATGATCACCGCACCGGCCTGGGCCAGCAGCGACACCAGCCAGGTCAGGAAGATGGCGGCGAACACGCCCACCACCCCGACCCAGAAGCTGAGTTCGACCACGATCCGACGCAGCGAGCCCATGCCCACGCCCAAGGCTCGCAGCGAGGCGAACTCCTTGATATTGGCCATGATGGCCCCGCGCAGCGTCTGCCAGGTGATGGCCACGCCGATGATGATCCCCAGCACGACGCAGCCGCCGATGATGATGACCAGAATGCCTTCCTCGAACATGGCGCCCGCATTGGCCTCGGCCAGTTGCTGTTTGGTCCAGGCCTTCCACTGGCCGGCGCCTATTTCATTCAGTTGGGCCACGACGATCGGCGCGCGGGCCGGGTCGCGAAGCTTGATCATCAGCGGGCCGACGCGCGGACCGGTGTCCGCCTGACCCAGCATCCGCAGGGTGTCGCGCGACATCACCACGCCGGGCTGCATCATGTTGGGATAGCCGCGGGTCACGCCGACGATGGTGACCGTCTGGCCGTTGTACAGCGCCTTGTCCCCCAGCTTGACGCCCAGGGTCGACAACGCTGTTTCATCCACCGCCACCGTGTAGGGCTGGCGCAGGGCGTCGACCAGTTCCTGGGAATAGTCGGTCGGAATGGTCACCGACCCCGGACGGGTATCGATGATGCTGGCCTGGACGAACTTCTGACGCGGGGCGCCCTGGCTGGCGTTGTCGGCCTGGCTCTTGGTCGGATCGACGTCCTTGATGTTCTGGAAGGTGCCGCCGGCGCCGTCCAGCGGCATGACCTCGATCACCTCGGGATGATTATAGGCCAGCGGAATGAACCGGCGTGGCACGCCCGACGGCCCGTTGATCAGGCTCTTGGCGCCCGGCTGCAAGATGAAGATGTCCGCGCCCGACCGTTCGATGGTCGCGGTGAACCCCTTGCCGATACCGATAAAGACACCCGTCATCGCCAGGACCAGCAAACCCGACAGGGCCAGGGCCATGACCGCCGCCATATAGCGGCGCCACTCGAACAGCAGCGTAGATAGCGCAAGCGACATGGTCGTCGATAAACCCCCGATACGTCTGCCTATCTGAGCGCGCGCCGCCTCACCGCCAAGTTAAATCGGGGTAAGCTTGTCGCGCGCCGCAGTGCAGGTGATCGGCCGAGCCACTTAGGCCGTCTCGCCCTCTTGGCGACGCCGCCGAAACGGCGCTAGTTACAAGATAACAGACGGAGCGCCGCGTTCCGTCCTCTGTAGGAACCCCTCAATGTCGTTGCCGTCCCTTCGTCTCACCGCCTCGCTGGCCGCCCTGGGCGCCGCGACCGTCGTCCTGTCCGCCCCCGCGACCCCGGCCCGCGCCGACGAGGGCATGTGGACCTTCGACAACTTCCCCATCGCGACGGTGAACGAGAAGTACGGCACGAACATCGACCAGGCCTGGCTGGACCGCGTGCGCAACGCCGCCGTCCGCCTGCAAGGCTGCTCGGCCTCGCTGGTTTCGGGCGAAGGTCTGATCCTGACCAACCACCACTGCGTCGTCGGTTGCGTCCAGGATCTGTCGGACGCCCAGAACGACTACGTCAAGAACGGCTGGATGCCCGCCACCCGTGAGGAAGAGAAGAAATGCCCCGGCCAGACGGCCGAGATCCTGACCGACATCACCGACGTCACCGACCGGGTCGTCGGCGCCGGCGCCGGGCTTGAGGGCGCCGCCTTCGTCCGCGCGCGCGCCGCCGAGATCGACAAGATCCAGAAGGAAGTCTGCGGCGACGACCAGAAGCTGACCTGCCAGGTGATCAGCCTGTACCGCGGCGGCCAGTACAAACTGTACAAGTTCCGCAAATATGACGACGTGCGCCTGGTCTTCGCGCCCGAGTTCCAGGCGGCCTTCTTCGGCGGCGATCCGGACAATTTCAACTTCCCGCGCTATGCGCTGGATAGCGGTTTCCTGCGCATCTACGAGGATGGCAAGCCGGTCGCCACCCCGAACCACCTGGTCTGGAACCCCAATGCGCCCAAGGAAGGCGACGTCACCTTCGTCGCCGGCAACCCCGGCTCGACCTCGCGCCTGCTGACCATGGCCCAGCTGGAAGCGCTGCGCGACCAGCAGCTGCCGATCAGCCTGATCCAGACCTCCGAACTGCGCGGCCGCCTGCTGGAATATGCGACCACCGGTGAAGAGGCCAAGCGCGTCTCGGTCGATCCGATCTTCGGCCTTGAGAACGGCTTCAAGGTCTCCTACGGCCAGCAGGGCGCCCTGACCGACCCGGCCTTCATGGCCAAGAAGCGCGCCGAAGAGCAGGAACTGCGTCAACGCGTCGCCGCCGATCCGGCCCTGGCCGCACGCATCGGCGATCCGTGGGCCGAGCTGGAGCGCGCCGTCGCCGCCCAACGCGACCTCTATCTGCCCTATCGCCAGCTGGAATCCGGCCCCCGCTCGCAGCTGTACAGCTACGCCAAGGCCATTGTTCGCGCCTCCAAGGAACGGGCCAAGCCGGCGGCCGAACGCCGCGCCGGCTATTCGGAGGCCGACATCGCCGCCCTGGGCCGCCGCCTGACCCAGGACGCCCCGATCTCGAAAGACATCGAGAAGATCTATGTGGACTTCTGGCTGTCCAAGACGCGCGAATATCTGACCGTGGACAACGCCAATGTTAAGGCCCTGCTGGGCAAGGAAAGCCCGGAACAGATCGCTCAGCGCCTGGTCGAAGGCACCAACCTGGCCGATCCGCAGGCCCGCGCCGCCTATCTGGCCATGACGCCCGAACAACTGGCCGCCTCGGGCGATCCGATGATCGCGTTTGTCCTCGCCAACGACGACGCCGCCCAGGCGATCCGCACCCAGTGGGAGTCCGCCGTCTCGGCGCCGACCGGCCGCGCGGCCGAAAAGATCGCCCAGGCCCGGTTCGCGGTTTACGGGACCAACCTGTACCCCGACGCCACCTTCAGCCTGCGCCTGTCCTACGGCCAGGTGAAGGGCTGGACCTATCGCGGCGTGACGGTGACGCCCTTCACCGAGATCGGGGGTCTGTACGAGCGCAACACCGGCGCCGAGCCCTTCAACGCGGCCGAAGACTGGCTGGCGGCCGAGGGCAAGGTCAACAAGTCGACCGTCTATGACTTCGTCTCGACCAACGACATCATCGGCGGCAACTCGGGCTCGCCCGTGATCAACGCCAAGGGTGAAGTCATCGGCGCGGCCTTCGACGGCAACATCCACTCGCTGGGCGGCAGCTTCGGCTACGACGGCGAACTGAACCGCACCGTCACGGTCTCGACCGCCGCCATCACCGAGGCCCTCCGCACCGTCTACAACCAGCCCCGCCTGCTGCGTGAACTGGGCGTTCGGCGGTAAGACCCAACGTCTCCTCCCCATTCGCCTCTTGCGAATGGGGAGGGGGACCGCCGGCGAAGCCGGGGGTGGAGGGGCTCTTCACCACCCCGCCGGCGCCTGTCATGTATCGCAGAGCCCCTCCGTCACGGCGCTGAAGAAGCGCCGCGCCACCTCCCCATCGCGGAGCGATGGGGAGGAGACTTCAAGGACCACCCCATGCGCCTCGCCCTCCTCGCCTCCGCCGCCCTTCTCGCCTCCGCCGCCGTCCTCGCTTTCGCCTCATCGGCCAGCGCCGAAGAAGGCATGTGGACCTACGACAACTTCCCCATTGCCCGCGCCAACCAGGCGCTGGGAACCGACATCGACCAGGCCTTCCTGGACCGTGTCCGTCTGTCCTCGGTGAAGTTCGGCGGCTGTTCGGCGGGCGTGGTCTCGGGCCAGGGCCTGGTGATGACCAACAACCACTGCGTCGCCACCTGCGTCGCCAACCTGTCCACGCCCCAGGTCAACTATGCCGAGACCGGCTTCACGCCGAAGTCGCGCGAGGAGGAGCTGAAATGCCCCGGCGCCACGGCTGAAATCCTGACCGACATCAGCGACGTGACCGAGCGGATGCACAAGGCCGGCGCCGGCCTTGAAGGCCAGGCCTTCACCCAGGCCCGCGACGCCGAGGCCGGCCGGATCGAAAGCCAAGCCTGCGGCAATGATCCCAAGATCCGCTGCCAGGTCGTCAGCCTTTACCGGGGCGGCCAGTTCAAACTCTACAAGTACCGCAAATATTCCGACGTCCGCCTGGCCTGGGCGCCCGAGGATCGCGCCGCCACCTTCGGCGGCGATCTGGACAACTTCTCCTTCCCGCGCTTCGCCATCGATGCGGCCTTCATCCGCCTGTACGAGGACGGCGAGCCTGCGGTCACATCGACCCATTTCGCCTGGAACCCGAACAAGCCGACGCAGGGCGAGGCCGTCTTCATCTCCGGCAATCCCGGCTCGACCCAGCGCCTGCTGACCATGGACCAGCTGACCACCATCCGCGACGTGGTCCTGCCTCTGGACCAGCTGATCGCCTCCGAACTGCGCGGCCGGCTGATCCGCTATTCGGAAGAGGGCGAGGAGCAGGCCTTCATCGCCATGGACCCCATCGTCGGCCTTGAGAACACCTACAAGCGCGGCCGCGGCCGGATGGCCGCCCTGATCGATCCGGCCTTCATGGCCACCAAGGCGGCGCAGGAAACCGACTTCCGCGCCCGCGCCGCCTCATCCGGCGTCGATCCCTGGTCCACGCTCAGCACGGTCCAGCCCGTCGCCCGTGAACTCTATCCGTCCATGGCCCTGCTCGAGGGCGGGACCGGCCTGGGCACGACCTCGGTCGCCGGCGGGTCGCAACTGTTCGCCTATGCCCGCACCCTGGTGCGCGGCGCCCAGGAGCGGGCCAAGCCGTCAGACCAGCGCCTGCCCGAGTTCGCCGACAGCCGTCTGTCGGGCGTCGAGTCCCGCCTGTTCGCCGAACGCCCCACCTATCCCGAGCTTGAGCAGATCCGGCTGGAATGGTGGCTGTCCAAGACCCGCGAATGGCTGACGGTCGACAACCCTTCGGTCCGCACCCTGCTGGGCAAGGAAAGCCCCGAGACCCTGTCGGCCCGCGTCGTCGCCGGCACGACCCTGGCCGACCCGGCTGTGCGCCGCGCCCTGTGGACCGGCGGTCTCGCCGCGATCCAGGCCTCGACCGATCCGATGATCCAATACGCCCTGGCGATCGACGCCGACGCCCGCGCCGTTCGCGACGCCTGGGAGACGCGGGTCCAGGCCCCGACCGACCGCGCCTCGGAACAGTTGGCCGCCGCCCGCTTCGCCGCCTATGGCGACGCCGTCTATCCCGACGCCACCGGCACGCTTCGCCTGACCTATGGCCAGGTCGAAGGCTCGGACGTGCCGGGTCAGCGGTTCGCCGCCTTCACCACCTTCGCCGGCCTGTGGGACCGCGCCACCGGCGCCGAGCCCTTCGCCGTCGCGCCCAAACTTCTCGCGGCCAAGGACCGGATCGACCCGACCGCCGTCATGGACATGGCCGTCTCGACCGACACCATCGGCGGCTCGTCGGGTTCGCCCGCCATCAATGCGAAGGGCGAGATCATCGGCGCCAATTTCGACTCCACCGTCCTGACCCAGCGCAACGCCTACGGCTACGACCGCGCCGTCAACCGCAGCGTCATCGTCACCACCCAGGCCGTCACCGTGGCCCTGCGCGACGTCTACGGCATGGACCATCTGGTGCGGGAGCTGGGCGTTTCCCCAGACCGGGAGCGGTGAGCGACATCGCCTTCCGCGCGGCGACGCCTGACGACGTCGCCGCGCTTCATCCCCTGATCGAACGCGCCTATCGCGGCGAGACGGCCAAGGCCGGCTGGACGCACGAGGCCGATCTGCTGTTCGACACCCGCACCAGCGCAGAAGAATTGTCGGCCCTGATCGCCGATCCCGACCGGGTCATCCTGCTGGCCCATCGGGACACAGCCCTGGTCGGCTGCGTCCAGGTCGCCCGCGTCGGCGACGACCGGACCTATCTCGGCCTGCTGACCGTCGAGCCGACCCTTCAGGCCTCCGGCCTGGGCCGCCGCCTGCTGGCCGCCGCCGAGACCGAGGCCGTCGCCCGCTTCGCCGCCCGCCGCATGGAGATGACCGTCATCCACCGCCGCGCCGAACTGATCGCCTGGTACCAACGCCGCGGCTACCGCCCCACCGGCGAAACCCGCCCCTTCCCCGTCGATCCGCCCCGGCCGGAGCTGGACTTCGTGGTGTTGGAAAAGGGGCTGTAACCCAACGCTTGTCTTGTCTTTAAGGCCTGACAATCGCTCGGGTCGAAGATTCGGAACCCTCTCCCATCCCCCGCGCTCCGTCTCGGAAAGGGAGATCCACATGGACCGTATTCAAACCGAGGGCCGAAAGAAAAACGGCGCCGAACCCTTGGGCAAGCCGGACGCCCTGACGCCAGAGGCCGACGTCAAGAAGGTGGGCGAACAGGAACGGCGCAGCGCCGGACCGGACGGGCCGGACGCAACCGAAGTCGGCGACACCTTCAAGCGTCAGCCCTAAGCGCCCTCCATGTCGCCCTCCGGTTCGACCGGAGGGCCCACGCCGGATGCGCCGCGCGCCAACCATCCGCGCGCAATTCGGAAAACAAACCCCGGCCTTTTCCAGACCTTGAAAATAAAATCGGCCCCGAACCCGGCGCCGGTCAGGGCGGGTCTATAATCCCCGACTTCCCTCACCCCCGACTTCCCTCACCCCCGACGGGGCGACAGCCGCGCCGCCAGCAGATGCACCTCGTGCGCCCGCATCCGTTCGAAATTGCCCAGACCCAGGGCCAAAGCGCGCATCACCTCCGTCTGCCGCGTCTGTTCGGGATGTTCCGGCAGGAACATTTCCGCCCGCGCCAGTTCCGCATCCAGCTCGGCCATCATATCGGCCAGGATTCCGTCGTTCATCTGATCCTCCGTCACGCCGCCGACCGCCAGGCCTTAAATCACACAGCGAACAAATGCGGAACACGCATCGTCCTCGACCTTGTGGATGACTCCTGCGCCTTGGTGCGCCGCACAACGGCCCCGCTTCATTGCAATATCGCATCAAACTCGCCTTAGCCGCGACGCAAGACCCCGCTTTCCTGCAATGCTACAGGCTCGGCTGTTTCGTTTGAGTCGATGAGAGCGCCATAGTGAAGGTCAGGGGATGGCAGACAGACCGAAACCGGTTCGTATGGGTTTGCGGATGAAGGACAGGTTCCGCCTGCCTCCGATGCCCATCGCCGGCCACGTCATGTTGCTGGTGGTCGTTGTTCTGATCGTCGCCCAAGGCGTCACCCTGGTCCTGACCCTGACCTTCCCGCCCCAGCCCCCGGCTCAGCACAGCCTGGAGGACATCGCCAAGGCCATGCGCGGCCAGTCGGTCCAGGCCCATGACGCCCGCCCCCTGTTGCGCCAGATCGCCTACCAGGCCCCGCGCGCCGAAGGTCCAGGCTGGCTTAGCGCCGTCGGCCCCCGCGACCGCCTCGCCGCCCTGCTGGACGCCGCCCCGTCCGACGTCGTCCTGATGTTCTATGTGCCGCTTCCCGCCGGCGCTCAGCCGATGACGCCGCGACTGCCCAAGGATGGGCCCTCGCCCAAGGCTGCCCCCCCGGCCGCGGCGCCTCCCACCATCGTCGCCGCCTCCTTCATACCGGTCGGCGCCAGCAACCCCCTGCTGATCCGCGCGCGCCAGTCGGGGCGCCCGACCGCACCCTTTCTCGGCGCTCCCGGCGCGGGTTTCCCGCCCTCGGGTTTCTCTCAGAACGGCTTCAACGAGGCGGCCCGACGGGGGGCGCTGGGCGGCCAGACTGCGCGCCAGACCGCAGGCCAGGCGGCACGTATGGCGGCTGATCGGGCGGCGGGCGGCGCACGAACCCCGCCCTGGGCCGGGGCTCAGAACCGGCTGGCCCGTCCAACGGCCTCACGTGTCAACCTGCCGCCGACCGGCGCCGCGGACCGGCTGCGTCCCGCAGGTCAGCCCAACGACGGCGCGACGCTGACGCCGGGGGGCGTCGGCATGGGCCGCGCCATGGCGGCCGCCCTCGCGGCCCGTCGCCGCAACATCACCCCGTCCTCTGGGACGATGACGACGGTCGGGGTCTCGACCACCTACACCGCTCCGTCAGCGACTCCTGACGCCCACGCTCCGAGCCTCGACCGGACGCCGGCGCCTCCCCCGTCTGAAGCCGCCTCCATGCCTGCGCCGGTGGCGGTCGCATCAGCCCGCCCCGCCGCCGCGCCTTCCGCCCTGCCGGCTCTCGCGGCCGAGTCGCCGCAGACCGTCGAAACCGCCGAAGCCGCAGATATGATGCCGGCGGACGTGGCCTCAGCCCCGGCGCCCGTGCGCCGCGGTCTCTTCGCTCCCGCCCCCGCAGGCTATGTCGAAGGCGACTTCATCGCCGCTCAACGGATCGGAGACCGCTGGATCGTGGTCAAGCCACGGCCTGAGGCCTTCCCCACCGCCTGGCAGAGCCGCGTCATGCTGTGGTTCCTGTTGTCCTTCGTCCTGGTGGCGCCTCTGGGCTGGCTGTTCGTCCGCCGCCTGGCCGCCCCCTTGCGCAGCTTCGCCGACGCCGCCGAACGTCTCGGCCGCGATCCATCCGCCCCCGCCACCGTCGAAGGCGGCTCCGCCGAGATCGCCCGCGCCGCCGCCGCCTTCAACCTGATGCAGGCCCGGCTGAAACGCTATGTGGAGGATCGCACCGCCATGATCGGCGCCATCTCCCACGACCTGCGCACCCCCCTGACCCGGATGCGGTTCCGGCTGGAGGCCGCCCCCGACAAGCTGAAGCCCGGCTTCGAAAGCGACATGGACCAGATGGAGGCCATGATCAGCTCGGTCCTGGCCTTCATGCGCGACCAGGCCGAAGGCGGCGCGCGCGAGCGCCTCGACCTGCGCACCCTGCTTGACGAGGCCGTGAAGAACGCCATCGCCGGCGGCGCCGACGTCGCCATCGAACCCGGCGAGGCGATCGAGGTTCAGGCCGACGCCGTCGCCCTGAACCGGGTGTTCGCCAACCTGCTGGACAATGCGGTCAAGTACGGCGGTCGGGCGGTGGTCCGGTTGGACAAGGACGGCGGTGAAGCCATCGCCACCGTTCGCGACTTTGGGCCGGGCCTGCCGGACAGCGAACTGGAACGGGTGTTCAAGCCCTTCTACCGGGCGCCCCATGCGGTCGCCAGCGACGCGTCGGGCATGGGTCTGGGCCTGGCCAACAGCCGCTCAATCGTTCTGGCCCATGGCGGCACGATCCGGCTGAAGTCGCATGAAGGCCTAACCGCCGAAGTCCGCCTCCCGGCGGCGGCCTGACTTCGAAGCGAAGACCGGACCTCGAAGCGAAGACGGACCTCGAAGCGAAGGCGGGCCTAAGCCGCTTCGGTCGCGATCAAGGGCAGCGACAGGGTGGCGATCAGGCCGCCCCCTGGCGCATTGGCCAGGGTCAGATCGCCGCCATGGGCGCGCACTGCGTGACGGGCGATCGACAGGCCCAGGCCCGCCCCGCCCGTCTTGCGATTGCGCGACGCCTCCAGGCGGAAGAAGGGATCGAACACCCGCTCCAGCTGATCCTCAGGTATGCCGGGGCCTCTGTCCTGGATCCACGCCACCGCCCGCCCGTCCTCGGCGCTGACCCGCACCGACACCGCGCCGGCATGTCCGATCGCATTGTCCATCAGGTTCGACAGCCCGCGTCTGAGAACGCCCGGATCGCCGCGAACCTCCAGCCCGGCGTCTGCAACGACGACGACCTCCGCCCCGGTGTCGAGGTAAAGCGCGGCCATGTCCTGCACCAGGTCGCCGAAATCCAGCGTCTCGGTATGCCCGACGTCGAACTGGCCTTTGACGAACTGCATCGCCTGGGCGATCAGGACGTCCATCTCCTCGATGTCGCGAATGGCCTGGCGCTGCTGTTCAGGCGGCATCATCTCGATGCGGAATCGCAGCCGGGTCAGGGGCGTGCGCAGATCATGCGCGATCGCGGCCACCGTATGGGTGCGCCGTGCGATATGTTCCCGCAGCTTGGCCTGCATGTCGTTGAAGGCCGAAATCGCCAACCGCACCTCGTTGGGGCCGTTGGCCGACAACGGCGCCGCATCGGGATCGGCGCCGAGCCGTTCTGCGGCCTGGGCGAACCGCCGGATCGGACGCGCCAGCCTTTGAGCCATCCACCAGATCAACGGCGACAGCAGGATCAGACTGAGCAGCATGCTGACCAGCAGCGCGACCTGCCAAGGCGCCAGCCATCCCTTGGGCGGCGCGATGGTGGCCCATCGCCCATCGTCCATCCGAACCGTGGCCAGGAAAGGCGGGAAGGCGATCTGATCCGAAAGCACCCCGATCCGCACCCCGCCCAGCCATTCATCGTTACCGAGATGCGACGGCGGACGCCCTGGGGCGCGGCGGTCCTGAGGCGGCGGAAGTCGGGGGATCCAAGGGCGGCCGCCCCGGTCCATTCGCACATGCACCGCCGAGACATCGCGCCGCAACTCGCTGGCCAGGGAGCGGGCGATGGCCTCGGAGAGCGGGTCTCGCTCCTGCGCGAACGGCGCATCCGGTTCAAGCCGGCGTAGCAGCGTCCGACCATCCGAAGTCTTGGCCGCCAAACCGCGCAGGGCGTTCGATGCGGCCGCCAACGTATAGCCGGCCGGCTGAGGCGCCGGCGCCAAGAAGACAAGAGTGAGCGTGACCAACTGCGTGGCGATCACCGCCACGACAGCCAGCAAGGCCACCTGCAGCAGGACAGTCGGTGGCCGCAGGCGCCTCATGGCGTCAGTGGTCGTTTTCGACCACGGCGTCGAACAGATAGCCCTCGCCCCGCACGGTGACGATCAGCTCCTTGCTGTCTTCCTCGTTCAGCTTGCGGCGCAGCCGGCTGATCTGCACGTCCATGGCGCGTTCGTTCACGTCACGACCGG
The DNA here is from genome assembly GCF_058681395.1 of Brevundimonas sp. AVps23W. NCBI lineage: Bacteria > Pseudomonadati > Pseudomonadota > Alphaproteobacteria > Caulobacterales > Caulobacteraceae > Brevundimonas > Brevundimonas sp. AVps23W. Next base: position 2,883,111 of record NZ_CM178738.1, read on the forward strand.
CGGCGCGGGCGTGGGCCAGAAGCTGTTCGCGACGCACGATGCGGCCGGCGTTCTCGACCAGCATCTCCAGCATGACGAACTCGCTGCGCGACAGGGTGACTTCCTGCCCGCTCGGCGTCGTGATCTCGCGACGGACCCGGTCAAGACGCCAGCCCAGGAAGGTCACGACCGTGCCGGACATCGGCGATTGCGCTGTATCCTGACGCCGCAAGACGGCGCGGACGCGGGCCAGAAGTTCACGGGGGTTGCAAGGCTTGCCGATATAGTCGGCGGCGCCCAGCTCCAGACCGACGATCCGATCGGTCTCCTCGCTCATGGCGCTCAGCATCAGGATCGGCGCGCCCTTGCCCGACATCCGGCGACAGACGGACAGACCGTCCTCGCCCGGCATCATCATGTCCAGAACGATCAGATCGACCGGCGTGCTGGCCAGGACCTCATCCATCTCGCTGGCCGAGCCGGCCTGGTAGGCGATGAATCCGTGCTGCGAGAGATAGTCGCCCAGGACATCGCGAATACCCGCGTCATCGTCCACGACCAATATCCGGGAGGCGCTGCTTTCCAACATCAATGACCCTCGTCTGAATGGCCGTTTGTTTCAGAATGGAAACAAAACTGCCTCGTAAACACTTTACTAGCGGTCACTAAGAGCGAATTTATGTTCCAAACCCCGCCAAACACATCCTTTCGTGCGCTCGGGACACGAAAAAGGGGCGGCGAATAAATCCGCCGCCCGACCTGTTTTGTAAAGCCCAACCAATCGACTGCAGATCTGTAGTGTCTATCGCTACATTGCTCGAGCGCCTGACAGGGCAAAAGAGCGACCCTACCTCAGATAGTCGGACAACTTGACGGACATCAGGATGTTCAGGGTCGAATAGGAGGTTTGCAGCAGGGTCTCGTATTGGGTGCTGAGGACCGAGGCCTCGGCGAGATCGGCCTCCTTCAGCGTGCTGACCACGGTGGTCAGAGAGTCGCTGCGGGCCGTGGCCTGTTCGGAAATCCGTTCCAGACGTGAGGCGGTGGAAGAGAGGGAGGCGCGCATCACGCCGATGTCGGACCCCGAGGCCTGAACGGCGTCGAGGGCGTCCGCGCTGGACATGGTTCCAGCCTCCAAACCCTTCAAGGTGTCGATCAGGGAGCTTATCGCCGGGTCGGAGGCTTTAACCGACAGCGACAGAACCTGACCGTCCGAGGTCGTATAGGCGCGCGTTGTCCCGGAGCCCGTGTAATAGGCGTCCGCATCCGCCGCATCCCAGGCGTCCAGATCCACGGCCTGCGCGTCCAAGGCGTCGCCGGCGAACAGGGCCTGATCGCCATATGTGGTGTTCAGCACGCTTTCCAGATCATCGAGCCAACCACTGGCGAGCGAAGACAGAGTGGTGCTTTCCTCGCCGTAGGTGGCCAGCGAGGACAGAATATCCTGGGTCAGATCAGAGATCGATCCAAGCGCCGAATAGGACTCCTCGACCACATTGAGGGCGCTGGTGGCGCTGGCGGACTCGACGTCCGCCGCAGCGATCTCGCCCTCGTAGCGCGCGATGGAACTGGTCGCCGCCCCATAACCGCCAAAGGTGTCGCTCTTCAGCCCCGACGCCGTCTGCGCCTGAACATCCGCCAGCCGCGCCTGACTGACCATGGTCCGGTCCAGAGCATACAACGTCTGACTGAAGGTGGAGACCCGCCCGATCATGACGCCACCATGCTGATCAAGGCGTCGTACATGTCCTGGATGGCCGACATCAGCTGGGCCGTGACTTCGTACTGTTGCTGATACAGGCTGACCAAGGCGGTCTGCTCGTCCAGGTTCACGCCTGTCGTGTTACTCAAACTGTTGGCGTAGCCGTCCCGCAGGGCCGTGGCGCTGGTGGCGGTGCTGGCCGCGGTCGATACGGTCGTCGCGGCGCTGGACAAGACATCCGTCGCATAATCCGACAGGCTGCGGCTGCGCGCAGACAGGTTTCCGGATTTCGCGAAGGACCTGTCTTCGGTCATGGCCGTCAGCAGGGCCGTGCTGCCGCCGGTCCCGCCCGAGGCCACGGCCGTCTGACCGACTGTGGCGGTGGTATCCAGGCTCGACGTCGCCAGAAGGCTGGGGTTCGCCGAAAGGGCGGACGAGACGCGAATATTGGAGGCGTCGTCGCCGGAAAAGACGTCGTTGAAGCCCATCCAGTCGGATAGGGTCTCGCCCGTGTCGGTCAGGGCGACGGAGGAGTCCAGAACGACGCCGCCCGAACTGCTCGAGATGGTCAGCTTGCCGTCGGTTATGCTCGCGCTCACCCCGCTGACGCCATTCAACGCATCCACCAGTTCCCCAACGGTGGTGACGGACGACAGGTCGATCTGGTCGATGGCGGTGGCGACGCCGCCTGTGGTCGATTGCACCACGCCCAGGGTTCCGGTCAGCGAAAGGGGCGTGTCCGCCGTGACGGCGGTCGTCGAGGTCAGGCTTCCGGGCGGTGAGGCGGAGCCGGTGGAGGCGGCCGTGTTGAGGGCCGAGATCAGGTTCGTCGCCAGACTGTCCAGTGCGTCCTGCTCAGCCGGCAGTATCTCGTCGCGCAGATCGATCAGGGCTCCAAGCTCGCCCCCGCTCAGGCTGGAGGTCACGTCCCGCCCGTTGACGCTGACGCCGGAAAGGCTCGTCGGATAGGTGGACTCGGAGGTCACGGTCCCGGACGCGGTGAACGACAGGGTGCTGACGGTCGTTCCGACCAGCATCTGCCCTCCGGCATAGACATTCAGTCGGCCCGTGGTGTCCGTATAGCTGGTGACGCCGATCAGGCCCGACAGCGTCTGCAAGGCCGTATCGCGCGAATCCGCAAGGCTGGCCTGATCGCCCTGCCCCGATACGATCTGATCGTTCAGGCTGTCGATCTCCTGCAACAGACCATTCACCTCATCGACCGTCGTCGCGATCGCTGCGTCGGCGTCTGATCGAAGATCCTGCACGCCGGTCGACAAGGTGCGCAGGCCGTCGGCGAGTTCGGTCGCGGCGCTGACTACGGCGGCGGCGTCGGTGTCGCCCGTGCCTGCGGACAGGCTGGTGAGATCGGTCACCAGCGCCGAAGTCAGGCTGGCGATGTCGCCGCCGCTGGAGGTGTCGCCCAGGACGGTGTCGTAACGCGCAAGATAGCTGTCGACCGTCTCGGCGTAACCGGCCGAGGCGCTGCTGGTGATCAACGACTTCTGCATATAGGTGTCGGTGACGCGCGACACCTCGCCCGTGCTGAGCGCCAGGGTCGTCGTCTGGGTCGTCGCCGAATAGGTCTTGGTCGTGTAGCCGTCAGTGCTGGCGTTGGCGACATTGGTATTGCTCAGAGCAATCTGATACTGAGACGTCGTCAGCGCGGCTGAAGCGTTGGCGAGGGCTCCGGTCAGGCTCATTTCCGCCTCCGCGCGCCCAGCCGTCCGCCGGCCGCATAGGCGCCCGCCGCTCCAGTCCCGCGATTCAGCCGCACAATCTCCGCCGAGGTTTCGATCATGCCGGCCCGCAGGGTTTCGGCCCGTCGCTTCAACGCGGTTTCAAGCAGCCGGACATCACTGATCAGCAAGGCCTTGTCAGACCAAGGCAGGGTCGCCAACCGGTCGGCCAGGTCGCGCGCGATCGCAGCGGCCTGTTCGTAGCTTTCGACGATGGGGCGATCGAAGCCGGTGCGCCGCGAGCGCCCGGCCCGTTCGACGATACGGCCGATCTCGTCCATCAACGCACCACGGAGATCAGGGTGTCGAACATGTCCTTGACGCTGCCGACGACCTGGGACGCGGCGGAATAGGCCTGCTGGGCCACAATCATCTTATTGAACTCGGTCGCGGTGTCCGAGGTCGAGCCTTCCAGGGCGCTGGCCACGATACTGCCCGAGGCGCCGACGCCCGACAGGTTGATCGTCGCCGATCCGCTGAGGTTCGTGGACTTGAAGGTCGTGCCGGAAACCTGGGTCAGGCCTTCCGAATTGGCGAAGGTCGCGACCGGAACCTGATAAATGGTCTTCGTCAGGCCATTGCTGAAGGTCGCCTCTACCTGGCCCCCGTCATTTATGGCGACGCTGGTCAAAGATCCGGCGACGATACCGTCGTTGGAAATGCTGTTGACGGTGAGGGTGGGCTCGTTACCGCCGGAGTCGGACTGGGTGACGCCTGAGGATGAGCCGATTTCGCCCAGATCCATTTCCACCGTGGCGTCCGCAGCGCCATTGGTGAAGCTGAAGGTCACATCCGCCGGATCCGGGCTGATGGTGGCGGGAAGCCCGCTAGTGTCGAAGGTGATCGAGATCGTCGTGGCGCTGGCCGTGCCTGTCTTCTCGCCCGTCGCCGCCGAATAGGGGTCGCCCGTCGATAAGGTCCAGGTGTTGGTGGCGGTCTTGGTCCAGGTCTGATCGACGATATTGGTGGCGCCGAGACTGTCGACGACGGAAGCGGTGGAGGTGAAGGTGTCGCCCACTGCCGCCTCGGCCGGAAGGATGGCGGAAACGCTCACGGTAGAGGTGGCCTCGGCCGGGCTGGTCAGGTTCGAGAGGTTGATCGTCTCCAGCCCCGAGCTGCCGCCGCCGACGACATTACCGTCCTCGTCGGTCGGGTAGCCCTGCAGATAGTAGCCCTCGGAGTTGACCAGATAGCCGGAGGCGTCGGTGGAGAAGCTGCCGTTGCGCGTATAGGCCAGGTCGGAAGTCGCGCCGGAGGTGTTGTCCGCGACGATAAAATAACCCGAGCCGTTGATCGCGAGGTTGGTCTCGGTCGCGCTGGTCGAAATCGTGCCCTGAACCGACATGGCGCGGCTCATCGAAGTGGTCACCCCGCCGGCGGCGGCGCTGGACTTCATGCTGGCGCTGACCAGGGCCTCGAACGAGGTCTCCTTGGTCTTGTAGCCGGTGGTGGAGGAGTTGGCGATGTTCTCGGAGATCGCCGACAGAGCCGCGCTCTGCGCGGTCAGGCCCGAAACGGCCGAAGAAAGAGAGGCGGAAAGGCTCATGGAATGTTCCTCAGGCCTGGCCGTAGAAGGCGAGGACGGCGGCTGGATCGATGACCGCGTCGCCCGCCTGGTAGGTCGTCACGCCTTCGTCGAAGACGACGGCGTCCAGGGTGGCGAATGCGGTGACGGCGTTGGACGTGGAAGCACTGTCCGCGTCGGTGGAGACCGAGGTCAGGGTCAGGATGTCGCCCTCGGCGACGCCGCTCATGTCGGACAGGCTCAGAGACAGCCCGTGCTCGCCGTCGCCGGTCTCGCCGGTCCCGCTCCAGACGACGTCGCCGTCCTGATTGGTGACCACCAGGGCGGTCGAGGCCTGCGCGCCGTCCACGGTGTAGGTCCAGCTGGCGGAGCCGTCCTGCACCGGCGCCATGGCGCCGTCGTACTCGACCTTCTGACCGACATAGCCGGCGTTCTGAGTGGTCATCATCGAAGTCAGCGATGACGAGAGGCTTTGCAGCGTCTCGTTGCTCTCAGTCTGCTGACCCAGCTGTGCATAGCTGACGATCTGATTAGTATATTCGTTGACGTCAGTAGGTTCGAGCGGATCCTGATTCTGCAGCTGCGTCGTCATGAGCTGCAGGAATTCCTGCATATCGATGGTCGTGGACGCCGACGAAGACGAAGTCGTCGCAGGCGCCGTGGCCGTTGTTGTCGTTACGTTAACCGAGGTCATGGGTCGCCGCCGAAGCCGGTGGATGTCACGGCTTCAACGAGGCGACTGGCGCCGATGGGGCGCACAAAATTTCAGCGCCCCATTTGGCGGCGCCGCTCCGTTTCTCTGTCGAAGGTCTGGGCCAGAAGCGCCACGCCCTTCCCGTCGAGCGTTCGCCCGACGGTGTTCAGTCTGGAGAGAATGAGGAAAGAATGCCTAGTATCTCAACCAATACCGCCGCCAACACCGCCCTGCGTTATCTGAACGCCAACTCCGACGCCCAGTCCGCCTCCCTGGCGAAACTGTCCAGCGGACAACGCATCCAGAGCGCAAAGGACGATGCAGCTGGCCTCGCCACCTCGACCAACATCTCCGCTGACGTGGTGGTGATGGAACAGGCCGCCATCAACGCCCAACAGGGAACCGCCGTGCTTCAGACGGCCGACGGCGCCCTGTCTCAGATCAGCGACATCCTGCAACGGATGAAGGCTCTGACGGCCCAGTCCCAATCGGGCTCGGTCGATGACGATGGGCGGGCGAACATCGACGCAGAGTACCAGCAGCTGGTTGAAGAAATCGACGACATCGCGGAGTCGACTAACTTTAACGGCTCAGCTCTGCTCAGTGGTGAAGGCGATTTCGCCTCCGGCGTCTCATTCCTCCTGGGCACCGCCAGCACCGATACGCTGACGATCACCATAGATGGCGCGACGGCGGAAGACTTGGCTGTCAATGACACCGACGTCACCACCTCGGAAAATGCCACCGAGGCGATGGACGCGGTCGACGCGGCGATCAACACCATCTCGACGGCTCGGGCGAATGTGGGCGCAAGCCTGTCGCGCTTCGAGTATCGGGCAAGCGTCATCGACACTTCGCTCGAAAACCTTGAGGCCTCCAAGTCGGCCATCTCGGACGTCGATCTGGCTAAGGAACAGACCAACTACACGAACCTGTCCACCCTGACGCAGGCCGCTATCGCAGCCCTGGGCCAGGCGAACAGCATGTCGTCGCAGTTGCTCAAGATCCTGCAATGACAGCGCGGGCGGGGGCTCGCCTCCGCCCGTTCCCTTTGATCTCCAGGACCGCGCCCGGACAATCTCATGAGCACAGCTTCAACCGCCGGCGTCTCCACCAGCAGCGGCGCCAGCTACATCACCTCGACAGCGTCCGGACTCGACACCGACGCTCTGATCGAGACGGCCGTAGCGCAAAAGACCGCGCGCGCCGACACCCTCGACGCGAAGATCACGGCTAACGAGGCCGAGATCGCCGCCTACGAGGAAGTACAGACCCTGGTCACCGCCGTATCCGACGCGATCGAAGGCCTGGCCCTGCCGGCCTATTCCAGCCTGGGGTCCGAGAATTCGTTCGACTCTCGCAGCGCGGCGCTGAGCAGCAGTTCCGGCGGGTCCGTCACCGGCCTGGCCGTTGATGTGACCAGCGAGGCCATCAACGGCGACTACGAGATCGAGGTGCTTCAACTGGCCCAGGCGATGAAGGTCAGCGCTTCGTCAGGCTCCTCCACCAACGCCATCGGCGTGGCAGGCGTAATGTCGCTGGGCGTCGAGGGCGGAGAGTCGGTTGAAATCACCGTAACCGCAACCACGACCCTGAGTGATCTCGCCAAGGCGATCAACGCCCAGAGCGACACGACCGGCGTCCAAGCATCCCTTATCACCCTGGACTCATCGACCGTCCAACTCGTGTTGTCGGCGACCGACACCAATCAGACCATCGTCACCTCCTCCGTTTCGGGCGATGACGTCGCCCAGGCCATCGGATTGACCGACGAAACCGGCGCCTTCGCCAATGTCCTGCGCGAGGCCCAACCGTCCATCATCACCGTGGACGGGGCCACGGTGACGCGCGACACCAACGAACTGACCGATGTCATCGAAGGCGTCAGCCTGTCGTTATCGGGGGTCACAGACGGCGCCGCCACCCTGACGGTCTCCACCGACTCTTCGGCGGTGAAGACGGCGATCACCGATTTCATCGAAGCCTATAATGCGCTGAAGCAATATATGCTGGACCAGTCGGCCGTCTCTTCAGACGGGGGAGCAGACGAAGACGCCGTCCTGTTCGCCGACTCAACCCTGCGGATGTTGAACTCCACCCTGCAGACCATGATCAACTCCGGCAGCGACGCCGCCGACGACGACATCACCCTGTTCAGCGACATGGGCATCACCTGGACGTCGGAAGGCCTTCTGGAGCTCAGCGACGAGACGGCGCTGAACGACGCCATTCTTTCCAACCTCGATGCGGTCGAGAGCTTCTTCGAGACCGACTTCTCCGCCTCGGACAGCAACCTCAAAATGCTGGCCAACAACACGACCAGCTCGCTGTCGTTCACCCTCACCATAGTCACGGACGAAACGGGCGCCATCACCAGCGCCGCCGCCGACGGCGACAGCGCCGCCTTCACCGTCTCGGGCTCGCGCCTCGTGGGCGCCGAAGGGAGCATTTACGAGGGCCTTACCTTCACCCTGTCGCCCGCGACCGCAGGCGATATCTCTGTCTCGATCCAGCAGGGCTTCGCCAATCTGATGGTCCAGACCCTGAAGCAGTACGACGACAGTTCGACCAGCCAGATCCAGCAACGGATCGACACCCTGACCGATCTCAACACCGACCTTTCGGACCGCTCGGACAAGATCCGCGAGGACGCCGAGACCTACCGCACCAAGCTTGTGACCAAATACGCCAACATGGAAGCCGAACTGGAGGCCGCCCGTCTGCTGCAAGAGCAGATCGAGGCCATCCTCGGCACGAGTGACGATGATGAGTAACGCCGCCTATTCCCGCGCCATCGCCGGCTACCGCGCCAGCAGCCAGTTGGCGCTCAGTCCCACCGATATCGCCCTGGCCCTGCACCAGAAACTCTACTCCGCCGTGGCCTCGGCAAGATCTGCCGATGAGCAAAATCGGCTGGACGAGATGGTTTTCCACCTCGGCGTCGCCAACCAGATCATTAGCGCGTTGAAACTCCATATGGATTTTGCCGCTGCTGGCCCTGCAGGCGCTGATCTGCGGCGGTTCTACGCCCAGACCCATCGCTCTGTCCGACGCATCGGAATGCTACCAAAGCGCAACAGAGAGTGGTCAATCGTAACCGATCCAATTCAAAACATGGTACGTTCGATTATAAATATATCCCGACCGCAACAACTAACGCCGAATAATACAATACAGTAATAATTTCTCGTTGGCACGCACGTTGCTTTTCACTGATCGACCTAACGCAGGTATTGATCATGCACTCGTACGCGCTTCACACCTTCAACCACCAAGACATCGCACCGATGGTCGATCGCGCCGTCGCGTCCGACCAGGAACTCTATGAGGCCATGCGCGCCGGTGATGATCTTTGCTTGCGAACGCTGATGGAGCGGCACCGGGGAATGGCCCATGCCGTCTGCCGCAACATCCTCGGCGACGAGGTCGAGGCGGACGACGTGGTGCAGGAAGTCTTCTTCTCGCTGTGGAAGCGGGGCGGCTGGACCCCCGGCGATGTGCGCTTCACGACCTGGCTGCACCGGGTGCTGATCAACCGCTCGATCGACCATCGCAGACGGCGTCGCGATACGCCGACCGAGGCCGACGTACTGAGCAACGCGGTCGAGGATTTCGGCGACAACGGGCCTGACGCAGAGGAACTGATCACGCGCCAGGAGACGGCCGATCGCCTCCGCGCTGCGCTGCTTCGCCTACCCACGGCCCAGCAACGGGTGCTGAGCCTGCACTATTTCGAGGACGCCGACGTGCCGGAGATCATGGCGCGGTTGGCGGCCACTGAAAACTCGGTGCGTTCCTTGCTTAAAAGAGGCAAGGTAGCGCTCCGGGAAGACCTACGGAAACAGAAGAAGATCTGGACCCATGACCTTGACCGAACTGCACGCCACGCTTGACCGACTAGGCCCCGACATCAGCGCCTGGCCATCGCCCCTGGCCGAACCGGCGCTGGATCTGATCTCGGTCTCCGACGCCGCCAAGGATCTGTTCGCCGCTGCAACCGAGGCGTCGCAGCGCGCCAGCACCACGCCTGCGCTGCGTTGGGAGACGACGGCCACGGCTGCGCCCTAAAACGCCGGTTGCGTCAGTTCCGAAACACGACGGCGCAGGCCTGAACGCCTGCGCTTCACTGCCGAAACAAGTTCACCGCACAACCGCCACCGGGACCAAGAAGTGTGCGCCCCGACAATGTCGTCGTCGGGATATTTGCTCAACATGCTTTCAAGGTTCGCCACAGCGGCCGCCATTGCGCCGCTCGTGCTGGCTTCGGCCGCCCATGCCCAGGTCGACATCGGGTCCAAAAAGACCGCCCCCGTACTGACCTCGACGGTCTCCAACGGTTCCGCAGCCGACCTGACCGTGTCCGAGGACGGCTCGGTCGTGATGACAGGCGGCGTGGCGATCACGGGCGATTCGGACAATGACATCGTGCTGGAGGAAGGCTCCTTGATCACGATGGATGAGGCCGAGGACGGCGACACCGGCATTCTCCTCAAGGCGGGTCAAACGGGCGACCTGACGATGGGCGGCGGCATCTCGATCACCGACGACATCGACAGCTACGAGGACGAGGACGACGACGGCGACTACGACGGTCCCTACGCCAGCGGCAGCGACCGCTACGGCATCCGCCTCACCGGCAACGGGGTCCGCACCGGAGACATCCTGGTCGAGGACACGGGCAGCATCGCGGTGCAAGGCGACGACTCCGCCGGCATTTCGATCGAGAGCGCCCTGGCCGGCGACCTGACCGTCCTCGGTTCGGTGTCCGTCACGGGCGACCGTGGCGTCGGCGTACGGATCGCGGGCGACGTCGATGGCGACATCCTGCTGAGCGGCAGCTCGATTTCGGTGACCGGCGAAGACTCGGTCGGCGTGTCGGTCGAGAACGCGGTCTCCGGCGCCCTCCAGATCCAGTCCACCGTCACCAGCAACGGCTACCGATACACCTACCAACCGACCGCGGTTGCGGATCTGGACGAGGACGACGCCAAGGACGTGAAGCTGTCCAACGACACCCTCTATCTGGAAGACCTCGATGCGGACGATCTGCTGCAGGCCGGGTCGGCCGTTCAGGTTTCGGCCAGCGTCAGCGGCGGCATCCTGTTGGGCGCCGCGCCCTCCTATGACGACTCCGACGGCGAAGACGGCGACGATGATCGCGACGGCGTCACCAACGGAAATGAGGACGACGACGGCGACGGAACCATCAACGCCGACGACGACGACCGCGACGGCGACGGGATTCTGGAAGACAACGAGAGCACCTCGTCCATCACCACCTATGGCGCCGCCCCTGCCCTGGCCATCGGCGCCGAGACCGGCGACATTGTCATCAGCGCCTATGGCGACAGCGGCTATGGCCTGATCAACGAAGGCTCGATCACCGCTTCCGGCATCTTCGACGACGTCGCCACGACCGCCGTCCTGATCGGCGGCGGGACGGGGTCCACCCTGATCCAAGGCGGCATACTGAACGACGGCTCGATCACCGGCAGCTCGAGCGAGGCCAACGCCACCGCGTTGCGGCTGGCGTCTGGAGCCACGGTCTCGACCCTGCTCAACAGCGGATCGATCACAGCGTCCGCGACCACGGAAGCCACGGACGTCTCCACCGCCTTGAAGATCGACGCCGACGCCTCGCTGACCAGCATCGTCAACAGCGGGACCATCTCGTCCTACATCTACGGCGAGGCGGGCGACGCGGTCGCCATTCGCGACGCCAGCGGTTCGGTCACCAGCCTGACCAACAGCGGCGGGATCTACGGCTACATCGTCGCGACCGACAACGACGACGACGACGAGACGGACGATGAAGAGATCACGGGCGCGACCATCGCCATCGACTTCTCGGCCAACACCACCGGCGTGACGATCACCCAGCGGGCGGACGCCAACGAACTCCTGTCCGATTACGACGGCGACGACCTGTATGACGACGAAGACCCGGACGACGACGACGACGGCATCCTCGACGCCGAAGATGACGACGACAACGACGACGACAATGACGGGGTCGCCGATGCGTCGGAGCCCTATATCGTGGGCGACATCCTGCTGGGCTCGGGCAACGACGTCGTCGATATCCAGAACGGCTATGTGATCGGCGACCTGTCGTTCGGATCCGGAGCCGACAGTCTGTCCATCAGCGGCGACGCCACCTATCAGGGCGAACTGTCGGACGCCGACGGTCTGCTGGACATCAATGTCATCGACGGGACCTTGCAGGGCCTTCAGGGCGAGACCCTGAACCTGACCAGTCTGACGGTCGGCGAGAGCGGCGAGATCTACTTCACCGTCGATCCGGCCGCCGACACTGCGGGCGACTATGTCGTGTCCGGCGCGGCCGTGTTCCAGGACGGGGCGACGATCAGCGTTCACCTCGACTCGCTGGTCGACACCGACGGCGAGACCTATCGTCTGCTGACGGCGGGTTCGCTGTCTTACGGTGACGTTCTGGGGACCGACCTGACCGGCAGCTCGCCCTATATGATCGTCTCGGCCCTGTCGGGCGACGAGACGGCGGGGACCATCGACGTGAACCTGCGCAAGCGGACCACGACGGAAATGGGTCTGTCGGGCGTCGAGACGGCGGCCTATGAGGCCTTCTACAGCGCCTTGAGCCGCGACGAAGACGTGATGGACGCCTTCCTGGAGCAGTCCACGCGCGAAGACTTCATGAACCTGTACGAGCAGACCCTGCCGGACCATTCCGGCGCCACGCTGATGTCGCTCGCCAGCGGGGTGGAGGCCGTGACCCAGGCCCTGGCGAACCGCAACAGCACCGCCGCCGTCGGCGAGGTCAGCGGCTGGGTCCAGGAGATCAACTTCTACGAGGACAAGGACAAGACCGACACCTACGGCTATCGCTCGGAAGGCTTCGGCGTCGCGGGCGGCGTGGAGAAGATGACCGACAAGGGCGCCGTCGGGGTTTCGGTGGCCCTGGCCTCGTCCGACACCCAGGATCCGGAGTCGGAGGCCGAGGAAGAGCTGTCATCCAACCTGCTGGAGCTGGGCCTGTACTGGCGCGCCCAGGGGCATGGATGGAGCGGCTGGGCGCGGGGCGCGGTCGGCTACGCCATGTTCAACAGCACCCGCACCCTGGTCGGCGACGACGTCTATCTGAGCACCGACTCGGACTGGGACGGCTATACGCTGTCGGCCGCCGGCGGCTTCTCCTACGAGCACCGGTTCGGGCGGCTGTCGCTGCGGCCGGAAGCCTATGCCGAGTACTTCAGCCTGTCGGAAGGCTCGCGCCGCGAGTCGGGCGGCGGCGACGCCTTCGACCTGGAGGTCGACGGCCGCGACGGCCATGTCGCCAGCGCCACCGCCGCGCTGAAGATCGGCTACGGCTTGGGCCGGGACCAGATGTACCGTCCGGAGCTGAAGCTGGGCTGGAAGGAGATCCTGTCGGCCGACTATGACGCGACCACCGCCCGCTACATCAGCGGCGGCGAGAGCTTCAGCCTGACCGGCGAACCGATCAGCGGCGGCGGGCCGGTGCTGGGCCTGGGCATGACCATGGCCAACGGCCTCAGCTCCCTGACCATCTCCGGCGACGCCCAGCTGCTGGAGGACTATGTCCGCTACAGCTTCCTGCTGCGCGCGACCTTCCTGTTCTAGGAGAGGCGGAAATAGACTCATTCCACCCTAAAAAAGAGAGTCTATTTTCGTCTATTCTCGGCTCGGGGCTTGGGCGGAGACGTCGGGTCGGATTGAGATGTCAAAGACCGGGCGCGATTATAACCCGGCGCCGAACGGCGCCGAGCTCAGGCGTTGTTTCCGTCACTAACATTCTGAAAAGACGGTTTTATTTCGTAAGAATTGGGCGCGCCGCTCCATCCAAATCGTCACCCTCGGGCTCGTCCCGAGGGCCTACGCTGGACGTCCCACGACCTGCGATGCAGAGACGGCGTCTGAGCACTAACCTGCGCGCGGAAAGGTGGGCCCTCCGGACGAGCCGGAGGGTGACGGCGTGTGGGACGTGAGCGTGCGCGCGTGATGGGCAGCGGTGAAGGATGATCCGCTTCGTTGTCACCACGCCCTGTTGAAGCTAGCCTAGCCTCCCCAGACGGCCATTCGACGGGCTGGTTGCGCCGATCAGGGCGGCCGCCGGAACTGTCCGGCGATCCGAACGCTGTGCCAGCTATCGTCACACTTGGAATGGTGCTTTGAGGATCGCCTGCTCCCTCGTCGTCCTGCCAATCCTAGCCTTGGGCCTATCCGGCCTCGGGGCCTGCGGCTCCGTGCCTGGCCTATTGGGCGTACAGCTGAACCGGGATCAAGCCTCCCAGGGCGGAAAGACTTTCGGCGATGGCGTGGGCCAGGCGGCGACGGCGCCGCTGGACGATCTCAACCTGCGGCGACAGGAGGTGCCCGAGATTCTGATCACCGCGCGCCACGCCCCCTATGCGACGGCGGGTCTGCAGCGCTGCTCGGCCATCATCGCCCAGATCGACGCCTTGGACGAGGCCCTCGGCCCCGACGTCGATCAGGAGACGCCGGCGACCGGCACGGGCGACCAGGCCGCTAACGCCGCGCTGGACATGGTTCGCGACACTGCCACCGATTTCATCCCCCTGAGGAGCTGGGTGCGTCGGCTGTCCGGCGCGGCGGCCCATGATCGGGAGGTTCAGGCGGCGATCCGCGCCGGCCTTGTGCGCCGCGGCTTTCTCAAGGGCATCGCTCACCAGCGCCGGTGCACGCGGGCGGCGGGATAGGCGGCGGTCGGGGAGAAGTGGATCGGCGTCCGGCGAACAAGGGGCTGGCAAGCGCTGAGACCGGCCATTCCCGATCTGCCTGAAAGACGACATCCCCTCTGGCGCCGATGTCGGCTTCCGGGACTGGCGCCCGTCGCACAAATCGCCCCTTAGCGGACCTTAGCCAATGCGCGAAGCGTGAGACCCGGAAGACGGATCGTCAGAGCTGTAGGGCAAACCGGCCGCCGTGATCGCGCTCGCCACGGCCTCACGCACGACGCGGCCCAGATAATCAGTGGCCGGGGTCGCGCTGGCCTGATGCAATCTCAGGGCGATCCTCGGCAAGGCGGGCCAGCCGGCTTGCCCGCCTGGCGAGGCGCTTAAGGAAGGTGGCAAGCCGATTGGCGTACGCACTGTGACGCCGAAACCCGCTTCCACCGCAGCCCATAGGCCGCTTAGGCTGGCGCTCACGAATGATGGGCGCCAACTGATGCCGGCCGCGTCGAGGGCGTCGACACCCGCCGTGCGAAACAGGCAAGGCGGCTCGAACATAACCAGAGCCTCCTGGGCGGCGGGCGGCCTCGGTGCGGACCGCTGACCGATCCAACACATGGGCGCCACCGCCAGGATTTCGCCCCCTGTGGCTCCCTCGGCTCCCCAGGTCAAGGCCAGGTCAAGCGAACCGGCCTGGATCCTGTCCAGAAGATCGCGATTGCGCGTAACCCGTACCTCGATGCGTACCTTGGGGTGGGCGCGAGCGAAGGCGGCCAACATGGACGGCAGCAGGGTTTCGAAATCTTCCTGCACGCCGAGGCGAACACCGCCGTCCAGATCGCCGCCGCGCACAGCGCTCAACGCCTCATCGTTGAGTTCGATGAGCCTTCGGGCATAGCCGATCAGCACCTCGCCCGCCGGCGTCGGCTCCAGTCGGCGCCCGGCCTTACGCAGTAGAGGCACGCCGGTCTGCGCTTCCAGCTTATGCATCTGAGCGCTGAGCGTTGAGTTCGAACGCCCCAGATAGTCTGCCGCCTTGCTGAAACTCTCCAACGAGACGCCAGCCAGAAGGCCACGCAAGGCGTCGAGATCAAGATTGGTGCGTATCATTCGAAAAAACAGGACAGTTC
The DNA here is from genome assembly GCF_058681395.1 of Brevundimonas sp. AVps23W. Classification (NCBI taxonomy): domain Bacteria; kingdom Pseudomonadati; phylum Pseudomonadota; class Alphaproteobacteria; order Caulobacterales; family Caulobacteraceae; genus Brevundimonas; species Brevundimonas sp. AVps23W. Next base: position 2,898,570 of record NZ_CM178738.1, read on the forward strand.
ATCGCGATATTCCCGATAGACCAAAACGTCTCACGTCACCATCCTGCGCTCGGAAAACGGAGATAAGTCATGTTCAAGGCCCTCAGCCTGGCAGCGGTGTTTGTCGCGATAGCGGCGCCCGCTGTGGCCCAAACAGCAGCGGACGCCAAGGCGGTGGTCAGCGTCGTGCGCACCCCGATCCTTGGCGCCCAGCTGTCCGAGCCCAAGATGATCGACCATGTGCGCGGGGTCAGCATGACCTTAGCGCCCGGCCAGCGCTCGGGTCGCCATGAGCACCCGATCCCGGTCGTCGGCTACGTCGTGCGCGGAACCATCACCTTCCAGGTCGACGGGCAGCCGGCTCACACCCTGCACGCGGGTGACGCCTTTTTCGAGCCAGCCAACACGGCGATCGCGGTGTTCGACAACCTGTCGGCAAGCGAGCCGGCAAGCTTCATCGGATTCTATTTGATGGGTTCGGGTGAGACCGAAGTCGTACGAGCGGCTCAATAGGACATCGCCGTAAGGCGAGGACGCAAAGTTTTGAGTGGCTCAACTCGGTGAGAGAGAGCGGTGGTCTAGGTCCGAAATTCACCCTTTCCAGCCCGTTGGAATGTCCGTTTCTTTGCGCTGCGACCCGGTTTGCTGCCCCCGCAGCGTGGGCGAGGGTGACGAAAGGCGTGGCGGGGGCAGGCGATAGCGAGGTTGGACACATTCAGCCCGTCATCCTCGGGCTTGACCCGAGGATCGGGTGCGGATCGGGCTGTGCGCGCGCGGCAGACGCAATGCCGCAGCCCCTCCCCGCAAGCGGGGAGCAACCATGTCAGCTCTCCACTGGCCTCCTACTTTCGTCATTCCGGGCGGAGGGCCGCTTGGCCCGGAAACCCGGAACCCAGCGGCGCGCGGGAGCGCGAAACTGTCGCGGACTCGGTCGTCCAGCATCGTGCAGCTGAACCATTTCGCCTTCGGCGCCGCTGGGTTCCGGGTCTCCGCTGCGCTGCGCCCGGAATGACGAAAGGAAAGAGGACGTCGGCGACCTCCGCCCCTCGCCTGCGCGAGAGGGCGGAGCCTTCGATCAGGTGTCGGCCTGCCAGCCGCCGGCCAGCGCGCGGAACAGGGCGATCTGGTAGGTGGTGACCAGGGCGTCCGACTGGGCCAGGGCGGCGTCGGCGGCGGCTTGGGTGCGTTCGGCGTCGAGCACCACCAGGAAGCTGTCGGCGCCGGCGTTGAAACGCTGACGCGACAGGTTGGCGGCGCGGGCGGCCTGGTCGCGGGCCTCGCTCAGGGCGGCGCGGCGGTCCAGTTCGTTGGCGTAGTTGCTGAGCGCCGTCTCGGTCTCTTGCAGGGCCGTCAGCACCGTCTGGTCGAAGGTCGCCAGGGCCGCGTCGGAGCGGGCGTCGGCGGCCTTGATCTGGGCGCGGGCGGCGAAGACGTTGGGGAAGGACCAACTGATCAGCGGACCGAAGCTGAAACGGTAGTTCTGGTCGTCGCCCAGTTCGCTCGATTCCAGGGCCGCGGAGCCGATGGAGCCGCCCAGGCTGATCTGCGGATAGAGGTTGGCGGTGGCCACGTTCACGCGGGCGGCGGCGGCGGCCAGATTGGCCTCGGCTTGACGCACGTCGGGGCGACGCGCCAGCAGGGCCGAGCCGTCGCCGACCGGGATCGGCCGGCTGAGTTGCGGCGGCCGGACACAGGCGGCGGCGGCCTGGCTGGCCTCGGCCGGGGTGACGCCCGTCAGGGTCGCCAGCCGGAACAGGGCCTCGTTGCGGGAAGCCCGCAGGGTCGGCAGGGTCGCCGCCGTCTGGGCCAGGGCCGCACGGGCGCTGGCCACGTCCAGGCCGGTGCCCGCCCCGCCGTCGAGCAGGGTCTGGGTCAGATTGGCGGTGTTGCGTTGCAGCTCCAGCGTCCGTTCGGCCACCGCGATCTGGGCGTTGGCCGAGCAGGTGTCGGCATAGGCGCGGGTCGTCTCGGCCGCGACCGAGACCTGGACCGTGGCCAGGGCGGCCTCGGCGGCGCGGGCGTCGGCGCGGGCGGCGCGGATGGTCGATTCCACCCGGCCGAACAGATCGACCTCATAGCTGGCCGTAAGACCGACGTCATAGGTGTCGACCTCGGGCGCGTCCTCGCCGGCGGGCAGGCCGGTGACCGTGGAGGCCGAGGCGCGGCTGCGCTGAGCCTGGGCGCTGGTGGTCGTGGTCGGAAACCGGCCCACGCGCGCCTCGGACAGGGACGCCCGAACCGCGCGCAGGTTGGCGAAGGCCGCCTCCAGCTCGTTGTTCTCGGCGAAGGCCTGACGGATCAGGCCGTCCAGCGTCGGGTCGTCGTACAGCCGCCACCAGTCGTCTCGCGCCGGAGCGGTCGAGACCGTGGTCGAGGCGGAGCCGATGAAGGCGCCCGTCCCGGCCACAGGCAGGTCGGCGGCGGGCGCCCGGGGCCCGACCGCGCAGGCGGCGAGCAGGGCGCCCGAAGCCGTCAACTGGGCTGCGGTGGTCAGGAAGCTGAGGGTCTTGGTGCGGGTCATCAGATGTCCCCTCCCCGCCCGGTCGCCGGAGCCGGCGCATCGGGATCGGTCAGGCTGGAAGTTTGATCGTAGCGGACGGCTTCAGTCTTGGTCGGCGTCGGCGTCTTGCCTTGCGGCAGTTTGGACGACATCCAACGGGTCACGACATAGAAGACCGGCGTGAAGATCAGGCCGAAGAAGGTCACCCCCAGCATGCCGGAGAAGACCGCCGTGCCCAGCGACTGGCGCATTTCGGCGCCGGGGCCGGTCGCCAGCATCAGCGGCACGACGCCGAGGATGAAGGCAAAGGAGGTCATCAGGATCGGGCGCAGACGGCTGCGGGCGGCGTGCACGGCCGCGTCGAAGCGGTTCATGCCCTCCTCCTCTTCCGCCTGTTTGGCGAACTCGACGATCAGGATGGCGTTCTTGGCCGCGAGCGCGATCAGAACGACCAGACCGATCTGGACCAGGATATTGTTGTCCAGACCCCGCAGGTTCACCCCGATGATGGCCGCGAGCAGACACATCGGCACGATCAGGATGACCGCCAGCGGAAGCGTGAAGGCCTCATACTGGGCCGCCAGCACCAGGAAGACGAAGACCACGGCCATCAGGAAGATCATGGTCGCGCCCGATCCGGCCGCCTTCTGCTGATAGGCCAGTTCGGTCCACTCGTAGGAGAAGCCTTGCGGCAGGGTGCTGGTCGCCATCTGCTCCATGATGCCCAGAGCCTGGCCGGAGGAGACGCCCATGGCCGGATTGCCCTGAAGCTCGGACGCGGGGAACAGGTTGTAGCGGACGATCCGCGACGGGCCTGAGTCATTGACCAGGTTCGCCACCGAACCGATCGGCACCATGGCCCCGCTGGATGAGCGGGTCTTCAGGTTGGCGATGTCGGCGATGTCGTCGCGGTACTGGGGCTCGGCCTGGGCCGTGACCCGATAGGTGCGGCCCAGCATGTTGAAGTCGTTGACGTAGGACGAGCCCAGATAGACCCCCAGGGTGTCGAACACGGCGCTGGGCTGAACGCCCATCATCAGCGCCTTGTCACGATCCACGTCGGCCGAGATGCGGGGCGAGCCGGTGTTGTAGGTCGAGAAGACTTGGCTGACCTGATCCGGGGCCTGGGCGGCGGCGCCCATCATGGCGAAGGTCGCCCCCTCCAGCGCGCGGTAGCCGGCGCCCGAGGTGTCCTGGATCATCATCTTGAAGCCGTTGCCGTTGCCCAGACCCTGGACCGCCGGCGGGGCGATGACGAAGATCTGCGCGTCCTCGATCGAACCCGTGGCCTGGGTGATGGCCCCGGCCAGGGCCGCGGCCGCCTCTTGCTTGGTCCGGTCCTCGAAGGGGCTGAGACGCACGAAGATGGTGGCGGCGTTGGAGCCGAACGAGAAGCTGGCGCCGTCGAGGCCGGCGAAGGCCACGGTGCCGTCGACGCCCTTGGTGTCGCGGATGATCTGGCTGGCGCGTTGCATGATCGCTTCGGTGCGATCCAGCGAGGCGCCGGCCGGCAGTTGGACGATGCCGATCAGGAAGCCCTGATCCTGCTCGGGGATAAAGCCCGACGGCGTATCGACCAGACGCCAGGCGGTCAGGCCCAGCAGACCGGCGTAGATGATCAGGACCAGGCCGACGGTGCGCACCAGGCGCGCCGTCAGACGGCCGTAGCGATCCGACAGCCAGTCGAAGCCCTCGTTGAACTTACGCCCGGCCCAGCCGCCGTAATAGACGACGGAGCCCAGGACGCCCGGCTTGCGCGCCTTCTCGTGGTCCTTCCTGTGCGGCTTCAGCAGCAGGGCGGCCATGGCCGGCGACAGGGTCAGCGACACGAACAGGGAGATGACCGAGGCCGAGGCGATGACCACCGCGAACTGGCGATAGAAGATGCCCGGAATGCCCGGAACGAACATGGTGGGCACGAACACCGACACCAGCACCAGGCCGATGGCGATCAGGGCGCCCGAGACCTCCTGCATCGATCGATAGGCGGCCTCCTTTGGAGACAGGCCTTCGCTGATGGCCCGCTCCACGTTCTCGACCACGACGATGGCGTCATCGACGACGATGCCGACGGCGAGGACCAGGGCGAACAGGGACAGCGAGTTGATCGAATAGCCCAGGGCCAGCTGCACCGCGAAGGTGCCGACCAGGGCGACCGGAATGGCCACGATGGGAATGATGGCCGCGCGCCAGGTCTGAAGGAAGATCATGACCACGATCACGACCAGGATGACGGCCTCGACCAGGGTGTGCTGAACCGACTCGACCGAGGCGGCGACGAATTCGGTCGGGTTATAGGGGACGGACAGCTTCATGCCGGCGGGCAGTTCGGCCTGGACGGCCTCGACCTCGGCCAGGACGCGTTCGGCGGTGCCCAGGGCGTTGGCCCCCGGCTGCTGAACAATGGCCAGACCGACGCCGCGCTCGCCGTCGAAGAAGCCGCGGATGCCGTAATCCTGAGCGCCCAGTTCGATCCGCGCCACGTCGCGCAGATAGGTGACGCGCCCTTCGCTGTCGGTCTTGAGGACGACGTTGGAGAACTGGTCGGGATCGGTCAGACGACCCTGAACCTGGATCGGCAGTTGGAAGGCCGAGGCGTTGTTCGCGAACGGGGGCTGGCCGATCGAGCCGGCGGCGGCCTGGACGTTCTGGGCCTGAAGGGCGGCGACGATGTCGGGGCCGGTCAGGTTGCGCTCGGCCGCCTTGGCCGGGTCGATCCAGATCCGCATCGAATAGTTGCCGCCGCCGAAGACCTGGACCGCGCCCACGCCCTCGAGCCGCAGCAGGCGGTCCCGCAGGGTCGAGTTGCCGTAGTTGCCGACATAGTCGTTGCTGAGCGAGCCGTCGGGCGAGGTCAGACCCAGCACCATCAGGAAGCCGCTCTCGGCCTTGTTGACCACGACGCCGGTCTGGCGGACCGCGTCGGGAAGACGGGGTTCAGCCAGGGAGACGCGGTTCTGGACCAGCACCTGGGCGGCGTCGAGGTCGGTGCCGGGCTGGAAGGTGACGGTGATGGCCACCGCCCCGTCCGAGGTGGACGACGAGGTGATGTACAGCATGTCCTCGACGCCGTTCACCTCCTGCTCGATGGGGGCGGCGACGGTTTCGGCCAGGGTCTCGGCCGAGGCGCCGGGATAGGTGGCGTTGATGGTGATCGTCGGCGGCGCGATCTCCGGATACTGCGACAGGGGCAGCAGCGGATAGGCGAAGACGCCGATGATGGTGATCACCACCGAGATCACGGCCGCGAAGATCGGCCGGTCGATGAAGAAGCGGGATATGTTCATGGCTTAGTCGCCGGTGGAGAAGCTGCTGGCGAACGAACCGGTCGAAGCCGGCGCCGCCTGGGTGACCGGCGCGTCCGACGCCTGTTCGGCGACGGGGGCGATGCGGCCGTTCTTGGGCGTGACCTTGGAGCCCGGCTGGGCGGCGCGCTGGAGACCAGCGATGATCACGCGGTCGGTCGGGGCCAGGCCCGACTTGATCACGCGCAGACCCTGGACGATCGGACCCAGCTGGACGGGCTTGGCCGTGACCGACCCGTCGGCGTTGACGACCGAGACGATGCGGCGCGACTGATCCGTGCCGATGGCGGTGTCGGGCACCAGCAGGGCGTCGTAGGAGCCGGCGCCCGCGACCTGGGCGCGGCCGAACAGGCCGGGACGCAGGAAGCCGTCGCCGTTCGACACGATGGCGCGCATGCGGATGACGCCCGAAGACGTGTCCAGCGCATTATCCGAGAAGTCCAGGCGGCCGGTGCGGGTGAAGCCGCTTTCATCTTGCAGGCGGATGCGGACCGGGGCGCCGTTGGCGGCGCCGCCGTCGCGCAGATATTTCAGCAGGACCGCTTCCGACCCGTCGAAGACGAAGTGGATCGGACCGCCCGAGATAATGGTGGTCAGGATGTCGCCGGCCGAGGAGCCGCCCGCGACCAGATTGCCCGGATCGACGCGACGATCCGAGACGCGGCCCGAGGTCGGCGCCGTGACGCGGGTGTATTCAAGATCCAGTTGAGCCGTCCGCACGGCCGCATTGGCGGCGGCGATATTGGCCACGGCCGCATCGACCGCGGCCTTGTTGGCGTCATACTCGGCCTTGGACACCGCCTGCGAGGCCAGCAGGGTCTCGCTGCGGGCCAGGTTGGCGCGGGCCAGGGTCAGCTGCGACTGCATCTGCGCCACCTGGGCCTGGGCCTGAGCCAGAGCGGCCTGGGCCGGACGCGGGTCCAGGGTGAACAGCAGCTGCCCCTTCTGGACCATCTGGCCGTCGCGGAAGTGAACGGCCTGGACATAGCCGCCGACGCGGGCGCGCACGTCCACGCTCTCGACCGCTTCGAACCGGCCCGTGAATTCGTCCCAGTCCACCACCTGCTGCTGCAGCGGCGTAGCCACAGTCACCGGCGGGGCGCCGCCGGGCGCCTGGCCTTCAGCCTTCGGGGAACATCCATAAAGCGCACCCGTCACCATGACGGACACGGCCGCAATCTTCAGCCCGCGCATCTGCGCAATCTCCCTGTCGGAGGTAAATCCCAGTCGTGCGGACAGAGGCCGATGGGGAGTCGGCCGTTGTCAACGCATGGTGACTTAATGCGAGGCATCGTGGAGCTTGTCAACAGGCGTTGACAAAGCCATATGGTGTCTACGGTTATTGATTTCTGGAGTGTCACCCCCTTGTTATGTCCCGGCCCCCGCCCGAGGAACGCCGCTGCAACCCGCACGGCCATCCTTGACGCTGCACGCGAAAGATTCGCGGCCGAGAGCTATGACGACGTGGGCATGCGCGACATCGCGCGGGATGTCGGGGTCGATGCGGCCCTGATCAGCCGCTATTTCGGTTCGAAGGACGATCTGTTCGTGGCGGCCCTGGACAGCTGCGGTGACGGCACCGCCCTGATGTCCGGCGAAAAGGCCGACTTCGGCCGGCGCGTGGCGCACGAGGTCGTGTTCGAACCCAAGAAGGCCGAAAAGCTGAAGGGCATGTCGATCATGCTGCGCTCGATCGGCTCGGCCAAGGCGTCGGAGATGGTGCAGACCAGTTGCACTCATCGTTTCTTCGGCCCTCTGGAAGACTGGATCAGCGGACCGGACGCCAAGGTGCGGGCGCGTCTGCTGGCCGGTTTCATCATGGGCATGTCGGTCAGCCGCGAACTGGGCGGCGGCAGTTTCGATATCGAACAGGCCGAGTGCGAAAAGATGCGCGACCGGCTGGCGCCGATCCTTCAGGCCCTGATCGACGGCTGACGAGCCCCTGGAAATGAAGAAGGGCGCGGAGGCTTCCCTCCGCGCCCTTTGTCTTGTTCAGGCCTGACGCTTCAGTGCGACACGGTCGTCGTCACTTCCGCCTTGGCCTTGGTGCGGGCGCAGGCGATGGCGAAGCAGATCAGGACGACGTAGCCCGCCAGAGGAATGAAGAAGGCGGGCGTGATTGCACCGAGATTGTCCGCCACCTTCCCTGCAATGGGCGGCAAGATAGCCCCCCCGATGATGCCGAAAATTAAGAGGCCCGAAGTCGCCGATGCTTTGGCGCTGGACCGTTCCAGCGTCAGTGTAAAGATCGTCGGGAACATGATCGAGTTGAAGAAGCCGATAGCCAGGGCGGCGTAGGCAGCCGTTGCGCCCTCCGTCTGAGTAACGACGAGGGCAAGCACCGCTGCGGTGACCGTGCAGATCGAGAGAAGGATCGGCGCCCGCACGCGCGTAAGCAAGGCGCTGCCTACGAAACGACCAACCATCGCAGCGCCCCAATAGTACCAACCGACCATGTGGCCGGCCTCATGGGCGGCGACGCCTAAGCCTTCGCTAGAGCTGATGAACGGGATCAGCAGGGTGCCAATGGTTACTTCGGAGCCGACGTAAAAGAAGATGGCCAGAGCGCCGAACACGGCCCAGCGCGACTTGAAGGCGCTGAAGGGCGATACAACACCGACGGCGGGCTGGCTCTGCACCGCATTGTCGATCTGCTTACGCGCTGTCCAGATAAAGACTGCGACGACGGCGAAGAAGGCGCCGACGGCCAAGAAGGCTAAGTCAATGGAGCGCAACGATTCCCCGCGCGTCGCGGCGTTAATCACCGCATCCGCAGCAAAGACACCTCCAGTCAGTAGGACGGTCGATCCGATCACCGGACCCAGGGTGGCGCCCAGAGAATTGAAGGCCTGCGAGAAGGTTAGACGCAGGTGCGCGGTCGTGGGGGCGCCCAGCGAGGCCGACAACGGATTGGCGGCGACCTGCAACAGCGTCACGCCCGATGCTATGACGAACAGAGCCAACAACACCAGACCGTAGACATCCGCAATGGTGGCGACCGGCACTATCAGGCAGCCAACAACCATCGTCGATAGCGCCACGATGATAGAGCGGCTGTAGCCGAACCTGGATAGAACCCAAGCCGCTGGCAGCGACGCCAGACCATAGGCGATGAACCAAGCCGACGCGGTCAGCATAGCTTCCGCCAAGCTGAGATCGAACACTCGTTTCACCGCAGCGATCAGCGGATCGATCAGCGATGTCACGAACCCCCAAGCAAAAAACAGGCTGGTGACATAGGCGAAGGCCAGGGTCGTACCCTGGCGCTTTGCGGCCTCTGGAGCGGACATGAATTCCCCCTACGAATAGAACTAAGGACGGCCGCGCTTTGCCCGCGCGGTTCTGATCGTCTTGGTTCGGGCATCCCGAACGCGCCGTCCAGCAGAAAAGCGCCGGCTGTAACCAAACTTTGGCAGGCTGAACGGCCCGTTCGGCGCGTCGCGCCCTGGCTGTCGGAGCGAATTCAGATTTCACATTACGATCATATACCGTAACGTTATTCAGGTCTAAGACAGGCGCTCCAACCGATGGAGGCTGTGACTATGGGTGAAGCGTACTGGGGAGGAAAAGCCTCGGCGGGCGGCTGGTCGAGCGGCGTGTCGTGGGCCCTGGCCATCCTGACCATCGCCCTGGCTCTAGGATTGCAGTTCGTTCTTGGGCCCGGCGCCGGAATGGCCGTTCCGCTCCTGTTCGTCTTCCCGTTCGCCATCCTCCACGGGGCGCGCCGTTACGGCGCGGGGGGAATTCTCTTGTTTCTGGTCGTGGCTTACGTCGTAAGCAATGGGTTCGAAAACCTGAGCATCGTCACAGGTTTTCCATTCGGGAATTATCACTACACCGGCGTTTACAAACTGTTCTACGTGCCCACCGCAATCGGCGTAATCTATTTCGGCCTTGGATACGTTTGCTGGATGGTGGCGAGCACGCTTCTAGACCAGGCTGATGTGCATTTGGACTGGCGTAGAGGCTGGCCCCACCGCCTGAACACATTCGCCCTGCCCGTGGTCGCCGGGGCAGTGATGACGATGTGGGATGTATCGACGGATCATTGGGCGTCTACGGTCAGCAAGACCTGGATCTGGGAAGACGGAGGCGGTCTTTTCGGCGTGCCCTACAGCAATTATCTCGGCTGGTGGTTCGTGACCTGGTCCTTCTTCCAGATCTTCAGCCTCTATCTGACCTGGAAGCAGAGCAATACGGTCGGTCTCACGAGAATCGAAGCGCGTGGGGAAACCTTGCCGAGCGTGCTGATCTACGGATCAATCGGCCTTCAGTTTGGGTTGTATCAACTGGTCGGGCCGGCTGTGAACGGAACGGCCGTGGATGCAGTCGGGCAGGTGTGGGACAAGGCGGACATGTTCGAGACGATGGCGATCCTATCGACTTTCACCATGATCCCCGTCGCCCTTCTGGCGTTGTTCAAGATCTGGCGAAGGATATGAATGAGCGATAGTTTGAAGCAGCCGGATCGACTGACGGGAGATCAACCTACTCGCGCAGGACGCCCCAAGAGCCTCGCGATAGACCGGGCCATCCTGGAGTCCACATTGGACGTTCTGGCCGATGTCGGCTTCGACGCCCTGTCCCTGGCGGAGGTGTCCCGGCGCGCCGGCGGGTCGATCCCCGCGATCTACCGGCGCTACGCCGACAAGCGCGACCTGGTCCTCGCAGCCCTGCAAGGAGAACTGGCGACCCTGCCGGTCGCAGTCGCGGATACGGGCAATCTGCGTGACGATCTGGTTGAACTGGCGCGGACGATCGCCACGACCCTGACGGCGCGCAGGGCGCGCATCTTCGCCAGTGTCGTTTTGGCCGGTCGCGACGATCCGGAACTGCTCACGGTCCTGGCGGCCGACCTGCACAAGATGGGCGCCGCACACCTGAAGGAGGTGCTCGTCCGCGCCGCCCGAAGAGGAGAACGGTTGAAGCCCGGCGCCGCGTCCGAGGTGATCGCCGGCGTGCCGGGGGCCTATATTCTGGGCATTTCCCTGCTGGAGGGGCGTCCCCCGGACATGCGCCAGCTGGAGGCGCTGATCGACGCAGTCTTCCTGCCCGCCCTCCTGGCCTCCTGATATCCGTCGCAGCGGGTCCGCCGCGCCAAAAGAAAAGGCCGCCTCGTTTCCGAGGCGGCCCAGTTGGCTCAGGAGAGAAATCAGAAGCGGTAGTTCATGCCCACCGCGAAGGTCCGGCCGTAGCTCTGATAATCGATGGTCTGGCGCTCATCGCCGTTCTGGAAGGTCTTGAACGGTTCGTCGGTCAGGTTGTTGACCTGGGCCAGGACGGACAGGCCCTCCAGCGGCCCGGACTGGAACTCGTAGCCGACCTGGGCGTCGACGACGGTTTCCGCCGCCACCGAACGCAGGGTGCGGCCGTTGCCGAAGCCGGCCACCTCGCCCAGGTAGTCGGAGCGGTAGCGGGCCGAGATCCGCGACTGGAAGCCGTAGCGCTCATAGTAGACGGTGCCGTTCATGACGGTTTCCGACAGGCCCGGCATGGTCGTGGGGGCCTGGGTCGGATCCGGCTGGACCTCGCTGTCGGTGGCGGAGGCGCTGAACAGGGCGCCGAAGCCTTCCAGAGCGGGATGGATGATGTCGAACGGCGCCGAGACCGAGAACTCAATCCCCTTGATCCAGCCGCCGTCGCCGTTGTCCGGCCGCGAGGACAGGCCCTGGTTGATAACCGGCGTCACACCGCCCGTCGGATAGCCGGTGAAATCGACAATCTCGCTATGATTGTAAACATAGCTTTCGAGGTGTTTGTAGTAGGCCGCGACCGAGACATAGCCCTTGCGGTTGGCGAAATACTTCTCGACCGAGATATCCGCCACATCAGCGATATAGGGCCGCAGCTGGGGATTGCCGCCGCTGGCGCTCCAGGGCGACTGATTGTCCGGCTGGGCGGTGGGGATGTTGTTGGCCACGCTGAACGAATAGTTCTGCGAGGCGCGCATGTCGTCCATCCGCGGGCGCGCCAGAGTGCGAGCCACGGCGAAGCGGGCGAACAGGTCATCGCCGACTTCCAGGATGAAGTTCGAGCTGGGCAGGATCTCCAGATAATCCACACCGCCGCTGACGGCGATGGTTTCCGACACGCCGGGACCGACCTGGCGGGCAGAGAATCCACTGGACTGCTGGTCGGTGTAGACGAACTGCATGCCGACATTGCCGGTCAGTGGGCGACCGAACAGCTCATGGTCGATGTTGGCGCGGACATAGGCGGTCGAGACCTTTTCCGTCACTTCCCAGTTGCCGGCGGCGACGTCGGCGTTGGGGTTGCGCACTAGGTCGAGCAGGCCGCTGTTGACCAGGCCCAGGGCGTCGTAGCTGAGCACCTGCGAGATGCCGAGGTAGCCGAGGTCGGTCGGTTCCAGCAGATATTCCGACGGCACGAACAGGTCGCCGCCGCCGGGGACGCCGATGTAGTACTGATCGTTGACGAAGGTCTTGTTGCGCTCGGAATAGTTGAAGCCGAAGTCGATGGACTTGAATGGGCTCTGGTACAGGGTGTGGTTGGCCGTCAGGCGAACGGCCTTGATCTCGTCCTCAATGGACGGGGTGTTCATATAGCCGACCTGGCCGCCGGGGATGACATCCCCGCCCCAACCCTGGGCCGAGGTGATGCGGATCAGGGTCGGATCGGCGTAGTCGAGCTGGCTGGTGAAGCGGGTGACGCCGTCATCGGTCAGTTCGAAGCCTAGAGTGTCGAGGGCGCCGTTGATGTTGCGGCCCGTGCCAGCGTTGGTTTCCAGGATGATGTCGTTGCGCTCGACCTTCGAATAGCTAAGGTCCAGACCCAGGGTCCAGTCGTCGTTGGCGACGAACTCGGTGTTCCAGCCCAGGGCGGTGATCTTGCTGTCGCGCTTGTTCAGGTCGTTGCGGACGACGCCCTTGATGTTGTCCCAGGTTCCCGCGACGATCAGACCGTCTTCCACCGTGTAGCCGGGGCGCAGCGACGGGCCCGGACGGCAGACGTTGGGAGTGGCGACGTTGTTGGTGATCTGGCAACCGCCCAGAACCGTGTCGGAGCGACCGGGGCTTTCGGCCAGGCCGCCCCAAGCCAGCGGGAACTCGATGCCGCGCAGGACCTGGGTGTTCTTGAACTCGGAATAGAAGGCGTCGATCGTCGAGTGGATGCGGTCGTTCGGGCGCCATTCCAGCACGCCCATATAGCCGTCGCGCTCAAGCTCCGACGACATGACATAGGGTTTGACGCCGCCGGTCAGCAGATTGCCGTCAGAATAGGTCGGATAGCCCCAGGCGTTGAACCGTTCGGACTGATACGGCGAGCTCATGTGGGCGTAACCCAGGGCGACGCCCAGCGTCCCGTCCATGAACTGGTCGATGTAGGAAATCGTGTAGCGGTCGCCGCTGTCGGTCGTGCCCGAGTTCAGGGCGCCGATGTCGTTCCACTCATGCCGATAGTTCACGGCGACGGCCTGGCGGCCATAGGCCAGGGGGCGAATGGTGCGCATGTCGACGGTGCCGGCCAGGCCCTGGCCGATCAGGGCCGAGTCCGGGGTCTTGTAGACCGTCACGCCGCCCAGCAGTTCTGAGGGGAACTGGTCGAACTCGACGCCGCGATTGTCGCCGGTCGTGACCATTTCACGGCCGTTCAGCAGGGCGGTGGTGAAGTCGGGGCCGAGACCGCGGATCGAGATGGCCTGGCTGCGGCCGTCGAGGCGCTGCGAGGTCACGCCCGGCAGGCGGGCCAGGGATTCGGCGATGGAGACGTCCGGCAGCTTGCCGATGTCCTCGGCCGAAATGACTTCGACGATCGAGGTGTTGTTGGCCTTGGCCGAGATCGAGGCCTCGATCGAGCGGCGGATGCCGGTGACGACGATCTCGCCGACCTCGGCGGCCTGCTCGTCAGCCTGAACGGCGGTTTGGGCGTGAACATTGCTGACGGACATCAGCATGGCGGCGCCGAATGCGGCGCCCGACATCAGGCGCATGCGCCGGTTAAGACGTTGAGACATGGTCATCCTCCCTGAGGCTGTCGCGATTCTGAATGTCGCAACCGAAGCCTTCGCAAAAATATGCAAACATTTGTCATTCTTGCAAGCGGTTAATCTCTGCGGCGCATTTTGGCCGCACCTTAAGCTTGGCTTCCACCCCATATTAGCCGCTTTTGCGCCAGTTCATGGCGGATGAATGCTGCATCGCAGCATTCTAATGCGCGTTGACACATGACGCCGGGACTGCAAAATCTTGCAAATCGATCTGGAAGGCTTTGCACTTTCCGGACAGGAGGACGACCGGATGACGCTCAACCGACTGTGGAAGACGCCGAAGCGCGCCGTGATGATGGCTGCGGCCCTGCTGGCCTCGACCTCTCCCCTGCCCGTTCAGGCGTCGGACGCCTTGGCGGCGTTACGTAAGCGCCCGCCCCAGGACGAGGTCATCTATTTCCTGCTGCCCGACCGGTTCGCCAACGGTGATCCGTCGAACGATCACGGCGGCTATGCGCCCGAGCGGCTGAAGAGCGGCTTTGATCCGTCCGACACCGACTTCTACCACGGCGGCGATTTAGCCGGGGTGACGCAGCGGCTGGACTATATCCAGGGCCTGGGCGCGACGGCGGTCTGGCTGGCGCCCATCTTCAAGAACAAGCCGGTCCAGACGCACGGCGAATACACCGGCGCGGCCCACCACGGCTATTGGATCACCGACTTCACCGCCGTCGATCCGCATTTCGGCGATGAGGCGGCGATGCGCGCCCTGGTCGATGCGGCCCATGCGCGGGGCATGAAGGTCTATCTGGACATCGTCGCCAATCACACGGCCGACGTGATCCGCTATCGCGAGTGTCCCGACCGGCCCTGCGAATACCGCAGCCGGGCCGACTATCCCTACACCCGTCGCGGCGGGCTGGACGGGGCGGCGATCAACGAGGGTTTTGACGGGCGGGATTTCTCGCGCCTGACCCGGCCCGACTACGCCTACAGTCCCTATGTTCCGGCGGGCGAGGAGACGGCCAAGGTTCCCGCCTGGCTGAACGACCCGATCCACTATCATAACCGGGGCGACAGCACGTTTGCGGGCGAGAGCTCGCTGGACGGGGACTTCGCCGGCCTGGACGACCTGCTGACCGAAGATCCGGTCGTGGTCCAGGGCATGATCGACATCTTCGGCGGCTGGATCGACAAGTACGGGATCGACGGCTTCCGCATCGACACCGCCCGCCACGTGAACCCCGAGTTCTGGCAGGCCTTCATCCCCGCCATGCAGGAGCGGGCGCGGGCCAAGGGAAACCCGAACTTCCACATCTTCGGCGAGGTCTATGACCATGACCCGGCGGTCACGGCGCGGTTCACGCGGGTAGACGCCTATCCGGCCGTCCTGGACTTCCCGTTCCAGAAGACGGCGGTGGACGTCGCCTCGGGCAAGTCGGGGACCGACGCCCTGGCCAAGCTGTTCGCGGCCGACGCCGTCTACGCCAAGGGGGCGGAGACGGCCGCCATCCTGCCGACCTTCCTGGGCAACCACGACATGGGCCGGGCCGGCTTCTTCGTGAAACAGGCCAAGCCCGAGGCCGACGAGGCCGAGATCCTGGCGCGGGTGAAACTGGCCCATGCCCTGATGATGTTCAGCCGCGGCGTGCCGACCCTCTATTACGGCGACGAACAGGGTTTCGCTGGCGCCGGCGGTTACGGGAACTCGCGCCAGGACATGTTCGCCAGCCAGACGGCCGTCTATGCGGCGGAGCAGCCCATCGGCGGTCGCCAGACGCCCTATTCGACCGAGGCGCCCCTCTATACGGCCATCGCCGAGATGGCCCGGATCCGCGCCGCCGAGCCGGCGCTGCGCCACGGCCGTCAGGTCGTCCGCGCGGCCGGCGAGGCGCCGGGCCTGTTCGCCATGTCCCGCATGGACGAGGCCGGAGGGGAGACCCTGGTTCTGTTCAACACCTCGACCGCCGAAGTCACGGCCCAGGTCGAGGTGGAGCCCGGTTCGCGGCGGTGGCAGTCTGTTCGCGGCGACTGCGAATCCCAGGCTTCGGCCCCGGCCAGCTACGCCGTCCGCATCGCCCCTCTCGACTATCTGATTTGCAAGAGCGCCCCACAGTGAACGCCCCTACCCTCGACCTCGCGACCGCCGCCCAGCCGGCGACCGCCCACACTGAATGGTGGCGGGGTGCGGTGCTGTACCAGATCTATCCGCGCAGTTTCGCCGACGCGAACGACGACGGCGTCGGCGACCTGAAGGGGATCACCCACCATCTGGACCATGTCGCCTCGCTGGGCGTGGACGGGATCTGGCTGTCGCCCTTCTTCACCTCGCCGATGAAGGACTTCGGCTATGACGTCGCCGACTATTGCGATGTCGATCCGATCTTCGGAACCCTGGCCGATTTCGACGCCCTAGTGGCGCGGGCCCATGACCTGGGCCTGAAGGTGGTGATCGACCAGGTCTTCTCGCACACCTCGGACGAACACCCCTGGTTCCTGGACAGCCGCGCCTCGCGCCGCGGCCCGCACGCCGACTGGTACGTCTGGGCCGACGCCAAACCGGACGGATCGCCGCCGTCGAACTGGCAGTCGGTGTTCGGCGGTCCGGCCTGGACCTGGGACGCGCGTCGCGGCCAGTATTACATGCACAACTTCCTGGCCTCGCAGCCCCAGCTGAACGTGCGGAATCCCGAGGTACAGGACGCCCTGATCGCGGCGGCGCGGTTCTGGCTGGACCGGGGGGTGGATGGGTTCCGACTGGACGCCATCAACTTCTCCATCCACGACCTGAAGCTGACCGACAATCCGCCGATCAACGACGGCAAGAAACGCACCCGCCCGTTCGACTTCCAGGACAAGATCAACAACCAGAGCCAGCCCGAGATCATCGGCTTCCTGAACCGGATCCGCGCCCTGACCGACAGCTATGAGGGCCGGTTCACCGTGGCCGAGGTGGGCGGCGACCATGCCGACCGCGAGATGAAGGAATACACCGCCGGGACCGACCGCCTGCACTCGGCCTATGGCTTCCTGTATCTGTACGCCGACACGCTGAAGAGCGAACTGGTCGCCCAGGGCGAGACCATGTGGCCGGACCAGCAGGGCGAGGGCTGGCCCTCATGGACCTTCTCGAACCACGACGCGCCGCGCGCCGTGTCACGCTGGGCCCAGGGCCGGGACCGCAAGGCCTTCGCCGAGATGGCCCTGCTGCTGCTGGTCTGCCTGCGCGGCAATGTCTTCGTCTATCAGGGCGAGGAGTTGGGCCTGCCCCAGGCCGAGGTGCCGTTCGAGCGGCTGGTCGATCCCGAGGCCATCGCCAACTGGCCCGAGACCCTGGGCCGCGACGGCGCCCGGACCCCCATGCCCTGGCATGCGGATCAGGCCAACGCCGGCTTCTCGACCGTCGAACCCTGGCTGCCGGTCGATGCGCGCCACCTGCCGCTGGCGGTGGACGCGCAGGAGGCCGATCCGGCCTCGACCCTGAAGGTGGCGCGCCGGATGATCCGGCTGCGTCATCAGCATCCGGCCTTGCGCTATGGCGGGATGACGCCGATCGAGACCTCGCACCTGCTGGTGTTCGAACGACAGGAGCGCGGCGGGAGCGGAGAGCGGCTCCTGTGCGTCTTCAATCTGGGCCACGATCCCATCGACTGGCGTCCGCCGGTCGAGGCGACGCGGATCGAGGCGATCAACTGGACTGAGGCCGACGGCTCCACCCTGCCCCCGCTCGCCGGCCTGGTCTTCAGACTGGCATGAACCGGTCAGCCGCCACAGGTCTCGCGAACGATCAGATCGGTGGGAACGCGTTCCGACCGACCGGCCGTCGCGCCCCCGTGGTCCAGCAGTTTGGACACCATCAGCCGGCCGGCCTTCATCGTGTCCTGGGCGATGGTGGACAGGGCCGGGCGCGAGTAGCGGCTGAAGGGCACATTGTCGAAACCGATCACCGAGACGTCGCCGGGCACGGTCAGTCCGGCATGTTCCAGCGCGCGCACCGCGCCCAGGGCGATCTGGTCGGACGCCGCCACCACGCCGTCAAACCGCACGCCCCGGCGAACCAGGGCGTCAACGGCCGCCTCGGCGGACTCGACCTCGAAATGGGCGGGGACGATCAGTTCGGCGTCAACGGACAGACCCGCCGTCTCCAGCGCCTCCAGATAGCCCCGGTGCCTCTGCATCGCCTCGGGCGGATCCAGATCGCCCAAGAACACGATCCGCGTGCGCCCCAGCCGCGCCAGATGCGAGGTCGCGCGACGACCGCCCGAGAAGTTGTCGGAGCCGATGGAGCAATAGTCTTGTTCCGGCAGGTCGGCGCCCCAGACCACGAACCGGTAGTCACCGGCCGCCAGCCGGTTGAAGGCGGCGTGCAGGCTGGACTGGCCCAGGAAGATCACGCCGTCGGCGCGGCTGGTGTTCATCGCCGCCGCCAGTTCGTCATAGGTGGCGGGCGAAATATGGCTCATCAGCAGGTCGCAGCCGCGTTCGCGCGCCGCCTCGCCCACCCCGGCCAGCAGCTCCAGGAAGAAGGGGTCGGAGATCCGGCCTTCCCGTCCCTGGGGTCGTGGCGTCACCAGGGCGATCGTGCCCTGGGCCCCGATCGGGCCGGCGGGCATGTAGCGGCGGAACGGGTAGTCGTGCTCCTTCGCCAGCTTCCAGATCAGTTGTTTGGTGCGGTCGTTGACGGCGGGGCTGTCGTTCAGCGCCCGAGAGGTGGTGGCGACCGACACGCCGGCCAGGCGCGCAATGTCTTCAAGTCGAGTGGTCTTGCGGCTCAAGGTCGCGGGTCCCCAGCACAGCCTGTTTTGACTGCAAATTTTTCTGCAAACATTTCAGCCACCGTTCGCGGCGGTTGGCAAGAGGCGGCGTAACGGAGTTCCGATGATGAAGCGTAGATCCTTTCTGGCCCTCGGCGGCGCCTCGATCCTGGCCTTCGGCGCGACGGGCGTTCGCGCCCAAACCAGCCCGGTCCATGCCCGCGCCAGCTCGCCCGGCGGCGTCCTGACGGTCGAGGCCTTCACCGACAACGACGGCCGGCCGATGTACGCCGTCCTGCGTCAGGGGCGGATGGTCGTCGCTCCGTCGAAGCTGGGCTTCCTACTGACCGACGCCCCGGCGCTGGAGCGCGGTCTGGCCCTGACCGCCGGCCAACCGGTGACGGTGGACGAGACCTGGGAGCAGCCGTGGGGCGAGCGGCGGTTCATCCGCAACCACTACAACGAATGGCGGGTCAGCTACGCCGAGACCGCCGGCCTGCAACGCCGCGTTGACGTGGTGTTCCGCCTGTATGACGACGGCCTGGGCTTCCGCTACGAGTTCCCGGACCAGGCCGCGCTGAAGACGGTGCGCATCGGGTCGGAGATCACCGAGTTCAACCTGGCCGAAGACGGCGAAGCCCTATGGTGCCCGGCCTGGGAATGGAACCGCGAGGAATACCTCTACAGCCGCACCCCGATCAGCGCGGTCGGCAGCGCCCAGACGCCGATGACGGTCAAGGGCCAGTCGGGCCTGCACGTCTCGATCCACGAGGCCGCCTGCGTCGACTACGCCGGGATGAACCTGCGGCGGTCGGAGGAGACGAAGTTCCGCGCCCAGCTGACGCCGGGCCTGACCAACGCCGCCGTGGTGCGCCAGGCGCCGTTCCATACGCCTTGGCGGACGCTGCAGGTGTCGGACACTGCGGCGGGCCTGATCGAGTCCAGCCTGATCTTGAACCTGAACGAGCCCAACAAGCTGGGCGACGTGTCGTGGTTCAAGCCGATGAAATACGTCGGCGTCTGGTGGGAGATGCACCTGGAGCTGAAGAGCTGGAACTCCGGTCCCAAACACGGCGCCACCACCGAGAACGCGATGAAACACATCGACTTCGCGGCCAAGCACGGCTTCGGCGGGGTTCTGGTCGAGGGCTGGAACAAGGGCTGGGACGGCCAGTGGTTCGCCAATGGTTCGGACTTCAGCTTCACCGAGGCCTATCCGGATTTCGATCTTGAACGGGTCACGACCTACGCCGCTTCCAAGGGCGTTCAGTTGATCGGCCACCATGAGACCGGCGGCAACGCCTTCCATTACGAGCAGCAGCTTGAGGCGGCGATGGCGCTGTACGGCCGCCTGGGCGTCCATTCGGTCAAGACCGGCTATGTGGCCGACGCGCAAGGCGCGCGCGTCGCCGGGCCGGACGGCCAGATGGTCATGGCCTGGCACGAGAGCCAGGCGATGGCTCAACACCATATGAAGGTCGTCGAGGCGGGCGCGCGTCACAAGGTGGCGATCAACGCCCACGAACCGTTCAAGGACACCGGCCTGCGCCGCACCTATCCGAACATCATCAGCCGCGAGGGCCAGCGCGGCATGGAATATTCGGCCTGGGGCAACCCCGGTAATCCGCCCGAGCACGAGCCGAACCTGGTCTTCACCCGCCTGCTGGCCGGGCCGATGGACTATACCCCCGGCATTTTCGGCATGGAGACGCGCAGCCCCGGCGGGGTGCAGACCACCTGGGCCAAGCAGCTGGCCCTCTATGTCGTGATCTACAGCCCGATCCAGATGGCGGCCGATCTGCTGGTCAACTACGAGGCCAATCCGGCGCCCTTCCAGTTCATCAAGGACGTGCCCTGCGACTGGGCCGAGACCCGGGTGCTGGCGGCCGAGATCGGCGACTATGTCGCCATTGCGCGCAAGGACCGGACGTCCGACGTCTGGGCCCTGGGCGCCATCACCGACGAGCATCCGCGTGTTCTGACCGCGCACCTCGACTTCCTGGACGACGGTCGCCGCTATCGCGCGGAGATCTACCGGGACGGGCCTGACGCCGACTATCGCGGCAAGCGCGAGGACATCGTCATCGAGCAGCGCGAGGTGACTTCGGCCGACGTCCTGACCCTGGCCCTGGCGCCCGGCGGCGGCCAGGCGATCCGGTTCGTGCCGCTGGGCCGGAGCCGTCGTCGATGAGCGGCCCTCAACCCTCAAACCCGTCATCCTCGGGCTTGTCCCGAGGATCCATACTCCCGGTGTCCGCCGGTGCGCACCGTCTTCGACGGAGTCTATGGATCCTAGGCACAAGGCCTAGGATGACGACGATCAAGAGAGGCGTCGCATGACCCTGCTCGCCCACCGCCCGCGCCTGTCCGGCCTGGCGATCTGGAACATGTGCGTCGGCTTCTTCGGCATCCAGATCGGCTTCGGCCTGCAGAACGCCAACACCAGCCGGATCTTCCAGACCCTGGGCGCCGAGGTGGATTCGCTGGCGATCCTCTGGATCGCCGCGCCGCTGACCGGCCTCCTGGTTCAGCCGATCATCGGCCATTTCAGCGACCGGACCTGGACCCGGTTCGGGCGTCGGCGTCCCTATTTCCTGGTCGGCGCCATCGCCACCACCCTGGCGCTGATCGCCATGCCCAACAGCCCCGGCCTGTGGTTTGCCGCAGCCATGCTTTGGATCATGGACGCCTCGATCAATATCACCATGGAGCCGTTCCGCGCCTTCGTCGGCGACAATCTGCCGGAAGAGCAGCGCACCGCCGGCTATGCGATGCAGAGCTTCTTCATCGGCGCCGGCGCGGTATTCGCCTCAGTCCTGCCGTGGCTGCTGTCGAACGTGTTCGGCGTGGTCTCGACGGCCGAGGCGGGGGTCGTGCCCCTGTCGGTCAAGATCGCCTTCTATGTCGGGGCCGCCGGTCTGTTCTCGGCTGTGCTTTGGACCGTGCTGAGCACCAAGGAATACAGCCCCGAACAGATCGCCGCCTTTGAGCGCGCCAAACAGGCGGCCCTGGGCGCGCCTGCTGACGACGGCCCCGAGGCGCCGGCGCGTAGCGTTCAGGGCTGGATGACGTCGGGCCTGGTCTGTGCCGTGCTGGGGGGCCTGGGTTTCGTGCTGATCGGCGCGCTGAACCTGAAGAAGGAGCTGCTGGTCCTGGCCGGCTTCTTCGCCGGTTTTGGGCTGCTGCAGATCGCGGTCGGGATGATGCAACGCCGCCAGATCGTCAACGCCGCGACCGAGATCCTGAACGACATCTTCCGCATGCCCGAGACGATGCGGGGTCTCGCGGTCGTCCAGTTCTTCAGCTGGTTCGCCCTGTTCTCCCTGTGGATCTACACCACCGCCGCCGTGACCAGCGTTCATTACGGCACGACCGACACCACCTCGGCCGCCTATGCCGCCGGGGCCGATTGGGTCGGCGTTCTGTTCGGGGTCTATAATGGCGTGGCGGCCCTGGCGGCCTTCACCCTGCCGGTCCTGGCCAGGCGCATCGGCCGCAAGGCGACCCACGCCCTGATGCTGTTGCTGGGGGCGGCGGGCCTGTTCGGGGTCTTCGTCATCCGCGATCCGGGCCTGCTGTGGCTGCCGATGATCGGCGTCGGCTTCGCCTGGGCCTCAGTCGTTTCCATGCCCTACGCCATCCTGTCGGCGGCGGTGCCGGACCGGAAGATGGGCGTCTATATGGGCGTCTTCAACATCTTCATCGTCGTGCCCCAGCTGCTGGCCGCCACGGTCCTGGGCCTGATCCTGAAGACCCTGTTCGACGGCCAGGCCATCTGGGCTCTGGTGCTCGGCGCCGTCTCCTTCGTGCTGGCGGCGGCGAGCGCCCTGCTGGTGCGCGAACATTCCCCCTCCCCCACGCCCAACCCGTGAGGCTTCTCCATGCGTAAGTTCAAAACCCTTTGCCTGGCCGGCGCCGCCGGTCTGGCCGTCGCCTCGGCCGCGTCTGCACAGTCCGTCGCGCCCGGCGCGCCGGGCGACCTGCCGACCTGGTCCAGCGCCGCCAAGACCGGCGCCGGCGCGTCCTACGAAGCCTACGTCGACGGCCAATATCGCGACGGCGGCTCGACCGGGGCGGTGTCCAAGGTCTGGTTCTCGATCGCCGACGGCGTCCTGACCGAGACCATGTACGGCCTGATCCACGAGGCCCAGATCAAGGCGCTCCGCTTCGCCGTGGTCACACCGGATGGTCTGGCGCTGGAAGGCGACGACACCACGGCCAAGACAGAATACCTGCACGTGGACGCCGAGGGCCGCCCGCTGTCCCCCGCCTACAAGGTCACGACCCGCGACAAGGTCGGCCGGTTCGAGATCGAGAAGCGCATCTTCACCGACCCTGACCGCAACGCCCTGGTGCTGCGAGTCGTCATCACGGCACTGAGCGGCGAGGCCACGCCCTATCTGCTGCTGGAGCCGCACATCGCCAATACCGGGGTGGATGATCGCGGCGCCGTCACGCCCCAGGGCTTCCACGCCTGGGAGGGCTCGACACATCTGGTGCTGAAGCCCAGTGAGGCCTTCACTGCGGCCAGCGTCGGCTTCGTCGGGGCATCGGACGGCCTGACCGACCTGAAGGACGGAAAGCTGGACTGGACCTATGCTTCGACCGGCGAGACGGCGGGCAACACGATGATGACCGGCGCCCTGCCGCGCCTGCGCATGGGCGAGAGCGTTCAACGCGACTTCGTCATCGGCTTCGGCGACAGCGAGGCGGCGGCCCAGGCGGCGGCGGACGGCGCCTTCGCGACCGGACTGGACGAGGTTCTGGCCCGTTTCAACGGCGAGGGCGAGCGCATGGGTTGGGCGGACTATGTCGCCTCGCTGAGCGAGCTGCCGCGCATCGCCGAACAGGCGACCGACGGCGGCAAACTGGCCTATGCCTCGGCCCTGATGCTGAAGGTGCAGGAGGACCGCACCCACGCCGGCGCCCTGATCGCCTCGCTGTCCAACCCCTGGGGCGACACGGTGGACGCGTCGAAATCCTCGACCGGCTACAAGGCGGTCTGGCCGCGCGACTTCTATCAGGTGGCCATGGCCCTGGCGGCCCTGGGCGACAAGGAGACGCCGCTGGCGGCCTTCAACTATCTGCCCCAGGTCCAGGTGGACGCAAACACGCCCGGCAATACCGGCGTCGGCGGCTGGTTCCTGCAAAAGACCCATGTCGATGGCGAGCTGGAATGGGTCGCGGTTCAGTTGGACCAGACGGCCATGCCGATCATGCTGGGCTATCGTCTGTGGAAGATGGGCTGGCTGTCCGATGCGGAAATGGCCGACCACTATCGGTCCATGCTGAAGCCCGCCGCCGACTTCCTGGTCGATGGCGGCAAGGTCGGGCTGTTGTGGAACGACGCCGAGATCACGCCGCCCTTTACTCAGCAGGAACGCTGGGAAGAGCAGCAGGGCTATTCCCCGTCCAGCACCGCCGCCGTAGTCGCCGGCCTGACGGTTGCGGCCGAGATGGCCCGGGTCTCGGGCGATGCGGCGGCCGCGACCCGCTATCAGGCCGCCGCCGACAGCTATGCGTCCAAGATCGAAGAGCGGATGTTCACCATCAACGGCGACTTCGGCGACGGTCGCTACTACATCCGCATCACCCAGAACGAGAACCCCAACGACAAGGCCCCGATCGGCGCCGCCAACGGCCAGATCGCCCCGCCAGAGGATCGTGTGGTGGACGGCGGCTTCCTGGAGCTGGTGCGCTACGGCGTGCGCAAGGCCGACGATCCGCACATCGTCTCGACCCTGCCCGTCTATGACGACCAGTCGCTGGATGACTTGTACCGCGTCCGCTACGATTTCGGTGTGGAAGGCGACACGACGCCCGGCTGGCGCCGCTATGGCGTGGATGGCTATGGCGAGGATCATGTCACCGGCGCCAACTATGGCGTGGGCGGCGAGATGAGCCCCGGGCAACGCGGCCGGGTCTGGCCCTTCTTCACCGGGGAACGCGGTCACTATGAACTGGCCCGCGTCAGTGTGAACGGAACGCCGTCTGCGGCAGAGATCGCCGCCATTCGCCAGACCTATGTGCGCGGCATGGAGAGGTTCGCCAACGACGGCCTGATGCTGGCCGAACAGGTCTGGGACGGAGTCGGCGACCCCACCGCGCATGACTATGCCCTGGGTCAGAACACGGACTCCGCCACGCCCCTGGCCTGGACCCATGCCGAATATCTGAAGCTGCTGCGGTCACTGGCGGACGGCAAGGTTTGGGACCGATACGACCCGGTCGCGAACCGCTACGCCAGGTAAAGAAAAAGGCCCCGGAGATCGCTCTCCGGGGCCTTCATCCTATTAGCGGCTAACCTAAGATCAGAAGGCCAGCTTGATCGTGCCGACCACGCGGTCCTCGGCGCCAGGCGCGCCGTCCACGTCGGTGTCGTGGTAGCGTACGTCGAGCGCCAGATTGTCAGTCAGGGCGTAGGCGACGCCGGCGTTCCAGGTCACATAGTCGTCGGTGACGTCCAGCCACTGCTGGCCGACGGCGCCCGAGATGGTCCACTTGTCAGCGGGGCTGAAGGCGCCGTTGATTTCGGCATAGGTGGCGGCTTCATCGACGCCGAAGAAGTCGGGCGAGTAATAGACGGCGGCGCCGATGGTGGCGGGTCCGACGGCGCGCGAAGCGGCGGCCTTGAACTCGGCGTAGTCGTAGTCGGCCCCGTCCGGCGTGCCCACGTACAGATAGCCGATCACGCCGAAGTCGAGGGCGAAGCCGGCAGCTTCGGTGCGGTAGCCGCCGTAGATGTCCACTTCAGCGTCGGTATCGTCACCGAAATCGACGTTCGAAGCCCAGCCGCCGGCATAGAAGCTGCCGGACGTCAGATCGACGCCGGCCTGGATGGCGGGATCTTCGCTGGTCTGGCTGAAACCGCGGAACACATAGTCACTGACCACGGCGGCGTTGAAGGCGACGTCCATGTCACTTTGCGCCGAGGCGGGCGCCGCCAGGCCGATCAGGCCGGTGGCGAGGGCCGCCGCAGCGGCGGAACGGAAGAATCCAAACTTCATAGTGATATCCCCTTGATTATATCTGTTTCTTTAGCGCCGAGGCGGGCTCGGCAGGCAGGACGCGGCCGGCGGAGCCGCGTCCCGTTTCCGTCAGTGGTCGAGGCTCTCGCCGTGCAGCGAGGTGTCCAGACCGGCGGCTTCTTCCGCCTCGCTCACGCGCAGGCCCGTGGTGAACTTGCAGATGACGAGGATGACGAAGGTGCCGACCGCGCTGTAGGCGATGGTCCAGGCCAGGCCGAGGGCCTGGGCGCCGACCGTGGCGCCTTCCGACAGGCTGTTGATCGCAGTGGTCGCGAACACGCCGGTCAACAGGGCGCCGATCAGACCGCCCGCGCCGTGGATGCCGAAGGCGTCCAGGGAGTCGTCGTAGCGCAGCAGTTTCTTGATCCAGACCGACGAGATGTAGCAGACCGGTCCAGCGATCAGGCCGATGATGACCGCGCCCTTGGGATCGACGAAGCCGGCGGCCGGAGTGATGGCGACCAGACCGGCGACCACGCCCGACAGCATGCCGATCAGCGAGACCTTCTTCTTCTCGATCAGCTCGATGATCTTCCAGGTCAGGGCGGCGGCGGCGGCGGCCAGGACGGTGTTCAGCAGAGCGACGCCCATCAGTTCGTTCGCAGCGCCCGCCGAGCCGGCGTTGAAGCCGATCCAGCCGACCAGCAGCAGCGAGGCGCCGATCATGGTCAGAACCGGGTTGTGCGCGATGATGGGTTCGGCGCCATAGCCCTTACGACGGCCCAGGAAGATGGCGCAGACCAGACCGGCCACACCCGAGTTGACGTGAACGACCGCGCCGCCGGCGAAGTCCAGCACGCCGGCGGCGCCCAGGAAGCCGCCGCCCCACACCCAGTGACAGATGGGCGAATAGACCAGCAGCGACCACAGGGCCGTGAACAGCAGCAGGCCCGAATATTTCATCCGCTCGGCAAAGGCGCCGGTGACCAGGGCCGGGGTGATGATGGCGAAGGTCATCTGGAACGCGATGAACAGGTATTCGGGAATGCCCGTCAGCAGGCTGTTGGCCGTTCCCAGGGTCACGCCGTTCAGGAACAGCATCTCGATGCTGCCGACATAGGGCTGAAGCGCCGCGTCCGGATTGGCGCCGAAGGCGATGCTGTAGCCGGCGATGAACCAGACCAGCGACACGACGGCGAAGACGCCGACCGACTGGGTGATGGTGGCGATGACGTTTTTGCGGCGCACCATGCCGCCGTAGAACAGAGCCAGACCCGGCAGGGTCATCAGCAGGACCAGAGCGGTGGAGGTTCCCAGCCAGGCCGTGCCCGCGCCGTCCAGTTCCAGCGCCGATTGGTGCGCCAGAAGAGCGGGAGCCGCCTCGGGCGTCTGAGCGAAGGCGCCGCCCGCATAAAACAGTCCGATGGTCAGAAGCAGGAGCGCGAGGGCTCCCGGAAGTCGATTCCAGACACGCGACATGAGCAAAAATCCCCCTTAGCAATCTCGCAGATGCGAAGGTTTTACTGCAATCGCTTTTGACGCAAGAGGCTTGACCGTAAACGGTGCAACTTTCTTGCAACGGTCATTAATAAAAAAGAAGCCCCACATGATTCTTGCGTCATGCGGGGCTTTTGGCCTCAGTTCATGTTCCAGCAAACGGAGTTTGCGGTACGAAATTCAGGCCCCGATCAGGTCACGCCCAGTGCATTTGGACCCGATGCGCCGCCGCCCAATGGATGGCTCGAATTGCGTCGATGACCGCCTCGGTCGCGGCGCGGGTGCCCAGCGCCCCGCCCAGGTCCGCCGTGACGGCGCCGGCGGCGAGAACAGCCGCAACGGCGGCCTCAATCGAATCAGCCTCGTCCTCCAGCTTCAGGCTGTGGCGCAGCAGCAGGGCCGCCGAAAGGATGGTTCCGACCGGATTGGCCAGATCCTGTCCGGCGATGTCCGGTGCAGACCCGTGAATCGGTTCGAACAGGCCGGGCCCCTCCGTGCCCAGCGACGCCGATGGCAGCAGGCCGATCGAGCCGCCCAGCACCGAAATCTCGTCCGACAGGATGTCGCCGAACATGTTCTCGGTCAGGATGACGTCGTATTCACGCGGCTTCCTGATCAGGTGCATCGCCATGGAGTCGACCAGGGCATGTTCCAGCTCGATCTCGGGGAATTCCTCGGCATGGATGCGAGTTACGACCTCGCGCCACAAACGGCTGGTCTCCATGACATTGGCCTTGTCGACCGAGGTCACCTTGCCGCGGCGCTGACGGGCGGTCTGGAAGGCCGCGCGGGTGACGCGCTCGATCTCCAACACCGTGTATTCGCACAGGTCGGTGGCGCGGTCGGCGGTGCGGGTCTTCTCGCCGAAATAGACGCCGCCGGTCAGTTCGCGGAAGACGATCAGATCGACGCCTTCGACGATCTCGCGCTTCAGCGGCGAACGGTGCGCCAGCACCGGCGACACCTGCAACGGCCGCAGATTGGCGAACAGACCCATCGCCTTGCGGATCGCCAGCAGACCTTCCTCGGGTCGGCGCTTGCCGCCATCCCACTTGGGTCCGCCGACGGCGCCCAGCAGAACCGCGTCGGCGGCGACGCAGGCCGCGCGGGTCGCCTCCGGCAGGGGCTCGCCCGTCTCGTCGATGGCGGCGCCGCCGATCAGGTGTTCGGTGAAGTTGAAGCTGTGGCCGTAGAAGTCGCCGATCACGGCCAGGACGTCGCGCGCGGCGCGCGTCACTTCCGGTCCGACCCCGTCGCCGGGCAGCAGAACGATATTATAGGTCTTGGGGGCGGCGTTGGTCATCGGACGGTCTCTCTCGAACGCTCATAGGCTTCGATCTCAGGCAGGTTTGATTGCAGCCAGCCCAGGGTGTCCACCCCGTTCAGCAGGCATTCGCGCGCGAAGGATTCGACCCCGAACGGCACAGGTTGAGCATTGCCGCGCCGGATCTGGTTGGCCTGAAGGTCGATCGTGACCGGCTGATCCGGCTGCGACGCCAGATCGTCCCAGACGTCCTGGCTGACGACGATGGGCAGTAGGCCGTTTTTCAACGCGTTAGATGTAAAAATGTCAGCGATCTCGGTCGAGATCACCGCCCGGAACCCATAGTCGTACAGGGCCCAGGGGGCGTGTTCGCGCGACGAGCCGCAGGCGAAATTCTTGCCCGCCAGCAGGATGCGATGCTCGGCCGGGTCGATCCGGTTCAGGATGGCTTCAGGCTTCTCCGACCCGTCGGCCTCATAGCGCCAGTCATGGAAGGCGGCCTTGCCCAGACCCTCGCGCGAGGTCGTGGTCAGAAAGCGCGCGGGGATGATCTGGTCGGTGTCGATATTGGCCTGGCTCAGGATCACTGTCCTGGAGGTCAAAACCTGGAAGGGTTCAGACATTGACTGCCTCGCTCAAAAAGACGCGGGGGTCAGTCAGCACCCCGGCCACAGCCGTCGCCGCCGCCGTCGCGGGGCTGGCCAGGATGGTGCGCGCGTCCTTGCCCTGGCGGCCCTCGAAATTGCGGTTGGAGGTCGAGACAGCCAGTTGTCCCGGCGCGACGAAGTCGCCGTTCATGGCGATACACATCGAGCAGCCGGGAATGCGCCATTCGGCCCCGGCGGCGATGAAGACCTCATGCAAACCTTCCGCCTCAGCGTCGCGACGCACGGCTTCGGAGCCCGGCACCACCAGCATTCGCAGGCCCGGCTTGACCTTGCGACCGCGCAGCACCTCGGCGGCGGCGCGCAGATCGGGAAGACGGCCGTTGGTGCAGGAGCCGATGAAGACCACATCCACCGGCTGGGTGGTCGTCGCCTCTCCGGCGGTGAAGCCCATATAGGCGATGGCCTTGCGGTCGGAATCCGACTGGGGCTGGGGCACGGGCGAACCGATGGGAGCGCCGGCGTCCGGCGTCGTGCCCCAGGTCGCCATTGGACGGATCGCGGCGCCGTCGATGACGACTTCCTTGTCGAACGTCGCGCCCGGGTCCGTGGCCAGCGTCAGCCATTCGGCCGTTGCAGCCTCGTAGTCAGCGGGGACGTGCTTGCGGCCGCGCAGCCAGTCGATGGCGGTCTGGTCCGGAGCGATCATGCCCGCGCGGGCGCCAGCCTCGATGGACATGTTGCACAGGGTCATCCGCCCTTCCATGTCCAGCGACCGCACCGCCTCGCCGGCGTATTCGATGACATAGCCGGTGCCGCCGCCGAAGCCGATGGCGGCGATCACGGCCAGTGCGACGTCCTTGCCCGACACACCGGGCTGCAGTTCTCCGGTCACCGTCACCCGCATGGCCTTGGCCTTGCGCTGCAACAGGCATTGGGTCGCCAGGACATGGCCGACCTCGGACGTGCCGATGCCGAAGGCCAGGGCCCCGAAGGCGCCATGCGTCGCCGTATGGCTGTCGCCGCAGACCACGGTCATGCCCGGCTGGGTCAGACCCAGTTCCGGCCCCATCACATGGACCACGCCGCGATCATCGGAGTCCCAGCCGGCCAGCGGCACGCCATGGGCGGCGCAGTTCTTCTCCAGCCGATGCACCTGGGCTTCGGCCTGGGCGGTGACATAGGGCTTCAGCCCGTTCAGCCCCGCCGGCAGGGTCGGGGTCGAATGGTCCAGGGTGGCGTAGGTCCGGTCGGGGCGGCGGACCTTCAGTCCGCGCGCCTCGATCTCGCTAAAAGCCTGCGGGCTCGTGACCTCGTGGACCAGGTGCAGGTCGATATACAGAACCCCGGGCGTGTCGGCCGTCTCGGGCCGCACGACGTGGGCGTCCCAGACCTTGTCGAACAGGGTTTTCGGATCAGGCATACTGGGCCACCGTCACGCCGTCGACACGGTCGATGATGGCGATCAGTTCGGCGTCGCTGATCTCGCCGATCTGGTCGGCGCGCTGCTTGAAGCCGGCGACCACCGCCGCCAGGCGTTCGCCCTCGATGGGACGGCCGATGGTTTCGGCGCGTTTGGCGATGGCGTGGCGGCCGGAGTGTTTGCCCAGCACGAACCAGCTGCCCTCGAAGCCCACGTCCTGGGGACGCATGATCTCATAGGTGCGGCTGTCGGCCAGCATGCCGTGCTGGTGGATGCCGGCCTCGTGGGCGAAGGCGTTGATGCCGACCACCGACTTGTTGCGGGCGATGACCGTCTCGGTGATCTCGCACAGGATCTTGGAAGCGCGGACCAGGTGGCGGCTGTCGGCGCCGGTGGTGACGCCGTAACGATCCTCGCGGACCTTCAGCGCCATGATGACTTCTTCAATTGAGGCATTGCCGGCGCGTTCGCCGATGCCGTTGATCGCGCCTTCGACCTGACGCGCGCCGCCCTGGATGGCGGCCAGGGAGTTGGCGACCGCCATGCCCAGGTCGTCGTGGCAGTGGGCAGAGAAGATCACGTGGGGATGGCGCTTGTGGATCCGAGCCGCCAGGGCGCGGAAGGTCTCGCGCACTTCTTCCGGCGTCGCGTAGCCGACGGTGTCGGGCACGTTCAGCGTCCGGGCGCCGGCGTCGGCGGCGGCCTCCAGCACATCGGCCAGGAATTCGGGCTCGGTGCGGAAGGCGTCCTCGGCGGAGAACTCGACGTCGTCGAACAGGCTGGCGGCGTATTCGACCGAGCGGACGGCCGTCGACAGCACCTCGTTGGTCGACATCTTCAGCTTGGCGGTGCGGTGGATCGGGCTGGTGCCGATGAAGGTGTGGCAGCGACGATGCGACTTGGGCGCCGGTTGCAGGGCGCGGAAGCTGGCGTCGATGTCCTTTTCGTTGGCGCGCGACAGGGAGCAGAAGATCGGCCCCTCGATCTCGCCGGCCACGCGGCGGATGCAATCTTCGTCGCCCGGCGAGGCGGCGGCGAAGCCGGCCTCGATAACGTCAACGCCCAGGTCCTTCAGGACCTGGGCCATCTTCACCTTGGCTTGGGCGCTCATGGAGAAACCGGGCGCCTGTTCCCCGTCCCGCATCGTCGTGTCGAAGACGATGACCCGGTTGGGGTCGGCGGCGATCTCCTCAGTTCGGGATACGCCGGATACTCGTACTTTTTCGGCGGTCATTACGCGGCCTCGGATTGAATAATGTCGTTGCCGATTCGGCGTACGCCGAACAGGCGGTCGATCTGGCGGCCCAAATTGTCAATACACCGGCCCGCGTCGCGGCCGCGTACGGTCAGGGCGATGCGGCGGAAGGTTCCCTCGTCGGCCATGTTCATGCCGTCGATATGGAAGCCGCGGCGCTCCACAAGGCCGATGAGACGCTGAAGCGAACCGTCCGCGCGGTCGATCTGGATGTGGATCGTGTTGCTCATCTCAGGAGCCCTCCATCATTTCGGCGTTGCTCTTGCCCGGCGGAACCAGCGGCCAGACATTGTCTCGGGGATCGATGACCACATGGGCCAGGCAGGGGCAGTCGGCGGCCAGCAGGCGCTGGATGCCGTCCGACACCTGATCGCGGCGATCGATACGGAAGGCCTCGATGCCAAAGGCCTCGGCCACCTTCACGAAGTCCGGATTGTCGGACAGATCGATCTCGGAATAGTTCTCGGCGAAGAACAGCTCCTGCCACTGGCGCACCAGGCCCAGCGAGGAGTTGTCGATCAGCACGATCTTCAGCGGGATGCCGTAACGCTTCAGCGTCGCCAGCTCCTGGATGTTCATCATGAAGCCGCCGTCGCCGGCGATGGTGACGACCGTCGCCGACGGATCGGCCAGCTTGGCGCCGATGCCGGCGGGCAGGCCGAAGCCCATGGCGCCCAGGCCGCCCGAGGTGATGTGGGCTTCGGGCCGCGAGAAGCGGCAGTGCATGGCCGCCCACATCTGGTGCTGACCCACGTCGCAGGCGGCGACGAAGTCATCGCCGGCCGCTTCCGACACTTCCTTCAGCAGGGCGGGGGCATAGACCCCCTCGCCCGGCGCGTCATAGCGATAGGCGCCGACGGCGGCGGCCTGGGCGCAGTCCTCGGACCAGGACTGGATATCCAGGGCCGGGCCGCCGGCCATCCGCGCCGTCAGGGTCTCGATCCCGTCCCTCAGCTCGCCGACGACGGCGACATTGGCCGCCCGCAGCTTGCCGACTTCCGAGGCGTCGATGTCGAAATGGACGATGCGGGCATTGGGTGCGAACTCGGCCAGCTTGCCCGTGGCGCGGTCGTCGAACCGGGCGCCGACGACGATCAGCAGGTCGCTGTCCTGCACCGCATGATTGGCGGCGCGGGCGCCGTGCATACCCAACATGCCCAACATGCCCGGCGCATCCGTCGGGATGGTGCCCAGAGCGTTCAGGGTCGAGACCTGGGGGATGCCGGTCGCGGCGACGAAGGCGCGCAGGGCCTCGGTCGCACGGCCGATCTTCACCCCGCCGCCGATATAGACCAGCGGCTTCTTGGCGGCCCGGATCGCGGCCTCGGCGGCGGCGATGGCGTCGTGGTCGATGCGCGGCGTCTCATTGGGAATATGGAAGCCGTAGTCGTCGCTGGTCGTGGCGAACTGCACGTCCTTGGGCAGATCGACCAGGACCGGACCGGGGCGGCCCGAGGCGGCGATATGGAAGGCCTCCTCGATCGCGGCCGGAACCTCGGACGCGTCGCGGACCAGGATCGAGTGTTTCACGATCGGCAGGGTGACGCCCAGGATGTCGATCTCCTGGAAGGCGTCGGTGCCCATCAGGCCCTGGGCGACATTGCCGGTGATGCAGACCATCGGCACCGAATCCATCATCGCATTGGCGATGCCGGTGATCAGATTGGTGGCGCCGGGGCCGGAGGTGGCCATGCACACCCCGACCTTGCCGCTCTTGCGCGCATAGGCGTCGGCGGCGAAGGCCGCGCCCTGCTCGTGGCGGACCAGGATATGCTTCAGCTTGGACCCTGCCAGGGCGTCATAGACCGGCATGATGGCGCCGCCCGGATAACCGAACACCACCTCCACGCCCAGCCGCTCCAGGGTGGAGACCAGCAGGCGCGCCCCCGATTGAGGGGCGGCCTCGGCTGAGGATTTGAAGGCGGCGGCGGTCATCAGGGTCATCCGGTCTTTCGCTTGGGCTCAGGCCGCTTCGGACTTGGGCGTGTTCAGCCAGGCCATCCGCTCGCGCAGACGGGCGCCGACCTGTTCGATCTGGCTTTCGCGGTCCGCCTTCAGCCAGGCTTCGTACTGGGGCTTGCCGGCCTCGTTCTCGGCGATCCAGTTGCGCGCGAAGGTTCCGTCCTGGATCTCTTCCAGGATGGTCTTCATCCGGGCCTTGGTCTCTTCGTTGACGACGCGCGGGCCGCTGGCGACGGCGCCGTACTTGGCCGTCTCAGAGATGAAGTGGTGCATCTTCGAGATGCCGCCTTCGTAGAACAGGTCCACGATCAGCTTCAGCTCGTGCAGGCATTCGAAATAGGCGATCTCGGGCTGGTAGCCGGCCTCGACCAGGGTGTTGAAGCCCTGCATGACCAGTTCCTTGGCGCCGCCGCACAGGACGGCCTGTTCGCCGAACAGATCGGTCTCGGTCTCTTCGCGGAAGGTGGTTTCCAGCAGACCGCCGGTCGCGCCGCCGTTGCCCTTGGCATAGCCCATGGCCCGGTCGCGGGCCTTGCCGGTGACGTCCTTCTCGATGGCGAACAGCGACGGCACGCCGCGGCCGCGCTGGAACTCGCGACGGACCAGATCGCCCGGTCCCTTGGGCGCGACCAGGATCACGTCCATGTCGGGACGCGGGGTGATGCGCTCGTAGATGATCGAGAAGCCGTGGGCGAACAGCAGGGCCGAGCCTTCCTTGGCGTTCGGCTCGATGATGTCGCGATAGACGTCGCCCTGGACCATGTCCGGGGTCAGGATAGCGATGATGTCGGCGCCCTTGACGGCCTCGGCCGGTTCGGCGGTCGGGACGCCGTCCTCGGTGGCGTGTTTCCAGCCCGTGCCGCCGTGACGGACGCCGGCGACCACGTCATGGCCGCTGTCCTTCAGGTTCTGCGCATGGGCGCGGCCTTGCGAGCCATAGCCGATGATGGCGATGCGCTGACCGGCGATGGCGCCCGGCTTGATGTCTTCGTTGGTGTAGATGGTGATGGCCATGAGAATTCAGGCGTCCTGAGCAGCAGTGGATTTGTGAGACGCCTGGCCAAAATCGGGAATCTGGGCCGGCGGCGGGTTGGGAATGGTGACCGCGCCCTGGGCCGCCGAGGCGACCGAGGCGCGGTATTTGGCGAAGACACCTCGCGCCGGGCGGACTACGTGGGGCGTAAAGCCCGCCCGGCGCGTCGCCAGATCGACATTGACGTCGATGCGGCGGTTGGTGACGTCGATGGTGATGCGGTCACCATCGCGAATGAGAGCGATCGGGCCGCCCACGGCGGCCTCCGGCGAGACGTGGCCGGCGACGAAGCCGTAGCTGGCGCCCGAGAAACGACCGTCGGTCAGCAGGGCGACATTGTCGATCTTGCGGCCCTTCAGGGCGGCGGTGACCTGCAGCATCTCGCGCATGCCGGGGCCGCCCTTGGGCCCTTCGTAGCGAATGATGATGACGTCGCCCTCGCCGACCGAACCGTCCTGAACGGCGTGGAAGGCGTCTTCCTCGCTGTCGAAGACGCAGGCCGGTCCTTCGAACTTGTCGACCTTGTGACCGGTCAGCTTGATGACCGCGCCCTCAGGGGCGACGTCGCCATAGATGACGGCGAAGCTGCCACGGTCCATGACCGGGGCGTCGAAGGTGGTCACGACCACCTGACCGGGGGTCTCCTCGGCCTCGGCCGCTTCGGCGAACAGGCTGCGACCGCTGACGGTTGGGGTGTTCACGATCTTGCCGGCTTCGGCCATCCGCTGCGCGACCAGGCGGGTGCCGCCGACGGCGAACAGGTGCGAGGCCAGGAATCGGCCGCCCGGCTTCAGGTCGCAGATGACCGGCGCCTCGACACAGGCCTGGTGGCAATCCTCAACGCCGAAATCGACGCCGGCCTCAGCCGCGATGGCCGTCAGGTGCATGACGGCATTGGTCGAGCCGCCGGAGGCGGACACCGCGACAGCGGCGTTCTTCAGGCTGGCGCGGGTGATGTATTTGCGGGCCGTGTCGCCGGCGAAGACCCGTTCGACAATCAGTCGGCCGCAGCGCTCGCCCTCGGCCGCCTTGCCGGGGTCCACCGCCGGCACGTCATTGGCGCCCATGGGCGAGATGCCCATGACCGACAGGGCCATGGCCATGGTGTTGGCTGTGAACTGACCGCCGCAGGCGCCGGCGCCGGGGCAGACGGCCTGTTCGACCGCCTTCAGACCTGCGTCGTCCAACGTCCCGGCCGAATGGGCGCCGATGGCCTCGAACACCTCCTGGACCGAGACCTCCTTCACCCCGATAACACCGGGCATGATGGTGCCGCCGTAATAGACCAGGCCGGGGATATCCATCCGGGCCAAAGCCATAGCCGCCGCCGGGATCGTCTTGTCGCAGCCGACGATGCAGACCACGCCGTCCAGCTGGTGGCCCTCGATCGCCAGTTCGATGGAGTCGGCGACGACCTCGCGGCTGATCAGCGAGGCCTTCATGCCCGCCGTGCCCATCGAGATGCCGTCGGTGACGACGATGGTGTTGAAATCGACCGGATAGCCGCCCGCCGCGATGATGCCGGCGCGCACATCCTTGGCCAGGCGGTCCAGGTGCATGTTGCACGGTGTGACCGTCGACCATGTGTTGACGATGCCGATCATCGGCTTGTCGAAATCGGCGTCCTGCATGCCGGCGGCGCGCAGATACGAACGGGCTGCGGCCCGGTTCGGGCCAGCCGTCACCGCCGCGCTGCGCGCATTGGGCTGTCTGGGCTGTGAGGTAGAATCTTGCGTCATCGGTCCGGTTCTTTTCGAACCGCCAAGCACTAAAAACCCCGCTTCCTTTCGGGAGCGGGGTGGTGCGAGGCGATCCTGAGTGTGTCTAGGTCAGGTCGCGTGCATCCACGCCGCTTGCGTAAGCAGGCCGAGGAGTACGAGGAGAATGAGGAATACAGGGCTTTCCAGGCCGCCCGGCGCGCGAACGGCCGCCACCGCCTTCGCGGTACGTCCCTTCATCATGTCGCGCGTCATCGTGGCCACGGGGGCTCCCTGTTCTGACGCCAAGAAACCATACCGGCGGGCGCCGCACAACCCCTGTCGCAAAAATTTTGCTCAACAGACCGAAAAGCACCCCGGCAGGGGTGTTTCTTGCCGGAAACGATGTTGCACCGTCCAAACGTAACGCTTGCTCACGCCATGTTAGGGCTTAGGCGCGGCGGCGGGGTTGAAACCGGGGCGCGACAGTTCCATTGAGACGCCCAACAACATAATCGTTCAGAGGAGCCTCCCCATGACCGTTCGCGTCGCCATCAATGGTTTCGGCCGCATTGGCCGTCTCGTCCTTCGCTCGATCATCGAGCACGGCCGCACGGACATCGAAGTGGTGGCGATCAACGATCTGGGCCCGGTGGAGACCAACGCCCACCTGTTCCGCTACGACTCGGTGCACGGCCGCTTCCCCGGCACGGTGACCTCGGGCGAAGACTGGATCGACGTCGGTACGGGCAAGATCAAGGTCACGGCCGAGCGCGATCCGGCCAACCTGCCGCACGCCGAGCTGAAGGTGGACATCGCCTTCGAATGCACCGGCATCTTCACCGCCAAGGACAAGGCCAGCGCCCACCTGAAGGCCGGCGCCAAGCGCGTCCTGGTCTCGGCTCCCGCCGAGGGCGCGGACAAGACCATTGTCTATAAGGTCAACCACGAGACCCTGACCGCCGACGACATCGTGGTGTCCAACGGCTCGTGCACCACCAACGCCCTAGCGCCGGTGGCCAAGGTGCTGAACGACCTGTTCGGCATCGAGCGCGGCTATATGACCACCATCCACTCCTACACCGGCGACCAGCCGACGCTGGATACGATGCACAAGGATCTGTACCGCGCCCGCGCCGCCGCCCTGTCGATGATCCCGACCTCGACCGGCGCCGCCAAGGCCCTGGGCCTGGTTCTGCCGGAACTGAAGGGCAAGCTGGACGGCTCGTCGATCCGCGTTCCGACCCCGAACGTCTCGGTCGTCGATCTGAAGGTCGTCTCCGGTCGCGACACCTCGGCTGACGAGATCAACGCGGCGCTTCAGGCCGCCGCCGACGGCCCGATGAAGGGCGTCCTGTTCACGACGACCGATCCGCTGGTTTCCAGCGACCTGAACCACATCGCCGCTTCCTCCACCGCCGCCCTCCCCCAGACCCAGGTCGTCGACGGCAAGCTGGCGCGTGTGCTCAGCTGGTACGACAACGAATGGGGCTTCGCGACCCGCATGGCCGACACGGCCCTGGTGATGGCGAAGTTCCTCTGATGGAGAAAAGGCGGCCCAAATGGCTTTGGGCCGCCACTATTGCCCTATGGATATCAAGTGGATACGCAGGACCCGCGCTGCTTAGCCTCCCCTGGGCTGCAACCCAAATGCCCGACGCCTTCCTCGATGAGATTTACGGTCCAATTCTGATTGCTGCCTATGGCATTTCTATAGTTTGGCTCGTCGCACTCATCGCTGTCAGCTTTAGACACTCTCCACGGATGCAATGGGTCTATTTCGGAATTCCGCTTCTAGTCACCTGCGCGTTCATTCTCCTGGCGACCATCAGCTCCAATACTGGGGTCGAGGTCTTATTCGTCCCTAGCTAAACGAGCTCTTATGACCTTCCGCACCCTCGACGACGCCAAGGACCTCGCCGGCAAGACGGCCCTGGTCCGCGTGGACTTCAACGTCCCGATGGAGGACGGCAAGGTCACGGACGACACCCGGCTGCGCGTCGCCCTGCCGACGATCCAGCGCCTGCGCGACGCGGGCGCCAAGGTGGCGCTGCTGGCCCACTTCGACCGGCCCAAGGGCCAGCGCGTCCCGTCGATGAGCCTGAAGCCGGTGGTCCAGCCGCTGGAGGAACTGCTGGGCGCGCCGGTCCGCTTCGCCGACGACTGCATCGGCCCGGACGCCGTTGACGCCATCCGCGACCTGGACGCCGGCGGCGTGGTCCTGCTGGAAAACGTGCGCTTCCATGCGGCGGAAGAGGCCAATGATCCGGTCTTCGCCCAGAAGCTGGCCGACCTGGGCGACCTCTATGTCAACGACGCCTTCTCGGCCGCCCACCGGGCCCATGCCTCGACCGAAGGGATCGCGCACCACATCCCCGCCTACGCAGGCGAATCCATGCGCCGCGAGCTGGACGCCCTGGACGCCGCCCTCGGCAATTCGCAAAAGCCCGTCATCGGCATCGTCGGCGGCGCCAAGGTGTCCACCAAGCTGGACTTGCTGAAGAACCTGGTCGGCAAGCTGGACCGGCTGGCCATCGGCGGCGGCATGGCCAACACCTTCCTGTTCGCCCAGGGCATCGACATCGGCGGATCCCTGGCCGAACGAGACATGGCCGATACGGCGCGCGAGATCATGGCCGAGGCCGAGGCGCGCGGGTGTCAGCTCCTGCTGCCGGTGGATTTCGTGGTTGCGACCGAGGTCAAGCCCGGCGCCGCGTCACGCCCCGTCGTCGCCGGCGCCGCCCTGTCGCCCGATGACAAGATCCTGGACGCCGGTCCGGCCACGGTTGCGCGCCTGCTGGAGGCCTTGACCGCGTCCAAGACTCTGATCTGGAACGGCCCCCTGGGCGTGTTCGAGGTTCCGCCCTTCGACGCCGCGACCGTGGCCGTCGCCCGCCATGCGGCCGCCCTGGCCAAGGCCGGTGTTCTGGTCGCCGTGGGCGGCGGCGGCGACACCGTCTCGGCCCTGAACCACGCGGGCGTATCGGACGACATGACCTTCGTCTCCACCGCCGGCGGCGCCTTCCTGGAATGGATGGAGGGCAAACCCTTGCCGGGCGTCGAGGCCTTGCAGGCCTGATCGCCGACGGGGCGCGGACCATCGGGGACCGCGCTTCTGTCGTGTTACGCAGGGGATTGGTTGTAACACGGCGTGACTTTGTTGCGTCGCAACGCTAGTCTCCGGCCCAATCATAAAAGACTTTCGGCTCAGGAGATTTCATCATGGCGCGCATCACGCTGCGACAGCTGCTCGACCACGCGGCAGAGAACGACTACGCCCTACCCGCCTACAACATCAACAATATGGAGCAGGGTCTGGCGATCATGGAGGCGGCCCACGAGGTCAACGCCCCGGTCATCATCCAGGCCTCCCGCGGCGCCCGGAACTACGCCAACGACGTGGTTCTGGCCAAGCTGATCGACGCCCTGGCCGAACTCTATCCGGACATCCCGGTCTGTATGCACCAGGACCACGGCAACGGCCCGGCCACCTGCGCCACCGCCATCCAGTACGGCTTCACCTCGGTGATGATGGACGGATCGCTGGAAGAGGACGCCAAGACCCCCGCCTCCTACGAGTACAACGTCGAGGTCACCCGCCGCGTCACCGAAATGGCCCACGCCTGCGGCGTCTCGGTCGAGGGCGAACTGGGCGTACTGGGCTCGCTGGAAACCGGCATGGGCGAGGCGGAAGACGGCCACGGCTTCGAGGGCAAGCTCGATCATTCGCAACTGCTGACCGACCCGGACCAGGCCGTCGACTTCGTCGCCGCGACCAAGGTCGATGCTCTTGCCATCGCCATGGGCACCAGCCACGGCGCCTATAAGTTCAGCAAGAAGCCGGACGGCGACATCCTGGCCATGAATGTGATCGAGGACATCCACCGCCGCCTGCCCAACACCCACCTGGTGATGCACGGCAGTTCTTCCGTGCCGCAGGATCTGCAGGACATCATCAACCAGTACGGCGGCGAAATGCCCCAGACCTGGGGCGTGCCGGTCGAAGAGATCCAGCGCGGCATCCGCCACGGCGTGCGCAAGGTCAATATCGACACCGACAACCGCATGGCCATCACGGGCGCCATCCGTAAGGCCCTGATGGAGAACCCGCGCGAGTTCGATCCGCGCGCCTATCTGAAGCCCGCCAAGGCGGCGATGAAGAAGCTGTGCATGGAACGGTATCAGCAGTTCGGCTGCGAGGGTCAGGCGTCACGCATCCGCCCGCTGTCCACCGCCCAGATGGCTCACCGCTACGCCTCGGGCGACCTGGACCCGTCCTTCCGCGCCGCCGCCGTCAAGGCCGCCTGATCAATCAGAACACCGGGTAGCGACCGCTCAGTTCGCCTCGCACCCGGCGCAGGTCCCATTCGGCGCGATCCAGCGCGTCGCGCGCCTCTCGGGCGTTGCGGCGCGCG
Organism: Brevundimonas sp. AVps23W; assembly: GCF_058681395.1. Taxonomy (NCBI): domain Bacteria; kingdom Pseudomonadati; phylum Pseudomonadota; class Alphaproteobacteria; order Caulobacterales; family Caulobacteraceae; genus Brevundimonas; species Brevundimonas sp. AVps23W. The sequence continues at coordinate 2,939,175 of NZ_CM178738.1, forward strand.
TCGCGGATTTCCCCGCGCACCTCGTCGATCCGGTCGCGGATTCGCTGCTTCTGTTCGTCCGTCAGGCCGTCCTGGCGCAGTTCGCGCTGTTTGGCGTCCAGCTTGTCCTCGCGATCCTCGATGCGAGACTCGGCGCTGCTCAGCGCGCTTTCGGCGGCATCGACCGCCGCCTCGACCTCGTGCAGCCTGCGCCCGTCGTTATAGGCGGGCAGGAACTCCGCCTCCTCCTCGGGTCGGCAGACGCCGTAATAGGTGTTGCCCGCCCGCCCCTCGGTCCAACCCCGCTGGAAGGTGCAATAGGTCCTCAGCCCGTCTTCGCGCGCCGATCCATAGGCCGCCGGATTGGGCGCCACCTGGTATTTTTCACAAGCCTTGGCGTGGTCGTCCAGCCGGGTCACTGGATAGCCTGCCGCGCCGTCGGCATAGCCCTTCTCGCCCCAGGCGCCCGCCAGACATTCGTCCTTGCTCATGGTCGTGCAACTGCCCAGCAGCGCCGCTGCCGCGATCCAGCCGCCCGTGATCAGAAAACGCTTCATCGCAATCCCCTACGCCCCAAGCTTCACTATCGAACCATGACAGCTCCTCGCGCAAGCCGTGTGCTGTGCTAGGGAGCAACGGTGTCCGACCCAGATCTGATCGACGAAGACGACCTGCCCCCGCCCCTCGCCGCCGCCGAAGTATTGGAGGCCCGCATCGACGCGCCTGGCGTTCGCCTGGACAAGGCCTTGGCCGAGGCGTTCCCGACCCTATCCCGCGCCCGGCTCCAGGCCCTGGTGGCGCAGGGCGCTGTCCGTCGCGACGGCGTGGTTCTAAGCACCGGCTCCGCCAAGGCCCAGCCCGGCCTCTATGTCGTCGCCCTGCCGCCCGTCGCCCCGGCCACGCCTCAGGCCGAAGCCATCCCCCTGACGGTCCTGTATGAAGATGCCGATCTAATCGTCATCGACAAGCCCGCCGGCATGGCGGCCCACCCGGCCCCGGGCTGCGAGACCGGCACCCTGGTCAACGCCCTGCTCGCCCATTGCGGGGACAGCCTGTCTGGCATCGGCGGCGTGGCCCGTCCCGGCATTGTCCACCGCCTGGACAAGGACACCTCCGGCGTCATGGTCGCCGCCAAGACCGACCGAGCCCATCAGGGCCTGTCCGCCCTGTTCGCGACCCACGACATCGAACGCACCTACATCGCCCTGACGCGGGGCGCGCCGTCTCCGTCCAGTGGCCGTATCGCAACCCGCATCGGACGCTCCACCGGCGACCGCAAGAAAATGGCGGTGCTGAAGGCCGGCGGCCGTGAGGCGATCACCGACTATGTCGTCCAGGCGACCTTCGGCGAACCCGCCAAATCAAGGGGCGCGCCAATGGCCGCCCGCGTCGCCTGCACGCTGCACACCGGCCGGACCCACCAGATCCGCGTTCATCTGTCGTCCAAGGGTTCGCCCATCCTCGGCGATGCAACCTACGGCTCCGGCAGCCCTGGCGCCCCAGTGCGGGCGGCGATCGCTGAGGCTGGTTTGACCCGCCAGGCCCTGCACGCCGCCGTCCTCGGCTTCGTCCATCCGGTCACCGGCAAGACCCTCCGCTTCGAGACCGCGCCGCCTCCTGATATGGTCCGGCTCGAAGCCTTGCTCTCCGACCTTTGAGGCCCGCCATGCTCGACCCCGACATCCACGACAACGCCGAGCTCAAACGTTACGAACTGCCCGTGGACGGCGAGGTGGCGGTCGTCACCTACAACCTGTCCCCGCCGAACCTGATGATCACCGAGACTTTGGTGCCGGAGCGGCTTGAGGGGCAAGGCATCGCCAGCCGATTGGCGAAGCATGTGCTGGCCGACGCCAGAGCCCGCAACCTTCTTATCCTGCCCGTCTGCCCCTTCTTCTCCGTCTATCTGAAGAAGCACCCCGAGTTCGCCGACGCGGTGCACCCGACCTATCGCGATCTGCTGGGCGTCTAGGGAGGCGAGCACCATCGCTCGCGGATAGCCCGTCTTGAATAGCAACTGACCTAGTTCTATATAGACATCTGCTTGCGAACGTGGCGCCGGGGCCACGGTCACGCTTTCGTGTGACCGCCCGCCTCTAAAAATGGCGGCAACCCATCGCTACTTCACCGGTTGAGGGGTGAGACGTCGGTGCACACATTGTGGCCGATGACGAAGAGCCCGCTCGTTTAGACGGTCGGAGGGACCTGTATATGGCTGCCAATAGTACGCTCGCGGTGATGTCGCCTGAACAAGGCCTGTCGCGTTATCTGACGGAAATCCGCAAGTTTCCGATGCTGACCAAGGACGAGGAGTTCATGCTCGCCAAGCGTTGGTCTGAGCACCAGGACCCCGAGGCCGCCCACCGTCTCGTCACCTCGCACCTTCGTCTCGTGGCGAAGATCGCCATGGGGTATCGCGGCTACGGCCTGCCGATCGGCGAAGTGATTTCCGAGGGCAATGTCGGCCTCATGCAGGCCGTCAAGAAATTCGACCCCGACAAAGGCTTCCGCCTGGCGACCTACGCCATGTGGTGGATCCGGGCCTCGATCCAGGAATACATCCTGCGCAGCTGGTCGCTCGTGAAGATGGGCACCACCGCCGCGCAGAAGAAACTGTTCTTCAACCTGCGCAAGGCCAAGAGCCAGATCTCGGCCTTCGAGGAAGGCGATCTGCACCCCGAACACCTCGCCGCCATCGCCACCAAGCTGGGCGTCAGCGAAGAAGAGGTCACCAACATGAACCGCCGCCTTGGCGGCGACGCCTCGCTGAACGCGCCCCTGCGCGCCGACGGCGAAAGCGAATGGCAGGACTGGCTGGCCGACGATACCGCCGTGTCCCAGGAAACCCAACTCGCCGAAGACGAGGAAAAGGGCATCCGGATGAGCCTGCTGCAAGAGGCCATGGAGGAACTGACGGATCGGGAAAAACACATCCTGACCGAACGTCGCCTGAAGGATGATCCTGTCACTTTGGAAGAGCTCGCCGGCGAATACGGCGTCTCGCGCGAACGCGTCCGCCAGATCGAGGTCCGCGCCTTCGAGAAGCTGCAAAAGGCCATGCGGGCCGCCGCCGAAGAGCGGAATCTGGTCGACGCCTGATCCGGAGACGCCGTTATCTGAGGCCTTCCCTCAGGTGACGGCGCCTCAGGACGCCCGGGCCATCTCAACGGCAGGCGCCGACCTTGCGGTCACCAACAGTTCGTTGATTGGAAGGGACAGCGCGGCCTTGGTCACGGAGCCTGACGCCAGGAAGGCTTCCACGCCGCCGGCAGCGATGGCCAATTTGGCGTCGCCAGCCTTGGCTGCAAGCCCCTTCAAAGTCTGCGCCTGCTGGTGAATCGCGCGGGCGGCTTGAACCGGGTCCTGATCGAACTGGGCTATAGCCGCCGCCAGGATGCGGATCGCCTGGTCCTTGACGTCGATCTTGCTATCGACTGCGCCGTCTGCCCGGCGCTTGCGCGCCCCGGAATATTCGCCCGAGTTGAAGCGGCGCCGGTCCGGGCCGACATAGCCGACAGCTTCGACCCACGGACGCGACTTCAAGGCGACGTTCTCGACCCGTTTGAACAGATCTCCGATCGTATAGGGCTTGCGCAGGAACTCGTGCACGCCGGCGTCGCGCGCGCCCTTGATGGCGGCGGCGGTGGCCTCATTGGTGATCATAATGATCGGCGCCGTGCGGCACGCCATGTTCGACCGCCGGATCCGTCGCGCAAGGGTCTCGCCGTTCAGCGTTTCGCCTGTACGTTCGGTAAAGATAATCCCCGGTTCTACATCGCGCAGCAGCTCTATCGCGGCTTCCTCGGTGATCGCGACATAGACTTCTCTCGCGCCCAGGCCTTTCATGATGTCAGACAGTAGTCGCGATGCGCCGACGTTCGGCTCGACGATCACGACCCGTCGCACGGCGGGCTCGATGCGGCTCAGGGTTCTGGCGTCGGCGGTGAACAAGGGCTTCTGCTCCGGTTTCGACCAGAACCCTACCCGCTGCTGGTTAAGGCCCGTTGAATCGGGCCGTCCTTTCGCCTCAACCCTGGAATGGATCCCGCATCAAGATCGTGTCGTCCCGTTCGGGGCTGGTCGACAACAGGGCCACCGGCGCGCCGATCAGCTCCTCGATCCGACGCACATATTTGATGGCGTTGGCGTTGATGTCCTTGAAGCTGCGGACCCCGGCGGTGCTTTCGCTCCAGCCTTCCAGCTCTTCGAACACCGGCTCGGCAGCGGCCTGGGCCTTGAGGCTAGACGGTAGGTAGTCCAGCACCACGCCGTCCACCTTGTAGCCGACGCAGATCTTCAGCGTCTTCAGCCCGTCCAGCACGTCCAGCTTGGTCAGGGCGATGCCGTCGATGCCGTTGATCGCCACCGACTGGCGCACCAGAACGGCGTCAAACCAGCCGCAACGGCGCGCGCGGCCCGTATTCACCCCGACCTCGCGGCCGACGGTCGCCAGGTGCCGACCAACCTCATCGTCCAATTCGCAGGCAAATGGGCCTTCGCCGACGCGGGTCGTATAGGCCTTCACGATGCCCAGAACATAGCCGACGCCGCGTGGCCCGATGCCCGACCCCGCCGCCGCCTGACCGGCCACGGTGTTGGAGCTTGTGACATAGGGATAGGTGCCGTGATCGACGTCCAGGAAGGCGCCCTGCGCCCCTTCAAACAGCACTCGCTTGCCGTCCTTCTGCGCCTGATCCAGCACCCGCCAGGCCGGCTTCACATAGGGCAGGATCTTAGGCGCGATCTCCAGCAGTTGGGCCAGCAAGGCCTCCGGATTGATCGGCTCCAGCCCCAGGCCCGCGCGCAGCGGATCGTGGTGCGAGCGCAACCGGTCGATCTTGACCTTCAGGTCGTCTTCATTGGCCAGGTCACAGACCCGGATCGCGCGACGTCCGACCTTGTCTTCATAGGCCGGACCAATGCCGCGGCCGGTCGTGCCGATCTTGGCGCCCGGCGCGCTGGCCGCCGCCTCGCGCGCCACGTCCAGCGCGGGGTGGATCGGCAGGATCAGGCAGGCGTTATCGGCGATAGTCAGGATGTCGGGGCTGATGTTCACGCCCTGGACAGCGATCTTCTCGATCTCGCCGACCAAGTGCCAGGGATCGACGACCACGCCATTGCCGATGATCGACGGCTTGCGCTGAACCACGCCGCTGGGCAGCAGGGCCAGCTTGTAGACCTTGCCGTCCACGACCAGCGTATGGCCCGCGTTATGACCGCCCTGGAACCGCACGACCATATCGGCGCGGTTGGACAACCAGTCCACGATCTTGCCCTTGCCCTCGTCGCCCCACTGGGCGCCGACCACCGCTACGTTCGCCAAAGTCCGTACTCCGCTTGAATGCGGGCGCAGCCTATAGCGGGGGAATCATCCGATGTCGTCCCGTCACGCGCAATTATACGACTTCGACCGCCGCCGCCTCGAACGCCCACTCCAGCCACGGCGTCGCCGCAACCACATCCGCCGTCTCGACCGTACAACCGCACCACAGCCTCAGCCCCGGCGGCGCATTACGGTGGGGCTCCATGTCGAACACCGCCGCCTCACCTTCCAGCAGAGCCTTGAACCGTTTGACGAAGGCCTTCTGCGCCTCGGCGTCAAGGGCCGCGATCCGCGGATCGACGAACTTCAGACAAACCGAGGTGGTCGAACGGATCTCTGCCCGCTCGGGCAGGAAATCGATCCAGTCGGTCCGCGCCACCCATTCGGCCAAGGCGGCGTAGTTGGCGTCGGTGCGCCTGATCAGCTCGCGCAAGCCACCGATCCCTTGCGCCCACTCCAAGGCGTCGATCCAGTCCTCAATGGTCAGAATCGAGAAGGTGTTGATCGCCACACCATCGCCCAGCGCCCGGTCGAATCCCTTGCCGTCCGTCAACCGCAGCAGCTTCGGAATGGCCCGATCCGGCCGATACGTATCCAGCCGCGCCACCGCGCGCGGCGACAGGGCCATCACGCCGATGCCCGCTTCCCCGCCCAGCCCCTTCTGGAAGCTGAAGGTCACCACATCCAGCTTGTCCCACGGCAGATTCATGGCGAAGGCGGCCGAGGTGGCGTCGCAGATCGCCAGCCCCTCGCGATCATCGGCGATCCAGTCGGCGTCCGGCACGCGCACCCCTGAGGTCGTGCCGTTCCATGGAAACACCACATCCTTGGACCAGTCCGCCCGGCTCAGGTCCGGCAGTTCGCCCCAGGGCGCCGTAAGGGCTTCCGGTTCCAATCCCAGATGATCCCGCACGTCCGCCAACCAGGTCAGGCCGAAATTCTCGAACGCCACCACCTGCACCGGCCGCGCGCCCAACATGCCCCACAGGGCCGCCTCCACCGCCCCGGTGTCGGAGCCCGGCGTATAGAGCAGCACATGGCTGTCAGGGACCTCCAGCACCGCCCGCGTCAGCTTCAGACCGTGCGCGAACCGCTCCACCACTTCGGGCGCTCGGATGCCGCGCCCCAGCAAATCCTGCGGCAGACCGGCCAGGCTGTACCCAGGCCGCTTGGCCGTCGGCCCGGCCGAAAACCACGGCCGCGCCGGCTTCACATCAGGCTTTGCGATCATGGTCTGTCCCCTGCTCGAGCGCCGCTCAACGTCCCGGCGTATAGGGCCGCTTGGCGCGCCAGTCTTCGGCGAATTTGACTAGAGCCGCATCCGGCTCGTCCGGCAAAGTCACCACCAGCCGCGCCAGCAGATCGCCCCGACGTCCCTGGGCGAAGGCGCCCCGCCCCTTCAGCCGCAGCAGCTTGCCCGAGTTGGAGCCGGCCGGAATCGTCATCTGCACCACGCCCTCGGGCGTTGGAACCCGCACCTTGGCGCCCAGCACCGCATCGGGCACCGACACCGGCAGGTCCATGGACAAGTCTGCGCCGTCGCGCTTGTAGATCGGATGCGGCTCGATCTTCAGCTCGATCAGGGCGTCGCCGTTCTCGGCCCCACGTCCGGGCGATCCTTGTCCGCGCAAGCGAATGGTCTGGCCGTCCGCCGCCCCCTTTGGAATGGTCACGTCCAGGGTCCGCCCGTCCGAGAACTGGATACGTTTGGTTGCCCCGGCGATGGCGTCTTCCAGACTGATGTCCAGTGTCGCCTTCACATCCTGACCACGCGCCGTGAAGTCCCGCGCACCGCGCTGACGCCCGCCGCCGCCGAACATCCCGAACAGATCGTCCAGATCGACGCCTTCAAAATTAGCGCGCCCGCCAGGACCGCCTCCGGAGAAGCCACCTTGCCCGAACGGATTGCCCCCCGCACGGCCGCCGCCGCCAAAGCCGCGATATTGTTCGTTGCCGTCATTATCCAGCTGACCGGCGTCGTATTTCGCCCGCTTCTCGGCGTCGCCCAGGATGTCGAAGGCGGCCGTCACCCGTTTGAACTTGTCCTCGGTGATCTTGTCCCCGGGATTCTTGTCGGGGTGCAGTTCCTTGGCCAGTTTGCGGAACGCCTTCTTGATCTCATCCGCGCTCGCGCCCTTCGAAACGCCCAGTTCCTTATAGGGATCGCCTGCCACGTGCGTTGCCGCTCCAACTGAAAACACCAAGAGGCCGTCAGTTAAGCCATGCCCCCGCCCCCGCAAAGGGCCGAACCCGGCATATTTGCTCAGACCAGCTCGATTTCCGCCTCAACGCCCCAGCCGAACCCCTCGCCCCATTGCGCCACGCCGATACGCGCCGTCGGGGTCAAGCCGCCCGGAAAGTCAGTCGCCCTTTCGACTGCGGAATACAGAGCCGCGGTCCCCTCGACCTCCATCGTCCGCACCACCGCTCCGCCGTCGAGCACCCTCACCCGGAACCGCATCGGATCGACCGCCGTCGGCTCGCCGTCCCAGCCGTCGCCATACAACCGCACGCGCGGCGTCCACCGCACCGTCACCCCTTCGCCCCCGACCTCGACGACCAGTCCCGCCGGCGACCAGGGCCGCGCATACAAACTTTGCAAGGTGAAGCCGGCTTCGCTGAACCCCGCTCCGCCCGGCGCCGCCCCCGCCGGCCCGACACGACAGATCAGCGGCAGTCCCCGCTCATTTCGCCCGATCTCCGCCCGCGCCAGCCGTTCGTCCAAGAACACCACCACCGACCCAACCGCCGCCCCCGCCCGCATTTCGACCTCCGTCCCCTGCTGCCCGCGCAACAGGCCCGTCAGCCGCCAGGTCTCCGCCTCGACCAGGACCGCGGATCGATACTGCACCAACTCCCATCCCCCAGCCGTCTCGACCGCCAGAGTATTGCCCCCACCCAGCACCGCTGTCTCGTTCGCGCCTTCGGGCGCAGCCCCCTCGACCCGGACCATGATCGCGCTGACCTCGTCCCAGCGGTGCCGAGGGCCCGGCTCCAGCCGTTCGATCAGCACCCCGACCGTCGCCGGCGCCTCCATGTCCGCCCGTGCGGTCAGAGCATTAGCCGAGCCCCCCGCGTGCAGCCGCATCGACCGCCACGGCTCTGCCGCCGCCGCCACGACCGGCCGCCCGTCGTCCTCGCCGCCCATCAGCGGCGGCAGATCCATGACCCGCACGAAAGGCGCCGCGACCACGGCCGGCGCATCGCCTCCGTGCCCCCCGACCCGGTCCTCGTACGTCCGCCTGCCTCCAACCGGCTCCAGCACGGCGGACGGCGTCTCGTCGGCCATGACCCGCGTCACCCGCCAATCGCCGTCCCGCCCCTCCAGCTGCAGTACGTCGCCCGGCTCCAACCGCAAGGCCTCCAACGGTCCCAACGCCAGAGTGATCACCTCCGCCCCCGACGCATCCAGCGCCCGCTCCGCCGCCGCCCGCGCCAGACCGTCGCCACAGGCCAGCGGCAGGTCCAGATCTACCCCTCCGCCGGTCGCCACAGCCCCGGCATCCACCGCCCGCGCCGTCACGGCGCCCGTCTGATAATCGGCCGTCTCGTCGATGAACCGCACCCGCGCCTCGCCCGGCCGGGCTTCCAGGGCACGCGTCGCCGTCTCCGCCGCCCCCTGATCCGGCAGGGCCAGAGCCTCACGCCTCAGATCGGCGCAGGTCGCCGTCCGGCCCAGCACGGCCACCCGCCCGTCCCGCTCGGCCGCCATCGCGTCGAACGCCGCCAGCAAGGGCTCCAACGCATCGCGCGTCCGCATCGGCCGGTCGATGACATAGCCGGCCGCCGCCCCCTCGACGCCTTCGACCGACATCTCGTCCGCCGCCAGACCGCCTCGCGCCAGCACCGCCGCGATCAGGTCACGCCCATCCCCCGCGAGCCGCCCGTTCAACCAATGCCCGGCCCGCCATGCGCCCGCGTCCGCCCAGACATCCGCCAGCGCCGGAAAAGCCGGATAGGGCCGTGCGTCCCAGCACCAGGCGTCCGCCCCCTCCAGCATCCGTCCCCCATAGACCGCCGACACCGGATTGTTCTCAGACCTGCGGTAATGGCCCAGCACAGCCTCCAGCGCCGCCCGCTGCACCGCGTCGTCCCGCCCCCCGGTCGATCCCGGCGGCAAGCCGCTCTCGCTGCTCTTGGGATCCTGGAACAGGTTGGGCGCATTGCCGCCTCGGTCCACCGCCGCGCAGCCGAACTCCGACAGCCGCACCGGCTTCATCCCAGGAACCCAGGCCGTCGGGGTCGCGCTCCGCACCCCGCCCGGCCGGTCATGATGGAAGTTCGACCACCACCCCTTCAGATCCTTCGGCCGGAACAGCCAGTCCTCGCCGTGGGCCGTATCGACGATGGGCGTCCGCACCTGCGCCGCCCGATCCGTTTCGTCCGCATAGAACCAGTCGAACCCTTCGCCGCCCGCGACGCCCGCGGCCAGATAGACCGGGTCCGCCGCCCCGGCGAACGCTGGCGCATCAACCCCGCCGTCGCCCTCGCGCCAGTCGGTCAGCGGCGGATACCAGTCGATCGACACATGGTCGATGTTCGGATCGGCCCACAACGGGTCCAGATGGAACACCACCTCTCCACCCGTCTGCCGTCCGAAATATTCACTCCAGTCGGCCGCGTAAGACAGCTTCACCTCCGGCCCGACCACCGCACGGCATTCCGCCGCCAGCGCCCGGAGCTGCTCGACCGCCGGAAAGCCCCCGGTCGCATCCCGCGTCCAGGTCACGCCCCGCATCTCCGACCCGATCAGCAGGCCGTCGGCGCCCTCCTCGGCGGCGATCCGGGCATAGTGCAGCGCCATCCGCCGCAGCCCCCAATCCTCGGCGCCGCCAAACAGGGCCGCGATCTCCGCCGTCGCCCCCGCCCCGTCCACGCCCGCCACCCGTCCCCGCCACGGATAGCCGGGGCAGTCCATGAAGACGAACGGGTACAGCGTCACCTCCAGCCCCCGCGCCTTCAACTCCCGGATCGCCTGCCGGACGCTCTCGTCCGATGGTGTCCCGCCATAGGCTGGTGCAGATTCTCCCCCGCTGGGGGAGGTGTCGGCAAAGCCGACGGAGGGGGCCCAACTGACCTCGTAGGCCTCATGCCTTTCCACGCCCGCCACGGACCAGACCATGGGCTCCGACGGCTTGTCCCGCCGCTCCACCCCCGGCCGAACCCGGCAGACGCCCGCCCGCAAATCATCTCCGAACCAACCCACCACCAGACTGACCCGTTTCAGGTTCGGCAGCTGCGCCTGGAGTTGGTCCAGCGACACGACCAAATTCGCCCGCCCCTCGCCATTATGGACATTCTCCGCCGTCGTTCGCGTCAGTCCCTCGCGCCGCACAACTGCCTGCGTCGCCAGGGCGAACTCCCCCGCGCCGGGGATCAGACACACGCCTTCCAGCAGGTCCTCCAGCCGCGCCTCCGCGCCGCGCGGTCGACGAAACACCTCGAAACTCAGCTGCGGAACCCGATCCCCGAACGGCCCCAGCGGCAGATCCTCGAACACCACATAGGCCGTGCCTCGGTACGCCGGAACATCCCCCTCGACCGCATCGATCAACGGGTCCGGCGTCTGCGCCTCGCCGCCGCGATACACCCGCATCACCGCCGCGCTCAGGTCCATCAGCCGCCCGTCGGCCCAGACCCGCCCGATCCCGTCGATCTCCCCCTCGCACAGGGCCACGGCGAAGCTCAGCGAATAGACATAATCGACCGTCTTCGGACCGCCCTTGCCCGCCTGTCCCTTGCTCTTACCCTCCAGAAAACGCGCGGCCCAGATCACCTGCCCCGTCACCCGCGCCCGTCCGAAAACACAGGCCATCGGCGCCCCTTCCGCCGTTCCCTGCACCTTCAAGGCGTCCAGCCTCGGCCCGACTTGCCGCGCCGGCGACAGCGACCCGACCACCCGATTGTCGATCGCCCGTCCGATCGTCGCCCCGATCGCCCGACCGACCGGCCCGCCAACCGACTGCCCCACCGCGCTCAGCACCACCTGCGCCATTCAGCCCTCCTGCAAACCACACTCCGGAAACCGGAACACCGCCGCCAGCCGCCGACGCCACCAGACGCCCATCCAGCTCTCCACCACCGCACGTCCCCAATAGGCGTGGATCATCTTCGGCTCCGGCCCCTCGCCCGCGCTCAGGATCGCGCAGTGTTTCGCCGCCGCCCCTGCGGACATACGGAACACCAACACGTCCCCCGCCCGCATATCCGCGACCGGCACAAGCCTCAGCCACTGCCCCGCTGCCTCCAGCAGGGCCTCTCGCCCACCGGTCTCGGCCCAGTCCGCCGAATAGGCCGGCGGCGCCTCCGGCTCCGCCCCGATCACCTCGCGCCACACCCCGCGCACCAACCCTAGACAGTCCGCCCCCACGCCTTTCACGCTGGCCTGATGTCGATAAGGCGTGCCCAACCAAGACCGGGCGGCGGCGACGATCACGTCCCCCCTCACCGCCGACTCCCGCCGTCGTTCCGTGCGCTCCCGGCCGGATAGGCCGTCAGGAAATCGTCTCCCGGCACATCCGCAAACCCTCGGAAGTTCACGCCATTGCCGAACGTCCCGACGCAGGTCTCCCACCGCTTGTCGCAGACCTGACCCGGCGACGCTGCGACCCCGCACCGGTCGTCCCCCAACCGCGCGTCGCACATGCGCCCATAGGTCCGCCCCACCACCCGCTCCAACTTCGCCAACGGCCCTTCCAGATCGGCGACAAAAGCCCCGTCCTGCCGACGAATCCGCGCCAGCGCCCCGGCCCACAGCCGCACCTTCAGCGCCGGCTCGGACCAGTCCACCCGCCACAGCTCCACCGCCGCCCCGTCGAACAGGCCCGCCGCCACATCCGCCTCGCTGATCGCCGCGTCGTCCAGCGCCCCGGCCGCCGAAACCGCACCCGCCGCCAGACCAACCGCGCTCTCCGCCGCCCCGGCGGTCCACCCGCTCCCGGCCCGACAAGCCACCCCGTCCACCACCAGGTCGCGGTCATGATCGGTGAACCCCGTCACCGTCCCATCGGCTCGCTCCAGTCGCCAGACATGGCAAAGCCGCGCCGCCCCGCTCTCAATGCGGGCGGCCATTTCCTCCGGTATGTCTCTCATTTTTCGCCCTGTTCAGGTGGCGAATGAGCAACAAGTGAAAAGTGAGCGAGACGTGCGCTGAAAACGAGCATTTGGCTCACCTCCTGCTCACGTCTTCGCTCACTATTTCACCGCCCGCGCACCCAGCCCCTCAGACCCTCACCTCGATCAGCGGAACCGCCGCCATCCGCCCGGCGTCGAAACTCTCCAGCGTCGTCTCGATCCTGTCCGTGTCGAACCGCACCGGCGTGTCGAACAGGAAGCCCGCCGTCACCATCACCCCCGCTCCAGGCGCGACCGCCAGCCTCACCGCCCCTGTCGCCGCGTCCACCACAGAGCCGGAGACCTCGACGCCCCCAACCGCGATCCGAACCGATCCTTCGACCGGCTTGGTGATCGGCCGCTCCACATCGCCGTAGATCTTGATCAGCTGGAACCTCGTCCGCACCCCGTCTCCGACGCCCAGGCGCTGATCCCCAGCCGAAACCGTCCCGCTCGGCGCGCACGACTTGAAGTCGGCGAAGTCCTTGAACCGAAACCCGTACAGCCGGCCTCGCCGCCCCTCGAAGAAGGCGATCAGTTCAGCCATGTCGTCCAACGACCTCAGATTGGCCCCGATCAGATACCGCCGCCGTCCCAGGGCCCAGGGCGTTGATCGCCGCTCAAAGCCCGACGCCAGGGTCGCGATCTCCGTCCGCCGTTCCACTCCTCCGGTCGAACCGAAGGCCAGCCGCGCGGGCAGGCGCACTTCATGGAAGTCCATCCGAACCTTTCCTGTGTTTTACTTGTTCGCAATGCGCCGCTCGTCCATGCTCGCCGAAGGGCGGCCGAGGGGGCCGCAAAAGGGAGCGACAATGCGCGGCGAAATCCTCAGCTATGACACAACGGTCGGAACCGGCCTGATCAGCGGCGACGACGGCGTACGTTACAGCTTCGTCTCGTCCAGCCTTCAGTCACCGGCCGTTCCCGCCGCCGGCGTCCGCGTCGATTTCGTGCCCGAGGGCGACGCCGCCACCCAGATCCTGATCCTGGCCGGCGCCCCCTCCACCGTGGGCGTCGCCGGCGGCCTGTCCGCGTCGACCGACACCACGGTCGCCGGCTTCGATTGGCAAAAGCTGTTCTTCTCGTTCGAAGGTCGCATCCACCGCACACACTTCTGGATCGGCTGGTTGATCCTGCTGGGCGTCAGCGTCGTCGCCAACTGGCTGCCGGTCATCGGCGGACTCATCTTACTGGGCCTGATCTGGCCCAATCTGGCCATCTCGGTGAAGCGTCTGCACGACATGGGCAAGACCGGCTGGCTGATTGCCATTCCCTGGGCCTCGGCCGTCATCTTCTGCATGGTTGGGATCGTCATGGTCGTGATAGCGGCCGTCGCCAGCGGGGCGGGCGACTACGACTTGGACGGCGATCCGCTCGCGATGCTGGCCCTGATGGGGCCCGGCATGATCGCCTTCACCCTGTCCGCCATCGTTCCTTTGATCTTCCTGCTGTGGATCGGTCTGGTCGAAGGTCAAAAGGGCGAAAACCGATACGGCCCCAACCCCAAGGGCGAATGATCTGAACGGGGGGTGAGCGAAAAGTCGGGTAAGCAAGGAGTGAAAAGTGAGCAAGAGGTGAGCTAAGGCCGACCTCCATCTCACCTCCATCTCCCCCTTCAGCTCACCTCTCGCTCACTCCCTGCTCACTTTTCACTCACCACTCGCCACTCAAAAACCCTACATCCGCCGAGCGCCCAGACTGACCGCCCGCGCCAGCATCTGTGCGATCTGGGCCTCTGACCGCAGCAGGGCCGACGCCCCGCCGTCCACCGCCACATTGACCGTCACCCCGCCGTTCGACGCAGGCCCGATCTCACCGCCCGTCGCCGGCCGAAACACCTCCGGCCCGCGTTCCCCGACCAGATAGGCCCCGCCGCCCAACACCGGCCCTCCGTCGGCCCGCGCCCCGCCGAAGCTCGACACCGCCGCTTGGATCGCTGCGCTCAGCCCGTTCCCGGACCCGGCGGAGCCCGCCGCATTGACCGCGTTCAGCACCGCCTTCGCCAGTTCCGACAGCGACACTTCCCCGTCCGCCGCCGCCTGCGCCAGCGACCGAGTCAGGCTGTCGCCCGCCCTCCCGAACGCCGCCTCGATAGCATTGGCCGCCTCCTCCGCCGGTCCCTTCAGCGCCTCCAGCGCCGCCCCCGCCTCGGCCGCCTTCAGCGGCACATCGTCGATTCCGCCCCGCCCGAACTCATCCGCCATCCGGCCAGTCCTCCATCAGTTTCGTCAGTCCCGCGCGCGCCATCGGCGCGGCCCCGCGCGGCGTCTCGGTCAGCATCCGCCATTCCCTCAGCGACAGCCGCCAGAAGGCCTCGGGCGCCACCCCCATCCGCATCGCCGCCCGTAACATCTCGCCCCAAGGGGTCAATTGGGGCGTCTGCTCATCCGTCACCGCGTCGCCGCCTCGAACGCCGCCGCCACCGCCCGCGCCGCCTCACGCGGATCGACCGCCTCCACGGCCGGCTCCACCTCGCCGCCACCGCGCAGCACCGCCGCCAGCACCACCATCAGGTCCCGCGCCGACAGGGCTTTCATCCGCTCCACCACCGCCGCCAGCCCCTCAACCGCCAAGCCCGTCTCGATCTCCGCCAGCGCCCCCAACGTCAGACACACCCTGCGCCGCACCCCGCCCAGCACCACCCCCGCCTCGCCCCGCGCCCCAATCTCCCCCCCTTGGGAGGAGAGGGCCGCCCTTCGGCCCGAGGGGGGCAAGTCCCCGCCGCTCATGTCGCCGAGAACCCGATCTCGCCCGCGCTGGCCAAACTCAGCGCAAACGTCGCCTCCCCCTCGTGCTCACCGGCATACTCCAACGCCGCCACCAGGAAGGGCCCCTCCAGCACGCCGAAGTCCGGCACAATCAGCCGCCAACGTTTCGCCGTCTGATCAAAGAAAGCCTCGCGCACCAGGGCGTCCGACGCCGCATCACGAAAGATTCCCTGCCCCGACACCGCCGCTGACTTGACCCCGGCCCCCGCCAGCAGTTCGCGCCACCGCCCGGCGCTGTCGCCGTCGGTTGCGTCCACCGTCCGCGCATTCAGCGAAATCGTCCGCGCCCTCAACCCCGCCACCGTCGTGAACACGCCCGGCGCGCCCTCGATCTTCAGCAGCATGTCCTTGCCCGCCTGTGCGGTCATTCTGTCTCTCCATTTGTTTGGGTGCGGGCGGGGGTGAGCAAGAGGTGAAAAGTGAGCGAGACGTGAGCGGATGCTGAGCGCATCGCGGATGATCCGGCTCGCCCCGCTAACCGCGTGCTCACCTCTTGCTCACCCCTTGCTCACTACTTCACACTTCTTCCGTCACCGCCCTCAGCCGCACCACCGCATAAGTCCGTCGCCCGTCGCCGGCCCGGAACACGTCGGCGAAGTTCGTCCTCAGCGTCGCCGTCCGAACCCCGTCCGCCTCCAGCACCACCTCGTGCAGACACGCCCGCACCGCAGCCGCCAGGGCCTTGGCCTCTTCCGATCCCGCGAACCGCGACACCCCCGTCAGGGTCAGCCTCTGCTCGACCCCGCCCCCGTCCGCCGCCACCGGCCGGCTCTCGCACCGACCGAGCGTCAGATAGGGACAGGCCGCCTCCTCCGGCGCCTGGTCGAACATCCGCCCACCCACCAAAGCCGCCACCGCCGCATCCGCCTTCAGCGCCGCCAGAACCGCCTTCTGCAGCGCGCTTTCATGATCCCTCATCGCATCCGCTCCAGCCCCAGCTTGACCCGACCCGGGCGCAGCGCCTCCACTGAAACCAGATACCAGTCCGCACCGCCGAACCGCAGCATCCGCCCGACCGCCAGCCGTTCGTCGACCCGCGCCTCGGCGCCCAGGGTCTCCACCGACCGCCGCTGATCCCCTTCGCCCCGCTCGACCCGTCGCCGCGTCCCGCACTTCAGCCAGGCCGACCCGACCGCCTCGAACGTCACGCTCCGCCCGCCATAGGGCGTCTGCGCCTCCACCGCCCGGAACAGCCCCGCCAAGGTCCTCACAGCCGCACCACCCGATGGGGCGCCACCCATTCGTCGATCGGCGGGACACCCGCGTCCTCCCCCCGCTCATAGGCCCGCAGCACCAGCATCAGGATCGCCAGCCTCAACCCCGCCGGCGAGGTCGAGGTCAGACTCAATCCCACATCCGCCTCCACCTGCGCCTGGGCCGCCGCGATCATCGTCTGGATCAACCCATCCTCGGCCTCATGCTCCACCCGCAAAAACAGCTTCGCCTCCGCCACCGTCACCGGTGCAGCCATGGCAGTCTCCCATCGTGAAATTTCGTCCTTCTCCCCTTGCGGGAGAAGGTGGCCCGAAGGGCCGGATGAGGGATGTCCGAACCACAAAACCCCTCACCCACCCGCGCCAGAACGACGGCTTCGCCGCCGTGCGCGGCCTCCCTCTCCCGCAAGGGGAGAGGGAGCGTCACGGTCACCCCGCGCTGAACTTCATCACCTTCACCGCGTCGAAGTTCTGCACCCCGCCGCCGACCCGCTTGGTCGTGTAGAACAGCACATAGGGCTTGGCCGAATAGGGATCGCGCAGCACCCGCACCCCCGCCCGATCCACGATCAGATACCCCCGCTGAAAGTCCCCGAACGCAATGGACAGGCTGTTGGCCGCCACATCCGGCATGGTCTCGATCTCCGTGACCGGATAGCCCAGCAGCGACGCCGTCTCGCCCAGCCGCGTCGCCGGCTGCCAGATATAGTTGCCGTCCGCGTCCTTGAACTTGCGCACGGCCGAGACCGTCTTCCTGTTCATCACGAACCGCCCGTTCGGCCGATACTGGGCCTTGGGCGCATAGACCAGGTCGATCAGCCGGTCCGCCGGACTGGTCGGCGCGAACCCGCCCGCCGCGCCCGACGCCACATAACCGATCTGACCCCAGGCCTGACCCGCGTCCGCCACAGTCGGATAGGTCAGGAAGCCCTTGGGCTTGTTCACCCCGTCGCCGTTGACGAAGGCCTGGGTCTCCTGGGCCGCAAAGGCGTCCTCGACCTCGGCCGCCAGCCATTCGTCCAGATCGACCATGGCGTCGTCCAGCAGGGCCTGGGTCGCCGCCGGATTGGCGTACAGATCCGCCGACGGAAACTCCAACAGAGCCAGGGTGGCCGGATCCGTCTCGGGCCGTGCGGCGGCCTCCGCCACCCAACCGCAGGCCACGCCCGCCGTCGAGACCGGCTTTCTGAACACTCCGGCCGCCACCGTCCGCACCGTCGCGATCTCGCGCATCGGCGAGGCCGCCATCAGCCGCCGCTCGATGGCCCGTTCAGTCTCATACGGCACGACATAACCGCCCGAAGTCGCCCCGCCCGACAGCCCCGCCTTGACCTCCAGGGCGCCGGATTGGCCGGTCTTCAGATAACCGTCCCACGCCGCCTTCGCCTCCGGCGCAGACGCCGGCTCAACCGGCTCGCCACCGATCACGCCGCCGATTTGGGGACGCCTGTTCTGGCTCATCACCCGATCCAGCCGCGCCTGCGCCGCCGCCACCGCCAGGTCGATCCGCGCCACCTTCTCCTCCAGCAGCACATCGGCCGCCGCCTTCTTCTCGATCTCGCCCAGCCGGACGTCGTTCGCCCCTTTGAACGCCTCGAACGCCGCCATCATCTCGCGCACGACAGCCTGCGCCTCCGGCGAGCCCGAGGCTTGTTTGGTCTCTTTCATGATGTCTCCGGTTTGAGCGCGCCCAATCGGGGCACGCAGGATCTCCGGGTCACAGGCCCGGAATTTCTTGAAGCGGAGCCGCAGTCTGAGTTGCGATCCATGCTACCAAAGCAGAATGGAAAGACTGACTTTACGGCGGGCGGCGATTTGGGGCACGCTTGCCTTGATGCTGATGGCTAGCGTCTTTTACGGCCAGTTGGTCCCGTCGCCGCTTCCCGGTATTGGATGGCTCGGACTCTTCATCCTATCGCCGATCCTATTTGTCTCCGGTGTGGCCATCGGACTGCGATGTAGGTTTCCTGCTCTTCTGGCGTGGGCCCGCGCTAGACGCGCTCATGTGTCCCCGCAGCAGAAAAAGGCCCTAGCCGTCCTCACGGGATGGATGATTCCGGTACTGCTTGCCCAAGCTTCTGGGATCGGTCTGGGTTTGCTTAGCCACTTGCTCGAGGGGGCGAACGCTTGGGGGGCTTATCTATCCGGCTATGCCATGTTCATAGCAGCCACGACCGGCGGCATGATCGGCAGGCTTCGTGAAATAGACATCCTTCTGACCACCGATCCGAAGGCTCCGGGCGGCTAGGCCTCCCCAGGGCGCGTCAGCCGAGGCTGAAACGCGCCCCCGGCAGCATGGGAAACGTCACCAGCGACACCTCCCACAGCTCCACCCCGCTCAGCACCCGCAGCCGCCCATGCCTCCGCGCCCGCGCCGTGCGGTATCCGATGGACAGACCGTCCATCGCCCCCACCCGGCTCAGCGCGGCGGCGAACCGGGCCTCGGCTGACCAGTCCTCGATCCGGCCGCGCACGAACAGGCCGCGTTCGTCCTCGATGATCTCGTCCCAGACCCCGACCGGCGCCCGCGCGTCATGCTGGTTCAGCATCCGCACCCCCGCCGCCCCCGTCTTCGCCAGGCTGTCCGCAAACGCCCCCGCCTGCACCACATCCCCGTTCAGATCCGCAACGCCCCACAGCGAGGCGTAGCCCTGGATCATCACAGCCCCTCTCCCCTTGCGGGAGAGGGAGACCGCGCACGGCGGCGCAGCCGTCGTTCTGGCGCGGTCGGGCGAGGGGTCAAACCAGCCCTTCCATCCATGACCGACCAACCCCTCATCCGACCTCGCTGCGCTCGGCCACCTTCTCCCGCAAGGGGAGAAGGGATCATCCGCCAATCCCCTCATCGCCCCTCCAGCCTCCGCTCGATCCGCTCCACCGCCGCCGCCGTCGCCTCCCCTTGCGTCTCCAGCCGCGCCAGCCGTTCGGCCACCAGCCTCTGCTCGCCCACCCTCTGCTCCAGGGTCGCGATCCGCGCCGCGGCGCCCCCGGCCCAGACCAGCCCCCCGACCGTCTGAACCGCCAGGGCGGCAATCAACGCCGCCACGACCTTCTTCACCGCATCGCTCATCCCTCCACCCCCGCCATCCGTCGCCGCTCCTCGTCCGTCAGGAAGCTCGCCGCCTCCAGCCGCGCCCACAGGGCGTCCCGCTCGGGCTGAAGCGCCGGCACGGCCTCCAGGTCGGCCCGCACCTCGCAGCCGGGGAACCGCCCCTCCAGCCAGCCCGTCATCGCCCCCGCCGCCTTGCGCACCAGGGGCGTGATCGTCTGTCGCCAGAAGGCGGTGTTGGCCTCGCGATAGTTGGCGTAGGTCGCGTCCCCCGGTATCCCCAGCAGCTGCGGCGGCACCCCAAACGCAAGGGCGATCTCGCGCGCCGCCGCATGTTTGCCGGCGGTGAAATCCATCTCGGCCGGCGTCAGGCTCAGCGGCTTCCAGTCCATCCCGCCTTCCAGCAGGATCGGCCGCCCGGCGTTCTCCGCTCCGGCATAAGCGGATGACAACTGCGCCTTCAGCGCCTCGAACTGCCCATCCGTCAGTCGCTCGCCCTTCTGCGCCCCATAGACCAAGGCCCCAGACGGCCGCGCCGCATTGTCCAGCAGGGCCTTGTTCCAGGCGCCGGCGGCATTGTGCGCATCCACCCCCTGCGCCGCCGCCTCCAGCGGCGACAGCCCGTACCAGTCGTCCAGCGGGTGCCACAGTTTCAGCTGCAGCACCGGCCCCCAGCCGTCCGCCGCCCGCCCGATCCGCACCGACCGCCCGTCGAGCGAATACTCCCACGCCTCGGGCCAGCCCGACCGACCAGAAACCACCTTCACCCGGTCGGACCTCAGCGCCCACAGCTCTTCGGGCGCGTCTTCGCCCACCGCCTCGACCCAGGCATTGCCCGACACCTGCAGCGCGCCATAGACCGCCTCCATCAGCTCCGCCCCCGACTGTTCGGGATTGGGCCGACGGATCAGCCGCGCCAACGGATGGGCCTCGTCCCTCACCCCTTCGACAAACACCGCAAAGGGCGCCGAGGCCGCCGCCTCCGCGATCATCCGGATACAGCGATAGGCCACCGCATTCTTCTGATACCCCTCGCGCGCCAGACTGGCGTAGTCATTGGGCGTCCACCGCGCCCGCCCCACGCCGTGCAGCAGCACCGCTGCCCGACTGGCCTTCTCTTCGGGCGCACCCACGCGCCCCGCTTGGCCGAACGGCCACCGGATCGAAACCATCAAACTCTCCTGGAAATTCTCCCTCCCCTTCATGGGGAGAGACGGCGAGGCGTCAGCCGAGCCCGGGTGGGGCCGTGCGATCCCGCACGCTGGCCTTGGCCTCTGCGTCTGTTGGCCCTGTCCTGTCGGACCCCACCCCGATCGCTTTGCGATCGCCCCTCCCCATGAAGGGGAGGGAGAGGCGTGGCTTCGTCATCCAATCCATCAACGGCCGCTCGACCCAAACATGCACCGCCGCCCCGGCCGCCAGACTGGCGACTACAGTCAGCGCCACAACCGCATCCCCCGGCAGCACCACCCCCGCCTCGAACACCCGCCCCACCGCCCGGATCACCAGCACATGGACCAGGTAAACCGCATAGGAGGCGTCCCCCATGAAGATCAGCCCGCGCCGGACCGGCCCCGGCGCAGGACCTTCTCGCCCCATCCGCGCCGCGCCCAGTACGATCAGCCCCGCCGGCAGCCCCCAGATCACGACCCGCGCCAACCCGACCATCGGCTGATTCAGCGCCGCCTCGCCGTGGATCTCGCCATATCCAAACCCCAGCGACACCCCGAACCCGACGAGCCCCAGAACCACCGCCGCAATGGCCGCGCGCCCCGGCAGCCCATGCCCCCAGCGAGCGATCCCCACCCCGATCAGGAACTCCAAAACCATCGGCGAACCGACAAACCGCAACACCGGCGTCGCCACGGCCAGGCCGACGACCACCGCCACCACAGCCCCGGCCGCCACCCACCATCCGGCCCGGCCGCCACCCGCAATCGCCAGGCCGAACCCGGCGTAGAACAGCATCTCAAAACACAGGGTCCACCCCGCCCCCAGGGCTGGAAACGTCATCTCGAGTCCGCTGAACGGCCAGAACAGAAAGGTCGCCGCCGCCACATCGGGCGTCAGCGTCCCGCCCCGCGCCATCCCGATCAGGATCGGCAACGACAATAGCCAATAGAGGGGCGCCACTCGCCGGAACCGCCGCCACAGGAACTCCGCCGCCGCCCCTAGTCCCGTCTGGCCCCGCATCGTCGTGGCGATGATGAAGCCGCTGATCACGAAGAACAGATCGACTCCCGCCGCCCCGAAATCCTCCAGCGTCCCGCCGGCGAGCCTTGTCTCCAGCCCCAGCCGCCCGGCCGTCAGATCGACAGCGTGCGCGACCACCACCCCCGTGGCCGCCACGAACCGCAACACCTGGATTTCGTCGAACCTCCGCCCCATCCGCCACAGCTAACACCGGCGCGAACCAGACCCAATCTCAGATAATTACTCGCGCTCGCACAGCCTGTGCGATCCGTGCCTGCCCTGCCGCATTCGGATGCACCGCGTCGAACATCAGACCCGGCGCGAACGTCCCGCCGAACAGAGCCGCGCCGTCGATGGGCGCCGCCAATCCCTTCTCCGTCGCCACCGCCACAGCCGCCGCCGCAATCGCCTGCTGCGTGGCATAGCTTGCCTTGCCCTGGGCCGGGTCCGACGGCGTCCCCGTCATCATCAGCACGTCGCCGCTGACCAGGGCCCGATCCACCAAAAGCCCCAGATTGGCCCGATAGGCCGCGACCGTCGTCCCGTTGTTCCAATCATTGATCGTCAAGCAGATCACCGTCAGATCCGCCCCCGCGACCGGCAACGCCCCATAGGCCCGATACGCCTGGTCCGTCGTGGTCCAGTCCGCCACGCGAGACCCGCCCCAGCCGGCGTTGATCACCTGCACCCGCCGCAGCTCGGACTTCCACGCCACGCCCCCGGCGATGAAGACCGCCCCGCCCGACGCCCGTCGCACCGAAATCGGCCCCGACGTCTCGGGAAAGCGGATCGTGTGCCGCTCCAGCCCCGGCGTCTTCAGCGTGTCGATAGTCGCCCGCACCACCCCATCGGTTTCGACCGCAATCACCCCCAGGGCCGTGTTGCACACCGCATAGAGGTCGAACCGGTCCACCGGCCCGTCCGGCTGGAACGACCAAGCCTCGTCCACCCAGTCCGGCGTGGTGAACAGCCGCCCGCCCAGACTGGCTAGGGTCGTGACGCTCCACCCGCTGCCCAGGCTCACGCGCGGGTCATAGACGCCGTATCCCCCCGTCGCCAGATCGCCTGCCCCCGCTCCCGCCAGCGACGCCGCCGAAGCCGGCAGGCCGCCCGCCTTCATCAGATCCGCCAGCCGCTTCGGCCAGGCCGCGCCCCGTCCATCCGGCGTCCAGCCACCTGCCACGGCGCCGAACCCCTGGGCCACGCTGTCGCTGACGACCAGCAGCCGCGCATCCCGCACCCCGGCCAGCATCCCCCGCACCGCCGCCGACCAGCGCGGCAGGTCGGGTACGTCGAACTGCGGTCGAGACGGCGCCAGCATCCCGCCTGGCGCCGTCGTCCTCGCCTCGACCGCCAGGCTCAATCGAACACCGCCACGACCTGGGCCGCCGTCGTCCCCGCAGCCAGAACCCGACGCACCTGCACCGGCAGCCACCCGACCGGATGATTGGCGAAGGTCACCGCCTCCCCGTCCTCGCCCCCGACCGTCAAAACCCGAAGATTTCCCGCCGCCCCGACATACAGGGCCTTGGCGTAGGTCGTCAGATCGACCGTATCGCTGGGCGTCACCGCCGCCGCGCGCCGCCCCGGCCCGCTGGCGTCCCGCCCATGGTTCAGCAACCCGTCCCGCTCCGCTATGGCCGGCATGTCTCTCTCCTCCCAAGATAAGAATAACTCTCCCTCCCCCTCGGGGGAGGGCAGGCCGCGTCAGCGGCAGGTTGGGGGCGGTCGGGCGACATTCCCCCGTCGCCCGGCGCGTGCTAATCTTCGCCTATGACGATCCACGTCGATATCGCCCGGTCGCACGCCACCCTGGCCGAACTCGCCGCCCAGGCCGAGAACGGCGAGGAAATCGTCCTGTCCCGCGACGGTCAGGCCGTCGCCGTCATCCGCGCCGCGGCGGCCCCTGAAACGCCTCGGTTTCGTTTCGGCGCCCTGGCCCACCTCGGCCCGCTGACAGACGAGGAAGCCAATCTCTTCCTCCAGCCCGACCCGGAATTCATAGAAGCGGCCGAGGCCGCAGACGAAGACGATCTTTATCGTTGAGCGGCGTCCTGCTCGACACGCACGTTCTGATCTGGAGCCTGTTCGATCAGCCCCAGATGACGCCGTCAGCCCGATCCTGGATTGATCCTTCAGAACCGATCTATGTCAGCGTCGTCAGCATCTTCGAAATCGACAACAAGCGTCGTCGCGGAGGCAGTCGAGCGGCAGACGCTCTTCTGCACCGTATGCCACGCAACATGCCGGCCGCCCTGCCTCAACTCGGCTTCACCCTGCTTGCAATCGATCCGGATGTCGCCTGGCGCGCGGCCAATCTGCCCATCGACGCCCGCGATCCGTGGGACCGCATCCTCGTGGCCCAAGCCTTGGCGTTGGATGTACCCTTGGTCAGCGCCGACGGCCCCTTGCGGACATCGACGCAGAGACACCCCCAGACCGCCGGCGTCATAGTCTTCTGATCCCCTGCTTGCTGCCTGCCTCTCCAGCAACGCCCGCCCGGTTCATCGCTATTTCCCGCCATGCCCAAACACTACCGCACCAGCGTCCTCAGGCGCGCAAACAGCCGCGACAAAAGCACAAGCCTTTGAAGTGAAAGGATTCAGACCAGCGTCATTGTAATAGAAGCCGCCGCCAACCCATCAGGCTGCGACCATCAGCCCCGTTCGACCGCCCATTCCGGCGCCTCGAAATCCAACGCATCTTCGGGCTCGGCCAGCGACAGTTCCGAAATCGTCTGCCCCCGCACCGACACCCCGGCCGTGTGCACCGTCTCCGGGTCGCCGGAAACCAGCGGATGCCAGGCCGCCAGCGGCCGGCCTTCGTGCAGCCGTCGATAGGCGCAGGACTTGGGCATCCACGCCAGCGCCTCGATATTCTGCGGCGTCAGCTTGATGCAGTCCGGCACATGGGCCTTGCGGTTCACATAGTCCGAGCAGGAACAGGCTTGTGAGTCAAACAGTTGGCAGTGAACCCGCGTCGGGATCACCTCGCCCGTATCCTCGTCCTCGAACCGGATTACGCAGCACAGGCCGCACCCGTCGCACAGCCCCTCCCACTCGGCCGGAGACATCTCGGCCAGGGTCTTGGTTTCCCAGTAGGGCTGAAGGGGGGACGGAACGGAAAGCATGGGACGGCGCGCCTAGTCGATGGATGCGGCCATCAGATGGCGGCTGCGTCCTGAACCAGACACCCATACCACCCCAGACCCTCATAGGTCTCGTATCCGGGCGTGCGCGCATAGCCGACGGTGCGGTCGCCCTTGGAATAGCTGCCCATGGGGCCCCCGCCGACATCCAGTTTCACCGTCTCGCTCAATACCCCCATCCCGTCCGAGGCCGCCAGCACCCGATGCTTCTGGTCCAGCAGCAGAACCCGCGTCCGGGCCCGCTCTTCGGGCGTCAACCGCACCCCGTCCACCACCGTCTGGGCTTGAGCCTGCCAGTCGAAATGGATGCCCAGCACCCCGATCACGGCCCCCTTCGCCAGGCCGCCCTCACGAATGGCGGTGGCGTAGGTCGCCACTGGCGCCCCGTTTAGTTCCTCCAACCGCATGACGTCCGCCACTGCGAAATCATCGCCCGACCTGGTCGCCATGGCGTCTCGAAACCAGGACATGTCCCGCGCGGATTTCCCCTGCACCGGATAAAGGTCTGGCCGTCCGTTCGCCACGATCGCGCCGCTTCGGTCGCAGATCCACAGGTCCAGATAGACGGTATAGGCGTCCAGAATGACCTTCAGCCTCTGGCTGGCGTGCTCCGCCTTGGCGGCGTCAGGTTTGGCGACACAGTCCACCACCGCGCTATCCGTCGCCCACCAGCGTACGTCGCAGGTCCGCTCGTACAAGTTCCGGTCGATGATCTCGATGGCGTTCAGCGCCAGATCGGCCAGCCTCTGCCCCCGCAACTGGCCCAGGATCGCCCCGCCGATGGCGGACAGCTCCGTCAGATCGCCCCGCACCTGCTGTTCCAGGGCTCCGGCGACCTCGTCGATCTGTCCGGAGATCCGCTTGAACTCTTCCGCCACAACCATGAAGCTGCGCCCGGCGTCCCCGCTGCGCGCCGCCACGACCTGGGCATTAACCACCAGCATCTTGGCGGCCCGGTTGACCAGGGCGATCTCACCGATCTTTTCGCCCGCCACGGCGTTCAGCCGTTCGGACAGCTCTAGAATACGCTCAGGCCTTGCGCCCGCGTTCACATCCGTCATCTGAGATCCCCACCCCGCCCATTCCGGCGCGCCGCAATGGGAGGAGTGGCGAAACCGAAGATGTCACCCGCACCTAAAACCTTAGAACTTAATGTATTATAACCATGTTTGAGAGAACATTGGTCACTATAAAGTCGTGACGCTTCGCTGGTTGGGCCGACCCTCCCTGGCCATGGGCTCGGGGTCGCCCCGCCTCTTTGCCCGTGGCGGATCGACCCTCCCTCCTCTATATGGCCGCCAATGGCAGCCAGACCCCCCCTCGTCGCACTCAAGGACGTCCGTCTTCAGGACGGCCAGCGCCCCCTCTTCGACGGCGTCGATCTCGCGGTCGAACCGCGCAGCCGCGCCGCCCTCGTCGGCCGCAATGGGGCCGGCAAGTCCACCCTGATGAAGGTCGTCATGGGCCTGATCGAGCCCGACAGCGGCGACCGCTCGGTCCAATCTGCCGTCCGCTTCGCCTATGTGCCGCAGGAGCCGGTCATCACCGGCGAGACCCTGCTCGACTACGCCTCGTCCGGCGAGGCCGAGACCTGGACCGCCGAAGCCTGGCTGGCCACCTTCGGCCTGAACCCCGAGAAATCGACCCAAGGCCTGTCAGGCGGAGAGACCCGCCGCGCCGCCCTGGCCAAGGCCTTCGCCGAAGAGCCCGATCTGCTGCTGCTGGACGAGCCGACCAACCACCTCGACATCCTGGCCATCGAACTGCTGGAGAACGAGCTGATCCAGGCCCGGCTCGCCCTGCTGGTCGTCAGCCACGACCGCGCCTTCCTGAACCGCGTCACCAATACGGTCCACTGGCTGGAGAACCGCCGCGTCCGCACCCTGAACAAGGGCTTCGTCGAGTTCGACGAATGGTCGACCAAGGTCATGGAAGAGGAGGCCGAGTCCCTGCGCCGCCTGACCAAGACCATCGAGCGCGAGACCGCCACCTTCTACTCCTCCATCACCGCCCGCCGCAGCCGCAACGAAGGCCGCGCCCGCTCGCTGATGGCCCTGCGCGCCGAACGCGCGGAGAAGATGAAGGACGCGCCGCGCGAGCTCTACCTCGGCGTCGATTCCGGCTCGACCTCGGGCAAGCTGGTCGCCGAGATCAAGGGCGTGTCCAAGGGCTTCAACGGCCGCACCCTGTTCAAGGACCTGACCACCCGCATCATCCGCGGCGACCGCCTGGGCATCGTCGGCCCCAACGGCGCGGGCAAGACCACCCTGGTCAAGACCCTGCTGGGCGAACTGCCGCCTGACGAGGGCACGGTCCGCATGGGCTCCAATCTGGAATCCGTCTATCTGGATCAGTCGCGCGAGGGGCTGAAGTCGGACATGACCCTGTGGGACGCCCTTACGCCGGGCGGCGGCGACTCCATCCTGGTGCGCGGCGTGTCCAAACACGTCGCCGCCTACGCCAAGGACTTCCTGTTTTCCGAGGCCCAGTTGCGCCAGCCGATCTCGACCCTGTCGGGCGGCGAACGCAACCGCCTGCTTCTGGCCCGCGCCCTGGCGAAATCCGCCAACCTGCTGATTCTCGACGAACCGACCAACGACCTGGACATGGATACGTTGGACAAGCTGGAAGAACTGCTCGAGGGCTATGACGGCACCCTGATCCTGGTCTCCCACGACCGCGACTTCATCGACCGCCTGTCCACCTCGACCCTGGCCCTGAACGGGCGCGGCGACATTGTCGAAACCCCCGGCGGCTGGACCGACTTCATCCGCCAGAACCCCGGCTTCCTTCAGCCCGGCGCCAATCCCCGCCCGCAGGACAAGGCCGCCGCCCAGCGCGCCGCCGACAACCCAGCGCCAGTTGCGGCTAAAAAGACCGCCAAACTCTCTTTCAAGGACGCCCATCGCCTGAAGGAGCTGGAGGGTCTGATCGACAGCCTTCCCGCCGTCATCGCCAAACACGACGCGACCCTGGCCGACCCCGGCCTCTACACCCGCGACCCCAAGGCCTTCGACGCCGCCATGAAGGCGGCCGACAAGGCCCGCGCGGACCTCGAGGCCGCCGAACTGGAATGGCTGGAGCTGGAAGAAAAGAAGGCGGCGCTGGCCGGGTGACGGCTGCGGCCTAGACGCCCGTCTCGCCGTCTTTCGTCTCGCCGTCCTGTTCGGCGGGCTTCGGCGCCTCGCGCCGATTCTGCATGACGCCCACGACGATAAAGGCGACGATGCCGAAGGCGAACCAGAGGCCGAAATTCTTGGTCAACAGGCCGATCAGCCCGAAGATCAGGAGGACGCCGAACGGAGTGAGCTTTTTCATACGGCCGACCTTAGCGCTGATTTCAGTGTTTGGCGAATTGACCGGCGTCTCTCGGATGCTCCCTTGAAACCAAACACGCCTTCGCCCACTCCAGCAGCATGACCCTGCGCACCCACGTCGTCGAGTTCGCACCCGCCCAGCAAGCGGCGGTGCGGCGGATCAACGCCGTCCTGGCCCGTGCGCCACGCCTGCGCACCGACGCCTGGCGTATCGACGCCGGCCAACGGCTTTCGCTGTGGCTGGACGCCGCCGCCGGCGCGATTACCGTGCCGCGCCTGCGCAAGCGCGGCGTGACCGTCGAGATCGTTCAGACCGACGGCGACCACCCGGTCCCTCTGCGCATCCTCCACCCTGAGGGGCCGCCCCGCGCCGTCGTTCTGGACATCCATGGCGGCGGCTGGGTCCTGGGCAGCGCAGGCCTGAACGACCGGCTCAACGCCCATCTGGCCCGTCATGGCTTCTGCGTCGTCTCGGTCGACTATCGCCTGCTGTCCGAACGTCGCCAGGTCTATATCGACGCCGCTATCGCCGACTGCCTGGCCGCCGCCCATTGGACTGTGACCCATATCGACCGCCTGGGCGCGGCCACCGTCTTCCTGACCGGCGAGTCCGCCGGCGGCCACCTCGCCGCCCTGACCGCCATCGCCCTGCGCGACCAGGGCCTGATTGATCGGGTGGCGGGCTGCGTCTTCACCTATGGCGTCTTCGACCTGTCAGGAACCGAAAGCGTCCGTTCCGCCGGCCCGGACACCCTGTTGTTCAACGGCCCGACCATGCAGGCCGACCTAGCACGCCTGGCCCCCGACCGCGACGAGGCGGGCCTGCGCCGGTCCGACGTCTCGCCCCTCTATGCCGACCTGACCGGCCTGCCCCCTGCCCTCTTCCTGGCCGGCGAGTATGACCCTCTGTTCGAGGACAGCCTGCTGATGGCCGCTCGATGGGGCCAGGCCGCCGACGCCGACCTGATCCGCGTGCCCGAGACGCCCCACGGCTTCCTGCACTTCGGCGGCCCCGCCGCCCGTGGCGCCCGCAGCGCCGTTCGCGCCTGGCTGAACAGCCGGCTCACAACCTGAATCATTTCAAGATTGTCGCACTGGGGGATTTCCCTTACCGCAGAAAGCTTCACCCCCGCGCGACCTATACGCAGGAGAGAAGAGGAAGCGGCTTTTGAATCCAGCGTGGTTTCGCAGCAATCCGATCCGTGGCTACGGCTTGGCGATCTGCGCCTGGCTGACGGCCTTCTGCGTCCGCATGGCTCTGGCCGACTGGTTCCCGCCCGGCTTCCCCTATTTGACCTTCTTCCCCGCCGTGGTTGTCGCCGCCTATTTCGCGGGACTGAAGCCGGCGGTGCTGACCGCTGTGCTGTCAGGCCTCAGCGCCTGGTGGTTCTGGATCGGCGCCCCCGGTTTCGACTGGAGCCTGGCGACCGGCATGGCCCTGGCCTTCTATGTCTTCGTCGTCGCCGTCGATATCTTCTTCATCATCGGCATGAACTCCGCGACCGACAATCTACGGCGCGAGGTGGCGCGCAACGCCGCCTTGGCCGAGAGCCGCGACCTGCTGCTGAAAGAGGTTCAGCACCGCGTTTCCAACAACATCCAGGTGGTCAGCAGCCTGCTGCGGCTCGAGGCCGGGATGTCCAAGGATCCCGCCACCCGCCGCGCCCTGTCCGAGGCCTCGGCCCGCACCGCCATGATCGCCAATGTCCAGCGCAGCCTATTGGACGCCGACGGGGCGGCGGCGCCCTTCGACGACCTGGCGCGCCGCCTGGTCTGCGACGCCCTGAACGCCGCCGGCCGCAACGATGTGACCGTCGTGGTAGAGGACGCCCGCCACGCCCTGACGGCGGAAGAGGCGACGCCGGTCGTCCTGATCCTGCTGGAATGCGTCAACAACGCCCTGGAACACGCCTTCCCCGACCGGCCCGGCCGCATCGACGTTCGCCTGTACGAAGACGGGTCCGAACGTCGGCTCGAGGTGCGCGATAACGGCGACGGACCGCCGCCGAACTTCGATCCCGCCAAGGGACGCAGCCTGGGCCTGCGGATCGTCCTGGGTCTGGCCGAACAGTTGCACGGCCGCTTCAGCATCATCGACGCCGGCCCCGGCGCGCTCTGCGTTCTCAGCTATCCCGGGACGCCAGAGCACTGACATCGCGTTTCTGTGGACAAGACAAAACGCTGATCCGCAAAAGCGAATTCAATCCGTCCACCGATGTTCACAGGCTTGTCCACCGCCGCCGGGCCAATCATGCACATCGGGGCGAGTTCGGGCGCTTGCCTCATACCGGGTTTCGCGAGAACGTCAACAGGCCGAGGGACACGGCGGCGCGGAAATCGGGGGAGACCCCGGCATCAAGCGAACCGGCCCGGCTCTACGACCCGGCGTGATCGGGCGGTCTTCGGATCGTAACGGGCGACGGGCGGGATCCACGGCCCCGACTTTCGACGGTCTCCGGATCGACGTCAGCAGGGGAACCGGATCGGGATCGACGGACGACGCGGACGCAATGCCGTGGGACGCCTGAGACCCGGAGCGCGACAGGATACAGCCGACCGTCCTCGTGGGTTCGCCCACGACGACGCCCAGGCCAAGGCCCTGACCCAACCGGCCAAGTCCAACCCGGACTTGGCGAGGGGACGAAGTTCACGGGTTCCCCCTGAACGCTTCGTCCCCTCGCTCAATTCGGGCCCGATTTCACAGGTTTGCGCTAGACACCCGCCGCGCCATCTGCACCCATGAGATGCAGTTGGAGGCCGCCATGCGTGCAGTACAGTTCCCCCTTTGCGCCCTTGCCGCCGTCGCCGTTGCGGCAGGGTCAGCCAAGGCCGATCAACGGCCCGAGTATGTCGGTCCCCCCGTCATCATTCCGACGGCGTCCCCTCCGCCTGTCAGCGCAAGAAGCGGCGCCCTGGCCGAGCCGGTCGAGAACACCATTTTGCGCGTGCCACAGGCCGAGGCGACATGCGAAGGGGTCGTGGTCGCTCCGACCTACAACGATCTCCTTGCCGCCGCGCCACAGCGTCAAGGCGCGTCGTACGGCGACGCGGTCCTGGCTTTCTCAATCGGCCCCGACGGACGGACCCTAGACATCCGCCCGGATGAGGGGCCGCCCATCCTGTTCGACACGCTCCAGGCCGGGCTCGCCGCCTGGCGTTTTCCAGCTCAGGCGCGCAAGGATTGCCGCCTGACCATTCGCTGGCGCGCGGTCGGCGTGGACGAAGCTGAAACGCCCGACCTGCTGAACTATTTCGCCGTCAACCGCGACCGTGGCACCCTGCGCGACGCCGTGGCTAAACGTTTGGGTGGGGCTGGCGCCGACTGCGGCGACCGCTTCGGCGGACGGCGCCCCGCCGTCATGGCCTATCCTGACTTCCAAAAAGGTCATCGTCCGCCACCCGGCGGACGCAGTTGGACCGTGGTCCGTTGGAACATCGACGCCGAGGGTCGTACGACCGATGTCGAGACTCTGGGCTCGTCCGGCGACGTCGATCTGGACGCCGAGGCCCGACGCGCCACCACCGACAGCCGTATGCACCCCGGCCCGGCCCGCGTTGGCTGCGTCTACAACTTCTACCGCCTGGGCGAGACTCTGGAGGCTCCCCCCATGCCTCCGAAGGACCACCGGCAAGATCCTCTTCAGCAGTGCCCGCCGGCTGTCGCCGAACGCTTCAAGGTCCGATCCCATCTGAGCTTCCCGAGGGCATTCCGCGACCGCTCCATTGAGGGTTGGGCTCTGATCCGCTTCGATATCGCCCCCTGGGGCCAGATCGGCAACGCCTCGGTGATCGAGGCCCAGCCGGCCGCCGCCTTTGGCGTGGAGGCCTTGCGACTGGTTCAGACCAGCCAGGCCACGCCGGGGTTCGAAGCCGGTGTCCGATGCGTTATTCCCGTGCGCTACAAGCTCTCGGACCACGAAGAACCCGCGGACGCGGATCAGAACTGACCCCCCGCCTTCCCAACGCCGCCATCCCCTCGTAAAGCAGGGCCATGATCCAGCGTGGGAATCGCCTGCTGACCCGTCGCCGCGCCTTGCTCGCGGGCGGCGCGGCCGTGATCGGCGGAGCAGCGCTCGGCCTGCGCGCCTGCACGCGGTCCGAGGCGCCGGTAGACGAACAGGGCCGCGTGCGGCTGCGCTTCGCCACCGACTGGCGCGCTCAGGCGGAGCAGGGCGGCTTCTATCAGGCCCTGGCGACCGGCGCCTATGAGAAGCGCGGGCTGAACGTCGAGATCGTCCAGGGCGGACCGGGCGTGAACGTGCCCCAGCTGCTGGCCTCCGGCGCCGTCGAACTGGGCATGGGGTCCAACAGCTTCATCCCGATGAATCTGGTCGCGGCCGGGGCGCCCGTTAAGGCCGTCGCCGCCTTCTTCCAGAAGGACCCCCAGGTCCTGATCGCCCACCCCGATCCGGCGCTGGAGACCATCGCTGATCTGACGGGCCGCCCCATCCTTCTGGCCGACGCCTCGATCAACGCCTTCTGGGTCTGGCTGAAGGCCAAATACGGCTTCACCGACGATCAGGTGCGCAAATACACCTTCAACCTGGCGCCCTTCCTCGCCGACGAGCGGGCGGTGCAGCAGGGCTATCTGACCAGCGAACCCTACACCATCGAACAGGAGGCGGGGTTCGAGCCCAAGGTCTTCCTGCTGGCCGACGAAGGCTATCCCTCCTACGCCGCCATGGTCCTGGCCCCGAACGCCTTCGCGCGGGACAACGCCACGGCCCTGCGCAGCTTCATCGCCGCCTCGGCCGAGGGCTGGCGCGACTATCTGCGTGGTGATGCCGCGCCGGGCGACGCCTTGATCCGCAAGGACAATCCGGAAATGACCCAGGCCATACTGGATCAGGCCCGGCAAAAGCTGCGCGACAACGCCATCGTCGACGGCGGCGATGCGGCCCTCTACGGCTTGGGCGCCATGACCGCAGACCGCTGGCAGGCCTTCTTCGAGGTCACCAGCCAGGCCGGAGTCTTCGATCCCGGCCTGAACTGGCGCGAGGCCTTCACCGACAACTATCTGCCGGGCCGTGGCTGAGGCCATCGCCGCGCTGCGGGGCGTGATGGTCGATCTGGCCGGTCGCGCCCCCCTCGGCCCCATCGACCTGACCGTAGCGCGAGGCGAGATCCTGGCCCTGGTCGGCGCCTCTGGCGCGGGCAAGTCCACGACCTTACGCCTGCTGGCCGGGCTGCAGCCCGCAAGCGCTGGCGCGGTGACGCGCGCCGCCGGCGTCGGCCGCACCGGCTTCGTCTTCCAGAGCCCGACCCTGATGCCCTGGGCCGACGCCCAGACCAACGTCGCCCTGCCGCTCGAACTGTCGGGCATGGCCAGACCACAGGCCCGTGACCGCGCCGCCGCCGCCCTCGCGGCCGTAGGTCTAGGCGACCGGCTCGGCGCCCGCCCGTCCCAGCTGTCCGGCGGCATGGCCATGCGCGCCGCCCTGGCCCGCGCCCTGGTGACGGGCCCCGACCTGCTGCTGCTCGACGAGCCCTTCGCCGCCCTGGACAGCGTCACCCGTCGTCGCCTGATCGAGGACCTGCACGCGCTTTGGGCCACGGCCGATCCCCGCCCCGCCGTCGTCTTCGTCACCCATGACGTCGAGGAGGCCGTCTATCTGGCCCAGCGGGTCGTGGTGCTGGACGCGGCGACCGGCCGACCCGTCGCCGACCTGCCGACGCCCGGCGCCCCGCCGCGCCCCGTCCGCTGGCGCGCCGATCCCAACTATCGCCAGACCGTCGAAGCCGTCGCCGACACCCTTGAGGCCGCCATGAAGTCGGACACGGCGGCATGAAACGCTTCGCCGACCTCGCCCCGCCCCTGCTGCTGGCCGCCCTGCTGCTGACGGTCTGGGAGACCGCCTGCCGTCTGCTGGACCTGCCCGTCTATTTCCTGCCCCCGCCCAGCGCCGTGGCCCTGGCCCTGGTTGAGGCGGGGCCGCGCCTGGCCGCCTCGGCCTGGATCACCTTCGGCATGGCGGTTCAGGCCCTGATCCTGGCCGGTCTGGTCGGCGGCGGCCTGGCCCTGGCGGTGTCGCTCCACACCGGCGCCGAGCGGGCCGTGCGCCCCCTCGCCGTGGCGCTTCAGGTCACGCCCGTCGTCGCCGTCGCCCCTCTGGTGCTGATCTGGGCCGGGCTGGATCACGCCGATCGGGCCGTCATAGCGTTGGCGGCCCTCGTCGCCTTCTTCCCCCTGTTCTCGGGCGTGTTGACCGGACTGAAGTCGGCCGATCCGGACCTGGAGCGGCTGTTCAACCTCTATGGCGCCACACCCCTGCAACGGCTCTGGCGCCTTCGCCTGCCCTCTGCCCTTCCCTTTGCGCTCGAAGGTCTGCGGGTCGCGGCGGGCCTGGCCGTCATCGGCGCCGTGGTGGCCGAGTTCGTCTCGGGCTCGGGCGCGACCCAAGGGTTGGCCTGGCGACTTCTGGAGGCCGGCAATCGTCTGCGCACGGCGGAAATGCTGGCCGGCGTCCTTTGCCTGACCCTGCTGGGCCTGGTTTTGAACGCAGCGGTCGCCCTGGCCGCACGATTCCTGCTGCGCCGTTAGCGGCGGGTTAAGCGATGACCGCCTAGCGTGTGGTCTGTTCGTCAATCGCGTGAGAACCGCCCCTTTGCGACGCGTCCTGATCCTGTCGATTGCCCTGGTCGCCGCCTGCGCGACGTCGGGCGCCGCCATGGCTCAAGCCCAAGTTCAAACGCAAACCTCGACCACGGCCGACGGCCTGCGCTACCTGTCCTGGCCCGGCAA
The DNA here is from genome assembly GCF_058681395.1 of Brevundimonas sp. AVps23W. NCBI lineage: Bacteria > Pseudomonadati > Pseudomonadota > Alphaproteobacteria > Caulobacterales > Caulobacteraceae > Brevundimonas > Brevundimonas sp. AVps23W. The sequence goes on from NZ_CM178738.1 coordinate 2,974,021, forward strand.
GACCAAGACTGGACAGGCCGCCGCCCCGCGCGCTGCGGCGGCTTCGCCTACCCCGGTCGGCCGGTCGCTTCCCCTCCCCCGGATCGCCGCGTCGACGCCGGTTGTCGCCTCCCCCCGTCGCGGCCTGACCCCCGCCAGCGACTGGACGGCGCCGCCAGCCGCCGCGGCCCACGCCCAGACAGCCGCCGCCCCCTCTTCTGTCCCTAGCGCCCTTCCCGAACAGGTGATGGTGGAGGCCCAAGGTCAGGCTGAGCCCGCCCCGCCCGCCGCCGTTTTCGACCCGATGGCCCCCCGTCGCGACGCGCCGATCTTCCGGCTGCAAGCGCAGGCGGCCTTAGAGCCCCCGCGCCCGACGGCATCCGAAACGTCCGTCTCCAGCCAGGCCGCCGCACCCCAGACCGCCCCCAAGACGGACGCCCAGCCGCAGATCGTCCAGGCCGCGTTGTCTTCCGCGCCCACCCTGGGCGCCCGCTTCTATTCCGTTCACCGCCAGGCCGGACGCAAGCCCGACCCCATCGCCCCGGCTCGGCCGGTCTATCTGGACGCCCTGCCGGTTGAGATGACCCAGTCCCCGTCCTCGACGGACCTGGCCCAGCCTGACGAACCGCCTGCCCTGCTGCGCAGCAGCGACGGCAAGGTCCGCGCCGCGCCCCAGACCCAAGAGGACGCCCTTCCGTGACCGACGTTTCCTCTACCGAACAGGACTTGATCCAGGGCTCCCGCCTGCCGGACCTGATCGCCCTCGCCAACGAGACCTCCAGCGAGAAGCGTCGGTTGCTGCTGCGCGAGCTTTCCGACCAATTCCTGGGCGGGGTGGATCACAGCGCGGCCGAGACCGAGCTCTACGGCTCGGTGCTCGAGACCCTGTCCGACGAAATGGAGACGGCGGTCCGCGCCGAATTGGCCGCCCGTTTCGCCACGGCTCCCAATGCGCCGGTCAGCCTGATCCGTCGTTTCGCCGAAGACCATATCGAAGTCGCCGGCCCGGTGCTGCGCGCCTCCACCCTGTTGACCGACGCCGATCTGATCGGCGTGGTCAGCCGTCAGGGCCAGGACCATATGCGCGCCGTTTCCGGCCGGCCCGAGGTGTCCGAAGCCGTATCCGAGATCATCGTCGAGCGCGGCGACGACCAGACCCTGGGCGTTCTGCTGCGCAATGACGGCGCCCAGCTGTCGCGCGCCGCGTCCGAGACCGCCGTCGAACGGGCCAAGAGCAATCCCGACCTTCACGCCCCCGCCGTCGAACGCAAGGGCCTGCCCGCCGACCTGCTGAACGACATGTATTTCGTCGTCGAGGCCCGGCTGCGTCAGCAGATCCTCGAACAGAACGCCAAAATGGACCCGGAACTGCTCGAGGCGGCGCTCGCCGCCGGGCGCACCCGCGTGGCCACCGACGACGGCGCCCTGCCCCCCGACTACGCAGACAGCCAGGCCTATGTCGAAGAGCTTTACGCCGCCGGCCAGCTGACGCCGCAGATGCTGATCCGCTTCCTGCGCTCCAAGGGCCGCACCCCGTTCCTGATCGCCCTGTCGCGGCTGTCTGACGTGGATTTCCATACCGCGCGCAGCATCGTCGATCGCCGCGACCTGGACGCCTTGTCGATCATCTGCAAGGCGGCCGACATCGACCGGGCCATCTTCCTGACCTATGCGGTGTCCTTGCTTGGGGCTGACGCCAACCCGATGGGCAAGGCCGCCGCCTATGGCCGGATGTACGGCGAGCTCACCCGCGAAGCCGCCATGCGCACCCTGCGCTTCTGGCGTATGCGCCGCGTCGCCCAGGCCGCTTAATCACTCTCCCTCCCCTTCATGGGGAGGGACGATCGCGCGGTGATCGGGCTGAGGCCCGAAGGGGCGTGAGCGCGTTTCTGGCCGTCCCACCGCGGCTTCGCTCCGCGTCGCTACCCATTATGGGTATGCCGGCAAGCAAAAACGCCCGCCTCCTTTCGGAAGCGGGCGTTTCTATACCGGATTAAACCCGACCTACTTCTTGGCGCGCGCAGCGCGGGCGGGCTTGCGACCGCCCTGACCCAGGCCCATTTGCTTGGCCAGTTCCGAACGGGCCTTGGCATAGTTGGGGGCGACCATCGGATAGTCTTTCGGCAGACCCCATTTGGCGCGGTAATCTTCGGGGCTCATGTCGTACTTGGTGCGCAGGTGACGCTTCAGCGACTTGAACTTGCGCCCGTCTTCCAGGCAGATCAGGAAGTCCGCATTGATAGACTTGCGGATCGGCACCGCCGGCTCCTTGGGCTCGGGCTCGACCTCGACAGGACCGTTCGAAACGCCCGACAGCGCGGCGTGAATATTGGCGATCAGCGCCGGCAGGGCCTCGGCCGTGACCGTGTTGTTGCCGACATAGGCCGACACGATGTCAGCGGTCATTTCGAGCAGTTCGGGCTTCTCTTCCATTCGCGACGTCTCTTTCGTGATCTATTTCATTCGACTGAAACGCCAGTCGAACTCTGGCGTCGGGTCTTAGGGTTGTTTGGCCGCAAAAGCAATCCGGCGCCTCTGTAATGCGCCGCAACCATATTGCAACACTTCTGGGTGGTGCTGATCTAGCGTGTAAAGTCTTCGGCCAAGGCCATCATCGCCGCCCGTTCGGGCGTCGAATATTCATTAAGGCCCTCATCGTCGCCCTCGCGGATCGCGCGCAGAAGATCAGGCGTCAGAGCCGATGACAGAGACCAGTTCCAGTAACGCAATACGGTCTGGGCTCTATCCACGGCAAGCATCTCATAGGTAATCTGCACACGATCCAGGTCCGGATGCACGACGCCTTCGACCGTCGTTTCCGGCCGACGCATGGAACGCCACAGGTTGAGCAGATCGACCCGCGACAGGCCCGTGGCCTTGCACAGGATCGCCAGGGGTTCGCCGCCCGTGTCGCCCAGGATCTTGGCGCCCGTCAGCGGCTTCACTCCTGCCAGGAAGGCGATTTCCGACGCCAGCTCTCGCGACAACCCGCCGTGAGCGGCGACGGCGATGGCGTGCTCCAGCCCGTCATAGGGACTTTTCTCGATCGCGGCGCGGTTGCGCTGCCGCCGTTCGATGAATTGCAGCGCCTTTCGCGACACCGGGTCTGACCAGGCCTCGCCCGCCGCCATGGCGAAGACGTCCTCGGACACCTCCTGCATCAACTCCCGCGACACGGCGAAGCGCTGCAGGATGACGCGCCGCTCTTCCGCCGCGCACCACCAGAACATCACATAGGCCCCCGACGGCCTCAGTTCGGGCCGTTTCAGCAACGGGCCGCAAAGCCGGGGCTGTTTGCGACTGAGGGCGACCACCGTCTCTATTCCCGATTGGGACATTCGGGCGCTGGAATTGCGCAGGACCGCCTCGATCGTCTCAACCTCAGCAAAACCGACCAGGGTCTCGGTGACGATTTCGGACAGGCCGCGCCGTGCGGCCATGATCAGTCGGTGCTCGGGGCCCGCATCCCGCGCGCAACCCACCAGATCGGCATCGCTCAGGCCGGCGCACTCTTCGATCAGCAGACCGGCGATATCGGGCGTGTCGCGCAACAACAACCGCGCCACACTGTCGGGCAGTTCGGTCAGGGGCGTCAGTCGCGCCGCGACGCGCCGACGCTCCTGCGGCGACGCCTGGCGCAACATTTCCACCAGCAGATCGCCCGTGACGGCCCGCTCGAAGGCGTTGATCCGGCTGGCCGGCAGGGAGACGACATCGGCCAGCCGCTTCAGCAGGGCGTGCCGCGCCTTCAGCGCCGGCGGCGCCGCCTCTTCGTCATCCAGGGCCGTCGCCTCATTCATGGTTTCAGACTAGGGCGGCGCGGGTTAACCTGGCGTATCGCCGCCCCGCCCGTCACAGACCTTCGAACAGGGCCGTAGACAGATAGCGTTCGGCGAAGGACGGGATGATCACCACGATGGTCTTGCCCGCGTTCTCATCGCGCGCCGCCAGACGGAAGGCGGCGATCAGGGCCGCGCCCGAGCTGATGCCCACCGGGATACCCTCCGTGCGGGCGACCTTGCGCGCCATATCGAAGGCGTCGTCGTTCGAGACCTGCTCCACCCCATCGACCACCGACCCGTCATAGATGGCCGGGACAAAGCCCGCCCCGATGCCCTGAATCTTGTGCGGCCCCGGCGCCCCGCCCGACAGGACCGGCGAGGCCTCGGGCTCGACCGCGATCATCTGGACCGAGGCCTTCTTGGCTTTCAGCGCCTGTCCGACGCCCGAGATGGTGCCGCCGGTGCCGACGCCCGCCACCACCATGTCTACGGCGCCGTCCGTGTCGTTCCAGATTTCCTCGGCCGTGGTCGCGCGGTGGATGGCCGGGTTGGCCAGGTTCTCGAACTGCGACGGACTGACGGCGTTCGGCGTCGAGGCCAACAGCTCCTCCGCCCGGGCGATGGCCCCCTTCATCCCCTTCTCGGCGGGCGTCAGCTCCAGCTGCGCGCCCAGCAGGGCCAGCATCTTGCGCCGCTCGATCGACATACTCTCGGGCATGCACAGGATCAGCTTCAGCCCCTTGGCGGCGGCGACGAAGGCCAGGGCGATGCCGGTGTTGCCGCTGGTCGGCTCGATCAGCACCGTGTCGGCCTTGATCTTGCCCGCCTCTTCCAGCGCCTCGACCATGGCCACCCCGATCCGGTCCTTGACCGAGGCGATGGGGTTGAAGAACTCCAGCTTGGCCAGCACGGTGGCCTTCGCCCCATATTCGGCCGACAGGCGCGGCAGCCGCACAATGGGGGTGTCGCCGATGGTGTCGATGATCGAGTCATACACCTTGCCCCGCCCCTTCTTCAGATGGCGGGAAGCGTCGTAGCTGGAGTCGGACATGGGGGGCTCCGGTAGGTTCAGTCGTTCAGGCTGCGTAACAGATAGGCGGCAAGACCGATCCGCAAGGGGGCGACGGCGATGATTTCTCTCCGTCGCGCCCAGATCCGGCGCCTAGCCCAAGAAGACGCCGAACATCGCGATGGCGAACAAGACGAAGATGCTGACGAAAGACACGACAGCCGCGGTCGCGCCGAACCCGAGCACGATCATCAGCAGACGGTCGGACTTCCTTGCCATTCGTCCAGCCTAACGGCGCGATTAGTGAAGGTCGACCCCCACGCGCGCAACGCGCCTGCGATTGGCTCCCGCTGACGGGACGCTGGCTAACGCACCGGCCCCCCGCCGGAACAGCACGCCGCTCCTTTACTGGCCGAGCCGTTGCAGCATATCGCCACTCACGCAATCGTTAGATGCGTTAATAATGATACCTGGTTGCATTTCACCTCGCCGAGACGTTCCCTTCGAGGGGGAAATTTCTCCCCTGGAGGATCACGATGAATATGAAATCGACTGTCAGGCTTGCTGCCGTGGGCGCTGTCATTGCCGTCTCAGCGCTCGCTGCCGTAGCAACGGCAAAGGCGCCCGGCCTCATGTATCACCGGACTTTCTACAGCGACGACACACTGACAACTCAAGTGGGCTTCTATCGCGACCGCTGCGTGAACGGAAACGTGACCGCGTCTCCCGTGAACGGCGTCACTTCGCCCTATTACACTTTGGAAGCCATCGGCTCGTGCCCTGGCGGCTACTGGTAAAAACTCGATCTTTCGAGGATGATGAGGCCGCCCCGAGAGATCGGGGCGGCCTAAAGCCACCCCTCCGCCCGCAGCGGCGCGACCCGCGCCCGCGACACCGGGGCCGTCAAGCCGCCCTTGAGCTTCAAGCTCAGGTTCCGACCGTCCTCCACCACCCCGACGACCGCCGCCCGCGACACCCACCAAGACCGATGGGTCTGACGCCCTTCGACGCCCCCCAGCCCGGCCATAGCCTGCGACAAAGACATCAGCACGAGGTCCGACCCCAAGGGCGTGTGGACCCGGACATAGTGATCCTCCATCTGCAGGCAGATCACCTCGCGCCCCAGATGGACGGGCAGTCGGTCGCGCGGATCAGCCGACAGCGGCGCCGCCCCACCCGCCCCGAAGGCGGAGAGCGGGCGCGACATCAGCCACAATATGATCCCGGTCGCCAAGGCGCTGACGATCAGGCTCTGCCCGAACCATTCCAGCAGACCGACCTCAAAGGTGCGACCCCAGACCATCTGCGCCAGGGCGCGACTGATCAGCGTCATCGGGGCCGCCAGCAGCACGACCGCCGGCGGTGCCCATAGCCAGGGCGACAGGCCTCGCCGCATCGCCTGTCTCGCCAGCAGGGGCAGGGTCAGGCCGAACAAGGCCCAGCCGACCCAAAGGCTGACCACCCAATAGAAGATCCGCACCGGCGCGGCGCCGTTCATATAGGAGCCGAACGGCCCCACCAGGCCCAGCAGTACGCCGAGGCCGGTGGCGACGGCCAGCCCCAGCCGCGCCGTTCGCCCAACGCCCCATCGCGAATCCCCGATCTTCATCCCTTGCTTCTAGCCGTTCGGCGGCCGCTGCGGAATCGCCGCGCCGTCCCGTTCGCCGGATCGCGAACCCGTTCGCCCATTGGCGCAAATCCTGTGGCGCGGGGCGTTCGGCGCGGAGCAGGAAAGCCGCTCTCGACCCTCTGACAGACGAGGCTTCCATGTCCCTGACCGCCGCCCTTGTTCACACCCTGGCCGCCCTGACCCTTCAGGCCGCCCCCTTTGCCGACGCCCAAGCTGTCGTCCAAGCCCGAGCCCCGGCCGTAATCTTCGCCCGACTGAAAATCGCGGACGGAGTTGGCCCCGCCATAGAGGCCGGGGTCTGGACACCTGGCGCGATGACTGAAACCCGCCTGCCGCTGATCGTCATCTCCCACGGCAACGGCGGCGATTTCCGCAATCATGAAGCCACCGCCCGCGCCCTGGCCCAGGCCGGGTTCGCCGTCGCCGCCCTGACCCATACCGGCGACAATTGGCGCGATCAGAGCCAGGCGACGAACATGGCTCAGCGCCCGCGCCAGCTTCACGTCCTGATCGACTATATGACGACCCATTGGGAAGGCCGTGGCGGGATCGACCCCAACCGTATCGGCGCCTTCGGCTTCTCGTCCGGAGGCTTCACCGTCCTGACGGCGGCGGGCGGCGAACCCGACCTGACCCGCATCTTCGATCACTGCCGCGCCCACCCTGACTTCTATGACTGCGGCCTGGTGGCGACGCGCGGCGCCCCGCCGCCTGTAGGGGACCAGGCCTGGGTTCATGACGCCCGCATCAAGTCGGTCGTGGCCGCCGCTCCCGCCCTGGGCTTCACCTTCTCGCGCGAGGGCCTGTCGGGCGTGAACCAGCCGCTCCAGCTGTGGCGCGCCGAGGGCGACCAGATCCTGCCCAGCCCCTTCTACGCCGAGCGGGTGCGCGACGCCCTTCCCCGCCAACCGGAATACCATTCCGTGCCTGGCGCGGACCATTTCGACTTCCTGCCGCCCTGTTCAGCCCCGTTGGCCGCCGTCGCGCCGGCGATCTGCACGCCGACGCCCGGCTTCGACCGCGCCGCCTTTCAGGATCAGTTTAACCGCGAGGTCATCGGCTTCTTCCGCCGGACCCTGTGACCGCCCAGCCCTAGAAGGACTCCCACCCGTCGGCGTCCGGAGCGGAGGTTGGAGCGAGGGCCGCGCCGCCACGTCCGACGGTCTTCAGAACGGCGACGGTGCGTTGCGCCGGGGCCGCGACGGCGCGCGCCGGCTTGCCGGCGGCGCCCACCTGGAACCGGGACACAGCGGCTGCCAGACCATCCGCCTCCTGCGACAGCGAGTGGCTGGCGGCGGTGGATTCCTCGACCATCGCGGCGTTTTGCTGCGTCATCTGGTCCATCTGGTTGACCGCCGTATTGACCTGCTGAAGACCCGTCGCCTGTTCAGCGGCCGAAGAGGAAATCTCCGTCACCAGGCCTTCGATCTGGGCGACATGGGCCACGATCCGATCCAGCGCCTGCCCGGTCTCAGTCACCAGTTTCACGCCCGACCCGACCTGCACGGTTGATTGGCTGATCAGGGTCTTGATCTCCTTGGCCGCGTCGGCGGACCGTTCGGCCAGGGCGCGGACTTCTGAGGCGACGACCGCGAAGCCCCGCCCGCTTTCGCCGGCCCGGGCCGCTTCCACGCCCGCATTGAGGGCCAAGAGATTGGTCTGGAAGGCGATCTCGTCGATCACGCCGATGATCTGGTTGATCTGGGCCGAAGAGCGCTCGATCTCGCCCATGGCGGCGACGGCGTCGCGCACCACCGCACCGCTCTTGTCGGCATCGTTGCGCGCGGCCTGAACCGCGCCGGCCGCCTGGATCGCGCCCGAGGCCGTGGCGCGGACGGTGGCGGTGACCTCATCCAGGGCGGCGGCGGTCTCTTCCAGACTGGCGGCCTGTTGCTCGGTGCGGCGCGACAGGTCGTCAGCGGCCTTGGCGATTTCGGCGGCGCCGGCGTTGATGGCGCCCGTATTGGCGGCGATGGTGCCGATGGCGTCCTGCAATCCCTCGACGGCCGCGTTGAAATTATTTCGCAGCTGTTCGTAGGCGGGCGGGAAGGGCTCGCTGATACGCACCGTCAGATCGGCCTGGGCCAGGGCGTCCAGCCCCCGGGTCAGACCGGACACGACGCTGGCCTGCTCGCGCGCGGCGGCCTCGCGCGACTGCTCGCCGACGGTGCGGTCTTCCTGTTCCTTCGCCCGACGTCGGTCGGCCTCGGCAGCCTCGGCCTGGGCGCGGGCAAGGATCAAGGCCTGGATATCGACCACGGCGCGGGCGATGTCCCCCACCTCGTCCTTGCGTCGGGCCTCGCCCAGCTTCACCTCGATCTGGCCCTGCGCCATGGTCCTCAGGTCGCCGGTCAGGCGACGGATTGGAGCGACCACGCCGCGAGAGCCGGCGACCATCACCCCGATGCTGATCGCCAGGGCGGCCAGCACGGCGGCGATCATCACCATTCGGCCGGTCATGGCGGCGGCGTCGGCGGCCAGGCGGTTCTTGTCAGCGGCCGCCTCGATCTTGTCCGCCGCCACGCTCATGGCGGTTTCCAGGGTCGTGAACTGGGTCTGGAAGTCGGCCATCCGCCCCTGGGCCGCGACAACGTCCCCATCGGCCAGATCGACGATCTCGCCCGCCGCCGCGATATAGGCCTGAAGCGGCCCCTCGACCGCGTTCAGCGCCGCCTGCATGTCCGGGTCCGTCGCCAGAGCCTTGTTTTCGGCTATGGAGGTCTGGAAGCTTTCCCGGTGTTCAACCAGATCGGCTTTCACCGCCTCGATCGACACGCCATTGGCCGGATCGGGGGCCAGCATGGCGCCGAAGACGTCCGACCTCAGGGCGTCGTGCATCATGTCCGCCTGCATATGATTCCGCAGAATCGAAGACGAATTCGATGCATGATGCAGGGCGGCGGCCAATTGTTCGTTCATGACCAGGCCGACGCCCGCCGTCCCGACTGACAGCAGCATTACGGCGATCCCGGTCGCGGCCACCTTCTTGCCGATCGTTAAACGCATGTCGCCACTTCCCCACCAAACTCTTCGAACAGCGATATGCAAACAAGGTTAACGCCGTATGTGCGGGTCCGTACGTCGTTTCCCCATGGGGGACTAAGGACGATTTTCACCGGTCCCGGCCTAGATCTGCCGTCGAACAGGACGGATCATGGCCATGCAGAACGCCCAGCCTAAAACTCAGCCCCAGCTTCTCGCCGTCGCCCTCGGCGCGGCCCTTCTTGTCTTCCCGGCTGCTGCCCAGGCGTCGGATCCCGTGCCCGAGCCGACCTGGATCCTGTCTGCGGAATATACGTCCGACGTCACCGGCGTCGTCTCCGGCGGCGCAAAACGCGCTGGCCGGTATCTGGATAATTTGAGCGTCAATCTGGACGGCGATCTGGAACAGGCCTGGGGCTGGCGCGGCGCGCGGCTGCACATGTCCGGCCTATATAACGGCGGGGGCGAGCCCAACGTCCTGGCCGGCACGCTTCAGGGTGTCGACAATATCGAGGTGGGGGCCCAGGGCGCCCGCCTGTTCGAAGCCTGGATCGAACAGGATCTCGGGGCCTCGGCCACCCTGCTGGCCGGCCTGTATGATCTCAACAGCGAATTCTACGCCACCGACGCCTCGGGCCTGTTGATCTCGCCGCCGTTCGGTATCGGTTCGGAACTGGCCTCCACCGGCCCCAACGGCCCGGCCATCTTCCCCTCCTCGTCCCTGGCGGTCCGCCTGCGGGTCGGCGACACGGACAGGACCTATGTCCAGGCCGCCGTCGTCAACGCCGACGCCCGCACCATCGGCGATCACGGCGGGGTGGACACCGACCTGGATCACGGCGTCCTGGCCATCGCCGAGTTCGGAAGCCGCATCCCGGTCGGCGGCGCCCCCATCCGCTACGCCTTCGGCGTCTGGCGCTACAACCAGCGCCAGGACGACATTCGCAACCTGACCCCGGCCGGCGAACCCGCCCATAGCCGCGCCCAGGGCGCCTACGCCCTGGCTGAGGGCCAGGTCTGGGGCGCCGCCGCCCCCGACGGCCCACAGGTCGACGCCTTCGCCCGCCTGGGCGTGTCCGACGGCGACACGACCGACTTCCAGGGCGGCTGGCAGGCCGGGCTGCTGGTGCGCCAGGTCTTCGCCGCCCGCCCCGACAGCCAGCTATCCTTCGGCGTCCACCAGGGCTGGCTGTCCGACAAGGCCCGCGCCAACCTGGCCGATACGCCCGCCGACCCTGCCCGCTACGAAGAAGGTCTGGAACTGACCTACGCCGACCGCATCGGCCGTTTCACGATCCAGCCTGACATCCAACTGATCCGCCACCCCGGCGGCCTGAAGGACGCCGACGACGTGGTGGTGGTGTCCCTGCGCGTCATCACGCCGCTGTTCTGAGCCTCTAGCGTTCCAGCGCCACGCGCGCGGGATCGAAGCCGACGACTTCACGGATCACGATCATGCTCTTGAAGCCGCGCACGCCCTTTTCGGGGATCAGCTCACGGATGCCGAACGCCTCGTAGTCCTGCATCGAACGGACGGCGACGGTCAGCAGATAGTCGGTCTCGCCCGTAACGTCCCAGGCCCCCTGGACCTCGGGACTGGCCCTCATGGCGCGCTGGAAAGCGTCCATCACCTTGCGGTCCTGGGTGTTCATCTCGACCTGGACGTGCAGGACGATGCGCGGCTCGACGCGGGCGGGGTCGATCACGGCGACATCGGCGGCGATGACGCCCTCGGCGCGCAGCCGACGCAGGCGGCGCAGCACGGCGGATTCCGACAGGCCCACCGCCTCGGCCGTCACTCGCGCCGGCTCCAGATTGTTGCGCCGGACCCGCGCCAGCAGCCGATGGTCAAAATTGTCCAGAGTGACGAAATTCGTCATTATGAGCCCTTTCATGACGATTTCAGATGCATTGAAGCGGAAATTCGCCGGGAAGCGCAAGCCGGATTATATTAGATTCACGCCATGACCGCCGTGGCCCTGAAACAGCACCTGACCTCGCCGCTAGCCATGCGCCTCATCCCCTATCTGGCGCTGTTCGCAGGCATGTTGACGCTGGCCGGCGGCACCTCCTTCGCCAAGACCCTGTTTCCGCTCATCGGGGCGGAGGGGACATCGGCCTATCGCGTCGGGATCTCTGCGGTGCTGCTGGTGGCCGTGTTCCGGCCATGGCGGTTCCGGCTGAGCCGCGCGGACCTGGGAGCCATCGCGCTTTACGGCGTCGTGCTGGGGGCGATGAACCTCAGCTTCTACATGTCGCTGCGCACCATTCCGCTGGGTCTGGCCATCGCCATCGAGTTCATGGGGCCGCTGACCATGGCCCTGATCCATTCCAGAAAGCCGATCCATTTCGTCTGCGTCGGCTTCGCAGTCCTGGGCCTGGGCCTTCTGCTCCCGCTGAAGGCCGGAGCGGGGGCGCTGGATCCGGTCGGCATGGCCTTGGCCGCCTTCGCCGGCCTGTGCTGGGCGCTGTACATCGTGTTCGGCAAGCGGCTGTCCCATATCCATGCGGGCCAGTCCGTGGCCCTGGGCATGAGCGTGGCGGCCATGGTCGTCGTGCCTTTCGGCGTGGCCCACGCCGGCGCAGCCCTGCTGAACCCCGCCATAATCCTGGCCGGCCTGGCGGTGGCGATCTTCTCCAGCGCCCTGCCCTATTCGCTGGAGATGGTGGCCTTGCGCAGCATCCCCAAACGCACCTTCGGCGTGGTGCTCAGCGCCGAGCCGGCGGTCGGCGCCCTAGCGGGTCTGATCGTGCTGCACGAACACCTGACCGGCCAGCAGTGGCTCGCCATCGCCGCCATCATCATCGCCTCTGTAGGGGCCATCGCGACGACGCGAGAAGACCCGGTTCGTCTCGAACCGGCCTGAGGTTCGTCAAACAAATCTGCGTCCTGGTTCGTCCGCCGTCAGAAAAAAGCCAACGGCGGCGGCGCCATATTCGGGCAGGCGCATTTGGCTCGAATGACGTTATCGATTGCGTTCGTCGGCGCCGGTCCGACCACCCTCTACACCCTGGCGGCGCTGCTGCCTGCGGCCCGGCCGGGACTGGAGATCACCATCTTCGAAGAAGCGGCGACGGCCGGGCTGGGCAGCCCCTATCGCCCCGGCTGGAACGATCCCGCCATGCTGTCGAACATCGCCAGCATCGAGATTCCGCCCGTCAGCGAAACCCTGTTGAGCTGGCTGCGTCGTCTACCTAAGCCCGAGTGCGACGCTCTGGGCCTCGCCCCCGACACCGCAGACGAGCGGACCTTCGTTCCCCGCGTGGCCTTGGGCGCCTATTTCCGCGACCAGTTCGCCGTCCTCGCCGAGGATCTGCGGGCGCGGGGCGCCGGGGTCGAGATCCTGACAGGCGCCCGCGTCATCGACGCCGCCATTCTGGAGGCAGCGATCCGCCTGACGGTCGCTACGCCTCAGTCGCCCGCCCAGGACCACATATTCGATTACGCCGTCCTCGCCACAGGCCACCAATGGCCCAGCCGCCAGCAGGCGCGGCCGGGCTATTTCACCAGTCCCTGGCCCGCCGTCGGCCTGTCGCAGATCGGTCCCGTCGCCGTGGGCATACGCGGTTCGTCCCTGACCGCCATCGACGCCGCCGTTGCGGTCGCCGCCACGCACGGCGGGTTCGAACGCAGCGGCGACCGCCTCGTCTATACTCTCAAGGTCAGCGCCGAAGGCTTTAGCGTCACCATGATGTCCCGAAAGGGACTGCTGCCCGAAGCCGACTTCTTCTTTCCCCTGCCACATGCGCCGCTGTCGATCATGACGCCCGAGGCGATAGCGGCCCTGACGGCCCGGGCCGACGACGACTTGCTGGATCGTGCCTTCGATCTGTTCAAGCGCGAGTTGACGCGCGCTGATCCGGCCTATGCCAGGGACATCGGCCTCGACGATGCGGATCTCGAAACCTTCGCCGAACTCTATTTCCAGCGCCGGACCGCCGTCGATCCGTTCCAATGGGCCGAAGCGAACCTGGAGGAGGCGCGCTTCAACCACGTGCACCACATCACCGTGGCCTGGCGCGACGCCATTCTACGCATGCACGAGGCGATGGCCGCCATCGCGCCGCATCTGACCGGCACGGCCTTCGAACGGTTCAACAGCCACCTGAAGCCAGTCTTCGTCGACAACTACAGTTCGGTTCCCCATGAATCGATTGAGCGCATGCTGGCGCTCCACCGCGCCGGCCGGTTGGACGTCCTGGCCCTGAGCGACGATCACCACATCGACACCCGCCCGCCCCAAGGCGGCGCCGTTCTGACGCGACCCGACGGCGAGCGACGACATTTCCCCGCCTTCATCGAGGCCACCGGCCAACGGGCGCTGTCCGGCATCCAATTCCCCTTCCTGACCCTTCTGGAACAGGGCGTGGTTCAGGACCAGGTCGCCGACGACGGCTCACACGTCTCGCGAGGAATCCGCATCGACGCCCATTTCCATCCCGTGGCGGATACCGGCCCTGTCGATCGCCTGTTCTGTCTCAGCCTGCCCTTCATCATGGGCCGTCACCCGTTTGTTCAAGGCGTCACCAGTTCGCATCACATCGGCCAGATCGTCGGGGCGACCCTGGCCGGGATCATTGCGGGGATCGAGCCCGAAAATGGAGGAGAGATCGCCACCGGAATGGACGCATTCGCCCCCCTCTCGGAAGCGGCGGCCTGAGGAAGCTGTTAGCGACCGATATCGGCGGCGAACATCCCGGCGCAAACTTCGAGGTCCACGACATGCGGTTCGTGGGCGCTCCCTCCATCAAGGACGACGCCGCCACCGTCGAACGTCTCTGCATCCACCTGCCCCCGCCCCCCCTGACCCAAGACACATATTGCCAAATCGCCGCATTACATGTGTAGTCCTGATCGAGGCCGCATGAATATCACCGACTCCGAATTCAAGGTCATGGACGCCCTGTGGCGACGCCAGCCCCTGTCGGCTGACGAGTTGGTGGCCGAAGTGCGCAGCCAATCCGACTGGGGCGAAGCCACGGTCAAGACCCTGATCAACCGATTGCTGAAAAAGGGGGCGCTTCGATCAGAGCGCGTCGATGGTCGACATCGCTATCACGCCGCCTTGGAAAAGGAGGCCTTCGCCCTGACGGAGAGCGAAAACCTTTTGGACCGGCTGTTCGGCGGCCAGGTGGCTCCCTTGGTGGCCCAGTTTGCTGGGAAACGCCGCCTTTCCCCCCAGGACCGCGAAAGGCTGAAGGCGATCATCGCCCAGTTGGACGATGAGTGAGGCCCTGCGTCTTCTTCTGGAGCTGAATGCGGCCCTCACCTTCGCCGTATTGGTTGTGCTGACGGCGCGTATCGTCTTCCGCCGAACCTTCGGTCCTCGGGCCGCTTATGGAATCTGGAGCACCGTACCCCTGGCGCTGATCGCCGTCTGTGTGCCGCGCGTCGGCCCAGAGGCCTTCGTCAGCGACCCGCCGGGCGCCGACATGCTGGAGCGGGCGCTGGTGGGCGGCTGGGCCGTCGGCGTCATCATCGCAGCGGGACTCATGGCGGCGGCGCAGGTGCGTTTTGGAGACCTTGCGCGTCGAGGCTTGGCCGGTCCCGCCGTAACGGGGGTGATCGTGCCCCGGCTCGTCATGCCCGCCGACAGCGCGACCCGCTGGCGCCCAGAAGAAAAGACCCTGATCCTGGCCCACGAACACGCTCATCTCGAACGAGGTGATCTGCGGGTCAATTCGGTCGTCGCGTTGCTGCAGTGCTTATTCTGGTGCAACCCCCTGGCGCATGTCGCGGCGACGCGTTTCCGTTTTGACCAGGAACTCGCCTGCGACGCGACGGTCATGGCGATGCAGGTTGGACGCCGCCGCCTCTATGCCGAGGCCTTGCTAAAGGCGGATACCGGGGTAGGGGCTCCGTTCAGTTGCAGTTGGGGCGATGTTGGACGCCGGGCGCTGGAAACGCGAATGACCAGTCTGCGTCTGCCTCATCATGCGCCAAGCCCGACCGCCGTCCTGACCGCCACCGGTCTGGCCCTGGCCATTGCGGGGGCGGCCTGGGCGGTTCAGCCGGCGTCGCCGGAGCAGACGCAAGATCCAAGACCCAGGATTTTGAGCCTGCGCCTCTTGCCGCCGCAGGCTTCACCGCCGCCCGTCCGCACGGCAGAGACGACTTGACAGTATTACATTTGTAATTCGATTATCCCCCATTCGCTGAATGGAGGATAAAATGTGCCCGTCCGCCTCTCCTATCTTCGCATCCCTCTTCCGCGATGATGGACGCTTAGCGATGGTCCGCCCGGATCAGGTGCGCGCCCCCATCGGCGGCCTATCGTGAACCGGCTCCTGCTTTTGGCCGTCCTGATCCCGTTGACAGGGTGCGAGGCTCGCCCTGAACGCTGGGCTGAACGTCAGGCGGCAGCCGATCCGCCCGAACTGTGGCGGGTCGAGGCCCTGGGAAGCGCGACGTCTGGCGAAAGACCGCCGTCGGTCGAGATCTGCGCCGACACCTACCTGCGTGAAGGATTTTCAAGACCCTTAGCTGAAGTGCAGGGGCTGCCTTGTACGCCGGCGGGCGATCCAATCCAGACCAAGGACGGCCTTCTACGACGCTGCACTGTCGGAACAGCAACCCTGTTGGTGCGCACTCGCAGCGAAGGCGATGCGGACAACTTCACCGTTGAGCTGCGCGTGACGACCTTGGGCGCCGGTCCGTCGGTCACAGCCGTCCAGACCCGCCGCTACACCCGGATCGGTTCGTGTCCTCCAGGTTGGAAGGTCGGAGAAGCCACCGACCAAGCAGGCCGTCGCGCCAATCGCGTCTGGCCCGCGTCATCGCCGTGATGTGACCAAGCGTGCCGCCCAAGAAGGGGGCGAAGCGTCCCCCTTCACCCCCCGTTAACCATGATGCCCCATTTGGTTAACGCCTGTTCCTGGGGTCCGTCTTGCATAATCTCGTCGCCGCCGTCGAAGCGATCGACCCGCTGGTCGTCACCGGCAAGGTCGCGGGCGTGTCGGGTCTATTGATCGAGTCGCGCGGCGGTCTGTCGCGTCTGGCCGTCGGCGCCCGGGCCGAGATCGGGCGCCGCGGGCTGGAGCCCCTGCCGGCCGAGGTGGTGGGTTTCCGCGACGCCAAGGCCCTCTTGATGCCGTTCGGACCGGTCGAGGGCGTCGCCCCCGGCGCCGAAATCCGCATCATCGACCAGGCCGCCAGTGTACGCCCGACCACCGCCTGGTTGGGCCGGATCATCGACGCCTTCGGCAATCCCATCGACGGCAAGGGCCCCCTGCCCCAGGGTCCGGCCCTCTATCCCCTTCGCGCCCCCCCTCCCCCGGCCCATTCGCGCGGCCGGGTGGGCGAACGGCTGGACCTGGGCGTGCGGGCGATGGACGTCTTCACCACCACCTGCCGGGGCCAGCGCCTGGGCATCTTCGCCGGCTCGGGCGTGGGCAAGTCGGTGCTGCTGTCCATGCTGGCCAAACAGGCCACCTGCGACGCCGTTGTGGTCGGCCTGATCGGCGAACGGGGCCGCGAGGTGCGCGAGTTCGTGGAAGAGACCCTGGGCGAAGAGGGGTTGCGGCGCGCCGTCGTCGTGGTCGCCACCTCGGATGAGCCGGCCCTGAAACGCCGCCAGTCGGCCTATATGACCATGGCCATCGCCGAATATCTGCGCGACCAGGACCTGGAGGTCCTGTGCCTGATGGACAGCGTCACCCGCTTCGCCATGGCCCAGCGCGAGATCGGCCTGGCGGCGGGCGAACCTCCGACGACCAAGGGCTACACCCCCACCGTGTTCACTGAACTGCCCAAGCTGCTGGAACGCGCCGGACCGGGGCCGGTGCGGCCCGACGGCACCACGGCGGCCCCCATCACCGCCCTGTTCACCGTCCTGGTGGATGGCGGCGACCATGACGAGCCCATCGCCGACGCCGTGCGCGGTATTCTGGACGGCCATATCGTGATGGACCGCAAGATCGCCGAGCGCGGCCGTTTCCCCGCCATCGACGTGTTGAAATCCGTCAGCCGCACCATGCCCGCCTGCCAGACCCCGCCCGAGCGCGAACTGAACAAGCGCGCCCGCCAGTCCCTGTCGGCCTATGCGAACATGGAAGAGCTGATCAAGATCGGCGCCTATCGCACCGGGGCCGACCCCATCGTGGACCGCGCCATCGCGCTGAACCCCGCGCTGGAAGATTTTTTAAGCCAGGACAAGGACGACGCCACGCGTCTTACCGATTCCTTTACCCGGCTCGAGCAAATCCTGAACCAAGGCATGATCAGGGAGTGAATACGAAATGACCGCTTGGGCCCAATCCCTGATCCGCATCTCCAACTATGAGGTCGAGACGCTGCAAAAGCGTCTGGCCGAGATCACCGCCCGCCGCGCCACCGCCGAGATGCGTCTCGCCGTTTTGGACGCCGAGGTCGAGATCGAGCGTGAGCGCGCCCGCATGGACGCTGACGCCGGCATGATGCTGGGCGCCTATCTTAACGGCTGGAAGGCCCGCAAGGCCGCCGCCGAAGGCGATCTGACCGTCGTCGACGCCGAGGAAGCCGGCGCCCGCGACGCCCTGACCGGCGCCTTCGAAGAGCTGAAGAAGTTCGAACACGTCGCCGAAACCACCCGCCTGAACACCCTGCTCGCTATCGCCAAGCGCGAAACCGCCGCCTTCGACGAGCTGGGCCTGCGGAAACGGGCCGTTTGATCCTTTTTCCTTCTCCCCTTGCGGGAGAAGGTGGCCCGAAGGGCCGGATGAGGGGGCACACTGCCGCCTACGGGAAAACTCGAGTGACGAAGACAACCCCTCATCTGTCTCGCTTCGCTCGCCACCTTCTCCCGCAAGGGGAGAAGGCCTGGTCCCGCCGCACCATCCTCGCCTCGGCGCTCGCGCTTCCTCTGGCGACACCCTTGGCCGCCTGCGACCGCACCTCGGCTGAACCGACCCCGCCGAACGTGCCCCCGCTGAAATCCGTCGCCCCCTGCCCCTTCGGCACGGCGATCAAGGCGATACAGATCGACGACCCCGACTGGGCCGCCCTGGCCCGCGCCAATGTCTCCCAACTGACGCCAGAGTGGGAGATGAAGATGGAATATGTCCTGGCCGACGGCCTGGACCACCCCCGCTTCGACCGCACCGACCGCATCGCCGCCTTCGCCGCCGCCGAGGGCATGGCCCTGCACGGCCACACCCTGATCTGGTACGCTCAAGGCAAAGAGGTGTTCGAAGCCCTGTCCGGCGCCGCCTTCGACCGCGCCTTCGACGGCTATATCGCCGCCATGGCCGGCCGTTATCGCGGCAAGGTCCGCAGCTGGGACGTGGTCAATGAGCCCATCCTCGACGACGGCTCGGCCATGCGCGACTGCCACTGGAGCGCCCGCTACGGCCACGACGGCTATATCCTGCGCGCCTTCGAAAAGGCTCGGCTCGCCGACCCAGACGCTGTCCTGTTCCTGAACGAATACAATCAGGAATCCATCCCGGCCAAGGGCGCCCAGTTCCTGAAACTGGTCGAACGCCTGCTGAAGGCCGGCTGTCCGCTCCAGGGGCTGGGGCTTCAGTCCCACCTATGGATCGACATCCCCGAAGGCGTCATCGCCGCCTTCATGCGCGAGGCGGCCCAGTTCGGCCTACCGATCCACGTCTCCGAACTGGACTGCACCCTGCGCACCGACAACCGCCTGGACCTGCGCAGCCAGGCCGACCGCCTGACCCGCCAGACCGCCCGCGTCACGGAACTGGCCGAAGCCTTTATGGCCCTGCCCCCGGCCCAGCGCTTCGCCTTCACCGCCTGGGGCCTGCGCGACACCGACAGCTGGTATCGCCAGGGCGACAAGGACGACGGCCGCGACAAACCCCTGCCCTTCGACAGTTTCAGCCGCCCCAATCCAATGGCGGCCGCCTTGGCGGCGGCTTTCGCTGGCTAAGAAATCTCCCTCCCCTTCATGGGGAGGGACGGCGAAGCGTCAGCGGAGCCCGGGTGGGGCAGTCAGAACCTCGCTCGCGCCCTTTTGGACCCCACCCCGATCGCTGCGCGATCGCCCCTCCCCACGAGGGGGAGGGAGAAACGCAAAACGCCCGCCGTTTCCGGCGGGCGTTTCAAGTCTGGTATCAGTTTGGCGTCAGGCGGCGACGCTGTTTCCCGCCTCGGCCGGGTCGCGCAGCACATAGCCGCGGCCCCAGACGGTCTCGATATAGTGTTTGCCGTCGGCGGCGGTGGCCAGCTTCTTGCGCAGCTTGCAGATGAAGACGTCGATGATCTTCAGCTCGGGCTCGTCCATGCCGCCGTAAAGGTGGTTCAGGAACATTTCCTTGGTCAGGGTCGTGCCCTTGCGGAGCGAGAGCAGCTCCAGCATCTGGTATTCCTTGCCGGTCAGGTGAACGCGGTGACCGTTCACTTCGACCGTCTTGGCGTCCAGGTTCACGGCGATCTCGCCGGTATGGATGATCGCCTGAGCGTGACCCTTGGAGCGGCGGACCACAGCGTGGGTGCGCGCGATCAGTTCGTCCTTATGGAAGGGCTTGGTCAGATAGTCGTCGGCGCCGCCGCCGAAGGTCTTCACCTTGGTTTCGATCTCGTGGCTGCCCGACAGGATCATGACCGGCGTGTTGATCTTGCCGACGCGCAGCTGACGCAGAACCTCAAGGCCGCTCATGTCCGGCAGGTTCAGGTCCAGCAGAATGAGGTCGTAGTCATAGATCTTACCCAGATCGATGCCTTCTTCACCCAGGTCGGTCGTATAGACGTTAAAGCCTTCCGACTTAAGCATCAGCTCGATGCTTTGGGCAGTTGCGTGATCGTCTTCAATCAACAGGACGCGCATTCATGCCCCTCCAGGCAAAAGCTTTGCGGTAACCACCCAGCCACACGACCGGGTAACCTTGTTCGCAAGTTAAGACCCGAAAACCTTAAGAATGGTTAATGCCGGGCGATTGAGTCGTTCCTAAGCTGATTTGCGAATCGCCGTCGAGAGTGCGGAGTCAATGATTCGAAATTTATTAACCATGTTGACCCGCAGCCCCGCTGTCCGACCGCCAGCCCCGCCCGCTCGGCGCTCATAATCACCCGATCACAACCTCAAGTCCGCAAAGGCCGCACGTCCGCTTCTGACGTTCATTAGGACGATATTCCTATCACAGGCGCCCGCCGACCTAGGATGGGGCATCGAAGGTTTGTGACGGGAGGCATGTGATGTTGGAGGAATACAGGGCGCCGGTCGGCGACGACGATCGGCGCAAGGCGGGGCTGGCCATCCATCTGGTGGCGGTCTGGACAGGGGCCCTGCCCGAGCGGATGACGGCGCGCGGCCGGCTGGATCCGCTCAGCTCCCGCGCCCGTCGCATCGCCATGTATCTGTCCCATGTGGCCTTCGGCTGGACGCTGGAGCGGGTCGGCCATGTCTTCGGCGTCAATCGCGCCACCGCCGGAATCGCCTGCCGCTGGGCCGAGGACGAGCGCGATGCGCGAGAGGTCGACGACCTGCTCAACCAGCTGGAGGCCTGTATCTCGGGCCTCTACGCCGCGCGCGCGGAGCCCCAGCCATGAGCCGCTCCATCGAACGGGCCCGCGCCCTTCTGGACCGCTCCGGGGCCTGGCTGGCGGCCGAGAACGGCGTCTACGCCCTGCGGCTGGGCGCCGACCGGCGCAGCCGCATCAGCCTGACCCTGGCCGAGCCAGAGTTCCGCGCCCTGATCGACCGTCCCGGCCTGCGCCGTCGCCCCCAGGGCGGATGGACGGCTCGCCCCGCCGCGCCCGCCCCAGGCTCAAGCCCGCCGCCCGGCCGCCCCGGCGTCATCGACGGCGAACGCGACCTGATCGGCGCCGACGGCCGCATGATGCGCCACGCCGCCAATCTGGGCGAAAGCCCGATCGCCTGGCTGGCCCGCCGCAAGGACGCCGTAGGCCGCCCCTGGCTGACCCCGGCCCAGGTCGCCGCCGGCGAACGCTTGCGGGCCGACATCGAACAGGCCCGCTCCGGCCCCTCCCTGACCATGCGCTGGGACGCCCTGCCCCGCGCCGGGTCCGGATCGGCCGAACGGTTCGAGCCCGGCGACCGCGCCCTGAGCGCCGCGCGGCGCGTAGAGGAAGCCCTGCGCGCCGTAGGCCCGCGCCTGCGCCCGATGCTGACCCGGATCTGCGTCCACGGCGACAGTCTGAAACTGGCCGAAACCGGCCTCGGCCTGCGCCGCCGCCAGGGCAAGACCCTGCTCAAACAGGCCCTGGAGGCCCTGGCCGAGCACTACGGGATCGGGTGGACATCATGAAAGGCGCCCGATTTTCCACCCGACATGCATCCGATCCCCTTGTTGAGCGCCTCTTGCCGGCAAAGGGGAAGTTTCAACATGACCGCCAACCGCCCGGCCTCGACCGCCCACCCGAACCGGCGAGGCCTGCTTCTCGGCGGCGCCCTTTGCACCTCGGCCCTCTACGCCGGTCGGGCCCTGGCCGGCCCGGCGGGCGCGCGGCAGGGCGTCGCCGACGACATCGACCGTTTCGTGCGCAGGGCGATGCGGCGGCTCCAGACCGCGCCGGGCCTGGCGCTGGCCGTCGTCGATGATAGCGGCGTGGTGATCGTCGGGGGCTACGGCGTCACGGACATCCGCACCGGCGGACGGGCCGACGCCGACACGGCCTTCTACATCGCCTCCGCCACAAAATCCTTCACCGCCCTGGGCGTCGCGGCGATGGCGGCGCGCGGCGAGGTTCCGCTGGAGGCCCCGCTGGCGGACTGGATCGGCGACACGCCCCTGCCGTCCGACATCGCCGCGACCGTGACCCTGACCGACCTGCTCAGCCACCGTTCGGGGGTGGACAACGACCCCATCGCCTTCCGCGCCGCCTATTCCGGCGACCACTCCCCGGCGGTGATGCAGGCCCTGCTGGCGCGCACGGTGGCGCGGCCCGACGCGCCGCACGGCGTATTCCGCTATTCGAACTCGGGCTACAACCTGGCCACCACCCTGCTGGAGCGTCGTTTCGGCCTGGACTGGCGCCTGCTGGTCCGCGACGAGTTGCTGATCCCCGCCGGCATGATGCGAACCACGCCCTGGATCTCGGACGCCCGCCGCCGTGGCGTCACTGCGGTCGGCCATTTCGCGGATCGCCCCGGCCCGCCGGTCGTCAGCCGCCTGCAGAAGCAGGACGAAACCATGCAGTCGGCGGGCGGCCTGATGTCCACCGCCAACGACATGGCCCGATGGTTGGCGCTTCAGGTCGACGGCGCGGACTTCGCCCCAGGCCTCGTCGCCTCGACCCACCGGCCACTGGTCGCCCAGGACACGAAATTCGGCCCCTATCGTCGTGACGGCTATGGGCTGGGCTGGCAGACGGGCTGGTACGGCGACGACCGGTTGATCCACCATTTCGGCAATTTCTCGGGCTCGCGCGCCCACGTCTCCTTCATGCCCGAGCGCCGCGTCGGCGTGGCGGTCATGGTCAACGAGGATCTTTTCGGCGGCGAGATCGCAGACGTGATCGCCAACTACGCCTATGACCGGCTCAAGAACCGACCGGACCTGGCGCCCACCTATGAGGCGGAACTGGACACGCTCGTGGCGCGACGCGACGGTCGCCGCCAGGCCGTGGCGCGGGCCAGGGCGGAACGCGCCGCCCGCCCCTGGTCCGTGTCACGCGCGCCTCAGACCTATGTCGGAACCTATGAGAGCGAGGCCCTGGGGGTCATGCAGATCGGCTTAGACGGCGACCAGCTAACCGCCGCCATCGGCGTCCTGTCTTCGGCGGCCGAGCCTTCGGGGGACCCCGACGGACTTCGGGTCGAACTCGTGCCCTTCCAGGGCCAGACGATCCAGGTCGACACCCCCGACCAGCTGACATTCAACGACGAGACGTTCAAACGCGTGTCGGGCTAGACGGTCGCGGTTAGCCTGTCAGCCGCCGGTCGCCCCATTCGCCATCTGGGCCGCCTCACGGATGCGCCCCACCATGCTGTTCAGGCCGTTGGCGCGCTGGCGGGTCAGGGCCGAGGGCAGGCCCAGTCGGTCCAGGGCGGCCTTGGCGTCGAAGGCCAGGATCTCGGCCGGGGCGCGGCCGGAATAGAGTTTCAGCAGCAGGGCGATATTGCCCTTCGACAGGGCGCTGTCGCTGTCGGCGGCGAACCACAGGCGGTCGTCAGCGGACGCGGTCGCCAGCCAGACCTGGGCCGCACAGCCCGGCACCTTGTTGGCCTCGACCCGGTCGGCATCGTCCAGGGGGGCCAGTCCCTTGCCCAGTTCGATCACATATTCGATCCGCTGTTCCCAGTCGCCGAGCAGGTCAAAATCCTCGGCCAGCTCCGCCAGCGTCTGGTCCAGGCTTTCGGTCGGGGGGGCGCGATCAGTCATGCCCGCCAGATAGGCCGCGCCGCCGTTAACGACAACCGGCCCTTTTGTCCCCTGATATTCATGGTGAACGCCGGTCAGTATCTCGCCTGAAACGGGAGCGGTCTCGCGCGGACTCGTCCCAGGGGCTAGGGTTTACGTGAGAAACAATGGCTTCACACGCTTGAACGTCCACACCCAACAACCCCGGCAGAGCCTGCCCGCGATGGACGCCCCGCGCCCGTCGACGGCGCCGCCGTCGATGGTTGCGCCGTCGCTGCTGGCCTTATGGCACGCCTGCTGGGCGGTGGCGGTCTGCGTCACGGCCATCGTGGGCGAAAGCCTCGGCGGCCTGCGGGGCGAGGTTCTCGCCGCCCTGCTGATCATGGCCCTGCCCGGCGTGGCCGGGGTGACCCTGATGTTGCGGGATTCCCTCGGCCTGCGCTTCACCCTGATGGCGGCCTGGCTGCTGGCCTCGGTGGCGGCGGCGGGTCTGACCGGCGGCGCCACCGGGGCGGTTCCTGGCCTGCTGATCATGCCCCTGGCGGCGGGGATCGCATTGGAACACCCCGGTATCGGCCCTGGTATCGGCCCTGGCCTCCACGAAGGCCGACTGACGAAGATCGGCGTCGCCGCTCTGAGCCTGCCTCTGGCGTCGGGCCTGATCTCGGCCCTGCTGAACGGCGCCGTCCCCCAGCCGCCGGTTCTGGCGGCCCTGTCCGTTCTGCTGACCCTGACCGCGACCGCCGCCGCTATCCGCCTGACCTGGGGCCGGCGCCAACTTCAGCTGACTGCGGCTGAGGCGAACAGCGACCGCATCGAGGCGGTGTTGAACGCCCAGCCGGGCCTGACCCTGCTGCTCGATCCCGCCGGCCGCGCCGTCGCCGCCTGGGGGACCGCGCCCCCGTCCCTGTCGGTCCAGGCCCTGTTCGACCAGGGCCTGATCGCCTCCGTCCACGCGCCCGACCGCCCCGCCGTCGGCGCCGCCCTGCAACGCGCCCTGGCCGGCCAGCCCGCCGAAATCCTGTTCAGCCCCCGCGTCGCCCTGGACCGTCGCGTGGTCATGATCCTGCGTCGCTTCGACCATGAAGAAGACCAGCCCAGCCTGATCGCCCAGGCCTTCGACGGCACGGCCCAGTTCGCCCGCGAGCTGGGGCTGGAGAGCGCCCGGGTCGAGGCCGAGGCCCAGAGCGCGGGCAAGACCCGTTTCCTGGCTAATATGAGCCACGAACTGCGCACACCGCTGAACGCCGTGATCGGCTTCGCCGACATCATGCGCCAACGCCTGTTCGGCCCTCTGCCCGACCGCTACGCCGGCTACGCTGACTCGATCCACCAGGCCGGCGGTCATCTGCTCGACCTGATCAACGACGTGCTGGACCTGTCGAAGATCGAGGCCGAACGCTACGAACTGTCCCTGGAAAGCCTGGACGCGCGCGACCCCGTCTCGGCCGCCGTCGCCCTGGTCCGCGTCCAGGCCGACGAAAAGGGCGTCGACCTGGCCCCGGTTCTGCCCTCCACGCCGCTGACGGTTCAGGCCGACGCCCGCGCCCTGACGCAGATGGCGCTGAACCTGTTGTCGAACGCGCTGAAATTCACCCCTTCGGGCGGCTCCGTCACCCTGACCCTGGACGGGGTCGGGCCGTATCTGGAGCTGGTGGTGTCGGACACCGGCGTCGGCATCGCCCCGGAAGACCTGCAACGCATCGGCCGCCCCTTCGAACAGGCCGGCGACGCCGACCAGAAGGCGCGCGGCACGGGCCTGGGCCTGTCGCTGGTCCGCTCCCTCACCGAACTGCACGGCGGCCGCATGACCATCGACAGCACCCTGGGCGAAGGCACCGCCGTCATGATCCGCCTGCCGGTGATCCCGGTGGTTCCGGCCATCGACGAAGCTCACATCTGAGTTTTCAAAGGAGCAGCTTAATAGAGGTGGAAACTCGACATTGAGCAGCGGTAAGACGTTCGGATGGAAGAAGCAGCTCAATCAAAGAGGTCGGTTCGGGCGCGCGCCGATGCGATCAAACCGTTTCGATGCAAGAACCTCATCGCTGTGATCGAAAATCCGACCGACGTGAAAAACATCGGCACCGTGATCCGAAACGTAAACGCCTTAGGCGTTGAGAAGGTCTATGTGGTCGATAGTCGAGGTTCCTTGCCAGATGATTGGCAGGAGTTGCGCGACGCCAAAGCTGTGTCAAAGACCTCAGTCTCGGCGGTAAAATGGACGTTTGTGAAACGGTTCGACAGCACTGACGCCTGTTTCGATTATCTTGAATCCAAGAAATTCAAGTCGATCGTCACCTCACCGCACGTCAAAGGAAAGACGTCGATATTTCTGAACGAGGGTGACTACACGGCTCACCACAAGCTCGCTGTTTGGTTTGGAAGCGAGGCAGTAGGAATCAGCGACCGAGCCGTCGAACGGAGTGAAATGTGCGTCAGCATTCCGATGTTCGGCATGATCGAAAGCCTCAACCTCGGCACCAGTTCAGGGATTGTCCTTTACGAGGTCGCCAAGCAGAGACGCGAATATCAAAGCAAATATAGGTGGCGCGATCAGAGGGGAGAGCGCCCCATCCCTTTGCCGACAGTCATGCTTCCGAGCGACTAGAGACGTAGCCGTCGTTGATCATCTGAACGGACTGCCGGCCCTAAACCCGCCCCATCGACAAAAACGCGCGGCCGGCGGCGAAGTCGCCGGTCTCGAAGGTCGAGCGGGCCACGCTGCCGTCGCGGAACAGGAATTCGACCACGAAGACCTCGCGCGGATCCAGGGCCGAGACGGCGTCGGCCGCTACAGCCGGGAACAGCCACATCTGGCCCGTCTTGCGTCCCTCGACCAGCAGGCCGGGATCGGCGACCTCCACCCCCGCCGCCCAGATCGAGCGGCGCTGCGAAACCGGCGGCAGTTCGCGCGCCAGCCAGGGCCGGGTCGCCACCGTGGCGTCACGCAGGACGATCCGCACGCCGGTCGGACGCGACCGCCCGTGCCAGGACACCACGGCGGCCATCTGATCCGGCCGGTTCATTCCCCCGATCACCCCGAACCGCACCGGAGAGACGCCGGTGCGGCTCCCCTGCATCAGCCGCCAGGTCGGCCGGGAATAGGCCGCTCGATCGGCGCTCCAGCCCGCCCGTTCGCCAGGGAAGTCCATCCGCGTCATCCGCGACCAACTGGCGAAGGCGTCCCGCACCCGATCGCTGACCGTCTTCAAGTCGGCGGAATCGCACTGCGTCGTCGCCGCCCGCGCCCGGGCCCGCGCCGCCGTCTCGGCCAGGTCGCGGTCATTGCCCCCCGCCCTCAGGGCTGCGCCGCGCGCCTGCCAGGCGGCGGCGGTCAGGGCGGCGGTCAGCTGGGGCTGAAACAGGCCGCAACGCGCATTGGCGGCCAGAATAAAGCTGCGCTCGTAATAGCGGTCCACCGGCGCCGCGCCCGCCAGACTCGGCGCCGCGACCAAGGCGGCGGCGATCAGGGCTTGGGTTCGCCGGGGGGAAGGGCCTATCCTCATCCCCCGACCCTGGCACGTCCCGCCTTTGGGTCTGGTTTCCGTACAGGGTTAGCGAATTGCTTCTATCCAGCGACCTTTGGGTCAGCGCCCTGATCCGCCGCGCCGAGATCGAGGGCGCCTATGCGACCGTGGTCAAGAAGGGCGACGACCGCGCCGGCTCGGTGATCGTCAAGGCCTATGACACCTCGACCCGCACGGCCAAACTCTACACCGAGGCCTTCGGTCAGGACGGCGAACGCCTGTGGATCCAGCCGGTGACCAGCGACAGCGAATCCGAACTGGACGCCTACATCGCCCGCCAACGCGGCTACGACCCCGACCTCTGGGTCGTCGAAATCGAAGACCGCCAGGGCCGGCATTTCATCACCGAGAAGGTGCAGGAGTAGACCCTCTCCCTCCCCTTCATGGGGAGGGACGGCGAAGCGAAGCGCAGCCCGGATGGGGCCGTCAGGACATCTCGCTCGCGCCCCTTCGGGCCCCACCCTGATGGCTGCGCGATCGTCCCTCCCCATGAAGGGGAGGGAGAATTACCGTCCCACCGTGATCTCCAGCGGCCGCGACATGAACAGCTGCTCCCCGCCCAGGTCCAGCGCCAGCCGCCGGCCCTCGAACGCCCCCATGCCGATCAGCGCCTTGGGAAAGCCCGGCACAGGCACGTCGTCATAGATGGCGACCTCAGCATTGCGGTACAGCTCGTCGCCGAACGTCAGCGCACGGACCGTCACCGTCTCGGCCCGCACCACGCCGCCCAGCACGATGCTCCGCCCCGGCGTTCGTTCGCGCCCGTCCAGCAGGCCCGCGGCCTGGGCCGTCTCGCGCGTCACGGCCAGCACGGCCGAGGCGCCGGTGTCGATCACCGCCTCCACCGTCGCCCCCTCGACCGTGATCCCCGCCTGCAACGCCTTGCCCGCCCGCGTCACCGCCACCGAAGCCATATCCGGCGTCGGCGCCCAGGCCTCGGCCGCCACGAACCGCATCCGCCGTCGCCCGGTGTCCAGCTCCAGCACCAGCTCGCGCAGCACGTCCTGCCCGAGGATCAGCGGCGCCTCCAGACCCTGCTCCCCGGCCAGCGGCCCCAATTCCAGGATCGCCGCCCGCAACCCGTCCAGCCTCAGCCCCCCGACCGCCACGTCCAGCGCCGTCCCCCGCCCCATCTGCGGCTCGCCCCCGACGCCGTAAGCCACCATCGGAATATTGAAGATGTCGGTCAGGCCCAGGGTCTCGACCAGCGACCGGTCGATTACCGAATACTGCGCCCCGGAATCGACCAGGGCCCGCAGCGGGCTTCCATTGACCGTCACCGCCACCGTCGGGGTCGGCGCCCGCCGCTCGGCATAGTCCAGCCAGCCGGACGACCCCTCCACCGCAAACCCCACGGCCGGTCCCTTCCACAGCACATTGTCGCGCAGCCACCAGGCCCCGCCCACAGCCCCGGCGACCAGGCCCAGCCGGATCAGAAGATCGCGTCGTCTCATCCCCCAGACATGGACCGTCCGGTGCCCAGACGCCAGCGGGAGCGATGGTCGCAGGGGGCCATGTCCGTCGCTCTCTCCGCTTCCCCTTCCCTAAACGGGTTCCCGTTTCCCTATAAGTTTCGTCACCCTCGGCCTTGTGCCGAGGCCCCATACGCCCGGTGTGTCCGCAAAATGCGCCGCTCCCTGACACCGGGCGTATGGATCCCCAGGGACAAGCCCTGGGATGACGGACTCGGGCGGGGCTGGGCAACAGACCCGGCATGAATTTGTCGCACAAACCCACCGTCGCCCCTCACCCGACAATTTCTTCCCGCGAACTGCCAGAAACCGGGTGACGCCGCCGCCCCGGCTGGTTACGACCAGACCATTATGAGCACCACCAGCGCCCGTTACGCCTCCACCCGCGGCCAAGCCCCCGAGACCGATTTCGCCGACGCCCTGCTGCGCGGCATCGCCCCCGACGGCGGCCTCTATATGCCGACCGCCTGGCCCGCGCTCTTGCCCTCCGCCCGGGATCAGGCCGCCGACTACAAGTCCATCGCCCTGCAAGCCGTCGCCCCCTTCATCGGCGACGCCCTGCCCGCCGGCGCGCTCGACCGCGCCCTGGACCGCCTGACCGCCGGCTTCGCCCACCCGGCCGTCACCCCCCTGGTCGAGCTTGAGCCCGGCCTGTTCGTGCTCGAGCTGTTCCACGGCCCCACCGCCGCCTTCAAGGACCTGGCGATGCAGCTGGTCGCCGCCCTGACGGACGAGGCCTTGGCCGCCTCGGGCGAGCGCCTGACCATCCTCACCGCCACCTCGGGCGACACCGGCGCCGCCGCCGTCCGCGCCTTCGCCGGCGCCAAGTCGGTCGATCTGGTCGTCCTCCACCCGCTCGACCGCGTCTCGCCGGTTCAGCGCAAGCAGATGACCACGGTCCAGGCCGACAATGTGCTGAACTTAGCCGTGCGCGGCGATTTCGACGACTGCCAGCGTCTGGTGAAGGGGCTGCTGGCCGAGGAATCCCTGCGCGAACGCGGCCGTCTGTCCTCGGTCAATTCGATCAACTGGGCGCGGCTGGCGGGCCAGATCCCCTATTATGTCTCGGCCACGGCCCAGCTGGGCGGCCCCGCCACCTTCGTCGTCCCCACCGGCAATTTCGGCGACGCCTTCGCCGGCATCGCCGCCACCAAGATGGGCCTGCCGTCGAACGGCTTCGTCGCGGCGGTGAACCAGAACGACGCCCTGGCCCGCGCCATCAACGACGGCGTCTATTCGCGTCGTCCGGCGGTCGAAAGCGGCAGCGTCTCCATGGACGTCCAGGCCCCGTCCAACTTCGAACGCCTGGTTTATGAGGCTACCGGGCGCGACGGCGAGCGCACCCGCGCGGTGTTCGAAACCTTCGCCCGCGACGGCGCCGTCGCCTTCGATCCGGATCTGCTGACCGCCCTGCGCGCCGCCGTCTCGGCCGTCTCCATCGACGAGATGGAAACCCGCGCCGAGATCGCCCACGCCTACGAAACCTGGGGCCGCGTCGTCTGCCCCCATACAGCCGTCGCCCTGGCCGCCGCCCGTCGCGTCGACCGCTCGACCGGCCCCGTCGTCGCCCTGTCCACCGCCCACCCGTCCAAGTTCGGCGCCTTCGTTTCCGACGTCCTCGGCTTCGAGCCCGAACCCGCACCCGTCATCGCCGCCCTGGGCGATCAGGCCGAGCGAATGACGATCATCGACGGCACGATGGACGCAGCCCTGGCGGCGATCCGGGCGCGCTGAACCCAATTCACCGTCACCCTCGGGCTTGTCCCGAGGGCCCACGCCGGCTTCACACCCCGCCCTCAACGCGTCCACACTGTCGCTAAAAACAGGCGGCTGTGCGCGCGGACAGGTGGGCCCTCGGGACAAGCCCGAGGGTGACGGGGTGTATAGTTAAGCGGCTTTGCTTCACTCCTCCCCATGAAGGGGAGGGAGATTTACTACCGCCGCCGCGTCAGCATCCCGACCAGCATCAACCCCACGCCCGCCACCGACAGCGTCGTCACCAGCGGCCGCTTGCGCGCCTCGCCGGCCACGGCCCGCGCCTTGTCGCGATAATCGACCGGGGTCTTCTCGACCAGCCGATCCACCGCGTCCATCGCCTTGCCGAAGGTGTCCAGCGACCGGCCCTTGGCGTCCTCGAACGCCCCTTCGACCTGCAGCTTCTGGTCGCCGACCATCTTGCCGAAACCCTTTTTCGTCTTACCGGTCGCCTCATACGCAGCGCCCTCGATCCGTTCGTCGGTCATGTCTCTCATCCTCGGGGAGCGCGGCCCTCATGGCCGCGTAACGATGAAAATCCTCGAGCCCGCTTCCGTTCCAGCGACAACTTCACCGCCCTTCTCTCTCCACCTTCAAGGAGGAGGAGCAGGCTCAAATCACCGAGGAAACTTTCAAGGGGTCAATCGACCCTGTCCGCCCGTCGGTCCCGCATCTCCTGGATGATCGCCAGTATGTCTTCGCGCGTCGGCGGCGGGAACAACAGGGTCTCGCCGGGGGGCACGCCGGAGATCAGCCTGACGTCGGCCGAGCCGTCGGCATCGACCCTATCGACTTCCAGAACGATGCCGCGTCTGTCGGTCAGGCGTCCACGGCCGTCCGCATCCAGCTTTACAAACAGCTTGCCGATTTCCGTCAGGCCGTCATCCGGCGGCCCAGGGATGATCCGCACCAGAGCGTTGCCGCGCGTCGGGGCCGGCGTGCTGGCCACCCCGGCCCCCGTCAGCAGATCGAAAACGACCTGTCCATCGGTCAGTCGGCCATCGGCCTGGATGCGGCCGGACACCGGGCCGTCGTACCGCACGATGATCTTTTCGGCGAAGCGATCCGCATCGACCGGCTGCGCATCGGTCTTGTAGGTGACGACGTCGCGCAGACGCTCGTCGTGACCCAGGCTACGAAACTGGTAGCGGCTATTGAAGATGTATCCTTCGCCGCTGTTTTCCATCACCAGCTCAAAGGCGCCGTCGTTGTCGGCGTCGCGATAGCAATAGATGTTGGACGGCGATCGCCAGTTCGGAAAATTCTCGTCGTTGCGCCAGCACCACCAGTCGCCGGCCTCGCTGACGCCGCGCCATAACAGCGCGCCCGCAGGGCCATATTTGCGGGCGTTGCGCGCGGGGGTGACGATTGATGCGAAGGCAGCGGGGCGAACCGTCTGCTCGCTGACGATCATGCCATGATCAAGCCTTCGCGCCTGAACATCGGCTGCGGCGGGGGCGTCGACGACTACGACTGCCTGGGGGATCGGCTTGCCGATCGTCTCGTCGATGCGAGCGCGGAGGGGCTCCGGCAGGCTTTCCCAGGTCAAGGGTCCGTCCGGCAGGACCGCGCCGTCGGCGGGCTCTACAGCGACAGGCGCAGCCGGCTCGACCGCCACGGGCGGCGCCTCCTGCCCCGGTGCGGCGGCCAGGACTATGCCGGCGAAAATCATGGAAAGCTGGAACATGGTCAGCCCGGAATGAAGATTGGCGTATAGGTGGTCGAACGCGTCACACTCATCGCGATCCGATTGACTTGGGCGGGCGCCGGCGAAATCACGCGGTAGCGGACGGCGCCGTCTTCACCAACACCCAGGATTTCGACCTCCGCCCCCATGACATCAACTCTGTTGCGTCGTTCAGGACCGAGAACGACACTGTCGGACCATCCGGCGATCGGCGTGGTGGGCGGATCGGCCGCACGCCCCACGCCGCCCAGGTCGGCGCTGGCCCGAAACCCGCCCTTCACCGTCACGATCGTCATCGGCGGCGCGTCGGCCGCCATGCCAGGCGCCCGTCGGGTCTGGACGGCGGCCACGAGCGCGAACTCCACAGATGGGCCTTCGGCTCCCGAGATAACGGTATAAGGCGCCGGCTCCGCCAACGCCCGGCGTTCGCCCAACTCGAAGACGAACAGGGGCACGCCCAGGAAGGGGGCGCCAGACAGCATCGCGCTCTCGAAACGCCCGTCACCGTCAATATCCTCGTAACAGACGAACTCGTCGCCCGCCCACCAGGACGCAGTCGTCTCCGCCACGGCGCAATAGACCCAGCCCGTCAGCGAATAGACGCCGAACATTGGCGTGCCCGCGGCGAACGACTTCATCTTTCGGAACCCGGCAAGGGAGGGAGTCTCCGACTCCAGCCGGGCCGCCCGGATCGATGTCGCGCGCTGCGTCAGCAGCGGCTTGCCGCGTTGAACAGTCGATTCTTCACCAGGCGCAGGTCCGTGAGTGACGCCGGCGTGGATTATGAAGGGTGTCGATACCGTGGTCTGTGTCTGCGCAAGGACCGCTCGGGGCACGCCCCAAAGCCCGGCGGCCATTATGGTCGCGACAATCAATGAACGAAACGACATTCGGCAGCACCCCCGGTGAACCCCTGATTGCGAACTACCCCAACTGGTGTTTGCCTGAAAGCCACAACTTCATAAGAGTTCGACAACGAGCCTCATACTTCTATTTTTCGGCGCCAAACCGCATATCGAGCAACCAAGCAAGCACTAGCCCTATGGTCTCCTTCCCTTTCATGGGGAGGTGGCGCGGCGCCTCTTCGGCACCGTGACGGAGGGGCCCTTGACCCGGATTCGGTGGGGCGGAAAAGAGCCCCGCCACCGTCAGCGGTAATCGGGCGCCCCTGGCCCATCGATGATCACCCAGGTCGCCCCATCCATTGCAACCATGACGTCCTGCCGCACCCACTGCCCAGAGGAATCCCGCTGGCGATAACGGCACCCGAATTCGGTCGGCTCCTCAGGGATGTCGTGGCAACCCACCCGGTCGATATTGGACGACGAAATCGCAAGCACGCCCGCCAGATCCGCGCGGCTTGGACCGATTGGCGACGCGCACCCGCCGACGATCAGCAGGATGGGCGACAGGATCTTGAGCAGTTTCATCATAAGGCCAAGCTATCACGCTTTGGGCGGCTAAAAACCTCGCGCGCGGGGGACGCGCCAAAGTCCTTGCTGTCCTAATTCCGCAAACAAAGCCGCACCTTTTCAATCCCCTGGCGCCCGCAAACGCCCCTCTACCTAACGCCCTTCAAAACCGTGCCATACTCCCTGCCCGGTCTTTGAAAACTGAACCCCAGCCGCCCCGGCAAATTGCACTCTTTTGCACATTGCACCGTCTTTTCCGCCCGGTGCAATTTCACCCCCGCGCGAAACATTAGACGAAAATAGACTCACTTTTTTCGGAGTCTAATCATGCATTTTCCAGCGCCCGCCAGTGGTCCATGCGGCGCAGGAAGACCGCCGGGTCCTTGGGCGTGACCAGTTTGGACGGGTCGTGGAAGATGCGGTCGTGCAGGCGGGTGACGGTGAACCTCAGCGCCGCCGCCTCGCCCAGTCGCGGCAGGGCCGCGCGCTCGGCCTCGCTCAGCGGCCGCACCGCCTCATAGCCGCGCTGGAAGGCGGCCAGAGCCTCGGGCATCGGTCGGCCCTCGGCGTCGAACCCCCAGGCCGACAGGGCGATGGCCAGGTCGTAAACCAGCGGCCCGGTGCAGCCGAAATAGAAGTCGATCACCGCCGAAACGGAGCCGTTCTCGAACAGGATATTGTCGGGGAAATAGTCGGCATGGATCGCCCCTACCGGAAGATCGTCCGTAAACGGATCATCCAGCCGCGCCAGCGCCGCCTCGACCTGATCCAGCAACACCCGGTCCTCGCCCGAGGCCCCCGCGGCGCACCGATCCGCCAACCGCCGCCACATCGCCGGCCCGACCGGGTTGTCACGCCGCCCGGCGAAGCCGGACGCCGTCTGGTGCAGCCGCGCCAGCACCGCCCCCGCCGCCGCCTGATCGGCTTCTGACGGTTGGCGCAGCCAGGCGCCGGTCTTCCATTCGATCACCGCCGCGGCACGGCCGTTCAGCCGCCCCAGCCAGCCGCCCGACCGATCCTCGATCGGCGTCGGACAGGGAAAGCCCCGCCCCGCCAGATGGGCCGTCAGCCCCAGGCAGAAGGGCAGCGACGCCTCGTCCGTCCGCGCCTCGAACAGGGTCAGGACGAACCGCCGCCGGGCCGCCCCCTGCCGGGTCTCCAGCCGGTAATTGGTGTTCTCCACCCCCTCGGCGATGGCGGTCAGTTCGACCACCTCGCCCAGGTCGTAGCCGGCCAGGAACCGCCTGGCCTCGTCCAGCGATACGGGGGTGAAGACGGCCATGACCTAGTTCAGGCCCGCGTCGGCGCGGCGGGCGCGCACGATCTCGGCCAGGTCCGCCATGATGCTCTCGGTCGTGGCCCAGCGGCCGGCGCCCCGGCCCCGGCAGCGCCACACCCGCCCGTCGGCGCCGTAAACCTTCAGGGCGTTGCCCTCGCCGCGCAGACTGGAGAACAGCGGATCGCCGTGCTCGGCCGTCAGCTTGACCGAGGGCGCGATGACCCCGTCCTTCAGATGGGCGGCGCCGATCTGGCGCACCCCGCCCTCGGCCGATGTGGCCTCGGTCAGGTGGTCGCGCGGGACCTCGCCGTCGGGCGAGCGGCCAAAGGCCTCGTGGCACAGCAGCCGCACCTTGGCGGCGGCGTCCAGACCCTCCAGATCCGCCGACGGATCCTCCTCGGCAAAGCCCGCCGCCCGGGCGTCGGCCAGGGCCTCGGCGAAGGCCGCGCCGTCGCCCAGCCGCTCCAGCATGAAGTTGACCGTGCCGTTCAGCACCGCCTCGAACCCGACCACCTCGCCGGCGGCGCGGGCCGCCCGCACGGTCTCGATCATCGGCGAACCGCCGCCGACCGAGGCCGACCAGAAGATCCGCCGGCCATGGGCCTTGGCCAGCTCCTGAAGTCCGCCGGGATCGCGGCTGACCGCCTGTTTATTGGCGCTGGCCACGTCGCAACCGGCCTCCAGCGCGGCGCGGATGACCGCATGACCCGCCTCGCCTTCCGACAGGGCCTCCAGCACGATGTCCGGCTTCTTGGCCCAGAGCACGGCCGGGTCGGCGGTGAACAGGGACTGGGGACAGGCCACGTCGCGGACCTTCTTCGGATCGCGCACCAGCACCCCGACCACGTCATAGCGCGGATCGCTGAGCAGCCGGGCCAGAACCCCGCCGCCCACCACGCCGCAGCCGGCGACCGCCACCTTCAGCGGCGGCAGGGCCGGGGCCGGTCCGGGGGGCGCCGACTTCTTGCCGATGACGGTGCCGTCGGCCCGGTCCAGGGCCGCGACCTCGATCTCCACGCCCCGGCTCTCGCCCAGGTCGATGGCGTCGTGCTGGACCAGAGCGCCACCCAGCTTGCGCGCCACATCCCAGGACGCCCGGCGATAGCGCAGGGCGGGGGCCGTCCGGTCGTTCGGATCGTGGTCGTACAGGCCGTCGACGTCCTTCACCAACCGCACCTTCTTCAGGCCCAGTTCCGCCGCCAGGAAGACCGCCGTCAGGTCCGATCCGCCCCGGCCCAGCAGGGCGATCCGCCCGTCCGGCCGCACGGCGCCGAAGCCGGGCACCACCACCACCTCGTGCCGGTCCAGCGCCTGTTTCAGATGATCGGGCCGCAGGCCGCAGGGGCGCGAATGCTCCGGCTCCCCCTCGGCGACGATGCCCAGCTCCCGCACCGACAGGGCGCAGGCCTCCAGGCCGATCCGGTCGCAGGCGATGGCCACCAGGGCCGCCGACTTCTCCTCGCCGAGCGCCACATAGCCGGGCAGCAGGTCGTTGGAATGGGCCAGGCCCAGCGCCCGCGCCTCGCCCAGCATCTGGTCCGTCGCCCCGCCGAAGGCCGAGACCACCGCCACCACCTTCCGCCCCGCCCGCACATGGCCATAGACGGCCGAGGCGACCAGCGGCGCCTCCGCCGGGCTGCGCAGGATCGACGACCCGAACTTCAGCACCACCACTTCGGTAGCAGGCTGACTGCTGGGATCGAGGCTCTCGGATTTCTCTACGACGGCGAGTGAGGCGGACATTGGGGTTTCTCGGGAATGTTCGGAGGGGGGTGGGGTGAATAGAAAAACCCCGCCAGGCGGACCGGGCGGGGTTCGGGTTCTGCGGTTGCCGGGGTTCGGCGCGCTAAACTCGTCCCGCCCGTAAGGGCATGGTGGTGGTGGTGCCGCCGGTGGTGCCAATAATCATGCCGAGACGCGTCGCGGCGAGGCCGGCGACGGTCGAAAGTTCGGCGATGAGGGCGCGCTGTTGCACAGGGCAGTTCCGGTTGAAATCTGAGCCTAGGGTGATCGGACCACCCCCACACTGTCAAGTCGTGTTGGATGATTTTTTCACGACAGGTCGTTTTAGGTCCGTTTTACGCCCATGATATAGCGCGGCGACGCGGCGTGGGGTTGAATTTTTCTCTTGACCGGCGCCCTGGGTTTGATCAACGTAAGATCACTCATCAAGACCGGCTGAGGGATTAGGCCCTTTGACGCCGGGGCAACCATCGGGTTCCGCCCGAAACGGTGCCAACTCCTGCGGGGTCCTTCGGGCCGCGAGAGATGAGTGGAGCATCGACGAGGCGACGCTCCACGATCTGTCACCGCATCGAGCCTTGCTGAGGCGAGAACGATGCGGACGACGATTGATGACCCTGGCTGAAACATCCCTGTTTGAAGACCCCGACTGTCGGCCACAGCCGATTCAGGCGCCCGCTCCGCGTGAACGCGGCGGCGCCCGCGACGTCATCGTCCCCATCCCTGCCGAGTTCCGCCTGGCCTCGGGCGAGCGCCTGAACCAGCCCAATGTCATCGGCCGCATCCACGGCCGCGCCGGCGCCCCCGTCGTCGTGGTCGCCGGCGGCATCTCGGCCGGCCGCTTCGTCCACCGCACCGAGACCAACGGCCTGGGCTGGTGGTCCGGCGCCGTGTCTGTGCGCGGTCCCATCGACCTGTCACGTCTCCAGGTCCTGGCCGTCGACTTCGCCCCGGGCCAGGAGTTCCAGGACACCCCCGTCACCATCACCACCCACGATCAGGCCCGCCTGCTGGCCCTGGTCCTGAACCATCTGAAGATCGAGCGGGTCGCGGCCTTCGTCGGCTGCTCCTACGGCGGCATGGTCGGCCTGGCCTTCGCCGAGCTGTACCCCGACTGGGCTGAGCAACTGATCGTGGTTTCGGCCGCCCACCGCGCCCACCCGCAAGCCACCGCCTGGCGGGGCATCCAGCGCCGCATCCTTCAGTTCGCCGTCGCCGCCGGCCGCCCAGAAGAAGGCGTCGCCCTGGCCCGCGAGCTGGCCATGACCACCTATCGCACGGCCGAAGAGTTCAACGACCGGTTCGAGACGACGGCGCCCGAGGCCGTCGGCGGCGCCTATCCCGTCTGCGACTATCTGACGGCGCGGGGCCAGGCCTACCGCACCCACACCACCCCGGCCCGCTGGCTGTCGATGTCCGACTCGCTGGACCGCCACAGCGTGACGCCCGAGGCCATAACCACCCCCGTCACCCTGATCGGCTTCACCTCCGACCGGCTGGTGCCGATCGACGACATCCGCGAACTGGCCGCGCGGTTGCCGACCCTGTGGCGCTTCGTCGAAGCGCCCTCCCTGTATGGCCACGACGCCTTTCTGAAGGAGGACGCCTTCGTCGGCGACATCCTCCGCGCTGCTTTCAAGGACATTAAAGCATGACCCGTATCGCCAACCCGCACACGATCGCCGCCCGCACGGGCGTGGATTCGGACACGGCGCATGGCGCGGTCATGCCGCCGCTCTATCTGTCGTCCAACTATTCCTTCGCCGGCTTCGAGCAGAAGCGGAAGTACGACTACAGCCGCTCGGGCAATCCGACCCGCGACGTCCTGGCCGAAACCCTGGCCGAGTTGGAAGGCGGCGCCGGCTGCGTCATCACCGCCACCGGCATGGCCGCCGTCGATCTGCCCCTTGCCCTGCTGGAGCCGGGCGACCTGCTGATCGCGCCGCACGACTGCTACGGCGGCACCTGCCGCCTGCTGAACGCCCGCGCCAAGAAGGGCCATTTCGAGCTGCTGCTGGTCGACCAGGGCGATCCCCAAGCCCTTGAAGCCGCCCTGGCGCGGAAGCCGAAGCTGGTTCTGGTCGAAACCCCGTCCAACCCCCTGCTGCGCCTGGTCGACGTCGCCGACATCTGCACCCGCGCCCATGCGGCCGGCGCCAAGGTCGTCTGCGACAACACCTTCCTGTCGCCTGCGCTTCAGAACCCGATCAAGCTGGGCGCCGACTTCGTCGTCCACTCGACCACCAAGTTCATCAATGGCCATTCCGACGTGGTCGGCGGCGCCGTCGTCTCGGCCGACGCCGAGGATCACCAGACCCTGGCCTGGTGGGCCAACTGCACCGGCGTGACCGGCTCTCCGTTCGACGCCTATCTGACCCTGCGCGGCGTCCGCACCCTGTTCGCCCGGATCGAGCGGCAACAGGCCACTGCCGGCAAGATCGCCGAACGACTGGCCGCCCACCCGGCGGTCAAGGTGGTTCACTATCCCGGCCTGAAGTCGCACCCCAACCACGCCCTGGTCGCCACGCAACAGGCCGGCCCCGGCGCCATGCTCAGCTTTGAGCTGGAAGGCGGAACCGACGCCGTCCGCGCCCTGGTCGAAACGCTGGAGATCTTCACCCTGGCCGAGTCCCTGGGCGGGGTCGAAAGCCTGATCGCCCACCCCGCCACCATGACCCACGCCGCCATGACCCCGGACCAGCGCGCCACCGCCGGCATCGGCGACGGCCTGGTCCGGCTGTCGGTCGGGCTGGAGCATGTCGAGGACCTGATCGCCGACCTGTTCCCGGCTCTGGACGCCGTCGTCCCGGCGAAGGCGGAAGCGGCGTAAGTTTTTGCTTGCAGGAGGGACCGATCCGGGGCAAATGCGCCGCCCCGGCTGCGGTCCCTTCGTCTATCGGTTAGGACGTCAGGTTTTCAACCTGAAAAGAGGGGTTCGACTCCCCTAGGGACTGCCACCGGGTTTCAAGGCGTTGCGGGCGAAAGCGCCGCCGCACTTCCCTTTCATCACTCCGAGCGAAAAGCCGCTTGTCCCGTAGCCTGGAACCCAGCGGCGCGAGAGGGCGCGAACCTGTCGCCGCCCGCCCGACGCCCAGTGCGGCCACGGTTAATCAACCCACAAGCCTTTTGACCGGATTGCGGCGACAAGCCTTTCGATTCCCATACCTTTTTTCGGACACGCTCAGGAACTATCCACAAAGGGAGTGGTTCATCCACAGACGCTCTGGTGCAGAAGCGCCCCCTCCTCATCCCAAGAGTGGTTCATGTTCATCGCCATCGCCCGTCCGGCGGTGGAGCCCCAAGGCCCCGATCTCGTCGCTGTCCCCGGCTCTTCCGCCATCCCCGAACCGACGCCCCGCGCCCTGCACGCGCGCCTTCTTGAAAACGCCGCCCTCAGGCGGATGCGCGGGCAGGAACGCCGCCGCGAGCATCGGCTAGACGACGCCGACTACTGGCTGCACGCGGCCCCCATGGCGGTGCAGAAGGCCAGCGCCCTGCGCGAGGACAAGAGTTTCGCGCCCCTACCGTAGGATTTTCCGCCTCCTCGCTCGTCACCCTCGGGCTTGTCCCGAGGGCCCACGGCGGATGCACGTGCTGACCTGAGCCAGGATTCACAGTCAGAGCCCCGGATTGAGGGGGCGGCGACGCTTTTAACGCAGTTCCGGCGTCCGCCGCCGCAACGAGGCCGTCAGCTTGGCCAGCTTCTGGCTGGCTGACTTGGGCCGGATCCGTTTGCGATGTTCCAGCCCGCCGCCCCAGCGGTCGTGGACGGCCGTGTCCAGATGGGGATGGCGGTCGTGCTGGTGGACGATGGGGCTGACGGTGCCGTCCGGATTGACCACCTGACCGTCGCGCAGGCTCAGAGTGTCGCCAGGGGTCAGGCCCAGGGTCGCCACCCGGCCGTAGTTGGGTCGGACGGTCGCCGCCGTCAGACCCTGATGAATGGCCATGTTGAAGGCGGCCTGGTCGGCGCCGAAGGCCCCGCCGATCTCTGACCGGGGCGTCGCCGCCAACGACAGGATCAGCCGCGACAAACGCGCAACCTCGGCCCGCGGCCCCAGGATCGTTCCGACGCACAGGCAGGCCTTATCAGCCAGCTGTCGAGCCTGGGCTTCGCCGAACAGAGCGCGCAGATATTTCATATTGAAGTCGTGGCCCGCGAGCGGCGCCTCCGCCTCAATGAACGCTTCCAACCCCGCCGGAGCCGGCGCGAAAGGCGCGGCCTGGAAGATCACGTCACGCACGTCGCACGCCAGAGCCGCGCCGACGCGGTCGCCCAACAGACCGGCGAAGGCGACGAACCTCTGCATCACAGGATGGGGCGCCCAGCCACGCCACACCGGCGCATCGATGGCGGTCACGCCATGCTCGGCCAGGAAGGCGCGCAGCTCAGTATCCGCATCCACCACCAAGGCGACCGGGCCGTCGAAAACGGCCCGCAGCGACAAGACGAACGGGGCGATGTCGGCCGTATCGTATCCGGTGGCGTAACCGACCACCGCGTCCCCGTCGGGTAAGGGCGTGATTCCGCGCCCGACCTCCAGCGCCTGAGCCAGCCAGTCCAGATAGTCCGACCGCACCGCCCCCTGTTTCATCAGATCAGCGGGCGGTCATCAGATCGGCGAACCGGTCGAACAGATACAGGCTGTCGGCCGGGCCGGGCGAGGCCTCGGGGTGGTGCTGGACGCTGAAGATCGGCTTGTCCTTGACCGCGATGCCGCAGTTGGTGCCGTCGAATAGGCTGACGTGGGTTTCGGTCACGGCGTCGGGCAGACTGTCGCGATCGACGGTGAAGCCGTGGTTCATCGACACGATCTCGACCTTGCCGGTGGTCAGGTCCTTGACCGGATGGTTGGCGCCATGGTGGCCCTGTTCCATCTTCACCGTCTTGGCGCCCAGGGCCAGGGCCAGCATCTGGTGACCCAGGCAGATGCCCATCAGGGGCTTGCCGCTGGCGACCAGTTTCTGAATCTCGGGCACCGCGTATTCGCCGGTCGCGGCCGGATCGCCCGGACCGTTCGACAAGACGACGCCGTCCGGATTGCGGGCCAGAACCTCTTCCGCCGTCGTCGTCGCCGGGACTACCGTGATCCGCGCGCCGGTCGAGGCCAGGGCGCGCAGGATGTTGCGCTTCACCCCATAGTCGATGACCACCACGTCCTTGCGGCCCTGGGTCTTGGGATGGCCCTCCGGCCATTCCCACAGACCTTCGTCCCATTCAAACGCCTGAAGCGTCGAGGCGGGCTTGGCCAGGTCCAGGCCGACCAGGCCGGTCCAAGCCTTGGCCTGCGCCACCAGGGCGTCGAGGTCGAACTGGCCGTTCGGGTCATGGGCGATGACGGCGTGGGGCGCGCCCTTGTCGCGGATGATCTTGGTCAGGGCGCGGGTGTCCACGCCGGCCAGACCCACGACGCCGCGCCGCTTCATCCACTCGTCGAAGCTGGCGTCCGACCGATAGTTGGCCGGATCAGTCGGCACGTCGCGGAAGATGGCGCCCCGCGCCGAAGTGTCCGAACCGCCGCCCATCTGCTCGATGTCTTCGACATTGGTGCCGGTGTTGCCGACATGCGGGAAGGTGAAGGCCAGTATCTGGCTCATGTAGGACGGGTCGGTCAGGATTTCCTGATAGCCGGTCATGGCGGTGTTGAAGACCACCTCGCCCAGCGCCGATCCGACAGCGCCGACGCCGATCCCTTGCAGGATCGTGCCGTCGGCGAGCGCGAGGACGCCCGTAGCGCCCGGAAGTATCTTGGTCGTCATGGGCGCGCTCCTACACACGAATCCCGCCCATATGGAGGCGGAAGACAAACGGCGGGGTCGTTAAGCCCTGCCGTGCGCCGGGTCAACGACCATCCGCATCCTAAGCCGGACCGACCAGTCGGAACTGGGCCGCCGAACCGCCCTGAGCATGGGGCGCCAGCCACAGATCGAACAGACCCGGCTCGATCCGATAGGTGTTGTCCTCGCCGATGAAGCCCAGCTGGCGGGCGTTCAGGGTAAAGCGCACCGTCTCGCTCTGGCCCGGCCGCAGCGTCACCCGCTTGAAGTCCTTCAGCAACCGACCCGGCTGGGTCAGGCTGGCGACCCGGTCGTGGATATAGAGCTGGACCAGTTCCTCGGCGACATGGGCGCCCTGGTTGGTGACGGTCACGGCGACATCCAGCGTGCCGGCCCAGGCCAGT
The DNA here is from genome assembly GCF_058681395.1 of Brevundimonas sp. AVps23W. NCBI lineage: Bacteria > Pseudomonadati > Pseudomonadota > Alphaproteobacteria > Caulobacterales > Caulobacteraceae > Brevundimonas > Brevundimonas sp. AVps23W. The sequence continues at coordinate 3,016,725 of NZ_CM178738.1, forward strand.
TGATCGCTGGCCATCTGCACCGGGCCATAGGCCAAGTCGCCATAGGTCAGGCCATAGCCGAACGGATAGAGGGCCGTATTGGTCGTCTCGCGGTAGCGGGCCTTGTATTCCTCGATCGGCAGGTCCGGGCTGGCCGGACGGCCGGTGTTCTTGTGGTCGTAGGAATAGGGCTGCTGGCCCGACTTGTGCGGGAAGCTGATCGGCAGACGCGCCGAAGGTCCATGGCCGCCGAAGAGGACGTCGGCGACGGCGTGGCCCATCTGCTCGCCCAGGAACCAGGTGACGACGATGGCCTGGGCGTTCTTGACATTGCCCTCCAGCGCCAGAGCCCGGCCGTTGCGCAGCAGGATGACCATGGGTTTTCCGGTGGCGGCCATGGCGTCGACCAGAGCCATCTGCGGCGCGGGCACGACGATCTCGGTGCGCGACTGGGCCTCGCCCGACATCTTCTGGCTCTCGCCGATGGCCAGGACGATGACGTCGGCGTTTGCGGCGGCGCGAATGGCCTCTTCGATACCGCCGGCCAGCGGGGTCTCAATGCCCGAGCCACGCGCGACGGTCAGGGTTTGCGGGTCAGCCATAGCGGCGCGGAAACCGGCCTCCAGCGACACGCGACGCTCAGGCGCGCCCCAGATGGTCCACGGCCCCCAGACATTGTCCACGTCATCGGCGAACGGGCCGATCAGGGCGATCTTCTGGCTCTTGTTCAGCGGCAGAAGCTGGTTGTCGTTCTTCAGCAGGACCACCGACTTGCGGCCCGCCTCGCGCGACAGGTCGATGTGTTCGCGCGAACCGACCACGGCCTTCTCACGCACCGGGTCCGTGCCCCGATAGGGGTCGTCGAACAGGCCCAGGGCCGCCTTGGTGGTCAGCAGGCGACGTACCGCCTCGTCCAGCCGGGCCATCGACACTTCGCCGCTCGCCACCAGGCTGGGCAGGTGCTCGAGATAGAGGCCCGACACCATCGAGACATCGACCCCGGCGTTGAAGGCGATGCGAGCCGCGTCGCGGCCGTTCTCGGCAAAGCCGTGGGCGACCAGTTCCTGCTCGGAGGTGTAGTCGGAGACGACGAAGCCTTCGAAGCCCCATTCGCCGCGCAGGATGTCGGTCAGCAGTTTGCGGCTGCCCGAAGCAGGCACGCCGTTCACATCGTTGAAGGCGCTCATGATCGACAGGGCGCCGGCGTCCACCGCCGCCTTGAACGGCGGCAGATAGACCCCGCGCAGCGTCTGTTCGCTCATGTCGGTGGTATTGTACTCGACCCCGCCGATGGCGCCCGAATAGGCGGCCATGTGTTTGGCGGTGGCCAGGACGGCGTCACGGTCGTCCAATCCCTTGTCGCCCTGGAAGCCACGCACACGAGCGGCGGCCAGCAGATTGTTCAGCAGCACGTCCTCGCCGGCGCCCTCGACATTGCGACCCCAGCGCTGGTCGCGGGCCACATCCACCATGGGGGCGTAGGTCTGGTGCACGGCGGAGGCCGCCGTCTCGACGGCTGCGGCCCGCGCGGTGCGGCGCGCCAGCTCGGTGTCGAAGGCCGCCGCCTCGGCCAGCGGCACAGGGAAGATGGTGGACAGGCCGTGGATCACGTCCGCCGCGAACAGCAGCGGAATCTTCAGACGCGACTCCTCGACCGCAACCTGCTGAATACGGCGGCCGGTCTCGGCGCCGATGCCGTTGAACAGCGAGCCCACCTTGCCCTCGCGGATCATGGCGGTGACGCGCGCCGGATCCCCAGTGCCGTCCAGCGGGTTGACCGCAGTCGGCATCCAGCGGAACGGGTCGGCCAACAGGTTCAACTGTCCCGCCTTCTCCTCGACCGTCATCGCCGCGATCAGATCCTCGATCCTCTGGCGATGGCGTTGAACGGTGCGTGAGATTTCAGCGGAAACAGGCATGGGGAAGACTCCGGCGCCCATCAGGGCCAGAAGCCCCAGGCCAGACAAGAAGTTTCGACGGGAAGCCGAAGGCTTTATAGGTCGCGTCTTAATGGGGCGCTCCTTCGGGAAGTTCAGGCGGGGAAGACCGGACTGCGAGCTTGGTGGCCTAACCTCTGGCGACGGGCGCCGTCCAGACCCGCGCGGGATGTAAATGATGTAACTGCCCCTTCGGCGACCGCGATAAGCGGCTCAACCCAGGGCGATATCCAGGAACATCATGCCCACCAGGCCGATCATCAGCCCGATCATCGAGCTGTCGCCCTTGGACTGTTCGCGGGTCTGCGGAATGATCTCGGCGGTCACCACATAGATCATCGCCCCGGCCGCCAGACCCAGCCCCCAAGGCAGGGCGCCGGGCAGCATCCCGACCACCCCGGCCCCGATCAAACCCCCGATGGGTTCGACAAGACCCGACGCCAGCGCGCCCAGAAACGCCGGCCCGCGACCATAGCCCAGCGACGCCATGGCGGCCGAGACCGCCAGACCTTCGGGCATGTTCTGGATGCCGATCCCCAGTGCTGTCGCCAGCCCCTGGTGCATGTCCCCGCCGCCGAAGCTGACGCCTACAGCGGCGCCTTCGGGGAAGTTGTGCAGGGTGATGGCGATGATGAACAACCAGATGCGCCGCGCCAGATGTTTCGACTGGGCCGGGCCGATGGCCAGCATGTCCACCGGCGCGAAACGGTTCATCAGACCAATGGCCGTCGCCCCGATCAGCACCGCCGCCGCCATGGTCCCCGCCGCCCAGGCCTGGGACGCGCCGCCGGTCTGAAGCACGTCCACGCCGGGAATGATCAGCGAGAAGAAGGACGCCGCCAGCATGACCCCGGCGGCGAAGCCCAGCAGGACGCTCTGGGTCTGCTCGCTCGGCTTTTTCAGGAACAGCATGGGCACGGCGCCCACCGCCGTCATCATGCCGGCCGCCAGACTGCCCAGGGCGCCCGCTGCGATCGGGGAAAGGGATTCCATCATTCGTCTGCTGTGACGACCGACACGGCAAGAGACAAGCTCGAACAGCCGCGTTAGAGAAACCTTCATGTCCCAGGTCGCCTCCCCCGCCCCGCGCCCAGACTCTGCAACCGACGCCGCCTCCGCCCTGGAGGCCGCGCGCCGGGTCGTGGTCAAGATCGGATCCTCGCTGCTGATCGACGCCGAGACGCGGCGGCCGACGCACGACTGGCTGGCGGCCGTGGCGCGGGATCTGGCGGCCTTGAAGGCGCAGGGACGCGAGGTCATCGTCGTCTCATCCGGCTCCATCGCCCTGGGGCGGGGCCGTCTGCCGAACCTGGGAACCCGGCTGGAAGACAAGCAGGCGGCGGCCTCAGTCGGTCAGTCCCTGCTGATGGCCGCTTGGTCCGAGGCCCTGGCGCCCCACGACCTAGTTGTGGGCCAGGTGCTGCTCACCCGCGATGACACGGAACGCCGCCGTCGCTGGCTGAACGGCCGCGCCACCGTCGAGGCCCTGCTGGGCCACGGGGTCATACCCATCGTCAACGAGAACGACACCGTAGCGACGGAAGAAATCCGCTATGGCGACAACGACCGGCTGGCGGCGCGAACGGCCCAGTTGGCGCGGGCCGATCTGCTGATCCTGCTGTCGGACGTGGACGGCCTCTACACCGCCGATCCGCGCCGTGATCCGAGCGCCGCCCACCTGCCGCTGATCGAGACTCTAGGCCCCGACATCCTTGCCATGGGCGGGGGCGCCAACGCCCAGGCCGGGGTCGGGACCGGCGGCATGGCGACCAAGCTGGCGGCGGCCCAGATCGCCCGCTCAGCCGGCTGCGCCACCATCATCGCCTCGGGCCAGACCCTGTCGCCGCTGAGCGCCATCCGAGCCGGCGCCCGCGCCACCCTGATCACCGCCCCCGACGGCCCGATGGCCGCTTACAAGCAGTGGATCGCCGGCAGTCTGTCGCCAGCGGGATCCTTGACGCTGGACGCTGGGGCGGTGACGGCGCTGAGGGCGGGGAAAAGCCTGCTGCCGGCCGGGGTGACGGCCGTGGCGGGGGACTTCGAAAAAGGCGACTGCGTGCGCTTGACCGACGCCGACGGCCGGGCGGTCGGGGTGGGCCTGGCCGCCTATGCCGCCGACGAGGCCGCCCGCATCCGGGGCCGCCGCAGCGATGAAATCGAGGCGACCCTGGGCTATCGCGGGCCCTCGGTTCTAATCCACCGCGACGACATGGTTCTGGACGACCGATGACCGATCTTGAGACCCGAATGCTGGAAAAGGGCCGCCGCGCCCGCGCCGCCGCCGTAGGCCTGCGAGACGCGCCGCCCGCCGCCCGCACCCGCGCGCTGGAAATCCTGTCCGAGAAGCTGACGGCCGCCGAAGCCGACATCCTGGCCGCCAACGCCCGCGATGTGGACGCCGCCCGCGCCAACGGCATGAGCGAGGCCCTGATCGACCGACTGGCCCTGACGCCCGCCCGCGTCGCCGGCATGGCTCAAGCGGTGGCGACCATTGCCGCCGTAGCCGATCCCCTGGGCGTCGAGACCGAACGCTGGACCCCCGCCAACGGCCTGGACATCGCCCGCGTCCGGACCCCCATCGGAGTGCTGGGCGTCATCTATGAGAGCCGCCCCAACGTCACCGCCGACGCGGCGGCCCTGTGCATCCGGTCGGGCAACGCCGCCATCCTGCGCTGCGGCTCGGACTGTCTCCAGTCGTCCCTGGCCATCGCCGGCCTGATCGCGGAAGCCTTGGCCCAGGCCGGCCTGCCCGCCGACGCGGTGCAACTGGTCGATACGCCGGACCGCGAGGCCGTAGGCCTGATGCTGGGCGGGCTGGACGGCGCCATCGACGTCATCATCCCCCGCGGCGGCAAGAGCCTGGTCGCCCGCGTCCAGGCTGAGGCCAAGACGGCGGTGCTGAGCCATCTTGAGGGTCTGAACCACACCTATCTGCATGAAGCGGCCGATCTGGAGACCGCGCGCGCCATCGTACTGAACGCCAAGATGCGGCGGGTGTCCGTCTGCGGCGCGACCGAGACCTTGTTGGTGGATCTTGCGGCTGCCGAACGCCTGCTGCCCTTGGTGGCCGCAGATCTGATCGCGGCCGGGTGCGAACTACGCGGCGACGCCGAGGCCGTCGCCCTGGTTCCTCAGATGGAGTCTGCGGTCGAAGCCGACTGGACCACCGAATATCTGGCGCCGATCCTGGCGGTGCGGATCGTCGATGACCTGGAGGCGGCGACCGACCACATCGCCCGCTATGGCTCGGGCCATACCGAGGCCATCGTCACCACCGACGCCCAGGCCGCCGAACGCTTCGCGGCCAAGGTCGACAGCGCCATCGTTCTGATCAACGCCTCGACCCAGTTCGCCGACGGCGGCGAGTTCGGCTTCGGCGGCGAGATCGGCATCTCCACCGCCCGCCTGCACGCCCGCGGCCCCGTGGGGGCAGAACAGCTCACGACCTACAAATATGTGGTGCGCGGTCAGGGCCAGACGCGGCCTTGAGCGGCCAAGGTTTGCTGTTCGGAACCCGAAAAACCGCGCAATGAATTCATTCCCACGCAGTCAGCGCGGGATTATTTTTGCAATTTAGTCATCTTTAGCCCCCGTCACGCAAACGGTAATTGCGCGCACCCCGCCATTTGCGGCATATGCGCTTCATGCATAAGACCCTGAAGCAAGGCGGGACTTTCGTCGTCGAACCACGCCGCCTCTCGAAGGCCTCGGCCGAACTGCGCGCGCGCGGGTTCGGAGAGATTACGATTCCGCCCTCGACCGAGACGGCGGAGAAACAGGCGTCGCGCTGCACCGACTGCGGCGTGCCCTTCTGCCAGAACGCATGTCCGCTTCAGAACAACATCCCCGACTGGCTGCGCCTGTCGGCCGAGAACGAGCCGCGTGAAGCCTGGCGCGTCGCCTCTCTGACCTCGACCATGCCCGAAATCTGCGGTCGCATCTGTCCGCAGGACCGGCTGTGCGAGGGCGCCTGCACCCTGAACCAGTCCGGTTGGGACGCCGTGACCATCGGCTCGGTCGAGGCATGGCTGGGCGATCAGGCCTTCGCCAACGGCTGGGTCGAACCGATCCGTCCGGCGGCCGAACGCGGCGAGAGCGTCGGCATTGTGGGGGCCGGCCCTGCCGGCCTGGCCGCCGCCGACCGTCTGCGCAGCGAGGGCTATCAGGTCACCGTCTATGACCGGCACGACCGCGCCGGCGGCCTGCTGATCTACGGCATTCCCGGCTTCAAGCTGGAGAAGCATGTCGTCCAGCGGCGCGTGGACCGTCTGGCTGAAGGCGGGGTCCAGTTCGTGCTGGGCTGCGAGGTCGGCAAGGACGTGACCCTGACTGAACTGCGCGAGCGCCATGACGTCGTCCTGCTGGCCATGGGCGTATATCAGCCACGCATCCTGTCGGCGCCGGGCCGCGGGCCGGACTCGACCGTGGCGGCCCTGTCCTACCTGACCCACCAGAACCGACGCGACCTGGGCGACGCCGAGCAAGACGGCTGGCACGAGGCGCGCGGCAAGCGGGTGGTCGTCATCGGCGGCGGCGACACCGCCATGGACTGCGTCCGCACCGCCGTCCGTCAGGGCGCGGCATCGGTCACCTGCCTGTATCGTCGTGACCGCGAGAACATGCCCGGCTCGGCCCGCGAAGTGGTCAACGCCGAAGAGGAAGGCGTCGTCTTCGAATGGCTGGGCGCGCCCAAGGCGCTGCTGTCGCAAGGCGACACCGTCACCGGCGTTCGCGCCGCGCGGATGCAGCTGACCGAGGCCGCCCCCGGCGAGCGGCGCGACATCGTGCCCGTGCCCGGCGCCGACTTCGACATTCCGGCCGACATCGTCATCGAGGCCCTGGGCTTTTCGCCCGAGCCGTTCGCGGCGCATGAGCCCGATCTGCGTCTGCGCGACGACGGCACCATCAAGGTCGGCTCCGTCAGCTTCGCCACAAGCCTGCCCGGCGTCTTCGCCGCCGGCGACGCGGTGCGCGGCGCTTCGCTGGTCGTCTGGGCCGTTCGGGAAGGCCAGGACGCCGCCGCCGAGATCGACCGTTACCTGAAGACCCGCACCGAGGAGGTCGCGGCATGACCGATTGGCTGAACAAGTACGAAGAGACCCGCGACCGACTGGAAGCCGGCAACGCCTATGATCGCGCGTCCGAGCGCGACGCCTGCGGCGTGGGCCTGGTCTGCTCCATCGACGGCACGCCGCGCCGTGACGTGGTCGAATATGCGATCCGCAGCCTGAAGGCCGTGGCCCACCGTGGCGCCGTCGATCCCGACGGTCTGTCCGGCGACGGCGCCGGCGTCATGTGCGAACTGCCCCAGGGCTTCTTCGCCGACCAGGTGGCCTTGATCGGTCAGTCCCTGCGTCCCGGCCCGATCTGCGTCGGCCAGGTCTTCCTGCCGCGCACCGATCTGGGCGCCCAGGACCGCGCCCGCGCCATCGTCGAGACCGAGGCCCTGCGCGCCGGCTTCTGGATCTACGGCTGGCGCCAGACGCCCATCGACCTGTCGGTCGTCGGGACCAAGGCCGGCGCCACCCGGCCCGAGATCGAACAGATCATGCTGGCTCCGCCGCTGGACGACGCCGGACAGCCGCTGGACGGCGAGGCGCTGGAGCGCGAGCTGTACCTGTGCCGCCGCCGCATCGAGAAGACGGTCAAGACCGAGAACCTTGCCGCCGTCTACATCTGCACCCTGTCCGCGCGCTCCATCGCCTACAAGGGCATGGTGCGGGCCGAACTGCTGGGCAACCTGTACCCCGACCTGGAGGACCCTCGTTTCGTCTCGGCCTACGCCGTCTTCCACCAGCGCTATTCGACCAACACCTTCCCCGAATGGAAGCTGGCCCAGCCCTTCCGGATGATGGCCCACAACGGCGAGATCAACACGCTGAAGGGCAACCTCAACTGGATGAAGTCGCACGAAATCCGCATGGCCGCCCAGGCCTTCGGGGATCGCGACCGCGAGGTGAAGCCGGTGGTCCAGCCGGGCGGGTCGGACTCGGCCGCTCTGGACAACGTCATGGAGGTGCTGGTCCACGCCGGTCGTCCCGCCCCCATGGCCAAGGCCCTGCTGATCCCCGAGGCCTGGGCCAAGGACGACGTGGTCATGCCGCCCGAACACCGGGCCTTCTACGCCTATTGCAACGCGGTGATGGAGCCGTGGGACGGCCCGGCCGCCATCTGCGCCGCCGACGGCCGTTGGATCGTGGCGGGCAAGGACCGCAACGGCCTGCGCCCGCTGCGCGCGGTCGAGACCGTGGACGGTCTGCTGATGGCCGGGTCCGAAGCCGGCCTGGTGCCCATTCCCGAAAGCCGGGTGAAGCGCCGCCTGCACATCGGCCCTGGCAAGCTGATCGCCGTCGATATGAAGCATGGCCGTCTGTACGACGAGCATGAGGCTATCGACGCCCTGGCCGCCGCCCACCCCTATACGGAGTGGCTGGACAATATGGTGGATCTGGAGCCGATCATCGGCCCCGGACCGGAACCGCGCTCGGCCTCGGGCGAGGATCTGACCCGCCGCCAGATCGCCGCCGGCTACAGCCGAGAGGATCTGGACCTGCTGTTGGACGCCCTGGTTCGCGACGGCAAGGAGGCCGTCGGCTCTATGGGCGACGACGCCCCGCCGGCGGTGCTGTCGGCCCTGCCGCGCCCGCTGAGCCACTATTTCCGCCAGAACTTCAGTCAGGTCACCAACCCGCCCATCGACCCCCTGCGTGAAGCGGGGGCGATGAGCCTGAAGACCCGGTTCAAGAACCTGGGCAATATCCTGGCCCAGGAAGAAGCCCAGACCGACGTCTTCGTCCTGGACAGCCCGGTCCTGACCAACGGCATGTACGAGCGGATGGTCGCCACTGTCGGCGCCGGTTCGACGGTGGTCATCGACTGTAGCTACGATACGCCGTCAGAAGACGCCCGTCCCGGCGCCGGTCTGCGCGCCGCCCTGGACCGGATCATGGACGAGGCCGAGGCCGCCGCCCGTGACGGCGCCGCCCTGATCGTGCTGACGGACCAACAGGGTTCCGCGACTCGTCTGGCCGCGCCGATGATCCTGGCCACGGCTGGGGTTCACGGCCGACTGACCGCTGCGGGTCTGCGGACCTATTGCTCCATCGTCGTTCGCACGGCCGAGACGCTGGACCCGCACGGGTTTGCCGTCCTGGTCGGAGTGGGCGCCACCACCGTCAACGCCTGGCTGGCCCAGGACCTGTTCCAGGAGCGTCTGGACCGGGGTCTGTATCCCGGCCTGACGCTGCGCGACGCCTGCCTGAACTACAAGCACGGCATCGAGGCGGGCTTGCTGAAGACCCTGGCGCGCAAGGGGATCAGCGTCATCTCCGCCTATCGCGGCGGCTGCGAATTCGAGGTGCTGGGCCTGTCCCGCGCACTGACGGCCGAGTTCTTCCCCGGCGCCCCGTCGCGCATCTCCGGCATCGGCCTGGCCGGTCTGGAACAGGCGGCGATGAAGCGGCACAAGGTGGCCTGGGGCGAGGCCCTGCCCTCCCCGGCTATCGGCGGCTTCTTCAAGATCCGCTCGGGCGGCGAGGCCCACGCCCACGAGGCCAAGACCATCCACCTGTTGCAGGACGCCTGCAACAGGGGCGACTATCGCCGGTTCAAGCAGTTCTCCGAGGCCGTCCGCAACCAGCCGGACCTGAGCCTGCGCGACCTGCTGGACTTCCGCGAAGGCGTCGCCATCCCGGTCGATCAGGTAGAGAGCGTGTCGGACATCCGCCGCCGCTTCCTGACCCAGGCCATGTCCCTGGGCGCGCTTGGCCCCGAGGCGCATGAGACCCTGAACATCGCCATGAACCGCATCGGCGCACGCTCCGTCTCGGGCGAGGGCGGTGAGGATCCGGAACGCTATCACCCGCGCGCCAACGGCGACGACGCCAACTCGGCGGTCAAGCAGGTGGCCTCGGGCCGGTTCGGCGTCACGGCCGAATATCTGAACCAGTGCCGCGAGATCGAGATCAAGGTGGCCCAGGGCGCCAAGCCCGGAGAGGGCGGGCAACTGCCCGGCTTCAAGGTGACCGAGTTCATCGCCCGGATGCGCCACGCCGTGCCCGGCACCACCCTGATCAGCCCGCCGCCGCACCACGACATCTATTCGATCGAGGACCTGGCCCAGCTGATCTATGATCTGAAGGCCATCAATCCCGACGCCAAGGTGACGGTGAAACTGGTGTCCGCCTCGGGCATCGGGGCCATCGCATCGGGGGTCGCCAAGGCCAACGCCGACGCCATCCTGATCGCCGGCCACAACGGCGGCACCGGCGCCTCGCCCCAGACCTCGATCAAGCACGCCGGTCTGCCGTGGGAGATCGGCCTGGCCGAGGCCCACCAGGTGCTGACGCTGAACAATCTGCGCGGCTCGGTGACGCTGCGCACCGACGGCGGGGTTCGCACCGGTCGCGACGTGGTCATCGCCGCCATGCTGGGGGCCGAGGAATACGGCGTCGGCACCGCCGCCCTGATCGCCATGGGCTGTCTGATGGTGCGCCAGTGCCATTCGAACACCTGCCCCGTCGGCGTCTGCTCCCAGGACGACCGCCTGCGCGAGAAGTTCACCGGCACGCCGGACAAGGTCGTGAACCTGTTCACCTTCATCGCCGAGGAAACGCGCGAAATCCTGGCCTCCATCGGCGCGCGGACGATGGACGAGATCATCGGCCGCACCGACCTGCTGCGTCAGGTCCGTCGTGGCGGCTCGCACCTGGACGATCTCGACCTGAACCCCCTGCTGGTTCAGGTGGACGAGGGCGCGGCCGGCAAATGGGCCGATAAGGGCCGCAAGCCCATCGCCGACAGTCTGGACGCCCGGGTGCTGAAGGACGCGGTCCGGTTCCTGGATCGCGGCCAGACGCTGGAGCTGTCCTATCCGCTGAACAACACCCAGCGCACGGTGGGCGCCGCCGTCTCGTCCGCCATCGTGCGGCGCTTCGGGGCGCAAGGACCGGCGGGTCGATTGAAGCTGCGTCTGGAAGGCATCGCCGGCCAGAGCTTCGGCGCCTTCGCCGCCAAGGGTCTGGAACTGCACCTGACCGGCGAGGCCAACGACTATGTCGGCAAGGGTCTGTCGGGCGCCGAGATCTCGATCCGCACGCCGGAATGGCGCGAGGACCAGCTGATCTGCGGCAATACGACGATGTATGGCGCGACCTCGGGTCGACTGTTCGTCGCCGGCGCGGCGGGCGAGCGGTTCGCGGTCCGCAACTCGGGCGCAGAGGCCGTGGTCGAAGGCCTGGGCGCGCATGGCTGCGAATATATGACCGGCGGCCGGGTCGTCGTGCTGGGCTCCGTCGGCTGGAACCTGGCGGCGGGCATGAGCGGCGGCGAGCTGTTCGTGCTGGACCAGCCGGGCTATGCCGAGCGGGCCCTGAACGGGGATCTGGCGGGCGTGGCCGACATGGACGCAACGGCGGCCGAACGGCTGCGCGAACTGGTCGAGGCCCATCTGGCGGCGACCGGTTCGCCGCTGGCACGACGCCTGTTGGGCGACTGGGAAAACACGCTTGACCGTTTCGTTCGCATCCTGCCGCTCACGGACATTGTCAGGGCGGAGGAACGGCTTAAGACTTCAGCCTGAGCCGTTCCTTACCTCTCCTCCCCGAGACGCCTGAAATGACCCGAACCGCCGCCCTTTCCGCCATTGTCGTTGCAGGGGCGGCGTCGCTCGCCTCACCGGCCTTGGCGGCGCCCGCCCTGCTGGCGCACCAGGCGCCCCTGGTCATCGACAATGCAGCGACGGCCTGGATCCTGACGTCCACCGCCCTGGTGCTGCTGATGACCCTGCCGGGTCTGGCGCTGTTCTATGGCGGCATGGTGCGCAAGAAGAACATCATCAGCGTCATCGCCCAGTCGGCGGCGGCGTTCGCCATCGTCTCGGTGCTGTGGTTCCTGGTCGGCTACAGCCTCTCGTTCGGCAAGGGACCGGAGACGATCGACGGCTTCGTCGGCGGGGTGCAAGCGGCGTTCCTGAATGGGGTGACGATGCAGACGGCGCACAGTCTGCTGCCCGGCCTGCCGGAGCTGCTGTTCGTCAGCTTCCAGATGACCTTCGCCATCATCACCCCGGCCCTGATCGCCGGCGCCTTCGCCGAACGGATGAAGTTCTCGGCCAGCCTGCTGTTCTTCGCCCTGTGGCATCTGATCGTCTATGCGCCGATCTGCCATCAGGTGTGGGGCGGCGGCTATCTGGGCGGGATGGGCGTGCTGGACTTCGCCGGCGGGGCGGTGGTTCACGTCAATGCGGGCGTCGCCGGCCTGGTCTGCGCCCTGGTGCTGGGCCCGCGCCACGGCTTCGGCCGAGACAACATGGCCCCCGCCAATCTGGTCTACAGCGCCATCGGCACCGGCCTGCTGCTGGTCGGCTGGATCGGCTTCAACGCCGGATCGGCCGGCGCGGCCGATGCGCTGGCCGCCACCGCCGCCTTCAACACCATCCTGGCCGCCGGGGCTGCAGCCCTGGGCTGGATGGCGGTGGAGTGGTTCGACCGCAAGCGCCCGACCCTGCTGGGCCTGCTGTCCGGCATCGTCGGCGGCCTGGTCGCCATCACCCCCGCCGCCGGCTTCGTCGATCCCAAGGGCGCCTTCTTCATCGGCCTGATCGCCGGGCCGGCCTGCGCGGGCGCCGTCTGGCTGAAGCACGCGCTGAAATACGACGACAGCCTGGATGCGTTCGGCGTGCACGGGATCGGCGGCATCGTCGGCGCCCTGCTGACCGGCGTCTTCGCCACCACCAGCGTCAACGCCCTGTCCGACGGCGCGACCGTGTGGAAACAGGCCGTCGGCCTGGGCGGCGCCATCGTCTGGAGCGCGGTCGGCACCTTCGTCGTCCTGATGATCTGCAAGTTCACCACGGGCCTGCGCGTCACCAAGGACGAAGAGGTCGAGGGGCTGGACTATACCCAGCATGGCGAAGCCATCCACTGAGGCCACAGCCAGGGGCGGTTGATCCCGTCCCTGTCCGCCCCCATCTTCATCTGTGACCGGGAGCCTTGCCGATTGCGGGAGGCCGACGGTCGGTCGCTTTGCGAGGACCCAGATGACGACGACCCGCACCATCCTGTTCGACAGCCCCTTCCTGCTGGGCTTCGACCACACCCGCGCCCTGATCGACCGCGCCGCAAAGGCCGCAGCCGAGAGCTATCCGCCCTACAATGTCGAACAGATCGGTGATGCGGGCGTGCGTATCAGCCTGGCCGTCGCCGGGTTTGCCCCCGACGAACTGACCATCACCCTGGAAGGGCGGCAGCTGACCATCGCCGGAAAGCGCGACGACGCGGGCAAGGGCGAACAGGCCTTCCTGCATCGCGGCATCGCCGCACGGGGTTTCGTGCGGAGCTTCGTCCTCGCCGATGGGCTTGAGGTTCAAGGCGCGCGGCTGGAGCACGGCCTGCTGCACGTCGACCTGATCCGGCCCGAGGCTGAGCGTCAGGTGCGGCGGATTCCCATCACGGCCGGCTGAAAAGCGCGACCGTTAGAACCGCCTGGCGATCCGGGCGTTGTAAAATTGAAGGAGGCGGTCCTAATGACGCCGATGATGACCAAGGAAGATTTTGCAGGAATGGGCGCGCCCGATCTCGTCTATGTGCGCGAGGTGAAGGCGTCCGACCTGCTGGAAGAGGCGGTCGAGATGAAGGACATCGCCTTCGACCCCAACCAGTCGCTGTATGCGGTCCATAGCGCGGACGGAGAGCGGCTGGCCGTGATGCTGGACCGCGAGACTGCCTTCGCCGCCGCCGTGGCGCACGAGCTGGAGCCGGTTTCAGTTCACTGAGGCCGTGGTCAGGCCGCCGTGGCGGGGGCCTGATCCTTGACGAACAGGGCCTTGATGGCGTCCGTTGTCTGAGCTTGGCGCAACTGCTCGCGGAGTTCGGGCGAGCGCAGGGCGCGGGAGACGGCAGCCAGGGCGCGCAGGTGTTCGGCGCCGTCCTTAGGCGGGGCGAACAGGGCCAGCAGAAGATCGACTGGACGATCATCAACCGAGTCATAGGCCACCGGCGAATCCAGCCGCACGAAGACGGCCGAGACCCGATCGATTTCCGTCAACCGAGCATGGGGAACGGCGACGCCTGAGCCCAGGCCGGTCGATCCCAGGGATTCGCGTTCCAGCAGGGCTTCGAAGATTCGGCCCTGATCGACGCCGAGGGCCATGGATGCGGCTTCAGCGACAGCATGAAGAGCCTGGCGTTTTGAAGAGGCGCCGCCGCGCAGCACCACGCCGTTCGGCGCAAGCAGATCTGCGATGTCCATGGTAGCCCAACTCTAGATACGCGACTGGGGGTCGCGGGCGCCCCTTTAGAGGCTCCCGCGACAAAGTCAAACTAAGCCGTTAACCTAATGGCCGTTGGTCTTCTTGGTGCGCTCCGGATCGATCCAGCCGACGTTGCCGTCGGGCCGGCGGTAAACCACCGCGAGGCCGCCGTGGGCGGCGTTGCGGAACAGGACGACCGGGTAGCCGGTCATGTCCAGCTCGAGCACCGCGCGACCGACCGTGATGGTGCGGATCTCATGCTCGGTCTCGGCGATGACCATGCCCAGCGGAGGCGGGCCGTCGTTTTCGCTGGCGTCGCCGAAGACGTCATCCTCGACGCTGTCAGGATCCCGCAGCACGATGCTGCGGGCGACTTCGCGAGCGGCGTTTTCAGTCTTCTCGGGCGAAAGACCCTTGGGCCCGATGTGGTGATCCTTGAGCCGGCGCTTGTAGCGACGGACGCGCTTTTCGAGCCGGTCGAGAGCCTCGGTGAAGGCCGAATGGGCGTCGCCGCCCATTCCGGTCGTCACCAGGGTCTGGCCCGACGCGAGGCGGACCCAACAGTCCACCTTGAAGTTGTGGCCGTCCTTGGACACCACGACCTCGGCGTCGTCACCGCCGCGGGCGAAGTATTTTCCGACCCCTTCTTCGAGTTCCTGGGAGATGCGCGAGCCTAACGCTTCGCCGACATCCACTTGCTTGCCGCTGACTTGGACTTGCATACGGATAGAACGCTCCCGCCCGCTTTTGGTGTCAATCGGGATCACCAATTTGTGGTCACGCTTCAGGCCGTCTTAAGCATTCTGCGACGTTGGACCGAGGATGGAATCCTCAAGGCTTCCCGATACTTGGCGACCGTTCTACGGGCTATATCTATGCCCGTCTCCTTAAGGATTTCGACGATCCGATCATCGGACAAAACGTCGCCGTCCTGAGCCTCTCCATCGATCATCGCCTTGATCCGGTGGCGGACGGCTTCGGCCGAATGGGTGGAGGCGCCGTCCACCGACTGGATGGCCGCGGTGAAGAAGAATTTCAGCTCGAAGACGCCGCGCGGGGTCGAGACATATTTGTTCGAGGTGACGCGGCTGACCGTCGATTCGTGCATGCCGATGGCGTCGGCGACGGTCTTCAGATTCAGCGGCCGCAGGAACTCGACCCCGAAGGCCAGGAAGGCGTCCTGCTGACGCACGATCTCGGACGAGACCTTCAGAATGGTCTTGGCCCGCTGGTCCAGCGACTTGACCAGCCAGCTGGCCTGGGCGGCGCAGTCGGCGACGAAGGTCTTTTCGGTGTCCGACCGGGCGCCGGCCTGGACCAGGCCGTGATAGCGTTTGTCGATCAACAGACGCGGCAGGGTGTCGGCGTTCAGCTCGACCCGCCAGCCGCCGGCGGGGTCGGGCCGCACATGGACGTCGGGCACGACGGTCTGGGCCGGTTCGCCGCCGAAGCCGGCGCCGGGGCGCGGGGTCAGGGCCTTCAGCTCCGAGATCATCTCGGCCAGATCCTCGCCGTCGACGCCGCAGAGCTTCTTCAGGCCGGCCAGATCGCGGCGGGCCAGCAGGTCCAGATTGTCGAGCAGGGCGCCCATGGCCGGATCGAAACGATTGCGCTCGATCAGTTGCAGCTTCAGGCATTCGGGCACCGAACGGGCCATGATCCCGGTCGGCTCGAACCCCTGGCAGACGGCCACGACCGCCTCGATCCGATCCAGGCCGACGCCCAGCCGATCCGCGAACTCGGCCATTTCGCCGCGCAGATAGCCGCCCTCGTCGGTGGCGTCGATCAGGGTCAGGGCGATGGCGTGATCGGCGGCCGAGAGACCGGCCGACGAGGCCTGGGCCTGAAGATGTTCCCACAGGGTCAGCTCGTGGGCGTCGGGCCGTTCGCCGTCGCCCTCGAAGACCTGACCGCCCTTGCCGGCGCTGGACCAGTCGGACAGGCCGGGCTGGGCCGCGTCGGTCATGCGGTCGCTGGTGCGTTCGCCGGGGGCGGCGTCGCCGTAGACGTCGTCGGACCCGGCGTCCATCGAGGCCACGGAATCCTGGCCGACCCCGTCGCCGAAGGACATTTCGCCGTCGGACGCGGCGGAGACCGGCTCCGGCGCCTCGGGGGCCTCACCCTCGGGCTCGTCGCGTTGCAGCAGGGGATTGCGTTCCAGCTCGGCCTCGACGAACTCCTCAAGCTCGAGGTTCGACAGTTGCAGCAGCTTGATCGCCTGCTGCAGCTGGGGCGTGATGACCAGCCCCTGCCCCTGTCTGATCTCTAGACGTTGCCCGATCACGTTCGAAAAATCCCCTCCGCGCGCCGAACTGGCCCGGAACTTGCTGTGCAGAATGGCGGCCTATTGGTTAACGCCCGACAAATATCGGAACACGGGTGTGCAAAAGCCCCTCGCGCCTCAGCTGCGAAGTTGAAGGCCCATCGCGAGTGGAGGGCAGGACGGAGCGCCGGGCCTCGCCCGGGATGGATTAGTTTTTACCGTTTCGACGAAGACAGACGCTCCGCGCGCATGGTGTTTCTGCCGGCCGGGGATATTGAAGCGGCAGTTGTGATGCCTCTTCCCCAAGGCCTGCGACGGGTCGGCGATCCCTGCGAAGGATCGTCCCGAGTGCGACCGGGTTCCTAACCCCGTGTCCTCCGCCGACGTTTCTGCGCGGGATGAGCCCACCGATGCACCGTCATGCGGCGCGAGGGAATCCCACCCCCGCCCCCGTTCCATACGCTCCCGCCGCCGTAAGGTCGCAGGCCTTACGAGCCCTCCTAGCGACGAGACCGGGGGTATTATGCGGGGGTTTTGGAGGGTGGTTAGAAGCGGGGGGTGAGATTCTTTTAGAGCGTTGAATTTTTGAGAGCGAGGCAGCGTCATTGTGCGCGCTGGCTCACCTCCCTGCGCGCGAAGGCGCGTGGGGAGGACCGGTCGCGCTTGCGACCAGGAGGGGGCGACTCTGACGGTGGGGATGACCGAACCAGCGTCTGACACCGAGTCGCCCCCTCCTGGCGTTCGCTGACGCTCCCGCCTGTCCTCCCCGCCGGCCTTCGCCGACGGGGAGGTGAGCGAGGCAGCGGCGTCACCTCTCCGCGCGCGGAGCGCGTGGGGAGGACAGGTCGCGCTTGCGACCAGGCGGGGGCGACTCTGGCGGTGGGGGTGACCGGGCCGACTTCAGACACCGAGTCGCCCCCTCCTGGCGTTCGCTGACGCTCCCGCCTGTCCTCCCCGTTCGCCTCCGCGAACGGGGAGGTGAGACTATCAGGCGTAGTTTTCGCCGAGGTAGACGCGGCGGACTTCGGGGTCGGTGACGGCTTCGTCGGCGGTGCCTTCGAACAGGACAGAGCCGCCCGAGATGATCGAGACGCGGTCGGTGATGTCCAGGGTTTCGCGGACATTGTGGTCGGTGATCAGGACGCCGATGCCCTGGTCCGCCAGATAGCGGATGACCGAGCGGATGTCGGCGATGGCCAGGGGGTCGATGCCGGCGAAGGGTTCGTCCAGCAGGATGAAGGAGGGGCGGCCGGCCAGCGCCCGCGCGATCTCGACCCGGCGACGTTCGCCGCCGGACAGGCCGGTGGCGGGGGCGTGACGCAGGTGGTCGATGTGAAGCTCGTTCAGCAGGCGGTCGGTTTCGGCGTCCAGCTGGTCGCGCGGATAGTTGAGTTCGACCACCGCCTTGATGTTCTGCTCGACCGTCATGCCGCGGAAGATCGAGGCCTCCTGCGCCAGATAGCCCAGGCCCATGCGGCTGCGCTGGTACATGGGCTGGCTGGTGATGTCCTCGCCGTCCAGCCAGATCGTGCCGGAATCCGGCGGGATCAGGCCGGTGATCATGTAGAAACAGGTGGTCTTGCCGGCGCCGTTGGGGCCGAGCAGGCCCGCGACCTCGCCGCGCTGGACCGTCAGGGAGACGTCACGCACCACCTGACGCTGGCCGAAGGCGCGGGCGATGTTGCGCACCCGCAGCCCTTTTTCGGCAGCCGAAGCCGCCGGCTGGGGCGTCGCCACAGGCCGGTCGGCCAGGTTCAGGGCGGAGAGTTCCTTGCGGGCCAAATCTTAATCCGTGCTCAGCGCGACCGGGGCCGCAGCCTCAGTTGGTTCCGTCGGGATAGAAGACGCCCTGGATGCGGCTGCCGGCGCCGGCGCCGCGCGGGGCGCCCGACATGGTCGCCGCGTCGGTGTTGACGTTATAGGTCAGCCGCCCGCCGGTCAGGACGTTCTTGCCCTGGTTCAGGATGACGTTTCCGGTCACGACCAGTTCGCCGTTCGACAGGGTGTAGACGGCGCGGTCGCCGCGCATCGACTGGGTCGGGGTGACGAAATAGACGGTTCCCGTGGCCTCGACCCGCGTGAACTGACCCTGGGCGTCGCGGAAGGCGGTGATCGCCTCGGCCCGCAGACGGTTCTGGCCCTGGGTGATTTCGGCCCGGCCGCGCAGGCTGATGCGATCCGTGCCCTGCTCGCCGTCGTCGGCGCCGAAGGCGATCGGCTGGTTGGAGGTCGTGCGCGCACTTTGGGCATCGCCCACGGCCGGCAGGGCCAGCAGGGTCAGGGCCGCCAGCGCCGCTACGGCGCGACCGAGGGAGGGTTTCGATGTCATCGCCGTCATTCGCCTGATCCCGAGGGATTGATGGTTCCGCTTATCTTGGTGTCGCCAGAGCCCTTGAACACCACGCGCTCGCCCTGATCATAGATCGCATAGGACGAAGCGTTGATGGTTCCAATAGGGCCCGCGCCCTGAACGCCCCGTGAACCCGTGATGATTCCGGTCGCGGTGTCGACCACCGCCTCGGGCGTGGTCAGGACGAAGCCGGAGCCGCCGTCCGAAATCCGCACGTTCGGACCGATGGTCACGGTCTTGGCCTGTTCGTTATAGGTGCCGCCGTCGGCGGTCATTTCGGTGACCTTGCGCCCGCCCAGGTTCAGCTTCAGCGCCGGGCCGACCAGGCGGAAATGGCCGGTGGCCGGATCGCGTATCGCGCCCTGGGCGCCGACGGTGAAGGCGCGGCCTTGCGCGTCCTGGCCGTGGAACAGGGGCTTGTCCAGGCGGACCTCCTGGCCCTGGCTGGCCTTGCGCTCGACCCCCGACATGACGGTGCGGAACACGGTCCAGGTCAGGACGCCCCCGGCCAGAACCAGGATGATGATGGGCAGGACGCGGCGGAACAGCTTGACCCGCCGCGAATGCGCCCGCCAGCGCGCGCCGGCCAGGACCACCCGGGCCTCGTCGGCTTCGTCGCCTTTATGACCGGTCGGGTCGCGGGGGGCGGTCACGGGATCAACTGTGGGCGAAGATGTCGATCTCGTCCCAGCCGGCGAGATCGAGCGCCGAACGGTCCGGCAGGAAGTCGAAGCAGCGGGCCGCCAGTTCGGTGCGGCCTTCGCGCGCCAGCATCATGTCCAGCTTGGCGCGGGCGGCGTGCAGATAGAGGACGTCCGAGGCGGCGTAGTCCAGCTGGGCCTGGGTCAGTTCGGCCGCGCCCCAGTCGGACGACTGCTGGGCCTTGGACAGGTCGACGCCGACCGTCTCGCGCACCACGTCCTTCAGGCCGTGGCGGTCGGTATAGGTGCGGGCCAGTTTGGAGGCGATCTTGGTGCAATAGACCGGCCGGGTCTCGACCCCCAGGTGCAGCAGGAACATGCCGATGTCGAAACGGCCGAAATGGAAGATCTTGGTCACCGCCGGATCGGTCAGCAGACGCTTCAGATTGGGGCAGTCGTAGGCGGGGCGGTTCAGGCGCACGACATGGGCGTTTCCGTCGCCGGACGACAGCTGGACCACGCACAGGGGGTCGCGGCGGAAGCGCAGGCCCATGGTCTCGGAATCGATGGCGACGTCGGAACCCAGGTCCAGGTCGTCGGGCAGGTCGCCCTCGTGCAGGTAAACGGTCATGGTCTGGTTCTTACACGGCTGAGGGACGGGACGAAACGGCTTACCGCGCAACGAACGGGCCTCAAGCAGCAGAGCGCCGCGCGCGACGCGATAGGCCAAAAAGCAAACGGCGCCGTGTCCGAAAACACGACGCCGTTCATAATATGGTGCCCAGAAGAGGACTCGAACCTCCACGGCCGTTAAGCCACTGGCACCTGAAGCCAGCGCGTCTACCAATTCCGCCATCTGGGCCCCGTCGGCAGCGCCTTGCGGCGTTTCCATCGGGAAGGCGCGGACCTCTAAGGGAGGGTCCGGGCGGGGTCAACAGGGATTTTTCGTCGGAGGTCGGTTTTATTTCGCAAGCGCGGCCGTAACCCCCGGCGGGTGGCCATTTGGCGGTCCCCGGTCTAGGGTCGGCTTTCGTTTTCCGCGCCTTCTCCTCCCCTTGATCGGTGCGCCCGTGATCCTGACCGTCCTTCGCGGCGGCGCCGTTCTGGCGCTGCTGGCCCTGTTCGTCGCCATGCTCGGTCCCTTTCAGGGCGCCGAGGAGGGGATCGGCCTGACCGACAAGCCGGCGCACGCCATCGGCTTCTTCATCATCACCGTCTGTCTGACCCTGATCGCGCCCAGCCTGGGGGTGTGGCGCACGGCCCTGCTGGCCCTGGCGCTGGGCGCGGGCGTCGAGGTGGTCCAGGGGATCAGCGGACGCTCGGCCAATCTGTTCGACCTGATGGCGGACGGGGTCGGGATCGCGGTCGCCTCCGGACTGCGGACCTGGGCCGAGCGGGCGAAACCGGACCTGTTTCCGGCGCGTTAAGCCTGTTCGCTTACCCCGCCTTGAGGCCTGCCCGCTATGGACTGGGCATGGCGGAAGCGTCCCTGACATCCCCGACGAAAGAGCGTCGCACCAGCGCACGCCCGGCCTATCGCAAGCGCAGGCGGCGGCGCGAGCGGGCGCATATGTTCGGCCAGCTGGTCGATCTGGTTAAGCCCGAGGAAGTGCTGCACCACGTTCAGGACGCCGTGGCCGAGGGCCGCAAGAGCCTGGTCGCCAACCATAATCTGCACAGCCTGTACCTGATCCAGAAGCAGCCGGAGATTCGCGCCTTCTACGACAAGGCCGAGATGGTCGAGGTCGATTCGACGCCGATGATCTGGTTCTCGCGGGCCCTGGGCCTGCACAGCCGGGGCTTTCACCGCTGCACCTATCTGGACTGGCGCGACCATTTCTGGAGCCTGGCCAACCGCAAGGAATGGCGCGTCATGTCGGTCGGCGGCGAGCCGGGCGTGGGCGAAGAGGCGGCGCGTCGTCTGGGCGCCCGCTATCCCAAGACCGAGATCCGCACCCGCCACGGCTTCTTCGACGCCACGCCGGGCTCCGCCGACAACGCCGAGATCATCGCCGAAATCCAGGCGTTCAAGCCGCATATCCTGTTCGTCGGCATGGGGATGCCGCGCCAGGAGCTGTGGACCCTGGCGGTGTTCGACGCCCTGCCCGACTGCGTGATCTTCTCGGTCGGCGCCGCCTTCGACTATGAAGCGGGAACCCAGACGCCGGCGCCCCGCTGGATGGGCCGGGCCGGGGTCGAATGGGCCTATCGTCTGGTGCAGGATCCGCGCCGGCTGTTCACCCGCTACTGCGTCGAACCCTGGGCCCTGATCCCGCTGGCGATCCGCGACCTGCGTGCGGCGCGGCGTCGCATGATCGGCAAGGCCGCCCGCCGCACCGAAGACTTCGGCGCACCGCCCGTCGATAATTTTCCGCGCGGCGCCCGATAGATATTCCTACTTGGCAGATAGATATTTATCGCCATGATCGAACCCATTCGCCGCTTGTCTTATTAAGGGCGGGCCGCCTCCGCCAAGGGGGTTCGAACCGGGAGCGCCGATGCCGCAGGATCAGGGACCGCATGTCGCAATCGTCGGCGCGGGCTTCAGCGGCCTGCTGACTGCGGTCCAGTTGCTGAGGCAAGACCCGGCGACCCGGGTGAGCCTGATCGAACGACGCGACGCCTTCGGCCCTGGGGTCGCCTATGACACCGGCAATCCCGGTCATCTGCTGAACGTCCGTCTGGACAATATGAGCGCCTTTCCCGACCAGCCGGGGCATCTGGCCGACTGGCTGGCGGAACAGCCGAGCTGGCGCGCGCAGGACGGTTTCATTACGCGCGGCATGTACGGCGGCTATCTGCGTCACCTGCTGGACGAGGCGCGCGACGGAGCGCCGGAGCGGCTGGGGCTGGTGCGGGGCGAAGCCCAGTCGATCGAGGCCGCCGACGGCGTCTGGCGCATTACGGTCGGCGATCAGGTGGTGACGGCTGACGCGGTGGTCCTGGCCCTGGGCAATCTGGAGCCGGCCTCGCCGCCGGGACTCGAGGCGGCGGTTCTGGCCTCGCCGGCCTATGTCGACAATCCCTGGCGGATCGACGTCGAGCGCATCGGCGCAGCGCGAAACATACTGCTGATCGGATCCGGCCTGACCATGGTGGACGCGGTGCTGACGCTGCAACGCACGGGCCGGCGCTTCACCGCCCTGTCGCGCCATGGCCTGCTGCCGCGCGGCCACGCCACAGTCCCGCCGCAGCCTTTCACCGGCGACTTCTCGGGCGGCCCGGCCGAGGTTCTGGGCCAGGTGCGGGACGCGACCCTGACCCACGACTGGCGCGCGGTTTTCGACCGGCTAAGGCAGGTCGCGCGCCCCCTGTGGCGCAGCTGGACGCCGGGGCAGAAGCGGCGCTTCCTGCGTCATCTTCGCCCCCTTTGGGACGTGCACCGTCACCGGATGTCGCCGGGAACGGCGCGGGAGATCGGATCCCTGCTGGCCTCGGGCGAGCTGACGGTGTTGGCGGGCAAGCTGACCGGCGCAGTGCTGGACGCCGGGACCGTCGAGGCCGCCTGGCGTCCGCGCCACCGTCGCCGACCGATCCGCGACCGGTTCGATCTGGTGATCAACTGCACCGGCCCGCTGGGCGTGATCCAGCACAGCGCCGAGCCGGTCATCCGCGATCTGCTGGCCAAGGGCTATGGCCGGCCCGATCCCCTGGGCCTGGGCCTGGAGGTCGATGACGCCGGCCGGTTGACCGGCGCCTCTGGATCCCCGTCGGCGGGCCTTTACGCCATAGGACCGATGACGCGCGGCGCCTTCTGGGAAATGACGGCGGTGCCCGACCTGCGGGGCCAGGCGCGTGACCTGGCCGCCACTCTGACAACCACTCTGGCCACCACCCTGGGCACCACCCTGGGCAAGTCTTCGCCGGCTTAGGAAGGCGCGGCGATCCGGGCGCGACGGCGCGGCTGGGGCTCGCCGGGAGCCGTGGTCAGGGGATTTTCGACGACCGGACGCGTGGTGGCCGCCGGCGGCGGGGGCGCCGTGCTGGAGACAGGGGCCGGCGTGGGCCTGGGGGCGACCGGGGCCTGGACCGGCGGGGTCGGCGCCAGGGCAAGCGGCGGCGGCGCCATCGACACCAGGACAGGCGGCGGCGGGGCCAGCAAGGGATCGTCCAGCTCCAGCGGATCAATCGGCGTCGCGACCAGAGTCATCTTCTCGATCGTCGGCTCCACGCCCGCATGGCGGCCGGTGAAGGCGGGCGGCAGGCCCCAGCCCCCGCCCCAGCGATAGAAGATATGGGTGCCGATCTGGCGCATCTTGACCAGACGCTCGGCCCAGTAAGGGGCGACCCAGTCGGTATGATAGTGGGTCGCCATGCCGACGCCTGAGGCGACGAAACCGTTCAGGGCGCCGCCGGCGGCCAGACGGGCGCGCGCCCAGCCCTCGGGCGAAGGGGGGCGGCTCATGGCGCCGTCGCAGGTAAAGCTGAACTGGCAGCCGGTCGCCCGCTCGGAGCCCTGGAAGATCACGCCGCAGACGGTCTTGGGATAGGCCGGGTGGCGCATCCGGTTGATCACGACCTGGGCCACGGCCGCCTGCCCCGCCGCCGTCTCGCTGCCGGCCTCGTAGTAGACGGCGGCGGTCAGGCAATCGAGCGCGCGAGCATAGTCCTCCAGCTTGTCGGCCGGCATGATGAAGGGCTTGGCCGACAGGATCGGCAGGGTCGAGAACGGAAGGGCCGCGTTGAAGGCCCGCGCCTCGTCCGGAGTGATCGGACGGATGTCATCCGGCGCCAGGGTGGTGTCCAGCATCTGCTGCATACCGGCCGGAGCCTGTTGCGCCAGTCCGGTCTGGCGAGCGACGGCGGGCGCGCCGCGCGCCGCGCCTTGAGAACGAAACACCAGAACCGCAACCACGGCGAGCGCCAGGACCAGAAGCGCCGCGCCGATCACGTGAATCCGCCGAATACGACGACGGGGCCGCTGCGACGGGCGCGGGCGGCGCGGTCCGGCGAACGGCGGCGGCGTGGAAGGTGTTTCGCGGTCGATGGTCATTCTTGCTCCGGCAGAGGGGACGCAGGGCCGCTCAGGGCGTCCGATCAGCCCACACACAGCAAGTGCGGCGCCGCGAAAACAACGCCGACTGCCGGAGATGAACAAGGAAACGCCAAGCCGTCCTGTGCCGTTTCGACCCAGTGCTGGCCGCCTTTGTATCAGGACGGGAACAAGAAATCTTGCGGAAAGCGGGCTCAGCCCGCCATGCGGACCCATTCGAAGGTCTTGCCGGGAGCCTGACGCTCGCGCCACCTATAGTCGGCCTGATCCCAGCGCGAGATACGGCCGGTCAGATTGTCCAGAACGTAGTCGCCCCGGTCCGTGGCCACCAGAAGCACCGCATGGACCTCGCCCCAGCGCGTCTCGACCACCGCGATGGACAGGGCGCCGACCGGATAGCCGGCGCGCACCAGGGCGC
Organism: Brevundimonas sp. AVps23W; assembly: GCF_058681395.1. Taxonomy (NCBI): domain Bacteria; kingdom Pseudomonadati; phylum Pseudomonadota; class Alphaproteobacteria; order Caulobacterales; family Caulobacteraceae; genus Brevundimonas; species Brevundimonas sp. AVps23W. The sequence goes on from NZ_CM178738.1 coordinate 3,041,556, forward strand.
GTCGCTTGGCCAGGACATAGTCTTCGCAATCGCCGCGCGCGCGGTCGCCGTTGGGCACGGCCCAATAGTCGCCGACACCGTAAACTCGGGCGTCCGAGCCGCTGCGAATCTGGCGATTGACCTGGCGGTTGATGTCGCCGATCGCCTTCCAGTCGCTGTCCGACACGGCGATGACCGGCGCAGTCTTGACCGGCGCCGGACGCGCCCAGGGCCGGTCCAGATCCTTGACGCGGGCCGAGACGTCGCGACCGAAATCCTCGGCGGACGGGGCGGCATCGCCCTGAACGGCTTCAGCTTCTACGGCCGGCGCGGCGACGTCTTCCATCGCCACGGCGAAGCCTTCACGACGCGGATCCGACACGGCGGGTGCGGCGGCGCGCTGGGGGAAGACGCGGCTCCAGTCGAATCCGTTAGAGGCGCCGGCGGCCTGCCGGGTCGCGGCCGGGCGACTGGCGGCGACCTGTTGGGTGTGTCCGAAAACGCCGGCCCAATAGAGAGAATTGGCGCGGGCGCGCATCTCAGCGAGGTTCACCTGCTCGCCCGGAGCGACGCAGTCGCGCGGCGAGCGCTCGCAGAAGTCGAGGAAACCGGAGGGCGCAGCGGCGGCGGCGCCGACCGGCATATGCGCGGGTCCGGCGGGACGGGGCCCCGCCACGGCGGCGCCGGAAACGAAGACGGCGGCGGCCAAGACGGCGCCGCCGATCACGCCGGAACGGCGCGGCGAGCGAACAATCGACATGGGCGATCCCTGTTTCATGGGATCACCCTGCCTGAGCCGTATCAATATGAGCCTTAGAAGTACGGTTTAGCGGTGCTGTAGAAGATTGGTTTCAGCCGCATTAAGCGCGTTTTCATCTTCGGCCCGATCTTTGCTGCGGCGCCGCATGCATCGCCTTGGAAACATGAGGCGGCTTGCGCTATGCTGGAATGAAGCGAGGGATGATGATCATGCGGAATTGGTTGAGTGCGGCTCTTCTGGGCCTCACCTTGATGTTCACCGTGGCTGCGTGCGGCGCGGGCCCCCTGGCGGCGGCCGGCTTGGCGGAGACCTCCGTGGATCCCAGCGTGGTCCGCACCGTGCCTGAATATCGGCTGGGCGCGGCGGACAAGGTTCGGGTCAATGTCTATGGCGAAGAAGGCCTGACGGGCGAGTTCATCGTCGGCGGCAGCGGCCGCATCTCCATGCCCCTGATCGGCGAGGTCCAGGCTGCGGGCCTGACCATCACCGAGTTCCAGACCGAGATCGCCGAGTCCCTGAAGAAGGGCTATATCAACGAGCCGCGCGTTTCGGCCGAGGTTCTGAACTATCGCCCCTTCTATATTCTGGGCGAGGTCAACAAGCCGGGTGAATATCCCTACACCAATAATCTGACGGTTCTGAACGCGGTCGCCACGGCGGAAGGCTTCACCTACCGGGCCAATACGCGGCAGGTGTATATCAAGCGCGCGGACGGGACCGGCGAACAGGCCTATCCGTTGACCACGGCGACCCAGGTGGCGCCGGGCGACACGATCCGCATCGGCGAGCGCTTCTTCTGAACCTGAAGCCTTGCCAAGCCCCTGGCGGCTGCTGATCTAAGAGGATGTTCTCCAAACTGTTCAAACGTCGCCCTTTGGAATCCGAGCGCCGCAAGGCCTCGACGCCAGAGGACACGGCAGCCTGGGCGGTGGGGGACATCCATGGGCGGCTGGACCTGCTGTCGCCCCTGGTCGAGGCGATTATCGCGGACCTTCAGGCCTCGACCGCCAGCCGGAAGGTGCTGATCTTCCTAGGCGACTATATTGATCGGGGGCCGGACTCGAAGGGGGTCATCGACCTGCTGGCCGGTCTGCGTAGCCGGGGCATGTTCGAGCTGCACTTCCTGCGCGGTAATCACGAGGACCGGATGGAGGCCTTTCTGGTCGATCCAGACATGGGTCCGGGGTGGTGCGACTATGGAGGGCGCGAGGCCCTGGCCTCGTATGGCGTCAGCCCGCCGTTCGACAAGGCCGACGCCGCCGGCTGGACCGCCGCCTGCGAAGCCCTGAACGCCGCCGTGGACGCGAGACAGCGCGCCTTCCTCGCCGCCCAGGAATACAGTTTCAGCCTGGGGGACTATTTCTTCGCCCATGCGGGGGCCGAACCCGGCGTGCCGCTGGACCAGCAGGACCCGCAGCAGCTGATGTGGGTGCGACACGAGTTCCTGAACCATTCCGCCCCGTTCGAGCAGATCGTCGTCCATGGCCATACGCCCACGGAAGCCGTCCACGCAGATCACCGCCGGATCGGTCTGGACACCGGCGCCTACGCCACCGGCGTGCTGACGGCGCTGAGGCTGGAGGGAGAGAGGCGCGAGCTGGTGCAGACCGCCTCGGCCGGCGGACAGGTCAGCCTGAGCCGACGTCCGCTTTGAGGTCAGACGCCGCCGATCAGATCGGCATGGCCATGATTTCCTTATAGGCGGAAATCACCTGGTCACGGACGGCCATGACAGTTTCCAACGACGCCTCGGCCGAACTGAGCGCGGTCACCACGTCGATCAGATTGCCGTTGCCCTGAATCGACTGGGTCATCTGGGTCTCGGCCGCCCTGGACTGCTGCGTCATGTCGGTCATGGCGTTCTTGACCAGGTCGGCGAAGCCGTTGTCGCCGGAGGCGGGCGGTTGCGCCGCCGTGGGCATGGCGGAGCCCTGGACGGCGGCGTAGGCGCGAGCGGCCATCATCGGGTTCATGGCCTAGTCCTCAGCGTTTGATGATGTCGAGGGTGCGGCTGTCCATCGACCGCGCCGTCTCGATGACGTTCAGATTGGCTTCGTAGGCGCGTTGGGCTTCGCGCATGTCCATGGCCTCGACCAGGGTGTCGACGTTGGGCCGCATCACATAGCCCTGCGCGTTCGCGGCCGGGTGCGAGGGGTCGTAGTCCATCTTGAAATCGCTGTCGTCGGGCCGGACCTCGGCCAGGGTGACGCCGGTCGCGCCATCGACCTCGCGCGCCTGGAAGACCGGGATCTGGCGGCGATAGGGCTCTCCGCCGGGGGTGCGGGCGGTGGACTGGGCGTTGGCGATGTTCTCGGCGATCACGCGCATGCGCGACTGCTGGGCCTTGAGGGCCGAGGCCGCCACGGCCATGGCGCTGTTCGAGGGGGGGATGGGATCAGGCATGGATCAGTCCTTCGTCTCAGCCCGCGCCGGGCTTGCGCGCGGCGATGCGGAGCATGGACATGGATTTCTGGTAGAAGCCGATGGCGGCGTCATAGGCCATGCGGCTCTCGGCCATCTTCAGCATCTGCTCCTCGACCACCACCGAGTTGCCGTCGAGCGTGGTCTCGGAATCCGGCGACTTGGACGAGTCGAAGTGCGGCGCGCTGACGGCGGGGGCCAGGTGCGCCTTGTTCGTCCGCACCATCGGCAGTCCCCCGCCCGACCGCATGGCGGCGGCGAAGTCGGTCGGCTGTTTCAGGTCGCGGCCGACGAAGCCCGGCGTGTCGGCGTTGGCGACGTTCGAGGCGATGACCCGCTGACGCTCGTCCAGCCAGCCCAGCCGGCCCTTGATCTGCCCCAGCAGCGGAATGTCGGCGACGCCCATGGCGATCTCCCGTAGCGCGGATGCGCGCGATAGGCAGAAAATGCCGCCTGCATGGTTAACAGGCCGTTATCTAAACCCATCGTTAACCGTGGTGGTTAAGACTCCAGGAACAGCGCCGACAGCGCGGGGCCTTAAGCGTATGAATTTCCTTGATCTCGCCCGCGCCGTTTTCGGCCTGGCCTTCACCCTGGGTCTGATCGGCCTGGCCGCCTATGCGGCGCGTCGCTATGCGCCGCAGCTGATGGCCAAGCTGAACGCCCAGCGTGGCGAACGGCGGATGCAGGTGGTCGAGACCCTGGTGCTGGACCCCGCGCGGCGGCTGGTCCTGGTGCGAATCGACGAGGAAGAGCGGCTGATCCTGCTGGGCGAAGGCCGCGAACTGATCGAGCCGCGCCAGACGGAGCTGTTCAAGTGAGGGGCCCCGGCCTTCTCCCTCCCCTTCATGGGGAGGGGCGATCGCGTCGCGATCGGGGTGGGGCCCGAACGGGCGTGAGCGAGGCTTTGACTGCCCCACCCGGGCTCGGCTGCGCCTCGCCGTCCCTCCCCATGAAGGGGAGGGAGAAGATCTTCGCGGTTCCCGCCGCGTCCGAGCTGAAGCGCGCGGCTCTGTTGTCGCTGTTCACCACCCTGGTCTGCCTGGCCTGGCCGTTGGCGGCCTTCGCCCAGGATGCGGCGGCGGGCGGATCGTCGCTGAACATCGACCTGGGAACGGGCGCGGGCCTGACCCAGCGGGTGGTGCAACTGGTCGGGCTGATGACCGTGCTGTCGCTGGCGCCGTCCATCGTCATCATGACCACCAGCTTCGTGCGAATCGTCGTGGTTCTGTCGCTGTTGCGGACGGCCCTGGGCATGCAGCAGTCGCCGCCGAACGCGGTCCTGGTGTCGTTGGCCCTGTTCCTGAGCGCCATCGTCATGGCCCCGACCTGGCAGGACGCCTATGATTCGGGCATCCGTCCGCTGCTGGATCAGCAGATGGAATTGCCCCAGGCCTTCGATGCGGCGTCCGAACCTGTCAAAACCTTCATGTTGGCCCAGGTGGACCGTTCGGACCTGGCCCTGTTCACCCGGTTGAGCCGGGTCGAGGCGCCGACCAACCTGCAGGAGCTGCCGCTTCGCGTGGTCACGCCGGCCTTCATGATCAGCGAACTGAAGAAGGCGTTCGAGATCGGATTTCTTCTTTTTATTCCGTTCCTTGTCATCGACCTGGTGGTCGCCAGCGTGCTGATGTCCATGGGTATGATGATGCTGCCGCCCGTGGTGGTGTCCCTGCCCTTCAAGCTGATCTTCTTCGTGCTGGTGGACGGCTGGCGACTGGTTGCGGGAAGCCTGGTCGAAAGCTTCCAGCGGGGGGCCGGCGCCGGATAATCCCCGCCCCATAAGGCTTTGGGCCTTTTACCCGCTTGCAATACCGGGCGAAATCCGTGTTGATCCCCCAGTCCTCGCCCTGAATCGGGCGACTAACACTGGAAATGTTTCTTATGACCACTCAAGCCGAACTGATCGCCGCCGTCGCCAAGGACGCCGGTGTCTCGCAGGCCGACGCCGGCAAGGTGCTGACCGCCATCGTCGAAAACATCCACGCCAGCCTGAAGGCCGGCGGCGACGTGCGCATCTCGAACCTGGGCGTCTTCGACACCGCCGCTCGCGCCGAGCGCGAAGGCCGCAACCCGGCCACGGGTGCGACCATCAAGATCGCCGCCTCCAAGGCCGTCCGCTTCCGCGTCTCGAAGCCGCTGAAGGACGCCGTCAACGGCTAAGGTTTTTCGGTCCCTGCGGGGATCGATCTGCTGATCAACGGGCGGGAGTCGCTGGGCGATTCCCGCCCGTTTCTTTTCTGAAATCCTGTTTGGCCGCATTGACCCAGCCGACGAAGGTGTCGGCATTGGCCGAGAGGCCCGAAAAATCGGCCACCCCCGCCACGCCCGACAGATCATCGTCCAGAGCCACGCGGATGGCGTTGGCGGACCGGGCCCGTGCGATGAAGGGCGAATACTGGCCGCGCAACCGGTCCAGGCCTGCACGATTGCCGGTCAGCGAATAGCCGACGCCGGCGCGCACCAGCCAGCTCTCTTCGACCGGCGTCAGGGGGACGCCCGCCTGTTTGTAGCGGTCGCCCAGCCGGGCCTCGTACAGGGGCGCCGCCTCGGCCCATTTCTGCTGTTTCCAGAAGATGTCGCCCCGCACCTCGCGCGCCGCCCCGGACTGATCCTTGTCCAGCACTTCCAGCGCATGGTCGTAGCGGCCCAGGTCCATCAGGGCGCGAGCCTCCAACGCCCGGCGTTCCGCATTGACCGCAGTGGGCAACAGGGTGGAGCGCGAGCCCCAGATGGCTTGCAGCGCCTTCTCCGGCTGGCGGTCCATCAGATAGACGGTGGCCAGATCGGTGGCCACCTGGGCGCGGGCGACGCCGTCCAGACGTTCGTCCACCTGGTGCTTCAGCAGTTCGGCGGCCTGATCGAGCAGATCCACGTCGATCAGGCGACGCGACAGACGCCGCACCATTTCGTCGCCGTCGGCGCCGATGGGGGTCAGTTCGCGGAAATCATAAAAGAGGGCCAGGGCCTGGACCGGCTGCAAGCCGTCGGCGGCGCCTTCGAGGAACAGGGCGCGGAAGGCGTTGGACTGATCGGCCTGGATCTCGGCCGCGCCCGGCACGTCAGCCATCCGCTTGCCGGCGCCGCGCAGGGCGTCCAGCGCCTCGCGATAACGGCCCTGCTGCAGATAGATGTTCGCCAGCTTGCGGACCACCGCCAGCTCGGTGGCGTCGCCGCGCCAGCGCCACTTCAGCAACTCCAGCTGCTGGGCCGCCTGGTCCGGCGTCAGCGCGCCCTTTTCCATCTCGAGACTGATGGCGCCCAGTTTGGCGGGGGTGGCGATGCCGTCCAGCGGGGCCTTGGCCACGGCCTTGTAGACCGCCAGCGCCCGGTTCTTGTCGCCGGTCAGGTCGAACAGGCGGGCCTGAACCACACGGGCCGTCAGCTGATCGGCGGCGGAGGCGTTCTGGCTGAAGACGTAATCCAGCAGCTGGCGCGCGGCCGGCAGGTCGTTGGTCTCGATGGCGGCCAGGGCGTGGGCGGCGCCGAAGCGGGCGCGCCATTCCTTGGGGAAGTCGTCGATGACCGAGGCGCCGGCGGCGAAGGCGCGGCGGGCGCCTTCCCAGTCGCCCTGCTCGGCGGCGATATAGCCCTGCCAGACCTTGGCGGAAGGATCGCTCGACAGGGCCGAGCCGGCGAAATCGACCTGAGCCTCTTCCAGCCGGCCGACGCCGACGCGGGCGGCGCCGCGCAGACCCCGCACCTCGGGCTCGCCCTGCATATTGGGGGCCTTGGCGATCAGGGCGTTGATGACGCCGATGGCCTCGTAGTTCAGGCCCGACCCGACCAGGAAACGGGCCAGGGCCATCCGCGCCGCGATGGGGGCGCGGGGATTGTCGGTTCCGTCGATGGTTTCCTGGGCCGCCGCGTCCTGAAGACGGCGGTAGCGTTCGGAGAAGCCCTCCTCGCCGGTCGTCGCCCATTCCTCGAGGATCAGGGCCGGGTGGTCCGCGCGTTTCGGGGCGTCGCTCTCGTGATCCGCCGCCTCCAGCATCGCCGACGGCGGCGACAGGGTCAGGCCCTGGGGACGGCTGAGGGTGACCAGGTCGCCCTCGGCGTCGATCTTCAGATCGTCGGTATTGGTTTCGACCGCCAGACCCTGGGCGGTCGGGATCAGGCTGAGATCGACGGTGCTGCGCGTGCCCGAGAACCCCTTGCCGGGGGCCAGGGCGGTGACGGCGGCGAACCGGTCGCCGACCAGGGGATCGGTCAGCCAGACGGTCTTGGTCGCCCCGGCCATCCGCGCCACCAGGGTCGCCGAACCATCGTCCGACCGATCAACCTCGACGCCCGAGGCGCCGGCGGACGGACCGCCGATGGTGACGGTCCAGGTTCCGCCCTGGCCCTCGGCGGCGACGGCCAGGCCGTCGGGTGCGGCGATACGGACGGCGGTATAGTCGGGACCGGCGGCCCAGCGCGCGTCCTTGGCGGGGCCCAGGGCCTTGGCCCCGGTCAGATCCATCTTGGCGGCGGTGTCGAACACCACCCATACGGCCTCGCCCCGGCGGAAGACGGCGGCGCCGACCGGCGCGCCCCACTGGAAGGTCAGGACCGTCTTTTCGGGCGAGGAGACGGCGCGGACGGGGACGACGGAATTGACGAGCGTCGCCCGTTCTTCCTGCGTCGGTTCCGGCGCCTTGCCCGGGGCGTAGAGGTTGAGCCAGACGGCGCCGTCAGCGACGCCGGACCGGGCGTCCGCTCCCTCGGCCAGGGTGATGACCAGATCGGTGGCCCCGCCCCGCGCCATCCGCGTCTCGACGGCCTTGACCCCCTGTGGCGGATCGACCCGCAGGCGCGACACGTCGGGCGCGGCGGACACGCCCAGGCGAATGATGACCTTGTCGTCCTCGCGCCGCACCTGGCTGCGCACGCCGATGACGCCGCCGAACTCGACGCGGGTGAACTCGCTGGACTGGCCGATGCTGATCGACAGCGGATCGCTGGACCGACCGACCTCCTGGGCCAGGGGGGCCAGGGGCGCAAAGACGAGCGCGCCGGCCGCGGCGGCGGCCACGGTCGACTTCAGGAGGCGCTTGCTGTGCGAGGTCCCGGACATATCCGTGGAGCCTTGCCTCACAAGCTCTTTAATCGCGGTTAACCGACATCGACCGGGATTCCACGAATAAGACGGTTCGTCCCCGCGACATCGGGCGAAATCCGGCCCATGTTGGGGTCATGATCGATTATCCGCGCCTGAGCACCCTGAAAACCGGACTGGCCTGTCGCTGCCCCCGCTGCGGCCAGGGGGCCTTGTTCAAAGGCTACCTGACCCTGCGCGAATCCTGCGCCAAATGCGGGCTGAACTATGGGTTCGCCGATCCGGCGGACGGCCCCGCCTTCTTCGTCATGACGGCGGTCGGGGTGGTGGGGATGATCCTGCTGATGGTGTTCGACTTCTCGGTGAAGCCGCCGATCTGGGTGCATGGGGTCGTCACCCTGCCGATCCTGGTCGCCATGTGTCTGGGCTGCCTGCGGCCGTTCAAGGCCTGGCTGGTGGCGGAGCAGTATGTGCACAAGGCGGCGCCGCCGGAGTTTTCCAGCAACGGCAAGCACGGGGATTGAGGGGGCGCCCCCCTCTCACGCCGTCATCCTAGGGCTTGCCCCTAGGATCCATAATCCCGGTCTCAACGAGGAAGCGCCCTGCGGATGCACCGGGAGTATGGATCCTCGCCACAAGGGCGAGGATGACGGCCTTAGAGGGCGAATGACGACGGAGACCGGTGAGGATGACGGGCATAAGGGCGAGGCCCGCTCCGCCCTAAACTTTTGCGCCTCAGTCGATGCAGAGGGTCGCGCCGGCCTTGCCGTCCTCGACCGGGGTATTGCAGCCGAAACGGTCGCTGTCAGCCTGGCAGACGCCGGCCGTGGTCGCGCCCGCCGCGATGCCGGTATTGCCTTCGACGCGGCAGTCGCCCTGGCACTGGTCGCCGTCGGTGCAGCGCTTGCCGGCGTCGGCGTAGGCGATCACGCACTGCCAGGATTGCATCCGGCCGACCTGTTTCATCGTGCCGCCCCGCGTGGCGCAGGCCGAGGCGTCAGCGCTCTGCATCGGGGCGTCGGAGCCGGCGCCCGTGGTTTGGGGCGTGCAGGCGGCGGCCAGCAGGGCTGCGCCGGCGATGAGGGCGATACGGATCATTTGACCTGTCCTTTGGTGAAGCCCGACCAGACGTCGTCGTAGTCGAGCTGCATCTGCGGTGATTCCGACGCCCATTTCGTGATCCGGATCGGCGCCCGGGTCTCGAACATGAAGGCCAGGGTGTCAGTGATCTTGTGCGGTTTCAGTTCCGCCTGGATCGCGCCTTCGTAGCTGGCCTGATCCGGGCCATGGCCGCTCATCCGGTTGTGCAGGCTGGCGCCGCCGGGGGCGAAGCCGCCGGCCTTGGCGTCATAGGCGCCGGTCACCAGCCCCATGAACTCGCTCATGACGTTGCGGTGGAACCAGGGCGGCCGGAAGGTGTGCTCGGCCACCATCCAGCGCGGCGGGAAGATGACGAAGTCGATATTGGCCGTGCCCGGCGTCTCGGACGGGCTGGTCAGGACCGTGAAGATCGACGGATCGGGGTGGTCGTAGCTGACGGTGTTGATCGTGTTGAACCGCGCCGTGTCATAGCGGCAGGGCGCGAGATTGCCGTGCCAGGCCACCACGTCCAGCGGGCTGTGATCGAAGGTCGTGGCCCACAGACGGCCGCCGTATTTCTGAACGCACTGGGTCGGGCGATCCACGTCCTCGAACGCCGCGACGGGCGTCTCGAAGTCGCGCGGATTGGCCAGGCCGTTCGCGCCGATGGGGCCCAGGTCCGGCAGGCGGAAGGGACTGCCGTAGTTTTCGCAGACATAGCCGCGCACGGGCCCGTCGATCTCGACGCGGAAGCGGACGCCGCGCGGGATCAGGACCACGTGGCCGGGATCGGCCTCGATCACCCCCATCTCGGTGACGAAGCGGTGCGCGCCTTGCTGGGGCACGATCAGCAGTTCGCCGTCGGCGTCGTAGAAGACGCGGTCCACCATCGAGCGGTTGGCGACATACAGGTGAACGCCCGCGCCCGTTCCGGCGTCGGGCTCGCCGTTGCCGCCATAGGTCACCAGGCCTTCGACCCAGTCGGTCGGGGTCTCGGGGATCGGCAGAGGGTCCCAGCGCATCCGGTTGGGATTGGGCGGGGTCTCGTCGAAGGGGCCGGAGCGGACGCGCCCCTGGTCGAAGGCCACATAGGGGCCGTGCTGGGCCGAGGGGCGCAGGCGGTACAGCCAGCTGCGCCGGTTCTCGGCGCGCGGGGCGGTGAAGGCCGTGCCGGACAGCTGTTCGGCGTACAGGCCCATGGGCGTCTTCTGCGGCGAGTTCTGGCCCGTCGGCAGGGCGCCGGGCGCGGCCTCGGTGGCGAAATGATTGCCGAAGCCGGTTTGATAGGCGGGCGCGTTGGATCGCGTCATATGGGGTCTCCCTATGGCGTCGGTTTAGCCCCCCGATGCGCCAACGTCACCCTGTCGCGAGGGCCCGTTCAGCCCTTGGACGGCAGGAAGGGCGAGAAGGTGATGACGGTGAAGGTGTCGCGGACATGCGGCCGGGTCTGGACCTGTTTCGTGACGAAGGTCCCGATGTCGGCGTCGCGCGGCAGGTTGAACTTGGCCAGCAGGTCGTGCTGACCCGAGGTGGAATAGACCTCGGAGACGTTCTCGACATTGTCCACGATGTCGGCGGCTACGTCATTGGCGTAGCCCAGCTCGGTTTTGATGAAGACGAAGATGGCGGTCATCATGGCGGGGGCTCCTGTTGCTGGCCCGGCTCCTAACCGGTTTTGGACACGAGGTCGAAGACGCCGGGTGAAACAATATGTTCCGCCGCAGCGCTACGAACCCGGCCGCGCGGCTTTCGCTTTCGGCGGCGGCTGGGATAAGCAGGGACAGGGCCGGGCGACCGGTCGGTGCAACACAGGCGTTCCGGCGTGGCTCGGGACAGGCGGAGATGTAAGACATGGCCCATGATCGCGTCAGCGTGCTTCAGGCGCTCGAGACCCAGGGCGTCTGCCCCGTCTTCTATCATCCCGATCCCGAGGTCAGCCTGAACGTCATTCGCGCCTGCGCGCGCGGCGGGGCGCCGGTGGTGGAGTTCACCAATCGCGGCGACTTCGCCTGCGACCTGTTCGGCGAGATCAATCGCGAACTGATCAAGACCGACCCGGAGGTGGTGCTGGGCATCGGCTCGGTGGTCGATAGCGGCACGGCGTCGCTGTACCTGAACCGGGGCGCGCGTTTCGTGGTCAGCCCCTGCCTGGTCCCCGACGTGGCCAAGGTCTGCAACCGGCGCATGGTGGCCTATTTCCCCGGCTGCGGCTCGGTGACGGACATCGGCGAGGCGCACGAGCTGGGCTGCGACATCGTCAAACTGTTCCCCGGTTCGTCGGTCGGAGGGCCGGACTTCGTCAAGGCGGTCAAGGGGCCGATGCCCTGGGTCAAGATCATGCCGACCGGCGGGGTGGATCCGGACGAGGCCTCGATCGCCAAATGGTTCGGCGCCGGCATCGTGGCGGCGGGCATGGGATCGAAACTGGTGACCGACGAAGCCGTCAAGTCGGGCGACTGGGCCGCTATCGAGGCCAAGGTCCGCGCGACCGTAAATGCGGTGGCGGCGTTCCGGGCGTCGAAGGGCTAAGCCCCCTCCCCGCAACCCGTCACCCGTCACCCGTCACCCTCGGGCTTGTCCCGAGGGCCCACGGTTCAGCGCGCACGAACGCAGGACGCGGAAACGCCCGCCTTCAAGCGGTTAGGTGGAGTCTGTCTCCGCCGTGGGCCCTCGGGACAAGCCCGAGGGTGACGGATCGGGGGGCGCGGGATCAGGGTGGCGGAGGCGCGTCCAGGGGCGGCAGCGGGGGCAGAGGCTTTCCGTCGCCCCGCGCGGCGCCGCCTGGCCCCCTGCGGGCCAGAAGCTCGGCCAGGGCGGCCCGGTCGCGGACGTCCAGCTTCTCCAGCATGGCGATAGTCCCGCCTTCGAGGCGCGCTCGGCCGCGCAGTTCCGCCGTGCGGGACTGGTCCAGCAGGGCCTGGACGCGCGCCGGATCCATCTGCGGCTGCTTGACCGCCTCGATCGCCTGACGCCGCGCCTCGCGCGCCGCCTCAAAGTCCGGGCGGGCCGACAGGGCGACGGCGCGCATCGAGAGGCGAACCTCCTGGCGGGCCGCCGGGCTGAGCCGGGCGATCAACTGGGGGAAGCCGCCTTCGCGGCCGGGACGGCGCTGTTCGGCCACCCGTTCGTCCACCTTGGCGCGGCTGATCAGAAAGGCCGCTCCGCCCCCCAGGGCGAACAGATTCAGCGCCACCGACGCCGCCAAGGCGATCTTCAGCGTGCGACCGCTCATCCAAGAACCTCCGTGTCGTCCACCGCGACCAGGGTGGATTGATACAGGACCGCATCGGCCCGCTCATTGGCCGTGACATGGGTGGTCAGGCCCACGCCCGCGACAACCCCGGCGCAGGCCGCCGCCGCCCAGCCGGCGCCGAGATAGAGGGCGATCCGGTCCAGATGAAAGCGACGAGCCTTGGTCTTCGGGGCGGCGGCCAGGATACGCGCCGCCAGATCGGCCGAGGGCGTCGGGGCGGGCGAGGCGTCCAGCAGGGCGTCCAGGGCCGCCGCCTGATCCAGCACGAATCGCAGCGACGGGTCGGCTGCGATCAGGGTCTCGGCGAAGGCGCGTTCGGACGCGGGCCACCGACGCAGGTCGGCGCCGTAAGCCTCCGCCAGGGCGTGCAACCGTTCCGCCTTCATCGTCCGTCTCCTTCACTCGCCCCTGGGGCTATATCCGCCAGGGCCAGACGCAGTGCGCGGCGTCCGCGCGACAATAAACTCTCCAGCGCCTCGACGCTGATCTCCATCAGGGCGGCCGCCTCGATATTGGACAGCTCCTGATAATGGCACAGGACCAGCGCCTCGCGCTGTCGGTCCGGCAGGCGTTTCAGCGCCGCATCGACCCGCACGCCCGTCTCGGCCGCCAGCAGACCCCGATCCGGCGCCGGGCCTTCGTCGGGACGGTCGGGCGGCGTGTCCGTAGGGATCTCGCGCCGCCGCCGCAGCCGGTCGTAGCAGAGGTTCAGCGCCACCCGGTGCAGCCAGGTGTCGAACCGGGCCTTGCCGGGGGTCCATTTCGGCGCCTGACGCCAGGCCTTCAGCATCGTCTCCTGGGCGACGTCCTCGGCCTCGGCCGCATCGCCCAGCATCCGTTGGGCCAGGGCCAGGATGCGCGGCAGCTTGCGCGCGACAAGCGTCTGCGCGGCCGCCGGGTCGCCCTGACCCACGCGGCGCACCAGATCCTCGTCGGGGTCGACGATCGCGACCAAACCCGCCTCTTCCGCTGCTGACGAAAGGGACCGATTCGCAAGCGAAGGCCGACCCCGACACTGTTCTTACTCCGAAGCGGGGGGCGGGGAAGCCGGTTCTTGGCCCGGACCTTGATGGCGGCGGTGATCGGGACGCTCGCCGCGACGGGCCGGCATGGCGGCGCGACGTTCCTCGGCGGTGACGACGCCGTTCTTGTCGGCGTCCATCTTGTCGAAGCGCTCGCCCAGCTTGGCGGCGACTTCGGCGATCACCACGGGGCCGGGTTCGCGACCTTCGGGTCCGCCCGGCGCGCCGGGGCCTTCAGGACCGCCGGAACCGCGCATCGCATGGCGAGGGCCGCCGCGACCCGGGCCGGGCTCGCCACGGGGACCGCGGTCGTCGCCGTCGGCTCGCTCGGGGCGGTCAGCACGCTCAGGACGGCCGGCGTCGAACTCGGCGCGGCTGATGGCGCCGTCGCTGTTCGCGTCCAGCTTGGCGAAGCGTTCATTGGCTCGCTCGGCGCGCTTGGTCTGCATGGCGGCCTCACGCTCGGCGACGCTGACCGTGCCGTCGCGGTTGGCGTCCAGGGCGGTCAGGCGACTGACGCGCGCATCGACGAAGGCGGCGCGGGTCAGGTCGGCGTCACGATCCGGAGCGTCCTCAAAAGGACCGTCCATGTCATTCGGCGGCGGGGGCGCATCAGCCGGCGGCGGCGGAGGCGGCGGAGGAACCTCGGCGGTGGCGGCCCCGGCGACGGCGCCCATGGCCGCAGCCAAGGCGACGGCGCTGAGGCTGTTCAGAAAGATCTTTCTCATCTCGATATCTCCATGAGACCGCTTTTCGCGGCCTTCGACATGCCCTGTCAGGAGATTGAACGCAGCCCGGCCTAATCTCCGTCGCGGCCCTCTTCGCGACCGGCGGGGACCGCCCGTTCGAAGGCCTTGCGCGCCCGCGCCCGCAGTTCGGTCAGTTCGGTCTTCAGCGCCGCAAAGTCCTGCGCCCCCGCCGCCTCGGCCAGCCGCAGCTGGAAGACCCCCGGCTCGGCCTCGGGATCGACCCGGCCTTCGAAGGCGGCGGCCAGCAGATGGGCCAGCCGCTGCTGCACCCGCCAGGCCTCGGCCAGGACGGGGTCGTCGTGCAGAGCCTCCAGAGTCGAGAGCGTCAGGGCCTCGCCCGCCACTGCGGCCTGGAGCTGGCGGTACTGGGCCGCGAACTCGGCGTCCACCTGGCCGCCGGGCGAGAGCTTCAGATCCCAGAAGCCGTGCGGGCGACGTTCGCGGTCCATCAGGGCGCGCATCTTGCGGATGTCGGCGGGCACATCGACGCCGGGGCGGGGCCGACGCAAGGCTGCCTCGATCGCCGCCGAGACCCGGTCGCCGAAGACCGGATCGCTGGCCCAGACGACGCGGGCGCGGGTCAGGACCATGAATTCCCAGGTCTCGGCCTCACCGGCGTAATAGTCGTCGAAGGTCGACAGCCGCACCGACACCGGCCCCTTGGACCCTGTGGGCCGCAAGCGCATGTCCACCTCGTACAGGCCGCCCTCGGCCGTATGGGCCGACAGGGCCGCGATCAGCCGCTGGGTGAAGCGGGCGTAGAAGACGTCGGCGGTCCAGCCCTTGATCTCGGACACGGTCTCGGGCGGGGCGTCGTACAGGGTCATCAGATCCAGATCGGACCCGGCCGTCATCTCGCGCGACCCGGCCTTGCCCAGGGCCACCACGGCCACCGCTCCAGGGAAGCCGCCGCCCAACCGTTCGGTTTCGGCCAAAGCCGCTGGGGACAGGGTGCGCATGGCGGCGTCGGCCAGGGCGGCGTAGGCGCGGCCGGCCGCTTCGGGTCCCGCCCGGCCGGTCAGGGCGTGGATGCCGATACGGAACATCTGTTCGCGGTGCAGGCGGCGCACGGCGTTCATTGCGCCTTCGAAATCTTCCGTCTCGTCCGCTTCGCGCAGCATTTGTTCGGTCAGGCCGGTCTCGTCCGACAGGTCCGCCAGGAAGCGGGCGTCCAGCACCCCGTCCAGGGCCGCCGGCTGACGCCCCAGGGTCCGGGCCAGACGCGGCGCGAAGGCCATGACGCCCAGCACCATCTCGAACAGTTTCGGCTGGTTCAGGAACAGGGCCTGGACCTGAACCCCCGCCGCCAGGCCCGAGAAGAAGACGGCGAACCGGCGGAAGGCGTCGTCGGGCGCGCCGGACCGCGCCAGAGCCTCCAGCAGGCGGGGCGCCAGCCGCGTGAACAGTTCGCGCCCCCGCTCGGTCCGGGTCGCGGGGATGCGGCCGTGGTGCCAGGAGCGGATGGTGTCGGCGACCGAGGGCGCCTCCGAAAAGCCCATGCGACGCAGGGTCTCCAGCGTCTCGGGATCGTTCTCGACCCCGGTGAAGACCAGGCTGCCATAGCTGGAATCCAGCTCCTCGCCGCCCTCGAACAGTTCGCCGTAGCGGGTGTTGACCCGCACCAGCAGAGCCTCGACATGGGCGTCGAAGGCGGCCAGGTCGGTCCAGCCGGCCAGGGCCGCGACGGCGGCGCGGGCCTGGGCGTCCTCGGGCAGGCGGTGGGTCTGCTCGTCGTCCAGCATCTGGACCCGGTGTTCCAGGCCGCGCAGCTCGACATAGGCGGCGGACATCTCCTGGGCGACGGCGACGGGGATGTGGTCGGCCTGGGCCAGGGCCGTCAGGGCGTCCAGGGTCCGCGTCGCGCGCAGGTCGGGGTCGCGGCCGGCCAGGATCAATTGCTGGGTCTGGGCGTAGAATTCGATCTCGCGGATGCCGCCCCGGCCCAGTTTCAGATTGGCGCCGGCGGCCTGCAGCCCCTCGCCGGTCTTGTGGACGTGGATCTGTTTCTTGATCGACTGGATGTCGAGGACGGCGGCGTAGTCGAGGCTGCGGCGCCAGACGAAGGGGCGCAGGGCTTTCACGAACCGGGCGGCGGCGCGCTGGTCGCCCAGCACCGGCCGCGCCTTGATAAAGGCCGCCCGCTCCCAATTCTGGCCGACGCTCTCGTAATAGGCCAGGGCCATCGGCCCGGCGACCACGGGCGGGGTCGAGGACGGGTCGGGCCGCAGCCGCAGATCGACGCGGAAGACATAGCCGTCGGCCGTCCGTTCGGTCAGCAGGGTGGCGATCCCCTTGCCGACCCGGTTGGCGAAGTCCTGCATCTCCTCGCCCTCGCGCAGGGCCAGACCCATCAGGCGCGGCTCGAAGAAGAGCGAGATGTCGATGTCGGACGAATAGTTCAGCTCGTTCGCGCCATGCTTGCCCATGGCCAGGCCGAACAGGCCGGGGACAGGGCCGCGCGCATCGTCCGGTGGCGAGATCAGCCGGCCCCGCGCGCGCTGTTCCGCGGCGACAGCGCGCAGGGCGGCGCGGCAGGCGGCGTCGGCGAAGCTGGACAGGGCGCCGGTGACCTGATCCAGATCCCAGACCCCGCCCAGATCAGCGAGGGCCGTCAGCAGGTGCAGATCGGCCTTCAACACCCGCAGCGGGGCGCGGACATCATCGGGTTCAGCGTCCAGGGCGTCGGTGTCGGCGAGAATGCGGATCAGGCCCGAGGTCGGGTTGGTCTCCAGCAGGCGGCGCAGATGGGCGGGGCGGCGACGCATCAGGCCGGCGAGATAGGGCGAGGCGCCGGCCACAGGCGCCAGGGCGGGCCAGGCGGCGTCCAGGGTGTCGCGCCAGCCGTCGGCCTCGGCGGCCTGGGTCAGGGTTTCCAGCAGGCGTTCGGCGGCGGCGGGGTTGGCGACGGGGCCTGCGGAGGTCAGGATCTCGAACAGGGGTTGGGGCTTGGGATCAGGCATTCCACTCTTCCGCTCATCCCGGCGAAAGCCGGGACCCAGTGCTTTCGCTCGGCACAGCGTTGGACCACGATCCTGACACGGATCACAAGGCCGCGCGCCCAAAGGACTGGGTCCCGGCTTTCGCCGGGATGAGCGGAAATATCTAGTTCTGGCTCGCCGGGGGCAGCACCAGCGCCACCCGCAGCCCCGGCCCGAAGCCGTCATAGGCGCCGGGGCCTTCGTCCAGCACCACCCGGCCGCCGTGGGCCTCGGCCACCGCCGTGACCAGCGACAAGCCCAGGCCGGAACCCGGCTCGGTGCGGCTGTTGTCCAGGCGGACGAAGCGCTGGACCACGCGTTCGCGGTCCTCTTCCGGCACCCCGGGGCCGGTGTCGGTGACGGAATATTCGATCTCGCCCGACGACCGCCGCCGCGCCCGCAGCTTCACCGCCCCGCCGGCCGGGGTGTATTTGATGGCGTTGTCGATCAAATTGGCCAGGGCCTGGGCCAGGAAGGGCTGGTTGCCCTCGATCATCAGGCCGGTCTCGACCTCGGACGAGAAGTCGATGGACTTGTCCTCGGCCGCCGGTTCGTAAAGCTCGGCCATGTCGGCGGCCAGTTCGGCGGCGTCCATGAGCTTGGGGTCCGGCGCCCCCCCGGCTTGCAGACGGGCGATGGCCAGGACGGTGTTGAAGGTCTTCAGCAGATGGTCGGCCTCGTCCAGGGCGATGCCCAGGGCGTCGACACCGTCGATCTTGCCAGCCTCGGCGTCGATCAGGGCCACCTCCAGCTTGGCCCGCATCCGGGTCAGGGGCGAGCGCAGGTCGTGGGCGATGGCGTCGCCGGCATGGCGGATCGAGGCCATCGACCCCTCCAGCCGATCCAGCATGGTGTTCAGTCCCTGGCCCAGCTCGTCCAGCTCGTCGCCGGTGTGGCGGATGACGGCGCGTTGCTTCAGGTCGCCGTCCTGCACCGCCTGGACGACGCGGTTCAGCCCGCCCATGGCGCTTTCGACCCGGCGGCTGATGTAGAGGCCGCCGGCCAGCCCCAACAGCATGACCAGACCCATGGCGCCCCACAGGGCCTGGGTCAGGCGCGACAGATATTCCTCGATCCCGCCGATATCCTCGCCGACGAACAGGGTGTCGCCGCCCGCCAGGGGCATGATCACCCCGATGGAGCGTCGGGTCTCGACCCGGCCGTCGGGATCGGTGTCGGTCAGGCGGAAGGTGCTCCACTCGCCCCGGCCCGCCTGAGGCGTCTCGTCGAGATCGAAGGGCATGACGGACAGGTTGCCGGTGACGATCTTCCCGTCCGGCCCGGTCAGCAGATACAAATAGGGACCGCCCCGGATCGTTCGTTCGACCAGGGCCTGGTTCAGGGCGTCGATCCCGCGCGTGCGGTGGACGGCGGTCAGGGCCTCAAGCTCGGTCTCCACATCCGTCCGCGCCCGCGCCTGGGCCTCGGACGCCGAGGCGAAATAGACATAGGCCAGGATCGCCCCCGCCGCCGCCACGAACAGCGCCAGGAACAGCAGCGTCAGCCGGAAGGGCGTGCGGCGAAGGAGGGAGGGAAGACGCATGAATCAGAACAAGCCGTCTCCCTCCCCCTGCGGGGGAGGGGGGTCGCCGCGCTGCGGCGACCGGGTGGGGCGGGCCAGGCAAGACCCACGCACATCTTCGATGATCTCCGCCAACTGATCCCGGACCCGGAGGTTGTCATACCGCAAGGTGATCAAACCCTCTCTTGCGAAGACCGCGTCACGCACGCGATCCTGCCTTGCACGGTCTTCATCTAAGTGGGACCCGCCGTCCACTTCCACGATCACCCCTCGGGCCCAACAAAAGAAATCAAGGTAGTAGCCGCGCAGCGGCGCCTGTCTTCGGAAATGCAAACCGTCAGATCGGAGAGCGCGCAGGGCCACCCATAGACGGGCTTCCGCTGGAGTGAGCGTTTTCCGCATGGCGCGCGCCCGAGCAATTTTCGCCATGTCGCCCTGCCCTCCCCACCCGGACGCTACGCGTCCCCCCTCCCCCGAGGGGGAGGGAGAATAGATGCGTCTACGCCTCCAACCGATAGCCCGCGCCGCGCACGGTCTGGAGCATGGCCTTGTCGAAGCCCTTGTCGATCTTGGAGCGCAGGCGGCTGATGTGGACGTCGATGACGTTGGTCTGGGGGTCGAAATGATATTCCCAGACCTTCTCCAGCAGCATGGTGCGGGTCACCGACTGGCCGGCGTGGCGCATCAGGAACTCCAGCAACTGGAACTCGCGCGGCTGGAGATCGATCTCGGTGGTTCCGCGATGGACGGTGCGGGCGATCAGGTTCATCTCCAGGTCGCCGACCTTCAGCACCGTCTGGACCCCGCCGGTCTCGCGACGGCGCGACAGGGCCTCGACGCGGGCGATCAGCTCGGCGAAGGCGTAGGGCTTGACCAGATAGTCGTCGGCGCCGGCCTTCAGCCCCGTCACCCGGTCCTCGACCTCGCCCAGGGCCGACAGGAACAGGACCGGGGTCTGGTCGCCGCCTTTGCGGACGGTCTCGACCATGCCGACGCCGTCGAGGCGCGGCATCATCCGGTCGACCACATAGACGTCGTAGCCGCCCTTCTGGGTCTCCAGCAGGCCGAACGCCCCGTCCACGGCATGGGTCACATCATGCCCCGCTTCGGACAGGCCCCGCACCATGGCCGTCGCCGCCTCTGCGTCGTCTTCGACCACCAAAATCCGCATGGAACCCCTCCCGGAATCAAAATCGCCGCCGATGGTAGCGCATCGGCGGCGATTCAGTGAGTTACGGCTTAGTCAGCTTTCTTAAGCTCGAGGACATAAGGCACATTCCCCGCGCCTCGCGCCCAAATCAGCAGATAGGCGCCCGGCCGGCCCGACGCCCTGACCGCGTTGACGGCGTTCCGGAACTCCTCGACCGTGCGGACCGGGGTGTTCTGAACCTGCTGGATCACCACGCCCTGCGACAGCCGCGGATCAACACCGTTGGCGACGCCTGTGACCGCCAACCCCTCTACGGAGGCGGGCGCGCCAAGACGCTGACGCAGCGCTGGTGTCAGCGGCGCGACGGTGAGGCCTTCGACCGTGGCCGAAGCGCCCGGCGTCGCGTTCGGCGCGTCGCCGCCGCTGCTGCCTCCATCCTGGCTGTTCAGTTCAGTCTCGGACGGGCGCTTGGTCGAACGAGCCGTAATGGTCTGACGGCGACCGTCACGCAGCACTTCCATTCGCAGGGTGTCGCCCGGCTTGGCCGAGCCGACCAAGCGGGTCAACTTGGTTGAGGACTCGATGGCCTCGCCGTTGAGGGAAACGATCAAGTCCGTGAATCGCAAACCAGCCCGCTCAGCCGGACCGCCCGGCGTAACCTCGGCAACCAGCGCCCCCTTCTGATTCGGTTGCAGCCCGAGAGCGGCAAGTTCTTCAGGCGTCGGCGTACTAATCTTGATTCCCAGATAGCCTCGTTCGATCGCCTCGCCGCGCATCAATTGCGTGGTGATCCGCTTTGCCGTTTCGGCGGGGATAGCGAAGCCAATGCCGACCGATGAGCCCGTGGGAGAAAGGATCGCGGAGTTCACGCCTATGACCCGGCCGTGGATGTCGAAGGTCGGGCCGCCCGAATTGCCCCGGTTGATGGCGGCGTCGATCTGAAGGAAGTCGGTATAGGGGCTTTCGCGTCCGCCGATGTCGCGCGCCTTGGCCGAAACAATGCCGGCGGTCGCCGTGCCGCCCAGGCCGAACGGGTTGCCGATGGCGATGACCCAGTCGCCGACGCGCGGATCAGCCGTCTCTTCAAAGCTGACGTATTTGAAGTTGTCGCCATCGACCTTGATCACCGCCAAGTCGGTGGCCTCGTCGCGGCCCACCAGGCGGGCCGGAAGCTCGCGGCCGTCCGACATCTTGACCTTGATCTCGGTGGCGTCGGCGACGACGTGGTTGTTGGTGACGATGAAACCGTCCTGCGAGATGAAGAAGCCCGAACCGGCGCCCTGGGTCGTCTGGGGCTCGGCCTCTTCGCCTTCGCCTTGTCCTTGCGGCGGGACGAATTGGAACGGCAGGCCGGGGATCTGGAAGGCGCCGCCCTGGGGCTGTTCGACCTTGACCGTCACATCGATCTGAACGACGGCGGGGGCGACCTGTTCGAAGATGTTAGCGAAGCTGTTGGGCGCGCCGGGCGGGGGCGAGAAGCTGTCGCCGTTGGCCGGGACGGGGGTGATCCGGTTCACCGCCTGGGGATCGGCATGGGCGCCGGGCCAGGAGATGACCCCGCCCGCGGTCGCCGCCGCCGCCAGGGTCAGGCCGGCCGCGGCCCCGAGAATGAACTCTTTGCGCTTCAGCATCTTGTCCTTGCGATCCTCTGTCGGGGCCGAGCGGGCCCCGCATTCGCGTTTGATATAGGCCGAATGGGCGTTACGCCAATTCCAACGTTCGATGGTTGATCCCGACTAGCGCCCGTCGTGAGGCGAGGTTGCGTCCAGATCGCGGCGAAGCTTCTCATTTTGGAGAATGTCTTGCAGCTGACGTTCCTCGTCCGGGGAAAGGGGTTCCACCTCGGCGGGACGGCCTCGGGCGCGAACCAACAGAAGCAACAGCGCCAGGGCCGCCAGCACGAAGGGGCCGAACCACAACAGCCAGGTTCCGGCCCGCACCGGCGGGGTGAACAGCACATAGTCGCCGAACCGGCGCACCAGGTCGTCGCGCACGGCCTGGTCGGAGGCGCCGGACGCGATTTCCTCGCGGATCAGGCGGCGCATGTCGCCGGCGACGCCCGCCGGACTGTCGGCGATGGCCTCGTGCTGGCAGACGACGCAGCGGACGTCCTTGAACAGGGCCTGGGCGCGGGCCTCCTGGGCCGGGTCGTTCAGCGGTCGGTCGAGCGCAGCCGGGGGTTCGGCCGCCGTCAGCATCAGCGCCAGGACCGGCGCGGCCAGCAGGATCGAGAGCCGCCTCACGCCGTCTTCCTCCGCCGCGCGCCAACGCCCAGCCGCAGGCGACGGTCCAGCAGCGACAGAAGCCCCCCGAACGCCATGATCATCGGCCCCAGGAAGATCAGTCGCGCCCAGGGGTTCCAGTACAGGCGCACGACCCAGGCCGGGGCGTCCGGCGTCCCCGCCCGTTCGCCCATCACCACATAGACGTCGTCCAGACCCCGAAAATCCAGACCGACCTCGGTCGTCGTCTGGCCACCGGCGGGGAAGAAGCGGCGCTCGGCCGTCACCGTCTTCGCCCGGCCCCGGTCGTTCGACGGCCGCACGGTCAGCCGGCCCTGCTCGGCCAGATAGTTCGGGCCTTCGACCACACGGACCTGATCCAGGGTCACGGTCCAGGGCCCGGCGGAGACGCTCGAGCCCAGGGACAGGGCGCGCGCGGCCTCGGCCTTGAAGCCGGTCTCGACCACCGCGCCCAGGATGAAGACGCCCAGGCCCAGGTGGGCGAGGCTCATGCCCCAGGCGCCCAGCGGCAGGCCCTTCAGGCGACGCAGGGTCTCGGCGCCCGAGGCGCGGAACAGGCGCGCCCGTTCGGCGACTTCGGCCAGCGAACCCAGGATCAACCAAGCGCCCAGGCCGATCCCGGCGGCGGCGAAGGCCTTTCTAGGTTCCCACAGGGCGTAGGCGGCCAGGGCCGAAACCAGGGCCAGGCCCGCCGCGACGGCCAGCCTCTGAATCGCCCCGGTCAGGTCGCCCCGCTTCCACGCCAGGAGCGGCCCGGCTGGCAGGATGATGAAGGCGACGGTCATCAGCGGAACGAAGGTGGCGGCGAAATAGGGCGGGCCGACCGAGATGGTGGCGCCGGACGCGGCCTCCAGGATCAGGGGATAGAGGGTGCCCAGCAACACGGTCGCGGCGGCGGCCGTCAGGAACAGGTTGTTCAGCACCAGGGCGCCCTCGCGGCTGACCGGGGCGAACAGGCCGCCGCCCTTCAGCTGGGGCGCGCGCCAGGCGAACAGGGCGAAGGCGGCGCCGGCCGTAAGCCCCAGGATGGCCAGCAGCATCAGGCCCCGCTGGGGATCGACGGCGAAGGCGTGGACGGAGGTCAGGACGCCGGAGCGCACCAGGAAGGCGCCCAGCATGGAGAAGCTGAAGGCCAGCAGGGCCAGGAAGACGGTCCAGCCCGCGAGCGACCCGCGCCGCTCGGTCACCACCGCGCTGTGCAGAAGGGCCGCGCCCGCCAGCCAGGGCATGAAGGAGGCGTTCTCGACCGGATCCCAGAACCACCAGCCGCCCCAGCCCAGCTCGTAATAGGCCCAGAAAGACCCCAGGGTGATGCCGACGGTCAGCAAGGCCCAGCTGGCCAGGGCCCAGGGCCGCACCCACCGGCCCCAGGCGGGCCAGAAGGCCGTCTGCGCCCGGCCCTCGATCAGGGCGGCGACGGCCAGGGAGAAGCAGACGGAGAAACCGACATAGCCGGCGTAGAGCAGCGGCGGATGCACGGCCAGGGCCGGATCCTGCAACAGCGGGTTCAGCGACGCCCCCTGCAAGGGCGCTGGGTCCAGGCGGGTGAAGGGGCTGGAGGTGAAGACGGCGAAGGCCAGGAACAGCGAGCCGAGCGCCCCCTGCGTCGCCACGGCCGAGGCCTTCAGCCCGAACGGAAGGCCGCGGGCTCGAGCCAAGGCTCCGCCGAAGACGGTCAGGACCAGGCACCACAGCAGCAGCGACCCCTCGTGACTGCCCCAGGCGCCTGCGACCTTGTACAACATCGGTTTGTCGGTGTGGCTGTTGGCCGCGACGTTCGACACCGAGAAGTCGGATACGACAAAGGCGTAGATCAGGGCCGCGAAACTGAGGGCGACAGCCGCAGCCGCCGCCAAGGCCGCCCCTTGCGCCGCGCCCGCCAGGACCGGACTACGCCGCCAGCGGCCCGCCGACGACAAGGCCGTCTGCAGGATCGACAGGGCCAGGGCCAGGGATAGGGCGAAAGCCCCGAGTTCGGCGATCATAGGGGGGCGGTCTTGGTCGAGGCCTCCGGCCGCCACTCGCCCTTGGCCTTGATCCGGTCGGCGACCTCGCGCGGCATATAGTTTTCGTCGTGCTTGGCCAGGACCTGACTGGCGTGGAAGACGCGGTCGGCGCCGAACGACCCCTGGGCCACGATCCCCTGCCCTTCACGGAACAGGTCGGGCAGGTCGCCGTGATACTGGACCTGGGTCGTGGCGATATTGTCCGTGACGGTGAAGACGACCAGGCCGTCGCCGGATTTCTGCACGCTGCCCGTCTCGACCAAGCCGCCCAGACGGATGTCGCGGCCCTCCGGCGCCTTGTCGGCGGTGGCCTCGGACGGGGAGTAGAAGAAGGTCACGCTGTCCTGCATGGCCCACAGCGACAGGCCGACCGCCAGGGCCAGGATCGGGGCCACGGCCGCGACGACCCACAGGCGACGACGCGCCTTCGGCGATTTCGGCAGCCAGCTCATGGTTTCGCGGTCCCGCTCCCCGACGGAATTTTCCTTCCGTCTACAGAGGCCGGCGCCCCGCGCCAACGGGTCATTCCGCCCTCGGCAGGCGGCGTTCCAGATCCTGGCGGCGCGGATCGGCCGGATCGAGCGCCGCGATCAGAGGCGTCCACTGGGCGCGGGTGGCCGCCGCATCGCCCCGCTCGAACGCCGCCTGGCCCAGGAAGAAGCGCGCGCCCAGCTGGTCCGGATCCAGCCGCACCGCCTCGCGGAAGGCGGCCTCGGCGTCGCCGCCGATCCGGCCGTCATTGGCCCGCACTAGGCTTTCGCCCAGCCGCGCCCAGGCCTGGGCGTCCGTCGGCTCCAGTTCGATCAGCCGACGAAAGGCCGAGGCGGCGCCCAGCGGATCCTCGGCCGCAAACCGGGCCGCGCCCAGCATGGCCAGGGCCTGACGATCCTGCGGATTATCCCGCGCGACGCGGGCCGTCACTGCGGCCAGTTGCGCCGGCTCCAGGGTTTCAAGCTGGGTGGACCATTGATCGACCCGCCGCTCATAGGCCTGGTCCGGCAGGCCGGGCGATCCCGTCAGGACGTAGAGGGCCAGCCCCCCCGCCGTCGTGGCCGCAATCCCGCCCAGCACCCAGAACCGGTCACGCCGTCCCCCGACCGGCGCCGTCACAGCCTGGCCCGCCAGCAGCCGCCGCCCCGCCTCGGCGCGAGCCGCAGCATGGGCCGCCTCGTCCAGCAGGCCCCGCGCCTTCAGCCGATCCAGTTCGTCCAGTTCCCGCCCGCCGATCTCGGCCTCGCCGGCCGCAGCCGTATCGGCCCCGCGTCGCGCCCCGGTCAACACCAGCAGGCCGGCCATCGCCGCCGCCAGACCGGTCATTATCCAGAAGACGATCATACCCGCCGTCTATCGCATCAGACGACGCCGGGCGAGGCCCCAGTGGTCGCCCTGGCGGCCTCGGCGGCGGCGGCGCGTCGTCGCACCGCCCGCGCCGCCTCCAGCGCCTCGATCAAGGTCAGGAAGCGCGCGGCCACGCCGATGAGCCGAAGGGCCTTGTCCGGATCGTCCACATCCCCGTCCGCCACGCTGTCCAGCGCCTCATTGGCCCAGGTCGAGAGATAGTCGGTCAGCTCGGTCCGCAAGGCCATTCGATCCGCCTCGCAGCCGAAGGTGTTGGCGGCGCCGCGCAGACCCGAGACCGCCGACAACAGGGCCGCCGCCGCCTCGATGGGCTCGCCCTTGGCCGGGGCTTCCAGCCAGGGGCACAGCCGGGTCATGCGACCGGTTATGACCTGTCGCTTCATCGGCAGGGCGGCGTGGACGGCGACAGAGGTGGACTTCATCAGGCCCGAAAGCTGACCGGCGACCTGAACCCGCGCCATCCGCGCCGCCCGCCCCCAGGGGGAGTCGGGCCGTACCTGAAGGGTCAGGTCCATTTCAGCCAGAACCCCCGCGCACCAGGTCACATCGGCCACCACCTCGGCCATGACCGTCTCGTCCTGCAACGGTCGGGCGGCGGCGATGCGCTGGCCGCGCGTCTGGACCGAGGCCAGCAGGCGTTCGACGAAGACCCCCATGTCGGAATGGCTCAGGATGATCTCGCTGTCGGCCAGGCGGCTGGTCTGGGTGACGACCCGCATCATCCGCTCGGCGTCGGCGACATGGGCGAACAGGATGTCGATCATCCGCCGCCCGCCATCCGGGGACACCGCCATG
This sequence comes from Brevundimonas sp. AVps23W, assembly GCF_058681395.1. Taxonomy (NCBI): domain Bacteria; kingdom Pseudomonadati; phylum Pseudomonadota; class Alphaproteobacteria; order Caulobacterales; family Caulobacteraceae; genus Brevundimonas; species Brevundimonas sp. AVps23W. Next base: position 3,067,911 of record NZ_CM178738.1, read on the forward strand.
GCGTCCTGGATCAGCAGCCTCAGCCCCGCCAGCTGATTGGCGTCGGGTCGCTCCAGCCAGGCGGGCAGGCGCGGCAGGGCGCTGCGCGCCAGGGGGACCAGGTCGAAACAGCCCGCCAGTTCAGCCGGCGTCGCGGGCGGCGCGCCGGCATCGGGCTTGCGATAATCCGGCCAGACCTCGCCGGGTCGATCTCGCAGCAGCGCCGCCGCATGGGCGCACAGCCGGTCGGCGACCAGGGTCCATTCCCCTTGAGAGGGGCCGGCGCCGTCCAACAGGCTGAGGAAGGACTCCTCGACCTTTTTCGCCTCACGCCATATCCGGGCCAGAAGGAAGGACGGGAAGATCAGGGCCGGGGTGGCGTCTGCGCGCGGCTGGAACAGGGGCAGCAGGGGCGCAAAGGCCGTGTCGCGACGGGCGCGGTCGCGCGCCTCCTGCACGATCATGACCGCCAGTTCCGCCGCCTTGTCGCCGCCCAGGGCAGGCACAGCCGCGCCCAATTGCGCCAGGGCGGCGTCCGGCGCGGCCTGGACCACCGCCTGAAGGGCGGCGCGATGGGCGGCGGACAGCGAGGACAATGGGCGCTCCCGTCGAAGGGCCGGCGAAGACGACACCGTGCATGGTTTCGGTTAACAACGGCTTCTCGCCCGACGCCCCTTGAGACGGGACGGCGGCACGCCATATTCGCGCCACGACGCCGGGCGCGAGAGTCTCGGATTACGGAGCGCCGATGCCGGTTATCGAGATCCAAGGCCTGACCAAGACCTACAAGTCGGGGCTTCAGGCGCTGAAACGCGTCGATCTGACCATCGAGAAAGGCGAGATCTTCGCCCTGCTGGGTCCGAACGGGGCGGGTAAGACCACCCTGATCTCCATCGTCTGCGGCATCGTCAACGCCACGACGGGGACTGTGGTCGCCGACGGTCACGACATCCGCAAGGACTTCCGCCCCGCCCGCACCAAGATCGGCCTGGTGCCGCAGGAGCTGACCACAGACGCCTTCGAGACCGTCCTGGCCACCGTCACCTTCAGCCGGGGCCTGTTCGGCAAGCCGGGGAACCCGGCCCTGATCGAACAAATCCTGAAAGACCTGTCGCTGTGGGACAAGCGCGACTCCAAGATCATGACCCTGTCGGGCGGGATGAAGCGCCGGGTGATGATCGCCAAGGCCCTGAGCCACGAGCCGGACATCCTGTTCCTCGACGAACCCACCGCCGGGGTCGACGTCGAACTGCGCCGCGACATGTGGGCCATGGTGCGCAAACTGCGTGAGCGCGGCGTCACCATCATCCTGACCACCCACTATATCGAGGAGGCCGAGGAGATGGCCGATCGGGTCGGGGTGATCCTGAAGGGCGAACTGATCCTGGTCGAGGAGAAGACCGCCCTGATGAAGAAGCTGGGCAGGAAGACCCTGACCCTGAATCTGATCGAGCCCCTGGCCGCCCTGCCGGCGGACCTGTCGGAATGGGATCTGGCGCTGAAGGCCGACGGAGGAGAGCTGGAATACAGTTTCGACGCCAATGCCGACGACACGGGCGTGCCCGCCCTGATCCGCCGGCTTGAACGGCTGAATATCGGGTTCAAAGACCTGAACACCCGCCAGAGCTCGCTGGAAGACATCTTCGTCAGCCTGGTCCACCGCGACGGGGAGGCCGCCTGATGAACTCCAACGGACATGGCGCCAATCTTTTCGGGATTTGGGCCATCTATCGCTTCGAGATGGCCCGCGCCCTGCGCACCATCTGGCAAAGCGTGGTCACGCCGGTGATCACCACCGCCCTGTATTTCATCGTCTTCGGCAGCGCCATCGGCAGCCGGATGGAGGCGATCGACGGTGTCGCCTATGGCGCCTTCATCGTGCCGGGCCTGATCATGCTGAGCCTGTTCACCCAGTCGATCTTCAACGCCTCCTTCGGCATCTATTTCCCCAAATTCACCGGCACCATCTACGAGATCCTGTCGGCGCCCGTGTCGTCGCTGGAGGTGGTGATCGCCTATGTCGGGGCGGCGGCGACCAAGTCGGCGGTTTTGGGCCTGATCATACTGGCCACCTCGACCCTGTTCGTGCCCCTACAGGTGCTGCACCCCGTGGCCATGCTGGCCATGCTGGTGCTGATCTCGGTGACCTTCAGCCTGTTCGGCTTCATCATCGGCATCTGGGCCGGCAGTTTCGAACAGCTGAACTTCATTCCCATGCTGGTCGTGACGCCCCTGACCTTCCTGGGCGGCTCCTTCTATTCGATCAACATGCTGCCCGACGTCTGGCGGGCGGTGGCCCATTTCAATCCGGTGGTCTATCTGATCTCGGGCTTCCGCTGGACCTTCTATGGCCAGGGCGACGTTCCCATCGGCATCAGCGTGGCGGCCACCCTGGGCTTCTTCGCCCTGTGCCTGGCCGTGGTCATGTGGATGTTCAAGACGGGCTATCGGCTCAAAGCCTAAGAAACGGGCCCGAGACACGGGACCTGAGCCGTCACGAAACCGGCCATATCGCCTGCGAGTAAAGTAGAATGTCCGACGACGCCAAGAGCCCGCCTACCCCGACCGCTCCCGTGGAGCCGACGCCGGAGCCGTTCCAGCGCAAGCAGGTGACCTGGGGCCGGATGCCCACGACCACCTTCCACGTCGGTCCTGTGCCGGTCGCGCCCAATCCGCTGGACCGCATCCCCAATCGCCCGCCGCTGAAGACGCCGTTGGGCCAGACCCCGCTGAGCCAGCCGCAGCAAGCTCAACCCCGTCGCGCGGCGCCCCGCCCCGGCGCCGGCATATTGAGCGGCTCGCTGATCCCCCAGGCCCGTCCCGCCTCAGGCGCCTTGCCGACCCCGGCCCCCGTCCCGCCGAAGCCCGCCGGTCAAGCGGCGGCGGATGTCGATCTGTCAGTGCGTCCCCTGCCCGGCGCGACGCCAGAGCTAACGCCAGCGCCTCTGCCTGCGCCTCAGGTAGAGCCGGAACCCGCGCCGCCTGTACCCGCAGTCGCCCCGATTATTGAGGCGACCGAACCCGCTGCGCCCCCGGCTTCATCCAGCCCCGCCCGCGCATCGACTCGACGCGCCTCCCGCCTGCCCGCCTATATCGGTCTCGGCGCGGCGGCTGCGCTGGTCGCAGGCGGCGGCCTCTGGTTCGCCCTGCGTTCGACGTCTGAGCCTGCGGCGCCGCTGGCCGTCGCGCCGGCGGCGGCTGCGGCCCCCGCCCCCATCACGCAGACACCGGTCGCCGAGGCGCCGATTCCCGCCCCGGTCGTCGAGGCGGCGCCGGTAGACACCACGGTCGAAACCGCGCCAGCATCCGCCGCCACGCCTCGGCCGACGACGCCCGCTTCCAACCCGACCAGCACTCTAAACAGAGCGCAGACGCCAGCGGCGACACCGCCCGCTGCGACCGTCGCCGCGCCGTCCCAGCCCGCGCCGACGTCTGTTGAGCCGCCGCCCCGGGTCGTCGTCGCGCCCGCGCCGACCGCCGCTCGCCCGGCTCAGACAGACCCGAACGCCCCCGTCGTGACGCGGCCGCAGCCGCTGGACTGACCACAGGCGGATCGAGGGCTTCAGGGCGCAAGCGCCGTTTCCTTCAACTTGGTTATCTTCCCGTTAACCATCCTCCCGGCATTTTCTGCCCAGTGATTTGCGGGAGCCTGTGGCGATGAACGGCGCGGAAGTTCTGGATGTGGGGCGCGACGCCATCTGGCTGACGATCCAGCTGTGCCTGCCGATCCTGCTGGTCGGTCTGATCGTCGGCGTCGTGATCGGCCTGTTCCAGGCCCTGACGCAGATCCAGGAACAGACCTTGATCTATGCGCCCAAGATCATCGCCATCTTCGCGTCCCTGCTGGTGTTCCTGCCGCTGATGGGCGCCCTGCTGGGCGGGTTCATGCGCCAGATCGCGGCCCGCATCGCGGGCATGTAGACGGGTGGAGGCCTACGCCACCGCCGATCAGGTCTGGGCCGGCGGGCTGATCTTCGCCCGGATCGGGGCGATGCTGATGGTCATCCCCGGCTTCGGCGAGACCTATGTGCCGCCGCGCGTGCGCCTGTCCCTGGCCCTGGTCATCAGCCTGGCCCTGTGGCCGGTGGTGCGCGGGGTTCTGCCGGGCCTGCCCGAAACCGTGGGCGGCATGGCCGGATGGGTCATCCGCGAAGTGGTCGTCGGCCTGATGATCGGCATGCTGCTGCGGATGTTCCTGACCGCCCTGACGACGGCGGGCGAGATCGTGTCGCTTCAGACCACCCTCAGCTTCGCCCAGACCGCCAACCCGCTTCAGGCCGCGCCGGGATCGACCATCTCCTCCTTCCTGATGCTGTTCGGGGTGACGCTGATCTTCGCCACCAACACCGATCACCTGTTCATCGCCGGCATGGTCGGCTCGTACGAACTGATCGCCCCGGCCAAGCCCCTGATCATGAGCGACTTCACCGAGATGGCGGTGCGGACCCTGGGCGAGAGCTTCCTGCTGGGGGTGCAACTGTCGGCGCCGGTTCTGGTGTTCGCCCTGATCTTCAACCTGGCCTCGGGCCTGATCGCGCGGGTCATGCCGTCGTTCCAGGTCTATTTCGCCGCCGCACCTTTGAGCGTCATCCTGGGCCTGTCCATCTTCGCGCTCAGCCTGGGCGCGCTGGGCACTGTCTTCATCGACCGCTACCGCCGCCTCGCCGAGGTGTTCGCGGCCGGCGCCTTCGGGGGAGGGGCGGGTGGCTGACGACACCGACCCCGAGTCGAAAACAGAAGAGGCCACCTCTCGAAAACTTGAGGAAGCGCGAAAAAAGGGCGACGTCGCCAAGTCCCAGGACGTCGGTCAGGTCCTGGCCCTGGCCGGGGCGGCGGCGGTGATCCTGGGGGGCGGAGGCTGGTTCTGCGGATCCATAGCCCAGCAGCTGCTGCCCTTCATCGCCCAGCCGCACCAGATGTTGGGGATGCTCGACTCCGGCGCGGGCAATCAGATTCTGGCCAAGACCCTTTGGGCCATCGCCCCCTTTCTGGGGGCGGTCATGCTGGCCACCATCCTGGGCGGAGCGGGCGGCCACCTGGCCCAGTCAGGCCTGATCTTCACGACCGAAAAACTGAAGCCGCAATGGTCTGCGGTGAACCCGATGTCGGGGTTCAAACGGATCTTCGGACCCGACGGCCTGATGCAGTTCGTCAAAACCTTCCTGAAGCTGATCGCCGTCTGCGTCGTCTGCTGGATGGTGCTGAAGCCCCATGTCCGCGAGTTCGAGAACATGGTGACGCTGAGCCCCGCCGCCCTGCTGCCGTTGGCGCGGGACATGGCCATGGCCCTGTTCATCGCGGCCATCATCCTGCTGGGCGCCACGGCGGGCGCCGACTTCATCTGGCAGAAGATCCGTTTCGCCAAGCGGATGCGGATGACCAAGGAAGAGATGAAGGAGGACTACAAGCAGACCGAAGGCGACCCGCATGTGAAGGCCAAGCTGAAGCAGATCCGCATGCAACGCAGCCGCCAGCGGATGATGTCCAATGTGCCCAAGGCCACCGTCATCGTCACCAACCCGACCCACTATTCGGTCGCTCTGCGCTATGAGCCCAGCGAGGGCGACGGGGCCCCGGTCTGCGTGGCCAAGGGCGTCGACGCCCTGGCCATGCGTATTCGGGAGGTGGCCAAGGAACATAATGTGCCGATCGTCGAGAACGTGCCCCTGGCGCGCGCCCTCTACGCCTCGGTCGAGATCGACGCCGTCATTCCCAAGGAACATTTCGAAGCCGCCGCCAAGATCATCGGCTTCGTCTTCCAGTCCCGCAAACGCCGGTAAGACCCCGTAAGGCCCCACGCCCCATTTGGGGGTATGATTCAGGCCACTGATTCGCGAGGCCGCATGAAGTCCACCCGTCGCCTTCCGTTCGATCTGCTCGCCGTCGCGACGGCGTTCGGCGTTGTCGTGGCCATCGCCGCCCTGGCCTATCCGGCCTTCAAGGCCAATCCGATGTCGGCGCCGGGCATGATCCTGCTGGTGACAGCGGGCTTGATCGCCCTGATCGGTCTGTTCGGCTTCCGCCGCGCCGAAACCGTCAAGCCGTCCAGCGACGTCGCCGTGGACATGCTGGACGCCATGGCCGAACCGGCGGCCCTGGTGTGGGAGACCGGCCAGGTGCTGGCCTTCAACGGCGCCTGGGCCCAGGCCAACGGCACCACCACCGCCCTGCCGCGCGGCAAGTCCGCCCAGGCCCTGTACATGGCCTTCGCCCAGGCCCGCCGGGGCGAGCCCGGCCACGCCATCGTCCAGATCGGCGAGCGCGAGGTCGAGGTCGTGATCGGCAAGGCCGGCGACAACCGTTTCCTGCTGCGCGTCGCGCCCGAGGCGGTCCTGCCCGTGCCGGTCGCGGCGACAGCGCCCGCAAACGGCGCGGCAGCGGGCGAGTCCCGCGCCATGGCCGCCGGCGCCCCGTTCGGCTCGGCCGTCATCGACGGCGCCGACCTGTTTTCCGGCCGCGCGCAAGAGGCCAACGCCGCCCTGGCCGTTCTGACCGGTCCAGGCGCAGCCCGCGACGCCGCCTTCGGCCATCTGTTCGATCCGACGGGCGTCGCCGAGGCTCGGGTGAAGCTGACGGCGGGCTCATCCGGCCCCATCGAACTGGTCGCCCGCGCCTATCCGGACAAGATGCTGCACCTCTATGTGGCGCCAGAGGGCGAGCGCAAACGCATCTGGCTGTTCGATGTCTCGGCGCAGAAGTCGATGGAGCTGCAGCTGTCCCAGGCCCAGAAGATGCAGGCCGTGGGCCAACTGGCCGGGGGCGTGGCGCACGATTTCAACAACCTGCTGACGGCCATCCAGCTTCAGCTGTCCGGCCTGCTGGAGCGGCACCCGGTCGGCGATCCTTCGTACGACGGGCTGAACGAAATCCGCCAGACCGCCATCCGCGCCGCCGACCTGGTGCGCAAACTGCTGGCCTTCTCGCGCAAGTCCACCGTCCGGCGCGAACGTCTGGACCTGGGCGAACTGGTCGGCGAGTTCGCCGTCCTGCTGCGCCGCCTGCTGCGCGAGGACGTGCGGCTGGAGACCGACTACGGCCGCGACCTGCCGGTGGTGCTGGCTGACAAGAGCCAGTTGGAGACGGCGGTCATGAACCTGGCCGTCAACGCCCGCGACGCCATGCGCGGCGTGGTCGAGCCGGGCGACGCCGTGGTCACCATCACCACGCGCCGCCTGACCGGGAACGAGGCCCGCCAACTGGGATGGCCCGACGCCCCCACCGACGAGGTCGCCCTGATCGAGGTGTCGGACACTGGCCCCGGCGTGCCGCCCGAACTGGCGGACAAGATCTTCGAGCCCTTCTTCACCACCAAGGCGGTGAACGAGGGCACCGGCATGGGCCTGGCCACCGTCTACGGCATCGCCCAGCAGGCCGGCGGCCATATCTCGGTCAGCAATATCGAAGGCCCGCACGGGATGAGCATGGGCGCCGCCTTCCGCATCTTCCTGCCGGCGGCGGGCGAGGCGGAACTGGCCGAGGTCCAGCCGGTCGAGATCAAGGCCAAGGCGCCGCGCGACCTGTCCGGCGCCGGCCGCATTCTGTTCGTCGAGGACGAGGACGCCGTGCGCGGCATCGCCGCCCGCCTGCTGCGCCAACGCGGCTACGAGGTGATCGAGGCCGCCGACGGCGAGGAGGCCCTGATTTTGGCCGAAGAACATGCGGGCCAGATCGACATGATGATCTCCGACGTGATCATGCCCGGCCTGGACGGCCCGTCGCTGCTGAAGAAGGCGCGCAAATACCTGGGCGACGCCCCGGTCATGTTCATCTCGGGCTATGCGGAAAGCGACTTCTCGGACCTGCTACAGGACGAGGTCGGCGTCTCCTTCCTGCCCAAGCCGCTGGACATCAAGACCCTGGCGGAACGGGTGAAGCAGGAACTGCACGCGGGCTGAGGCGCCCGTCTCCGCCGGCCGCTCAGGCGGCGCGGCGCAGGGCGGAGGGCGATTTGACGTACAGGCCCTGGCGGCCGCTGACGGGCCGGAAAGCGATGGTCTCGCCCTCCAGCTGTTCGTCCAGGCCGAGGAACAGGCAGCCGTCATCGACCAGCCGCCGCTCCAGCCCGTCCAGCACGCGGGCCCGACGCGCCGGCTCCATGTCCCGAAGCACATTGCGGCAGAAGATGACGTCGAAACGAGCCTCGTCCGCCGGCTCGTCCAGCAGATTGGCGCGGGCGAAACGAACTCGGTCCGCCAGTTCGTCGCGGACCCGCCAGTTGTCCTCGGCCGGTTCGAACCAGCGCAGCATGGCGTGGGCGGTCAGGCCGCGCTGGATCTCGAAACCCGTATAGAGGCCGGATCGCGCCTTCTCGATCGCACGCTGCGACAGGTCGGTGGCGACCATGTCGATGGTCACGCCGGCGTCCAGGCCGGCCATGACGATGGACCAGGCCTCCTGGCCCGTCGAACAGCCGGCGGACCAGACGCTGACCCGACCGCCGGGCCGCGCGCGGCTCAGGGCCGGCAGCAGCTCGTTCTCCAGCACCGCGAAAGGCGCGCGGTCACGGCGGAACCAGGTCTCGACGTTCAACAGGGCCTCGATCACCGCCCAGCCCAGAGAGGCGACCGGATTGGCCCACAGATTGCTCAGCAGCGCCTCGACATTGGCATAGCCTTCACGGCGCGCGATCGGTCCCAGCCGGTGTTCGGCCAGGTGGATGCGATCCCGCGCCAGCCGATAGCCGGCGCGGGTGGCCAAAAGTCCCTGGAGTCTGTCGAAGTCCTCGGGGGTCATGCCGCGATCGCGCCAACCTCCATCAGTTTGGATTGCAGGATTTCGCCGTCGAACGGCTTCATCACATAGTCGTCGGCCCCGGCGGCCAGGGCTTCGGCGATCCGTTCGGGGCGCGTTTCGATGGTGCAGAACAGGACCTTAGGCTTGTCGCCCCCCGGCATGGCGCGCAGGCGGCGCAGGAAGGTCAGGCCGTCCATCACCGGCATGTTCCAGTCGATCAGCAGCATGTCGGGCATGACCCCGGTGCAATAGGCCAGGGCCTCAGCGCCGTCAGCCGCCTCGTCGACCTCATAGTCCAGGGCCTCGACGATGCGGCGGGCCACCTTGCGGATGATCCGGCTGTCGTCGACGATCAGGCAGGTTTTGAAATCCAAGGCGAGGCTCCCCAGGGCGCCGGGCTTCCGACAGAAGTCACGCGTCCCGCACCATCGACCGATTCCAGTTAACGAGTCGTTTGGAAACGCCTCAAAGGGGCATTCTCGCGATCAGCGAAACTCGCCCTTCTTCGACCGTCGTCTGCAGATCGCCGCCCGCCTGAATGACGGTCAGCCACAGCCAATAGGGCTGAATCCACTGCCCCGCCAGACCTTCCGTCAACCGCTCTCCGGCCAGGCCCGCGACCGCTTCAGGCTTCAGCCGCGCGCGCGCGCCCTCGGCAAAACCCTCGAAGATCAGGGCGTCGCCCTCGACATGCGACTGGATCACCGCATTGCCCCCCATCGGCAGGGCGCCGACGGTCAGATAGGCCAGATTGGTCAGGGCCCGCGCCTGGGGCTTGGAGAACTCGCCCTCGACGATCCGCCAGTCCAGCGACGCGCGGCCGCCCTCGGTCATGGCGGCGACCAGGGACTGAAGCTCGCGGGCGTTGAACCGTTCGCTGGTCGTCGCCGCGCCGAACGCCACCCGGGCGAAATGCACCAGGGAGACCATCTTGCGGGCGCTCTGTTCAATCAGGGACAGGGCGTCCTCGCGCATGTCCTGGGCCGAGGGATCGCGCATCAGATCCAGGCCCGAGACGATCGCCCCCGAGGGGCTGATGAAGTCGTGGCACAGCTTGGCGGCGACATAGGTGGCCAGCTCGGTTCCGTCGACGGGCAGGTCCAGCGGGGCTTTGGCGGCGGCGGTCGAAATCATGGAGTCGAGCATACTCTCGTCGGCGTTCTGGTCACAGTTCGTATCGCGCGCGAGGCTGACGTGATTTGCCGGTTCATGGAACCGCCGTGATGGTCTATCGAGCGCCTAATGACGACCTCCCCCACGAACACCCTTTCCCAAGACCTCGAATCCGGCGCCCTGGCCCTGGCCATCGCCGAGATCGCCGAAGACGCCGCGCGCGTCATCCTGCCCTTCTGGCGCAACGACACTGCTGTCGAAACCAAGTCGGACGACAGCCCCGTCACCCAGGCTGACCGCGCCGCCGAGGCCCTGATCCTCGAACGGCTGGCCGCCCTCTATCCCGGCGTCCAGACGGTGGCCGAGGAAGCCGTGGCCGCGAACGGCGCCCCGGCCTCGGCCGACGACTGGTTCTGGCTGATCGACCCGCTGGACGGCACCAAGGGATTCGTGCGCGGCGGCGAGGCCTTCACCGTCAACATCGCCCTGATGCACGCCGGCTATCCGGTCGCGGGCGTGGTCACGGCGCCGGCGACGGGCACCACCTGGCGCACCGACACCCCCGGCGCAGGCGCCTTCCGCCGCCAGTTCGGCGAGCAGCAGCAGGGCGAGGCCCATTCCGGCGCCGAATGGCGGCCGATCAAGGTGCGCGACCGCCCGCAGGAGGGCATGGCCCTGCTGAGCCATAGCGTCTCCGATGAAGAGGCCGCGCGCCTGGCCGCCCGCCACGGCTGCACCCGCTGGCAGGGCACGGATTCCTCACTGAAATTCTGCCTGATCGCCGAGGGGCGTTTCGACGCCTATCCGCGCTCGGGCCCGACGTCCGAGTGGGATACGGCGGCCGGTCAAGCGGTGCTGGAGGCGGCCGGCGGTCGCGTCCTCGCCGACGACGGCCAGCGTCTGACCTATGGCAAGCCGAAATTCCTCAATGGTCCCTTCGTGGCCATGGGCGGCTGACGCAGAAGAGGGGAGAGGATTCTCTCCCTTCATCTTTCGGGCCTATATGAGGATCGATGACCGGCGCACGCCGGAATAGCGGACGATCCGATGGCCGACACCACCCTGTTCCACTCTCCCCCGTTCCACTCTCCGAAGACCCACGGCTTCGTGCGCGTGGCGGCGGCGACCCCGATCAGCCATGTGGGCGACCCCAGGGCCAACGCCGAAGAGCACGTCGCCCTGATTCGCCAGGCCGCCGATCAGGGCGTGGACCTGATGGTGTTCCCCGAGCTGTCGCTGTCGGCCTACGCCATCGACGACCTGCATATGCAGGCCGCGCTTCTGGACGAGGTTGAACGCCAGGTGGCTGTGATCGCCCAGGCGACGGGCGAGCATGATCTGGTCGCAGTGGTCGGCGCGCCGATCCGCAACGGCGACGCCCTCTACAACTGCGCCGTGGTGATGGGCGCGGGCGAGGTTCTGGGCGTCGTGCCCAAGACCTATCTGCCCAACTACCGGGAATATTACGAGAAACGCTGGTTCGCCCCGGCGACGGCCCGCGCCGAGGACGTGGTCCGACTAAACGGCGAGACGGTGGACTTCGCCCCAGGCCTGGTGTTCGAGGCGGTCAACCGGCCCGGCTTCGTCTTCGCCGTCGAGATCTGCGAGGACTACTGGGCGCCCCTGCCCCCCTCGACCCGGGCGGCCCTGGCGGGCGCACGGATCCTGCTGAACCTGTCGGCCTCTAACATCGTCATCGGCAAGGCCGACGAGCGGGCGATGCTCAGCGCCAGCCATTCGGCCCGCACCCTGTCGGCCTATGTCTTCACCGCCTCGGGCTGGGGCGAGAGCACCACCGACCTGGCCTGGGACGGTCAGGCGACCATCCACGAACTGGGGTCGAAACTGGCCGAGGGCGAACGCTTCGCCCTGGAGAACCATCTGACCCTCGCCGACGTCGATGTGGACCGGATCGGCCTGGATCGCCTTAGAAACGGCACCTTCGCCGAATGCGCCCGCGTCGAGGGCGAACCGGCGACCGTCGTGCCCTTCATGGCGCGCGAAGACGCGGTCGAGAGCGAGCTGATCCGCCCGCTGGACCGCTTCCCCTTCGTGCCGGACGACGCCGGGCGGCTGGACCAGGACTGCTATGAGGCCTTCAACATCCAGGTCCAGGGCCTGATGCGGCGGATGACGGCGACCCAGGCCGAACGGCTGGTGATCGGGGTGTCGGGCGGGCTGGATTCGACCCAGGCCCTGCTGGTCGCCTGCCGCGCCTTCGACCGGTTGAACCTGCCCCGGACCCAGATCCTGGCCTATACGATGCCGGGCTTCGCGACCTCGGACGGGACCAAGTCGAACGCCTGGGCCCTGATGAAGGCCTTGGGCGTCACCGGGGCCGAGATCGACATCCGCCCCGCCGCCGAACAGATGTTCAAGGACATCGGCCACCCCTATGCGGCGGGCGAACCGGTCCACGACATCACCTTCGAGAATGTGCAGGCGGGGCTGCGGACCGACTATCTGTTCCGGTTGGCCAACCAGAACCGGGCCTTCGTCCTGGGCACAGGCGACCTGTCGGAACTGGCCCTGGGCTGGGCCACCTATGGCGTCGGCGACCATATGAGCCACTACAACGTCAACGGCGGGGTGGCGAAGACCCTGATCCGCCACCTGATCCGCTGGGTGGCCGCGCGCGAACTGGTCGGCGCCGAGGCGACCCCGACCCTGCACGCCATCCTGGACACCGAGATTTCGCCCGAACTGGTCCCGGCCAAGGAAGGGGTGATCCAGTCCACGGAAGGCACGGTCGGCCCCTATGCGCTGACCGACTTCTTCCTGTTCTACATCAGCCGCTTCGGCCTGAAACCGTCCAAGGTCGCCTTCCTGGCGCACCAGGCCTGGAGCGACGCCGGCGCCGGGCATTGGCCCGCGAATACGCCCGAGGACGAAAAGGTCGAATACGACCTGGCGACCATCAAGGCCTGGCTGCGGAAATTCCTGATCCGCTTCTTCCAGACCGCCCAGTTCAAACGCTCGGCCCTGCCGAACGGCCCCAAGGTCGTCACCGGCGGCTCCCTGTCCCCACGCGGCGACTGGCGCGCGCCGTCGGACGGCAATGCGCGGGTCTGGCTGGACGAACTGGACGCCAACGTGCCGGATTGACCGTCTCCTCCCCGCTTTGCGGGAGCAACCCCGTCCGTTCTCCATTGGCCTCCCGCTTTCGTCATTCCGGGCGTAGCGCAGCGGAGACCCGGAACCCAGCGGCGCCGAAGGCGAAATGGGTCCGCCGCAGGATGCTGAAAGATCGAATCCGCGACAGGTTCGCGCTCCCGCGCGCCGCTGGGTTCCGGGTCTACGGGCCAAGCGGCCCTTCGCCCGGAATGACGAAAGGAAAACAGGCGTGACCTCCCCGGTCGCTGTCGCGATGTGGGAGCAGCCGTCAACACACATAGAGACCACGCAAAAATCCCGCATCTCGAGTGTGGATATTCGGCGATCCCCTCGCTAGAAGCTTCGCCATGACCGAAGACGTGACCAAAGACTCGAACGGCAACATCCTGGCCGACGGCGACAGCGTGACCCTGATCAAGGATCTGAAGGTCAAGGGCTCGGGCGGCGTGACGCTGAAGCGCGGCACCCTGGTCAAGAACATCCGTCTGACCGGCGACACCGACGAGATCGAGGCCAATGTCGAGAAGGTGCGCGGCCTGGTCCTGCGCGTCGAGTTCGTGAAGAAGGCTTAAAGCCCCTCTTCCCAAGTGAGGCGTCAGCCGCCATCTAGCGGCCTATGACCGACACCCTCGCCGCTCCCGTTTCGACCGCTGCCCCTGCCCAAGGTTCTGGCGGCAAGATCCCCGTCACCGTCCTGACCGGCTATCTCGGCGCGGGCAAGACCACCCTGCTGAACCGGATCCTGACCGAGGATCACGGCAAACGCTACGCCGTCATCGTCAACGAGTTCGGCGAGATCGGCATCGACAACGACCTGGTGGTCGGCGCCGACGAGGACGTGTTCGAGATGAACAACGGCTGCGTCTGCTGCACGGTGCGTGGCGACCTGATCCGCGTGGTCGCCGGCCTGATGAAGCGCCAGCGTCCCGGCAAGCCGGCCTTCGCCGCCATCATCGTCGAGACCACGGGCCTGGCCGACCCCGGCCCGGTGGCCCAGACCTTCTTCGTCGACGAGGACGTCAAGGCCAAGACCCAGCTGGACAGCGTCACCACCCTGGTCGACGCCAAACATGTGATGGCGCGTCTGGACGATTCAAAAGAGGCCCGCGAACAGGTGGCCTTCGCCGACCGCATCATCCTGAACAAGGTCGATCTGGCCACGCCGGCGGAGCTGGACGCAGTCGAGGCCCGTCTGCGGGCGCTGAACCCGCTGGCGCCCATCGTGCGGGCTGAGCGGTCCAATGTGCCGCTGGACCAGGTGCTGGGCCTGCACGCCTTCGACCTGGATCGGATTCTGGAGGTCAAGCCGGACTTCGTGAACCCGCCCCACGGCGCCGACGGCCATGTCCACGACGAGCATTGCGGCCACGACCACCATCATCATGACCATGACCACGGGCATGATCATGATCATCACGACCACGCCCACGGCGCGCACTCCCATGGCGCGCGCGGCCACGCCCACCAGGACGACATCAAGGGGATTTCCCTGTCGCTGGACCGGCCGCTAGACGGGGCGAAATTCACCGCCTGGCTGGATCGGCTGCTGGGCGAGCAGGGGCAGAACATCCTGCGCGCCAAGGGCATTATCGACGTTCAGGGCGAGAACCGCCGCCTGGTCTTCCAGGCCGTCCACATGATCCTGGAGGGCGACCTGCAACGCGAATGGGGCGAGAGCGAACGCCGCTGGAGCCGAGCGGTCTTCATCGGCCGCGAACTGGACGAGGCTGCGCTGCGGGCCGGGTTCGAGGCCTGCGCCGCCTGACGATCAACGTCCGGGCCGAAAGGCCCGGACGGATCTCTTAAATCAAAAGGGCAGCAGGTTGCGCTGGCGGCTGTAGCTCATGGTGCCGACATTGGCGCCCAGACGCAGGCCGACGCCGGTGCGGATGGGGGCCAGGACGATCCCGTCCGCCTGCTGGTAGTTCACGCCCAGACCGGCGACCAGATACGCCGTGCCCTCGACCCCCGGATAGCGGCGGTAGATCATGTCGGGGTGATACAGGCCATAGACCAGGGTGAAGACCCGGCTGGCGTTGCCGCCCCAGTCCCAGCCCACCGACGCCCCCTGCCAGAATACCTCCTGAGAGGCCGACAGGTCCTTCATATGCAGGGCGCCGCGCCCATAACGCGCGCCGACGACGACAGCGCCCGAGCCCTCTTCGCCGGCGATATAGGCGGTGGGGCGGTCGCCCTGGTCGGCGAAGACGCGTTCGATGGCGCCGCCCACGGCCTCGGCCGCGATGCCCAGCTCCTTGGAACCGGCCGCGACCAGTTCGTCGAAGCTGTAGGACTGGGCGGTGTTGTCCGACTGGATCGGGTAGTTGGGGTTGGCCGGGGCGCTGGCGCAGGCGCCCATCGACGAGGCTCCGGCGGCGGTGGCCAGGCCGGAAAGGATCAGTTGGCGGCGATGCATGAGGGGGCTCCGGGTGCGGCGAAAGGACGGCCGGCAGGTTCGCCGGGCTTTGTGACAGAGTCCCCGACCTTTGCGGCAGCCTTGCGGCTTCAAGGTTAACGGGGGCTTACGGCGTAGCTGTCGCGCATCCTTCTCCCCTTGCGGGAGAAGGTGGCCCGAAGGGTCGGATGAGGGGTCGGTGGATGTTGGACTTTGCGGCCGCCGTGCCCCCCTCTCCCGACCGCGCCAGGACGACGGCTGCGCCGCCGTGCGCGGTCTCCCTCTCCCGCAAGGGGAGAGGGAACAGGATCATGCCCGCAGCTTGCCGCCCTGCTTCTCCACCGCCGCCACGATCTTGGCGGTCAGGGCCTCGATCTCGGCCTCGGCCAACGTCGCCTCGCGCGGCTGGATCACCACTTCCAGGGCGACGGACTTGAAGCCCTCGTCCACGCCCTTGCCGCGATAGACGTCGAACACCCGGACATCGGCGATCAGGGCCTTGTCGGCGCCGGCGGCGGCGCGAACAAGGTCGCCCACCGGCTTGGCGTCCTCGACCACGAAGGCGAAGTCGCGGGTCAGGGGCATGAAGGCCGACAGGTCGGCCGATCCCCGCGCCTTGCCCGACTTGCCGCGCGGCTCCGGGACATTGTCCAGCACGATCTCGAAAGCCAGCATCGGACCGTCGGCGTCCAGCGCTTTGAGCACGCGCGGGTGAAGCTCGCCGAACTCGACCATCACATTCTTGGGCCCCAGTTGCAGCCGGGCCGAGCGGCCGGGGTGCCACCAGTCGCGGTTCTGACCCTGGGCCAGTTGCAGCGAGGCGACCGGGGCGCCGATCTCTTCCAGCAGGGTGGTCAGATCGGCCTTCAGGGCGAACAGCGCGTCCTCGCCGGCGCCGGCCCAGTGACGGGCGGCGTGTGGGGCGACCAGGGCGGCGATGACCGTGCGCTGATCCTTGGGACCGTCGCCCAGATAGATGGGGCCGATCTCGAACAGGGCCGCGTCATCGAAGCCGCGCGCGGCGTTGCGCGCCGCCGCCTGGATCAGGTTGGGCAGGGCCGAGGGGCGCATACAGTCCAGATCGGCCGCAATGGGGTTCTCCAGCACCAGCCGATCGTCTCCGCCGCCGAACAGGGCCGCCGTCGATTGCTTGGTGAAGGACCAGGTGACGGCCTCGGCATAGCCCAGGGCGGCCAGGGCGCGACGCGCCGTGCGGACACGGGCCTGGCGGGGGCTCAGCACGCCGCCGGCGGGGCGGGCGACCTCGGGCAGGGGCGTGTCGGGCAGGCTGTCGAAGCCCTCGATCCGCGCCACCTCTTCCACCAGATCGGCCCGGCCCTCGACGTCGCGCCGCCACGACGGCGGGGTCACGGTCCAGGGCTCGGCCTGATCGGCGGGGCCGGCGGTGACCAGGAAGCCGAGCTGACCCAGGATGGTCCCGATCCGGTCGTCGTCCAGGTCCATGCCGCTGAGCCGCTTCACATAGGCGGGATCGAAGGCGAAGGGCGCCGGGCTGGCTGGGGGCTCGCCGACGAAGACGATCTCGGACGGCTCGCCGCCGCACAGGTCCAGGATCAGCCGCGTGGCCAGCTCCAGCCCCGGCGTGACCGAGACCGGATCGACGCCGCGCGCGAACCGGTACTGGGCGTCGGAATGGATGCCGAGCGCGCGGCCGGTCTGGGCGATCGCCAGCGGATCGAACCAGGCGCTTTCGATGAAGACGTCGGTCGTGGTCTCGTCGCAGCCGGTCGATTCGCCGCCCATGACGCCGCCCAGGCCGATGGGGCGCTCGCCCCCGGCGTCGGCGATGACGCAGTCGGTCGCGGCGGCCGCATAGGTCTTGCCGTCCAGGGCGATCAGATGCTCGTGCTCGCCGCCTTCGATGTGAGCCGTCTCGGCCGACACCTGGCCCGCGCGCACCACGATCTCGGTCCCGACCAGCTTGGCCACGTCATAGACGTGCAGCGGCCGGGCGCGGTCGTAGGCAATCAGATTGGTCACATCCACCAGCCGGTTGATCGAGCGCAGGCCGATGGCCGTCAGGCGTTTCTGCAGCCAGGCCGGCGACGGCCCGTTCTTCACGCCCCGGATCACGCGACCGGCGAAGACCGGGCACATCTCGGGCGCGTCCAGCCGCACGGTGATCGGCGACGGGAAACCGCCGCGCACCACGGCGATGTCGAAATGCTTCAGCTTGCCGACGCTGGCGGCGGCCAGATCCCGCGCGATACCGGCGACGCCCAGCCAGTCGGGCCGGTTCGGCGTCACTTCGAAATCGATGACGGGTTCCGCGCCGAACAGACCGGCCACCGGCGTCCCCACCGGGATCTCGGGCGGCAGTTCCTGAATGCCGTCGCTCTCATCCGCCAGCTCCAGCTCGGAGGCCGAGCACAACATGCCGTTGGACACCACGCCGCGCACCGGCTTCTCGACCAGGGTCACGCCCAGGCCGGGCACATAGGCGCCGATGGGGGCGTAGATGGTGGTCAGGCCCGCCCGCGCGTTCGGCGCGCCGCAGACGATCTCTTTCACGCCATCGACGGTCTCGACCTGGCAGACCTGAAGTCGGTCGGCGTTCGGGTGACGCTCGGCCGACAGGATCTTGGCCACGGTGAAGGGCGCCAGTTTGGCGGCGGGGTCGAGAACCTCTTCGACCTCCAGCCCGGCCATGGTCATGGCCTCGGCGATCTGATGGACGTCGGCCTCGGTCTCGAGGTGATCCTTGAGCCAGGAAAGGGTGAACTTCATTACGAAAGGCCGGAAGCTGAATTGGGGGCCGCGAAGGCCGAGAAGCCGTAGTGCGCCAGCCAGCGCGTATCGGCGTCGAACATGGGGCGCAGGTCGGGCACGCCGTATTTCAGCATGGCCAGTCGATCCACCCCCATGCCGAAGGCGAAGCCCTGATACTCATCGGGGTCGATGCCGCAGTTCCGCAGCACATTGGGATGCACCATCCCGCAGCCCAGGATCTCCAGCCAGTCATCGCCGGTGTTGAACACCAGTTTCCCGCCCGACCTGTCGCACCGGATGTCCATCTCCGCCGAGGGTTCGGTGAAGGGGAAGTGGTGCGGACGGAACCGGGCCTGAACCGCATCCAGCTCGAAGAAGCGGGCGATGAAGGTCTGAAGCGTGGTCTTCAGGTGGCCCATATGGATGTCGCGGTCGATCACCAGGCCTTCGATCTGGTGGAACATCGGCGTGTGGGTGGCGTCCGAATCCTTACGGAAGGTGCGGCCCGGCGCGATGATGCGGATCGGCGGCGTCTGGCTCATCATGGTGCGGACCTGCACCGGCGAGGTGTGGGTGCGCAGCACCTTGCGCTCGCCCGTCTCGGGGTCCGGCTTCAGGAAGAAGGTGTCGTGCATTTCCCGCGCCGGATGTTTGGGCGGGAAGTTCAGGGCGGTGAAATTGTGGAAGTCGTCCTCGATGTCCGGGCCTTCCGCCACGGCGAAGCCCATCTCGGCGAACAGGGCGATCATCTCGTCCATCACCTGCATGGTGGGGTGGACCCCGCCCTTCCTGCGCGGCCGGGCCGGCAGGGTCAGGTCGACGCGCTCGGCCTGAAGCCGAGCGTCCAGCTCGGCGGCCTCCAGCTCGGCCTTCTTGGCCGTGATGGCGGCGGCGACGCGGTCGCGCAGGCCGTTGATCATCGGCCCCTGTTCGCGGCGTTCGTCGGGGCTCATCGCCCCCATCCCCTTCAGCAGTCCGGAGACGGAGCCGGACTTGCCCAGGGCGGCGACGCGCACCTCTTCGAGGGCGGCGACGGTTTCCGCGCCGCCGATGGCGTTGATCAGTTCGAGTTCGAGTGTGGCGAGATCGGTCATTTGGCCCGTGCATTAGCGGGCCGGGGCGCATTCGTCACCCTTGAAGGCGTGCGGCGGGCCTGATCAGGGCGCGGAGGCGATGGCGGCAAGCTGGTCTGCCGGCGCCTTGTTGGCCGCCACGATCCAGGCAGGCGGTTCCGGCTCCCAGCGGATGGGTTTGCCCTCGGTGCTGGTCCAGCGGTGCAGCCATGAGATTCCGTTGGCCCGAACATAGGTGTCGCGATGTTGGTAGATCGGGTCCGACAGGGCCTCCTCCAGCGTCACGAACCGATAGCCGCGCGCCAGATACAGGGCATGGATCCGCGGATAATAGACCTGGTTCAGGCTGTTGGCGTGCAGCAGCAGGACCTGCGCCGGCTCGCGCCCGCCGGCCAGCTCGGCGCTATAGGGTTCGAAGAAGTCCAGCACCGTCGTCATGTGCGCGACATAGGCCTCGCCGATCCTGCGCTTCAGCGTCTCGTCGCCCAGTTGCTCGGCCTTGCGATAGACGTCGGCGAACATCCAGTCGCTGTTATCCAGAGTGACCGGCGCGATCGTATAGCCGCGCTGGGCCAGGCCGGCGGCGATGACGTCATGCTTTTCCTGGGTCTCCCCCGTGAACAGATAGGGGTGGCGGAACCAGTGCAGGGTCCGCCCCCGCGCCTCCAGCACCGCCCGCGTGATCGGGGCGCCGGCGTCCACATCGGCCAGATAGGCCTCGGCCGTGGTGCGGTGGATATTGATGTGGCTGAAGCTGTGGTTGCCCAGATCGAGCCCGCCGTCCAGCCAGACATCCAGCACCGCCGGCAGGGTCGAGACACGTGTCGGCTCGCACACCTTGCCCTCGTTGACAAAGGCCGTTCCATGGGTGTCCAGCGGCTTGAGCATGGCGACGAAATCGGTGGTCAGCCGCATCAACTGAACGGGATCGCAAAGGGCCGCATCCGCCGCCTGATAGGGCAGGTCGTCAAACGTCACCGCGACGCGGCGCTCCTGCGCGGCCGCCGGGAAACTTAGGGCCAGGGCCAGCATCGGAGCCAACATCAGACCGAGGATCGGGGCACGTGTCATCATGGTTTCAGCCTAACCGAAACATCAGACGACGAACACCGGTCTATATCTAATCCGCCTGCGGACGACTTGTCCGAAACGCGCCGCGAAAGGTTCATGAACGGCAAAGCCGTTGTTAAATATCACCGGTTAAGCCCGCCTTCGTGGACATGAGGGGGGCCGAATGCCGCTGATTGGCGATTTCGTTGACTTGATCGCGCCGGTGGCTCCGACCACCCCTTGCGCCGAGGTGTTCGACCGGTTCCAGACCGAGCCGAACACCCTGGCCCTGGCCGTGGTGGCGGACGACGGCCGCCCTGTCGGCATCATCGAGCGCAACGCCTTCACCCTGCGGATGGCGGCCGAGTTCGGGCGTGCGCTGTACGCCAAGAAGCCGGCCGAAAGCCTGATGGACCGCAACGCCCCCATCGCCGATGCCGCAACCAGCGCCGAGACCTTCTTCGAGGTCTATGGCGAAGCTCAGCTGGGCGCCCTGTTGAGCGGTTTCATCGTCGTGGCCGACGGACGCTATCTGGGCGTCGGCACGGCTTTGCAGGTCGTGCAGGCCGGGGCCGCCCTGCACCGCCAGCGCGCCGAGGAAATGGGCGCCCTGGCCCGCGACCTGGCTTTCGCCGAAGCCGAGGCCGTCGCCTCCAGCCGCGCCAAGTCCGAGTTCCTGGCGGTGATGAGCCACGAGATCCGCACCCCGCTGAACGGCGTCCTGGGCGTCGCCGCCCTGATGGAGAAGAAGCTCGAGCAGGAAGAACTGCGCCCCTATGTCCGCACGGTCATCGATTCCGGCCAGAGCCTGCTGCGGCTGCTGACCGACGCCCTGGACATGTCGCGCGCCTCCGCCGGAATGCTGACCCTGGAGGAAGAGCCGCTGAACCTGTCGTCCGTGGCCTTCGACATCGACGCCCTGTGGCGGGCGCGCGCTGAAGAGAAGGCGCTGAGCCTGACCGTCCGCACCGACTTCGAATCCAGCCCCTGGGTCCAGGCTGACGGGATGCGAGTCAAGCAACTGCTGAACAATCTGGTCGGCAACGCCCTGAAGTTCACCCAGTCGGGCGGCGTGGTCGTCACACTGGCCAGCCAGATGACGCGTGACGGCCTCAGGATCGAACTGACCGTGGACGACAGCGGCCCCGGCGTGCCCGAGACGGCGGCGGCCACCATCTTCGAGCCTTTCAATATCGGCAAGGCGGGGCGCGAGGGCGCCGGCGCCGGTCTGGGCCTGGCCATCTGTCGCCAGATCGCCGAGCGGATGGACGGGACCATCGGCCTGGGCGTGTCGCCGCTGGGCGGGGCGCGATTCCACGTCGTCCTGCCCCTGAGCGCCTGCCCGGCCGACGAGACGGGCGCGGCCACGCCCATGGCCGAGCTGACGCCGCACGACACGCTTCATGTGCTGGTGGTCGATGACAATCCCACCAACCGCTTCGTCGCCGCCAAGCTGCTGGAGATGTTCGACTGCACCGCCGAGATGGCCGAGAACGGTCAGGAAGCCCTGGAGGCGGTTCAGGTCCGGCCCTTCGACCTGGTCCTGATGGACATCAAGATGCCGGTCATGGACGGGCTCGCCGCCACCCGCGCCATCCGCGCCCTGCCCGGCCCGGTCGCCCGCCTGCCGATCCTGGCCCTGACCGCCAATGCCGACGAACGCGACGAGTTGGACTATATCGCCGCCGGCATGAACGGGGTGGCGCAAAAGCCGATCCAGCCCGACGTTCTGCTTAACGCCATGCGACTGGTGCTGGCCGACGCCGAGATCGACCGCTCGGCCGACCTCATGGCCCAGACCGCCGCCGCCTGACACCAAAACGAAGAACGCCCGCCCCGGCGAACCGGAGCGGGCGTTGATCTTTGCCTCAACGGCCTCGACTTAGGCGAGAGCGGCGCGGACCTTGTCGGCGACGGCCTTGAAGCCAACCGAGTCAGCGGCGATGGACGCCAGAACCTTGCGGTCCAGTTCGATGCCGGCCTTGTTCAGGCCGTTGATGAACTGGCTGTAGGTGAAGCCTTCGATACGCGCAGCGGCGTTGATGCGCTGGATCCACAGGGCGCGGAAGTTGCGCTTCTTAGCGCGACGGTCGCGATAGGCGTATTGCCCGGCGCGGTCGACGGCGGCCTTGGCCGTGCGGATCGTATTCTTGCGGCGGCCGGAGAAGCCCTTGGCCTGCTCCAGAACCTTCTTGTGCTTGGCGTGCGAGGTTACGCCACGTTTAACGCGAGCCATGTCGCTATTCCTTCAAATTCTTTGGGTTGAGATCCGTCGTACAGCGCGCGCCGATCAGGCGTACGGCATGTAGGACTTGATCTTCTTGGCGTCGGCGTCGGCCATGACCGAGGTGCCGCGGTTCTGGCGGATGTATTTCGAGTTGTGGCTGATCAAGCGGTGACGCTTGCCCGCAACCCCGGCCTTCACCTTGCCAGTGGCCGTGAATTTGAAGCGCTTCTTGGCGCCCGACTTCGTCTTCAGTTTCGGCATTTCAGTCTCCTTGTTGGAGGGGCTACCGTCCTTCGGACTGCTTGAGCCCGTCGGGTGAGGTGTCTCTCCAGAGTTATGAACCGCCTAGGCATGCCTATTCGCCCGGCGGTTCGGTACGCGAAGGCGCGGCTTGTAAGCGAAGACGCCCGCCGACGCAAGATGAGTCAGGACAAGGACTTGGCGGGCGCGTCCGCCACCCCCTGCCCTCTCCGGATCGCCCGGCCGGCGTTGATCGCCATCACCGCCGCCGGGATGGTCAGAAGCGCGCCGATCAGGAAGGGCCAGTCATGCCCCAGGCCCGAGAACAGCGCCCCGGCCACCATCGGCCCGAAGATGCGCGCCACCGAGCTGGAAGCCATGTTCAACCCCAGCATCGCCCCCTGCCGGTCCGGCGGCGAGGCCCGGCTGATCATGGCCGAGATATTGGGCATGGCCAGCGACATGCCGCAGGCGCCGACGGCCATGACGATCGGAATGACCCACCCCCGCACCACCGGCAGGGACAGGCCGCCCAGCTCCAGCCGGGTCGCGGGAAACCACTCGACCGGCGCCAGCACTTGCAGCACCAGCGAGGCGCCGAACAGCAGCATCCCGGTCGCCAGCACCCGCGCCTCGCCAAACCGGCGCGCCAGCCGCCCGGCCAGAAAGCCCTGGTTCAGGGTCGAGATCACCCCCACGATCATGAAGCTGAGCCCCACCTCGCGCGCGCCCCAGGCGTAACGGCTCTCGGACCACAGACCGAACACCGCCTCCATGGCCGAGAAGCCGGCCATATAGATCAGGGTGACGATCAGAACCCGCGACACCACCGGATTGGTCCGGGCGTCCTTCAGCCCCGCCAGGAAGGCCGGACGCGCCGCCGTGGGATCAGCCTTGGCCCGGCTCTCGCGCAGGAATACCATCACCCCCACCGCCGCCAGAGCCGCCAGAGCCGCGGCCAGGAAGATCGGCAACTGATATCCCAGCCGTCCCAGCTGCGGCTGGGTCAGCAGTCCGCCCAGACCCGGCCCGACGATAAAGCCCAGGCCAAAGGCCGCGCCGATCAGCCCCATCCGCCCCGCCCTCTGCGCCGGCGGAGTGACGTCGGCCACATAACCCTGGACCGTCGAGATATTGCCAGCACCCAGTCCGGTGAACAGCCGCACCGCGATGGCCAGCCAGATATTAGGCACGAAGGCCAGCATCAGATAGCCGACCGCATTGGCCCCCAGCGTGACCAGCAGCACGGGCTTGCGTCCGATCCGATCCGACAGCCGCCCCCAGAAGGGCTCGGCGAAAAACTGGCCCAGCGAATAGGCCGAGAACATTAGGGTGATCTGCCAGGCCTCAGCCTTCAGGCTCTGGGCGAAGAAGGGCAGCAGCGGCACCACCAGCCCAAACCCGACCAGATTGATGAACACCACCGAGAACAGCACCGCCAGGGCGGGCGCACGGACGGCGGGAGGCGGGGGCGTCTGGGTCATGCCCCAGGCTTAGCGCGACGCTTGGCCCGCGAAAAGCGCCGTCGCGTCGCCTCCATTCAATCCCTCAGTTCGGCCCCACAGGATTGTTCGCTTCCAGGAACCGCACCGTCTCGCGCAGCATCTGCTGTCGGGTGTCGGCGCGCGACAGCCAATGGTCTTCGCCCGGCAGTTCGATGAACTCCACCGGCTTGTCCGCCCGGCGCATGGCGTCGGCCATGACCCGGCTTTGTTCGATAGGCACCACCGTGTCGTCCTTGCCGTGGATCAGCAGCAGAGGCCGGTCGACCGTTTCGGCCAGCCGGGCCGGCGACAGGGCGTCCAGCGCCCGGTCGTTCAGCCGGGCCGCTCCCATGAACCGGTTCCAGTAGCGCACCGTCTGGCTATCGTTGCGGCCCTCCTGTCGCGCCTCCCAGTTGACCATCCGGCGCAGGTCCGACACCCCGGCGACAGCGACGCCGCAGCGATAGACCCCAGCGTCCAGGGTCAGGCCCGCCATGGCCGCATAGCCGCCGTAGCTGGCGCCGACGATACAGACCCGCTCGGGATCAATGATCCCCTCGGCCGCCAGCCAGCGCACCCCGTCCGACAGGTCGGTCTGCATCTTGCGGCCCCATTCGCCGTAACCCGCCTCCATAAAGGCCAGGCCATAGCCGGTGGAGCCCCGGAAATTGGCCTGAAGCACCGCATAGCCGCGCGACGCCAGGGCCTGGGCCCACCAGTCGAAGCCGGCCACGTCCTGCGACGCCGGCCCGCCGTGCGCCAGCACCACTAGCGGCAGCCCCGTCGGCGCCTCGACGCCCGGCGGCAGGGTCAGATAGCCGGGAATATCCAGCCCGTCCGCCGCCGCATAGTGAATCGGACGCATCTCGCCGACCTGAGCGGGCAGGATGGTCGGATAGGCCTCGGCCAGGATGTTCGCGGCCCCTCGCGAGAAATCGACCAACTGATACAGGCCCGAATCCCCGATGTCGTCGAACACGACCACCCGATTCTGCGCGTCGTTCCAGGACGTCAGCACCGGTGTCTTGCCCGCAAATGCCCGCTCGATGGCGCCCCAGCGCCGCGCCGCCGTCGGATCGATGAATTCGTAGTGCGTGCCGTCCTCCTCCGTGCGGCCGCCGCCGATCAGCAGGCGCGTGCGCGGATGATGGACCAGAAAATCGGGATGATGCTCGAACGGCAGCCGGCTCCATACGCCCGTGTCCACATTGATCTCGAACAGGACGTCCGACGTTTCCGAATCCTCGTCCTCCGGCGCCAGATCCGGCCGGTCCGCGCTGATGACCACTGTGCGCGGCGTGCGGCCCATGCCGAGCAGGCTGGGCGTATCCACCGGGGCGTCGACCGCCCAGGTCTCGCTGAAGCCGGGCCCCTTCGGCAGCCGCAGCGACCAGCGCCCACCGCGCTCGACATAGCGGGCCTTGGCGATCACCTGCCCCTCGCCGTCCAGCACATAGTCGTCAGTCTCCCGGTCCATGGATTCCACTGACCGCCCCCGACCGGTGGTCAGGTTGATCCGGTACAGATCGATCTGGCTGTTGTTGATATTGACCCCCCGGACGAACAGGGCGTCACCCTCCTCGGTGCTGCGGGTCAGGGCAGGGCCGTACAGCACCGCCAGCACGTCCGGCGTGCGGTCCAGCACCTGGACCAGCTTCTTCTTCTCCAGATCCAGAATCTGGCCGAAGTAAAGCTCGGACCGGGGCACTCCCAGCAAGGGGATCCCTTGCGTCTGCGAGGTGACGACCAGGACATGCCCCTCGCCGATCCAGCGCAGGTCGCGAACCTTGGCGTCGCCGATGTTCGCTGCGAACAGATGTTCGCCCGTGATCATCCGCGTCACGGCGATGGCCCGAAGCTCGCCCACCACGGTGATCCGCGCGATCAGTTCGCCGCTGGGCGACAGCTCGATATATTCGATGGCCGGCGTGGCGCTGTAGGCCTCCAGCGGCGGCGGCCCCGGAACCTCCGCCGCGGCTGCCGTCTGGACCTTCGCCGCTGCGCTTCCCGCACACAGACACATTGCGATCGCCACGGCGACCGCCTTCACCCCTGAACTCAACACCACGCACGTCCTCCCCCGAGTCGAGCCCCTTTTCAGCCGCCCCGCGCGCAAGTTGCAAGAGGCCCGCCCCAACGCGCGAAAAGAAAAGCCCCGACCGGGTCCGGTCGGGGCTCGTCAGGTCAGAAGTGGATCGTGTCGATCAGCGCGGGGCCAGGATCATGATCATCTGGCGGCCTTCCATCTTGGGCGAGAACTCGACCTTGGCGACTTCCTCGAAGTCGGCCTGGACCTTGTTCAGCAGCTTCATGCCCAGTTCCGGGTGCGCCATTTCACGACCGCGGAAGCGCAGGGTGACCTTCACCTTGTCACCCTCGTCGAAGAAGCGGTGCATGGCCTTGGCCTTCACCTCATAGTCGTGGGTGTCGATGTTCGGACGGAGCTTGATCTCCTTCAGCTCGACGACCTTCTGGCGCTTGCGCTGCTCGGCCTTCTTCTTCTGCTCCTGGAAACGGTGCTTGCCGTAATCGAGGATCTTGGCCACCGGCGGTTCGGAGGTGGAGACGATCTCGACCAGGTCCATCCCGGCTTCCTCGGCGGCTTCCAGAGCGGCGGAGGTGGGCATGACGCCCTGTTTCTCGCCATTCTGATCGATGAGCAGAACGCGAGGGGCGCGGATATCCTGGTTCATACGCGGCCCGTCTTTCACGGGTGGCGCTTGCATGGGACGGCGAATGGGCGTCGTTTCCTTATGTGGTCAAAGAAGGCGTGTGTCGTGATGAGCGAATGCACGCGGCTGTCGCCACGTTCCCCTCAAGCCCGCAATATGCGCCGGGAAGCCCGGTTTTTCAAGGGTTGGCGGGCGTTCCGGCGATATAGGCGTCGTGCAGCGCCAGCACCGCGTCGAAGACATGATCGACGCTCAGATCCTCGATGGGGGCGAACTGGCCGCGCGTCTCGTTCGAGGCCGCCGTGCGCGTCTTCGGCCCCCAGGGACCGTACAGCCACCACTCGGTCGGGCCGAACAGGCCCAGTGTCGGCCGCCCCAGGGCCGCCGACACGTGCATCAGCCCTGAGTCATTGCCGACGAACAGGTCGGCCCGGTCGATGGCGGCGGCCGAGGCCAGGATGTCGCCCTTGCCGACGAAGTCGATGCCGCGCGGTCCCGCAGCCTCCAGGGCCGGGGTCGCCGGCGGCCGGTCGCCCGGCCCACCCACGGGCATGAACCGCCAACCGTCGAAGCGCGGCTCGGCCTTCAGCTTCTCGACCAGGGCGCCCCAGCGGTCGGCGGGCCAGCTCTTGCCCGGCTGGTGGGCGATGGGGGCCAGGGCGATGATGCGACCGGGACCGGCGCCGCCGGCCAACTGCGGATCGATGACGGCGGCGGCCTCGGCCCGCGCCTGATCGTCCAGGAAGATTTCGGGATCCAGCGGCGTCTGCGACCCCATCAGGCGCGACACCATCTCGACCTTGCGCAGCCCCGTCTCCCAGGACCGATTATAGACGATGCGCCGCTTGGCCGGGACCAGATAGCTCAGCGCCGAACCCCGGATGTCGATCACCAGGTCCCAGCGCGTGCCGACCACCTGTTTCCACAGATCGACCCAGTGACCGGCCATCTTTTTCTTGTCGAGCACGATAGTGCACACCACGCCGGGCGCCGAACGGAAGAAGGGCGCCGGCGGACGGCCGCAGGCGACGGTGATCTGCGCCCCCGGAACCTGACGCGCGATCTCGCGGATCACGCCCGACGAGATGACGCAGTCGCCGATGCGGTTGGAGGTGACGAACAGGACCTGGGGTGCGGGCAAATCTTCCTCCGTCATCCTCGGGCTTGACCCGAGGATCGGCGGCGCCGCGCAAGAACTGCGGGACGCAGGGTTGCGGCCGGGGCCGCCTTCTGTCGCCCGTGTGCGTCACGCCCGATCCTCGGGTCAAGCCCGAGGATGACGAACCGGGTCGAGCCCGAGGATGACGCAAGAGAAAAGTCGAGGCACAAGACCGCCCATGACTGACATCCAGCACCTGTCCCGCCCCGACGGCGAAACCCTGGCCTTCAAACGCATCGAGGGCGCCGGCCCGACCGTGATCTGGGTCGGCGGCTTCCGCTCGGACATGGAGGGGACCAAGGCCCTGGCCCTGGACGCGGCGGCGCGCGAACGCGGCTGGCACTTCATCCGCTACGACCATTTCGCCCACGGCCAGTCGTCGGGCGACTGGCGCCTGGCCACGATCGGCCGCTGGCGCGAGGACGCGGTCGCCCTGATCGACAGCCTGTCGGGCCCGGTCATCCCCGTCGGCTCCTCGATGGGCGGCTGGGTCTCGCTGCTGGCGGCCCTGGCGCGGCCGGAACGGATCAAGGGCCTGATCCTGGTCAATCCGGCCCAGGACTTCACCGAACGGCTGATGTGGCCGGGCCTGGCCGATCACGAGCGCCAGGCCATCCTGCGCGAGGGCGAGACCCTGATCGTCGAGGAGGGCCTGGGCGAATACGTCCTGACCCGCCGCATGTTCGAGGAAGCCCGCGACTGGCTGCTGCTGGACGGCGTCATCGACATCGCCGCCCCGGTCCACATCCTGCAAGGCCGCGCCGACGACGTGGTTCCCTGGCGTCACCAGGTCGAACTGATCGAGCGGCTGACGGGCGGCGACGTCCGCCTGGACTTGATCGAAGGCGGAGACCACCGGCTTTCGACACCCGCGGACCTCGACCGACTGGTGGCTGCGGTGGAGGGGATGCGTCTCTAAGTTTCCGCTCATCCCCGCGAAAGCGGGGACCCAGCGCTTTGGGCGCTCAGGCGCCGCAAATAATGCGTGCTCGATGGCCAACGCACGGTGACGCGAAAGAACTGGGTCCCCGCTTTCGCGGGGATGAGCGGAGAGTTTTTCAGCCCTTACCCGTCAGCGCCCCATACAGATCCGTCCGCCGATCCCGGAAGAAGCCCCAGGCCGCTCGGTACTTGTCCAGCTCATCCAGGTCGAAGCGGTGCACCAGCACCCCCTCCTCCTCGGCGCCCAGGCTCTCGACCAGTTCGCCCTGCTGATCAGCAATGAAGGAATGGCCGTAGAAGGTCTGGCCGACCGCCGTCACCGTCTCATGCCCGATCCGGTTGGCGCCGACGACGGGAACCGCGTTGGACACGGCGTGCCCCTGCATGGCCCGGCGCCAGGGTTGAGCCGTATGCAGGCTCGCGTCATGCGGCTCGGTGCCGATGGCGGTCGGATACATCAGGACGTCGGCGCCCATCAGCATCATCGCCCGCGCCGCCTCCGGGAACCACTGATCCCAGCAGATGCCGACCCCAACCTTGCCGAAGCGCGTCTTCCAGACCTTGAAGCCCGTATCTCCCGGCCGGAAATAATATTTCTCCTGATAGCCGGGGCCGTCGGGAATGTGGCTCTTGCGATAAACGCCCAGAGCCTCCCCGTCCGCGTCCAGCATGACCAGCGAGTTGTAATACTGGGGTCCGTCCTTCTCGAAGATCGAGACGGGAATGGCCACGCCCAATTCCTTGGCCACCGGCGCCATGGCCGTGACGCACGGATGCTCGCGCCATTCATAGGCCTGGCTAAACCAGTGCTCCTCCTGCGAGACGCAGAAATACGGCCCCTGGAACAGTTCTGACGGCAGGATCACCTGCGCGCCCTTGCCCGCCGCCTCGCGCACGAAGTCGATGGTCTTGGCGATGTTCGCCTGCATATCCTCGCCATAAGAGGTCTGGATGCCGGCGACGGTGATGTTGCGGGTCATGCGGGCTCCTGCTGGGAAATACAGTGGAACGAGCCGCCGCCGGTCAGGATGGCCTTGGACGGCAGGGGGATGATCTCGCGATCCGGGAAGGCTTCCTTCAACGCCTTACACGCCATGTCGGCTGCACGGTCGTCGCCGTAGGTGGGCACGATCACCGCCCCGTTGGCGATCAGGAAGTTCATGTGGCTGGCCGGAATCGGGCGTTCGTCCTCATCCAGAACCAGACCCGGCGACGGGATCCTAAGCACACGGAGCTTACGCCCCGCCGCGTCGGTCATGGACGACAGATCGCGCGCCGTGGCGTCATAGACCTCGGCGTTGGGATCGTTGCGGCCCCAGGCAATCGGGCAAGCCACCACGCCCGGCGCGACGAAACGGGCCAGGTTATCCACGTGACCGTCGGTGTGGTCGTTCAGCAATCCATCGCCCAGCCAAAGCACGGCCTTTGCCCCGATTGCGGCCTCCAGCGCCGCGGTCGCGACCGCCTCGTCCTGGTTCCAGGCCGGGTTGCGGTTGGGGTTCAGCAGGCACTGGCGCGTGGTCAGCACCGTCCCCTCCCCGTCGTGATCCAGCGACCCGCCTTCCATGACGAAGTCGTTCCACGTCAGGGCCACGCCCGAATGCTCGCCGATCTGGCCCGCGACCAGTTCGTCGCCCGGCATGTCATATTTCCCGCCCCAGCCGTTGAACCGGAACGCCGCCGCCGTCTTGGACCCCGCACCGAAGATCGGACCGGTGTCGCGCAGCCAGATGTCGCCGAACTCCCCGGCCACCACCTCGACATTCTCGACGCCCGCAAACCGCGCCTGGGCGTCCGCCAGCACCTCGGCCTTGCCGACCATCAGCTTGACCTGTTCGCGCCCCGGTCCGGCCAGCGCCCACACAAGCCCCTCGACCTCGTCCTGCGCCTGTTCCAGCGCCTCGAACCAGTATTCCGCATGGCTGGGCCAACCCACCCACATGGCGCGGTGCGGAGCCCATTCGGCGGGGATGAAGGCGGTCATCGGCGAACTGATCCTGTCTAGGTCCGGCGGCGGGTCCGGGACGAAACGCGAGCCGCGCCATATGGCCCCTCCCGCCCCCGACTTCAACGGCGGGCGGCATCATCATGTCGGGGCAAAGAAAAAGGGCGGCCCGCGAACGGACCGCCCTTCGTCGTTTCAGTTTGGCTTGGCCTTAGAAGGCGTAGCGGACCGAGGCCTGAACCGTGCGCGGCGGGCCTTGGTTGGCGAACAGCGACGAGCTCGAGTTCGTACCGGTGCCCAGCGAGCCGTAGTATTGCTCGTCCAGCAGGTTGGTGACGTTGATCTGCACATAGGTGCCTTCGACGCCGAAGTAGCTCAGGTCGAACTTGGCGTCCGCATCGACGACCGTATAGGACGGAACGGCCAGATCGTTGACGTCGGTCAGCCAGCGTTCGCCGACGTAGCGGGCCTTGATCCCGGCTTCCAGCGGGCCCGTTTCATAACGGGCGCTGAGCACGAAGGTCCAGTCCGGGGTTTCCACCAGGGTCTTGCCACCGACCGGGATGGTGGTGGTGGAGCTGGAGCGATAGTCGTCCTGGATCTCGCTGTCGTTGTACGAAGCCGAGGCGTAGAAGGACAGCGACTCGATCGGCGAGAAGCCGAGCTGAGCGTCGAAGCCCATCATGTCCACGTCGCCGACGTTACGGTCGGTCGAGATGTTGGTTTCCGGATCATAGGCCGACAGGATGCGGTTCTGGAACTGAGTGTACCAGACGTTGGCCGAGGCGATCAGGGCGCCGGTCTGGTAGCGATAGCCGGCGTCGTAGGTCTTGCTGGTTTCCGGATCCAGGATCGGGCTGATCAGCTCACCGGCCGTATTGTACAGAACCGTGTACAGGTTGTCGGTGCGCGGCAGGGTCAGGCTTTCCGCATAGGAGAAGTAGACGCTGCTGGCGCCGTCGAAACGCCAGACGGCGTTTAGGTTCGGCAGGACGTCGTCGAACTCCTTGGTGCGGCTGTAGGGCGCGATGTACTCCGTTCCCGAGGTGGCGCTGCCAAAGCGATAGTAGGTAGCGTTTGCGGTGGTCGAAAGCGTGGAGACAAGCGGCGTCTGGGTGGTGCAGAGCACCGAACTGGTGCCCTTGGCCGAGTAGCAGTTCTGGTTCATCTCGCGCTTGAAGTAGGGCACGCGGACGCCCAGGCTGACGCGCAGGTGGTCTTCGAAGAACTTGCCGCGGTATTCCAGCGCGCCCTGGTTCAACTCGGCGTAGGATAGGCGGTCACGCGAACGCAGGGCGTAGCCATCGAGGTTCACGATCCGGTTGTCCTCTTCCCTCAGACCGCCCCAGATGTCGGCGAAGACCGGCGCGGAGGGGTTGGAGAAGTCGATCTCGCCGTACAGACCGGTCTGACGGTGACGCGCCCAGTCCAGGGTGTAGGCGGCGCGGATCGAGTGGTTGTCGTTCAGGTTCCAGATCAGCGACGAGTTGATGCCGTAGCGCTGGGTGTTGGTGTTGGACGGCGTCATGACGCGGACGGTGTCCAGGGTGTCGCCGTCGCCGTTCAGGTCCACGCCGCCCGTCGTGCGGGTGCCGCGCAGCAGGGCGTTGGTCTCGGTCAGTGTCGTTTGTTGCGAACCGCCGTTGGCCAGAACGTACTGGAACGAAGGGTCGAAGGTGAAGATCAGACCTTCAGCCAGGGTGAAGCGCGACTGGCCGCGCAGGTTGCCGGTGTCGGATGGGTTGATCCGCAGACCCCAGTAGCTGGTCAGGTTGCTGTCGATATCGGCCGTGCCGTTGCGGAAGGTCGGAGCAGTATAGGTCGGGGTGAAGTCGACGTTCCAGCCGAACGGGCTGGTGTCGGCCGTCGAACCCAGCGAGCCGTCCGTGTTACGGAAGAGGTTCGGGCCGTTGTAGTTGTTATTGCGGTTGCGGTTCCAGTGCGCAGCCAGCGAAACGAAGTCGCCGTTATCGCCGATCGGCTGGTACACCTTGGCATTGTACTGGATCTTGCCCAGGTCGCCGATACCCTTGAACTTGTCATAGGACTGGTCGGAATAGGCGAACCAGGCGCGCGTGCCGAACGGCCCGAATTCGCCAGTGTTCACCAGCGCCATGACACGCTTGTAGTTGAAGTCCCCGATCGAGCCCTTGACCCAGCCACCGAAATCTTCGGTCGGGGTGATGGACGAGATGTTGATGGTGCCGCCGGTCGCCGAAGCCGAGGGGCTGTCCGCGTCGGTCGTGCCCGTATTGACGGTCGCCTTGTCGATCAGTTCGCCGTCAAGCTGCTGGTTCGTATAGAGGGCATAGTTGCCCGAGTCGTTCAGCGGCATGCCGTCGAAGGTCTGGGCGATGCGGTTGCCGTCAAAGCCGTGCAGGCGGATGTTGCCGCCCGACGAACCATAAGGGTCGTTGTTGGTGAAGTTCATGCCGGGAACGAGGTTCAGCACCTCGTTGATCGACTGGCCCGAGGCCTGGCTCGCGATGAACTCTTGCGTGATGGTCGAACGGCTCTTGCCGACGTTTTCAGCGACGATGGCGCCGTCGATGGTGCGCGGACCGCGCTGACCGGTGACGACGATTTCGTTCAGTTCGGCGGCTTCCGTACCGGTCGATTGCGCCGAGGCGGCGCCGGCGCCGGCCATGACGCCGACGATGGCGGTGGTCGCCCAGAAGAGGCGCTTGCGGTTGATCATTGCATCTATCCCCAGATGAAGGCCGGACCGGGCCCTAAAGGCGGCAGGCGGGGTCGCCTGCCGAAATCTGGCCCCATCTACGTCTGGTGTTGCAATGTCAGGCGACAGTTATACGACAGTGATACGACAAGGCCCTTCTGTGGCTCCATCGCAACATTCATATCGCGCTATGTCGGATCAGTTAGAAATACGCTCAAACATATCCGCGACGCCATGCGCCGTCCGCTGGATCGCCCGCGGTTCGTGGAAATTGCCGTTCACCTGGCTTTGGGCGATCACATGGGCGCGGAAACGAGCAAACAGCGCCGCATCCGGCGCCTGGGGCGCGGCCCAGAAGCTGTTTAGCGACTGTTGGTCCGTCAGACCGTCGAAGTCGAAGAAGGCGTCACCCAGCACCTTGACCGGGGTCTGGAAGCCCAGGGCGGACAGGGCCGCGCTTGAATTGTTCACGACCATGCCGCGCGACGCCCGGCACAGCTGGGCCAGATTGCCGCCGTCGATGAAATCGACCCGGCCTTGCAGCCCATGTTCTATCGCCAGTCGCCGCGTAACCGCCGCCAGATCGATCACGCCGGGATCCAGCGGATGATTCTTGACCACCAGCCGCGCCTGACGGGGCGCATGGGCGGCGAAGCTGGTCATCAACCCGGCCAGAAACGCCGTATTGTCGGGATAGCGCGAATAGCGCAGCAGTTGCGCGTCTCCCTCGCGCTGAAGACAGGCGATGAAGAAATCCCCCCTCGCCGCGATAACGTCCACATGGCTCGCCGTGGGCGACTGGAAAGCCAGCCCAAGGTACCGTCTGATATGGCCCAAGCACTGGGCCAGGGGCGAAACCGTGTAGTGGTTGGCGAAGCGCGGGAACAGCAGACCGCCCAGCCCCTGGACCAGATGATAGGCGCTGATGTTGACCACATGATACGGCAGGATACGCCCCACCGAAATGGGCTCAGGCAGTTCCGGCGCGGGCGCCGCATAGGCTTGTTTGAAGCGCGGCAAGCCGCTGGACCCGTTGACCCCGTTGCGTTCCACCGTGATCCAGTCCGGACGGAAATAGCCGTTCTCCAGCACCCAGACCTTGGCGGCCAGCCCCTTGTCCGCCGACGACAGTACGGCGCGATTATAAGGTCCGCCCTCGCCGAACAGGAGGACATCGGTGTAACCGGCCGTCATCTCCGCCAGACGGGACGCCCAGGCTTCGTCTCCGCCCTTGAACACCACGCCGCCGGCTCGACGCCATTCCATCGCGTCGCCGGCGTTGAAGATCATCCGCCGCACCGTGGCGCCACGGGCCTCGAGCACCTCCGCCAGGGCCAGGCTGAAACGACCGAACGGAGCCGAGACGATCAGGAACCGGCGGCCATGAAGACCGGCCGGTTCGGGACGGGACTTGATATGGGAAAGCAGATCGCGCGCCGCCCTGCTGTACTCGTCAACAGATGGCGATGTCGGCGACAGCCTCATGCGGGGCTGCAGATAGGAAGAAACCTCGGCGCGAAGCCTGTAACGACGTTGCCGACGGGTCGACACGGAACGAGAAACGTGGCGAGCGTCCACCATTAAACATCTCTCGATTGCAAAACGCCGTTCCTCGGGGGCGCACTCGGCCGCTCTGCGTCTTCGAAATCGCTAGCGAAGGACCCCATCATCCTGGCCACTGTGACTTTTCCGACGGAGGCGTTCAACCCAATTTGAGCCTCGTATCGGACGAATATCCCCGATCATGAAACATAAGACACACAGCCGAAGGCCGCCGCCTCCCGAAGGAAACGACGACCCTCGCCCTCATCGGCGCACAATCTATGCCTGAGTCGCCGGCCCGACGGATGTCAGGCCGGCGATCACAAAAGCTTAGAAGTTGATGTCGATGGTGGCGCGACGGTTCAGCGGCTCACGCACGCCGTCAGCCGTGGCCTTGGCCAGGGCGGTTTCGCCCTTGCCGTCCAGAGAGATGGCGCCGCCGTTGACGCCTTGGGCGACCAGGGCGTCCGCAACGGTGCGCGAACGACGGTTCGACAGGCCGAGGTTATAGGCGGCCGAGCCCGAGGTGTCGGTGTAGCCGACGATCACCACGCGGGTCGGACGACCCGACTTGGCGTAGTTGGCGGCCTGAGCCACGACCGAGCGGGCTTCAGCCGTCAGGTCCGAGCGATCCCAGTCGAAGTAGACCACGAACTGACGGTCAACCGGAGCCTGAGCGACCGGAGCGGGCGGCGGGGGCGGAGGAGGCGGCGGGGGCGGGGGCGGAGGAGGCGGGGCAGGCGGCGGAGGAGCCACCTCTTCCGCACCGAAGCTGTAGCGCAGACCCAGGGTCACGGTGTGCGACTGATCGTAGTCGCCGTCCCATTCACCGAAGGCGGTCCCGCCGGCGCTCGTCGTCGAAGCGAAGGTCGCATCGCCCGTCAGGTAACGATAGGTCAGGTCGATATTGGTGCGGTCGCCCACGGCCCAGGCCAGACCGGCGATCGCTTGAGCGGCGAACTTGGTCGAGTCATCGTCAGCTGCGAAAGCAGCGCCGCGATTGTCACGCAGGTTGCCGATGGTGTCGGTGGTGACGCGGTTCACACCAGCGCCGAGACCGACGAAGGGACGAATGCCCCAAGCTTCATAGCCGAAGTCATAAATGACGTTGGCCATCAGGGTGGCGGACTCGATGTCGCCTTCAGGCGAGAAGCAGCCGCCCGTCGCCGGGGTCAGGTTGCAGAGGCCGCCAGTGCCGGACACGGCGCGCACGGTGCCGATGTCGCCCGAGCGATAGCCGCCTTCCAGTTCAACACGCCAGTTGGGGTTGAAACGGTAACCGAGACGGGCGAAGGCCGCCCAGCCGTCGTTGACCTCGTAGTTCCAGTTCACGCCGGTCGTCGAAGACTCGGCGTTGATGTCGTCCATCATGTGATAGCCGGCGTCGATCGCGCCATACCAGCCGTTGGGTTCTGCCGAGGCCGCGCCAGCTGCGAACAGCCCCGCTACGGCGACGGAGGCGAGAAGTTTGAGCTTCATAGCTTCCTCAATCTGTAAAAATGCCCGAAGCCGAGCTGTTGCCCGACATTCCCGAGCCAAACGACACCCCTTCGCCCTAGTTCCGCCCGGCTTCGATGAATGTGGCGACTGTGGCGCCATTTCAACACAATGGGCGAACGCGGATTGGGCAAGCGGCGCCGTTCCAAGCGACCCGCATCTTGCGTTGACGCCGCGTGAGGCGCCTAACTTCGGAACCGAGGAAACATCCCAAGCCACGTCTTAAGTGGTCCAACCAGACAGGAACGGGGCTCCAGCAGCCCCGAGGGCCATAGCCCCAGGAGCAAGTCCCATGCGCGAAGCCGTTATCGTCTCCACCGCCCGCACCCCGATCGGCCGCGCCTATCGCGGCGCGTTCAACGACACCCAGGCCCAGCAGCTCGGCGCCCATGCGGTGAAACACGCGGTCCAGCGCGCCGGCGTCGATCCGGCCGAGATCGAGGACGTGATCATGGGCGCGGCCCTGCAGCAGGGATCGACCGGAACCAATGTCGCCCGCCAGATCGCCCTGGCCGCCGGCCTGCCCTCGACGGTTCCGGGCATGAGCCTGGACCGCCAGTGCGCCTCCGGCCTGATGGGCATAGCCACAGCGGCCAAACAGGTGGTGTTCGACCAGCAGAAGATGGCGGTCGGCGGCGGACTGGAGAGCATCTCCCTGGTCCAGAACCAGCACATGAACCTGTACCGGGGCAAGGACGAGGCCCTACTGAAACTGGCGCCCCATATGTATATGTCGATGCTGGAGACGGCCGAGGTCGTGGCCCGTCGCCACAACATCAGCCGCGACCGCCAGGACGAATACGCCCTTCAGTCCCAGCAGCGGACGGCGGCGGCCCAGGCGGAAGGTCGGCTGGACGCCGAGATCGTGCCCATGACCACCACCATGCTGGTCACGGACAAGGCGACCGGCGAGACCGCCTCGAAAGACGTGACCCTGTCGAAGGACGAGGGCAACCGGCCCGACACGACGCTTGAGGGCCTGAAGGCGTTGAAGCCGGTCTTCGGCAGCGGCGAGGAGATTCAGCAGGGCGAATTCATCACCGCAGGCAACGCGTCCCAGCTTTCCGACGGCGCCTCGGCCTGCGTGATCATGGAGGCCGGCGAGGCGGTGAAGCGCAACCTCCAGCCGCTGGGCGCCTATCGCGGCATGGCGGTGGCGGGGGTCGAACCGGACGAGATGGGCATCGGCCCGGTCTACGCCGTGCCCAAACTGCTGAAACGCCACGGCCTGACGGTGGACGACATCGGCATCTGGGAACTGAACGAGGCCTTTGCGGTCCAGGTTCTCTATTGCCGCGACACCCTGGGCATTCCGGACGAGCTTTTGAACGTCTCGGGCGGCGCCATCTCCATCGGCCATCCCTACGGCATGTCGGGCGCCCGCATGACCGGCCACGTCCTGATCGAGGGCAAGCGGCGCGGCGCCAAATACGGCGTCGTCACCATGTGCATCGGCGGCGGAATGGGGGCCGCGGGGTTGTTCGAGATCTTCTGAAGGGGGAACCGCACCCCCCTGGCTCCGTCATCCTAGGGCTTGTCCCTAGGATCCATACTCCCGGCGCCTCCGCAGCCCCGCCCGACCTCAAAGACCGGGAGTATGGATCCTCGCCACAAGGGCGAGGATGACGATTATAGGCGGCTGCGACGACGGGGAGCGGGCGTGGCCCTCAGACCTTCTCGCTGACCTTGATCGCCACCCGGCACCCCGCCTTGATCACCCCGCTCAGCAGCCGATAGGCCGGCGCCTCGCGGCTGCCGTGGTCGATGGCGTGGTCGTGGTGGGCCAGTTCCTCGTCGCGGAACTGTTTCAGCTCGGCGGCCAGGGCCGGGTCGCGGTCGCCGATCTCGGCGATCTGGTCGGCATAGTGTTTCTCGATCACGCTCTCCACCGCCTCGGTGCAGGCGTGCGCCGCCTTCTCGCCCATCAGGGCGGTGCCTGCCCCCAGGGCCGAGGCCGCGATCCGCCACAGCGGCGTCATCGCCGTGGGTCGCACCCGGCGCTCGTTCAGCAGCCGTTCGAACCGCGCCAGATGCACCGCCTCCTGGTCCTGCATCTCGCCCAGGTCGCGCACCATGTCGCCATGGGCCTTGCGCCCTTCGAACACAGCCTTCTGGGCGCGGTAGATCAGCACGGCCGCATATTCGCCGGCGTGATCGACCCGCAGGATCTCGTCCATCCGCGCCTTGCTGGCGCCCATTCCGGGGCGAGGCAGCGGGATATGAGGGGCGGCTTCGGTCATGGCGTCAGGCCTTTTCGAACCGGGGGGCGCGGGCGTCCTTGGGGCGTTTGGCCGCCAGCAGGCTGAATATCGCCAACGCCAGGGATATCAGGGCGTTCCACCCGGCCATCGACACGCCCAGCCAGCTCCAGGCCACGGCGTCGCACATGGCCACCCGCTGGCTCGGCCCCGTCCCCAGCGCCAGGGCGGTCAGGCTTTCCAGATCCACCGCGCCCCCGCCGACGCAAGTCGCCGGCAGGCTCCACCACTTGTATTCGCCGCCC
This sequence comes from Brevundimonas sp. AVps23W, assembly GCF_058681395.1. Lineage (NCBI taxonomy): Bacteria > Pseudomonadati > Pseudomonadota > Alphaproteobacteria > Caulobacterales > Caulobacteraceae > Brevundimonas > Brevundimonas sp. AVps23W. The sequence goes on from NZ_CM178738.1 coordinate 3,106,986, forward strand.
ACGTGGAAGATCGCGGTGATCGCGCCGGTGGCGAAAACGGCGGCCAGCAGGAAGGAGGCGATCCGGGGCGTGCCCCGCCGGCTGCCGCTCAGAATGGTCCAGGACGTCGCCACCACCGCTACGGCCACCGCGCCCCAATAGACCTCGCGCTGCTTCAGACACAGGTTGCAGGGCGCCAGGCCCGCGAAGCGCTCAAACGCATGGGCCGCACCCAGCATGGCCAGCGACGCGGCCAGGGCGAAGGCGGTCCACCAACGGGTCAGCAGGCGATAGAGGTTTCTCATCGTGAAACGGTCTTACTCCGGTCCAGTCTCGCCGTCGACTTACAGAAGCTTCAGCACGACGATCAGGGCGATCAGCACCGCCAACCCGATCCCGGACCACAGAGCCAGCCGCTTCTCGACCTGGGCCAGCATGGCCGGTCCCCAGGTCTTCAGGATCCAGGCCTCCAGAAAGAACCGCCCGCCGCGCGTCGCCACTGACGCCGCCATGAAGATCGGGAAGCTGAAGGCCGCCAGGCCCGAGGCGATGGTCACCAGCTTGTAGGGAATGGGGGTGAAGCCCTTGATCAATATGACCCACAGCCCCCACTGGGCGAACCACTCGCGGAAATGATCCAGCCCGTCCGCATGGCCCAGCAGCTTCAGGATCGCCAAGCCGACGTCGGTCAGGAAATAGCCGATGGCGTAGCCCAGGATCCCCCCCAGAACCGAAGCCAGGGTGCAGACGCCTGCATAGAAATAGGCCTTCTCCGGCTTGGCCAGGATCATCGGCGCCAGCATCACATCGGGCGGAATGGGAAAGAACGAACTCTCGGCGAAGGACACCACCGCCAGCGCGGGCGTGGCGTGACGATGGCGCGCCAGATTGAAGACGCCGTCATAGAGCTTGCGAAGCATGGATAGTCCCCCGGGAGACCTGAAGCCGTAGCAAGACCCGGCCTCCCCGTCACCCGCTGCGACACCGCAACGCTCGCGACCGCCGTCGCCTCCATTTAAGGAGCGTCCAATGACCGCTCCCCGCCCCGCTGGCCTCGCCGACGACGTCAGCCAAAACCTCACCCGCCTGCTGCGCCGACTTTCCGACGAAGGCGGCGAGGCCGGCCTGACCCTGGACGAGATCCGCGACCGGCTGGACGAGCGGGCCTACGGCCTGCTGATCCTGCTGCTGTCCATCCCCTGCCTGGTCCCCGGCCTGTACGGCGTGCCCCAGGTCGTCGGCGTCGCGATCATTCTGCTGGCCGCGCAGATGCTGGTCGGGCGCGAGGAGCCCTGGCTGCCGCGCTGGCTGCTGAACCTGCGCGCCAAGGCGTCATGGCTGAAGGCCATGGCCGATTTCGCCGAGTCGAAACTGGGCTGGATCGACCGGCTGTCGCGCCCCCGCCTGCGTCGCTTCGCCGACGGGCCGGGCGAGAAGCTGGCGGCGGCCTTCATGATCCTGGCCACCCTGACCATCGTCCTGCCGATGACCAACACCATCCCGTCGGTCGCCCTGGCCCTGCTGTCGGTCGGCCTGATCCAGCGCGACGGCCTGTTCGTTCTCGCCGGGGCGGCGGTGACGACGGGCTGGCTGACGATCCTGGGCGTGGTGGCGGCAGGACTGTTGCTGGGCGCGGAATGGGCGACGCGGCTGCTGCCGGGTTGACGGCTAGTCGTTCGACCGATCCGACGCCAGCCCCCGCTCGATGCGGACCAGGTCCAGCACGCCGATGATCTGACGCGACCGCCACTGGCTCATCATATAGGTGATCGGCCCCAAGCCCACGGCGACGAGGAGACTGATCACCTCCCACATATGGGAGCGCGTGAAGCTCAACAGACTATCTCCCGCCAGCTCGGCCAGCAGGGCCAGGATCGACAGCGGGACCGTCAGATAACCGACGATGACGAACCGTAAAATCTGGTCCTGCCGACGCGCGTTCAGATTCGCCAGAGCGTACAGGGCTTCGAAGCCAGCTTCATCCACCCCGTCCAATAGATCGAAGGTCTTCAGCGTCGAGGGGTTGCGGCGGAACCCGCTGACGAAATCCACCCCCGCATAGCCCCAGGCGCCGGGCGTGTAGAGGCTGGAGGGGAGGAGGCTCCAGACTGGAAATAGCGCCTTTAGCCTCCGCCACAGCACCCACAGCCGGACAGGCCCGTCCTCCACACCGTCGCCGCTCTTCAACTGTGTCATCGCCATCCCCCGCCGCTCCCACCGATGCGTTGATCCACAACACCACGATTCCCGCAGCGGGCTGAACCACGCCCCAGAATGTCCAAAGTTTAACGGGCGTCGATCATCGTTTCGTCGGATGAAGCGTCTCGCGTCGCCATGAGGCGGCGTCCTTCTTTCAGCCTCGAGGCTCCCGCGATGATCCGTTCTTTGCGATTCCTGTCACCGGCCCTGTCGTCCGTCCTACTGGCTCTGACCGCTGGATCATCAGCCCTGGCCCAGCAGGTCGCGCCGCCCGCCTATCACCCCGCCTTCCATCCGTCCGAACTGAAAGGGCCTCCCGCCGGTGCGCCGAACGAGGTGCTGGTGCTCGGCACGCCGCATCTTTCGAATCTGGACGATAGCTTTCAGCCCGCCCTGCTGACGCCGCTTCTGGATCGCCTCGCCGCCTGGCGGCCCACCGCCATCGCAACGGAAGACCTATCCGGCCTGCAGTGCGACAGCCTGCGTCGCTATCCGTCGCGCTATGCCGAAACGGTCAAGACCTATTGCGACGATACCACCGTCGCCAACGCGGCCGTGAACCTGGACGTGCCGGCCGCCAATGCCGAGGCCGAGCGTCTTCTCTCGGATTGGCCCGCTCAACCCACGCCCGCCCAGCGACGCCGTCTGGCGGCGGTCTTCATGGCTGCGGGAGAAAACGGATCCGCGCTCGTGCAGTGGCTTCGCCTCCAACCGGAGGACCGTATCGCGCAAGACGGCCTGAATGCGGCTCTGGTCACGAACTTGAACAGGATCAAAGCCGAGCACAACGAGACCTATCTGATCGCGGCGCCTCTTGCGGCTCAACTCGGTCTGGAGCGTCTCTGGAGCGTCGACGACCATTCCGCCGACTCGTCGGACGGCGCCGATCCCGCCGAAGTGGAAGCCTACGGCGCGGCGATCATGAGCGCGTGGGACAATCCCGCCAGCCATGCCCGCAGGGCGACCGATACCCGCCTGCGCGCCGCCTTGGCCGAACCGGACGGTGTTCTTCAGATGTACCGCACCTATAATGCGTCGGATGCGCCGGCTCTGGTCTATCAGTCGGACTTCGGCGCCGCACTGATGGAACCGTCGTCCCAAGGTTTTGGCCGCCAGTACGTCGGCTTCTGGGAAACCCGCAACCTGCGCATGGTCGCCAATATGCGCGACGTGCTGGGCCGCTATCCCGGCACGCGGATGCTGACCATCGTCGGCGCGGCGCACAAGGGCTACTACGACGCCTATCTGGACCAGATGCATGATGTGCGTCTGGCCGATACCGAGGCCGTCCTGCGCTGAATCTTCAGGGGCCGCTGGAGCGGCCGGCATCACGACCCCGTGGTCTGCCTTGGCTCTGTCGTCATCCGCGACTAGGTTCCGCGCCAATCGGCGGCCCCTTTCGGTTAAGCCCGCCACCAAAGCTACGCGGGAGACGCGCCATGAACGACATGACCCCCACCCCTGATCAGACGACTGCGGAACAGATCAACCTGGAAAACCCCCTCGGCGTCGATGGATTCGAATTCGTCGAGTTCACCGGCCCGGAACCGAAGGCGATGATCGCGCGCCTTGAAATGATGGGCTTCACCCAGACCCATGTGAACCCCAAGACGGATGTCGTGCGCCTGAAACAGGGCGACATCTCCTTCCTGGTCCACCGCACGCCCAAGGGCCAGGCCCAGGCCTTCGCCGCCGACCACGGCCCCTCGGCCAACGGCATGGCCTTCCGCACCAGCGACGCCAAGGCTGCCTATGAGGGCGCGCTGGAACGCGGCGCCGTGGCGGCGACCGATGCGAACGGGGGCGCCCTGGGCGACTATCCCTACATCCTTCAGGGCATCGGCGGTTCGCTGCTGTACGTCATCGACCAGTACGGCGACGCCGGCTCGCTGTACGACACCTGGGACGAGATCGAAGGCTGGGAAGAGGCCGAGCGCAAGAATTCGATGGGTCTCGAGATCCTGGATCACCTGACCCACAACGTCCGTCGCGGCCAGATGCGCACCTGGTCGGGCTTCTACGGCTCGGTCTTCAACTTCGAAGAGCAGAAGTATTTCGACATCAAGGGCAAGGCGACCGGCCTGTTCTCGCAGGCCATGATCGCGCCCGACCGCGCCATCCGCATCCCGCTGAACGAAAGCCAGGACGACAATTCCCAGATCGAGGAATTCCTGCGCCGCTACAACGGCGAAGGCATCCAGCACATCGCCCTGACCACCGAGAACATTTTCGAGACGGTCGAGGCCATGCGGGCCCGGGGCGTCGATTTCCAGGACACGATCGAGACCTATTTCGAGCTGATCGACAAACGCCTGCCCAACCATGGCGAGGACGTGGAACGGATGCGCAAAAACCGCATCCTGATCGACGGGTCTGACGAGGAGGGCCTGCTGCTGCAGATCTTCACCCAGGACACCTTCGGCCCGATCTTCTTCGAGATCATCCAGCGCAAGGGCAACGAGGGCTTCGGCAACGGCAATTTCCAGGCCCTGTTCGACTCCATCGAACTGGACCAGATCCGTCGCGGCGTCATCAAGGTCGACGCCTGAATGCGGATGCGGCCGCCGACCTGGCTGCCCTGGCTCGGCCCGGCCCTCGCGGCCGGCGCCGGCGCCCTGGCGGGCAAGTTCTGGCTGGACGGCGGATTCTGGACGGTCCTCCTCGCCGCCCTGATCTGCGGCTTCGCCCCCATCGTCGGCTACCGCGTCTGGAAGCGACTGCACCATCGGGGATGAGCCCCGTCACCCTCGGGCTCGTCCCGAGGGCCCACGGCGGACGCGGCTTCGACCTGCGGCCGGGTTTAGTGCGGCGGACAGGTGGGCCCTCGGGACAAGCCCGAGGGTGACGGCAAATGAGATCACACGCACAATCTCGCCCGTCTCGCTTCTGAAAAACGCACCGCTTTTCAGATTCTCACCGCCATCGACCTGACACGCCCCCACGCCGGGTTAGAATGGCGGCTCAACGCGGGGAGCCGGCCATGACACGAACGACTCGGACTGAACCACAGGCGCATCACCACGCGTCGCCCCGCCCCGGCGCCGCCGAAGAATCCACTAAAATAGACTCAAAAAAATTCGGGTGGATTCGTGCATTCATGCAGCTGCGCACCGTTTCGACCGCCCTCGCCGCCCTGACCGTTCTCGCCGCATCCCCCGCCTCCGCCCAGACCCCGACCGACGTCCCGCGCTGGTCCCTGGCCATCCACGGCGGCGCGGGCGTGATCGAGCGATCCAGCCTGACGCCGGAACAGGACGCCGCCTATCGCGCCGCCCTGCAACGGGCGCTGGACGCCGGATCGGCGGTCCTGGCGCGCGACGGCTCGGCGCTGGACGCGGTCCAGGCCGCCGTCCAGGTCATGGAGGACGATCCCCTGTTCAACGCCGGGCGGGGCGCCGTCTTCACCGCCGCCGGCCGCAACGAGCTGGACGCCGCCGTCATGAACGGTGCGGACCTGACCGCCGGCGCCGTCGCCGGCCTGACCACCACCCGCCACCCGGTCGCCGCCGCCCGCGCGGTGATGGAACAGTCGCCGCACGTCATGCTGATCGGCCCGGGCGCCGACGCCTTCGCCGCCCAGGCCGGTCTCGAACAGGTCGATCCGTCCTTCTTCTTCACCGAACGCCGCTGGCAGGGCCTGATCAAGGCCCTGACCGAGACCGGCCTGCCCCTGCCCGCCCGTCCCGCCGGCGCGCCCGCGCCCGGAGCCCAAGCGGCCGTCGCTCCGCCTCTGAACGAACGCAAGTTCGGCACCGTCGGCGCCGTCGCCCTGGACAGCCAGGGCCGTCTCGCCGCCGCCACCTCGACCGGCGGCATGACCGCCAAACGCTGGGGCCGAGTCGGCGACGTGCCGATCATCGGCGCCGGCACCTACGCCTCCAACGCCGACGGCTGCGCGGTCTCCGCCACCGGCTCGGGCGAGTATTTCATCCGCTCCACCGTGGCCCGCGACATCTGCACCCGGATTCGAACCATGCGTGAAAATCGCAATGGAAGTCTGTCCTCAGCGTTAGAGAACGCAGATGCCGCCAATCGATCAAGCGATGGCGATACGATCACGATCGTAGATGAACTTCACACGGGAGCCGTCGCCGCCCAAGCGGAAATCGCAGAGGTGGGCGCCCTCGGCGGTGACGGCGGCGTCATCGTCATGGGGCTGGACGGAACGCCGGCCTTCGCCATGAACACCTCGGGCATGTATCGGGGCGCCGTGGCCTCGAATACGCCGCCCCACGTCGCCATCTATGCCGACGAAGACTGACCTCCTCTTTCGTCATCCTCCGACAAGCCGCGCAGCGGCGCAGATCGGGGGACCCAGCGGCGCGCGCGAGCGCGAACCTGTCGCGGACTCGCCCCTTAGCGTTCTTGCGGCGGATGAATTTCGCCTTCGGCGCCGCTGGGTCCCCCGGTTCCGCTTCGCGGCCCGGAGGATGACGAAAGCAAAAAGCCGTTTCCTCCTGTAAGACTGACCCCATGACCCCGACCGACGACGAACTGACCAAGATGGCCGAAGAAGAGCTGGACGCCGCCTGCGCCATGCCCTTCGTCGAGTTGAAGAAGATCACCCCCTGGGGCGACTCCTATGTCGGATTCGCCCCGTCCGGCCGCGAGGTCGAGGTCGAGCGCCGCTATCTGTGGGCGGTCGAACCCGAGGGCGGGGTGGTGGTCGAGGTCGAGGTGCGCGACCCCGCCGCCCGCGCCGGCGCCGAGGCCAAGGCCCTGCTCACCGAACATCGTTAAGCTTTCACTTGGCCCAGCTTCGCGGCTGCGGCATCATGGGTCGGCGAACAACGGGTCAGACAGGGTGCGGCATGTCGGCGAACGTCTCCAACTATCCGCAGGACTTCCAGACGCCCGATCCGGCGGCGTTCGAACCCGTTGATTCTACGCTATTCCTCGGCGTTCACCCGCTGCTGCTCCTGCTGCTGGCGGCCCTGGTCCTCGGACTGATGGTCCTGGCCTGGCGGGCGGGCAAGAGCGCCTCGACCGCCCAACCCGACGCTGCCGAATCGATCTGGCGTGCCATCGACCGCGCCTGTCAGGCGGCCATGACCGCCAACAGCGACGCCCTGACCGGCGCCGCCAAGACCCTGCGCGCCACCCTGGACGACTGCCTGGGCGCTGTCGTGGTCCTGGCCGACGGCCCCGCCAAGCCGCTGAAGGCCATCGACCACGCCCTGAAGGGCCGGATCAAGGAGGCCGTAAAGCCTAAGGAAGAGCCCGCGCCTGATCACGTCCACAAGCCCGGTCACGGCGAGACCTCGCATCGGCCTGCCGCCGTCCCCGCCAATGTCACCGTGGTGTCCAACAGCCATGTGGTCATCAAGGGCGACCGCGTCGAACACGGCGCCCCGGAAGCCCACGAGGATCACGGAGTCGAGGTGCTGGAGAAGCCCGCCTACGCCCCCCATCCGCCCAAGCCCGCCCCGCCCCCGGCGCCCGACAAGCCGACGGACAAGGAGGTCGAGCGCGACATGACCAAGCCGGAGCAACTCGCCGCCCTGCGCGAAGCCGTGGCCCAGTTCAACGATCATTGGTGCCGGCGCGAGGAGCGGATCCGCGAGCTGCGCGCCGCCCACCGCCAGCTCTCGACCCCTCGCCCAGGCGCCCCCGGTCACGTCGGCGGCGCCCGCCACTGACTGCCCCTCTGTTCCCCCCGCCGCGAATTCGGGCTAGGCCTTGGGCATGAAACTCGCCTCGCTCAAGCACGGCCGCGACGGCCGCCTCGTGGTCGTCTCGCAGGACCTGCACTGGTTCACCGACGCCTTCCTGATCGCCCCCACCCTCCAGGCCGCGCTGGACGACTGGGAGCGCTGCGGACCCCGGCTTCTGGCCCTGGCCGAGAGCCTGGAGCATGAGGCCGTGCCGCGCGGCCGCTTCCACGAACGCGACGCCGCCTCGCCCCTGCCCCGCGCCTATCAGTGGGCTGACGGCTCGGCCTATGTGAACCATGTCGAGCTGGTGCGCCGCGCGCGCGGCGCCGAAATGCCCGCCAGCTTCTGGACCGATCCCCTGATGTACCAGGGCGGTTCCGACGGCTTCCTGGCGCCTCGTGACCCAATCCCCCTCGCCGACCCCGCCTGGGGCTGCGACCTTGAGGCCGAGATCGTGGTCGTCGTCGGCGACGTGCCCCAGGGCGCGACGCGGGACCAGGCCCTGGCCGCCATCCGCCTGGTCGGCCTGGTCAACGACGTCTCCCTGCGCAACCTGATCCCGGCCGAACTGGCCAAGGGGTTCGGCTTCGTCCAGTCCAAGCCCGCCAGCGCCCTGTCCCCCGTCTTCGTGACGCCCGAGGCTCTGGGCGACCGCTGGAAGGACGGCAAGCTGCACGGCGAACTGACCGTCCAGCTGAACGGCGCCGACTTCGGCAAGGCCGACGCCGGCGTGGACATGACCTTCGACTTCGGAACCCTGATCGCCCACCTGGCCAAGACCCGGTCCCTGTCGGCCGGGACCATCATCGGCTCGGGCACCGTCTCGAACCGCGACGCCGACGGCGGCCCCGGCAAGCCGGTCTCCGAAGGCGGCCTGGGCTATTCCTGCATCGCCGAGGTCCGCACGGTCGAGACGATCCTGCGCGGCGCGCCCGAGACCCCCTTCCTGGCCCATGGCGACACGGTCCGGATCGAGATGCTGGACGACCACCATCACTCGATCTTCGGCGCCATCGAACAGACGGTCGCCCCGCTTCCAAGCCGCCCGTAACAGCGCTAGGCTGACGGCGATCAGTCTCCGGGGGGAGGCGCCGGAGGATCGCCATGTCGCCCGAGAAGCTCATACCGCTGCTGGTCTTCCCAGCCGTGCTGATCCTGGTGCTGCTGAAGAACCGGCGCAAGCGGGTGCTGAAACCGCAGTTCCTGTGGATCATGCCCGCTATCGTCGTACCCCTGATCGGGCTTGGGATCTGGGGCTCGAGCTACAGCCCGCGCGCCGTCCACGCTCCCTTCGGCCCCGACGCCTGGGCCGTCCTGGCCCTGGGCGCCCTTCTGGGCGGCGCCGCCGGCTGGTATCGCGGCAAGACCGTCACCATCGAAAAGGAGCCGGACGGCTCCCTGATGGCCCAGGCCTCGCCCCTTGGCCTGATCCTGCTGGTCGTGCTGTTCGCGGGCCGCGCCGGCCTGCGCGACATGATTGAGACCCACGCCGCCGAATGGCATTTGAACGCCATGGCCGTCACCGACGCCTTCCTGGTCCTCGCCATGGGCATGATCGTCATGCAACGCGTCGAGATGTACATCCGCGCCAAGCGGGTTCTGGCCGGTGGCGTTGATCCACATGTTGAGGTCGTGACTTAAGGTTCACGCTTTACGCCGCCGTCGCCTCTGTGGCATGAGGCGATCCTTCCGCTGCGGGCGTGGTGGAATTGGTAGACGCGCTGGATTCAAAATCCAGTTCCGAGAGGAGTGCCGGTTCGACCCCGGCCGCCCGCACCACCTTCCCAAATTTCGATGTTTGCGCGCGCTGGCGGTCTCCATACGGAGACGGCCCGTCCCGGAGCCAGCAGGTTCGGCGCGCATACGCGCACCGGAGCCAGGTCAGGTTCGGAACGGGCCGTAAAAGATCGGTACGAATACTTAAATCCGACCCGCAGTCATATTGGCATTAAGTCGCATTTTTGAAAAGGGTGCCCCTCTAACGAAAATGCGGTTCACTCACAAAAACTGGGGATCGCGACTCAATCCAGCTCCCGGCGCCAGCTCCCGATGGAAGAATCGGGTCACGTCGGCCAGCACGGTCGCCTTCTTGCGGAAGAGCGGTGAGAAGGTGGCGACCATGTCGGCATGATCCAGGCCGGGATAGAGTTTCGCCTCGGATCGTCCGCCGGCCGCCCTCATACGCTGGTCCAGAATGGTCGTGTCCTCTGCGTGAACCACGACATCTTCTGTGCCATGGCCCAACCAGATCGGCGGTGCGTCGGGACGAACGAAGGTGACCGGCTGTGTCAAAGTAGGGTCCGGCGCCCGCCCGAAGGCGTTCCGCGCCGCCCCCGCGTCAAGCGGCAGGAAATCATAGGGACCGGCCAAACCCGCCGCCGCCTTGATCAGGCCAGGACGACCCACGGCCTCCATATAGCGGCGGTCCAGCGCAATCATCATGGCCAGATGCGCGCCCGCCGAATGACCCAGGACACCCAGTCTGTCGGGATCTCCGCCATGAGCGGCGGCGATATCGGCCGTCCTGGCCGTGGCGGCGGCGGCGTCTTCGATGAAGGCGGGGAAGACGGCCTGGGGCGCCAGCCGATAATCGGGGAGGGCCACGACAAACCCTTGCGCCGCCAGGGCCTGCGCCGCCCAGCCGTAGAGTTCGCGCGACCCTGAATCCCATCCTCCGCCATAGAAGAAGACCAGAGTCGGATAGGGTCCGCCGGCAGTCGGAGCATACAGATCCATCCGCTGCCGGGCGTCGTCGCCATAGGCGATGTCACGCGCGACGCGACGCGCGCCGGCGTCGCGAGGCCCCAGGCTGTTGAGCAACCCCAGGGGCGAACAGGCGCCGGCGAGAAGGCCCAGGGCGGGTGCGAACAGACCCCGGCGTGTCATGCAATACGATCCATGGCTTACAATACGTCGTGGCGCCGCTTCGGCTCCCTTGAAGATTATCGCGCGCCGGCGATCAAGCCGCCGCAGTCGGCGTCCTCGGCCAGGCCGGGATCGACGAAGGCGAACAGGGCGGTGATCGGCGCCGCCACCGTGCTCAACAGCCCGGCCAGGCCGCCCTGGCTGACCACGGCGCCGACATCGACGCCGACGCTGGGCGCCGTCAGCGCGCCGCGAACCGTGATCGGCGCCCAGACCCGCAGCAGACGCGGCTTCTTGGACTCGCCGTCTATGCGCAGATCCAGGGTCTCGGCCCCCAGATTGATCGAGCCCGTCCCCTGGGCCAGGACGACATCGGTATCGATGACCAGGGTCTTGGCCGTCGCCGTGCCGGAACGGACGTCGAAATCGGCCACGGCGCAGCGGATCTGGGCCGTCGATTGATCGCCCCGCAGCAGTTTCAACAGACCGGCGCTGGCGTTGATGCCCAGCAGTTCGGCGAAGGCGGACCGCATCTGACCATTGGGCACCACCAGGCTGAGCGAGCCTTTCGACGCCGCCGCGAAATCATGGATCGAGGCCCCCGGTCCCTCCAGCTTGGCGCGCCCCAGCGCCCGGCCTGTCAGGGGGGCGGCCCCGCCGCGCGCCGGGATGATCGATTCCAGCGGATAGCCGGCCAGGCGGAAGTCGACCACGCTGTAGGGGGCGTCGCGCGTGGCGTTGATCCGCGCCGTGCCGTTCAGCTCACCGCGATTGAAATTAAAGCTGACCGGATCGAGATTGAGGATCCCATCCTTCAACTCGGCCCCCAGGTTCACCGCCCGCACGTCCAGATCATTCGCCTTCACCGTGGCGGCGCGATAGGTCAGGCTGCCGTCCATGGTCCGCAGGCGCTCGGTCTGTAGGGGCGCGTCCGGCAGCAGCTTGCCGCCGACCGCGACCGGGGCCTCGGTATTGGTGCCGGCCGCATTTGTCTGGGTACGCGCGCCCAGGACGGCGGCCAGGTCGTCGATGTCCAGCCGGCGCGACGTCAGCCGCGCATCGACCCGCAGCCGCTCGGCCGCATCCACCCGCACATTCCCCGCCAGGTCCGAGGCCCCGACCCGGCCGTTGAAATCATCGAAGGTCCAGATGTTCTCGTCCCGCTTCAACGCGCCGGCCAGACGATAGGGCGGCGTGTTGGGCAGGGTCACGCCGGTCAGCAGATAGAGGTCAGACAGATCCCGCCCCTCCAGGGTCAGGGTGGCGTCGAACCGGCCCAGGTCGAACGGCCGGACGACGGCGCCTTTCGCCTCCAGGCTGGAGCCCGCGCCGCTGACGCTCGCCTCGAACTGATAGGGCCGATCGCGGCGGATATTGATGAAGGGCCCGCCCTGGATCCGCAGCTTCAACGGCGAGCTGTTCACCGTGCCCTCGCCCTCCAGGACAAAGCCCGCCGCCCCGTCCTGTCCTTCGCGCGCATCGACGACCGCTTCCAGCTTCAGATCCCGGCGACGTTCGTCGAAGACCAGACGGCCGTCGATGATGACCAACTGCTGGATGACCGGCAGCTTCATGCCCTCGCCCGTATCAGGCTTGTCGGGGTTCAGTTCCCAGCTCTTGCGACCGTCCTCCGCCGCGATCAGCACCACTTCGGGCCGGGTGAAACTGAGCAGCGGCATCTCGATCTGACCGGCGAACAGTTTGCGCAGCCGCACTGAGGCGCGGATTTCCTCGACGTCGGCGGTGTCGCGGTCCCGCGCCCACTCTGGCCCGCCGATTTTCAGCCCGCGCACCACCACGGACGGAGTCCAGCTGAAGAGGTGGACGTCCAGATCGCCGCGCAGCGCGATCTCGCGATCATATTCGGCCGACGCCCACCGTCCGATCGGGCCACGCAACATGTTCCAGTCGAACAGAATCAGGACCAGCACCACCAGTCCGATCAACATCAGGCCGATCCCGCCCGCCCAGGCCTCAGCCCGACCGGGTCGGCGAACAGCGGCATAGACGGGATCGTTCGCCCGAACCCAATCCCGCAATTCGCGCGCACGCACGACCGCCGGCGCTACGCCCTGACGACGCAGCTTCGACCAGAATTCGTTCGATTTCAGCATTTTGGCCCAGACGCCGGCTCTGTCATCTGGACAAACGCGCCACGGCCGGTTTGGCGCCACCAAACGACACGGCCCTTGAGGCTGGAAGATATTATCGTCCGAACAAACCTCAGTTGTCGTAAAAACTTTACAACGCAAAAAATCGGCGCATATTTCGTCAGAGTCCTGATCTTAATTCAGGCCATAGGAGGATGCCCGATGACCCGTTTCGTAACGCCCATCCTGATCGCCGCCGCTCTGGCCGCGGTCGCCACCCCCAGCCTGGCCCAGGCGTCGCGCGCCGATACAGCCCGCACCGCCACGCTTCAGTCCGTCATGGTCTGCGCCACCGACGCGGCGACACGGCGCGCCTATCAGCGCGAGTTCGGCGCAGCACCGGTCTTCGTCACCGCACAGGAGGCCGTCGCCGCCCGCCAAGCCGGCCAACGCTGGGCCGCCCCGCGCTGCATGACCGAGCGGCAGTACGACCGTCTGATCTCCATGACCCAGACCCGCGCCTCGCTCTGACACCTGAGGCGACGCAGTTAAAAAAAGGGGCGCGGCCTTGCGGCTGCGCCCCTCTTTCGTTCTGGAGATGACCCGACCTATTGGGCCGGGGTCAGGTATTTGTTCAGCCAGCCGAACACCTCATTGTGCCATTGCAGGCTGTTGGCCGGCTTCAGCACCCAGTGGTTCTCGTTCGGGAAGACGATCAAGCGGCTGTCGATGCCCCGACGTTGCAGCGCCGTATAGGTGGACAGGCCCTGGGCCGTCGGGATGCGGAAGTCCAGGTCGCCCTGCACCACCAGCATCGGCGTCTTCCAGTTCTCGACATGGTTGGCGGGGTTGAACTTCTGATAGCCCTCCGGCTTGTCCCACGGCGTGCCGCCGTACTCCCACTCGGTGAACCACAGCTCCTCGGTCGAATAACCCATGCCGAAGGTGTCGAAGACGCCGTCGTGATTGACCAGGCACTTGAATTCATTGGACCAGTTGCCGGCGATCCAGTTGATCATATAGCCGCCGTAGGACGCGCCCAGGGCGCAGGCGTTGGATCCGTCCAGGAAGGCGTATTTCTGCTGGGCGGCGGCCCAGCCCTTTTGCAGGTCTTCCAGCGGGCGGTCGCCCCAGTGCTGGCTGATGGCGTCGGTGAAAGCCTGGCCGTAACCGGTCGAGCCGTGGAAATCGATCATCACCACCGCATAGCCGGCGCCGGCGTAGGTCTCGGGGTTCCAGCGATAGGACCAGCCGTCGCCGAACGAACCCTGCGGTCCGCCGTGGATCAGGAAGGCGACGGGGTATTTCTTGCCTTCCTCATAGCCCACCGGCTTGATGACATAGCCGTGCACGGTTTCGTTGTTCCAGCCGGGGAAGCTGAACTGCTCGTATTCGCCGAAGGCCTTGGCCTCCAAGGCCGGATTGGCCTGGGTCAGGCGGCGCGGCATTTCACGACCCAGATAGGTCTTGAAATACAGATCGCTGGGCGACTTCAGACTGTCCTGGGCGAAGACGAAGCCCGACGGCGTCTGCTGGAAGGCCGAGACATGGCCGGGGCCGGTGACCGGGGTCACCACGCCATTGCGCGTGTCCACGGCGAACAGCTTGGTCGAGCCGACGTCGCCGGCGGTCGTGTACAGGGTCTGTCCGTCGCGCGACCATTGCAGGGTGTCGGCCGAACGATCCCAGTTCGACGCGATCTCACGCGTCTGGCCCGACTGAACATCCATCAGCACGATCTGATAGCGATCGGCCTCGAAGCCCGGACGCGCCATGGCGCGATAGGCCAGGGTCCGACCATCCGGCGAAAACACCGGACCCGCATCCCACGCCGGATTGTCGGGCGTCAGGTTCGAGAAGGTCCCATCGCCGGTCAGGCCGTTGGTCTTCCACAGGTCGAAATTGGTGCTCCAGGGCTCACTCTTTCCGGCCAGACGCGCCGAGAAGACGATGGAGTCGCCTGCGGGGGTAAAGACGAAGTCGCTCTCGTCGCCGAACGGCTTGGACGGGGTGTCGCCGTCGAAGCCCTTTGTCACCCAGACCGGGTTCCCGGTCGTCTGGCCGTTGCGGCCGATCGACTGGACGAATAGATGGTTTTGAGTGTGGTCGTTCCACGTATCCCAGTGGCGTACGAACATCCGGTCATAGACCTGGCCGGTCGTTTTCCGCTCGGCGGCCGCCTTGCCCAGTTCAACCGAGGCGTTCAGGTCGGCCGCGTTCGGATAGACGGCCAGGGACACGGCCACCTTGTCGCCGCTCGGGCTGATCCGATAGGCGTTCACATCCAAAGGCAGATTGGTCACCTGCACCGGCGTCGCCGTCGGCGAGGCCACGCGCCAGACCTGGCTGGCGCCCGACTTGCCCGACAGGAAATACAGATTGCCGTCCCCGCCCCAGCGGGCGGTGTTGGCGCCCTGGTCCGAGATGGCCAGGCGGCGGGGCGCCACGTCAGGCGTCTCCAGGTCCAGCAGCCACAGACTGCCGGCGCGGCGGTTCGCCTCCACATCCGTCGTCGTCACCGAATAGACGACATAGCGGCCGTCCGGCGACACCTGCGGATCGCCCAGCCGGTTGGCGGTGATCATGTCGCGATAGGTGAAGGCGTCGGGCGTCGCGGGCGCAGCCGGAACCGGGGCGGGCGGAACCTGGGCCAGGGCCGGGGCGGCGCTCATCAGGGCGACCGCTGCACAAGCGGCGGACAGGAGGGAACGGTGGCGCATGGAGCATTCCTCGCAAAACTTGCAGCGGCGAGGCGTAGCACCACCGTTCGCCGGGCGGAAGTTGCTGACAGCTCAGAAGTTAGCTAAGTTGCTTGGACCAAGGAGCGCGACATGACCACTGTCACCGTCCATCACGCCAAGACCCATCTCTCCAAACTGATCGCCGCCGCCGAACGTGGCGAAGAGGTCGTCATTGCGCGCGGCGACAAGCCCGCAGTGCGGATTGTGCCTTTCGAACCGGCCGCGAAACCTGAACGCAAGCCGGGTCGGCTGAAGGGCATCGGGGGATTTGACGACAGCTTCTTCGACCCGCTCCCCGAAGAAGAACTTCGCCTCTGGGAAGGGCGTGGCGATTGAACATCCTGCTCGATACCCATGCCTTGATGTGGTGGGTTTGGGACAACGAGCGGCTGTCGCAGACGGC
Organism: Brevundimonas sp. AVps23W; assembly: GCF_058681395.1. Taxonomy (NCBI): domain Bacteria; kingdom Pseudomonadati; phylum Pseudomonadota; class Alphaproteobacteria; order Caulobacterales; family Caulobacteraceae; genus Brevundimonas; species Brevundimonas sp. AVps23W. The sequence goes on from NZ_CM178738.1 coordinate 3,122,917, forward strand.
ACGCCATGCGATCCGAAATGCTGAAACCGTCTTCGTAAGCAGCGTTTCGGCAATCGAGATCGCCATCAAATACCGCATCGGCAAACTCCCCAACGGCCAAGTTCTGGCCGAGCACTTTGTTCAAGTCATGCAAAACGAGGCCTTCGCTGAACTGCCCGTGAGTTGGCAGGAAGCAAGCCTGGCCGGTCGGATGGCGGGCGAGCACCGCGACCCGTTCGACCGGCTGCTGATCGCACAGGGCCTGATCAACAACCTGACGCTCGTCTCCAATGAACAGGTGTTCGACAGCTTCGGCGTGGCGCGTCTCTGGTAGGCTTGCTCCCTTTCCCCGAACCGGCGACAAGCGGTCGTCCATGAATTCCGCCGCCCTTCCCGTTCGCCGCTCGCCCCATGTCGTCGATGTCCTCATCGCCGAGCGCGCCCCGCGTCTGACCGCCTCGCCGCTGTGGCCGGTGGTGAGGCCGGGCTTGTATTCTGTGCTGAACTACGGGGCGGCGGTGCGGATGGCCGACGCCATCCGGGATCTGTCGGGGGCGGAGACGCTGGACTATGTCTCGGACCTGTTGAACCTGAAGGTGTCCACCACCCATCTGGATCGCCTGCCCGCGACCGGCCGGTGCGTCGTGGTCGCCAATCATCCCACCGGCATCGCCGACGGGGTGGCGGTCTATGACGCCGTCCGCCAGCGCCGCCCCGACGCCATCTTCTTCGCCAACGCCGACGCCCTGCGCGTCTCGCCGCGACTGGCCGAGACGGTGATCCCCGTCGAATGGGTCCACGACAAGCGCACCCGCGAAAAGACCCGCGCCACCCTGAACGCCGCGAGAGACGCCTTCGAGGCCGAACGCTGCGTCGTCATGTTCCCCGCCGGCCGTCTGGCCCGCGAGAAGGACGGCGTCCTGACCGATCCCGAATGGGCGCCCACCGCCGCCTCCCTGGCGCGCAAATACGGCGCGCCGGTCATTCCCATGCACGTGACCGGCCCCTACAGCCGGCTGTTCCACCTGTTCGACAAGGTCTCGCAGGAGCTGCGCGACGTGACCCTGTTCCACGAACTGCTCAATAAGGCGGCCAAGCCGTTCGGCGTTGGGGTCGGTCAGCCGATCCCGCCCGACCGCCTGGACGTGGACGCCGTCAAGGCCACCGTGGCCCTGAAACATTTCACCGAACGGACCCTGGCCGCTGATCCCGACGCGGTGTTCCCATGAAGATCGAACTCCCCGACGCCGAGGCCACCACCCGTCTGGGCCACGCCATCGCCCCTCTGCTTGAGCCCGGCGACAGCCTGCTGCTGTACGGGCCGCTGGGCATGGGCAAGTCCACCCTGGCGCGCGGCCTGATCCGCGCCCTGACCACGCCGGACGAGGACGTGCCCAGCCCGACCTTCACCCTGGTCCAGTTCTACGAGTCCGACCCGCCCGTCGCCCATTTCGACCTCTATCGCCTGACCCGGCCGGAAGAGGCGTTCGAGATTGGTCTGGACGAGGCGCTGGACGAGGGCTGCGCCATCATCGAATGGCCCGAGCGTCTGGGCGAGGCGCCCGAGCGGTTCCTGGGCCCGGACCGGCTGGTCATCGAAATTTCCGAACACGGCGACGGCCGTGTTGCGACCGTTTCCGGCGCAGGCCGGTGGGAAGACCTGATCGACCATGTCCGTTTCTGACCGCGAACAGCTTCGCCTCGACTTCCTGAAGTGCGCCGGCCTGGCCGAGGCGGCGCGCGCGCCCCTGCCCGGCGACGCCTCGACGCGGCGCTACGAGCGGCTGACCACGCCGGGCGGCGCCAGCCTGATGCTGATGGACCAGGCGCCCGCCGCCGAAAGCCCGCCCGCCGACCCATCCTGGACGCCGCAACAGCGTCAGGCCGCCGGCTGGAACGCCGTCGCCCGCCTGTCCGCCGGCCGGATCGAGGCCTTCGCCGCCGTAGCCGCCCATCTGAAGTCGCTGGGCCTGTCCGCCCCCGAAATCCCGGCGCTGGACGCCCCGAACGGCCTGGCCGTGCTGGAGGATTTCGGCGACGCCCTGTTCGCCCGGGTGATCGAGGACGGCGCCGACGAGACGCCTCTCTATCTGACGGCCATCGAGGCCCTGGCCGCCCTGCACGACGCCGGAAACCCGCCGCAGACCCTGCACGGCCCCGGCGGCGACTGGCCCATGCTGACCTATGACGAGACGGCGCTTCAGGGCGGGGCCGACCTGTTCGTCGAATGGCTGCCCCGTCTGGACGACCGCGTCGCCTTCGACGCCGCCGCCGTCGCCGACTGGCGCGAGGCCTGGGCGCCCCTGGTCGCCTCGGGCGCAGCGGGGGCCTCGGTCATGGCCCACCGCGACTATCACGCCGAGAACCTGATCTGGCTGCCCGAGCGCCAGGGCCCCGCCCGCGTCGGCATGATCGACTTCCAGGACGCGGTGCGCGCCCACCCCTCCTGGGACCTGCACTCCCTGCTTCAGGACGCCCGCCGCGACGTGTCGCCGGCGCTGGAGGCCGAGGCCCTGGACCGCTATTTCGCCCTGCGCCCCAAAGTGGATCGCGCCGCCTTCATGGCCGACTACGCCGGGCTGGCCGCCCTGAACGAAGCGCGGATCATCGGCATCTTCGCCCGGCTGATCGCCCGCGACGGCAAGCCCCGTTACCGCCAGTTCCTGCCGCGGATGTGGCGGCATCTGAACGCCAATCTGGAACAGCCGGCCCTGGCGCCCGTCGCCCGCTGGTTCGACCGACACGTCTCGGCCGAGGTGCGCGCATGACTGCTCCCCAGACCGCAATGGTCCTCGCCGCCGGCCTGGGCACCCGGATGCGTCCCCTGACCGACGACCGGCCCAAGGCCCTGGTCGAAGTGGCTGGCCGCGCCCTGATCGACCATGTGCTGGACCGATTGGCGGGCGCAGGGGTCGAGACCGCCGTGGTCAACGTCCACTGGTTCGCCGACCGGCTGGAGGCTCATCTGGCCGCGCGTGGACGCGGCCCCCGGATCGTCATCTCTGACGAACGCGCCGAACTGCTGGAAACCGGCGGCGGGCTGAAGAAGGCCCATCCCCTGCTGGGCGAGGATCCCGTCTTCGTCGCCAATATCGACAGCGTCTGGATCGACCGTGGCGACGCCCTGACCGATCTGATCCGCCTGTGGAACCCGGACACGATGGACGCCGCCCTGCTGCTGGCCCGCCGCGAGGGCTCCATCGGCTTCGAGGGCGACGGCGATTTCTTCCTGGCCGACGATGGGAGACTGACCTTCCGCGGCGACGCCCCGTCCGCCCCCTTCGCCTATATGGGCGTCCACATCACCCGCCCCGGCTATGCCGACCACGGCCCCGACGGCCCCTTCTCCCTCAGCCCCCTGTGGCGCAAGTCCGCCGCAGAAGGGCGCCTGTTCGGCTGCGTCCTGGACGGCGACTGGATGCACGTCGGCGATCCCGTGGCGCGGGATCAGGCCGAGGCGAAACTGGCGGGATTGGGGTGACGACACCTGTTTTTTCCTCGTCATCCTCGGGCTTGCCCCAAGGATCCCTACGCCCGGTTTCAAAGGGAGCGCACCGGCCGCGACCGAGTCTATGGATCCTCGGGACAAGCCCGAGGATGACGGATTGTGAGGGAGGGGTATGACCATGGCCGCCACGTCTCCCTTCGATCCCTTCGCCGCGTCCAGCCCCCGCTGGTACGCCGTCCCCGCCCACCGGCCCTTCCTCGAAGACCTGGCCGCCGGCGTCCTCGACTGGCTGGGCGATCTGCCGCCCGAGACCCTGTCGGACGCCACCATCCTCCTGCCCAACCGCCGCGCCGCCCGCGCCTTCACCGGCGCCCTGTCGAAACTGTCCCAGGGCCGCCCCATCCTGCTGCCTCAGGTCCGGCCGTTGGGCGATCTGGAAGAGGACGAGCCCCCCTTCACCCCCGGCGCCCTCGGCCTAGACCTGCCGCCCGCCATCCCCGCCCTGACCCGCCGGTTCGAAATGGCGCGGATGATCGTCGAACAGTTCGACAGCGGCCTGACGCCGATGCGGGCCCTGGATCTGGCCGATGCGCTCGGCGGCTTCCTCGATTCCTGCCAGCTGGAAGAAATCCAGAACCCCGAACGGATTGCGACCCTGGTCGACGGCGAAATGGCCGAGCACTGGGAACGGTCAGCCGAGTTCCTGGGCCTGGCGGTCGAGGCCTGGCCGAAACGCCTGGCCGAGCTGGGCCTGGTCGATCCCGCCTGGCGCCGCGCGACCCTGCTGCGCCGCCTCGCCGAACTGTGGGACCACACGCCCCCGACCCAGGCCGTGATCGCCGCAGGTTCGACCGGCACCGTTCCCGCCGCCGGCGACGTGCTGAAGGCCGTGGCCAGGGCGCCCCTGGGCTGCGTCGTCCTGCCCGGCCTCGACCTCGATCTGGACGCGGCGGTCTGGGACCGGCTGGACGAACAGCACCCGCAAAGCGCGATGAAACGACTGTTGGACCGGGTCGAGGTCGCCCGCGCCGATGTCCGACCCTGGTTCGCCCCGTCCCAGCCCCCCGCCGCCCTCGCCCGTGGCCAGGCCCGCCAACGCCTGGTCAACGAGGCCCTGCGCCCCGCCGAGGCCACCGACGACTGGCGCCGCGCCATCCGCGACCTCCGCTCGACCGCCGCCGCGCGCGGCGAGGCCCGCGACCCCATCGCCGAAGGCCTGCAAGGCCTGTCCCTGCTGACCGTCCGCGCCGAGGAAGAGGCCGCCGCCGCCATCGCCCTAATGATGCGCGAGACGCTGGAGACGCCGGGCAAGACCTGCGCGCTGGTGACGCCGGATCAGGCCCTGGGCCGCCGCGTCGCCGCCCGGCTGGAACGCTGGGGCGTCATCCCCGACTCCTCGGCCGGCAGCCCCCTGTCCCGCCTGCCCGCCGGTGCCCTGGTCGATCTGTGCGCCCGCTGGATCGCCGATCCGGTCCAGCCCCATCTGCTGCTGGCCATCGTCAAACACCCGTTGGCCCGGTTCGACCTGGGCGACGCCCCTCAAGCCGCCGCCGTCGCCGCGCTGGAGGAGCACGCCCTGCGCGGCCCCCGCCCCCGCGACTTCGCCGCCGTGCGCCGCCGTATGCTGGAAGCCGTTCAGCCTGACCGGCGCGGCAAGGCTCCGCCCGAGTGGAAACGGGAACGCCTGTCGGCCGCCACCCGCCTGGTCGACCATCTGCAAACCACCGTCGAGGTCGCGACCGCCGCCTTCGCCCCCGAGGCCGAGCTGAACACGGCCGCCTCCGCCCTGACGCGCCTGATCGAGACCCTGGCCGGCCAGGACGCCTGGGCCGGCCCGGACGGCGAGGCCGCCGCCGCCCTCCTGTCCGGCCTGATCGAGGGCGGCGCCGCCCTGGGCCGTATCGACCGAGCCGACCTGGCCGAGCTGACCACGTCCCTGGTGCGCGAGACCGTGGTCCGCACAGGCGGCGCTACCCATCCGTCGCTGCGTATCCTCGGGGCCATCGAGGCGCGGCTGGTGCGCGCCGACCGGATGATCCTGGCGGGCTTAGAAGAAGGCGTCTGGCCCCAGGCCGCCCCGACCGACCCCTTCCTGTCGCGTCCGATGCGCAAGGCCCTGGGCCTGCCCCCGCCAGAACGCCGCCTGGGCCAGACGGCCCAGGACTTCGTCCAGGCCGCCTGCGCCGACGAGGTGATCCTGGTTCATAGCGAACGACGCGGCGGGCAACCCGCCGTGCGTTCGCGCTGGCTGTGGCGGCTGGAGATGCTGACGCGCGGCGCCCATTCCGTCGAGACGCCGGTCGAGCTGCCCCGCCCCCGCACCGTTCTGGACTGGACCCGCGCCCTGGACGCCCCCCCGCCCGGCCCGCCGCGCTTCGCCAAACGGCCCGAGCCGCGCCCGCCGGTCCATCGCCGTCCGCGCAGCCTCTATGTCACCCGCATCGAACGCTGGGTGCGCGACCCCTACGCCATCTACGCCCTGTGGGTGCTGGGGCTTGAGGCGATGGAGCGCCCCGGCGCTTCTGCCGAAGCGCTCGCCCGTGGCAACGCCGTCCACGCCGCCGTCGAACGGCTGACCCTGGACTGGCCCGACGACCTGCCCGACGACTGCGAAGCCGTCCTGCACGACCATCTGCTGCGTGAACTGGGCGCGCGCGGCTTCGAGGACGCCGCCATGGCGCGCGAGGCGCCCCTGGCCCGCAACTGCGCACGCTGGCTGACCGATTTCGAGCGCCGCCGCCGCGCGCGGGGCATCGACATCCTGGTCGAGCAACAGGGGACCATGACCTTCGACGCCCCCGCCGGCCCCTTCACCGTCAAGGCCTTCGCCGACCGGATCGAGCTGGCCTCCGACGGGGCGGCGGTGATGGACTTCAAAACCGGCGCAGCCCCCAGCGCCAAACAGGTCAAGTCCGGCTTCGCCCCGCAACTGACCCTGACCGCCGCCATCCTGGCCGACGGCGGGTTCAAGGACACCAACGGCCCGGTCACGCCCGACGAACTGACCTATGTCCGCGTGGTCGGGCGCAAGACGGCGGGCGAGGTCATCACCCGCGCCTCGGGCGCCGAGGCCGCCGACCTGGCCCAGGCGGCGCTGGATGGGCTGAAGCGCCGCATCGCCCGCTTCGACGACCCGAACACCCCCTATGTCTCCTGGGCCGCGCCCCAGTTCATGGGCAACCAGGGCGGCAACTACGACCATCTGGCCCGCGTCTGGGAATGGTCGGTCATCGGCGACGGCGAGGACAGCGAATGACCGTCCACTCCCCCCAGATCGTCGCCGCCGATCCGCGCCTGACCGTCTTCGTCACCGCCAACGCCGGCTCGGGCAAGACCACCACCCTGGTCAACCGGGTGGCGCGGCTGCTGCTGGATCAGGTCGACCCCGGCGCCATCCTGTGCGTCACCTACACCAAGGCCGCCGCCGCCGAGATGCAGGCCCGGCTGTTCGACCAGCTGGGCGGCTGGGCCGTGCTGGACGACGCCGCCCTGTTGCGCGAACTGGCCCGTCTGGACGACGGCGATCCGCAGGCGATGGATCACGCGGCGCTTTCCCGCGCCCGCAAACTGTTCGCCCGCGCGCTGGAGACGCCGGGCGGGCTGAAGATCCAGACCATCCACGCCTTCTGCGAAAAACTGCTGCGCCGCTTCCCGCTCGAGGCCGGGGTCTCGCCCCGCTTCACCGTGCTGGAAGACCAGGCCGCCACCGCCCTCAGCCATGCTGCGCGCGAGGACCTGGCCCGCGCCGCCGTCGCTGCTCCCGACGGCCCCATCGGCTCGGCCTACAGCCATTTCGCCGTCGAACTGGACTGGCAGAGATTCCAAGCCCTGCTGTCGATGATCGAGGCCAAGCGCGCCGATCTGCTGGACTATATCGACCGGGCCGAGGCCGGAACCGCGCCCGATCCCTACGCTCTCACCGGCGCCGAGGCGGGCCGCAGTCCCGAAGAATTGGAACACGACTTCGTCGCCTGGATCGATCCCGCCGAATGGAACCGCATGGCCGAGGCCATGGAGACCGGCTCGACCAACGACCGCAAGATCGCCGACGCCATGAGCGTCGCCGCCCCGCCCCACGCCGGGTTTGCGGCCTTAGCCGGCGTCTTCTGCACCCAGGCGGGCGAGCCGCGAAAGAGCATGGGCACCAAGTCGGCGCCGCAAGGCGCGGTCGGCTGGCTGCTGGACCTCCAGACCAAATTCCTCGCCACCCGCGAGGCCCTGCGCAAGGCGCGGATCGCCGACGACACGATCAAGGTCCTGACCCTGGCCCGCGCCCACGCCGCCTTTTACGAGGCCGCAAAGGCCCAGCGCGGCGCCCTGGACTTCCCCGACCTGGTCGCCCGCGCCGCCGCCCTTCTGACCCGCAGCGGGGCCGCCGCCTGGGTGTTGTACAAGCTGGACGGCGGGGTCGACCACGTCCTGATCGACGAGGCCCAGGACACCGCGCCGGAGCAATGGGCCATCGTCCGCGCCCTGACCGGGGAGTTCTATTCCGGCCAGACGTCAGGCCGCACCGTCTTCGCCGTCGGCGACGAGAAACAGTCGATCTACTCCTTCCAGGGCGCCCGGCCCGAACGTCTGCGCCAGGAACGAGATGTCTACAGTCAGCTGGCGATAGGGGCGGGGCTGGAATACCGCGGACCCGAGCTGAACACCTCCTACCGCTCGACCGAAGAGGTTCTGGCCTTTGTCGACGCCGTCTTCGCCGACCCCGACCGCACCCGCGCCCTGACCGGCCCGCAAGGCGACATTGCCCGTCATATCCCGGCGCGGATCGGCCAGCACGGCGCCATCGACCTGTGGCCCCTGTTCCTCGACGAACCCGCGCCCGAAACCGACGCCTGGGACGATCCGGTCGATCAGGAGAGCGCCGGCAGCGCCAGGAAACGCCTGGCCCGCGACCTGGCCCGCGAGATCCGCCGCCAGGTCGAAAGCGGCCTGGCCGTCTTCGACAGCCGCACCCGCGACCTGCGTCCCGCCGGCTACGGCGACTATATCGTTCTGGTCCGCCGTCGCGACGCCACCTTCGAGGAGATCATCCGCGCGCTGAAGACCGAGGGCGTCCCCGTCGCAGGCGCCGACCGGCTGAAGCTGTCCAGCCATATCGTCTTCGACGACCTGATCGCCCTGGCCCGATTTGCGCTCTTCCCCGACGACGACCTGTCCCTGGCCGAGGTGCTGCGCAGCCCCCTGTGCGACGTGGACGAGGACGGCCTCTACGCCCTCGCCGGGCGCGAGAACCGGAAAGGCGGCCAGCTGTGGCGCGACCTGCGCGACCGGGCGCACGAACGCCCCGAATGGACCCGCGCCCGCGACATGCTCCAGGCCGTCATCGCCGCGCGCGGCGGCGATCCCTTCGCCTTCTTCTCCCAGGCCCTGAACCGCGTGGACGACACCGGCCGGTCCGGCCGCGCCCGCATCCTGGCCCGGCTGGGCCGCGAGGCCGAGGAAGCCGTCGACGAAACCCTGAACCAGGTGCTGGCCGCCGAGAACCGCGGCGCCATCGACCTGGAGACCTGTTTGGCCCAGCTCGAGGCCGCCGACGTCGAGGTGAAACGCGAACTGGAAGGGGCGCGCGGCGAGGTCCGCGTCATGACCGTCCATGGCGCCAAGGGGCTGGAGGCGCCCATCGTCATCCTGCCCGACACCACGATGAAGGCGAAGGCCCAGGGGCCGTCCCTGATGCCGGCCGTCCCAAGAAGCGAAAATGGCGAGGGCGAAGGCGAAGCCTGGCTGATGGCCCCCGGCTCGGCCAAGGACGACTGCTCCGCCTCGGCCGACGCCCGCGCAGCTCGCCAGGCCCGCACCGACGACGAGACCCTGCGCCTGCTCTATGTCGCCCTGACCCGCGCCCGCGACCGGGTCATCGTCATGGGCCGCGCCTCCAGCCGGGGCGCCGAACCCGGCAGCTGGTGGTCGGTGATCGAAGAAACCTTCGACCGGCTGGATGATCAGGTGCGCGAGGTCGAGAACGGCGTCCGCCGCTTCGGCGTCGATCCCGAACGCCGTCCCGTCGCCGCAGCCGTCGCTCAATCGGCCGACGCCCTTCCCGCCTGGGCCGTCACGCCGCCCCCCGCCGACGCCGCCGCCCGCTTCGCCTCGCCGTCGCGGATGGAGGGCTCGATCCGCATCCCCGCCCCCTCGCCCCTGGCCCGCAGCGCGGCCGGCGGCGCAGCCCTGGGCCGGTTCCGCCGCGGCGACCTGATCCACCGGCTGCTGGAGCGCCTGCCCGAGATCGCGCCCGCTGACCGCCCCGACGCCGCGCGGCGCCTGCTGGCGCGCGAGACCGATCTGGACCAGACCCAACGCGCCGAAATGATCGCCGCCGCCTTCTCGGTGCTGGACGACGCCCGCTTCGCCCCCGTCTTCGGCCCCGGCTCCCGCGCCGAGGTCGCCCTGACCGGCGCCCTGCCTGGCCCGTCGAACGTGGCGATCAACGGCCGCATCGACCGGCTGGTGGTTACGCCCGACCGGGTGCTGGTCATCGACTACAAGACCAACCGCCCCGCCCCCGACGCCCTGGACCGGGTCGATCCCGCCTATGTCTTGCAGGCGGCCGTCTATGTCGCCGTGCTGAAACGCCTCTATCCCGACCGCCCGGTCGAGGCCGCCCTGGTTTGGACCGACGGCCCCAAGCTGATGCCCATCCCGCAGGCCATGCTGGACGCGGCGTTGGCGGACAGTTGAATTGCCCGCGATTCGCTCCCACATCTGCCACCGAACCCGGACAGACCGGACAATATCAACATGCGCTCAAGCCGCTCGCCCCTACGGGCCCGGCGACCGCGCCCCAGGGAGCCATTCATGGCGACTGTTAAAGTCACGGACGAAAGCTTCGACGCTGACGTTCTGAAATCCTCCACCCCCGTCCTGGTGGACTTCTGGGCCGAATGGTGCGGCCCCTGCAAACAGATCGGCCCGGCGCTGGAACAGATCGCCGACGAACTGGGCGGTCAGGTCACCGTGGCCAAGATCAATATCGACGACAGCCCCATGACCCCGTCAAAATTGGGCGTGAAGGGCATCCCGACCCTGATGCTGTTCAAGGACGGCCAGATGACCTCGATGAAGGTCGGCGCCATGCCCAAGGGCAAGATCGTCGAATGGCTGGCCGAAGCCGGCGTCAAGGCCGACGCCTGATCCTTTCGCCCTGCTGAAGTTCAACGCCCGCCGGTTCAGACCGGCGGGCGTTTTCGTATCTGCCTTACGGCTGGGCCGGGTCGATCTCCACCAGCACCACGTCATAGGTCTTCATCGGCACGCTCAGCCGCCCCCGGCCGTCGGCCCCGACAGTGATGGACCGCTCCTCGGGCGTATCGCGCGTCAGGTCGTTCAACCGCTGCAACTGGACGGCGTCCAGCGAAGCCGGCGCCCCCATTTCCAGATAGGCCGTATAGGCGTCGTTGGACTGGAACCCGACCCGCCGCACCGTCGCCCGGTGGACGCCGGGCGTCAGGTTCTGAACGACGATGTCCAGCGGCGGCGCCGACGACGGCTCGCGCACCTGACGGAAGAAGGGCCGGTTGCTGATCGGCTGATCCGGCAGTTCATAGCGCCAGGCCAGCACCTGCACCGTCTCGCCCTTCAGCGCCGCGATGCTCTGGGCGTCGCCGGTCGGCAGCTCCCGGTCGCCCAGGCTGTTCAGATATTTGTAGGCGAAGAAGGTCGGCTTGCGGACCCCTTGCGGGTTCATCAGGCCGAACCCGCCTTCGAACGGCTTGGTCTGCGGGCCCGGCTCCTCGAACAGGTCGCTGTAGGCCCAGTAGCTCATGCCCTGAACCAGGCCCTCGCTCTCGTGCAGCTTGGTCAGGATGTAGGAGGCGCCGAAATAGTCGTCGTGGATCGGATCACGCGGATTATAGCTGGTGCTCCATTCTGTGAAGAACAGCGGCAGGCCCGGCCGGGTCGAGGCCTCGATCTCGCCCCTCACCTTGCGCACATCCGAGACCACGGCGTCGGGCGCCCGCGACAGCTTGTTGTCGCCCTCGCCCTTCTCGTCCAGGAAGCCGCCCTCTACCCCATAGGTGTGGGTGGTCACGAAATCGACCGGCAGTTGATGCTGGTCGGCATAGGCCAGGAACTCGGGCACCCAGGCCGAGCCCGCCGTCGACGGCCCGCCGACCCGCAGCGTCGGATCCACCGCCTTAATGGCCCGGACCGTCCGTCCGTAGTAGTCGAAATAGGCGGCCTGATCGGCCCGTTCCCAGAAGCCGTCCAGGTTGGGCTCGTTCCAGAACTCGAAATACCAGGACCGCACCTCCTCGGCGCCATAGCGGCCGATCAGATGGCGCACGAAGGCATCGATCAGCCCGCTCCACTTCTCCGGCTGCGGATGGGAGGTATTGCCCTTCCAGTGGAAGATGGTCTGGTCCGAGGTCTTCATCGCATCCGGCGTGAAGCCCAGTTCGATAAAGGGCTTCAGCCCCATGCCCAGCAGCCGGTCGTAAAGCTGATCGACGCGGGTCCAGTCATAGACCGGACGGCCATCCACCTCACGGTACACGCCCATGTCGTCGTGGAAGATGTCGTGGAAGCGGATGTAGCGGAAGCCCAGTTCGTCCTGCACCGTCTTCAGCTGGGCCAGGGCGTCCTCGCGGCCGGTCGTGCCGGGATAGTCGGCCCCGACCGAGAAGTCGGCCATGCGGTCGCGCGCGGTCGTCGCCCCCTTGGCGTCCACCACGATGGGACGAGCGCCTGACAGATCCTGCGCCGCCGCCGGCCCGGCCAACAGCCCAAGCGCCGCGATCAGGGCAAGCCCCGCTCGGCCTGACATCTTCATCCGATCCATGGTTTCCATCCGCTGTTGTTTTCGGCTTGGTAGCGCTAACAAAGAGACGCGGCAACCCGGTCATCTGGCCGCAGCTTCACGTCTTCGGGACGAAGCCTGCTCCAGTGTGGTAGGTCAGGCCCCATGAGCCACGACGATCAAACCCCGGACCCCTCCGCCCCCGCCGACGAAACCCCCGTCCAGCGCGCCCTGCGCCTGAAGAAGGCGGCGCTCGACGCCCGGCCCCAGGCCCCGCGCGGCGGCCGTTTCCAACGCGAACAGAACGCCCGCATCGCCGCCGGCAAGTCCCGTCCCTGGATGAGCAAGTAAAGACTCTCCCTCCCCTTCATGGGGAGGGACGATCGCGCAGCGATCAGGGTGGGGCCCGAACGGGCGTGAGCGAGGTCCTGACTGCCCCACCCCGGCTACGCTCCGCTGCGCCGCCCCTCCCCATAAAGGGGAGGGATAATCACTCCGGCCAGGTGTCCCGGCTGGCCCCCAGCACCTCGCCCGCGAGATACAGCGACCCGCAGATCGCCACCCGGCCCGCGCCGAACCGCAAGGCCATATCCACCGCCTCGCCGACCGACCCCGCCGGCGTCGCCGCCAGCCCATGCCCGCGCGCCACGGCCGCCAGGGCCGCCGGCTCCGCCGCCGCCCCGTCGAAGCCGACCGTGAAGACCGTGGCCTGACTGTCCTTCAGCGCCGCGAAGAACCCGCCCGCATCCTTATTCGCCAACATGCCGCAGACCAGGGCCAGCGGACGCGGCGCCCGCGCCTGTCGCTCGGCCAGAAACGCCGCCAGGGCGCGCCCGGCGTGGGGATTATGCCCCCCGTCCAGCCACAGCTCCGCCTCCGCCGCCTTGGCCGCCTCGCCGTAAGGGCCGGCGGATATCCGTTGCAGCCGCGCCGGCCAGCGCACGGCCTTCAGCCCCTCGGCGATGGCGGTCTCGGGCAGATCCAGCTCCAGCGCCGCCGCCACGGCGACCCCCGCATTGTCGATCTGGTGCGCGCCCGCCAGCCCCGGCGCGGGCAGGTCCAGAAACCGCTCCTGGTTCTGGAACACCATGCCGCCGCGCTCGGCCCAGGCGTCGAAATCGACGCCCATCACCGTCAGGGGCGCATGGACCGCCTGGGCGGCGCGTTCGATGGCGGCCATGGCCACCTCCTGCTGACGCGCGATCACGCCCGGCGCCCCCGCCTTCAGCACCCCGGCCTTCTCGGCCGCGATTCCGGCCAGGTCCGTGCCCAGGAATTCCGCATGATCATAATCGACCGGCATGATCACGCTCAGCAGCGGCCGTTCGATCACATTGGTGGCGTCCAGCACCCCGCCCAGGCCGACCTCGATTATGGCCAGGTCGGCCGGCGTCTCGGCCATGGCCAGAAAGGCGGCGGCGGTGGTGCTCTCGAACACCGTCGCCTCGCCGGCGACCGCCTCGATCCGGTCGAGGATGGCGTTCAGCTGATCGTCCTCAATCAACCGCCCCGCCAGCCGGATCCGCTCGTTGAACCGCACCAGATGGGGCGAGGTATAGGCATGGACCTTCAGACCCGCCGCCTCGGCGATGGCCCGGATCATGGCCACGGTGGACCCCTTGCCGTTCGTCCCCGCCACATGAACCACCGGCGGCAGCCTGTGCTGCGGATCGCCCAGCGCTGCGCACAGGGCCTTCATCCGATCCAGCGACAAGTCGATCCGCTGCGGATGTCGGGCGCGCAGCCGCTCGGAAATCGGGTCCATCGCCACGCCTTGTTCGTCCCACTCCGAACGTTATCCTAGGCCTTGTGCCTAGGATCCATACGCCCGGTTTCGAGAGCAGAGCCACCGGCCCTGCCGTCGGTGTTTATGGATCCTAGGCACAAGGCCTAGGATGACGAGATAAATGTCAGGCCGCCTGGCGGTTTCCGCCCATCAGCATGGACAGGATCTGACCCAGGACGCGCGGCAGGTCGGCGCGGACAACCACCCGATCAACCATGCCCTTTTCCTGCAGATATTCAGCGCGCTGGAAGCCCGGCGGCAGTTTTTCGCGGATGGTGGCCTCGATCACCCGGGGACCGGCGAAGCCGATCAGGGCGCCCGGCTCGGCTAAATGCACGTCGCCCAACATGGCGTAGGAGGCGGTCACGCCCCCTGTCGTCGGGTCGGTCAGGACCACGGCATAGGGCAGCTTGGCGTTCTTCAGTTCTTCGATGGCCAGGGTGGTGCGCGCCATCTGCATCAGCGACAGGGCGCCTTCCTGCATCCGGGCGCCGCCGGCGGCGGTGAAACAGATCATCGGAACCTTGCGGGCCACGGCCTCGCGCGCGGCCTTGATGAAGGCCTCGCCGGCCGCCATGCCCAGCGACCCGCCCATGAAGGTGAAGTCCTGAACGATCACCACGGCCTCCTGGCCGCCGACGACGCCATAGCCGATAGCCATGGTGTCCTTGCGACCCGCCGCCTTGCGCGCTGCGCTCAGACGGTCCTTGTACGGCTTGCCGTCCGAGAATTTCAGCGGGTCTTCCGGCACGTCCGGCGTGTCGATGGACTCATACTGGCCGCCGTCGAAGGTGGCCTTCAGCCGTGTCGGCGCGTCGATCCGCATGTGCCGGCCAGACGGCGTCACCCACAGCGACGCCTCCAGATCCGAGCGATACAGCATCTCGCCCGTGTCGGGGTCCTTGACCCACAGATTGTCGGGGGTGTCGCGGCGCGAAACGATCTTGCGGACGCCGGGCGCGAAACGGCTCAGCCAGCCGCCGCGTTTTTCCTGAGGTTTGTTCTTGTCGACCATGCGCGGGCTCTTAGACGGTTTCCGCCACGGAAGCACTAGTTACGACCGACCGAACCGCGTCGCCCAGCGCCTTGACCCGGGCCAGCACGCGCGGCGCAGCCGGTTCTCCGGCCTCCAGCGCCGCCGCCACCTCGTCCACCAGGGCCGAACCGACCACCACCGCATCGGCCACCCGCGCGATCTCGGCCGCCCGCTCCGGCGTCTTGACACCGAAGCCGACCGCGACCGGCAGGCCCGAGGCCTTGCGCACCCGCTCCACCGCCGGCGCCACCACGTCTGCGTTCGCCTCCTTGACGCCGGTCACGCCCGCGACGGCGACATAATAGACAAAGCCCGACGTGCCCTGGACCACGATCTTCAGCCGTTCGTCGTCCGAGGTCGGCGTGGCCAGGCGGATCAGCGAGATCGACACCTTGTCCAGCGCTTCGATCAGCGGCCCGGCCTCTTCCGGCGGGCAGTCCACCACGATCAGCCCGTCGATGCCGCAGTCGGCCGCATAGGCGGCGAAGGCGTCATAGCCCAGGCTCTCGATCGGGTTCAGATAGCCCATCAGGATGATCGGCGTGGCGTCGTCGCCCTTACGGAACTCCCGCGCCAGATCCATGGTCGAGCGCAGCCCGAACCCGGCCTTCAGCCCCCGGATCGCCGCCCGCTGGATCGGCGGCCCCTCAGCCATCGGGTCGCTGAACGGAAAGCCCAGTTCGATGATGTCGGCCCCGGCGGCGGGCAGCCCTTTCAGGATCGCCAGCGCCTCCTCACGCGACGGATCGCCTCCCATCACATAGGGAATAAAGGCCGCGCGGCCCTCGGCCTTCAGCGCGGCGAAACAGGCGTCGATACGGGCGGTAGTCATTGCGGCGTGGTTTCCGAAGCAGGCTTCTCAGCCGCAGCCTGGGCGCACACGTCGCCGGGCACGACGGCGAAGCCCAGATAGCCGGGCAGTTCGGCGACGGCGGTCTTGGTGGTGTCGTAGAAGGCGACCATCTGCATACCGTCGCAACCGCCGCCCTCGCGACGCTTGATCAGGACGACGCGGTTCTCGTCGCCGCCCGCCGCCAGCCAGCCCTTGGTCTCCAGATCGGCGATATAGGCCTCGGCCAGGGCGCCGACCTGACCCAGGGGCGCGGTGACGCACCAGGCCCGGCCGGCCAGATTGTTCAGACCGCCGCAATCGGGCGAAAGCTGCGCGCCCGGCAGCAGGGCGACATCGGCGGGCTGGACCTGAGCCGGTGCAGTCGCCGCCGTCTGGGCCTGAACGGCTGTGGCGAGGCTCAGCGCGGCGGTCGCCGCCAGCAGGCTACGGATCACAGTTCCACTCCCAGATGTTTGGCGACCTGGAAGATGTCCTTGTCGCCCCGTCCCGACATCAGCAGGACGACATCGCCGCCCTTGCCGACTTCGCGCGCCACTTCGCCCGTCCGCGCCAGGGCATGGGCCGGCTCCAGCGCCGGGATGATTCCTTCCAGCTTCGAGCACAGCTGGAACGCCTCCAGCGCCTCATTGTCCGTCGCCGACCGATATTCAGCCCGGCCGATGTCGTGCAGCCAGGCGTGTTCCGGCCCAATGCCGGGATAGTCCAGCCCGGCCGAGATCGAATGCCCCTCGACGATGTTTCCGTCGTCGTCTTGCAGCAGATAGGTCCGGTTGCCGTGCAGCACGCCCGACCGGCCGCCCTTCAGCGAGGCCGCGTGGTCCGGCGTATCAAGCCCATGCCCCGCCGCCTCGACCCCGATCAGGCGCACGGCCGCATCGTCGATGAAGGGGTGGAAGGCGCCGATGGCGTTCGACCCGCCGCCGATACAGGCCACGACGGCCTCGGGCAGCTTGCCCATCTGGGCCATCGACTGGGTCTTGATCTCCTTGCCGATCACCGACTGGAAATCGCGCACCATGGCCGGATAGGGGTGCGGCCCAGCCGCCGTGCCGATGATGTAATAGGTGTCCGAGACGTTGGTGACCCAATCGCGCATCGCCTCGTTCATCGCGTCTTTCAGGGTCGCGGCGCCGGCGGTGACGGGAAAGACTTCGGTCCCCAGCAGGCGCATGCGGAACACGTTCGGCTGCTGCCGCTCGACGTCCACCGCCCCCATATAGACGGTGCAGGGCAGGCCGAACCGCGCCGACACGGTGGCTGACGCCACGCCGTGCTGACCGGCGCCGGTCTCAGCGATGATCCGGGTCTTGCCCATGCGGCGGGCCAGCAGGATCTGGCCCATGCAATTATTGATCTTGTGCGCGCCCGTATGGTTCAGGTCCTCGCGCTTCAGCCAGATCCGCGCCCCGCCGAAATGTTCAGTCAGGCGTTCGGCGAAATACAGCGGGCTCTCGCGCCCGACATAATGGGTCAGGAAGCCGTCCAACTCGGCCTGGAAGCTGGGGTCCGCCTTGGCCGCCTTATAGGCCGCGGCCAGCTCGTGGATCAGCGGCATCAGGGTCTCGGCCACAAACTGCCCGCCATAGGGCCCGAACCGTCCCTGCGCGTCCGGCCAGGCATAGGCGTTGGACAACGGCTGAGTGGGATCAGGGGTCTGGATGGGGGCCTTAATGGGGGTCTGAGCGTTCACGAGTCCAACTTTCACGCGGAGAGGCGTCGTAATTACGACCGGCGCGCGTTTTGGATGAAGGCCGCGATCCGGTCGGCGTCCTTAACACCCGGCGCGCTTTCGACGCCAGAGGACACATCCACCATCGGCGCCCCGGTGACCCGCAGCGCCTCGGCCACATTCTCGGGATTCAGCCCGCCCGCCAGGAACCAGGGATGGCGAAACGCCCGGTCCGCCAACAGGGTCCAGTCGAAACTATGCCCGACCCCGCCCGGCAGGACCGAGCCCTCGGGCGGCTTGGCGTCGAACATCAGATGGTCGGCGTGATAATCCCATTCGTCGGCGGCGAAGAAGTCGTCGCCATGCCGGATCGGCAGGGCCTTGATCACCCCCGCGCCCGTCAAGGCGCGCACGGTTTCCGCCCGCGCCGGCGTCTCCGCCCCGTGCAACTGGATGAAATCGGGCTTCAGCGTCCGTGCGATCTCTTCCAGCAAGGCATCGTCCGGATCGACCGTCACCGCCACGATCTTCGCCCGCCCCCGCGCCCGTTCGAACAGTCGCGCCGCCGCCTCGGGCGCCAGATGGCGCGGGCTCTTGGGAAACACCACCGCCCCCACGAAATCCGCCCCACCGTCCAGGGCGGCGTCCAGGGTGTCGGCCGTGGTCAGGCCGCAGATCTTGATGGCTGTCTTCATGGCGCGATCACCTTTACCCCATCCCGAAGAGCGGCCTCGGCCAGATCACGATCATAGGTGGCGAGATCGCATTCCAGTCGCTGCACTATGGCCAGGTGCAGGGCGTCCGGCGTCCGCAATCGCGCATGCCGGTGCAGCAGGAAGCGACAGGCCATCACATCCTCGGGCTCGACCTCTCTCACAGCCGCCGCCTGATCCAGCCAGATGTTGAACTTGGTCTCGGCCAGATCGCGTTCGTCGGGATCCAGGCTTCTGCGGCGGACGTGATGCGACATGGCTGACGACACCTCGGCGATCGCCCAATCGGACACGATCGCTCTCTCGACCGAAGACAACCAAGCCAGCACGGCATCGCTGGTCTTTTCCTGCACGAACAAGGGCACGATGACGCTGGCGTCCAGATAGACGCTCACCGGCCGCGTTCTTCCTTCATTTCCGCTAGGGCCGCAGCCGTATTCACCGGCCCACGACGCGGCTGGACGCGCACAGATCTCAGCCATTCGATATCGTGCGGCCCATCGGGGCGGATACGCCGCGCCACGATATTCACCTCGACGTCCGGATCAGGGCGGTCAATGACAACCAATTCCCCCCGCTCGGCGGCTTCTATAAGGCGGGCCAAGTCCGCCTGCGCTTCTGTCACCGAATAGTGGCTCATGGCGCCATCATATCGCGTTCACGACCCGACCACAAAGGCCTGCTACCCGAGGTAAATAACGCCGTCAGAATTCGCCACATGTCATCGCCGCACGGATCGTCAACGCCGGCCGGCTCAGACGAAGATCGACGCGATCTCCTCGGGGCTCAGCAGCCGCCACTGACCCGGCGTCAGATCGGCCGGCAGGACCAGCCCGCCCAGCCGCTCGCGGTGCAGGGTCTCCACGTGATTGCCGGCGGCGGCGAACATGCGCCGCACCTGGTGATAGCGGCCCTCCGTCACCGTCAGCAGGGCCTCGGTCGGGGACACCACCTCCAGCACGGCCGGCGCCAGCGGCTTGTCCTCACCCTCCAGCACCAGTTCGCCCGAGGCGAACAGCGCCCCTTCCGTCCCCGTCAACGGCCGCGCCAGCCCGGCGCGATAGACCTTGGCCACATGGCGTTTGGGACTGATCACCCGGTGCAGCAGGTCACCATCGTCGGTCAGCAGCAACAGGCCCGTCGTCTGCTTGTCCAGCCGCCCGATGGTCGAGATGGCCGGATCGCGCGACCGCCAGCGCCCCGGCAGAATGTCATAGACCAGCGCCCCCTCTTCCTTGTGCGAACAGGTCATGCCCAGCGGCTTGTTCAACAGGATCACCAGACCCTGAACCGGGTCCAGCGGCTCGCCGTCGATCTCCATCCGCGTCGGCAGATCGCGCGTCACCGGAATACGCTTGGACACATCCGTCAGGTCCGCGCCGTCCAGCACGATCCCCCCGGCCTTGGCCATCCGCGCCATCTCGGCCCGCGACCCATAGCCCATCGCCCCCAGCAGGCGGTCGACGCGAGAGGTGGGGATCTTGGTCACGCCGCGCCCCCAACACCCGTCATCCTAGGGCTTGTCCCTAGGATCCAGACTCCCGGCGCGTCGGCAGACAGCACTCCCGTCGAACACCGGGCGTCTGGATCCTCGCCACAAGGGCGAGGATGACGGCTCAGAGAAAAGCGGCTCACTTCACCGCCTCAAACAGCTTGTACCCGCCCGCATCCGCGACCAGCCGCACCCGGTTGAACGCCGCATTCAGTTCGGCCTCATACGGCAGGTGCCGGTTCGCCACGATCCAGGCGACCCCGCCCTTCTTCAACAACTCCGCCGCCTTGCGGATAAAGGCCTGGCCCAGCCGGCGATCCTCGGCCCCGCCGTCGTGGAAGGGCGGATTGCTGACGACGAAGTTCAGTTCACCCTCCGCCGCCATCGTCCGCACATCGGCCCATTCGACGCTCGCGCGCGGGTCTTCGACATTCTTCTTCGCCGCCTCGACGGCCCGGCGATCCAGGTCGATCAGCCGCAGCGACGTCACCGCCGCCGACTTCAGGGCCACCGTCGCCAATGCCCCATAGCCGCAGCCCAGATCGACGCCCGCCCCCTTCAGCGCCGGCATATGCTGCGCCAGCAGGGCCGAGCCCGCATCGATCCGGTCCCAGGCGAAGATGCCCGGCTGCGACCAGGCCTCCAGCCCCGGCACGATCCGCGGCGCGCCCTCGGCTATGGCCTCATCGATCCCGGCCATCGTCTCGGGCTTGATCACGATACAGCGCCGGTGGTGCGCCTTGGCCGTCTCGCCCACCTCAACGCCGAAGCCGGTCAGCTCCTTCTTCAGCCGCGACCCACCCTTGTCCTTGAGCGCCATGACGTCCAGCCGCCCGCCGACCTTCAGCGCCCTCAGCGCCAGGGCCAGCACATAGCGACGCTCCAGCACCCCGGGCGGAGCGTAGATCATGACATCCTCGACCGAACCCTCGGGCACGGTCTCCAGCGCGGTGGAGCCGGGTATCAGGGGCGAGGTCTGGATCGCCGCCCCAGCTCCAGTGCTGGGCGGATCAAAGACGACCGGCGGTCGGCCGTAAAGAAGCGTGCTCATGCCCCGCCCTTAGAGGCTGGGAACGAGAATCGCCAGCCTCTCCACCCCGCCCCAAGACCCGTCACCCTCGGGCTTGTCCCGAGGGCTCACGGTTGGGCGGAGCTGATTTTATAACGTGGTCAACAGCCGGCGATCACTACACCAGCCCGTATCCGCCCTCGCCGTAGGCCCTCGGGACCAGCCCGAGGGTGACGGGGATGGGGAAGATCAGAACCCCGCCTGCAACAGCGCCAGCCCGACCACCCCGACCACGATCCGCCACCAGGCGAAGGGGCCGAAGCCGTGCTTGGACACGAAGTCCAGCAGGAACCGCACCACCACCAGCGCGGTCAGGAAGGCCACGAGGAAGCCCACCATGATCAGGCCGACGTCGCTGAAATCCAGCGTCTTGTGGTTCTTCAGCAGGTCATAGGCCACCGCCGCCCCCATGGTGGGCAGGGCCAGGAAGAAGCTGAACTCGGCCGCCGACCGCTTGTCAGTCTTCAGCAGCAGGCCGCCGGCGATGGTGGCGCCCGAGCGCGACACGCCGGGGATCATGGCCAGGCACTGGAACAGGCCGATCAGGAAATAGATCCGCATCGGATACTGGTTGGCGTCCAACCACTGAGGCCGCTTGTCCATCCGGTCCAGCAGCAGCAGGATGATCCCGCCGACGATCAGGGCGATGCACACCACCTGGGGCGTCTCGAACAGCACGGTCTTGATGAAATCATAGGCCAGGAAGCCGATCACCACCGCCGGCGCGAACGCGACCAGCAGCCCGATCAGGAACCGCCGCGCCTCGGGATCGAAGGGCCAGCGCGTCGCCAGGGTCCATAGCCGCTTGAAATAGACGCTGACGATGGCCAGCAGGGCGCCCAGCTGAATGACGATCTCGAACGTCTTGCCCGAGCTCTCGAACCCCATGAAATGGCCGAGCAGAAGCATGTGCCCCGTCGAGGACACCGGAATGAACTCGGTCAGTCCTTCGACCAGACCGAGAATGATCGCCGCAAGCCAGTCAGACATGTGATCCCCGCAGAGCCGGCGTCAGTGGGAGCCCGGCTCAGGCCCCACATAGCGCAATCGGGCCCGGATAGGCGAGCCGTCCATGGCCTGATCCACCGCATGGGCCAGAAGACCCACCAGCCGCCCCAGCACCAGCAGGTCGCCCGCCCCGGTCGGCCCCAGGTCCAGCCGCCGCGCCGTCAGGGCCAGGGCCAGGGCGAAGCTCGCCGGCTGTCCGCCCGCCGCCTCGCCCTCGGTCCACACCGCCTTCAGATCGGCCGGCAGGCCCGCCGGATCCAGCAGAGCCGCAACGCGCGGATCGACCCGGCCGAACTCGGCCGCCGCACCAAAGCCGGGCACGCCGCCCCTCAGCCCGATCCAGCGCCGGGCGGCCCCGGTCGGATCGCGCCGCGCCTCGCCGACATAGGCGGTCACCTCGTCCAACTCGGCCAGGGCCCGGCCCGAAAGCGTGGTCACGCCCGCCAGTGCGGCGCCGGCCAGGGGCGCGCCGCCGCCGGCCGCCGCCCGCGCCGCCAGCACAGCCGCGTCCAGACCCTGTTCGGCGCCCAGCACCATGGTCCTGCGGATCAGATGGCTGTCGCGCTCGGCCGTCTTGAACCCGCGCGCCAGCCGCTGGTGCAGATACAGTCGCGGCCCCGGCCCGGACACGCTGTCCACCACCTCGTTCAGCAGCGAGGCCGCCTCGCGTTTCAGGCTGGCCGCATCATGCGCCCGCAACGAGCGGTCCTCGATGGCGCGCCGGCCCAGCACGGCCAGCACCCGCCGCTGGGTGGAGCCGCCGACGATGGGGTCGATCCGGGGCTTCAGGTCGATGAAGGGGTCGATCTCGCGCGCGTCCCACAGGGTGCGCGCCGTCGCTTCCACCGTGGCGGCCTCGGACATCTGGACCGCGTCCAGGCCGCGATAGAACAGCCGCCCGTCCACGATCAGGGACACCGACGACTGAATGTCCGCCTCGCCCCGCGCCGCCGCGCCGACGACCGGCGCACGCAGTTCCGCTCCCCCGACCTGACCGACTTCTCCGCCCTCGCCGCACATCCGCGCGACGTCGGACACGGCGTACAGGCTGCGGCGGGGATCGGTCGGATCAGGTCGGGCCGCGATCCGGCCCCGGCTGACATAGGCGTACAGGGTTTGGGCCTTCACCCCCAGTCGGGTCAGGGCCTCGCTTCTCGCGATCCAACGTTCGTCAGCGCTCATGTCGTCTCCACGACCGATGCCACAAGTAGAGAACGGAAACCGACATAGCGCCGTTTCCTATCCTTAGCGCTAACGCTCCGCCTGATCCAGTTGGGGCGCTCGTTTTGGGCGCCAAGGTTGGCTTTCGGCCATGATTGCGCGACAAGGGAGCCTGATGACGACGCCGCACGCCTCTCCGCCCGCGCCACAGCCGATCGAGGACGCCCATCTGGCGACCCGGCGCATCACGCGGCTGTCGGTCGGGGTCGCCCTGGTGCTGATCACGCTGAAGGCCTTCGCCCTGGGCGCCTCGGGCTCGGTCTCCATCCTGGCCACCCTGGCGGACTCGGTGCTGGATCTGGTCGCCTCCCTCGCCACCTTCTACGCCGTCCGCTGGGCCGCCGCCCCGCCGGACGAGCACCACCGCTACGGCCGGGGCAAGGGCGAGGCGCTCGCCGCCCTGGTCCAGGCCGGTCTGGTCTTCGCCTCGGCCGTATTCATCGGCTGGGAGGGGCTTCAGCGCATCTTCGACCCGCGCCCCGTCACCTCCGGCGGCTGGGCGACCGGCGTAGTCATCGTCTCCATCGCCATCACCGCCTGGCTGGTCTGGATGCAGACCCTGGCGATGAAGAAGACCGGCTCCCTGGCCGTCGCCGGCGACCGCGCCCACTACGCCGCCGACCTGGCCGCCAATCTGGTGGTGCTGATCGGGGTGATCTCCGGCGCCTTCCTGGGCGCGCCGGGCCTGGACGCCGCCGCCGGCCTGGTGGTCGCCGTCTGGCTGTTCTGGGGCGCGACCGGCATGCTGAGAGCGGCCGCCGACCACCTGCTGGACCGCGCCGCGCCCGAGTCCGACCGCGCCGCCGTCACCCACGCCGTCCTGGCCGATCCGCGCATCTCGGGCGTCCATCAGCTGCGGACCCGCATGGCCGGCCAGGTGATGATGGTCCAGATGCACGTCGATCTGGATCCCGAGCTGACGCTGGACGCCGCCCACGCCATCGTCGTCGAGGCCGAGAACCGCATCCTCAGCCACTATCCCAGCGCCGACATCCTGATCCACGCCGACCCGCGCGGCCGCGCCCGCCCCCAACCGGCCGAGGCGACCGGGAGCGCGCCCCCGTCCGACGCAGCTAATCAGGCCTCCCAGACGCCGCTTCAACCCCATCCGAAGGGCCCCTGGTCCTGATCCGGTAAACGGACATTAACGGATGTCTGCGCATCCTTCGGCGATGTCCGAGTCCACCGTCCTGTTCCACTTCGCCTTCCAGCCCGCCTCACGCGCCGCGCGCCTGGCCCTGGGCGAGGCGCGGATAGAATGGACCGACACCCCGGTTCGTCCGTGGGAAGACGACTGCCCGGTCAATAACCTGAACCCCTCGGGCCTGCCGCCGGTCGTCCAGACCACCGACCGCGGCCGTCCCCTGACCCTGTGCGAACTGCCCGCCGTCCTGGGCTGGATCGAGGATCAGCAGAAATCCCCCCTTCTGCTGCCCGCCGACGCCGCCGAACGGGCCGAGGCCCGCCGCCTGACCGGCTGGTTCGAGCGCCGCTTCACTGATGAAGTCGACGCCGTCCTGCTGCACGAGCGGATGGAGAAACCCCTGCTCAAGCTCGGCCCGCCCGAAGCCCGCGCCCTGCGCCACGGCCGCGACGCCCTCAAGTCCCACCTCGCCATGCTGGAAGAGCTTGTCGCCGCCCGCGACTGGCTGGCTGGCCGACGTCTCAGCCAGGCCGACCTGATCGCCGCCGCCCACCTGTCGGTCCTCGACTATTTCGGCGAGATCCAGTGGGCCAACTGGCCCGCGCTCAAGACCTGGTACTCCAAACTCAAATCCCGCCCCTGCTTCCGCCCCCTGCTGGCCGACCGCTTCGTCGGCGTGCCGCCGTCCGCCTGGTACGCGGATTTGGATTTCTAAAACCCCCTTTCGTCATTCCGGGCGGAGGGCCGCTTGGCCCGCAGACCCGGAACCCAGCGGCGCGCGAGAGCGCGAACCTGTCGCGGACTCGCTGGTCCAGCATCGCGCGTCGGATGGATTTCGCCTTCGGCGCCGCTGGGTTCCGGGTCTCCGCTGCGCTGCGCCCGGAATGACGAAAGGCAAAAGCCCCCTAAAGCGCCTCCGCACCCAACCGCGCGATCCACAGCTTCGCCCGACTGACCAGCTCATCCTTGCGCCGCAGGTCCGAGATGTCCTCCGGCAGTCGGTCCAACTGCTCGAACCGGAAATCCTCGGGCGCATGCGCCTTCCAAGCCGCCTGCAATGACCGATAGGGGCTGCCGCCGTGGCGCAGCGCGAACCACAACCCGTTCTGTTCGGTGTCGATGTGGCGGCTCTTGCCGACCCACGCCTGACCCGTCGCGCTGCAGATCACGGCATAGACCCCGGCGATGGTCGGCCGCTCCTTGTATTCGGCGATGAGGCTCTTGCGGCTTGTCTGGGTCATGGCGCTCTCTTATTTATCCGGGTATAAACATGGCAGCTAATTTCATCCGGGTAAATACATGAGCGACGAAGATCGCGATCTGGTTCTGTTCGACGGCCCCCGCCGCATAGCCAGAGGCTCGGACGCCGCTATGGCGGCCGCCTTCCGCAAAGCCCTGGCGGCCTCACCTCAAGCCGCGCTGCGCGTGTTCGATCTGGCGACCGGTCGGCCGGTCGATCTGGACCTCCGCGAGACAGAACCTGCTCCGGCTCCCAAGCGTGGCCGCCCGCGCCTGGGCGTCGCCGCGCGCGAGGTCACCCTGCTGCCCCGTCAATGGGACTGGCTGGCGACCCAGCCGGGCGGCGCTTCGGCCGCGCTACGCCGTCTGGTGGACCAGGCCCGCAAGACCGGCGCGGACGACGACGCGCGGCGCCGCCGCACCGACGCCGCCTATGGCTTCATGGTCGAGATGGCCGGCGACGCCCCCCATTTCGAAGAGGCCAGCCGCGCCCTGTTCGCCGGCGACCGCGACCGGCTCGCCGCCCTGATCACGCCTTGGCCCACAGACATCCGCGCCCAGATCCTGGAACTGTTCGACGGCGCGCCCGCCTCGGACGAATGACCGCCCCCAAATCCCTCGGGGGCATGGCCCTAGCGCGCACCTCTTAAAACCCGTCATCCTAGGCCTTGTGCCTAGGATCCATAAACTCGGGAGAAGCCGGTGCGCACCCTTTAAGACCGGAAGTATGGATCCTAGGCACAAGGCCTAGGATGACGACCGGAAGAGACATAGAGCGCGGCCTCCCCGCGCAGGGGGGACGAAAACTATGCTATCCCCCGCCCGTGTCCGACCGCCTGAAAACCTTCATCCGCCAGCGCGCGGCCGAGCTCGGCTTTGACGTCTGCCGCTTCGCCTCGGCCGCCGACGCCTGGCCGGCGGGCGAGCGGCTGCGCCATTTCGTGGACGAGGGCCGGCATGGCGACATGGAGTGGATGCAGACCACGCTGGACCGCCGCCAGCACCCCACCGCCATGTGGGACGAGGCGAAAACCGCCATCGTATTAGGCATGAACTACGGCCCTGACGACAACCCGCTGGATCAGCTGGCCGACCGTTCCGCCGCCTATATCTCGGTCTATGCGCGCGGCGACGACTATCACGAGGTCATCAAGGGGCGGCTGAAACAGCTGGCGGGTCAGATCGCGGCCCGCAACGGCGCCGACATCAAGGTCTTCGTCGACACCGCCCCCCTGATGGAAAAACCCCTGGCCCAGCGCGCCGGACTGGGCTGGCAGGGCAAACACACCAATCTGCTCAGCCGCACCCACGGCAACTGGCTGTTCCTGGGCACGATCCTGACCGTCGCCGAGATCGAACCGGACGCGGCCGAGACCGAACACTGCGGCCGTTGCACCGCCTGTCTCGACGCCTGCCCGACCAAGGCTTTCCCCGCCCCGTTCCAGCTCGACGCCCGGCGCTGCCTTTCCTACCTGACCATCGAATTCGCCGGGCCCTGGCCGGTGGAGTTCCGCACCCTGACCGGCTCGCGCATCTATGGTTGCGACGACTGTCTGGCCGTCTGTCCGTGGAACAAGTTCGCGCAGGAAGCCCGCGAGATCCGGCTGGCGCCCCGCCCCGCCTTCCAAAGCCCGCGCCTGGCCGATCTGCTGGCGCTCGACGACGCCGCCTTCCGCGCCCTGTTCACCAAGAGCCCAGTCAAGCGGATCGGCCGCGACCGATTTCTGAGGAACGTCCTCTATGCGGTCGGCAATTCAGACGACCCGAGCCTGATCGCCCCGACCCAGGCCCTGCTGGCCGACCCCGTCCCTCTGGTGCGCGGCGCGGCCGTCTGGGCCCTGTCGCAACTCATGCCTGGCGATGCGTTCACAGCCCTTCGCGACGCAACGACGGAACAAGACCCCATGGTTATCGAAGAGTGGAGCCGTCTCCTCCCCGCATCGTGAGGAGGAGACGGCTCCCAATGGGCGTGGTGGAGAGACTGCCCGACGCCGCACAGACGCCGAGCGCCTACCTCCAGACAGGCGACGGAGGTTTTGGCCGGACGGCCGACTGCCAACTCGCAGTCATAGCTTGTGAGCGTGTGAGCAAGCCCTGCTCATAAGCTGCGGCGCTCTGTGAGCTTGAAAAATCGCCGTGCGGTTGGCTCGGCACGTAGTCAACGTAAACCGCTTCCAGATCGATGATCGTCACCGATGTAAACATTTGTCTCTCCTATCGTCTCACGACGTATTTCGCTCGATTAGCGACACACTATGACAGCCG
Source organism: Brevundimonas sp. AVps23W (assembly GCF_058681395.1). NCBI lineage: Bacteria > Pseudomonadati > Pseudomonadota > Alphaproteobacteria > Caulobacterales > Caulobacteraceae > Brevundimonas > Brevundimonas sp. AVps23W. The sequence goes on from NZ_CM178738.1 coordinate 3,150,585, forward strand.
ATTCCCCCGATTTTTCAAGACGACGTTGGAAGAAGCTTGCGGGTCTGCGCGAACCTTCGGAGAAGCGCAGCGTGGACGCAGCCGCCACGCCGCTCCGCGACAGGGATGAGAACTCAGCCCATCGCCGTCGGCGAAGCCGAACCACCACCCGGCACAGGCGCCACGTCCAGCAGCTTCAGCCGGAAGATCAGCACGGCGTTGGGCGGAATATCGCTGCCCCCGCCGACCTCGCCGTAACCCAGGGCCGGCGGCACGAACAGGATCCACTCGTCGCCGACGCGCATCTTCTGCAAGGCCTCGGTCCAGCCGGGCACCACGGTTTCCGGCGTGAACACCGCCGGCGCCCCGCGCGCGAACGAGCTGTCGAACACCGTGTCGTCGCTCAGCTTGCCCTCGTAGTCGACCTTGACCAGGTCGTTCCGATCCGGGCTGACCCCGCCCGCCGGTCCTGACTGAACCACCCGGTACTGCAACCCGCTGGGCAAGGTCTGGACGCCCTCTTCCCCGGCGTTCTTCTCCATGAAGGCGGCGGCTTCCGCCTTGCCCGCGTTCGGATCGACCGGTTCCGACCGGCCGCAGCCCGCCATCAAGAAGGCCGCGACCAGCGCCGCCCTACCCCATCCGAAGTTCATAGCCGCGTTCCTTCAAGGCCTCGCCGATCTCATCGGCGTGGGCGCTATCGCGCGTTTCGACCATGATGTCGAACTCGGCGCCCTTGGCCGGCACGTCCAGCGCCAACCGATTGTGGACCACGTCGATGATGTTGCCGCCCAGCCCCCCGATCACCGCCGCCATGGCCGACAACATGCCCGGCCGGTCGTCGCCGAGGATGCGGTAGACGATCAATCTCCGTTCACGGACCATCTCGCGGTTCAGCACCACGGCCAGCATCCGCGCATCGATATTGCCGCCGCACAGCTCCAGCCCGACCTTCATCCCCTTGAACCGCTCGGGATAGGCCAACAGGGCCGCCAGACCGCCGGCGCCCGCCCCCTCCGACACCGTCTTCTCATAGGTGACATAGTGGGCGACGGCCCGTTCGAAGTCCGCCTCCTCGCAGACGAAGACCTCGTCCACCAAGGGGTTGGCCAGGGCGAAGGGGATGTCGCCCACCGCCTTGATGGCGATGCCCTCGGCGATGGTCTGTCCGGTGCAGACCGGCGGCTTGCCGGCGCGGCGCGCCGTGAAGGACGGATAACGGGCCGCCTCGACCCCGAACACCTTGATGTTCGGCTTCATCGCCTTGGCCGCGATGGCGCAGCCGGCGATCAGCCCGCCCCCGCCGATGGGGATCAGCAGGGCCTCCAGGTCCGGCGCGTCCTCCAGGAACTCGATGGCGCACACCCCCTGGCCCGCCACGATCCCTTCGTCGTCAAACGCCGAGACGAAGACGAAGCCCTTCTCCGCCTCCAGCCGCTTGGCCTCCTCGGTCGAGCCGGTGAAGTCCAGGCCCTGGATCACCACCGTCGCCCCGTGCGACCGGGTGCCGTTGATCTTGGCGAAGGGCGTCCCCTCAGGCATCACGATGGTGACCGGCACCCCCAGCCGCCCGCCGTGATAGGCCAGGGCCTGGGCATGGTTCCCGGCGCTGGCCGCGACCACCCCCCGCTTGCGCTCCTCCGGCGTCAGCATCAGCAGTCGGTTCAGCGCGCCGCGTTCCTTGAAGCTGCCGGTGAAGTGCAGATTGTCGAACTTGACCCAGACCTCCGCCCCCGTCAGCTGCGACAGCTTGCGCGAGTAGCGGGTGGGGGTCCGGTCCACCTGACCGGCGATTCGGCCCCTGGCCGCCTCGATATCGGCGAAGGTGACGGTCATAGGCGCACTCCAGAACAGGACGCCGGGCGGCGCGCCCGACGAAATCTCCCGCCTCTTTCGCCCTTTGTCGGTTCCTGGTCCAGAGGGTGCAACCTTGACCGTGGAACAGGCGTTGTCGGTCGTGCGATAGAGGGCCGTCGCACCCCCGCGACCGGTCCACGATCATTCCGGCCCCGCCTCCCCCAGGGCGGCCCGGATTTCCGGAGGAAGCCCATGTCGATCCGTCCCCTCGCCCCCCGCGCCGTTCTCGCCGCCGTCCTGGCCGCAGCCGCCGTATCGGCCTGCGCCCCCACCACCTATCCCGGCGGCGCACCCGTCAGCGGCCCCGCCGCCTTCAACCCGGCCGACTTCGCCTGGTCGGAACGTTCGGGCCAGGCCGCCATCGAGGGCCGCGTCGTCTATGTTCAGGACGGCAAGACCTACGCCTGCGTCGCCTCGGCCGGCCTGACGCCCGACACCCCCTATACCCGCGCCCGCTTCCGCACCCTGTACGGCTCGACCGACCGGGCCGCCGTGCCCGCCGCCGTGGTCCGCGCCCGCACCGTGCCCGACGCCAATGCCAACTACAGCGGTTTCGTCCGCTCCGAGACCTGCGAGAACGGCCGTTTCCGCTTCAGCGGCCTGCCCGACGGCGGCTGGTTCCTGATCGTTCCGGTCCGCACCGGCGACGAAGCCCCCCTGGTGCTGATGCGCCGCGTTGACACCCGGGGCGGCCGCGTCGTCAATATCACCCTGTAGTCCGTAACCCTGCCCCGTAAGCGTCTCCAGTAAGCGTTCCCATCCGCCCCGGCCCGAGGGCCGTCCTGGGGATTCATCATGAGACTCGCCCTGATCGCCGCCGTCGCCACGGCCCTGTTCTCCGTCCCGGCCGTGGCCCAGACCTGGTACGAGCCCCCGCCCCGCTACGACCACGGGGCCTATCAGGGGCGGGACAGCTATCGCTCCCCGAACTACGGCGCCCGCTACGACTTCAACGGTCAGGCCGACCGACCGGGCGACTACCGCTGCGACGACTATTGGGACGCCGGCCGCACCGACTGCGGCGCCGCCTGGCGGGACCAGCGCCCGGCCCATCCGCGCCGCTACCGCGTCTCCGGCTATGGGTCCGGCCCCAGCGTCTATCCCGGCGCCTATGGTCGGCCGGACCTGATCTACCCCGGCGGCGGCTCGGCCTATGGCCATGGAGGCCGTGATGCGCGTCGCATCGACTGGTGCCGCAGCGCCTACCGCTCCTATGACCCCGCCAGCGGCTACTACCGGACTTACAATGGGCGGCTGGTCTTCTGCGGCTGACCCCGCTCACGAAGACGCGACCGGGGTAACGCGGATCGCCATCTTCTGACCACTCCGACCCCGGACAGATCCCTGCTCACGAGACAGTCGGGGAGCGCCTTCTTGTCCCAGCACAACATCATCGGGTCCGAGGCCTTTACCCGAGGCCCCATGATCCTGATCCGCAAATACCGCGCAGGCGGCATGCGCCGTCGCCGGGCCCGCACGGCCACCGCCTTTGTCGCTGGAGCGGCAGCCATGCTGGTCGCCGGCGTCCTGGGCGCCGCCGCCGTCTTCGGCCCCGGCCTGGCCGCCGGCTAGATCAGGCCAGCCAGACCATCATCCGCGTATCCGCCTCGGCCCGCCGCGCCAGGCTCCAAGACCGACGCGTCTCGCCGGTGTAGAGGAAGCCGGCCTTTTCCAGCACCCGGCCCGACGCCGGATTGTCGGCGAAATGCCCGGCGACCAGCGCCCGACGCTTCCACTTGCGGCTGGCCCAGACCAGGGCGGCGTCCAGGGCCTCAGTGGCGAAGCCCCGCCCCCAATAGTCGCGCCCAATCCAATAGCCGGCCTCGGGCACGCGATCCTCGCCCTCGAACAGGCCGATGACCCCGACCGGCCCCGCCGCCTCATGCTCGATGACAAAGGTGTTGGCCCGCGCCGGATCCTGCGCCGCGACCTGAAGCACAAAGTCGTCGGCGTCCTGAACGCGGAACGGATGCGGCATCCGCTTGGTCATCCGTGCGATGTCCAGATCATTGGCCAGGGCCGCGATCCGGGGCGCGTCCTGGGGCGCAGGCGCGCGCAGCACCAGACGCCGCGTCTCGACGACGGGGGAGGTTTCTATGACGCACATGGGCGGTCGCCTCTCTCATTGACCGCCTCCTTGGAGGGCTCGGACGGTCTTCGAGGCGGGGAAACGCAAACGGGGAGCCTGGTGATCCAGACTCCCCGCGGAATATCTTCCCTGGTCCGGATCGGCTGCTTGGAGGAGCAACGCGATCCGGAGTTTTCCAGACTGCGTTACTCGGCGGCGAGCGCCTGAGCGGCGTCGTCATTCGCCGCGAGGATCGACACGTAACAACGGCCGCCCGCTTTTTTGGTGAATTTCACCGCGCCGTGCGTCAGGGCGAACAGGGTGTGGTCGCGGCCCATGCCGATGTTCTCACCCGGGTGGAAGGTGGTGCCGCGTTGGCGCACGATGATGTTGCCGGCCAGCACGCGCTCGCCGCCATACTTCTTCACGCCCAGGCGCTTCGACTCGGAGTCGCGACCGTTACGCGACGAACCACCGGATTTCTTGTGAGCCATCTTGCCGCTCCGTCTTTCCTGAGTGTCCTACCGGCCTTTCGGCCTACTTGAGGACGTCTCTCTTAACTGGTCTGGCGCGGTGAGGCGCCGGTGAATGTCTTAGGCTTCGTCGCCGGCGGCTTCAGCCTTGGGCGCAGCCTTCTTCTTGGCCGGGGCCTTCTTGGCGGGAACCGAGCTCTCGACCACGACGCCCTTGACCTCGGCGCCGTCCACGTCGGTCACGACCGTCTCGGTCGAACCCAGAGCGGAAGTCGCGCCGCGGGTGGCCAGGTTGCGGGCCCGCAGGTTGATCTCGGCCTTGGTCGTCAGATCGACCTTGCCGTCCCACTTGGCGGTCTCGCCGGCGCCTTCGATGCCGGTGATGCGCAGGACCGATTCCATCTGGCGGTGGCCGTTGGTGCGGCGATAGCCCTGACGACGGGTCTTCTTGAAGATCTTGATCTTCTCACCCTTGCGGGTCTCGACCAGGGTCGCGCCGACGAAGGCGCCGTCGATCAGGGGAGCGCCCAGGGTCACGCCCTTGTCGCCGCCCAGCATCAGGACGCTGTCGAACTTCAGCTCCGAGCCGGCGTCGCCATCGAGCTTTTCGACGACAATCGTATCGCCCGGTTGGACCCGGTACTGCTTGCCGCCGGTCTTGATCACCGCGTACATGTTGAAGCCTCAGCGCAAACGCAAAAATGAAGACGCCCTCCGGAGAGACCCCCGGGGGCGAAGAGCGGCGACATATACGGAAGGGCGTCTCGGAGTCAACGCCGCACACGGCGGAAATTCAGGCGCCGCAGCATTTCGCCCCATCATCTAGCGCCGTTCGATCAATTCGGTAAGGTCACGACCTGCATGAAATTCGGGGACAAGATCACATGACCACCGTCGCTACAGGCGGCCAGGATTCGCGCACGGCCGCCGCGCGTCGGATCGTTGCGCATATTGCGGGACATCTACAGGCTGATCTGTCGTTGCAGCTCTGGACCGGCGAAATCCTTCCTCTGGGTCCTGACGCCAGGGACGACATCCGCATCGTGCTGTCCGACCCCTCCGCCGTACGACGGCTGGTGCTGAAGCCCAGCCTGATGACCCTGTTCGAGCTCTACGCCACCGGCGACGTGCGCATCGAGGGCGGCTCGCCCCTGGAAGCGGCTGATCGCTGGGACCATGGCCGCGCCGTCCATCTGCCGCGTCGGGTCAACAAGGGGCTGATCGCGCGCGCATTGATCCCCTTCCTGTTAGCAGGCAAGGCCCGCCCCGTCGGCGACGCCGCCTATGATCCCACCGGCGAGGCCGGCCAGCGTAAGGACAAGTCCGCCCGCACCGACAAGGACTTCATCGCCTTCCACTATGATGTAGGCAACGACTTCTACGGCCTCTTCCTAGATCCAGAGATGGTCTACTCCAGCGCCTGTTACGCCGACGCGGACCAGTCGCTGGAGGATGCCCAGACCCGCAAGCTGGATCTCATCTGCAGGAAGCTCCGCCTCAAACCCGGTCAAACCCTGCTCGACATCGGCTGCGGCTGGGGCGGTCTGTCATGCTGGGCGGCGCGGCACTATGGCGTCAAGGTCCACGGCGTGACCCTGTCGGAGGAACAGCTCGCCTTCGCCAACGCCAAGATCGTTCGCCTAGGCCTGCAAGACCGGATCACCCTGGAACTCAAGGACTATCGCGACCTGGAGATGACCGGACAGTTCGACGCCATCAGCCAGGTGGAGATGTTCGAACACGTCGGCTTCGCCAATCACGACCGTCATTTCCTGGAGATGCATCGCCTGCTGAAGCCGGGAGGCCTGTATTTCCACCAGGCCTCCGTCCGCCGCGGCGGCCGCGATATCGGCAACATCACCCCCCAGACGACCGCAACGCGCACAATCGGCCGCTTCATCTTCCCGGGCGGAGAGTTGGACACCATCGGCATGACCGTGACCAACCTCGGCCGCCTGGGTTTCGAGGTGCTGGACGTCGAGAACCTGCGTGAACATTTTCAGGCCACCACCGCCGAATGGTCCCGCCGCCTGATGGCCCGCAGAGACGAGGCCATCGCCATGGTTGGAGAGGAGCGCACCCGCCTGTGGCTCATATTCTTCGCCATGTGCGCCAAGGGCTTCGAACGCGGCTCCATCCTCGTCTACCAGACCGTGGCCCAGAAGCGACGCGCGGGTAAGTCGGGGTTGCCGCTGAACCGCGCCTCTCTCTATCGCTGAAGCGACTAATCCAGCGCGCAGATGTCCGGGAGGCCGCGCAGGCCGCCCGCATTATCCAGCCCATAGCCCACCAGAAACCGGTTCGGCGCCTCCCAGCCGACGAAGTCCGGCTCGGGCGCTCGGGGGGCGGGCCAGGGCTTGCGGGCAAAGACGCAGGTCAGGACTTCGGACGCTCCGGCCTCGCGGGCGATCCGCACAGCCTCGGCCAGGGACAGACCGGTGTCGAAGACGTCGTCAAGGATCAGCACCTTTCGCCCAGCGATGGGACGCTGGAACGGCGCATAGACGTCGATCTTGCCGCGGCTGGTCTTGTCGTCGCCGTAGGAGGCCAGCCACAGGGCGTCGAACCGGACATTGCGGCCGACGCGCGCCAGGGCGCGGGTCAGGTCGGCGGCGAACCACAGGCCGCCGGTCAGCAGGACGGCGGCGACCGTCTCGTCGTCGATGGCCGGCGCGATGCGCGCGGCGAGATCCGCGACGACGCGGGCGATGTCGGCCTCGGCCAGGAGGACGGTCGGCTCGGGAGAGAGATCAGCCATGCGAGGCGGATACCGCCTCGCCATGACCTCTGTCCACCACGGGAATGGGCCGAGCGTCGATCGGCGCGCCCGCACCACGCCCGCCGAGCCCCGGCGCCACGGCCGAACGCAGGCCGTTGGAGGCGGGCGCAAGCTCCGCATGGGCGTCTGCCGGGGCATGGTCAGCCGGGGGATGAGCATCGACCGGCGCATGAGCGTCTGCCGGGGGATGCGCCGGCGCAGCGTGATCCTCGCCGTGACCTTCCCCATGCGCCTTGGCCGGCGCAGCATGGCCATCAGATCCGTGATCCTTGGCCGGCTTGGCGTGGGGCGCCTCCGCCGTCACGAAATTGACGCCGATGTCGGCCGCGTGACCGCCGGGATCGGGGATAAGGACGGCAAACCCCTGGACCTTGCCCGGCAAGACCGGGGCGGCGTCAATGGTCACGATCTTGAACCCGACCTCTGCGCCGTGCTCGTCCAGCAGGGCGACACGGACCGGCGGGGCCACGATCTCGGCGTCGCGGACATTGCGCAGGGCGCCGGAGACCAGAACCATCCCCGGATGGACGGCGACCTCCTTGGCGGTCATGGCCTCGAAGTCCAGGCCGACAGGATTCACCGGCGCGCCGACGGCGGCATAGGCGGCCGCAGCGCGCGGGAAGGCCTCGACCACCTCGATCCGGAACAGGAAGGCCGAAACGATCACCCCGACAAAGGCGCTGGCCAGGCCGGCCCAGACCACGCCATGGGTCGCGGCGCGGCGCAGGCGACGCTGCTGTTCGGCGCGGGCGCGGAAGGCCTTGGGCAGTTCAGGGGCCGGGGTCTCGGCCAGACTGGCGGGTTCGGAAGCGTGTTCCCCATCGGGCGTAGAAATGACGCGCGGCTCGGGCGCGACGCTCAGTTCCAGCGGTTCGTCGTTGGTCGCGCGCCAGACTTCGCCGCACGATTTGCAGCGCACCTTGCGCCCGTTCGCGCCCACGGCGTCGTCGGGAATGAAATAGCTGGTGGCGCAGGCGGGGCAGGTCAGTATCATGTGGCTGACTGCGAGGCTGTCGCCCCCTCCTGTAAGGCGCGATTTCGCACCCTGTCCCTGAAACAAACTCAATGCCGTCCTCGCCAACCAGCGCCGCCGATTCCGCCCCCGTGACCGAGACCGTCCGCCTGTCGGGCGTGGGTTTCGGCTATGTGGACGCGCCCGACGTGCTGCGAGACGTTAACCTCATTCTGACGCGAGGCTCTTTCCACTTCCTTACCGGGCCGTCCGGAGCCGGAAAGTCTTCGTTGTTGCGTCTTCTGACCCTGGCCGACCGACCGACCACGGGAACCATTCACCTGTTCGGGGCAGACGTCTCAGACATCGACCGACGCGACATCCCGGCCTTTCGCCGCCGCATGGGGGTGGTGTTCCAGGATTTCCGCCTGCTGGACCATCTGTCCGCCTTCGACAACGCCGCCCTGCCCTTGCGGCTGGCGGGTGGACGCGAGGCCGACTACGCCGCCGATGTGGAAGAGATGCTGAAATGGGTCGGCCTGGGCCGCCGGATGGACGCCCGTCCCCCGGCCCTGTCCGGCGGAGAGAAGCAGCGTCTGGCCATCGCCCGCGCCGTCATCACCCGGCCCGGCCTGATCGTCGCCGACGAACCGACCGGCAGCGTGGACGCCGTCATGGCCGACAAGCTTTTGCGCCTGTTCCAGTCGCTGAACCGTCTGGGCGCCACCGTCCTGATCGCCAGCCATGACCAGGCCCTGGCCGAACGGTCGGGCGCTCAGGTGTTGAGGCTGGACCAGGGGCGGCTCAGCAAGGCCCAAAGGGCTGCGGCATGATCCGTCTGTCCGACTTCCGCCTTTCGACGGGACGCCCCGGCCTGCTGCCGCCCGCCGCCGCAGGCGAGCCCTGGCTGATGACCGTCATCGCCGTTCTGTGTTTCCTGGCGTGCCTGGCTGCCGTCGCCGCCTCCGCCGCCGACCGGGCCGCCCATGGCTGGGCGCGCCAACTAGGGTCGGAGGCCACGGTTCAGGTCCGCCCTCGCGTCGGCGAAAGCGGCGACACCGCCGCCGCGCGCGCGGCCGAAACCCTGTCCGGCGTCGAAGGGGTCGAAGAGGCGGCGGCCCTGGATCGCAAGGCGGCCGAGGATCTGTTGCGGCCCTGGCTGGGCGACGCGGTCCTGCCGGATCTGCCCCTGCCCCATCTGGTGACGGTGCGGCTGAAGCCCGACGCCCCCGCCAGCCCCGTGACCCTGAGCCGCGCCCTGGCCGAGGCCGGGCTGGACGCCACCGTCGATGATCACAGCCTGTGGCGCGGCGAGGTCGAACGTTCGGCGGCCTTGATCACCGCCCTGGCCGGCGCCGCCTTCCTGGCCACCGCCTTCGCCGCCGCCGCCGCCATCGCCTACGCCACCCGCGCCGGCCTGGCGGCCGGGCGCGGCGTGATCGAGACCCTCAGCCTGAACGGCGCCACCGACGGACGCATCGCCTGGCTGTTCCAGCGGCGTTTCGCTCTTATCGCGGCCGGCGCCGGCGCCATTGGAGCAGGCTCTGCGGGCCTGCTGCTGGCGTTTCTGCGGTTCCTGGGCGGATCGGACGGCCTGACCCAGGCATTGCCGGTGACCTGGGGCGACCTGCTGCTGCTCTCGCCATGTCCGCTGCTGGCGGCTACGGTGGCGCTTGTGGCGGCCAGATTCGCCGCCATGCAGGTGCTGGGCTCAGGCAGGAGGAAGGCATGAGACTGCTCGTCGTTGTCGGCATCGTCGTCCTGATCTGGCTGGTCGGCCTGTTCGCCTTCGCGCACCGGGTGCGCGAACTGACCCCCGCCGAAGATCCCGCCACGGCAGACGCCATCGTGGCCCTGACCGGCCCCTCGGCCGAACGCGTCAACGCCGCCATCCGCCTGCTGGAACAGGGCAAGGGCCAGCGTGTCCTGATCTCGGGCGTCAATCGCGAGGTCCGTCGTCGCGAGCTGCGCGAGCTGACGCCAGGCTCCAGCCGCCTGTTCAACTGCTGCGTCGACCTGGGCTTCGAAGCCGAGGACACCGTCGGCAACGCCCAGGAGATCGCGGCCTGGGCGCGGGCCAAGGGTTATGACGACCTGATCGTCGTTACCTCCGACTATCATATGCCTCGCTCGCTGGTGGAGATCCGGGGCCAGCTGCCGGGCGTCAAACTGACCCCCTACGCCGTCTCGACCCCGTCGCTGGACAACAGGCACTGGTGGCGTGCGACGGTGACGGCGCGTCGGATGACGCTCGAATATATGAAATACCTGACGGCTCTAGGCCGGGAGGCGGTGCGTCGCCTCAGCCGCGACGCCCCTGCATCCGACGCCCCCGCACCCGACACTTCTGTCTCTGACATTCCCCCCGAAAAGGCGCCCGCCTAAGTGAACACCCTGCGTTCCCTGCTCTTCACCGCCTGGCTCTATCTGTCGATGCCGATCGTCGCCATCGGCCTGTCGCCCATCCTCCTGGCGCCGCACCGTTATGCGCAGGGCGTCTGCAAACTCTGGGCGAAGATCGTCCTGTTCGGCCTGCGCTGGATCGCAGGGGTCAAGGTCGAGGTGCGGGGGCTTGAGCACGCGCCGTCGGGCGCGGCCCTGATCGCATCGAAACACCAGGGGATGCTGGACATCGTCGCCCTGCTGGCGGTCCTGCCCGACGCCTGTTTCGTAATGAAGAAGGAGCTGATGCCCCTGCCCTTCTTCGGCTGGTTCGCCTGGAAGGCCAAGATGATCGCCGTCGATCGCGCCGGCCACGCCAAGGCGCTGAAGGACATGACGCGACAGGCCCGCGACCGCCTGTCCGAAGGCCGCCAGATCGTCATCTTCCCGGAGGGCACCCGCAACGACCCCGGCGTGCCCGGCGACTACAAGCCCGGCGTCGCCGCCATCTATCGCGATCTGGAAGGCCCCTGCTGGCCCGTCGCCACCAACTCCGGCGTCCATTGGCCCGCCCACGGCTTCCGCCGCTATCCGGGCAAGGTGGTGTTCGAATTCCTGGAGCCTATCCCTTCAGGATTGAAACGCGGAGCGATGATGACGTTACTGGAACATCGCATAGAGACGGCGTCTGCGGCCTTGCTGGAGCCCAAGTTCAAACATATCGACTGACCGATATTGTTCAAGGAACTCGCCCCCATGTCCTTCGTCCCGTCTTCGCGCGCCCTTCGTCTTTGCACCCTGGCCCTCACGGCGGCGGCGACCTCCGCCTTCGCGGGCGGGGCTCTGGCCCAGTCCCAGCCCTATGAACAGATCCGCCCCACCCCCCAGGGCTGGACCGTCGATCTGGGCGTCGGCGCCCTCTACAGCAAGGACAGCGGCGGGGACACGGGATCCGAGACCCAGGTCGTGCCCTGGATCTCGGCCAACTATCGCGACGTGATCTCTATAAACGCCGTCGATGGTCTGGGCTGGAACGCGATCAAGACCGACGATTTCCGCGCCGGCCTGCAACTTCGTCCGCGCTTCTCGCCTGATGATATCGAAGGGCTGGATCTGGATCGTCCTGGCTTCGGGGCCGACATGGCCGCCTATGCCTTCAAACGCCTGCCGGGCAATATCGTGGTCGGCGGTCGGGTCAGCCGCGACGTTTCGGACGTCAGCGAGGGCACGGAATACTACGCTTCCGTCGGCCACCAGCGCCGGACGCCGGTCGGGCTGATGAATGTCTCGGTCTACGCCCGCGGCGGCGACGCCAAGCTGGCCGACGCCTATTACGGCGTCAGCGCCGAAGAGGCCGCCCGCAACGGCATCGACGCCTATTCGCCGGGCAGCGGCCTGCAAGGCGCGGGCGCCAGCCTGTTCCTGCTGGTCCCGATCAACGACAAATGGGGCGCCGGCGCCCTGGTCAACTACGAACGCCGCCTGGGCGACATCGCCGACAGCCCCCTGTCCCAGGAAGACGACACCATCCGCACGGGCGTCTTCTTCGCCCGTCGCTTCGGCGGCTGAGGAAAAGGCGGCGACCGATCAGGTCGCCGCGAACTCGCTGAGCGCGTCGATCACGGCCCGGTTCTGATCTTCCGTGCCGATGGTGATGCGCAGCGCCTGAGGCAGGCCATAACCGCCGACCGGGCGCACGATGACGCCCCGAGTGTTTAGATGGTCGTTGGCGGCGGCGGCGCGTTCAGCCCCTTCGAACACCACCAGCACAAAGTTGCCGGCGCTGGGTAGGACTTCCAGGCCGAAGCCGCGCAGGGCCTGGGTCAGGCGCGGCTTCCAGTTCGACACCAACTCGCGCGACGCCGTCTGGTGCGCCTCGTCGAACAGGGCGGCGGTCGCGGCCTCCAGCCCCGGCACGGAGACGTTGAACGGCAGGCGGATGCGGTCGATGGCTTCGGCCACCTTCAGCGGCGCATAGCCGAAGCCGATGCGCAAACCGCCCAGACCGTGGATCTTGGAGAAGGTGCGGGTGACGACGATGTTCTCGGCCCCCTTGGCCAGAGGGAAGGCGGTCTCCCAGTCGGCCTCGGTCACATATTCCGCATAGGCCTCATCGATCACCAGAATGACATCGGCCGGCAGGGCTGCGTGCAGGCGGCGGATTTCCTCGCCGGTGTTGTAGCTGCCGGTCGGGTTCGACGGGTTGGAGACATAGACGATCTTCGTCCGCTCATCGACCTGGGCCAGCAGTGCGTCGACCTCGGCCTTGAAGTTTGGCTCCGGAGCCAGCTTGACCTGGGCCTCGCAGCCCAGGGCGCTGATCCGATAGGCCAGGAAGCCGTACTGGCCGCAGACGATATTGTCGCCCGCCGTCAGATAGGTCTGGTTCAGCAGGGCGAAGACCTCGTCCGAACCATTGCCGAAGATCAGCCGCTCGGACTCCAGCCCATGCTTCTCCGCCACCGCATCGCGAAGCTTGGTCGCACGACCGTCCGGGTAGATGTGGATGTTCTTGATCGCCGCCTCATAGGCCGCGCGCGCCTTCTCGCCGGCGCCCAGCATGTTCTCGTTCGAGGATAGTTTCATCGGCTCGGCGACGCCGGCGATAGACGACTTGCCGCCGACATAGGGGGCGATGTCGAGAATGCCGGGCTTTGCCTGGGGGCCTTGGGGCGCGCGCGCGTCGGTCATGGAAAGCCTTGAACTCAGAAGATGGGGGCGGCGCCGATGACGCCGGTCAATCGGCCGGGGGCGTTGATCAGCCGTCCGTCCTCGGCCTGCACATAGCCCGTCAACACGAACAGCTTCAAGCCGCCCGCCGCCGCAAGGGGATCGGCGATCAGCCCGGCCTCGCCCAGAGCTTCCACGATCTTGGCGTCAGACCAGCCGCTGTCTGTGACCCAGAAGGTGCGGTCGTCGCCGGTCGGTCCCGAAGTTTCCTTGGACACCAGAAAGGCCTGGGGCCGCGCCCGGCCGTCGTCGGGCAGGGCGGCGACGATCTTCATTTCGGGACGCGCCAGCAGCCGTCCCCACCAGGGCCGATCCAAAGTCAGATCGAGCAAGGCGCGCGATCCGCCTTCAACCGCCTTTAGGGCGTCGTCAGCGGACAGGGGGCGGGCGCCGAGACCATAGCGGTCAGTCGCCAGGGCCTGGGCCAGACCACCGCATGTCACCAGCGCCGGCCCCGTCGCCGCCTCGATCCGTCCCCACACGGCTTTCAACGCCGCCCGTTCGACAGATCCGGCGTCCGCCGTCAGCTCGCGCAGAGCCAGAACCCCAGCGTCGAACCGGTCGCGCGGACCGGCGGCGACCCTGGCCCGGACAGCCTCGACCACCGCCCGATCCAGCCCCGACAGGACGGCGTCATCCTGAGGTTCTTCCAGCAGCCCCATCAGAACAGCTTGGGCGCCGGGGCCAGGGGGAAGGGCCCCAGCCAGGTGCGGCCGTCCCGGAAGATGATGGTCAGAGCCATGTCTTCGCGCCCGGCGGCGTCGGCCGCCCCCGCGACCGCAGCCGCGCCGGCGGCCCCGACCCGGTTCACCGGCCCCTGGCGCGTCTCCAGCAGCCCGGACAAGGCCGGCAAGGGCTTGCGCGACTGCAAGGCCACCTCGCCGGTCAGCCGTCCGTTCGCATCGGCGCGCAGCACCTCGCTGCTCAGGGTGGCGCGACTGTCGCCCGCCTGAAGATCGCCCCGCACCTTGCGGAACGTCCCCCCGCCCTTGGTCCATTGTGAGAAGACCCCGGCCGCATCCCCGAGCTTCAGCAAGTCGGCCCGACCGATGGTGGCCTCCAGTTGGGTGGTCAGTTGGCCGTCCTGGGCGAACCCCTCGACCGGACCGTCGCGCCGTCCCTGACCGTCCACCAGACGGAACATCACGTCGATGTCGTCGCTCGGGGTCGTGGAGCCTTCCAGATGGGGCCGGGAATAGAATTCGATCCGCGCCGCGCGAGCGATGGGGAAGGGTTCGCCGTCGGCCTGGGCGGTGAAGACCGGATTGACCAGCTCCAGCGCCAGATTGGGCCAGCGTTGATCGATGCCGCTGGCGCTCATGCGGATGGCGTCGCCCCTGACCGCCACCTTGCCCTTGCCGGCGCGGGTCAGGGTCAGGCCTTCCGGGGCCACGACGACCCATTTGGTCGGCTGATAGGCGTTGGCCTCGGCGTTCAATTCAGGCGCTGCGACGGCATGACCGGACGGAGCCGCGATCGTCACCTGGGTCAGTTTCACATTGGCGCGGAACGGCCAGCCGACGATCCGCTTGTCGGCGTAGCGCACGTCCCAGCCCGCCTGGCGCATCGTCACCGCCTGGGCTTCCAGCCCCTTGTCGATCTGGCGCGTCAGATAGAACCACCACCCTGTCCAGCCGGCCAGGGCGATCAGCGCGATGATGAAGGGGGCGTAGAGGCCCGCGCGGCTGTGTCGCTGGGTCGGTGCTTCAGTCATTCAAACTCCAGGGTCGAGACGACTATACCCCAAGGTACGACGGTCGCCCAAGGCGTTCAGGCCGTGATATCGACCAGCCTGGCTCCCGCCGCCCGGGCCGCCGCTTCAGGCGCTATGCCCAGCAACAGCCCGCGCTGACCGCCGTTGATCAATATCTGATCGAACAGAACGGCCGTCTCGTCCATCACCGTCGGCACGGTCTTGCGTTGTCCAAAGGGGCTGACGCCGCCGACCTTGTACCCCGTCAGCCGTTCCGCATCGGCAGGCTTCATCATCTGCGCCGACTTGCCGCCGACGGCGGCCGCCAACTTCTTCATGCTGACCTCGCAGTCCGACGGCGCGATGGCGCAGGCAGGCGCTCCGTCCACGAGGGTCATCAGGGTTTTGAACACCTGTTCCGGGGCCATTCCCAAAGCCTGGGCCGCCTGCAAGCCCACGCGCGGCGCGTCGGGATCATAGTCATAGGCGAACAGTTCGAAGGCGATACCCGCCTTGGTCAGGGCGACGGTCGCAGGCGTAGTCTTCGACATCTCAAGTCTCGGGGTTCAAGAAACTGCGGGTCAGAGCCACCGCATCGGCCAGGCCCATCCGTTGGACCTCGGTCCCCGGCGGCAGGCTGGCGAACAGCCGTGTCGGAGTGGCGGCGTCCAGCATCAGGAACACCCCCTTGTCGTCCCCGCGCCGGATCAGCCGCCCGAAGGCCTGGGCGATGCGGGCGCGGGCCAGGGCGTCGTCATATCCCTTGCCCTGGGAGAACTGGCCGCCCAGCCGTTCGCGCCGCGCCTTGTGCAGCAGGTCCGGCCGCGGCCAGGGCACGCGGTCAAACGCCAGCACGCGCAACGACCGCCCCGGCACATCCACCCCGTCCCGCACCGCGTCCGTGCCCAGCAGACAGGCGTTCTCTTCGACCCGGAACATGTCGACCAGAGCGCCGACCTCCAGCGGATCGACGTGTTGCGCGTACAGCGGCACCCCCGCCCTGGCCAGATCCGGCCCCAGCCGCTCATAGACCGCCTTCAACCGGCGAATGGCGGTGAACAGGCCCAGCCCCCCGCCGCCGGCGGCCAGAAACAGCTCGCGCATCGCCGCCGCCGTCTGGCGCGGATCGTCCTTGACCAGATCGTTGACGACGATGACCCGGCTATTGGCCGCATAGTCGAACGGGCTCTCGACCTTCAGGGTGCGCGGCGGCTCGATCAGCCGGGCCGAGCCGGTCCGCAAACGCGCCAGATCGAACGGGTCCTCCTGCAAAGGGTCGGACAGGGTGGCGGAGGTGACCAGCACCCCGTGCGACGGCGCGATCACCGCCGCCTCCAGCGGCACGGTCGGGTCGATCCAGTGGCGGCGCAGGGCCACATCGTGAATGCGGCCGAAAGCGGTCTCTGCCGACAGCCAGTCGACAAAATCCGGGTCAGGCTCGTCCCCGCCGTCCTCCAGCGCCGCCAGCATCGAGCGCCAGCCCGGCAAAGTCATCCGTGCGCGCCGGTCCAGCCCGCGCAACGCGCCCTCGATCCGCGACCGCTGCGACCCGTCCAGCTCGGCCGCCTCGTCATCCAGAATATCCTCCAGATGCCGCGACAGGGCCAGCAGGGGCGCCTCGATGGCGGCCAGAGCCTGGGCCGCCGCCCGCGCCGTCTCCGCCACCGGATCGGTCACCGGCTTGAGTGAACACTCCATGCCGAACTCCGCGCCGCCATACGGACTGTTCTCGGCCGTGCGCGCGCGCAACTGATCCAGGGCGGCCGCCAGGAAGGCCTCGATAGGACCGATCGGATTGACCTCGCCCGACGCCGGAGCGACCCGGCCCGACACGCCCTCACCCGGCAGCGCGGCCGAGGCGCGTATGGCGTCCTGCAAGGCCTTCAGCGCCGCCTCATTGTCCCCGACCATGTCGCCCAGCCGCTGCTCCAGGCCGCGCCCGCGCCGGCCTCGCCCTTCCGGACCGCGGATCCAGCGACGCAACTCAGCCGCCTCCTGCCCCGACAGACAGGCGGAAAAGGCGCTGTCGGCGGCGTCGAACAGGTGGTGGCCCTCGTCAAAGACGATGCGTTTCAAGGCCGCCGTCTCGCCGTCCTGCTTCTGGCCCCGGGCCGAGCGCGCGCCGTCGAACGCCGCCTGGGTCAGCACCAGGGCATGATTGGCGATGACCAGGTCCGCCCGGCGGCTGGCGCGGATGGTCTTCTCGACGAAACAGCTGCGATAATGAGGACAGGCGGCGTGGACGCACTCGCCGCGCCGGTCCACCAGATTGGCCGCCCCCGCCGCATGGGCGGGCGGCATGGCGAACAGGCCGGGCAGCCAGCCGGGAAAATCCCCGCCGGTCATGTCCCCGTCGCGCGTATGCACGGCCCAGCGCCCCGCCAGGGCCAGGCCGATCAGGTCGCCATTCCCCAACTGGGCCGCCTGGACCATGTCCTGAAGATTGAGAACGCACAGATAGTTCTCACGCCCCTTGCGGATCACGGTCTTCTTGCGCCGCTCCTCCGGATCGGGCCACAGCGACTGGCTCTCGCGGTCGATCTGGCGTTGCAGAGCCCGCGTATAGGTCGAGATCCAGGCCGCCCCCTGGTTCCGCTCAGCCCACAGCGAGGCCGGCGCCAGATAGCCCAGGGTCTTGCCCGTGCCGGTCCCCGCCTCAGCCAACAGCACCCGCGGCCGCCCCTCCTCGTTACGCGGCGAAAAGGCGAAGGCAGCCTCGGCGGCATAGTCGGACTGGGTCGGCCGTGTCTCGTCCAACCCCGAAGCCTGCAACAGTTTGGCCAGCCGGATGCGCGCGCTCTCGCTGTCGACCGGCGCCGATCCCGCCTCGCCGCGCGGCGCTTCGTCCTCCCACTCCGTCAGTCGGCTCCAGACGTCCAGGCCGGACCCGCGATGCTGACGGGCCCGCACCCCGCCCGCCTCCAGCGCCTGCACCACCCGCTCGCCCCAGGCCCAGCCGGCGCGTTGCAGGGTCAGGGCCAGCACATAGGCGGCCTCGCGTTCAGGATAGGCGGCCGCCGCCAGTTCGCGCAGCAGCACGGCCGCCGCCTCGCGCAATACCGCCGCCTGCGCCTCGGGCGACTTCGGCTCCGACAGCCCCAGCGACAGGGCCAGCCCTGTCGGCGAAGGCGCACAGAACTGCGCCGGCCGCACGAAGGCGTACAGCTCCAGCACATCCATCAGTTCGCCCGACCGAGGCGGCGGCGTCAGTCCCAGCCGCCGCGCCGTCAGCGACGCATGGGCCACCAGCACCCGCCCGCCGGTGAACAACCCTTCGGCCGCCCCCCGCCCAATCTTCCTCGCCCCCGCCTCATCGCACACCGCCCCCGCCCCCGGCGGGGTGGCGAGCGCCGGCGGAAGGTCGAGCCAGGGCTCGGCGCTGTTCACGTGGGATTCTTCAATGACGGATTCGTCGGACACAGCCTCAACATAGCGACGACGACCGCGAAACGGAACGGGAACATCTGGTCTCGCGCGTCTTGTGGCTCTATATGTCGTCCGAACGAGGAGATCGCCGTGAACAAGCCGATTGATCCCGATGCGTGGTTGGAAGCGCTCGCCGCTCGTGTCGAGACTGACGGCCCTCAAAGGCTGGAGGTTGAAGGCCACGATCCTTTGGTCGTGATCCCCCTGAATCGTTTCCAGGAGATGCAGAAGCGCAAACCGACCATGCTGGAGATTCTCCGTGGCATGGACTGGTCTGACGTCGATCTTACCCGCGACCCTCGGCCGGCGCGCGAGGCTGATTTTTGAGGTTTCTGCTCGACACCAACGCCATCAGCGAACTGGGCAAGCCTCGCCCCGATCCCGGCTTCATGGCGTGGCACGACCAGCAGGCGGAAACTGCGGACCGGCAAGAGGGAATTTTTCTAAGCGTTCTTCTACTGGGCGAGATGGATCGCGGCATTCTGAACCTGCCTGAAAGTCCAAAGCGCGCCGAGCTTTCGAAGCGGCGGGATCTGATCCTGTCGGTCTATCGAAAGCGGATCCTGCCCGTCGATATCGACGTCGCGCGGCGATGGGGCGCCGTCAGCGACGCACATCGGAGGCAGGGCCTGACGCCCGGCGTGATCGACGAACTGATCGCGGCGACCGCCCTGGTCCACGATCTGACCCTCGTCACCCGCAACACCCGCCACTTCGAACACAGCGGCTGCCGCCTGCTGTCGCCGTGGAGCGGATGACGACGCTTCCTCCCCTGTTCGCCGACTGGTTCGCTAAGCGCGGCTGGTCGCCTCGGCGCCATCAGCTGGAGATGGTCGCTGCCGGCCAAGCAGGCGCGCACGCCCTGCTGGTCGCGCCGACCGGCGGGGGCAAGACCCTGGCCGGGTTTCTGCCCAGTCTGATCGACCTGGCGGAACGCGGCCCCAAGCCGCAGACGGGACCGGGGTCGGGCGTCCACACCCTTTATCTGTCGCCGCTGAAGGCCCTGACCACCGACGTCGAGCGCAATCTGATGACCCCGATCCGCGAGATCGGGCTGAACATCCATGTCGAAACCCGAACGGGCGACACCAAACAGTCCAAGCGCCAGCGCCAGCGTGACTTCCCGCCGGACATCCTGCTGACCACGCCCGAACAACTGGCTCTGTTCTGCGCCTGGGAAGGGGCGCGGTCCTATTTCGCCGACCTGAAATGCGTCGTGCTGGACGAGGTCCACGCGATCTGGAGCGGCAAGCGTGGGGACCTGCTGTCGCTGGGGCTGGGGCGGCTGCAAAGCTTCTCGCCGGGGATGCGCCGTGTGGGTCTTAGCGCGACTATCGAAGACCCGAACCTGATCCGGGGGTGGCTGGCGCCGAGACTTCCTTCTCCCCTTGCGGGAGAAGGCAGCTCGCGCAGCGAGACGGATGTGGGGTTGCTTCCGAACGTACCGGCGCCCGCCGTCGAGGCCGAACCGACCCCTCATCCGAGCCCTTCGGGCCCACCTTCTCCCGCAAGGGGAGAAGGAGTCGTGCTCGTCAAGGGCGACCCCGGCGCGCCGGCCGTGATCGATGTCCTGATCTCCGAGGGCAAGGTCCCCTGGGCCGGCCACACCGGACAGCACGCCATTCCCGAGGTCTACGCCACCATCCAGCGTGCGGGTCTGGCCCTGATCTTCGTCAACACCCGCTGGCAATCCGAGTTCGTCTTCCAGCAGCTCTGGGCGATCAACGACGACAATCTGCCGATCGGCCTGCACCACGGCTCGCTCGCGGCGGAGCAGAGGCGCAAGGTCGAGGCGGCCATGGCGCGCGGCGATCTGCGGGCCGTAGTCTGCACCTCGACCCTCGACCTGGGCATCGACTGGGGCGATGTGGACCTGGTCATCCAGATGGCCGCGCCCAAGGGCTCAAGCCGTCTGGTCCAGCGGATCGGCCGCGCCAATCACCGGCTGGACGAGCCCTCGCGCGCCCTTCTGGTGCCGGCCAGCCGGTTCGAGATGCTGGAATGCCAGGCGGCGCGCGAGGCGGTGGCCGACAACGCCTTCGACTGGGAGCCGATCCATATCGGCACGCTGGACACGCTGGCCCAGCACATCATGGGCGTCGCCTGTTCCGAGGCCTTCGACATGCAGGCCCTGTATGACGAAATCACAGGCTGCGGTCCCTATCGCGACCTGACCTGGGAGCAGTTCGAGGAGGTGGTCGATTTCGTCGCCACCGGCGGCTATGCGCTTCGCACCTACGACCGGTTCGCCCGCATCGTCCGCACGCCGGACGGCCGCTGGAAGGTGCGCAACCAGCACATCGCCCAGCGGCACCGGATGAATGTCGGCGCTATCGTCTCAGCGGGAACCCTGAACGTGCGCGTCGCCGGCCGTCGCGGCGGGGCCTCGCGCCAGCTGGTCGCGGGCCGCAAGGTGGGCGAGGCCGAGGAATGGTATTTCGAACAGCTGACGCCCGGCGACACCTTCCTGTTCGCGGGCCAGGTCTGGGCGTTTCAAGGCATTGTCGGGACCGACGCCCTGGTCAGCCACGCCAATGACAAGGAGCCCAAGATCCCGTCCTGGGGCGGGTCCAAATTTCCCCTGTCCACCTCCCTGGCCGACCGGGTGCGCACCATGGTTCAGGACCCCGATCACTGGCGCGTCCTGCCGCCTGATGTTCAGGAATGGCTGGAGCTCCAGGCCGAACGATCCGCCATTCCCGACGCCGGATCCATGCTGGTCGAGACCTTCCCGCGCGGCAGCCGGCATTTCCTGGTCGCCTATCCGTTCGAGGGCAATCTGGCCCACACCACCCTGTGCATGCTGCTGACCCGGCGGCTGGACCGGCTGGGCGTCGGGCCGCTGGGCTTTGTCGTCACCGACTATTCCCTGGCTATCTGGTCGATCAAGCCGATGGACCAGATCGACCTGGACGCCCTGTTCCAGTCCGACATGCTGGGCGACGACCTGGAAGCCTGGCTCGAGGAAAGCTTCATGATGAAGCGCTCTTTCCGCAACTGCGCCCTGATCTCTGGCTTGATCGAACGTCGTCAACCGGGCGCCGAGAAGACCGGGCGGCAAGTGACCTTCTCCACCGACCTGATCTACGACGTGCTGCGCCGCCATCAACCCGATCATCTGCTGCTGAAGACCGCCCGCGCCGACGCCGCCTCCGGTCTGCTGGACGTGGCGCGGCTGGGCCAGATGCTGGCGCGGATCGAGGGCCGGATCCGGCATCAGCCGCTGACGCGCCCTTCCCCCTTCTGCGTGCCGGTCCTGGTCCAGATCGGCCGCGAGCGGGTCGGCGGCGACGCTGCGGAAATGATCCTGGACGAGAGCGCGGAACATCTGATCGCCGAAGTCATGGACGAGGACGCGGCATGAACGCCGCCCTGCGCCAAACCCTGTCCCCCGCCCGCAAGCCCTGCGGTTCGTTGCGGGTCCAGATCGCGGGCGAGACCTGCGTGCTGCGCTGTTCCGGCGCCCTGTGGCTTCCAGCCCACCGCGCCCTGATCGCCGCGGATCTGCACCTCGAGAAGGGCTCGGCCTTCGCCGCCCGCGGACAGATGCTGCCGCCCTACGACAGCCGCGCCACCCTGGACCGGTTGGAGGCGGAGATCGCCGACCTCGACCCAGCCCTGGTCGTCCTTCTAGGCGACAGCTTCCATGACACGAGAGCCATTGGACGGATGGCCGCCGAAGATCGAGCCCGACTGGACCGGCTCTCCGCCGGACGAGACTGGCTGTGGCTGGAGGGCAATCACGACCGCGACGCCCTGGCGAGCCAGGCCGGCCTGTCATCCGCCCTGCCCGGTCGGATCGTCGGCGACCTGACCCTGGGGAGGTTGAGGCTGACCCACGAACCCGAGGCGCCGACAGCGGACGACGACCGTCACGGCGAGGTCGCAGGCCATCTCCATCCCGCAGCCCGCGTCGTGGGCTATGGTCGCGGCGTGCGACGCCCCTGTTTCGTCACCGACGGGTCACGGCTGATCCTGCCCGCCTTCGGCGCCTTCACCGGCGGACTGAACGTTCGCGATCCCGCCATCGCGGGCTTGTTCACCACAGACCCCCTGGCCGCCGTTCTCGGGCGCGACAAGGTTCACGCCATCGCCTGGTCCCGCCTGCCCTGAGGCGGGCAACACGGCGGCGTTCGTAAACGGTTCAGCATATCGCTTCACCGCATCTTGGGGAGGCCTGGGCAGGATGACGTCATCTCACCGTCCTGGACGACCTTCCCCCATGCTCACGTCGCGCCGCATCATCATCGCCGCCCGCCTGCTGTTCGTCTTCGCCGCGGCAGGCATGGGGGTTCTGATGCTCGGCCCGTTCCAGGGCCTGGAGCAGGTGTTCGGCCTGACCGACAAGGCGGCGCACGCCATCGCCTTCTACGCCCTGGCGGTCGGCCTCTTCCTCATTGCGCCGAGCCGCCGCCGCGACGATCTGGTGATCTTCGTCATCGCGGCCGCCCTCGCCGCCGAGGGATTGCAGTTCTTCACGGGCCGCAGCGTTTCGGTGGGTGATTTCCTCGCCGGAGCCGGCGGAGCCGTCGCCGCCTGGCTGCCCGGTTTCGTAGAGCAGGTGCGTCACGCCGCACGCCGCTATCCGGACCTGACGCTGGCCCAGGCCTCAGCGATCGACCGCCGCCGTCGCGGGAGAGCCTCGGCCATTCAGAATCCGACCGCAACCGCACGGACCCGCAGGGCCTGAATCTTGGGTTCAGCCTCCAAACCAAGCCGTTTTTCCTCGTCGTTTACCGACGGTTGTCATGTCGCGGATAATCTCCCGGCATGACTTCCCGAACGAGACCGTTCATGCAGGCGCAAGCTCAGCACTTCGATTCCGACAGGCCGCAGGTTCTCACCGGGGCCCCAATCGTCGCCCCCGACGTCACCGACCAACTTGAATCGGCTCGCGCGCGGGTCGAGAGCCGCTTTTCCGACGCCGGAGAGCGTCTGGCCCGCTCGCTGGAAATGATCGGAGGTTTGATCGAAGCGCTCGACCGGCTGGGTCTGACGCTGAACGTCGACTCGGTTTCCCGCACCAGCAACGACCTGCTTTCAACAGCTTCGAGCCTCAACGCCCTGCCGCAGTCCCAGAAGCGACGCGTCGCCCATCTGGACCAGTTGAAAACCGCCAGCGCCTTGCTGGACACCGATATCGACTCGATGCGCACGACGTTGCGCTATCTGCGCGCCTTCGCCCTGAATGTGAAAATCACCGCAGGATCGACCATCAGGGGGGCGGACGAGTTTGCCGGTTTCGCCGACCGCATGTGCCAACAACTGGATTTCGGCGTGTCCCAGTTGGACGAACTGGCCGACGAACTGACCCGCCTGCGCAACCAGCTGGACGGCGCTCTGACGTTCGAGCAGGGCCTGGGCGGAAAATACAAGCAACTGATCCCCGCCGTGCCGGACAAGCTGGCAGTCGATGCTGAGACCCTGCGCGTCCATCACGCTCGCATCGCCGAGGTCGCGGCCTCGGTCGCCGCCATCGCCCGCGAGATACAGATGAAGGTCGGACAGGCCCTGATGGCCATGCAGATCGGCGACATCACCCGTCAGCGGATCGAGCACGTCCAACTGGGCATTCAGGTCTCGGCCCGCACCGTGGCGGAGGCGGATCTCTCGCCCGAGGCCCGTGACCGCGCCGAGCGCCGACTGCTGCACATGGTCGCCGACCAGATGGCCGACATCGCCACCGACTTTGAGGCCGAGGCCGCCAAGGTGACGCAGAACCTGGCGGGCATGGCCAAGGACACGACCCAGCTGATGGTCATTCACGGTCTGTCCGACGACGGCGGAGACCTGCGCGATCTCGAGATCAGCCTCGGCCGCGCCGGCCTTCTGGTCGACGACGTCACTGCGGCCATGACCAATGCTCAGCGGATCAGCGGCGAGACCGTCTCGGCCGTCGAAGCCCTGGCGCAGCGCGTCGATGCGATCCAGAAGGTCAAACGCGACATCCAGCAGATGGCGATCAACAGCAGTCTGCGCTGCAACCGCCTGGGCGAAATCGGCAAGCCGCTGAGCGTCATCGCCATTGAGTTGAGCAGCCACGCCAGCCATCTGGAAGACGCCGCCGACCAGACCCTGGGCTCGCTGAAATCCCTGGCCGAACTGGCTCACAGCGTTTCGGAAGGCGAGCCCGAAGGCGCCCAACTCGACGCAGGCCGCCTCAATCGCGTGCACGATGATCTGCGCCGTGCCGCGGACGTGGTCGAACAGGATCTGGGCGGGCTGGGCGCCCAGGGCGAGGCGACCGCACATTCACTGGCCCAGGCCGCCGACCAACTGGGCCTCAAGGAAGATCTGGGCGACGCCCTGCATACCGCCGCCATAGCCCTGGCTTCGGCGGCAGGACCGGTCGTGGATGACCTGACGGACATCGCCGGGGTGGTGGACGCCGCCATGACCGAGATCGGCCGCTGCTACACCATGGCGCGCGAGCGGACCATCCACGCGGCTCACGCCGTCTTCAGCGAGGCCGACCGCATCGAGGCCCAGCAGGATGATGCGATGGCAGACGCGCCGGCCGAGGCCGCCGAGGCGATCGACGAGTTCGACGACCTGCTGTTCTGAGCGGTTGTTCTAGGATCGGAAAGGTCCGTCGGCGGGCGACGCCCGTCGCCCAAACCTCGGCGTCGGTCTATCGAGACCGATCTACGGCCATGATCTCGCGGGCGATATGCTCCAGCGCCATCACCTTCTGGGCGGCGCCGCGCGCGATGGCTTCCTTGGGCATGCCGAAGACGATGGAAGTCGCCTCGTCCTGAGCCAAGGTCGTGGCGCCGGCCTCCTTCAGCTCAAGCAGACCCCGAGCGCCGTCGTCGCCCATCCCCGTCATGATCACACCCATGGCGTTGCGGCCGGCCGCGCGGGCGGCGGAGCGGAACAGGACGTCGACAGAGGGGCGATGGCGCGACACGGGCGGTCCATCCTTGATCGCCACCTGATAGCGGGCGCCCTGGCGTTCCAGCAGCATATGCTTGTCGCCCGGCGCGATCAGGACGTGGCCGCGCAGGACAGGATCGCCATGCTGGGCCTCCTTGACCTCGACCTCGCACAGACTGTTGAGCCGCTTGGAAAAGGCGGCGGTGAAGCCCGCCGGCATGTGCTGAACAATAACGATTCCGGGGGCGTTGGCAGGCAAGGCCTGCAACACCTCGCGCAGCGCCTCCGTTCCGCCCGTCGAGGCGCCCAGACACGCGACCATTTCGGTGGTGCGGGCCATGGCCGCGCCCGTCGGCGGCGGCAGCATGGCGTCGGCGGTCAGCTTGGTGCCCGGATCCAGGCTCCGCGTCGTCGTGCGTCGCGCGCCCAGGCGCGCGCGCGCGGCGGCCTTGACCACGTCGCGAATACGGTCGGCGCTCTCGGCCAGATGGTCCGCCGCCCCGATGCGAGGCTTCAGGATGATGTCGACGGCGCCGGCTTCCAGCGCCTGCATCAAGGTCTCGGACCCGGCCTCGGTCAGGGACGAACACATGACGACCGGGATCGGCCGCTGAGCCATCAGCTTGCGCAGGAAGGTGATGCCGTCCATGCGCGGCATCTCGACGTCCAGAGTGATGACGTCGGGCACGTCCTCGGCGATACGCCGCGCGGCGACGAAGGGGTCAGAGGCTACGCCCATGACCTCGATGCCCGGATCGGCGGAAAGGACATCGACCAGGGTCTGGCGCACACTGGCCGAGTCGTCGATGACCAGGACGCGAACCTTGGGCATGGGATCAGGTCTTTCTGAAGACGGTGTTGGCCACAGTGACCAGGGGCAGTTCGATACCGGTGATACTCTCGGAATGGCCGATGAACAGATAGCCCCCGCGCTTCAACCGGTCACACAGACGCTTCAGGACCTTGGCCTGAGTCTGTTTGTCGAAATAGATCATGACGTTACGGCACATAATCATATCGAAGGGATCGCCGACCGAATAGGCCTCGTCCATCAGGTTGACCCGCGCCAGGGACAGTTTCGCGCGCAATGACGGATGGATTCGGCCCTCGCGGCGGGCGCCGTCTCGCGCGGTCATGACCCAGCGCCGCATGTCGGCCGGCACAGGCGTCAGCATCTCGCTGGGATAGACCCCGCGCAGCGCCGTCTCCAGCACGTCGGTCGACAGGTCCGTGCCCAGGATCTGATAATCGGGTCCGCCCTGTTCGTCGGCGAACTTCTGCATGACCATGGCCATGGTGTAGGGCTCGGCCCCCATGGAACAGGCGGCGCTCCAGGCGCGAAGCCGGCGCACGCCCGCTGCCTTGAGTTCAGGCAGAACGTGGCTGGTCATATAGTCGAAGTGCCGCGGCTCGCGGAAGAAGTCGGTCTTGTTCGTCGTCACTGCGTCGATCAGGAAGACGGACTCGGCCTCAAGTCCGTCTTCCTTGAACAGATAGTCGCAATAGTCGTCGAAGGTTTCGTGGCCGGTGTTGCGCAGACGGCGCCGCAGCCGACCCTCCAGCATGGTCCGCTTCGACGAGGGCATCTTGATGCCGCTGTAGTCGTAGATATAGCGCGCCAGACGCTCGAAATTGCGGGCGCTGATCTGATCGACGATCGGGGCGGACTGTTCTAGCGCCGCTTGTGACAAGGCCATGTTCTTTCAGAATACCTTCAACGACCGTCAGGCGGCGCGTTCGACGTCGGAGTAGGACGCCAGAGAAACTGTGTCGGTGCTGGACAGCAGCCGGGGCAGGTCGATCAGGACGACGAAGCCGTCGTCCCGTCGCACGACGCCGGAGATATAGTCCGAACGCCATTTGATGCCGATGTCGGGTGACGGCTCGATCTGGTCGGCGGTGAAGGCCGTCACCTCGAACACCCGGTCGGCGACCAGACCCAGGCTCAGGGTCCGGTCCTCCAGCGGGATGTCCAGCACCAGGATCCGGGTGTTCAGCGTCGGTTCGGTCGGCGCCATGCCCAGGCGGATCCGAAGATCCGCCGTAGGCACCCCCTGCCCCCGCACATCCGTCAGGCCCAGCAGATAGTCGGGGCTATTGGGGATGCGCGACGGGGGCTGATAGGTCAGGATTTCCCGCACCAGTCCGACCGGGGTGGCGAAGACCTCGTCACCCAGGCCGAAGGCGACATACTGGCCCTCGGCTGCACCCTGACCCTTGACGGCTTCAGCCATCAGGCGCTCTCCCGGAAGTCCATGTCCTCGGCGTCCGCGCCGCCGACGGCCATGTCCAGGGCGAAGCCCTTGGCGCGGGCCTGCTGGGCGTGAACCGCCGGCTTGGCCGGGGCGGCCTTGGCGACCGGGCGCCCAGCCGGCTTGGCGGCGGGCTTGAAGGTCGAGGCGCGGGCGGAGGACCGGGCGGAGTCGGTGCGGAAGAAGGCGATGGAGGTCTGAAGCTCCTCAGCCTGAGCCGCCAGTTCCTCGGAGGTGGACGACATCTGCTCGGACGCGCCGGCGTTCTGCTGGGTCACCTTGTCGAGTTGCTGGATGGCGTCGTTGATCTGGCTGGCGCCGACGTCCTGCTCGCGGCAGGCGGCGCTGATCTCTGACACCAGTTCGGCGGTCTTGCGGATGTCCGGCACCAGGCGTTGCAGCATTTCGCCGGCTTCCTGGGCCGCCTTGACCGTGTCGCCCGACACCGCGCCGATTTCGGCGGCGGCCGTCTGGCTGCGTTCGGCCAGTTTGCGCACTTCCGAAGCGACGACAGCAAAGCCCTTGCCATGCTCCCCGGCGCGGGCGGCCTCGACCGCCGCGTTCAGGGCCAGCAGATCGGTCTGACGCGCAATCTCCTGCACGATGCCGATCTTGTCGGCGATAGTGCGCATGGCCTCGACGGCGCGGTTGACCGCCTCGCCGCTGGCCTCGGCGTCCCTGGACGACTGACGCGAGATCTTCTCGGTCTGGGCGGCGTTGTCGGCGTTCTGTTTGATGTTGGCGGCCATTTCTTCCATCGAGGCCGAGGCCTGTTCGGCGGCGGCGGCCTGTTCGGTCGCACCCTGGCTCATCTGTTCCGAGGTGGCCGACAGTTCCTGGCTGCCCGAGGAGACATTGTCGGCGGCCGACAAGGCGTCGCCGACCACGCCGCGCAGGCGCTCGACCATCGATTGCAACGACAGGCCCAGAGTGTCCTTGTCCGACAGCGGCTTGGGCTGGACCGTCAGATCGCCGTTGGCGATCTGGTCCGCCACTGCGGCCGTGGTTCTCAGGTTGCCGACCATCCTTTCCAGCGAAATCCCCAGTGTGTCCTTGTTCGACATGGGCTTGGGCTGGACGCTCAGGTCGCCGTTGGCGATCTCATCCGCCATCGTCGCGGTCGCTCTCAGATTGCCGACCATGCGTTGCAGGGACAGACCCAGGGTGTCCTTGTCCGACAGGGGCTTGGGCTGAACGCTCAGGTCGCCCTGGGCGATTTCGTCCGCCATGGCGGCCGTGGCCTTCAGGTTGGCGGTCATGCGATTGACCGTATCGACCAGATCCTTGATCTCATCGTTGGTCGTCACTGCGACATCCTGGTTCAGGTCGCCGATGGCGACGGCGTCGATGGCCGTCGAGACCTTACGCAGGCCCAGGGTGACGGTTCGCGAAATCCACCAGGCTGCGACCACGCCGATGATCAGACCGGCGACGACCAGAGCGATGAACAGAGTGCGCGCGTCGGCGAACACCTTGTCGCCTTCAGCGCTGGCGGCGGCGCCGCCTTCGACGTTGAGGTTCACCAGTTTGACCAGGTCCGCCGACATGTCGTCGTAAAGGGGCTTGGTGTCCAGCATGGCCTGGGCGGCCGCCTCATTCTGATTGGCGCGCGAGAAGGTGAGCATCCGCTCCCCATCCCGCAGATAGTTTTCGTACTTGTCCGCGAACTGATCGTAGAGCGCCCGCTCCGAGTCGGAGGAGATCAGAGCTTCATACTTCGGGCGGTCAGTTTTGATGGCGTTCAGCGTCGCGGCGATATCCTGCTCGACCGCGGCCATTCGTGCGGGATCGGTCGATGTGATATGCGCATACTGCTGCGCTCGGAGATCCGACGTCGCCGTATTGATACGGTGGATGGCGTCGATGCTGGGCATCCAGTTTTGGGCGATGATCGTCGACTGATCGTTGACGCTGCTCATCTTCAGGACGCCCACGATCCCCAGGATCAGGGAGATCGCCAGCACGGCGGCGAACGCCCCGGCCAGCTTCATCTTAATCGTAGCGCGCATTGTAGTACTCTTTCTGAGAACTAGGCCGGGACGGTCAGGCCGCCCGGTCAATGGGGGAAAAGGACGCCAGAGAGACTGTGTCGGTGCTGGACAGCAGCCGGGGCAGGTCGATCAGGACGACGAAGCCGTCATCCCGTCGCACGACGCCGGAGATATAGTCCGAGCGCCATTTGATGCCGATGTCGGGTGACGGCTCGATCTGGTCGGCGGTGAAGGCCGTGACCTCGAACACCCGGTCGGCGACCAGACCCAGGCTCAGGGTCCGGTCCTCCAGCGGGATGTCCAAGACCAGGATCCGGGTGTTCAGCGTCGGCTCGGTCGGCGCCATGCCCAAGCGGATCCGCAGATCCGCCGTAGGCACCCCCTGCCCTCGCACATCCGTCAGACCCAGCAGATAGTCGGGGCTATTGGGGATGCGCGACGGGGGCTGATAGGTCAGGATTTCCCGCACCAGCCCGACCGGGGCGGCGAAGACCTCGTCGCCCAGGCCGAAGCTGACATACTGGCCCTCTGCGGCCCCCTGACCTTCGACCGGGCGAGACATCAGGCGCTCTCCCGGAAGTCCATGTCCTCGGCGTCCGCGCCGCCGACGGCCAGGTCCAGGGCGAAGCCCTTGGCGCGGGCCTGCTGGGCGTGGACGCTGGGCTTGGCCGGAGCGGCCTTGGCGACCGGGCGCGCGACCGGCTTGGCGGCGGGCTTGAAGGTCGAGGCGCGGGCCGGAGCACGGGCCGGAGCACGACCGCGAGCGCCGGCGGTATCGGTGCGGAAGAAGGCGATCGAGGTCTGAAGCTCCTCGGCCTGAGCCGCCAGTTCCTCGGAGGTGGCCGACATCTGCTCGGACGCGCCGGCGTTCTGCTGGGTCACCTTGTCCAGTTGCTGGATGGCGTCGTTGATCTGGCTGGCGCCGACGTCCTGCTCGCGGCAGGCGGCGCTGATCTCGGACACCAGTTCGGCGGTCTTGCGGATGTCCGGCACCAGGCGTTGCAGCATCTCGCCGGCTTCCTGGGCCGCCTTGACCGTGTCGCCCGACACAGCGCCGATTTCGGCGGCGGCCGTCTGGCTGCGTTCGGCCAGCTTGCGCACTTCCGAGGCGACGACGGCGAAGCCCTTGCCGTGCTCCCCGGCGCGGGCGGCCTCGACCGCCGCGTTCAGGGCCAGCAGATCGGTCTGACGCGCGATCTCCTGCACGATGCCGATCTTGTCGGCGATGGTGCGCATGGCCTCGACGGCGCGGTTGACCGCCTCGCCGCTGGCCTCGGCGTCCCTGGACGACTGGCGCGAGATCTTCTCGGTCTGGGCGGCGTTGTCGGCGTTCTGTTTGATGTTGGCCGCCATCTCTTCCATCGAGGCCGAGGCCTGTTCGGCGGCGGCGGCCTGTTCGGTCGCGCCCTGGCTCATCTGCTCCGAGGTGGCCGACAGTTCCTGGCTGCCCGAGGAGACATTGTCGGCGGCCGACAGGGCGTCAGTGACGACGCCGCGCAGACGCTCCACCATCGATTGCAGCGACAGGCCCAGAGTGTCCTTGTCCGACAGCGGCTTGGGCTGGACCGTCAGGTCGCCGTTGGCGATCTGGTCGGCCAGAGAGGCGGTGGCCCTCAGGTTGTCCGTCAACCGGTTGAAGGCGTTGACCAGATCCTTGATCTCGTCGTTCGACTTGATCTCGACCCGCTCGTCCAGATCGCCGACGGCGACGGCGTCGGCCACGACCATCAGTCGGCTCAGGCCGGCGCTGATGCCCAGGGCGATCCACAGGGCGAAGGCCACGGCGATGGCCAGAGCGGCCAGGGTCAGTGCGATCACCAGATTGCGAGTGTCGGCATACTGCTTGGCTGCGCTGGTCTGAGCCTCAGCCATACTAGTTTGGTTGCGTTCGACGATCTTTTGGAACAGTTCGGTCATCTCGACCGCGACGCTGCGCGCCTCGCCGCTTGAAAGCGCCTGGGCCTCCGCCAACTGCCCCGTACGCACCAGTTCAGCCATGCGGGATTCAAGCGCAGTCATTCGCGCCAGCAGAGTTTGCAGGCGCTGCCAGTCAGGCTTGCCCGTTGCGCTGGCCTTCTCTTCGCCCTTGGCCAAAAGCTCGGCCAGGGCTTCGCGGGCTTCTTCACCCGTCGTGATATGGTTCGTCATCTCCTCGGCGGAGCTAGACAAGATCAGGTTCTTTTCAGCGCGGACCGATTCCAGCAGGCGGATATTGGCCTCCTGGGAGTTGGAGAGGCGCGTCGCCGGCCCCGCCAGGACGTCGGTCATGGCCTGATTGAGATTGGCCAGGCTGTAGACGCCCAGGCCTGCGATGCCGACGAGCAGGATGATCATCATCCCGAAGCCCGCGGCCAGTTTAGCCTTGATGGTGAAACGCATACTCAGTCCCCCTGAAATCGGTCAATGACGCGTGGCGGACGCGGCGGTTTGTCGGGCGTCCTGGTGTTGGTTGAAGATGGTCTGGAGGTCGGGGACGACGATGAACTCGCCGCCTCGTTTCACCAGGCATTGGATGAACTCAGGCCGCCAGCGCATGCCGACGCTGGGCGGCGCCTCGGAGTCGGCGCGGGCCAGGCTGGTGACCTCGTGAACCTTGTCGGTGCGCAGACCGATCAGGGTCGGTTCGCCGGACAGTTCGATCTCAATGACCACGATCCGGCTGTCGATGGTGGGATCGCCGCGCTCCAGGCCGAAGGCCACGCGCAGATCCGCCAGCGGGATGACCTTGCCGCGGAAGTTGATCACCGAACCGGCGAAGGCGCCGGCGCCGGGCACCGCCGTCTCGGGCGTCAGGTCCATGATCTCCTGCACGGCGACGGCGTGCAGGGCGAACAGTTCGCCGTTCAGCTCGAAGGTCAGAACCTCGACCTGTTCGGCGCCGGTCCAGCCGGGGGCGGTGGCGAGTTCGGTCTGGGTGCTCATATGGCCTCGCGCATCTGCGCCTCCTGCTGCTGGCCCTTGGCGACCAGGTGTCCGACGTCCAGGATCAGGGCCACGCCGCCGTCGCCCAGGATGGTGGCGCCCGAGAAGGTGGGCAGGCCGGAATGGAGCTTGGACATCGACTTGATCACCGTCTGGTGGTCGCCGATGATCTGATCGACGACCAGGCCGATCCGCTCGGTCCCGGTCGAGACGACCACGACCTTCTGGTGCAGTTCGGGCGGGGTGCCGGTCTCGAACATTTCGCGCAGGCGCAGATAGGGCACCAGGCTGTTGCGCAGCGAGATGAAGCTGCGGCCACGCGAGCGCATGTCCTCGTCCAGCGACAGCTCCAGGCATTCCTCGACGGCGCCCAGGGGTATGACGTAGCGGCCCTGGCCGACGCGGACCAGCAGGCCGTCGATGATGGCCAGGGTCAGCGGGATGCGCAGCGACACCTCCGATCCCTCGCCCATGCGGCTGGTGATGTCGATGGAGCCGCGCAGGCTTTCGATGGTGCGTTTGACCACATCCATGCCGACGCCGCGGCCGGACAGATTGGTCACCGCCGCCGCCGTGGAGAAGCCGGGGTGGAAGATCAGCTGCAGCAGGTCATGGTCGCTCAGGACCGCGCCCGGTTCGACCAGACCCTGGGCCTCGGCCTTGGCGCGGACGCCGTCGCGGTTGATGCCCCGGCCGTCGTCGCGGATGGTGATGACCACCTCGCCGCCCGACTGATGGGCCGACAGACGGATGCGGCCCGTGGCGGGCTTGCCGGCGGCGGCCCGATCCTCGGCCGTCTCCAGCCCGTGATCCGCCGCGTTGCGGATCAGGTGGACCAGGGGGTCGGCCAGGCGTTCGATGACGGTCTTGTCGATCTCGGTGGTCTCGCCGTCGGTCGACAGCTCGATGACCTTGCCGGTCTCGCGCGCCAGGTCGTGGACCAGGCGACGGAACCGACCGAACAGGGTCGCGACCGGCACCATGCGCAGCACCATCATGGTGTCGCGCAGTTCGCCCGACAGCCGCTCGATCTCTTCCGACACGGCGCGCAGGGCGGTGTCGGTTCCGGAGTTGGAGATCTGGCTGAGGCGCGACTGGGCGATGACCAGTTCGCCGACCCGGTCCATCAGTTCGTCCAGGCGATCGGCGGGCACGCGCACGCTCTCGGCCGCCTTGGCCGTCTTGGCGGCGCCGGCCTCGACCGGATCATTGGCGACCGCCGCAGCCGAGACCGGGGCCGGGTTCGAGACCGGGGCCGGGGCCGCAGCGACGGGCGGCGAAACAGAAGCGGCAGCGGACTCTACGGAGGCGGGCGAAGCCTCGTCCAGCCCCTCGTCCAGCGCCTCTATCGACAGGTTCATCTCGTCGATGACGAAGATGAAGACGTCCTCAATGGCCCCACGTCCCTGATCCGTAGTCAGGGTCACGTCCCAGGCCAGATAATGGTCGGTGGGCTCGATCTGGCTCAGCGGCGGCACGCGCGAGGCGTCGGCGACGACGCGCGCCTCGCCCAGGTCGCGCAGCTCGCCCAGCAGGGCCAGGGGATTGGCTCCGTTCTTGAAGGCGTTGGCCGGCAGATCGAACTTGATCCGCCAGGTCGTCAGGCCGGGCGTCACGACGGCGGGCGGCCCCGCGCCGTCCGCCTCTTGCACGGCCCGCTCCAGATCGGCCAGCAGGACGTCGCCCGCCGCGCCGTGATCGCCCGACGGGTCCTCCATCAGCTGACGCATATGATCCCGCGCCGCCAGAACGGCCGAGACCAGATCGGTCGTCGCCGCCACCTCGCCCTTGCGGACCCGGTCGAAGGCCGTCTCGCAATGGTGGGTGAAGCCGGCCAGGGCGTCGAAGCCGAACATGGCCCCGGAGCCCTTCAGGGTATGAAGTCCGCGGAAGACGGCGTCGACCAGGTCGCGATCTTCGGGTCGGTCCAGCAGGTCCAGCAGTCCCTGCTCGATCAGCTCCAGATTCTCCCGCGCCTCCACCTGGAAGACGGCGATGGCTTCGTCACTCATCTGCCCAGCACCTTCTTGGCGACGCGCACCAGTTGATCGGGATCGAAAGGTTTGGTCAGCCAGCCCGTGGCTCCGGCGGCCTTGGCGCGCGCCTTGAAGCCTTCGTCGGATTCCGTGGTCAGGAAGACGATCGGCACGCCCATCTGGTCGGGCATCCGGCGCATCTCCTCGATCATGGTCAGGCCGTCCATGACCGGCATGTTGAGGTCGGTGATGATCAGGTCGAAGGCGCTGGCCTTGGCCTTCTCGATCCCCTCGGCGCCATTGACCGCCTCGGACACCGAATAGCCGGCGTTCGTCAGCGCGATCTTCAGCGCAACGCGGATGCTGGGCGAGTCATCGACCGTGAGAATCGAGGCCGTCATTGGGCGGATCCTTCGTGAAACCAGAACTGGAGATCGTCTGAGGCGGCCTCGGTCAGGAAGCCGGCCGCGTCGAGGACGGGCTTGAAACCGGTTACAGGACGCTCAAGAACCAGGGTCTTGCCGACAGCCCGCGCCTGACGCCGGGCGGACTCGATCAGCTGCAAACCACACAGATCAACAGCCTGATCATCCGACAGATCAAGACTGATCGTGTCGTCTTCTTCAAAGGCGTCCAGAATAGACTGACGGAGGACAGCGGCGTTCTTCACCACCAGCGCAGCGTCGATCGACAAACGTTTACTCATGCCCCGTCCTTAAAAGCGCGGCCTACTGCCACACGTCATAGGAACCATGTTTGATGAACGCGGTTAAATTGACCTCAAGGGGCTTATAGGCAATTTTACTTATAGTTTCAGCTATGTAACCAGTTAGCAATGCAAGAATCTTGCTTAACCTACACTTCACTATGCTCAGCCCACACTCCTCGGTCACAGGAGACGAAACGGGGGTTTCGAAGTGATCGACTCAGGCGTTCAGGCTGACGACGCTCGACAAGAGGCCGTTCAGGACGGTTTGCCGTACGAGGGCGACCGGTTTCATGCGCAGATCGCTGACGCCTCCCCCGCCTATATCTGGCTGCTGGACCCGCAAGGCCGGATCGTCCACGTCAATCCGGCCGCGCGTCGCTTTCAGCCGAAGGCGCCGCCTCCCTATACGATGGCCTGGCGCGACGCCTGGCCCGCCGACTGTCGCTTCTCGATCGAGCGGGGCGTGCAAGAAGCGCAGGCCGGTCGGGCGTTCGCCTTCCGGACACGTTTCGCCACGGACGACTCGGATGCGGTCTATCTGAACACCACGGTCAGCGCCGTACATAACGAGGCCGGCCGCATCGTGCGTCTTCTGGTCAAGGCGGAGGATGTGACGGCCGAGACGGAATCCGCCGCCTTCCTGAACACCGTCATCGACGTGCTGCCGCTGGCGCTTACCGTCAAGGACGCACGGTCAGGCCGCTATATTCTGGCCAATCGCGCGGCTGAGAAACTGTTTGGGAAGTTCGAAGGCCTGGCCGGTTTGCAGGCCGCCGAGGTGCTGCCGCCGGCCTTCGCCGAATGGGCGGCCGACGCCACGCCTGGCCTGGGTTCCCTGTCGGCGGTGTACGAGGCGCCCGCCCCGAACGGAGTGCGATATCTATCCGCCACCAAGGTCGCCACCTACGACGACGAAGGCGTTCGCCATCTCATCGGCCTGACCGAAGACATCACCCAGAAGCATCGCGACGCCGACGCCCTTCGAGTCGCGCTCGACGAAGCCGAACAGGCCAATCAGGCTCGCAGCGCCTTTGTCAGCAACATAAGTCACGAAATCCGTACGCCGTTGAACGGCGTCATCGCCGGCGCGGATCTGCTCGCCACCCGATCCGGCACGCCCGAAATTCAGGAGGTGACGGCGATGATCCGATCCTCCGCCGCCGCGCTTCAGGACCGTTTCCAAGAGCTTCTCGCCGTCGCCCACCTGGATGGAGACGCGGGGCCGGCACAGATCGAGACCTGCAAGTTCGAGGATCTGATCGAACGTCTTGTCGAACCCCACCGCGCCCCCGCCGTAGCCAAGGGGATAAAGATCGTCGTGACGACTTCGCCGGATCTTCCCTCGACCTTCACGGGGGACGCCGCCGCCCTGGGAAGGGTGTTGACGCCGCTGCTCAACAACGCCGTCAAGTTTACGCGGGAGGGAGAAGTCCGGCTGGCTGTCGGACCACGTCTGGACGGCGGCCTTCGCTTTGTCTGCATCGACACCGGTGTTGGTTTCGATCCCGCAATGAAGGACGCCATGTTCACCGCCTTCCGTCAGCAGGACGACGCCCTTACCCGCCGGTTCGGCGGCATGGGACTGGGCTTGTCCCTCGCGCAGGAAGCCGCCCGCGCCTTGGGAGGCGTGATCGACGCCGCCCCGCGAGAGGCGGGAGGCTCGATCTTCTGGCTGGACCTTCCGCCCCCTGACGCCGCCAAGGACGCCGCCCCAGCCCCGGCCGGACGGTGGCGGATCCTGGTTGTCGACGACCATCCAACCAACCGTCGGATCCTCGAAATGATGCTCGAAACAAGCGCGGACATCACGACCGCCGAAGACGGCGTCGAAGCGCTGGAGGCCGCGCAACGCGAACGTTTCGACGTGATCCTGATGGATATCCAGATGCCCCGCATGGACGGGATTACTGCGGTCGCGCGTATCCGTCAGGTGGAACGCGAGACGGGCCAGGCCCCCGTTCCCATCATCATGTTGACCGCCAACACCCAGCCGGAACATGTCGCCGCGTCCCGCGAGGCTGGCGCAGACCGCCACGTGGGCAAGCCCTTCACCCTGTCCTTGCTGCTCGGCGAGATACAGGCCGTGCTGACCCCGACCGGGGCGGAGCCGGACCTTGCCCCGAATGCGCCGGCGGCCTTCGCCTAGCAAAATCTGGTTGCGAGGTCAGAGCGGGACATCAAGCCGCTGGGCCCAGGCGCGGACCAGGTCGGGCCAGGCGGCGGCGGGGCGGCCTCGGATAAGCCTGACGCCGAATCCGTGCCCGCCTTCCTGGAACAGGTGCGCCTCGGTCGGGACATTGGCGGCCTTGAGGGCGGACAGCAGTTGAAAGCTGTTCTCCACCGGCACCACCCCATCGTCGATGGCGTGAAGCAGAAAGACCGGGGCCGCTCCGGTCCAGTCCATCTGCTCGAGTGAATAGGCGGCGATCCGCTCGGCCGAGGGCGCGTCGCCCAGAAGGTGTTGGCGCGACCCCGCGTGCACGAACGGGTCCGCCATGGTGGCCACGGGATACATCAGCACCGTCAGGTCCGGCCGCAGGGAGACCGTATCGGCGGCGTCGACGGGATCATAGGTCGCATCCGTCCGTGCACTGATCAGGCCCGCCAAATGCCCCCCGGCTGAGGCGCCGAGCACGCCGATCTTGCGAGGGTTCAAGCCGTAATCGGCCGCGCGGCTGCGGATCAGGCGCAGTGCCCGCTGTGCATCCTGAAGAGGCGCATCGGCCCCGGCCTTCCAGCCGTCCGCCGGCAGACGATAGCGCAGGACAAAACAGGTCGTGCCCGAGGTGGCGAAGACGCGGGCGACGTCATAGCCTTCCTTGTCCAGCACCGCCCAGCGATACCCGCCGCCGGGGATCAGCAGCAGGGCGGATCCATTGGGCCGCTCGGGCCGGAAGACGGTCAGGATCGGGTCCGTCGTGTACTGGGCGTACCGGTCATGAAAGGCCGGGTCGGTCGAACGCTCCGGCACGATGGGGATGACAGACACCCCCTCCCCGCCCGGCGCGCCGCCCAGCGCCACGTCCGGCCAGAGTCGGATGGTTTCGGTGGGATCGGGCGGCGCCATCGCCGCCTGTCGAGCCAGAGCGGGCCGCGCCAGGCCGGTCGCCGACATCACGGCGGCCAGTCCCAGCAGGTTTCTACGTTCGATCATGTCACCGCCCCCGTGAAGGCAGCGGCCGGGTCATCCGGCCGCTTGCTGGATCAGACCTTGGCGGGCGCGTATTTCGGCGACAGCAGGTGAATGACCAGCAGGGCGATCAGATACGCCGACGCCGCCACGACGAAGATGGGCGTATAGGTGCCGATCTTCTCCAGGACGTAGCCGGCGTATTTGGCCATCGCCATGCCGCCTATGGCGCCCAGCATACCGCCGATGCCGACGACCGACCCCACGGCCGAGCGCGGGAAGACGTCGCCCGGCAAGGCGTAGAGGTTGGCCGAGAAGCCTTGGTGCGCCGCCGTCGCCAGACCGATGATGCCCACCGCGACCCACAGGTTTGACGCCATGGCGGCGAAGGCCACCGGAACGGCGCACAGGGCGCAGATCAGCATGGTGATCTTGCGCGCGCTGTTGACGTCCATGCCTCGGTGCATGAAGCGCGAGGACAGCCAACCGCCCCCGACCGAACCGACATCCGACATCAGATAGATGACGACGATCGGCGGGCCGAAGGTCTTCAGGTCCAGCCCATAGGTCTTGCCCAGGAAGTCCGGCAGCCAGAACAGGAACATCCACCAGATCGGGTCGATCAGGAACTTGCCCAGCGCATAAGCCCAGGTCTCCTTGACCGTCAGAAGCCGGGTCCATTTGACCTTCTCGACCACATCGGCCGGGTCCTGCTCGATATAGGCCAGTTCGGTCGCCGACAGGTTCTTCTGCTCGCGGGGACGACGATAGACCAGCAGCCAGATCGGCAGCCAGATCAGCCCCAGCAAACCGGTGATGACGAAGGCCATCTGCCAACCGAAGGCCAGCACCAGGCCGGGCACGATCAACGGCGTGACGATGGCGCCGATATTGGTCCCGGCGTTGAACAGGCCGGTGGCCAGGGCCCGTTCCTTCTTGGGGAACCACTCCGCAACCGCCTTGATACTGCCGGGGAACCCACCGGCCTCGCCCGCGCCCAGCACAGCCCGAGCCATGATGAAATGGGTCAAGTCGCGGGCGCCGGCATGAAGAATATGGCCGATCTGCCAGATGCCGAAGGCCACGCCCAGACCCCAGCGGGCCCCGGCCTTGTCCATGATCCGGCCCCACAACAGGTAGAAGACGGCGTAGGAGGCCTGGAACCAGAAGACGATGTCGGCATAGTCCGTCTCAGACCAGCCGAACTCCGCCGAAAGGGTCGGCTTGAGGAAGCCGATCATCTGCCGGTCGACGTAGTTGATAACCATGGCGGCGAACAGAAGCCACATGATCACCCACCGGTACTTGCCCGGCGAAGGCGCCTTTATCTTGATCGGACCTGCGCTCGACGCGTCAGTCATGTCTCTTACCCGTTCCTGATGTTCCTCGGCGCGCCCCGTTTTCTTGTTCGACCTCGAGGGCGAACGGGTTCTGCGCCAGATGATGATTACTTCGCTTTGGCCCTCACGACCGAACACTGGAGTTCAGCGATACCTTTGAAGACGCATACGGCCTGATCGCCCGCGTGAACCCGGTGAACCCCGGTGACGGCGCCGGTCGAGACCAGCATCCCCGCCGTCAGCGGTCGGCCCCAGCGCGCACAGTGTTCCAGCAGGAACCGCACGGATTCCAGCGCCCCGCCCTCAAGCGACGGCGAACCGCCCACGCCGACGCTGGCGCCGTTGATGAAGGTCTCGACCTGGATCACATCCAGTGTATCGCGCCAGTCTTCGAGCTCTGGCCCCACCACCAGTCCGCCGTTGTTGCCGAAGTCCGAGGCCACCACGGCTGAGCCCAGGTCGTTGATCGCCGACAGGGGACTGCCGGCCAACTCGACGCCGATGAAGACCTTGTCGATCACGGCCCGGGCCTCGTCGATGGTCCATTCGGTCTTGGCGGGATCCACGTCCGTCCCGATCCGGGCGATGAATTCGGCTTCGACAGCGGCGAATCCGCCTTCGATTTCAGGAAGGGGCGTGGCCGTGTCGGCTGTCGCGGGCCAGACATTGGCGGCGAAGATGGCCCCGGCCAGCCGATGCACGCCCAGATTCGGTCGTTGGGCCGGCGGCACGCCTCCGACCTTCCAGCCCACGACCGTATCGGAAGCCAGCCCGATGGCGATGTCCTGAATGGCGTAGGATTCGGCCATGGTCTGGGGAATGCGGCCTGGATAATCGGGCGTGCAGCGCCGCGCCAGGCGCGCCGAGACGAACTGCTGCGCGATCGCCGTCGCTTCGGCGGTCTGGTCGTCGGCAGGGCCGGACGTTGTGACGGGCGTCGCGCTCATGCTGCGCGGCTCGCGGATTGGGGGATGGAAGTCAAAGCCGTCGCCTCTTGAACAAGCTTCGATAAGAACCATGAAGGAAACCGGTGTCAATCCGGTTTAGAACAGGCCCATGGCGTCGGACGCGAGTCGCGGCTATGGCTGGGGCTCGATAAGAAGAAGGAGCCGGACATTGGCTCAAGACGATCCGCGCGCCGGCAAGCCGGGAAAGCGGGCCACCATCAATGACGTCGCGCGCGAGGCCAAGGTCTCCAAGAAGACGGTCTCGCGGGTCATCAACCAATCGCCCTTCGTGAAGGCGGACACGCGCGAACGCGTCAACGCCGTCATCAAGGAACTGGGCTTCACCCCCGATCCCCAGGCGCGCGGGCTGGCTTTTCGGCGTTCGTTCCTGATCGGCCTGATCTACGACAATCCCAGTCCGACCTATGTGGTCAACATGCAGCAGGGGGTTCTGGACGCCCTGAAGGGTTCGGGCCTGGAACTGGTCGTCCATCCCTGCAACCGCAATTCGCCGACCCTGCTGGAAGACATCCGCGGCTTCGTCGAGCGCCAGCGCCTGTACGGCGTCATCATGCCCCCCTCGGTGTCCGAGGACGAACGGGTCATCGATCTGCTGCGCGAACTGGACTGCCCCTATGTCCGCATCGCCTCGGTGGCTCTGGACGAGCCCGAGGTCATGGTGGTGACGAACGACGGCGTCGGCGCGGCTGAAGCGGCCAATCATATGGCGGACCTGGGCCACAGCCGCATCGGCCTGGTGCGCGGGCCGGACCTGTTCCGCTCCTCGGCGGTTCGCGGCAAGGGGTTCGTCGACGCCCTGGCCGAACGCGGCATTCCGCTGGACCCGAGCCTCGACTTCAAGGGCGCCTATACGTTCGAATCGGGGGTGGAGGCCGGCCACGCCCTTCTCTCCCTGGCCACACCGCCCAGCGCCATCTTCGCCCTGAACGACGACATGGCCATCGGCGTCATGCAGGCGGCGCGCGAGCGGGGGCTGGAACTGCCGCGCGACCTTTCGGTGGTGGGTTTCGATGACCTGCCGATGGCGGCGCGCGTCTGGCCGAACCTGACGTCGGTCCGGCTTCCGATTCGCGACATGGGACGAATGGCGGCCGAAAAGCTTCTGGCGCCCCTGCGCGGCGTCGATCCGGCCGAGTTGCAGCAGCAGGAGGTTCGCCCGGCGCTTGTTACGCGCAAGTCGGCGATCCCCCTGACTGACTGATCGACCTGCCAAGCGGCGTTCCGCGCGATCTCACACGCAGAACGCCCCTTGGTCGATCAGACCGTTTCGAGCGCCGGCGCGGTGCTGACGACACTCTTCAGATAGTCGCGAATGCCCTCGTCCGTCGCATTGGCGAAGAAGTATTCGGAGAAGCGCTCGCCCGCCACGGCGGCCTTGAGCAGGTCCTGGTCCATGGTCTTCAGAACCGTCAGCATGTCCTTGCAGGTCACCGCCTTCAGATCCTTCAGCACGCCGCGGTTCTTGCGCATGATCTCGGCGCGTTCCCGCGGATAGCCCAGGCCGCGCTCGCCTTCGAACAGCTTGCGATAGACGTCTTGCAGGTTCAGTTCGGCCGCCCAGCCGAAGCCCTTGGCATAGGGCATGGAGATCGCGTTGCCGTCGTTGATCTGGCCGAACAGGAAGGCGTCGGTCGGATCGATGACCAGGCCGCAGAACACGCCCGGCATGCTGTTGCAGGCCAGCATGGAGCCCATGCCGGTTCCGCAGCCGGTGACGACGAAATCGGCGGCGCCCGAGTTCAGCAGAATTCCGGTCAGCAGGCCGTTCATGACATAGGTCAGGGACGCCTTGTCCTCAGCCGCGTACATTCCATAGTGGAATACCTGGTGGCCCATGGGTTCAGCGACGGCGGTCAGAGCGGCGTGCACCGTCTCGCTCTTTGCGGCCTGGCTGTTTTCGATGATGAGCGCGATCTTCATGGGGGGGGGGGATCCTTTTGGGGCGATGACGGGCGCTGCCGACCCTATCGACAACGGCTGGTTTTCCGGATGCGACGAAGCGCTGAAGCCGAGAGCCTGTGTTTTCAGTTATGGTCTAAGCGTTTGCATCGGTATATGACACCGGTTACCAACGCAGACAAGCCGGCTCCGTTCCGGCGCCTGAAATAGATCTGAGAGGAAACGTGCCTGTCATGAGCAACCCATTCGACCTGACCGGCAAGGTCGCCCTGGTCACCGGCGGCAATGTGGGCCTGGGGCAAGGCATCGCCCTGGCCCTGGCCGAGGCCGGCGCCGACATCGTCTCGGTCGCCCTGTCGGATTCCGACGACACCGTCGCCAAGGTTCAGGCCATGGGCCGTCGCGCCCACGCGATCAGCGCCGACCTGACCTCGATCGAACCGGTCGAGCGCGTAGTGCAGGAAGCCTTGGCCGCCATGGGCCGGATCGACATCCTGGTGAACAACGCCGGTCTGATCCGTCGCGCCGACGCGGTGGACTTCACCGAGGCCGACTGGGACCTGGTGATGAACATCAATCTGAAGACCGTCTTCTTCATGAGCCAGGCGGTCGCCCGTCTGTTCATCAAGCAAGGCGACGGCGGCAAGATCATCAACATCGCCTCCATGCTGTCCTTCCAGGGCGGCATCAGGGTGCCCTCCTATACGGCGTCCAAGTCGGGCGTCGCCGGCCTGACCAAGCTGATGGCCAACGAATGGGCCCCGCACCGCATCACCGCCAACGCCATCGCCCCCGGCTATTTCGCCACCGCCAACACCCAGGCCCTGCGCGAGGATCCGGTCCGTTCGGCCGAGATCCTGGGCCGTATCCCGGCCGGGCGTTGGGGCGAGCCGTCGGACCTGGGCGGCGCCGCCGTCTTCCTGGCCAGCCGGGCCTCGGACTATGTCCAGGGCGCCATCCTGCCGGTCGACGGCGGCTGGCAGGCGCGCTGACGCCCCTCATCTCCGTCATCCTCGGGCTTGTCCCGAGGATCCAGACTCCCGGTTTCAACATCGGCGCACCCTGCGGGACGCACCGGGAGTCTGGATCCTCGCCACAAGGGCGAGGATGACGGCGAAATATCGAAGGCGTTCGCCATCACATCGCTTTCAGGCACAGTGCCGTTCCGATCCCGCTGCGGTTAGTCTCATGTCCCAGAACGCCTCCTCCAACCGCATCCTCTGCTTCGGCGAGATGCTGCTGCGGCTCTCGCCGAACCAGAACGAGCTCCTGCTCCAGTCCCCCGCCCTGACCGTCCGTCCGGCGGGGGCCGAGGCGAACGTCGCCGTGTCCCTGGCCCAGTTCGGCGCCCCGACCGCCCTCGCGACCGTGCTGGCCGACAACGCCCTGGGCCGCGCGGCGCGGGACGAGGTCCGCAAACACGGCGTCGACACCTCGCCCGTGGCGTTCCGGCCGGGTCGGATGGGCCTGTATTTCCTCACCCCGGGCGCCGTTCGTCGCCCGTCCGAGGTTCTGTATGACCGCGCCGGCTCGGCCTTTGTCGAACACGTCCACACCGCCTTCGACTGGGACCAGCTGCTAGACGGGGTCGAATGGCTGCACGCCTCGGGCGTGACCCCGGCGACCGGCCCGAACGGCTCAGCCGCCGCCGTCGCCCTGATCGAGGCCGCCGTGCGCCGGGGGGTCAAGGTCAGCTATGACGGCAACTTCCGCGGCAAGCTGTGGGACCAGTGGGACGGCGATCCGCCGACCACCCTGGGCCGGATGCTGGCCGGCGCCACCGTCGCCTTCGCCGACGACCGCGACTTCGCCCTGGTGCTGAAGACCAAGTTCGACGATCCCGATCCGGCCGTGCGTCGTCGTCAGGCCGCCCAGGCCGCCTTCACCGCCTTCCCCCGCCTGCAACGCATCGCCTGCACCCTG
The DNA here is from genome assembly GCF_058681395.1 of Brevundimonas sp. AVps23W. Lineage (NCBI taxonomy): Bacteria > Pseudomonadati > Pseudomonadota > Alphaproteobacteria > Caulobacterales > Caulobacteraceae > Brevundimonas > Brevundimonas sp. AVps23W. Next base: position 3,194,910 of record NZ_CM178738.1, read on the forward strand.
CGCGTCCAGGACAGCGTCGCCGACCAGGCCCTGTCCGCCGTCATGCTGACCCGCAGCCCAGACGGCGTGATCGAGACCCAGGCCGAGGCGATCCAGTTGGCCGGCGTCGTGGACCGCGTCGGCGGCGGCGACGCCTTCGCCTCCGGCGTTCTGTTCGGCCTTTGGAGCGGGTGGCCCGACCAGCAGGCGCTGGACTTCGGCCTGGCCGCCGCCGGCCTGAAACACTCGGTTCCCGGCGATTTCAACCTGTTCTCCGCAGACGACGTCAAAGCCGCCATGCAGCACGAAGGTTTCGATATCCGACGATAGAAGCTGGAGAATATCTCCAGGGTTTCTCCAGCTATTGTCCAGTTAAGGCGCGGCTTCTCCATGCCCTCAAGGCAGGGCAAGGTCGTTGACGGGGCCCGTCACCGATCCATTCCCATCGGGGCTAGGAAACCGGTGTCAATCATGCTTCAGTCATCGCTCGAAACGGTCGCCAAGAGCCGTTCGAGAGGTCACCCAGGAGTTCCCATGCCCGCACCGTCCATGAACCGTCGCGCCCTGCTGGCCGCCGGCGCCGCCGCCACCTTCGTCGCCGCCTCGGCCCCTGCCCTGCCCGCCGGCGCCCAGGCCTCGCCCGAACGCGCGGCTATCCTGGACGCCATGAAACGCGCCGCCCGCTTCATGACCGAAGAGGCCGCCGTGCAAGGCGGTTACGTCTGGCAGTACCTGCCCGACTTCTCGCGCCGCTGGGGAGAGCTGGAAGCCAATCCGACCATGATCTGGGTCCAGCCGCCAGGCACAGCCACCATGGGCCACCTCTACCTGGACGCCTATCACGCCACCGGCGACACCTTCTATTACGAGGCCGCCAAGTCCGCGGCCGACGCCCTGATCCGGGGCCAGCACCCGACCGGCGGCTGGAACTATGTCATCGACACCGCCGGCGAGGAGTCGCTGAAACAGTGGTACGCCACGGTCGCCGCCAACGCCTGGCGGCTTGAGGAATTCCACCACTACTACGGCAACGCCACCTTCGACGACGCCGGCACGGCCGAGGCGTCGCAACTGCTGCTGCGGGTCTATCTGGAAAAGAAGGACCGCAAATATCGGGCGCCGCTGAACCAGGCGATCCGCTTCGTTCTGGACAGCCAGTACGCCAACGGCGGCTGGCCCCAGCGCTATCCCTTCGTCGAAAACGGCGGCCTGCACGGGCACGCCGACTACACCCCCTACATCACCTTCAACGACGATGTGGCGGGCGAGAACCTGGAGTTCCTGATCTACGCCTATCACGGCCTGGCGCGGAACGGTCGGGGCGACGCCAGGGTGCTGGACGCCATCCACCGCGGCATGGACATCTTCGTGAAGACCCAACAGCCGCAGCCACAACCGGCCTGGGGCCTGCAACATTTCCCCGACACGCTGAAACCCGCCGGCGCCCGCACCATCGAGCCCCAGGCCTTCGTCACCCATGCGACAGGCACGAACATCAAGTCGATGCTGGGCTTCTACCGCCTGACCGGGGACCGCAAATATCTGGCCCGCCTGCCCGAGGCCATGGACTGGCTGGACCAGGTCGCGGCCAAGCCGCCGCTGAACACGCCGGGCCGGACGCATCCGACCTTCATTCTCGAGGGCGCCAACACCCCGATCTATATCCACCGGCGCGGCTCCAACATCGCCAACGGCCAGTATTACGCCGACGACAATCCGACCAATCTGATCGTCCACTACGGTTCGTTCCGCAACGTGGACACCCCAGCCCTGCGCGCCGAATATGCACGCCTGTCGGCCCTGTCGGTCGAAGAGGCGACCCAAGGCTCGCCGCTGAAGGCACGCCCCGGTTCTCTGAGCCTGCCGAGATATTTCACGCTGCAGGACGTGGATGTCTGGGACATGTCCAGCGATGCGCGGCGCCTGAGCCGTCCCCACGCCAACCGCGCGGCCGAGGTGATGGCGGGCCTGAATTCGCGCGGCTACTGGTCCACGCCGCTGACCACGACCTCCAACCCCTACAAGGGGCCGTCGCCCACAGCGGTGACCGGCGGCGAGTATCAGATGACCCGCGTCGGCGACCTGTGGGACACCTCGCCCTATCAGACCGACTTCCCGGTCGAGGGGGTCTCGACCGCCGTCTTCATCCGCAACATGGGCGACCTGATCGAGGCTCTGGGCGCGTAAGCCTAGAGATAGGCCCCCACCTGCCAGGGCACGAACTCATTGTCGCCGATGCCCAAAACCTCGGACTTCGACGGTTCGCCCGAGGCGACGTCGAGCATCTTCTGGAAGATGGCCGCGCCGACCTCGGCCAGACTGGTCCCGGTCAGGACGGGCGAGGCGTCGATGTCCATATCCTCGTCCATCCAGTTGGCCAGTTTGGCGTTGGAGGCGACCTTGATCGAAGGCGCCGGCTTGGCGCCGAAGACCGAGCCCCGGCCTGTCGTGAAGACGATCAGATTGGCGCCCGAGGCGATCTGGCCCGTCGCCGAGCAAGGATCGTAGCCAGGGCTGTCCATGAAGCTGAGCCCCTTGACCCTCAGCGGCTCGGCATAGCCGATCACATCGTTCAGCGGCGTGGCCCCCGACTTGGCCACAGCGCCCAACGACTTCTCCAATATGGTTGTCAGCCCGCCCTTCAGATTGCCGGGCGACGGGTTGTTATTCAGTTCCATCTGATGCCGCTCGGCATAGTCACGCCACCAGGCCAGACGCGCATTCAGCCTGTCCGCCACGGCCTGCGACGCCGCGCGCCGCAGCAACAGATGTTCCGCGCCCCAGATTTCCGGCGTCTCGGACAACATGGCCGAACCGCCGTGCGCCACCAGCAGATCCACCGCCGCGCCCAGAGCCGGATTGGCCGTGACGCCGGACCAGCCGTCCGATCCGCCGCACTGCAAGCCCACCGTCAGGTGAGACGCGGACACCGGCTGGCGCTGAACCTTGGCGGCTTCGACGACCAGATCACGAACGATCCCTATTCCGGCCTCGATGGCGCGCGCCGTGCCGCCGGCCTCCTGTATGGTCAGGGCGCGGAGGTGCGGCCCCGCCTCCAGACCTTCGTTGGCCAGCCAGGCGGGGATCTGATTGGCTTCGCAGCCCAGGCCGACAATCAGGATGGAGTGAAAATTCGGATGACGGGCGTAGCCGGCCAGGGTCCGCTGCAACAGGGTCACGTCGCTGCTGAGCGAAGAGCCGCCGCAACCGCCCTGGTGGGTGAAGGCCACGACCCCATCGACGCCTTCGGGCAGGCTTGAATCCGGAAAGGCGTCGGCGATGCGTCGCGCGACCGTGGCCGAACAGTTCACGCTGGTCAGGACGCCCACATAGTTGCGGGTTCCGATCCGCCCTTCCGGTCGGACAATGCCGTTAAAGGTCGCGCCGGACAGCGGCGCCGGCGGCCGTAGATCGGCCCCGACCTCGGCCTCGCGCCCATCCTCGGCCATGGCCAGGTTGTGGACATGGACGTGATCCCCGGCGACGATGGCGGCCTTGGCGCGGCCGATGACCTGGCCATAGCGGCGGACGAGCCCACCCGCCTCCACCGCATGGCGCGCGATCTTATGCCCGGTGGCGATGTCCGCACGCGCGGGCCCGTCCAAACCCTCGGGCGCGTCCCCGGTCGCGATGTCGTCCAGGGCGATGGCGACGTCGTCGGCGGGGTTCAGGATCAGGACGCGGCTCACGACTGCACTCCATCATCTCGTTCATGGCGATGTGATGAGTTCGCGTCGCTTTTCATCACGTAGGCAGGGACTTCACTATCCAATCCGAAGGCCAAGACACTCAGGTTCCGGGTTGGATATAGGGGATGGCTGAAAAGAACCGGCGTTCATCGCCCCGCGGATCGTCGGTCATTTGCGAGGTCACATCGAACAGCATCGTCTGGCGGCGCGGCAGCGCGTAGCGGTCCCAACGCGGCAGGCCGGGGTGATTGGGATCGCCGTCTCGGGCCAGGGCGACAAAGGCCTTGCGCAGGGCGTCCGACACGGTCTGGGCGCCGGGGCCGTTAACGCGGGACTCGGGCGAGGCGACATTGTCGAACACCAAGGGAATGTCGGCCGTGTGGAAGGCGCCCTTGCGGCCTGACGGCATCGTGCCCGGATAGTCGAGTTGGTAGACCCAGGCGGGCGCGCCGGCGCGGGCCCGTTCTTCCGCCTCGATCACCGCGCCTCGCCACGAGCGTCCGGCGGTGGTCGCGGCGATCAGCACCTGGTCCGGCGACCAGTCGGGGTGCATGGCGCGATAGCCGGCGATCACCGCCTCGGGCGTGATGTCGATCCGCATGACGCCGGGCGTCAGCCGCGCAGCCAGGGTGTCCCAGGTCAGGCCGACGTTCCTGGGGTCGTCGCCCATGAAGCCGAGGGTTTCCTCACGCGTATTGCCGATGATCATGGGGATCGAACGCCCCTGGGGCGCGGCGTCGGGATAGAAGGGGTGACGGGACAGGGTGCGGAAATCGAGCACCGGGCCAAAATACAGGCCGCCGAAGCCCAGGATCGGGTCTTCTGCGGTCTGGGCCTCCAGCAGTCGTTCGATCGGCATAGTCGCCGCTTCCGCTGCGCGGTCCGGCGTCAGGCCCAGCGCCTTCAGCCAGGTCGTGGCGCGGGTCGTGGCGTTGATCGGGCCGGAGGCCGTAACCTGCTGGCCGCTCATGGTCGCGGCGCGGTGGAACAGCCCCTGGGCCGCCGGCGTGGCCATCAAGGTGGCGATCTTGGCCCCGCCGCCAGACTGGCCGAACAGCATCACCCGGTCGGGGTCGCCCCCGAAGGCTGCGATATTGTCCCTGATCCAGCGCAGGGCGAGGATCAGGTCCAGTTGCCCGACATTGCCCGAATCCTCAAACCCCGGCGCCAACCGCGCCAGATAGGCGTAGCCGAAGACATTGAGCCGATGGTTCAGCGTCACCACCACCACGTCGCTGTGCTCGGCCAAACGCGAGCCATCGTAGAGGGGGTGACTGCCCGAGCCGGTCGCATAGGCGCCGCCGTGGATATAGACCATGACCGGTCGTCGCCCGGCGTCGGGAGCCTGGGTCCAGACATTGAGGAACAGACAGTCTTCGCTCTGGTTCGATTCACTGCCGCGCTGCGGACTGGCTGCGCCGAAGGTGGTGGCGGGCGCTGGGTCGCGCCACGGCGTCGGCGGCTCAGGCGGCTGGAATCGTTTCGTCGGCGCGCCGTATCTCAGGCCCTTGAAGACGCTGATCGCCTGCTGACGAACCCCGACGATCGGGCCGGTCGTCGTCAGGACGCGCGGGTCGCCTCTTCTGGACGCGCCTAAGACGGCGCTGGGCAGAGCCGCAGCCATCAGACCTGTCGCCAGGGCTGCACGGCGGCTGACGACGGGCGGTCGCGCCTTGGTCTCGACCTCATGGGCTTGGGTCATTTCGCCTCCTGTCCTCGCCGGCAGTCTGTCGCGCCGGTCGCCATGCGCTTCTGTTTCAGGCCACCCGCCGAATATAACCGGCTGAACACCTGTCGCCTTGTTCTTGCCACAGGCTAGAAACTGTGTGTACAACCTCTATGACACCGGTGGCAGTGATCTGGCAAACCAGAACTGACACCGGTGTCGCCCGCCAGCAGCGGGCGGTGAAACGGGGGCGATCCGAATCCCTGAACGCCAGACCTGGGAGGAGATTTGAAAATGAACCAACGCCATAAATTCGTGCGTCGCGCACTGACGACCACCGCATCGCTGGGCGCTTTGACCCTGGCTGTCATGGCGCATGACGCCGCAGCCCAGACCGCCCAACCGGCCCAACCTGAAGCCGACGACGCCGCAGAAGTGGGTGAGATCGTCGTCACCGGCTTCCGCGCCAGTCTGCAGAACGCCCTGAACATTAAAAGACGCGAGGCCGGCGTTGTCGATGCGATTTCCGCCGAGGACATCGCCGACTTCCCCGACACCAACCTGGCGGAGTCGATCCAGCGTATTCCCGGCGTCTCGATCGACCGGGACGCGGGCGAGGGGCGCAGCCTGACGGTACGCGGTTTGAGCTCTGAATTTACCCGCACCCGCATCAACGGCATCGAGGCTCAGGCCTCGACCGGCGCGACCGACTCATCGGGCGGCGTGAACCGCGGCAGGGGCTTTGACTTCAACGTCTTCGCCTCTGAGTTGTTCAACAACATCACCGTGCGCAAGACCTCGTCGGCCGAGATCGAGGAGGGATCTCTGGGCGCCACTGTGGACCTGAGGACCAGCCGTCCGTTCGACAAGATGGGCTTCCAGGGCGCGATCTCGGGCCAGTACGGCTATAATGATCTGTCGGAAGACTGGAGCCCCCGCTTCGCCGCCCTGGTCTCCAACACCTGGGCCGACGACCAGCTTGGGGCTCTGTTCTCCATCGCCTACAGCGAGCGCGACAGCCTTGAAGAGGGGTTCAGCTCGGTGCGCTGGGGACCAGCCAGCGCCGATGGCGGTTTCCAGAACGGCATTGTGTTGCCCAGCGCCGCGACGACCTACCACCCGCGCATCCCGCGCTACGGCAGCCTGGAGCACAGCCAGGAACGTCTGGGCGCGACTTTGTCGTTGCAGGCGCGTCCGGGTAACGGGCCGACCCTGTTCACGATGGACATGCTGTACTCGAAGCTGGATTCGACGCGCACCGAGAATTTCCTCCAGGCCTGGTCGCTCAGCCGCGGCGCTGATCAGGGCGGCAAGCCCCAGGTCGATATCGTCGATTTCGAGATCGATCCTGACACCGGCGAGATGATCTACGCCCGTCTCGACGACATGGATATCCGCAGCGAGTCGCGGTTCGACGTGCTGGAGACCGAATTCAAGCAGATGACCTTTGCGGTCGAGCATGAGTTTTCGGATCGCCTGCGCTTCAACGGCCTGGTCGGTCGCGCCGAGTCAAGCTTCGGCAATCCGGTGCAGGTCAGCGCCATCATCGATCGCCAGAACGTCGACGGCTATTCCTACGACTTCCGCGAAAACCGCAATCTGCCGGCCATCAACTGGGGCTTCGACGTCACCGATCCAGCTCAATGGTCGATCGTCGGCCCCACGGGCGCCCAGCCCCGTTCGGAGCTGCGCTCCAGCTCCAACTTCCAGGAGAACGTCTATACGACCGGCGAGGCCAACCTGGAGTTCGAGCTGACCGACAGCCTGACGCTGAAGGCCGGCGTCAGCCGCAAGGAGTATGAGTCGAGCAGCCGCGCCTTCGCGCGCCTGACCAACGGCGCCCCGGCCCTGCCGGCCGGTGTATCGATGGCGGACGTCACCAATCTTCTGGAAGGCTTCGGCAACAATCTGGATCTGCCCGCCGGTTCGGCCACCTCCTGGATTCGCCCGGATCTGGGCGCGCTTCAGGACGTCTGGGATTACCAGTGCAACTGCAACACCGGGGTCGCGGGCGGCGACTTCCGGCTGATCGGCCTGAACGGTAACACCTCGACCTACGGCAACTGGCGCGACGTGACGGAAAAGGACACCGGCGCTTTCGTCCAGGCGGACTGGGACACGGAGATCATGGGTCTGCCGTTCCGCGGCAATGTGGGCGTTCGTCAGGTCAAGACCGAGGTCGAGGCCCTGGGCTATTCGAACGTCGGCGGCGTGGCGACCCCGGTGACGGGCGTCAACGAGTATGAAGACACCCTGCCGTCGCTGAACCTCGCCGTCGAACCGATGGATAATCTGATCGTCCGGTTCGGCGCGGCCAAGGTGATGTCGCGGCCGCCGGTCACCAGCCTGGTGCCAGTCTTCACGCTGAGCGCCGTCGGCGCGGCCAGCAACACGGCCTCGCTAGGTAATGTCGAACTGGAGCCTTACCGCGCCAAGACCTACGACCTGTCGGTCGAATATTATTTCGCGCCCGAAGCCCTGCTGTCCTTCGCCTATTTTTACAAGGACATCTCGACCTTCGTGCAAACGGCGCAGCAACCTCTGACCTATGCCGAATTGACGGCGCTGAATCCCGTTGCCTTCCCTGCGGGGGCGCGCGACGCGGCTCTCCCGTTCGCATTTACCACCCCCACCAACACAGAGGGTGGGCCGCTGAAGGGTTTCGAGATCAGCTATCAGCAGACCTTTAGCTTCCTACCTGGTCCGTTCTCGAACCTCGGCACGCTGCTGAACTACACCCACGTCGAGTCCGAGATCGACTACTGCACGACACCCGCCTGCACCGTCATTGTTCCTGCGGACCTGATCAACCTGTCGCCGGAAGCCTGGAACGCCACGCTCTACTATGACGATGGCAAGTTGAACGCTCGGATTTCCGCCGCCTATCGCGACGCCTACTACCAGAACATCCCCGGCTCGAACGGCGCCACCGGCCTGATCCCCTTCCAAGGCAAGTCGGAAACGACGACGATCGACGCCTCGGCCTCCTATAACCTCACCGACAATCTGAGCTTCTCGGTGGAAGGGCTGAACCTGACGGACGAGGAGAACCGCCAGAACCACGGCGATCTCGGCGGCTCGCGCGACAGCACCTATGTCTATCATCACACCGGCCGTCAGCTCTATGTGGGCGCGCGGTACCGGTTCTGATCGCGAGGGCGCCGTTCACTCGGCGCCCTCCTTCCCTTGCCTGGGAGAGACGGAATGATCACGAGGCGCGCCGCCGCCGTCGGCCTGGGCCTCACGGCCGGGGGATGCGCGACGATGGGGGGCGCTGCGGCTTCGCGAGACGCCGCGCGGATCTGGACCTTCGACAATCTACGCCAGGTCGACGGGCTTCCTCTGCATATCGAGGGCGCGCCGAGCCTGGTGGAGACGCCCTGGGGCGACGGGGTCCGCTTCGACGGCCAGGATGACGCCCTGTTCCTGGACGCTCATCCCCTCGCGGGCGCCGCTGAATTCACCTTCGAGGCCCTGTTCCGGCCCGAGGGCGGCGCGTTCGAGCAGCGCTGGTTCCATCTTCAGGAGACCGGCCCCGACGGACAGGCCACCGACACGCGAATCCTGTTCGAGATCCGCACCCGCGATGGCGAATGGTGGTTGGACGCCTTCGCCAAGGGGCCTGGCTACAACCATACCCTGATCACCGAGGCCAAGCGGTTCCCGGTCGGACGCTGGTTCCATGTGGCCCAGACATTTGGCGACGGCGTCTACAGCAGTTTCGTCGATGGGGTTCTGCAGGATCAGGCGCCCCTGGCCTTCACCCCCCAAGGCGCGGGCCGATGTTCGATTGGGTGTCGCTACAACCGCGTCAGCCCTTTCCGAGGCGCCATCCGCGCCGCCGCATTCGATCACCGGGCGCGACCTTCTACCGCCTTCATCCTGCCGCGCGGCTGAAGAGACGTCCTCGACCGCGCTCGCTCACGAAGGTGACCGGTGGCATACACTGCTGGACCGCCCGCTCCGAAGGACCAATCCTATGTCCCTGCCCCTTCGTCTTCATCCGGACCGGTTGTTTCCAGCGGACGCCGACACGCGCGCAGTGGCCCGTCGCCTCTATGCCGAGATCAAGGGCCTGCCGATCATAAGCCCGCACGGCCATACGGACCCGAGCTGGTTCGCGCTGAACGAGGCTTTCGCCAATCCGGCCGAACTTTTGATCACGCCCGACCACTACGTCTTCCGCATGCTGCACTCGCAGGGCATGGCGATGGAAGACCTGGGCGTTCCCCGTACGGACGGCGGCCCGGTCGAGACCGATCCGCGTGTGATCTGGCGCCGCTTCGCCGAGAACTACCACCTGTTCCGGGGCACGCCTTCGCGGATCTGGCACGACTGGGTTTACGCCGAAGCCTTCGGCATAGACGTACGCCTGTCAGCCGAGACGGCGGACCATTATTACGACGTCATCGACGCCGCGCTAAGGACCGACGCCTTTAGGCCCCGCGCCCTGTTCGAGCGTTTCAATATCGAGGTCCTGACCACGACCGAGAGCCCGCTCGACACGCTGGAGCATCACAAGACCATCAAGGCGTCGGGCTGGAAGGGGCGGGTGCTGACGGCCTATCGCCCCGACCCGGTTCTGGATCCTGACTACGAGGGGTTCCGCGACAATCTGAAGGTTTTGGCCGAACAGACCGGACGCGACACGCTGAGCTGGGACGGCTACCTCCAGGCTTTGCGGGATCGCCGCGCCTACTTCATCGAAATGGGCGCGACCTCGACCGACCATGGCCACCCGACCGCCTTCACCGCCGACCTGCCCAGGGCTGAGGCCGAGGCCCTGTTCCGCCGCATCTCAACCGGCCCGGCGACGCCTGCCGACGCCGAACTGTTCCGGGGCCAGATGCTGACCGAAATGGCCGCCATGTCGGTCGAGGACGGGCTGGTGATGCAACTCCACCCCGGCAGTTTCCGCAATCACTCGGCTACCGTCTTCAATCGCTTCGGACGCGACAAGGGCTGCGATATCCCGACCCAGACGGATTATGTCCGCGCGCTGAAACCGCTGCTGGACCGGTTCGGATCGGACAGCCGCCTGACCCTGATCCTCTTCACCCTGGATGAGACCAGCTACAGCCGTGAACTGGCGCCGCTGGCCGGTCACTATCCGGCGCTGAAGCTGGGGCCCAGCTGGTGGTTCCACGACAGTCCCGAGGGCATGCGCCGCTTCCGCGAACAGGTCACCGAGACAGCCGGCTTCTACAACACCGTCGGCTTCAACGACGACACCCGCGCCTTCCTGTCGATCCCCGCCCGCCACGACGTGGCCCGGCGCATGGATTGCGGCTTCCTGGCCAAGCTGGTGGTCGAACACCGGATGGAAGAAGACGAGGCCCACGAACTGGCCCACGCCCTGACCTATGGCCTAGTCAAGGCGGCGTACAAGCTGTGAGCCGTCTTTCCAACGCCGCGCTGACAGGCCTGCGCGCCGACGTCGCCATCCCCGGTTACGATCGCGCCCGGGTTAAGACCGGCGTGGTCCATCTGGGCATCGGCGCCTTCCACCGCGCCCACCAGGCGGTGGTGTTCGACGATGCGCTGAAGAGCGGCGACCTGCGCTGGGGCGTGCTGGGCGCCTCGCTGCGGTCGCCGGGCGTGCGTGATCAGCTCAATCCGCAGGACGGTCTCTACACCCTGGTGGTTCGTGAAGGCTCGGACGAACATCTGCGAGTGATCGGGGCCGGCCGCGGTGTTCTGGTGGGGCCGGAAGATCCCGCCGCACTGGTCGCGGCCATGGCCGACGCCGACGTCCATATCGTCACCCTGACCGTGACCGAGAAGGGCTATCGTCTGGACCCGGCGACGGGCGACCTGCTGCTGGACGATCCTGACGTCGCCGCTGATCTGGCCGACATCGCCGCGCCCCGGACCGCGCCTGGCTTCATCGTCGCGGCCCTGCGGGCCCGCAGGGCCGCAGGCCTGGCGCCCTTTACCGTCATCAGTTGCGACAATCTTCCTCACAACGGCAAACGTATTCGCGCCGGCGTCCTCGCCATGGCGCGTATCATCGACCCCGATCTGGCGGACTGGATCGAGGCCGAGGGCGCCTTTCCCCAGACGATGATCGACCGGATCGTCCCGGCGACGACGCCCGAAGATATCGCCCGCCTGGCCGCCGCCCTCGGGATCGAGGACCGGGGCATGGTCAAGGCCGAGCCCTTTTCCCAATGGGTGATTGAGGACCGGTTCGCGGGCGATCGGCCCGACTTCGCCACTCTGGGCGTACAGCTGACCAATGCCGTAGAACCGTGGGAGGACGCTAAACTGCGCCTGCTGAACGGCGCCCATTCGGCCATCGCCTACCTCGGCGCCCTCTCCGGGCATGAGTATGTCCACCAGGTGATCGCCGTCCCCGCCTTCCGCGCCTATATCGAGGCCCTGTGGGACGAGGCCCAGACGACCTTGAACCCGCCGCCGGGCCTGGACATCCCCGCCTATCGCGCGGCACTGATGGCCCGGTTCTCGAACCCCGCCCTGATGCATCGCACCCGCCAGATCGCCATCGACGGATCGCAGAAACTGCCCCAGCGCCTGCTGGCCGGCGCCGCCGCACGCCTGGCGGCCGGGCAGGATATCCGGGCCCTGGCTCTGGGCGTGGCGGCCTGGATGAAATGGCAATCGGGCGTGACCGAGAACGGCGAAACCTTCGTCGTCGAGGACCCGCTGGCGGCGAGCACCGCTGAACGATTGGCCGGCGCCGAAAACGACGCGGCGCGGGTCTCGGCCCTGTTGGGCCTGTCCGCCGTCTTTCCGGCCCCGCTCGCCGCCAACGGCCAGTTCGTGGCGGCGGTTAAGGCCGCCTATCTGTCGCTCAGTCGGAACGGAGCCGTCGCAGCCGCCCAACGGGTCGCGGACGAAAAGGCCTGACGACCATCTCCCCTACAGCCCGGCAGCTGACGGCTGTTCCCGGCGCCCAGGATTGAGTGCGTCCAGTCGGCGGACCACGATCAGGCGCACTTGGGCCGGGAAACCCCGAGGAAACCCTAGGGTTCGAGCTCGATGTCCCAGTAGAGGTAGTCGAGCCAGCTCTGGTGCAGATAGTGAGGCGGGAAACGGCGGCCTGCTTCCTGGAGCTGCCAGGCATTGGGGCGGTAGGGTTCGCGGCGGATCGGCATCATGGCCTGACGCGGGGTGCGGCCGCCCTTGGTGAGGTTACAGGGACCGCAGGCGGCGACGATGTTCTCCCAGGTCGTCCGGCCGCCATGCGAGCGGGGGATGACGTGGTCGAAAGTCAGCTCGGTCGATTCCCCGCAGTACTGGCAGGCAAAGCCGTCGCGCAGGAAGACGTTGAAACGGGTGAAGGCGGGGCTGCGATCCTGATCGACATAGTTCTTCAGCGCGATGACGCTGGGCAGTTGCATCTCCATCGACGGAGAGCGGACCACCTTGTCATACAGCGACACCACGTCCACCCGGTCCTGATAGACCGCCTTGACCGCCTCTTCCCACGGCCAGAGCGACAGCGGGTAGTAGGACAGCGGCCGGAAGTCCGCGTTCAGAACGAGGGCGGGGAAGCCCGACGGCGGTCGGTGGAGGACCTGCATCAGGCCCTCCCGTTCGCGGCGGGGGGTATGGAAGCTACAGGATTGAAGACGCGTCTCCTTCCCTAAGTCCGAGGCGTTCAGCCTACGCCCGATTCGAAGACGCCGCCATGACGAAGAGACGACGAAACGGGCTCAATTTCGCTCGGGGAAGCCCGGCAGGGTCCAGCCCCAGCGCAGAGCCCCGGCCCGCAGCATGAAGCCGGCGACGGCGGCGACGATGGCGGCGGGCCAGATCGGCGCCTCGGGAATCCGCAGGATGATATAGAGGGTCGCCGCCAGTATGGCCGCGGTGACATTGATCTCGCGCCGCAACAGGATCGAGGGCTGGCCCGCCAGAGTGTCGCGCACCACCCCGCCGAAACAGGCGGTCAGGGTGCCCATGACGATACAGATCAGCGGGTGGGCGCCGGCCGCCTCGGCCTTGGCCGCCCCCATGACCCCATAGGCGCCCAGCCCTATCGCATCGAGCCACAGCAGGGCGCGGAACCGCCAGTCACGCTGACCGATCAGCCAGATGGCCACGGCCGCCAGCAGGCAGATGGCCATATAGCGCCAGTCCTGAACCCAGAAGACGGGCAGGCCCAGCAGCAGGTCGCGTAGGGTGCCGCCTCCGACTCCGGTGATGGCGGCGAAGAAGGCGAAGGTGATGACGTCGTGCTTCTCGCGCGCGGCGGCCAGGGCGCCGGTCGCCGCGAAGACCGCCACCCCGGCGAAGTCCAGGGCGGAAAGCACCGTGCGGGGATCGCGCAGGGGCTCGGTCAGGGTGGGATCGAGCGGGGTCACGCGGTCAGGTCCTCCAGAGCGATCTCGCCCCGCTTGACGCCGCCATACCACCCCCACAGCAGATGTGCAGCCACACCGCGATGCGGTCGCCAGATTTCGGCGCGGACATAGGCCTGTTTCTCGGTCGGGCGAAGTTCGGCGCGGTCGGCCCAGCGCATCGCCTCTTGAAGCGCCACGTCGCCGCCTGGAAAGACGTTCAGCCGGCCATCGCAAAACATCAGATAGGTCTCGGCCGTCCACTTGCCGACGCCCTTGATCGCGGTCAGGGCGGTGATCGCTTCCTCGTCGGACAGGGTCTGCATATGGTCCAGATCGATGCGGCCCTCGACTTGGGCCAGGGCGATCTCGCGGCCGTATTTTGCCTTCTGGCCCGACAGGCCAAAGGCGCGCAGGGCGTCGATGTCGTGGGCCAGCACGGCGTCCGGCGTCACCGTTCCGCCCAGTCCCTGAATGGTGCGCGCCCAGATCGAGGCGGCGGCGGCGACCGACACCTGTTGTTCGACGATCATGCGGAACAGGCCTTCGTAGCCGCCGGGCCGCAGCCGCCACTCGAACGCCGGCGTCTGGGCATGGGCGCGCGCCAGGGCGGGATCGGCGTCGGCCAGGGCCTGACGCGCGGTGGCGATGTCGGCGGACGTAGGGGTGGAGGTGAGACGGACGGTCGACACAATGATCTCTCCGATCTAGCGTCGCCACCATGCGTGACTTCGCCGACTTGCTCCAGCCGTTCGCCATCGAACGTTTCATGACTGATCACCATGATCGCGCCCCCCTCCACGTACCGGCGACACAGGAGGGCGACAAGCGCCGCATCCTCGATTGGAACGGCTTCGCCGGCCTTCTGAACCAAAGCCAGATCTGGACGGCTTCGACGCTGAAACTGGTCCGGAATGGCGTTGCGATCCCAACCGAGGACTACTGCCGGGTCGTGCGCGGGCAATCGGGTGTGCAAACTCAGCCCGACCCCGCCAAGGTCGCTATCTTCATGGCCGAAGGGGCAAGCGTGGTGGCAGGCGACGTCCAGACGCTGACGCCAGCGCTGGCCGAGGTCTCCCAGATGCTGGGCGAGCGCTTCGCCGCAGCGATCGGAGCCAACATCTACTGCTCCTTCAAAGACGTTCAGGCCTTCGAAAGCCACTATGACCTCCACCATGTCTTTGTCGTCCAGCTGGAGGGCGAGAAGCTTTGGCGGCTCTACGCCAATCGCGCGGACAATCCCGTCGAATTCCCGCCGGATACCCCGGAGACCCGCGCCTGGCTGAAACAGAGTCGAGGCCCCGTGATGCGCGAAATTCGCATGTGTCCCGGCGATGTCCTCTATCTGCCGCGCGGTTGGTATCATGACGCAATCGCGGTGGACGGCCCGTCGTTGCACGTCACCTTTTCGGTCACGCCGCTATACGGGCGCATCCTGTTTGGCCTTCTGGAACAGGCGGCTTTGCAGGACAGGTCGTTCCGGGAGTATTTTGCCCCATCAAGAGATGCACTGCAGCTGAAGCAACAGTTGCGGCGCCTTGGCGACCATCTGGCGCGGTTGTGCGCTTCCGACTCTTTCTTCGAAGAAATCGCCATGACGCAAGAGCGGCTAAAGTTGCGGCCAGGGGCGATCACCCTGCCGCAACCCACGCCTCTGACCATCTATCAAGCGGGAAATGGGCCCTGGCCGCATTTTGAAGGCCCCGTTGCACACGCCATGGGCTGGGCGATGGCCCAGAGCAGCTTTGCTCTGGAGCGACTGATCGCGCTGTTTGACTTCATCGGCGAAACGGAAATCCGCGCCGCAGTCGATAGGGCCATCGCAAGCGGCGCCTTGGCGCGAGATAACACGGATTGACCTTCGCCACCCGCTTCGCCCCCTCCCCCACCGGCCGCCTGCACAAGGGCCATGCCTTTTCGGCCCTGACCGCCTGGTCGGCGGCGAAGGCGACGGGCGGGCGGTTCGTGCTGAGGATCGAGGACATCGATCCAACGCGCTGCCGGCCGGAACATGAGGCCGCCATCCTGGAAGACCTCGCCTGGCTGGGGCTGGACTGGGAGACGCCGGTTCGGCGCCAGTCGGATCATCTGGCGGACTATGCTGCGGTGATCGAAGCCCTGAGGGCGCGTGACCTGCTCTATCGATGTTTCCGTACCCGGAAAGAGATCCTCGACCACATCGGCAATGCGCCGCATGGGGCGAGCGAGGCGGTGCGGCCGGGGCCGCATCCGGCAGACGAGGAAGCCCGACTTCTGGAAGAGGGACAGCCCTTCGCCTGGCGGCTGTCGCTGGATCGAGCGCGTGACGCCCTGGGCGAGGCGGCCTGGACCGGGCTTCATTTCATCGAACAGGGCGCCGGTCCGAACGGCGAGACCGGCGTCGTGCCCGTCCGTCCGGATACGGCGGGGGACGTGGTGCTGGCGCGAAAGGATACGGGCGTCGCCTATCATCTGGCCGTGACCCACGACGACGCTTTGCAGGGGATCAACCATGTGATCCGGGGCGAAGACCTGTTCGAGGCGACCCATGTGCAAAGCCTGCTTCAGGCGCTGATGGGTTGGCCCGCGCCCGTCTATCGCCACCACCGGCTGCTGACGGGGCCCGATGGGCGGCGCTACGCCAAGCGGGACCGGTCGGTGACCCTGGCGGAGCTGCGGGCGGACGGGCTGACGGCCGAGGCCCTGCGCGCCGAACTGGGCTTCAGTCGCGACGGCTGAACAGGCGCGAGGCGCCATAGCCGGTCAGGGCCGCCAGCACGACGCACAGCAGGCCGTACAGCCAGGGCCGACGATGAGCGAACTCATAGATGCCGCGCTCCAGCCCGACCTTCTCGACCGTCAGGGTCATGTTGGACACCGACCGGGGTTCGCCGTCCTGGAACAGCCAGACCTCGGCATAGTATTTCCCGGTCGGGGCGACGGTCGGCAGTTTGACCTCGGCCCGGAACAGGCCGCGGTCCACGAACTCAACCCCGTCGGGGTCGGTGTCATAAAGGGCCGCCGCCTCTTTCAGCCGGATCACGGCGCGGCGCCAATCCAGATAGTCGTCGCCCAGACGGCTGACGACCACGTCGCGCACCCCGTAGCGGGTCACGGTCCCGGCCTCTTCCGGGGCGTCGATGCGCAGATGGTCCACGCCGACGCCGAGGCGACGCAGCTGGCCGAAGTCCGCGATGTCCGACAGGGGGCGGGTCGAGGCGGTCATGTAGAAGCCGGGCGCCCCCTCGAACAGCACCGGACGGCTGTTAAGCCAGACGCCCATGTTGCGGGTCTTCTTGACCAGACGAACGGGGGCGTCGGGGCCCCGAACCACGACGACGACGTCCGCCGGCTGGTCCGACGGATTGAACACCGCGCCGTACAGGACGATGGAGGCGCCCGTGAAACTGGAGTCGACCCGCACCTGGGCATTGGTCAGGGCGGCGGCGACGCGCAACTCGCCGGTCGTGGCCTCGGACCGATCCGGCGCCGGCGCCTCTATCGCGGGCGGAGGAGGGGGAAGCGCCAGCATCAGTCCGAGATCCCCGGCGCCAGCAGGAAGATGTCGCTGGGCCGGACGAACAGGTCCAGCCCCATCTGGATGCCGACCAGCAGCACGATCAGCCCCAGGGCGGCGCGCAACTCCTCCGCCCGGAATCGGCCGGCGAAGCGCGCCCCGATCTGGGCCCCGACCACCCCGCCCAGCAGCAGAATGGTGGACAGCAGGATATCGACCGTCTGGTTACGCCCGGCCTGGAGAATAGTGGTTATGGCCGTGGTGATAATGATCTGGAACAGGCTGGTGCCGACCACGGCGCCGGCCCGCATCCGCAGCACATAGAGCATGGCGGGCACCAGGATGAAGCCGCCGCCGACCCCCATGATAGCCGACAGGACGCCGGCGAAGACGCCTAGGCCGAACGGCGGCAGGGCGCTGATATAGAGGCCGGACTTGGGGAACTTCATCCGCAGCGGCAGGCCGTACAGCCACAGGGGCCGACGGCGATCCTTGCGCGGCGCCGGCTCGCCGCGTCGGCGACGCAGGATCTCGGACAGACTCTCGTGCAGCATCAGGGATCCGATGACGCCGAGGAAGATCAGATAGGACAGGGCCACGACCAGATCGGCCTGGCCCAGAAGCCGCAGGTAGCGGAACAGTTCGACGCCCGCGATCGCGCCGACAGCGCCGCCCGCCGCCATGACCCCGCCCATCTTGAAATCGACCGCGCCCTGGCCGGCATAGCGGATGACGCCCGAGGTCGAGGAGGCCACGACGTGGCTGGCCTGGCTGGCGACGGCGACGGTGGGGGGAATGCCCATGAAGACCAGGATCGGCGCCATCAGGAAGCCGCCGCCGATGCCGAACAGGCCCGAGACGAACCCGACCACCGCCCCCAGAATCACCAGGGTCGGCCAGTTCACCGAAACCTCGGCGATCGGCAGATAGATGTCCAAAGGACGCGCCTTCGGCTGGAGCGGAACGGGAGACGCCGAAAGGCGACAGCTGATGTTTAGCGACGCGGGCGACGCGCCGCCACCCGTAGGTGCAAAGGTTTAAGATCTAACCCTAGGGCGCTACCGCAGCCTAACCCTGGGCCTGCACCTGCTGCCGTACGAAGGCGTCGGCGGCGGTGCGGGCGGCGCGCTGGGCGGTGGCGGAGGCGGCGGGGCGCAGACGGGTGACCGCCGCCTGGGCTTCGCTGTCGCCATTGCGGGCGGCGATCATGTACCACTTCAAGGCCTCGGTGGGGTTCTTGGCCACGCCGTCGGCGCCGGTCTCATAGATACGGGCCACATTGTACTGGCTGTCGGTCAACCCGCGCTCGGCCGCACGGAGCAGCCAGATCAGGCCCTCGGCCTGGTTGGCCACGCCGCCGTCGCCTTCGTAGAGCTGCATCCCATAGAGGTGCATGCCGCCGGGATCGCCGGCCTCGGCCGCGCGGCGGCCCCATTGGCGGCTTTCGGCGGGATTGGCGGAGACGCCGTTGGCGCCCGTCAGATAGAGCTGGCCCAGATAGGTCTGGGCGGGGGCGTAGCCGAGGTTGGCGGCGCGTTTCAGCTCTTCGACGCCCTCCATGTCGCCGCCTTCGATCCGGCCCACGGCGCGCTCGAACTCGGCGGCGCCGGCGTCGGCGGTGGGAACGGCGTCGGTCGGCGTGATCGCCATGGCGATCGGCGTGTCTGTGGTGGAGGAGGCCGGGGCGGCGGCCGCTCCCGTCAGGCCCGGCAGTTCGATGTCGGGCAGACCCGAACCATCGGCGATGGTCAGGAAGGCGTAGCCGCCGCCGGTCAGGGCCACGGCCGTCACCGAGGCCAGGAAGGCCTTCTTGACCGTCGAACCGTCACGGGCGGCCTGCTTGTCCAGCCGCTCCTGCAGCTTGGACTTGCCGCCGCGCTTGGGCGCCAGGCCGAAGCCCTGGCGGGGCGGGGCCTCGGCCGGCAGGGCGGGCGTGGTCATGGCCGCGCGGGCGGCGTCGATGGTGCTGCGGGTCGAGGCGGCGCGGCCGGCGGCGGCGGCGGCGCCCATGCTGGCCCGGATCCGGCGCGGGTCGACGAACTCGGTGTCGCCGCGGAAGTCGTCGTCGCCGTCCGACAGGGTTGCGGCTGGAGCAGCGGCAGGGGCGGACACGAGGGGGGGCGTTTCGAGCGAAGCGGCGAACCCGCCTGCCGTGGCGTCCAGGGCGTCGTCGACGTCGGCGCCGCCGAAGCCGGCGAAGGGCTGGATGACGGGCTCGGGTTCGGGCGCGACCGCAAACGTCGCCGGCTCAGGCTGGACTTCAGGCTCCGGCTCCGGCCGCGCGGGTTCGGACACGACGGACATGGAGGGCGCCGTCGGGAAGGGCGAGGCCATGGCCGCTTCGGGCGACACGGGGTCGATGGACCAGTCGTCGTCCGCGTCGAAAGAATCCTCGGGGAAGACCGTCGAACGCCAGTCAGCCTCGACCGGCGCCGAGACCGAGACCGAGGCGGCGCGTTCGGCGACGGCGCGGCGGGCCGGTTCGGACGGTTCGCTGTCGGGAATGTCCAGCGAGGCGTCGTCGCGGGATGCGGTCTGGCGTCGCGCATCCATGGTGTCGCGCGCCTCGGCCACCAGACGGGCCGTGCGTTCCTCGCTGAGACGCATCCGCTCGGCCAGTTCGCCGGAGGCGCGGTCATAGCGCTGCTCGATCTTTTCCGAGCTTTCCGACAGGCGGCGCGCGATGTCGTCCAGCGCCTGCTGCGAGCGGCGCTCGGACTGGGAGATGCGGTCGCTGAGCTGGTCCGAGATACGGGTGATCTCGCCGCCCAGTTTCTCCAGCGCCAGGGCGTGGCGGTCGTCGCTGGCCGTCAGGCGCTGATCGACGCGGTCGACGTGGCGCGCGAACTCCTGATCGACGCGTTCGGCGTGGCGCGACAGGTCGGCGTCGACCTTGCGACTGACCAGGTCGGTGACGCTGCGGGTGATGGCCTCGGCGCGGCCGACGGCCTCGCGTTCAACCGTCTGGACCCGGGCGTTCAGGTTCTGGGCGATCTTCAGGACTTCGCGGCCCATGGCCTCCAGGCCCTGGGCGCCCTTGATCTCGGACGCGTTCAACTGATCGCCGACGGTGCGGACCGCCTGTTCGATCCGGTCGATCCGGGCGCCGGTCTCGGCGGCGTCGAGACGTTGCATCATCTCGGCGCGGTTGTTCTCGATCTGGCGAGACAGGGTCTCGGCCAGTTTCTCAAGGCGCGCTGAGTCGCGCACGCCCTCGGGTTCGACGCGGCCCTCGGCGGCGCGGAGCCGCTGGTCCAATTCGGCGAACGAACGCTCGAGCGTCTTCAGCGCCTCGGTGGTGCGGCTCTGGGCCTGGTCGAGGCGGGCGCCGACCTGGGCCAGCAGGTCCGTGCCGACGCCGGGTCCGGCGGCCTTTTCGACCGCCTCCATACGCTGGCGCAGTTCCGACACGCCCGAGCGCTGGCGCTCTTCGATGTCGTACAGACGACCGGCCAGGGAGCCGAGGGTCTGTTCGACCTTGCCGAAGCCCTCCTGAACCTGAGGCCCGGTGTCGCGCTCGAAAGTGCGCAGACGGCGATGGCCCTCGCGCAGTTCTTCGGAGATCTCGTCGAGACGGCGGGCCTGGCCCTTGGTCTGGGCGTCCTGGCCGTCGAGGCGGCGCACCAGGCCGGACACGGCCTGATCCACGCCCTGGATCGCCACGGTCGAGCGGCGCTCGGCGGCCTCCAGACGGGCGGCGATGGCGTCGATGGAGGCGCTGATCCGCTGCCAGCTTTCGTCGCCGGCGTCATAGGCGTCGTCGAGACGGCGGCTGCGGCCGCGACGTTCGAAGCTGTCGGAGACGGACGGACGACGCGGCAGAGTGGCGTAGCCTTCCTCTTCGTCTTCCATGATCATGGAGTTGAGCCACTCGCCCAGGGTCATGCCCGAGCGGCGCGCAAGATCCTTGGCGACCTCGCGGGCCTTCGGATCAATACCCTTTACGCTCCAAGGCGCCGCTGCGCTCACTGATTCGGCTCCTGCCCCATGGGAAGCAGGCTATAACGCCAATATCGAGGGTGTAAACGCATGGTTAACCGCAACATGTTGCGGCGACTCCTCAGCCTGTGGACATCTCTGCCTCAAGCGCAGCCGCTGCGCCTTGCATCCCCGCCGCGCCTGGGCCACCTGCGAGCCCATGAGCCTGACCACCACCCTGATCCTGCTTTGCGCCGCCCTGGCCGTCATGGTCTTCGCCGGCTGGCGCGGGGCGCGGCCGCCCGATCCATTCAAGGGGCCGCGCATGGTGCCGTGGCGGTTCATCATGCTGGGCGCCGCCGCCCTGGCCATGCTGCTGCTGATCCATATGGCGACCCTGTTCGGGGCGGAACGACCGCCTTGGGTGTCCGCGCCGTAAGGGCGGAGACTTGCCGCGGACCCGCTGCGAAACGCGGGAATTGCACACCGGGAGAAAACGGGTGCAATGAGTGCAATTCTCTGTAAGTCTATGTTTTTAGGAGCATTTTTTCACATCGGAAATTGCACGGTGCAATTGGGGGCAGGTTTCAGACGAAGTCGAACTCTGAAAATGGCCGAGAGAGCGATGGCGATGTCAAAGACCAGGCCAGGATCATAACACCATTCAATTGGGCGCCAGGTTCAAGCGCGATTTGCAGCGCCAGGCCGCTGAAACAGCGAGGCTTTCCTTCCAGAATTAGGAGCGCTGAAGGCAAACCCGCCCTTTCGCATACGTCAGGAACCGCACGGCGCCCCGACGGTTGATCCTGTGACCCCCAGACAGGAGACGCACCATGTCCGACAAACTGACCGCCGCCGAGGCGGAAAAGGAATTCTGGAACAGCCTGAAGGACTCCAACACCGGCATGCTGGGCCTGGACCAGGCCGGCTATCACCATCAGCCGATGACCGGCTATGGCGAGCCGGAGACCGGAACCATCTGGTTCTTCAGCCGCGATGACACCGACTTCGCCCGCGACGTGGCCGCCGGCGGCCAGCAGGGCATGTTCTGCTACCAAGCCAAGGACCAGAAGGTTCAGGCCTGTATCCACGGCGATCTGTCGGTCGACCAGGACCGCGAACGGATCGACAAATACTGGAACCCCGTGGTCGCCGCCTGGTACCCGGACGGCAAGGACGACTCGCACCTGACCCTGATCCGTTTCGACGCCAACGACGGCCGGGTCTGGGTCTCGGACAAGGGCGCGCTGGGCTTCGGCTATCAGGTGATGAAGGCCAATCTGACCAAGACCCAGCCCGACGTCGGCGGCGTGTCGGATGTGAACCTGCAATAGTTCCGGCGCGCTACGAAACCTAGCTTCAGCCGAAAGGGGGCGCGTCGAGATGCTCGACGCGCCCGCGTCTTTGCGCACCCGAGTATAAGGTCGGGCGCTCGCATCCTTAGGCGTTCGCCTCAATAACAGGCTGATCTCCGCCCTCCCACGGCGTCCAGCTGTTCAGCGCCTGCTCGAACAGCCGGGCGGCCAGGGCGTCGCTCATCGGGGCGGCGGCGATGCGGGCGGCCTCGGAGGTTCTCAAATCCGCGATCTCCCGGCTGAGGAAGGTGACGCTGCCATTGGGGCCGGAAGCCCTCTCAGCCAAATCCGCCGTGATCTGTTCACGAGACGTCTGGACGGGCGCCGTTGCCGGGCTCGGCGCGCCGGCTTCCTCGCGGCTGCTGTCCAGCAGCTCGGCCCGAAGCTCAGGAGGAACCTCGGAAATCTGCGACGCATCGATCACGAGGTGACGGGCGACGACGTAGTCATCGACCGACAGCGACTGATCGGCATCCACGCCGCGCCGGGTCATCAGGACGCGGTCGGCCGCATAGCCGGCGTCATAGGCCGCCGCGCGGCGCAGATCCGCCGAAGCCTCACGTTCCGACTTCGACACCAAACCGTCGCCATCCGTGTCGGCTTGGGCAAACCAGTCGGCAAGATATTCCTGATCGGAAATGGATTCCGACCCGGACTGGGCCTGGATCAGGGCGTTCAGGGTGTCGGCGCCGAAGGTGTCGGCGGGCGTCATCTCGGCGCGGGTGACGCGACCGTCCGCATCGGCGTCGAAGGTTTCGAAAGCCTTGGAACCCTTGGCGTTTCCAGCATCGACGGCGCTGATTTCGTCGAGGGTCAGGGCGTCGTCGCCATCGACATTCAGGCGGTCGAACAGCTTCTGATAGAGCTGCTGCGTGAGGGTGGAACCCGCAGCGGATATCGTGGTCATGGTCTCTGCCCCCAGGGTGCGCGACAAGCGTGACCGTAAGGAAGCAAAAGCCAGACCGCGCGAGGCGGCCTGGCGATCGTCAGATCGGCGTCAGCCCGCGAAACACCAGGCCAGGACCGCCTTCTGTGCGTGGATGCGGTTTTCGGCCTCGTCCCAGACCAGGGAGCGGGGGCCGTCGATGACGGCGTCGGTCACTTCCTCGCCCCGGTGGGCGGGCAGGCAGTGCAGGAAGACCGCGTCCGGCTCGGCAAGGTCCATCAGGGCCTCATCCACCGAATAGGCCTCGAACGCCGCCAGGCGCGCCTCATAGTCCTGGTCGCCCATGGAGACCCAGGTGTCGGTGACCACGACGTCGGCGCCCTTGACGGCTTCACGCGGGTCGCTGGTCAGGGTCACGGCGTTTCCGCCCTTGGCCAGGTCACGCAGGTCGGGGTGGTACTCTGCCGGGCAGGCGACGTTCAGGTGGAAGCCGAACTTGGGCGCCGCGTGCATGAAGCTGTGGCAGACGTTGTTGCCGTCGCCGATCCAGGCGATGGTCTTGCCCGACACCGGCCCGCAACGTTCCTCGATCGTCTGAAGATCGGCCAGGATCTGGCACGGGTGGCTGCGGTCGGTCAGGCCGTTGATCACCGGCACGGTCGAGACGCGGGCGAAGCGCTCGACATCCTCATGGTCGTTGGCGCGGATCATGACGGCGTCGACCATGCGCGACAGGACGCGGGCCGTGTCCTCGACCGGTTCGCCCCGGCCCAACTGCATATCGGAGGCGGTGGCGATGATCGAGGCGCCGCCCAGCTGGCGGATGGCGGCGTCGAAGCTGAACCGGGTGCGGGTCGAGTTCTTCTCGAAGATCATGGCCAGGACGCGATCCTGGCCCGGCGCATCGGCGTCGGGGCGACCCTGGGGCCAGCCCTTGCGGGCGGCCTTTCGGGCGTGGGCGTCGTCCAGGATGGACCGCAGATCGGCGGCGTCCAGCTGGTGGATGTCGAGGAAGTGCCGGGCCATTGCCTAACTCCGCTCATCCCCGCGGAAGCGGGGACCTAGTGCTTTGGGCGACGGGCGCCCGATGTCTGTCACGTCCGCTGTTCCCGGCGCCTTTCGCGTAAAAGGCCTGGGTCCCCGCTTTCGCGGGGATGAGCGGTTTTGAGGATCAGGCCGCCCACTTCTCGCGGGCGACTTCGCAGGCGGCTTCGAACCGGACGATCAGTTCGCGGGCCTCGTCCAGGGTCAGGTTCAGCGGCGGCAGCAGGCGCACGCAGTTGTCGCCGCCGCCGGCGATCAGCAGCTGCTGGGTGTCGCGCGCCAGGGCCATGAACTCGCGATTGTTCGGGACCAGCTTGACCCCGACCAGCAGCCCCTTGCCGCGCACATCGACGATGACCTCTGGGAAGCGGGACTGAAGCCCCGCCAGCTGCTGCTTCAGATAGCCGGCGATCTCGTTGACGTTGTTCAGCAGCTCGGGCGTGTTGATCAGCGACAGGGCCTTCTGACCGACGGCCATGGCCAGGGGGTTGCCGCCGAAGGTCGAGCCGTGGACGCCGACCGTCATGCCCGAGGCCGCCTTGGCCGTGGCCAGGCAGGCGCCGATCGGGAAGCCGCCGCCCAGGGCCTTGGCCACCGCCATGATGTCGGGCGACATGCCGGCCCATTCGTGGGCCCAAAGCTTGCCGGTCCGGCCCATGCCGCACTGGACCTCGTCGAAGATCAGCAGCACGCCGTTGTCGTCCGCCATCTCGCGCATCCAGCGCAGTTCCTCGACCGGGGTCTCGCGGCAACCGCCCTCGCCCTGGACCGGCTCCAGAATGATCGCCGCCGTGGTCGGGTTGCGGAAGGCGGCCTCCAGCGCGGCCTTGTCGCCCCACTTCAGCTGGTGGAAGCCCTGCATCGGCGGGCCGAAGCCCTCGGTATAGCTGGGATTGGCGGCGGCGTTGATCGCGCCATAGGTCCGGCCATGGAACGAGCCGTCAAAGCCGTAGATGTCGATCCGCTCGGGCGCGCCGTTGGCGGAGTGATATTTGCGCGCCGTCTTCAGCGCGCACTCGACCGCTTCCGTGCCCGAGTTGGTGAAGAAGACCACATCGGCGAAGCTGCTATCGCACAGGGCGTCAGCCAGGGCTTCCTGGCCCGGAATGCGGAAGATGTTGGAGACGTGCCACAGCTTCTCGGCCTGATCCTTGACCGCCTGGACCAGTTCGGGGTGGGCGTGGCCCAGGCCGTTGGTCGAGATGCCGGCGACGCAGTCCAGATACTCGGTCCCGTCGGTCGACCACAGGCGAGCGCCTCGGCCGCGTTCCACTTCCAGCGGCGCGCGATTGTAGACACCCATCAGATGGTTCGTGGACACGGGACTAAGACCTCCAAAAGCGATACGGCCCCGACGCGAGGCGCGACGGAGCCGGTTTTATAGGGACAGGGGTTGTCGGATGAGTGACGGTGTTAGTCAACACCGGCGCCGAGGGCTTTGCGCCCCTATTGCGCCGCCCGGTCCAGCCGCAGGGTCAGGTCGGCGATGAAGCGGCCGAAACGGGCCACGTCCTCGCCGTTCAGATAGGACAGCTTGTCCTCGGGCGAATGGATGCGCTGGAAGACCGGGGGGACGAAGCCCTCCTTCAGGCCGTTATCCTCGCCGCCGTTGAAGGCCAGCCACATCTGGTGCGCCCCGACGGCGTCCTGGGTTCCCAGCGAGACCACCGGCACGCCCGCCGCCGAGAAGACGCGGTCGTCGCTGGGCGGATAGACCGGGAAGGCGACGCAATCGACGCCTTGCTGCGCGCACTGGCTGCGCAGGGCCGTCAGGACGAAGCCCGACTGGGCGCCGTTGTTCTCGCCATACATGACGGTGCGGCCATAGGCGGCGACGTCGGCGTTGATCACGGCGTGGATGCGGGCCTTGTCATGGGCGTCCAGCCAGGCCTTGGCGCCGATCAGGCCCAGTTCTTCCTGGTCGGTCAGGACGAAGATCAGCCGGTGGCCGGTGGTCTGGCCCTTCAGCGTCTTCATCGCCTCGATCATGGCCAGGACCGAGCCGGCGTTGTCGACGATGCCCTGCAACATCGACCCGTCGCGCAGCTTCACCGCGTCATAGTGGGCGGTCAGGACGATGTCCTTGGGGCCGTCGCCCAAGGTGACGACGACGTTCGACCCCGCCATGGGGCCGGTGCGGGGATTGCCGCCCTCGAAGGTCTGGATCTGGTGCGGGATGCCGGCGGCGGTCAGCTGATCAACGATGACAGCCATACGCTCGGCGTTCGTCGGCTTCACGAAGGCGGCGGCGGCCGTCTGGATCGCAGCGCCAGAATCCTGGGCTGCGGCCGGAACGGCGACAAGAAGCGCCGCAGCGGCGACGAGCGAACGGAACAGCATGGCGGACCTCCCCAGGGTGATCCGCCAGAGTTAGCCGCCTAGCTCTTCAGGCGCCAGCCCGAGCGGAACACCAGCCAGCAGACCGTGCCCATCACGATCATCAGCACGGCCGAGCCGACGACGCCCACGGTCAGATTGCTCTCAGCATGGCCGATGAAACCGTAACGGAAGCCGTCGATCAGATAGAAGAAGGGGTTGTAGTGGCTGATGGACCGGAACGGCTCGGGCAGGTTGTCGACCAGATAGAAGGTGCCCGACAGGAAGGTCATCGGCATGACGATAAAGTTCTGGACCGCCGCCAGATGGTCGAACTTCTCGCTCCACAGACCCGCCAGCACCCCGGTCATGCCCATGATGAAACTGGCCGCCAGAGCGAACCAGACGATGGCGAAGACATTGGCCACGCCGAGCGGCGCAAACGGCAGGACGCACAGAGCCGT
This sequence comes from Brevundimonas sp. AVps23W, assembly GCF_058681395.1. Classification (NCBI taxonomy): domain Bacteria; kingdom Pseudomonadati; phylum Pseudomonadota; class Alphaproteobacteria; order Caulobacterales; family Caulobacteraceae; genus Brevundimonas; species Brevundimonas sp. AVps23W. The sequence goes on from NZ_CM178738.1 coordinate 3,222,029, forward strand.
GACCAGACCGACGACGGCGCCCCGCGTCGCAGCGCCCAGGGTGAAGCCCATCGTCAGCTCCAGCGGGCTGAGCGGCGGGGTCAGGAAGTCGGTGGCCGTGCCCATGATCTTGGCCTGGATCAGGCTGGACGAGGCGTTGGCGAAGGCGTTGTTCAGCACCGCCATCATGATCAGGCCGGGCGCCACGAACAGGGCGAAGGGCGTGCCGTGCAGCGGCGGCCGGGCGTCCTGAAGCGCGACCACGAAGACCAGCATATAGAGCAGGGTCGTCACCACCGGCGCCGCCACCGTCTGGGCCCCCACCTTCCAGAACCGCCGCACCTCGCGCAGATACAGGGTCTGCACCCCGATCCAGTTGATCCCCGGATAACGCCGCGGCTGCGGCAGGCCGGCGGGGCGGGTGGCGATCAGGTCGGGCGTGGTCTCGGTCATGGGCCGCCAGATGCGCTTTGAGGCTTGGCTTCGCAAGGGCGGGCGGCGATGGCGGGGCGCGCCTTGAGTGAAAAGTGAGCGGGAAGTGAACGAGGGGTGAGCGTGGCCTACCCGCCATCGCCGTTTCGCTCACGCCTTGCTCACTTTTCACCCCTTGCTCACAGAGCTGGGCGACGTGGAGGCAGCGCGCCCTGAGTGAAAAGTGAGCGGGAAGTGAGCGAGGGGTGAGCGAGGCCGCGCCCGCCATCGCCGTTTCGCTCACGCCCTGCTCACTCCGCTCACCCCTCGCTCACTTTCGCAGCCCCCAGCTTAACCTTAACGAAGATTCAATATCTGGTTTCTGTGGACGGTTGATTCGCACATCTTGCGTCCCTTAACGGCTGGTTTACGATTAGTGGTAGGTCAAGACCCCGGAGGGGGAGCCTGGACCTAGATATTGAATCCAAACTCGCTGGAGGGTGGCATGACCGCAGGCTGGACCGACGACCGCGTAGGCGCGCTTAAGAAGCTCTGGCTTGAGGGCCAGTCCGCGAGCCAGATCGCCAAACAACTGGGCGGCGGGGTCACCCGCAACGCCGTGATCGGCAAGGTGCACCGTCTGGGCCTGTCGGGCCGGGCCGCCCCGTCGCAACCGGCGCGCACCGCCACGACCTTCCGCACCACCCGCCCGCGTCCGGCCGTGACCACGGCCCAGGCGCCCCAGCCGGCGACCCCGCGTCGCCTCGAGGCCGTCCAGCCCAAGCCGGTTCAGCCGGCCGCCCCGGCGCCCGCCCCGATCCCAGACCTGCCGGGCACGGCCACGGTCATGACCCTGGGCGCGCACATGTGCAAATGGCCGATCGGCGACCCGTCGTCGCGCGAGTTCAGCTTCTGCGGCCGCCGCGCCTCGGAAGGCGTCTATTGCGTCGAGCACGCCCGCGTCGCCTACCAGCCGCAAGTCCGCCGCGGCAGCAAGGAAAGCGGTTCCGACCTGGCCCGCAGCCTGCGACGTTACATCTAAGGGCGCTATCGCGCTTCGCGCTACTTGAGCGCCGCGCTTCGCGCGGGTCATCCCCGCGTCACAGATGCTCCTTATGGAGCCGACCTCCCCCTCGCCGGTTCGCGCAAGCGGCCGGCGAGACTTCAGGGGGCGGGGCTGCGGTTCATCCGGGTTGACGCAGCCCCATCCGCTTTCGACGGCTCTTTGCAGGCGACTGAGCGAGCCTCACTGACGGCTGGAAATAGGCGGTCCCAGTTTGGATTCCGCTATATCCCAATCGAACACTTCGCCAGTCGATCTTTGGACGGCGAACCACCCCAAATTAGTACTGCAAATTCCGTCGCAATCCCTGTCGCTGTGCAGGGACAAGACATAGTAACCGGCGGGATTGAACTCGACCGCCACGTGGTCGCAGAACGCCGCTGAAGCCGCTGGAAAGCGATTGCTACCCGTGGCGCGCGCCTTCGCCAGTTCACATGCCTGCCCTTCACTCACCACTTCACGCGCGGGGGAACAGCCGCCAGACGACATGGCCGCTAAAGACGCCAAGACCATCATCCGCTTCATGTCGCATTCCCATTGACTGACGCGTTCAGTTCAGCACCCGTCGCGCATCCGGCGTGTCCAGCGAGAACGCCGGGATCTCCGCCTCGAAGCTGCGCCCGTCCGCATCCGTCATATAATAGGCGCCCACCATCGACCCGCTGTCGGTGCTGAGCGGACAGCCCGAGGCGTAGGCGTAGCTGCCACCCGGTTCGATCACCGGCTGTTCGCCGACCACGCCGGGTCCGCGCACCTCTTCGACATGGCCGTGGCCGTCGGTGATGGTCCAGCGGCGCGCCATCAGCTGCACCGTCGATCCGGTCAGGTTCACGATCTCGATCTGATAGGCCCAGACCCAACGCCCCTCGTCAGGGTTCGACTGGCCCGCCAGATAGCTGGGCCGGACCCGGATCAGGATGCCGTTCGTTTCGGCGGTATAGGCAGGACCATCGTGCATGGGCTATATGCTCGCCCCGCCGCGCGCGGGCTGCAAGCGCGACTTGGAGACAAGTCGAGAAAACCGTGTGAGACAGACGCCATGAGTTCCTTCCAAGCGCCCCGTCCCGGCATCCTGCCCGCCCAGTCCATCGAGACGCTGATCGCCACGGGCGCCATCACCTCGGACACCCCGTTCGATCCCGATCAGGTCCAGCCCGCCAGCCTGGACCTGCGCCTGTCGGACCAGGCCTGGCGCGTGCGCGCCTCCTTCCTGCCCGGCCGTCGCAAGGTCGAAGAGCGGATCGCCGATGTGGCCATGCACGCCATCGAGATCACCGACGCCGGCGTCGTGCTGGAAAAGGGCTGCGTCTATATCGTGCGGCTTCAGGAGCGGTTGAACCTGCCCAAGGGTCTGATCGCCCGCGCCAACCCCAAGTCCTCAACCGGACGCGTCGATGTCTTCGTGCGCCTGCTGACCGATCAGGGCGCCAGTTTCGACGATGTGGCCGAGGGCTATGACGGCCCCCTCTATATGGAGGTCGCGCCCCAGACCTTCTCCATCCTGGTCCGTCCCGGCACCCGGCTGAACCAGCTGCGGCTCAAGGCCGGCGACCCGCCCAAGCTGGAGACCCGCAGCGTCGGCGTCGATCTGCAAGGCGGCGACATCGTCGGCTTCCGCGGGCGTCGCCATGCGGGCGTGGTCGATCTGGACCATATCGACGGCCACGACCCGCGCGACTTCTGGGAGCCGCTGACGCTGCGGCGCGGCGAACTGCTGCTGGATCCGGGCGAGTTCTACATCCTGGCCTCGTCCGACGACGTCGAGATCCCGGTCGATCAGGCCGCCGAAATGACCCCCATCGACCCGTCGGTGGGCGAGTTCCGCGTCCACTACGCCGGCTTCTTCGACCCCGGCTTCGGCACGGACGAGGCGCATGGCGCGGGCTCCAAGGGGGTGCTGGAGGTCCGCACCCACGACACGCCCTTCCTGCTGGAACACGGCCAGATCGTCGCCCGTCTGGTCTACGAACCCCTGACCGAACGCCCCAGCCGCCTGTATGGCGAGAGCGGCAGCCACTATCAGAACCAGGGCCTGAAACTGTCGAAGCATTTCAGGGTGTGGTGACCTCTCCCTCCCCTTCATGGGGAGGGACGATCGCGTAGCGATCAGGGTGGGGTCCGAAGGGGCGCGAGCGAGGTCCTGACTGCCCCACCCCGGCTTCGCTGCGCTGCGCCGCCCCTCCCCATGAAGGGGAGGGAGAAGCTCACGTCAGCTTGTCCGCCTTCCTCAGCCCGGGGAACATCGCCGACCAGGCGCCGGTCGCCGCCAGCGCGCCGACCCCGCCGAACACCGCCGCCCCGACCGCGCCCAGCAGCCGGACCATGACGCCGGAATAGGCCTCGCCCAGTTCGTTCGAGGCGCCGATGAACAGCATGGACACGGACGAGACCCGGCCGCGCATATGGTCGGGCGTGGCCAGCTGGATCAGGGTCTGGCGGACGTTGACGCTGATCATGTCCGCCGCCCCGCCGATCAGCAGGGCCAGGCCCGACAGCCAGACGATCTTGGACAGGCCGAAGGTCAGGGTGCAGATGCCGAACACCGCCACGGCCGAGAACATCCAGCGCCCGCCGTTCTGACGGATCGGGAAGCGGCTCAGATAGATGGCCATGCCCATGGCGCCGACCCCGAACGACGCCCGCAACAGGCCGAAGCCTTGCGGGCCGACGTGGAGGATGTCGCGGGCGAAGATGGGCGTCAGAAGCGCGACGCCCGCCAGCAGGACCACGACCAGATCGAGCGAGATGGCGCCCAGGACGATCTTGGTCTTCCACACATAGGCCAGCCCCTCCTTGACCGAGTCGACGGGCGACAGGGGATTGGCCTGGGGCGCAGGCTTGCCGCTGGTGCGGATCAGGATGAAGGCCGCGACCGCCAGCAGGAACATGCCCAGCGACACGGCATAGGCCAGGGGCACATTGACCCCGACGATGACCCCGCCCAGGGCCGGGCCGGCGATGGCCCCGGTCTGGAAGGCGATGGACTGGGCTGCGATGGCGGGCGGCAGGGCCCGGCGTCCGACCACCATGGGCAGGAAGGCCTGGCTGGCCGGCGCCAGGAAGGCCCGCGCCGCGCCGAACAGGGCCGCGACCGCCAGCAGCCCCCACAGGGGCGGCGCCCCGTGAAGCGCCATGGCCAGGAACGACCCGGCGCAGGCCGCCTCGACCAGGATGGAGATCCAGACCGTGCGCTTCCTGTCGCGCCGGTCGGCCATGGCCCCGGCCGGCAGGGTGAAGGCCAGAAGCGGCAGGAACTGACACAGGCCGACCAGACCCAGATACAGGCTGGCCTCCTCGATCGGATGGTCGCGCCGGGCGATCTCATAGACCTGCCACAACAGGGCCGAGGACTGGATCTGGATCGCCAGCACGGCGACCACGCGGCCGAACCACAGCAGGCGGAAATCGCGGATGCCCCAAGGACTGTCAGGGGAACTGTCGGGGGAACTGTCGGGGTCGGGGTCGAGGGATTTTGTGGTCACGGTCTTCGAGGAGGCCTTCGTATAGGGCGAACCGTCACGGTGGACGTAGCGATCTTCGTGCGATGTCCGTAAAGCATAGGCGCATGAGCCGCGCATCAACTCCTGTGATCGATCCTGTCGAACTGACCCGCGACCTGATCCGTATTCCATCCGTCACCCCCGCCGACGAGGGGGCGATGGACGTGCTGGAACGCCATCTGACGGCCCTGGGCTTCACCTGCCGCCGCCTGGCCTTCGAGGGCCCGGGGGGTGAAGGGGTCCACGCGCGGATCGAGAACCTGTATGCGCGGCGCGGAACCGCCTCGCCCAACCTGTGTTTCGCCGGCCATACGGACGTGGTGCCGACTGGACCGTCCGAGCAGTGGTCGGCCCAGCCCTTCACCGCCGAGGTCAGGGACGGCGTCCTGTACGGACGCGGCGCGGTGGACATGAAGGGCGGGATCGCCGCCTGGGTCGCCGCCGTGTCCCAGGTGCTGGCCGAGGGAGAGGTCGAAGGCTCCCTCTCCTTCCTGATCACCGGCGACGAAGAAGGCCCGGCGCTTCACGGCACCAAACGGGTGGTCGAGACCCTGGCGGCCGAAGGCGAGGTCATCGACGCCTGCGTGGTCGGCGAACCCTCGTCGTCGCAGCATCTGGGCGACATGATCAAGGTTGGGCGGCGCGGCTCGCTGAACACCTGGATCACGGTCACGGGCAAACAGGGCCACGTCGCCTATCCCGAACGGGCGGCCAATCCGGCCCCGGTCATCGCCCGGCTGATGGCCCGGCTGAACGACCATGTGCTGGACCAGGGGTATGAGGGTTTCCCGCCGTCGAACCTGGAGATCACCAGCATCGACATCGGCAATCCGGCGACCAACATCATTCCGGCCGAGGCCAAAGCGCGGCTGAACATCCGCTTCAACCCCAGCCATACGGGGGACGATCTGATCGACTGGCTGAACCGCGAGGCCGGGACCATGCAGGCCGAGACCGGGCTGCAGATCAGCCTGGACCACCTGTGTTCGGGCGAAGCCTTCCTGACCGAGCCGGGCGTCTTCGTCGCAGCGGTGCAGGACGCGGTCGAGGCCGTCGCCGGCCGCCGGCCCGAGGCCTCGACCACCGGCGGCACCTCCGACGCCCGCTTCATCCGCGCCCTTTGCCCGGTGCTGGAACTGGGCCTGGTCGGCCAGACCATGCACCAGATCGACGAACGAGTGCCGACGGCGGAGCTGGAGACCCTGACGGCGGTCTATCGCCGGGTGATCGAGACGGTGTTCGAGCGGTTGTGAGGCCGCAGAAATAGACTCAATCCACTGCGAAAAAATGGAGTCTATTTTCGTCTATTTCGCGCGCAGCGAGGTCGGGGTGCGGGGTGTGGGGGATTGGGTTGTCAAAGACCGGACGAGGAGTGTCGCACGGTTTTGGGGCGTGATGGATTGAGGGGTGTGTTCGGGCGGTAGGGAGTTGAAAAGGCAGGCGGTTGGTTGCGGAATTGGGATGGGAAGAGATGAGAAGGGGAAGTTCGATGCAGCCTTGCTCATCTTCTTAAGATGGCGACTAGCCACGCCGGATCATCTGTCGCCTGCGGTAGATGATTGCAAATCTCAGGCCTGAAGTTTTCGAGTTATAATTGGCCCAACGATGAGGGCCGCAACTGACGCGCCCCAAATGCCGGTAAGCCAAGGATTGAACGACCAGAGCTGGGTGAAGGCACCTAGGAGATGCAGGCCGGAAATCACGAAGAACAGACTGTAGGTCCAGGCGATTGTCGCGCCAATCCGATCACCCCAAACTGGATGGTTCTTTCGCGCCCAGCGGCTAACGGTGGCGCCAAGGGCGTCGAACCAACTGGCGATGAACTCGCCCCACACCCGCAACGGCGTTACTGTCATCAAGCTACGCCGCGTCGTCTCGAGATAAACTGCAGCTAACGTGACGAGGACCCCAGCGGCCAGTTGCGGCTGTTCAAGCACCCACCATAAGGTCCATTTGATAGGTGTTGGAATAGTCGGGCAATCATCGCCGAAGCAGGCCTGCTGCTGGATCTGCGCCGTAGCAATCCACAGGGCCGCGAAGGCGAGCGTCGTGGCGATGAGGAAGCTGTAGATCCCCGACCAGTGACTTTGGAGGAAGCTCTTTTCGGCGATGGTTGCCTCGAGCGACTGACGGGTATGGGTGAAGTCGTAGCAGGCCACCTCGTCTGTCGCTTCGAAGCCGACCTCCGATTTATTTGATCGCACCAAACGCGCGAGCAGACCTTGGAAAGCCTCCGCATAGGCGAGTATCCCGAGGGCTGACTTATGACCGGGCAGTTTCCCACTTCGGCGCATTTCGAGCACGCTCCGCGCCAGCGACCAAAGAGTCTCGCGCCGCCAGCTCACGTCGTCGTCGGCAGAAATCTCGGTCAACGGCAGCAGATTATCCGACGCGCGACGATGGTGATAATGACGGTGCGAGGCGTCCTTGATGAAATAGTAGATCTGACTCGCTAGAATCGTATCGAACTCGGCCTGTTCATAGCCCCCGTTCGGATCGACGGGGATTGTCTCGGTCAACTCGAGCCTGACCTCGCCGGTGCGGTAGAGTTCGAACCGGGCTCTCGCCAGTGTCAATTTGTTACGCGCGGCTTCGGATATCCACGCCTCGGCATCCTTGTCCAGGCCAGCGTCGTCACCGACCATCGCGCGAGGTGTAGAGTCGCCGACCATCGCGACACGGGTGCGAATCTTTTGCAGTAATGCCCGCTCGGCGCTGGGATAGTCCGCCTGATGCGGGACGACGATGACTTCACCGACCAGAACGCCGATCTCGTCGCCGCGTGGAGAGACAATGCAATCGCGTAAGACGGGACGAGCGGCCGCCCTCGTCTCACCTACTAAAACAAAGTCAGCGGCAATGGACGGAGCCAGCTGAGGAATCGGCCACCCCGTATAGGGCAAATCCCGCGTAACACGGCGTTGAACCACTGCAACCCTGCGGCGGGGGTGCCCAGCGGTCTCATCCGGAAATTCCACGTTAGCCGTGACACAGCCGGGGGCTGCGCCACCCAAGCCAATTAGGCTGAAAGACAGTTGGCCAGTAATCGTGGGCACCCAACCGGCGAATGCGGGGTGGTGATTTGGCTTAAAGGGGCTATGGGAGCCCATGGACGACAACCTCAACGCGGCATGATCCGCATCGCGAATCGCAGCTGAGATTACCTTATCAACCGTGGTTAGCTATGGCCGACTTAGCCCGATAGCGCACACGACCGTTGGATACGCTCATGTGCAGTCCGTGTTGGCGGACCGAACTGGCCTTCCGCTGACCGCCATGGAGTTCGCCGAGTAGCTTCGAACTCATACCGCCGCCTTCTTCGCGAACTTCGCGCACGCGCGAGGCACCGGTAACGAGCCGGTTGAGGAGAACACTGGCGGCGACGACGGCGAGCATGCCGATCAAGGCAACACCGGCGAACTGTAGAAGCGGGCTCACGTGGATCTCCACGGCGACGAATGGGATCTTAAAATAGGGTGGCACCCAATAGGGTTCCAAAACACTTCCGTCAACGACGACGCACAACGAGGTTTTCCAGACTTCACATCGGATTAGCCTCTTATTCGCCTCGAGTGTAAAGATCGGGTCAACATTTGACCGAACACCGGCGTGCACGAGCCCACCTCCGTTTCCCACGCAGCGCTTTGCAACGCAAATTGGCACCCCGTGACAATGACGGTACGAGAAGAACTTGCATCGTTCACGAGATCGACCGCTCAGCCATTCGAATAGCTCATCCGCTACCCGAAATGAGTCGCGGACATCATTAGCTTAAACGGCCTGGCCAACCGATCCCAACCCTCGCCCCCAGCTCCACTCAACTCCGCTCCAAAAACCGCAGCGCGGTCAGGACATGCGTCTTCACCCCCAGCGGCAAGACCTTCTCATTCGGAGAGAACTCCGGCGAGTGGTTGGGGGCGGACTGGGACGGGTCCACGCCGTCGGGACTGGCGCCCAGGTGGTAGAAGACGCCGGGGATGGCCTGCTGGAAATAGCTGAAGTCCTCGGCCACCGTGGTCGGGGGCGTGGCGGGGTTGACGTTTCCGGCGCCGGCCGCCTCGGTCAGGACCGGGGCCAGCCAGGCGGACAGGCCGGGGTCGTTGAAGACCAGGGCGGCATTCTGGCGGACGCCGAACTCGGCGGTGGCGCCGTAGGCGGCGGCGACGTGGTCGATGGCGGTTTCGGCGCGGGCGACCAGGGCGTCGCGCTGGGCCACGTCGAAGGTGCGAAGCGTGCCCGACAGGGTCGCGCTGTCGGGGATGATATTATAGCGGACCCCGGCGTCCACGGTGGCGATGGTGAAGACCGTCGGGGTGGTGGTCGGATCGACCGTGCGGGCGGTCAGGGTGTTGACCGTCTCAATCACCTGACCGGCCACCGCGATTACGTCCACGCCGCGCCAGGGCCAGGCGCCGTGGGTCTGTTTGCCCTTCAGCACGATATCGACCCGGTCCGAGGCGGCCATGAAGCCTTCGGGCCGATAGAAGACGCTGCCGGGGCGGCCGGGGACGACGTGCAGGCCGAAGATGGCCTCGGGCTTGGGATCGTTCAGCGCGCCCTCGGCGATCATCAGGGCGGCGCCGCCCTTGGGCTCTCCCGGAGGGGCGCCCTCCTCCGCCGGCTGGAAGATGAAGACCACCGTGCCGGCGATCTGATCCTTCATCCCGGCCAGGACCTGGGCCGCGCCCATCAACATCGCCATGTGCATATCGTGGCCGCAGGCGTGGGCCACGAGCACCGTATTGCCCATGTACGTCCCAGTGGCGGTGGAGGCGAAGTCGAGGCCGGTCGCCTCCCGCACCGGCAGGGCGTCCATGTCGGCGCGCAGGGCCACGACCCGGCCGGGACGGGCGCCGTGCAGGACGCCTATGACCCCGGTCTTGCCGACCCCGGTGCGGACCTCCAGCCCCAATGACCGCAGATGATCGGCGATGACGGCGGCCGAGCGGGTCTCGGCGAAGCCCAGTTCGGGATGCTGGTGGAAGTCGCGCCGCCATTCGACCACCTGGGGCGTCACGCGCTGGACGGCGGCGTCCACGGTAGCGGCCTCGACCTGGGCCTGAACCTGGACCTGGACCTGGGCCTGAACCTGAGCCGGGGCGCCCCCCGCCGCCAGCAGCAGCGTCAGGGTGGAGACGGCGAACAGGCGACGCATGTGAAGATCCTGTGAAATCATGACTGTCGCAGGATGAGGGCGCCGGGGCCGCTTGTGCAACCGTGGTCGCTCGGCGAAGATCGCGGCATGGCCAAGCCGATCAAGAGCACGACGACCGAGTGGCGCGATGTCGTGCTGGTGTGCCGAAAATGTTCGAAGAAGCTGGACGGCGGCTTCGGGCCGGACGGCGATCTGACCTTGAAGAAGGCCCTGCGCAAATATCTGCACCTGAAGAAGGGCAAGAAGGGGCGCAAGGGCGAGCTGACGGTGGCGGGGACCGACTGTTTCGACATCTGCCCAAAGGGCGGGGTGGTGGCGGTCAACGCCGCCCATCCCAAGAAACTGCTGATCATCCCGGCCGGCGCCGACCTGTTCGAGGTCAAGACGCGGCTGGGACTGGACGACGGGCGACGGCTGAAGGTGGTCGTCCCCGACTGAGACGTCTTTCTTCCGCCGCCCAGTCGTGCCAGATCGGCGGCATGGACGATACGAAGATCGAGAAACGCGCCGGCGTGCGGGCCACCTCCGACCGGATCTGGGAGCTGGTCTCGGACCTGTCGCGGTGGAGCGAATGGAATTCGTTCGAGACGGAGGTCGAGGGCGCCATCGCCTTCGGCGGGCAGCTGAGCCTGACCGAGGCCTTTCCGGGGCAGCCGGAACGGCGCGTCACCGCCCGCGTCGCCGACTGGCGGCCCTATGTGCGGCTGGTCTGGACCGAGAACCGGGGCTTTCTGTTCCGCACCCTGCGCTACATCGACATCGAAGAGCTGGACAAGGGCAGTTGCATCGTCTCGTCGGCCCACAAGTTCGCGGGTCTGAGGGGCGAGCTGTTCCACGACAAGCACCGGATCGCCCTGCGCGACGCGCACCAGGACATCGTCGATCGGCTGAAGGCGGCTGCCGAAAGCTGATCTCAGCCCTTGGCCAGGGTGTCCATGATGTTCAGGATCGCCGGGCCCAGAATGACGATGAACAGGACCGGCAGGAAGAACAGGATCATCGGCACGGTCAGCTGGGCCGGCAGGGCCGAAGCCTTCTTCTCGGCCGCCGACAGCCGCAACTCGCGGTTCTCCTTGGCCATGACCCGCAGGGCCGCCGACAGGGGCGTGCCGTAGGTCTCGGCCTGGGTCATGGCGACGGCGACGGATTTGACGCCGGGATGATTGGTCCGCTTGCCCAGGTTCTCATAGGCCATGCGGCGGTCGGGCAGATAGGACAGCTCGGCCGACAGCAGGGACAGTTCCTCAGCCAGATCGATGGACGAGGTGCCGATCTCCTGGCTGACCTTGGCGATGGCCGCCTCGATCGACATGCCCGCCTCGACGCAGATCAGCAGCAGGTCGAGGGCGTCGGGAAAGGCCTGCATGATCGAGGTGCGGCGCTTGGTGATCCGGTTGGTCAGGAACAGGTTCGGCGCATAGAATCCGGCCACGGCGGCGGCCATACAGGCGGTGATCTTCTGCATCGTGGGCCAGTCCACGATCTTGATCACGAACATGTAGAAGGCCGCGACCACCAGGAAGAGGAAGGGCGAGGCGAAGCGGAAGAAGTAGAAGGTGGTCAGCGGACGCGGCCCGCGATAGCCGGCCTGGGCCATCTGGTCGGCGACCTTGGGATCCTCCAGCAGCTTGGTCAGGTTCAGCCGTTCGACGACCCGCTTCTTGAAGCCCTCGTCGTCGGTGTGGCGCAGTCCGCCTGCCCCGCTGTGGATGGCGGCGCGCGAGCGACGCTTCAGCTCGTCGCGCCGTTCGGACACGGCCTTCATCCGCTTGTCCAGCTTGACCCCGCCGGTCATCGACGACAGCAGGGTCAGGACCGTGGCGAAGACCAGCACGCCCACGCCGATACTGAGCAGGTTCTGCGGGTCGGTGATGAAGCGGATGAAGCCCTCCATGGTCCCCGCCTCAGATCTTGAACGAGATCATGCGCTTCATCACGAAGACGCCTGTGCCCATCAGGGCGGCCGCGACCAGCAGCAGGAAGTTGCCGCGAATGTCGGTGAAGAGGATCATCATGTAGCTGGGGCTCGAGAACATGACCATGGTCATCACCGCCGGCGGCAAGGAGGCGATGATGCCGGCCGAGGCCAGGGCCTCGGACGACAGGGCCTTGACCTTCTCGGCCATCATCCGGCGGGCGCGCAGCACGGTCGACAGATTACCCAGGGCCTCGGCCAGATTGCCGCCGGTCTTTTGCTGGATGGCGATGACGATGGTGAAGAAGCGCAGCTCGGGCGTCGGCATCTGTTCGAACATTTTGTCCAGCGCCTGCTCAAGGGTCATGCCGACGCCCAGGGCCTCGACCAGCTTCTTGAAGGCGGGGCCGAGCGGCGCGGGGCTTTCGCGGGCGATGATCTTGAAACACTCGTGGACCGGCAGGCCCGACTTGATGCCGCGCACGATGACGTCCACCGCATTGGGAAACTCGAGCGAGAATTTCTTCATCCGCCGCTTGGCCAGGAAGCCGACCACCCAGCGCGGCAGGCCCAGGCCGACGATCACGCCGACGCCGAGCGCCAGCGGGATATTCAGGCCGCCCAACAGAGCGGCGAAGCCGGCGACAAGGCCGATCACGGCGCTGGCGATGTAGAAGGTCCGCGCACTGATGGTCAGCCCGGCCTGCTTCAGCTTGGACGACATATTGGCGCGCGCCTTGCGCTCGCGCCGCTCGGCCTCCTGAAGCTGAACGATGATCTGCTTGCGGCGGGCCTCGGGCGTGTTGGCGGCGGCGGCGGCCTTGCGGGCGACCGCGGCGTCGCGCTTGCCCTCACCCAGGGTCTTGGCGCGCTTGAGCGCCTGGTCCGAGGAATCATCGCCGCCGACGAAGACCCAGCCCAGGCCGCCGATGGTGATGAAGGCGAGGATCGCCGCGAGGATCGGCAGCATGTCCCTACTCCGCCGCGTCGAGGGCGTCGGCCAGTTCGCGCTCCAGCCCATAGTAGCGGGCGCGGTCCCAGAAGCGGGGACGGGCGATGCCGGTCGAGCGGTGGCGGCCGATGACCTTGCCGTGTTCGTCCTCGCCGGTGATGTCGTAGACGAACAGATCCTGGGTGACGATCACATCGCCTTCCAGCCCGACCACCTCGGTAATATGGGTGATGCGACGCGAGCCGTCGCGCAGACGCGCGGCCTGGATGATGACATCGACCGAGCCGACGATCATCTCGCGGATGGTCTTGGACGGCAGGCCGTAGCCGCCCATGGTGATCATCGACTCCATCCGGCTGATGGCCTCGCGCGGGGAGTTGGCGTGCAGCGTGCCCATGGAGCCGTCGTGGCCGGTGTTCATGGCCTGGAGCAGGTCGAAGGCCTCGGGGCCCCGGACCTCGCCGACGATGATCCGCTCGGGCCGCATCCGCAGGCAGTTCTTCACCAGGTCGCGCATGGTGATGGTGCCCTGGCCTTCCAGGTTCGGCGGGCGGGTTTCCAGGCGCACGACGTGCGGCTGCTGCAGCTGCAGTTCGGCGGCGTCCTCGCAGGTGATGACCCGCTCGGTCGGGTCGATGAAGGCGGTCAGGGTGTTGAGCAGGGTCGTCTTGCCTGAGCCGGTGCCGCCCGAGATGACCAGATTGCAGCGCGAGGCGCCGATGACGCCCAGAACGCGCGCGCCCTCGGGACTGATGGACTTGTAGTCCACCAGGTTCTTCATCGTCAGCTTGTCTTTCTTGAACTTCCGGATCGTCAGGGTCGGGCCGTCCAGCGCCAGCGGCGGGGCGATGACGTTGACGCGCGAACCGTCGGGCAGACGGGCGTCGCAGATCGGGCTCGACTCGTCCACGCGACGGCCGACCTGTGACACGATCCGCTGACAGATGTTCATCAGCTGGCCATTGTCGCGGAAACGGACATTGGTCAGCTGGACCTTGCCGTTGACCTCGATGAAGACCCGGCCGGCGCCATTGACCATGATGTCGGCGATGTCGTCACGCGCCAGAAGCGGCTCCAGCGGGCCGTAGCCGAGGACGTCATTGACGATGTCCTGGACCAGATGCTCCTGCTCGGCGACCGACATGGAGACGTTCTTGATCGCCACCAGCTCGGCGACGATGTCGCGAATCTCTTCCGAGGCGGCCTTGGTGTCCAGCTGGGCCAGCTGGGCCAGGTCGATGGTGTTCATCAACGCGTTGAAGATGGTGGTCTTCGTCGCGTGGTAATAGTCGCTCTGTTCCCGGACGATCTCGGCGACCGCCTGGGCCTTCTTCAGCTGCTCGAAGCCGGCGGTGGCCTTGGGACCAGGTCCGGGCTTGCCGCCCTGAGGGGCGGCGGCGGGCGCTTCGGGCCTTGAGGCCAGGGCGTCGAGGCGGTCAGCCTTTGCCGCGCCGGCCATCGCTCCGGACGAGGCGCCGCCAAACTGGGCGGGAGCGTCGGCCATAACGAGAGCTTCGGCTGCAGAATCGGGGCCCATGCCCATACCGGGGCCGGGACCGCCAAAGGCGAAGGCCTCGGTCTGCACGCCCGGCGCCGGCTGGCGCGGGGTGGTCGAGGCGTCAGGCCCCACGCCGTCGGCGGGCGCAGGACGCAGGGGGGGCGTCGCGGCGCCCGGCTGGCCTGTGCGTTTTCCGAACACGCGTCAGCGCTTCTTGAACATGCCGGCCAACAGCGACTTCGACTCGGTCGCGCCGCCCGACTTGCCCGGCTTGGCCTTGGGGCCGGCGATCGCCGGAAGCTCGCGCTGAGAGACGATCTGCGCCAGGGTCTGGAAGGCCTCGGCCGCCTTGGTCTTGGCGCCCGCGTCCAGGATCATCTGGCCGTTGTTGGCGGCGGCGCCGAAGGTCTTGGCGTCGAACGGAATGATCAGGCTGGGGTGGACGCCCAGGGCGGCGCCGAAATCCTTGGCCGGAATCTCGGGACGGGCCGGCACGCCGACCTGGTTCAGCACCAGGCGCGGCGGGGCGTCGTTCGGCCGCCCCGAACGGATCAGATCCATCATGTTCTTGGCGTTGCGCAGCGAGGCCAGGTCCGGCGTGGCCACGATCACCACCTCGTCGGCGCTGATCAGGGTGCGGCGCATCCAGGGCGACCACAGGTGCGGCAGGTCCAGGACCACGAAGGGGGCGGTCGAGCGGATCCGCGTCGTCACCTCTTCGAAGGCCTCGGTCGAGATGTCCCAGTCGGTGTCCAGGGTGGCGGGCGCTGCGAACAGGCTGAGCTTGTCGGTGCAGCGGACCATCATCCGGTCCAGCAGGGTCGAATCCAGCCGGTCGGGCTGACCCAGGGCGTCGGCGACGCCGCTGAGCGGATCCTGGTTGAAATCGAGGCCCGCGGTGCCGAACGGCAGGTCATAATCGACGATGACCGTGTTGGCGCCGATCCGTTCCGAAATGGCGTAGGCGGTGTTGTGCGCCACGGCCGAGGCCCCCGCCCCGCCCCGCGCGCCGACGAAGGCGATGGAGCGGCCGACGAAGGGCTGGGCCGGATCGTTGAACAGGCCGCCGATGGCCGCGATCAGTTGCAGGGGCTGGAGCGGCCCCACCAGATATTCGCTGACCCCGCGCCGCATCAGTTCGCGGAACAGCAGGATGTCGTTGGTCGGGCCGACGACGATGACCTTGGTGCCCGCGTCGCAGACCTCGGCCAGTTGATCGACCTCCCACAGCAGGGTCTGGGGGTCCTTCAGGCATTCGACGATGATCAGCGGCGGGGTCGGCTCGTGCTGATAGGCGGCCACGGCGGCCATGATTCCGCCGATGCGGATCTGGGTGGTGGCGCGCGACAGGCGGCGGTCCTGGGCGGCGCGCTCGGCCGCCGCCAGAGTGTCCTGGCGCTCGGCGAAGACATGGATGGCGATGCGCGGCACCGACACCTCGCCGATGGCGCTGGACGGGGCCAAGCCGGCGGAGGCCGGGCCGACCGGGGCGAGGGCGGAAGCCGCCGGGCCTGCCGGGACCACAGCCTCCTCGACCATCGGCGCAAGGCTCGACTGGGCCTGGGCGAGCATGTCTCCGACCGGGTTGAAACCGGCGGCGGTCGGCGGCGAGATCAGAGGCTGGACGCTCGCCACAGCCGGTGTCGGCGCTGCTGCGGGCGCAGGGGCCGGGGCCGGGGCCAGGGCCGGGGCGGTGAACTGAAGCGGCGAGCGCGCCGGCTCGGTCGGAAAGGCGGCGGTTTCCGAGAAATCCATATCGACGTCGTAGGGATCGTCGAACGGTTCAGGGGGTCGTGAAGCGGGAATGGTCATGGACTAGTCGACCGCCTTCGAAACTTCGCCGTTGATCAGCGGCTCTTGCGGCGCCGAGGTCTTGGCGCCGCCGCGATAGGTGTCGAACACCTTGCCGCGACGCCCCATGTCCGCAGCCGCGATGTCGGCCGGGGTGACGATGTCCCGCGGATTGGCGATCTGGGCGGCCAGGTTTGCGGTCACGGCGCAGCCGAAGGACGAGGACGGCTGGTTCGAGAAGTTCGACCCCATGACCGACTGGGCGGCGGCGCAGTTGGGGATGTGGGCCCGCACGGTCTCGAACCCGGCGAGGATCGGCGCGCGGGCGGCGGGGGCGTCATAAGAGACGACCCGGAGCCGTGCAGCCGGGACGCCGCGCGCGATCAGGGCGTCGCGAGTGTTCCAGGCCGCCTGATGCGCGACGGGATCGTCGCCGGTGGGGGTCTCGATGCGGATGATGTCGGCGCGCGCCTGGACGAACCGTGCGGCGAGATCCGTCAGCGCCGCCTGCTGGGTGTCCGAGAGGCCGTCGGCGTGAACCGCCAGGGCGATGCGATCAACGCCCGGTTCGACCTGAAGCACATAGCGGGATGTGGCGGTCAGGGGCAGGGCGTCGGTCGACCCGGTGGCGGCGCAGGCCGAAACCAGGGCCGCTACGGCGGCGAGGGCGACGAATCTGATCATGGGACGGCTCATTCGATCACATAACCCACGGGGCCGGACCAGCCGGTGGATGCGGTTGCAGCCTGGGGCGTGCCGTAGGCCTGGCTCAGTTGGCCGAACAGGATGGTCTGGGCGTCGTTGGCGATGTGCAGGCCGTCGGCGGGCGTCTGGAGCCGACCGGGCGCCGTCGGCGACGCCAGATAGGCCTCGATGATGATGACCAGCTCGGTTTCGTTCGACAAATAGTCGCGCGACCTAAACAGGGTTCCCAGCACCGGAACGTCGCCGAGCGCCGGAAGCTTGTCGACGTTCTGACGCGTCGACTCGCTCAACAGGCCAGCGATCATCAGCGATCCGCCGGACGGCAGTTCGACCGTGGTCGAGGCGCGGCGCACGGTCAGGCCCGGAATGACCAGGGTGCTCGAGTCCGTGCCCAGGGTGTAGGCGCCCTCTGAACTCAGTTCGGAGACCTCGGTGGACAGTTGCAGCGTTATCCGCCCTTCCGACAGGACGATCGGCCGAACAGCCAGACGTATACCGTAAGGCTTGAACTCGATACCGACTTTGGAGGTCCCGTTATCGTCGGACAGTCCGACGGGGACCGGGTATTCGCCGCCGGCCAGGAACTCGGCGTTTTCGCCGTTGACCGAGGTCAGATTGGGTTCGGCCAGGGTGCGCATCAGACCGGCGCGTTCGAACGCCTTAACGGTGGCCGACAGGCTGTTGCCGTCACCGCTGCTGTCGGAGTAGCCGAGGCCGCCGCCGCCCAGCAAACTGCCGTTGACGGCGAAGGTCGAGGTCTGGCTCAGCGACAGACCGTCGCCGACGCTGTTCAGCACGGCGCTGACGTCCATGCCCAACTGTTTGACGGCCGAGCGCTGCACCTCGACGATCCGGGCCTTGACCGTGACCTGGTCGGATCCGGTGACGCCGATCAGACTGATGACCTTCTCGGGCGCGCTGACGAAGGCGCCGGCGACGCGGCGCGCCTGGTCCGCCTGGGACGGGCTGGCGGCCGTGCCCGTCAGGATGATGGTGTCGTTGACCGCCTCAGCCTGGATCGAACCGCCGGGGATCAGGCGGGTCAGGGTGTCTTGCAAGGCGCTGGTGCCCGCGTCCACCCGAACCCGCAGGCTCAGGATGGTGCGTCCGGCGGCGTCCAGGAAGACGGCGTCGGTCTCGCCGGGCGCGACGCCGATGACGGTAATGCGGCGCGGCGAGTGCAGCATGGCCTCGGCCACCTGCGGATTGGAGACGATGACGTCGCGCGCATCGGCCGGCAGATCGACGGCGAAGGAGCTACCGCGCGGCAGGTTGATCAGGCGCGGCGCGGCGCCGGTCGAAACGGCGGCGCGGCTTTGGGCCACCCCGGCGGCGGGGGCGACAGACAGACCGGCCAGCAGGGCGCAGGCGAGGACGGCGGAGTGGCGCATGATCGACTTCCTCACGGCGTCACCACCTCGGGCGCGCCGCCGCGATAGACGCGGACGGTCTGAGGCTGGGACTGGGCCGGGGCGGCGCTGCGGCGGATAGAGCCGGACGGCCCGGCCGTATCGGCATAGGAGCGTAGCGACAGGGACAGTTCGCCCTGGGCCTTGGCCTGGGCCAGGATCTCGGCGTCGTGCGGGCCGACCTCAAGGGTGGCGGTGGCGCCCACCACGGCCTGTTCGTCGTCGCCGGCGCGGGTCGACTGGTCGATGGCCAGGACCTTGACGTTATGCAGGACGGTGCCGGCGATGAACTTGCTCCCGCCGCCTTCGACGCCGCTCTTGTCCTCTCCGGTGAAGACCACGTCCACGCGGTCGCCCGGCAGGATGAAGCCGCCGGCGGCGGATTCCACCGTCACGCCGATGGCCATGGCCCGCATGCCCGGCTCGAGATAGGCGGCCAGATAGCCGCTGTCGCCGGCGCGCACGATCTTGCGGCCGACGATGGGCTCTCCGGCCAGAATGGGTTCGCGCACGACCGAGCCGACATAGTCTGACTTGGCGCCGGGGCCGGCGATCTTGGCGACGGCCTTGGCGGTCCCTTCGACGGCGGTCTCGGTCTTTTCGGCTGTGCTTTCGCCCTTGGCCTCGTCGGCCGGCTTGGCGGGATGAGGCGTAGAGCCGTCGGTGATGAAGGCGGGATTGACCTCGTCCAGCGGCCAGTCCTTCCAGGCCAGATCGCCCTCGGTCAGACGTTTGCCGGGCTCGAGATCCTTGGCCGCAACCAGGACCTTGGCCATCGGGCGGGCCTCGACGGACGCGGCGGCGGCGGGGGCCGGCGCGCCGTTCCCCATGGCGCGAACGACCAGGGCCAGACCGAGCGCCGACACGGCGGCGATGCAGATAACGACGATACGGGCGGGCTTCATTCCGAAAACTCCGACAGACGCCGCGACCCGGACCCGGTCCATGATGCGCTGCCGTTAACGATCATGAGGCCTGTGGGTTAATGCGTTCCTAAGCTTGGCGGCTGAACGGCTTCAGCGCCCCGTCAGGAAGCCGCTCATCAGATCGGCCTCGGGAAAAGCCAACAGAGCGCCGATGGCGATGGCGACGCCGTAGGGAATATGCCCCTTGGGCTCCAGCAGACGCGCGACCCAGCCGGGCGCCGTAGGGGTAAGGAACTGCAGATGCTGCCGCGCCGCGATCAGCAGCAGGCAGAACAGGCCGCCCGCGACCCCGGTCCACAGCAGAAACATGGCCGATCCGCTCCAGCCCAGCCACAGACAGCTGGCGGCGATCAGCTTGGCGTCGCCGCCGCCGATCCAGTTCAGGGCGAACATCCCCATGCCGACAACCAGAGCCAGGACAGCGACCCCGACATGGACGCCCATGTCCGTCAGGCCGAGCCCCGCCGCCAGGGCGACCGGGAAGAAGAGGACGATCAGGATGAGCGAGACCCAGTTGGGAATCTTCATCGTCACCAGGTCGTGCAGACCGCCGATGATGACGATGGCGGGCATCAGGCCCAGGGCGACGAGGAGAAAAGAGTCCATTCCTCGACCCTAGGGGGCGGGTCGTTAAGGCCGCGTTTCCCCTGTTCATACCGGACAACGAGAAAGGGCCGGGACGTCGCCGCCCCGGCCCTTCACGATTTCAGGACTGCGCCAGTCTTACGACTTGGCGGTGCTGAGCTTCGCGCTGACGTCGTCGAACGTGGCGCTCAGGTTCTTGCCCATGGTGGTCAGGGCAGTGATGATGACGACGGCGATCAGAGCCGCGATCAGGCCGTATTCAATGGCCGTGGCGCCCGACTCGTCTTTAGCAAAACGCGAAATGAACTTGGTCATGGTAGATCCCTTTTAAAAATGTCCAGCGAGCAACTAGGCGGGGGGAGCCGGTAGCCCGCTTGACCCCCAAACGCAGGGACAGAATGGCCAACGCCTATTAAGGCTGAGTCACGAATTGTGGTTACATTCGGATTCACCAAAGAAAATCCGAATCTGATTGCTTCAGCCTTTGTTGAGGAACCGGCCGCATTATGCGCGCGTCCGCGTTCACACGCGCTATCGCACCAGAGCCGCCGATGCCCCGCCTTCTCCCGATCCTGCTCGCCGCCACCCTTGTCGCCGCGCCCCTGATCGCGCCCATGGCCGCTGTCGCTCAGACCAACGCGCTGAATGTCGAGATCGATCGTTCGGCCCGGGTTCAGCTGAGCGCTCCCGCCTCGTCCGTCATCGTCGGCAATCCGGCGATTGCGGATGTTACGGTCGTGGACGCCAACACCCTGTTCATCGTCGGCAAGGGCTATGGCGTGACCGAGGTCGTGGCTGTGGACGGCCTGGGCCGCACCCTGTTCCAGCGCGAAATCGTCGTGACCGGCGGCTCGACCGGCACGGTTCGCGTGTGGCGTGGGGCCCAGGCGACGGATATGGCGTGCGGTTCGTCCTGCGCCCCCAGCGTCCGCAAGGCCCAGGGCGCGTCCGGCGCCGTCGTGCCCTAGGCCCACTCGATGATCCGCCGCCTTGCTTCGATACGGCCCCGCCATCCGGTCCGCGCAGGCGCCCGCAAGGCGCGCGAGGGCGCGGCGGCGGTCGAATTCGCCATGGTGGCCCTGCCCTTCTTCATCCTGCTGTATTCGCTGATCGAGCTGGGCCTGGTGTTCATGATCGACGCCGTAGCCGAAAACGCCGTGGTCGAAGCCACTCGCCTGATCCGCACAGGCCAGGCCCAACAGCAGGGCTTCGACGCGGACAAGTTCAAGACGGCCTTCTGCTCCAACATGAGCGCGTTCCAGAGCGACTGCGCATCGCGCACGACAATCGACGTCCGCGTGGTCACCAGTTTCGCCGCCGACGACGAAGACATCGACGCCGACGGCGACGGGGTCCCCGACAAGGACAGCTATAACGGCGGAACCGCCGATGACCTGATTCTGGTCCGGATTTGGTATCGTCAACCGATGGTCGCCCCATCCCTGACCCAGGCGGTCACCAGCGGGGGAACGGGCGAGGTGGTCATCTCCTCCACCGCCGCCTTCCGCAACGAGCCCTGGAATGCCTAGGCCCTCGATCCTCAGACTGTTCCGCAGGCTGGCGGGCGACGACCGGGGGGTATCTGCGGTCGAATTCGCGCTGATCGCCCCGATCATGATCCTGTTCTACGCCGGGATGGTGGACCTGTGTCAGGGCTATATGGCGCTGAAACGGACCAATCACGTGGCCGCCGCAGTCGCCGATCTGGCGTCGCAGTCCACCGTCCTGACGGCGACCAATGTCGATGACATCTTCGCCGCTGGCCCCGACATCATGGCCCCCTTCTCCCCCACTTCGCTGGAACAGAGGATTAGCAGCGTGACCCGCGTGTCGTCCTCCACCTACAAGGTGGACTGGAGCCGCAGTTCCAAGACCACCGGCGCCCTGTCGGGCGACCTGGCCGTCTCCAGCGCCAAGGTGCCCGCCGACATGCTGTCCAATGGTGAATCGGTAATCATCGCCGAGGCGGCCTATACTTACGAGTCGCCCTTCCAGCAGTTCCTGCCGGAGGTCAGGTTCGAGCGCCGCGCGCTGCTGGAACCGCGGCGGTCAGCCACGATCCCCTGTTCCACCTGCTGACCCAGCGCCCACGGGTCATTCGGCCGCTTATCGGCCGGCAAGGGCGCGCCGCAGGGCGGATATCTTGACCTCGGTCTCGGCCAGTTCCGCCTGCGGGTCGCTGTCGGCCACGATCCCGGCGCCGGCCAGGGTGCGGAAGGTCCAGCGGCCGTCACGGCGTTCGAACGAGGCCGTGCGGATCAGAACCGAGGCGGTCAGACCGCCGCCCTCTTCCAGAATAAACAGCGACCCGCACCAGGCGCCGCGCGGCGGCTCCAGATCGGCGATGACCTTCATGGCCTGATGCTTGGGCGCGCCGGTGATGGAGCCGGGCGGGAAGGTCGCCGCCAGCAGATCGGCCGGCGTCACCCCCGGCTCGGCCCGGCCGACCACGGTCGAGACCAGATGATGGACGGTGGGGTGGCTCTCGATCGCGAACAGCCGCTCGACCGCGACCGAGCCGATGCGCGAGGCGCGGGCCAGGTCGTTGCGCATCAGATCGACGATCATAAGGTTTTCGGCCCGGTCCTTGGCGCTGGCCTGAAGCTCGACGGCCAGGGCCCCGTCCTCGACAGGATCGGCCGACCGGGCGCGCGTGCCCTTGATCGGCCGCGCCTCTATCCGCCGGGTTTCGCCGTCGAAGGCCAGGAACAGTTCGGGCGAGTTGGAGACCAGGGCCCGGTCGCCGATCCGCCAGAAGGCCCCATAGGGCGAGGCCCGGCCCTGTTGCAGCCGCAGGAAGACGTCGAACGGATCGGCCTGGGGCTTCAGCGCGCCACCCCAGGCGCGGGCGATATTGGCCTGGAATAGTTCGCCGGCGGCGATGCGGGTCACGACCTCGGCCACGGCGTCGCGGTAAGCCTGGTCATCCGCCTCGGCCGCGAAGGCTTCGGCCGGTGCGGCGGGCGTCGCAGGCGCGACCGCCGCCGTCAGCCAGCCGGCGGCGCGGGCGGTCGCGGCCTCGGCTTGCGACGCTGTTGCCCCCCGGCCGATGGCGCGGACGCGGCGTTGAAGATGGTCGAAGCTGAGCATGGCCGGATAGCGGGCCAGGATCAGGTCGGGCCAGACCTGGGGCCGTTCGCCCGTGGCCGGACGCGCCCCGGCGTCATAGGCGGCCAGGCCCACAGTCCCCGCCCCCCAGGCCGGATCGCGCAAAGGGTCGAACAGATCGGCCTCG
This sequence comes from Brevundimonas sp. AVps23W, assembly GCF_058681395.1. Classification (NCBI taxonomy): domain Bacteria; kingdom Pseudomonadati; phylum Pseudomonadota; class Alphaproteobacteria; order Caulobacterales; family Caulobacteraceae; genus Brevundimonas; species Brevundimonas sp. AVps23W. Next base: position 3,245,153 of record NZ_CM178738.1, read on the forward strand.
ACCGACCCTAAGTGAACCCGGTCCGGCGCCGTCGCCATATGGGACCAGCGCCCGCCTGGACCGCCGTCGGACAGCAGGGCCAGGGCGCCGTCCGCCCCGCCGACCCCGGCCGCCACGGACAAAGGATCCGTCCACGGATGATCTTGGACGACGACATGGGTCAGAGGGCCGCTCACGCCGACAGCCGCGCCTCGATCCGGGCGCGCAGGGCGGCGTCGACGCCCAGCGCCTGGTTCAGATAGGCCTCCAGCGACCCATGCCGGGCCTCGATCTCGGCGAAAGCGGCCTCCAGATAGGCGGGCTCAACGCCCAGGAAGGCCACCACCGCATCGTCCGAGGCGACGCGGCCGGTCATCTTGTGCAGCTGCCGCGCGATGGAGGGGGCGCGACCGACCAGATCGACGGCGGTGTTGGTCAGCAGATAATCCTCGACCAGGTCGTCGCGGTGGACGCCCAGCAGATGATGGGTCAGGGCGGCGAGGAAACCGGTCCGGTCCTTGCCCGCCGCGCAGTGGATCAAGACAGGCCGGTCCTGATCGCCCAGTGCATGAAAATAGCGGCTGAAGACGTCGATGTGCGAGGGGTCGAACGGCAGGGACCGATAGGTCTGCGTCATGAATCGTCGGCCCGAATCCGGCGTCAGGTCCGCGGTCTTGAGGAAGGTGATGTGCGGTGCCTCGGCCCCGTCGTCGATCCCGCCCTCGATCACCAGGGCGTCGAAGCCGTCATGCCGCCGCGACGGCTGGTCCCGCCGTTCGCCGGGCCGGCGCAGATCGACCACCGCCCCCAGATCGAACCCCTTCAGCCGCTCCAGATCGGCGTCGCTGGCGCGGGCGTGATGGGCCGAACGCAACAGGCGGCCGGGACGCACGCGTCGCCCGGCCGCCGTGGCGTAGTCGCCATAGTCGCGAAAGTTGTCGATGGCCTCGAAGGCGTGGAGACGGTCGCTCATGCCCGTCTTCTAGCGCGCGGGCAGCAGCCCCGCCATGGCGTCCAGATAGGCGACGAAAGCCGTCCGGCCCTCTTCGGTCAGACTGGCCTCGGTCAGGGGCTTGCGGCCGACGAAACTCTTGGTCACGGCGACGAAGCCCGCCTCCTCCAGCTTTCGCAGATGGACCGACAGATTGCCGTCGGTCGTCTGCAACCGGGCCTTCAGCGTATTGAAATCCGCCGCCTCGGCCCCGGACAGATAGGCCATGATGCCAAGCCGGATCCGTCCATGGATCACGTCGTCGATCCGGCTGATATCGAAGTCGTCCGCCATCAGACGATCTCCGACGGTTCCTGCCGCATCAGGATCAGGCCGGGGACGAAGGCGACGGCGAAGATCATCCCGGCGAAGACCAGATACATGGCCATGTCGCCCGCAAACCAGCCCATGGCCACCGCCCCGACATAGGACCCGAGCCCGGTCAGGGTCATCCAGCGCGTATTCGTCATGGTCCCGGCAATGATCCAGGCCGAGCCATAGGCCACAAAGACCACGATTGGCATGGCCATCATGGCCGACCAATCACTACTGTTCAGCCCCCTGGCCATCAGCCCCAGCCATGTGGCGAAGATGCCGTACCCCACGGCCGACCAGGCCGCTCCGACCGCGCGATTGCCCGACGAGTTGAAGCCCGGCTTGCCCTTCATCCGCTGAATCAACACGGCCAAGGCTGCACCGAAGACAAGGCCGGCTCCGATCCAGAGCCAGACCGGCGCCCAGGGGCTCGCGTCGATCACCCCGCTAAGCAGAGCCCATTGCCCTATATTGGCGGCACCGAAGACAACGGCGGCCGTCACGAGGAACGGCCCCGCCAGCAAGGGCGCGTGCCGTCCTTCGTGGGCCAGGGCCCGCATATAGGCGATGTCGTCTTGAATAGTCTGCGTCTCGCGCGTCATGGCGCCCTCCTCCTGAAATCCGATGACCACAGGATGCACAATGCACTTTTATTTGTAAAGTTCTTTTCCATGATCGGTCTCCTCCCCATTCATGGGGAGGTGGCGCGGCGCATCTTCGCGCCGTGACGGAGCAACTGTGTTTGTCAGTGGGTTGCGATCCTCCATTCGGAACGGTCGCGGACGACGGCGTTGAGCAGGGTCATCAGCTTGTTGATCAGGGCGACAAGGATGACCTTTCCGGGTTTTCCCTTTGCGGCGAGGCGCTGTTTCATAACGGCCAGGACAGGGTTGTGGCGGGCCCCGATCAGGGCGGCCATATAGGCGACGTTGCGGACCACGGCGCGTCCGCCTCGGATCATGCTTCGGCCCTTCAAGGATCCGCTCTGGCGGTCATAGGGGGCGACGCCGACGAGGGCGGCGATCTGCTTGTGGCTCAGCCGACCAAGTTCGGGCAGGTGGGCCATCAGGGTCCAGCTCAACACCGGGCCGACGCCGGGGACCGAGCGCATCAACCTGTCGCGTTCGGCCAGGTCGGGATCGGCGGCGACGGTGGCGGCCAGACGCTTCTCCAGCAGCACGACGTCGGCCTTCATCCGGTTCAGGCGGCGGGCGGCCATGCGGCGCAGCATTGGGTCGCGCACCTGTTCGACCTGATTGCGGACCCGAACCTGTTCCTCGCACAGGGCGCGGCGGGCATCGACCAACTCAGCCAGAGCCTGGGCGCGGGCGTTGGGCTCCACCGTCCGTCCCGGCAGGGTCTGGACGAAGCGGGCGATCAGTTGGGCGTCGATCAGATCGGTCTTGGCCTTCAGGCCCAGAACACCCGCGAAGGCGCGCACCCGACCGGCCTCCACCCGCCGCACCGCTAGGCCGGCCTGCGTCAAGGCCTCGACCAGGTCCCGTTCGTAGCCGCCCGAAGGCTCCAGCCCGACGGCTTCAGGCCTGATCGTTTGGAGTTGGTCGATCAAGGCGCTCCAGCCCGCCCGATCATTGCTCACCGACCAGACCTCGCCCGTCGTCAGGGCGACATCCAGCCTCGCCTTGCTCACATCAATGCCGACAAACACTCTATCCTGTGTCATCTTGCGACCCTTCCTTGCCAGTGCGGGATCCTCGTCCCGTGCAACTGTTCGGGTTTGGAAGATCACAGCCTGACCCAGGCTCCGTCACGGTCTCTCGACCAGGGGGTATACGGGTTCAAGGCCGCGGCGGGCGGCTGCGTGAACAGCCGCCCGCATCCACATTCAATCACAATGCCAACACACAAGGGGTTCTGCACCGCGCGACCGGCGCCTGCGGGACTTCAAGACCCCCTCCTCCCCGCAAAAGCGGGGAGGAGATGTGCAGCGATCACCTGAACGGCGGCTCGTCGAAGGCGCGGAGTTTGCGGGAGTGGAGTTTCGGCCCCTCGTTGCGCATCAGGTCCACCGCCTGGATGCCGATCTGCAAATGCTCCGAGATCGAGCCTTCGTAGAAGCGGTTGGCTTGGCCCGGCAGTTTGATCTCGCCGTGCAGCGGCTTGTCCGAGACGCACAACAGGGTGCCGTAGGGCACGCGGAAGCGGTAGCCCTGGGCCGCGATGGTGGCGCTTTCCATGTCGATGGCGACGGCGCGGCTCTGGTTGAAGCGCAGGGCTGATTTGGAATAGCGCAGCTCCCAGTTCCGGTCGTCGGTGGTGACCACCGTGCCGGTCCGCAGGCGCAGCTTGACCTCGTCGCCGGGCATGCCGCTGACCGACTTGGTGGCGTCGTACAGGGCGCGCTGGACCTCGGCGATCGACGGGATGGGGATGTCCGGCGGCAGGACCGCGTCCAGCACATGGTCGTCGCGCAGATAGGCGTGGGCCAGGACATAGTCGCCGATGGTCTGGCTGGCGCGTAAGCCCCCGCAGTGACCGATCATCAGCCAGACGTGCGGGCGGGTGACGGCCAGGTGATCGGTGATCGTCTTGGCGTTGGACGGGCCGACGCCGATATTGACCAGGGTCACGCCCTTATGGCCCGGCGCGGTCAGGTGATAGGCCGGCATCTGGTGCTTCTTCCAGGCCGTGTCGCTGATCGCCGCCTCGGGGTTGGCCGTCTCGCGCGTGATGACGACGCCGCCCGCGCAGGACAGGGTCTCATAGGGGGTGCCCGGCGTCTGGAGCTGTTCGATGGCCCAGCGCACGAACTCGTCGACGTAGCGATTGTAGTTGGTGAACAGGACATAGGACTGAACATCGTCCACCGGCGTGCCGGTATAGTGCCGCAGCCGCGCCAGGGAGAAGTCGGTCCGCAGGCCGTCGAAATGCGACAGGGGGAAATCGCCGCCCATGTCGAACAGGCCGTCGGCGATCTCGTCACCGATATGGGCCAGGTCCGTGGTCGGGAACCAGCGCGCCAGGGCGGCCGTCATCGACCGGTCCAGCGCGACCTCAAGCCCGTCGGTCACATAGGGGAAGGGGATTTCCTGGCGCGAGATCCCGACCTCGAAGGTCGCATTATATTCCTGCTCCAGCAGGCCCAGCTGTTCGGTCAGATAGGGACGGAACAGGTCCGGCCGGGTGACGGTGGTGGCGTAGGTTCCCTGTCTCGACAGCCGGGCATAGGCGCGCGGCTCCAGGTCCTGGGGGCGATCCCCGTCCCAACGGATGCGAAGTTCGGGATAGGCGAACACCCCTTCGGCGCGTTTCAGCGGATCGGGCCGCGCGCCGGTGTTGACGAAATCCCGCACGGCGTCGCGCAGGTTGGTCACGGATTGGGTGTAGAGGGTTTCGAGGCGGTCCAGCGCCGCCTGTGCTGTCATCTGTTCTGTCATGACTTCCTCTAGCGAAGCTTCTTGGCTTTGGCGAGGCGCCCGGTGGTCAACCTCGATTTCGTTGCGTTGCAGCATTTTGTGACAGGCGCATGGTTGCGGTTCCCCGCGCGACGGCGCATCAGGCCCAAATGTCCTCTCCCCCTGCGTCAGCACCCGCCAAGAAGGAACTCGGATTCGTCGAGTTCGTCTGTCTCATCGCCCTTATGATGGCGCTGAACGCCCTGGCTATCGACTCCATGCTGCCGGCCCTGCCGCACATCGGCGCGGACCTGGGCGTGGCCAATGAGAACAGCCGGCAGTGGGTGGTGACCGCCTATCTGCTCGGCTTCGGCGGCGCGCAGCTGTTTTACGGCCCTCTGGCGGATCGGTTCGGCCGCAAGTCGGTGCTGCTGTTCGGGGTGGGCGTCTATGTGGCCTTCAGCCTGCTGGCGACCCTGGCGCCGACCTTCGACATGCTGATCCTGGCGCGGATCGGCCAGGGCCTGGGCAGCGCCTGCACCCGCGTCCTGGCCGTCTCCATCGTGCGCGACCGCTATGAGGGCCGCACCATGGCCCGGGTCATGTCCTTCAGCTTCCTGGTCTTCCTGGGTGTGCCGATCCTGGCGCCGTCTATCGGCCAGTTGATCATGCTGGTCGGACCGTGGCGCTGGATCTTCGGCGGTCTGGGCCTGATCGGCGTGGGCCTGATCGTCTGGGCGGCCCTGCGCCTGCCCGAGACCCTGAAGCCCGAGGATCGGCTGCCGATCCAGGTGAAGCGACTGACCTCGGCCTACAAGACCGCCCTGACCGACCGCACCGCCATGGGCTACACCCTGGCCATGACGGCGATCACCGGCGCCCTGTTCGGCTTCATCAACTCGTCGCAGCAGATCTTCGCCGATGTGTTCGACGCCGAGGCCGTCTTCCCCGCCGTCTTCGCCGTGATCGCGGGCGGCATCGCCGTGGCCTCCATCGTCAATGCGCGGCTGGTGGTGAAGCTGGGTTCGCGCAAGATTTCCCACACGGCCCTGATCGGCTTCACCAGCATTTCGGCGATCCACGCGGTGGTGGCCCTCAGCGGGTATGAGACGATCTGGACCTTCGCCGTTCTGCAAACCCTGACCATGTTCTGCTTCGGTCTGATCGCCGGCAATTTCGGCTCCATGGCCATGGAGACCATGGGCCATATCGCCGGCACCGCCGCCTCGATCCAGGGCTTCATCTCCACCATCTTCGGATCGCTGCTGGGCTTCGCGGTGGGGCAGGAGTTCAACGGCACGACCGTTCCCATGGTGCTGGGCTTCACCGTCTTCGGCCTGACCGCCCTGGGCCTGGTCCTGTTCGCCGAGCGGGGTCAGCTGTTCCGCGCCCACCACGCGCCGGAGCGCCACTGAGGCTTTACCGACCGCAGGCTTGATCTTTTCGGCGTTTCCGCGCGTTCTCCGGCCAATCCCTACGGTCAGTCTCGGAAAGCCTCGATGAAGCGTAAAGCCTTCGGTCTCGTCTCCGCCCTCGCCCTTGCTTCCGCCTTGGGCATGGGCGCCTGTTCAGCCACGACCGCAAGCGCCTCCCTGGCGCCGCCTGCCGTGGCCCCGGCGCCCGGCCCGGACGCGATCGACAGCCACACCTACGCCCGGCCCGAGGTCGCCCGCGTCGTCGATGTGGCCCTGGACCTGACCGCCGACTTCAACGCCAAGACCCTTTCGGGCACGGCGACCCTGGACATCCTGGCCGCCCCCGGCGCCAACGAAGTGATCCTGGACATCCGCAATCTGGACATCCAGGACGTGCGCGACGCCGCAGGCCAGCCGCTGCGCTATGTCGTCGGCGAAGACGACGCCATCAAGGGCCAGCCCCTGACCGTCTATTTCCCGGCCTTCGCCGCCAATGAACGGCGCAAGATCACCGTCCGCTATTCGACCCGGCCCGACGCGGCGGCCCTGCAATGGCTGTCGCCCAGCCAGACGGCGGGCGGTCAGAAGCCCTATCTGTTCAGCCAGGGCCAGGCCATCCTGACCCGCACCTGGGTTCCGACCCAGGACAGCCCCGGCATCCGCCAGACCTATTCGGCCCGCATCACCGCCCCGGCCGACCTGACCGTGGTCATGAGCGCCGACCAGCTGACGCCCAAGGGCGAGGCGGCGGCGAATGGCATGAAGACCTGGCGCTTCCGGATGGACAATCCGATCCCGCCCTATCTGATCGCCATTGGCGTCGGCGACATCGCCTTCGCGCCTTTCGACGAACGGACCGGCGTCTGGACCGAGCCCAGCCGCCTGCGCGCCGCCGCCGCCGAGCTGGAGCCGACCGCCGAAATGGTGGACGCGGCCGAGAAACTGTACGGCCCCTATCGCTGGGGCCGGTACGACCTGCTGGTCCTGCCGCCTTCCTTCCCCTTCGGCGGGATGGAAAACCCCAAACTGACCTTCGCCACCCCGACCATCATCGCGGGTGACCAGTCGCTGGTCTCGCTGGTGGCGCACGAACTGGCCCACTCATGGTCGGGCAATCTGGTCACCAACGCCACCTGGAACGACTTCTGGCTGAACGAGGGCTTCACCGTCTATTTCGAGAACCGGATCATGGAGTCGGTTTACGGTCATGACCGGGCCATGCAGGAGCAGGTGCTGGGCTGGGACAGCCTGCAAGACACGCTGAAGTCCCTGCCCGCCGCCGACACCCGCCTGCACCTCGACCTTCAGGGGCGCGATCCCGACGACGGCATGAATGATATCGCCTACGAAAAGGGCGCCCTGTTCCTGCGCACCATCGAGCGCACCGTCGGCCGCGAGCGGTTCGACGCCTGGCTGCGCGGCTATTTCGACCGCAACGCCTACCGGCCGATGACCACGGCCATGTTCCTGCAAGACATCCGCGACCACCTGATCAAGGGCGACACGGCGCTGGAGCGCGAACTGCAGATGGACGCCTGGGTTTATCAGCCCGGACTGCCGTCGAACGCCGCAGCCCCTGTCTCGCATGCGTTCGAGCCGGTGGACGCTGCAGCGCTCGCCTTCTTCAAGGACAAGGGACCGGCCTCGGCCATTCCGTGGGCGGAGTGGAACACCCAGCAGCGCCAACGTTTCCTCGGCTGGCGTCCCGAAGGCCTGGCTGCCGACGCTGACTGGCTGACCGACGCCCAGTTGGCGGATCTGGAGCGCACCCTGAACCTGGCGAACGAAGGCAACAGCGAACTGACCTTCGCCTGGCTGCAAATCGCCCTGGCCCATCGCTACCAGCCGTCGGTCGCGACGGCGGAGCGGTTCCTGACCAGCCAGGGCCGACGCAAATTCGTCCTGCCCCTGTTCCAGACCCTGTGGAACGAAGGCGACTGGGGCCGCCCCATCGCCCGCCGCATCTACGCCGAGGCTCGGCCGCTGTATCACCCGGTGACCAGCGGTTCGGTCGATCAACTGGTCGGCCGGCCTTAAGGTCAGAGACCCTCTCCCGCCGGGAGAGGGCTTGAGCGCCCGAGAGCGTAGCGATCGGTCTTCGCGCGAAAGGGTGAGGGGCAAGGCGGTGCGAGTTGGCCCACCGCCGGCCCCCTCATCCGGCCCTTCGGGCCACCTTCTCCCGCAAGGGGAGAAGGGTTGATGTAGCGTTGCGGCGCCGCTCCCCATCGGCTATCCCGCAGCACGGATTTCGACTGGAGCTTTCCTCATGGCTGACCTCGCCCCCGGCGTCGTGACCCTCTTCGGAGGATCCGGCTTCATCGGATCGCAGGCGGTGCGCGCCCTGGCCCGTCGCGGCTGGCGCATCCGCGTGGCGGTGCGCAACCCGGTTCTGGCCATTGAGGTCCAGCCCCTGGGCGATCCGGGCCAGATCCAGTTCATGCGCTGCGACGTGACCAATGCCGAGGACGTGGCGGCGGCGGTGCGCGGCTCTCACGCCGTGGTCAATCTGGTCGGCGTCCTGCACGACGGCGGCGGCAAGCGCGGCTTCAAGAGCGCCCATGTCGAGGCCGCCAAGAATATCGCCCAGGCGTCCAAGGCCGCCGGGGTGGAGCGCGTCGTCCAGATCTCGGCCATCGGCGCCGACGCCAACAGCCGCTCCGCCTATGCCCGGACCAAGGGCGAGGCCGAAAACGAAATTCGCGCCGTCTATCCGGACGCCGTCATCCTGCGTCCGTCCCTAGTGTTCGGCGCCAGCGACAGCTTCCTGAACCGGTTCGCCGCCATGGCGACCTCGTCGCCCGCCCTGCCGCTGATCGGCGGCGGCAAGACCCGGTTCCAACCGGTCTATGTCGCCGACGTGGCCGAGGCTGTCGCCCGCGCCGTCGTCCGCGGCGATGCGGCCGGCCGCACCTACGAACTGGGCGGACCGGACGTCTACAGCTTCCGCGAAGTGCTGGAGCTGGTGCGTCGCGAGACCGGTCGCGACCGCCTGCTGGCGCCCATTCCCTTCCCCGTCGCCAAGCTGCTGGGTTCGGTGCTTCAGACCGTCAGCCTGATCGGCCTGACCCCGCCCCTGACCCGCGATCAGGTCGTCATGTTGGAGAAGGACAATGTCGTCTCGCCCGACGCCGCGACCCTGGCCGACCTGGGCCTGACCACGCCGACCGGCATGGAGGCCATCGCCCCCTCCTATCTGTACCGCTACCGGGTCGGCGGACAGTTCGCCGTCTCGCCCGCCCACTGAGGCCTCGTCCAGCCTGACCTAAGCCCCGGCCGTGAAAACGGCCGGGGCGTCTTCGCATCCCGGAACAAATAGTGCACAACCTTCGGATGCCGGCCACGCAGACCCAGTCCCGCCCCACGCAAACGCCCAGTCTGGACGACGCCCGGTCCCTGCTGTCGCGCGTCTGGGGCCACGGGGATTTTCGCGGCCTGCAAAGCCAGGTGGTGGACGAAATCTTGGCCGGGCGCGACGTGCTGGCTGTCCTGCCGACCGGCGGCGGCAAGAGCGTCTGCTATCAGATCCCCGCCATCCTCCGCCCCGGCCTGGGCCTGGTGGTCTCGCCCCTGATCGCCCTGATGACCGACCAGGTCGAGGCTCTGAAGCAACAGGGCGTCGCCGCCGCCCGCCTGGATTCCGGCGTATCCCTGGACGAGCGTTCGGCCATCTGGGCCGCGGCCCGGTCCGGCGATCTGGACCTGCTGTACGTCTCGCCCGAAGGCCTGGCGGCCGGCGCCATGATGGACCGCCTGGCCGAACTTCCCCTCAGCCTGATCGCCATCGACGAGGCCCACTGCGTCTCGCAATGGGGCCACGACTTCCGTCCCGACTACCGCAACCTGGGTCTGCTGGCCGAGCGGTTCCCGAACGTCCCGCGCATCGCCGTCACCGCCACCGCCGACGCCCGCACGCGTGACGACATCCTGCGCTCGCTGCGGCTGGAAGAGGCCAAGGTCTTCGTCGACAGTTTCGCCCGCCCGAACCTGCAACTGTCGGCCGAGCGCAAGGAAAGCGCCTCGCGCGCCAAGACCGACGCCCGTGTCATCGAATTGGTGCGCGAACGCCGGGGCAAGTCGGGCGTGGTCTATTGCGGCAGCCGCGACGGCTGCGACCGCGTGGCCCAGGCGCTGCGCGACGCCGGGACCAACGCCATCGCCTATCACGCGGGCATGGACACCAAGGAGCGCGACCGCCGGCTGGAGCGGTTCCTGGCCGAGGACGGCGCCGTCATGGTCGCCACCATCGCCTTCGGCATGGGGGTGGACAAGGCCGACGTGCGTTTCGTCATCCACGCCGATCCGCCGGGATCGCTTGAAGCCTATTGGCAGGAGATCGGGCGGGGCGGCCGCGACGGCGAACCGGCCGAGGGCATCACCCTGTACGGCCCGTCCGACATCGCCTGGACCCTGCGCCGGCTGGACAGCCGCCCCATGGCCGAAGAGGTCAAACAGGTTCAGGTGCGCAAGGCCCGCCAGTTGTTCGCCATGCTGGACGGCGCCGTCTGCCGCGCCCAGGCCGTGCGCCGCTATTTCGGCGAGACCGACGCCGACCCGTGCGGCGTCTGCGACATCTGCGGCGACCCGCCGCTTCTCTATGACGCCACTGTCCCCGCGCAAAAGGCCCTGGCGGCGGTCCAGCGGCTGGGCGGTCGGTTCGGCCGGGGCCGGATCGTCGACCACCTGACCGGTCGCACCAAAACGGTCCAGCCGTGGGAGCAACAGCTGTCCACCTGGGGCATAGGCGCCGACATCTCGCCCAACGGCTGGCGCGACATCGTCGATCACCTGTTGTTCGAGGGCCTGCTGGTCGAGGATCCGAACGACGGCAAACCCCTGGTCGGTCTGGGCGACGGCGAGGCGGTGCGCGCCGTCTACAAGGCCGAACGCAAGATCGAGGTGCGCCGCGTGCCCGCCGGCTTCGACGCCGGCACCCGCTCGGGCAATCCGCGCAATCGCCGCGACCGCACCGGCGAGGGCCGCAACGCCGCGCTGGAGACCATGGACGCCGACGTCCGCGCCCGGTTCGAGGGCCTGCGCGCCTGGCGCCGCGACCGCGCCTCGGAACAGCACGTCCCGCCCTATGTCATCTTCCAGGACAAGACCCTGCTGGAAATCGCCCACGCCGAACCCGGCGACCTGACCGCCCTGGGCGCCCTGCCCGGCGTCGGCCAGTCGAAACTGGACCGCTACGGTAAGGGCGTGTTGGAGACGTTGGCCAGTCTCGACTGACCCTCTCCCGCCGGGAGAGGGCTTGAGCACACGGCGGCGCAGCCGTCGTCCTTGTGCGAAAGGGTGAGGGGCTCGGTGGTGCGAGTTGGCCCACCGGCGGACCCCTCATCCGGCCCTTCGGGCCACCTTCTCCCGCAAGGGGAGAAGGAAGATTGACGCCCTACCCCAAAAACCGATCCACCGCCGCCTGAAACCGGGCCGGCTGGTCGATCATCACCTGGTGGTCGGCGCCTTCGATGCGGACGAAATGCGCCGTTCGCGGCAGGTTGGAGAAGCCGTAGCGGTACAGGCCCTCCAACCGGTTGCGCGGATTGTTCGTGTCCCGCGTCCAGCCATAGACCACCGTGACCGGGGCGGTGATATCGCGCAGCCGTTGGCGCAGATCGACGGTCAGGGCCTCGTACAGGCCCTGGGCCAGCACCCGTCGGTCGCCGCCCTGCAGGCCCAGGCCGTCGAACACCATGTCGCCCGCCAGGCCGAGGTCGCCGCCCAGCGCCGAAACCTGGCCCTTCAGCGCCTGGTCCCCGAACAGCATCAGGGCCTGATAGGCCAGGCGCGCCAGGGGCTCGACCTCACGGGCCGTGACGCGGGCATCGACCAGGGCTGGAAAGAAGGGGGCGGAATCGACCACCATTACCCGACCGATCCGGTCCCGCATGTCCGCCGCCACGCGCAGCGCGATCTGACCGCCCAGCGAATGGCCGATCAGGGCGGGGCGCGAAAGCCGTTGCTCGCGGATATAGCGTTCGATCTCCAGGGCGGCCGGCGCCGCCAGGGCGCCGCCGGCATTCGCGCCGATGTCCGTCTGGCCGAAGCCCCGGATGGTGACCAGGTGGACCCGGTAACGCCCCTCCAGCTTGTCCGCCGTCGACCGCCAGGCCGCACCGGTAGAACCCAACCCCGGAATGAAGACAATATCCGGCCCCGCGCCACGCGTCTCGACGATGATCCGGTCGGAACGGAAGGCCGGGGCGAGAGACGCCGATCCTGTTGTCCGGGCGGCGGCGACGCCGGGCAGGACGACGAACAGGATGGCAAAAAGTGGAGCAAGAAGACGACGCATGACCCGCTTCTAACGCTGGATCACGGCGATCGGTTGACGGCCGCGACCTTGGGTCATCGCCCCTTGAAGTCCGGCTTGCGCTTTTCGACGAAGGCGGACATGCCCTCCTTCTGGTCGTCGAAGGCGAACAGGGAGTGGAACAGCCGGCGTTCGAAGCGCACGCCTTCGCTCAGGCTGGTCTCCAGGGCGACATTGACCATTTCCTTGTTCATCATCACCGCCAACGGGCTCTGGGCCGCGATCTTGGCGGCGGCGGCGCGGGCCTCGTCCAGCAGGGCGTCGGGGGCGACGACGCGGCTGACCAGTCCGGCGCGCTCGGCCTCCGCCGCATCCATCATCCGGGCGGTCAGGATCATGTCCATGGCCTTGGACTTGCCGACCAGGCGGGTCAGCCGCTGCGAACCGCCGATGCCGGGCGCCACGCCCAGATTGATCTCCGGCTGACCGAACTTGGCGGTCTCCGAGGCGATGATGAAGTCGCACAACATGGCCAGTTCGCAACCGCCGCCGAGCGCATAGCCCGACACGGCCGCGATGATCGGTTTGCGGAAGCGCATGATCCGGTCATGGCCCAGGGCGAAGAAATTGCCCTTGAACATGTCGGCATAGGACTGGTCCGCCATCTCCTTGATGTCGGCCCCGGCGGCGAAGGCCTTGGCCGAACCGGTCAGGATCAGGCAGCGCACGCTGTCATCGGTCTCGACCGCATCGAGGAAGGCCGCCAGTTCGCCGAACAGGGTCGAGTTCAGGGCGTTCAGCGCCTCGGGGCGGTTCAGGGTGACGACCGCATAGCCGTCGGCGTGGCGTTCGATCAGCAGGGTGGAATAGGCGTCGGCCATGGGCGGTCTCCTGAGTTTGTACGGGCGTTTGTTCGGGTCATATCGGATACCACCCCTTTCGTCATTCCGGGCGAAGCGTAGCGGAGACCCGGAACCCAGCGGCGCGCGAGAGCGCGAACCTGTCGCGGACGCGATTTTCGAACATCGTGCGGCGTACGGATTTCGCCTTCGGCGCCGCTGGGTTCCGGGTCTGCGGGCCAAGCGGCCCTTCGCCCGGAATGACGAAAGGGGGGGGGGGGGGGGGGGGGGCGGGTTCGAAGCCCGCGTACTCAGCGCTTCTGGCAGGTCGGGCAATAGAAGGTGGAACGTCCGCCCTGGACGATGCGGGCGACCACGCCGACGCAACCCTCCCCCCGGCAGGCCTCGCCCTCGCGGCCATAGACGTCGAACCGGTGCTGGAAATAGCCTTGGCCGCCCTCGGCGTTGGCGAAGTCCTTCAGGGTCGATCCCCCGGCGGCGATGGCGTCGTTCAACACGTCGCGGACGACAGAGGCCAGGGTCTCCAGCCGCGCCTTCGACACCGACCCGGCCGCGACCGGAGGCGAAATCCGGGCGCGGTAAAGCGCCTCGCAGACATAGATATTGCCCAGGCCGGCGACGATCCTCTGGTCCAACAAGGAGACCTTGATGTTCTGTGTCTTGCCGGCGAAGGCCTCGGCCAGATGCGCGCCGGAGAAACCATTGCCCAGCGGTTCCGGCCCCAGGCCGGCGAACCACGGGTGGGCCTCGACCTGGGCGGTAGGGATCAGGCCCATGAAGCCGAACCGGCGCGCGTCGGCATAGCCGATACGGGTCGCGGCGCCGTCGCGGATCGCACAGCCGCTGAAATGCTCGTGCTTGCCGGCGATGGGCGCCGCCTCCTCGAACTCGCCCAGTTGGGTTCCGTCCAGGGTGAAGCGGCCGGTCATGCCCAGATGGGTGATCCAAGTCTCGCCGGTCGAAAGAGGCAGGAGCAGATATTTGGCGCGGCGGTCGACCCGTTCGACCGTCGCCCCCTCCAGCCGTTCGACGAATTGGTCCGGGAACGGAAAGCGCAGGTCGGGACGGTTGATCCGGACCCGCGACAGACGCGCGCCCGCCAGCACCGGCGTCAGGCCTCGTCGGACGGTTTCGACCTCGGGAAGTTCAGGCATGGGCCGGTCCTAGCGCCTCGACGCGAACGGGCCAAGCGGATCGTCCGCCTCCGCCCCAATCGTCGGAAAACATTGTTCGTACAGACGCCGGCGCGACACCCCGGTCTGTCATGCAGGCTGTGAGTAGTCCGGGGGGAATGTGTCTCAGTCCGTCACAACCAATACGCCGCGTGCGCGCATCGCGCGCTGGCTGGATCTGGCCCGCTCGGTCGGCTTGACGGGCGAAGACGCCGCGATCCTGGCGGCGACGGCCGTTCTGGCGATCAGCGTCTACTTCCTGGTCTTCCCGGGCGTCGATATCGCCGCAAGCGGCCTGTTCTATCGGCCTGAAGCCGGGTTCTTCCTGGCGGACAATCCGGTTTTGAAAGCGCTGCGCAAGAGTTCGACCCTGGTCCTGGCCCTGCTGCTGCTAGGGGTGATCGGACGACTGGCCTGGCGCGCCCTTCGTCGGCGCCCCGTCGGCGCCGCAGCCCGACGGACGGTCTTCGCTCTCGCCGCATTGGCCGCGGGGCCCGGCCTGGTCGTCAATCTGCTGCTCAAGGGGCTGTGGGGCCGCGCCCGGCCGGTCCAGATCGACCAGTTCGGCGGCGACGCCGTCTTCACCCCCGTCTGGGTGATCAGCGACGGTTGCCAGTCAAACTGCTCCTTCGTTTCGGGCGAGGGCTCCAGCGCGGCCTGGATGGTCGGGGTCCTGCTGGTGCTGACCCCGGCGAAATGGCGGCCCGTCGTCCTGCCGCTCGGCCTGATCTACGCCTTCGCCCTGTCGATGAACCGGCTGGCCTTCGGCGGGCATTTCCTGTCGGATATCCTGCTGTCCTGGGCCCTGACGGCCTTGGTCATGGCGGGCGTCTATCGGGCGACGGTGGCTTCGCCCGGCCTGGTTCGTCGGGCGCGGCGGCGGTTCCGAGGGCTGCAACCGCTCCCCGCCTGAACGGGGCCTGAGCGTGACCAGTTGCCGCAGGCGACGTTATGGGCTTACGTCCGCGTCGAACGTGGGAACCGATTTCGATGACTGACGCCGCCGCTGCGCCCCAAAGCCCTGCCCAAAAGGGCCGGCTTGAACTGACCCTTCGCGCCCTTGTGCTGGGCTGCCTGCTGGCGGTGATCTTCACCGCCGCCAACACCTATCTGGGCCTGCTAGTCGGCCTGACCTTCGCCTCGGCCATTCCGGCGGCGGTGATCTCGATGGCGGTGCTGCGGGCCTTCCGCACCTCGACCATCTGGGAGAATATGACGGTCCAGACCGTGGCCTCGGTCGGCGGGGCCATGAGTTCGATCATCTTCGTCCTGCCCGGCCTGGTGATGATCGGCTGGTGGCTGGAGTTTCCCTTCTGGCAGTCGGTGGCCATTTGCATTCTGGGCGGCGTGCTGGGGGTGACCTTCTCCATCCCGCTGCGTCGCGCCCTGGTGACCAACGGAGGCCTGCCCTACCCCGAAGGCGTCGCCGCCGCCGAGGTGCTGAAGGTCGGCTCGCGCGGGGCCGAACAGACCGAGAGCGCGGTGCGCGAGAACAAGTCCGGCCTGTGGGTCGTCGTCGCCGGCGCCCTGGTCTCGGCCGGCTACGCCCTGCTGGTCGCGGGTCGCGTCTTCGCCGGCGAAGCGGCGCGCTTCTTCAGGCTGCCGGCCGCCCTAGGCGGCGGCGCCACCGGCATGGGCTTCGGCATGCAGTTCGCGCTTCTCGGCGCGGGCCATCTGATCGGCCTGACCGTGGGTCTGGCCCAGCTGTTCGGCCTGCTCCTGGCCTGGGTGATCGCGGTGCCGATCCTGACCAGCCCGGACACCGTGGCCTGGCTGACGGCGCACGGCATCCCCTCCATCGCCTCCACCCTGCCCGCCGGCGTCCCGGCCGAGGAACTGGCTGGACGGGTCTGGAGCCGCGAAGTCCGCTTCATGGGCGCCGGCGTCATTGGCGTCGCCGCCATCTGGACCCTGATCAAACTGGCCGGCCCGCTGATCGGCGGCCTGACCTCAGCCCTGGCCGCCAACGCCAAGCGCGCCCACGGCGAGGTGCTGGAACGCACCGAACAGGATCTGCCCATCAAACTGGTCGGCGGGATTTCGGTCGTCTGCCTGATCGGCATCGCCGGCCTGCTGGCCTGGTTCGCCCAGAGCGCCCCGGCCCTGGCGGGATCGACCCCGCTGCTGGTCATCGGCGGCCTGGTCTATGTCGTCCTGATCGGTTTCGCCGTCGCCGCCATCTGCGGCTATATGGCCGGCCTGATCGGCTCGTCGAACAGCCCGGTCTCGGGCGTCGGCATCCTGGCGGTCGTGATCGCCTCCCTGCTGATGCTGGGCGTCATGGCCATCGCGGGGGTTCCGGCCGATCCGTCGATCATTGCCTTCGCCCTGATCGTGACCGCCGTGGTCTTCGCCGTCGCCGTCATCGCCAATGACAATCTTCAGGACCTGAAGACCGGCCAGTTGGTCGAGGCCACGCCCTGGCGCCAGCAGGTCGCCCTGATCGTCGGCGTCGGCGCCGGCGCCATCGTCATTCCCCTGATCCTGAACCTGCTGAACCAGGCCTTCGGCTTCGAGGGCGGCCCGCCCGCCATCGTCGAGGGCGCCAAGACCCTGGCCGCGCCCCAGGCCACCCTGATCTCGGCCCTGGCGCGCGGCGTCATCGGCGGCGATCTGCGCTGGGACCTGATCGGCCTGGGCGCGGTGATCGGCGTGATCATCATCGTGCTGGACGCCGTCGTGTCCAAGGCGACGAACGGCAAGGTCAAACTGCCGCCGCTCGCCGTCGGCATCGGCTTCTACCTGCCCGCCGCCGTCACGACCATGCTGGTCATCGGCGCCGTCTGCGGCTGGATCTACGACAAGGCCGTGTCCAGCACCCGTTACGCCGACGTGGCGCGCCGCATGGGCGTGCTGCTGGCCTCGGGCCTGATCGTCGGCGAGAGCCTGTTCGGCGTCTTCACCGCCGGGGTGATCGTGGCCACCCGCGACGACGCCCCGTTCGCCATGCTGCCCGAGGGTTCGACCTGGCCGGCCATGCTGGCGGGGATCATCGGCTTCGCCGTGGCGGTGTTCGGCCTGTACGCCTGGACCCGCAGCCGCGCCAAGGCGGTCTAATAGTCTCCCTCCCCTTCATGGGGAGGGACGATCGCGCAGTGATCAGGGTGGGGCCCGAAAGGGCGTGAGCGAGATGTCCAGACCGCCCCACCCCGGCTTCGCTGCGCTGCGCCGCCCCTCCCCATGAAGGGGAGGGAGAATTTCAGGCCCGCGTGGCCACCATCATATAGTTGATCCCCGCATCGTCGCTCTGGCTCCAGCGGTCGGTCAGCGGGTCATAGTTCAGGCCATACGGCCCCTCGACCGTCACCGCCTCCTGCGACAGCATTGCCCGAATCTCGTCGGGCTTAAGGAACTGGCGCCAGTCGTGCGTCCCCGCCGGCACCCAGCGCAGAATGTATTCCGCCGCCACCTTGCCCAGGGCCAGAGCCTTCAGCGTGCGGTTCAGGGTGGCGACCATCATCACCCCGCCCGGCCGAACCAGACGCGAACAGGCGCGCACGAAGGCTTCCGGGTCGGCGACATGCTCGATCACCTCCATGGTCAGGACCACGTCGAACGGTCCCGCCCCTTCCGCCTCGATCTGTTCGACCGTGGCGGCGCGATAGGCGATGTCCAGCCCGACCATCTCGGCGTGGGCCCGCGCCGTACCGATATTCTCGGACGAGGCGTCGATGGCCGTGACGGTGAAGCCCATACGCCGCATCGGCTCGGCGATCAGCCCGCCGCCACAGCCGACGTCCAGCAGCGTCAGCCCCTCGAACGGACGACGCGCCTTCGAATCCCGCCCCAGACGGGTACAAAGCTGCTCGCGGATCAGCGCCAGACGGGCCGGATTGAACCGGTGCAGGGGCGCGAACGGCCCGTGCGCATCCCACCATTCGGCCGCCTGGGCGGAGAAGCGGGCCACGTCGGCGGGATCGATGGATGGGCCTTCAGCGAAGGACACGGATGTCGATGGCGACATTCAACTGGCTCCATGCCCGGTCAGTGGTGAGCGCTTCAAGGCCCTCTCGTTCGGCCAGCGCCAGACAGGCTCTATCGCCGAGCGACAGGCCCTGTCGATGGGTGACGCGCCGCAGCAGGCCGGTCCTGACCGCAAGATCGGCGTCAAAGGAGACGACCTCACAGCCCAGGGCCGCGACCGCGGACTCGGCCTGCAACTCGTCCAAACCGAAGTCCGTCAGCTTGCCAACGACCTCGGCTAGATTGACGGCGCCCAAAATCGCGCGCCCCACGACCGCCTCCACAGCTTCGGCGCCCGGCTCCCCGTTCAAAGCCGCGAGCACGGCCGAGGCGTCCAAGACGACCTTAGTCATTCGTGTCGGTCTCGACCTCACGGCGTCGATCCTCGATCAGGCTGTCGGAAAGGCGGACACCGTCAGGCACGACGGACTTAATCAAATCGCGCGCACGACGCAGGGAGGCTGCCCCGGACATCAGGGTCAGTTGGTCTCCACCCGTCTGAACGATTACGGCGTCGCCCGACGAAAGCCCCAGCCCTTCAAGCAGGGCCGCCGACACCAGAAGATCCCCTCGCGATCCCACCTCCAGCCGGAACGCGCCGCCCGGCAGAGGGCGCGCCTCCGAAGGCCTGGGCTCCTTGCGACTGGGACGTTTGAGACGATCGGCCTCGAGCACATTGCGGACGTGTTGGTAACGCTTGCCTAGCAGGCGTGCAATTTCGGCCCGCTCGATACCCGCTTCGCTCAAGCGACGGATTTTGTCCGATACGGTCAGCGGGGAACCGACAACCTCATGAACATTCATAACCACGCTCCATGATATCGAGATATGTATTTTATAGTTAGGTAGGTTGTCAATAGCAGTTGTTTGTACCGCCCTCCCTCGCTAGGAAGAGCGCGCATTGGCAGGGAGCTCCATGACAAGACTGGTGATGAAGTTCGGCGGCACCTCGATGGGCGACCTCGAGCGCATCCGTCGCGCGGCGCGGATCGTCGCCGCCGAGGCCGCCTCGGGCAAGAAGGTGGCCGTCGTGGTCTCGGCCATGGCCGGCAAGACGAATGAACTGGTCGCCTGGACCGACGGCGCCGGCCCGGCCGCTGCGGGCCTGCCGCTCAGCGACGACGAATATGACGTGGTGGTCGCTTCGGGCGAACAGGTGACGGCCGGGCTCCTGGCCCTGACCCTGCGCAACATGGGGCTGAACGCCAGGTCGTGGATGGGCTGGCAGGTGCCGATCATCACCGACGACGCCCACGCCCGCGCCCGGATCATCGACATCCCCGGCGAAAAACTGGGCGCCGCCGTCGACGCCGGCGAGATCGCCATCGTGCCCGGCTTCCAGGGCGTGACCCCCGAGGGCAAGATCACAACCCTGGGCCGGGGCGGTTCCGACACCTCGGCGGTCGCCGTGGCGGCGGCCCTGTCCTGCCCCTGCGACATCTATACCGACGTGGACGGCGTCTATACGACCGACCCGCGCATCGAGAGCCGCGCCCGGCGCCTGGCCAAGGTCTCCTATGAGGAGATGCTGGAAATGGCCTCGCTGGGGGCCAAGGTGCTGCAGACCCGTTCGGTCGAACTCGCCATGGCCAAACAAGTGCCTGTGCGGGTTCTGTCCAGCTTCATCGAACCGGACGAGTCCGGCCAAATGCCCGACAAGGGCGGAACCCTGATCTGCGACGAGGAGGAGATCGTGGAAAAACGCATCGTGTCCGGTGTGACCATGAGCCGTGACGAGGCCCGCATCACCCTGCTGGGCCTGTCCGACCGCGTGGACGCCCCCGCCGACGTCTTCACCCGTCTGGCCGAGGCCAACGTCAATGTGGACATGATCGTCCAGAGCCAGGCCCGCACCGCTAATACGGTCAACCTGACCTTCACCACCGGCCGCCGCGACGCCGTGCGCGCCGCCGAGCTGATGACAGCCGGACAGGATCAGCTGGGCTTCGAGGAGATCCGCATCGACGAGGACGTCGCCAAGGTGTCCGTCGTCGGGGTCGGTATGCGCAGCCACGCCGGCGTGGCCCAGACCATGTTCAAGGCCCTGGCCGACAAGGGGGTCAAGTTCCAGGCCATCTCGACCTCGGAAATCAAGATCAGCGTCCTGATCGACGCGGCCTACGCCGAACTGGCCGTGCGCGCATTGCATTCGGCTTATGGCCTGGACGCGATATAGGTGATTTGAATAGGCGCTTCGGCGCCGGAGCGCGGGAGCCATAATGCCGGCAGGCGGCGCGATGACCAGGGGACCTCGGATCCTCCTGCGCCAGATCCGCGAGGCTCTGGGCGGGGCCGGTGCGGGCGCGACCCCGGCGCAGGACCGCCTGAACATGGTGGTGCGGATCATCGCCCGGTCCATGGTCGCCGAGGTCTGCTCCATCTATCTGCGCCGCGCCTCGGGCGAACTGGAGCTGTTCGCCACCGAGGGCCTGAACCCCGACGCCGTCCACAACACCCGCCTACGCCCCGGCGAGGGTCTGGTGGGCGAGGTGGCCCGGATGGCCCAGCCGATCAGCCTGTCGGACGCCCCGTCGCACCCGTCCTTCTCCTATCGGCCGGAAACGGGCGAAGACCCCTATCACGCCTTCCTCGGCGCCCCCCTGCTGCGCGGCGGCCGGGCCATCGGCGTCCTGGTCGTCCAGAACCGCACCGAGCGGCGCTATGACGAGGAGGAGGTCGAGGACATCCAGACCATCGCCATGGTCCTGTCCGAGACGGTGTCCTCCGGCGAACTGCTGGACCAGGACGAACTGCGCGACGTCGAGCTGGCCCCCCACCGGCCGGAACGGCTGAAGGGCCAGAAGTTCGGCGACGGCCTGGCGGTCGGTCACGTGGTCCTGCACGAAGCCCCCCTGCCGCCCGAGAAACTGCTGTCCGAAGACCCGGCGATGGAGGAGGCCCGGCTGAAGCTGGCCCTGGCGTCGCTGAAGACCGGCCTGGACGCCATGCTGGACAAGGGCCAGGGCCTGGCCGGCCCCTCGTTCGAGGTGCTGGAGACCTATCGGATGTTCGCCGACGACCGGGGCTGGAACCGGTCGCTGGAAGAGGCGGTCCGCAACGGTCTGACCGCCGAGGCGGCGGTGGACCGGGTCCGCAACGAACACCGCGCCCGCTTCGCCCAGGCCCGCGACCCCTATATCCGTGAGCGGCTGCACGATTTCGAGGACCTGGCCAACCGGCTGCTGCGGGTGCTGGCGGGCGACAAGCCGGGCGAGCGCGAACTGCCCGACGACGCCATTCTGGTGGCGCGTAACCTGGGCCCGGCCGACCTGCTGGAATATCCGCGCGACAAGCTGAAGGGCCTGCTGCTGGAAGAAGGCTCGGCCGCCAGCCACGCCGCCATCGTCGCCCGCGCGCTTCAGATCCCCTGCGTCGGCCGCCTGATGGGGCTGCGCGACCGGCTGTCGGAGGGCGATGTCGTCATCGCCGACGGCGAGACCGGCGAGGCCTATCTGCGTCCCCGCCCCGACATGATCGAGGCGGTCCAGTCGCGGATGGCCGTGCGCGATCAGCGCCAGGTCCAGTTCGCCCAGCTGCGCGACACCCCCGCCGTCACCCTGGACGGCCAGCGCATCAGCCTGCTGACCAACGCCGGGCTGGCGGTGGACCTGGAGAACCTGAACGAGACGGGGGCCGAGGGCATCGGCCTGTTCCGCACCGAGTTCCAGTTCATGGTCTCGGACGAACTGCCCCGGCTGGACGCCCAGACGGCGCTTTACAAGCTGGTGCTGGACGCCGCCGGCGACCGGCCCGTCACCTTCCGCACCCTGGACATCGGCGGCGACAAGGTCCTGCCCTATCTGGAGGCCGAGCGGGAGGAGAACCCCGCCCTGGGCCGTCGCGCCATCCGTCTGGGTCTGGATCGGCCGTCCCTGCTGCGGATGCAGTTGCGCGCCCTGCTGACGGCGGCGGCGGGCCGCGAGCTGCGCGTCATGTTCCCGATGATCGCCACGGTGGACGAGTTCCGGGCCGCGCGCGAACTGGTCGATGTCGAATGCGCCTGGGCCAAGCGGCGCGGTCGCGCCCTGCCCGCCCTGCTGCGCGTCGGGGCCATGGTCGAATGCCCGTCGCTGCTGTGGCATCTCGACGCGCTTCTGCCCCTGACCGACTTCGTCTCGATCGGCACCAACGACCTGTTCCAGTACATGTACGCCGCCGACCGGACCAATCCGCTGGTCTCGGATCGCTACGATCCCCTGTCGCCCCCGACCCTGCGCGCCCTGCAGTCGATCCAGAAGGCCTGCGCCGACACCGGCACCCCGGTGTCGATCTGCGGCGAGCTGGCGGGCCGGCCGCTGGAGGCTTTCGCCCTGATCACTCTGGGCTTCACCCGCCTGTCGGCCCCGGCCGGCGGCGTCGGCCCGGTCAAGCGCATGATCCTGTCCGCCGACCTGACGGCCGCCAGACGTGGGCTGAATAATCTGCTGAACCTGTCCACCGGCTCCGTCCGTAACGAGATCGAATCTCTGGCGCGAAAGTTGAACGTGTCCGTCTGACGATCGCCGCGCGCGTCCCGTTCAGGGAATCGCCGTTGATGGGACAGGGATTATGGTTTATCCACAGGACGCATCAGGACATCCTCCGGGGGGAGGCGCGTCCGATCACGAAGACATGCTAACCGACGGATCCGTTTCGAGTACGGGACGGATTCAGGCCGTTCCGAGTGTGGGGTCAGGCGTAATGGCGCTGGATGCGGGGCACGCCCCCGAAGAGTTCAAGGCTCATCCCGACTGGAGGGACGTCACGCCCTCCATCGCCGAGTCGGCGACTCTGGGCGACGGCCTGCGCCGCGCGCGCGACCATTCGGGCAAGTCACTGGCGGAGCTGGCGGCCGAGACCAAGGTCAACACCCGTTTCCTGATCGCCCTGGAACAGAACGACTGGTCGTCCCTGCCGTCGCGCGTCTTCGCCATCGGCTATGTGCGCGGCTATGCGGCGGCGCTGGGCCTGGACGAACAACTGGCCGTCGAGCGTTTCAAGCGCGAAAGCCCCGACAATTCGGCGCCGCTGAAGGCGCCCATCGGCGTGGCCTTCGAGGACGTCAAACGCTATTCGCCGCGCATCATCGCCGGGATCGCGGTGGTGGCCCTGGCCGTCATCGGCTGGAACATCTTCCAGCGGGTCAATCTGATGCGGGCGCCCCAGCCGTCGGATATCGCCACCGTGCCCGAAAGCTGGTCCCTGGGCGCCGTCCCGGGACAGGAAGGTCTGATCGACCTCAGCGCGCCCCGCGCCGCGCCGCCGGACCAGACCACGCCCGCCCTCTATATCACGCCGGGCCTCGAGGCTCAGCTGACCGGCATCGACCCCAATGACCCGGCAGTGATCGCGGCGACGGAGGCGGCCAACAACGCCCCGGTGCAGAAGGCCTTCAACCCGCGCGGCGCCGTCTATGGCGCGCCCGCCACCGCCTCCCAGGTGGTGATCCAGGCCAAGAAGGCCGGGGCCCTGGTCGTGCGCCTGCCTGATGGACAGGCCCTGTTTGCGCGCCAGATGGCGGCCGGCGAGGCCTGGCGCGCGCCCACGGGCCTCAGCGCCACCATCGACGTGTCGGATCCGGCGGCCTTCGACGTCTATCTGAACGGCGAACACGGCGGCGTCCTGTCCGCCGTCCTGACGCCGCTGACCCAGTTGAACAGCCGCGCCGAACAGGCCGCCCGTCAGGTGGCCGAGGAGCAGGCGCGCCGCCAGCTTCAGATCCAGGCCGACCGGGCGGCTCAGGTCCAGACTCAGGTGCAGGCCCAGCAGGCTGCGGCGCCCGTCGCGTCTCTCGCCGGCGACGCCGCCATAAACTGATCGTCGCTCCCCCGTGGTCCCGCCGTCGTCATCGGCCTATATGAGCAGACGATGAGCGATCACACACACGTCCGACCCTGGCGCCATATCGAGCGCCGCAAGAGCCGCCAGATCCGCGTCGGCTCCGTCCTGGTGGGCGGCGACGCCCCGATCAGCGTCCAGTCGATGACCAATACGCCGACGTCCGACGCGGCGGCGACCCTCGACCAGATCCGCCAGTTGGAAGAGGCCGGCGCAGACATCGTCCGCGTCTCCTGCCCCGACGTGGAATCGACCGAGGCCTTCAAGACCATCGCCCGCGAGGCCAAGGTCCCCTTGGTCGCCGACATCCATTTCCACTACAAGCGCGGCATCGAGGCGGCCCAGGCGGGCGCCGCCTGCCTGCGCATCAATCCGGGCAATATCGGCAGTCCCGACCGCGTCCGCGACGTGATCCAGGCCGCCAAGGACCACGGCTGTTCGATGCGGATCGGCGTCAACGCCGGTTCGCTGGAAAAGGAGCTGCTGGAGAAATACGGCGAGCCCTGCCCCGACGCCATGGTCGAGAGCGCCCTGAACCACGCCCGCATCCTTCAGGACCACGACTTCCACGAGTTCAAGATCTCGGTGAAGGCGTCCGACCCCTTCCTGACCGTCGCCGCCTACCAACAGCTGGCGGACGCCATCGACTGCCCGCTGCACCTGGGCGTGACCGAGGCAGGCCCCTTGCGCACCGGCACGATCAAGTCGGCCATCGGCATGGGCTCGATGCTGTGGGCCGGCATCGGCGACACCATCCGCGTCTCCCTGGCCGCCGATCCGGTCGAGGAGATCAAGGTCGGCTTCGACATCCTGAAGTCGCTGGGCCTGCGTCACCGGGGCGTCAACATCATCGCCTGCCCGTCCTGCGCGCGTCAGGGCTTCAACGTCATCGAAACCGTGGCCCTGCTGGAAGAGAAGCTGGCCCATATCTCGACGCCGATGAGCCTGTCGGTGATCGGCTGCGTCGTGAACGGACCGGGCGAGGCCCTCTACACCGACATCGGCTTCACCGGCGGCGGCAAGGGCGCCGGCATGATCTATCTGAACGGCAAGATCGCCCACAAACAGGCCAACGACGGCATGATCGACCACATCGTCGATCTGGTGGAACAGAAGGCCGCCGAACTGGACGCAGCACGCGCGGCGGAGCTTCAGGCGGCGGAATAGGCCCGCGCGCGAGTTGTGTCAGTTTTGACAAATTTACGCGCGCCTTGATTGACGGCGTACGCCTCAAATGCAACCTATGCCGTAAGTTCACCTGGGAGGGTGAACTGTAATCCATTGAGGGGCTTCATGATATTCCGTACTCCCGCGCGCTTCGGCGTGCGTGCGCTCGCGCTTGTCGGCGTGGCGTTGTCTCTGCCTGCCTGCGCTACCGTAACGCGTGGTTCCAGCCAGCAATTCTCCGTCCAGAGCACGCCTCCCGGGGCGCAGGTCAGCACGTCGAACGGCTTTGAATGCCAGGCGACGCCTTGCACCTTCCGCATGCCGCGCAAGGACGCCTTCCGCATCACCGTGTCCAAGGACGGCTATGTCGCCCAGACCCACGACATCACCAGCAGCGTCTCGGGCGCTGGCGGCACGGCCATGGCCGGCAATATCCTGGTCGGCGGACTCATCGGCGGCGCCATCGACGCCACCTCCGGCGCTATGAACGATCTGAAGCCCAATCCGCTGATCGTCACCCTGCGCACACCGGCCGAGGAGGCCGCTGCTCAGGCCGCTGCTAAGGCCGCACCGGCGACCGCAACTGCCCCGGCCACGACGCCGCAAAACTGATCCCGCAGCGCCTTGCAAGGCGATTGCGATGACGGCGGGCTGCGGCCCGCCGTTGCTTTTCAGATCACCCCGAACAACCGAAGCGCCTGATAGCCCGCCGACAGCAGCACCACGGCGCCGACCCCATAGGTCAGGACCCGGCGCGGCGCGATCCGGGCGATCACTCCGGCGAAGGGGGCGGCGATCAGCCCGCCCAGGATCAGCCCGCCGACCGAGGCCGCGTGGGTGGCGATCCCTTCGGCCTGTTCCCAGTGGCCGGTCAGCAGGGCGGCCAGGAAGGTCGCGGAAATGGCCGAGGTGACGAAGAATTCCGCCGTATTGGTGGTGCCGATCGACGCGCGCGGATCGCCGCCCGATCCCACGAGCGTGGTGGTGACCGTCGGTCCCCAACCGCCGCCGCCGATGGCGTCGAAGAAGCCGCCGACCAGTCCCAAGGGGCCCGCCGCCCGAAGCGGAAAGATCCGCTCGCGCGTCTGACGGGTGGCGCGCCAGATGATGACCCCGCCCATGATGGTCAGATAGGCCGTGATCCACGGCTTCACCAGGTCGCCGTCGATGCTGGTTAGAATGAAGGCACCCAGGCTGCCGCCCACCACGCCGCCCAGGACCAGCGGGGTGAACAGCTTCCAGTTCACGTTCTTGTTCACCGTATGAGACCCGGCGGAGGCGGCCGTAGTGAAGACTTCGGCGGCGTGAACACTGGCCGATGCGGTCGCGGGCGGCACGCCGAACGACAGCAGAACCGTCGATGAAATCACCCCGTAGGCCATGCCCAGCGCGCCATCGACCGACTGAGCCAGGAACCCGACGAGGAGGAAGATGAGGAAATCTTGCATGGCGACCCCAGAAGTTCGTCGTGACGGTGCGTCTTATTTTCCTAGTCGGTCAATAGGAGAAAAACTTGAGGCGGCTTGCAGCAGGCTTCGCCCTTCGAACACCGCCGCGATGGCGTCGCGCCCGTCCTGCAGCACAGGTTGAAGCGGACAGGTCTCGACGTCGGGGCAGGTCTCGCAGGGTCCAAAAGCGGTTCGCGACGCACAGGGCGCCAGGGCCAACGGCCCCTCCAGCGCCCGGATCACATCGGCGAAACTGATCTCTGCGGCCGGCGCCGCCAGGGCGTAACCCCCGGTTCGTCCGCGCTTCGACACCAGCAGCCCCTGACGCCGCAGGTCCAGCAATATGGCTTCGAGAAACTTGCGCGGCGCCGTCGCCGCCTCTGCGATCTCGCCGATGGTGGCGGGGCCGCCGCCGGGCAGACCGGCCAGATGGATCATGGCGCGCAGCGCATAGCGGGACCGGTTCGACAACATGACCCGTGATCGCGTGATCACGCGTCGGACGCAAGACGTCGTTCGCCGGCGCTCCCTGTCCTGTCACGTCCGCCCCAGCCGGGCGACCGCCGCCAGGATCTGCGGTCCGGTATAGGGTTTCAGCACCACGGCCTCGGCGAGATGGGCGTGGCGAGCGGCGGCCGCCGTGTCGCCGGAGATGAAGATGATCCGCACGTCCCAGCTTCGGGTCAGGCTCTCGGCCAGTTCGACCCCGCTCCCACCGTCCGACAGATTGATGTCCAGCAGGGCGGCGTCGATCGCGTGCAGGGCCGCCGCCGCCTCCGCCGCCGCCGCGCTGTGGAAAGGCCCCACCACCGAATGGCCGGCCTCGGTCAGCAGCGCGGTCAGGTCGGCGGCTACGTCGGCGTCGTCTTCGACAACCATGATGGTCAGGCGCTCCGCGTCCGTCGCCGGGGCTTCGGGTTCGTCCGGCTGGACCGCGACGTCCTCCGCGCGCCCGGACGTCTGGCGCAGTATGAGCCGCCGCAGCTCCTCCCAAATCTGTGCCGCGGGCCGATCGGTGTCGAGCCCGAACAGACCCGCCAACGCCTCCAGATCACGCACATGATCCGGCGAGAGACGACCGCGCGCCTCGGCCAGGCGGGCGTCGTACAGACGGCACAGACGATCCACGCTGTCGGTCACGGGCTGCGCCGACGGACGCTCGGTCAGGGATTTTGCGGGGGGCGGGCGATCGAACATGGCGTCCTTCTCACGGCGGTTCCATGGTCAGCTATACTGCCGCCATGACGTTCGTAACCGCGCCTGACGTCATCGTTATCACAGATCACAAACGCGGCGCCGCGCCTCGAAAACGGCGATGATCGACAGCAGCCCCCCAGGCGGGCTAAGGACGGCCCCTCTCATAGTCCCAGGATTTTTCCGCCTTGCGTCTGCCCCAGGCCCGTCTCGATCAGGTGCTCGACCGTTTCCACGAGGTGGAGGCCCGAATGGGCGCCGCAACGGACGGCGCCGAGATCGTCCGCCTGTCCAAGGAACACGCCGAGCTTAAGCCCGTCGCCGACGCGGTCCAGGGCCTGGCCCGGCTCCGCGCCGAGATGGTCGATCTGGAGGCGATGGCCGCCGATCCCGAGATGGCCGCCATGGCCCAGGACGAGTTGCGCGACCTGACCGAGCGCCTGCCGCAGATGGAGCGCGACGTCGCCCTGCTGCTGGCCCCGCGCGACGCCGACGAAAACGCCTCGGCCGTACTGGAAGTCCGCGCCGGCACCGGCGGCGACGAGGCGGCCCTGTTCGCCGGCGACCTGTTCCGCATGTATTCGCGCTACGCCTCGACGCGCGGTTGGCGGATCGAGCTGGATTCGGCGACCGAGGGCGACGCCGGCGGCTACAAGGAAATCATCGCCACCGTCACCGGCGACGGCGTCTTCGGCCGGCTGAAGTTCGAAAGCGGCGTCCACCGGGTCCAGCGCGTGCCGACGACCGAGGCCGGGGGCCGCATCCACACCTCGGCCGCCACCGTCGCCGTCCTGCCCGAAGTCGAGGACGTCGAGATCGAGATCCTGGAAAAGGACATCCGCATCGACACCTTCCGCGCCTCCGGCTCGGGCGGTCAGCACGTCAACAAGACGGACTCGGCCGTGCGGATCACCCACCTTCCGACCGGGATCGTGGCCACCAGCTCCGAAAAGTCGCAGCACGTGAACCGCGACAAGGCGATGAAGAACCTGCGGGTTCGCCTGTACGACATGCAACGCCAGGCCAAGGATCTGGCCCGCGCCGACTCGCGCAAGTCTCAGGTCGGCTCGGGCGACCGGTCCGAGCGGATCCGCACCTACAACTTCCCCCAAGGGCGCGTGACCGACCACCGCATCGGCCTGACCCTGCACAGCCTGCCCCAGATCCTGGAAGGCGACCTCGACCCCATGCTGAACGCCCTGATCGCCGAGGACCAGGCCGCACGCCTGGCCGACCTCGAGGCCGAGTTCGGCTGATCAGCCCAACACGCCCGTCATCGGCAGGCAGAGAACCAGGCCCGTGGCGGCGGTGTAGCCGGCGAAGGCGTGAACGGATCGGCGACGTCCCTTGACGGCCTCGGGCTGGCCGATGCGGGCGACATTATCGGTCCAGAGCAGATAGAGGGCCTGGATCGTCCACCCGGCCAGGAAGGCGACGACCGCCCAGCCGCTGAGCGCCGCGAGGGTTGCGCCCGAGACCATGACCAGCACGCCGGCCAGAACGATCACGCCGTCTCCGACATGTTCGGCGATCGGTATCGCGACCAGGCCCGCCAGGGCCCTTTGCAGACGCCAGTTGAGCCAGGCCTGATACAGAAGTATCAGCCCGCCCAAGACGTAGAACACCCCTATCGCGCGTGCTGCCCACTCCATGGAAGGATTAAGGGGTCATTCCTGCCGTGCCGTAAGTGCGGGAAACTCCTTATTCGGCGGAAAATGAGCCGACCGGCGCCGCCAAGACACAACCGTTGATATATCAGATCCGGCCGGCGCCTTCGGCCTCAAGCGTCCGCACCACGGCCGGGCGTTGCGCCATTCGCTGGTAGTGGGCCAGAACCCGAGGAAACTCGGCGATATCGACCCCGTCGCCTTCAAGCCAGCCGCAGAAGGTGAACAAATAGGGGTCCGCCACCGAACAGGCCTCGCCCATCACCCAGTCGCCGCCGTTCTGGACCAGATCCGCTTCGATCAGGGCGAAGCAGTCTCGCATGTTCTGCGGCACCTTGGCCGCCATCGAGGCCTGGGCCGCCGCGTCGTCGCTCCAGCGCGAGGCCCGCCGGCCGTGGGCGTGGGCGACCTGAACGGTCGAGGCCAGATAGAGGTTGAAGGCCTGCATCCGGGCGAAGGCGAAGGGCTCGACCGGCGCTAACAGGCCGGCGGGCGCCAGTGCTGCGATATAGGCGAGGATGGCGGGGCTTTCGGTCAGAACGCCCTGATCGGTAATCAGAGCCGGAACCCGGCCCTTGGGGTTCATCGCCAGAAACTCGGGACGGCGCTGATCGCCCTGGACGAGGTCGGTCAGCCGGACTTCGAACGCCAGCCCGGATTCTTCCAGCGCAATATGGCTGGCCCGGCTGCAAGAACCGGGCGCGGTATAGAGGGTCAACATGTTCGGCCTCGTCGCAAAAGAAAAAAGGCGGCGAGAACCTCGCCGCCTTTTCCGTTGTCTTACAGGTCCAGCAGGGCCCGCTGCGGGTCTTCCAGCAGTTCCTTGATCCGGACCAGGAAGGTCACGGCTTCCTTGCCGTCCACGATCCGGTGGTCATAGCTGAGGGCCAGGTACATCATCGGGCGGATCTTGACCTCGCCGTTGATGGCCATCGGGCGCTGGACGATGTTGTGCATGCCCAGGATGCCCGACTGGGGCGCATTCAGGATCGGCGTCGACATCAGCGACCCATAGGTGCCGCCGTTGGTGATGGTGAAGGTGCCGCCCTGCAGCTGGTCCATGGTCAGGGCGCCGTCACGGGCGGCCTTGCCCAGGGCGCCGATGCCCTTTTCGATGCCCGCCAGGCTCAGGGTGTCGGCGTCGCGCAGAACCGGAACCACCAGTCCCTTGTCGGTGCCGACGGCGACGCCGATGTCATAGTGGTTCTTGTAGATGATGTCCGTGCCGTCGATCTCGGCGTTGACGGCCGGGATCTCGTGCAGGGCCGCGACGACGGCCTTGGTGAAGAAGGACATGAAGCCCAGCTTCACGCCGTGGCGCTTCTCGAACACGTCCTTGTACTGGGCGCGCAGGGCCATGACGTTGGTCATATCCACCTCGTTGAAGGTGGTCAGCTGGGCGGCCGTGTTCTGCGATTCCTTCAGGCGACGGGCGATGGTCTGACGCAGGCGCGTCATCTTCACCCGCTCTTCGCGCGGGCCGACAGCGCGCGGCGCCGAGGGGGCGGCGGCGGCCGGAGCCGGAGCAGCGGCGCCGATGGCGGCGATGGCGTCAGCCTTGGTGATATTGCCCTTGGGACCAGTCGCAGCGATGGCCTTCGGGTCCAGATTGTTCTCGGCCACCACGCGTTGGACGGCGGGCGACAGGGCGTCGTTCTTGGCGACCTGGGCCGAGCCGGTGTTGGCCGATGCGGCGGCAGGCGCAGCCGGGGCAGCGGCGGCCGGAGCCGCAGCGGCGCCCGAACCCGAAACCGAACCGATCTTCTGGCCGGGGGTGACGGTCGCGCCTTCGTCGGCGGCGATGGTCAGCACGCCGTCAGCCGGCGCCGACACCTCAACCGCGACCTTGTCGGTCTCGATCTCGACCAGCAGCTCGTCCTTCTTGACCGCGTCGCCGCTCTTCTTCAGCCACTTGCCCATCGAGCCTTCGGCGACGCTTTCGCCCATCACCGGCACGGTGATGTCGATGCTCGACGCAGCGGCGGCGGGCGCAGCCTTGGTCTCGGCCTTGGCGGCCTTGGCCGGAGCCGCAGCAGCGGCCGCGCCGCCTTCGGTCACCGAACCCAGGACCGTGCCGGGGACCACGGTGTCGCCCTCGCCGGCGTTGATGGCGCCCAGAACGCCGTCAGCCGGGGCCACGACTTCCAGCGAGACCTTGTCGGTCTCCAGTTCGACGAGCAGTTCGTCCTTCTTGACCGCGTCGCCGACCTTCTTGGTCCATTTCGCGATGGTGGCCTCGGTGACGGATTCACCGAGGGCGGGGGTCAGGATGTCGGCCATGTCGGGTCCAGCTGTCTTTCGGAGTGTCTTGTACGTGTATCAGGCGAAGGCTTCGTTGGTGAAGGTCTCGAGTTCCTTCAGGTGCCGGCTCATCAGGCCGGCGGCCGTCGAGGCGGAACCGGGACGGCCGACGTAGCGGGCGCGCTTGGAGGCGACGTCCAGCTTGTCGAGCGTCAGCTCCAGCCACGGATCGACGAAGGTCCAGCCGCCCATGTTCTTCGGCTCTTCCTGGCACCAGACCACTTCCGCCTTCGGGAAGCGGGCCAGTTCCTTGCGCAGCGACTGGATCGGCCACGGATAGAACTGCTCCAGGCGCAGGATATAGACGTCGTCCACCGCCTGGCCGTCCTTGGCCTTCTTCTCGCGGGCGTCCAACAGGTCGTAATAGACCTTGCCCGAGCACAGGATGACGCGGCGGATCGCCTTGTCGGCCTTGATCTTGATCCCGGCGACGTCGGGGCGCGTCTGGGCGTCGTCGTGCAGGACGCGGTGGAAGGACGAACCCTCCGCCAGATCCTTCATCGTCGAAACCGCCTTCTTGTGACGCAGCAGCGACTTGGGCGTCATCAGGATCAGCGGCTTGCGGAACGGCCGGTGCATCTGGCGACGCAGGATGTGGAAATAGTTGGCCGGGGTGGTGCAGTTGGCGACCTGCATATTGTCTTCGGCGCACTGTTGCAGGAACCGCTCCAGGCGGGCTGACGAGTGTTCCGGACCCTGGCCCTCATAGCCGTGCGGCAGCAGCATGGTCAGGCCGCTCATCCGCAGCCATTTGCGTTCGCCCGAGCTGATGAACTGGTCAATCACCACCTGGGCGCCGTTCACGAAGTCGCCGAACTGGGCTTCCCACATGACCATGGTGTTGGGGTCGGCCAGCGAATAGCCGTACTCGAAGCCCAGCACCGCCTCTTCCGACAGGGCCGAGTCGATGACCTCGAAATTGGCCTGGCCTTCGCGCAGATTGTTCAGCGGCATGTACCGCTCTTCGGTCGTCTGATCGATGATGCCCGAATGGCGCTGCGAGAAGGTGCCGCGCACCGAATCCTGGCCCGACAGACGCACCGGGAAGCCTTCGTCCACCAGCGAGGCGAAGGCCAGGCTCTCGGCCGTGGCCCAGTCCAGGTTCTCGCCCGAGGCGACCGCTTCGCGACGGGCGTCATAGACGCGCTTCAGCGTCTTGTGCATGTCGACGCTGTTGGGGACCGTGGTCAGGCGGTGACCCAGGTCGGTCAGCTTGGCCAGGGGCACAGCCGTCTCGCCGCGCAGCTCGTCCTTCGGCGCCTGGAAGCCCTGCCACTGGCCGTCCAGCCAGTCGGCCTTCTCGGCGGACCAGGTCTTGCCGGCCTCGAACTGTTCGTCGAGGAAGGTCTCGAACCGGGCGACCTCGGCGTCGATCTCGGCCTGGGTGATCACGCCCTCGGCGACCAGACGCTGCGAATACAGTTCGCGGGTCGAGGGCTGGGCGCGGATCTTCGAATACATCAGCGGCTGGGTGAAGGTCGGATCGTCGCCTTCGTTGTGGCCGAACCGGCGATAGCAGAACATGTCCACCACCGCGTCCTTGTGGAACTTCTGGCGGTATTCGGTGGCCACCTTGGCGGCGAAGACGACCGCTTCGGGATCATCGCCGTTCACGTGGAAGATCGGCGCCTGAACCATCAGCGCAACATCGGACGGATAGGGCGACGAGCGCGAGTTGCGCGGGCTGGTGGTGAAGCCGATCTGGTTGTTGATGACGAAATGCAGGGTGCCGCCGGTGCGGTAGCCCTTCAGACCCATCAGGGCAAAACATTCGGCCACCACGCCCTGGCCGGCGAAGGCGGCGTCGCCGTGGATCAGCAGAGGCACGACCTTGGAACGGTCCAGCGCCCATTCGGCCTCAGGCTTGCCGGCGTTGGCCTCGCGGATGTCGAAGGCCTGTTTGGCGCGCGCCTTGCCCAGGACGACCGGATTGACGATCTCCAGGTGCGACGGGTTGGCGGTCAGCGACAGGTGGACGTGGTTGCCGTCGAACTCGCGGTTCGAGCTGGCGCCCATATGATATTTGACGTCGCCCGAGCCCTCGATGTCGCTCGGCACGGCCGAACCGCCCTGGAACTCGTGGAAGATGACCTTGTAGGGCTTGCCCATCACGGCGGCGAGCACGTTCAGGCGGCCGCGGTGAGCCATGCCCAGCACGACTTCATCGACGCCCAGATTGCCGCCGCGCTTGATCACCTGCTCCAGCGCCGGGACCATGGCCTCGCCGCCGTCCAGGCCGAACCGCTTGGTGCCGGGGAAACGCTTGTGCAGGAAGCGTTCGAAGCCCTCGGCCTCGATCAGCTTGTTCAGGATGGCCAGCTTGCCTTCCTTGGAGAAGGCGTTCTGCTCGAACTTGTCGGCGCCCTCGAACCGCTGCTGCAGCCAGGACTTCTCCTCCGGCTCGGCGATATGCATGAACTGGATGCCGATGGTGCCGCAATAGGTGCGCTTCAGCAGGTCCAGCACCTGGCGGATGCTGCCGGTTTGAAGCCCCAAAACCCCGTCCAGGAAGATCGGGCGATCCATGTCGGCTTCGCTGAAGCCATAGAATTCCGGCGTCAGTTCCGGGTTCTCGACCGGCTGTTCGATGCCCAGCGGGTCCAGCTTGGCCTGCAGGTGGCCGCGCACGCGATAGCTGCGGATCAGCATCAGGGCGCGGATGGAATCATGGGCGGCGGCGCGGATCGCGTCGGCGGAGACCTCGACGGGCGCAGCCTTGGCGGCGGCCGGAGCGGGCGCAGGCGCTGCGCCGGGCTTCTTCGGATCGGGCTTCGGCGCCGGCCAGCGGCCGTCGAACACGGCATTGGCCTCGTTGGGTTCCGTCGCCGTGCCACGTCCCCAGCCGCCGGCCTCGGCCGAGGCCTTCACGCTGGCGGCGTTGTCGCGCAGCTGGTCAAAGAAGGCTTTCCATTCCGCCGAGACCGAGCCCGGATCCGTGGCCCATTTCTCGTGCAGCTCCTCGATATAGGCCGCATTGGACCCGTAGAGGAAGGAGGTCTCGGCAAAGACCTGGTTCAGCCGACCGGCATCGTCCGCCATCGTTTTCGCAATCCCTGGCCCCCGACGGACACATCTCCGTGAGGGGTGCGCCCGTCATATAGGCCCGCTTTCCTTATGGGTCATGACCGAAACGGGGCAATTCGGTGAGAAATTGGTCGCAGGCCCAAAGAAAAACGCCCCCGTCCGAAAACGAGGGCGTCCATTCCAGCCGAGGGCGGCATTTTTGATGCGCGAAAAGCGCTCAAGCAGCGAGCTACGTCATTCCCGCGAAGGCGGGAACGCGCGGCGAGCGTAGCGCCCGCGCGCAGCGCGAAGCATCAGCCCTTCAGCACTTCCACCAGGGTCTTGCCCAGGCGGGCCGGCGATTCCGACATGCGGATGCCGGCGGCTTCCATCGCCGCGATCTTGGATTCCGCATCGCCCTTGCCGCCCGAGACGACGGCGCCGGCGTGGCCCATGGTGCGGCCCTTGGGCGCCGTACGACCCGCGATGAAGCCGGCCATCGGCTTCTTGCGGCCCTTCTTGGCTTCGTCGATCAGGAACTGCGCCGCGTCTTCTTCCGCGCCGCCGCCGATTTCACCGATCATGATGATCGAGGTGGTTTCCGGATCGGCCAGGAACATTTCCAGCATGTCGATGAACTCGGTGCCCTTGACCGGGTCGCCGCCGATGCCGACAGCCGTGGTCTGGCCCAGGCCTTCGTTCGAGGTCTGGAACACGGCCTCATAGGTCAGGGTGCCCGAACGCGACACGATGCCGACCGAGCCCTTCTTGAAGATATTGCCCGGCATGATGCCGATCTTGCACTCGTCCGGCGTCAGGATGCCCGGGCAGTTCGGGCCCAAGAGGCGCGACTTGGAGCCTTCCAGGCGGCGCTTGACGTTGACCATGTCCATCACCGGGATGCCCTCGGTGATGCAGGTGATGAACGGGATCTCGGCGTCGATGGCTTCGATGATGGCGGCGGCCGCGCCCGACGGCGGGACATAGATCACCGAGGCGTCGGCGCCCGTGGCGTCCTTGGCTTCGGCGACCGAGGCGTAGATCGGCAGGGTTTCGCCGTGCGAACCCGTCCAGTTGGTGCCGCCCTTGGTCGGGTGCACGCCGGCGACCATCTGGGTGCCGTGATAGGCCAGGGCCTGTTCGGTATGGAAGCCGCCGGTCTTGCCGGTCAGGCCCTGGACGATGATCTTGGTGTCTTTGTTGACGAGGATGGACATGGGTCTATCGATCTCTGGAATGTGTCAGTCAGCAGGGCGGTAGCGGGCTAAGGCAAACGCCTTAGCCGACCGCCGCGACGATCTTCTGGGCGGCGTCGTCGAGGTCGTCGGCGGCCGTGATGGCCAGGCCCGACTCGTTCAGGATTTTCTTGCCCAGTTCGGCGTTGGTGCCTTCCAGACGCACGACCAGCGGCACCTTCAGACCGACTTCCTTCACCGCGGC